>NZ_JABWRD020000001.1:385000-2451732 GCF_014268785.2 Pseudomonas shirazensis | reverse complement strand
GGATCCGGAAATCTGCGGCTGCATCTGGCACCCAAATCTACCTCCCTGCCAAACCCCTCGACATCCCCCACCTCGAAGGTGCGACAATATTGCACTTTGATGACGTGACTTTCCCCTGCACCCTCAACGTCAAGACTTAACCCACGGGCACCTTGCGCCTGTGCAAAGACTCTTTCAGCACCCCTGTGCTGACCGTCCTGGACGTCCCGGCGTCCAATTACTTGAGGTAACAAGCAAGATGGCTAAGGCCGCCGATGTCGTTGTGCAATGCCTGGAAAACGAAGGTGTCGAGTATGTATTCGGCATCCCTGGTGAGGAAAACCTCGACCTGCTCGAATCCCTGCGCAAGTCGAAGATCAAGCTGGTACTGACTCGCCACGAGCAATCCGCAGGCTTCATGGCCGCCACCTATGGCCGTCTGACCGGCAAGACCGGCGTCAGCCTGTCGACCCTCGGCCCAGGCGCGACCAACCTGGTGACCGCCAGTGCCTACGCCTACCTGGGCGGTATGCCGATGATGATGATCACCGGCCAAAAGCCGATCAAGAAGTCCAAACAGGGCCGCTTCCAGATCATCGATGTGTGCGGCATGATGGCACCCATCACCAAGTACACCCATCAGTTCGCCTCGGCCGACAACATCCCAGCACGCATGCGTGAAGCCTTCCGCTTGGCGGAAGAAGAAAAGCCGGGCGCTGTGCACCTTGAGCTGCCAGAAGACATCGCTGCAGAGCAAACCGACAGCATGCCGATCCCGCCAAGCCTGAGCCGCCGTCCGCTGGCCGAGCACAAGGCCGTCGAAGCCGCTGTCGAGAAGCTGCAGAACGCGCGCAGCCCGATCCTGGTGATCGGCGCCGGTGCCAACCGCAAGATGACCGCCAAGGTCCTCAAGCAACTGATCGACAAGACCGGCATTCCGTTCATCACCACTCAGATGGGCAAAGGCGTGGTCGACGAGCGCCACCCACGTTTCCTCGGCAACGCCGCGCTGTCGTCGGGCGACTTTGTCCATCGCGCCGTCGAAGCTGCCGACCTGATCATCAACATCGGCCACGACGTCATTGAGAAGCCACCGTTCTTCATGGTCCGTGGCGGCACCGAGGTCATCCACATCAATTTCCGCTCTGCCGAAGTCGATGCGGTGTACTTCCCGCAGATCGAAGTGATCGGTGACATCGCCAACGCCGTCTGGCAGATCGGCGAAGCCTTGACCGATACCAGCCACTGGGACTTCACCCGTCTGCTGACCATTCGCGAAGCCAACGAAGCACAGATCGCCGAAGGCGCCGACGACGACCGCTTCCCGGTATACCCGCAGCGCCTGGTCGCCGACATCCGTCGCGCGCTGCCGTCCGAAGGCATCGTTGCCCTCGACAACGGTATCTACAAGATCTGGTTTGCCCGCAACTACAAGGCGCATAAGCCCAACACCGTCTTGCTCGACAACGCCCTGGCAACCATGGGTGCCGGCCTGCCATCGGCGATGGCCTCGCACCTGGTCTACCCGGACCGCCCGGTGATTTCCGTGTGCGGCGACGGCGGCTTCATGATGAATAGCCAGGAACTGGAAACCGCAGTACGCCTGGGCATGCACATCACCGTGGTGATCCTGCGTGACGACGGCTACGGCATGATCCGCTGGAAGCAGGCCAACATGGGCTTCACCGACTACGGCCTGGACTACGGCAACCCCGACTTCGTCAAATACGCCGAAGCCTACGGTGCCAATGGCCACCGCGTAGAAAGCGCCGAAGGCTTCCTGCCGCTGCTCGAACACTGCATCAAGACCCCAGGCGTGCACGTGATCGACTGCCCGGTCGACTACAGCGAGAACGACCGCATCCTCAACAGCGAGCTGCGTGAGCGCGCGCTGGCGGTGTAACGCTTAGGTCAATCAGGGCCTGTATGTACAAAGCCGCTTCTGCTGGATAAGTGCAGCCTCAACAGCTGTATTTATTTGTGCAGGAGCGGCTTTGTGCTGCGTGTGCCTGTACAAGCCTCAGGGATAAAGCCATACCTGCGTACTGCTTAACTCCCTCTAGGCCATGGCCCCAAGCTTGCTCTCGATTGTTTATATGTCGACGCCAGCAACATCCAGATTCAGAGCTGGGTAACAGATCGTAACCCGCCCGGTCTGCGCAGGGACCCTGTCTGCTTCCTGCCTACGCCGTAGATTTTTCCTACGATTTTGCCGGAGCCGCCTGGCTGTCGGTAACTTTGCCATCCCCGCTTTACTGGCCTCCTTCCCATAACCACAACAAGGAAGCCACCATGCCCCATACCCCCAATGCCGTCAGCCCGGTACGCATTGCTGTCATCCAGTACGACCCGCAAGTGGGTCTCGAACACTGTGACGGCAACCTGAGCAAAGGCCTGGCCTTGGCTCGCCGGGCCGTGCGCGAAGGTGCCACGCTGATTGTGCTGCCGGAGCTAGCCAACACCGGCTATACCTTCCATACCCGCGCCGAGGCCTATGCCCATGCCGAGCCTCTGCACGGCGGTCGCAGC
This sequence comes from Pseudomonas shirazensis, assembly GCF_014268785.2. Taxonomy (GTDB): domain Bacteria; phylum Pseudomonadota; class Gammaproteobacteria; order Pseudomonadales; family Pseudomonadaceae; genus Aquipseudomonas; species Aquipseudomonas shirazensis. The sequence goes on along the minus strand of NZ_JABWRD020000001.1, from coordinate 2,449,224 downwards.
CTTGAGGCGTGGAGCGACTTCGCCCGCAAGCATCAGGTCTATCTGGCTGCTGGCTTCGCCGAGCGTGATGGCCTCAAGCTGTATGACAGTGCCGTGCTGTTCGGCCCCGATGGCCTGCTCGGGCACTATCGCAAGGCGCACCTGTGGAATCAGGAGAAGCTCTGGTTCACACCGGGGAACCTCGGCTTTCCGGTGTTTGAGACCCCCATCGGGCGTATCGGCCTGTTGATCTGCTGGGATATCTGGTTCCCCGAAGTGCCCAGGCTGATGGCGCAGCAGGGCGCGGATATCATCTGCAGCCTGAACAACTGGGTGTGGACGCCGCCGCCGCTGTTCGATGATGCCGGGCGCTGCATGGCGTCTTACCTGACCATGACCGCAGCCCACGTCAACAATGTCTATATCGCCGCGGCCAACCGCATCGGCAAAGAGCGTGGCGGACGCTTTCTCGGTTGTTCGTTGATTGCCGGTACCAACGGCTGGCCCATCGGCCAGGTTGCCGATGCCGAGGCTGAGTGCATCGTCTATGCCGACGTCGACCTGAGTGCTGCGCGTAGTGCGCCGATCTGGAACAGCCTCAACGACCTGCCTCGCGACCGGCGCACCGACCTCTACGATGAGACCCTCGGTTATCGCCTGCATCCAGCGCTGCCGCGCTGAGGAGGGGTGATGAACCGTACTCGATCGGCATCGCCCAGCGGTGCCTTGGAACTGCTCCTGATCGGGCTGGCCGGCGTGCTGGTGGCGCTGGTGCTGATCGGCGACTGGCCCGCTTACGCACAGGTTGCGTCGACGCTAGAGCAGCCCAACAGTTACCTGCGCTGGATTGTCGGCGACATCAGTGAAGTCGCTTTCTACAAGCATGAGTTGCCAGCGCTTGGCCTGTTGCTAGGCGCCGGGATTGGCCACTGGGCACATCGAAACGGGCGCCGCTGGCAGGGTTTCGCGATCTGCTACGGCACCGGTTTATGGCCATGGCTGTTGCTCAGTTCGCTGCTGGGGTTGCTGCTAAGCCATGTGCTGTGGGGGTGGACGCTGGCCAGCGGCGACTGGCAACCCACCTTCGTCGCTTTCGTCTCGTTGCCGGCGGCGATGGTGCTGCTGTTTGGAGGTGGTTGGCGGGTAGCGCTCAGTGGCGCACTGCTGGGCGCGGTATTGGTCACGCCTGCCAGCCTGCTGCTGGTCAACTATGTGTGTTACCCGCTGCAGCTGCCGGTGGTGGTTGGCAATGTGCTGGGCATGGCGCTGGCCAGCGCAGTGGCGTTCATTCTGTACAAACGCTTCCCGGGGCTGTTGGGAGAGCGCCGCGATTCTGCTCTGAACGATGCTCCGGCCATCATCGCCAAACCTGACCATGGCGTGCTCTGGACGCTGCGCCGGGTGCTGGCTGATTTCAGCGAAGCACCGTTCTTCGGCAATGAGTGGGCCAGCCTTGGCCTCCTGCTTGGGGTTCTGCTGGCTCATGTACTGGCGCCCGCAGCCGCGGCGTATGGCTCAATGCTGGTATTGGAAATGGTCGCAGCCCAGGCGCTGGCTTCGTTGCTGGGCGTATTGCTGTGGCGGCGACAGTGGATTGCACGCGGCTGGTATCCAACTTACATTCCTATCGTTTCGGTGGTGCCAGCCGCGCTGCTGACTCTGGGCGGTAGCTGGCAGGCCATTCTGCTCAGCGCCAGCCTCGGCGCCCTTTTCGCGCCGCCGCTGGCGGTCGCGATCAGTACCCGGCTGCCGAGCTATATGCACGGCTATATCGGTAACGTGCTGTCGATGGCGATCTGCACACTGGCTATAGTGCCGTTGCTCAGTTTGATTGCAGGAGAAGCAGGATGACTCACATCAGCAAGCGAGCAGTACTCTCGGTTGGCAGTCTGGGGGGCACCGTCAGCATGCAGGCGGCGGCACCAGGGCAAGGCGTCACGGCTACACTCGACTGCCTGGGCCTGTTGGCGGCAGTCCCGCAATTGGCGGAGCTGGCCGAGCTGCGAACGGCCACCTTGTGCTTGCTGCCAAGCGCGTCACTGGGCTTTGCGCAACTGTTCGAACTACTCGCCTGGGCGCAAGCTGAGGTAGAGCAGGGCGCCCAGGCCGTGGTCATTACCCAGGGCACCGATACGCTTGAGGAGACGGCTTATTTCCTCCACTTGCTGTGGTCATCGCCAACCCCGCTGGTGCTGACCGGCGCGATGCGCTCGGCCAGCCAGCCGGGCGCCGATGGGCCAGCCAATCTGCTCGCCGCAGCTCAGGTCGGGTTGGCCGCAAGCAGTCGCGGGCGCGGTGTGCTGGTGGTCATCAATGATGAAATCCACAGCGCTGCCAAAGTGCGCAAGGTCGCCAGCGTGGCGATGGCGGCCTTTGCCTCGCCGGGTGATGGTTGTGACGGTTATCTGCTGGAGGGCAAGCCGGTATATCGCCAGCCTGGTGCTGCCCGTAGTGTCTTGCCGTTACCCACCAATCGTGGCCATACCGTCGCGCTGTTGGAAGCGAGCCTGGATGCCGACACCGGCCTGTTGGAGGCGCTGCCCAAGCTCGGCTATGCAGGGTTGGTGGTAGCCGGCTTCGGTGCCGGCCACGTATCGGCAAGCTGGGCCGAGGCGCTGCAAAGGATCGCCGAACAGATACCGGTGGTGATCGCCACACGCACCGGCAGCGGGCCGACGGCCACTGCCACCTATGGCTTTGTCGGCGGCGAGATTGACCTGCGCAGCAAAGGGATGCTGATGGCAGGGCACTTGTGCCCGCGCAAATGCCGGATTCTGCTCTGGCTGCTACTCGGCTGTGGTCTTGAACAAGCCCTCGAGGAGCATCTGGGTCAGTACTGAGCGACGCCGGCTGTGGCGGCACACACTGCAACCTGCCACCAAAGCCGGCTAGCTATGCTAGGGTGCCTGCATATCCCGTAGTGCAGGAATCCACCGAACCATGCTGCCCCGTCTTGAAGAAAAAGAACTCGCCCGCCTCGAAGATTTGTTGATCACCTACGGCAACGATTTCTCGGTGCTGAACCTGGCCGAGCTCAATGGCTTTTTCACCGCACTGGCCAGTTCCCCGGTCAAGGTCAACCCTGAGCAGTGGTTGCCGGCAGTCAGCGGCGGCAAGGTGCCGAAATTCAAGCGTCCAGCCCATGAAGAAGCCTACACCGCGCTGATGTTGCGCTATTGCAACGACGTGGCCGCGGAGTTGGCCGAACAGCTGGATGACTTCGAGCCGTTGTTCGAAGAGAGTGAAGGCGAAGAGGGCGTAGCGATCATTCTGGAAGAGTGGTGCTTCGGCTACATGCGCGGCACGCAAGTCGCGCAGTGGGGCGAGCTGCCCCCAGAGCAGGACGCCTTGCTCAAGGCCATTTCCTTGCATGGCCTGGAAGACAACTTCGAACTGCTCGACTCGATGAGTTTCGATGAACTTCAGGCCTGCGTGCCACTGGTGATCGACGCCGCGCGTGGCTTGTATCGCTACCAGAAGCAACATCGCCACTAATGCCCAAGGTGTGCGGCAGGCGCGTGACCAACTAAACGATTATTTCGGCTGGCGAAATTATGGATTGTCACGGGCACTGATTCTATTGGCTGGCGGATGGGCGCAGGATTGTCTGCGTCATCCACCCACCACGGAGTCAGGACCATGCCAGCCCCTATCAAGCTCTACAACTTTCCCAAGTCCGGTCATGCCCACCGCATCGAGCTGATGCTGTCGTTGCTCGGCCTGCCGACTGAACTGATCTTCGTCGACCTGGCCAAGGGCGAGCACAAGCAGCCCGCGTTTCTCGCCATCAACCCGTTCGGCCAGGTCCCGGTGATCGACGACAACGGCACGGTCATCGCCGACTCCAACGCCATCCTCGTGTACCTGGCCAAGACCTACGATCAGGGTAACTGGCTGCCTGAGCAACCTCTGGCCGCGGCGAAGGTGCAGCGCTGGCTGTCGGTTGCCGCCGGCCCCTTGGCCTTTGGCCCCGCTGCCGCGCGATTGATTACGGTCTTCGGCGCTTCGTTCAACGCGGACGAAGTGATCGGCAGGGCGCACAACCTGCTCGCCGTGATCGACCAGGAGTTGGCCACACAACCCTTCCTGACCGGCACCAGCCCAACCATCGCCGACGTCGCCAACTACTCCTACATTGCCCACGCGCCTGAGGGCAACGTGTCGCTGGAGCCGTACGGCAACGTCCGCGCCTGGCTGGCCCGCATCGAAGCGCTGCCCGGCTTTGTCGCCATGCCGCGCACTGCCGCCGGCCTGCACAGCGCCGACTGATCTGGCCCACGCCCTCCGGGGGACGCCGTCATGTACACGCAATCCCATGATCCGGGCTCGCCCTGGCACGCCGGCGAGAGAGCCTTGCAGGAAAAAGCCGGCGTCGCCGAGCGGATGGCAGTGTTCGGGCAGAAGGTCATTCGTGACTACATGCCCGACCAACACCGCCAGTTCTACCAGCAACTGCCGTTCATGATTGCCGCCAGCGTTGACCCTCAGGGCCGGCCCTGGGCGACTTTGATCGAAGGGGCGGACGGCTTTGTCAGTTCGCCTGATCCGCGTCAGTTGCGCCTGACCGCCAAGCTTGCCAAGGATGATCCAGCCGCCGCTGGGCTGGCCGTCGGGCAGGCGATTGGCATGCTCGGCATCGAGCTGCACACGCGTCGGCGCAACCGTATCAATGGCGTGATTCAAACGGCGCTAGCTGGTCAAATTGACGTGCAGGTCGAGCACGCCTTCGGCAATTGCCCACAATATATTCAGCTGCGCAACTACCGGCGTGTCGAAGGGGGCGCGCAGCCCCGCGAGGACGCAACCTCGCTGGACGCATGGGCCACAGCGCTGATCGAAGCCGCCGACACTTTGTTCGTCGCCAGCTATGTCGAGCATGCCGACGGTCAGCGTTCGGTGGATGTTTCCCACCGTGGCGGGCGGGCCGGCTTCGTCAAGGTCGAGGGCAATCGCCTGACCATCCCGGACTACGCTGGCAACCTGCACTTCAATACCCTGGGCAATCTACTGGTCAATCCACGCGCCGGCTTGCTGTTCGTGGATTTTGCCAGTGGCGACGTGCTGCAGCTGTCAGGGCGCACCGAGTTGCTGCTGGACAGCCCGCTGACGGAGGCATTCGAAGGTGCCGAGCGGCTGTGGGTACTGGAGGTCGAGCAGGTAGTACGACGCCCCGCGGCAGTGTCGCTGCGCTGGGACTTCGAGACCTATGCGCCCACCAGCCTGGCCACTGGCACTTGGGCTGAAGCGCAGCAACGCCTGCAACAGGCTCAGCGCCAGCAGGACTGGCTCGGCTGGCGGGTGAGCAGGGTCGAGCAGGAGAGTCGTGATATCCGCTCGTTCTATTTGCAACCCGCAGACGGCTCAGCGATAACCTTCGCGCCTGGGCAGCACATCCCACTGCGCTTGCCGCTTGACGCGCAATCCACCGTGATCCGCACCTACAGCCTGTCCAGCGCGCCGTCGGACGGCTACCTGCGCATCAGCGTCAAGCAACAGGGCGCAGCGTCGCGCTACCTACATGAGCAGGTGGGCGTCGGCGATGTGCTGCACGTGCGCCAGCCGATGGGCAGCTTCAAGCTCGACAGCAGTAGCGAGCGGCCATTGGTGCTGATCGCGGCAGGGGTCGGCATTACACCGCTGCTGGCGATGCTGCGCGAGCAGCTGGCGCTCAGTGCAAAACGGCCGATCTATCTGTTCCAGGGCGCCCGTAGCCTGGCCGAGCTGCCATTTGGCCAGGAACTGAGTGCATTGCAACAGCAGGCCGGTGATCGCCTGCACCTATACCGAGCGCTCAGCCAGCCCGAAGCTCAAGCGGTACTTGGCCAGGACTTCGAGATGGCCGGTCGGCTGGGCATCGAGCAGATCAAAGCGCGCCTGGCGCTGGATGACTATGACTTCTACGTTTGCGGCCCGGCCAGCTTCACCCAGGCTATTTATGACGGCCTGCGCCGGTTGAGCGTGACGGACGCGCGCATCCATGCCGAGACCTTTGGCCCGTCGACGCTGACCCGTCACGGCGACGGTGCCCAGCCTGCGCTGCAGCAGCCACCTGCAGCCAATCAGCCGGTACCGGTGCATTTTGCCGGCTCGGCCAAGGAGGCGCGCTGGACGCCTGGCTCCGGCAGCCTGTTGGAGCTGGCCGAGCGTCGCGGGCTGACGCCGGAGTTCAGTTGCCGTGGCGGTTCCTGCGGCACCTGCAAGACGCGCATCGTCAGCGGCCAGGTGCATTACCCGCAGCCGCCCGCCGAGCTGCCCGAGAGCGGCAGCGTGCTGATCTGCTGCGCTGTACCGGCAGATGACGGCGGCCAGCCGCTGGTGCTGGATCTTTGATCGATGCGCCCTTGTGATCAGCCGCCCGCCCCGGGAATAATCGCAGCAGGATTGATACGGGGGCGGGGCATGGATCAGATCCATCTGATGAAGGTGCTGATTGCGGTGGGTGAGCTGGAAAGCTTTGCCGCAGCGGCGCGCAAGCTCGGCCTGTCGCCGGCGGCAGTGACGCGGGCAGTCAGTGCCCTGGAAGAGGCGCTCGGGGTCAAGCTGCTGCAGCGCACCACGCGCAATGTGCGCCTGACCGAGGCCGGTAGCCGCTACCTGGAAGACAGTCGCAATATCCTCGCCAGTATCCACGAGGCCAACGAGGCGGCGGCCGGGATCAACGCCGCACCCAAAGGCAATCTGTCGGTGACCGCGCCACTGCTGTTCGGTAAAGCCTTTGTCATGCCCTGCATCGTTGACTACTTGCAGGCTTACCCTGAGGTGGACGTGTCCGCCTACTTTCTCGATCGGGTGGTCAATCTGGTGGAGGAGGGCATGGACGTTGCCGTGCGCATCGGGCCATTACCCGATTCGGGGCTGAAGGCTGTGCGCGTCGGCCAGGTGCGCCGGTTGTTGTGCGCTTCGCCTGAGTATCTACAGCGCCACGGCACACCGCAGCATCCCACCGAGCTGGCCGAGCATACGATGATCGCGGCCAGCGGCGTGTCACCGCGATTGGACTGGATGTTTGGCGCTGAGCAGGCACCTGTGCAGGTGCGGATCAAGCCCCGGCTGACGGTGACCAGCAACGACGCGGCAATCGTCGCCGCCACGGCAGGTCTGGGCATCGCGCGGCTGCTGTCGTATCAAGTGGCAGCGGAGCTGGCGGCGGGGCGCTTGCAGGTGGTGCTCGAGGATTACGAGCAAACGCCGTGGCCGATCCATGTGCTGCACCGCGAAAGCAAATACGGCTCGACCAAGGTGCGGGCGTTCATCGACCGGCTGGCGAGTAACCTGCGTGCGCACCACTACCTCAATTGAGCGCTTGATACTGCATTCTGAAACCCAGGCTGACGTGCTCGCCTTTGTGCAGGAGGCGCAAGCCTGGGCGCCCAGGCAAATGGTGCGCATTGATCGGATGGCTGACCGGCTCGAAGCAGAAGAACGGCTGGTCCTGCGGACAGAACAACAGGTAATGGTCGGCTCCGCTGGCGCTGCAGCGTAATTCATAGCCGGCTGCCGGCTGGACAATGGCGCACTCGCCCTGCCAGCCGCTGAAGGCGTGATCGACAAGTGTCGTTGGCAGCTCATTCAACTGCCCGAAGCGCCATTCGGGCGGGATTTCAACCTGGCGCGATGGCAAGCAACCCTCATTGCCTACCCATACCTGACGCGCCGGTGCCAGCAGCAAGGTGTCAGTATGGCGAGGCAAGTACGGGTGTAGCCCAAGCCCATGCCAGCAGGGCAATTCATCCAGATGCGTAACCTGCATATCCAGGCTCAGGCAGCCCTCGTCGAGGCTGACATGCAATACCGCCCGATAGGCGAAAGGCAGCTCGCTGTCCAGCGTCAGGCAAGCATGATCAGTGCCTTGATGGGTAACCACCCAAGGCTGCTGCCAGGCACTGCCATGGATCGCGTAGGGCGAGTGCTCGGTGTTGGCTGCCAATGCCAGCCAGCCATCAGGGCGGGCAAAGCCACCGCTGTCGATGCGGTTGGACCACGGCACCAGCGGATAACAACCCAGGCGCCTTGGCGTAGCGCTGTCCAGCGCCGCTTGATCGCTATGGCGCAGCAACGCCTGGCCACTGTCCTTGACCTGCCAGTTGACCAGGCTGGCACCCAGCTCCGGGGCCAGGCTCATGCGTGTCAGACGGTCTTCAAGATGCAGTTCGAATAAAGCCATTCAGCGAGCTCCAGATGCAAACACGGTGATCAGGCCGAGCGCCGATAGGTCAGCAGCACAATCCCGCAGACCACCACCGCGCCGCCGATCAACTGCATGCTGCTCAAGCGTTGATCGAGCAAGGCCCAGGCCAGCAACAGCGTGGCAATCGGCTCGATATTCATTACCGGCGCGTTCTGCGCCATGTTCAGCCGCGGCACGCAGACGAACAGCAGAGTAAACGCCACGCCATACAGCACCACCAGGCTGGCCAGAGCGATCCAGCCGGCGCTGCTGCTGGGCAACGACAAGCCCGCCGGCACCCAGCCGCCGACCCCGGCCACCAGCATGCTGGCGAACACGATCATCAGGGTCAGCAAGCTACGCACCGGCCCGCGTACGCCGGCCAGCTTGTGATCGGTGATCCACAACGCACAGGCAAACACACAGGCAGCGCAGAAGGCGAGGCTCACGCCGAGAGTCCAGTCCGGGTTGGCCTCAGCGCTGTCGGCCAGGCGTGACGGCACATCCAGCGCCAGCACCAGACCGAGCAGAATCAGCCCCATCAGCAGTACGGTGCGCCGGGTCGGTCGCGGTCCGCCGAGGGCCCAGCTGAGCAGCGCCAGCAGAATCGGGAAGGTGTTGCCGACCAGCAGCGCCAGCGCCACCGGGATCCGCGCCACCGCCGAGTACAGGCACAGGCTCTGGGTGGCAATCAGCAGGCCCAGCAGCAGTTGCCAGCGCCGCGAGCCGGATGGCAGCCCCAGCGACTGCCGCTGCCACAGCACCAGCGCCGCCAACGCCAGCAGGGTGATGCCCGAGCGACACAGAATCGCCAGCAACACGCCTGTGTCGTTATCAAACGCGATCCGCGCGGCGATGTGGTTACCGGCAAAGGCACAAGCCAGCAGCGCCAACAGCGCCACCGCCAGCTTGCGCGGGAAGAGTGAGGTATTCGAAGAGGAGGCGACAGCCATGTGCACAAATCCGTTTGCAGGGGGGAGGGCGGGCCCGCAGGCCCGCCTGTCACAGTTACAGCACCACGCTCGGCAGCCACAGCGAGATAGCCGGGATGTAGGTCACTGCCATCAGCACCAGGAACAGCGCCACATAGAACGGCAGCATTGCCTTGACCGTCGCCTCGATGCTGACCTTGCCGATGGCCGAGCCAACGAACAGCACCGCGCCCACCGGCGGCGTGATCAGACCGATACCCAGGTTGACCAGCATGATCATGCCGAAATGCACCGGGTCGACGCCGATGCCAGTGATCACCGGCAGCAAGATCGGCGTCAGGATCAGGATCAGCGGCGCCATGTCCATCACCGTGCCCAACAGCAGCAGCATGAAGTTGATGCACATGAGGATCACGTAACGGTTGTCCGACAGGGTCAGGAACAGCGTGGTGATCTTCGACGGGATCTGCATCAGCGTCATCACGTAGCCAAAGCTTGCGGCAAAGCCGATCAGGATCATCACGATCGAGATTGTCCGCACCGTGCGGTGCATCAACTTCGGCAGGTCGCGCCACTTGTAATCGCGGTAGATGAACATGGTCACGAAGAATGACCAGACCACGGCAATCGCCGCCGACTCGGTCGCGGTGAACACCCCGGACAGAATGCCGCCGAGGATGATCACCATCGCCATCAAGCCCCACAGCGCTTCACCGGCGATTTTCAGCGCCTGGCGCAGCGGGATCACCTCACCCTTGGGGTAGTTGCGGCGCCTGGCGAAGATCAGGCACAGGCCCATCAACACCGCACTCATCAACAGCCCTGGCATGACCCCGGCCATGAACAGCGAGGCAATCGATACCGTGCCGCCGGCCGCCAGCGAGTACAGCACCGAGTTGTGGCTGGGCGGAGTCAGCAGTGCCTGCACCGAGCCGCTGATGGTCACCGCAGTGGAGAACTCACGGGGATAGCCCTTGCGCTCCATCTCCGGGATCAGCACCGAACCGACCGATGCGGTGTCGGCCACCGACGAACCGGAGATCGCGCCAAAGAAGGTCGAGGCGGTGATATTGACCAGCGACAGGCCGCCACGGACAAACCCCACCAGCACCCCGGCAAACGCCACCAGCCGCCGCGACATGCCACCCTCGGCCATGATTGCACCGGCCAGCACGAAGAACGGAATCGCCAGCAGCGAGAACTTGTTAACCCCGCTGGCAACCTGAATCATCATTGCCTGCAGTGGAATATCGATCCACCAGGCCCCGACCAGAGCGGCCAGGCCCAACGCATACGCCACCGGCATGCCTAGCAGGATCAGGGCGATGAAGCTGCCCAACAAAATGAACGCATCCATTTATGCCGCTCCTTCGCTTTCTTCGACGACATCGAAGCGCATTACCTGGCGATGGCTCTGATCGCCGTAGAAGAGTTTTTCCAGCACGAACAGCAGAGTGATCGCCCCGCCGACCGGGATCGGCGCGTAGGCCATGCCCACACGAATCGACGGCAGGGTGGCGAGAAACTGGTTCCAGGTAGTCACGCACAGCTTGATGCCATAGAAGGTCATGAACGCGCAGACCAGCAGCATCAGCACCTGCACCAGCAGTGCCGCTGCCTTGCGCTGTGCCGGTGGCAGGCGATCGGTGACCGTGGTCACGGCCATGTGCGCACCCGCCCGATAGCTGGCGGCCGCGCCGATAAAGGCGAACACCACCATCAGCAGGATCGCCACCGGCTCCGGCCAGCTCGAACCGCTGCCGAGCACGTAACGGGCGAAAATGCCCCAGGGAATGATCAGCGTCATGGTAAGGATCGACAGCCCCGCCACCCAGATGCAACCGCTGTACAAGGTATCGTTGACACGCAACACAAGTGTTTTCATAAAGCACCACCGAGGCTGCACGTAGCCGTGCAGCCGCATCTAGCTGGGGAGGGGCCGCAGGTCACTGGACTTCGGCGATACGCTTCATCAGATCGGCGTATTGCGCGCCGTACTTTTCCCGCACTGGCGCAGTGGCGTCGAAGAAGGGCTTTTTGTCGACCACGATGAACTCCACCCCGGCAGCCTTGAGCTTCTCTTCACTGGCGGTCGACTTGGCGTCCCACAACGCACGCTCTTCCATCTGCGCTTCACGGGCGACTTTCTTCACCAGGGTCTGCTGCTCAGGCGTAAGTTTTTCCCAGGTGGTCTTGGACATCACCACCGGCTCAGGCAGGATCAGATGGCCGGTCAGGGTGAAGTACTTGGCGCTCTGGTAGTGGTTGTGCTCGAGCAGGGTCGGCGGGTTGTTTTCCGCGCCGTCGATCACCCCGGTCTGCAAGGCGCTGAAGATCTCGCCGGTGTCCATGGCAATGCCGTTGCCGCCCATCGCGTTCATCATGTCGATGAACAGCGGGTTACCCTGCACACGGATCTTCATGCCCTTGAGGTCTTCGATCTTGCGCACTGGTTTTTTCGTGTAGATGCTGCGCGTGCCGCCATCCATCCAGGCCAGGGCGACCAGGTTGAATTCGGAATTGGTGATCTTGTCGAGGATCTCCTGGCCGATCTCGCCATCGATGATCTTGCGCATGTGCTCGTGATCGCGGAACACGAACGGCATGTTGAACACGTTCACATCCGGCACCACCGGGCCGACGATACCGAGGCTGACTCGGGTCATCTGCACCGCGCCGATCTGCGCCTGTTCGATGACTTCCTTCTCCGAGCCGAGCACGCCACCGGCGAACATCTTGAAGGTGATCTCGCCATTGCTGGCGGCTTCGAGTTTTTTACCCATGTTCTGCTCGGCAACTACGGTCGGGTAGCCGGCCGGATGGATCTCGGCGAACTTGATATCCAGCGCCGAGGCGGTGCCGGAGAGGCTGATCGCCAACGGGAGTACGGCCAGAAGCAGCTTGCGTTTGAAGACCATGGTGACGCTCCAGTGTTGTTATTATTTGGGTATCGCACGGGTGCAGCGGGATTCGGTTCAGCTGCGCCAGGCTGTTTCTGGCAGGCCCTGCACGCCCGCGTCCAGGGCGAACACGCCACCGGCCAACGGCTGATCGTGCAGGTCGCCGCCGGGGCGGATCGAGGTCACGAACAAGGTGTCCAGGTTGCGCCCGCCAAAGGCGCACATCGCCGGCTTTTTCACCGGCACATTGAGTGAGCGGTCCAGTCGTCCATCGGGAGTAAAGCGGTGCACCTGGCCTGCATCGTTGCCGCAGATCCAGTAGCAGCCGTCGGCATCCACGGCAGCGCCGTCAGGCCGGCCCGGGAAGCCGCGCATATCGACGAACAGGCGCTGGTTGTGCGGGGTGCCGGTGTCGACGTCGTAGTCGAACTGCCAGATGCGCTGCACGTCGGGGTGGGAGTCGGACAGGTACATGCGCGAACCGTCCGGGCTGAACGCCAGGCCGTTGGGCACAATCATCTGCTCCAGCTGCAGGTGCAGCGGCCGGCCCTCGCCGTCATACCGATACAGGGCACCCAGCGGCGCCGCCTGCTGCATGTTCATCAGCATGCTGCCAGCCCAGAAACGGCCCTGGCGGTCGCAGCGGCCATCATTGAAGCGCATGCCCTCGGCGCCATGTTCAACCGCGCTCAGCAGGCGGCTGTCGAGCTTGCCCTGGGCATTGGCAGTCAGCGCATAGACGCCATCCTCCATCCCGGCAATCCAGCTGCCGTTGGCCGAGCGGGCGATGCAGGCGAGCATCTGCGGCGCTTGCCAGCTTTGATGAGCGCTATCGGCGGCCGTCCAGCGGTGCAGCTGGCCGGCAGGGATATCGACCCAGTACAGCGCCTGCTCGGCAACATCCCACACCGGGCTTTCGCCGGTGGCATTGCGCGCATCCACGATCAGTTCGTAGTTCACGGTAGACAGCCTCCTTGCGAGTGGTGGATCAGTCGAATGGCCCGGCAGCGACAAACGCGCCACCCTGATACACCATCGCCGGGTCATCGGCGGCTGGCGCTGGTTGCGCTTCGACCTTGGCGCGGAACACCTCGGAGGAGTCCTTCGGCTGGAAGCCCAGGTGCGCGGCATGGCGGTTGTCCCACCACACGTCACGGTTGGCCGAGGCGCCGTAGACCACGGTGTGGCCGACTTGCTCGGTGAACAGGCCGCGCTCGATCAGTTGGGTCAGGTCGTCATAGCTCAGCCAGGTGCTGAGCATCCGCCGGTTCTGCGGCTCGGGGAACGACGAGCCGATGCGGATGCTGACGGTCTCGATGCCGTAGCGGTCGAAGTAGAAGCTGGCAACGTCCTCGCCGTAGCACTTGGACAACCCGTAGTAGCCGTCCGGGCGCCGCAGAGCACGAGCGTCGATCTGCTGGTCCTGTTTGTAGAAGCCGATGGTGTGGTTGGAGCTGGCGAAGATGATCCGCTTGACCCCATGCTTGCGCGCCGCCTCGTAGAGGTGGAACACGCCACAGATATTAGGGCCGAGGATCTCTTCGAAAGGGCGCTCGACCGAAACACCGCCGAAATGGCAGATGGCGTCGACGCCTTCGACCAACTGGTGCACGGCGGCCTTATCGGCCAGGTCGCATTCGACAATTTCTTCCTGAGCACTGGTGGCGGGCGCCATTGCTGCGATGTCGGAGAGGCGCAGTACTTCGGCGTAACCTTTGAGGCGCTCGCGAAGCACCTGGCCGAGGCCGCCTGCGGCTCCGGTGAGCAGCAGGCGCTTGAACGGTGTGATAGTCATGGCAAGCTCGTTTGTTTTGAGTTGTTGTAGGTTGTCGTATGACTGTGCTGGATTATCGGTAGTGATTCGCAAGGTTGTCAATGCTTGCCGTGTCTGTTTTGTCACTGCCACAGCCTCCCTGCGACCCCTGTGGGAGCGGGTTCACCCGCGAAGAGGCCAGCACTGACACCCCATAAACCGCTGTTACAGCAGAGACAACGGATAGTTGAAGATCAAACGGTTCTCGTCGAACTCGTTGCTGCTGAAGTCGCGGCGGATGGTCGAGTTGCGCCACTTGATGCTCAAGTCCTTGAAGGTGCCGCTCTGGATCACATAGGCCAGCTCCGACTCACGCACCCACTCCTTGCCATCGGTAACGGCGCCACTGTGCACCTCGCGGCCACTGATGTAGCGGTTCATCAGGGTCAACCCGGGCACGCCGACGGTAGTGAAATTGAAGTCATGCCGCGCCTGCCACGAACGCTCGTTGGCGTTATCGAAGCTGGCGTTGTAGCTGTCGTTGGCCAAGGTGCCGCCGCTGGTGCCGTTGACCCGCATCCAGGTATCGCCACTGACCTTCTGCAGGCCGACATAGAAGGTGTTGCCGCCGACCTTGGCCGAGAACATCCCTGAGTAGGTCTTGTTGTCCAGCTCGCCCGCGCGCTTGGCGCCGTCGTCTTCACCCTGGAAGTAACCGAGGTTGGCACCCAGAGTCCAACTACCGACCGGCTGGCTGTGGCTGACCTGCAGGTATTGCTGCTGATAGACGTCCTTGAGTACTGCGTTCCACAGCCCGAACAAGGTGCGGTCCTGGTTGAACTTGTACTCACCACCAACGAAGTTGAAGCGGTCCGAGGCAGCGCCGCCGTAGATCATGTCGTCCATGCTTGCGTCGTTACGCGGGCTGTTGCCCCGGAACTGACCGCCGTACAGGGTCAGCCCGGCGATCTCGTTGGACGTCACCTGACCGCCGCGGAACGTCTGCGGCAGCGAACGACCGTCGTCCGAGCGCAGGATCGGCAGCACCGGCATCCACTCGCCGATCTTCAATTCAGTCTTGGAGATCCGCGCCTTGCCCGCCACTGCAAGACGGCCATAGTCATCTGCCGGCCGGCCATCATCATGTCGCGGCAGCAGCCCAGTGCCGTAGGTGCCGCCACCGCCATCGAGCTTGACCGACCACATCCCCAGCACATCCACACCAAAGCCAATCGGCCCCTCAGTGAAGCCCGAGCGCGCATCGAGGATAAAGCTCTGGGTCCATTCCTCGGCCTTGCTCTGCGGGTTGGCCGGGTCGACGAAGTTGCGGTTGATGTAGAAGTTGCGCAGGCCCAGCGTGGCCTTGGCGTCCTCCATGAAACCTGCGGCAAAGCTCACCTGCGGCAATGCACCGAGGGCGGTTGCGCTGAACAGCGCAAGGGGAAGGTGTTGGCGGATTTTCATTATTGTTGTGCTCCCTGAGGGTGAAACTTTCCGTATGCCAGGCGCGTGCAAGCGGCCAGCGGCAGTGGCGGGGTGTTGGCGAGGCCGGTCAGGCCAAACGGTTTCGAGCCTGCGCGCGAGGGCTAGCTGCCGCGGGCAGTGCTGGGCTGGAGAGAACGGCGAAGGCGAACAGCGTGGGGGAGGGCTGAGATCGTCATAGGGGCTTCACTGAATTGTTGTTTTTGTTGTGTGTTGTCGTACGACTTTGCAGATTATTAACGGTGGGGGAAAAGCTTGTCAATGGGGTGTTAGGCAGGATTCAGCGGCGGGGTAGGGGATGATACGCGCCCGAGGGCTCTGGTGCAGGGTGTTTGGGTTTGCTACAGACATCGTATGACAGATTAAGCAAAGGGGCCGCAAAGCGGCCCCAATAATCCAGCTGACAGCCCGTTTCAGGGCTTCACCAAGATCAATATCAATCCCAGCTCAACGCCCCACCGGTCTGATACTCGATCACACGCGTCTCAAAGAAGTTCTTCTCTTTCTTCAAGTCCATGATCTCGCTCATCCACGGGAACGGGTTGGTGGTGCCTGGGTACTCTTCCTTCAAGCCGATCTGAGTCAAACGACGGTTGGCGATGAACTTGAGGTAGTCCTCCATCATCGCTGCGTTCATGCCCAGCACGCCGCGCGGCATGGTGTCGCGAGCGTATTCGATCTCCAGCTGGGTCCCTTGCAGGATCATCTGGGTGGCTTCTTCCTTCATCGCCGCATCCCACAGGTGCGGGTTCTCGATCTTGATCTGGTTGATCACGTCGATACCGAAGTTCAGGTGCATCGACTCGTCACGCAGGATGTACTGGAACTGCTCGGCAACGCCGGTCATCTTGTTGCGACGGCCCATCGACAGGATCTGGGTGAAGCCGCAGTAGAAGAAGATGCCTTCCAGCACGCAGTAGTAGGCGATCAGGTTGCGCAGCAGTTCTTTGTCGGTCTCTGGGGTGCCGGTGTTGAATTCCGGGTCGGAGATGGCGCGGGTGTACTTCAAGCCCCAGGCAGCCTTCTTCGCGACCGACGGGATCTCGTGGTACATGTTGAAGATCTCGCCTTCATCCATCCCCAGCGACTCGATGCAGTACTGGTAGGCGTGGGTGTGGATCGCCTCTTCGAAAGCCTGGCGCAGGATGTACTGGCGGCACTCCGGGTTGGTAATCAGGCGGTACACGGCCAGGGCCAGGTTGTTGGCAACCAGCGAGTCGGCAGTGGAGAAGAAGCCAAGGTTGCGCATGACGATGCGGCGCTCGTCTTCGGTCAGGCCGTCCTGGTCTTTCCACAGGGCGATGTCGGCGGTCATGTTGACCTCTTGCGGCATCCAGTGGTTGGCGCAGCCGTCGAGGTACTTCTGCCAGGCCCAGTCGTACTTGAACGGTACCAGCTGGTTGAGGTCGGCACGGCAGTTGATCATGCGCTTCTCGTCGACCGCAACGCGGGCCGCGGAGCCTTCCAGTTCAGCCAGGCCTTCGGCGATGTCGAGGTCGTCCAGGGCAGCCTTGGCACGCTTGACCGCGTCCGAGTCGGCAGCCGTGGCAGCACGTGCTTCAAGGGCGGCGGCGCCACCGGCGCTGTCGAGCCTGTCGAGGGTGGCGGCGGCTTTGGCCTGCGCCGGGGTGCTGCTTTTTACGGCAAGTTCGTCGTCTTCTTTGTCGAATTCGTCCCAGCTCAGCATGTCATGGCTCCTGCTAGAGGGTTGCGCGCGGCAACCGGTTGGATTTTCAAGTGATGCCTGTACAGCGCAATGCCCACAAGGCGTTACGGCGGGCGCTGAGAGCGTGCTCTCGTCACATTTAAAGGTGTCTGGCTCAGCGGCTGGCCTGTCCTCGAACGAGGGGCCAGGGCGCTGGAAATCTTGTAGTCAGCTAGCCCTTTCGGGGGGCGCGAAGTATACCGGAAACGAGGCTGGATCGGGGCGCCTCGGCCGCTACGGATGGTAATTTTTTGACCCGCAGAGCACGCCTGTGTTCACTCGAATCCGGCTGCTTGTTACGGGATGTGAGTCTAGCGCTAAATACGATTTGTTCCTACATCTTGTGCTGCTTTATTTTTCCGCACACTGCATATGGTGTTTTATCTTGATCAGGGTCAAACAGAAGGATTGCCTGTAAGCGCCTGATGACAGGGCGCGATCGGGCGTCGCAAGGGCCTCGCCAAGCCTGGCTCAAGCGCTGCCGCGCAGGCAAAAAAAACCGCAGCCATTACCGGGTGGGCAATGGCTGCGGTGATGTCAGCTCAGCGCTGCGCCGGCCTTATTGACAAGCTTCGCAATCCGGCTCGTCGATCGCGCAGGCCTTCGGCACAGGTGCTGGACCTGCGGCCTGGACCGGGGCGCTGTCGCCGCCGCTGGAAACGGCGTTGAGCTTGCCGGTGCTGATGGTCGACTTCTCGGTGCTGGTCGCGGCCAGGGCACGGAGGTAATAGGTGGTTTTCAGGCCACGGTACCAAGCCATGCGGTAGGTCACGTCGAGCTTCTTGCCCGAAGCGCCGGCGATGTACAGGTTCAGCGACTGCGCCTGGTCGATCCACTTCTGGCGACGGCTGGCGGCATCGACGATCCACTTGGTGTCGACTTCGAACGCGGTGGCGTAGAGGTCTTTCAGCTCTTGCGGGATACGCTCGATCTGCTGCACCGAACCATCGTAGTACTTCAGGTCGTTGATCATGACCGAGTCCCACAGGCCGCGGGCCTTGAGGTCGCGCACCAGGTACGGGTTGATCACGGTGAACTCGCCGGACAGGTTCGATTTCACGTACAGGTTCTGGTAGGTCGGCTCGATCGACTGCGATACGCCAGTGATGTTGGCGATGGTCGCGGTTGGCGCGATGGCCATGATGTTCGAGTTACGAATACCTTTTTGTACGCGAGCACGTACCGGTGCCCAGTCGAGGCTCTCGTTGAGGTCGACGTCGATGTACTTCTGGCCACGGGCTTCGATCAGGATCTGTTGCGAGTCCAGTGGCAGGATGCCTTTGGACCACAGCGAACCCTGGAAGGTCTCATAGGCGCCGCGCTCGTCAGCCAGGTCACACGAGGCCTGGATGGCGAAGTAGCTGACCGCTTCCATCGACTTGTCGGCGAACTCGACGGCAGCGTCGGAGCCGTAGGCGATGTGCTGCAGGTACAGTGCGTCCTGGAAGCCCATGATGCCCAGACCGACCGGACGGTGCTTGAGGTTCGAGTTACGTGCCTGCGGTACCGAGTAGTAGTTGATGTCGATCACGTTATCGAGCATGCGCACGGCAGTGTTGACGGTGCGTTGCAGCTTGGCGGTATCGAGCTTGCCGTCAACGATGTGGTTCGGCAGGTTGATCGAGCCCAGGTTGCAGACTGCGATCTCGTCCTTGTTGGTGTTCAAGGTGATCTCGGTGCACAGGTTCGAGCTGTGGACCACGCCGACGTGTTGCTGCGGCGAGCGCAGGTTGCATGGGTCCTTGAAGGTCAACCATGGGTGGCCGGTCTCGAACAGCATCGACAGCATCTTGCGCCACAGGTCTTTGGCCTGAATGGTCTTGAACACCTTGATCTTGTTGTACTCGGTCATGGCTTCGTAGTACTCGTAACGCTCTTCGAAGGCCTTGCCGGTCAAATCGTGCAGATCAGGTACTTCGTTCGGCGAGAACAGAGTCCACTGGCCGTCATCGAAGACACGCTTCATGAACAGGTCAGGGATCCAGTTGGCAGTGTTCATGTCGTGGGTACGACGACGATCATCACCGGTGTTCTTGCGCAGTTCGATGAATTCTTCGATGTCCAGGTGCCAGGTTTCCAGGTAGGCGCAGACCGCGCCCTTGCGCTTGCCGCCCTGGTTGACCGCAACGGCGGTGTCGTTGACCACTTTGAGGAACGGCACGACGCCCTGGGATTTGCCGTTGGTGCCCTTGATGTAAGAGCCCAGCGCGCGCACTGGCGTCCAGTCGTTGCCCAGGCCGCCGGCAAATTTCGACAGCATGGCGTTGTCGTGGATCGCGTGGTAGATGCCCGAGAGGTCATCCGGCACGGTGGTCAGGTAGCAGCTCGACAGCTGTGGACGCAGGGTACCGGCGTTGAACAGGGTCGGGGTCGAGGCCATGTAGTCGAACGACGACAACAGGTTGTAGAACTCGATCGCACGCGCTTCCTTGTCTTTCTCTTCCAGCGCCAGGCCCATGGCCACACGCATGAAGAACACCTGTGGCAGCTCGAAGCGTACGCCATCCTTGTGGATGAAGTAGCGGTCGTACAGGGTCTGCAGGCCGAGGTAGGTGAACTGCTGGTCGCGCTCGTGGTTGATCGCCTGGCCCAGACGCTCGAGGTCGAAGTCGGCCAGGGCCGGGTTCAGCAGCTCGAACTCGATGCCCTTGGCAACGTAGGCAGGCAGGGCCTTGGCGTACAGCTCGGCCATCTCGTGGTGGGTGGCGCTGTCGGCTACGTTGAGGAAGCTCAGGCCTTCGGCACGCAGGGTGTCCATCAGCAGGCGGGCGGTGACGAACGAGTAGTTCGGCTCACGCTCGACCAGAGTACGGGCGGTCATCACCAGGGCAGTGTTGACGTCCTTCAGGGCAACGCCGTCGTACAGGTTCTTCAAGGTTTCGCGCTGGATCAGCTCGCCGTCGACTTCAGCCAGGCCTTCGCAGGCTTCGCTGATGATGGTGTTGAGGCGGGCCATGTCCAGCGGCGCCTTGCTGCCGTCGGCCAGGCTGATGCGGATCGACGGGTGCGGCTCGACCACGGCATCGTTGTTGGCGCGAGTAGCACGCTCTTTGGCGCGCTGGTCGCGGTAGATCACGTAGTCACGAGCCACTTTCTGCTCGCCGGCGCGCATCAGGGCCAGTTCGACCTGGTCCTGGATTTCTTCGATGTGGATGGTGCCACCCGACGGCATGCGACGCTTGAAGGTTGCAGTGACCTGCTCGGTCAGGCGCGCAACGGTGTCGTGGATGCGCGACGAAGCGGCGGCAGTGCCGCCCTCAACTGCAAGGAACGCCTTGGTGATGGCCACGGTGATCTTGTCGTCGGTGTAGGCGACGACAGTGCCGTTACGCTTGATCACACGCAGTTGGCCAGGCGCAGTGGCAGCCAGATCCTGGTTCGAATCAGCGGCCTGCGGCACTTGGGCCTGCGGGTTCTCGCGAGTTGTGTCGGTTTGCATCGGTGGGTGTCTCCACAGTTTCAATAGTGTTCGGGCGTGTCATCCACGCCCACCGTTCCATCCGCCAGTTGGCTTGCCCGAGCGGGGAGCCCACGCGCACGTGGATCCGCCAGCTCGGGCGTGCCGACTTCGGGACAGACTCAGGAATAAGGGGCAATAGCTTGCCGCTCCCTGGCCGAAGTCAAAGGTTCTGCGTTACAACGCAAAATCTGTTGCTGTCGGGGCACCAGGCTATGCCTGCAACACCCGTACCCGAACAAGGCCCTGTGCAAGGCTTGCCTCGGTCTGCCTCCGCAGGAGCGGTTTGGCTGCTTGTATTGCCATAAGTTCAGGTCGAAAAAACGCTTGAATTTCGCCGCTGACTTGTGTTTTCGATTTCGGCCCAACCCCAACATGTAGTGGTTCGCCGCGATGGGGATACAAGATAATGCGGTCTGAGGGTGTTTGCAAGGCGACCGCCTGTGGATAACGTGTGTACAGATTGTGTGTGATTCGTGGGTATCGGCTGTAGGCCTTGTCCTCACGGCTTTTCACTTTTTTTCCGCACCGTAATGACCCGTTGCAGAATGTTACTGCTGTGCGGCGCATCACGCTAATTCGTCCTGGCCTGTCTCGGACCAGCGGTGCCGACAGAGCCGATTGGCAGGCGCAGATGTGCGACGTAGTATCCGCGGACAAGGCTACATTCAGGTGACCAGCGGCAGCCCATCCATAACAACAGAGGCCAGGCATGGACCAACCCAGCAACCGCATCCTCATCGTCGAGGACGATCAGCGTCTCGCCGAACTGACCGCCGAGTACCTGCAGGCCAATGGCTTCGAGGTTGCGGTCGAGGCAGACGGCGCGCGCGCGGTGCGGCGCATTCTCGACAGCCAGCCGGACCTGGTGGTGCTGGACCTGATGCTGCCCGGTGAAGACGGCCTGAGCATCTGCCGGCGGGTACGTGGCCAGTATCACGGTGTGATCCTCATGCTGACCGCGCGCAGCGATGAGCTCGATCAGGTTCAGGGCCTGGACCTGGGCGCCGATGACTATGTCTGCAAGCCGGTGCGGCCGCGGCTGTTGCTGGCGCGTATCAATGCCTTGCTGCGGCGCAGCGACAGCCCCGACAGCAAAGTGCAGGCGCTGCGCTTTGGCCCGCTGCAGATCAACAACAGCCTGCGCGAGGCCTGGCTCGATGAGCAGCCGATCGACCTCACCGGCGCCGAATTCGACCTGCTCTGGCTGTTGGCCAGCCATGCCGGCCGGGTGCTGTCGCGCGAGCAGATATTTACCGCCCTGCGCGGCGTCGGTTACGACGGCCAAGACCGTTCGATTGATGTGCGTATCTCCAGGATTCGCCCCAAGATCGGTGACGATCCCATTCATCCGCGGCTGATCAAGACCTTGCGCAGCAAGGGCTATCTGTTCGTGGCTGAGGCGGCGCCGGCCTGATGAAGTCGATTTTTCTGCGTATCTATGGCGGCATGCTGGCGGTGTTGGTACTGGTAGCGGTGCTCGGCGTGGTCAGCCTGCACCTGGTCAACCTGGTGCGCGCCGAGCAGCACCGCGAGCGCCTGGCGCAAGGCACGTTCAGCCTGATGGCCGACAACCTCGCGCCGCAGAACCCAGTCGAGCGCCAGCGCTCGCTGTTGATGTGGGAGCGCCTGCTCGGCGTGCCGTTGGATGTCCAGCCAATGGCCGCGCTGCCCCTCGACGGCGGCCAGCGTGCGCGGCTGTACCGCGACCTGGTAGTGGTCGACAAGACCGGCCCGCATGCCGCACGCGTATTGCGCCGGATCGGTCGCGAAGACCAGCTGCTGGTGGCCGAGGTCAAGCAGATCAGCGAGCAGCTGGCGCGGGCCACGGTGTACCTGCTGGCTGATGAGCTGGTGCGTTATCCGGTCAGCGAACAGCCGCAGCGCCTGGCGCAACTGCGCCAGAGCAAAGGCTTTGGCTTCGATATCGGCCTGCAACGGTTGGAGCGGGCGGCACTGGATGACGACCAGCGCCACCGGGTCGAGGAGGGCGATACGGTGATGGCGCTGGGCAAGGACGGTGATTCGGTGCGGGTGTTTTCCGGCGTGCCCGGCTCACCCTGGGTGCTGGAAATCGGCCCGCTGTACCAGCTCAATCCCTACCCACCGCAATTGCTGATTCTGATCGCGTTTCTCGGTTTGTGCCTGATCGGCCTGGTGGTGTACCTGCTGGTACGTCAGCTGGAGCGGCGCGTGTCCGGCCTGGAAGCGGCGGCCACGCAGATTGCCCAAGGCAGCCTCGATACCCGCGTGCCGGCCGGCGGCGCCGATTCGGTAGGGCGTCTGGCGGCGGCATTCAATGGTATGGCCGAGCACTTGCAGCGCTCGCTGAACATGCAGCGCGAGTTGGTCCGGGCGGTGTCGCACGAGCTGCGCACGCCAGTGGCACGGCTGCGCTTTGGCCTGGAGATGCTCGAAACCGCCAGCACCGATCAGGCGCGGGCCAAGCACCTGGCGGGGATGGACGGCGATATCCAGGACCTCGACAAGCTGGTCGACGAAATGCTCACCTACGCGCGTCTCGAACAAGGCGCGCCAGCCTTGCAGTTTCAGGTCATCGACCTGGATGCCTTGCTGGCGCGGGTCATCACCGAGCTGGCGCCGCTGCGCCCGCAGATAAATGTGCTGCGTGGCCTGTGCCAGGGCGCCGATGAGGACGGCGCCTGGGTCGAAGCCGAGCCGCGCTATCTGCACCGTGCGCTGCAGAACCTGGTCGCCAACGCCATGCGCCACGCCGAGGGCGAAGTGCGCGTTAGCTATCACTTGGGCCAGCAGCGCTGCCGCATCGATGTCGAGGATGACGGCCCGGGCGTGCCGGAAAGCGTCTGGGAGCGCATCTTTACCCCATTCACCCGGCTGGACGACAGCCGCACCCGGGCCTCGGGTGGGCACGGCCTGGGCTTGTCGATCGTGCGTCGAATCATCTATTGGCACGGCGGGCGGGCGGTTGTTGCGCGCAGTGAAGGCTTGGGTGGGGCGTGCTTCAGCCTGAGCTGGCCGCGCCAGCAGGAAGCTGAAGACTAGACGCTGACCAGGCTCAACAGCTGCCCGTGGTTGACGCAGAACTGGCCACTCAGCTCGGCGCCGTGGCGCCATTCAGGCGACAAATCAGTCAGCAAGCGCAGGCGCGCTAGGCCGTCTGCAGACCACTCCAGCAGCTCTGCATGCTCGAAGTAAAAGCGCTGCAGGGTCAGTGGATAGAGCGTCTTGAACAGGCTTTCCTTGAGCGAAAAGGTCAGCGTCACGCTAAGTGCCAGCTGGCTGCGGTCGAGCCGTTGCAGCTCGGCCGGGGTGAGGATCTCTTCGGCGAGGCGTTCGGCGCGGGCTTCATCCAGCAGTGTTTCCTGATCCAGGCCGATGCCTCGGCAGCTGGCAGCATCGGCCACCACGGCGGCGGCCCAGCCTTTGCCGTGGGTGATCGAGCCGCGGATACCTGCCGGCCAGATCGGTGAGCGGTCGGCATGGGTCGCGGGCACATAGTCACGACCGTCCAGTTGCAGCAGAGCGGCGCGCGCGCAGACTCGGCCGGCCAGGTACTCGGCCTGGCGCTTGGCTACGGAGCGCTGGAGGCTGGCGTTGGGCTCGATGCCCGCGCGCTGGAAGTCGTCGGCAGCAAGCCTGGCCGGGTCGAACGCACAACTGACCAGCACCGCGCCGGGGATCGGGCGCGGTAGTGGCCAGTGGTGTTGCAAGGGGGCGCAGCAGGTCGGCAGTCGGTTCATGGCGCTATTGTGCCAGAGCTGGCCATTGCCAGCGCAGCGGTCACTTGAACAGCTTGTCCAGAAACGCCTGCATGTCTGCCCATGAGCTTTTGTCGGCCGCTTGGTCATAGCCGATATCAGGCCCGCCATGCTCGCCATGACTGAGACGGTCGGCATCGGGGTTGCTGAAACCATGCTTGGCGCCGGCGATGCTGACAAACTGATAGTCGGCCTTGGCCTTGTCCATCTCTTCCTTGAAGGCCGCGACCTGCTCCGGGGTGACCATACTGTCTGCCGCGCCGTGCTCGACCAGCACCTTGGCTTTGACGCTGCCGGGGCTGGCCGGAGTCTGCGTGACCAAGGCGCCGTGGAAACTCACCACACCGGCCAGCTCCTCGCCACGCCGGGCCGCGTCGAGCACGACCTTGCCACCAAAGCAGTAGCCAATCGCAGCGAGCTTGTCGGGGTCGGTTTTTGGTTGAATCTTGAGCAGCTCAAGGCCCGCATCGAAGCGCTTGGCAGCTGCTTGCGGGTTCTCCAGCGCCGCCTTCATGAACGCCATTGCATCGGCCGGGTGCTCGGTGTGCTTGCCATCGCCATACATGTCGATTGCCAGCGCGCTGTAACCCAGCCCCGCCAGGTCGCGGGCGCGGCGCTTGGCATAGTCATTGAGCCCCCACCACTCGTGCACTACCACGACGCCCGGCCGTTTGCCGTCAATAGCATCGTCATAGGCGTAATAGCCAATCAGGCGCTTGCCGTCGGCATCCTGATAAGGGATTTCCCGGGTCTGCACCGCTGCTTGAGTAAGGCTGGCGCAACTCAACAAAGCCAGGGCAAACAGATAACGCATGGTCGCAACTCCTTTAGGCGAGGGAAGCGCAGGCTGTTCAGCGGCGGTTCAGGCAGGGTTCAGCCGCGGTTCAGGGCGCCTTGCTTACTCTAGCTTCCAGACCGAAACAGCGCATCCAACTGGAGTAAGAACCCATGAAAACAGTCAATACCCTGCTTGCAGCAATGGCCGTATGTGCCGCCGGCTTCAGCGTTCAGGCCAACGCCGACGACACCTTCGCCAGCCTGACCTACGGCCAGACCAGCGACAAAGTGCGTAAGTCCGGGCTGCTCTCGCGCAGCACCGACAACCTCAACACCGACGGCGTGATCGCCAAGGACGGCACCTGGGGTGTGCGTCTGGGCAAGATGAACAACGAAGGTCGCTACTACATGACCTACGACAACGTCTCCGGTGACCACAGCGGGCTCAAGCTGCGCCAGGAAAACCTGCTCGGCAGCTACGACCTGTTCCTGCCCGTGGGAGACACCACCAAACTATTTGGCGGCGCCAGCCTGGGCGTGACCAAGCTGACCCAGGAGTCCTCCGGCTACAGCCGCGACACCAATTACGGCTACGCTGCAGGCCTGCAAGCCGGCGTTATCCAGGAAGTCACCGACAACGCCTCGGTCGAACTGGGCTACCGCTACCTGCGCACCAACGCCAGCACCGAACTGGTCGAACACGGCGGGCCGAAAATCGGCAGCATGAGCCTGACCAGCAGCGCCCAGACCTATCTCTCGGCAAACTACAAGTTCTAAGGCGTGCTGGTACTCTGTATCGGCGTTTGCAACACACAAGGCTGCTGGCTCGCCAGCGGCCTTGCGCCGTGCCTGCGCCGGAGAGGCAAGACAGCGCCGTGATGGTTATAAGGAGAAAGGCATGAAACTGCTGGTGGTCGAGGACGAGGCGCTGCTGCGCCATCATCTGCACACACGCCTGAGTGAAACCGGCCATGTGGTCCAGGCGGTCGGCAACGGCGAAGAAGCCCTGTACCAGGCAGAGGAGTTCGCCTTTGACCTGGCCATCATTGACCTCGGCCTGCCGGGCATGAGCGGTCTGGACTTGATCCGCCAGCTGCGCAGCCAGGGCAAGAGCTTCCCGATCCTGATTCTCACCGCACGGGGCAACTGGCAGGACAAGGTCGAAGGCCTGGCGGCCGGCGCCGACGATTATGTGGTCAAGCCGTTCCAGTTCGAGGAGCTTGAAGCGCGCCTGAATGCCTTGCTGCGCCGTTCCAGCGGCTTCACCCAGTCGACCATTGCCGCCGGGCCACTGGTGCTCGACCTCAATCGCAAGCAAGCCAGCCTCGACGATCAGCCGCTGGCGCTGACCGCGTATGAATACCGCATCCTTGAATACCTCATGCGTCATCACCAGCAGGTGGTGGCGAAGGACCGCCTGATGGAACAGTTGTACCCAGGCGATGAAGAGCGCGACCCGAATGTCATCGAAGTGCTGGTCGGCCGGCTGCGCCGCAAGCTTGAGGGCGAGCACGGCTTCAAACCGATCGATACCGTGCGCGGCCTGGGCTACCTGTTCACCGAGCGCTGCCGATGATCCGTTCGCTGCGCGTGCGCCTGATGCTGGCGGCGGCGCTGCTGGCGCTGTTGTTCATGCTGGCGCTGCTACCGGCCCTGCAGAAGGCCTTCAGCCTGGCCCTGCAGGAGTCGATCGAACAGCGCCTGGCATCCGATGCGACCACGCTGATCTCCGCTGCGCGTATCGAGCAGGGCCGCCTGCAAATGCCTGATCAGCTCCCGGATGAGCGCTACAACCTGCCTTACACCGGGTTGATCGGCTACATCTTCGACCGCGACGGCAAGCTGGTCTGGCGTTCGCGGGCTACCGCCGACCGCGACATCAATTACCAGCCGCGTTATGACGGCCGCGGCAACGAGTTCGCCCGCATTCGCCAGGACAACGGTGAAGAGTTCTTCGTCTACGACGTGGAAGTAAAACTGCTCGGCGGCAAGAGCGCCGCCTACAGCATCGTTGCCCTGCAACCGGTACGCGAGTATCAGGACACCCTCGAGGGCCTGCAGGAAAAACTCTACCTGGGCTTCGGCGCTGCCTTGCTGGCCTTGCTGGTGCTGCTTTGGGCCGGCTTGACCTGGGGGCTGCGCTCGCTGCGTCGGCTGAGTGTGGAGCTGGACCAGGTCGAGAGCGGTGCTCGCCAGGGCTTGAGCGGCGAACATCCGCGCGAGTTGTTGCGCCTGACCGGCTCGCTCAACCGCCTGCTGCACAGTGAGCGCGAACAGCGTCAGCGCTATCGTGACTCACTGGACGATCTTGCGCACAGCCTGAAAACGCCGCTGGCGGTGCTCCAGGGCGTGGGCGAAAGCATGGGCCACGGCAGTGGCGAGCGCGAGCAGGCGCGAGTGCTGCAGAGCCAGATCGAGCGCATGAGCCAGCAGATCGACTACCAGTTGCAGCGCGCCAGCCTGCGCAAGAGCGGACTGGTTCGCGACCGTGTCCAGCTCGCGCCGCTGCTCGACAGCCTGTGCAACACCTTGGCCAAGGTCTACCGCGACAAGCACGTGGTGATCACCCTGGTCGTCCCTGCGCAGGCGGAAATACCCATGGAGCAGGGCGCCGCGCTGGAGCTACTGGGCAACCTGCTGGAAAACGCCTACCGGCTGTGTCTGGGCCAGGTGCGGGTGAGCTTGAGCGAAACCCCGGACAGCCTGCTCCTGTGCATCGAAGACGATGGCCCGGGTGTGCCGACCGATCAGCGCGAGCGCATCCTCCAGCGCGGCGAGCGGCTGGACCGCCAGCACCCGGGGCAGGGCATCGGCCTGGCCGTGGTCAAGGACATCATCGACAGCTACGACGCCCAGCTGAGCCTGGACGATTCGCCGCTGGGCGGTGCTGCCTTCAGGATCGTGTTCAAGCGCGGCTGACCCCGCGCCCGGGCGGATTCCCGCCAAACCGCCCGTTCATTTCCCGCCAGCGGGCGGAAATCCGCCAGCTCAGGCCCGCCTGGTTGCCCTGTCCTTGGGCATGCCAACCCCTATAGATCAGGCTTTGCACCTCATTCGGGCACTTTGGCATCGCCCTTGCTATTCACTTGGCAGAGGCCTGCAAAGGCAGCTCGAACACAACGACAAATCCCTCCGGGTGCAGGAGGGTTAGCGCTTTAGGTGCCCCCGTCCTGGGAAGGGTGGAAACCGGCACACTCGAGGAAATAAGCCATGACGACTCGTCAGCCGCTGTACAAATCGCTGTATATCCAGGTGTTGGTTGCCATCACCGTCGGTATTCTGCTCGGTCACTTCTATCCTGAAACCGGCGTAGCGCTCAAACCCCTGGGTGACGGCTTCGTCAAACTGATCAAAATGGTCATCGCCCCGATCATCTTCTGTACCGTCGTCAGCGGTATCGCTGGCATGCAGAGCATGAAATCGGTCGGCAAGACCGGCGGCTACGCGCTGTTGTACTTTGAAATTGTCTCGACCATCGCGCTGATCATCGGCCTGGTTGTCGTCAACGTGGTCAAGCCAGGCGCTGGCATGCACATTGATGTCACCACCTTGAATGCCAGCAGTGTCGCTGCCTATGCCGCCGCCGGCGCGCAGCAGACCACTATCGGCTTCCTGCTCAACATCATCCCGAACACCGTGGTCGGTGCCTTCGCCAACGGCGACATCCTCCAGGTGCTGATGTTCTCGGTGATCTTCGGCTTCGCCCTGCACCGTCTGGGCAGCTACGGCCGGCCATTGCTGGACATGATCGATCGCTTCGCTCACGTCATGTTCAACATCATCAACATGATCATGAAGCTGGCTCCGATCGGTGCCTTCGGTGCCATGGCCTTCACCATCGGCCAGTACGGCGTCGGCTCGCTGGTGCAGCTGGGCTACCTGATGGCTTGCTTCTACATCACCTGCCTGGCGTTCATCCTGATCGTCCTCGGTGGTATCTGCCGCGCGCATGGCTTCAGCGTACTCAAGCTGATCCGCTACATCCGTGAAGAGCTGATGATCGTACTTGGCACCTCGTCCTCGGAATCGGCCCTGCCACGCATGCTGGCCAAGATGGAGCGTCTGGGCGCGAAGAAGTCGGTAGTAGGTCTGGTAATCCCGACTGGCTACTCGTTCAACCTTGACGGTACTTCGATCTACCTGACCATGGCTGCCGTGTTTATCGCCCAGGCGACCGACACGCAGATGGACATCAGCCACCAGATCACCTTGCTGCTGGTGCTGCTGGTTGCCTCCAAAGGTGCTGCTGGCGTCACCGGTTCGGGCTTCATCGTCCTCGCCGCGACCTTGTCTGCTGTCGGCCACCTGCCGGTCGCCGGCCTGGCGCTGATCCTTGGTATCGACCGCTTCATGTCCGAAGCCCGCGCCCTGACCAACCTGATTGGTAACGGCGTAGCGACCATCGTGGTTGCCAAGTGGGTCAAGGAGCTGGACGAAGACAAGCTGCACGCTGAACTGGCTTCGGGCGGCTCGCCGCTGACCGACACTCGTCCAACCGATGACCTCGGTGTAGCTGAAGGCCCAGCGCGCTCTTAAGTCATCAGGCAATAACCTGGGGCCGCTCTGCGGCCCCAAGTTCGTCCAACCTCCACAAAACCCTGCCGGCTTCACTCCACCCGCGTCTGCCCGCTATACACCAGCACCTGCCGACAGCGCTTGCACAGATACCGCCGCCCTTGGCGCACCAGCTTGTGCCGCACCGCCGTAAAGGCAAAGTCACTCTCCGGGCACGGGCACTGATAGATATAGCGCGTCGCCGTACGCCGTTGCACCGCATAGTTGTGGCAGCGATTAGGCGGCAGCTCGTAGACCCCGCGCATGATCAACTGCCACTCTTCGCCATGGGCCTGGATACTGTCGCCAAACAACTGATGCGCGACCAGATGCGCCACTTCATGGGCCACAGTCTGGCGCAGAAAATCCTCGTGGTTTTCCCGGTACAACTGCAGATTGAAGCGCAGCAGGTTTTCATGCAGATGGGCAACGCCGGCCTTCTGGCCGCGCAGTTTGAAGCTCACCTGTGGGCGGATGAAGCTCCGTTTGAAGAACGCCTCGGCTTGCTGATAGCAGGCTTCAACGCGGGATTCGAGCAACTCGGGCATGGCGATCAAGGTTCTCCTCAGCCGCGCATTATGCCGCAACCCCCCAGAGGCTGCCGAGCCATCGGTCAGCACACAGTCAAAGGCCGCCTTGCGGCGGCCGGTGACTTGATGCCCCAGTGTTGGTTTGGATCTAGTTGGTATACACAGGCCCCACGCCCAGGCCCCAGATGACCACCGTGGCCGCCATGATCGCCACCAGCACCACCAGGCCTACCGCCAGCACGGAGCTTGAGAACAGAAAGCCTTCATCCGCCGGGATGTTCATGAACGTCGGCAAGCCCACATACAGCAGGAACACCGTGTAACTGATGGCAGCCGTGCCGATCACCATGCCCAGCCACAGGTGTGGGTAAAGCGCCGCCAGCCCGGCGACGAACAATGGCGTAGCGGTGTAGGTGGCAAACGCGATGCAGCGTGCCATCGATGGCGTGGCGTCATAGGTGCGCGCCATCCAGTGGATGAAAGCGCCCATTACCGCGACGCCGATCAGCATCGCCAGGTACGACATCACGCTCATCCAGAACGCGCTTTCAACGGTCAGCATGACCGCCGGTCGGTCACCGATCACCCAGCCGACCTGGGTGGTGCCGATAAACGCTGAAACGACGGGGATGGCCGCCAGAATCAGGGTATGGGTCAAGTACATGTGGCTGATCGATTCTTCCTCGCCACGAATCTCCTGCCACTCTTGGTCGGGATGGGTAAACAGCCCAAGAACGTGATGGATCATACCGGTCACTCCTATGGTCGTTGCCTGACGTACCCCAGATGGAGCACATGCGGCCCGCGGCCAGGCACCGAAGCAAGCGGTAATATGGCCTTAAGTCGCAGTATAGGAAGCACATCCCTGCGCAATAGGCGCTTTTTAGAGCAAATCGCGCTGTCGCCGCAGTTGTTGATTCCGTTGCAGTCTTTGGTCGGCCTGGCGCGGTTAATTGTCGCGAAAGCCTTCGCCCGCGCCGGCTTTATGCGTAAAATGCTCGGCTTTTGTCACACCTCGCGGATTCCAAGCGCTATGGGCACCCTCTCGGTCAACCAGAACAAACTGCAAAAACGCCTGCGTCGTCTCGCCGGCGAAGCCATCACCGACTACAACATGATCGAAGATGGCGACAAGGTCATGGTCTGCCTGTCCGGCGGCAAGGACAGCTACACCATGCTCGATGTTCTGCTGCACCTGCAGAAGGTGGCGCCGATCCAGTTCGAGATCGTCGCGGTGAACATGGACCAGAAGCAGCCAGGCTTCCCCGAGCATATTCTGCCTGCCTACCTGAAGACCCTGGGCGTCGAGTACCACATCGTCGAGAAAGACACCTATTCGGTGGTCAAGGAACTGATCCCGGAAGGCAAGACCACCTGCTCGCTGTGCTCGCGCCTGCGCCGCGGCACGCTGTACACCTTTGCCGATGAAATCGGCGCGACCAAGATGGCTCTTGGTCACCACCGCGACGACATGGTCGAAACCTTCTTCCTGAACATGTTCTTCAACGGCTCGCTCAAGGGCATGCCGCCCAAGTTGCGTGCCGATGATGGCCGCAACGTAGTGATCCGGCCGCTGGCCTACTGCAGCGAGAAGGACATCCAGGCCTACTCGGACATGCGCGAATTCCCGATCATCCCGTGCAACCTGTGTGGCTCGCAGGAAAACCTGCAACGTCAGGTGGTCAAGGAAATGCTCATCGACTGGGAGCGCAAGCACCCAGGCCGCACCGAGAGCATCTTCCGCGCGATGCAGAACGTGGCGCCGTCACAACTGGCCGACCGCAACCTGTTCGATTTCACCAGCCTGAAAATCGATGAAACCGCGGCGCCGCGCTTCCTCGATGTGGTGAACATCTGACCCATGCGCGATTATCAGTGGCTGCATGAGTTCTGCCTGAATCGCTTCGGCTCGGCCAAGGCCCTCGAAGCGTACCTGCCACAACCGCGCACCCCGGCGCAGTTACGTGACATCAGCGACGACCGCTACTTGTCGACGCTGGCGCTGCGGGTATTTCGCGCAGGCCTCAAGCACAGCCTGGTAGATGCCAAGTGGCCGGCCTTCGAGCAGGTGTTCTTTGGCTTCGAGCCGGAAAAGGTGGTGCTGATGGGCGCCGAGCATCTAGAGCGGCTGATGCAGGACGCGCGCATCATCCGCCACTTGGGCAAGCTCAAAAGCGTGCCACGCAACGCGCAGATGATCCTCGACATCGAAAAACAGCACGGCAGCTTTGCCAGCTTTATCGCCGACTGGCCGGTGACCGATATCGTCGGCCTGTGGAAGTACCTGGCCAAGCATGGCAATCAGCTCGGCGGCCTGTCCGCACCGCGCTTTCTGCGCATGGTCGGCAAGGATACCTTTATCCCCACCGACGACATGTCAGCCGCGCTGATCGCCCAGGGCGTGATCGACAAGGCGCCGACCAGCCAGCGTGATCGTGCGCTGGTGCAGGAGGTGTTCAATCAGTGGCATGCCGAAAGTGGCCGGCCACTGTGTCAGCTCTCGGTGATGCTGGCGCACACCGTCAACCATTGAGCCGCGTCTATCGGTAGCGGCCTGTCATTCGCCCGCAAGCCGCCGTTCATGCTGAAACTTCCAGCGCACGTATAACAGTGCGCTGACGAACAGGCCCAGGCTCACCAGGGTCTCCATCCAGCCAAACAGCGCCCGCGCTGGGTCGAACGCCGCTAGCACGCCTTTGATGAAGTAGATATTGACCACGAAGCAGGTCCACGCATGGGCCCGTGCGCTGCCCATCAGCATGCCTGGCAGCACCAGCAGCAGCGGGATCAATTCGACCGCAAGGATCACCTCGACCCGTGCCCCATGCAGGTTGGCAAACCACAGGTTATTGACCAGCAGCAGGGCGACCAGGCCGACCAGGCAAGCCAGGCTCAGCGCGCGGGTAAGGCGCAGCCGCGGTGCCAGCCAGGTCAGCGCTGGCAGTGGCTTGGCACGCTTAGCCACGCGCGCCACCCAAGGCCTTGGCCGTGCTCGCCAGGCGTTGCCCGAGTGCTCGGCACAGGGCTATTTCGTGGCTGTCCAGCTCGCGCTTGCCGTCGGCGCCGGCATGATGACTGGCGCCGTACGGGGTACCACCACCGCGGGTTTCCAGCAGCGCCGACTCGCTGTAGGGCAGGCCGGTGATGAGCATGCCGTGGTGCAGCAGCGGCAGCATCATCGACAGCAGGGTAGTTTCCTGACCACCGTGCAGGCTGGCGGTGGAAGTGAACACTCCGGCCGGCTTGCCGACCAGTTCACCACCCAGCCACAGGCTGCTGGTGCCGTCGAGGAAGTACTTCAGCGGCGCCGCCATGTTGCCGAAGCGGGTCGGGCTGCCCAAGGCAATCCCGGCGCAGTGGCGCAGGTCGTCCAGGCTGGCGTACAGCGCACCGCTGGTTGGGATATCGGGAGCCACAGCTTCGCATTCGGTGGAAATCGCCGGCACGGTCCGCAGGCGCGCTTCCAGGCCAGCCATCTCGACGCCGCGGGCAATATGCCGGGCCATCTCGCTGGTGGAGCCGTGCCGGCTGTAATACAGCACCAGGATATAGGGCTCGCTCACGGCAGGATCTCCAGCACTTTTTCCGGTGGGCGGCCAATCACAGCCTTGTCACCGGCCACAAGGATCGGCCGTTCGATCAGTTTGGGATGGGCAACCATTGCCGCGATCAGCTGTGCTTCGGTCAATGCCGGATTGGCCAGCTCAAGGGCTTTGTATTCGTCTTCACCGCTGCGCAGCAGTTGCCGCGCGCTGATGCCGAGCTTGCCCAGCAGCGCCGTCAGGGTAGCGGCATCCGGTGGCGTCTCCAGGTAGCGCACGATGTGTGGAGCAAGGCCGCGTGCTTCGAGCAGCTCGAGGGCGCCGCGGGATTTCGAGCAGCGCGGGTTATGATAGAGAGTCAGATCAGTCATGACGGGTCGCATCCAGCTGGGTGTGGCGGCTATTCTAACCGCTGCGGCTGAATTACAGGTTTGAAATACTTCGAGAAGGATTGACCCATGGCAAAGCGTTTGGCGGCGGCACTGGCCATCACTGCAAGCCTGTTGCTCGGCGGTTGCGGTGCCGATTATGGCGTGGACCAGCACGGCAATACGGTAAAGGCCGAGCAGATCGAGGGGCAGTGGCTGGTGCTCAATTACTGGGCAGAGTGGTGTGGCCCATGCCGTACCGAAATCCCCGAACTGAATGCCGCCGCCAAGCAGTGGCAGGCTGATGGCATCAAAGTGATCGGGGTCAACTACGACGGGTTGCAGGGCGACGATCTCAAGCAAGCCTCGCAAACCCTGGGCATCGACTTCACCGTGCTCGCCCAGGACCCGGCCGAGCGCTACGAGCTGCCGCGCAGCGAAGCCTTGCCGGTGACCTACATCATCGACGATAAGGGCAAGGTGCGTGAGCAGCTGCTCGGCGAGCAGACCCTGGGTGGACTGCAGGCCAAGATCAAGGCACTCAAAGGCGGCGCCTGACGATCAAGCGGGACCGCCAGCGCGGTCCCGCCCAAGCCAGCACACTCAGCTTTCTTCAGGCCAGAAGCGCAGCGGCTTACCTTCAGCCGGCCAGAAACGGATCTGCTCGATTGCCGACACATCCCAGCGCTGCACGGTCTCCAGCGCCTGCAGGAAGCGCTGCTCCTGTTCCATCAGCGCGGGCGCGCAGAGCTTGCGGGTCTTGCCGACCTTGCCGAAGCTGAGCTCGTCGCCCTTGAGGGTGTACGGCGCAAACCAGTGGTTGCAGCCGGCATTGCCATAGGCGCGGCCGTCTTCACCCAAAGTCAGGGTCAGGTTGCTGTAATCCATCAGCGGGCGCTCACCGATCCACTCCAGCACATAGCCTTGGTCCTGGCGCAGCGCTGACGGCTGCGAGGCGCAGCCCAGCAAGCTGCCGGCGATCAACAGCGCGCTCAGCAGGTTTTTCACTGGGCGCTCTCCTGGCAGCGTGGGCACACATGCTTGTCGCCCTTGCTGGCCCAACCCAATGCCGCTACGCGCTCGCTGGCGGCTGGCTTGTGGCCTTTGCTGCCGAGCTTGGCGTCCACGGCAAATTCGAAGTCGAGCACGGCTTCACAGCTGTCGCACTTGATCTGCCAGTTGAGAATCGCCAGCTCCTTGAACGCCGGGCCGCTGGCCACGGCAACCCACTGGCCGCTCGGGTTGATCAGGTGACGCACGCTTTCGACGGTCAGGCGCATGCTCAGGTCTTTGCTGCCCTTGAGCGTCACCAGCAGGACATCGTCCTTCTGGATCGAACCACCGTTACCGGTCACCTGGTAGCGCCCCGGCACCAGCGCGCGGCATTCGATCAGGGTGTGTTGCGGGTTGAATAGGGTATAGCGGAAATCGTGCTCGACCATGGGTCCTCCAGAAATGCCGCGTATCCTAGCATCAACTTGCGAGCAGATTCTGCGGCTTGCCTGCCGCCCAGCAGATGATGTTGTCCAGGGTGGTGTTGGCGATCGCCTGCAGCGCCTCATGGGTGAGGAAAGCCTGGTGGGCGGTGATGATCACATTGGGGAAGGTCAGCAGCCGCGCCAGCACGTCATCCTGCAGCGGCTGGTCGGAGCGGTCTTCGAAAAACAGCTGGGCTTCTTCTTCGTAGACGTCCAGGCCCAGATAACCCAGCTGGCCACTCTTGAGCGCATCAATCAGGGCCGGGGTGTCGACCAGCGCGCCGCGGCCGGTATTGATCAACATGGCCCCGGGGTGCAGCGCCGCCAGGCTCTGGGCATTGATCAGGTGCCGGGTATGCTCGGTCAGTGGGCAGTGCAGGCTGACGATGCGCGCCTGGGCCAGCAGCTCGGGCAGCTCCAGATAACGCGCGCCAAGGGCGAGCATGGCCGGGTTGGGGTAGGGGTCATACGCCAGCAACTGGCAGCCGAAGCCGGCCATGATCCGGGCGAAGGCCAGGCCGATCTGGCCGGTGCCGATCACCCCGACGGTCTTGCCGTGCAGGTCGAAGCCGGTCAGGCCATGCAGGGTGAAGTCGCCTTCGCGGGTGCGGTTGTAGGCCCGGTGCAGGCGCCGGTTGAGGGCCATGATCAGCGCTACGGCGTGCTCGGCCACCGCGTGCGGTGAGTAAGCCGGGACCCGCACCACAGCCAGGCCCAGGCGCGCGGCTGCGACCAGGTCGACATGGTTGTAGCCGGCCGAACGCAGCGCGATCAGGCGCGTGCCGCCGGCCGCCAGGCGCTCCAGCACGTCGCTGTGCAGCTCGTCGTTGATGAACGCGCAGACCACCTCGTAGCCATCGGCCAGCGGCGCGGTGTCGACGGTCAGGCGCGCAGACTGATAGTGCAGGTCCAGGTCGCTGTCGCGGCATACCTGGCTGAAGCTTTCCTGGTCGTAGTGCTGGCTGCTGAACAAGAGAATGCGCATGGCAGAGGTCCTTTGCGGCTGAGCAGGGCAGTGTAGCCAGCCTGGCGTGGGGCGTATTGACCCAGGCCAGCGTAGCTGGCGCGGGTCACACGCTCAGCTGAGCCTGCTCGGCTAACCGTTCGATAGCCTGGTCGAGTTCATCAAGCGCCTGCATGGCCTGCGGGCTGTCCTGCTTGAGCAGGGTTTCACTGCGCTGGCAGGCCGCACGCAACTGCGGCACGCCGCAGTAGCGCGAGGCGCCATTGAGGCGATGTACCCGCTCGATCATCGCCTCGCGATCACCCGCCACCCGCGCCACCTGAATGGCTACGCGATCAGACTCCAGCGAATCGAGCAACATGCGCAGCATGTCC
Organism: Pseudomonas shirazensis; assembly: GCF_014268785.2. Lineage (GTDB taxonomy): Bacteria > Pseudomonadota > Gammaproteobacteria > Pseudomonadales > Pseudomonadaceae > Aquipseudomonas > Aquipseudomonas shirazensis. The sequence continues at coordinate 2,412,522 of NZ_JABWRD020000001.1, read as the reverse complement.
GCTGCCAGATCAGCCTTGCCGGCTGCCAGGCGCAAGCCTTCTTCGGGGTCGAGCACCTTCAGCTCGCTGCTTTCCGGCAACCGCTCCAACGGCTGCTCCTGCTGCGGTGGGGCCAGGTTGAGGCCGGTCCATTTCATCACCACCTGGGCCAGCTGGCGCTCGCTGATCGGCTTGGTCAGGTAGTCATCCATGCCGCTGTGCAGCAGGGCGCGTTTCTCGTTGGCCATGGCATGCGCGGTAAGGGCGACGATGGGCAGCGGGTTGCCGGTCTGGCCGCTTTCCCACCTGCGGATCTGCTCGGTGCAAGCGCGGCCGTCCATGCCCGGCATCTGCACGTCCATCAGCACCAGATCGAACGCTTCGTCCTGCACCGCCTCGACCGCGGCATAGCCGTTGTCGACCGCCAGCACTTCGGCGCCGAGGCCCTCGAGCAGTGTCTGTACCAGTAGCAGGTTGGCTGGGTTGTCGTCGACGCAGAGGATCTTCGGCATGCGCTGGCTGCCCGGCATACGCACTTCGCTCAGCTGCCGGCGCGGCTGGATCAGCTCCAGCAGCAGCCGGCGCAGCTTGCGCGTGCAGGTAGGCTTGGACAGCAGCTGGCCGTGCGGGTTGGGCAAGCTGGGATGATACAAGCCCTGCTCGGTGGTCGGGCAGAGCACCACGCACAGGCATTGCAGGCGTTCCAGCTGCTGGTTGTACTGGCCGAGCAGCTCGGGCGAGAGGTTGTTCAGGTTGGCGCCGAGCACGGCAAATTCGAACGGTTGCCCGGCCTGATGGGCGGCTTGCACGCCTTGCACCAGTTGCTCGAACGAGGCGAACACGCTGACACTCAAGCCGCAGTCCTGCAGCTGGTGCTCCAGCGCCTGGCGGGCCAGCTCATGGCCGTCGACGATGGCCGCACGGCGACCCAGCAGCGCTTGCAGCGGCAGTTCCGAGCCATCGTCGTGGGCCTTGGGCAGATTGAGGCTGATCCAGAACTGCGAGCCCTCGCCGGGCGCGCTGTCGACGCCGATTTCGCCGCCCATCTGCTCGATCAGGCGCTTGGAGATGACTAGCCCAAGGCCGGTACCGCCGGGCTGGCGCGACAAGGAGTTGTCGGCCTGGCTGAAAGCCTGGAACAGCGTGCGCACGTCCTGCGGGGTAAGGCCAATGCCGCTGTCCTGCACGCTGATGCGCAGCTGCACATGTTCACCCTGTTCGTCTTCGAGCATCGCCCGCACGACGATAGTGCCTTCGCGGGTGAACTTGATCGCGTTGCTGACCAGGTTGGTGAGGATCTGCTTCAAGCGCAGCGGGTCACCGATCAGCGACAGCGGCGTATCCCGATAGACCAGGCTGAGCAGCTCGAGCTGTTTGGCGTGGGCGGCTGGGGCGAGAATGGTCAAGGTGTCCTGGATCAGGTCACGCAGGTTGAACGGGATGCTGTCGAGCACCAGCTTGCCGGCCTCGATCTTGGAGAAATCGAGTATCTCGTTGATGATCCCAAGCAGGTTGTCGGCAGACTGCTCGATGGTGCCGAGATAATCCAGCTGACGCGGCGCCAGTTCGCTCTTCTGCAGCAGATGGGTAAAGCCGAGGATGCCGTTGAGCGGGGTGCGGATCTCGTGGCTCATGTTGGCGAGGAACTCGGACTTGATCCGGCTGGCCTCGAGGGCCTCCTTGCGTGCCATGTCCAGCTCGATGTTCTGGATTTCGATGGTTTCCAGGTTCTGGCGCACGTCTTCGGTGGCCTGGTCGATGCTGTGCTGCAATTCTTCATGGGCGCTGTGCAGGGTCTCGGCCATGCGGTTGATGCCAGCCGCCAGCTCGTCCAGCTCATGGCTGCCCATGGCCGGCAGGCGCGCTTCGAGGTTGCCGTCCTTGAGCTGAGTGACCGCCTCCTTGATCCGCCTGATCGGGTCGTTGATGGTGCGGCTCATGCGCAGGGCGACCAGTGCGGTCACGATCAGGCAGGCGAGAATCAGCAGCACGCTGGTGAACAGGTTGCGGTAACCGCGCAGCAGGGTGCCGTCATGCGACAGCTCGATTTCCACCCAGCCGAGCAGGCGCTCGGCTTCAGCCGGCACTGCGTCAGCGGCCAGGTCGCGGTGATGGCCGAACACCGGCATCAGGTAGCGGGTGGCGTCATTGCCAGTGCGTTGCAGCAATTGCGTGCCGCTGCCGCCGCTGGGCGGCTGGTTGAGCATGCTCGGCCCGGCATGGGCCAGCTGGGTGCGCTGTGGGGTCAGGAACACCACCGCGCGCACGTCGCTTTGCTCCAGCGCCTGGCCGGCAATCCTTTCCAGCTGGTCAGTGGCATGGCGGGCGAGGGCGGGCGCCGCCAGCGGCGCCAGTTGTTCGGCAATCATCTTGCCGCGCTGGAGCAACTGGGTACGCAGCTCGTTTTGTTGCAGCCAGGTGAAATAGATGCCCAGCACCAGTGCCATCAAGGTAGCCGGCAGCAGCGCCAGCAACATGACCCGGCTTCTGATTCCCAAACGATCGAGCACACTCGCCTCCTGTGATGTGCCTGATGGCCGTCGCCGAGCGGGACGGAATAGTTGCCGAACGTTACTCCGGCTGCGGGCGTAAAGCGATCATTTCAGCGCCCCAGGCGGGCTGGCAGGCTGCGCTTGCAGCTGGAGGCGCTAATGGTTTGGTCGTAATCCAGTTGCCTAGCCTTGAGTTACTGGCCAATAATCGCGTAATTGAGAATCAATGCCAGAAGCCAATGAATCCCGTAGCCATTCACCACTCAAACATTCTCGCCATCGAAGACGACCCGGTCCTCGGCGCCTACCTGCACGAAGAATTGCAGCGCGGTGGGTTTCAGGTGACCTGGTGCCGCAACGGCCTTGACGGTCTGGAAACAGCAGGCCGGCAGGTGTTCGATGTGGTCCTGATGGATATCCTCCTGCCGGGGCTGAACGGCCTCGATGCACTCGCGCAGCTGCGACGCAAAAGCGCTACGCCAGTGATCCTGATGTCGGCCCTGGGCGCTGAAGCGGACCGTATCACCGGCTTTCAGCGCGGCGCCGATGACTATCTGCCCAAGCCCTTCAGCATGGCCGAGTTGCAGGTGCGCATCGAGGCGATCCTGCGCCGGGTTGAGCTGGAGCGCCGGCGCCAGGCACCGCAACCTGTCGATCCAGGCGAGCTGCGCTTTGATGACGCTATCAGCGATGTTTGCCTCGGCTCCAACTGGGCCGGCCTGACCCCCAGCGAATATCGCCTGCTGGACACCCTCTACCGCAGTCCGGACGAGGTGCTGAGCAAGCCCCTGCTGTATCAGCAAGTGTTGCAGCGGGGTTACTCCCGCCACGATCGCAGCCTGGACATGCACGTCAGCCAGATCCGCCGCAAGCTCAAGGCGGTCGGTTACCACGAGCGGCAGATCGTCACCGTTTGGGGCAAAGGTTATGTGCTCAGCGCCGGCGAGGGCTGAACCATGCTCGATCGACACTCGTTGTTCTGGCGCCTGGCGATTTTGCTGGTGGGCTTTTGCCTGTTGATGATCGGCCTGAGCTACAGCTGGGGCCGCTACATGGAAACCCAGAACGCATTTCTTTCCAAGCCCGCCCAGCAACTGCTGCAGGCCTACGCGGTCGAGGCTGAGCAGGCCTGGCACGAGGGCGGCCAGGCCGGCATCGATCAATGGTTGCAAGGCATGCGCGCCCGTGAGCAGGGCTTTGTCGGCGTCATCAACAGCCACCTGCACAGCTTGAGCAGCATCCCGCTGACGGCCGAACAGACCCAGCGCCTGACCCGCCTGCGCCAGGTCGACTGGCCGATGAGCCGACGCAGTGTCGATCAACCGTGGCTGCGCTTGCCGTTCACCGACCCCGCCGCGCAGGCCATGCTGGTCATCGAATTGCCCAAGCGGCTCAATCCTGGACAGTACCTGTGGCTGTGGCGGATCCTGATCAACGGCGTGATTCCCGGCCTCTTCACCTTGCTCCTGTGCGTCGGCTTGTACCGCATGCTGATCGTGCCGTTGAACCAGCTGCGCGAGCAGGCCAATGCCTGGCGCGCCGATCAGCTCACGGCGCGGCTGGACGCGACCACCATGGGCCGGCATGACGAGCTGGGTGAGCTGGCGCGTGCGTTCGACCAGATGGCCGAGCGCCTTCAAGGCACAGTGGCCTTGCAGCAACAACTGCTGCGCGACCTGTCCCACGAAATGCGCACGCCGCTGAGCCGCCTGCGGGTGGCCGGCGATGGCGAGGCTGACCTTGGGCGCCTGCGCGAGCGCGTCACGCGGGAGGTCGATTGCATGCAGCACCTGGTCGAAGACACCCTGCAACTGGCCTGGCAGGACGCCGAACGGGCGCCGATGAACCTCGAACCGATCCAGCTGCAGGCGCTGTGGGACATGCTCGCCGAGGATGCCTGCTACGAAAGCGCCTGGCAGCCTGCACGTCTGCGCTGTGAATTGCCGGCCACGTGCTGGGTGCAGGGCAACCTCAACCATTTGGCTCAGGCCGTGGAAAACCTGCTGCGTAATGCCATTCGTCATTCGCCTGGCGACGGCGTGATCACCCTCGGCGGCCGGCGTGAGGGCAGTTACTGGCGGATTTGGCTGGAAGACCAGGGCGGCGGCGTGGCCGAGGACGATCTGGAGCGTATCTTCGCGCCGTTTTCGCGACTGGACGGATCGCGCCCCGGCGACGGCGGTTTTGGCCTCGGCCTGAGCATCGCCCGCGGCGCCATTCAACGCCAGGGCGGGACGCTGTGGGCCGAGAACGGCAAACGCGGCCTGCGCCTGTGCATGCGCCTGCCTGCACACGTCGAAGCGAGCGAATCGGCGCCGGCACAGCTGCTATATAGCTGACAGCTATATCGACCACAGATTGCGTGATATGGCCGGCAAGGGAATGCCGGTATGATAGGCGCCCCTGTCGTTTTGATTGCGAAAGACACCATGACTCTGCAGTACCCAACCATCGCCGATTGCGTCGGCAATACGCCTCTGGTTCGCCTGCAGCGCCTCGCAGGTGCGACCAGCAATACCTTGTTGCTCAAGCTCGAAGGCAACAATCCGGCCGGCTCGGTCAAGGACCGCCCGGCACTGTCGATGATCACCCGCGCCGAACTGCGCAACCAGATCAAGCCCGGTGACAGCCTGATCGAAGCGACCTCCGGTAACACCGGCATCGCCCTGGCCATGGCTGCGGCGATCAAGGGCTACAAAATGATCCTGATCATGCCCGACAACTCCACTGCCGAGCGCAAGGCAGCCATGACCGCGTATGGCGCCGAGTTGATTCTGGTGAGCAAGGAAGAGGGCATGGAAGGCGCCCGCGATCTGGCCGAAAAGCTTCAGGCCGAAGGCCGCGGGTTGATCCTCGATCAGTTCGCCAACGGCGACAACCCGTTGGCCCACTACACCAGCACCGGCCCAGAGATCTGGCAGCAGACCCAGGGCAGCGTCACTCATTTCATCAGTTCGATGGGCACCACCGGCACCATCATGGGCTGCTCGCAGTACCTCAAGGAGCAGAACCCGGCGGTGCAGATCGTTGGTCTGCAGCCCATGGACGGCTCATCGATCCCCGGCATCCGGCGCTGGCCTGAGGAATATCTGCCGAAGATATTCGACGCCACTCGAGTTGATCAGGTGATCGACATGTCCCAGGCTGAAGCTGAACACGTCACCCGCCGCCTTGCCCGTGAAGAGGGCATTTTCTGCGGTGTGTCCTCTGGTGGTGCGGTGGCCGGCATGTTGCGCCTGTCGCAGCAGGTGGAAAACGCCGTGATGGTCGCGATCGTCTGCGACCGCGGTGATCGTTATCTTTCCACTGGCCTGTTCGACGCGACCTGATGACCAAGAAAAGTAAAGGCGGCCTGCGCTTCCAACCGGCCGGCGGCGATCGTGCTGCGCAAATTCCCGTAGGCAAGAAGCAGCGCCTGGACATTGAGCGCCTGGCCGGTGATGGCCGCGGCATCAGTTTTCATGAAGGGCGTACCTGGTTCGTCAGCGGCGCCCTGGCCGGCGAAGCGGTCGAAGCGCGGGTGCTTGGTGCCCGTGGCAAGATCGTCGATGCGCGCCTTGAACGGGTCCTGCAAGCCAGCCCCGAGCGGCGCCCGGCGCCGTGCCGGCACTATGATCGTTGTGGCGGCTGCAACCTGCAGCACTTGCCGCACGCCGAGCAGCTGGCGCTCAAGCAGCGCATGCTCGCCGAGCAGTTGCAGCGGGTGGCCGGGATCCAGCCAGAGCAATGGGCAGCGCCGTTGTCCGGGCCTGAATTCGGCTACCGCCGACGCGCGCGGATTGCCGTGCGCTGGGACGTCAAGAACCGTCAGCTGGAAGTCGGTTTCCGTGCCGAGGCCAGCCAGGCGATCATCGCCATCGACGAATGCCCGGTGCTGGTACAGCCCTTGCAAACGATCCTGCGGCATTTGCCGACGGTGTTGCGCAGCCTGAACAAACCGCAGGCGCTGGGCCATGTCGAGTTGTTCAGCGGCAGCGCCGAGGCCGTCTTGCTGCGCCATGTGGCGCCGCTCCCGGAAGACGACCTTGCACGGCTGCAGGCCTTCTGCAAAGAGGCGGGCGCCCAGCTATGGTTGCAAGGGGAGGGTGAGCCTGCGCCGGTCGAGGCCGGGCAGAGCCTCGGTTTCACTTTGCAGCCGTGGCAGATGCAGCTAGCGTGGCGCCCGGGCGATTTTGTTCAGGTCAACGCCCAGGTCAATGCGGCCATGATCGAGCAGGCCCTGGCCTGGCTCGCACCGCAGCCTGACGAGCGTGTGCTGGACCTGTTCTGCGGCCTGGGCAACTTTGCCCTGCCGCTGGCCAGGCAGGCCCGCGAAGTGGTGGCGGTGGAAGGCGTGCAGGCGATGGTCGAGCGGGCGGCAGCCAATGCTCGTGACAATAATGTGCATAACGCGGCGTTTTTTCAGGCCGATTTATCTCAACCTCTGGCAGGTGCCGAATGGGCCGCCGAGGGTTTTTCTGCGGTACTCTTGGACCCACCGCGCGACGGTGCTTACGAGGTGGTGCAAGGCATCGCCCGCCTCAAGGCCAAGCGGCTGGTGTATGTCTCGTGTAACCCGGCGACGCTGGCGCGTGACGCGCAGGTGCTGGTCGCCCAAGGGTACCGGTTAACAAGGGCCGGGATTCTCGACATGTTTCCTCAGACGGCGCATGTCGAAGCCATGGCGTTATTCGAAGTGGGCTAGCCAACGCTGGCCCTCTTGGTGCGGCTTCCAGGGAATGGTAGGCGCACGGTGATTGTCAGTGCGGCCATGGGCTGCGCTGTATGGAAAGGTAAAGCAAAGATGGTACAGGTGAGAGTGCACCAGCCGGTCAACAGCGACGGCAGTATCAATCTCGAAGCGTGGCTGGATCATGTGGTGAGCGTCGATTCGGCGCTGGACCGGGTGAACCTGAAAGAAGCCTGCGAGTTCGCCCAGGAAGTCGAGAAGAAGGGCAACCCGGCCAAGCATTCGTGGGCGGACGGTACGTCCAGTTTCCAGGCGGGCCTGGAGATCGCTGAGATCCTCGCCGATCTCAAACTCGACCAGGATTCGCTGGTCGCGGCGGTGATCTACCGCGCGGTACGTGAAGGCAAGGTCACCCTGGCCGAGGTCGGTCAACGCTTTGGCCCGGTAGTATCGAAGCTGATCGACGGCGTGCTGCGCATGGCCGCCATCAGTGCCAGCCTGAGCCCGCGCCAGTCGCTGGTGCTCGGTTCGCAGGCGCAGGTCGAAAACCTGCGCAAGATGCTCGTGGCCATGGTCGACGACGTCCGCGTCGCCCTGATCAAACTGGCCGAGCGCACCTGCGCGATTCGTGCGGTGAAAGCCGCCGATGAAGAAAAACGCCTGCGCGTTGCCCGCGAGGTGTTCGACATCTATGCGCCACTGGCGCACCGGCTGGGTATCGGGCATATCAAGTGGGAGCTGGAGGACCTGTCCTTCCGCTATCTTGAGCCTGACCAGTACAAACAGATCGCCAAGCTCCTGCACGAACGCCGGCTGGACCGCGAGCGCTTCATCAACGATGTGATGAACCAGCTGCAGAACGAGCTGCTGGCCACCGGCGTCAACGCCGATATCAGTGGCCGGGCGAAACATATCTATTCGATCTGGCGCAAGATGCAGCGCAAAGGCCTGGAGTTCAGCCAGATCTACGACGTGCGCGCCGTGCGCGTGCTGGTCCCGGAGATCCGCGACTGCTACACCGCACTTGGCATCGTCCACACCCTCTGGCGACACATTCCCAAGGAGTTCGACGACTACATCGCCAACCCCAAGGAAAACGGCTACCGCTCCCTGCACACCGCAGTGATCGGCCCGGAGGGCAAGGTGCTCGAGGTGCAGATCCGCACTCACGGCATGCACGAAGAAGCCGAGCTCGGCGTCTGCGCGCATTGGCGTTACAAGGGCACCGACGTCAAGGCCAGCTCCAACCACTACGAAGAAAAGATTTCCTGGCTGCGCCAGGTGCTGGAGTGGCACGAAGAACTGGGCGACATCGGCGGCCTGGCCGAGCAGCTACGTGTCGATATCGAGCCTGATCGGGTGTATATCTTTACCCCCGACGGCCACGCTATCGACCTGCCCAAGGGCTCGACGCCGTTGGACTTCGCCTACCGCGTGCACACCGAGATCGGCCACAACTGCCGTGGCGCCAAGATCAACGGCCGCATCGTGCCGCTCAACTACAGCCTGCAGACCGGTGAGCAGGTCGAGATCATCACCAGCAAGCACGGCAGCCCAAGCCGCGACTGGCTGAACTCGAACCTTGGCTACGTCACCACCTCGCGTGCACGGGCGAAGATTGTCCATTGGTTCAAGCTGCAGGCGCGCGATCAGAACGTCGCCGCCGGCAAGACCCTGATCGAGCGCGAACTGAGCAGGCTCGGCCTGCCTCAGGTCGATTTCGATCGGTTGGCCGAAAAAGCCAACGTGAAAACCGCCGAAGACCTGTTTGCCGCCCTCGGTGCCGGTGACCTGCGCCTGGCGCATCTGGTCAACGCAGCCCAGCAGTTGCTTGAGCCGGAACGGATCGAGCAGATCGAGCTGACACCGCGCAAGCCGTCTGGCGTGCGTAACGGCAAGCGTGCCGATATCCAGATCCAGGGTGTCGGCAACCTGTTGACGCAGATGGCCGGCTGCTGCCAGCCGCTGCCCGGCGAGGCGATCGTCGGCTATATCACCCAGGGCCGCGGCGTGACCATTCACCGCCAGGACTGCGCCTCGGTGCTGCAACTGAGCGGGCGTGAGCCGGAGCGGATCATCCAGGTCAGTTGGGGCCCGGTGCCGGTGCTGACCTACCCGGTCGACATCATCATCCGCGCCTACGACCGCCCAGGCCTGCTGCGGGATGTGTCGCAGGTGCTGCTCAACGAGAAGATCAACGTGCTGGCGGTCAACACCCGCTCGAACAAGGAAGACAACACCGCCTTGATGTCGCTGACCATCGAAATCCCCGGTCTGGATGCCCTCGGGCGTCTGCTCGGGCGGATTTCGCAGTTGCCCAACATCATCGAGACGCGGCGTAACCGTACCCCTTGAAACCGCGGTGAGCCCTTCGCGGGTTATCCCGCTCCCACAGGTCGATCAGGGCCCTGGGAGCGGGCTTACCGGGACGCCGGACCGCCGCGAAAAGAGCGCAACCGAAGGACCTGCCATGACTTACACCCTTGAAGACCTGCTGCACCTCATGGCCCGTCTGCGTGACCCGCAGCATGGCTGCCCATGGGACTTGAAGCAGGACTACGCAAGCATCGTCCAACACACCATCGAAGAAGCCTACGAGGTGGCCGACACCATCGAGCGGGGCGACTTCGCCCACCTGCAAGGTGAACTCGGCGACCTGCTGTTCCAGGTGGTTTACTACAGCCAGCTGGCCCGCGAAGAAGGCCGTTTCGAGTTTGCCGGCGTGGTCGACGGCATCACCCGCAAGCTGATCCGCCGCCACCCGCATGTGTTCCCCACCGGCGAGCTGTACGCGCCGCTGGACACGCCGAGCCTGAGCGAAGCCCAGGTCAAGTTGCGCTGGGAAGAGATCAAGGCCCAGGAGCGCGCCGAACACAGCGTGCCCGAGCAGTTGTCATTGCTTGACGACGTTCCCGCGGCCTTGCCGGCTTTGTCGCGTGCCGCCAAGCTGCAAAAGCGCACGGCTACGGTCGGTTTCGACTGGCCCGACCCGCTGCCGGTGCTGGACAAGGTCCGTGAAGAGCTGGATGAAGTGCTGCAGGCCATGGCGGATAATGACGCCGATGCATTGGAAGACGAGATCGGTGACCTGCTGTTTGCTACGGTCAACCTCGCCCGCCATCTCAAGCAAGACCCGGAAAACGCCCTGCGTCGCGCCAATCGCAAGTTCGAGCGGCGCTTTCGCTTCATCGAACAGGCCTTGCGCGACAGCGGCAAGCCTATCGAATCCTGTAACCTTGATGAATTGGACGCCCTTTGGGGTGAAGCCAAACGCCAAGAAAAGAACCTGCCCAGCTGCGGCTGAGCTGTTGCATAAGTGAGTGAACATCCATGAGCCTTTCCCTTCGCGACCAATTGCTCAAGGCCGGTCTGGTTAACCAGAAGCAGGTCCAGCAGACCAACAAAGCAGAAAAGAAACAGAAGCGCCTGGAACAAAAAGGCCAGGTCGAGGTGGACGACACCCAGCAGCGTCTGGCCAAAGAGGCCATGGCGGAAAAAGCCAAGCGTGATCAGGAGCTGAATCGCCAGCAGCAGGAGAAGGCTGAGCAAAAGGCCCGGGCGGCGCAGATCAAACAGTTGATCGAGGCGACCCGCCTGCCCAAGTTGACCACCGAGGATTACTACAATTTCGTTGACGACAAGAAGGTCAAGCGGATTGCGGTGAACGCGCTGATGCGCAGCAAACTGAGCAATGGCTCGTTGGCTGTAGTGGCGTTGGGTGGGGGTTACGAGGTGATTCCGCGGGAGGCGGCGGTGAAGATTCAGGAGCGTGATCCTGGGCGGATTCTGTTGCTCAACACGCATGTCGAGGAGGCCGATGAGGATGATCCGTATGCGGCTTACAAGATTCCTGATGATTTAATGTGGTAACACCCGTCACGGGTGGTGTCTTTAGTTACAAAGGGCTGCTTGGCAGCCCTTTTTCATGCGGCGCCTGGTGGGGAAACTGCCAGGCGCGTTGATCGATACAGGGGTTATTGCTGGCGCTGGTTCTCGAGGGTTTCGAGTTCGGCGCGGTATTGCTGTGCTTCGTGTTCCTGGTGGAACATGCCGACCAGTTCGCCTTGCTGGTGGACGTCCCAGATCCGCACACCGGCGGCCAGGCCTTCATGGGACATTTTCGATTCGTCGCGTTCGGTTACTTGGACTGTCATCGTTGAAAACTCCACTTTGAGTTGGCTGCGGCAGAGTGTCGCAGGACTTAGTTATAGGGTTTATTAGCAGGCTAAGTAAATAAACTCGGCATGAAGGATTTTTCATCGACCTAGGGTCGCGCGCTTTCTGAGCAGCCTTGCCGGGCGCCGAGCCGGTCGGAAGCGGCTACGCAGCGTCCTTGGCTATCTCTGAGCTACTTACTGTTGCTGTGGGCAGCGCTGGTTTTGGTTCCTGTGCGGCGGGATCAGGCGTCCGGCTGGGCAGCACTTTGCCTTAGGTAGCGAACTTTCCTACACCCTTATCAGAAAACGTCTAGGTCCCTGAAAAGCGTCAGCTCGGTATGGTTGGCAGGCAAAAAAAGCCGTGAAAAAACGCGGCCCGCCCCCCGCCCCGTCGGCAACTCATCGACCCTATCGGCGACGCTTGCAGACGCTGAAAAGGACGCCACCATGATCAGCATGGACAAGCTCTTCGCTATTAATCAGGCTGCCTGCGACGCCCTCAGCGTGCCGCTAGCCGCAGGCCCTGCAGTCAGCTGCACCCGCACTTTCACCATTCTCCCGCTGCGCTACGCCGCCGTCGGCGGCAACTCCGGCTTGCGCGAGCGCCTGCCGCAATTGCCAGACAACCTGCATCACGCGCATCAGGCTGGCGCCTTGACTCAGGCTGCCTACGCGATACGGCCACTGCGTGAAGGATTCCTTTACGTCATGGAAGCTCGCCGAATAGGCAACAGGTTGTTATTTCTTGACCCGTTCCGCATTTCGGCAGATGGCTCACTGGCCATCTCCAGCTTCGATGATCCCTGGCAAGCCCCGCCGGCCTCGCTGACGGCGCAGGACGTGATGCGCAACCTGGCATGGGCTCTGACTATCCACGATGTGGATGACCTGGTCGGGCTGCGGCTGTTCTACAGCCCTGACCCACTGAGCAGAGCTACGCTGATGCGGCTGTTCCACCAGGCTTCCAGCTTGCCGGCCGTGAACGTAGCCAAGTATGCCGCCTCTTCCTGCTCAGTCCCTGAGTCCCATGTACTGACTTACGGTCAACTCGACCTGGTGGCCGATTTCGCCGCAGAGAACGATCCAGACCTGCGCAAGATGCTTGACGCACAGCTATCTTCGACGCCGAAGATCATGTCGCTGGTGGCCTCTCGGCAGATGCTCAAGCCAAAGCCAAACAGCGATACGCCGCGAGGTATCGCCATTGTGGTCGAGGACGCGATCGGCATTACCCAAGATCTCAATGCCTGGCGCAACGCGGGCCTGGAACACCTCAAAGGCTGGCTGGAAACCACCACGCCCGGCGCGGAACCGGGCCAGCCGGGGATCAGCAACGAGCGCAAGGTGCTGGTGGCACAAGCGTTCACTCAATTGCACGCCGAGTTCAGTGAGCGCAAGGTCGGCGCCCTGCTGAGCCGCCATACCCAGACCCTGCGTGAGTACCTGACAGACGGCGAACAAAGCCTGCCGCCCGGTCAAACCCGCGAATGGTGGGCGCATACACGCGAAGGCATTCTTGAAGTTGATGCGCAGTTCAAGCGCAAGGATCTCGAGGCGCGTGCTGCCACTGGCGAGTTTGCCAAGGCTTTCGAAGAGCGCTACTTGCCAAGGGTCGATCTGCCCGCCATGCACGTTCAGCTGGGCTGGTTCGAGACCGTCAGCCGCGAAGCGCAACGCCAGGCTGATGCTCGGGCAGGCGACCACCTGATGTGGCTGCAACATCCGCGACTGCTTGCAGCGCTGGATCTCTATGACCAGGAAGACCTCACCAGCGGTCTGTGCTTTGCGCACCAGACCGGCCTCTGCGTGCTGGGTATGGAAGGCACCGTCAAAGGCGCGCAATTGCTCAGCCGCTGGTGGCAGAGCGGCGAAGTTGAAGCGAGCAACTTGGCCATGCGCGCTTATGTGTTCAATCAGAAATCGGTTGCCGAGGTACTGGCAAAGACCCAAAGCGATCTGCGCATTCTCCACGGGCCAGCGGACGACTGGCAAAAACTGGAAACCGCACTGCAACAAGCCAAGGCACTGGCGGCGCAATTCAGTGCAATCGACGGCCATTTGGAGCAGTTAGCCCAACACGGTCACGTCAATACTGCCGGCGCACTGGCCTGGATTGGTCATCTAGGGCGTGAAGCCCTGAGCGCCGGTGCGCCCAACGCTGTAGACCGAGCACTGCATAGGCGTCTGGTAACCCTCCTCACTGCTTCGCTGGGTGAGCAAGCCCTCAACCTGCGCATGGCCGAACACGCCCAAGCCGGCCACACCCCCTCACCGGGCCGCGTTGCCGCACCGATCATGCGCCGGCTTGATCAGGCCTATGTCGACAGCCTGAGCGGCGCGCACAGCAACAGCTTCTACCGCCTGAGGGTAAGCAGCGCGCTGCTGTTGCTGGAAGCGAGTCTGTTGCTGCTGCAAGGCAGGCGAGAAGATAAGAATCGACGGTTCTGGAGCGAAGTGGCTGCGGGGGCGTTGACGAGCGCGGCGGCGGGGATGGAGCTGTTGGCGGTGGGGACAGAGCAGGTATTAGCAACTCTCGGCCAAAGGAGCGCATCAGCGCGGGGAGCATATATCAGTTTGGGTCGTTATCGCTTTTGGGGGGCAGCGATGGCAAACGCCGGCGGGCTGATAAGTATTTGGTGGGATATCCAAGACAGTATAAAACTAGCAGGAGAGGCGAGCACTGATTTAACACCGAGAAAAGGTTTACTTTTCACTGCATACGCGTCCAGAGTGACAGCGACCTTTTTATTACTAGGCGCACAAAGTACTCTGGCTTTCTCTCAAGCTGGACCGCTGTTCACATGGTGGGCATCCAGAACAGGAAACCCCGCACTCACAGCAGTAATCCAAGGCCTGTCAAACACTTCTGCGCGCCTAGCAGCCAATCGTGTAGCTCTAACACTCCTCGGCCGAATAGGCTGGCAAGCAGGTTTGATCATCCTCGCGGCCACTGTAATCATAATAGTGCTGGATGATGATGCTTTTGAAAAGTGGTGCGACAGATGCTGCTTCAGCGCAAAAAAAGAAGTGGACAGATACAAGAAAGACTCGGATGAGCTGTCAGCCTTGTTCAACGCCACCAGCGAGCTCTTATAATGTACCTTATTGAGTGGATGATGTGGAAAAGCATTTTAGAACCAGCAGAAACTCGAAAGAAATACGAGCATATCAGCACCCAGCGCGTTCCAGATATTTATGAAAGCGATGAGACTGAAGCGCTGGCAGCCGCTCGAAAAGTTGTGAGCAACACTCCAAAAAGTCGAGGTCCGGTGTACACTTTCAACGACTACGCACTCGAAATTAGATGCGGCATGTGGGAGAGCAAAAGAGGGCTGATTACAACGATCTCCGCGCCACTGATCGCAGCACTAATCCTAGGAGGCGTGGGGGCGGCCGACTTTCTAAACACCGCGATTGATATCCTATACGAGCAGAACAGATGGTCGTTCATGCACTGGTATATTTCAGCGTTCCTAACTATTCTTGTTTCGTTCGTCTCATGGCTTTATGCGAAATATGGACTTACCTTCTCCCGCCTTGAATTATTCACATCTCGCCACTTATTGATTCGTTTCAATCGAAAAACACAGCAAGTACATTTGCATCGCCCGGCCAATTGCGGCGGGATCGTGACTTTGCCCTGGGCCGGGATTAACGCCTCAGCTACTGACAAGATACATTTCACTGATGACAGTATCGGAATGCCCCTTGCGCTTTACTGGCTCCCGCGCTGGACTGGAACCTTACATATAGAAACTGCTTGGGTTGGCAAAGCCGCCAACAGTCAGGCTGAATTACGACATGAATGGGAATTCATCCGCCGATTCATGGAAGGAGGCCCCGAAGGCCTCCCGCGCCCACGAATTACCTCACACTTCCCTTGGCCATGGCAGGCATTCACCCCGCAATTCGAGGGGCTTACCCACTACTTCCGTCATTCTTCGCGGATCATCAAGATAGGCCTTGTTCTTATTTCGCCCGCCTTCCTAATTCTCGGTCTAAGCCACTGGCTAAGCCTACTGCTGTGCTGGAAACCGCGCTGGCCAAAAATCATCCGCGAAGCAGGACTGCCTGGTAAACCCATCCCGCCGCTAACCACTTTGGCCGACAGGCCGCCTCACATTCAGGAACGCCTGCGTGAGAACGCCCATCTATGGGCCGTGCGCCCAGGCCAGCGGCCGGCGAAAAAACCACGCGCTGCCCGTAGGCCAGCGAAAGCCGACAATCGATGCACCACAGCTGAGGCGTCTTTCACCGATGAACTCCACCGTTCTGATGGACACTCTCGGTAAGCCCCCCAAGTCCAGCGCAAAAGCACTCATATTCAACCCATAAAAAACCCCACATCAAAGTGGGGTCGTTTCACAGCGGATTCAGCTCAAGACAAAATCAATTGCCCTTCACCGACCGCCCATCAACCGTACCATCCTGCAGCACGATCACGTATTCCTTGCCATCAGTCTCAACCTGACGCAACTGCACCAGCAGATAATCCCAATCCTTGGCGAACCAAAGCTCGGTAATCCGCTTGCTCTGGCTAGGATCACGCACGCGCTCGACCTTGATCGCATCGACCTGCCCAGTCTTGGTAGTCACCTTCTCAGTGCCCAAAACCCGGAAGTCATAGGTATCGATCTCATCGCCATCGACCACCTGATACGACACACTCTTCTTGCCCGCCGCTACGTCATGCTGCAGCGCCAGCTGATACGAAGACTTGTCCAGCACGCCACGATTCAACGGCAGACTCACCGCATCACCACGATCGCTACCGGTGACCTTCTTGCTTGCCCAATCAAAGTCCAGGTCGACTTTCTTTGCCTTGCCCAGGCCACCGCGTTCGAAGTGGTAGGTCTGCGGCAACAACGCATCCTTGTCCACCCGAACGGTGCTTTGCTCGGTCAAGCTGGCAATCATCATCGAAGCCTTGAAGTTCAGGCTCCAGGTCCCGTTGGCATTCTTCACCAGGCTACGCTCGGCGGTGCCGCTCATGGGCAGCTGCTTCCAGTCGGCGGTGTAGCTGGCCGAGAAGGGCTTCAGATCAGCTGCCTGAAGAGGCAGGGCAAGCACGGCGAGAGCCATCAGCAGGGCGCGACGCATAAAATCTCCTAGGGACGAATCAAGTGACCGCTGGCCGCCAGCGGCTGGCCATCCAGTAACGCACCGTGCTCGCCCAGACGCAAGCGTCCTTCGGCGAACCAGCGCACCGCCAGCGGGTAGATCTGGTGCTCCTGGTGGTGAACCCGGGCTGCCAGGCTTTGCACGGTGTCATCTGCTGCCACCGCAACCACTGCCTGTACGACCAGAGGCCCGCCATCGAGTTCCTCGGTGACAAAGTGCACGCTGCAACCGTGCTCGCCATCACCCGCTTCCAGGGCGCGCTGGTGGGTATGCAGACCTTTGTACTTGGGCAGCAACGAAGGGTGGATATTCAGCAGGCGGCCTTGATAGTGACGCACGAAACCGCCACTGAGGATGCGCATGAAACCGGCGAGCACCACCAGGTCCGGGGTGAAGCCGTCAATCAGCGCCATCAGCGCTGTATCGAATGCCTCACGACCGGTGAAACCCTGATGCTCCAGCACCGCAGTCGCGATGCCGGCCGCTTTGGCCCGTTCCAGGCCATAGGCATCGGCGCGGTTGGAGATCACTGCGCAGATGCGCACCGGGCCGTCTGGCTTACAGCTGTCGAGCAGCGCCTGCAGGTTGCTGCCGGTACCCGACAGCAACACCACAACATTACAGGTCTTGCCCGGCATCAGTGCGCCTTGAGGTTCTGCAGGTCGACCTGAGGTGCGCCTTCGGCGGCATCGGCGATCTGACCGATCACCCATGGCTGCTCACCGGCTGCACGCAACACGTTGAGGGCGTTTTCGACCTGGTCTTGGCCAACGCAGATGACCATGCCCACGCCGCAGTTCAGGACGCGGTGCATTTCGTGCTCGTCGACGTTGCCTTTTTCCTGGAGGAAATCGAACACTACCGGACGCTGCCAGCTGGCCACGTCGATGATCGCCTGGGCGTTTTTCGGCAGGACGCGCGGGATGTTGTCGAGCAGGCCACCACCGGTGATGTGGGCCATGGCCTTGACGGCGCCAGTGTCCTTGATCAGCTTGAGCAGCGGCTTGACGTAGATGCGCGTTGGCGCCATCAGCAGGTCGGCCAGCGGCTTGCCGTCGAGCTGGGTGCTCTCGATGTCGGTCGCGGAGACTTCGAGGATCTTGCGGATCAGCGAGTAGCCGTTAGAGTGCGGGCCGGACGAAGGCAGGGCGATCAAGGCGTCACCGCTGGCGACTTTCGAGCCATCGATGATCTCGGCTTTTTCGACCACACCGACGCAGAAGCCGGCCAGATCGTAGTCTTCGCCTTCGTACATGCCAGGCATCTCGGCGGTTTCACCACCGACCAGCGAGCAGCCAGCCAGCTCGCAACCTGCGCCAATACCGGTTACCACGGTCGCTGCAACGTCAACGTTGAGCTTGCCGGTGGCGTAGTAGTCGAGGAAGAACAGCGGCTCAGCGCCGCAGACGATCAGGTCGTTTACACACATGGCGACCAGATCCTGGCCGATGCTGTCGTGGCGGTTCAGGTTCAGTGCCAGGCGCAGCTTGGTGCCGACGCCGTCGGTGCCGGAGACCAGCACCGGCTGTTTGTAGCCGGCCGGGATCTCGCAGAGGGCGCCAAAGCCGCCCAGGCCACCCATGACCTCAGGGCGTGCGGTGCGCTTGGCCACGCCCTTGATGCGTTCGACCAGTGCTTCGCCGGCGTCGATGTCTACACCGGCGTCTTTGTAGCTCAGGGAGGGTTGCTTGCTCATTGATCCAGGCCTTTAGAGGTAGGGATACGGAAAAACGACCGCGACGGCCAAGGCCGGCTGTTGCAGCGGCGGCTGCCTGTTCGTCACTGGTCTGCGAAGGCGCGCGATTTTATCAGGGTTGCCGGGCAGCGGCCATCCTCAGGCCGACGGGCAGGGCGGTAAATGTTTAAAAACATCCTTTCATGGGCCGCGACTGGTTGCCTGACCGGTCGCTGTATAAGGTATAGGTATGGCGCGGGGACAAAATTGCCGGCGGACGGAGCGATCGACAGGCGCTGCGGTCACCGCCAGCAGGTACAGGCTCCGCGCCCTCGTTCATCTGGACAGGAATCCTCCATGCGTCTTCTCAATTACCTGGCTGCCGGTTGCCTCGCCTTGCTGGCGAGTGCGGCCCAGGCCGAAAGTGTTGCCGGGCTTTATCAAGTACGTGAAACGGTCGACGGCCAGGGCAGCGAGGCACGCACCCAGGCCACAGCACGTGCGCTCGACACGTTGATCCTGCGTCTGACCGGCGATCCAAAGGCGCCGCAGTCGCCAGCCCTGGCCGCGCTGCGCAAGGACCCGCAACAGATCATCAATCAGGTCGGCAACGAGGCCGGCCCGCCCGAGAGCGTGCTGGTCGAGTTTGACGCAGGCAGTACCGAACGTGCCTTGCGTCAGGCTGGCCTGGCCTTGTGGGGCAGCAATCGGCCGTCGATCCTCAGTTGGTGGCTGAACGACAGCGTCGACGGCAGCAGCCTGGTCGGCGATGGCCAGAGCGCCGCTGAGCCGCTACGCCGCGCTGCGCAACATCGCGGCCTGCCGCTGCGCTTGCCGTTGGCCGACCTGCAGGAGCAACTAGTCGCCAATGCCAAGCAGCTGGAAGGCAAGGATCCGAGCGCGCTGCGCGAAGCTTCCGAGCGTTACGCTGCCGATGCGCTGTTGGCCGTCCACGCTCATGAAGCCGACGGCAAGTGGCAGGGCAAATGGCAGCTGTGGCTGGGTGACCAACGTGAGCAAGGCGATGCCGAAGGCGCTGATCAGGCTGCCTTGGCCGACGCGGTGATGCTGGCGGTGAGTACTCGTCTGGCGCCGCGCTATGTCACTCGACCGGGTGCCAGCAGCGAGCTGCTGGTGCAGGTACAAGGCATGAATCTCAAACGTTATGCCGAGCTCAGCCGCGTGCTCGAACCCTACGGTCCGCGCCTGCAACTGGCCGATGGCGACAAGCTGACCTATCAGGTCAGCGGCAACCGCGAGCAACTGCGCGCCCAGCTGGGCCTGGCCAAACTCCGTGAACTGCCAGCCGAACCGGCCGCCGCCGCACCTGCAGCCCCTGTTACAAATGAACCAGCCGGGGCTGCGCGAGCTCCGGCAGCGAAACCTTTCGATGGCTTGCGCTTTGCCTGGTAAGAGAAAACATGAACATGATGACTGATCAGCGTCGCTGGGTATGGCTGGGCGTGGCCCTGGTAGTGGCGGTACTGCTGTATAGCCTGCACAACATCTTGTCGCCGTTTCTGGTCGGCATCCTTCTGGCGTATCTGGCTGACCCGTTGGTCGACCGCCTGGAGCGGGCGGGTCTGTCTCGCACCTGGGGCGTAGTGGTGGTGTTCGCCTTGTTCACGCTGATCTTCATGGCCTTGCTGCTAGTGCTGATCCCGATGCTGGCCAAGCAGCTGGTACGCCTGTACGAGCTGACGCCGCAGATGCTCGACTGGCTGCAGCATGTGGCGCTGCCGTGGGTGCAAACCCGCTTGGGGCTGGCCGATGGTTTCTGGAAGTTTGACAAGATCAAGGCCGCCATCAGCGAGCATATGGGCCAGACCACCGACATTGTCAGTGCGGTACTGAGTCAGGCCACGGCGTCGAGCCTGGCCCTGCTGGCCTGGCTGGCCAATCTGGTGCTGATCCCGGTAGTGGGCTTTTACCTGCTGCGTGACTGGGACCTGATGATGGCCAAGCTGCGCAGCCTGCTGCCGCGTCAGCGCGAAGAGCAGATCGTCGAGCTGGCAGGCGAATGCCACGAAGTGCTTGGTGCATTTGTTCGTGGGCAGTTGCTGGTGATGCTGGCGCTGGGGGTGATCTATGCCAGTGGCCTGATGCTGGTCGGCCTCGAGCTTGGCTTGTTGATCGGCCTGCTGGCCGGCCTTGCTGCAATCGTGCCTTATATGGGCTTCATCATCGGCATTGGCGCGGCGCTGATTGCCGGGCTGTTCCAGTTCGGCGGTGACCTCTATCCGATGCTGGGTATCGTTGCTGTGTTCATGATCGGCCAAGCGCTTGAAGGCATGGTGCTGACTCCGCTGCTGGTAGGCGACCGGATTGGCCTGCACCCGGTGGCGGTGATCTTTGCGATCCTCGCCGGCGGTGAGCTGTTTGGCTTCACTGGTGTCCTGCTGGCCTTGCCGGTAGCCGCGGTGATCATGGTGCTGCTGCGCCATGCCCACGAGATGTACAAGGAGTCGGACCTGTACGGCGGCGAAGAAGACCCTCAGCTTTAACGCGGGGGAGGGGGCTGCGAGTGCAGCCCCCGCTTCGGTGCAAGCCCTTGATTTTACTTGCCCTCTCGCCGGCGCTGATTGTGCCGCCCGCGCTGCAGGTATAGACTTTGCAGACTTTCCTCCAAGGCCCCGTGGTCCTCGTGACCGTCAGCCCAGCATGAAACCGATCCAGTTGCCCCTGGGTGTGCGTCTGCGAGATGACGCCACCTTCATCAACTACTATCCGGGCGCCAATGCCGCAGCACTGGGCTATGTCGAGCGCTTGTGCGAAGCCGACGCCGGCTGGACCGAGAGCCTCATCTATCTATGGGGCAAGCAGGGTGTGGGTCGCACCCACCTGTTGCAGGCTGCCACCCAGCGTTTCCAGCAGCGCGGGGAGCTGGCGGTCTACCTGCCCCTGGCGCAGTTGCTCGATCGCGGTATCGAGCTGCTCGATCACCTCGAACAGTACGAGCTGGTGTGCATCGACGATCTGCATGTGATCGCTGGTAAAGCCGACTGGGAAGAGGCCATGTTCCATCTGTTCAACCGCCTGCGCGACAGCGGCCGACGCTTGCTGCTGGCCGCATCCAGTTCGCCGCGCGAATTGCCGATCAAGCTTGCCGACCTCAAGTCGCGCCTGACCCTGGCGCTGATCTTCCAGATGCGCGGGCTGTCCGATGAAGACAAGCTGCGCGCCCTGCAACTGCGTGCCTCGCGCCGCGGTTTGCACCTGACCGACGAGGTCGGCCATTTCATCCTCACCCGCGGCGCGCGCAGCATGAGTGCGTTGTTTGATCTGCTTGAGCGGCTTGATCAGGCCTCGCTGCAGGCTCAGCGCAAGCTGACCATCCCTTTTCTGAAAGAAACTCTGGGCTGGTAAAGCCCTGAAACCAGCGGGCTACAGCGGAAAAACGGAAAAGTCACATTTTTTTCGATAAAATTTGCAAATAACCTTGATAGAAGGCATAGTCGCAGCCTCCTTTAGAACTAAAGACACGGTCGTGCACATGCTCAAGCACTTCGCACCCCTCGTGCCACTCGCACTTGTGACCCTGCTTTTTGGCTGCGCGGCGCATAGCCCGGTTTCCGAGCCCCAGGATCACCCACAGGTTGCCGCACAGTCTGCGGACCTGATCAAACCTTCTGCTTCTTCGGTCTTCGGCGAAGAGCCAATGGCTACCGAGGATGACCTCGAGGCATTCTCCAGCAGCAAGCCTTACCAGTTGCCTGTCCTTGCCGACAGCATTCTGGAGCGCGGCATGGCCTTGATCGGCACCCGCTATCGCTTTGGCGGCACTTCGGAGAAGTCCGGTTTCGATTGCAGCGGTTTCATCGGTTATTTGTTCCGCGAAGAGGCTGGCATGAACCTGCCACGCTCGACCCGCGAAATGATCAATGTCGACGCACCCAAAGTAGCCCGCAACAAGCTCAAGCCAGGCGACCTGCTGTTCTTCAGCACTAACGGTCGCGGTCGGGTAAGCCATGCCGGCATTTACCTGGGTGACAATCAGTTCATCCACTCGAGCAGCCGTCGCAGCGGTGGTGTGCGCATCGATAATCTCCAGGATCGCTACTGGAGCAAGACCTTTATCGAGGCCAAACGCGCCCTGGCCATGGCGCCAACGATGATCTCGCGTAACTGATAGCCAGTTGCTATATTCGCACGGCGGCGATGCTTATAAAGCTCGCCGCCGTGCGCATTTACAGAAAGCGTCTAATCTAATTTCTCAACTCTTTTCGACTGCGGTCGATCGGCCTCTTACAGGAAGTTTCAGCCATGGTGACAGTGGCGCGCTTCGCATTTCTTTCGCTGGTGGCGATGCTCGCTGCCTGCTCCAGCCGTGCTCCGGCACCGGCGCCTGTGGTTCAGCCACAAATCACCTTCAATCAACAACCCAGCTCTTCGCCGGTTGCGGCGGATGTGTTGTTCCGGGCTATCGGGTTGGTTGGCACGCCTTATCGCTGGGGCGGCAATACGCCGGATTCGGGCTTTGATTGCAGTGGGCTGATTGGCTATGTGTACCGGGATGCTGCTGGTATCAGCTTGCCGCGGTCGACTCGCGAGATGATTGTGATGCGGGCGCCTAGCATTGATGTCAATTCGCTGCAGTCGGGGGATTTGGTGTTCTTTGCTACCGGGGGTGGCTCGCAGGTTAGCCATGCCGGGATCTATGTCGGGGAAGGGCGGTTTGTGCATGCGCCGCGGACTGGCGGGACTGTGCGGTTGGATTATCTGAGTAATAGCTATTGGGCCAAGGCGTATTTGCAGGCCAAGCGGATATTGCCGGCTGGGCATTTGGCGCAGAATCCCTGAATTAGCGACCTGCGCGGCCCCTGTAGGAGCGGCCTTGTGTCGCGAAAGGGCTGCGTAGCGGCCCCAGCGATGTCCGGGTCGTTCACGATTGCTGCGTGCTTATCCATTCTCTGTGGTGGCCTTGCGGGCCCCTTTCGCCCTTGCGGCGAGTCACTTTTTTGGCAAACGCCCCAAAAAAGTAACCAAAAAAATGCTTGGCTCCACATCCGGCCCCTCCGCTGCGCTGCGGGGTTCCCTCGCTCCGGTCTTGCTCCCGGGAGGACCGCGCTGTACGGCCCATCCTGGGCCGCAGCGCTTGCCGGCCATCCATGGCCGGCACCTCCCTTCGCAAGACCTGCGCTCGGCCTCCTGAGTCGCCGGTGGATCAAGATCAAAAGCAGATCAAGGTCAAGAGCACGCCTCGCTGCGCTGGCGCAGATCAAGGGCGAGAGTCAAAAGCAGTGGCTGAGTGGCTTTTTCAGTTACTTCGCTGCGCTCACTCGCCAGATTACGTTGCCCACATCATCAGCCACCAGCACGCCTTCGCGCTGATCGCTGACCACGCCAACCGGCCGGCCCATTGCCTCACCCTGTTCATTCAAGAAACTGCTCAGCAGGTCTATTGCCTGGCCTGCCGGCTTGCCATTCGCATCGAACGGCACAAAGATCACTTTGTAACCACTGTGTGGCTTGCGGTTCCACGAGCCGTGTTGACCAATCAGCGCGCCACGGCCAAACGGTGCGGGCAATAAACCTGGCTCGATAAACGCCAGGCCAAGCGAAGCGGTATGTGGCCCCACGGCGTAATCCGGTACCAGCGCCTGGGCGACTTTGGCTGGGTCTTGTGGTTGCACCCGCACGTCTACGTGCTGCCCGTAGTAGCTGTACGGCCAGCCGTAGAAACCGCCATCCTTGACCGAGGTGATGTAGTCCGGGACCAGGTCGCTGCCGATCTCGTCGCGCTCGTTGACTGCCGTCCATAGCGCCCCGGATTGCGGCTGCCAGGCCAATCCATTCGGGTTGCGCAGCCCGGAGGCGAAGATGCGGTGGCTGCCGGTAGCGCGGTCCACTTCCCAGATCGCCGCGCGGCCTTGCTCCTGCTGCATGCCGTTCTCTGCCACGTTGCTGTTGGAGCCTACCGTGACGTACAGCTTGCGCCCGTCGGGGCTGGCAATCACGTTCTTGGTCCAGTGGTGATTGAGGGTGCCACCCGGCAGGTCGATGACCTTCTGCCCGCGCCCGTCGATCTGCAACGCGTCGGTCACGTAATCGAAGCGCAGCAGCTTGTCGGTGTCGGCGATGTACAGGTCCTTGCCTACCAGCACCATGCCGAAGGGCGAGTTGAGCCCTTCGATAAAGCGGCTGCGGGTTTCGGCAACGCCGTCATGATCGCGGTCGCGCAGCAGGGTGATGCGGTTGGCGGTGGGGACGCCTGCACCGGCCAAGGACATGGCTCGTTTCATGAACCAGCCGCGCAGGCCTTTGCCGTCGTCCGGCTTGGCCGGTGCGTTGGTTTCGGCGACCAGCACGTCGCCATTGGGCAGCACATGCAGCCAGCGCGGATGGTCGAGGTGGTCAGCAAATAGCGCAACCTGAGTGCCGGCCGCTGCAACCGGTTTGCCACCCTGCGGCCAGCCGACCGCCGGCGCGACGTTGACGGTTGGCAGCAGGGTTTTGTTTGGCGCCGGTAACTGCGGTGTGGGGCCGATGCCATCGTTGACCCTGAGGCTGGCGGTCTCGCCGCAGCCGCCGAGGCCTGCGAGCAAGGCGAGCACAACGGCACTGCGCATTCTGTTCATGGGCGGGCTCTCGACAAGGGCTATGGCATACAGAACCATAGCCGCCGGGCGAGGTTCAACCCGGCGCGGCGCAGGGGTGCTTCACGCTTGCTTGAACAGCAATGCAACACCTGGGAAATACTGGCCGAGCTCGTTGTGCAGTTTGCGATAGGCGTACGGGAAGTACCAGGCAACGGCGCAGGCGGTGTGCTTTTGCAGGTCATCGACCAGGTCCTGGAGTTCTTCCGGGCTGGCGTGCTGGCCGGCTTTCCACGGGCTGACGAACAGCGCCCCGGCTTTGAGCTGGCTGGCATAGGCAACTGGCTTGGCGGCGCTGGTGGTTTCATGCAGGGCGGCGGTCAGGTCGAGCCGGGCGATGCGCGGCCAGCGCTGGCTGGCGTGCAGGTGGATCGACTCCTCGGCGGTGCTGATGGCCAGGTCACAACGGCCTTCGCGCTCGCCTTCTTCGCGTTGCTTGCTGCTGGCAAACTGGGTCAGGGCGACCAGCTCGGCTTGCCAGGCGGCCGCAGCCAGCAGGCCGACGTTGGCCGCTGCACCATGCCAGTACGGCGCGTCGCTGGCATGGTTGAGTTCGGCGAAGCGATCGATGCAGTCGACCCAGCGCTCCAGGGCAGGACGCAAAAACTCCAGGCGCGGGTTGTTGATGATCAGACCTTGCATGCTGCGCACTCCTTATTGTGATTATCGCGGTCAGCTACAGTGATGGCGATATGATATCAATGCTAGCAGTCTGCGCTGTACTGTCGAATCGGCCATTGATCCAGGCCAAACCGGCCTTGTTTCATTGACGCTCCCGGTGCAACCCTCTAACCTTCGCGGCGTGTTTCAGGTGCCCTGCGGACTGCGGTCTGGCGGGGTGAAACTGGGAAGCCGGTACCAGTCCGGCGCTGCCCCCGCAACGGTAGGTGAGCCGCGTACGTAGCGCTCACGAGCCCGGAGACCGGCCTGTTACTGCCAACGGCATCACGGAGGGTGATGCACAGTTCACTGTGGTTTGCGCCACGGCGCCTGCGCGTTCTCCGTTTGCCTGCCTTTCGATCTGTCGCCGCCCGGTGCGCGCGCAGGCACTTGCGGAGAACCTTATGAGCGACAACCCCGAACGCGACGAACGCCACCTGGCGCGCATGCAGCGCAAAAAGGCGATCATCGACGAGCGCATCGCCAACTCTCCCAATCAATGCGGCCTGCTGCTGGTGCTGACCGGTAATGGCAAGGGCAAAAGCAGCTCGGCTTTCGGCATGCTCGCCCGCGCGCTGGGCCATGACATGCAGTGCGGCGTGGTGCAGTTCATCAAGGGCCGCAACAGCACCGGCGAGGAGCTGTTCTTCCGCCGTTTCCCTGAGCAGGTGCGCTACCACGTGATGGGCGAGGGCTTCACCTGGGAAACCCAGGACCGCCAGCGCGACATCGCCGCGGCAGAAGCCGCCTGGGCAGTATCGCGGCAAATGCTGCAGAACCCGTCGATTCATTTCGTTGTGCTGGATGAGCTGAACATCGCCCTCAAGCATGGTTACCTCGATCTGGACCAGGTGCTCAGTGACATTCAGGCTCGTCCGCCAATGCAGCACGTGATCGTCACCGGCCGCGGCGCCAAACCGGAAATGGTCGAACTGGCCGACACCGTCACCGAGATGGGCATGCTCAAGCACGCCTTCCAGGCCGGTATCCGCGCGCAGAAGGGCGTGGAACTATGAGTGACCCGCGCCGGTGCCCGGCGGTGCTGATCGCAGCGCCCGCTTCCGGGCAGGGCAAGACCACCGTGACCGCAGCCCTGGCGCGCTTGCACCGCAACCTCGGGCGCAAGGTGCGGGTGTTCAAGTGCGGTCCGGACTTTCTCGACCCGATGATTCTGGAGCGGGCCAGCGGCGCACCGGTGTACCAGCTCGATCTGTGGATGATTGGCGCGCAAGAGAGCCGGCGACTGCTCTGGGAAGCTGCCGGCGAGGCCGACCTGATCCTCATCGAAGGGGTCATGGGCTTGTTCGATGGCACTCCGTCCAGCGCTGATCTGGCGCGCCATTTCGGCGTTCCGGTGCTGGCGGTGATCGACGGTACCGCCATGGCCCAGACCTTTGGTGCGCTGGCCCTGGGCCTGGCACGCTACCAGGCCGATTTGCCGTTCGCCGGGGTGCTGGCCAATCGGGTTGGCAGCCTGCGCCACGCGCAACTACTTGAAGGCAGCCTGACCGAAGGCCTGCGCTGGTACGGCGGGCTGTCGCGCGAGCGCGGCATCGAGCTGCCGAGTCGCCACCTGGGCCTGGTGCAAGCCAGCGAACTGAACGACCTTGACCAGCGCCTCGACGCCGCCGCCGAGGCCCTGGCTGGCAGCTGCGATGCAGCGCTGCCGCCAGCGGTGAGCTTCGATGGCCCCGCTTTGCCAGCACCGTTGCCCTCGTTGGCCGGGGTGCGCATCGGTGTGGCGCAAGACGAAGCATTTGCCTTCATCTATGGCGCCAACCTCGACTTGCTGCGGGCCATGGGGGCTCAGCTGGAGTTTTTCTCGCCGCTGCACGACAGCGAGCTGCCGCAGGTCGACAGCCTATATCTGCCAGGCGGCTACCCCGAATTGCACCACCATGCGCTGGCCGCCAATACGCCGATGCTGGACGCGATTCGCGCTCACCATAATGTTGGCAAGCCGCTTTTGGCCGAGTGCGGCGGCATGCTCTACCTGCTTGAAAACCTGACCGATGTTGCCGGTGAACGCGCCGCGCTGGTTGGTTTGTTGACTGGCGAGGCGGTGATGCAGAAGCGCCTGGCAGCACTGGCCCTGCAAGCGGTGGAACTGCCCGAAGGCACCCTGCGCGGACACACCTATCACCACTCGTTGACCACCAGCGAGCTGGAGCCAATCGCCCGTGGCCTCAGCCCCAACGGCGGCCGCGGCAACGAGGCGGTGTACCGCCTGGGCCGGCTGACGGCTTCTTACGTGCACTTCTATTTCCCCTCCGACCCACACGCGGCGGCGGCGCTGTTGCGACCATGAGCGAGCATGCCTTCTCCGATGCCGAACGCGCCGCGGTCTACCGGGCGATCGGTGAGCGCCGCGACATGCGCCACTTTGCCGGTGGCGAAGTAGCGCCGCAGGTGCTTACACGCCTGCTGGCGGCCGCGCATCAGGCCCCCAGTGTTGGCCTGATGCAACCGTGGCGGTTTATCCGCATCAGTCAGCGCGACTTGCGCGGACGCATCCAGACACTGGTCGAGCAGGAGCGGGCGCGCACCGCCGAAGCCCTTGGCGAGCGCTCCGACGAATTCATGAAGCTCAAGGTCGAAGGCATCAACGACTGCGCCGAGCTCTGGGTGGCAGCGCTGATGGACAAGCGCGAAGCGCACATCTTCGGCCGCCGCACCCTGCCGGAAATGGACCTGGCCTCGCTCGCCTGCGCGATCCAGAACCTCTGGCTGGCCGCGCGCGCCGAAGGCCTGGGCATGGGCTGGGTATCGTTGTTCGACCCGCAGGCACTGGCCGAGCTGCTGGCCATGCCAGCCGATGCCAAGCCGGTGGCGGTGCTCTGCCTGGGCCCGGTCGAGGCGTTCTACCCAGCACCGATGCTGGCCCTGGAAAACTGGGCCGAACAACAGCCACTGAGCGCCATGCTCTACGAAAACCAATGGGGAGAACGCGCATGAGCGTGGCCTTGCTGACCGTCGCCGGTGTTGCCCTCGACGCGCTGCTGGGTGAGCCGAAACGGCGCCACCCGCTGGTTGCTTTCGGCAATTTTGCCGCACGCCTGGAGCAGCGCCTGAATGCGGGTGGTCGCGGCTGGCGCAGCCATGGCGTCAGCGCCTGGTTCCTGGCCGTGGTGCCGTTGACCTTGCTGGCACTGTTGCTGTCCTGGCTGCCGCTGATCGGCTGGCTGGTCGATGTGCTGGCGCTGTACTGTGCGTTGGGGCTGCGTAGCCTGGGTGAGCACGTAATGCCGGTGGCTGACGCACTGCGCCGCGGTGATCTGGCCGAAGCCCGGCGTCGGGTCGGCTACCTGGTCAGCCGCGAGACCGCTGAACTGGACGAAACTGCCGTCGCCCGCGCTGCCAGCGAATCAGTCCTGGAGAACGGCAGCGATGCAGTGTTTGCTGCTTTGTTCTGGTTCATCATCGCCGGTGCGCCCGGGGTGGTGCTGTACCGGCTGAGCAACACGCTCGATGCCATGTGGGGCTATCGCAACGAACGCTTCGAGCGCTTCGGCTGGGCGGCGGCGCGCATCGACGACGTCCTCAACTACATTCCTGCAAGGCTGGTCGCCCTTACTTACGCGCTGCTCGGCAAGACCCGCCTGGCGCTGACCTGCTGGCGGCGTCAGGCGCCGCTGTGGGACAGCCCCAACGCAGGCCCGGTGATGGCCAGCGGTGCCGGTGCGCTCGGTGTCGAGCTGGGTGGCCCTGCGGTTTATCACGGCGAGCTGCACGAGCGGCCGCAGCTGGGCGAGGGGCCACCGGCCGATGCCGACGCCATCGAGCGCGGCTGGAGCCTGGTGCAACGCGGCGTCTGGTTGTGGCTGCTGCTGATCTGTCTGGGAGCGTATCTGAATGCTTGAACATGGCGGCCGCCTGCAACGCGCAGTGCGTGAGTACGGGATTGCCCGCGAGCAGTGGCTGGACCTGTCCAGCGGTATTGCCCCATGGCCCTTTGCAATCCCGGCGATTGCGCAGGCTGCCTGGGCGCGCTTGCCGGAGAGCGAAGATGGTCTGGAGCAAGCTGCGCGTCACTACTACGGCGCCACGCAGCTGCTGCCCGTGGCAGGCTCGCAGGCCGCCATTCAAGCCTTGCCACACCTGCGCGCGGCGGGCCGGGTAGGGGTGCTGACGCCATGCTATGCCGAACATCCCTACGCCTGGCAGCGTGCCGGGCACCAACTGATCGAGCTGGCCGAGGATGATGTCGAGCAGGTGCTGGATAGCCTCGACGTGCTTGTTGTGGTCAACCCCAACAACCCCAGCGGCCGGCTGTTCATGCGCGAGCAGTTGCTTGCCTGGCATGCACGGCTGGCTCGGCGTGGTGCTTGGCTGGTGATCGACGAGGCGTTCATCGATACCGGCCCAGCCCAAAGCGTGGTCGACTGTGCCGAGCGACCGGGGCTGATCGTGCTGCGTTCGTTCGGCAAATTCTTTGGCCTGGCCGGTGTGCGGCTGGGGTTTGCCATGGCCGAACCAAGCCTGTTGGCCCGCCTGGCCGAACTGCTCGGGCCGTGGACCGTGCCGGGGCCGACCCGCGTGCTGGGTCAGGCCTGCCTCAACGACAGCGCTGCGCAATTGGCCCAGACCGTCCGCTGCGCGCAGGCCAGCCAGCGCCTGGCGACTGTGCTGGACGACGCAGGCCTGAGCGCAACCGGCGGCTGCGAGCTGTTTCAGTACCTGCGTTTTGAACAAGCCCGTCATCTGCATGCATTTCTCGCCCGCCGCGGCATCCTCGTGCGCCTGTTCGAGCACCCCGCAGCGCTGCGCTTCGGCCTGCCCGCCTGCGCGGCAGAAGAGCAGCGCCTGGCCCAGGCGCTGGCTGACTATCAAAAGGAATCGGCATGACCACGCTCATGGTGCAAGGCACCACCTCCGACGCCGGCAAGAGCACCCTGGTGACTGCCTTGTGCCGTTGGCTGCTGCGCCAGGGCGTTGCCGTGGTGCCGTTCAAACCGCAGAACATGGCGCTCAACAGTGCTGTCACTGCCGACGGCGGCGAAATCGGTCGTGCCCAGGCTGTGCAGGCGCAAGCGTGCCGGCTGGCACCGCACACCGACATGAACCCGGTGCTGCTCAAGCCCAACAGTGACACCGGTGCCCAGGTGATTATCCATGGCCGCGCCGTGACCAGCATGAATGCGGTCGCCTATCACGACTATAAGGCCATCGCCATGCAGGCCGTGCTGGCCTCGCACCAACGCCTGCAAGCGGCATATCCGGTGGTGATGGTCGAAGGCGCCGGCTCGCCGGCCGAGATCAACCTGCGTGCTGGCGACATTGCCAACATGGGCTTTGCCGAGGCGGTCGACTGCCCGGTGATTCTGGTGGCTGATATCAACCGTGGTGGCGTGTTCGCCCATCTGGTGGGCACCCTCGCGCTGCTCTCGGCCAGCGAGCAGGCGCGGGTCAAAGGTTTTGTCATCAATCGTTTTCGTGGCGACATCGCTTTGCTCCAGCCGGGCCTCGACTGGCTCGAGCAGCGCACCGGCAAACCGGTGCTGGGCGTGCTGCCGTACGTTACCGATCTGCACCTGGAGGCCGAGGACGCCATCGATGCGCGCCAGCCGGCCAAGGCCGAGCGGGCGCTCAAGGTGATCGTGCCGGTGCTGCCGCGGATCAGCAACCACACCGATTTCGACCCGCTGCGCCTGCATCCGCAGGTCGATCTGCAGTTCATCGGGCCCGGCCAGCCGATCCCGCCGGCCGACCTGATCATCCTGCCCGGCTCCAAGAGCGTGCGCGCCGACCTCGCTCAATTGCGCGAGCGTGGCTGGGCCACGGCCATCGAGCGTCACCTGCGCTACGGCGGCAAGCTGATCGGCATTTGTGGAGGTTTGCAGATGCTCGGCCATGAAGTGCGCGATCCGCTCGGGCTGGAGGGTCCGGCAGGCACCAGCCCGGGTCTGGGCCTGCTCGACTTCGTCACCGAACTTGCAGCCGACAAACAATTGCGCAATGTTGCCGGCAGACTGCTGCTGGAGCAGTCACCGGTGGCCGGCTACGAGATCCACGCTGGCGTCACCCAGGGCGCGGCGCTGGAGCGACCTGCGGTGGTCTTGGCCGACGGCCGCTGCGACGGCGCAATCAGCGCTGATGGGCAGATCCTCGCGACCTATCTGCACGGCTTGTTCGAAGGCAGCCAGTCCTGCGCGGCGCTGCTGCGCTGGGCGGGCCTGGAAGCCGTGCAGAGCATCGACTATGAAGCACTGCGCGAGCGCGATATCGAGCGCCTGGCTGACCTGATCGAAAAGCACCTGGACACTGACCAATTGCGCCAACTGTGTGGAGTCGCCGCCCATGCATAGTCTGATTCTGGGTGGTGCCCGCTCGGGCAAGAGCCGCCTGGCCGAGCAACTGGCAGACAGCTGCGGACTGCCGGTGACTTACATCGCCACCAGCCAGCCCCTCGACGGCGAAATGAACGAGCGCGTGCAGTTGCATCGCCAGCGCCGTCCGGCACATTGGGGCCTGATCGAAGAGCCCGTGCAGCTCGCCGCTGTGCTGCGCGCCGAAGCCGCCGAAGGCCGCTGCCTGCTGATCGACTGCCTGACCCTGTGGCTGACCAACCTGCTCATGCTCGACGACCCCGAGCGCCTCGCCGCCGAGCGCGATGCGCTGCTCGAGTGCCTGCCGAGATTGCCGGGCACGCTTATTCTGGTGAGCAACGAAAGCGGCCTGGGCGTGGTGCCCATGGGCGAACTGACCCGCCGCTACGTCGATCTGGCCGGCCTGTTGCACCAGGCAGTGGCCGAGCGCTGCCAGCGCGTAGTGCTGACGGTCGCCGGCCTCCCTCTCATGCTTAAAGGACCTGCTCTATGAACACTTTCTGGTGGCGTGATGCCTGCCAAGCTGTTGATCACGCCGCCATCGAACAGGCCCGTGCGCGTCAGCAGCAATTGACCAAACCGGCCGGCTCACTCGGTCAGCTGGAAACCCTTACGCTGACCCTGGCCGGCCTGCAGGGCCGCGAGCGGCCAAGCCTGGAGCAGGTCGCCATCAGCATTTTTGCCGGTGACCATGGCGTAGTCGCAGAGGGCATCTCGGCCTACCCGCAGGCAGTGACCGGGCAGATGCTGCGTAACTTTGTCGGCGGCGGTGCGGCGATCAGCGTACTGGCGCGGCAATTGGGTGCGAGCCTTGAGGTGGTCGACCTCGGTACCATCGAGCCAAGCCTGCAGCTGCCAGGTGTACGCCACCTGCAACTGGGGGCCGGTACCGCCAACTTCGCTCAGCAGCCAGCGATGACCGACGCGCAATTGCAGGCCGCCCTGCAGGCCGGCCGCGACAGCGCCCAGCGTGCTGCCGAGCAGGGTACTCAGCTGTTTATTGGCGGTGAGATGGGCATCGGCAACACCACTGCTGCGGCGGCCCTGGCCAGCGTGCTGCTGGCTTGCCCAGCGCGTGAACTGAGTGGCCCGGGCACTGGCCTGGACAGTGCCGGCGTGCAACACAAGGCCGCCGTGATCGAGCGCGCGCTGAAACTGCATGGCCTGCAGGCAGATGACCCGCTGCGGGCGCTGGCCTGTGTCGGCGGCTTTGAAATTGCCGCGCTGGTGGGGGCTTATCTGGGCTGTGCCCAGCAGGGTGTTGCAGTTCTGGTCGACGGCTTTATCTGCAGCGTCGCGGCGCTGGTCGCCGTGCGCCTCAATCCGCAGTGCCGGCCTTGGCTGTTGTTTGCCCATCAGGGCGCCGAGCCGGGCCATCAGGTGCTGCTCGAGGCGCTGCACGCCGAGCCGTTGCTGGCCCTCGGCCTGCGTCTGGGCGAGGGCAGTGGCGCAGCTCTGGCGGTGCCGCTGCTGCGGCTGGCCTGCGCGCTGCACGGGCAAATGGCGACCTTTGCCGAAGCGGCAGTCGCGGATCGCCCGGCATGATCATCGACCTGCTGCGCCATGGCGAAACCGAACTGGGCGGCGGCCTGCGTGGCAGCCTGGATGACGCCCTGACGGCCAAGGGGTGGGCGCAGATGCGTACGGCAGTGGAGCAGACCGCTCCGTGGCAGGCGCTGATCACCTCGCCATTGCAGCGCTGTGCACTGTTTGCCGACGAGCTGGGGCAGCAACTGGCGCTGCCGGTGCAGCGCGAAGCGGGTATCCGTGAACTGCACTTCGGTGATTGGGAGGGGCGCACCGCGCTGCAGATCATGCAGGACCAGGCCGATCAGCTCGGCCGGTTCTGGGCCGATCCTTACGCCTACACGCCGCCCGGCGGCGAGCCCGTGGCTGACTTCGCTGAACGGGTGCTGGCGGCCATCGACCGCCTTGCGCTCGAATATGCCGGGCGGCATGTATTGCTGGTGACCCACGGCGGTGTGATGCGCCTGCTGCTGGCGCGGGCGCGGGGCTTGCCGCGTGAGCAGTTGCTGCAGGTCGAGGTCGGCCACGGTGCGCGGGCGCGCCTGCAGTGGCAGGCCGGCATCCTTCACGAGGTGCTCTGAGATGCTGCCCTGGTGGATCGCCCTGCAGTTTCTCAGCAGCCTGCCCGTGACCTTGGCAGGCATGCCCGAGGCGCGTCAGATGGGCCGCTCGTTGCTGTTCTATCCGTTGGTGGGCTTGCTGTTTGGCGTGCTGCTGTGGCTGGCCAGCTACCTCTTGCAAGGCACCGCCGCGCCGTTGCAGGCTGCCCTGCTGCTGACACTGTGGGTACTGCTCAGCGGGGCGCTGCACCTGGATGGACTGGCCGACAGCGCCGATGCCTGGCTGGGCGGCTTCGGTGATCGTGAACGCACGCTGCTGATCATGAAAGACCCGCGCAGCGGGCCGATTGCAGTGGTCACCCTGATGCTGGTGCTGCTGCTCAAATTCTGCGCGCTGTGGGTATTGATCGAGCGCGGCGCGGGGGCTTGGCTGCTGCTGGCGCCTGTAGTTGGGCGGGCGGCGATGCTTGGGTTGTTCCTGAGTACTCCGTATGTGCGCGCAGGTGGCCTGGGGCAAGCCCTGGCAGAGCACTTGCCGCGTCGCGCCGGCAACGGAGTCCTGCTCGCCACCGTGCTGGGCTGCGTCTGGCTCGGCGGCTGGGCTGCGCTGTGGACAGGGCTGCTGGCGTTGCTGGTGTTTATCGGCCTGCGCCGGGCGATGTGCCGTCGGCTGGGTGGTACTACCGGCGATACCGCCGGTGCCGTACTGGAATTGCTGGAGCTGACAGTGGTGCTGAGCCTGGCCTTGATGCCACTGGCCTGAGTCATATGCGGTCGGAACATGTTTGGAAATATCGCGCAATTTGCGGCAATCGTTCATTAGATGCCGCTGAGCAGGGGCGGGCGTATCCTCGGCCGCCCGTTAACCTCTACCTTGGAGGCACTGCTCATGCGTCAGTGGATTCTCGCCAGCCTGTTGCTCCTGACCAGCGCGCACGTTACTGCGGCCGATCTGATGAGTTTCTGGGATACACCGCGCCATGGCGGCAACAGTTTCAATCGGCTCCCACCGACCCAAGCCTACTTCGAAGCCTTGCATGGCTACGGCGCCACCTGGGTGCGGTTGTCCTACGACAAATGGCGCCCGGAGCAACGCGACTTCCTGCTCGGCGATGCCGACGCCTACCAAGGCTTGGCGGCTGCTG
The DNA here is from genome assembly GCF_014268785.2 of Pseudomonas shirazensis. Lineage (GTDB taxonomy): Bacteria > Pseudomonadota > Gammaproteobacteria > Pseudomonadales > Pseudomonadaceae > Aquipseudomonas > Aquipseudomonas shirazensis. The sequence continues at coordinate 2,377,615 of NZ_JABWRD020000001.1, read as the reverse complement.
ACGTGAGTCAGTTACGTCAGGTGCTCGACCACGCCCATGCCGCCGGGCTCAAGGTGGTTATCGCGCCGCTGTCGTTGCCGGGTATGCGCTGGTCGCAGAACAACCAAGGCCAATTCGATGACCGCCTGTGGCAAGACAAACGCTATTGGGACCAGGCCGCTGCGTTCTGGGGTGACTTGGCGGACGTGCTCAAGGACCATCCGGCAGTCGCTGGTTACAACTTGATCAACGAACCAGCGCCAGAAAAGCAGGGCGGGCTGGCCGAGCATGCCGACCGCCAGCAGATGCGCCAGTGGTACGCCGCGCAACAGGGCGGCGCACGCGACCTGCCAGCGCTGTACAAGCAGATCATTGCAGCCGTCCGAGAAGTTGATAGCGTCACCCCGATCATGCTCGATGCCGGCTGGTTTGCTGCGGCTGATGGGTTCAGTTACTGGCCAGAGCCGTTGGCTGATCAGCGCTTGCTCTACAGCGTGCATATGTACGAACCGTACGCAGCCACCAGCGCGCCCAACATGACCCGCAAGGTGCCATTGGCCTATCCGGGTACGGTGCCGTTCGCCGGGCGCGAAGAGTATTGGGACGGCCAGCGAGTGGCGGCATACCTGCAGCAGTCGCTGGACTGGGCCGATGCCGTGCAGCTGCCGCGTTCGCGGCTGGTGGTCGGCGAGTTCGGTTGCATGCGCCGTCTGCCCGGCTGCCAGCAATATCTAGAAGACGTGCTCGCAGTTACCGACAGCAACGCGCTGCACTGGGCCTTCTACAGCTTCCGTGAAGACAGCTGGGATGGCATGGACTATGAGCTGGGCACCGGCAAGGTGCCATGGCGTTACTGGCAAGCCATTGATGAGGGCGCGGCAGATCCAATAGCGCGCAAGGCTACCCCCGCATTCGAGCCGATTCGACGACGCTTGCAGCCGCAGGCAGGCGCCCCCGGTGCTTAGCGGCGCAGATGAAACCTGTTGCAACAAATGGGGTGCGGGTATATACACGTAATCATGTTGACCAGTGAATGCATCTGCACCCACCTACGTCGTGCCGCCCGCGGGGTTAGCCGACACTATGACGAGGCCTTGGCTGACTTCGGCATCAACGTCGCCCAGTTTTCCCTGTTGCGTCAGCTGCAGCGGCTGGACCGCCCGAGCATAACCACTCTGGCGCAAGTCATGGGCCTGGACCGGAGTACCCTGGGACGCAACCTCAAGGTGCTCGAGGCTGAAGGCCTGGTGACGTTGGCCGAGGGTGCCGACCAGCGTAATCGGGTGGTGCTGTTGAGCGAGGCGGGAGCGACCTGCCTGCATGACGCCGGTCCGGCCTGGGAGCAGGCGCAACTGTCATTGCTGGACAAGCTCGGCGCTGGACAACGTGACGAACTGGTGCGCTTGCTGGGCATTTTGGCCTGACGTGGTTCGACTATAAACGGGTATATACCTGTAATTAACCTTGCGACTTGCTGGAGATAACAATAATGACATCGGTGTGGCGAACCAGCGGCTGGGTGCTTCTCGGCGCAGCATTGATCCTGGCCTTGTCGCTTGGCGTGCGGCATGGCTTTGGCCTGTTTCTCAACCCCATGAGCACGGAATTTGGCTGGGGGCGTGGGGTATTTGCCTTTGCCATTGCCCTGCAGAACCTGATCTGGGGCCTCGCCCAGCCCTTCGCCGGCGCCCTGGCGGACCGCCTCGGCGCGGCGAAAGTGGTGATCATTGGCGGCATCCTTTATACCGCTGGCCTGCTGACCATGAGCATGGCTGACTCGCTCTGGTCGCTGTCGCTGAGCGCCGGCCTGCTGATCGGTATCGGCCTGTCCGGCACCTCGTTCTCGGTCATCCTCGGCGTGGTCGGCCGCGCGGTGCCAGCGGAAAAGCGCAGCATGGCGATGGGTATCGCCAGCGCCGCCGGCTCGTTCGGCCAGTTCGCCATGCTGCCCGGCACCCAAGGCCTGATTCAGTGGCTGGGCTGGTCGGCGGCGCTGCTGGTGCTGGGCCTGATGGTGGCGCTGATCGTGCCGTTCGTGGCCATGCTCAAGGATCGCCCCATGCCCAGCCAGGGCGTCGATCAGACACTCGGCCAGGCGCTGCGCGAGGCCTGTTCGCATTCGGGCTTCTGGCTGCTGGCGCTGGGCTTTTTCGTCTGCGGCTTCCAGGTAGTGTTCATCGGTGTGCACCTGCCGGCGTATCTGGTTGACCAACATCTGCCTGCCGCGACCGGGACAACGGTGCTGGCGCTGGTCGGCTTGTTCAATATTGTCGGCACCTACACCGCCGGCTGGCTCGGTGGACGGATGTCCAAGCCACGCCTGTTGACCGCGCTGTACCTGCTGCGCGCGGTGGTCATTGTTCTGTTCCTGTGGGCGCCGGTGACCCAGTTCAGCGCCTACCTGTTTGGCATCGCCATGGGCCTGCTGTGGCTGTCGACGGTGCCGCTGACCAACGGCACGGTGGCAACCCTGTTTGGCGTGCGCAATCTGTCGATGCTGGGCGGGATCGTCTTCCTGTTCCACCAGATCGGGGCGTTCCTCGGCGGTTGGTTGGGCGGGGTGGTTTACGACCAGACGGGCAACTATGACCTGGTCTGGCAGATCGCGATTGTGCTCAGCCTGGTCGCGGCTGGGCTCAATTGGCCAGTACGCGAACGGCCTGTCGCGCGCCTGCAGGCGCAGCCGGCATGAGGCGCTATGTGCTGCAGGGCTTGCTGGCCGGGGCAGGCTTGCTGCTGCTGGCGGTGGCCTGGTGGGGATGGCAGCAGGGCGGTCTGGCATTGATGCAGCTGGGCATGGGCGTCTGTTAAGGGCTACCCTGCAGGTTCAAGAACTTGCAGGAGTGACTGACAATGATGCGCGCACGCTGGCTATCGATACCGTTGCTGTGCCTGGCTCCGCTGGCCGCGAGCTGGGCGGCGGACTGCCCCGAACTCCTGCAGGGCAGCCTGCCCAAGCTGGGCGGCAAAGAGCAGATCGACCTGTGCCAGCGCTTCGCCGGCAAACCGCTGGTGGTAGTCAATACTGCCAGCTATTGCGGTTTCGCTCCGCAGTTCGAAGGGTTGGAGGCCGTCTACAAGGCCAATAAAGAGCAAGGCCTGGAAATCCTCGGCGTGCCCTCCAATGACTTCAAGCAGGAAGACAAGGACAGCGAGAAGACCGCCAAGGTCTGCTACGCCAACTACGGCGTCACCTTCACCATGACCCAGGCGCAGCATGTGCGCGGCAGCGACGCGACGCCGCTGTTCGTCAAGCTGGCCGAGCAAAGCAGCGCGCCAAAGTGGAACTTCTACAAATACGTGGTTGATCGCCAGGGCAAGGTGATTGGTAACTTCTCCAGTCTGACCAAACCGGACGATCCGGAATTCAAGGCCGCAATCGCCAAGGCCATCGCGTCCAAGCCGTGATGTCAGTGCGGGTGCACGGTAATTGCAACCAGGCGCACTACCACTGGCCGTACCATCAGCACACAGAGGAAGGCTACCGGCATGGCCAGCTGGTAGGCCTTGAACACGTTGCGCAGGTATTCGTCATTGATGCCGGAGTTGGCAGCGGTGATGACGAAGCACATCAGGCACGCCATGATCGCCGACATATACAGAGCGAATACATAAGGCGTGGCGGCGGGGCGCAATTTGCGTTTAGAGCGGGTTTGAGACAGTTCTTGCATGAGAGAGCTCTCGCTGGTTAGCCGATTCAGGCCTGCAGATTAGCAAGTGCTCGGTTGCTCCTGTAGACCGGGTTCGTTGAGTTCTTTATAAAGAGAATCTTACGAATACGGGGATCTGTACTGTGGACCTGCTCAACACCATTCGCAGCTTCATCAAGGTGGTCGAAGCCGGCAGCATTGCCGCTGGCGCTCGCACGCTGGGCCTTTCGCCTGCTGCGGTCAGCCAGAATCTGGCCCGGCTGGAAGCGCACCTGCAGGTGCGGCTGTTGGCACGAACCACGCGCAGCATGAGCCTGACGCCCGCGGGCAGCCTTTATTACGAGCGGGTCAGGCAAATCGAGCATGATCTGGCGCTGGCCGAACTGGCGGTGACCACGCCGGACAGCGAGCCTCAGGGGCGGCTGTGCGTTGCCTCAACCTCGGCGTTTGGCCGGCATGTGCTGGCGCCGCTGATCCCGGCGTTCAGTGCGCGATACCCACATCTTTCAATAGAGTTGATAACGACTGATCGACGCGTCAGCCACGCTCGGGAAGGGGTCGATGTCAGTCTGCGAATCAGCGCTCAGCTTGAAGACAATCTGGTCGCCCGGCATCTGGCGCAGATTCCTTTCGTCTGCTGTGCATCGCCCGGTTATCTGGCCAAGATGGGCATGCCGCCTGCGCCCGAGTCGCTGCGCACGCACCGTTGCCTGGTGTTCCGGTATCCGGTGGATGGCCGTTACCTGCGCTGGGGGTTCATCCGTGACGGCTTGCGCTTTGACGCCGAGTTTGGCCAGGTGCTGGTCAGCGATGACGTCGATGCATTGGCGCAAATGGCCTTGAACGACGGGGGTATCACTCGCCTGGCCGAGTTTATCGTCAGGCCGCATTTGCAGTCTGGGGCGCTGGTGGCGTTGTTTGAAAACCGCGATGCAGGCCAGGCCTACGCGCAGACCGAGCCGATGGATGTGTTTGTGTGCGTGGCGGACCGCTCTGCCATGACCGCCAAGGTGCGTGCATTCATGGATTATCTGCAGGAGTGTCTAGGTGATGTCTGGCCTGTGCCAGCGTGAATTGGGGGCCGCAGAGCGGCCCCCCTACCTCAACCTCAGAAGCGATAGGTTAGCGATGCACCTACGCCATGAGCGCTGTTTTCGTACTTGGCCTGGTACGAGCCTTTCAAGGCGCCTTCCTGCGGGGTATCCGGACGGTTGTTGACCTTGGTGTCTTCTTCCCACAGGTAGGAGTAGGCCACGTCGATGGTCATGTCGTCGTTCGGGCTCCAGCCTGCGCCAAGGCTGAAGATCTTGCGGTCACCAGTCGGGATCCGCGGCGAGCGGTTTTCGTTGTTGGTCGGCGACTGATCGACCGAGAAGCCAGTACGCAGGGTCCACTGTTTGTTGACCTTGTACGATGCGCCGATGGCATGCGCCCAGGTGTCATGCCAGTGCTGCTCTTCGCTGATGGTGCCGAAGGCGCCGCCAATCGGGTTGGCAGCCAGACCGGCTGGCAGCTCGTTGTTGACGGTAATGGCCTCCAGTCGGCTCCAGCGAGTCCAGGTGCTGCCTGCGAACAAGGTCCACTGATCGTCCAACTCGTGGGTAACGGAGAAGTCGACTGACTCAGGCGTCTTGATCTTCAAAGTCGCATCGAACTTGTCGTCGATGTTGATGCCCAGCGGCGGCACCGAATAACCGACCTTGGTCTTGCCCTCGAGCTTGTAGTCGACCATCGAATGGTAAGTCAGACCCAAGCGAGTGCGATCGGTCGCCTGCACCATCACGCCAATGTTGTAGCCTACGGCAACGTCGTCGCCCTTGATCTTGACCTCACCATCTGCGCCGCCTGGAACCAGATTACGCAGATTCGATCCCAGTTCACCTTCGATGCGGTTGAAGGTTGGGCCGAAGCCGACCGACACTTTGTCGTTGAAGGCGTAGCTAACAGTCGGCTGGAAGGTGACCACTTCTACGTGACTTTTCTTGCCCCAGTAGCGCGCAGCGTCGTCGCTACCGTAGTCGGTAACCAGACCAAACGGCACATAGACACCAAAACCGACGCTCCAGTGATCATCGATCGGCTTGACGTAGTAACCCATGGGTACGCCGACGACCGGCACCATATCGCCATCGGTTTCACCGCCATAGCTGCCCTGACCGCTGATCTTGGACTTGGCAATCACGGCTGCACCACCGACGGTGACTTGTTCGCGCTTGAGCCGCGACATGCCGGCAGGGTTGCCGAACACGGTGCTGGCGTCTTCGGCAGAAGAAGAACGACCCGCGAAACCTGTCCCCATACCGCTGATGCTCTGCTCGTTGAGCGCAAAGCCGCTGGCCAGCAATTGGCTGGAAGCGAGGGCAACAGCAACGCCGAGGGAGGTTTTGAGCATTGATTTTTTCATTATTGTGAAACTCCTTGGGATCTCCGGGGCGAAAAGCTACCAACAAATCGCGCGCTGCGCTATAGCCCCAAACGCAGGAGATAGAGCGGTTTTGTAGGACAATCCGACCAGAATCGTGTTTTTTCTCGATTTCTGTAGGAGCAGTCCTACGACTCCGGCGCCATCACTGGCTCGATACAGGTATGCCAGGCATGGGTAAAGTCACGTAGCCGTCCCTGCGGATGGAAAATCTGCCGCCATATTCGCGCGTGCCCGAGCAGGTCGTCTGCCGCCGGTAAGGGCAACGCACGCTGTTCGATCAGCATCCAGGCGATGGCGGTGGAGTAGCGCAGGTTGACAGCCAGCTCCAGGTGCGGCCCGCGCAGGAAGGCATGCTGGCTGGCCAGGCCGCGGATCAGGCTGGCTAGTTCCGGGTCGTGGGCAAGAAATTCGTCCCAGAGCGCCTGGTGGCGGCTTTCGCCGATTCGGTAGAGGCCGTGCCCGCGGCGGTCGTGCAGGGCAGAGCCCAAAGCCGACTGGCTGGCTGCAACGCCCAGCAGCAAAGCTTCGGCGCTGGCGCAATGCCGGCCGAGGTAAACCAGGGTGGGTTTGATTACATAGCGACACAATTCACTGGCAGCGATACCCATGATGCCCTCATTCAATTAAGGGCCGACGGGCGCTGGAGCTTGGCAGCTGGGGAAGGGTCAGGCCCGTCGGAAGCGGATCGCACCGCTCGAGTTGAAGTGTAGTGTGATAATCACGGTGTAAAGGCCTGTTTTTAAATCGATTACTGCCAGAGGTTGGGGGCCATATGCTTTGCAGCAATTAAGCCAAGAGCCAACCGGCAGTAGTTTCGATGGCAAATTCAGCGCGCGAATGGGCTGATATTCAGCCCTTACGCGACCAGCGACTGACGCGTGCGGTCGATCACTGCCTGCAGTGGGCCGGCGCGGTTGTACTGTTCTGGATACAGACGTTCGCTGTGGCAAGCAATGCCATGCTCGTCAACCAGGGTGAAGCTGAAGCTGCCCTTACGCGGGGCAACGATAAGACACTTCAGTGGAGCGAAGGCCTGAGAAAGCGTGCCAACGGCACTGTGAAACTGATGATGATTTGTCATTATGTGGAGGTTCCTGCTTTGGACACGGGATTCGATCCGTGCATCTTATAAACGTTCCAGTGACGCCTTTATTAAAGTGGCGCTGAACCTGACTGGAACAGGGCAGCCAGAGGTGGCGCATCAAAATAGGTAGGCGCTTGGCTGACTGGTAGGTACGTCAAAAGGCGGGCAGGCACACCGAGGCAAAGGTTCATGGCCTCTGGGTGAAGATCCCGATCAATCTGCAAGGGTGATTCGCGCTTGAGCAGCTTTGGCTGCCGAGTGAATCATCGAAAGGGCCGGTCCTGTTTCAGCAGTTCGTGCTCTTGGGGGGAGCCGGACACTGCAGGGACCTTACTGGCCAGAATTGACTTTCAGCTGGGTACTAACGAGGGCCACCCTACAGGATTAATCCGAGGCTAGCAAATTTATTTAGAGAATGACCCGCGAAGCCGATCATTATGGTGGTTATGCACACGCCTGTGAAGGGGCAATTGTGTAGCCTTCGTGAGCCGTGATGGGCCACTTTGGCTCATTTGGTTGCAGCATTGCGGTGCACTTGTACACATTCAGCGCAGCTATTGTCAGGCTGCGCCATTCGTTCGGATAGCTCGGGCAATGCCTGGGCCGCGTCCTTAAGTCAATGAAAAAAAACACTTATTTGAGCTGGTGAAAAAATCGTCAACTTGACTGCAGCCCCCATTTCACAAGGGTTTGAAGACATCATGAAGTGGTTGTCCACCGAGTTATCCACAGGTTCTGTGGATTGTCCCGCGCGTTCGCTCTAGCACGGGCGTGCCAGCACTTTCGATTGCTGTCGGACAATCCTGTCGAAATACCCGGGGCAGTGTGGCCCGTTTGAAAAGGTCAATAAAGGAATGGCAGATTTTGTGAAAATTTCATCAACAGAGGCGCAGCCCTTCCGTTGAAAAATCCGGTAGAGTGGCGCGCCTCACGAATTGCCATCGCTGTCGGTTATGAATTTTCGCGGTAAAAACCTCGCTCCATCGCCTGTATCTGCGCCCGCACCCAAGCGTTTTTCCTTGAAGGTCGCCTTGTGGTTGCTCGACAGCCCGCGCCTGGGCGAAAAGCACAGCGTCAAACACCTGGCTGGACGCCTGCTCAAGCAGCCTGCGCGGCAAGGGGTGGTGGTCGCCCAGAGTCGTCTGGGGCAGATGCTCTGTCGTGACTGCGGCAATGCCCGCGACCGGCGTATCGGCCACGAGCTGCTGCGCCAGGCCGCACGTGCCGGCGATCCGCAGGCTCAGGCCGAGTACGCCCGGTTGAATCCGGCCAGCGAGCACAATCCTTCCTGAAGCCGCTGCGCCGGCCTGTTAAGCTGCCTGCCTCTGGATAGACGCAATTGAGGTAGCTATGGCGGTGGATCTGCTCAGCATCGTGCTGGGCCTTGTAGCAGCGGCAATTCCTTGCCTGGGCTGGGTCTGGCACCTACAGCAGCGCCATGCTGCCCAGCAACGGCAATGGGCCTTGCTCGAAGAGCGCCTGAGCACGGCATTGCTCGCCCAGCAAGGGCTGCAGGCCCAGCTTGATGCCAGCCGTGACGAAATCAGCGACCTGGCCGAGGCCAATAGCGCCAAGCAGGCCAGCCTGGCCGCCCAGGGCCGCGAGGTCGAGCTGCTGCAGGTCGAGCGTGACAATGCCCGCGACGCCGCCCATGCCTGGCAACTCGAACGCAGCAACCGCGAGTCCGAGCTACGCCGTCTGGAAGCCCATGCCGCCGGCTTGCAAGCCGAGCTGCGCGAGCAGCAGGAGAGCCATCAGCAGCGCCTGGAAGACCTGCAAGAGGCCCGCGACACGCTGCGCGCGCAGTTCGCCGAAATGGCTACAAAGATTTTCGACGAGCGCGAGCAGCGCTTCACCCAGACTAGCCAGCAGCAACTCGGACAGTTACTTGATCCGCTCAAGGAACGTATCCATGCCTTCGAGAAGCGCGTCGACGAAACCTACCAGCAGGAGGCCCGTGAGCGCTTCTCGCTGAGCAAGGAGCTGGAGCGTCTGCAGCAGCTCAACCTGCGCCTGTCGGATGAAGCCACCAACCTCACCCAGGCGCTCAAAGGGCAAAAGACTCAAGGCAACTGGGGCGAGCTGATTCTTGAGCGGGTCCTCGAACACGCAGGGCTGGAGAAGGGTCGCGAGTACCAAACCCAGGTCAGCCTGAAAAGCGCCGACGGCGAGCGCTTTCAGCCGGACGTGCTGATCATGCTACCCGGCGACAAGCAGGTGGTGGTCGACGCCAAAGTCAGCCTGACGGCCTATCAGCAGTGGGTCAGCGGCAATGACGAAGCGGCGCTCAAGCAGCATGTGCAATCGCTGCGCAGCCACGTCAAAGGCTTGTCCGGCAAGGACTACAGCCGCCTCGAGGGGCTGCATAGCCTGGATTTCGTGCTGCTGTTCGTGCCGATCGAAGCGGCTTTCTCCGCGGCATTGCAGGCCGAGCCGAACCTGTTCCAGGAGGCATTCGATCGGCAGATCGTGATTGTCAGCCCTACCACCTTGCTTGCCACCCTGCGCGTGATCGACAGCCTCTGGAAGCAGGAGCGCCAGGGCCAGAACGCGCGGGAAATCGCCGAGCGGGCCGGCTGGCTGTACGACAAGTTCGTCTTGTTCATCCAGGATCTGGACGAGCTCGGCAGTCGCTTGCAGCAGGTCGACAAGGCTTACTCCGCCGCGCGCAACAAGCTCTGTGAAGGGCGTGGCAACCTGATCAGCCGAAGTGAGCAGCTCAAGTTGCTCGGCGCGCGGGCCAGCAAGAGCCTGCCGGCGGACTTGCTGGAGCGCGCCTTGAGTGATGAAGCGCTTACTGAACCAGGCTCAGATGGCGGTTGAGCAGGGCGCGCAAGGCGGCTGGCTTGACCGGCTTGGCCAGGTAATCGAGGCCGGCGGCGTGGACCATGGCAATGGTTTCGCTGCGGCCATCGGCGCTGATCACCACACCGGGCATCGGCTCACCGAGGCGCGTGCGTAGCCAGGCCATCAGCTCGGTGCCGGTGTCGCCTTCATCCAGGTGAAAGTCGACCAGCGCCAGGTGCGGGCGCATGCCATTGGCCAGCAGCGTTTCGCATTCCTGACGACTGCGCGCAGTCCAGACCTGACAGCCCCAGCGGCTGAGCAGGCTGTTCATGCCGAGCAGGATGCTGTCTTCGTTGTCGACACACAGCACCTGCAGGCCCGCCAGCGGTTGCCCTGGCTGCTGTTCAACGGCTGCAGCCGGCGCGACGCTGCCGCTGGCAATCGGCACACTGACGCGGAACACGCTGCCCTTGCCCGGCCACGAGCGCACTTCCAGGGCATGGCCGAGTACCCGGCACAGGCCATCGGCGATCGCCAGGCCCAGGCCCAGGCCTTTTTCGGCGCGGGTCTGGTGGCTGTCCAGGCGCTTGAACTCCTGGAAGATCACCTGCAGTTTGTCGTCGGTTATGCCGGGGCCGCGGTCCCACACTTCCAGCCATAGCCGGCCACCCTGGCGGCGCACGCCAAACAGGATCGGGCTTTTGCCGTAACGCAGGGCATTGGTCAGGAAGTTCTGCAGCACCCGGCGCAGCAGCTTGATGTCGCTGTTCACCCGCAGGCGGCTGCCACGGACACGGAACTCCAGGCCCTTTTCTGCCGCCAGCACTTTGAACTCGGCGCCCAGCGCGTCGAACAGATCGCTCAGGGCAAAGGCTTTCACGTCGGGAGTGATCTTGCCGTTTTCCAGGCGCGAGATGTCCAAAAGGTCGCTGATCAGCTCTTCAGCCGAACGCAGTGAGCTGTCCATGTGCTGCACCAGTTGCTGGGACTCGCTGCTCATGCCCTCGGCTTGCTGCGACAGCGCGGCCGAGAACAAGCGTGCAGCGTTGAGCGGCTGCATCAGGTCATGGCTGACCGCAGCGAGGAATCGGGTTTTCGACTGGCTTACGGCCTCAGCCCGGCTCTTCGCCTCGGTCAGCGCCTGGTTGAGCTGGGACAACTCATGGGTGCGTTCGGCGACCCGTTGTTCGAGGCCTTCGTTGGCCTCTTTGAGGGCCTGCTCGGCCTCGCGGAACGGGGTGATGTCGGTAAAGCTCATGACAAAACCACCACCCGGCATCGGATTGCCGATCAGCTCGATCACCCGGCCATTGGGGAACAACCGCTCGGAGGTGTGCGCCCGGCCCTGGCGCATCCAGTGCAGCCGGCGCGCCACATGCACCTGCGCCTCGCCCGGGCCGCACAGGCCGCGGTCGGCGTTGTAGCGGATGATATCGGCGATCGGCCGACCCACGCTGATCAGCCCCTCAGGGTAGTTGAACAACTCCAGATAACGCCGGTTCCAGGCCACCAGGTGCAGGTTCTGGTCGACCACGCTGATGCCCTGGTTGATGTTCTCGATGGCGCCCTGAAGCAACGCACGGTTGAACTGCAGCACCTCGCTGGCCTCGTCGGCGATGCGCACCACGTCTTCCAGCTGCATGTCGCGGCCTTCGATGGCAGCCTTGACCACGGCGCGGGTCGAGGAGGTGCCGAGTACGCCGGCGAGTAGCCGTTCGGTGTGTTCGATCCAGTCGCCATCGGCGTTCTGGTTGGGGTTGAAGCCCTTGCCCTGGCGGTAGGCGAAGCGAATGAAGCTCTGCCGGGCGCGTTCTTCGCCGACAAAGCGGGCGGCGAGGTTGAGCAGGTCGTCGATCTGCACCGCCAGCAGCGAACGGCTGTTTGGCCGCTCACTGGTTTGCTGGCCGATGAACCGGCCCGCCTGCCAGTGCTCGGACACGCGCGTGCGCGACAGAATCGAGACCCAGGCAAACAGGATGAAGTTGCCCGCCAGCGACAGCACTACACCTTGGGTCAGTGGCGTGATCGGCAGGTTCAGTGGGTTGCTGTCGAGCCAGGTCAGGCCCGGAAACAGTTGCAGCGACCAGCCCAGGCTGTGCGCGGTAATCGGCAGCACCAGGGTGTAGAACCAGAGGAAGATCCCCGCCGCCAGCCCGGCGAATACGCCACGGCGGTTGGCCTGTTTCCAGTACAGCGCGCCGAGCATCGCCGGGGTCAGCTGGGTGACCGCAGCAAAGGCGATCTGGCCAATGGTCGCCAGGCTCGCGGTGGAGCCCAGCAGGCGGTAACTGACATACGCCAGCAAGAGGATTACCACGATGGTCACCCGGCGCACCGAGAGCATCCAGTGGCGGAACGCTTCGAACGGGCGTTCAGCGTTTTTGCGCCGCAGCAGCCACGGCAGCAGCATGTCGTTGGAGACCATGGTCGACAGCGCCACAGCCTCGACGATGACCATGCCGGTGGCCGCCGAGGCGCCGCCGATAAAGGCCAGCAAGGCCAGGCTTGGATGCGCTTCGGCCAGTGGCAGGCTGATCACGAACGAGTCGGAGATCACTGTGCCCGGCAGCAGCATCTGCCCAGCCAGGGCAATCGGCACCACGAACAGCGCTGCCAGTACCAGGTACATCGGGAACACCCAGCGCGCCGTGCGCAGGTCCTGCGCTTCGATGTTCTCGACCACGGTGACGTGGAATTGCCGCGGCAGACAGATGATCGCCATCATTGCCACCCCGGTCTGGACCACCATCGACGGCCAGTTGATGGTCTCCTGCCAGTAACTCTCCAACTGCACCGACTGGCGCGCCTGGGTGAACAGGTCGTCGAAGCCGTCATACAGGTTGAACACCACGAACACGCCCACGGCAAGAAACGCCAGCAGCTTGACCAGCGCCTCGAAGGCAATCGCCAGGACCATGCCGCGGTGGTGCTCGGTGACGTCCAGGCTGCGCGTGCCGAACACGATCGAGAACAGCGCCAGCACCAGTGACACCACCAGTGCGGTGTCTTGCACACGGGTGCCGGTGGCATCGGCATTGGCGCCGATCAGCAGATTGACGCCGAGCACGATACCCTTCAGCTGCAAGGCAATGTAGGGCAGTACGCCGACCAGGCAGATCAGCGCCACTACCACCGCCAGGCTCTGCGATTTGCCATAGCGTGCGGCGATGAAGTCGGCAATCGAGGTGATGTTCTGCTGCTTGCTGATCAACACCATCTTCTGCACGACCTGCGGCGCGAACACCAACAGCAGCACCGGCCCCAGATAGATCGGCAAGAACGCCCAGAGCTGTTCGGCGGCCTGGCCGACCGCGCCAAAGAATGTCCAGCTGGTGCAGTACACTGCCAGCGACAGGCTATATACCCAGGCGCGCAGGCGCGGCGGCAGAGGCGTGCTGCGGCGGTCGCCGTAAAAGGCGATGGCGAACATGATGGCCATATAGACCAGGGCGACCACGGCGATCAGCCCGCTGGACAACGACATGAAAACTCCGCAGCAATAGGGTAGAGCGTGGGCCCGGTGAACAAGTCTGGCATGTGCCTTGCGCGTCGTCAGCGTCGACCATGGTCGCAGTGGCGTGTCGTCGCAGTGCGGCCTGAGTGCAGGCGACTTGCATCTGGATGTGGCGCAATGACGCTCAGGTGCATTCTAATCAACAAACAGCCACCGGCATCACTCAGGGAATCGATTGATGAGTCACCCCTCGCAATTTACCTTGCTCGGCAAGCGGCGCTTCTTGCCGTTTTTCATCACCCAGTCACTGGGCGCGTTCAATGACAACCTGTTCAAGCAGTCGTTGATCCTGGCGATCCTGTACAAGCTCAGCCTGGAGGGCGACCGCTCGATCTGGGTCAACCTGTGCGCGCTGCTGTTCATTTTGCCGTTCTTCCTGTTCTCGGCGCTGGCCGGGCAGTTTGGCGAGAAGTTCGCCAAGGATGCGCTGATACGGGCGATCAAGCTGGCCGAGATCGTCATCATGGCGATCGGCGCGGTGGGCTTTGTCAGCAATCACCTGGTGCTGATGCTGCTGGCGCTGTTCGCCATGGGCACCCACTCGGCGCTGTTTGGGCCGGTCAAGTATTCGATCCTGCCGCAGGCGCTGCGCGAGGATGAGCTGGTCGGCGGTAATGGCCTGGTCGAGATGGGTACGTTCCTGGCTATTCTGGCGGGCACCATTGGCGCTGGGGTGATGATGTCGTCCAGCAGCTATGCAGCGGTGGTCGCCGGCGGCATCGTCGGCACTGCCGTGCTCGGCTATCTGGCCAGCCGCTGGATCCCGCGCGCTGCTGCTGTGGCGCCGCAGATGAAGCTCGACTGGAACATCTTCAAGCAGTCCTGGGCGACCCTACGCTTGGGGCTTGGGCAGACGCCGGCGGTGTCGCGCTCGATTGTTGGCAACTCGTGGTTCTGGTTTGTCGGGGCTATCTATCTGACCCAGATCCCAGCCTACGCCAAGGACTGGCTGCACGGCGACGAGACGGTGGTGACGCTGGTACTGACTTTGTTCTCGGTAGGCATCGCGTTGGGTTCGCTGCTGTGCGAGCGGCTCAGTGGGCGCAAGGTGGAAATCGGCCTGGTGCCGTTCGGCTCGTTTGGCCTGACCTTGTTCGGCCTGCTCTGGTGGTGGCATTCGGGCGATGTGCCGAGCACCGACGTGGCGCACGACTGGCTGGCGTTGTTGGGCATGCATCAGGCCTGGTGGATCATGCTGTCGATCGTTGGTCTTGGGGTGTTTGGCGGGTTCTATATCGTGCCGCTGTATGCGCTGATTCAGGCGCGGACTGCCGAGGGTGAGCGGGCGCGGGTGATTGCTGCCAACAACATTCTCAATGCGTTGTTCATGGTGGTGTCGGCGTTGGTCACCATTGTGCTGTTGAGCGTGGTCGAGCTGACAATTCCACAGCTGTTTCTGGTGGTGTCGCTGCTTAATATTGCCGTTAACGCTTATATCTTCAGCATCGTGCCTGAATTCACCATGCGCTTCTTGATCTGGCTGCTGAGTCACTCGATGTATCGGGTCGAGCATCGGGACCTGCAGCGTATTCCTGATGAGGGGGCGGCGCTGCTGGTGTGCAACCATGTGTCGTTCGTCGATGCGCTGCTGATCGCTGGGGCGATTCGCCGGCCGATTCGGTTTGTCATGTACTACAAGATCTATAACTTGCCTGTGCTCAACTTTGTCTTCCGTACGGCTGGGGCGATCCCGATCGCCGGACGAAGCGAGGATGAAGCCATCCATGAGCGAGCCTTCGCCCGTATCGCCGAGGTTCTGGCGGCGCGGGAGGTGGTGTGCATCTTCCCCGAGGGCAAGCTGACGGCCGATGGCGAGATCGATGAGTTCAAGGGTGGGGTCAAGCGGATCCTGCGAGAAACCCCGGTACCGGTTATTCCGCTGGCTTTGCAGGGGTTGTGGGGAAGCTTCTTCAGCCGCGATCCGGCCAAGGGCCTGTTCAAGCGCCTGTGGTCGCGTGTGACCATAGTCGCGGGCGCTGCCATCTCGGTGGAGGCGGCGCAGCCAGAAGCATTGCGCGCGCAGGTCGGTGCCCTGCGCGGCAATCGGCGTTAAACAGGGTCAGGTGGGGGGAGCCGTCGGAAACGGGACACCCCTCGCACATTTGCTGCCTTGAACAGGGGGGGATCAGCTGGCGCTGACTTTGAGGCCGACCAGGCCCGTGATGATCAGGGCGACGCTGAGCAGTCGGATCAGCGCCATCGATTCTCCAAACAGGATGATCCCGGCAATCACCGTACCCACTGCCCCAACCCCAGTCCAGATGGCATAAGCAGTCCCCAGCGGCAACTCCTTCATGGCCAACCCCAGCAAGCCAAGGCTGATCACCATTGCCCCCACAGTAAGCACCGTAGGCAACGGTCGGGTAAACCCGTCGGTATATTTCAAGCCCACCGCCCAGCCCACTTCGAACAGGCCGGCGAAAAACAGAATGATCCAGGACATCTGTGAGTCTCCATCGTATTAAGGATGGGGCCGTCCCCAGGTTGATCACGCAGTGCGCGGTGAGGTCGTCCTCACATGTGCACTATATTGCACAAGTGCATTTACCAAGGCAAGGTCAGTGCGCCTCAGGCCTGGTCTCGGTCTGCGTTTCCCCAGGCTCCTGCATACGCCGGAACCAGGTTGAAAGCAACGCCCCAGAGATGTTGTGCCACACGCTGAACAACGCGCTCGGCACTGCCGCCAACGGCGAAAAATGCGCCGCCGCCAACGCCGCGCCCAGCCCCGAGTTCTGCATGCCCACCTCCAGAGCCAGCGACTTGCGCTGAGCCAGCGGCAACTTGCACAGCTTGCCGGTGAGGTAGCCAAGCAAATAGCCAAAGCTGTTATGCAGTATCACCACCGCCATGATCAGCAACCCCGACTCGGCGATCTTCGCCTGGCTGGCTGCAACTACCGCGCAGACGATCATCACGATGCTCACCACCGATACCAGCGGCAGCACCTGCACCGCAGCCTGCACCCGTGCGCCAAGCAAGCGCTGGGCGAGCACGCCGAGAATGATCGGCAGCATCACCAACTGCAGGATCGACCAGGACATGTCCATGAACGAGACCGGTAGCCAGGCCGAAGCCAGAAACCAGATCAGCGCAGGCGTCAGCAACGGCGCCAGCAGGGTAGTCACCGCCGCAATCGCCACCGCCAGCGCCAGGTCACCCTTGGACAGCCAGACCATCACGTTCGAGGCCGTGCCGCTAGGGCAGCAACCGACCAGAATCACACCGACGGCAATCTCTGCCGGGAGATGGAACAGCTGACACAGCAGCCAGGCCATGCCCGGCATGATCACGAAATGTGCGACCACGCCCAGCGCTACTCGCCAGGGCTGGCGGGCGAGGGCGGCGAAGTCGTCGAGTTTGAGGGTCAGGCCCATGCCGAACATCACCAGCCCGAGCAGCGGCACGATGGCTACCTTCAGGCCGATGAACCATTGCGGCTGCAGGAACGCCAGGCAGGCAAACAGTAATACCCAAAGGGCGAAGGTGTTGCCGACGAAGCGGCTGAGGGCGGCGAGGGCACGCATGGAGCAATCCTTGTTCTTCTATTAAGTAGCCAATCGATGCAGGTGGGGCTGCGCGGGCAACCCCAGGCCGCAATCAGACGCCCTGCGGAATGTCTTCACCACCCAGCGCTTCGAACAGCGCCGGCAGGAACTCCTTGAAGGTCATCATCATCAGCAGGAAGCTCGCATCGAACTGCTGCTGCGCTTCTTCACCTCCGTCCTGCTCGGCCTGCTCTTGCAGCAGTTCTTCGAATTTCAGACGCTTGATCACGGTCTTGTCGTCGAGCACGAACGACAGCTTGTCCTGCCAGGCCAGAGCCAGCTGGGTGACGACCTTGCCGTTGCCCAGGTGCAGCTGGATTTCGTCGCTTTTCAGGTCCTGACGCTTGCAGCGGACGATGCCGCCGTCTTCGTGGGTGTCACGCAGCTCGCACTCGTCCAGGACATGGAAGTCCTCAGCCGCCTGCGAAGTGACCCACTCGGTCATGGTCGCGCTAGGCGCGGCCTTCACGGTGACCGGGCGTACCGGCAGCGAGCCCATGACTTCACGCAGGGTCGACAGCAGGTCTTCGGCGCGCTTGGCGCTGGCCGAGTTGACCAGGATCAGGCCCTGACGCGGGGCGATGGCGGCAAAGATCATCGAGCGACGAATGAATGCGCGTGGCAGGAAGGCCTGGATGATCTCGTCCTTGATCTGGTCGCGTTCTTTTTTGTAGACCTTGCGCATCTGCTCGGTCTCGATCTCTTCGATCTTTTCTTTGACCGCGTCGTTGACCACGCTGCTGGGCAGGATGCGTTCTTCCTTGCGCGCGGCAATCAGCAGGAACTCGCCGCTGACGTGCACCAGCGGGGCGTCTTCACCCTTGCCGAACGGCGCGACGAAACCATAGGTGGTCAGCTCCTGGCTGGCGCACGGACGGGCCGGCTTGCTGGCCAGGGCAGTTTCCAGTGCCTCAGGCTCGAATGGGACTTCCTGGGTCAGGCGGTAGGTCAGCAGGTTCTTGAACCACATGGGGGTAGATCTCTCCTTAATGCATAAGGCGGGCATTATTCTCCGACTGGGGCCATGCGGCCAACCCTGTCAGAGGGCCATCAGGCGGTTAATGGTCAATAAAAGCGTGATAGCGCTAGGTCCTTGAAAGGCCTGCAAAATTATTTGAAAAAAGTGCTTGCCAGGGTGGTATGTCCTCCGTAGAATGCGCGCCACACCGAGACGAAGGGTGATTAGCTCAGCCGGGAGAGCATCTGCCTTACAAGCAGAGGGTCGGCGGTTCGATCCCGTCATCACCCACCACTCGATGTATAGCGCAGCGGTAGTTCAGTCGGTTAGAATACCGGCCTGTCACGCCGGGGGTCGCGGGTTCGAGTCCCGTCCGCTGCGCCATATTGAGCTTCAAGGCCCACTGAACACCTTGAAGCGACAGAGAAAGCGACCTTAGGGTCGCTTTTTTTGTTTCTGGCATTGCGTCAGAATGCCTTGTCCGCCGGTCGCGGCCAACAGGCTGTGCTCCGGCTCTTCATTGCACGCAAGAGACCGACCATGCAGGATGCCAGTACCTCTCCAATGCCCGCCGCTGCGGCGCCCTTGCTCGGTATCGACCTGGGCACCACCAACAGCCTGATCGCCGTATGGCAGGATGGCCAAGCCCAACTGATCGCCAATGCCCTCGGCGACGTACTGACGCCATCGGTGGTCAGCGTCGATGACGATGGCAGTATTCTGGTCGGCAAAGCCGCCAAAGCCCGCCTGACCACCCATCCGCTGCGCAGCGCGGCTGCCTTCAAACGGTTCATGGGCAGCGACAAGCGCTTCGAGCTGGGCGAGCATCGCTTCACCCCTGAAGAGCTGTCGGCGCTGGTGCTGGGTGCCTTGAAGCAGGATGCCGAAGCGTATCTGGGCTGCCCGGTCAGCGAAGCGGTTATCTCGGTTCCAGCCTATTTCAGTGACGAGCAGCGCAAGCGCACGGTGTTTGCCGCAGAGTTGGCCGGGCTCAAGGTGCAGCGGCTGATCAACGAACCAACCGCAGCAGCCATGGCCTACGGCCTGCACGAACAAAAGTTCGAGCGCACACTGGTGTTCGACCTGGGCGGCGGCACCTTCGATGTGACCGTGCTGGAATACGCGCTGCCGCTGATCGAAGTGCATGCCTCCACCGGTGACAACTATCTGGGCGGTGAAGACTTTACCGATGCATTGTTGCTGGCGTGCCTGCGTGACTGGGGGCTCAAACTCGAGCAGCTCGAGCCACAGGCGCTGGCCAGCCTGCACGACGCCATCGACCAGTTCAAACATGCGCTGGGTGAGGGTCAATGGACCTTGACCTGGCAAGGCGACGGCCAGGCCCGTGAGTGGCAGCTCGACGAACTCAAGCTGCAGGGCATCTGGGCGCCGTTGCTGGCGCGGGTGCGCGCACCGATCGAACAGGCCCTGCGCGATGCGCGCCTGAGCCCCAAGGAGCTCGACAGCCTGGTGCTGGTCGGCGGCGCCACGCGCATGCCGCAGGTGCAGCAACTTGTGGCCAAGCTGTTTGGCCGGCTGCCGTACCGGCACCTGGACCCAGACACCATCGTTGCCCTCGGCGCCGCCAGCCAGGCGGCTTGCAAGGCACGCGATGCGGCTATCGACGAACTGATCCTGACCGACGTGTGCCCGTACACCCTGGGCATTGCCTCGCAGCGTGGCGAGCAGAGCGCCGGCGCGTTTTCGCCGATCATCGAGCGCAACACGGTGATTCCCACCTCACGGGTCGAGCGCTTCTACAGCACTCACCCAGAGCAAAAAACCGTGCGTATCGCGGTATACCAAGGCGAGCGGCCCTGGGTGCGGGACAATATTCTGGTCGACAGTTTCGAGGTCCCGCTGCAGCCGACCGGGCAGATCCAGTCACTGGATGTGCGTTTCAGCTACGACATCAACGGCTTGCTTGAAGTCGATGTGACATTCATCGAAACCGGCCTCAAACACAGCCACAGCATTGACCGCAGCCCGACCGGGCTGGATCAGGACGCGCGCCAGGCCAGCCATGAGCGCTTGTCGCGGCTGAAGATTCACCCACGCGATGCCTTGCCCAACCGCACCCTGCTGGCGCGGCTGGAGCGAGCCTGGATGCAGAGCCTGGGCGATGAGCGCGAGCTGATCGGCAGCTGGCTGGATACGTTCAATGGAGTGTTGGCCGGTCAGCAGGCCGGCGAGATCAGCCGCCAGCGCCAGCAATTGAGCCAGGCGCTGGACGAGCTGCGTTACTGATATTGGCTCGGGCCGCACTGCGGCCCGTTGCCTTGCTCAGGGTGATGGCTAGCCGTTCATCCGGCGCAAGGCCGCCTGCAAGCCACCCTCCAGATCGGCCGCCTTGCCCGGCACTGGCCCATAGCGGTTGGGCAGTTTGTCGCCCGGTAGGCTTACCAGTATCAGCGGCACCACTGGCAGCACCCGGCTGAGCACCACAAGCAGGATCAGCACCGGCACGCCCTGGCCAAGATCACGCAGGCGGCGCAGCATGGCGCTGACCATCAACAGCACCATCGGCGCTGCCATCGCCGGCAGCAAGGTCATCAGGCTGCCGCAGGCGATCACCGCTAACAGATGTAGGCCGAAGCCCTTGCGGTCGAGGCGGCTGTTGAGCTTCCACACCGCCCACATTGGTTCCGCCACCTGCTTGCTGTTGTTGCGCAGCATGCGCTCGGTCCAGCCCAGCAACGCCATGATCGCGCAGCGCAGGCCGGGGTCGAGGTCGACGTTGTCCTTGGCTTTCTGCAATCTACGCAACAACCGCGTTTTCGGCGGTGCGCAGTCATTGAGCAGGCTGTCGAGGGCATCCAGAGCGTCGTTGAACGGGGCGCTGGCCATCCCTTGTTTACGCAGTAGCTGCCCGCTTGGATGTGTGCACTTGCCGGCCACCAGGCTGCGGCGTAACGGCTCGTACCAGTAGTCCTCGATGTACAGCGCCTCGAGGCGATCGCGCAGGCGGGTGCGCTGGGCTTCGTCGAGGCTGCGATCGTGATAGAGCACGGCGCAGAACAGCATTTTGCCCAGTGGGTAATCGTCGAGCACCGCCGGTTCGTTTTCCAGGCAGGTCAGCAACTGCGCAGCGGTGGGCAGGCGGCTGCTGTCGAGGGCCGTGCGCAGGCTCAGCACGCGGCTGGCGAGCAGGCCTTGCAGCGGTTCGTTGTAGTCCAGCGCGGCCAGCACATCGCTACTGCCATGCGGCCCGGCGATGGCCTGCAGCAGCGCGCTGTGCAGCGTGGCAAACGGGTGCTCGGCAGGGTAGTGCAGTTGCCCGGGCAGTTGCGGGTCGATCAACGCCAGCCAGCGGCTTGGCTGGTCGAACAACGCCAGCATGAACAGCTGCTGACGGTGCCAGGCCCACAGTGATTCGCCTGCTGCCGGCGCTGGTAGTGGCGCGCCATGGGCGGCCAGGGCTTCCTGAGCCTGCAGGGCGAACGGCCGGGTGAACATGCGGCGCATGTCGAACTGGCTATTGAGTTCATGCAGCGCCTGCTCGGGATACACCCGCATACGCCGCAGCCACTCGCGGCAGACCGGGCGGATGGCGTCTTCACCGAGCGCTTCAGGCAACTGTGCGCGTGGATCATTGGCTGTGCAGAAATCCACCAATGCCTGCACCACCGGCGACTGTTCGAGCCAGCGCAGCTGCTGCGCCGCTTGCGCCTGCAAGCCTTCGAGGATCAGGTTATCGAGAGTGTCTTCCCGCGCTGGCTCAGCGACTACCAGACGCAGCAGCTCGGCTTCACCGCGTTGCAGGGCCCAGGCCAGCCAGTACAAGCGCTGCAAGTCTGCGTCCGGCTGCTCCTGCAGCAACCAGGCCAGCAGCGGCAATTCGTCGTCACCGTCCAGGCGCCAATCGATGAATGTCGCGGCAATGTCGCCCAGTTCAAGCCGCGCCGCTTCGAGCCAGCGCGACAAAGTCTGCGGGCTCTGCGACGGGCTACCCCAGGCCTGCGCCGGGTCGGCGAGGTCGGCCGGCCAGCTGTCGCACGGGGTCTGCAGGTCGAACGCCTGGATCAGCAGCGGCAAGCGCTGCGGCTGGTGCCGTGCGCACAGGTTGAGCAGCCAGCGCTCGGCCTGCGGGTGGCGATGTTCGCGCCACAGCCGCAGCCAGCATTCCAGTGCCTGCTGTTCAGCGCCAAGCGCCTCGGCCTGGCGCGCCAGCAGGTACAGCAGGTCGACATCGTCAGGCGCCTGTTGCAGTTGCTGCTGCACCTGCGCGTGCAGGGTCTGGCTGCCGATCCCGGCCTGGCAGAACTGCACCAGCAGACGTTGCAGCAGAGCCTCGTCGTTGGGGAAGGCGAGGCAGGTGTGTGCCTGCACAAACTGCTCGTACTCAAACAGCGGGCGCTGATTGAAGCAGTATTCCAGGCTGCGCAAGTACCACAGCGTCTCCAATTGCGCAGCGGGTGGCCAGTCGCGCATCAGGGCGGTATCGAACGGATCGGGTTCGCTCAGGCGCTGGAGGAATGCTTCGACCTCCTGCGGGTCTTGCAGGCGCAGCAACTGTTCAGCCCAACCCAGGCGCTGTGCCAGCAGGCCGGCGCAGCGGTGCGAAATCGGCCCGCAGCTGCGCAGTTCATGCAGCAGCTGCCAGCTCAGTTGTTCCAGTTCGTCCAACGGCAGTTCGTCGAGCTCGGCGATGTAGCCCTGCCAGGCGGCGGGATCGAAACGCAGGGTGGGGTCTTCCAGCAACCGGTGAAAACCGCGCAATGCGGCTGACATCTCGTCAGCTTTGGCTTCGGTTTCGACGACTGGCGCGGCGTCGGCCTCGCTTTCACGGGCCAGGCGCAGCGCTTGTTCGTAGGCCTCGCGCAGCGCCTGGAAACCTTGCGGGTCAGTTTCCGGATGATGTGCCGGCAGCAGGCCGCGGTAGGCCTGGCGGATCAGATTGAGGTCCTGGGTCGGTTCCAGGCCAAGGCGTATCCAGCAACTCATGACCAGCAGTCCTCTTCCAGCGATGCCGGGCGTTCCGGTTCAGGTAATGGCAGATCCCAGCTGAGGCTGGCCAGCAGCTCGCTGGCACCCAGGCGCAGGTTGAGCAGGATGCAGCGGTTCCAGTGCTCGTTGCCCTGGCGTTCGAGTTCGGCGGCGAGTGCCTGGTCGCTGCTGTCAGAGACGTTCCACAGCGCCTTGCCGAACAGGTAGCCGGCCAGGTAGCCGTCCCAGCTGCTGTAGTAATGGCGGGCACGCAAGGCCAGGCGGTAATGCAGGTAGAGGCTTTCTTCGGCAGTGATATAGGACTTTTTCAGCCCGGCGCGCAGCAGAAAGCTCATCCGCCCCAGGTCCCAGGCGCGGGTGCCGCCGGGGCCGCAGTCCGGGTAGGTGCGGGCGGCGTACTGGTACTTGATCCGGTCCCGTTCGGGCAGGCGCTCGAGCAGTGCTTGCCACTGGCTGGGCAAGCAGCGCTGGAACTGCCAGTAGGCTTCGGACAGCTCGGTGGCGTGGCCGTTGTCAGCCATGCCGAGCATGTCCAGCAACTGCGCACGGTTGCTGATGCCCCACCAGCGTTCGAGGTCGCTCTGGTCGTCGCCCTCGTGATAGTCCGGCGCGGTGTAGCTGGCACCGTTGAGAGCAGCCATCGGTGCGGACAAGGCATGCAGCCAATGCTGCGCGGTTTCTTCCATGACACGGACTCCTGGGCCGGGGCAGAACAGGGAGGACGGCCGGCCTTGCGGGTGGCGATTGTAAATAGCGGCCAGCACGGCGGCAAATGGCCTGCTCGGGATGGCGCTTCAGCTGACCGTTTTTCCGGCCAGACGTTCTTCCTCGCGCAGGGTCAGCACTTCATAACCGTCAGCAGTGACCGCAACGGTGTGTTCCCACTGCGCCGACAGCGCGCCGTCGCGAGTGATCACCGTCCAGCCATCTTTCAGCTCGCGGGTGCCGCGCGCGCCCTGGTTGATCATCGGCTCGATGGTGAAGACCATGCCCTGCTTGAGCTTCATGCCCATGCCGCGTTGGCCGAAATGGAGGATCTCCGGTTTTTCGTGCATCTGCTGGCCGATGCCGTGGCCGCAGTATTCGCGTACCACGCTGTAGCCGGCCGCTTCGGCGGTGCTCTGAATGGCGTGGCCGATGTCGCCCAGAGTGGCCCCCGGGCGAACTTGCTCGATGCCGCGCCAGAGCGCGTCATAAGTGGTTTCTACCAACCGCTCGGCTTCAGCGCTGATCGCGCCGATGCGGTACATCTTCGACGAGTCGGCGATATAACCGCCTTGTTCCAGGGTGATGTCGACGTTGACGATCGAGCCTTCAGCGAGCACTTCGTCAGCCTTGGGCATGCCGTGACAGACGACGTGATCGACCGAAGTGTTCAGCGAATAGGGGAAACCGTACTGGCCCTTGCTGGCCGGCCTGGCGCGCAGGGTCTGGACGATGAACGCCTCGGCGTGGTCGTTGATCTGCATGGTCGTTATGCCGGGACGGATAAAACCGTCGAGCTCGGCGAATACCTTGGCCAGCAACTGGCCGGCGCGGCGCATCAGCTCGAGTTGTTCGGCTGTCTTGAGGATGACTTGGGACATTGGCGCTTCAAAGACCTCGCTTGAATCAGGCTGCAGCATATCCCCATGGCACCCAGCCTTGCCACCGCGGCGCCGTGCCCCAGGATGGGGACGCGTGCACCAAGACGAGTCAAAAATCCCCCATGGCGGCGCATCGGCTTTCTCACCACCCCCGTCTGCACCAGCGCCGATCCTCTGTAGGAGCCGCCTCGTGTCGCGAAAGGGCCGCAAAGCGGCCCCCGGTCAAAGCCATCGCTGAAAATTGGCACAGTCCCTGCTACACCCCATCCACAACACGCCCCACTGATCAACGGCGATCAATCAGGGGCCTCACCCAGATGAGAACAGGCAAAGGCGCCTGGAGCTTCGGCTCCAGGCGTTTTTTTTTGTCTTTGCGGCGGCCAACCCCGCCAACCCGTGATCGAGGATCGGCTATGCAGGCAACAGCGAACGGCGGACAACTTCAGCGACTGGTCATCGTCGGCAACGGCATGGTCGGCCATCACTGCGTCGAGCAACTGGTCGAGCGCGGCGCATTGGCGCGCTTCGAGGTGCGCGTATTCGGCGAGGAGCGTCAGCGCGCCTACGATCGCGTACACCTCTCAGAGTACTTCGCCGGCAGCGACAGCGAAGCGCTGGCCATGTGCGAGGCGGATTTCTACGATCGCCACGGCGTGCACCTGCACCTCGGCGAGGGCGTGCTCGAGATCGATCGCGAGCGCTGTGAAGTGGTCACTGCAGAGGGCCGTTATGGCTACGACCAGTTGGTCCTGGCCACCGGCTCTTATCCGTTCGTGCCGCCAGTCGAAGGCTCCAGCGGCACGTCGCGGCTGGTCTATCGCACCCTGGATGACCTTGACGCCATTCGCGCCGCCGCCAGCGGCAGCCGCCGGGGTGTGGTGGTCGGTGGCGGCCTGCTGGGCCTCGAGGCGGCCAACGCCTTGAAGTCGCTGGGCCTGGAAGCACACGTGGTGGAGTTCGCGCCGCGCTTGATGCCGGTGCAGCTCGACAGCGAAGGCGGTGCTGCCTTGAAGGCGCAGATCGAGGCGCTGGGCGTGGGGGTGCATGTGTCACGCGCCACCCAGTCGATCAGCACGGGCAGTGAGTACCGCTATCGAATGAATTTCGACGGTGGCGAGTATCTTGAAACCGACCTGATCGTGTTTTCTGCCGGTATCCGCGCACAAGACGCCCTCGGCCGCGCCTGCGGCCTGGAGATTGGTGCGCGTGGCGGGGTGGCGATCGATCACGATTGCCGCAGCAGCGACCCGCAGATCTTCGCCATCGGCGAGTGCGCCTCGTGGAATGGCAGCGTGTTCGGCCTGGTCGCGCCCGGTTACAGCATGGCGCGCAACCTTGCTGCGCTGTTGCTTGGTGAATCGTCCACCCCGTTCACCGGCGCCGACATGTCAACCAAACTCAAGCTGCTTGGGGTTGATGTCGGCTCTATCGGCGATGCCCATGGCGCGACTCCCGGCGCGCGCAGTTATCGCTTTATCGACGAGGCCAACGCGGCCTATCGCCGGCTGGTGGTCGATGCCAGCGGCAAGCACGTGCTCGGCGCGGTGCTGGTTGGCGACAACAGCTACTACGACACCCTGCTGCAGTACTGCCAGAACGGCATTGCCCTGCCAGCTGATCCGGCCACGCTGATCCTGCCGCAGGGCGGCGGCGCGCCGGCGCTGGGTGCCGATGCCTTGCCCGATACGGCGACCATCTGCTCCTGCCACAACGTCAGCAAGGGCGCTGTCTGTGCGGCCATCGACAGCGGCTGCAGCGACCTCGCCGCGGTCAAGAGTTGCACCAAGGCGGCCAGCGGTTGCGGCGGTTGCGCGGCGCTGCTCAAACAGGTCTTCGAGCACGAGTTGACTGCCCGTGGGGTCACCGTCGACAAGAGCCTGTGCGAGCACTTCGGCTATACCCGCCAGGAGCTTTATGGGCTGGTCCGGGTCGAGGGCATCCGCACCTTCAATGAGCTGCTCAAGCGTTACGGTAAAGGCCATGTTGGCTGTGACATCTGCAAACCGGCGGTGGGTTCGATCCTGGCCTCGTGCTGGAACCAGCCGATCATGGACGCCGCGCTGGTGCCGCTGCAGGACACCAACGACACCTTCATGGCCAACATGCAGAAAAACGGCACCTACTCGGTGGTGCCGCGCATTCCCGGTGGCGAGATAACCCCGGACAGGCTGATCGTGATCGGCCAGGTGGCGAAAAAATACGACCTCTATACCAAAATCACCGGCGGTCAGCGCATCGACCTGTTCGGCGCGCAGTTGCACGAATTGCCGCTGATCTGGGGCGAGCTGATCGCTGCGGGCTTCGAGACCGGTCACGCCTATGGCAAGTCGACGCGTACGGTCAAATCCTGCGTCGGCAGCACCTGGTGCCGCTACGGCGTGCAGGATAGCGTGGCCATGGCCCTGCGCCTGGAAGACCGCTACAAGGGCCTGCGCTCGCCGCACAAACTCAAGTTTGCCGTGTCCGGCTGCACCCGCGAGTGCGCCGAGGCGCAGAGCAAGGACATCGGCGTGATCGCCACCGACAAGGGCTGGAACCTCTACGTCTGCGGCAACGGCGGCATGCGCCCGCGGCATGCCGAGTTGTTTGCCACCGACCTCGATGACGACAGCCTGATCCGCATGATCGACCGCGTGCTGATGTTCTACATCCGCACTGCCGACAAGCTGCAGCGCACCTCGGTCTGGCGCGAGGGCCTGGAAGGTGGCCTGGATTACCTCAAGGCGGTGATCCTTGATGACAGCCTGCAGCTTGGCAGCGAGCTCGAAGCGCAGATGCAGCACGTGGTCGATCAGTATGAATGCGAGTGGGCCAACGCCCTCAACGATCCGGAAAAACTCAAACGCTTCCGCACCTTCGTCAACGACCAGCGCGCTGACCCGGACGTGCACTTCGTGCGCGAACGCGAACAACGCCGGCCAGTGGCCGCGCTGCACCTGATCCCAACTGTCGAGGAGGTTGTCTGATGAACTCATCCAATGTCGCAGTAGCGCAACAACCCAACTGGCAAACGGTTTGCCAGCGCGGCGATCTGGTCGCCGATTCCGGTGTGGTGGTGTGGCTGGACGGCGAGCAGGTGGCGCTGTTCTACCTGCCTGGCCAGGCTCAGCCGCTGTATGCCGTGGCCAATCGCGACCCGCGCTCGGGCGCCAATATCATCGGCCGCGGTCTGATCGGCAGCATCGGTGGCGAGCTGACGGTGGCGGCGCCGTTGTACAAGCAGCATTTCAGCCTGCGCAGCGGGCGCTGCCTGGAAGACCCGCAGCAGGCGCTGCGGACCTGGCCGGTGCGCCTGGCAGGGGAGGCTGTCGAGGTGGCGATGCGCTAAGATGGCTGACCGACGCTGACCGCGGGCAGAGCTGCTTTTACGCATGAACCTCGACACTCGAATCAAGTACCGCCACTTGCTGTGCTTTCTGGAAATCGCCCGCCAGGGCAGCCTGGCGCGTGCGGCTGACGTTCTGGCGATCAGCCAGCCAGCGATTTCCAAGACCCTCAAGGAGCTTGAGCAGTTGCTTGAGACGCGATTGTTCGAGCGCACTCGGCTGGGCGTCGAGCTGACCACCGCCGGCACGCGCTTCATGCGCTACGCCGGCCCCAGCGTGCAGGCCCTGCGCGATGGCGTGAGCAGTGTGCGCGGCGAGGCGCGGGCGCCGTCGCAGGTGCGCATTGGCGTGCTCTCGACCGTCGAAGGCCTGCTCATGCCCGAGGCGCTGTGCCGCCTGCATCAGCGCCATCAGGCGTTGCTGATCAGCGTGAGCACCGGGGTCAGTGCGCAGTTGCTCGGCCAATTGCGCCTGGGTGAGCTGGAGTTGGTAGTCGGGCGCATGACCGACAGCCCGCAGATTCAGGGCTTGTCATTCGAGCACCTGTATAGCGAATCGATGAGTCTGGTGGTGCGTCCGGGCCATCCGCTACTGGCGCTGCAGCCGCTCGAGCGCAGCCGGGTTGGTGACTATCCGCTGGTGTTGCCTCCGCTTGGCACCACCATCCGCCAACACGCCGACAGCCTGTTTGTGCAGTGCGGCATCCACATGCCGGCGCAACGTCTGGAGACCTTGTCGCTGGCGCTGAGCCGGCGCTACCTGCTGGGCAGCGATGCAGTCTGGGTCGCCCCACGTGACGCGGTGCTGATCGACCTGGGCCGCGGCGAGCTGGTCGAGCTGGACCTTGGCATCTACGAACCGGGTGGCTCGGTGGGCATCTGCCGCAACGCCGCGCTGCCGCAGAGCCTTCCGGCGCAGTGGGTATGTGAGGTGCTGCGCGAGTTGGCCGGGGAGTACCGCGAAGGGCTTTATCCCTGACGGATCTGTCATGTTTCGCAGGGCAGACATAAATAGCCACAATACCCGCCGCAGGTAGCATCTGGGCTCAATACTGGCCAGTGGCTGCAGCGTTGCCATGAACAACCTTTCACCTACTGAACTTACTGCCCGCAAGCGGCTCCTATGCCGGTAGCCATTGGTAACGACCGCCTGCTAAGCTCGCGGCTTTACCCTGATTGCCCTTATGGCGCATGAACAAGGAACTAGCATGAAACAACATCGTTTGGCGGCTGCGGTTGCCCTGGTAAGTTTGGTTCTGGCGGGCTGCGACGCTCAGACCAGCGACGTCGAGCTGAAAACCCCGGCACAGAAAGCCTCCTACGGTATCGGCCTGAACATGGGCAAGAGCCTTGCTCAGGAAGGCATGGAAGACCTTGATTCGAAAGCAGTCGCCATGGGTATCGATGACGCTGTCAGCAAGAAAGAGCAGCGCATCAAGGATGACGAACTGGTCGAGGCCTTCACCGCGCTGCAAAAGCGTGCCGAAGAGCGCCTGACCAAAGCCAGCGAAGAAGCCGCATCGGCTGGCAAGAAGTTCCTCGAAGAAAACGCCAAGAAGCAGGGCGTCGTGACCACCGCTTCCGGCCTGCAGTACGAAGTCGTGAAGAAAGCCGATGGCCCACAGCCAAAAGCCTCTGACGTTGTGACCGTTCACTACGAAGGCAAGCTGATCGATGGCAAGGTGTTCGACAGCTCGGTCGAGCGCGGCAGCCCGATCGATCTGCCGGTCAGCGGTGTGATCCCAGGTTGGGTCGAAGGCCTGCAATTGATGCACGTCGGCGAGAAGTACAAGCTGTACATCCCGGCTGAGCTGGCTTACGGCGCACAGAGCCCAAGCCCGCTGATCCCGGCCAACTCGGTACTGGTGTTCGACCTGGAACTGCTGGCGATCAAAGATCCGAGCAAGCTCGAAGGCGCCGAGCCGCCAGCCGAAGCTCCGGCTCAGTAAGCCTTAGCGTGTCTACAACGCCCCGTCTCGACGGGGCGTTGTCGTTTTTGCGGGCACCCAGACGAACCTCGGCCGGCATTGCTTGTCCGAGATTGGGTGGCCGGTACATGTCTGCCCGATGACGCAAAACGTTTGCGTAACTGTCACGATTGGGTAAAAAACGCCCGATCTAAGCGCGACCCTTGCCCTGTCGGCACGGGGCGGCGGAAACTGTGCCCTGTTCACAAGGTTATCCACAATAAATGTGGATAACCTCATCGCTTGGAGGCCCCATGAGTGCACCCTGGAATTTCAGCCGATTTCTGCCCCTGGCCGAGCGCCTGCTCAGCCGTGGCCGGTTACCGGCACTGTTGTTTGCGGTCGCGCGCAAAGGTCCCAAGCTTGGCCAGCTGCGTGAAGACCTGCGCTTGATGCAGAGCCTGTGCCTGGCCTGGTGGCGCGGCGAGTACCGCGCCATCAGCCCGAAGGCGCTGGTGACCATCGTGGCCGGCCTGCTGTACTTCGTCAGCCCGCTGGATGCGATCCCCGACTGGCTGCTGGGCGTCGGCTTTCTCGATGATATCGCCGTGCTCGGCTGGGTATTGAAGACCGTGGCTGACGAATTGGGCCGTTTCAAGGCCTGGCGCGATGCCCAGACGCCGGAGCGTTTGCGCGTGGTAGAGCGCCTGCCAGACACCCCCGAGGCACTGCGCCTGGAGCGCGGTACGCCTTGAATTCAGCCTGATCTGCACAGACCCTCGCGCTTGGTCATATAATTGGCATAAAGGTTATGCCTATGGGCTACATGCAGTAGTCCTACGTGAGGGGTTTGCAATGGAAATTCAGGTCATCAGCCGGGACGATAAGCCCGAATACGCCGTCATTCCCTGGGAGCAGTATCAGGCCCTGCTGGTCGCTGCCGGCCAGGCGCCTGCGTCCAGCCCTGCCAAGGCAGAGCAGACGCTAGCAGAGCCTGCTGCAGCGCCTGCCAGCCTGCCAGCAATCAGCGAGTTGGCCCGCCTGCGTGAAGCCAAGGGCCTGGCCCCTGAGGCGCTGGCGCGCAGCGTCGGCATCAGCCCGGCCTACCTGGCCATGATCGAAGCCGGTGAGCGTGACGCGGGTGCGCCGATCCTGCGCAGCCTGGCCTGGCACCTGGGTATTGCTGGCTGGAGCGAGCCGTCATGAGTGGCGTCAGGATCAGTCGCCAGCAATGGGACGGGCTGCTCGGCGAGCTGGACATGGCCCGCCGCCAGCGCCACCTGCTGACCTACCGTGCCCTGCTCGAGCGTCTGCAGCTGCCAACCCCGGCCATGCAGACGCTGACCGCCGCGCTGGAGCATCTGGCCGCCATCGACGCACGCGCCGAACAGCCGCTGCGCAGCTCGCTGGTAATCAGCCAGGGCGCAAGCCGCCTGCCGCGTACCGGCTTTTTCGAATGTGCCGAGCGCCTGGGCAGGTTTACCGGGCCGGTCGATGGCATGGAAGCAGCCTCCTGGCACGCCTCGGAAGTGGCCAGGGTATTCGAGCACCCCTATTCAGAAGAAGCCTGAGCGCCGCAGCGCGTTTGCCTGAGCAAACTGCAGACAAAGAAAAGGGGGTGGACATTCTAGGCGTCCACCCCCTTTTTTTGCGACTGGCGTCAGCCGGCGGTCACTTCTTGGCTACCGACGAGCTCAGGCTCAGGTAATCAAGCAGGATACGCCCGGTTTCGGCCAGGTAGGCGTCGTCTTCCGGTTTGGTGTTTTCATCTTCCACCGGCAGGGCGTCTTCGTCTTCTTTCTTCAGTTCCTTGAGCGGCTCTTCACCCTTGGCCTTGCGGCGGATGTTTTCCAGGGCCAGTTGCTTGCCCTCGATCTCATCGTGGCGGGCGCGACGGGTCTGCTCGTTGAGGCTGACGCTCTTCTCGCTCATCAGCTTCTGGCTCAGGGCCAGGCGGTCACGGATGTAGGTGAACTCGGCATCCTTGGCGCTACGGGCGTCGTGGCGGGCCTTCAGCTCGGTGAGGAACGGCTTGAACGGGTCCACGGCAGGCTTGATCGCCGGCTTGATGGTGTCCCATGGCATGGCCTCGGGCAGGGCGCTCTCGCCGATTTCCTTGGTGTCGATGATCGACGGGTAGTCGATATCCGGCAGCACGCCCTGATGCTGAGTGCTCTGCCCGGAAACCCGGTAGAACTTGGCCAGGGTCAGTTTCAGCTCACCATGGTTGAGCGGCTGGATGGTCTGCACGGTGCCTTTGCCGAAGGTCTGGCCACCGATGATCAAGGCGCGGTGGTAGTCCTGCATGGCGCCGGCAAAAATCTCCGAAGCCGAGGCCGAGAGACGGTTGACCAGCAGCGTCAGCGGACCTTTGTAGAACGCGCCGCGGTTTTCATCTTCAAGCACATCGACGCGGCCATCGCTGTTGCGTACCAGCACGGTCGGGCCTTTGTCGATGAACAGGCTGGTCAGCTCGGTGGCTTCCTGCAGCGAGCCGCCACCATTGTTGCGCAGGTCGATGACCACGCCGTCGACTTTCTCGTTCTGCAGTTCGGTGAGCAGTTTCCTGACGTCGCGCGTGGTGCTCTTGTACTCAGGATCGCCGGCACGGTAGGCCTTGAAATCGAGGTAGAAGGCCGGGATCTCGATGATCCCCAGCTTGTAGTCACGGCCATCCTGCTTGAGCTTGAGCACCGACTTTTTCGCCGCCTGCTCTTCAAGCTTGACTGCTTCGCGGGTGATCGAAACGATTTTGCTGGTCTGGTCGCTCGGCGCATTGCTGGCCGGGATGACTTCAAGACGCACCACCGAACCTTTCGGGCCGCGGATCAGCTTGACCACTTCGTCCAGACGCCAGCCGACCACGTCGACCATTTCCTTGTTGCCCTGGGCCACACCGATGATCTTGTCGGCCGGGGCGACCTGTTTGGTCTTGGCGGCTGGGCCGGCCGGTACCAAACGGACGATCTTGACCTGATCGTTGTCATTCTGCAGCACCGCACCGATGCCTTCGAGCGACAGGCTCATGTTGATGTCGAAGTTTTCGGCGTTGTCCGGCGACAGGTAATTGGTGTGCGGGTCGTAGGACTGGGCGAAGGTGTTGATGTAGGCCTGGAAGATGTCTTCGGCACGGGTCTGGTCAAGCCGCGCAAGTTGGTTCTTGTAGCGCTTGATCAGGGTTTCCTGGATCTGCTTGAAGTCCTTGCCGGCGATCTTCTGGCGCAGTACTTCATCCTTGACGCGTTTGCGCCAGAGGTCGTCCAGCTCGGCGTCGTTTTTCAGCCATGGCGCGTCTTTGCGATCGACCAGCAGCGACTCGTCAACACTGAAGTCGATCTTGTCGACGCCCTTGTTGAGTTCGGCCAGGGCAAAGTCCAGGCGGGCTTTGACGCGGTTCAGGTAACGCTTGTAGATGGTGAAGCCCGGATCGAGATTGCCGCTCTTGAGGAAATCGTCGAACTGGGTCTTCCACTTGTCGAACTCGGCGATGTCCGAGGCCGTGAAGTAGCTGCGCGATGGATCGAGCAGCTTGATATAGCTGTCGTAGATGATCACCGAACGGGCGTCATCCAGTGGCGGCTTGCTGTAGTGGTGGCGCTTGAGCAGCTCGACCACATTGAGACTGGCAACCACCTCATCCCGGTCTGGCTGCAGGCTTTCCCACTTGTTGGCGGCGGCCGCATTGCCGCCAAGCGTCAGGCTGCCAACGCCAATGAGCAGGGCGAGGGCGGTGCTGGGCAGAAAATGCTTCATGCTGATTCGACGTAAAGGCAATTGATCACGCATAGTAGGCCGTCTATTCCGTTCGCCGGTTCCATGGAGCCGGGCAAATACTGCAAAAAGCCCGGGGCAAGGCGATCCCGGGCTCAGTCATGACTCAACTATGGAGGCACTGTGAAGGCATTGCAAGGCGTTGACGGACATGTGGAGTGGGTCGAGGCCGAGCGCCCGACCTGTGATGCCGGCCAGGTACGCATTCGCGTAGCCGCGGCAGGCCTGAATCGGGCGGATATGCTCCAGATCGCGGGCAATTACCCACCGCCGCCGGGCGCCAGCCCGTACCTGGGGCTGGAATGTTCCGGGATCATCAGTGAAGTCGGCCCCGGCACCGACTGGCGCGTCGGCGAGCGCGTCTGTGCGCTGCTGGCGGGCGGTGGCATGGCCGAGGAAGTGGTGGTCGATGCTCGCCACGTGCTGCCGGTGCCCGAGGGCCTGAGCCTGCACGAAGCGGCGGCGATCCCCGAGGTGTATGCCACGGCCTGGCTGAATATCTTCCAGCTCGGCGGGCTCAAGCCTGGGGAAAAACTG
Organism: Pseudomonas shirazensis; assembly: GCF_014268785.2. Classification (GTDB taxonomy): domain Bacteria; phylum Pseudomonadota; class Gammaproteobacteria; order Pseudomonadales; family Pseudomonadaceae; genus Aquipseudomonas; species Aquipseudomonas shirazensis. The sequence continues at coordinate 2,343,600 of NZ_JABWRD020000001.1, read as the reverse complement.
CTGGTGCATGCCGGCGCCAGTGGCGTCGGCTCGGCGGCGATTCAACTGTGCAAGGCGCTGGGTAATCCGGTCTGGGTCAGCGTCGGCTCGCCAGAGCGGCTGGCCTACTGCGAGGCGCTGGGCGCTGCCGGTGGGGTGGTGCGCAATGCCAACCTCGATGACCTCAAGCAACTGGGCCCGTTCGACGTGATCCTTGACCCGGTTGGCGCCAGCTACGGCCCGCTCAATGTCGAGCTGCTGGCCCGCGACGGGCGCTGGGTGATGATCGGCTTGATGGGCGGGCGCAAGGTCGAACTGGACCTGGCGCAGATTCTCGGCAAGCGCCTGCAGCTGACCGGCTCGACCTTGCGCAATCGCCATGATGATTTCAAGGCCGAACTGCTCAAGGAGCTCGGCCAGCAGGTCTGGCCGTTGTTCACCGATGGCCGGCTCAAGGCGCAACTGGTGGACACCTATCCGGTCGCGTTCGCCGAGGCCGCCTACGCCGAGCTTGCGACCAATCAGGTCTCCGGCAAGCTGGTGCTGGTGATCGACCAGACGCTGGCCTGAGTCAGCCATGCCGGGGCTACGGCCCCGGCTGTTTCACTTCCAGGCGAGGATCGGCCAGCCATGCTGCTCGGCATGGGCGCGCAGGACCGGGTCCGGGTTGACTGCCTTGGGATGATCGACCTTGAGCAGCAGCGGCAGGTCATTGCGCGAGTCCGAATAGAAACTCGCGTCCTCGAGGTTTTCCTGCTCCTGATCCAGCCACTCCAGCAGCCGGGTGACCTTGCCCTCGCGGTAGGTCAGCACGCCGTGAGTGTTGCCGGTGTACACGCCATTGATCGCTTCCAGCTCGATCGCCAGATACTCGTCTACACCCAAGCGCGCTGCAATCGGCCCGACCAGGTGGGTGCCAGAAGCCGAGATGATCAGCACCCGATCACCTTGCTTGCGGTGCTCGGCAATGCAGTGGCAGGCGTCGCCGAAGATGATCGGCTCGATCACATCTTCCACCCATGGCTCGACCAGGTGCGCCAGCTCCTCCAGTGTGCGCCCGGCAACCGGCTCGAGGCTGAAGGCCATGTAGTCTTCCATGGCCATCTCACCCTTGTTGTACGCTTCCATCATCTCGCGGTCACGGCGCAGAAACGACTCGCCATCGACCCAGCCCAGCCGCACCATGTGCTCACTCCACAGCGACGCGCAGTCGCCATGGATCAAGGTTTCATCCAGATCGAAAATTGCCAAAGCCATCGGTACTTCTCCTGAGCTACTTCTATGCCACTTCGCGTAGCGCCGTTGGGTCGATAGCCAAGGATACCCGTTGACCGTCCGCATGCAGATCCTCTGACGAGCGATTGAGCACGTCAACCACCAGTTCGACCTCGCGCACCTCGACCCGATAGCGGATGACGTTGCCGAGCAGGCTATGGCTGCGCACCTGGCCGTCCAGTTCGCCGGTGAGACCCAGGCTGATCGACTCGGGGCGGATCGCCAGGCGGCTGCTGACCGGGCGTTGCAACAGGCGGCTGGCGCTGTCGGCATCGAGCAGGTTGTAGTTGCCGATAAAGCCTGCGGCAAACAGGTCCACCGGCGCGGTATAGAGGGTTTCGGCGTCGCCACTCTGCACGATCCGACCCTGGTTCATCAGGAAGATGCGGTCGGACATGGTCAGCGCCTCTTCCTGGTCGTGGGTGACGAAGATCGTGGTCAGCCCAAGCTCGCGCTGAATCGCCCGAATCTGCTCGCGCAGGTGCTTGCGAATGCGTGCATCCAGTGCTGACAGTGGCTCATCCAGCAGTAACAGGCGCGGCCTGGTCACCAGCGATCGGGCCAGCGCCACCCGCTGGCACTGGCCGCCCGACAACTGATGCGGATAGCGCCCGGCAAAGCTGCCCAGCTCGACCAGCTCGAGCACTTCGCGCACCCGCGTGCGGCTTTCTTCAGCGGGGGTTTTCTGCATGCGCAAACCAAAGGCGACGTTTTGCTCGACGGTCATGTTGGGGAACAGTGCATAGCTCTGAAAGACCATGCCGATGCCGCGTTTTTGCGGGCTCAGCGGCACCAGGTCGTGGCCGTCGAGGAGGATCCGGCCGCTGTCGACCGGGGTCAGGCCGGCAATGCAGCGCAGCAAGGTCGACTTGCCGCAACCGGACGGGCCGAGCAGGGTGACGAATTCGCCGCGCTGGATCTGGCAGTCGATATCGTCGAAGACCGGGCTGCCGGCGTAACTCTTTTGCAGTTTCTCTACGCTGACGAAGCTCATCTCAGGGTTTGTCCTTGTTCAAGCGATTGGCCACCCAGGTCAACACCAGGACGAAGGCGAAATAGGAAATCACCAGCGCGCTGTTGAAGTGGCCGCTGCTGTTGCGCATGTTGTTCAGGTACACCTGCAGCGTTTCGTAGCGGGTGCCGACCAGCAGGTTGGCGAACACGAACTCGCCGAACAAAAACGAGAACGACAGCAACAGCGCCACCATCAGGCCCTTGCGCAGGTTTGGCAGCACCACCAGAAACGCCGCCTGCCAGGTGCTGGCGCCGAGCAGTTGGGCAGCGTCCATCAGGTCGCGCAGGTTGATTGCTTGCAGGTTGTTGGTGATGGCCCGGTACATGAACGGCAGCGCTACAGTGAAGTAGCAGCCGATCAGAATCCACGGCGTGCCGACCATCGCCATCGGCCCGCTGCCATACAGCTGCAGCAAGCCCACCGACGACACCACCGGCGGTACCGCAAACGGCAGCAGGATGAGGATGTTCATCAGCGCGTCCAGCCGCGGAAAGTGGTAATGCACCACAAACAGCAACGGCAGGATCAGCACCACCGACAACAGCAGCGCGCCGACGCACACCAGCAGCGACTGGCCGAAGGCGGCCAGAAAGCGCGGCTCGCTCCACAGCGCCACGTACCATTTGAAAGTAAGGCCGCTGGGCAACAGGCTCGCCGACCAGCTGGTCGACAGCGAGTAGAGCAGGGTGCCGGCCAGCGGCAGCAGCAGGATCAAAAACAGCAGGTAGACCATGGCGCGGTGGTACCAGCCGCCAGGGCGGGATTCAGCGCGCATGGTAGCTCCTCTTCAACAGCCATTGATGGACCACCGTGACCAGCGTCATCAGCCCCACCAGCACCATCGCCAGGGCGCTGGCCAGGTTCGGGTCGAGGCTGATGTCACCCGCCACCAGCGCCGCGATGCGGATCGGCAGCACGTTGAAATTGCCCGTAGTCAGTGCATAGACCGTGGCGTAGGCACCGAGGGCATTGGCCAGCAGAATCACGAAAGTGCCGAGCAGCGCCGGGGTCAGCACCGGCAGGCCGATGTGCCGCCAGAATTGCCAGTGGCTGGCGCCGAGCAGCGCTGCAGATTCGCGCCAGTCTTCGCGCAGGGCATCGAACGCCGGGTACAGCAACAACACGCCGAGCGGGATCTGGAAGTAGGTGTACACCAGGATCAAACCGGTCTTGGAGTAGATGCTGAAGTCTTCGAGCAAGCCGATCTGCTTCAGCAGCAAGGTCAGTGCGCCGTTGAAGCCGAGCAGAATGATGAAGGCGAAGGCCAGCGGCACTCCAGCGAAGTTGCTGGTCATGTTGGCGAAGGCACTGACGAAGTCGCGCAGCTTCGAGTCGACCTGGCGCAGCGAATAGGCACCAAGGGTGGCAATGATGATGCCGAACAGGCTCGACCAGAAGCTGATCTCCAGGCTGCGCTGCAGCGCCTGCAGATAAAACTTGGAGGCGAACACCTTGCTGAAGTTGTCCAGGCTCCAGCCGCCCTCGGCTTGCACGCTGTTAATTGCCACCCAGCCCAGCGGCGCGATCTGGAATACCAGAAAGAACAGCGCGAACGGCAGCAGGCAGAGCATGGCCAGGTAGCGCCCGCGGGTGCCGGCCATCACGACAGCAGCTCGCGGCAAACGCTTTTGTCATGAGCGGCGCCGAGCAGCTCGCAGATCGTTCCGCACAGCTCGGTCTGCAGCGGCTTGGCATTCTGGTCGAGGCTGAAGGCGCTGCCGAAGACGAACAGCGGCACCTCGCGCTCCTCGGCCAGCAGGCCATTGTGCGAGCGGTCGTTGTTCATGCCATGGTCGGCGGTCACCAGCACCTGATATCCCTCTTCGAGCCAGCGCGGCAGGTAGTCGGCCAAGAGGATGTCGGCGCCGCGCGCGGCATTGCGGTACTGGCTGCTGTCGAGGCCATGACGATGGCCGGCATCGTCGATGTTCATCGGGTGCACCAGCAAGAAATTCGGGGCGTGGCGGCGGCGCAGGTACTCGGCGTCGGCCAGCAGGTGCGAGTCGGGGTAGTGATCGGCGTAGTAGAACAGCCCATGCTGGATCGGCAGCTTCGGCGCATGGGTGTGGCGGTCGCGCAGCGGGTCGAACGGCGAGCGGTTGTACAACTCGCTCATCCAGTGATACGCGGCGGCAGCAGTGCCCAGGCCTGCCTCGCGGGCGTAGTGAAACACGCTGCGCTGGTTGGACAGGCGGTTGACGTTGTTGTGGACGATGCCGCTTTCCAGTGGTGGTACGCCGGTGAGGATGCATTCGTACAGCGGCCGCGACAGCGACGGCAGCTCGCACTGGACCCGGTACAGCGCGGCGCGGTCAGCCTCGACGTAAGCGTGCAGGTGGCCCATCGCATGGTGGGCGACCTCGTGGTTGAGGCCGTCGAGCAGGACCAGAATGACGTTGTGTGGCATGGAGACTCCACGGCAGGTGGATCACACGGTGGGGTTGCCCTCTGCCCCACTGTTACGGTGCAGAGAGCTGTTCAGAGCATTACCCAAGCAAGCGTCATTCCATCTCGATGATGACCTGCTCCTGCCATTTTTGCGGCAGCGCCTTGGAGGTGGTCTCCCAGGCTGTGGCGTCCTTGATTGGCTGGGCCGGCGCGTACTGCTCGTTGGGCAGCAGCTTGGCCTGTACATCAGCCGGCAGCTTCAGGTGCTCGGCACGGATCGGCCGCGCGTGGCCGTTGGCCAGGTTGATCTGGCCGGCGTCGCTGAAGATGTATTCGCGAGCCAGCTTGGCCGCGTTGGGGTTTTTGGCGTACTTGTTGATGATGGTGGTGTAGCCCGAGGTAATCGAGCCGTCAGCCGGGATCAACACCTCGAAGCGCTCAGGGTCGATCTGCTGGCGGTAGCTCAGGCCATTGAAGTCCCAGACCACGCCGACTTCCACTTCGCCTTTCTCCAGGGTCTGGATGGTCGGGTTGGCCAGCGACAGGCGTTTCTGCTGAGCCAGCTTGGTGAACAGCTGCAGGCCTGGCTCGATGTTGCGTTCATCACCCTTGTAGGCGATGGCCGCAGCGAGCACGCCGTTGGCCGCCTGGGCTGCGGTGCCGACGTCACCGATGGCGACCTTGTACTTGCCCTTCTCGAGGTCGTGCCAGGTTTTTGGCCGCTCGCCTTCCTTGACCAGCTGCTTGTTGATGATGAAAGCAATGGTGCCGGTGTAGGCCAGCGCCCAGTGGCCGTCCTGGTCCTTGGCCCAGGTCGGTACCTGATTCCAGGTGCTTGGCTTGTACGGCTGGCTCACGCCCTTGGCCACGGCGATCGGGCCAAAGGCGGCACCGACGTCACCGATGTCGGCGCTGGCGTTGTCCTTTTCCGACTCGAACTTGGCGATTTCCTGCGCCGAGCTCATGTCGGTGTCCATGTGCTTGAGGCCGTACTTGCTGGCCAGGTCATCCCAGGTGGCTTTCCAGTTGGCCCACGCATCGGGCATGCCCACGCTGTTCACCGCGCCTTCCTTGCGGGCTGCATCTTCCAGTGTCTTGAGGTCGTCGGCGGCCATTGCCGAGGTGCACAGGGCGATGGCCGAACCGAGCAATGACGCCATGAAAAACTGTTTCATCCGAAGCTCCTTGGGTGGGAATGCCTTGCAGGCGATATGAGGATGCAAACCGTGCGCGTGACGTAAGTGGTCTAGGTCAGCAAACCTTGCGCCAAGGTAGGCTGCCAGCGTGACAGTTTGATGTAGGTCAGCGGCTTGGCCGGCCTACCGGGATGCCTGAAAATACAGCGTAGACCAGATCCCAGGCCTTGATTCGCCTGGCCTGATGCATTTTCGCCGACGTCCCAAGCGCTCCTGTAACCGGATGTTCATGGCCTGTATCTAGGCTTGCACTATTCTCCAGTTACCCTGTGGTGGGGCTGGACTAGTCCAGATAGGTAACCTTTGATGCAAGCGACGCCAGCGCGCGCGGTAACAGTCATCTGTCATGCCCTGCAGGAGCAGATCGAGCACGGCCTGCTGGCGCCGGGCGGCAAACTGCCGGCCGAGCGCAAACTCAGTGAAGTCTTCGCCACCACGCGCATCACCCTGCGCGAAGCACTGCTGCAGCTGGAGGCACAGGGTTTGATCTATCGCGAAGAGCGCCGTGGCTGGTTCGTTGCGCCGCAGCGGTTAAGCTATGACCTGATTGCCCGTAGCCACTTCCACGCGATGGTTCGCGAGCAGGGGCGGGTGCCGGCCACCGAGCTGTTGTCGGCGCGCCTGCAGCCGGCCTCGGCGGCGATCTGCGCGCGCTTGCGCCTGCCGGGGTTGTCCAGCGTGGTGCAGATCTGCCGGGTCCGGCGCATTGACGGGCGCGCAGTGCTGTATACCGAGCACTACCTGGCGCCAGCGTACTTCCCGCAGATTCTCGAGCAGGACCTCAGTCAGTCGCTGACCGAGATCTACGCTCGCGAGTATCAGATTGAATATGGCCGGGTCTGCTTCGAGATCCTGCCCACCGCGCTACCCTTGGCTGCCGCCAGCGCGCTGAAGATTTCGGCGGGCAGCCCGGGCCTACAGGTGACCCGGGTCAACTGCGATCAGCAGGGTCATCTGATCGACTGCGACCTGGAGTACTGGCGCCATGATGCAGTGCGGATCAGGGCGGAGGCGGGGTAGTTGGTTTCCATGCAGAGCTGCATGCTGGAAGACACCTTACGGTGCCTCCCAAAAGATTTATAGGCAATTATAGAGCGATTATAGAGACGGCTTTGCTGCTGGCGTTTCGTTGGCAACCGCTTCGCTCAGCCCGCCGCCTCCTGCTGTGACCACTTGCACCGACAAGCGCGGCATCGCCAGGTCCAGGCCGGCCTCATCAAGCTGGCGTTTGAGCGCTAGGTTGAACGCCCGCGACACTTCCCACTGCTTGATCGGCGCAGTCTTGAAGCGCGCCCGCAGGATCGCCTGGCCGGCCTCGAAGCTTTCCACCCCTTGCAACTCCAGTGGCGACCAGATGTTGCGGCGCATCAGCGGGTCGCTGCGCAGGGTCTGGCCGACCTCACGGATCAGGGTGATGGCCTTGTCGATGCTCATGCCGTGAGGCACGGCCACGCGGAAGATCGCATAGCCGAACTCACGCGAGTAGTTCTTGATGCTCTTGATTTCGCTGAACGGGATGGTATGCACGATGCCATCAATATCGCGCAGGCGCACGGTGCGTATCGTCAGGCCCTCGACGGTGCCCAGGTGGCCGCCGACTTCGACATAGTCGTCGATGGCCAGTGAGTCTTCGATGATGATGAACAGCCCGGTGATCAGGTCGGCGACCAGCGACTGCGCACCAAAGCCGATGGCCAGGCCGATGACACCGGCACCGGCCAGCAGCGGCGTGACGTTCATGCCCATGTTGGCCAGGGCGACAATCACCGCAATGATGAAGATGGCCACGAACATGACGTTGCGGATCAGCGGCATCATGGTCTGCGCGCGGGCGTTGGCCAGACCACGGCGCGAGCGCACCAGCGCATGATGCACCGCCGTGTCGGCGAGGATCCACACCAGCCAGGCGGCGATCAGGGTACCGGCCAGGCCGAGCAGACGCAGGCTGACGTCATGCCCTTCGCCTTCGGCAAAGCCGATCATCGACAGGCCCCAGACGCGCAGGCCAAGCTCGATGAACGCCAGCCAGATCAGCACATGCAGCAGGGCGTAGCCAAAGTTGCGCAAGCGCTCGGCATACACCGCCTGACGGCGATTGATCCGCTTCGGGTTGGCCGCGTGGCGGCGCACCAGGCCATTGACTACCATGCACACCACCACCAGCACGGTGCACATCAGCGACTGGCGCAGGGCCGTGCTGGTATCGCCAGCGGAAACGAAGGTGGCCACCAGCGAGATCGCCACCAGAATCATTGCCGGAATGAACCAGAAGCTGCCGAGAATCTCGATGGTGTCACTCAGGGTGCGCCGGTTCAGCCGACGCGACAGTGGCTGGTTGCGAATCAGGTGGGCAATCGGGCGGCGGAAGCGCAGCACGAACAATCCGGTGCACAGCGCCGCCAGCACGTTGGCCATGGTCGCCAGAGCGTGGGCCAGATGGGTGCCCAGCGCTGCGGTCAGGCGCGGGTCGTTCATCGCTTCGCCAAACGCCGCGAAACTGCCGATCAGCCACAGCGGGCGAAACGCCTGATGCCGCAGAATATGCAGGGCGCGGTGGCGGTGCGGGCCATCGAGCAGGGAGAAGGCAATCACGCAGATCGCCGAGAAGCAGGTGCCCACTACCAAGGCGTAAGCCAGCACCATCGCCATCGATTTGCCCAGCGATGGGGGCAGGGCGAAGCTCAGGTAGACGGTGATGATCAGTGCCACCAGCCAAGGCCCCAGTTTGCGCAAGGCAAACAACACCAGGTCACCGGTGCGAGGGTATTGCGGCAGCTCAGCCTTGAGACCGAAGCGCAGGCGCACGCGCTGACCTATCCAGTTGAACAGCATGGCCAGCAAGCTCCACACCGCAATCACAGCCGCGAAGCCGAACAGAATCGCCGGCCACTGCTGCACCGGCACCATCAGCGCGCTGAGCTCATCTTGGGCCTGATTGATTTCCAGCGACCAACGCCGAAACGGGCTTTCATCGCCGCTGAACTGCTTTTCAATGTCATGCAGGGCGCCGCTGATGAGCCCGAGCACACCTTGTTCCGGGTTGGCCTGGGTCTGTTTGCTGGCATCACGGAGTTTTTTCAGGTCGGCCAGCAGCTTGCTGCGTTGCTGGTCGTTTTCGAGGTTCTTGATCACCTCGTCCAGCGACTTTGCCAGCGGCTCGCTGGCTTGCGGTTGTGCCGGCGCGTTCGAGCCGAGCAGGCCGGGAATGCCGGCGGCATAACTCGGCGTGATGAACAGCAACAGCAGCAGGGTCAGGCAACGCAGGAAGACAGGCACCGGAAAAACTACCTCAGGACAATCGATCGACCGAGTGTAGAGGTTTATGTGGGCAGTTTCTCGAGGATCTTCCAGCACATGATGCCGAAAATGCCCAAGGTGCCGATCCACATCATCAGCACCCCGGCGTTGCGCTCGCGCAGGCTGAAGCCGATGGTCAGCAGCATCAGGAACAGGAATACCGGAACGAACAACGAGAGAAAGGGCGACATGCGACAGAATCCTTCTGCGGGGTAACTGGAGAGCCACTATGCATCCAGCATAGCGGCTGCGCCGAGGGTGGCCATTGACCCTCGGCAGGTTGCCTTCACGGCAGTTCGCGGGTGCGGTAGAACGCGCTCAGAACCTTGACCAGGTGAGCCAGGTCATGGCTGCCGCACAGCTCGCGGATCGAGTGCATGGCAAAGGTCGGCAAGCCGATATCGACCGTGCGCACACCCAGGTGGCTCGCGGTGATCGGGCCGATGGTCGAACCACAACCCATGTCGCTGCGCACCACAAAGCTCTGCACTGGTACTTCTTCAGCCATGCACAGGTGGCGGAAGAACCCGGCGGTTTCGCTGTTGGTGGCGTAGCGCTGATTGTTGTTGACCTTGATCACCGGCCCGGCATTGAGCTTGGGCCCATGATTACCGTCGTGCTTGTCGGCGTAGTTGGGGTGCACGCCGTGGGCGTTGTCGGCCGAGATCATCAGCGAACGCTGGATCACGCGAACGTATTCGTCGCCATCCGGCAGCAGGCGCTGCAGGGTTTGTTCGAGCATTGGGCCGTCGGCGCCACAGGCCGAGCTGGACCCGACTTCTTCATGGTCGGTGCAGACCAGCACGCAGGTCTCGTCGCTGTCGGTTGCCAGCATCGCCTGCAGGCCGGCATAGCACGACAGCAGGTTGTCGAGGCGAGCGCCGGCGATGAAGTCACCATTGAGGCCGATCAGGGCCGCGTCCTGGGTGTCGTAGAAGCTCAGCTCGTAGTCGAGCACCACGTCGGCATTCAGTTCGTGTTCGCGGGCCAACTGCTCGGTGAGCACAGCGCGGAAATCGACCCGCTCATCACCGGCCACCTGGGCGATGATTGGCGGTAGTTCGAGCTGGGCATTGATCGGCCAGCCTTCGTTGGCGGTGCGATTGAGATGGATCGCCAGGTTGGGGATCACCGCGATCGGCAGCTTGAAGTCGACCAACTGGCTTTCGACCTTGCCGTCGCGGCGGAAGGTTACCCGCCCGGCCAGCGACAGGTCGCGGTCGAACCACGGCGCCAGCAGCGCGCCGCCGTAGACTTCGACGCCCAGCTGCAAAAAGCCTTGGCGCTGCAGTTCAGGCTGCGGCTTGACTCGCAGGCACGGGCTGTCGGTGTGCGCGCCAACCATGCGGATACCGCTCAGCAGCGGTGACAGCGAACCGAGCTTGATCGCGATCAGCGACGAGTCGTTGCGGGTCAGGTAGTAACGCCCGCCAGGCACGGTGGCCCAGCTGTCACGCTCGTCGAGGCGCTGAAATCCAGCGGCTTCGAGGCGCTGGACCAGGCTTGCCGTGGCGTGGAAGGGCGTCGGGGAGGCCTTGAGGAATTCGATCAGGCCCTGGTTCAAAACATCGCGCATAGTTCACTCCAGACAGCAATGGCGCGAGTTTAACGCAGTTCTGCGACGTTTTGTGTCGGCGCACAGCGACTTCAGAACGGAGCCGGGCACTCGAACTTCAAGCGCTCGCCGCTAACCGGATGGGTAAAGCTGAGCATGCTCGCGTGCAGGCATAGACGCTCATGAGCAGCCAGCGCCTCCGGGTTGGCGTACAGCCGGTCGCCGAGCAGCGGATGGCCGATCGACAGCATGTGCACGCGCAGTTGATGCGAGCGGCCGGTGATCGGCGTCAGCTCGACCCGGCAATGGTCGCCACAGCGCTCGACGATGCGCCAGAAGGTCAGTGCATGCTTGCCTTGGTCATGGTCGACCACATGCCGCGGTTTGGTCGGCGGGTCATAGCGCAGTGGCAGGTCGATGCTGCCGCTGTCCAGCGCAGGCTGGCCCCAGCACAGTGCGGTGTAGGCCTTTTCGGTTTCGCGATCATGAAACTGGCGCGACAGTTCTCGATGACTGTCGGCATCCCGAGCGAGCAGGATGATCCCCGAGGTTTCCCAATCGAGGCGATGCACGATCAGCGCTTCCGGGTAGCCGTTTTCCTGCAGGCGGGTGATCAGGCAGTCCTTGTTGTCGTCGGCGCGGCCCGGCACCGAAAGCAGCAGGGTCGGCTTGTTGATGACCAGGACAGCGTCGTCCTGATGAAGGATGTGCACGTTCGACAGGGGCATTGGTGCGTCTTCTCTGGAAAAACTGACAAAAGCGGCCCTGAACCGCAAAACAGCCACGGACGGCACCAGATGTTCTGGTTGCGTCAGTGGCTGCTTCGCGGTTCAGGGCCGCTCCTGCAGGTGTGCCCGCAGCGTTTATTAACGCTCGGGCAGGGTGATGTTCAGCTCGAGGATCGAGCAGCTGCCTTGGTTCTCCAGGGCAACCACCACGTCATCGTTGCCAATATTGACGTACTTGCGGATCACCTCGACCAGTTCTTTCTGCAGCGCCGGCAGGTAGTCCGGCGTGGTGCGCTGACCGCGCTCGTGCGCCACGATGATCTGTAGACGCTCTTTCGCTACCGACGCACTGCTCTGTTTCTGTCTGCCACGAAAGAAGTCAAAAAGGTTCATGGTTTACTTGCCTCCAAACAGGCGCGCGAAGAATCCTTGCTTCGGCATTTCGATGAACCGCAAAGGAAGGGTCTTCCCGAGCAGGCGGTCGATGGTGTCGCTGTAGGCCTGGCCTGCATCGCTCTGGTCATCGAGGATGACCGGCACGCCCTGGTTCGAGGCTTTGAGCACGGCTTCCGATTCCGGAATCACGCCAACCAGGTCAACCGAAAGGATGTCCTTGACGTCTTCGACGCCGAGCATTTCGCCCTTGCTCACGCGCTCTGGGTGGTAGCGGGTGATCAGCAGGTGTTCCTTGATCGGGTCTTCACCACGCTCGGCGCGGCGCGACTTGCTTGCCAGCAGGCCGAGCATGCGGTCCGAGTCACGTACCGAGGAGACTTCCGGGTTGGTCACAATGATCGCTTCGTCGGCGAAATACATGGCCAGGTGGGCGCCCTTTTCGATACCCGCAGGGGAGTCGCAGACCACGTATTCGAAGTTTTCCTTCAGGTCCATCAGGACCTTCTCGACGCCTTCCTGGGTCAGCGCGTCTTTGTCGCGGGTCTGGCTGGCGGCCAGCACGAACAGGTTCTCAAGGCGCTTGTCCTTGATCAGGGCCTGCTGCAGGTTGGCTTCGCCGTTGACCACGTTGACGAAGTCGTACACTACGCGACGCTCGCAGCCCATGATCAGGTCGAGGTTACGCAGGCCGACGTCGAAGTCGACGATGACAGTCTTGTGCCCGCGCAGGGCCAGGCCGGTACCGATGGCGGCGCTGGTGGTGGTCTTGCCCACACCCCCTTTGCCGGAAGTAACCACGAGAATCTTGGCCAAGGTGTTTCACCCCTAAATAAAATAGTCGGGACAGCAGTCCCTGAAAAAGCACAAAACGGCAACGATGAAAAAGTTGCTCTAAAAATGCCGCAAGTATCCGTTAAAGCCGGGTGATGTTCAACACATCGCCAGACAGGCTGACCTGTACCCCCGAACCCCACAGTGGGTCGCGACGCAGGTCTTCGCAGACCCGGTACTGACCGGCAATCGAGACCAGCTCTGCGGTCATCTGCTGGCAGAAGATGCGCGCCTTGGTGTTGCCCTTGATCCCCGCCAGGGCCCGACCACGCATTGCGCCGTAGACATGGATGTTGCCATCGGCAAGAAGTTCCGCGCCCGGGCTGACCGATGTGGTCACCACCAGGTCACCGCCCTGGGCGTAGATCTGCTGGCCACCGCGCACCGGCGTGGTGATGATCCGGGTCGGCCGCACTTCCGGCTCGGCGGGCACCACCGGCACTGGTTCTGGCTCGGGCTTCTTTACTTCCGGCTCAGGCTCCAATGGCCGCTCGCGGGCACCGGACGGCGGCAGCACGGGCAGGTCGATGGCAATCGCCGCAGCGATGTCTTCGATACGGTTGGCGCGGATCGCCAGAGTGCGCAGGCCATGGTGGCGGCAGATGCGCATCAGCCCGGGCAAATCGATGGCGCCTTCGCCGGCCGGCAGTTTGTCCAGCGCCAGCACCAGTGGTGTATTGCTGAAGAAATTCGGTGCCAGGGCGACTTTGGCCGCCAGCTGGCGGTCCAGCGATTCAAGGTCGTTGCGCGCCAGTTCCAGAACGGTAATGGCAAGCATGCTGCCCTTGAGCTGGAACGCGGGGGCGTGTTCGGGGGTGTGGTTTGGGCTCATGGTCTGCATAGACGGCTTGTAACGGAAAAAGTGCCCTGACTTATAACGAGAACGCGGGTTGCCCGCAACCGGAGGCGATCCGTTGTAGAATGCGCGGCCTTTGTCTTTCCGGAAGCTTGAATGGAACGCCCGCGTTTTCGTCGTTATTTTCTCCACCCGCGATTCTGGGGCCTGTGGTTGGGCCTGGGGCTGCTGTGGCTGACTGTGCAACTACCTTATCGGGCACTGCTAGCGCTGGGCCGTGCGCTGGGCGCGGTGATGTATCGCTTTGCCGGCGAGCGTCGGCGCATCGCTGCGCGCAACCTCGAGCTGTGCTTCCCTGAGCTTTCCGCCGACCAACGGCTGCGGTTGCTTAAAGAAAACTTCGCCTCCACCGGCATCGCCTTCTTCGAAATGGCCATGAGCTGGTGGTGGCCAAAGGCCCGGCTGGCGCAGCTGGCGCATATCGAAGGCATCGAGCACCTGCAGGCCGCCCAGCGCGATGGCCAGGGTGCGATTCTGATGGCGGTGCACTTCACCACTCTGGAAATCGGCGCCGCACTGCTCGGCCAGATGCACACCATCGACGGCATGTACCGCGAGCATGGCAATCCGCTGTTCGACTTCATCCAGCGCAGTGGCCGCGAGCGGCATAACCTCGATTCGCTGGCGATCGAGCGCGAGGACGTGCGCGGCATGCTCAAGCTGCTGCGCAGCGGCCGCGCGATCTGGTACGCACCGGATCAGGACTACGGCGCCAAGCAGAGTGTGTTCGTGCCGCTGTTCGGTATCCCGGCGGCAACGGTTACCGCTACCACCAAGTTTGCCCGTCTGGGCAAGGCGCGGGTGATTCCGTTCACTCAGCGCCGGCTTGAGGATGGCAGCGGTTACCGTTTGGTTGTGCATCCACCGCTGCAGGACTTCCCGGGCGAGACCGAGGAGGCCGACTGCCTGCGCATCAACCAGTGGGTCGAGAGCGTGCTGCGTGAATGCCCGGAGCAATACCTGTGGGCGCATCGCCGCTTCAAGTCCCGCCCTGAGGGCGCGCCACGGCTATACGACAAGAAGCAGCGCTGACGCCAGTGCTTCCAGGGAGGATCACATGACTGCAACCACGGGCCTGATTCTCTCTGGCGGCGGTGCCCGCGCGGCTTATCAGGTGGGGGTGCTGGCAGGTATTGCCGAGTTGCTGCCGCCTGGCGCGGCCAACCCGTTCCCGGTGATCGTTGGCACCTCGGCCGGGGCCATCAATGCGGTGACGCTGGCCAGCGGTGCCACTCGTTTTGCCGAATCGGTGCAGCGCCTGACCGCCTTCTGGCAGAACTTCAGCAGTCACCTGGTGCTGCGCAGCGACTGGCCCGGGGTGATTCGCCAGGCCAGCCGGTTTGTCAGCCACAGCCTGTTGGGTTTTGGCGGCGACGTGCCGGTGGCGTTGCTCGATAGCAGCCCGCTTCGTGGCCTGTTGCAAGCGCACCTGCATCTTGACGGCATTGGCGAGGCGCTGGCCAGCGAGCAATTGCGCGCCGTGGCCATTACCGCTTTTGGCTACGACTCGGGCCAGGCAGTGACCTTCTATCAAGGCGGCGAGACGATTCAGCCATGGCTGCGCCACCGCCGGATTGGCGTGCCAACCGCGCTAAGCATCGAGCACTTGCTGGCCAGCTCGGCGATCCCCTTGCTGTTTGCCCCGGTCAAGCTTGGCGACGAGTACTTTGGCGATGGTGCGGTGCGCCAGTCGGCGCCGATCAGCCCTGCCTTGCACCTGGGCGCGAGCCGGGTGCTGGTGGTCGGCGTCAGCGGCAACCCGCAACGGCCGGCGCCGCCATTGCCCAGCCAGCGTCTGTTCAGTGGTCGCCAGCCAAGCCTGGCGCAGATCGGCGGGCATATGCTCAACAGCACCTTTATCGATAGCCTGGAAGACGACATCGAGCTGTTGCAACGGCTCAATCACCTCAGCCACCTGCTGCCGGCGCATTTGAATGCGCGGGCGCTGGGCCTGGCGCCGATCGAGGTACTGGTGGTTGCGCCGAGCCAGCCGCTGGATGAAATCGCCGCGCGTCATCGACGCCAGTTACCGGCGGCTTTGCGCATGTTCCTGCGTGGGCCCGGGGCAACCCGCACGAGTGGGGCAGGGGTGTTGAGTTATCTGCTGTTCGAGGCGAGTTATTGCAGCGAGCTGATCGAGCTGGGCCGGCGCGATGCCCTGGCCAAGCGGGGGGCGCTGAGTCGTTTTCTCGGCTTGTAAGTTTTGGGGCCGCAAAGCGGCCCCAATATGCTGATTACTCGGCGATCTGCAGTTTGCGCGCCTGGGTGTAGACGTAGCGCACCTTCTCGTATTCGAACGGCGAATTCAGCTGGCCATAACGGAAGGCAGTGGTGTAGCGCTTGTCCACAGCCCGTAGGAACAGGATCTCCGGGTGGTCGCTGGTGACATTGGCCATGTCCAGGTAGTTGATCGACTGTTCGCCGGCGTAGTCCACCACCACCCCGGTGGTGTCGCGCAGGTTTGATGGGCCGAGGATCGGCAGCATGATGTACGGCCCGTCGGGTACGCCATAGAAGCCCAGGGTCTGGCCGAAGTCTTCACTCTGGCGCGGCAGGCCCATCTTGGTCGCCGGGTCCCACAGGCCGCCGACACCGATGATGGTGTTGAACATCAGCCTTGCAGTGATCTTCGCCGACCGCTCGGCCTTGAGCTGCAACACGCTGTTGAACAGGTTGGGCACATCGCCAAGGTTGCTGAAGAAGTTGCTCACCCCAGTACGCACGAAGCGTGGCGTGATCGCGGTATAACCGTCGACGGCAGGCAGCAGCACCCACTGATCGAAGCGATAGTTGAAGTGGTAGATGCGCCGGTTCACCGACTCCAGCGGATCGTAGACATTCAGCGCGGTCAGGGTCGAGCGCTCGAACTCACGCTGGTCCAGCCCAGGGTTGAATTTGAGCGAGCGTAACGGGTCGAGAAAGCCATCGCTTTGCTCGACCGGCGCATCGGCCACGTTGGCATCGATCACGCTGGTACGCGGCGCGATCTCCTCGGCCTGGGCATGCCCGGCGGCGAGCAAAGCGGTGACGAGCAGCAGTCGTTTAACCACGGAAGAACTCCAGCATGGCGTCGCTGTTGACGCGGTAATTAAGGTTGCCGCAATGGCCGCCGTGCGGGTACAGGGTCAGCCGATCGCCAAATACTTTACGCAGAAAACCGATATCGCCAGGGCCGAGGATCAGGTCGTCGGCATTGTGCATGACGGCAATCTTCGGGCTTTTGCTCAGGTAGCCTTCAAGGGCGTACAGGCTGGCTTGATCGACCAGCTGCAGCACGCTGCCACCGTCGGTGCGCACGCGCCACATCGGGATCACCTGCTCGGTCAGGTAGCACTCGAAGTCGCACTGCAGGGCGCGCTTGAACGCCGGGGTCAAGCTGGTGCCTTCGGTGATCGGCTGCTTTGGCGGGGTAATCAGGCCGCGGCGGTTGATCAGGTCGGAGGTAAAGGCAATGTCGGCCGCCGAGAAGCGGAACGAAGTGCCGATCAGCATCGCCATTTGCTCGTTGGACAGATGCTCGCGCGAGCGCTGGAAGTCATACAGCAGCGCGTCGTTGAGGTCGATGTAGCCCTTGTCCTGGAAGTACCGGGTGAGCTTTTCCAGCATCAGCTCGTAGAACGTGGTGCTGCGGTCGATGCCCTTGACCTGGGTCTGCACCAGCTTGTCGAGGTTGCTCACCGAGGTGTAAAGGTTCACCGGCGGGTTGAGCAGCAGTACGCGCTTGAAGTTGAAGCTGCGCCGGGTTTCGTCCAGATGGCTGACAAACGCCGCGTCCAGAGCACCCAGGCTGTAACCAGTGAGGTAGAAGTCCTTGATCGGCAGACGCGGGTGCTGCGCGCGCACCGCCTGCATGACCCGGTACAGGTCCTCGGCATCCTCTTTGGTCACGCCAGGCGTGGCGAAGCGCGAAGCGGCGCTCATGAAATCCCAGCTGGTCGGCGACGACAGCTGCACGACATGGAAGCCTGCCTGGTAGTAGAGCTTTTTCAGGTATTCGTTGGTCGAGCTGCTGTAGGGCGCGCCGGTGCCGGCAATGATGAAGATCAGCGGCGCCTCGTGGTCCTGACGGGCCATGCGGTACTTGAGCTTTTTTACCGGCCAGAAGTTGTCCGGCAGGGTGAACTCACGCTCCGGACGCAGGGTGAGGCTGTAGTCTGCCTGGGTGATGTCTTCATCACTGGGCAGCGTCGGCCGCAGTTCAGGCGGGGTGGAGGCAATTGTCGCCTCGAACGGGTTGGTCAAGGGAAAGCCATAGCTGGCGGCGTCGATATCCCGCGCCGAGGCGGCCGCAGCCATAAGCAAGCCACCCAGAAGGGCAGCGAGGCGCAGTGATCGAAGCATTGAATCCCCCAGAATATTCGGCAAGGCATGACGGTACGCAGGCTCTGACCACGGCCCAGCAGGCAAAGTTGCCGGGGCATGGCCATTTGTTATGCCAGTTTTTACCGCGCCAGTGAATAGCGCGGTAACGATCGCTCTGTGCAACATAGCTGCTGCCGGGAAATCTTGCCTTGCACAGATGCCGCCATTGATTATGCTGGCGTTTGTTTACATTTGCCCGGAGATCTTCATGCCTCGTTCATTGCCCGTCATTGTCCTGCTGCTGTGCCTGCCGTTGTGGCTGGCAGCCAGCTATGGCGTGCGCTACGGGCTGATGGAGGACGGCCAGTGGGTTGGCCTGTGCGGCGTGCCTGCGCAGTATTGGCAATGCCAGGTGCGCTCGCTGCTGGGCCTGGCGATTCATTTTCAGCTGCTTGCCTGGCTGGCTGTGGCCCTGAGCGTGCTCGCGCAACTGCTCAAGGGCCGCGCCGGCTGGTATCTGGCCGCTGTCGGCTTGCTGTTCGGGCTCAGCGCGCTGGTGCTGTATACCGCCAGTATCGCCGTGTTCGCGGTGGTGCTGGCCGGCTTGCGCCTGGTGCGTCAGGCACAGGTCGCCAGATTGGCATGAGCGTCAGCGCGTGCGCAAACTGCGCCACAACGCGCCGACCATCAGTATGCTGACCACTGCCCAGGCCCAGGCTTGCTGGTTGGCCAGCCCTTCACGGTACAGCTGTGGCAGCACTCCCGCGCCGATGATGAATGCCAGCAAGGCCACCTCGGCCCGACGCGCCACGACTGGTCGCAGCAAGTACACCAGCGCCGGCAACAGCAACGAGGCAGTCGGGAAGCTGCGATAACGCGGCTCGAAGACCATCGCCAGCATGCTCACTGCAGCGGCAAAACCCGCCGCCAGCAGCAGCCAGCCGGCGCGCGCTTCAAACCAGGCAAACAGCCGCTCACGCCAACCCTGGCGCTGCGCCAAGGCCAGCAGGGCGTGGGCCAGCACCAGCAGGTTCAGGCCTGCCAGCAACACTGCCCACAGCCATTCGCCGGCAAAGCGTGCGTTGGTCCGCATCAATTCGCCCCATAAGCCAAGGCTGGCAGCACCAATCGCTGCAAGCAACGGCAGCAGCAGTGCGGCCCGGGCATTGACCGGGCGCCCGGCAAACAGCAGCGCCGCCAGCAGCAACAGCGCACTCGCCGCCAACCACTGTGGCCACAGAGCCAGGTTGCTGACCGGCCCTTCGAGAATGCCTTTATCCTGCCGGTCGGCGTCGTATAACCCCCAGTAACCGCCCACCGCACCTTCGCTGGCGCGCTTCCAGGGCTGGTCGAAGGCTTCGATCAGGTTGTAGCTCCAGTCGTTCTGCTCTGCCATCGCTACAAAACCGCGAATGAAGCGTGCCTCGTTGACCCGGCTGGGCAGCGCCGTTTCACGCTGGCGGCCTTCGCTGGGCCAGCCGGTCTCGCCGATCATGATCTGCTTGGGCGCAAAACGGGCGCCGAACACCTGGCGCACCTCGGCGACATGGGCCAATGCCTGGTCGATGCTGCGTGGGTCATCTTCCCAGTACGGCAGCAGGTGAATGGTCAGGAAGTCTACTGCCGGCGCGATCTGTGGATGCTGCAGCCAGAATTCCCAGACATCGGCGTAGGTCACTGGCACCGTGACCTGGGCCTTGACCCGCTTGATCAGCTCGGCCAGGCGCTCGCCGGTGACTTCCTTGCGCAGCAGGGTCTCGTTGCCGACGATCACTGCACTGACCACATCGGGGTTGGCATTGGCCGCGGCAATAAGCAATGCGACTTCCTTGTCACTGTCGATCGGATTGGCATTCACCCAGGCGCCGAGCATGACTTTCAGGCCATGCTTGCGCGCCAGCGCCGGGATCGCCTCAAGACCGGTCATCGAATAGGTGCGGATGCACTGAAAACGTTCGGCCAGCAGGGCCAGGTCGGCGTCCATCCGCGCCGGCCGCAGGCGAAACGGCTGGTCGAACGGCGATTGGTCCTTGTCGAACGGGGTGTACGAGGCGCACTGCAGTTTATGCGTCGGGCTGGCGGCGTCGGGCAGCAGCACCGGCTTGCCCAGCCCGTACCAGAGCGTGCCCAGCCCGGCAAGGGCGAGCAGGCAGGCGAATAGAAAGAGTGGCAGCAGATTGCGGGCGGAGCGGGGCATCGGGCGGTCCATCGTCAGGCGCAAAGGGCTAGATGATAGCCGCAAATCGCCGGCGCCAACGCATTGGCATGCAAGGATCGCGCAGGCCAATGTCGGCCGATGGCGCTAATGGCCAAGTGCTGTCGCATCTGGTTAAGGTAGAGGTCGCGGCTGGAGCAGGTCGCGCTTTGTTGCAGGTTGATGATGCTATCTCCGAGACCTGACGAGGGGATGCATTGATGAACATGCGACGTATGCTGGGGGTGGGGTCCGCCCTGTTGTTGGCCATGAGCGCTGGGCAGGCCATGGCTAAAGAAGTAAGCATCGGTTATGTCGATGGCTGGGCCGACAGTGTTGCGACCACCAACGTCGCCGCCGAGGTTATCAAGGAAAAACTCGGCTATGACGTCAAGCTGCAGGCAGTGGCAGCCGGGATCATGTGGCAAGGGGTTGCGACCGGTAAACTCGATGCGATTCTCTCGGCCTGGCTGCCGGTGACCCATGGTGAATACTGGGCCAAGAACAAGGACAAGGTGGTCGACTTCGGTCCTAACTTCAAAGACGCCAAGATTGGCTTGATCGTGCCTGAGTACGTCAAGGCCAACAGCATCGCAGACCTCAAGACCGACACCAGCTTCAAGCAGAAGATCGTCGGTATCGACGCAGGCTCGGGCGTGATGATCAAGACCGAGCAGGCGATCAAGGATTACGACCTGACCGGTTACAAGCTGCAAGCCAGCTCCGGCGCCGGCATGACCGCCGAACTGGGCCGCGCCGAGAAAAAGCAGGATTCGATTGCTGTCACCGGTTGGGTGCCGCACTGGATGTTCGCCAAGTGGAAGCTGAAGTTCCTCGAAGACCCGAAAGGCGTGTTCGGCGCGGCTGAGACCGTCAACAGCATCGGTAGCAAGGACCTGGAGAAGAAGGCCCCGGAAGTTGCAGCGTTCCTGAAGAAGTTCCAGTGGCAGTCCAAGGATGAGATCGGCGAAGTCATGCTGGCCATTCAGGATGGCGCCAAGCCAGAACAAGCGGCCAAGGATTGGGTCGCCAAACACCCTGAGCGCGTGGCGGAGTGGACTGCCAAGTAACGCGTTGAACGAGCCATAGCAGCATCGCCGCCCAAGGTTGAGTCGTCACCTTGGGCGCGCTGTTTTCAGCCAAATCAACACTGCACTGGCTGATGTTTGTTACCAAAACCGCAAAACACTCTTGCATCTAAGACTAAGGTCGTCTGGTTGGCGTCCAACAGCAGCATAAAGTTACAGGTGGGTTATCCATAATCTGTGCTGCTAGGACAAAAACAATGAACGACAGCATTTACCTCTCGATACAGAACAGTCCGCGCTTCAAGGAACTGGTCAGCAAACGCGAGCGATTCGCCTGGATTCTTTCGGCAATCATGCTCGGCCTCTACTGCGGATTCATCTTGCTCATCGCCTATGGCCCGCACCTGCTCGGCGCCAAGATCAGCCCAGAGTCGTCCATCACCTGGGGCATCCCCCTGGGCGTCGGCCTGATCCTTTCAGCCTTTGTGCTGACCGCCATCTATGTGCGTCGCGCCAACGGCGAGTTCGACGAACTGAACAAGGCAATTCTGGCGGAGGCCAAGCAATGATGCGACCTACCAAAACTTTGGCCGTATTGGCCTGCGGTGTCTTCGCACCCGCTGTGTGGGCGGCTGACGCGCTCACCGGCGAGGTGCAGAAACAGCCCCTGAACATGGCCGCCATTCTCATGTTCCTGGCCTTTGTGTTGTTCACCCTGGGGATTACCTACTGGGCTTCGAAGCGCAACAAGTCAGCCTCGGACTACTACGCAGCCGGCGGCAAGATCACCG
Organism: Pseudomonas shirazensis; assembly: GCF_014268785.2. GTDB lineage: Bacteria > Pseudomonadota > Gammaproteobacteria > Pseudomonadales > Pseudomonadaceae > Aquipseudomonas > Aquipseudomonas shirazensis. The sequence continues at coordinate 2,321,769 of NZ_JABWRD020000001.1, read as the reverse complement.
GTTTCCAGAACGGCCTGGCGATTGCCGGTGACTACATGTCTGCGGCGTCCTTTCTGGGTATTTCCGCGCTGGTGTTCACCTCCGGTTACGACGGCCTGATCTACTCGATCGGCTTCCTGGTCGGCTGGCCGATCATTCTGTTCCTGATCGCCGAGCGCCTGCGTAACCTGGGCAAGTACACCTTTGCCGACGTGGCGTCCTATCGCCTCGGGCAAAAACAGATCCGCACCCTGTCGGCCTCGGGCTCGCTGGTGGTGGTAGCGTTCTACCTGATTGCGCAGATGGTTGGCGCCGGCAAGCTGATCGAGCTGCTGTTCGGCCTGGACTACCACGTTGCGGTGATTCTGGTCGGCATCCTGATGTGCATGTACGTGCTGTTCGGCGGCATGCTCGCGACCACCTGGGTGCAGATCATCAAGGCCGTGCTGCTGCTGTCCGGTGCCAGCTTCATGGCGCTGATGGTGATGAAACACGTCAACTTCGATTTTAACACGCTGTTCTCCGAAGCGATCAAGGTACACGCCAAGGGTGAAGCAATCATGAGCCCGGGTGGCCTGGTCAAAGACCCGATTTCGGCGTTCTCGCTGGGCCTGGCACTGATGTTCGGTACCGCCGGCCTGCCGCACATCCTGATGCGCTTCTTCACCGTCAGCGATGCCAAGGAAGCGCGCAAGAGCGTGCTGTACGCGACCGGCTTCATTGGTTACTTCTACATCCTAACCTTCATCATCGGTTTCGGCGCGATCCTGCTGGTCAGCACCAACCCGGACTTCAAGGACGCCGCCGGCGCGCTGCTGGGTGGCAACAACATGGCTGCGGTGCACCTGGCTGACGCTGTGGGTGGCAGTATCTTCCTCGGCTTCATCTCGGCAGTGGCCTTCGCCACCATCCTGGCGGTGGTTGCCGGCCTGACCCTGGCCGGTGCCTCGGCGGTGTCGCATGACCTGTATGCCAGCGTCTGGCGCAAAGGCAAGGCCAACGACAAGGACGAGATCCGTGTGTCGAAGATCACCACGATCTTCCTCGGCATCCTGGCCATCGGCCTGGGCATTCTGTTCGAGAAACAGAACATTGCCTTCATGGTCGGCCTGGCGTTCTCCATCGCCGCCAGCTGCAACTTCCCGGTTCTGCTGCTTTCGATGTACTGGAAGAAGCTGACCACCCGCGGCGCCATGATCGGCGGCTGGCTGGGCCTGATCAGTGCCGTTGGCCTGATGGTGCTTGGCCCGACCATCTGGGTGCAGATCCTCGGTCACGAAAAAGCCATCTATCCGTACGAATACCCAGCACTGTTCTCGATGCTGATTGCCTTCGTCGGTATCTGGTTCTTCTCGGTCACCGACAAGTCCAAGGAGGCAGCCAACGAGCGTGCGCTGTTCTTCCCGCAGTTCGTTCGTTCGCAAACCGGCCTGGGTGCCAGTGGTGCGGTTTCTCACTAACCTGCTCTGAGCATGAACAACGCCCCGCATAGTCGGGGCGTTGTCGTTTTTGCTGCGGCAAGAACTGCTCAACCCGCACGCTGGGAAATTTCCCAAGCGCGGTCAGACCAATCCTAGAGTTTGCCCACCGGCATTTCCGAATAATCGCTCCTGCCAACGGCGCTGTGCCGCTTGTGCACGCTTCCTGTGGCGTTCCTTACAGGATCCAAGGAGATACATTCGTGAAAGCATTTGTGCTGGCGCTTCCCCTGGCTGTTCTGGCCGCCAATTCGGCCATCGCGGCTGACCCGATCGAAAAACAGGTGCTGATCACCGCCACCGTCCCGACTGCCGCGTTCTACGTCGAGCCGGTCGGCGGCAACTGGATGAACGACCCTCAAGACATGGCCTGGAACTCGTTTCAAGGCACCCTCGAGCCGATCCGCAAGCAACTGCAAGCCAAAAGCACCATCGGCCCGATCACCGCGCACCTGCTGACTCCGGCCGCCGTCACCAGCGGTGTCAACGTGATCGATCTGAACGTCAAGGTTGGCGCTACCACCCTGACCACCACCGCAACCGAGGTGCTCGCAGCGCCGCAAGCCGCTACCGGCACGACCCTGGACTTCATGGTCGAGCCAACCGTACCGGCCGGTGGTTATCAGCCGGGTAGCTACCAAGGCCTGGTCAGCATGATGTTCGAGACCGCCGCGCCGATCCCTTGATCGCATCCCGCAGCGCATCCTCTTCATCCGTTTGTACCCCCCTTTGCCGCCCGGCTGCTCTCCGGCGGCGAGGGCGGTCATTGCTTGCAGGCAGGGTCATGCCGTCCATTCCTACATATGCTGTTACCCGGCGTTGGGGCATCGCCCTCGGCGCCTGCTGCGCGCTGTTGCCAGCCTGGGCGGCGCCGCCGGCAGCGTTGAACATGGTGAGCCAGGCGCAAGGCTTGCCGAAAGAATTCGAAGCGCATTTCTTTGATGTGCCGCTCGCGGTACGCGTCGATCTGGATGGCCGTTACCTGGGCGATGCGATGGTGGTGCTCAGCCGCGCCAGCCAGGTCCAGTTGCTGGAGTTCACCGACACCCAGGAAAGCCGCGAACCGGCGCAACTGCGCAGCCGCTGGTTGCAGCGCCTGGCTGACGGGCGACCACTGGGGGCCTGCGTCAGCGACTGTGCCGACGGGCTCCAGGCCATTCATTACAGCCTGGTCAATTCACAGCTATCGCTGGTGACCTCCAGCGCCGAAGCCAACCTCGAGCAGCCGCGCTACTATAGCCTTCCCGAACAGGGCAGCAGCGGCCTGTTGCTACGTAACCAGCTCAATCTGGTGCGCAACGGCAGCCAGACCAACGGCCGCTTCGCCGCCCAGGGCCAAGGCAGCATCGGCAACTGGACAACCCTCGCCGATGCGCAGTTTGACCGCGGCAACGATCAATCCGACCGGGTCCGTCACCGCCTCGATCAGTTGTACGCCGAGCGCTTGTTCGACCAGCAATTTCTGCGGCTGGGCTATTTCACCCCGAGCGCGCAAGGCCTGACCCGCCAGCCGCGCCTGCTGGGCAGCAGCCCGGATACCACCTTGGGGGTGATGTTCGGCAGCAGTGACAGCCTGTTGATCGACAACGGCCAAGCCAGTGCCACCCCGGTGTATGTCACCCCCAATCGGCCAGGCGTGGTCGAGATCTACCGCAACGGCGTGCTGATCAACAGTCAGCCGGTGCAGGCCGGTCTGCAGACCCTCGACACGCGGGTATTGCCCGGCGGCATTTATCAGATCGAGGTACGCCTGCTCGAAGACGGCCAGGAAACCTCGCGCAGCGACGCCTTCATCTACAAACCAAGCAACTGGAGCAATCCCGACAGCCGCTGGCGTTACAACGTCTACGCCGGTCGCCAGAGCAACTTGTTGAGCAACTGGGACAAGGACCACCAGGACAGCCTCGGCGCGGGCGTGCTGGCCAACTATCTGCTGCACCCGCGCGCCGTGCTCGGTGTGTCCGCACAGCGGGTCGACGAAGCCATCCAGTACGGCACCTCGCTGGACTGGGATGCGTTCGACCAGCTCAAGCTGTATGGCAACGTCTACCGCAGCGACAATCAAGGCACCGGTTACGACCTGCAGGTGATCAGCAACCTGCCTAATGGCTCGCTGGTGGCGAGCCACAGCCGCACCTGGATCGACACCGGCAATTCAGGCTGGCGTGGCGCACGCCGCCAGCAGGAGATCAGCCAGAGTTCGCTGTCACTCAGCCAGCGTCTCGATGCACGCAGCACGGCGAGCCTGCGCCTGGCCCACAGCTCTGGTGCCGCCAACGGCCTGGGGATCGACCTGGGCTGGTCGTGCTATGGCAAGCTCGGCGGCTCGGATGCCAACTGGCGCCTGTCGCTGTTCGACCGCCCTGGCACCGCAAGCACGAGCGACAGCCGCAACCGTGGCGTCAACCTGAGCCTGAGCATGAGCCTTGGCGGCCCCGGCCAGCGCATTGATCTGGTCAAGTAATTTTGGACACCGGTTTAGGTTCATGCCGCTGCCCTGAGCTTTTCCTCCATAGCTACAGGGGTCTCGTAGCCGTTGTAGCTGTGGAGGCGCTTGAGGTTGTAGCGCACCAAGTAAGCCATGATGTCGGCTTTAGCTTCAGCTTCGGATTCATAGCCTCCTGCTGGCATCCATTCTGATTTCAATGCCCCGAAGAATCGCTCCATGGCGGCATTGTCCCAGCATTGACCACGGTGGCTCATGCTCTGTTTCAAACCGCACTCTTCAAGCGCAGCCCTGAATTTATGGCTGGTGTACTGACAACCTTGATCTGAATGAAACATCACGCCCTTAGGCTTGCCTCTGGACTCAGACGCCATGCGCAGCGCGTCACAGGCTAACCTGGCATCGGCAGTCATTGAAAACGCCCAGCCCACAACTCGACGTGCGTACAAGTCGATCACTGCGGCCAAGTACAGCCAACGTCTGCCAACCTGGATGTAAGTCACATCGCCACACCAAACCTCGTTGATCGTTGAAACTTTGAAGTTGCGCTTCAGTTGGTTTTCCGCAATCAGTGCTTCCGTGCCTGATGAGCGATACCGGTGCGGCCTGCGTTGCCGGCATTTCAGGCCAGCTTCACGCATAAGCGCACGCACTTTGTAACGCCCGACCTCACGGCCTTCACGCCGCAATTCCTGCATCAATGTGCGTGAGCCTGCGGAGCTTCGTGACGCCGTGAAATGGTTGATTACGCGCGAGCGTAGAGCATCCCTGTCAGGATTTTCACGCCCTTGGCGTTTGCGCCATGCATAGAAACTGCTGCGCTTGACCCCAAGCACGCGACAGCAGTCGACAACACTGTATTGCTCACTCAGCTCGTTGATCAGCGAGAACGATCTTTGGAGTCCCGAAGCAGGAGAGCACTGGCCTTTTTTAGGATTTCGATATCCCGGTCCTTTTGACGAACCAGTGCTTCCAGTTCTTCAATGCGTTGCTGCTCCGGAGTGATGGCTTTGGCTCCAGCCGGAACCTTACCTTCTCTCTCCTGCCTTACCTGCTCAACCCAACGGCGAAGGGCGGTGCGGCCAATCCCGAGGATTTCGCATACCTCAGGAACTGACTGGCCACCGTCCAGCACCATTTCAGCAGCTTGGATTTTGTGTTCTTTCGAATAAGACTTGCGCACTGATTTTGCCTCCAATTGGGCGCCATCATAGCGCCCGAAGAAGGTGTACAAAATCATTAGGCCAGTTCACATCGCCGCCAGCTTTGGCAGTCGCACTTCGCGCGATGGCGGACGCGATCAGAATGCATCGCTGAGCTATCAGCAGGACGTGCAGCTGGGCGCAATACGAAGTGTTGGCGGCACGCTCAATGTCGACCGCTACGGGGCAGGTTTCGGCGCCAACACCCAGTTTCAGAACCAGCAGGTGTATGGCGACGCCTACGCGCAGTCGTCGTCCTACAGCGGCCAGCTCAGCGCCGGCCTGAACCTGCAGAGCACGCTCGCCATGGGCGGCGGCAAGCTGGCCCTGAGTGGCCAATACCTGCCCCACGAGGCCGGGCTGGTGGTCGACATCGACAGCGATCTGGATGACCTGGAGCTGCGCGCCGACGACGTCAACGGGCTGGGTGCCACCCTGCGCCCAGGGCGCAACATTATCCCTGTAAGTGCCTATCGGGCTGGCACCGTGCAGTTCGATTTCGCTGGCAAACATGACCCCGACGCGGTGATTCAGCCGGCCAGCCTGGACTACCACCTCAATCGCGGCGGCGTCGAGTATCGCCAGTTGAAGGTGTTGCGCACGGTGACCGTGCTTGGCCGCCTGCTCGATCAGCAGCGCCAGCCCATGCGCGGTGCGCTGGTGATCAATCACGCCAGCCGCAGCGTCAGCGAGGCCAGCGGGATCTTTGCGGTGGAGATGAGCGAAGGCACGCCGACGCTGGAGATACGCCAGGCGGGCAAGATCGCTTGCCTGCTCAGGCTCGAGCCAAAGCAGCTGCCTCGCGAGGGCAATGTCTTGCTGGCCGGCGATCAGGTCTGCGCGCCACCGCAATTGCTGGGTGGCAGTGATCCGCTGAGCACAGGAGAACGAGGATGAACGGCAGACTGTATCGGTTGCTGCTGGCGCTGCCCAGCGCCCTGCTGGTTGCCTGCGGCCCGCTGGTCGAAGCTGCGCAGGTGTGGTCTTCGATGATGAGCTGTGAGTAGCAGTCGTCTCTAGGAAATTTCTTCTTTTTTATCGGAACGGTCTGACTTTCTTGCCGGCAGCACATGTGCACAAATGAGCGCTGGCTGTTTGCCTGGCACCATCCAACGAGGTTGCAGATGAAACCGTGGAAACTCTTTTACCTGTCGCTACTGCTGGCGCCATTGCCGCTGCAGGCTGCGCCGGAACTCAACGTCGGTGGGCTGTACGATTACCTGGACGGTAACCGCAGCACCTTGCTCAAACGGGTGCGTAATGGCGGCGACAGCACCGCCTTCGTCAAGCTCAGCGTCGCCGAGCTGGTGTACGACGCCGACGGTGTGCCCCGCGAGATCGACCAGACGCAACTGCCACTGGAGCAGCGCGGCCTGATCGCCAGCCCGGCGCGGCTGATCATCCCCGCACGTGGCATGCAGGCGGTGCGCTTGCTGTACCGCGGTGAGCGAGCCCAGGAACGCTATTTCCGCCTGCGCTTCATCCCGGTATTGCCCGAGCAGGGCGATGGCTTTGTCGTCACCGAAGCGGAGGCCGAAAGCTATCGCGACAGCCTCAAGGCGGGCGTCAACCTGCTGGCCGGCTACGGCACACTGTTGTTCGTGCACCCGGCGGCGGCGCAGTATCAGACCGATGTAACGGGCCAGGGCGGTCGCCTGCAGGTGGTCAATCAAGGCAACGCCACGGTGGTGCTGGATCACTTTCGCCAGTGCCAGGCGGCCGACCAGAAATGCGAAGCCGCCACCAAGCATCACTTGTTGCCCGGCAGTACGCGGCGCTTCGAGCCGGTGGAGGGCAAGCCGGTGTTCCAGTTCGAGATGTACGAAGGCGACCAGCGCAAGACACTGGTGGTGCCCGGGTGAGCAGTGCACGGGGCCTTCGATACACGCTGCGTTGGGCGGGTGCGGCCATGGCGATACTCGGCTGGCTGCCTACGGCACAGGCGCTGGAGGTGACCATCAGCGCCGAGTATCGCGGTGGTGGCAGTGGGCGGTTCGTCAATACCACGCCACCGGCTGCGCTGTGTCGGCTGTGGTCGGGACTGTGTAACGGCAAATCCACCGTCGACGTGCCGATTGCCTACTCCAAACGCAGCCAGCAAAGCGCGGGGGATCTACGCGACAGGTACTACCTGAAGATGCCGTCACGCAAACAGGTCGAGGTGTTTCACGAGCTCAATGGCGAAATGCGCCGGATGAATTTTGACATCCTCTCGGTCAGCCAACAGGTGCATACCCCGTCGAACTTCAGTTACAGCCCGTTGCAGGGTAGTGTGGATGGCGGTTGCAGTAATGGCAGCCAGCTCTCCAGCCATGCTGCGCGTACGGTCACCTTCCATACCTATATGCGCCAGCCGCAGGCCCCGGAGCCGTGCTGGGCAAGCTATTCCTGGGCGCCGGTGAATCATGTCGACAACTCTGAAGTCAGCCAGATGGGGGTGTCATTTCTGCTGGATATTCCGCCGCCTTACCGCCTCGCCGCCGGCATTTATCGCGGTAGCCTGACCTACAGCATTGGTCCTGGTGGTGATTTTGACTTTGGCAGCGGTGTCACTGCGCTGAGCGGCGACAGCCTCACGGTCAATTTCGTGCTTGATGTGCAGCACGCGTTCATTTTTGAGTTTCCACCCGGCTCCGAGCGGGCGGTGCTGGAGCCCAAAGACGGTTGGCAGGCATGGCTGGGCGGGGCAGCGGCGCCGTCGCAGGTGTACCGTGACCTGCCGTTCCGGCTGTGGTCGACCGGGCCGTTCAAGGTCTACAAAACTTGCCAGTACACGCTTGGCGATCAATGCGGCATCCGTAATCAGCACCACGATCAAGTTCCGGTGGAGATTGCCATGACCCTGCCCGCAGGTATCCTCCACCAGGGCCGGCCGGTGACCCGACTGTCGTTGCCCACCGGGCCTGCGGCAGCGCTGCAGTTCGAATCGATGCAGCCAACCCTGAACCGTGGCGGCCAGCTGCATTTCAGCGTGGCCCGCAACGGTGTGCAGGCCATGCTCAAGCAACCGGGCACTACTTATTCCGGCGAAGCTACGGTGATCTTCGATGCTGAACTCTGACTGCCTGAGTGTGGGCGGAGCGCACCATGCATAGGGCATTGGTGGTAGATGATCACCCATTCATCCGCACCACGGTGTGCATGCTGCTGCGCCGGGAACAGGTCGAGGTGGTAGCGCAGGCCGACAACGGCGTCGACGCCGTGTTGCTGGCCCGTGAGCATGCACCGGACCTGATCATCCTCGATATCGCCATGCCTGGACTGGATGGCCTCGAGGTGATCGCCAGGCTCAAGAGCCTGGCGCAACCGGCCAAGGTGGTGATCCTCACTTCGCAATTGGCCGAAGCCTACTCGTTGCGCTGCCTGCAGGCGGGCGCCGCGGGTTATGTGTCGAAAACCGACGATCTGGCTGAACTGAACAAGGCGGTGCGTGCGGTGTTGTCCGGCTTTACCTATTTCCCCGATGTGGCCCTGAGTTCGGTGCGCAGCCAGGACCTGCGCGCCACCGAACGGGAGTGCATTGCCGGCCTCACCGACCGCGAGCTGACGGTGTTGCAGCACCTGGCACGCGGCTTGAGCAACAAGGCCATCGGCGAAACGATGCTGCTCAGCAACAAGACCATCAGCACCTACAAGAGCCGGCTGCTGGAAAAACTGCGCCTGCATTCGTTGATCGATCTGGCGGATTTCGCCCGCCGCAATGAACTGCTCTGACGTCGTCAGCCGGTGCGCCCGCGTGTCTTTCTGGCAGCCCTGTGCGGCGTTCTGGCGCTGTTCACGCTGCCGGCCGGTGCCGCCCCGTTGTTGCACGCCAGGGCCAGCCTCGATGACCAGCGAGTCGAGCCCGACGATGCTGATCTGCGCTGGTTGTGGGCGCGCCGGCAACTGCGCCTGGGGGTGATCGCGCGTGACGATGCGCCACTGGACATCCTCGGCACTGGCCAGGCCTATGAAGGCATCACTGCCGACTATGCCGGGCTCGTGGCCGAGCAACTGAACCTGTCCATCAGCGTGCATACCTTTGCCTCGTTTGACGCCGCCGTGGCCGGATTACGCGATGGCGTGGTTGACCTGCTCGGCTCGGTAAGCCGCGAGCGTGCCCAGACCGCAGGCCTGCGCCTGTCGCATGCGTATGCGCAGGACCAGCCGCTGCTGATGGCACGCCAAGGCGATCAGCCCGCGCCGCCGCCTGGCGCTGCGTTTCGACTGGTTGCAGTTGAGGGCTATCGCACCGTCGAGCAGTTGCGCCAGCTCTATCCGCTGGCGCGGATCGAGCTGCATTCGACAACGTTGAGCGCGCTGGCCGCACTGACCCTGGGCCAGGCCGACCTGTATCTGGGGCATGCCCTGGCGGGGCGCTATGCTCTGGCGCGGACCTCGCCGCGCGGTATCGAGGAAATCGGCAATGCTGGCCTGGCCGGGCAGGATATTGGCTTTGCCCTGCGCCGCGACGCAGCACCGTTGGCTGACATGCTCGATTCAGTGCTCAAAGGGTTGTCGCCCAGCCAACGCGCCCGCATCGAGCAGCGCTGGAGCGTGACCGGTGCCGTCCCCTCGAGCCCTGTGCTGTTGCAGCTGAGCGAAGATGAGCAACGCTGGTTGCAGGCCAATCCAACGGTGAATGTACTGCTCGACGAGCACTCGCTGCCGCTGAGCTACCGCGATAGCAGCGGCCACTGGCGCGGTTTAAGCGTGGAGGTGCTGGAATTGATCAGCCGGCGCAGCGGCCTGCAGTTCGAGCTGGCCTCCGCAAGCAGCGTCGAGGGCATGCTTGGGCAATTGCGCCAGGGCCACGCCCAACTGATCGCTGGTTTGCCCCAGAGCCCGGCGCTGGCCCAGCAGTTGAGCTTCAGTCGCTCTTACCTGAGCGCTGCGCGTGTGCTGGTCAGCCGTACCGAGCCGGCCGCGCCGAGCAGCCTTGGCCAGTTGGCGGGGCAGTCGCTGGCAGTGGTGTGGGGCAGCGCTGTGCAAGATGAACTGGCCCAGCATTATCCACAGGTACGCGTGCTCCAGGTTCAAGGGCCGCTGGCCGCGCTGCAAGCGGTCGCCATCGGCCGGGCGACGGCTGCAGTGCTGACCCTCGACGATGCGCGCCCATTGATCGCGCGCTGGTACCCACGTCAGTTGCGCATCAGCGCCAGCCTGACCATGCCACCTGCTCACTTTGCCTTGGCCAGCCTGCGAGGCGAGGTCGAGCTGCAGGGTATCGTGAACAAGGCACTGCTCAGCCTGACCCCGCGCGAGACGGAGACGCTGGTGCGGCGCTGGCGCAATCCGATGATCGTCGCCGATGGCCTGTGGCCGCGTCAGCGACTGAACATCCTGCTCGGTTTCGGCCTGATGCTGTTGCTGTTGCTGCTGGCGCTGCTGTGGGTCCGTTACCTGCGCCGGCTGCATGCCGAACTGCGCCACGCAAAGCACACGGCAGAAGCCGCTAACCTGGCCAAGACGCGTTTTCTGGCGACCATGAGCCATGAGATTCGCACGCCCATGCACGCCTTGCTGGGCATGCTCGAACTGGCTCAGCACAAGGCCGAGCAAGGCACACTGGACCGTGTGGCGATTGATGTGGCGGCCGATGCCGGGCGCGGCTTGCTGGCGCTGATCGGCGATATTCTGGACATCACCCGCATCGAAGCCGGGCAACTGCAGTTGGCACTGCAGCCGGTGCAGTTGCGCGAGCAGGTCGAGCAGGTGGTGCAACTGTTTCAACAGCAGGCGCGGCGTAAAGGCCTGACGCTGCTGCTGCACAGCGAGGGTGCGGGCGATGTCCAGGTTCTGCTCGACCCACTGCGGTTCAAGCAGGTGCTGGCCAACCTGTTGAGCAATGCGATCAAGTTCACTCGCGCGGGACGCGTCGAGGTCAGTCTGTGTGTGCGCGAGCGTGGCGAAAGCCTGGCGCTGGAGCTGCAGGTCAAGGACAGCGGCAGTGGTATCGCCGAGGCAGACCTGGCCGAACTGGGTCAGCCGTTTCGCCAGGCCGGGCAAAAGCAATCAACGCGTTGCAGCAGCGGCTTGGGGCTGAGTATCAGCCGCAGCCTGTGCGAGCTGATGGGCGGCCAGTTGCGCCTGCGTAGTGTGCTCGGCGCCGGCACACAGGCGTTGATCCTGCTGAGTTGTCAGCGTTGGCACGGCCAGCGGCAGCCGGCGCCGCTCGCCGTGCCGCCTGCAGCCGAGCACCACCTGCGGGTGCTGGTGGTCGACGACTATCCCGCCAACCGTCTGCTGTTGGCCCAGCAACTGGAATACCTCGGCCACCGCACCTGCATTGCCGAAGAAGGTGCGCAAGCCTTGCGCCTGTGGCTTGGCCAGCCATTTGATGTGGTCATCAGCGACTGCAGCATGCCAAGCCTGGATGGCTACGCGCTGGCCCGGGCCATTCGCCTGCATGAGCGGCGTACGCGAAGGCCCAGATGCCGCGTGCTCGGGCTGACCGCCAATGCGGTGCAGGAGGAACGCCAGCGCTGCCGGGCGGCAGGTATGGACGCTTGCCTGTTCAAACCGCTGGCACTGAGCAGCCTGGCCGCAGCACTGGCGACCGGCCCAGGTGCGGGGACCGCTGGCGCGTCACAGGCCGGGGCGGGCAGAGTAGGCGCAGCGCTGGACCTTGCCCATCTGCAACGTCTGGTCGGCGATGATCAGCAGGCCTTGCGCGGCTTGTTGAATGATTTACGCGGGAGTTTGACCGAGGATTCACGGCAGTTACAGCAGCAACCAGACGATCCGAAAGAACTGGCCGTATTGGCCCATCGGATCAAAGGCGGGGCGCAGATAGCCCGAGCGAGGCCGTTGCTGGAAGCGTGTGAAGAACTTGAGCGATGCTGTCGTCAACAGCCAAGCAATGTGGCCGTAGTGCAGCGCGCGAAACACGCGCTGCACCTGGCTATGCACCAGCTCGAAGGACAGCTGGAGAAGCTGTCAGCCGAACCGGTGCCGGGTCATATCATGCCAAGCAGCAACAGCACCAACAGAACCACCAGGACCGCACCAATGATGCCGGACGGGCCATAGCCCCAGCTGCGCGAGTGAGGGAAGACTGGCAAGCCGCCAATCAGCAGCAGAATCAGGATGATGATGAGGATCGTGGTCATGGGCAGAATCCTTGCGTGTTTTCGTGGGGGAAGGGGCCGGGCAATCCTGGCCGCTTACATTTCCGACCGCAGCTGTTACAAGAAAATTCAATCGATTGTCTGCCTTGTCGGCATGTTCGCTCATTCAGCATTTCGATAGCGCACCAGGCCCTGGCCGGCCTTGGCTAGACTCGCGCTATTGCCCACCGAACAAGGCCTGCAGCATGCACAAGCGAATGATGATTACCGGCGCCGGGTCTGGCCTCGGCCGTGAAATTGCCCTGCGTTGGGCGCGCGAGGGTTGGCGCCTGGCGCTGGCCGATGTCAACGAGGCCGGCCTGCGGGAAACCCTTGAGTGGGTGCAGGCCGCCGGTGGCGAAGGGTTCGTGCAGCGCTGCGACGTGCGCGACTACAGCCAGCTGACGGCGCTGGCCCAGGCCTGTGAAGAAAGGTTTGCCGGCATCGACATGATCGTCAACAACGCCGGGGTGGCCTCGGGCGGTTTTTTTGCCGAGTTGTCACTGGAAGACTGGGATTGGCAATTGGCGGTCAACCTGATGGGGGTGGTCAAGGGCTGCAAGGCATTTTTGCCGTTACTGGAACGCAGCCAGGGGCGGATCGTCAACATCGCCTCGATGGCAGCATTGATGCAGGGCCCGGGCATGAGCAACTACAACGTGGCCAAGGCCGGGGTGTTGGCGTTATCGGAAAGCCTGCTGGTCGAGCTGCGTCAGGTGCAGGTGGCGGTGCATGTGGTGTGCCCGTCGTTCTTCCAGACCAACCTGCTGGATTCTTTCCGCGGGCCGGACCCGGCAATGAAAGCCCAAGTGGGCAAGTTGCTCGAAGGCTCGCCGATCAGCGCTGCCGAAATTGCCGATTACATGCATGAGCGGATTGCTGCGGATGAGTTTTTGATCTTGCCGCATGAGGCGGGGCGTGCTGCCTGGAAGCTTAAGTGCCAGACGCCGGAATTGTTGTATGCGGAGATGGCTGGGATGGCGGTGAAGATGCGCGCCAAGGCACGGCAGTAGTGGGCGAGTGAGGTATGCTCGGTAGCTTTGAATCTGCACGGGCGTGGGCTGTGGTCAATTACTTCTGGTTCTTTCTTGCGGCGTTGTTCGAGATTGGCGGGTGCTATGCGTTTTACCTCTGGTTGCGGTTGGGCAAGAGTGCCTGGTGGGTTGTGCCAGCGCTGGTCAGCCTGAGTGTGTTTGGGCTGATTTTGACGCGCGTCGAAGCGGCCTATGCGGGACGGGCTTATGCGGCTTATGGCGGGATCTATATCGTTTCTTCGCTGCTTTGGCTGGCGCTGGTTGAGCGGGTTCGGCCGTTGGGCAGCGATTGGCTCGGGGCGCTGTTGTGTGTGGTCGGGGCCACGATTATTGTGTTTGGGCCGCGGTTGCAGCAGGGCTGATTTGCTGGTTGATGTTCAGCTCTCGGCTTCGGTGGGTCGTGCTCGATTATGGGGGCTTATCCGTTTGTTGTGTTGGCCGGTCGGGCCCCTTTCGCCTTTACGGCGAGTCACTTTTTTGGCAAACGCCCCAAAAAAGTAACCAAAAAAGGTCTTGGCTCCACATCCGGCCCCTTCGCTGCGCTACGGGGTTCCCTCGCTCCGGTCTTGCTCCCGGGAGGACCGCTGTACGGCCCATCCTGGGCCGCAGCGCTTGCCGGGCATCCATGCCCGTCACCTCCCTCCGCAAGACCTGCGCTCGGCCTCCTGAGTCGCCGGTGGATCAAGATCAAAGGCACGCCTCGCTGCGCTGGCGCAGATCAAGAGCGGGGCCGCGGCGCGGCCCTTCGCGGGCAAGGCGGACCGCTACGGATGGCCGCAAAGCTGCCCCAGCCTTGACTGTCGCTTTTGACCTTCGCTTTTGACCTTCGCTTTTGATCTGCGTTCTTGATCTGCGCCAGCGCAGCGAGGCGTGCTCTTGATCTTGATCTGCTTTTGATCTTGATCTACCTGCGACTTCAGGAGGCCGAGCGCAGGTCTTGCGGAGGGAGGTGACGGCCATGGATGGCCGGCAAGCGCTGCGGGCCAGGAGGCCCGTACAGCGCGGTCCTCCCGGGAGCAAGGCCGGAGCGAGGGAACCCCGCAGCGCAGCGAAGGGGCCGGATGTAGGAGCCAGCCTTTTTTTGGTTACTTTTTTGAGGCGTTTGTCAAAAAAGTGACTCGCCGTAAGGGCGAAAGGGACCCTACCCGCCACCACAAAAAAAGGATAAGCCCACCCCAATCAAGAAACACCCCCCTCAAAACCACCCCAAATCTGTAGGGTTTTTTACCCTCAAGCGTAGGACCGATCTATTTAGCAGGAGCAACGTTGTGTAGGCGAATGTACCCAGTGCAGTCTCCAATCTTCCCTGGAACGAGGAGGATCAAAGCATGCTGGTACTGACTCGCGAAGTTGGCCAGGCCATCGCCATCAACGATGACATCCAGATCGTGGTAGTAGCGATCGACCATGGCATCGTCCGCCTGGGCATCGACGCCCCACGCGACCTACCCGTACACCGCTGTGAAATCTACAAGCGAATCAAAGCCCGCAAAGTGCAGGAGCAGTAAAAAGGGGGACCGGCTCGCAGCCCCCCACAGCATTACTCGAACAGCTCCTTGGGCACATCATGCTTGGCCAGCAGCTGGCACTGCTGGCTTTCCAGATCAAACAGGATAAACGCCTGACCCTTGGCCAATGCCTGGCGCACCCGCAGCACACGGGTTTCCAGCGGCGTGTCATCGCCGTTATCGGTGCCTTCGCGCGTCACGAAGTCCTCGATCAGGCGGGTCAGGGTTTCAGCTTCGAGTTGGTCGTAAGGGATCAGCATGGGCAACTTCGTAGATTGATCGACAATCCCGCCATGCTACGCGATTCGCGCACCACAGGCGTCACAGCTTGTTACCCAAAAGGCTGTCAACCGGCGGCACACGGGTATCGCTCTCCATCTGCGCGTCATGCTCTATCTGGTGGCTGAAGCGCTCCAGCGAAGCATTGGCCGGGTTCGAATCGCTGGCAAACACCGGTGGGCTGAGCAGGTAACCCGAGAGCAGCCGGCTGAGGGTTGCCAGGCTGTCGATATGGGTCCGCTCATACCCGTGGGTGGCATCGCAACCAAACGCCACCAACGCCGTGCGGATGTCATGGCCCGCCGTAACCGCCGAGTGCGCATCGCTGAAGTAGTAACGGAACAGATCGCGGCGTACCGGCAGTTGCTGGTCATTGGCAAGCTTGAGCAGGTGCCGCGACAGGTGGTAATCGTACGGCCCCGACGAGTCCTGCATCGCCACGCTCACCGCATGCTCGCTGGAGGCCTGACCAGGTGCCACCGGCGCAATGTCGATGCCGACAAACTCACTGACATCCCACGGCAATGCACCTGCAGCGCCAGAGCCAGTCTCTTCGGTGATGGTGAACAGCGGGTGGCAGTCGATCAGCGGCTGCTGGCCGCTTTCCACCACCGCCTTGAGCGCAGCAAGCAGCGCTGCTACACCGGCCTTGTCGTCCAGATGGCGGGCGCTGATATGGCCGCTTTCGGTGAACTCGGGCAGGGGATCGAAGGCGACGAAATCACCAATCGAGATCCCCAACGCCTCGCAGTCGGCGCGGGTCGCGCAGTAGGCGTCCAGGCGCACTTCGACGTGGTCCCAACTGATCGGCATCTGGTCGATAGCGGTGTTGAAGGCGTGCCCGCTGGCCATCAGCGGCAACACGCTGCCGCGGAACACACCGGTGTCGGTAAACACGCTGACCCGGCTGCCCTCGGCAAACCGGCTCGACCAGCAGCCGACCGGCGCCAGGGCCAGGCGGCCGTTGTCCTGCAACTGGCGCACGCTGGCGCCGATGGTGTCGAGGTGGGCTGATACAGCGCGGTCAGGCGAACTTTGCCGGCCTTTGAGGGTGGCGCGGATGGTGCCGCGGCGGGTCAGCTCGAACGGAATGCCTAATTCATCCAGGCGTTCGGCGACATAGCGCACGATGGTATCGGTAAAGCCGGTCGGGCTGGGGATGGCGAGCATTTCCAGCAGGACGCGTTTCAGGTAGTCCAGATCCGGTTCGGGGTGGGTTACAGACATAGTCACTCCTAGGCGGTGGGGGAGGGTGGCCTGACGCGGTTACCGCGCAGGCCCCCTGGGTGATTCAGGCTGGTGCCCGGCTGTGCGGAAACAGCAGATCGACAAAGCGCTCGGCCGTGGGTTGCGGTTCATGGTTGGCCAGGCCAACGCGCTCGTTGGCTTCGATGATCACGTAGTCGGGCTGGCTGGCGTCGCCCACCATGAAGTCCAGGCCGACCACGGGAATATCCAGCGCCCGCGCCGCGCGCACGGCGGCATCGGCCAAGGCCGGATGCAAACGTTCGGTGACATCTTCGAGAATGCCGCCGGTGTGCAGATTGGCCGCACGGCGTACCGCCAGGTGCTCGCCTGCCGGCAGAATATCGCCGTATTCATAACCTGCCGCACGCACGGTGCGCTCGGTTTCTTCATCCATCGGAATGCGGCTTTCACCAGCCGTGGCAGCCTCGCGGCGGCGGCTCTGGGCATCGATCAGCGCCTTGACGCTGTGCGTGCCGTCACCGATCACCTGTGCCGGGTGGCGAATGGCTGCGGCCACCACTTCGTAGCCGATGACCACGATGCGCAGGTCATACCCCGGATGGAAGCTCTCGAGCAGTACGCGGCTATCAAAACGCTGGGCGTGTGCGACGGCCTGGGAAACCTCCTCAAGCGTGGTCAGATTGACCGCCACACCCTGGCCTTGCTCGCCATCGACCGGCTTGACCACTACCGCGCCGTGCTCTTCCAGAAACGCCAGGTTGTCGTCGACATTGCCGGCCAGCTGTTGCACCGGCACCTTCAGCCCGGCCTTTTCCAGCGCATGCTGGGTCAGGCGCTTGTCCTGACAGAGGGTCATGCTGACGGCGCTGGTGAGGTCGCTGAGCGACTCGCGGCAGCGTACCCGGCGCCCGCCCAGGCTGAGGGTAAACAAGCCGGCCTTGGCGTCGTCGACCTGCACTTCGATGCCGCGGCGGTGGGCTTCGTCAACAATGATGCGCGCGTACGGGTTGAGCTCGGCCTCAGGCCCAGGGCCGAGGAACAGGGTCTGGTTGATGCCGTTCTTGCGCTTGACGGCAAAGGTCGGCAAGTTGCGAAAGCCGAGCTTTTCGTAGAGGCGCTTGGCCTGGCGGTTGTCGTGCATCACCGACAGATCCAGATAGGCCAGCTCGCGGCTCATGAAGTGCTCGATCAAGTGCCGAACCAGCACCTCGCCAACCCCTGGCCGGCTGCAGCGCGGGTCGACGGCCAGGCACCAGAGGCTGCTGCCATGCTCGGGGTCATCGAACGACTTGCTGTGATTGAGGCCCATCACGCTGCCGATCACAGCATGGGTGTCTTCATCTTCGGCCAGCCAGTACACCGGCCCGCCTTGATGGCGCGGGGTGAGCAGCTCGGCGTTGACCGGGAGCATGCCGCGCGCCTGGTACAGCGCATTGATCGCCTGCCAGTCGCTTTCGCTCTGGGCCCGACGAATACGAAAACCGCGGAACACCCGCTGCGCCGGGCGGTAGTCACTGAACCACAGGCGCAGGGTGTCCGAGGGGTCGAGAAACAGCTGTTGCGGAGCGTGCGCCAGTACCTGATGCGGCGCCGCCACGTAAAGGGCAATGTCGCGTTCACCGGGGGCCTCATCCAGCAGCGCCTGTGCCAGGCAGCTCGGGTCCGGGTAGGTATGGCCGATCAGCAGCCGGCCCCAGCCGCAGTGGACTGCCCGCGGCTGGTCGTGCGGCTCGCTGCCATCTTCGGCCAGGCGCGCCTGCAGCCGCGCGTAGGACGGGGCCTGGCCGCGCAGCAAGCGCTGGCCGTAGGCTGTTTCGTGGGCTTTCATCGATCAGATTCCTTGTTCACTGAGCCACAGGTTCAGTGCCGCCAACTGCCACAGCTTGGAGCCGCGCAGTGGGGTCAACTGGCCGTGCGGGTTGCTCAGCAGCTTGTCGATCATGGCCGGGTTGAACAGGCCACGGTCCTGGCTTGGGTCGGTCAGCAGGTCGCGCACCCAACCCAGGGTGGCGCCTTCCAGGTGCTTGAGGCCAGGGACCGGGAAGTAACCCTTCTTGCGGTCGATCACCTCATGCGGGATGACCCGACGTGCGGCCGATTTGAGCACCTGCTTGCCGCCATCGGGCAGCTTGAAGCGTGCCGGGATCCGCGCCGAGAGTTCCGCCAGGCGGTAATCGAGGAACGGCGTGCGCGCCTCCAGGCCCCAGGCCATGGTCATGTTGTCGACCCGTTTGACCGGGTCATCGACCAGCATCACCGTGCTGTCCAGGCGCAACGCTTTGTCTACCGCATCGGCCGCGCCAGGGCGGGCGAAATGCTCGCGAACAAAATCACCGGCTGCGTCGTTGTCCAGCAGCCACGGTGCCTGCACCGTCTCGCGGTATTCGGCATGGCTGCGGTCAAAGAACGCATCGCGGTAGGCCGAGTACGGGTCCGCTGCGCCATCGACCTGCGGGTACCAGTGGTAACCGGCAAACAGCTCATCGGCGCCCTGGCCGCTCTGTACGCCCTTGCAGTGCTTGGCGACTTCACGCGATAGCAGATAGAAAGCGATGCAGTCGTGGCTGACCATCGGTTCGCTCATGGCGCGGAACGCCGCCGGCAACTGGTCGATGATTTCGTGCTCATCGATGCGCAACTGATGGTGGCGGGTGCCGTAGTGGCGGGCGATGAGGTCGGAAAACTCGAACTCGTCGCCGCGCTCACCGCCAGCGTCCTGGAAGCCGATCGAGAAAGTCGACAGATCGTCTACGCCAACGTCGCGCAGCAGACCGACCAGCAGGCTCGAATCGACCCCGCCCGACAGCAGTACACCAACGTCCACTGCGGCGCGTTGACGGATCGCCACCGCATCGCGGGTAGCGTCGAGGACGCGGGTGGTCCAGTCTTCGAGGTCGAGCTTCTGCTCGTCGGCATTTGGCCCGTACTTGAGCTGCCACCAAGTCTGACGTTCGACTTCGCCGTGGCGGTCGACACGCATCCAGGTGCCAGGTTCGAGCTTTTGCACATTGGCCAGCAAGGTGCGCGGCGCCGGCACCACAGCGTGGAAGTTGAGGTAGTGATTGAGCGCGACCGGGTCGATCACCGGGTCGATATCGCCGCCCTTGAGCAGTGCCGGCAGGGTCGAGGCGAAGCGCAGGCGTTCACCGTTGCGCGACAGGTACAGCGGCTTGACGCCAAGGCGGTCACGGGCCAGGAACAGGCGCTGGGTGTCGCGCTCCCAGATGGCCAGCGCGAACATGCCGTTGAGCTTGGGCAGCAGCGCGGCGCCCCAGGCGTGATAGCCCTTGAGCAGCACTTCGGTGTCGCCGTCGGACCAGAACGTATAACCCAGGTCGAGCAGCTCCTGGCGCAGTTCCGGGAAGTTGTAGATGGCGCCGTTGAACGCCAGCGACAGGCCGAGGTTGTTGTCGACCATCGGCTGCGCCGAGCCGTCGGACAAGTCCATGATCTTCAAGCGCCGATGACCGAGGGCAATCGGCCCTTGGCTATGGAAGCCCCAGGCATCCGGGCCGCGTGGGGCCAGATGGTGGGTGATGCGCTCAACCGCAGCGAGATCCGCGGGGCGCGGGGCCTGATTGATCGGGGTAAAACGTAACTCTCCAGCTAATCCGCACATAAGTCCTTACCGGTTTTGCCGTTGGGGAAGGTGCCTCGCCGGATGACGGGCACTTAGGTAGTGACCGGAGCGGTTTCTGAGAGTTTTATATCAATCGGTTATAAGGGATGAGTGGTCAGTCGGCTGCAAGCAGCCCGTTGCTCAGGCCTTGCCGCGAATCAGGGCGCGTAATGCAAAGCGATTCGGGTGGCACGCCTCAGCTACCGACCGCGGCACCGGCAAGGGTTCGCCACTGATCCAGGCCGCCAGCAGCTCACCGCTGAGCGGGGCGGTGATCAGGCCTCGCGAGCCATGCCCGGTATTAACGTACAGGCCTTCCAGCCAAGGACAGTCAACTGCAGGCAGGTGCCGAGCATCCTTGCGCAACATGGCGTACGCCTCGTTGAAGGCATGAGCGTCAGCAACCGGCCCGACAATCGGCAGGTAGTCCGAGCTGGTGCAGCGAAACGCTGCGCGCCCTTGCAGCAGTGCCGGGTCCAGCGTGGCCAGCTGCAGCCGCTGACCGAGGTCGGCGGAAATTTCCTCGAGCAGCTCGAGGTTGCCTTGATGCTCGGCCACGGTCGGGGTCAGGTCGTCGCTGTGGAAGTCAAAGCTGGCGCCAAGCGTGTGCTCGTCATCGCGCACCGGCGCCACATAGCCCTCGGCACATACCACCGTACTCAACGAGCGGCTCTCGGCAGTGGCCGGCAAGCGGGTGATCTGCCCACGGATGCGTTTGAGCGGCAGCTCCGCACACGGCGCAAAGGCGCGCACATCGGCCGCGCCGGCCAGCACCACCACCGGCGCAGTGGCCAGCAGACGCGCGCCGGCCCAGGCTTGCCAGAGGCCATCAACCTGGCGCAGCTCGAGCACTTCCTGATGCACCTTTACTTCAATGCGCGGGTGCTGCAATTGCGCAGCGCACAGCGCCGGCGGGTGCACCCAGCCACCCTGTGGATAAAACAGGCCGCCACTGGCCAGGCTGACCCCTGCCACCTGCTCGGCCTCGAGCTGGCTCAGCGGGCGCAGCAGGCTGCTGTCGAAGGCGCCAGCGAGCTTGGCCTGACGCACGGCTTCCTTTTCATCGAAGGCCAGTTGCAGTACGCCGCAAGCATCCCAGTCGCGTCCGCGCTGCATGCGTTCGAGGTAACGGCGGGTGTAGCCGAAGCCGGCGACGATCATCTGTGACAGCGCTGTGCCATGGGCAGACAGCTTCAAATACAGCACGCCTTGCGGATTGCCCGAGGCTTCCTGTGCAGGCGCAGCATGGCGCTCCAGCACCGTGACCTGCCAACCTCGTGTGGCCAGGCTGGCGGCGCTGGCGCTGCCAGCCAGCCCGGCGCCGATCACCAGCGCCTGGCGCGGGCCGCCGGTGGCTGTTGGGCGGGCGTACCACGGTGCCGTGGCCGTCACCGCCGGCTGGCCGCTGTAGTGGCCGTGCATCACCTCCCACTTGGTGCCCAGCCCAGGCACCTTTTTCATGCTGAAGCCGGCCTCGATCAGGCTACGGCGGACCCAGCCGGTGGTGGTGAAGGTGCCGATGCTGGTGCCTGCATGCGACAGCCGCGCCAGTTGCGCGAACAGCTCGGGGGTCCACATGTCTGGGTTTTTCGCGGGCGCGAAGCCGTCGAGAAACCACGCGTCGATGCGCGCATCGAGCAGCGGCAGTTGCTCGAGTACATCACCGATCAGCAAGGTCAGGGTCACCCGGCCGCCGTCGAAGCTGAACTGCTGAAAGCCTGGATGCACTGCCACGTACTGGTCCAACAGCGGCTGCCAGTAAGCCGCCAGCTCCGGCCACAGCTTAACGGCGCGGCTCAGATCGGCATGGCTCAACGGGTACTTTTCGACGCTGACGAAATGCAGGCGGGCGCCGGCCGTGGCCTGCTCGGCAAACAGCTGCCAGGCGCAGTAGAAGTTCATCCCGGTGCCAAACCCGGTCTCGCCGATCACCAGGCAGCCATCGGCTGGCAGCTCGGCAAAGCGCTGGCGCAGGCGGTTGCCTTCGATGAACACGTACTGGGTTTCGAGGCTGCCTTCAGTAGTGGAGAAGTACACGTCGTCGTATTGCCGCGAGTGCGGGCGGCCCAGATCGTCCCAGTCAATCTGGGCGTGCTGGGGGAGGGTAGGGTCTGGCATGGTCGGCTCGGCGGCAGCGGAAGCGGGATTTTAAGCCATTGCGCAGGTCTTAGGCTGCACGCAAGCGCATAAATCGCTGCCGATCCGCTAGTCTTGTCATTCCAATGAAGGAGCCACGCCAGCATGTTCGAATCTGCGCAAATCGGTCACCACATCGACAAGGACACCTTTGATGCTGCAGTGCCGGCGCTGCGCGAGGCGCTGCTCGACGCTCAGTACGAGCTCAAGCAGCAGTCTCGCCTACCGGTGATCATCCTCATCAATGGCATCGAAGGCGCCGGCAAGGGCGAGACGGTCAAGTTGCTCAACGAGTGGATGGACCCGCGCCTGATCGACGTGCTGACCTTCGACCAGCAGACCGACGAAGAACTGGCCCGGCCGCCCGCCTGGCGCTATTGGCGGGCGCTGCCACCGAAGGGCCGGATGGGGGTGTTTTTCGGCAACTGGTACAGCCAGATGCTGCAAGGCCGGGTGCATGGCCAATTCAAGGACGCCGTGCTCGATCAAGCGATTGCCGGCGCCGAGCGGCTGGAACAGATGCTCTGCGATGAAGGCGCGTTGATCATCAAGTTCTGGTTTCACTTGTCCAAGAAGCAGATGAAGGCGCGCCTCAAGACCCTGCGCGACGACCCGCTGCACAGCTGGCGGATCAGCCCGTTGGACTGGCAACAGTCGCAGACCTACGACCGCTTCGTGCGCTTCGGCGAGCGCGTGCTGCGCCGCACCAGCCGCGACTATGCGCCCTGGCACGTGATCGAAGGCGCCGACCCGCATTACCGTAGCCTGGCCGTCGGTCAGATTCTGCTGGAGAGCATGCAGGCCGCGCTGGCTGTGGACCCCAAGGCCAAGCACAAGGGCAACGTCGCCCCGCTGGGCCGCAGCATCGACGACCTCAACCTGATCAACGCGCTGGATTTGAGCCAGCGCCTGGACAAGAAGGACTACGAGCAGCGGCTGGTCAGCGAACAAGCGCGCCTGGCCGGTTTGCTGCGTCACAAGCACATGCGCAAGCATGCCCTGGTCGCGGTGTTCGAAGGTAACGATGCGGCCGGCAAGGGCGGCGCGATCCGCCGTGTGGCCGCTGCGCTCGACCCACGCCAGTACCGCATCGTGCCGATTGCCGCACCCACTGAAGAGGAACGCGCCCAGCCTTATCTGTGGCGGTTCTGGCGGCATGTGCCGGCGCGCGGCAAGTTCACCATCTTCGACCGTTCGTGGTATGGCCGGGTGCTGGTGGAGCGGGTTGAGGGTTTTTGCACGCCTGCCGACTGGATGCGCGCCTACGGTGAAATCAATGATTTCGAAGAGCAGCTGAGCAACGCCGGCGTGGTAGTGGTCAAGTTCTGGTTGGCGATCGATCAGCAGACCCAATTGGAGCGCTTTGAAGAGCGCGAGCAAATACCCTTCAAACGCTACAAGATCACCGAAGATGACTGGCGCAACCGCGAAAAATGGGACGTCTATACCGAAGCTGTCGGCGATATGGTCGACCGCACCAGCACCGAGATTGCGCCGTGGACGCTGGTCGAGGCCAATGACAAGCGCTGGGCGCGGGTCAAGGTCCTGCGCACCATCAACGAGGCCTTGGAAGCAGCGTTCGCCAAGCACAAGAAGTAACCGCAAATGGCCTGCCTGCGGCGTCGCGCCCAGCGCGCAGCAGGTAGGCATGCCGCCAGGGAATGACCTGATGCATTTTTTTCCAGTCATTTTAGACCTGTCACACCCGCCAAGCCCTTAGACTGCAATCACCCCCACCACGGGCTTTGATCGAGGACGTTATGCACACCACTTCCGGACGCTGGGTCCATGGCCTGCTATTGGCACTGTTGACCGCGCTGCTCTGGGGCATCCTGCCGATCAAGTTGAAGCAGGTCCTGCAGGTGATGGACCCGGTCACGGTGACCTGGTATCGCCTGCTGGTATCCGGTGGCCTGTTGTTCATCTGGCTGTCGGCCAAGCGCCGCCTGCCGCCATTTGCCGGCCTGGGCCGCAAGCGTACCGGCCTGGTGGCGCTGGCCATCTTCGGCCTGCTTGGCAACTACGTGCTGTACCTGATCGGGCTCAAGCTGCTCAGCCCCGGCACTGCCCAGCTGGTGGTGCAGATCGGCCCGGTGCTGTTGTTGGTGGCTAGCGTATTCGTATTCAGGGAGCGCTTCAGTTGGGGCCAGGGCATGGGCCTGGTCGTGCTGCTGATGGGCTTTGGGCTGTTTTTCAATCAGCGCCTGGCCGAGCTGCTGGGGTCGTTGGGCACCTACACCACGGGTGTCTTGACCATTTTGCTGGCGACCAGCATCTGGGTGTTTTATGCGCTTAGCCAAAAACAGCTGCTGACCGTATGGAATTCGCAGCAGGTGATGATGGTGATCTACCTGGGTTGCGCGGCGCTGCTGACGCCCTGGGTGCACCCGCTCGAGGCGCTGCAGTTGAGCCCCTTGCAAGGCTGGCTGCTGTTGGCCTGCTGTTTGAATACTCTGGTGGCATATGGCGCTTTTGCGGAAGCGCTGGCGCATTGGGAGGCGTCGCGGGTCAGTGCGACATTGGCGTTGACGCCCTTGGTGACGTTTGTCGCTGTAGCGCTGGCTGCGTGGCTGTGGCCGGAGTATGTGCATGCCGAACAGATCAATGCGCTGGGTTATATCGGCGCGGTGACGGTGGTGCTGGGTTCGGCGCTGGTGGCCTTGGGGCCGTCGCTGCTGGCCAGTTGGCGGGCAAGGCGTGCGCGGTTGCAGGTTGGTTGAATATTGTTGGCCGCTAATAATGATGGGGGCGCTGCGCGCCCCTTCGCGGGTAAACCCGCTCCCACAGAGCTGAGCTTGACCTGCTGGCCAGTGCCCTGTGGGAGCGGGTTTACCCGCGAAGGGCTGCAAAGCAGCCCCGACTCACTCAGCCCTTGGCGCCAGGCGCCAACATGTTCTCCGGGCGCACCCACTGATCGAACTGCTCATTGGTCAAGTACTGCAGCGCCAGGGCAGCTTCACGCAAAGTCGTCCCTTCGCTGTAAGCCTTCTTGGCAATCTCCGCCGCCTTGTCATAACCAATATGCGGGTTCAGCGCAGTCACCAGCATCAAACCACGCTCAAGGTGCTCGGCCATCTGCTCGGCATCCGGCTCGATGCCGGCCACGCAGTGCTGCTGGAAGTTGCTGCAGCCATCGGCGAGCAGGTTGATCGACTGCAGCAGGTTGTGAATGATCACCGGCTTGTACACGTTCAGCTGCAGATGCCCCTGGCTGGCGGCAAAGCCGATGGTGACGTCGTTGCCCAGCACCTGGCAGGCCAGCATCGACAACGCCTCACACTGAGTTGGGTTGACCTTGCCGGGCATGATCGAGCTGCCCGGCTCGTTGGCCGGCAGGCGCACCTCGGCCAGCCCTGCACGTGGGCCGGAGCCTAACAGGCGCAAGTCGTTGGCGATTTTCATCAGGGCTACGGCGAGTGATTTCAGCGCACCGGCCAGGTTGACCAGCGGCTCATGCCCGGCGAGCGCGGCAAACTTGTTCGGCGCAGTGACGAAGGGCAGCCCGGACAATGCCGCCAGCTCGGCGGCGACGGCTTCGGCAAAGCCATGCGGTGCGTTCAGGCCGGTGCCCACAGCCGTGCCGCCCTGGGCCAGCTCGTACACTGCTGGCAGCGCTGCGCGAATCGCTCGCTGGGCGTAGTCGAGCTGGGCGACGAACGCCGAGATCTCCTGGCCGAAAGTGATCGGCGTGGCATCCATCATGTGCGTGCGGCCAGTCTTGACCAGTTTGTGATGGCGCGCAGACAGCTCGGCCAGCCCCGACGACAGCTCGGCAATCGCTGGCAGCAGCTTGTCGTGCACTGCCTGTGCAGCGGCAATGTTCATCGCGGTGGGGAAGCAATCGTTCGAGCTCTGCGAGCGGTTGACGTGATCATTCGGGTGTACCGGCGACTTGCCGCCGCGGCTCTGGCCGGCCAGCTCGTTGGCGCGCCCGGCGATCACTTCATTGACGTTCATGTTGCTCTGGGTGCCGCTGCCGGTCTGCCACACGACCAACGGGAACTGCTCGTCCAGCTGGCCATCGAGCACTTCGTCGGCGGCCTGTTCGATGAGCCGGGCGATATCCGCCGGCAGGTCACCGTTGCGGTCGTTGACCCGTGCGGCGGCCTTCTTGATCAGCGCCAGCGCGTGCGAAACGGCCAGCGGCATGCGCTCCTGGCCGATGGCGAAGTTGATCAGCGAGCGCTGGGTTTGCGCGCCCCAGTAGGCGTCCTGAGGAACTTCGACCGGGCCCAGGCTGTCTGTTTCGATACGGCTCATGCGGCGTTCACTCCATATTCGTCTGAATCCGCAGTTTAGGCCCCTATTCGACCGAGCGGTTCAATCGCTCATCGTGCTACTTGAGTAGAGCGCCCGGCGCGGCGCAGAATGCTCGTCTCTGAGGTACTCGCCTCCCTTTCCTGAAGGATTTGCAATGACCCGTCTCCGTGTCCTTTGTGCCGCCGTCGCCCTGGCCTGCGCCAGCGGTTCGGTTCTTGCCGCAACCCCTGCGCACAACCAAGCCGCCGAGAAGTTCCTGACCCTGGCCAATGCCGACAAGCTGGGCACTCCGGTGTACATGCAGGTGCAGCAGATGTTTGCCCAGCGCTTCGAGCAGACCAAGGCGCCAGCCTCCAAGAAAGCCGTGCTCGACAGCTACCAGGCCAAGGCCAACGCTGCCCTGGACAACGCCATTGGCTGGAAAAAGCTCAAGCCGCAGATGGTCAACCTGTACACCGCGACCTTCACCGAAGGCGAGCTGCAGGACCTGGTCAAGTTCTACGAGTCGCCATTGGGCAAGAAAGTCCTGCGCGAAATGCCCAAGGTCACTCAGCAGTCGGCCCAGCTGACCCAGCAGAGCCTGGAGCCAGCGGTACCGGTGGTCAACAAGCTGCTTGAAGACATGACCAAAGAGCTCGACCCGAACGCTGGCAAAGCCGCTCCTGCGAAGAAGTGAGCCAACGCTGATGAACATGCAGCAACGCATCGAACAGCAACTGGCAGCATTGGCCAACGTGCACCTTGAGGTGCTCGACGAAAGCCACATGCACAGCCGTGGGCTGGAGACGCACTACAAGGCGGTGCTGGTCAGCGAGCAGTTCGCTGGCCTCAACAGCGTCAAGCGCCACCAGCGGGTGTACGCGACCATGGCCGATCTGATGGGGCAGATTCATGCCCTGGCCATTCACACCTACACCCCTGAGGAGTGGGCCAAGGTTGGCGCAGCACCGGCATCGCCGGTGTGTGCTGGCGGCGGTCACTGAAACCTCCCAGGCATTCTGGTAAACTGCGCAACATCCCCGTGGGAGCGGTGGTGCGTTGACCCGAGCTGCTTTCAGCCTGGGTCAACGCATCGCCGCTCCCATGTGTGTTTCAAGGCCACCCGCTCAAACTGTCATTCCGGTCCGCCCCTTACGAGGGTGACCACCTGGAGAACTCGTTACATGTCACAAGCTATCGTCGTCGCGGCGCTGTACAAATTCGTCACCCTGGAAGACTACCTCGAACTGCGCGAGCCGCTGCTCAAGGCCATGCTCGACAACGGCGTCAAAGGCACTCTGCTGCTGGCGCTGGAAGGCATCAACGGTACTGTCTCGGGCACCCGCGAAGGGATCGACGGCCTGCTCCAGTGGTTGCGCAGCGACCCGCGCATGGTCGACATCGATCATAAAGAGTCGTACTGCGACGAGCAGCCGTTCTACCGCACCAAGGTCAAGCTGAAAAAAGAGATCGTGACCCTTGGCGTGCCTGGCGTGGACCCAAACCACAAGGTTGGCACCTACGTTGAGCCCAAGGACTGGAACGCCCTGATCAGCGACCCTGAAGTGCTCTTGATCGACACCCGCAACGACTACGAAGTGGCGATCGGCACCTTCAAGGGCGCGGTCGACCCCAAGACCGAGACCTTCCGCGAGTTTCCCGAGTACATCAAGGCCAACTTCGACCCGAGCAAGCACAAGAAGGTGGCAATGTTCTGCACCGGCGGCATCCGCTGTGAAAAAGCCTCCAGCTATATGCTCGGTGAGGGCTTCGAGGAGGTCTATCATCTCAAGGGAGGCGTGCTGAAGTACTTCGAAGAAGTGCCTCAGGAAGAGAGCCTGTGGGATGGTGACTGCTTCGTCTTCGACAACCGCGTCACGGTGCGTCACGACTTGACCGAGGGCGAGTACGACCAGTGCCATGCCTGCCGCCACCCGATCAACGCCGGAGAGCGTGCGTCCGAGCATTATTCGCCAGGCGTCAGCTGCCCGCATTGCTGGGACAGCCTGAGCGAGAAGACTCGCCGCAGCGCCATCGACCGGCAGAAACAGATCGAACTGGCCAAGGCGCGCAACCAGCCACACCCGATTGGTTTCAACTACAAAGCCGAGGCCTGAGGCATGTCTGCACGCCTGCTGTATGTGATGGACCCGATGTGCTCCTGGTGCTGGGGGTTCGCCCCGGTGGCCGCAGCGCTGATCGCCCAGGCAGCCGAGGCGGGCGTGCCGACGCGGCTGGTGGTGGGCGGCCTGCGCTCGGCCAGCAGCGCCCTGGATGTCGCTACTCGGCGCTACATCCTCGAGCATTGGCAGGCGGTCGCCGAGGCCACCGGCCAGCCGTTTCGATTCGACGACGCGCTGCCCGATGGTTTTGTCTATGACACCGAGCCGGCCTGCCGTGCCCTGGTTGCTGCGCGCGAGCTCGACGCCGAACGCGCCTGGTCGTTGCTGGCGCTGATTCAGGCCGGCTTCTACGAGCAAGGCCTGGACGTGACCCGCCCACCGCAACTGGTCGACCTGGCCGAGCAGGCCGGCTTTGACCGCGCGCAGTTCGCTGAAGCGCTGATTCGCAGCGAAACCCGCAGTGCTACCGCCGCTGATTTCAGCTGGGTGCAAGACCTGGGTATCGCCGGTTTCCCGACCCTGCTGGCCGAACGTAACGGTCAACTGGCCTTGCTGACCAACGGCTATCAGCCGCTGACCAGCTTGCAGCCTTTGCTCGGCCGCTGGCTGCAGCAGGCCGCGTGTGCTTGACCTGCCGGGGTCGCCCGACCCTGTACCGGGGAAGCCTCATGGCGCCCCTGATCGGCTGAGTTGGGCAGAAATCCGCCGGCTGGCACTGCATCACCGCAAGGCCTTGTGGGGCGCCAACCTGGTGGCGATGCTGGCGGTGCTGTGCAGCGTGCCGATCCCGTTGCTGCTGCCACTGCTGGTCGATGAGGTGCTGCTGGGCCACGGCGACGCTGCACTCAAGTGGATGAATCATCTGCTGCCAAGCCACTGGCAGCAGGCAACCGGCTATATCGGCTTGATGCTCGCGGCGACATTCTGCCTGCGGGTTTGCGCGCTGGCCTTCAACGTGGTTCAGGCCAAGCTGTTTGCTGGCCTGGCCAAAGACATTGTCTACCGCCTGAGGATTCGCCTGATCGAGCGCCTCAAGCGTATCTCGCTCAAGGAATACGAAAGCCTGGGCAGTGGCACCGTGGCCACTCACTTGGTCACTGACCTCGACACCCTGGACAAGTTTGTTGGCGAAACCCTCAGTCGCTTCCTGGTGGCGATGCTGACCCTGACCGGCACTGCGGCAATCCTGCTGTGGATGCACTGGCAGTTGGCATTGGTGATTCTGCTGTTCAACCCGCTGGTGATCTACTTCACCGTGCAGTTGGGCAAGCGCGTCAAACACCTGAAGAAACTCGAGAACGACAGCACTGGGCGCTTTACCCAGGCGCTGACCGAGACGCTGGATGCCATTCAGGAAATCCGCGCCGGCAACCGTCAGGGTTATTTCCTAGGTCGGCTTGGCCTGCGCGCCCGTGAAGTGCGTGACTACGCCGTGGCCTCGCAGTGGAAAAGCGATGCCAGCGGGCGCGCCAGCGGCTTGTTGTTCCAGTTCGGCATCGACATCTTCCGTGCTGCTGCGATGCTCACCGTGTTGTTCTCCGACCTGTCGATCGGGCAGATGCTCGCTGTGTTCAGCTACCTGTGGTTCATGATCGGCCCGGTCGAGCAGCTGCTCAATCTGCAATACGCCTACTACGCCGCCGGTGGCGCGCTGAGCCGCCTCAACGAGCTGCTGGCGCGCGAGGACGAGCCGCAATACGCCGCTGCCAGCGATCCGTTTGCCGGGCGCGACACGGTTGGCATCGAGGTGCGCGACTTGCGTTTCTCCTACGCTGACGAGCCGGTGCTGGAGCACCTCGATCTGTCGATTGCGCCAGGCGAAAAGGTCGCGATTGTCGGCGCCAGCGGCGGCGGCAAGAGCACCCTCGTTCAGTTGCTGCTGGGTCTGTACACCGCTCAGGCCGGGACCATTCGTTTCGGCGGCGCCAGCCTGCAGGAGATTGGCCTCGAGACCCTGCGCGAAAACGTTGCGGTAGTGCTGCAGCATCCGGCCTTGTTCAACGATAGCGTGCGCGCCAACCTGACCATGGGCCGCGAATGCAGTGACGAAGCCTGTTGGCAGGCGCTGCGCATCGCCCAGCTCGACAGCACCATCAGTGCCTTGCCGCAGGGCCTTGATAGCGTCGTTGGCCGCTCTGGTGTGCGCTTGTCCGGCGGCCAGCGTCAGCGCCTGGCGATTGCCCGGATGGTCCTTGCCGAGCCTAAAGTGGTGATCCTCGACGAAGCCACCTCGGCCCTCGATGCCGCCACTGAATACAACCTGCATCTGGCCTTGGCGCGATTTCTCAGTGGCCGTACCACGTTGATCATTGCCCACCGGCTTTCGGCGGTGAAGCAGGCCGACCGGGTCCTGGTATTTGACGGCGGGCACGTCGCCGAAGACGGTGATCATCAGCAATTGATAGCTGACGGTGGGCTTTACGCCAAGTTGTACGGCCATCTGCAGCAGACCTGAGCAGTGGCTGGCGCCGGCGGCGCTGCATGAGCAGGAAAATCCTGCATTTATTTGCAATGCGAACGTCTAGCTAGTAGCGGTTTCTCGCCTACGCTGTGCTTGTCTGGTTTGATTAGTGCTTTATCTGCCGCCGTGACAGGGACTCCATGAAGGGAACTCAAATTCATCAAGCGCCTAGGCTGCTGGGTATCATCTGGCCGTTT
The DNA here is from genome assembly GCF_014268785.2 of Pseudomonas shirazensis. Classification (GTDB taxonomy): domain Bacteria; phylum Pseudomonadota; class Gammaproteobacteria; order Pseudomonadales; family Pseudomonadaceae; genus Aquipseudomonas; species Aquipseudomonas shirazensis. The sequence continues at coordinate 2,290,771 of NZ_JABWRD020000001.1, read as the reverse complement.
GTCGCCGTGGTGATCCTGCAGGTCTTGCTGGCCGGCCTGAGCCTGTACACGCTTTCGGCCGTGCGTGCCTATGTCGCCGGCGAGAGCCTCTGGTCGAAGGCGCAGAAAGACGCCATCTATTACCTCAATTTATACGCCGAGCGGCCTGAACCGCGCTTTCTGCAGCGTTTTCACCAAGCCATCGCCGTGCCTCAGGGCGATCACGAACTGCGCATCGCGCTGGACCAGCCCACCCCCGACTACGCTGCAGCCCGCACCGGCATCCTGCAGGGCGGCAACCACCCTGAAGACGTCAGTAGGATCATCTGGTTCTACAGCTACTTTCGTAACATCAGTTTCATGCAGAAGGCCATTGCCTATTGGGATATCGGCGACGACTACCTGCGCCAGCTCGACCTGCTCGCGACTGAAATCCACAGCAGCTTCAGCAGCGGCCAGCCGACCCTGGAGCAGGTCAATGAGTGGAAGGCGCGCATCGCCACCATCAACGAAGGCGTGACGCCGGCCGCCAAGGCCTTCAGCGACGCCCTGGGAGAAGGCTCGCGGGTGCTGCTCAAGGTGTTGCTGATCAGCAACCTGCTGACGGCGATCTTCCTGATTACAATGGCCTGGCGCCGTTCGAGCAAGTTGTTGTCCCAACGCCAGGCGTTTGCCAGCGCACTGCAGGCCGAAAAGGACCGTGCGCAGATCACCCTGGCCTCGATTGGCGATGCGGTGATCACCACCGACGTCGACGGCAATATCCTCTACATGAACGCCGCCGCCGAGCAGTTGACCCACTGGCAAGCTGCATCAGCTCAGGGGCTGCCGTTGTCGGCGCTGTTCAGCCTGCTCGACGAGCACAGCGATGAAGACGCGCGCACCTTGATCGAGCAGGTGCTGGCAGGCAGCCTGCGCGGCGGCGCCGAGCATGCACGATTGATCCAGCGCCTGGATGGCAGCACGGTCTCGGTCAATCTGGTGGGCTCACCGATCCTCAGCGATGGCCAGGCCACTGGCATCGTCCTGGTGCTGCATGACATGACCCAGGAGCGGCAGTACATTGCCAACCTGTCGTGGCAGGCCACCCATGACGCCCTGACCGGGCTGGCCAACCGCCGCGAGTTTGAATACCGCCTCGAACAGGCGCTCAACGGCCTGGCGCGTCAGCCTGGCCGGCATGCGTTGATGTTTCTCGATCTGGACCAGTTCAAGCTGGTCAACGACACCTGTGGCCACGCCGCGGGTGACGAGCTGCTGCGCCACATCTGTGCGGTGCTGCAGTCCGGCCTGCGCGAGGGCGACACCCTGGCGCGGCTGGGGGGAGACGAATTTGGCGTACTGCTCGAGAACTGTCCGCAGGAGCAGGCCGAGCGCATCGCCGAGCAACTGCGCCAGGCGGTGCAGAGCCTGCATTTTGTCTGGAAGGGGCGGCCGTTCATTACCACTGTGAGCATTGGCCTGGTGAGCATGGCGCAAGCGCCCGGCACCCTTGAGGCCTCCTTGCGCGCTGCCGACATGGCCTGCTACATGGCCAAGGAGAAGGGCCGCAATCGGGTTCAGGTGTACCACGCCGACGACAGCGAGCTGTCCATGCGCTTTGGCGAAATGGCCTGGATTCAGCGTCTGCATGTGGCGCTCGAGGAGAACCGCTTCTGCTTGTACGCCCAGGAGATTGCCGCCCTCAGTGATCAGGAAGGGCCGGGGCATATCGAGATCCTGCTGCGCCTGCACGACGAAAGCGGGCGGACCATTCTGCCCGACAGCTTCATCCCCGCCGCCGAGCGTTATGGGCTGATGACGGCGCTTGATCGCTGGGTAGTGCGCAACGTATTCCAGGTTATCCGCCAGTGCCTGAACGAGGGGCGCCCGGGGCCGTTGGCACTGGTGGCGATCAACCTGTCCGGTTCGAGCATCGGCGACGATAAATTTCTTGATTATTTGCAACGGCTGTTCAGCGAGTTTGAAATCCCGCCACGGATGATTTGCTTCGAAATTACCGAAACCAGCGCCATCGCCAATCTGGGCAGTGCCATTCGCTTCATCAATGAATTGAAAGGGCTGGGCTGCAAGTTCTCACTGGATGACTTCTGCGCCGGAATGTCGTCATTCGCTTATTTGAAGCATTTGCCGGTTGACTACCTGAAGATCGACGGAAGTTTTGTAAAAGACATGCTGGATGATCCGATTAATCGCGCTATGGTTGAGGTGATCAACCACATCGGCCACGTCATGGGCAAACGCACCATCGCCGAATTTGTTGAAACGCCGTTGATCGAGCAGGCCCTGCAGGAAATCGGCGTGGACTACGCCCAGGGCTACCTGATCGAGCGGCCGCAGGTGTTTACCTGCGATAGCCTGCAACGCCAACGAATTGCAGCACGGCCTTTGCTGCAGCGCGCGCCAGGGACGTTTCGCTGAGAGTGGACGGCTAAATCACAGGGAATCAAGGAGCTGACAGTGAGTGATGCATTCGTTCGGATTGGGCCGCTGATGGATCCCGCCAGCTACCCGCAGTGGGCGCAACAAATGATCGAAGACTGCCGCGAGAGCAAGCGCCGGGTAGTCGAGCACGAGTTCTACCAGCGCCTGCGCGATGGTCAACTGCGTCAAGCGACCATTCGCCAGTACCTGATTGGCGGCTGGCCAGTGGTTGAGCAGTTTTCCCTGTACATGGCGCACAATCTGACCAAGACCCGCTTTGCCCGCCACCCTGGCGACGACATGGCCCGGCGCTGGCTGATGCGCAATATCCGCGTCGAACTCAACCATGCTGATTACTGGGTGCACTGGTGCCATGCCCACGGTGTGACCTTGGGTGATCTGCAGGCGCAGGACGTGCCGGCCGAGCTCAATGGCTTGAATGACTGGTGCTGGCGGGTGTGCTCGACCGAGTCGCTGGCGATTGCCATGGCGGCCACCAACTATGCGATTGAAGGCGCAACCGGCGAATGGTCGGCGGTGGTCTGTGCGGATGGCGCGTATGCCGAGGGCTTCCCGCAAGAGACCCGCAAGCGCGCCATGAAGTGGCTGAAAATGCATGCCCAGTATGACGATGCGCACCCTTGGGAGGCGCTGGAGATCATCTGCACACTGGTGGGGGAGAGCCCGACGCCGTTGCTGCGCGCCGAGTTGCGCAAGGCGGTGTGCAAGAGCTACGACTGCATGTACCTGTTCCTCGAGCGCTGCATGCAGCTCGAGCAGCGTCAGGCTGGGCGTACGCGGCTGGGTCTGGCAGCCGGTTGATCGCGACTTGGCGCCACGACGCTAACCCTGTGGGAGCGGGCTTGCCCGCGAAGGGCTGCAAAGCAGCCCCAATCCAGCCACCGCGGTGTTACTGGGCGTTGAACGCCTGCCCATTCACCGCCTTGCTGTCCGGCCCCATCAAATACACGTAAACCGGCATGATCTCTTCAGGCAACGGATTGTCCTGCGGATTCTCGCTCGGATATGCCGCCGCACGCATGGCGGTGCGGGTCGCGCCCGGGTTGATGCTGTTGGAGCGCACCGGTGCTACCCCTTCCAGCTCGTCGGCCAAGGTCTGCATCAAGCCCTCGGTAGCGAATTTCGACACACCATAGGCACCCCAGTAAGCCCGGCCCTTGCGCCCGACGCTGCTGGAGGTGAACACCACCGACGCATCCTCGGACAACTTCAGCAGCGGCAATAGCGTGCTGGTAAGCATGAACGTGGCATTCACGTTGATGTGCATCACGCGCATGAAGTTGTCGCCCGAGAGCTGCTCCACCGGCGTGCGCGGGCCAATGATCGAGGCGTTGTTGAGCAGTCCGTCAAGGCGACCGAAGTCGTTCTCGATCATCACGGCCAGCTCGTCATACTGGTGCGCGAGGGCGGTTTCCAGATTGAACGGGATCACCACCGGTTGCGGGTGGCCAGCGGCTTCGATCTCGTCATAGACCTCATTGAGGTTGGCTTCGGTCTTGCCCAGCAGCAGCACGGTCGCGCCAAGCGCGGCATAGGCTTTGGCCGCCGCAGCGCCAATGCCGCGGCCGGCGCCAGTCACCATGATCACTCGGCCAGCGAGCAGGCCAGGGCGGGCGGTGTAATCGAACATAGGTCTATCCTTTGCAAGCCAGGGCGCGGCGGGCGCGCCCTCAGCGATTGATCAGCAGCCGCACAGCGCGCTGTCGAGCACCTTGCGCAGCTCCAACGGGTGGTCCACCACCACGTCTGCACCCCAGTTGTTGGGGTTGTCCTGCGGATGAATATAGCCATAGCGAACCGCTGCGGTGCGGGTCCCGGCGTCGCGCCCCGACTCGATATCACGCAGGTCGTCACCGACGAACAGCACGCTGGCCGGGTCCAGATCCAGGGTCTTGCAGGCCAGGATCAGTGGCTCGGGGTCCGGCTTGCTGTTCTTGACATGGTCCGGGCAGATCAACAACGCAGAGCGCTCGGCCAGGCCCAGGCGCTGCATGATCGGCTCGGCGAAACGCACCGGTTTGTTGGTCACCACACCCCAGATCAGGCCGCCTTTTTCGATATCGTCGAGCAGCTCGGACATGCCCTCGAACAGCTTGCTGTGCACTGCACAGTCACGCTGGTAACGCTCGAGAAATTCCAGGCGCAATGCCTCGAAGCCTTCGTCTTCAGGGCTCATGACAAAGGTCGCGGCAACCATCGCCCGCGCGCCGCCGGAGATCTCGTCGCGGATCAGCTTGTCGGCGATCGGCGCCATGCCGCGCTCGGCGAGCATCGCCTGGCAGATGGCGATGAAGTCAGGCGCGGTGTCCAGCAGCGTGCCGTCCATGTCGAAAAGTACTGCTCGCAAACGCATGCTCACACCTCGCGCAGGGTCTGGATCATGTAGTTGACGTCGACGTCGCTGCTCAGCTTGTAGTGCTTGGTCAGCGGGTTGTAGGTCAGGCCGATGATGTCTTTGACTTCAAGCCCGGCAACCCGGCTCCAGGCGCCCAGCTCGGACGGGCGGATGAACTTCTTGAAGTCATGGGTGCCGCGCGGCAGCATCTTGAGGATGTACTCGGCGCCGATGATCGCCAGCAGGTAGGCTTTGGGGTTGCGGTTGATGGTCGAGAAGAACACCTGGCCGCCCGGCTTGACCATGCGGTAGCAGGCGCGGATTACCGACGACGGGTCAGGCACGTGCTCGAGCATCTCAAGGCAGGTGACCACGTCGAACTGCTCGGGCATTTCTTCGGCCAGGGCCTCGGCGGTGATCTGCCGGTACTCGACCTCGACGCCCGACTCGAGCTGGTGCAGGCGGGCTACCGCCAGCGGCGCTTCGCCCATGTCGATGCCGGTCACGGTGGCGCCGCGTTGCGCCATCGCTTCGCTGAGGATGCCACCGCCGCAGCCGACATCGAGCACCTTCTTGCCGGCCAGGCTGACGCGCTCGTCAATCCAGTTGACCCGCAGCGGGTTGATGTCGTGCAGGGGTTTGAATTCGCTTTCGCGGTCCCACCAGCGGTGGGCGAGGGCCTCGAACTTGGCGATTTCGGCGTGGTCGACGTTGCTCATTGAACAGATCCTCTGAAACTTGAATAAAAGGTGTCACTAAGCGCCAGCCGCAGCTGGAGCGTGGTCATTCCTTGCCTGCGATGCGCGCGCCCCAGGCGCGGGCCATGGCGGTCAGTGCCGCCTCGTCCATACGGGTCAGGCGGCGCTCTTCGAGCAGCTGCTCGCCGGCGACCCAGACATGCTGCGCGCAGTCGCGGCTGGTGGCATAGATCAATTGTGACACAGGGTCGTGTACCGGCTGCTGGGCCAGGCCAGACAAGTCGAACGCCACCAGGTCGGCGGCCTTGCCCAGCTCCAGCGAGCCGATCTGTGCGTCCAGACCCAGGGCGCGAGCGCCATTAAGGGTCGCCATGCGCAAGGCACGATGGGCGTCCAGCGCCGACGCCGAGCCGGCCACCGCTTTCGCCAGCAGGGCGGCGGTGCGGGTCTCGCCGAGCAGGTCGAGGTCGTTGTTGCTGGCCGCGCCATCGGTGCCTATAGCGACATTGACCCCGGCCTGCCACAAACGCTCAACCGGGCAGAAGCCGCTGGCCAGTTTCAGGTTGGATTCCGGGCAGTGGATCACGCTGGTGTTGCTTTCTACCAGCAGCGCCAGGTCGTCGTCGCTGATCTGGGTCATGTGCACCGCCTGCAGGCTCGGCCCCAGCAGGCCAAGCCGCGCCAGCCGAGCCAGCGGCCGTTCGCCGTGCTCGGCAACGGCCTGCTCGACTTCGCTGGCGGTCTCGTGGATGTGCATGTGCAGCGGCGCATCGAGCTGATCGGCAATCACGCGGATCTTCTCCAGCGTCTCGTCACCGACCGTATACGGCGCGTGGGGGCCGAGGGCGATCGTGATGCGCGGGTGGTGGCGCAACTCGCCAAACAGCTCGATGGCCTGATGCAGGGCGTCGTCCGCAGTCGCTGCACCGGGTATCGGGAAGTCCAGCAGCGGCACCGCCACCTGGGCGCGAATGCCGCTCTGCTCGACTTGCTCGCAGGCTTCGCGCGGGTAGAAGTACATGTCGGCAAAGCAGGTTATGCCGCCCTTGAGCTGTTCGGCGATGGCCAGGTCGGTACCGTCGCGGACAAAGCCCGGATCGACCCAGCGGCCCTCGGCCGGCCAGATGTGCTCACGCAGCCAGGTCATCAGCGGCAAGTCGTCCGCCAGGCCGCGGAAAAGGCTCATGGCAGCGTGGCCGTGGGCGTTGATCAGGCCTGGGCACAGCAGGCAGTCGGGCAACTCGCGCACCTGTAGCGCCGCCGGCGCGCGCTCGCGCGGGCCGAGCCAGGCGATCAAGCCGTCGCGCAGGCCCAGCGCGTGCCCTTCCAGTACCACTCCGGCTGGCTCCACAGGCACCAGCCAGGTCGGCACCAGGAGCAGGTCGAGGGGGGCTACGGAGGTCGGCATGCGGCAGCTACCTGAAGGGTTTGGGCGGATCGCGCAGTATACCCGAGCGCCCGCGGCTGAGGCTCGCTATAATCGCCGGCTTTTGATCAGCAAAGCACGGGGAGAGGCGATGCGCGAGCGACTTATGGCGGCAGAGAAGGTGACCGGCATTCAGTGGCGTGACGGCACCCTGCATCTGCTCGACCAGCGCCTGCTGCCGGCGCAAGAGCGCTGGCTAGCCTGTACCGACGTGTCTCAGGTGGTGAGCGCGATCCGCTCGATGGCGGTGCGCGGTGCGCCGGCCATCGGCATCAGCGCCGCTTACGGGCTGGTCCTGGCGCTGCGTGCCCGGCTTGCCGAGAAGGGCGACTGGGAAGAGTCGATCGAAGAAGACTTTCTCGATCTGGCCGAAGCGCGGCCCACCGCGGCCAACCTGTTCTCGGCGCTCAACCGCATGCGTGATCGCCTGCAGCGCCTGCGCCCCAATGAAAACCTGCTGGCGGCCATGGAAGCCGAGGCCATCGCCATCCACGACAGCGACCGCGAAGCCAACCTGACCATGGCCCAATACGGCATCGAGCTGATCCGCCGCCAGCAAGGCAACGAGCAGACCATGCTGACCCACGGCAATGCCGGTGCGCTGGGCAGCGGGGGCTTCGGTACCGCGCTGGGCGTGCTGCGTGCAGCTTACCTTGAGGGCATGGTCGAGCGGATTTACGTCGGCGAGACCCGGCCCTGGCTGCAAGGCTCGCGCCTGACCGCCTGGGAACTGGCGCAGGAAGGCGTGCCGGTCACCCTCTGCGCTGACTCGGCGATGGCGCACCTGATGAAGGTCAAGGGCATCACCTGGGTCGTGGTGGGTGCCGATTGCATCGCGGCCAACGGCGATGTCGCGGCCAAGATCGGCACTTACCAACTGGCGGTAGCGGCCATGCACCACGGCGTGCGCTTCATGGTGGTGGCGCCAAGCACCAGCATCGACCTGAACCTGGCGACCGGTGACGATATCCCGTTGGAAGAGCGCGAAGCAGACGAGCTGCTGGACGTTGCCGGCAATCGGGTTGCCGCGCAGGTTGAGGTGTTCAATTCGGTGTTCGACGTGACCCCGGCTGACCTGGTTGATGTGATCGTGACCGAAAAAGGCGTGGTAGAGCGCCCGGACACCGCCAAGATCGCCCAGCTGATGTGCCGCAAGCGCCTGCATTGAGCGCCTGTGCGCCGTGCAGGGCGCAGCTGTCAGGGCAAAGCTGCCGTTGCTCGGCAGCGCTGCTTCTTGTTGCAGCTTGAGGCTTAAGCCTGATGCATTTTTGTGGTACCATCCGGCAGTTTCCAAGGCCGCCCGTTTATGCGGTCTTCATTGCGCAGATCCAAGGCACAACCTATTGATTTGTCGTAAGTCGTCGCACCACTGTGCGCTGCGGCGACGAGCTTCGTTCGTCCTCTGGGGACTTGGACGAGGTTTCACCAGAAAAAGGAATCAGGCTTCTCATGGGCGAACTGGCCAAAGAAATCCTCCCGGTCAATATCGAAGACGAACTGAGACAGTCTTACCTCGACTACGCGATGAGCGTGATTGTCGGGCGTGCACTGCCCGATGCGCGTGACGGCTTGAAGCCCGTGCATCGCCGCGTTCTGTTTGCGATGAGCGAGTTGGGCAACGACTGGAACAAACCGTACAAGAAGTCCGCCCGTGTGGTCGGTGACGTTATCGGTAAGTACCACCCGCACGGCGACACTGCGGTCTATGACACCATCGTGCGTATGGCCCAGCCATTCTCGCTGCGCTACCTGCTGGTCGACGGCCAGGGCAACTTCGGTTCGGTCGACGGCGACAACGCTGCGGCAATGCGATACACCGAAGTGCGCATGTCCAAGCTGGCACACGAGCTGCTGGCTGACCTGCACAAAGAAACCGTCGACTGGGTACCCAACTACGACGGCACCGAGCTGATCCCGGCGGTAATGCCAACGCGCATCCCCAACCTGCTGGTCAACGGCTCCAGCGGTATCGCCGTGGGCATGGCGACCAACATCCCGCCGCACAACCTCGGCGAAGTGATCGATGGCTGTCTGGCGCTGATCGACAATCCTGAAGTCACCATCGATGAGCTGATGCAGTTCATCCCTGGTCCGGACTTCCCGACTGCCGGCCTGATCAACGGCCGCTCCGGCATCATCGAGGCCTATCGCACCGGTCGTGGTCGCATCTATATGCGCGCCCGCTCCGAGATCGAAGACATCGACAAGGTCGGTGGCCGTCAGCAGATCGTCATCACCGAGCTGCCGTACCAGCTGAACAAGGCTCGCCTGATCGAGAAGATCGCCGAGCTGGTCAAAGAGAAGAAGCTCGAAGGCATCACCGAGCTGCGCGACGAGTCCGACAAGGACGGTATGCGCGTGGTCATCGAGTTGCGTCGCGGCGAGGTGCCTGAGGTCGTGCTCAACAACCTCTACCAGCAGACTCAGCTGCAGAGCGTGTTCGGCATCAACATCGTCGCCTTGATCGACGGTCGTCCGCGCCTGCTCAACCTCAAGGACCTGCTCGAAGCGTTCGTCCGTCACCGCCGTGAAGTGGTGACCCGTCGTACCGTATTCGAGCTGCGCAAGGCCCGTGAACGTGGCCACATCCTTGAAGGCCAGGCTGTTGCACTGTCCAACATCGACCCGGTCATCGCCCTGATCAAGGCCTCGCCGACCCCGTCCGAAGCCAAGGAAGCCCTGGTTGCGATGCCGTGGGAATCGAGCGCGGTGCAGGTCATGGTCGAGCGCGCAGGCGCCGACTCGTGCCGCCCGGAAAACCTCGATGCCCAGTACGGCATGCGCGATGGCAAGTACTTCCTGTCGCCAGAGCAGGCCCAGGCCATTCTTGACCTGCGTCTGCACCGCCTGACCGGCCTCGAGCACGAAAAGCTGCTGGCCGAGTACCAGGAGATTCTCGAGCAGATCGGCGAACTGATCCGCATCCTCAGCAGCGCCGAGCGCCTGATGGAAGTGATCCGCGAAGAGCTCGAAGCGATCCGTGCCGAATACGGCGACGTGCGCCGCACCGAGATCCTCGATGCCCGTCACGACCTCAGCTACGGCGACATGATCCCGGAAGAAGAGCGCGTGGTGACCATCTCCCACGGCGGCTACGCCAAGACCCAGCCGTTGACCGCGTACCAGGCCCAGCGCCGTGGCGGCAAAGGCAAGTCGGCGTCCGGCGTCAAGGACGAGGACTACATCGAACACCTGCTGGTTGCCAACAGCCACGCCACGCTGTTGCTGTTCTCCAGCAAGGGCAAGGTTTACTGGCTGAAAACCTACGACATCCCGGAAGCCTCGCGCGCTGCCCGTGGCCGTCCGCTGGTCAACCTGCTGCCGCTGGAAGACGGCGAACGCATTACCGCCATGCTGCAGATCGACCTCGAAGCCCTGCAGCAGAGCGCCGATGTCGATGAAGAGCTGGAGGATGGCGACGACACCGTGCTCGAGGGTGAGCTGGTCGAGGCCGAAGAAGTCGACGAAGAAGACGGCGACACTGCCGAGTGGGCTGCAGAGCCTACCGGTGCCTACATCTTCATGGCGACGGCCTCCGGTACCGTCAAGAAGACCCCGTTGGCGCAGTTTGCGCGTCCACGTACCAGTGGCCTGATTGCGCTGAAGCTGAAAGAAGGCGACACCCTGATTGCCGCCGCCATCACCGATGGCGCCAAGGAAGTCATGATGTTCTCCGACGCCGGCAAGGTCATCCGCTTCGCTGAAAGCGTCGTGCGTGAAATGGGTCGTACCGCTCGCGGTGTGCGCGGCATGAAGCTGGGCAAAGGCCAGCGGATCATCTCGATGCTGATCCCTGAGTCCGGTGCGCAGATCCTTACCGCCTCCGAGCGTGGCTTCGGCAAGCGTACCCCGCTGTCCAAGTTCCCACGGCGCGGTCGTGGTGGTCAGGGCGTCATCGCCATGGGCACCAAGGGCCGTAACGGCCTGCTGATCGGCGCGATCCAGGTGCAGGAAGGTGAAGAGATCATGCTCATCTCCGACCAGGGCACGCTGGTCCGCACCCGCGTTGGCGAAGTCTCCAGCCTGGGTCGTAACACCCAGGGCGTGACCCTGATCAAACTGGCCAGCGACGAGACCCTGGTGGGCCTTGAGCGGATCCAGGAGCCATCCGAAGACCTCGAGGAGTTGCTCGAAGGCGAGGAGGGCGCAGAGGGCGTCGAACTCGATGCGGTAGAGGCGGCAGATGATGACGCCGGCGCCGCCGAAGAGGCGCCGCAGGAATAAACAGCGCAACAACCCGAGCGGGGCGGCCATGGTCGCCCCGCTTACTGACCAGAGCAGAGCGAGAGTGGATGTGAGCAAACGAGCCTTTAACTTCTGCGCAGGCCCTGCTGCGCTTCCTGAAGCAGTCCTGCAGCGCGCCCAGGCGGAAATGCTGGACTGGAATGGCAAAGGTCTGTCGGTGATGGAAATGAGCCATCGCAGCGATGACTACGTGGCCATTGCCGAAAAGGCCGAGCAGGACCTGCGTGACCTGCTGTCCGTCCCCTCCAACTACAAAGTGCTGTTTCTGCAAGGTGGCGCCAGCCAGCAATTTGCCGAGATCCCGCTGAACCTGCTGCCGGAAAACGGCACCGCAGACTACATCGAGACCGGCATCTGGTCGAAAAAGGCCATCGAAGAAGCGCGTCGCTTTGGCAACATCAACATTGCTGCCAGCGCCAAGCCCTACGATTACCTCGCTATCCCCGGCCAGAACGACTGGAGCCTGAGCAAGGACGCCGCTTACGTCCACTACGCGTCCAACGAAACCATCGGCGGCCTGCAGTTCGACTGGGTGCCGCAGACCGGTGACGTACCGCTGGTGGTCGACATGTCTTCGGACATCCTCTCGCGCCCGACCGATGTGTCCCAGTTCGGCCTGATCTATGCTGGCGCGCAGAAGAACATCGGCCCAAGCGGCCTGGTTGTAGTGATCGTGCGTGAAGACCTGCTCGGTCGCGCCCGCAGCAGCTGCCCGACCATGCTTGACTACAAGGTCTCGGCCGACAACGGCTCGATGTACAACACGCCGGCAACCTATTCCTGGTACCTCTCGGGGCTGGTCTTCGAGTGGCTCAAGGAGCAGGGCGGTGTCGAGGCCATGGAAGCGCGCAACCGGGCGAAAAAGGACCGCCTGTACGGCTTCATCGACTCCAGCGATTTCTACAGCAACCCGATCAGCGTCAACGCCCGTTCGTGGATGAACGTGCCGTTCCGCCTGGCCGACGAGCGCCTGGACAAGGCCTTCCTCGCCGGTGCCGACGCCCGCGGCCTGCTCAACCTCAAGGGCCATCGCTCGGTGGGCGGTATGCGCGCATCGATCTACAACGCCCTGGGTCAGGACGCCGTGGAAGCGTTGGTCAGCTACATGGCTGAATTCGAGAAGGAGCACGCCTGATGGTCGAGCACGAACTCAAAGCCCTGCGTGTGCGCATCGACAGCCTCGACGAGAAGATCCTCGAGCTGATCAGCGAGCGCGCCCGCTGCGCCCAGGAAGTGGCCCGGGTCAAGATGGCCAACCTGGCCGAAGGCGAGACGCCGGTGTTCTACCGTCCCGAGCGTGAAGCTGCCGTGCTCAAGCGCGTCATGGAGCGCAACGGCGGCCCACTGGGCAACGAAGAGATGGCGCGTTTGTTCCGCGAAATCATGTCTTCGTGCCTGGCCCTTGAGCAGCCGCTGAAAGTCGCCTATCTCGGCCCTGAAGGTACCTTTACCCAGGCTGCGGCGATGAAGCACTTCGGTCACGCGGTGATCAGCCGGCCAATGGCGGCGATCGACGAAGTGTTCCGTGAAGTGGCCGCCGGTGCGGTCAACTTTGGCGTAGTGCCGGTGGAAAACTCCACTGAAGGTGCGGTCAGCCACACCCTCGACAGCTTCCTCGAGCACGACATGGTTATCTGCGGCGAAGTCGAGTTGCGCATTCACCATCACCTGCTGGTGGGCGAGAGCACCAAGACCGACAGCATCACCCGCATCTATTCCCATGCCCAGTCGCTGGCCCAGTGCCGCAAGTGGCTCGATGCGCACTACCCGAATGTTGAACGGGTGGCGGTGTCGAGCAACGCCGAAGCGGCCAAGCGGGTCAAGGGTGAATGGAACTCGGCGGCGATTGCCGGCGATATGGCAGCCAACCTGTATGGCCTGACGCGCATTGCCGAGAAAATCGAAGACCGCCCGGACAACTCCACGCGCTTCCTCATGATCGGCAGCCAGGAAGTGCCGCCGACCGGCGACGACAAGACTTCGATCATTGTGTCGATGAGCAACAAGCCGGGCGCGCTGCACGAGCTGCTGGTGCCGTTCCACGACAACGGCATCGACCTGACCCGGATCGAAACCCGGCCGTCGCGCAGTGGCAAGTGGACCTATGTGTTCTTCATTGATTTTGTCGGGCACCACCGTGATCCGTTGATCAAGGCAGTGCTGGAGCAGATCAGCCAGGAAGCCGTAGCGCTGAAAGTGCTGGGGTCTTATCCAAAGGCAGTGCTTTGATCGCAGGCCGCTGGGGGCGCGATGCGCCCCATCGCGACACAAGGCCGCTCCTACAGGTTCTGCGGGCAGCCGTTGCACTGTGTAGGAGCGGCCTTGTGTCGCGATGGGCTGCAAAGCAGCCCCAATGGCCCTCCCAGACTGACCTGATCCATCAACAGGGTTCACACCAGTGGTAAACGCACCAACACCCCAACCCACGCCAATCATCAACCGCCTGGTGGTGGTCGGCCTCGGCCTGATCGGCGGCTCGTTCGCCAAGGGCCTGCGTGAAAGCGGCCTGTGCCGCGAAGTGGTCGGCGTCGACCTCGATGCCCCGTCGCGCAAGCAGGCGGTTGCCCTCGGTGTAGTCGACCGCTGCGAAGAAGACCTCGCCAGCGCCTGCATCGGCGCCGACGTGATCCAGCTCGCCGTGCCGATTCTGGCCATGGAAAAACTGCTCGCCGTGCTGGCCGGGCTCGACCTTGGCAATGCCATCGTCACCGACGTCGGCAGCGCCAAGTGCAATGTGGTCCGTGCTGCTCGCGAAGTGTTCAGCAGCAATCTGCCGCGCTTCGTGCCTGGCCACCCGATTGCCGGCTCCGAGCAGAGCGGGGTAGAGGCCTCCAACGCCGCGCTGTTCCGCCGGCATAAAGTCATTCTTACGCCACTGGCTGAAACCGACCCTGCCGCACTGGCCATGGTCGACCGCCTGTGGCGCGCATTGGGCGCCGATGTCGAACACATGACGGTCGAGCGTCACGACGAAGTGCTGGCCGCTACCAGTCACCTGCCACACCTGCTGGCCTTCGGCTTGGTCGATTCGCTGGCCAAGCGCAATGAAAACCTCGAAATCTTCCGGTACGCTGCAGGGGGCTTTCGCGATTTCACAAGAATCGCCGGCAGCGACCCGATCATGTGGCATGACATCTTCCTCGCCAACCGCGAGGCGGTGCTGCGCACGCTAGATACATTTCGCAGCGACCTCGACGCCTTGCGCGACGCGGTCGATGCAGGGGATGGGCACCAGCTGCTGGGGGTATTTACCCGCGCACGGGTTGCCCGCGAGCATTTCAGTAAAATCCTGGCCCGCCGGGCCTATGTGGACGCTATGAACGCCAACGATCTGATTTTCCTGGCCCAACCTGGTGGCCGCGTGTCCGGACGGATCCGCGTTCCAGGCGACAAGTCGATTTCCCATCGCTCGATCATGCTCGGCTCGCTGGCCGAAGGCACCACTGAAGTCGAAGGCTTCCTTGAAGGCGAGGACGCTCTGGCGACCTTGCAGGCCTTCCGCGACATGGGTGTGGTCATCGAAGGCCCCAACCATGGCAAGGTCACTATTCACGGTGTCGGCCTGCACGGCCTGAAAGCGCCGCCCGGGCCGATCTACGTCGGCAACTCCGGCACCTCGATGCGCCTGCTGTCGGGTCTGCTCGCCGGCCAGCCGTTCGACGTGACCATGACTGGCGATGCTTCGCTGTCGAAGCGGCCGATGGGCCGTGTCGCCAACCCGCTGCGGGAAATGGGCGCCGTGGTCGAAACCGGCGCCGATGGCCGGCCACCACTGACCATTCGTGGCGGGCAAAAGCTCAAGGCACTCAACTACACGCTGCCAATGGCCAGTGCCCAGGTCAAATCCTGCCTGCTGCTGGCCGGCCTGTATGCCGAGGGCGTGACCACCGTCACCGAGCCTGCGCCAACCCGCGACCACACCGAGCGCATGCTGCGCGGCTTTGGCTATGCGGTCGAGTCCAACGGCCCGGTCGCTTCGCTGCAAGCGGGTGGCAAACTCACCGCAACCCGTATCGAAGTGCCGGCAGATATCTCGTCTGCTGCGTTCTTCCTGGTTGCCGCGTCGATCGCCGAAGGCTCCGACCTGCTGCTTGAGCACGTCGGCATCAACCCGACCCGCACCGGTGTCATCGATATCCTGCGCCTGATGGGCGGCGATATCACTCTGGAGAACCAGCGTGAAGTCGGCGGCGAGCCGGTAGCCGACCTGCGTGTGCGCGGCGCCAAGCTCAAAGGCATCGAGATCCCAGAGGAGCTGGTACCACTGGCTATCGACGAGTTCCCGGTGCTGTTCGTCGCCGCGGCCTGTGCCGAAGGCCGGACCATCCTGCGTGGCGCTGAAGAGCTGCGAGTGAAGGAATCCGACCGCATCCAGGTAATGGCCGATGGCCTGGTCACCCTGGGTGTGAAGTGCGAACCGACCCCGGACGGGATCATCATCGACGGCGGCCCGATCGGCGGCGGCGAAGTGCACGGCCACGGCGACCACCGTATCGCCATGGCTTTCAGCATCGCCTCGCTGCGGGCCACTGCGCCGGTGCGTATCCATGACTGCGCCAACGTTGCTACCTCGTTCCCGAACTTCCTCGCGCTGTGCGCCGAAGTCGGCATTCGTGTGGCCGAAGAGGCCAAGTCGTGAACGCCCAGGCCCCCGTCATCACCATCGACGGCCCAAGCGGTTCGGGCAAAGGCACTGTAGCCGGGCTGCTGGCGCGTGAGCTCGGCTGGCGCCTGCTCGACTCCGGCGCGCTGTACCGTTTGCTCGCCTTCAGCGCGCGCAACCATGGCGTCGACCTGACCAACGAAGAGCTGCTGACCAAGCTGGCCGCTCATCTGGATGTGCAGTTCTACCCGGCCGAGGAGGGTAAGCTGCAGCGCATCATGCTCGAGGGAGATGACGTCAGCCTCGACATCCGTACCGAAGCAGTCGGCGCAGGCGCCTCGATGGTGGCCTCGCTGCCCGCGGTGCGCGATGCCCTGCTGCAGCGCCAGCGCGCGTTTCAGGAGGCTCCGGGGCTGATCGCAGACGGCCGCGACATGGGCACTGTGGTGTTCCCGGACGCGCCGTTGAAAGTGTTTTTGACCGCCAGCGCTGAGGAACGGGCGCGTCGTCGTTATTTGCAGTTGAAAGCGAAAGGCGACGATGTTAGGCTGGCGAGTCTGCTAGATGAGATTAGTGCGCGCGATGAGCGCGATACCCAGCGTGCGGTGGCCCCGCTTAAACCGGCGGCCGACGCGATACAGCTGGACTCTACCGAGTTGTCTATCGAGCAGGTGTTGCAACGCATCAAAAGCGAAATCGCGCTCCGCGGTATCGCCTGATGATCAGGAAAGCAGGCAGGGGCACCAGTCAACGTCTTGCCGGTTTTCCTTTAAATAACGAAACCCACATTGTCTGGAGTGTGGTTAGGGGCGTCTTCTTCGCCCAAATCTACAGGAATTAAAATGAGCGAAAGCTTTGCAGAACTCTTTGAAGAAAGCCTGAAAACCCTCAATCTTCAGCCGGGTGCGATCATCACCGGTATCGTTGTCGACATCGACGGCGACTGGGTTACCGTACACGCTGGCCTGAAGTCCGAGGGCGTCATCCCGCTCGAGCAGTTCTACAACGAAGCTGGCGAGCTGACCATCAAGGTCGGTGACGAAGTTCACGTTGCGCTGGACGCGGTCGAAGACGGCTTTGGCGAAACCAAGCTGTCCCGTGAAAAAGCCAAGCGCGCCGAGTGCTGGATTGTTCTGGAAGCTGCTTTCGCTGCCGAAGAAGTTGTCAAGGGCGTTATCAACGGTAAGGTTAAAGGCGGCTTCACTGTCGACGTTAACGGTATCCGTGCGTTCCTGCCAGGTTCGTTGGTTGATGTCCGCCCAGTGCGCGACACCACCCACCTCGAAGGCAAAGAGCTGGAATTCAAGGTCATCAAGCTGGACCAGAAGCGCAACAACGTCGTTGTTTCGCGTCGCAGCGTCCTCGAAGCCGAGAACAGTGCCGAGCGTGAAGCTCTGCTCGAAACTCTGCAAGAAGGCCAGCAAGTCAAAGGTATCGTCAAGAACCTCACCGACTACGGCGCATTCGTGGATCTGGGCGGCATCGACGGCCTGCTGCACATCACCGACATGGCTTGGAAGCGTATCAAGCACCCGTCGGAAATCGTCAACGTTGGTGACGAAGTTGATGTTCGCGTCCTGAAGTTCGACCGTGAGCGCAACCGCGTTTCGCTGGGTCTGAAGCAGATGGGCGAAGATCCGTGGGTAGCTATCACTGCTCGTTACCCAGAAGGTACTCGCGTACAAGCTCGCGTTACCAACCTGACCGACTACGGCTGCTTCGCTGAGCTGGAAGAAGGCGTTGAAGGTCTGGTACACGTTTCCGAAATGGACTGGACCAACAAAAACATCCACCCGTCGAAAGTCGTTCAGGTTGGCGACGAAGTGGAAGTTATGGTTCTGGACATCGACGAAGAGCGTCGTCGTATCTCCCTGGGCATCAAACAGTGCAAGTCCAACCCATGGGAAGACTTCTCCGGCCAGTTCAACAAGGGTGACAAGATCACCGGTACCATCAAGTCGATCACCGACTTCGGTATCTTCATCGGCCTGGACGGCGGCATCGACGGTCTGGTTCACCTGTCCGACATCTCCTGGAACGAAACCGGCGAAGAAGCCGTACGTCGTTTCAAGAAGGGCGACGAACTGGAAACTGTCATCCTGTCGGTTGATCCAGAGCGCGAGCGCATTTCCCTGGGCATCAAACAGCTGGAAGACGATCCGTTCTCCAACTTCGTTGCTGTCAACGACAAGGGTGCAATCGTCAAGGGTATCGTCAAGGAAGTTGACGCCAAAGGCGCCATCATCACCCTGGCCGACGACATCGAAGCTACTCTGAAAGCTTCCGAAATCAGCCGTGACCGCGTTGAAGACGCGCGTAACGTTCTGAAGGAAGGCGAAGAGATCGAAGCCAAGATCATCAGCGTTGACCGTAAGTCGCGCGTTATCAGCCTGTCGATCAAATCGAAAGACGATGCTGAAGAGCGTGAAGCTATCCAGAGCCTGAAACAGGCTCCTGAGGCAGCTGCTGCCGACACCACCATGGCTGCGCTGCTGCGCGAAGCAATGGCCAAACAGAACTAAGTTCTGCTTGATCGGTAGAAAAAGGGCGACTTAGGTCGCCCTTTTTTATTGCCTGCGATTTGGAGCTTGCCATCAGAGCACCTAGATCGCAGCGCAGCTCTCTCCTCTACGCCTCGCTGATCACCGTAGCCTGTCACTCCCTCGCATCAAAGCCGTGCACTGTACTTGTGGAGCGGCCTTGTGTCGTGAAAGGGTCGCGCAGCGGCCCCGGCTTACTCAAGCCAACCCCAACAAACCCCTCTGCCCAGCACCACCCCAACCCCTTGCACCGAAAAAGTTCCCCGCGCACCAATCTTGAATTTTTTTATTAAGTCAAGAACCGCCCTGTTCAAATCCCCCTGAGCGTGCTACAAACTGGTTAAGCAATGATCTAGCTGCTTGATAACGAAGGGAAAAACATGACGAAGTCGGAGCTGATCGAACGTATTGTCACCCATCAGGGTTTACTCTCGTCCAAGGACGTCGAGTTGGCCATCAAGACCATGCTCGAGCAAATGGCCCAGTGCCTGGCCACGGGCGATCGCATCGAGATCCGCGGCTTTGGCAGCTTCTCGCTGCACTATCGCGCACCTCGCGTAGGTCGCAACCCCAAGACCGGCCAGTCGGTAAGCCTTGAAGGCAAGTTCGTGCCGCACTTCAAGCCGGGCAAGGAATTGCGCGATCGGGTCAACGAAGAAGAGCACGAAACCGAAGCCTGAGTGCAATCAAAGGATCAGACCGATGCGTAACCTCAAGCGCGCCCTGGCGCTGCTGTTCGTCCTGCTGCTGGCAGCAGTGGTGATGTTCTTCGTGCTGGAGAACCAGCAAACCGTCGCCCTGGTGTTGTTCGGCTGGACTGCCCCTGCAGTGCCCGTAGCGCTGCCAGTGCTCGCCGCCTTGGTGGTGGGCCTGGCCCTCGGTCCATTGCTTGGTGCCTACGGCGTTATGCGCAGTAAGCGCAGGATTCGTGCATCGGCACGTCAGGCGGCCTTGGCAGAGAGCTGAGGAAACGTCTTACAGCTTTAGCAGGCATAGCTGATATGAAGCCGGCGAAGAAAATGGAGTAATAGCCCGCTTCGTTTTCAACCCTGCGCAGGGCTTCAGCAGCATGACTTTCCCCGTTATCACACACCATGGTGGCACCCGCGGCGTCACGGGCTCCTGTCATCAGTTGCACCTAGATTCCGCCACCAGCCTGCTCATCGATTGCGGGCTTGAGCAAGGCGCCGATGCCCGCCTTGATTCCTCCGCTCTGGGCTTCGATATCAGCGGCATCCAGGCGTTGGTGATCACCCATGTGCACCTCGACCATGTCGGTCGCATCCCTGCGCTGCTGGCCGCAGGCTTTCGCGGCCCGATCTTCTGTAGCGAGCCTTCCGCCAAACTGCTCCCGCTGATTCTTGAAGATGCCTTCAAGCTCGGCATCAGTAGCGAGCCCGCGCACGTAACGCGTTTTCTGCAGCTGCTGAAAAGTTTGGTAGAGACGGTCGCCTTTGGTCAGTGGTACAGCCTGATCGAGCACGAGCACCTGCAGTGTGGCATCCGCCTGCAGCGTGCCGGCCATCTGCTCGGTTCAGCGTACGTCGAGTGCGACATCAGTACCCCTGCGCAATCGTGCAGCACCCGTGTGGTGTTCTCTGGCGATATCGGCGCGGCCAATAGCCCCTTGCTACGTCCGGTCCAGCCACCGGAGCGCGCCGATGTGCTGGTGCTCGAAAGCACCTATGGCGATCGCCTGCATCCTGACCGCAGCAACCGGCGCCAGCGTCTGGAAGCAGCGATAGATCGTGCCTTGGCTGACCAGGGCACGATCTTGATCCCCGCATTCAGTCTCGGTCGTACGCAAGAGTTGCTCTATGAGATTGAAGAGGTCCTCCACCTCAAAGGCCTGCTCGATACCTCGGGCGCGGCAGCCAGCGATGATCAGGTCGACTGGGCGCAACTACCGATCATCCTCGACTCGCCGCTGGCTCAGCGCGTTACTCAGGTCTACCGGGAGCTGCATCAGTACTGGAATGACGAAGCCCGACTACGCTTGAGCAAAGGGCGCAGGCCGCTTGGCTTTTCCCAGTTGGTGTGTGTGGATAGCCACGCCAAGCACCAGCAAGTGGTCAATTATCTAAAGAGTACTGGCCGGCCAGCGATTGTGATTGCTGGCAATGGCATGTGTTCGGGTGGGCGGATCGTTAATTACCTTAAAGCTATGCTAGGTGATAGGCGGCATGAAGTCATGTTTGTTGGCTATCAGGTCAAAGGTACGCCGGGGGCGTTGATGCAGGCCGGTGCGCAGTGGGTTGAGCTGGATGGGAATGGCTATAAGCTGCATGTGAAGGTGACCACGCTGAGCGGGTATTCGGCTCATTCCGATCAGGCTGGCTTGATCGAATTTGCGCTGGGAGCGGGGAGTGCGGCGAAGCGGGTGGTGCTGGTGCATGGAGAGGGTAGGGCGAAGCTGGCGTTGGCTGAGGCGTTAGCGCAAAAATATGATGAGCTCGGCTGGTGTGTGGGGGTCACAATTCCTGCTTAACGGCTCGGCTGAGGGCGGAGTCCGGCTTACTTCCTATAGGGTTCATGCTCAGGCTCGACTAGTTTGATAGATGCTAAAGATGTACGAACGGGCGGGCATCTTAGCTGATTGCCGCTAAGCTTGATTTTGGTGGGCAACGGGCTAGGTAGTGGCACAGATCAGGCCTGCTTCAGGCAGTCACCAGAGAGATTCAAAGGAAAATAAATGGCCAATGAACATCAGCGCCGTAGTGGGGAGGGTGAAATTGACCTTGTTGATTTGATGCAAGGCGTTTGGCACAAAAAGATATGGATCGTACTGGTCGCACTGCCAATAATCGGGGTGAGCTTGCTCTATGTCATACTGGCTCCGCCGGTGTATGAGGCTAAGCTATATATTCAGCCACCATCTCAGAACGAAATTGCTCAGCTTAATAATGCGAGAGGCGGGGACTCGGGGTTGCCGACCTACAGCGTTAAGGAAGTTTACGAAATATATCTGAAGGCTCTGCAGTCCGAGGCATTACGCAAAAAATTCTTTCGTAGCGAATATTTAACTTCGCTCAACGATGATCAGCGCCGTGGCTCTCGCGATGCCCTGTATAGTCAATTCAATTCACTTCTGAAAGTGACGCAGGCGGGCAAGGATATGCCCCTTCGCTACGTGGTAACAGCAAACCTTGAAGATCCTAAGCGTGCGGCACAGTGGGTCACTACCTATGTTGAAATGGCCTCCGTTCGTGCCAAGCATGAAGTGCTTACAGGAACCCAGAGTGATATTTTGATCATGGCTAATAACCTAGAACGGCAGATCATGTCTGCTCAAGCCGGAGCGCGCAAGCAGCGAGAGGATCGGATCGCGCAACTCGAAGAGGCACTTGACGTTGCGGAGTCAATAGGTTTGAAAAAGCCGTCGATAATTACGAGCAATTTGCCCGCTGAAGTATCTGCTGGCATGGTGGGTAGTCTGACTTATATGCGAGGTAGCGACGCACTGCGAGCGGAAATCGATACACTAAAATCGCGTATATCTGATGATCCATTCATCCCCGAGCTACGTGTGAGGCAAGAGAAACTGAGTCTGTATAGAAGCATTAGTGTCGACTCATCTGGCGTGTCTGTGTATCAGCAAGACGGGACGGTCGAGCAGCCCGATAAGCCGATAAAGCCCCGAAAAGCATTGATCTTGTTCATCGCAACGATCATAGGGGTAAGTTTGGGGGCCTTGGCTGCAATTGGCAGAAGTCTGTGGCTTAAGCATCGTACAACCACTTGAGAAGATATCGCGGATAGGCGCGTAAACGTACGGTATTGGGGGCGGAGCAGTAATAGTTCAGTTATGCTGTTCTATCTGGTATATCTTCAGCCAGTTGGATGGATAGATATTACGCTTGGATCCTAAGTCGGTGTTGTCTTGGTTTGCCTGTCTTGCGATGGCTATGAGTATTTGAGTATTGGTCACTACAGATTACTGATTATTCCGAAAGCAGAGGGAAAGTCGTAGTGCTGATGTCGTGTCTCTTTGAGCGGTTTGATCGACCTGCAGGTCTCCGGGCAATGATCGTAAGTGATCAGTTTTAGTTATTATGCATGTTTATTTTGTAGTTAGTTGATTAGTTGATTAGTTGATTAGTTGCTTTCTGGTCTGGCTGGGGGCGCGGAGGTGAGGGCCTTAGTCGGTTTTGTTATGTCTTTCGATTGTTCTTATTTTCCAGGGATATTTCCGGGTCCGATAGTTGTTTGCACAGCTACGCTTCACATAATTTCGGTCGGATATGAATATTAGAGCCTGGTTCTTGAGTGTTAGGGTTTAAATTGGCCTGGTCAGTAGGAGCGTTTTCTTCGAGAGTTATTGTGAAGGTATGGAGACCCACTTTTTCAATTAACTATGATCAATTTTTTGGAGCGGCTTGGGAGGGCTGTGTGAGGGCGGTTCCGCATTTTTGACAAAATTATTGCCAGGGCTGGCAAATCAACTTCGCAAGAAAAGGTTGTGTAGGCAATGCCCGGGTACACTTTTGCGAGTGCGTGGGCGGTTCGCCAGCATCGTTGACAGCTGGGCATCACTCACGCACATAGCGTTTGAGGCTGCTGCTAGCTTCCACCTCGACGCATGATTGCTCGCCAGTGGCGGCTCAGCACTGATGCTGAGGGGGGGCTTGGCAAGCGAGCCTTTCGTGCCCGCTGCGGGCTATCAAGCAGTGTGGCGCAGCCGCGCTTGAGCCAAAGCGAAGGCTCGGCGTTTGCAGCAAGGATCCCACACACTGAAATATCTGATGGAACCTCGGTGATGAAAGCCATATCATTGCAGCGCCTTGATGTTCGCAGTCCGCGAGCCGCTTCGATGTCTTCAGCGGCGGACATGCGGTTTCACTATGGCGACGGCGCCGAGCTTAGTAGCGGATCGATTCACTCGGCTGGTAATGAGTCGTCCAAGATTTTAGTACCCGCTGTACTGTCACGATGACGGGCAGAAAAATTCATGGTGAGTTGGAAAATATGACAGACATTAATGCAGTGGTAGAGAAGTTCAAAAGCCGGAAGGCTTTGATTGGTATAGTAGGCCTTGGTTATGTCGGCCTTCCACTGATGCTCCGATACAATGCCATTGGCTTCAATGTACTAGGCATCGATATTGATACCTTCAAAGTGGATAAGCTCAATGCCGGCCAGAGCTATATCGAACATATCTCCGCTGTCAATGTCGCCAAGGCTCGCGAAACCGGTTTCGAAGCTACCACCGACTTCACCCGTGTCAGCGAATGTGACGCACTGATCCTCTGCGTACCGACCCCGTTGAACAAGTACCGCGAACCGGACATGAGCTTCGTCATCAACACCACTGATGCGCTCAAGCCATACCTGCGTGCTGGGCAAGTGGTCTCGCTGGAAAGCACCACCTACCCAGGCACCACCGAAGAAGAGCTACTGCCTCGAGTGCAGGAAGGCGGTCTGGTGGTCGGTCAGGACATCTACCTGGTCTACTCGCCTGAGCGCGAAGATCCGGGCAATCCGAACTTCGAAACCCGCACCATTCCAAAAGTCATTGGCGGTCACACCGCTCAGTGTCTGGAAGTCGGCGTCGCCCTGTATGAGCAAGCGATCGATCAGGTTGTTCAGGTCAGTTCGACCAAGGCTGCCGAGATGACCAAGCTGCTGGAGAACATCCACCGCGCCGTCAACATTGGCCTGGTCAACGAGATGAAGATCGTGGCCGACCGCATGGGTATCGACATCTTTGAAGTAGTAGACGCCGCGGCGACCAAGCCATTTGGCTTCACCCCTTACTACCCTGGCCCAGGCCTGGGTGGCCACTGCATTCCGATCGACCCTTTCTACCTGACCTGGAAGGCGCGTGAATACGGCTTGCATACCCGTTTCATCGAGCTCTCGGGCGAAGTCAACCAGGCCATGCCGGAATACGTGCTCGGCAAACTGATGGACGGCCTCAACGATGCAGGCAAGGCACTCAAGGGCAGCCGCGTGCTGGTCCTGGGTATTGCCTACAAGAAAAACGTAGACGACATGCGCGAGTCGCCGTCGGTAGAAATCATGGAGCTGATCGAAGCCAAGGGCGGCGTGGTTGCGTACAGCGATCCGCATGTACCGGTGTTCCCGAAGATGCGCGAGCACCACTTCGAGCTGAGCAGCGAAGCACTGACCGCTGAAAACCTGGCCAGCTTCGATGCTGTTGTGTTGGCGACCGATCACGACAAGTTTGACTATGCCCTGATCGAGAGCAAGGCCAAGCTGATCGTTGACAGCCGCGGCAAGTACCGCACGCCGACAGCGCATATCATCAAAGCCTGATTACCGACTTCGTCATGTCGATCCGCTTGCGCTTGCCGCGCGGGCGGATACTTTCGTTTTTACAGGATCAACCATGAAAAACTTCGCTCTCATCGGTGCCGCCGGCTACATCGCTCCTCGCCATATGCGCGCCATCAAGGACACCGGCAACCGTCTGGTGTCTGCCTACGACATCAACGACTCGGTCGGCATCATTGACAGCATCTCGCCGCAGAGCGAGTTCTTCACCGAGTTCGAGTTCTTCCTCGATCACGCCAGCAACCTCAAACGTGATCCGGCCACCGCCCTGGATTACGTTGCGGTGTGCTCGCCAAACTACCTGCACTACCCACACATTGCCGCAGGCCTGCGCCTGGGCTGCGATGTGATTTGCGAAAAGCCGCTGGTGCCAACTCCAGAGATGCTCGACCAACTGGCGCTGGTGGAACAGGAAACCGGCAAGCGTCTGTTTAACATCCTGCAACTGCGTCACCACCAGGCGATCATCGCCCTGAAAGACAAGGTTGCCCGTGAGAACAACCCGCACAAGTATGAAGTCGACCTGACTTACATCACCTCCCGGGGTAACTGGTACCTGAAGAGCTGGAAGGGTGACCCGCGCAAGTCGTTCGGTGTGGCCACCAATATCGGCGTGCATTTCTACGACATGCTGCACTTCATCTTCGGCAAGCTGCAGCGTAACGTCGTGCACTTCACCTCCGAGCATAAAGCTGCCGGTTACCTCGAGTACGAGAACGCCCGCGTACGCTGGTTCCTCTCGGTCGATGCCAACGACCTGCCGGAATCGGTCAAGGGCAAGAAGCCTACCTACCGTTCGATCACCGTCAACGGCGAGGAAATGGAGTTCTCGGAAGGTTTCACCGACCTGCACACCACCAGCTATGAAGAGATTCTGGCCGGTCGCGGTTACGGTATCGAAGATGCGCGCCATTGCGTCGAAACGGTCAACATCATCCGTAGTGCTGCCATCGTCAAGGCCGCTGACAACGAAGGCCATCCGTTCGTTGCGGCGCTGACCCGCTAAGCAGCACCAATGCCATGGGTGGCCCGGTGCGGCCACCCGTCTACAGCACGTTAGCGCAGGATCGGTCTTCAGCGTGTCGAACAATAATTACAATCTGCTGAGCGAGGTCGGCGTGCCAAGGCAACTCAGAGACATGCGTCTGGATGTGCAGGGCTTGCGCGCCGTCGCGGTGCTGGCCGTGCTCGCTTACCACGCCAACAGCGCCTGGTTGCATGCAGGCTTTGTCGGCGTCGACGTGTTCTTCGTCATCTCCGGATTCATCATCACTGCCCTGCTGGCCGGGCG
Organism: Pseudomonas shirazensis; assembly: GCF_014268785.2. GTDB lineage: Bacteria > Pseudomonadota > Gammaproteobacteria > Pseudomonadales > Pseudomonadaceae > Aquipseudomonas > Aquipseudomonas shirazensis. Next base: position 2,264,915 of record NZ_JABWRD020000001.1, on the reverse strand, counting down.
CACTGAAAAAATCAATCTGGTCGAGTTCTACACGGGTCGGATCAAGCGCATCCTGCCGGCGTACTTCGTCATGTTGGCGGTCGTGTGTGTAGTCTCGGCTGTGCTGTTTCTGCCAGCGGATTATGGATTTTTCGAAAAAAGCCTGAAGTCGTCGGCGTTTTTCACCAGCAATCGCTACTTTGCCGATTTTGGCAGTTACTTCGCCCCCCGTGCCGATGAGCTGCCGTTGCTGCATACCTGGTCGCTGGCGATCGAGATGCAGTTCTACCTGTTCTTCCCCATTTTGTTCATGTGCCTGCCCCGCCAGTGGCGACTGCCGGTATTCGCGTTGCTGGGCCTGGCCTTGTTTGCCTGGAGTGGCTATCGGGTTACCAGCGGCAAGCAGGACACCTTGTACTTTGCGTTACTCGCGCGCGTGCCGGAGTTCATGGTCGGCGCCGTTGTTGCCCTGGCACTGCAGAACCGTGAGTTGCCCGGCAAACTGTCGACTGCCTTGGGCTTGCTCGGGGCGCTTGCGCTGGTCTGCGCGTTCCTGCTGATAGACAAGCAGAACTTCCCCGGCTACTGGTCGATCCTGCCCTGCGTTGGTGCCGGCTTGCTGATCGCCGCCCGCCGCGGCCCGGCGAGTCAGCTGCTGGCCAGCCGGCCGATGGTGTGGATCGGCGGCATCTCCTACTCGTTGTACCTGTGGCACTGGCCGATCCTGGCCTTTATCCGCTACTACACTGGCCAGTACGAACTTGATGGCGCTGGCTTGCTGTTGTTTGTCAGCGGGTCGCTGCTGCTGGGTTGGTTATCCTATCGTTATATTGAAACGCCGATCAGGAAGTCCGCAGGGCTGCGTCAGCAGTCGCCGAAGTGGGCACTGGCCACTGCCATTGTAGCCGTGGTGCTGTTTGCCGGCTCGCAGTTGAATCTGCGGGTGGTCACCCCTGCGCCCTTGCAACTGACACGTTACGCTGCCCCCGAGTTGATCTGCCACGGCACTCAGGTCGGCGAATGCAAGCGGGGCAAGGCCGATGCTCAGCCGACGGTGCTGGTGATCGGCGACAGCCATGCTGCGCAGTTGAACTACTTCTTTGACGTTGCCGGTGACGAAACAGGTGTGTCCTATCGGGTACTCAGCGGCAGTAGTTGCGTACCGATACCAGGTTTCGATTACGATCGTTTGCCAAAGTCGTCGCGGAAGGCTTGCATGGCGCAGATTGCTGCAGTGGCGCAGTTGATGCCTACATTCGACAAGGTCATTGTGGCGGGCATGTGGCAGTACCAAATGCAGAGCCCGATCTTTATTAAAGCGATGAGAACCTTCCTTGTGGACGTCAGCCATGCTGGAAAGCAGGTACTGGTGCTCGCGCAGATCCCAATGTTCGAATCAAACGTTCAGCGTATACGCCGTTTTGCTGAGCTTGGGTTGTCGGCGCCCGTGATTCCCAACAGGCAATGGAAGAACGCTAATCAGCAGTTGAAAGAAGTTATTGGCGGTATGGCGAATGTACAGTTCGTAGATTTTTCTAGTGGTAGCTTCTTCGGCAGTGCCCCATATCAGAATGGTCAAATTATCTATCGAGATAACCATCACCTAAACGAGCTGGGTGCTCGCCTTTACGGGCATTTTGCGGGTGTTCAGTTGCAGCGGTTTTTCGATCAACCTAAATCCAGTGTGAGTTTCAAGCCATGAGTTATTATCAACACCCAAGCGCGATCGTCGACGACGGCGCGCAGATCGGTAGCGATTCCCGGGTCTGGCACTTCGTCCACGTCTGTGCCGGTGCACAGATTGGCGCAGGAGTATCGCTGGGCCAGAACGTCTTCGTCGGCAACAAGGTTGTCATTGGTGACCGCTGCAAGATCCAGAATAACGTTTCGGTGTACGACAACGTGACCCTCGAAGAGGGCGTATTCTGTGGCCCGAGCATGGTCTTCACCAACGTTTACAATCCGCGATCGCTGATCGAGCGCAAAGATCAGTACCGCGACACGCTGGTCAGAAAGGGCGCCACCCTCGGCGCCAACTGCACCATTGTCTGTGGCGTAACAGTGGGTGAATACGCCTTTGTCGGTGCCGGCGCGGTGATCAACAAGGATGTCCCGGCCTACGCTTTGATGGTCGGCGTGCCGGCCCGGCAGATCGGCTGGATGAGCGAGTTTGGCGAACAACTGCAACTGGATGCCAACCGCGAAGCGGTGTGTTCGCATTCCGGTGTGCGCTACGTACTTAATGGCAAGACCCTGAGCAAGGTGGACGCGTAAGCATGATTGAATTCATTGATCTGAAGAGCCAGCAGGCACGCATCAAGGACAAGATCGATGCCGGTATCCAGCGGGTACTGAGCCATGGCCAATACATCCTCGGCCCTGAAGTCAGCGAACTCGAAGAGCGCCTGGCGGCGTTTGTCGGCGCCAAGTACTGCATCACCTGCGCCAACGGCACTGATGCCCTGCAGATCGTGCAGATGGCGTTTGGCATCGGCCCAGGCGATGAAGTCATCACCCCCGGCTTCACCTACATAGCCACCGCCGAAACCGTAGCGCTGCTCGGCGCCAAACCGGTGTATGTAGACATCGACCCTCGCACCTACAACCTTGACCCCGCCTTGCTGGAAGCCGCCATCACGCCGCGGACCAAAGCCATCATCCCGGTCTCGTTGTATGGCCAGTGCGCCGATTACGATGCAATCAACGCAATCGCCGCCAAGCATGGCATCCCGGTGATCGAGGATGCGGCGCAGAGCTTTGGTGCTTCGTACAAAGGCAAACGTTCGTGCAACCTGACCACGGTGTCGTGCACCAGCTTCTTCCCGAGCAAGCCGTTGGGTTGCTACGGTGACGGCGGCGCTATCTTCACCAATGACGAAGAGCTGGCCAAAGTGATTCGCCAGGTCGCGCGCCATGGTCAGGACCGTCGTTATCATCACATTCGCGTAGGTGTAAACAGCCGGCTCGATACCTTGCAGGCGGCAATTCTGTTGCCGAAGCTGGAGATATTCGAGGAAGAGATCGGCCTGCGTCAGCAAGTGGCGGCATGGTATGAAGTTGCACTGAAGCAGGCGGGGGTGTCGGGTACACCGTACATTGCCGAAGGCAACATCAGTGCCTTTGCCCAGTACACGGTTCAGGTACAGGACCGCGATGCCGTACAAGAACGTCTCAAGGCTGCCGGCATCCCTACTGCAGTTCATTATCCGATCCCGCTGAACAAGCAGCCGGCAGTCATGGATGAGCGCGCGGTGTTGCCGATTGGCGATGACGTTGCGACCAAGGTCATGAGTTTGCCGATGCATCCTTATCTGGATCAGGCTGCTGTGACGGCCATCAGCGCCGCATTGGCACAGTAAGAATGTACCTAGCCACCCGGATCGACAAATCAGTACTGCTGAACGCGGTGCTGTTGTTTGCTTATTTTTTGGCATTGGTCTGGGTGAATAACAGCTACATCTATCAGCTTTATGACTACATGGGCGCGGCAGAGCGGCCACTGGACTTCGTGCAAACGATGTATTTGTTGCTGCTTGCAGTGATCTGCGCCTTGCTGGCTGTTGGAAGGATTGAGCGACCTGGGGACTTACTGGTCGCTTTTTTTGTTTTGGTTTTGGTACCACATGCGCTGGTGCTCAATGGTGCTAATAGGTATTCACCTGAGGCCAATCCGTTTTCGGGTGTGACGCTTGCGGTGGTGATCGGCCTGTCGATCATCGGTTTGGCAAATAAGATACGGTTTTATCCTAAACTCGATTGCGGTTCGGGTAGCCAGGGAAAGAACATTTTATTAATATTGTCTGTGCTCAATCTGGCTGTATTGGCCTACATAGTAGCTAAAAGCGCTGGGTATTTTTCTCTCGATTTTAGCAGCCATTATGCCAGACGCGCGGTCGCAAGGGAGATCTTCGCCGCAGGTACACCGGGCGCTTATCTAGCTTCTATCGGGACTCAAGCGCTTTTCCCCGTATTATTCGCTTGGGGCGTGTACAAAAGAAAGAAGCGCTTTTTAGTCCTGGGCTCCCTCAATGTGTTGATTGTATGGGGTGCCTTTGGTCAAAAGTACCCGGTTGTGCTGATGTTTCTTATCTATTTCATTATGTTGTATTATCGAAAGTTTGGCAGTGTGAAGTTGTCGTGGCTGCTAATCGCACTGTTGGGTGTGCTCATGCTTGGCGCAATTGAATATGAGGTCCTCGGGTACTCTTACTTGAATGACTACCTGTTGCGGCGAGCGTTTGTAGTCCCGTCTACTTTGCTTGGAGCCGCAGACGCCTTCGTAATTCAGTTCGGAAATAACTATTATGGCGATACTCTACTGGGTGCGGTGTTCGGACAGGGGCGTTCTGACCCCGTGACGTTCAGGCTGGGCGTGGAAATGTTTGAAAATCCGGAGATGAACGCAAACGTCAATTTTATCGCGGTGGCGTTCATGCAGTTCAAATACATTGGAGTTGTTGTAGAGACGTCACTTGTCGCTGGTATTACCGTATTGTTAAACTTTTTATACTCACGGCACGGCGCAGTCTTAGCAATTCCGGTGGCGCTATTGATCGCGACAAAGATAATTGAGCAGTCGCTTTTGACAGTTTTATTAGGATCTGGTGTATTCTTCATGCTTGTGTCCCTAATCCTCATCTCCCTCCCGCTGAGGCTGGGTGCGAGAACAAGTCCGTGAGTAAGTTATTTTTTAGCCGTATCATGCGCGTTCTACTAGGTACGCTCGGGGCGCAACTGATTACCATCGGTGTCATGCTGTTGCTGGTACGCCTTTACTCTCCGGGTGAAATAGGCGGATTCAGCGTATGGTTATCTGCTGCTACAATAATCTCGGTGCTGTTGACTGGCCGCTATGAGCTTTCTCTATTTTCGACTGGACAGAAGTCAGAGTTCTATGCTGTCATCAAACTTGTTATTTTCCTAGTATTGACTTTGTCGATTGCGGTTATCGGACTGTTGTTGGTTGTTCCGTATGCGACGTCTAGTCTGCCCGCTGAAATTAGTCACTATTGGCTTGCGCTCGCAGCGGTGGCCGCTGGCCTCGGTATTAATAAGTTGCTGCTCTCTGTCCTGACCTATCAGCAAGCATTCAACAAGCTTGGACTCGCACGTATAAGCCTGGCCGCCTGCATAGCGGTTTCTCAGGTGGCTGCTGGGTACCTATTGGAGGGTGAGCAAGGGCTCATCTATGGGCAGACACTGGGCGTTTTGATTGCAACCAGCTTGGCCGCTTTCTGGGTAGGCAAGGTTCTGCTTGGTAGGAGCTTGGGGGCTTCTCTCGTCGACGTGGCAGCGGTGGCGCGTAGCTATTCAAACTTCCCCAAGTACTCACTACCAGCGGATCTGATCAATACCGTTTCCAGTCAGTTACCAGTCATTTTGTTGGCCAGCAAGTTTGGCGGTGAAATTGCCGGCTGGTTTGCCTTGACCCTGAGAATGATGGGCGCACCGATATCTTTACTAGCCGCTTCTGTGCTGGATGTGTTCAAAGAGCAAGCGGCCCGCGAGTATCGCGACTCTGGTAACTGCCGCAAGCTATTCTTGTCGACGTTCAAGGTGTTGGCGCTGCTGGCGTTGCCCCCTTTCATCATTATTGGCTTGTTCGCAGAACCTGCGTTCGCCCTGATTTTTGGCGCTGAATGGACGGAGTCAGGGCGTTACGCGGTGTTGCTGATACCGCTGTTTTACATGCGCTTTGTTGCCAGTCCGCTCAGCTACACGATCTACATTGCCCAGCGGCAGAATCTGGATTTGCTATGGCAACTGGTTCTCCTGGCCATGACCGTGGCATGTTTTATGCTGCCGGCCACCGTTGAGTCTGTCCTGACCTTTTACGCAGCGGGTTACGCGTTTATGTATTTCATCTATTTATGGATGTCTTTCCACTGCGCCAAGGGAGAAGCCAAGTGATCGTTGTCGTTGATTATGGTGTCGGAAACATCGCTTCGGTTTTGAACATGTTGAAACGCGTGGGCGCTAAGGCCATTGCTTCCAACGCCCGGTCAGACATCGAAAGTGCTGAAAAGCTGATTTTACCTGGCGTCGGTGCCTTCGACGCGGGTATGCAGACTTTGCGCAAAAGTGGCTTGGTTGACGTTCTGACTGAACAGGTCATGGAGAAGCGAAAGCCAGTCATGGGTATCTGTCTCGGTAGCCAAATGTTGGGCATGCGCTCGGAAGAGGGCAGCGAACCCGGCCTGGGCTGGGTCGACATGGATATTGTCCGTTTCGAACCGCGTGAGCACCGCAAGATCCCGCACATGGGCTGGAACGAAATTGTAGCGGCGCAGGAGCATCCCATCCTTGACGGCCTGAACGGCCTGGATAACCCCAGCAGGTTCTATTTTGTGCACAGCTATTACATGAGCCCGCGCGATGAAAGCAATATTTTGCTGAGCGCAAACTATGATCAGCTGTTCACCGCTGCGGTCGTTAAAGATAACGTGTTCGGCTTTCAGTTCCATCCAGAAAAAAGCCACAAATTCGGTATGCAACTGTTCAAGAATTTCGTGGAGCTGATCTGATGCTCAGAAAACGTATTATTCCATGCCTGTTGCTCAAAGATCGTGGTCTGGTCAAGACTGTCAAGTTCAAAGACCCTAAATATGTTGGCGATCCGATCAATGCGATCAGGATCTTCAATGAGAAAGAGGTCGACGAGTTGATCTTGTTGGATATTGAAGCCTCCATGCTCAAGCAGGAGCCCAATTATCAACTCATCGCCGAAGTTGCCGGCGAGTGTTTCATGCCTATTTGCTATGGTGGCGGGATCAGGACTCTAGCGCATGCCGATAAACTGTTTGGGCTGGGAGTTGAAAAAATCTCGATCAACGCGGCGGCGCTAGCTGATATCTCTATCATCACTGATATAGCCAAAAAATATGGCTCGCAGAGTGTGGTTGGCTCGATTGATTGTAGGAAAGGATTTTTTGGGGGGTATTCGGTTTATGCTGCTAGTGGGGCTTCGAACACCAAGCGATCCCCTGTCGAATGGGCTCAAACCCTCGAAAGCGCAGGTATCGGTGAGATCCTCCTCACCTCGATAGACCAGGATGGTACTCAGAGAGGCTTCGACGCAGGGCTCATTGACAGCGTCGTCAAAGGCGTACATGTGCCTGTAATTGCTTGTGGTGGTGCAGGCGCGGTGAGCGACCTTACCGACCTATTCGATCAGACCGGCGTCTCGGCGGCAGCGGCGGGGAGCCTTTTTGTTTTTCACGGTAAACACAGAGCGGTACTGATAAGCTACCCTAAGGTGAGCACTCTAGGCCGAAGATAATCGCCGTGTAGGCAAGACATTTATTCCCTCAGCATGTAGCAAAGTGGGACAAGATCTTAAGCCTGAATTCAAGGTGATGAAACTCAGGTAGAAATCATAGGGTTAGGAGATTGACCTTGATCAAGGTATGCAAACGTTGTGTTATGGATACTTCGGACGCTGAAATCGTATTTGATGAGGCGGGCGTATGTAATCACTGCCACAAGTTTGACAGTTTGCAGTCGGCGCAACTATTTAGCGGTGTTGATGGCCAGCAACGATTGGCAGAAATTGTAGACCAAATTAAACGAGATGGGGCCGATAAGGAATATGATTGCATTATCGGTCTAAGCGGAGGTGTTGATAGCTCCTTTCTCGCTCTCAAAGTCAAGGACTTAGGTCTGCGTCCACTGGTCGTTCACGTTGACGCAGGTTGGAATACTGAGCTCGCAGTTAGTAATATTGAGAAAGTTATCAAGTACTGCGGATACGATTTACATACTCATGTGATGAATTGGGAGGAGGTTAGGGATCTGCAGCTAGCTTATATGAAGGCCGCTGTTGCTAATCAAGACGTGCCGCAGGATCATGCCTACTTTTCTAGTATGTACCACTTTGCAGTAAAAAACGACATTCGCTATATTCTCAGTGGCGGAAATCTTGCCACCGAGGCAGTGTTTCCTGAAGGGTGGCATGGCAGCGCAATGGATGCTATAAATTTGCATGCTATTCATAATAAGTACGGCGCGCGGCCGCTACGTGATTATAAGACGATCAGTTTTTTTGAGTACTACTTCTGGTACCCGTTTGTCAAAGGAATGCGAACGGTACGTCCGCTAAATTACATGGACTACGACAAGGGTGCTGCTGAAAGCTACCTGCGCGAAACCATTGGATATCGTTCATACGCACGCAAACATGGCGAATCCGCATTTACTAAGTTATTCCAGAATTATTACTTGCCCACCAAGTTCGGATATGATAAGAGAAAGTTGCATTATTCCAGTATGATACTTTCTCGTCAAATGACGCGGGAACAGGCTATGGCCAAACTTGCAGAGCCTCTATATGCTGCTGAGGAGTTGGCGCTTGATATCGAGTATTTTTGCAAGAAAATGAGAGTCACGCGTGAGCAGTTTGATGAACTTATGCGAGCGCCAATTCACGATTATACAGAATTCGCTAATTGGAGGGCTCGCCAAAAGTTCGCGAAGAAAATGCAATTGATGGTCCAGCGTGCGCTGGGAAGACGTATCAATGTTTATTCTTGAGCGGGCGGCGACGTGATGACCCAAGTCGTTCATTTAACATCAGCTCATCCTCGATTTGATGTCCGTATTTACCATAAGCAATGTAAGTCGCTTGCTCGTGCTGGCTATGATGTCTCTTTAATTGTAGCGGATGGCTTTGGCGATGAAGTAATAGATGATGTAAAAATTCTAGATGTTGGCAAGTTAAGTGGGCGTCTAAAACGAATCTTTAGCACCACGAGGAACATCGGATGTAAGGCATTACAATTGGATGCTGCTATCTACCATCTGCACGATCCAGAGTTGCTGCCCATTGCTCTGAAACTGAAGGCTAGCGGTAAGATAGTAATATTCGACGCCCATGAAGATGTCCCTAAGCAGCTGTTAGGTAAACCTTATCTGAATCGTATCGCTAAAATTGCATTATCTAAGATATTTGCCGTTTTCGAACGATGGGTATGCCGAAGGCTCGATGCGGTGGTAGCTGCGACTCCATACATTCGCGACAAATTTGTGCAGATGGGGGTGCGTACGCTAGATGTTAATAACTACCCAATCTTAGACGAGCTATCTCTTAGTCAAATAAGCTGGACTAGTAGAAAGAAACAGGTTGCTTACATAGGGGGCTTGGGTGAAGTGCGTGGTATTCATGAAATAGTGAAAGCAATTTCATGCACTACCTCGGATGTTAGGCTCGCAATTGGTGGGGTGTTCACTGAGCCCAAATTTGAAGCAGCCGTGATGCAAGAGGTCGGTTGGTACAAAGTGAATCACTTGGGGTGGCTGGATCGAGCCGGCGTTAAGCGAACATTGGAGGAATCAGTGGCCGGCCTAGTTACGCTTCACCCGATCCCTAATTATCTGGACGCTTTGCCCGTGAAGATGTTTGAGTATATGGCTATCGGTTTACCGGTAATTTCGTCTGATTTTCCTCTTTGGCAGAGTATTATTGAGAAAAATGACTGCGGTCTGTGTGTTAATCCAATGAATCCTGAGGCTATTGCGAAAGCGATCGACTATTTAGTCGACAATCCGCAAGAAGCAGAGCGGATGGGGCGCAACGGTCGAGCGGCAATTTTATCACATTATAACTGGGCCAATGAAGAAGAAAAGCTGGTGCGGCTTTATAATCAACTATTGTATTAGTCACTGCATTCGGATGTGTTAAACCTAACGCTTCGGGTACATGCGCCGCCAGTAAATGGGCAGCCGAGCATCGTAGCGTTTAGCTGCTAATCAATTTACAGTAGGTTTTCATGTGCGACTCCATCAATACAGTACTCACCACCGCTTGGGTTCAAATCAATTACGTGTGAGCTTTACATGAAGATTATGTACATCAATCCTTATGCAGGAGGGCCAGAAGTAGGGCGCTATTGGAGAGCTTTCTACCTAGCTAGAGAGTGGCAAGCTACTGGTCACGATGTAACTGTAGTAACGCCTGCATATCACCATCTCATGGACGGTGAGGGGATGGCTACCGGACCCGCCACCCACGGCGGTGTTAACTATAATTTTCTACCTGCATTTAGGTACGCTGGCAACGGTATGAAGAGGCTGTTGTCCATGCTGAGTTTCGCATTGACGGTGCTCTTGTTTCTTGCTCGGCTACCACGCAAGTGCAGACCTGACTTGATCATTTATTCGTCCGCACACCCATTCGCTTTCCCTAGTGCTTTGATGATGGCGAGGCTCTACCGAGCCAAGATTTACTTCGAGGTAAGAGATTTGTGGCCGCTGAGCCTTGTCGAAGTAGCTGGCATAAGTAAACGCCATCCCGTCGTGTATTTACTTCACTGGATAGAGCGTCTTGCTTATCGTAAATCCGATAGAGTGATTTCCCTGCTTCCCGGTGCGTTGGCACACATGCAGGCAAACGGCTTAGAGTCTGAGAAATTTACCTATGCCCCTAACGGCTTTTCACTGAACACGCCTGCTGTGGCCTTATGTAGACATCCACTGCTGGTACAGCTAGAACGTTACCGTAAAGATGGCGAATTTATCTATTTTTATGCCGGTGCGCTCGGTGAGCCAAATGCAATGCACAAATTTCTCGATGCGCTGGAATATCTGCCTAGTTCACCTGAGCGGAAACTGCGTTTTGTTATTGTTGGCAAGGGTGAGCAGGGCGAGGAGCTTAAGCGTCGCTGTGTGGAGGGGAGATATGATTTTGTGAGTTTCTATGATCAGGTCGATAAGAGTGTGATCCTGGCGGCGCTTGGGCAGGTTGATGCCGGCTTTCTCGTAATGCATGATTTACCAATTTATCGATTCGGCGTTAGTCTAAATAAGCTATATGATTATATGGCGATGGCGTTGCCTGTTGTTGGTGCTTATCATGCTTTCAACGATCCCATCGCCGATGCAAAGTGTGGGTTGACGGTCCAACCTGATCAATCTCGTGAGCTGGCGCTGGCCTTATCTTCACTAAGCATGACGCGCAGTGAAGAGTTGAGCTCAATGGGGTCACGTGGTCGCGAATACCTACTGGCCAACTTTGAGTATAGTACTATTGCCTGCAGAATATTGACATGAGCACAGGAAGCGACATGATTTTGGTGACTGGTGCTTCAGGTTTTATCGGCACTGCATTGTGCGTAATGTTGATAACTCAGCAGTCATCAGTGCGAGCTGTGAGTCGCAGCGGTGAAGTACCTGGAGAGGTAACGGAGCACGTTCGTCTAGATCTTGAGAGTAGTGATGACCTAGACACGCTCTGTGCAGGAGTGGATACGATTGTCCACCTGGCAGGCAGAGCTCATATTCTTAATGACAAGTCGGATGACCCGGTTACAGCTTTCAATAATGCGAACGTCCATGTGGTCACTAAGTTGGCACAAGCCGCGATTCAACAACGCGTAAGACGTTTTATATTTCTCAGCTCCATCGGTGTCATCGGCTCTGAAACGAGTGAAGGCGAGGAGTTCTCCGAAAACAGTATTTGTTTACCGTCGCAGCACTATGCGGTGAGTAAGAAGAATGCCGAGAGGGAGTTGATCCAACTCGCAAAAGATGGAAACATGGAGCTCGTGATTATACGTCCTCCACTTGTCTACGCTGGAGGGGCTCCAGGCAACTTTCGACGTCTTATGAGCCTGGTCAGAAGCGGCATACCCCTTCCACTGCTAAGTGTTGATAACCGTCGCAGTATGATAGCGCTAGAGAACCTGATCGACTTCATCCAAACCTGTATTAGACATCCTCTTGCGGCGAATCAAACCTTTGTAATTTCGGACGGTAAGGATCTGGCAACTCCGCAAATAATTCAGTTACTGGCGGATGGCATGGGAAGGCCTCATCGACTTTTCGCTTTTCCGGTGTCGTTAATTGGGATAGGGTTTTCTGTTATTAATCGGAAGACTATGTACAGTCAATTATGTAAGTCATTGGTAGTAAGCTCCACCAAAGCCAGATTGCTGCTTGGTTGGACTGCGCCGCTTTCCCCCGAGAAAGCGTTGGCCGCAGCAGGTAGAGACTTCGTGAGCAGGTACGATGACAACCTAGGGGGTTGAGACCGTGAGTTTAATCTTACTATATTGCATTGCATTCACTATGGCGCTGATGGTCACCGGCCTCCTTCGTCGATACGCTCTAGCGAAATCTATTATTGATGTTCCGAATGCTCGGAGTTCGCATGCCGTTCCTACTCCACGTGGAGGAGGCATTGCGATAGTAATCTCCTTTACCGCAAGTCTCCTCACGCTGGTGATCCTTGGGTACGCTCCCTTGGGAGCATCAGTCGGAGTCGGTGGTGCGGGATTGATTACAGCCGTTATTGGATTCATGGACGATCACGGTCACATTGCTGCTCGTTGGCGGTTACTCGGTCACCTTTGCGGCGCTCTGTGGGTACTCACTTGGCTGGGGGGCTTCCCTGCACTTGAAGTACTGCGTCTACGAATAGAAGGGCAGTGGCTGCTGGCGATTTTTGCTATCTTTTATCTCGTCTGGCTTCTGAATCTCTACAATTTCATGGATGGCATTGATGGTCTAGCTAGCGTTGAAGCTTTGACGACTTCGTTTGGTATTGCTTTTATCTACTGGCTTGTTGATCTTGACCAATTAGTCATGGCACCACTTGTGCTTGGTCTGGCTGTGGCAGGCTTCCTATACTGGAACTTTCCACCAGCGAAAATTTTCATGGGTGACGGCGGCAGCGGTTTTCTTGGTATTACGCTCGGCGGTTTGTCAATTCAAGGCGCGTGGGCGTCATCCACGATTTTCTGGTCATGGTTGATTTTACTCAGCGTTTTCATAGTGGATGCCACTTTCACCCTCATACGTCGGTTGACACGAGGAGAGAAAGCCCACGAGGCTCATCGCAGTCATGCTTACCAGTTTGCAGCCCGTCTCTACGGCAATCATTTGACGGTCACGCGTGCGGTTTTTCTGATTAATGTTATTTGGCTCCTTCCAGTTGCCGTCGCTGTAGCTATGGGCTGGCTGTCCGGCGTAATTGGTGTGATCATTGCTTATTTACCATTGATTGGTCTTGCGGTGAAATACCATGCAGGCGAGCTTGAAGAATGATGCACTGAAGCTAACTTCTCAGCGGCGCATCTGCATTCATAGTCAGCCGCCGGTTCTACAGGTTAGCGGTTTGGGGTATCTCGGAAATAAAGGAAAGTGAGGGGTTTTGTGAGACAGATGGACAGTATAAGAAATCGCATGCTAGCACTCCCGCGACGATATAAAAGAGCGCTGCAGGTGGTGATTGATGTCCTGCTGGTGGTGCTCGCTCTGTGGCTCGCTTTCGCGGTACGGCTTGGCATAGACGAGATGGTCAATCCGCTGATAAGTCACCCTTGGCTTTTTGTCGCGGCTCCGCTGGTTGCTATTCCGATATTCATCCGATTTGGAATGTATCGTGCGGTAATGAGGTACTTCGGCAATGATGCTCTCATTACAATTATCAAAGCGGTTAGCCTCTCCGCGTTGATATTATCGCTGATCGTGTACTGGTATGTTAATCATAAATTTGTAGTGCCACGCTCCATCATATTCAACTATTGGTGGCTCAGCTTAATAATGATTGGTGGCCTCCGATTGATCATGCGGCAGTATTTTTTAGGCGACTGGTTTGCCGCAAAGCAGCATGTTCCGTTTGCAACTCGTGATAACGGGTTGCCTAAGGTAGCCATTTATGGTGCGGGCGCCGCTGGCAATCAACTGGTTGCAGCACTTCGAATGGGGCGCCTGATGCGTCCAGTAGCATTTATAGATGACGACGAAGGAGTAGCTGATCGTGTGATTTCCGGCCTTCAAGTCTTCAGGGGTAAAGATATTCAGAGGCTGATTGACAGTACGGGAGCGGAAGAGGTGCTTCTCGCCGTGCCCTCTGCGACACGCGCGCGGCGTAGAGAAATTCTAGGGTTCCTCGAAAAATTTCCACTGCACGTCCGTAGTATTCCTGGAATCATGGATTTGGCTAGCGGTCGCGTAAAAGTCGACGATATTCAGGAGGTGGATATCGCGGACCTGCTGGGACGTGATGCCGTACCCGCACAGCAAGATCTATTGGCTCACTGCATCGCTGGTCAGGTTGTAATGGTCACAGGGGCGGGCGGGTCGATTGGCTCTGAGTTGTGTCGACAGATTTTAATGCTCAAGCCCAAAGCCTTACTGTTGTTTGAACACAGCGAATTTAATTTATACAGTATTCACAGCGAGCTTGAGCAGCGCATCCAGCGTGAGTCACTTCCGGTCAACTTATTGCCACTCTTGGGCTCGATTCGTAATCAAAAGCATCTCCTCGACACCATGGTCATGTGGCGGGTCAATACTGTTTATCATGCGGCCGCTTATAAACATGTTCCTATGGTTGAGCACAATATTACGGAGGGTGTGCTAAACAATATCATCGGGACGGTGAATACGGCCCAAGCGGCACTTCAAGCAAATGTCTCGAATTTTGTACTTATTTCAACGGATAAAGCCGTCCGTCCCACTAACGTGATGGGCAGCACTAAGCGTTTCGCCGAACTTATATTACAAGCGCTGAGCAAAGAGCCTAATCCCGTCTTTTTTGGAGATCCCACTTCACTTCCTAAAGAGAATAACACACGTTTCACTATGGTGCGATTTGGCAATGTCCTTGGCTCTTCAGGTTCAGTTATTCCGCTGTTTCATAAACAGATCAAGGCGGGCGGTCCGATCACAGTCACTCACCCCAAAATCACACGTTACTTCATGACCATTCCTGAAGCGGCGCAGCTTGTCATCCAGGCTGGCTCGATGGGGCAGGGTGGCGATGTGTTCGTTCTTGATATGGGGGAACCGGTCAGTATCGCTACGCTCGCGGAGAAAATGGTCCATCTTTCAGGACTAAGCCTTAAGTCTCAACGTAATCCTTATGGCGATATCGCCATAGAATTCACCGGACTCAGGCCTGGCGAGAAACTGTACGAGGAACTGCTGATAGGAGATAATGTTTCTGCTACTCCTCATCCGATGATTATGATGGCTAGTGAAGACTATCTTGCGTGGAGTGTTCTCAGTGATCATCTTGCAGTCCTCATCAAAGCCCTAGTGGACGAAGATTTTAGTCGAGTTCGACAATTACTCAGAGAGGTTGTCAGCGGCTATAGTCCAGAAGGCGAAATTGTAGACTGGGTTCATCAACAGCGTCGCAAGGACTTATAAGGTCCCCGAAGGTTAGCATCAATAAAAATCGTTTACGATCTACACATCTCCGACTGTTACTCTTGGGCTCGCCAGTACATTAGGGTTTGAGAGATTCCGGGATATATGCGATTTGGGTGCGAGCATTATATTTCTGATAGCACGAATATTTAGCCAAGCGGCCTTCAGGTCGCTGCTAACTACGCGTGTAATCATCGGTCATCACCTAGCCACGACATCCGCCCAGCCGACGCGTGGTCACCTCCTGCGCTCCGCTGGTGGACGAGTCGACAAGAATCACTGGCCTGTCAGGCAGGCCGCCGGTCTTTACCCACAGCCAGGGTTGGCTATCGGAGTCGCGATCAGGCTCTTTCAAAACCTGAAAACGGGTTTCATCGCAGTCAATGATGAGGCCACTTAACAGACTATCGCGTACCAAATTCAGCAGCGGCTAAAAATTCGGCCGCACTGGGTGATCCAGCGGCCCAGCGTGGGACGTGAGATATTGATGCTATGACGTCCTCACATTTTCTCGAAGCGATGAGATGGCAGGCGATCTATTCATTTGGTGGTCAACAAAATTGTGTACGCTGGGTCTGTATATGCTTTTTTCGATCATCTGAGCAGGCTTGTCCTCTGTCACCGGCGCTGACTCATAGTCGCGGCTGGCGTGCACCTTGAAGACATGTTTGATGACGCAGATTTGCATAGGCACGATTTCAAGCTGATCCCTGACTTCACCATGGGCATGCTTGCGGCAACCGCACGCGCAACTCAGTCCGTGCTCAGGCAGTTCATGAATGACCTCGACACGCGACTAATCGCTGGGCAGTAGCTTTTGTTTGCCACGGCACTTGCTTGTTGCAGCGACTTCTTCTTCCGAGTTTCACTGACGGGTTCATCCAAACTCTGGTCTTCAAAAAAAAGAAGTTAGGGTCCAGCCGAATCGTTGGTCTGCTTCGTTTTGCGTCAAAAGAGTCGCTGGCGCAGTCGCACCACTTATTCCTCTATGTGAACGATCTTGCCCTTATTGAATGAGCACTCTTTGATCATTTGATCGAGCAGTTGCTTGAGAAAAATAGGGTCGGCGGTGAGATTTTCGGGTACGGAAATTATGCCGTGGAATCCACCGATTCAGGCAACCTAGCGAGGCGTCCCAACCTGATGAGGGCGGTTGCGGCAGAGGTCAAAGCCGTCGAGCAGTCAATCGGGTTCCAGGACGGTTAGGACAATGGCCTCTTCGGTTCGGTTAGGCGTTGTTTGAAGCGTTTCGAGTCCAGTCGCTTGAGGCAGAAGCCGTTTCGCTTCTAGTACAGGATCTTCACGCGGTTGCGCTTTTTATTCAGAAACACGAAGCTCACGGGGCCAAACACCGCGACTTTGATGTCCAGGTCGACACGTGCTGCCAGGCCGTCAATGAATTTTTGAAATTTGACAGGGTTGGGGTAGAGATAGTTTTTTCGACCTTGGGAGTCGGGGCGCATCATGGCAGCGGGCTCCAGAAAGAAGTCGGGAGCACAGCATCAAGGATCAGCGAAACGCTTTGAATGTGGGGTTGATGGAGCGCTTGGGGTGATTCGGCGCAATACAGATGCATAATTAGAGGTTCTCTGAAAAATCATCTTTTATATCAATACTTTGCTTCTGATTGTCCACTTATAGTTCATTAGATGGATATGAGTATCGCTTGAGGGTAGGACAGTTGAAATCTGGTATTGAGATTTTCTAAATTTAAGGTTGTAATTTAGCTAGGAGCCATGTAAAATGGATCTGACGCATGTCAAGTGAATTTGTATTTAACTTGATTAAAGATAGTAAGATTTACGGCCTTGGATAAATTTATTTCGTTGTTCAAGTGGGGGTAAGTGTAGTTTACTATATTTTCTTCGGAATAGTTGCGAGTGTGGATGATAATGTCCGGCTTGAATTATTGTTAAACCGTCCGTAAGTCTTCGTCGGGAGTTATTGTTGCTTCCTTGTCTAGTCGGATGGTATTTAGGTATGGGATTCGCTAAGCCGCCACCATCGGCTTACCCTTTCCCCATATTAAATTGCGAACTGATTGCTGAAGTGGGCGTTTTACTTGCTGCACTTCAACAGTGCCTTAGAGCTGTAGAGGCCGATGTTGTGACCGCGGGCCGATTTTGAGGTCTGTCTGGTAGTTGTAGCCTGCAAGGCTAATGGATTAACCGATTACCCATGCTGTGGGTGATGTCATCGCTAATGTAGAAATAATATCATGAAGATTGGATACCGCTATAGACAGAAAATAGGAATTACTAGACATCAACTGCTTAGTTTTCTAAGAGGTTATAAAGGCATTGCGCAAAGGGGTATGCGTGAACTTCACGCTGATTATCAGCGCACAATCAGCGAATTAACCCGTCGTGCGCAAGAGAAGAGTGCTAAAGTCGAAAGTCTGAAGCAATACGTTGCCGTTCACCGTGCCCGTGCAGATATTATGAAGCAGCATGCTGCATTGCAGCGTGCTAGGACCGAGGTGATGAAGGGGCGTCTTATAAAAAATCGCGAAAAAATAGCAGTTATGCGCGACTATTTATTAACAACCAGTACAAAAATTGATGCACTTAAGCAGTATGTCAAAGCTGATCGGGCGAAGCTCGCCTCCATGAAGCAGCGATCCATCGAGTTTCGCAGAAAGTTTGAGCAGGTACGTGATTTCTATCGTGCCGCCAGGCCATTTTTCCCTCTTTATTTCCAAGGCCTTTTAGCAGAGTCGGCGGCTCGCTCTTCTGCAAGTTTAAATTCTGAATGCTACATCGCTCTTTTACCTAGTAGCCTGCCCACCGCCTTTGAGCTCCGGAGGCTGAATGGGGGCGGGCAAGTTTTTTGCGACAACGTAGAAAATGTTGATGTGCACATGCACTCTGCAGCGCCAAGATGGTCTCCCGTCACTCTTGGGATGGTCAACTACGCTGCCTATGGAGCTATGCTTGAAGCAGACGGGCTTATTACGATTGGTGATGCGCTGGCGAAGACCCTGGACAGATTCGGTCGGCCTGTTCACGTATTGAAAAATTTCAGAGAGTTTTCTGTCTCGACCCCAAATAGTGAACTTAAAGAGATGTGCGGTGTTAACGCCGAGGACACTCTGCTGTTTGCTAGTGGGAACGTGGTTATTGGCTTTGAGCCAGTCCTTCGCGCTATGCTTCTTCTGCCCGATAGCTATCATTTGGCTGCCTTTGTAAGACTTGTACCTATTGCATATCGTGAGTCCATAGAGCAGTTAGTTGTTGATCTCGGTCTTCAGCAGCGAGTTCATTTTTTTGCGTTTGTAGACTATGAGCGATTAGCCCACCTAGCAGCAGGCGCTGATATTGGCATGATTACGAGTGATATTGCCAATCCCAACGGTGCAGTTGGTCTTCCGAATCGATGCTTTGACTATATAGCAGCAGGATTACCAGTTATCGCGCCGGCCATGCCAGATGTCAAAGCATTAGTATCTGAGTATGGGTTTGGAGAGATACTTGCTGACACCTCTGCGGAATCATGGGCAGAAAGTATTAAAAAGGTTGCGGGTAGGATTGACCATTATCGAGTTCAATCACATCACGCTAGGGCGTCGCTAACGTGGGAGAGTCAAGAGGATGCACTATATAAATTCCTCGGTGAGCCGAAGTCTGTGACCTTGATTGCGTTCCGCGACCTTACTAAGTATCAACGTTATAAGCGGCTCTCCAGGACCCTGCTCAAACGGGGCTGTACCGTAAAAGCTGCATTTGTATCGATGGATCCTGATCTCAACAATTTGGTTGAGGGTGTAGAGTACTTCGTAACCAATGAGCGTCATCAAGTGATAAACGGGTTGACTAAACTACAAGGCGAAGGAGCTGCGAAGTGTTCTTGAATGACCGGCCGATATTAGTACTTGCTCCGCATACCGATGATGGTGAGCTTGGGTGTGGCGCAACTATCTCTAAGCTGACCAGCCTTGGTCATCAGGTTCATTATGTTGCTTTCTGCAGTTGTGACGAAAGTCTTCCAAAGGAATTTGAATTAGGATCTCTACGCCGAGAATTGCTGGACGCCACAGAGGTGCTGGGGATTCCAGCTGAAAACGTCACAGTGCATAGCTTCACGGTTAGGAAACTTTCTTACAGTCGTCAAGATATTCTAGAAGAGCTAGTAAAGTTAAACCGCACCTTGAATCCTCAGTTGGTTTTTTGTCCGACCGTTGATGATCTTCATCAGGATCACGCAGTTGTTGCGCAGGAAGCGTTGCGTGCATTCAAAACCAAAACCGTTTTGGGTTACGAGATCCCTTGGAACAATATCGAGTTTCATGCGAATTACCTAGTGACTGTCAATGAGCGTGATTTAGAAACGAAAATCTCGGCTTTGCGCATGTATACTTCGCAGAAGCATAGGCCATATTTTAGTGAGCGATTCTTGCGAGCGCATGCTCATTCTCGGGGAGTCACAATTGGCGCTGAATACGCCGAGGCATTTACACTGTATCGTGCGGTCTATTAAAGAAGGTCTGCTCTTGAATAACGTCGTTCACAGCAATTCCATTTCCTTCGACGTGCTCACCGAGCACAAGGTCGCGACCTTATGGCCCAAGCTGGAGGCTCTGTCCTCTGATGAGTCTTGGATGGGATGGTCTGAGGAGCATTATTTAAAGCCATTGCCACAGAAATGGGAACTTTCCAGGCTCATTTCAGTCGATAGTGAGCTGGTCGGATTTTGCCTCTGCTCTGCAAAGGGCGGGTTTCTATGGGTGCACCGTCTGGTTGTTGACAAGGACTGGCGGGGCCGTGGGTTAGGTGCCCTTGTTCTGCAAGAGTTGAGCCGCGCGATCACGCGTGAGGGATTGTTGGGTATCATTCTTAAAACGCCGGAGGTAAATCTTCCTGCGCGATCTTTTTACAAAAAGAATGGGTTTCATGAAATTTCGACTGAAAATGGACTTGTCGTAATGATGTTGACCTCCTCCAGCGATATTAGGGTAGGAATACATCAGCCTAACTATTTGCCTTGGCTTGGTTATTTTTACAAGATGAGCATTTCCAATGTTTTTATTTTTTTGGATGATGCTGATTTTCCGAAAGGTGGGTACGTAAATCGTAATAAGATCTGTATTAATGAAGAAGCAAGTTGGCTGACTGTGCCTAGTGGTGGTAAATATAAGACACCGATAGTGGATGTGTACCCGGCGGTTGGTGATTGGGTAAGCAAGCATTTGCGTACACTTGAAGTCGTCTACGGTCGCTCGCCATTTTTTGCTGATTATTATCCTGACATTGCTGCGATACTATCGAAAAATTGCAGCATGAATTTTGCTGATTTGAATATTTCCTTAATAAAGTATATTGCAGCCCAATTAGAAATTGACTGTATTCTGCTCCGGTCATCTGAAATGGATGTTGCTGGTCTCAGTGATGTTCGGTTGGCGAGTCTGGTGGCGAAAGTCGGCGGGACAACTTATATTTCCGGTGCTGGCGGTGCAAACTATCAAAGTGATGCGATTTATGAGCAGCACGACATTGATCTCGTTTACTCGAATTTTTCCCCCAGTCCGTATTTGCAGAATTCTTCAAGTTTTATTGCCGGCCTGGGTGTGCTGGATGCACTGTTCAATATCGGTGCCAAGGAAGTCACTGCGAGTTTCAAGCAGATGGCCCTCGATCGCTAGCCATGAGGTTTTATGACCGATGAATAGAGCTGAATGGTCACTTTTTCTTGGTAGTGCTGTAAACAATAGATGCCTAGTGGCGGTCCATGCGCTCTCTGGCTTGGTTGTCATTGGCTCCACGCTGGCTTTCAGTGCGCTGATAGCGCTTTACTTTGGCATGGATATATTCAGGGTTGTCGACCGAGTTGGGGATTTCGCTGTACTCACGGACAAGAATCTCCTGATTTTTGCAGCGCTTTTAATCTCGGTTGTTCTTCTATCAGCAAGATTGCTGCAGGTGTTTATTGAGGCCCGGGTTGTTATATCAAGGGAAAAGTGGTTTGCTGAGAAGCTCAGGGTAGATGTGAGGCAAGTCGGTGGTAATGTTAGTCGAGCATCGAATTATTACGGCCGAATGTCTTCGGCGAGTATGAAGGCGGCAAGTATGGTTTTGCTGTTGATTACTAGCTTTGGGGCTATGGTTTTCTTGCTGCCGCTTGCCTACCTGCTAAGTGTTATAGTGTTCCTACTGTTATGTGCCGGCGGACTATTTATAGCCATGCAGGCGCTGTCGATAATCATGTCTACTTCTTCGCGAGGGCTTGCTGAAAATGGCAAGAAAATGGCGGCATGGAAACAAGATGTCGAGGTTCCTTATGGTGCGGAAGTGGCGGGTTATTATAAGTCATATTTCAATCGGATATTTATTTCATCAATTTTTGGCTTGACGCCCGCTTTATTTTCTATATTTTTCTGTTTGGTTATGGTCGTCGTTCAGGAGTTCGGAATTCTGGAAATTGGTATCAGGGAAGTATTCCTAGTGCTAGTGTTGCTTCAATCATACGTGGGGATCATGGGTAAGTTTTTCGGATCTTTTGTTCAGGCTGCCGCATTTCTGCCTGCGATTCGTGCATGCCTTGAAGGTGACGTAGGATCCGCCAAAGTTG
The DNA here is from genome assembly GCF_014268785.2 of Pseudomonas shirazensis. Classification (GTDB taxonomy): domain Bacteria; phylum Pseudomonadota; class Gammaproteobacteria; order Pseudomonadales; family Pseudomonadaceae; genus Aquipseudomonas; species Aquipseudomonas shirazensis. The sequence goes on along the minus strand of NZ_JABWRD020000001.1, from coordinate 2,243,222 downwards.
AAACTTTTGAAGCCGTGGACGGGATCTGATGGTCGTATATACAATGTTAATTAGTGCGAGGGTCAGATGAACGACAGGGACTATAGGGTGCTTCATGGATTCAGCCCTTCGGCAGGTCAACCGGCGATGATGGCTAATGCTCTTCGAAGTATCGGTGTAGATGCTTTTAATGTAGTCATGGGCTACAATAAGTTTTCCTATCCTGCTGATTTCCATTTTCCAGATGCTGGACCGGCTGAAAAGTGCCGCGTATTAGCAGAGTTTGGTGGCGAGGCTGATGTCATACATATTCATGCCATCACCCCTTTTTTCAATAAGGGGCCGGCTCATTTTCCGATGGGAACTGACTTGCTTGCTTTGAAGGCGGCGGGCAAGCGCATAGTCGTTCACTTCCGAGGAAGTGAAATCCGTATGGCAAGTTTGTTTGCGGCGAACAACCCATATCACTATGTTGATGATGACCCCGAACGCTTGATGGCTAAATTCCCGGAGCCGAGCCAGGTCGCGTATGTAGCAATGTGTCGCGCTTTGGCCGATGAGCTGGTGGTTTCAGATCCGGAATTGGCAACTTATGTACCTGGCGCAAGTGTTATTCCAAGAGTTATCGATTTTAACACATGGGGTTATGTTGGTATTCAGCCGAGCAATCGACCGCTTATTGTGCATGCGCCCAGTCGACGCGGGGTCAAGGGTACGGAGCATGTCCTTAAAGCGGTGGAAGTATTGCGCGCTCAGGGGCTGATTTTTGATTTTGAACTTGTTGAAAATTTATCCCAAGTCGATGCTCGTGCTATATTTGAGAAAGCCGATATTATAGTAGATCAGCTGCGTATTGGATGGTATGGCGTTCTTGCTGTTGAGGCAATGGCGCTTGGTAAGACTGTTGTTTCATATGTTCGTGACGATTTGCTCAGCCACTTTGACGGCAAACCTCCCGTCGCCATCGCCAATCCTGAGTCGATTGAGCGAGTGCTCCGAGATTTGGTTTCTTCCTATGAGCTACGTAAGGAGATCGCAGAGCGCGGCTATCGTTATTGCTGTGAAACCCATGATCCGGTTGTCGTCGCTCGCGAGTGCGAAGTTGTTTATCATCGGGTGCTTGCCAGGCAGCAGCAGATTGACTTAGTTGCCTATATGCACTTCAATCATCAGCAAATCAGAGCGCAGGCAAAGTTGCAGAAGAAGCTTATTGCACGGACGCTGATTGACTCTTCGAAAGCTACGTTTAAGAAAGCCTATTGGAGAGAGGTTTACAGCTTTTACAAGCGTGTTGGCTTGGCTCGGTTCATGCGGCGAGTCATGGAAAAAGTCCGACTTGCCTAGCGTTTGTAATACCATACAGTATCGATTAGTTTGCGTTCTTATGCCTCGCCCCTGACCGATATCGGTTTGGGCGAGCGTATCTACGTATATAGCGTCGGTTCGAGTCGTTAATTCGTAAGCGCTCCATGAACCCCACGTTCAAAGCCTCCAACTGATCCCGGATGCTGTGCTCCCGATTTCTTTCCGGAGCCCGTCCGCCATGATGCGATCCAACGCCAAAGTCGAAAAAGTCTACCTCTACCCCAAACCCGTCGACTTCCGAGAATCCATTGACGGCTTGGCAGTCTTGGTCGAACTGGATATCAAAGTGGCGGTTTTCGATCCGGTGCTTTTTGTTTTTCTGAATCGCCACCGCAATCGGGTGAAAATCCTTTACTGGGAGCGCAACGGCTTCTGCCTTTGGCTCAAGCGCCTGGAGTCTGAGCGATTCAAAACATCGCCCGATGTCACCGACGAGGCGATAGTCCTCACGGTTCAGGAACTGAACTGATTGCTCGACGGTTTTGACCTTTGGCGCAACCGCCCCCATCAAGTTTTGACGCCGCGATTCGTCGCCTGATTCGGTATAATCCGGGCGATGATTTCCATACCCGAAGACCTTCCCGATGATCCTGTATTGCTCAAGCAACTGCTTGCGCAGTTGATGATTGAGCGCACGGTCGATAAGGGCGAGATTGTCGATCTCAAAGAGCAGATCAAGCTGTTGCGCGACTGTCTGTTCTGCCGCGAGTCCGAGCAGACCGTTGAGCCCAACACGTCGCAACTGGCGTTGTTCAATGAGCCTGAAAGCGTGTTGATAACTCAGGTGGATGAGGACGAGGACGTTGTTGCTCCAACCCCGCGTCGCGGTAAACGCAAGCCGCTGTCCACTGAGCTGCCGCGCATTGAAGTGATCCACGAACTGCCCGAGCATGAACTGATCACATGCCTGCGGTTGCCGCAAGCATGTGATCAGTGAAGAAACCAGCGAGCAGCTGGATATCGTGCCGATGCAGATTCGTGTGATCAAACACATCCGTAAAGTTTACGGCTGCCGTGGCTGCGAAACCGTTCCGGTCACCGCTGACAAACCCGCTCAGTTGATCGAAAAAAGCATGGCCAGCCCAAGCGTGCTGGCGATGCTGCAGACGACCAAGTATGTCGACGGCTTACCGCTGCACCGTTTTGAAACGGTGCTGAGCCGACACGGTATTGAGATCCCGCGTCAGACCTTGGCGCGCTGGGTGATTCAGTGCGGCGAGCACCTGCAACCACTGCTGAATCTGATGCGAGACCGGTTGCTGGAAAGCCCGATCATCCATTGTGATGAAACACGCGTTCAAGTCCTGAAAGAACCGGATAGAGACCCGACCAGCCAATCCTGGATGTGGGTGCAAGCCAGTGGGCCGCCGGATCGAAAAGTCGTACTGTTCGACTACACCTCCAGCCGTGCGCAGGAAGTGCCACTGCGCCTGCTGGAAAGTTATCGCGGCTATGTGATGACGGACGATTACGCGGGCTATAACGCCTTGACGTTGCAGCCGGGTATCGAGCGTTTGGCGTGTATGGCCCATGCGCGCCGCAAGTTTGTTGAAGCGCAGAAAGTACAACCCAAGGGCAAGACCGGGCGCGCGGATATGGCGCTGGCAATGATCAATAAGCTGTATGGCATCGAGCGTGAATTGAAAGATGCCAACGATGAGCAGCGATTTACCGGCCGCCAGGAAAAGAGCTTGCCAATCCTGAGGCAGTTGAAAAGCAGGATGGACAAGACGCAGCCACACGTGACACCGCAAAGCGTATTAGGCAAGGCGGTGAATTACCTGGCCAGCAACTGGACTCGGCTGGAGCGCTATGTGGAGGCCGGATTTTTGCCGATCGACAACAACGCTGCGGAGCGCGCGATCAAGCCATTTGTGATCGGGCGCAAAGCCTGGCTGTTCAGCGATACGCCCAAGGGTGCCGCCGGCAGCGCTCAGCTCTACAGTTTGGTCGAGACGGCCAAGATCAACGGCCAAGAGTCCTATACGTGGCTGCGCTACGTACTGGAACGGTTGCCACAGGCGCAGACGGTTGAAGATTACGAAGCGCTGTTGCCGTGGAACTGCTCACCAGAAATGCCACGGTAAACCGTAGCCTCACCTTGCGGTAGGTGGGGTTCATGGATCGCTTACAATAAAACGGGGCGCACGGATATCGCACTGGTCCTGATCAACAAGCTTTACGGCATCGAACGCCACCTAAAGGCTTGCAGCTACGCTGAACGTAAGATCGGTCGTCACGAACAAAGCCTGCCGATACTGGCTCAGTTGAAAAGTTGGATCGAAAAGACGCGGCCACAGGTCACTGTGCAGAACGCCTTGGGCAAAGCTATCAGTTACCTCGCCAATAACTGGAGCAAGCTGGAGCCATAAAAACCGATCTATCAAGCCATCAACGCAGAAGCGGCTGAGCAGGCACTGGGTGCCTTTGAAAATGGCCCTTGGGGTAGCAGTACCCAACGGTGGTGGCGGATTGGAGAAGAGCCTGGGATCGAGTGATTCCGTTCTTTGTCTTCCCGCCTGCCGTTCGAAAAGTGATCTATACGACCAACGCTATCGAAAGCATCAACGCTCGGCTACGCAAGATCATCAAGACCCGGGGCCACTTCCCGACGGATGACGCAGCGACCAAGCTGATCTGGCTTGGGCTGCGTAACATCACGGCAAACTGGGGGGGGGGCGGCGGCGCATGATTGGAAAAGTGCGATGAACCAATTTGCGATTCTGTACGGAGATCGATTTATCAGGCCGACCTGGTAAAAGCACGGCCTGCCTGACGGCAGGCCATTATCGGGCCGCGCACATAAAAAATCTGACAGTCCCGTCAATGGGTGTGAGTCATCCTGACGCAGAGAACCTGCGTCGTTCCTTCCATCCCCTCATGAATTATCGGCGTCTCAATTTTGAAAAGCGTTGATAGTCCGGGTAATCATGGGCCAAAACCCCTTATCTCCCTCTCGAATGATTTCGTTTGATTTAGTAATTTCGACGGTATGAAACCCAACGTTTCTGTATCCTTTCGTTTTTCTCTAGTGTCATTTTCGAGATTTCCTACAGGCTTTCGCCCCTAGTCTCACCACTTTTGTTCTTTTGGTACTAGTTTCAAAATGCGTAAGCAATTTTTGGATAACAAATAATAGTTTTCGGGAGGTTTTCTGTTGTTTACCTTTTGCCTGCAGCCAAGGAACGCTGCACCAAAACGTCCCATACGACAGGAGTGTCCCCAATGCGAAATATCATTCTTTCCTATCTTCTACTCCCACTGTTCGCAGGCCTTTCATTCTCAGCAAGTGCCGCGCCAGCGGCGCCCATTGAGCCCGTCCCAATCGTCGCCCAAGCCACCACAGCCCAACCCAAAACCAACCTGAACACCGCCGACGCCTCCACCCTCCAGCGCGAACTAAACGGCATCGGCCAAGCCAAAGCCCAGGCCATCGTCGCCTACCGCGAAGCAAACGGCCCGTTCCAGTCCGTTGATGAGCTTCTGGAGATCAAGGGCATCGGCAACGCTCTGATGGAGCGTAACCGCGACAGGCTTACTGTGGAGTAAGCACGCAAGCGATGGCCGGCCTTGCGCCGGCCATCAATCATTCACAGGTCTTTGGATTCTTTGGCATCCATCTGCGCATTACGCTCATGCACCTTGCGCAGCTGCTCCTCTGTCAACGGCAGCTTCTTCGCCGTATCACGCAGCATCATCAAACCACCCACGATCGAGCCGATGGCAACGACCAATATCAACCAGGCATACCAAGGCATCGTCATTCTCCTACGGGCAGTAAACAGCTTCGCTTGTACCAATTACGAGCGGACGCCACGCCCTTTGGTTCCATTATAGCCCTCGCAAACCCTGCCATTCTCGTGACCTGCGGCCTGCAAAGCGCACCCCACTTGGTTTACAATGCGCGCCGTTTACGACCCGCCATGAGACCTTGCCAATGCCTGCTTGCCAGACGCCCCTGATCGTCGCCCTGGATTTCCCTACCCGTGAAGCTGCCCTGCAGTTGGCCGACCAGCTCGACCCTGCACTGTGCCGGGTAAAGGTTGGCAAGGAACTGTTCACCAGCAGCGCTTCGGGTATCGTCGAGACGTTGTGCGCCAAGGGCTTCGAGGTGTTCCTCGATCTCAAATTCCATGACATCCCCAATACCACCGCGATGGCAGTCAAGGCCGCCGCCGAGATGGGCGTGTGGATGGTCAACGTGCACTGCTCGGGCGGCCTGCGCATGATGGCGGCGTGCCGCGATGTGCTGGACAAGCGTAGTGGGCCGCAGCCGTTGCTGATCGGTGTGACCGTGCTGACCAGCATGGAACGGGAGGACCTGGCCGGTATTGGTCTGGATATCGAGCCACAGGAGCAAGTGCTGCGTCTGGCGGCATTGGCTGAGAAGGCCGGTATGGACGGGCTGGTCTGCTCGGCGCTGGAGGCCACTGCACTGAAAGCGGCCCATCCGTCGCTGCAACTGGTGACCCCGGGGATTCGTCCTGCCGGCAGCGCACAAGACGATCAGCGCCGCATTCTCACCCCGCGCCAGGCACTGGGTGCTGGGTCTGATTACCTGGTTATTGGTCGCCCGATCAGCCAAGCGGCCGATCCGGCCCAGGCACTTGCGGCAGTTGTTGCCGAGATTCGCGGCTGAATACAGCCCTGCACAGCCCCCGGTAGATGAGTTTTATTTCATAGTCTTCGGGGGAACTACGACCAGCGCCTGAACTCTGCGCCGATTTTTCTGTCAGAATTATCCGAAAATTCGGATTGGGGCAGACACTTTGGCGGCTACATCGGGCGGTACTGAGACTTCTAAGCCAGTCATTGGTGACTTTGCTGATGTGCGCAACATCGCCAAGGGCTCGGTCATCATCATGGCCTCGGGCAGCTCCGCCAAGGACTTCCCGCTGGAGCGCTTCGCCGGTGTGCCGGTAATCACCATGAATGGCGCCATCTCGATGTTCGCCGACACAGCGATCAAGCCGTTCTTCTACATCTGCACCGACACCAGCTTCCCCAAGCAGCAGCCCGAGTTATTCGCCCAGGCGTTGAGCAGCAGCCAGCATGTAGCCTTGTGGTCGGAGCAGATCGCCGAGGTGGCCGGTACTTGCTCTGCCAAACTGTATCCATTGCAGAAAGCCGCCGGATTTTCCTTGAAACAGTCGATGTCGCAAGGCCAGTCCGCGTGCGTGCGCCCTCGTTTTGCCTGGAATGCGCGTGCACGCTCGATCGGTTTCAGCAAGGACCTCACAGAAGGCTTTTTCGATGCGCGCACAGTCGCATATGCGGCGTTGCAGCTCGCTTATCATCTGGGCTTCAGCAAGGTATTGCTGGTCGGGGTGGACCTGAACCAGGCCGCTGGACGTTTCTATGAAACAGCCGATTCTGCCAAGTCGCCCTGTGGGCTTGATCAGCATTATGAAGGGCGGGTATTGCCGTCACTCAAGCTGATGGCCGAGCGGGTGGTGGACGAGCGTTTTGCCGTGTTCAACCTGTCTGCAGCGTCACGCATCCCGGCTTCGGTGATCCCAAAGATCACTGTCGAGCAAGCGCATTCGATGGTTTCTCGCAAAGGTGGTGCCAGGCCAAGGTCACTCAGCGCTGAGCATCCCCAGCAGCAGCTGATGGCGGGGTAATGCCCAGAGGCGCTTCGCCCGCCATCCAGTGGCTACTTGATCAGACCTTCAACACCAACTTGCCGAAGTTCTCGCCGTTGAACAGCTTGAGCAGCGTTTCCGGGAAGGTCTCCAGCCCCTCGACCACATGCTCTTTGCTCTTGAGCTTGCCGCTGGCCATCCAGCCGGCGATCTCTTGTGCGGCCTTGCCATACTCCTTGGCGTGGTCCATCACCACGAAGCCTTCCATCCGCGCACGGTTGACCAGCAACGACAGGTAGTTGGCCGGGCCTTTGACCGCTTCCTTGTTGTTGTACTGGCTGATAGCGCCGCAGATGACCACGCGGGCCTTGAAGTTGAGGCGGCTGAGCACGGCATCGAGGATGTCGCCGCCGACGTTGTCGAAGTACACGTCGACACCTTTCGGGCATTCACGCTTGAGACCGGCCAGTACGTCTTCAGCCTTGTAGTCGATGACTCCGTCAAAACCGAGTTCATCCTGCAGGTATTGGCACTTGTCCTTGCCACCGGCGATGCCGACTACACGGCAGCCTTTGAGCTTGGCGATCTGCCCGGCGATGCTGCCAACTGCGCCGGCAGCGCCGGAGATGACTACGGTTTCGCCTTCTTTCGGTTGGCCGACGTCGAGCAGGGCGAAGTAGGCGGTCATGCCGGTCATGCCCAGTGCCGACAGGTAACGGGGCAGGGGTGCGAGATTGGGGTCGATCTTGTGCAGGCCCTGCGGCTCGCCGGTGAAGTAGTCCTGGATGCCAAGGGCGCCGCTGACGTGGACGCCGGGCTTGAAGTCAGGGTGTTTGGAGGCAGTTACCTCGCCGACGCCAAGGGCGCGCATGACCTGGCCAAGGCCCACCGGCGGGATGTAGGACTTGCCTTCGTTCATCCAGCCGCGCATGGCCGGGTCGAGCGAGAGGTACAGGTTGCGAACCTGGATCTGACCCTCGGCAGGCTCGGCGGCGGGCCCTTGCTCAAAGCTGAAGTCTTCGCGGGTGACGGCGCCGACAGGGCGTTTGGCGAGCAGGAAGCGGCGGTTGGTCTGGGTCATGGGGGCTCTCACTGAAAAATGGACACTGCCTTTGATAGAGGTACGGGGAGCCGCTGGCAAGGCTTGTGCGCGGGGCGAATGGCCGGTGATCCATCAGGGTGATGGCCGGTATCGGCCCCGCTGCGGCCTAGGCGCGTGGCTCAACCGCGCAGGCTGGCCTTGAATGCCAGTTGCGCGGGCGCGCTGGTGAGGATCGAATAGCGCGTGGTACGAGAGACCTTGTCAGTCAAAAAGCGTTCGAAGACGGGCTCGAATACCGCTCTGTTCAAGTGCGGTTGAGTGGCTGCGAGGTACGCCTCGCTGGACGCGCGGTATTCGTCCAGTGCGACAAACCGCTTGATCCAGAAGTGATAGAAGTAGCCCATCAGAAAGCCCAGGCTGAAGTCCGGGTCGATCACTGTGTGTGCGCAGCACTCGAAATCGATCAGGCGCAGTTCGCCGCTCGGGCTGATGAGGATGTTCTTCGGGTGCGGGTCCATGTGCACGAAGCCATCGGCAAGCATCTGGCTGAACAGCGCGAACACCTGTGGCAGCAACGTTGCAGCTGTATCGGGGTGGGCGCTGAGGCGCTCATCGACGTTGCTGTGGTCGTCGAGAAACTCGATCAGCAGGTACTCGTCGCGCAGGAATGGGAAGCGCGCCTGGTAACCAAAGGCGGCAACTCTGGGCGCCAGTTGCGACTTGCTGCCGGCCACCGAGAGGTTGATGAACTCGTTGGTCAGATCGTGCAGGCCGTAGCTCTTTTTCAGGCCCAGGTAGTTTTGCAGGCGCTTTTTCCAATGCTGCAGGCGGTTGTGCTTGAGCACCCATTTGCGTTCGCCGTGCAGCAGGTAAACGCCGCGGGTGGCTTCGGGGATATCGAGCGTCTGGTGTTGCTCGGGCGCTGCCAGAAACGCCGTGATCGCAGAGGCCAGTGGTTGGCTCTGGCCTGGATCGAGATGAAAGGTGTTGCCCTGAATACGCTGGCGCGTGAAAGCGCCAGTCAGGTGCTTGAGGTGACGCATGGAGTGCTCCGACAAACAAGTCTGAAAATGCTGCTCAGCAGCCGGCCACCTGGCCTGTAAGGAAGATCTCGCGACGATCCAGGCGCCCGATGTGCTCATGCTTGGCATATTCATAAACCCGGCGGAAGGCGGCTTTATCAATCTCCGGGGCAAAGTTGCTTAGCGCAATGTCCACCCACGCGTCGTACTTGGCTTCGGTGATGTAACGGTAGATTTCCCGCAGGTAGAGAAAACCAAACTGGAAGCCGAGGGTTTCACTGGCGAACGCACTGGGCACGAAGAAGCTGTTTTCCAGATCAATTGCTACCGGCGCGCCTGCCTGGCTGTCGCAGAGCATGACGTTGCCGGCCCACAGGTCCATGTGGGTGATGCCTTGCTTGTGCAGGCTGAACATCAATTCGGTCGAGGCATCGAGCACGCGGTAGACGCTGCTGGGGTCTTGCTGCAGCACGCTGAGGCCATCGCTGTAGCCCTGCAGCAGGCGGGTGATGACGAACAGGTCCTGCACCAGGCCAAGCCGGGAGCGGGTGTAGCCAAAGCCCACCAGCTCGGGTACCGGAGCGCCGCGTTGATAGGCTTTGTGGGTATTGATGATTTCTTCGACGGCCCAGTCGTAGGTGCCATCACTGCGCGCCGCACCGCGCTGCACGCGCCACTTTTTCTTCAGGCTGTCGAGCTGCTCGCGCTTGGCGAACAGCTGGCTGCGCTCGCAGTCAAGCGGTGCACTGATGCGCTTGGCGCCGGGCACGCGAGCGCGCTCGACCAGGCGTTCAAGGGCTGCTCGGGTGTGTTCTGCCAGTGGCGCCTGGAAGTGCAGTGTAGTCCGGCGATGCTTGAGGGTGAAGGGGTACTCTTTTGGCCAGGCACTTGGGTCCGGTGACACGCTGCATCCTTGCTCAATAGTTCAGTTTTACAAATATTCACACTATTTTCACATTTCTTTCAGATTTGTCCTATAGGCACTGTGCTCTTTTTTGGATCCAAGACGTTGGTTGTGTTGCCGAGCCAGCGCGACGGCGATAGCGACACTGCCCGCCAGCAATGCCATGCCAAACAGCATCAACGCCATGCGCATGCCCAGCCAGTCGCCGATCAAGCCGGTAACGATCACTGGCAAACTGAAGCCGACATACGCCAACAGGAAGAACCCTGCAGTGGCGCGGGTCTTTTCTTCGGTGGCCAGTTCATTGACCGCCGCCAGCCCGCCTAGGTAAATAAAGCCGTAGCAGGCGCTGCTGGCCGCGACGGCACCGAGTAGCACCGCCAGCAGCGCGCCGCGTTCTGCGCCCCAGGCCAGCAGCGCATAGCTGCAGGGCAGAATCGCCAGCCCGAGCAGCACCGCCGTGGCACTGGGCAGGCGCTTGGCCAAGGGCTGAAACAGCACACCGCAGCTGATCACGCAGAACGTGGAAAACCCCGACCAGGCGCTCAAATCATGCTGACGCAGTACTGCCGGCAGCAGCCCGGTGACCAGCCCGACGCAGGCCCAGGCGAGCAGAATGGCGCAGCCATACACCAGGCTGCCGGGCGGGTAGCAAGGCAGGCGCAGCATGGCCGTGCGTGCTGCCTGGCGTGGCTCCGGCAGGCGCCAGACCAGTATCAGCGCGAGCGCGGCCAGCAACAGATGCAAATAAAAGCTGGCCGGGCTCAGGCTGGGCCCGCGTAGCAGGCACAGGCTGGTCAGCGCAGCGCCCAGGCCAAAGCCCAGCGAGGTGCTGGCAGTGACCCAACTGGCGGCGCTGCTGCTGCGCTCGGCAGGCAATAGTTCGCTCATGTATACGGTGGCGGTGGCCGAGGCGAGGCCGGTGCCGATACCGAGCAGCATCCGCGCGATGCCAATGCTGTACAGGCTGGGTAGGCTGAGCGCGAGTAGGGTGGCAATGATCGACAAGCTCAACGCGGCGATGATCATCGGCCGCCGGCCAATCCGGTCGGCAAGCCCGCCCAGAGCCAGCAGCACCGGCAGCACGCCCAGCACATAGGCGGAAAACGCCACGGCGGTAGCCGTCGCGCCCAGCCCGGAGAGGTCGGCATAGGCGGTGTAGAGAGGTGCCTGCAGGTTGACTGCAAGGGTGATGATGCACAGGGCGAAGGCGAGCAGGGCGGGGGCGTGGCGGTCGCGCATTGACGCAGGTCCTTGATTGAACGGGTACTGGCTGCAGGCTGCGCTTGCTGTGGGCGCGCAACAAGGCACAGCGGGCAGCCATTTATGCTTAACTGTTCGCATAAAAATCGCGAACAGTTGATCTATGCACCTCACCCTCGATCGCCTCAGCGCCGTGTCGCTGGTTCAGCAACTCACCACCCAGCTGCAAGCCTGGATCGAGCAGCAACGCCTGCGTCCGGGCGCGCGGCTGCCGTCGATCCGGGCCTTGGCGAAAACCCACGGGGTCAGCGCCGCCTGTGTGATCGAGGCCTACGATCGGCTGGTGGCCAGCGGTTGGCTGGAGGCGCGCCACGGCACCGGCTTTTTCGTCGCCGAGCGCAAGGCCGGGCTGCCTGAGCAGGACGCAGCGCTGTGGGGCGAGACGGTCGATGGCAAGTGGCGGCAGTTCGACGAAGGCCAGGAGGCACTGCTCAAGCTCGGCTGCGGCTGGTTGCCATCGGCCTGGCGCGCCGCAGATGAACTGGCCCAGGCCATTCGCCAGGTCAGCCGTGGCAACCCGGCCGACCTGTTCGACTACGCGCCGCCGCTCGGCCTGGCCAGCCTGCGCGAGCAGTTGCACAAGCGTCTGGAACGGCTGGATATCGCCGCAGGCGCCGAGCGCATTGTCACCACCCACGGCGCCAGCCAGGCGCTCGACCTGCTGGTGCGCGCGTTGCTGCGACCGGGCGATACGGTGCTGGTGGAAAACCCGGGGTACTACAACCTGTTCAACCTGCTGCGCACCCACCAGGTAAACATGCTTGCCGTGCCGCGCACCGTCCATGGACCGGATCTGGACGCGCTGCAGCGCCTGCTGGTCGAGCACCGGCCGCGCTGCCTGTTCATCAACAGCCTGTATCACAACCCGACCGGCACCAGCCTCACGCCGAAGGTCGCCTACCGCCTGCTGGAACTGGCCCGCGAGCATGACCTGCGGATCATCGAAGACGACATCTATGCCGACTTTCAGGAAGGCCCGGCGACACGGCTGGCGACCCTCGACAGTGAGCAGCGGGTAATCTACCTGGCGAGCTTTTCCAAGACCTTGAGCAGTTCGCTGCGGGTCGGTTATGTGGTCGCCGATGCCGCGCTGATCACGCGCCTGGCCGAGTTGAAAATGGTCAGCGGCATTGGTACTTCGCGCTTTGCCGAGCAGGTGCTGGCGCAGATGCTGGCCAACGGCAGTTACCGCAAGAGCACCCAGCGCCTGCGCGTGCGGCTGGGTCAGCACAGGGCCGCGCTGTTGGCTCAGCTCGAGGCATATGGCTGGCAGGTGTTCGCCGAGCCCAATGGCGGCATGTTCGTCTGGGTGCGGGCACCTGGGCACGATTTTGCCAGCCTCGAGCGCCTGGCGCTGGCGCATTCGGTGCTGCTCACGCCGGGTGCTGCGTTCGATTATCAAGGGCACAGCAGCGCCTGGCTGCGGATCAATGTCGCCTATGCTCAGGACGTGCGCGCCCAGGGGTTCCTGCGTGCGGCGGGTGAGGCCAAAGGCGACCTCGATCATGCTCTGGGCGACATCACATAGCTATTTGACACCATTGTTGCCTCAATCCCTTGTGAGGGGGCTGGCGGCGTTGTCACTCTTGGCCTTCGCAACCGGGGGATGAGCAATGACGGCGAGCAAGCACGGTGTTCTGGCCAACCTGGGCATGGCCCGCAAACTCGGCCTGGGCTTTGCCTTGGTACTGCTGTTGACCTTGGCAGTGGCGGCGATCGGCGTGGCTTCGCTGTACAGCGTCAGCCAGCGCTTCGACAGCCTGCGGCAGATGACTCAGTTCAACAGTGACCTGCTGCGCCTGCGCCAGCATGAGCAGGGTTTTGCCTTGCGTTCCGACAGCGAGGAGGCCGACAAACTGCGCAGCGGCCTGCAAAATCTTCTTGAGCGAGCCCGCGGCGTGTCCCAGTTGAGCGCCACCGAAGCGGATCTGAGCGCCTATGGCCAGGCGTTCGACGCCTTTGTCGAGGCAGTGCAGGCCAAGGAGCTGGCACTGGACACGGCCAGTTGGTCGGTCTCCAGCGTCGCCAACAACCTCGACGTGCTCCAGGCCGGCCTGGCTGATGACGGCGCCTACACCCTGAAACAATCCCAGGGCCAGCAGGGCAGCGAGTTCCTCGACCAGGCCACGCAGGTGGCAGCGGTCTCGCGTTTGATGCTGCAGGCGATGGACGAGGCCCGTGTGCGCCTGGAGCAAAGCCGCAAAGGCGAAGAGGTCAACAGTGGCCGCATCGCCCAGACCGTCGAGGCGGCCAGCCTGGCCGAGCAACTCAGAAGCGCAGTTGCCGACAGCGGTTATCAAGGTGTGCTCGCTGAAGTCGCCGGGCATATCGCCAGCTTTGCCGACAAGCTCAATGAATACACCGACCTGCTTGCGCAAGAGCAGGGCATCAAGGCGCAGTTGCAGGCGCGCGCCAACCAGGCCACCAGCGCGGTCGACCAGGCTTACGCCAGCCAAGAGCAGGCCATGCACAGCGAGCTCAAGCGCAACGGCGTGGCGATTGCCATCGCCACCGCGCTGGCGCTGCTGGTCGGCTTGCTGGCGGCCTGGTTGATCACCCGGGCGATAGTCGGCCCGTTGCAGCGGGTGATCGGTCGCGCCCAGCGGATTGCCGCCGGTGACCTGGCCGGCGAGGCTGAGCCGCCGCGCCGCGATGAAGTCGGCCAACTGCTGCTGGCGATGCAGCAGATGGCGGCGGGCTTGAGTGGCATTGTCAGCGGCCTGCAACAGGGTATCGAGCAATTGGCCGGCAGCGCCCAGTCGTTGTCGGCGGTCACCGAACAGACCAATCGTGAGGTTGGCAGCCAGCAGCAGGAGACCGAGCAGGTCGCCACCGCCATGCAGCAGATGAGCGCGACCGTGCACGATGTTGCGCGCAATGCCGAGCAGGCGGCGCAGGCGGCCGAAGTCGCCGACGGCAAGGTCGACTCGGGCCAGCAGGTGGTGCGTCAGAGCCTGCAGCGCATCGAGCAGCTGGCCGTGGCGGCGGAAGCGGCCAGCGCCGGTATCGACAGCTTGAGTGCCGAGATTCATACCATTGGCGATGTGCTTGAAGTGATCAAGAGCGTTGCTGGGCAAACCAACCTGCTGGCGCTGAATGCCGCCATCGAGGCGGCGCGGGCGGGCGAGCAGGGCCGCGGTTTTGCGGTAGTCGCGGATGAGGTGCGGGCGTTGGCCAAGCGCACGCAGCAGTCGACCGAACATATCGAGCGCTTGGTCGCCAGCCTGCGCGGCAATGCCGAGCAGTCGGTGGCGCAGATCCGTGGCAGTACCGAGCTGGTGCGCCTGGCAGTGGCCGACACCTTGCAGACTGAAAGCGCCCTGGCCAGCATCGCGGTGGCGGTGTCACAGATCCAGCAGATGAACCAGCAGATTGCCGCTGCCGCCGAGCAGCAGAGTTCGGTCAGTGACGAGATCAGCCGCAGCGTCACGCAGATCCGCGGCAGCGCCGATCAGGCCGCGCTGGCCATGCAGGGCAATGCCCGTTCCAGTGTCGAACTGGCCCAGCTGGGCGATGAGCTCAAGGGGATGGTTGGGCATTTCCGTTTGTAGCCCGGATCAAACCTTGCGCGGGTTGAGGATCAGCAAAGTAATCACCCCGGCAACAATCCCCCAGAACGCCGAGCCGATCGAGAACAGGCTCAACCCGGAGGCGGTAACCATGAAGGTGATCAACGCCGCCTCGCGCTCACGTGGCTCGCTCATGGCCACACTCAGGCCATTCATGATCGAGCCAAACAATGCCAGCGCCGCAATCGACAGCACCAGCTCCTTGGGCAGGGCGGCAAACAGCGCGGCCAATGTCGCGCCAAACACCCCGGCAATGCCGTAGAAAATCCCGCACCAGACTGCCGCGGTATAGCGCTTGCTCGGGTCTTCATGGGCATGCGGGCCGGTGCAGATTGCCGCACTGATGGCCGCCAGATTGACCCCATGCGAGCCGAACGGCGCCAGCAGCAGTGAGGCGAAACCGGTGGCGGTGATTAACGGCGAGGCCGGCACCTGGTATCCGTCAGAGCGCAGCACCGCCACGCCGGGCATGTTCTGCGAGGTCATCGCCACCACAAACAGCGGGATACCGATGCTGATGGTTGCTGCCAGCGAGAAGCTTGGAGTGGTCCACACCGGTGTAGCCAGCTGCAGGTTGAAGTGGCTGAAGTCGAGCAGGCCCAACGCCCCCGACAACGCCGTGCCGACCACCAGCGCAGCCAGCACGCAGTAGCGCGGCGACAGGCGCTTGACCAGCAGATAGCTGAAGAACATGCCCAGCACCAGCAGGGTACGGTGTTGTGCGGCGACGAATATCTCGCTGCCGATCTTGAACAGGATGCCTGCCAGCAACGCCGAGGCCAGCGATGCCGGGATGCGCTTGACCAGGCGCTCGAAACTGCCGGTCAGGCCGCAGATCAGCACCAGCACCGCGCAGGTGATGTAGGCGCCTATGGCTTCGCCGTAGCTGACGCCGCCGAGGCTGGTGATCAACAGCGCCGCGCCCGGGGTCGACCAGGCCACGGTGATCGGTGTGCGGTAGCGCAGCGACAAACCGATGCTGCAGATCGCCATGCCGATCGACAGCGCCCAGATCCACGATGAGATCTGCGCAGTGGTCAGCCCGGCCGCCTGGCCGGCCTGGAACATCAGCACCAGCGAGCTGGTGTAGCCCGTAAGCATGGCGATGAAGCCGGCGACCACCGCCGAGGGGGAGCTGTCTGCCAAGGGCCGCAGGCGCGCTGAGGTGGCATCGGTCATGGTGCTGTCCTTGTACATGTAAGTATTTTTTGCAGGCTAACGCGGCCAAGCTTGATCCTTGCCATACAGCGACCATTGCTTTTAGCCGTACAGTCGCCAACTATTGGCCCACGGTCGACAACTGCGCAGAGGGGAAGGGGCGATGTACAAGGTTTACGGCGATTACAAATCGGGCAACTGCTACAAGGTCAAGCTGATGCTGAACCTGCTCGGGCATGAATTTGAATGGCACCCGGTGGACATTCTCAAAGGCGAGACCGAAACCCCGGAGTTTCTCGCCAAGAACCCTAACGGCAAGGTGCCGGTGCTTGAGCTTGAAGACGGCACTTGCCTGTGGGAGTCGAACGCGATTCTCAACTTCCTCGCCGATGGCAGCGAGTTCCTGCCGACCGAGCCGCGCCTGCGCACGCAAGTGTTGCAGTGGCAGTTTTTCGAGCAGTACAGCCATGAGCCGTACATCGCCGTGGCGCGCTTCATTCAGTACTACCTGGGCCTGCCGGATGACCGCCTGGAAGAATACAAAGGCTTGCACAAGGGCGGCTACAAGGCGCTCAAGGTGATGAACAAGCAGCTGGAGATGACCCCATACCTGGTCGGCGAGCAGTATTCAATTGCCGATGTGGCGCTGTATGCCTACACCCATGTGGCGCATCAGGGCGGCTTTGACCTGGCTGGCTACCCTGCAGTGCGCGAGTGGCTGGTGCGGGTCGCCGAGCATCCTCGGCATGTGCCGATGGGGGAGTGACGGTGGCGTAGGTGGGGCTGCAAAGCAGCCCCAGCAATTTCGCTGAATCGATGAGGTCTACTTAACGTGCGGCTTGCGTGGAGATCGAGGCTCATGACTCGGATTGCGTATGTGAAGGATTTTCTGTAGGTCATTACTCTGAATGGGACGTTTCCTACAAGGTCTACAGACGTTTCCTGCAGACATAGCTTGGTAAAATCTTTAATTAGGAGGTTTAGAGGAATAAGCAGAGCCAGCTCTGCGAGGTAGTCAAATGAATCGATTTATACGTCGCGATCGTTTCATGTTTGAAAGGCACTCTCTTTCAAAAGTCGAAGATCCATTTTTCGCACGTTCAACTGTGAGGTTTTTTCTATATAACCCCTACTCTCTTCCAGGTCTCAATGATCTAATCAAAGAGTGTTCATCAGAGCTTGGTCAGTACCAGCAGCTCCAAGAAGACCGCATCATAGAGAAAATTGAAAAACGTCAATGGTACCTGTTGACGGAAAGACCACTTTGTCCCCTTGCTGGCCGCAGCTTTCTCACTCATCGCGCAGGCGAGCGGTCTGTTGCTACGCAGGCAGACATTCAAGCTAAGTATGAGGACCTCACCAGCGTCGTTAAATTCGGACCCGGCAAGTGGCAGAAAAGTCATATTGACTATCACGGCGCTGTAAACTCTTTTTTTCTTCTAGCCAATCGAAGTCGAAGCATGTCCAATGAAGGGCAAGTTATCTTCTCTGATCCTGGCGGTCTCGCAAATACGATCCGTACATTTACTCAGGAATGGGTGCGGCTTGAAGCTGATGAGTTATCGTTCAAGCTCGATTCCGCAGAGCACTGGTACGGAGAGCTCCGGAATCAAAAACAAACTTTTCTGCACGCCGATGATCACTGGGATGTTAGCGGCAAATCGTGGCACTGGGTGCCCGTGATTCCGGATATAGTCTACGAGTATCGCGGTGGCGAAAAATGAACGTGCAACAAAAAAGCGCAATCATATGGCGAATCTGGGCCGGTTTTGACGCAGTGCATATCGTGTCCTATATGGGGCACAGCTTAGCGCGCGGTAATGTTCCATTCGTGGCAGATGCGTATTCTGCGCTGGAGACGGTAGAGCGTTATGGGGAGGGGGCTTACGTTTTCGTAGCGCTCAGTTGGACGCTTGAACTATCGATACTCATCAGCTGCTGGCTGTTTTGGACTCAGCGTCAAAGTGCACGGTGGTTGAGCTTCGCGCAAACGCCTCTCAGGCTGTTCTTGATGGTGCCGTCGGTATCCCTTCTAACCACTGCTCTTGGGTTTTACCCGAGCTACAGCGCGTTGTTGGCGATAGGGCTGGTTGTGCTGTCAGAAACACTGAAGTGCTTGAGTGTCTGGTGGTTCGGCATGGATAAGGCGCAGCGAATCCGGGCAGGTGCTTGAAACCATCGCAGACGAAACGGCACCCGCCAAGGCTTCACGCCATAAGCAGGTGCGGGACTTCAAGTGCTTGGCACACGAGTAAAGTCACAGCGGTCGCAGGCCTCAGATACCTGCGAAGCGCTGCTCCAGATAAGCAATGATCGCCTTGGACTCATACATCCAGGTCACTTCCCCAGCTTCTTCAATACGCAGGCACGGCACTTTGACCCGGCCGCCACCTTCGAGCAGCGCTTGGCGATGCAGCGGGTCGTTCTTGGCATCACGCAGCGCCACCGGCACATTCAACCGATGCAGGTTACGCCGGGTCTTCACGCAGAACGGGCAGGCATGAAACTGGTACAAAGCCAGGCCCTTGGCCTGCTGCTCGACCGCAGCCTGGGCCGCGGCATTGCGCTTGCGCTTGGCTGGGCGGCTGATCAAGTCACCGAACACGATAAGCTGGCCGAGGCCGACCCGCAGGGCTTTGACGATCATGGGCAACTCCTGAACAAATAAAAAACCGACCCGTCAGGGTCGGTTCGGGATCACCAGCCGATCACTTGATCAGGCTGAGAAACTCACTACGAGTCGCGGCATTGGCGCGGAACTCACCGAGCATCACCGAAGTGATCATGCTCGAATTCTGCTTTTCGACGCCGCGCATCATCATGCACATGTGCTTGGCCTCGATAACCACGGCCACGCCGGCAGCGCCAGTGACCTTCTCGATCGCCTCGGCGATCTGGCGGCTGAGGTTTTCCTGGATCTGCAGGCGGCGAGCGTACATGTCGACGATCCGCGCGACCTTGGACAGGCCGATCACTTTACCCTTGGGCAGGTAGGCTACATGCGCCTTGCCAATGAACGGCAGCATGTGGTGTTCACACATCGAATACAGCTCGATGTCCCGCACCAACACCATCTCGCTGTTGTCGGAGGTGAACAACGCGCCGTTGGTGACCTCTTCCAGGGTCTGTTGATAACCGCGGCAAAGGTACTGCATGGCCTTTGCGGCCCGCTTTGGCGTGTCGAGCAGGCCTTCGCGGGAGACGTCCTCGCCAATCTGGCTGAGGATCTCGGTGTAGTTCTGTTCCAGGGACATGGATCTACCTGTGGGAGTAAACGCAAATACGCAAGGGTACGGCGGCAACGACGGCGCTGCAAGCGCGGCGTTATTCGTCGCGGCCGTCGAGCATGGTTCGTTTCAAAATCACGTATACCGCGCCAGTGCCGCCGTGGCGCGCCTGGCATGAGGTGAAACCGAGTACCTGGGGGTGTTGGCGCAGCCAGGTATTGACGTGACTCTTGATCATCGGCCGCTTGCCGTCCAGGCGCGCCGCCTTGCCGTGGGTCACACGCACGCAGCGCACTTCCAGCTTGGTCGCCTCGGCGAGGAACGCCCAGAGGATCTCGCGGGCTTTCTCGACGCTCATGCCGTGCAAGTCGATGCTGCCTTCAAAGGCGATCTGGCCGAGCTTGAGCTTGCGCAGCTGGCTTTCCTGCACGCCATCGCGGCGCCATGACAGCTCGTCTTCGGCGGCTACATCGATGACGAACTGATCGGACATGCCGTCGACCACCAGTGGCTGATCGCTGCGCACCGTGGCGGACTGGCGCAGGCCGGCCAGCTGCTTGCGGTCAGGCTTGGCTTTGCCGACCTCGGCGCGGTCGTGCTTGATCGGCTTTACGCCGCGCACTTCGGCATGGAACAGGGAAAAGTCATCGTCTTGCATGCAGGCCTCCACGTGGGCCGGGGAGTTTACGCGAGTCTGCGGATCAGCGGGAGGCGCGAAAGGGGCGCGAAGCGGCCCCAGGGGGCGTCAGTCGTGCTTCTTCATCAAGTGCGGGGCAATGTTCAGCTCACGGCCACGGCGCAACCTGATCCGGCTGCGCCGCCACAACCAAACCCCCAGCCACAGCAACAACACGCCGCCACCCAGCACGGTCGCAGCCAGCGGCCGGTTGGCATTCAGCTCGGCCAGCGCTGCATAGTTGCCCAGCAAACCGGCAAACCCGGCCATCATCAACAGGATGCCCAAGGTCGCGATCAGCACGGACAGGCCAGCGCTCAACCGCGCCGTCCAGTTGCGCGGCGGGCGCGAGCGCAGGCGCTTGGCGTCGAAACTGTCAGAAAGCTTCATTGCGGATTTCCTCTGCGCTATCGGCCATTCGACCCACCTGCAGTCACCCGGTTCCGCCCGCCCGGCAGGCGCTCAACCGTGCTCAGACCAGGCTGGCAGTCGGTGCAACACAGGCAAAGTTGTCGGCCATCACGGCCATTTCGCCCTGGTGAATCTGTGCCGCTGGGATGACCGTGTCCTTGAACGCCAGATCGCGCGTGGCGGAGGCATCCTCGACCAGCGTGCAACGATAACCATAGTCCTTGGCGCGGCGCACCGTGGTGCTTACGCTGGAATGGCTCATGAAGCCGCACACGATCAGGTCCAGATGGCCCTTGTTCTGCAGGGTTTCGTGCAGCGAGGTGTTCTTGAAGGCATTGGGCATGCGCTTTTCGATGACGATCTCGTCACCGCGTGGCTCCAGGCCTTCGATGAACTCGCCGCGCGGGCCTTGTGGATCGAACAGGCCGCCAACGGTGCCCAGGTGGCGCACATGGATGATCGGCCGGCCAGCCTTGCGCGCCGCGTCGAGCAACCTGGCGATGTTGGCCACGGCCTCGTCCATGCCCGACAGTTGCAGGGGACCACTGAGGTACTCCTTCTGCGCATCGATGATGATCAGGCTGGCGTTGCCCAGCTTGGCCGGCGGATAGTCGCGGCCGCTGAGGCGGAACATCGTGGTTGGAACAGACATCAAGGGCTCCTTGAGCAGGGCTTTTGTCGGGCTATTGTCCCCTGCTTGGCGACCAATGGGAATGGTTGACATCGCAAGCGATGCAAATACTGGCATCTGCCCCATCGTCAGGGTGTTGGTGGAACATTTCAGCGGGTGGGCCTGTTAGACTTTCAGGCTGTCTGAAAAGGAGTCCCCCCGTGATCACTTCACGCCTGCGCACTCTGCGCGACCATATTCGCTGGGCGGTCAGCCGCTTCCACGAGAACGAGCTGTTCTTCGGCCACGGTGCCGACAATGCCTGGGACGAAGCCCGCCTGCTGGTGCTGGGCTCGGTGCACCTGCCGTGGGAAATCGCCGACAGCTACCTCGATTGCCGCCTGGAAGACGACGAGCGCGTGCGCCTGCTGCACCTGCTCAAGCGCCGCATCGAAGACCGCGTGCCGACCGCTTACCTGCTTGGCGAAGCGTGGTTCTGTGGCATGTCGTTCATTGTCGATGAGCGCGTGCTGGTGCCGCGTTCGCCGATCGGCGAGCTGCTGGAAAAACGCTTCGAGCCATGGCTGGCGCAGGAGCCTGCACGCATTCTCGACCTGTGCACCGGCTCTGGCTGCATTGGTATCGTCGCGGCAGATGTATTCCCCGAGGCCGAGGTGGTGCTGGCCGACCTGTCCTTCGACGCTCTCGAAGTGGCCAACCAGAACATCGAGCGGCATGGCCTCGATCAGCGTGTGTTCACCGTGCAGGGCGATGGTTTCGCCGGTCTGCCGGGGCAGCGCTTCGACCTGATTCTGTCCAACCCGCCGTATGTCGATGCCGAAGACTTCGCCGACATGCCGGCCGAATATCACCACGAGCCGGAGTTGGGCCTGGCCTGCGGCAACGATGGCCTGGACCTGGTGCGGCGCATGCTCGCCGAAGCGGCCGAGCACCTGACTGACAAGGGCTTGCTGATTGTCGAAGTGGGCAACAGCCAGGTCCACGTCGAGGCGCTGTACCCCGAGGTCGACTTCACCTGGCTTGAGTTTGAGCGGGGCGGCCATGGCGTGTTCATGCTGACTTCCGAGCAGTGCCGTCAGCACCAGGAGCTGTTCCAGGCGCGGGTCTGATCCGAGCGGCCAGGCGCGGCTGTAAAACGGCCCCGCCTGGCTAGCCGATCAGCGTGTGGCGATCCAGATCAGCAGGCCTGCCTGGAACACCGCAAAGGCCACCAGGCAGGTGATGGTGAAGCGCAGCCCGCCGTCTTCGCGACGGTACTTGGCCACGCGTTCATCCCGCTCGCGGATCTGAGCTTCTTTCTCCAGCAAGGTCTGCTCGGCCTGTTGCAGCATGCCGGCCGATTCGAGGATGTCCACCCGCTGGACTTTGTCGGTGTTCCAGCCGCCCTTGAGCTGGCTGACGGCAAGCTCGGGTGTGCGCCCTTTGAGCAGCTGCCCTTCTACGTACTCGACTTCAACACCGACGCAGCGCAGCACATTGTCGCGGCGCAGGCGGGTGTCTTCGTTGAGGGCATCCTTGTTCGGCAACGCCACCGCCTCGATGCGGTAGTGCGACCAGTTGGCCTGCAGCCACTGCACCGCCTGGGCGAACAGAAACCGGCCCAGGCCGCGGTTGAGCGGCTCCATCTGCAGGCCGTTTTCTGCGCCAATGGAGACTCGTTGCAGCTCGTGATCGACGCGGATGTCGAGCTGATTCTGCTCTTTACGCACCTTTTGCCCCGGCAGGGTGATCTGCATGCGTAGCAGGCTGTGCTCTTTGCTGTGGCGCTCGGCATAACCAAACTGCACGAAGCGCAGCGGCCGCGGGCCGGTGTGGCGG
This sequence comes from Pseudomonas shirazensis, assembly GCF_014268785.2. Lineage (GTDB taxonomy): Bacteria > Pseudomonadota > Gammaproteobacteria > Pseudomonadales > Pseudomonadaceae > Aquipseudomonas > Aquipseudomonas shirazensis. Next base: position 2,220,572 of record NZ_JABWRD020000001.1, on the reverse strand, counting down.
TCGGTGGGCAATGGCGCCAGGCGCAGCAACTGGAAGTGCTCGGCGGCCAGATCTGCCCAGGGCAGCGGGGCGCTCTCCGGGGCTTGCGGCTCTGCGGTCGCTTCGGCGGCTGGGGCATCGGTCATTGCGGTCGTCCTCGAATCGGGGTCGGCCAGTCAAACGCGGGCCAATGCCTGCTTATCGGCAGGCGCAGGCAAGACCTGAGGGCGATCTACTCAGGCTGGTGGCAATTGCCGGATAAAAGCGACGATCCGCTGGCCAAGTTCGCGCGCCAGTGGCAGCTCTGGATTCTGGTAGGTTTCCCGCTGGCCACTGATGTCCCGCGGGCTGATGCGCAGGGTGTGGTTCATGCCATCGATCAACACCAGTTGCGCATCGGGCTTGGCCGCCTTGAGCAGTTCGGCGTCGGCCACATCCACCTGCACGTCGTTGCGGCCCTGGATGATCAGCGCCGGCACCTTGAGTTGGGCGAACGCTGCGGCCGGGTCCTGGCGCAGCAGCGAGATCAAGTACGGCTGCACGGTCGGGCGGAACACCTGGCGCAGCGGCACCGGTACGTTGAGGCTGGTCTGCCCGGCCTGCAGGCTGTCGAGCAATGCGGTGCCCTGGGCCAGTTGCGCCGGCGGCAGGCGCTGGGCCAGCTGCTCACGGATGACCTCGGCCACCGGTCGACCGCTACCGGACAGGCTGATCACGGCGCTGGCGCCGGCTTGTTCAGCGGCCAGGGTGGCAATCAGCGCGCCCTCGCTATGTCCGAGCAGAATCAGCGGGCCGAAGCGCGGGTCGGCCTTGAGCTTGTGCGCCCAGGCCACGGTATCGGCCACATATGCCTCGACGCTGAGGTTGCGTTCGTCTGGAGTCGCCGGCTGGCTGGCGGCCACGCCACGCTTGTCGAAGCGCACGCTGGCGATGTGTTCGCCGGCCAGCAGCAAGGCCAGCCGCTTGAGGTTGTCGATGCGCCCGCCCGCCGGATTGTTGCCATCGCGGTCGGTCGGCCCGGAGCCGGCAATGATCAGCACCACCGGCGGCGGGGTGTCCTGTTGTGGCAACAGCAGGCTGCCGTACAGCACACCGTTACCGGTATCGAGTTCGATCGGGCGTTGCAGAACGGTCGGGGCAGCGGCACTGGCGAGGGTGCTGCACAGCAGCAGAAGCAGGGCGGTGAGGCGCAGCATGGGCAGGGCTTCGTAGTGAGTTGAGGGTTTGACCCAGCGCTCTGACGAAGGTTCTGGCCGCTGCAGGCAACAAATCAGCCCGCAGACTCGTCGCAAGGCGGCTGCTTTCCGTATACTGCCCGCTGCACCCCATTCAGGCTGATTTCGCGGAGCGTCCATGTCCGGCAATACCTACGGCAAGCTGTTCACTGTTACCACCGCTGGCGAAAGCCATGGCCCGGCGTTGGTCGCCATTGTCGATGGGTGTCCGCCAGGTCTGGAAATCTCCCAGGCCGACCTGCAGCGCGACCTCGACCGGCGCAAGCCTGGCACCAGCCGTCACACCACCCAGCGCCAGGAGCCGGACGAAGTCGAAATCCTCTCCGGCGTGTTCGAAGGGCGCACCACCGGCTGCTCGATCGGCCTGCTGATCCGCAACACTGACCAGAAGTCCAAGGACTACTCGGCGATCAAGGACCTGTTCCGCCCGGCCCATGCCGACTACACCTATCACCACAAATACGGTGAGCGTGACTACCGTGGCGGCGGCCGCAGCTCGGCCCGCGAAACGGCCATGCGCGTAGCGGCAGGAGCAATCGCCAAGAAATACCTGGCCGGCCTTGGCATCACCGTGCGCGGCTACATGAGCCAGCTCGGCCCGATCGAAATCCCGTTCAAGAGCTGGGACAGCGTCGAAGACAACGCCTTCTTCAGCCCCGACCCGGACAAAGTACCGGAGCTCGAGGCCTACATGGACCAGCTGCGCCGCGACCAGGACTCGGTCGGGGCCAAGATCACCGTGGTTGCCGAAGGCGTCATGCCTGGCCTGGGCGAGCCGATCTTCGATCGCCTCGATGCCGAACTTGCCCACGCGCTGATGAGCATCAACGCGGTCAAAGGCGTGGAAATCGGCGCCGGCTTTGCCAGCGTCGCCCAGCGCGGCACCGAGCACCGTGACGAGCTGACCCCGCAAGGCTTCCTCAGCAACAATGCCGGCGGCATTCTCGGCGGGATCTCCTCGGGCCAGCCGATTGTCGCCCACCTGGCCTTGAAGCCGACATCGAGCATCACCACCCCAGGCCAGTCGATCGACATCCATGGCAATCCGGTTGAAGTCATCACCAAAGGCCGCCATGACCCTTGTGTCGGCATCCGCGCCACGCCGATCGCCGAGGCGATGATGGCCCTGGTGCTGATGGACCATCTGCTGCGCCACCGCGCGCAAAACGCCGATGTGCAGGTTACGACGCCGGTCCTGCGCCAGCTGTAAATTTCGCTCGCCACGGGCGGCCTGCGTACGGGCCGCCAACGGCAGTACATGACGACCCCGCCCATGCCGCCCATCCCGTACTGGCGCCTGTCCAGTTTCTACCTCTGTTACTTCGCATTGCTCGGCTCTACTGCGCCGTTTCTGGCGCTGTATTTCGATCATCTGGGATTTTCTCCGGCGCGGATCGGCGAGTTGGTCGCGATCCCCATGCTGATGCGCTGCGTGGCGCCCAACTTGTGGGGTTGGCTGGGTGATCGCAGCGGTCAAAGGTTGCTGATCGTGCGCCTCGGCGCGCTGGCGACCCTGGCCAGTTTCTCGTTGATCTTCTTCGGCAAGAGCTACGCCTGGCTGGCGCTGGTGATGGCCCTTCATGCGTTCTTCTGGCACGCGGTACTGCCGCAGTTCGAGGTGATTACGCTGGCTCACCTGCATGGCCAGACCTCGCGCTACAGCCAGGTGCGGCTGTGGGGCTCGATCGGCTTCATCCTGGCGGTGGTGGGCCTGGGCCAGTTGTTTGAATGGTTGAGCCTGGATATCTACCCGCTGGCGCTGGTGGCGATCATGGCCGGGATTTTCGGCGCCAGTCTGTGGGTGCCTAACGCCCAGCCGGTGGAGAACGCCGAACGCAGCAGGGCAGGGGGTTTCGGCCGCCAGCTGCTGGCGCCGGGGGTGATTGCCTTTTACCTGTGCGTGGCGTTGATGCAGCTCAGCCACGGCCCGTACTACACCTTCCTCACCCTGCACCTGGAGCATCTGGGCTACAGCCGCGGCAGCATCGGTTTGCTGTGGGCACTCGGGGTTGTTGCGGAAGTGTTGATGTTCATGGCCATGAGCCGGTTGTTCGCGCGCTTCTCGGTGCGCCAGGTGCTGCTGGTCAGCTTTGTTCTGGCCGGCTTGCGCTGGCTGCTGTTAGGTAGTCTGGCCGACCATGCTGGCGTGCTGATCGTTTCGCAGTTGCTCCACGCGGCCACCTTCGGCTGCTTCCATGCCGCCTCGATCGCCTTCGTCCAGGCCAGCTTCGGCGCCCGTCAGCAAGGCCAGGGCCAGGCGCTGTATGCGGCGCTGTCCGGCACTGGCGGCGCGCTTGGCGCCTTGTACGCGGGCTACAGCTGGAACCTGCTGGGCCCCAACTTCACCTTTGGTATGGCCAGCGTCGCAGCCTTCGCCGCAGCCGGTATCATTGCCACTCGAATGACCGATAGCAGGAACAGCCCTTGATGAGCATCCTCAGTGTTTTCCACCCCTCCAGCCCCGGCCAGCCGAACAAGGTTCTGACCCACCACGACGACATCGCCGCCACCTTGGCCGAGCACGGCGTGCATTTTGCCCGGCAACCTGCAGATGTACGTATCCGTCCAGGTACGCCGGATGATCAGGTGCTCGATGCCTGGCGTGAGCCGCTCGATCAGTTGCTGACCGCCAACGGTTTCAGCGCGGTCAGCCTGCTCAATCAGGAAGGTGCCGTCGAGTCGCAGATAGACCTGCGCGACGAGCATGTGCACAGCAGCGACGAGCTGTTCGCCGTTATCAGCGGACGTGCTCAAGTGGCTCTGCGTCTAGGCGAATTTGTTTTTACGGTGGTATGCGAGAAGGGCGATGTGTTGTACGTGCCGGCACAGACGCGACGCTGGATTGATCTGGGTGACTCGCCGTTTTGCCTGGCGGCGCGATTGTTCCGCGATCAGCAAGGCGTCCAAGCACAATTCACCGGGGATCTGGCAGCAAGGGAATTTTTGGGGATGGACGAACTCTGAAGGATAGTGCTGGCGAGGATTGCGGCCTCGCCAGCGCTGCAAGGCTGCTCCTGTAAAGCCTGAACAGGCTGTGCAGGATCAGCTTCGCGGAGGTGCTTTTTGCTTAGCGATAAGTCGGCAGTGCAAAGCGCTGCTGGCTTTGCAGCATGTTGATCACCGGCAGTTCGCTGGCTTGTTCAGCCAGGTCGCGGCGGATAGCGCTTATCGCCCACGACAGCTGCTCGGCACTGTGCATTTGACCATAGGTCAGTACACGGCGGGTAACCTTGCCATCGGCAGCACGCAGGGTCAGCAGGATACCGCCGTCAGGGCGTGGCTGAGTGTTGACCGAGTAGGCGGAAAAGACCGAGGCGAATTTTTGCTGGATAAGGTCCATATCAACTCCTGGCTGAATGTGTGTGCAGACGTTGAGTTGATGGTTGCAGTGACCGTGCCAGCTTTTGCCATGTAAAAAATCCCTTTAAAATCAGCAGCTTGAACCTATTTTTGATTTTGCGCCTCGTGCAGTGTGCAAGGTCATGCAATTTGCACAGTGCATTTTGCAAGGTCATAGCCGCAGCCTCTTGCCCCTATAGAATCTGAACCTTTGACCCACTGGCAGTGCCTGACCAACACTTGGGCCATCCATTTTGCCAGGAGGTTACAGATGTCCGACCAACAGCCCGCCACCATGAATGACGATGAAGCAGCCGCATTTGCCGACGAGGTGTTCGACCGCGCCCGCCGTGGCGACGCCGACATGTTAGGGCGCCTGCTCGACAGCGGCTTGCCGGTCAACCTGCGTAATCACAAGGGCGATACCCTGCTGATGCTTGCCAGCTACCACGGCCATCATCAGGCCGTGCGCGTGCTGCTCGAGCACGGCGCCGATCCGCTGATTGCCAACGACAACGGCCAGTTGCCGATTGCTGGCGCGGCGTTCAAGGGTGACCTGCCGATGATCGAGTTGCTGATCGAGCATGGAGTGCCGGTGGATGCCGCCGCTGCTGATGGGCGTACGGCGTTGATGCTGGCGGCAATGTTCAACCGCAGCGAAATTCTTGAGTTCCTGCTGGCCAAGGGCGCAGACCCGGTACGCCAGGATGTGCGCGGTGCCAACGCCCTGGCAGCAGCGCAGACCATGGGTGCGGCCGACACCGCAGCACGCTTGCAGGCGCTCGCCGGCTAACCCTCAGGGGGCGTTTGCGGCTATCCTTGGTGACATTTTTCACCTTGCAGAGCCCCCACATGAAAGACCAACTGCGCGAATTCATCAGCCTCATCGGTGCCGGCTGCATGCCCGATGACGAGATCGAGCGCATTGCCGACGAGGCCGCTCAGGCCTACGCCGACCCCACCGCATTCCTCGCTGCCAACCCAGACATCAACTACGACGACAGCTACCCGATGCCGCTGGGCGAGTGGATCGTGCTCGGCAGTTTGCCGGAGACGGTGGTGTTCATCGGTGACAGCTATCAGGAGCTGTTCCAGGCGATCAGCGAGTCGTTCGACAGCAGCGTCGCCCTCAACCTCAAGCCCAAACAACTGGCCAAGACCGAGGCGCTGACTGCGCTCAACCGCATTCAGGTGCAGATGGCTGCCTTGAACAAGGAAGCCGGTGGTTATGTACTGCTCAACTTCAGCCAGTTACTGGACGAGGAGCTGCAGATGGTCATGGTTGGCCAGCATGACCTGGCGCGGGTGCTGGAGCTGGGTCAGCAATTGAATATCAGGGTCGAGCCGGCCCTGGAAGCCTTGAAGGTTGCCGTCCACGTCTGAGCCGGGGACCGCGCGCTGGGGTTAACCCAGCGCGGTATCGAGAAACATCATCACCGCAAAACCGCCCATCAAGCCCAGCGTTGCCGAAGTCTGGTGGCCATTGCGGTGGGTTTCGGGGATCACTTCGTGGGACACCACAAAAATCATCGCGCCAGCCGCCAAGCCCATGCTGATCGGGTAGGCCAGGGCAAAGCCGGTAGAGATGCCCAGGCCGATCACCGCGCCTAGCGGTTCCATCAAGCCCGAGCCCACGGCAACCATCGCCGCTTTGAAGTTCGACAGCCCGGTCGCGCGCAGGGCCAGGGCGACTGCCAGGCCTTCGGGGATATCCTGAATGGCAATGGCGCTGGTCAGCGGCAGGCCGACAGCCATGTCGCCATTGGTGAAGCTGACGCCGATGGCCATGCCCTCGGGCAGGTTGTGCAGGGTGATTGCCAGCACAAACAGCCACACCCGATTTATCCGCTCGGCCTCCGGCCCTTGCCGGCCGACGGTTTCGTGCTCATGCGGGGTGAAGCGGTCCAGGCCGAGCATCAGCAACACGCCCAGGCCCATGCCGACCACCACGGTCAACGCTGCTGCTGCGCCGTTGCCGGTAATCTCCCGGGCTGCTTCCAGCCCCGGCAGAATCAACGAGAACGAACTGGCCGCGAGCATCATGCCGGCGGCAAAGCCGAGCATCACATCCTGGCTACGCGAGCTGACATCGCGCAGCACCACCGCCAATACCGCACCCAGTGCCGTCGCGCCAAAGCCGGCGAGGCCACCGAGCACAGCCAGGTGCAGGTTCTCCGAGTGATCGCCATTGACCGCATTCCACATGCTGGCGCCGAGCAAGCCGAGGATGGCCAGCAAGGCCAGCCCCAGGCCGGCGCTCAGCCACGGCGACGCCTGCGCATGCTGGCGCAGGCTACTGAACAGGCGGGAAACGGTCGGGCTGTCGACGGCGCTGTCGGTGTGAGCGGGGGGCATGCGAACCTCTGGGCAATGGATGAAGCAGTCTAAGCAGTGACCGCGCCTGCTCGCCAAGGATTCCCTTCTATCGACGTGATAGGCGACTATGCTCACCGGACATGACTTTATGGGGAGTATCTGCATGGGATCGACATTCAACAGCCTGATCGGCCTGATCATTCTTGCCCTGGATATCTGGGCGATCATCAACGTGGTCAAAAGCGGCGGGTCCACTGGCAGTAAACTGCTCTGGATCCTGCTGATTCTGGTACTGCCGGTAGTGGGTCTGATCATCTGGGCCATCGCTGGGCCGCGCGGTAACGTGCGCGTCTGACCTGATCGACCAGGAGCAGCCCCGTGCCAGCGCGGGGCTGACTGCGCAGTCGCCGCTTCGTGACACAATTTTCACACTGGATTAACCAGAATCCGCGCCGCACAATGCCGCGTTTGCCCTATCGCCACGACCGCTGGCAGGGCTTATGGGCGCTGTCGCCTTCCCGCAAACTCCTAGGATCTCCCCATTCATGGCTAACACGGATGCCTTGAAACAACGGGCCGTGCCGGTTCGTTCCGCGCCGACCCTGCAATCGCACCTGGCCTACACCTTGCTCTGCGGCCTGGTCATCATGCTGATGCTCAGCCTGGTACGCCTTGGCCTCCTGGTCTACAACAGCGACATGATCGGCGATACGCCGTATTCCACGGTTGCCGAGGGCTTCCTCAATGGCCTGCGCTTCGACCTGCGGGTGGTGGTGTACCTGAGCATCCCGCTGCTGCTGGCGGTCCTCAGCCCGGCCGCGATGGCAGCGCGTGGTGTATTCCGCGTGTGGCTGACGATTGCCTCGAGCGTGGTCATGTTCCTTGGCCTGATGGAGCTGGACTTCTATCGCGAGTTCCACCAGCGCCTCAACGGCCTGGTCTTCCAGTACGTCAAGGAAGACCCGAAAACCGTCCTGAGCATGCTCTGGTACGGTTTCCCGGTGGTGCGCTATCTGCTCGCCTGGGTGATCGGCACCTGGCTGCTGAGCCTGTTGTTCAAAGGCATCGATCGGCTGACCCGGCCTGCCAGCGGCGCGCTGCACGGCAACCCGCGCCCGCCTGTGGCCTGGTATTACCGCCTGGCTGTATTCATGGTGATCTTGCTGATTGCCGTGATTGCCGCCCGTGGCACCCTGCGCCAAGGCCCGCCAATGCGCTGGGGCGACGCGTTCACCACCGACTCCAACTTCATCAACCAGCTGGGCCTCAATGGCACGCTGACCCTGATCGACGCTGCCAAGAGCCGCTTCGGTGAGGATCGCGCCAATGTCTGGAAGCCAGTGCTCGATCAGCAAGTGGCGCAGCAAACTGTGCGTGACCTGCTGCTGACACCGCACGACACCCTGGTCGATGCCGACGAAGCTGCGATCCGCCGTGATTTCGTACCGCCAGCCGAGCGCACCCTGCCGATCAAGAACGTCGTGGTGATCCTGATGGAGAGCTTCGCCGGTCATTCGGTGGGCGCGCTGGGCAGCCCCAACAACATCACGCCGTACTTCGACAAGCTGGCCAAGGAGGGTCTGCTGTTTGACCGCTTCTTCTCCAACGGCACCCATACCCATCAGGGCATGTTTGCCACCATGGCTTGTTTCCCCAACCTGCCGGGCTTCGAATACCTGATGCAGACCCCTGAGGGTGGCCACAAACTGTCCGGACTGCCGGCGCTGCTCAGTGCCCGCGACTACGACGATGTGTACGTCTACAACGGCGACTTTGCCTGGGACAACCAGTCCGGTTTCTTCGGCAACCAGGGCATGACCACCTTTATCGGTCGTAACGACTTCGTCAATCCGGTGTTCTCCGACCCGACTTGGGGGGTATCCGACCAGGACATGTTCGACCGTGGCGCCGAGGAGCTGGCAAAAAACTACGGCAAGAAACCCTTCTACGCCTTGCTGCAGACGCTTTCCAACCACACCCCGTACGCGCTGCCAAAAGACCTGCCGGTAGAGCCTGTGACCGGCCAGGGCCGTCTCGACGAGCACCTGACCGCCATGCGTTACTCCGACTGGGCGCTGGGCCAGTTCTTCGAGAAGGCGCGTAAAGAGCCGTACTTCAAGGAGACCCTGTTCGTCATCGTTGGCGACCACGGCTTTGGCAACCACCAGCAGGTCACCGAGCTCGATCTAGGCCGCTTCAACGTGCCGCTGCTGCTGATCGGCCCGGGCATCCAGGACAAATTCGGTGCGGTCGACCACACCGTCGGTACCCAGGTCGACATCGTTCCGACCATCATGGGCCGCCTGGGTGGTCAGACCCGTCATCAGTGCTGGGGCCGTGACCTGCTCAACCTGCCGGAAGGCGATCAGGGTGTGGGCATGATCAAACCGTCGGGCAGCGAGCAGATCGTTGGCCTGGTGAAGGGCGACCGCATTCTGATCGAGTCCAAGGACATGACCCCGCGCATGTACCGCTACCAGCTGGGCAGCGAGTTCAAGGCCGAACTGATCGAAAGCCCGGATCAGCCCGAACTGCTGAAAAACCTCGAAGCCTACATCCAGACCGCTACCAAGAGCCTGCTCGACAACACCGCAGGCGTGGTCCACGGCACACCCAAATAGGGCGCGCTGGGGCACCGTGAAGGGCTCGTCGGGTAACCGGCGGGCCCTTTTTCATGTGCGCTTGGCGAGCGCGCTGAACAACTTCTGCAGCCAGTGGTCAAGCTAGAACGGATGTCAGTCAATTCCGTATCCACCGAGGGTTATTCGATGAAAGAGTGGGAAGTCATCTTTGCCGACCAGAAAGGTGAACCGACGACGCTGCTGCTCACCGGCGATCAGCGTCCCAGTGATGAAGAGGCGGCACGCGCAATACGCACCAAGCTTTTTCCGCTTTTGAATGAACTGGATTTGAATGACTTCCAGGACCGTAGCGACGCACCGACGGCACGCTGGCTCAAGGAGCAGAACGGCGTAACCATCAGCGACATCCGCGAAATGCCTTGAGCAGCCCCTCTGGCGTAGTGCTGCGATAAGCACTACGCTAGTCTCACGCATCGGCCTCTTCTGCGGGCCGACGCGGTTTTCTTCGCGTCTTGCATCAGCTCGATCAGCTCGGCTTGTTTGCGGCCTTTACCGGCGCCGGCAAGTGCGTAGTGCACGGAAAGTCTATCCATTGCATTATTCAGGAGGACGATTCATGAGCAGCCAGAACGACGACATCAGCAGCAATGTCCTGCGCCAGATGAAAGCTGGCGGTTTTGACTTCACCCAGATCCACCCCATCGAGTTCTATGCGGTATTTCCAGATGAAAGCGGCGCCCGCCAGGCGGCCGGGCGGTTTCGTGGCGAGTCGTTGAATGCTCAGGTACGAGAACGTGATGATGGCGGCTGGAACCTTGAGTTGAGCAAGATCATGTATGCAACCTACCGCGGCATCGGTGCTTTCGAAGAGGCCTTCGAGGGGGTGGTTTCGCCCCTCGGTGGCGAAGTCGAAGGCTGGGGCGTCAAGCACGAGCGGCAAACCGCTTAAGTGCCATCGCCATTCGCGAGTGCGCTCGCGAATGGCTCTACCTGCGGCTCAACCTTTGCGCTTGCTCATGTGCGCCAGATACGCCAGCAGCGCGTCCAGTTCCTCTTCACTCAATACACTTTCGGCAAAGCCAGGCATTTTTGCCTGCGACCACTGGCGCAAGCTTTGTGGGTCGCGGATGTATTTGCGCAAAAACGCCGGCTGGAAGTACTCGGTAGGATTGTAGGGGCGATTCAGGTCCGGGCCGAACTGCGCATCACCGGCGCCATTGAGGCGGTGGCAAGCCATGCAGTTCTGTTGGTACAGGGCAAAGCCTTGGCGTACCGGGTCGTCACTGGCAAGGCTAGCCTCGGGCAACAGTGCCGGGAAGCGTTGCTCGACCGCTGCCAGGCGGCGAATGGTGGCGATCTGGAAGGGCCATTGCTCTGGGCGGATGGCACTGGCCTTAGGGTTGGTCCAGACCAGATAGAACGGCCCGGCGGTCGCTTTGTCTTTGCCCAGTGCGGGCCATGGCTTGGCGCTGTCCTCTACCGCCAGCCACGCCTGCGCGGGGCCATTGGCCAACAGCGGCGAAGCGGGCATCTCGGCAGCAAAGCCATCCAGCGCAATGGCCTGCAGGTGTTCGCCTGGCTGCACGCCCTCAAGCAACACAGCCAAGGGCACTGCGCGGTAGTGCATGGGCCGCTTGTAGGCGACGTCTGCCGGGACGTCGATATCACTTGCCTGCGGATGGGCAAGCAGCTCGGCAGTTTGCCAATGGCGTGTGCGCTCACCCAGCTCAAGGTTCAGCTGCGCCGCAGCCACGGGCAGGCTGAGTAGCAGCGCCAGCAGGGCGAAGGTGATGCGCATAGGTAATCTCCAACCGGTGAGATCGGCAGATTACCTATGCAATGTCTGAAATAGCCACACAAGCTGTCAGCCAAACAGCCGAGAAAGGTTCGGCAAGATCAGCAGCAAGGTGGTAGCGAACAATATGAGTCCGGCTTGGCGTACTTTTGATTGTCTGAACATGGCGGACCGCCTTCTTGTTGTTATTCCTGAATAGCCGTTGGCTTCCCTTTGCCGGGTCGGGTCGATCACAGCGGCGTGGCTACACGCCGGTTCTGCTGGCTTCCTGCTTTTGGGTATACATCCAACAGTAGGGTGTAGGTTATGCATGTTTGAGAACCCTTTGTTATAAGTGCAGGCTTTGACATACAAGTTTCATTTAAGGCCACTTGCCACCAGCCCGATAAGTCTGAGCTAGACCGCTGCGCGATGGGGGTTACCAAGGGTGACACCCCTTACCGTTCGTCAGTACAGCCTACTTGCTTGTACGTGTCTTTCGCGGCAGTCTCTACAGCCAAACCCTCCTTGTGTCGTTCAGGACTATCGCTATGTCGTTACGCATCTGCATCCTTGAAACCGACGTCCTGCGGCCAGAGCTGACGGCGCAGTACCAGGGTTACGGCAGGATGTTCGAGCAGCTGTTCTTGCGTCAGTCGGTCAACCAGGCCGAGTTTCGTGTGTACAACGTGATGAACGGCGACTATCCCCCCGAGGGCGAGCGCTTCGATGCGTATCTGGTGACCGGCAGCAAGGCCGACTCATTCGGCGATGATCCGTGGATCCAGACCCTCAAGGCGTACCTGCTCAAGCTGTACGAGCGTGGCGACAAGTTGCTGGGCGTGTGCTTTGGCCACCAACTGCTGGCGCTGGTGCTCGGCGGCAAGGCCGAACGTGCCGACCGTGGCTGGGGCGTGGGCGTGCACCGCTACACCCTGGCTGCGCATGCGCCATGGATGGACCCGCAGGTAACCGAGTTGACCCTGCTGATCAGCCACCAGGATCAGGTCACTCAGCTGCCCAAAGGCGCCACGGTGATTGCTTCAAGCGATTTCTGCCCGAACGCTGCCTACCATGTGGGCGATCAGGTGCTGTGCTTCCAGGGCCACCCTGAGTTTGTCCATGATTATTCGCGCGCACTGCTCGATGCCCGCCAGGAGCACTTGGGTGACGAGGTTTACCAGCGCGCCATTGCCAGCCTCAAGCTGGAGCACCAAGGCGATCTGGTTGGCGAGTGGATGCTGCGCTTTGTTGCGCACGCACCGAGCGCCAAGGAAAGCGCCGCCTGAGGCACTTGTCAGGAGCCGCCAGCGCGGCTCCTGCTTATCCCGCTACAACCACCCCGAGCGCTTGAAACTGGCGAACAGCCCGGTGCAGCCGAGGCCGATCACGCTCAGCACGGCAAAGTAACCGTAGTGCCAGCTCAGCTCGGGCATATTCTGGAAATTCATCCCGTAGATCCCGGCAATCGCCGTCGGAAACGCCAGGATCGCTGCCCACGCGGCGAACTTGCGCTGGGTAATGCTCTGGCGTGACGACTCCAGCAGCATGCCGATCTCGATGGTCTGGCTGGCGATATCGCGAATGCTCACCAGGTCTTCCATCTGTCGGGTGACGTGGATTTGCACGTCGCGAAAATACGGGCGCATGTTTTTGTCGATGAAGGGGAAGTTCAGCCGCTGCAGCTCTTCGCTGATTTCCACCATCGGCGCCACGTAGCGGCGCAGGCGCAGGATGTCGCGGCGCAGGCTGTGCAGGCGGCGGATGTCGTCTTCCATCAGCGAACTGCTGAGCACGCTTTGTTCCAGCTCTTCGATCTCGCCGTGGATCGCTTCGCTGACCGGCTGGTAGTTCTCGGTGACGAAATCGAGCAGGGCATACAGCACGAAGTCTTCACCGTGATCGAGCAGCAACGGCCGGGCTTCGCAGCGCTGGCGCACCAGTGCGTAGGATTTGGAGTGGCCGTTACGGCAGGTGATGATGTAGCCATTACCGGCAAAGATGTGCGTTTCGATGAACTCCAGCTTGCCGTTCTGCCGCACCGGCGAATAGGTGACGATGAACAGCGCATCGCCGAAGGTTTCCAGCTTGGGCCGGCTGTGTTTCTCCAGCGCGTCCTCAATGGCCAGTTCATGCAGGTTGAACTGGCACTGCAGGCTGGCCAGCTCTTCGGCGCTGGGCGCTTCCAAGCCGATCCAGACGAAGTGGCCGGGCTTTTTCGCCCACTCGCTGCCCTCGTCGATGCTGATATTGGTGACCTTTCTTCCGGCGCTGTAAACCGCCGCTGCGACGACTCGACCCATGGCTGTCCGCTTGTTCGGTTGACTATGTCGGACAGCTTGGTCGGTCTGCGCTGCGCAGGCAACCTCGGCGCGGGCTCAGAGGGCAAAGTCCTGGTCGAGGATGATCGCTTCGTCGAGCGCATCGAGCAGGTCCTTGCGCACTTTCAGCTTGGTTTTCTTGTGCGCATTCATGTTCAGTTTTTTCAGCGCATGGGCTGCGCTGGTGGCGGCTTCAAGCAATTGCTCGGCGGGCACTACCGCATCGAGGAAGCCAGCTTCGCGGGCCGCCTGCGGGTCGAACATTTCGGCGTTGATTACCGAGCGGTGGAAGGCCGAGCGGCGCAGGCGGTCGCGAGCCAGTTCGATGCCGGCGTGGTGCATGGTCATGCCGATGGCGACTTCGTTGAGGCCGATCTTGTACGGGCCTTCGACGCCGATGCGGTAGTCGGCCGACAACAGCAGGAACGCCCCCTTGGCCACGGCATGGCCGGGGCAGGCGACGATCACCGGGAATGGGTGCGCGAGCAGGCGGCGGGCCAGAGTCGAGCCTGCGGTAACCAGCGAGACCGCCTGCTGTGGGCCCGAGGTCATTACCTTGAGGTCGTAGCCGCCGGAGAGAATACCGGGCTGACCGGTGATGATCACCACAGCGCGTTCCACTACCGCACGATCAAGGGCGGCGTTGAATTCGGTGATCAGGTCTGGCGAGATGGCGTTGACCTTACCGTTGTTCAGGGTCAAGGTGGCGATGCCGTCTTCGGCGTGGTAAGTGATCAGCTCGCTCATGGCAGAGTCCTTTAAGTGGCGTGGCGATGACGTTACCCAGCGCAGCTGCGCAGGTAAAGCAGCAAGGCTGACCGGCCAGTCAGCTGCGGCCATCGCGGCCACGGGTTGCGGGCGTGGCCGCCGTTGACTGGGAAAAGCACTGGGTACAATGGCAGCTTTGCCATCGCCCCCTGCAGCGATCCTCGGGTTTGCTTAAGCGCATGAAAATTCTGAAAAAAGCGCTTGCCAATAACCGACTCTTCGACTAAATTAGCGCGCCTCGACAGGCTGAATAGCTTGAAGAGAAACGGTGAAGTGTCCGAGTGGTCGAAGGAGCACGCCTGGAAAGTGTGTATACGAGAAATCGTATCAAGGGTTCAAATCCCTTCTTCACCGCCACATTCTACGAGAAGCCCTCGAACTGAAAAGTTCGGGGGCTTTTTGTTTCTGCATCGCACGATTTCGCCAGCTTGCTGTAGAGCGGCCTTGTGTCGCGAAAGGGCTGCGCAGCAGCCCCGGGGAGGTCGGCGGCGAAACTGAGATTTCGTGGCCGCTGAGCGCTGCATCTCAGCTGTGTCGTGGTTAAAAACTCACCGAAGCCGACAACCGAGCCGTACGCGGGGCGCCCTGGAACAGGTAGTTGTCGCCCAGATAATCACCGGTGTCGCGCCAGTAGCGTTTGTCGAACAGGTTGTCGACGGTCAGGCGCAGTACCGTGTCATAGCCGCCGATGGCGGTGCGGTAGCGGCTGCCGAGATCGAACACGGTGTAACCGCCGACTTCGACGTTACCGGCCTGGCTGGCGTACTTGCTGGCGCTGTAACGGGCGCCGCCGAGCAGGGCTAGGCCTGGCACCGGCAGGGTGTATTCGGCGTGCAGCGCGGCGCGCAACTTCGGCACGTTGATCGCCTGGTGGCCTTCGTAAGCGTCGGTGCCGCTGTCTTCGACTCGCGCGCGGATCGCGGCGACGCTGGCCTGAAGTTGCAACTTCGAGGTGGCCCAACCGCTGGCGCCGAGCTCCAGGCCGGTGTTTTTTTGCTGGCCTTGCTGGACGTAGGTAAAACCACCGTCCTCGGGGCGAGCGTACTGATACGCCTGGCGGATCTGGAACAGCGCAGCGCTGAAGCTCATGCCTTGCCAGTCATGCTTGATGCCCAGTTCCAGTTGCCTTGAGAGTGTTGGGGCGAGGATTTCGCCGAGATTGCTGGTGAACCACGGTGCCGTGCCCCCGGCCGACAGGCCTTTGGAGTAGCTGGCGTAGACGGTGGTGTCAGGCTGCGGCTTGTAGATCAGCGCGGCATTTGGCAGCAACTGGTATTGCTGAGTATGGCGGTTGAGTTCGCCGGTCTCGAGCCAAGTCTTCTCATCCAGGCGCACTTCACGAGCCCCTATCACGGTTTGCCACTGCTCGTTGAAAGTGATGCGGTCACTGAAAAATAGCCCGTACTGGCGGCTGTCCAGGCGGCGTTGGCTGGCGCCAACCGGCAAATCTGATGGGTTGACTGCTGGCGCGCCTGTTTCGATGTTGCCGTCGCCGACATCAATGTTGTAGTACGGGCGCTGGTCCACGGTGCGACGTTGAGCGCTGGTGCCGACGGTCAACTCATGACCTAACCCCAACGCATCGAAGCGGCCATTGAGCGTTGCCTGCGCCTCATCGGTACGACGGGTGTCATCCGGGCTGCGGTAGTCGTAGATGTCGTAGTCGCCGTCTGGGCTGAACTGCGACTGCATGCCATTTTCACTGCCCCAGGCAAACGCACTGTAATCGTCAATCACCACCTTGCTGCGCGAAGCACTCAGCGTGCCGCTCCAGTCGTCATTGAACCGGTACTCGAAGCGCCCGCCAAGGTTCAGCGAATCGTTCTGCACGGGCTTGGCCCATTGCTGATAAGCAAGCCGATCACTCGGATCGACCCCATGCGGCACTGCGCTGCCACCAAGCAGTTGATAACCCGGCACTGAGCGCTGCTCGCGGTGCTGATACTCGGCGTCCAGCTGCAAGGTGGCGTTGCTGCTGATCTGCCAATCAAACGCCAACGAGGCAAAATCACGCTTGCCGTCGGCGTGGTCGACATACGAGCGAATGTCCTCATGGGCGAGGTTGGCGCGCAGGCCGAACTGGCGCTCGCTGCCGAACCAGCCGCCAACGTCAGTGGCCAGATAGCGCTCGCCGTGTTCGTTGGTCGAGACGCTGACGCTACGCACATCGGCGGCGTGTTTGGTCACGTAATTGATCAGGCCGCCCGGCTCGGAGACGCCACTGTGCAAACCCGACAAGCCCTTGAGCAGTTCCACCTGCTGCTTGTTCTCCAGCGCGACGTTCTGCTCGCCCGCGATGGTCTGGCCATTGATCTTGTAGCTGCTGGCAGCATTGAGCTCGAAGCCGCGCACGTTGAAGTTTTCGTAGTAGCCAATCGGCGCGTAGCTTTCGCCCACCGAGGCATCGCTTTGCAGCACTTCGCTGAGCTTGCGCACCTGGCGGTCTTCCAGCAGTTGCTGGCTGAATACGCTGATCGAGGCCGGGGTGTCGAGCAGCGCCGCTGGCTGCCAGCCGCCGACCTGCGCCTGGCGCACCTGATAACCGTCGCTGGCGGAAACATCGGTCACCTGCAACGGCGCCAGGGTCACGCCGTCAGCGAGGGCCTGGCCACTGTGCAGAGCAAGGCCAAGGCTGAGCAGGCTCAGGGGCAGGCGAGGGCGAAGCGAAGTCATGCAGGGCTCCTGGAAAAACGCGCGCGCGGCACCGCTGCGCCGAGGGCAGGCGGGGCGTGGCAGCGGCAGCGGCAGCCTGCTGGTGTTGCGCCAGGCAGGCGAAAAAGGGGCGCCATGGTAGCAGGCAGAGCAGCGTCGGGCGCCCCTATTTCAGAGGCGCCCGTTCAGAGAAACGATTGAGCTGGCAGATAATTCAGCTCGCGGCAGCCGACGGGCGCGGCGGCTGCAGCTTGCGCCTGCGCTCGGCCAGAACCCACACCAGCAAGGCCAGCGTGCCGATCAGGATCCCGGCGACGACGATGGCTTTCCAGCCGCTGTATTCGAACAACTGCGTACCGAGCAGTGAGCCCAGCGCGCCGCCGATGAAGTAGCAGCTGATGTAGCCGGCATTGAGCCGGGTGCGGGCCTCGGGACGCAGGCTGATCACGGCGTTCTGGTTGCTGACATGTACCAGTTGTACCGCCAGATCAAGCAGCAACACACCGATCAGCAGGGCCATCAGCGACTGTTCGGCAAAACCCAGTGGCAGCCACGACAGCACCAGCGCACTCAGGCCCACGGTAGTGCCGAGGGCACCCTTGCCGCGGTCGGCCAGGCGCCCGGCCCAGTTCGCTGCCAGGGCACCGGCAGCCCCGGCCAGGCCAAACAGGCCGATGGCCGCCTCGCCATAGTGGTAGGGCTCGCGCACCAGCAAGAATGCCAGTGGGGTCCAGAACAACGCAAACAGGCTGAACGCCAACAGCCCCAGCAACGAGCGCAGGCGCAGCACCGGCTCTTCGGCGAACAGGCGGAACACCGAGCCAATCAGCGCCGGGTATTTCAGGCCAGCGTGGCTCTTGTGCTGCGGCAGGCTGCGGTACAACGCGATGGCGCTGATCGCCATCAACACTGCCGCCAGCACATAGATGCTGCGCCAGCCGCCCAGCTCGGCCATGAAGCCCGCAGCGGTGCGCGCCAGCAGGATCCCCAGCAGCAGCCCGCTCATCAAGGTGCCGACCGCGCGGCCGCGTTGTTCGGGGGCGGTCAGGCTGGCGGCCATCGGCACCAGAACCTGCGCCACCACCGAAAACAGCCCGGTCAGCGTGGTGCCGACCAGCAACCAGGCCAGGTTCGGGGCGCAGGCACTGATGACCAGGCCGACCGTGGCGATGGCAATCATGCTCACGATCAGCCGCCGTTGCTCGAACATGTCGCCCAGCGGCGCCAGCAGCAGCAGGCCGGCGCCGTAGCTGAGCTGCGCAGCGATGACGATGGTGCCGGCGCTGGTCGTGCTCAGGCCAAACTGCTCGGCGATGCTGTGCAGCAAAGGTTGCGCGTAATAGTTGCTGGCAACGGCCAGGCCGGTGGCGGTCGCCATCAGCAGGATGAGGGCGCGACTCAAGGTCGGGGAGGGCATGGCAGGTCCTTTGCTGGCAGTAAAAAGTACATCGAGTATTGGGGCTGCGTTGGCCCCATCCCAATTCAATTGCTGCATGGTAGCGATTACCAGGCGGCCCCGTCGCGCTGTCTGGCGCAACGGGGCAGGTAATCAGGCCGAGAAGCCGCCGTCCACGGTCAGGCTGGCGCCGGTGATGTAGCCCGCTTCGGGGCCGGCGAGGTAGGCGACAAAGCTGGCGATTTCTTCGGCGTGGCCATAGCGGCCGACGGCCATCAATGGAATCAGGCTGTCGGCAAAGTCGCCATCGGCCGGGTTCATGTCGGTATCCACTGGCCCTGGCTGCACGTTGTTGACGGTCACGCCCTGCGGGCCGAGGTCGCGTGCCAGGCCTTTGGTCAGGCCAACCAGCGCTGACTTGCTCATGGCATACGGGGCGCCGCCGGCAAACGGCATGCGCTCGGCATTGGTGCTGCCGATATTGATGATCCGCCCGCCCTGGCCCAGATGCGGCGCTGCAGCCTGACTGGCGACGAACACGCTGCGCACGTTGACCGCGAGCATGCGGTCGAACTCGGCCAGATCGAACTCGGCGACGGGTGCAACGGCGAGCACGCCGGCGTTGTTGACCAGAATATCCAGCCGGCCAAAAGCCTCTAGGGTGTTCTGTACCGCTTGCTGGACGGCGCTGGCATCGGCGCTGTCTGCGCGCAGCGCCAAGGCTTTACCGCCGGCGGCGCTGATCTCATCCGCCAGGGCCTGGGCAGGCCCGGCGGAGCTGACGTAGGTGAACGCGACGTGTGCGCCTTGCAGCGCCAGGCGGCGTACGATGGCAGCGCCGATGCCGCGCGAACCGCCTTGGACCAAAGCGACTTTGCCGGTGAGGGTGAGGGGACTGGACATGGGCGAACTCCTGCTGGTGGGCAAGGCGAAAGGCCTTGGCATGGGCGCAGTATCCGCTGCCGATTAGCTACTGATAAGATGCTAATCACGATCAGCAGAGTAAACCCTAGGTTGCTAATCATGGCCATCGAGTCATTCAGTACGTTGGAATGCTTTATTCGTAGTGCCGAGGTTGGCAGCTTCGCCGAAGCGGCTCGGCGGCTGCGCCTGACTCCGGCCGCAGTGGGCAAGAACGTTGCCCAGCTGGAGTCGCGCTTGGGTGTGCGGCTGTTTCAGCGCAGCACTCGCAAGTTGACCCTGACCGAAGCCGGTCAGCGCTTTCTAAGCGAGGTCAAGGACAGCTTCGGCACTATCCAGTCGGCCATGGCCAACCTTGCCAGCGCCCAGGGGCAGCCGGCGGGGCTGTTGCGGGTGAGCATGGGCACGGTGTTCGGGCGCCTTTACGTGCTGCCGCTGCTGGGTGAGTTTTTGCAGCGCTTCCCGGCGATCACGCCGGACTGGCATTTTGACAACCGCCAGGTCGACCTGATCGGCCAGGGCTTCGATGCGGCCATCGGCGGCGGCTTCGAGCTGCCGCCGGGGGTGGTGGCGCGGCGGCTGACTCCAGCGCATCGGGTGCTGGTCGCGGCGCCTGGGTTTATTCAAGGGCGCGCCGCGATCAACCAGCCGGAAGATCTGCTCGAGTTGCCTGGTATTCTCATCCGCTCGCCGCAGACCGGCCGCGTGCGCGCCTGGCCATTGACCAGTCGCTGGCGTGAGCAACGACCGCTGCCGTTGCGTCAGGCCATGACCATGAGCGACTCCGATGCTGCCTGCGCGGTGGCCCAGCAAGGCCTGGGGATTGCCTTGGTCAGCCTGCCGTTTGCCGTGCCGTATCTGCGCGCAGGCCTGCTGCAACGGGTGCTGCCGGACTGGTACGTGGATGATGGCAACATCAGTGTTTATTACGCCGGGCACAAGCTGCTGCCGGGCAAGACCCGTGCGTTCATCGACTTTGTCGTCGAGCAGTTTGCCGAGCAGGGCCTGGCCAGTGCCTTTGATGCGCTGGAGGTGCTTTAGGCGACAGCAACCACGGCGGATACTTGGGCCACGCCTGCCACCACCAGGCTCACTTCATCGTCCAGCCGCTTGCCGATCAACACTTGCCCCAGTGGTGAGCGCGGGGTGATCACGGTCACCTGCTGCGGCCCGTGGCCAAGCTTCAGGCCGGCGCCCTCCGGGCCAATGAACACCCGACGCTGATCGCCTTGTTCGTCTTCGAGGGTGACCAGGCTGCTGATCTGAATGCCGCGTGTCGGGTCATAGTCACGCAGCACCAACTGTTGGTAGGTCAGCAGCGCCTGGCGGATCTCGGCAGCGCGACGGGCCTGGCCTGTGGCCAGATAGGAGGCCTCGAGGCCTAGGGTGTCGTACTTGTTCTCGGCCTTGTTTTCTTCGGCGGTGGCGGCTTCATAGGCGATCTGCGCGGCCCGCCGCAGTGCCTCGACGTCGGCTTCGAGTGCGGCGACAATGGCGCTAAGTACCTGGTTCTTGTTCAACATCAGTAACAGAACTCGAGCACGTTGGCTTGGCTCTTGTCGGTCGGCGCGGTGCGGTTTTGTTGCAGCCAGAACTGGCACTTGGGCTTGTTCAGATTGCGCGGGTTGCCCTCGGCAGCAGCGGCGGCTTGCTCGGCTTCCTGGTTGTGCAAGATGTCCTTGTAGCGCTCGAACATCTGCGCCTGGGCATCGCCGGCTGCGGCCGGTGCCGGCGCTACGATTGCCGGTGCCAGCACCTGAGCGACCGGCTGCACCTGTTCGGGCCACAACCGCGCCGCCAGCCACAGGCTTACGGCAATGGCGATGGCGCCAAGCCACAGGCCGAAGGCAATACACAGCACCAGTTGCACGGGCTTGAGGGTAATCTTCAGTTCACGGCGGCGGTACATGGCGGCCTCCTGGCAGGGCGGGGTAGCGAGCATTGTCGCATGGCCGCCGACAAATATTCAGCGCGGTGCTTTTGTCGGCAGGCGTTTATCCGCAAAATCGCGGGTTTTACCGCGCAGCATGGGAGCGGCGATGAAAGCCAGCTGGGATATCTTTTGCACCGTTGTGGATAACTACGGTGATATCGGCGTGACCTGGCGCCTGGCCCGGCAACTGGTGGCTGAACATGGCCTGGCCGTGCGGCTTTGGGTCGACGACCTGAACGCCTTCGTGCCGCTGTGCCCAGCCGCTGACGCCAACGCCGAGCAGCAGTGGCACGAGGGTGTAGACGTACGCCATTGGCCGGCAGCGTGGTCGGCTACTTCACCGGCTGAGGTAGTGGTCGGTGCTTTTGCCTGTCAGTTGCCGCCGGCCTATATCGAGGCGATGAGCGCGCAAGCGACGCCGCCGTTGTGGCTGAACCTTGAGTACCTGAGCGCCGAAGACTGGGTCGAGGGTTGCCACGGTTTGCCGTCGCCCCAGCCCAACGGCCTGCGCAAGGTGTTTTTCTTCCCGGGTTTCACCGCCAGGACCGGCGGCCTGCTGCGCGAGGCCAGTGTGCTGGCGAGCCGCGACAGCCTGCAGTCAGCGCCAAAGCAACGGGCAGAGTTTTTGGCAGGGCTGGGCGTGCAGGTCGCACCCGGCAGTCGGCTGCTGTCGCTGTTCGCTTATGAGAACCGCCAGTTGGGCAGTTGGCTGCAGGCGCTGGCGGCAGGGACGCAAGCGACTCACTTGCTGGTGCCACAAGGGCGAATTCTGGCGGACCTGGCGGCCTGGCTCGAGGTTGCCACGCTGGCGCCGGGTGCGCTGCATCAGCGCGGCGCGCTGACTGTGCAGGTGGTGCCATTCGTCAGTCAGGGTGATTACGACAAGCTGCTGTGGGCCTGCGACTTCAATGCCGTGCGCGGTGAAGATTCGTTCGTGCGTGCGCAGTGGGCCGCTGTGCCGATGCTGTGGCATATCTACGTCCAGGACGAGAATGCCCACTGGGAAAAACTCGAAGCGTTCCTGGCGCTCTATCGCCAGGGGCTGTCAGACCCGGCCAGCGTGGCGCTGACCGCATTGTGGCGGGCATGGAACATCGACGGCGACATGGGCCAGGCCTGGCAAGCGCTGCAGCCACACTGGGACGAACTGCAAACCCATGCCCGCGAATGGGCTGTCGCGCAAGCCGCTCAGCCGGACCTTGCCACAGCGCTAGTACACTTTTGCCGAAATTCGCTATGATACGCGGCCTCGATTTTTATAAATCCATCCAGATTCGGATATTTCGCAATGAAAACTGGTAAAGAAATCAAACCCGGTACCGTTCTGCGCATCGATAACGATCCGTGGCTGGTTCAGAAAGCTGAGTTCACCAAGTCGGGCCGTAACAGCGCGATCATGAAGACCAAGCTGAAAAACCTGCTGACCGGCTACAAGACTGAAACCGTATACGGTGCAGACGACAAGCTGGACGACGTGATCCTTGATCGCAAAGAAGCAACCCTGTCGTTCATCAATGGTGATACTTACACCTTCATGGACACCACCGACTACACCATGTACGAGCTGAACGCCGAAGATATCGAGGCCGTTCTGCCGTACATCGAAGAAGGCATGACTGACATCTGCGAAGCTGTGTTCTTCGAAGAGCGTCTGGTATCGGTTGAACTGCCGACCACCATCAGCCGTAAGGTTGTCTACACCGAGAACTCGGCACGTGGCGACACTTCGGGCAAGGTCATGAAGCCTGCCAAGCTGTCCAACGGTACTGAAGTTCAGGTTGCTGACTTCATCGAAATCGACGAAATGATCGATATCGACACCCGTGACGGTAGCTTCAAAGGCCGTTCGAAGAAGTAATCACTTCTGCCGAACGCAAAAAAACCCGGCGCTGGCCGGGTTTTTTTATGCCTGAAGATTACTCAGACGTTCACATGCAGGCGTACATCGACATTGCCGCGGGTGGCGTTGGAGTACGGGCAGACCTGGTGTGCCTTGTCGACCAGTTCCTGCGCTGCGGCTTGTTCCAGGCCGGGCAGGTTGATCTCCAGGTCGATGTCCAGGCCAAAGCCGCCGGGAATCTGGCCGATGCCGACCTTGGCGGTGATCGAGGTGTCTGCTGGCAACGGCTGCTTGGCCTGGCCCGCGACGAACTTCAGGGCACCGATGAAGCAGGCCGAGTAGCCGGCAGCGAACAGCTGCTCGGGATTGCTGCCTTCGCCGCCGGCGCCGCCGAGCTCTTTCGGCGTGCTCAGTTTGACTTCGAGCTTGCCGTCGTTCGAGCGGGATTTACCATCACGACCACCGGTGGAAGTGGCTTGGGCAATGTACAGCGGAGTGACCTTTTGCATGACTAGCCTCGCGTAATGTGCTGCGCGCCGTAGCGCTGGTTGGTGTGGGATTTAAATTAGCGCGCAATTAGTTTGCGCGCAAGATAAATCACTAGCCGTTTGTCGGGACGGCTGTCCCAGCGTATTCGCTATACGGCTTTTTGCAGGCTGGCGCGCAGGTCCAACAGCTCGGACTGCAACTGCTGGAGCCGCTCCAGGCTGCGCCCGCTGGCCTGCAGAATGCACTGCGGCACGCGCTTGGCATCCTCATGCAGGGCATGGCCCTTGTCGGTCAGTTGCACCAGCACCACCCGCTCATCCTCGCGGCTGCGGGTGCGCTTGAGCAGGCCCTCGCTTTCCAGGCGTTTGAGCAGCGGGGTCAGCGAGCCAGGGTCGGTCAGCAGGCGATTGCTGATTTCACCTACGGTCAGGCCGTCCTGCTCCCACAACACCAGCATCGCCAGGTATTGCGGATAGGTCAGGCCCAGCGCCTGCAGCAAGGGCTTGTAAACCTTGGTCATCAGCAACGAGGTCGAGTGCAGGGCAAAACAGACCTGGTTGTTCAGCAGCAGCTCGTCGCAGGGGGCTTTAGTGTCGGCGTTCATGCAGGTCCTTGAATTCTTCAGATTTAAAATCTAGCACGCTGATAGCTGGCGCGCTCACTACCAGCGTAATTCGCTGCGCAGGGCAAGATCCCACGGCGGCAACGGACTGAACCGGCTCTTGAGGAATTCGAGCAGCAAGCGGCTGCGAGAGTTCGTTTCATGTTCCAGGCGTAATGCGTAGATACCGCTGGTCTCGGCTGCAGGCAGGCCGTTTTGACAGAATAACGGCACCAGGTCGCCGCGCAGCAGGTGCTCGCTGATCAGCCAGGTCGGCAGGTGCGCCACGCCCAAACCGGCCAGGGCGCCGCACAGCAGGGTCTCAGCGTTGTTGGCCGACATGCGCATGCGGCTGGGCCGATACAGGCGCAGTTGGCCGTCGACGTTGAAGCGCCAGGCAAACGGTGGCGCCAGGCCGTCCCAGTCGAGGCCGTCGTGCGCTGGTAGTTCGCTGGGGCAGTTGGGCAGGCCACGGTTGGTCAGATACACCGGGCTGGCGCAGGCCACGCGGACCATATAGGCCAGTGGTGTAGCAACCAGCCGGGTGTCGGCCAAGGGGCCGGCGCGCAACACCAGATCGACCTCGCCCAGGTGGCTGCCGTGCAGGTCGACGAAGCTGTCGATCAGGCGCAGGCGCACGTCCAGCCCGGGGTACGCCGCGAGAAAGTCGGCAATCGCCGGGGCCAGGTGCAGGCGGCCGAAGGCGGCCGGGGCGTCGATGCGGATCAGCCCCTCAGGGGCGTTGCTCAGCGAGACCGCTTCGGCGCGGGCCAGGCGCAGCTCTTCGATGATGCGCCGGGCGCGTTCGGCAAAGGCCTTGCCGGCGGGTGTCACGCGTACGGCATGGGTGCTGCGCACGAACAGCCGGCTGCCCACTGCTGCCTCGAGACTGTCGATGCGCCGAGCCACGGCTGATGGGGTCAGGGGATGGCGCCTGGACGCGGCAGAAAAGCTGCCGGTGTCGAGCACGTCGAGGAACAGGCTCAGCTGTTCGGTAAGGGCATCGGGGTTCATTCAGGCTCTGCTTGTGCGAGATGCGCAAAGCCATTGTGCGCTGCTGTGCGTTTCCCTACCAGCCCGCAGTGGTTAGCATGTACACATTGTGTAACAGGCAGATGAGGCCCTGATGATCGAGTGGTTGCTGTATATCGTACTGGGCGCTGCATTGGGCACGGTGGGCGGATTGTTCGGCATCGGTGGCGGCTTGATCGCGATCCCGGCGCTGGGCGTGCTGTTTGGTCTGGACCAACAACTCGCGCAAGGCACCGCGCTGGTGATGGTGGTGCCGAATGTGCTGCTGGCGCTGTGGCGTTACAACCAGCGCAATCGCATCGAACTGCGCTACGCCTTGCCGTTGTCGCTGTGCAGTCTGCTGTTTGCCTGGCTGGGCTCGATCTGGGCGGTCGGCATCGATGCCTATTCGATGCGCCTGGGCTTTGTCGGCTTTTTGCTGGCGTTGGTGGTGTGGAACCTGGCGCGGATGTTCATGCGCACCGCACCGGCCAGCAGCCAATTGCGTTATCCGTGGCCGTGGCTGGGTGTGCTCGGCTGTTTTGCCGGAACCATGGGCGGGCTGTTCGGAGTTGGCGGCGCGGTGGTTGCCACACCGGTACTGACCAGTGTGTTCGGCACCACTCAGGTGGTCGCCCAGGGCCTGTCGCTGGCATTGGCGGCACCGAGCACCTCGGTGACTTTGCTCACCTACGGCCTGCACCACAGTGTTGACTGGCAGATGGGCGCTGCCCTGGCCGTGGGCGGGCTGCTCAGCATCAGTTGGGGCGTGAAGCTCGCGCACGCCTTGCCCGAGCGCGTGCTGCGCATGATGTTCTGTGGCTTTTTGGTGGTGTGCGCCGTGCTGCTGGCTTACGAGCTGTAAGTCGGTCGCCCAGTCACCGGCTGGCAGTGACTGCGCGCGAGCAGGTCAGCGACGGACCTGCTTGAGGGTTTCGGCGATGAGGAATGCCAGCTCCAGTGACTGGTCGGCATTCAGCCGCGGGTCACAGTGGGTGTGGTAGCGATCGGACAAGCCGTCTTCGGTGATCGGTCGCGCACCGCCAATGCACTCGGTGACGTTCTGCCCGGTCATCTCGATGTGAATGCCGCCAGCGTACGAGCCTTCGGCCTGATGAACCTGGAAGAAGTGCTTCACCTCATCGAGGATCTGCGCAAAGTCGCGGGTCTTGTAGCCGCTGCTGGCCTTGATCGTGTTGGCGTGCATCGGGTCGCAGCTCCACAGCACCTGGCGGCCTTCGCGCTCTACCGTACGGATCAGCCCCGGCAGGTGTGTGCCGACCTTGCCTGCGCCCATGCGCACGATCAGGTTCAGGCGGCCTGGATCGTTGCTCGGGTTGAGCACATCGATCAGCCGAATCAACTCCTCAGGGTCCATGCTTGGGCCGACCTTGACCCCGATCGGGTTGTGCACACCGCGCAGGAATTCGACATGCGCGCCATCGAGCTGGCGGGTGCGGTCGCCGATCCACAACATGTGCGCCGAGCAGTCATAGAAATCGCCGGTCAGGCTGTCGCTGCGCACAAACGCTTGTTCGTAGTTCAGCAGCAGCGCTTCGTGGGCGGTAAAGAAGCTGGTTTCGCGCAGCTGCGGCGCGCTGTCCAGGCCACAGGCGCGCATGAACGCCAGGGTCTCGTCGATGCGGTCGGCGAGCTGGTGGTACTTGTCGGCCAGGGCTGAGTTGGCGATGAAGTCGAGGTTCCACTTGTGCACCTGATGCAGGTCGGCAAAACCGCCCTGGGCAAACGCGCGCAGCAGGTTGAGGCTGGCGGTGGACTGGTGGTACGCCTGCAGCAGGCGCTCGGGGTCGGGGATGCGGCTGGGTGCGTCGAAGCCAATGCCGTTGACGATGTCGCCGCGGTACGCTGGCAAGGTCACCTGGCCAATGGTCTCGTCACCGGCCGAACGCGGCTTGGCGAACTGCCCGGCCATGCGCCCGACCTTGACCACCGGGCAACCGGCCGCAAAAGTCATGACAATGGCCATCTGCAGCAGCACCTTGAAGGTGTCGCGGATCTTCGCGGCGGAAAACTCGGCAAAGCTCTCGGCGCAATCGCCGCCCTGCAGCAGAAATGCCCGGCCCTGGGTGACCTCGGCGAATTGCCGGCGCAGCTCGCGCGCTTCACCGGCAAACACCAGCGGCGGATAGCTGGCGAGGGTCTGCTCGACCTTGGCCAGGTGCGCGGCATCGGGGTAGCTCGGCTGCTGCTGGATGGGCAGGGCACGCCAGCTTTCGGGGCTCCAGGGTTGGTTCATCACGGGCTCGTTATTGGCTGTTAGGGGCAATGGCTCATGGTATCAGGTGGCGGCGTGCTTGTTGCACCGCAGGCATTGACGGACAATGGCGCTTTTGTGCGCGGTGCAGCGGGAGTGGTAATGACTAACGAGCGGGAAGAGCGGCTGCTGGCTCGGGTCGAGGATGCCTATGGCATCGTCAGCGTTTACGAGGTCGAGGATTATCGTTTTCTCGAATTCGGTGAGGCCATCGAGCAAAGCTGCGTGTTTACCGCTGACCCTAGCTGGCTTGAATACGACTACACCCGGGCGATGCTGATCGGCGCGCTGTGCCATGAGCTGCCCGAGAGCGCGCTGTTTCTCGGCCTGGGGGCCGGTACGCTGACCCAGGCGTGCCTGAAGTTCCTGCCGTTGGATGACGTCGAAGCCATTGAGCTACGCCCGGATGTACCGCGGCTGGCCATGGAATACCTCGGTCTGGACGATGACCCGCGGCTGTATGTGCGCATTGGTGATGCGGTCGAGTTGCTGCCGACGGCCGAGAAGGCTGACCTGATCTTTGTCGACCTGTATACCGACCATGGGCCGGGAGTGGCGCATCTGGCCTGGAATTTCCTCGAGCAGTGTCAGCAGCAGCTAAACCCAGGCGGTTGGCTGGTGATCAACCAGTGGGCCGGCGATGACGGCAAGCCGCTGGGTGCGGCGCTGCTGCGTGGGCTCTACCACCGGCATTATTGGGAGCTGCCGGTGAAGGAGGGCAATGTCGTGGTGCTGGTGCCAGCCGAATTCGATCAGGAATTGCAGATCGACGAGTTGCGCGCGCGGGCCGAGGCGCTGGCGCCGCAGTTGGGGTATAGCCTTGAGTACCTGATCAAGGCGATTCGCCCGGCGACCTGAGGCCGTGGGGCGCAAAGCGCCCCCAAAAATCGCCGCTCCACTGCAAATTACGCATCCCTGCCGAGAGCTAAAGCCCAACCGATTCAGCCTCAACCCCCCACATCACCACGCCCCAGAAAAAAATCTCACCGCAATCAAGGATTTCGGGTATAGTACGCGCCGGTCTTTTAGCGGGCCGCAAAATCAGGTGGTGCAAATCCTCCGAGTCCAGCTTCGGCTGCACGTCCGCTAGTCGGACCTTCTCAAGTATTTCTTTTTCAATCGTTTTCGCAAATCCCCGCCGCCAAAACTGCCTGGGTGACCTTTGGGTCTTTCAAGGCATGTGCAGTTTTGGAGCATGGGTCTTTGCGGATGCACATAGAGGCAGACCCATGACCCAGGAAACCGGCGGATTCGCCGCTCTCGGACTTAACCCGAACATTGTTGCTGCTGTAATGGCCACCGGCTACGAAGAGCCGTCCGCCATTCAGCATCAGTCGATCCCGATCATCCTCGACGGTCATGACATGATCGGCCAGGCGCAGACCGGCACCGGTAAAACCGCTGCCTTCGCTCTGCCGATCCTGAATCGCATCGATGTGAGCAAGCGCGAACCGCAAGCCCTGATCCTGGCGCCAACCCGTGAGTTGGCGCTGCAAGTTGCTACCGCATTCGAAACCTACGCCAAACAAACGCCGGGTATCAATGTAGTGGCTGTGTACGGTGGCGCCCCGATGGGCCCACAGCTGCGTGCCATTCGCAATGGTGCTCAGATCGTCGTAGCGACCCCAGGCCGTCTGTGCGACCACCTGCGTCGCGACGAGAAAGTCCTGTCGACTGTTCAGCACCTGGTGCTGGACGAAGCCGACGAGATGCTCAAGCTGGGCTTCATGGACGACCTCGAAGTCATCTTCGAGGCCCTGCCGCCGACTCGCCAGACCGTGCTGTTCTCTGCGACCCTGCCGTCGTCGATCCGCAGCATTGCCGAACGTCACCTGCGTGACCCGAAGCACGTCAAGATCCAGAGCAAGACCCAGACTGTAACCGCGATCGATCAGGCTCACCTGATGGTTCACGCTGACCAGAAGATCGCTGCTGTCCTGCGTCTGCTGGAAGTCGAAGAGTTCGATGCCCTGATCGCCTTCGTGCGTACCAAGCAAGCCACTCTGGATCTGGCCGCTGCCCTTGAAGCCAAAGGCTACAAGGCTGCCGCGCTGAACGGCGACATCGCCCAGAACCAGCGTGAGCGCGTGATCGAGTCGCTCAAGGATGGCCGTCTGGACATCGTTGTCGCTACCGACGTCGCTGCCCGTGGTCTGGACGTACCGCGCATCACCCACGTATTCAACGTGGACATGCCGTACGACCCAGAGTCCTACGTGCACCGTATCGGCCGTACTGGCCGTGCCGGTCGCGAAGGCCGTGCACTGCTGCTGGTGACTCCACGTGAGCGCCGCATGCTGCAGGTTATCGAGCGTGTGACCGGTCAGAAAGTTGCTGAAGCCCGTCTGCCTGGCCCACAAGCTGTGCTCGATGCGCGCATCAAGAAGCTGACCGCAAGCCTGGCGCCACTGGTAGCCGAAGCAGAAACCACCCACGGCGACCTGTTCGACCGCCTGACCGCTTCGCTGGAATGCACCCCGCGTGCCCTGGCTTCGGCCCTGCTGAGCAAAGCCACCAACGGTCAGCCGCTGGACCTGGCTTCGGTTGAGCGCGAGCAGCCGCTGGTACCAACCGGTGCACCGCGTGGCGAGCGTGCCGAGCGTAGCGACCGCCCTGATCGTGGCGAGCGCAGCAGCAGCGACCGTGGCGACCGTGAGCGCCGTGCGCCAATGCCACTGGCCGAAGGCCGTGTGCGTTGCCGTACCGCTCTGGGTGCTCGTGACGGCATCGCCGCCAAGAACCTGCTCGGCGCGATCCTCAACGAAGGCGGCCTGGCCCGCGATGCTATCGGCCGTATCCAGGTACGCGACAGCTTCAGCCTGGTCGAGCTGCCGGAAGATGGTCTGGAGCGTCTGCTGACCAAGCTCAAGGACACCCGCGTAGCCGGTAAGCAGCTCAAGCTGCGCCGCTATCGCGAGGATTGATCCTGGCGCACTAAAAAAAATCCCCGATTGATTCGGGGATTTTTTTTGCCTGGAAAACGCCCAGGCTCAATCGAAGCGATAGATGTCCATGCCCAGCGCGCCGTGGGTGAAGCCTTGATGGACCACGCCAAGGCGCGCCCCTGCACCCATCGCAAAAAACAACGGCAGCAGATGCTCGTCGCTCGGGTGGTTACGCACCGCGTGCGGTGCCTGGCGCCGGTAGTCGAGCAGGGCAGGGCGGTCATCCGCCTCCAGCCTGGCCACGACCCAGTCGCGAAACGCTAGTGCCCAGGGCTCTACGGCATCTGGCCCAGCGTGCCAGTCCAGTTCGCCGAGGTTATGGGTGATGCTGCCTGAGCCGATCAGCAGGATGCCGTCTGCGCGCAACGCGGCAAGTGCCTGACCGACGCGCAGTTGCAGCTCAGGCCCGGCGTGGCTGGGCAGCGACACCTGTACTACGGGAATATCGGCCTCGCGGTACATCAGCGACAGCGGTACCCAAGCTCCATGGTCGAGCGGGCGCTGGTCATCAAGCCGCGCCGGCAGGCCGGCAGCGCTCAGTTGCTGGCTGATCTGACTGGCCAGCTCGGGCGCACCCGGTGCGGGATATTCAACTGCATACAGCGCTGGCGGGAAGCCACCGAAGTCGTGCCAGGTCGCTGGCTGCGGGTTGCTCATGATCAGAAGCTCGCGGCTCTCCCAATGGGCCGAGACCAGTACGATGGCTTTAGGTCGAGGCAGCTCGCGGGCCAGCCTGGCCAAGGCCGGCCCGCTGGCGCCAGGTTGCAGGGCCAACATTGGAGAGCCGTGGGAAATAAACAGGCTGGGCAACATGGCGGTGGTCCTGAAGGCTAAGATGAGGCCATCTTCGAGTAGATTCAGATCGTCTTCCAATATAAGTTTTTGCAGTGACTGATCGAAAAACCAGGAGGAAGCATGCAGGCTGCGTTTTGGCACAAGAAGTGGGCAGACAATCAGATCGGTTTTCACCAGAGCCAGGTAAATCCCTATTTGCAGGCGCACTGGCCGGCCCTGCAACTGGCGCCTGGTAGCCGGGTATTGGTGCCGCTGTGTGGCAAGAGCCTGGATCTGCTCTGGCTCGCCGGGCAGGGCCATCAGGTGCGTGGGGTAGAGCTGTCCGCTCAGGCAATCGAGGCGTTTTTTGCAGGCAATGGGCTGCAGCCAGAGGTGTCTCGCCAGGGCCAGTTCGAGGTCTGGCGCAGCGGGGAAATCGAGCTTTGGTGTGGCGATATCTTCGACTTGCAGGCGGCTGACCTGGCCGAGTGCGCCGGGCTGTATGACCGTGCGGCGCTGATTGCCTTGCCGCAGGAAATGCGTAGCAGCTATCTGCAGTTGCTTGGCAACGGCTTGCCAGCTGGCGCCCAGGGCTTGCTGGTGACCCTTGAGTACGATCAGACACGCATCGACGGTCCGCCGTTTTCAGTGGCTGAGCGTGAAGTGCGGGAAGGCTATGCAGGTTGGCAGGTCGGTGCGCTGGAGACTCAGCAGATCATTGCCGAAAGCCCTAAGTACAGTCAGGCCGGCCTGAGCAGCTTGTTGGAGAGGGTGTATCACTTGCACCGCTGAAGCGGTCCGAGATGTAACGTGCCGGGCCGCTGCAGTTGGCAGCGGCCCGGCGGGTTATCAACCGCGTTGGCGCAGTGCTTCGATACGCTCTTCCAGCGGCGGGTGGCTCATCAGCAGGCCAGCCAGGCCCTGCTTGAGGCCGCCATTGATGCCGAAGGCCTTCAGCGTGTCGGGCATATGCACCGGCATGCCTTGCTCGACGCGCAGGCGCTGCAGGGCTGCGATCATGGCGCCGGTGCCGGCCAGGCGGGCGCCGGCTTCGTCGGCGCGGTACTCGCGGCGGCGCGAGAACCACATGACGATCATGCTCGCCAGAATACCCAGGATCAGCTCGGCAACGATGGTCGCGACGTAGTAGGCGATACCGCGGCCTTCTTCGTTCTTGAAGATCACCTTGTCGACAAAGTTGCCGATGATCCGCGCAAAGAACATGACAAAGGTGTTGACCACGCCCTGCACCAGCGCCAGGGTGACCATGTCACCGTTGGCGACGTGGCCGATTTCGTGGGCCAGCACCGCGCGGACTTCATCGGGTGAGAAGCGCTCGAGCAAGCCTTGCGACACGGCGACCAAGGCGTCGTTGCGGTTCCAGCCGGTGGCGAAGGCATTGGCCTCGTAAGCCGGGAAGATACCCACCTCGGGCATCTTGATGCCGGCTTCGCGGGACAGCTCTTCGACCGTCTGCAACAGCCATTGCTCATGGCGGGTGCGGGGCTGGGTGATGATCTGCGTGCCGGTGCTCATCTTCGCCATCCACTTGGAGATGAACAGCGAGATCAGCGAGCCGGCGAAGCCGAACACGGCGCAGAAGACCAGCAACTGGCCGAGGTCAAGGTCAACCCCATTGGCGGCCATGAACCCATTGAAGCCGAACAGGCTCAGGGTAATGCTTGCAACCAGCACCACCGCAAGGTTGGTGGCTACAAACAACAGAATGCGCATCATGGTTGTTACGTTCTCCTGACGGATGAAAATTTTGCTGACTGCGGGGTATATAAGGGGGCTGTCGCGCTGATTCAACCGGGCGACTATTTCAAACTGTGTAGCGCGGAGTATGGCAGAGGAATTTCGCCCAGCTGTAGGCGAGAGCGTTGCAGGATGTAAGGGGAATTCCGCACCCGTAGACGGGACCGCAGCGCGGCCCCGTCATGCTCAAGGCTGGATCACTGCTGGTAGGTGCGCAGGAAGTTGCCGATGCGGCCGATGGCCTGCTCCAGGTCATCCACGCGCGGCAGCGTAACCACCCGGAAGTGGTCCGGCCACGGCCAGTTGAACGCAGTGCCCTGGACGATCAGCAGCTTCTCGGAGAGCAGCAGGTCGAGGGCAAACTTCTCGTCGTTGAGGATAGGGCAGACCTTCGGGTCGATCCGCGGGAACGCATACAGCGCGCCCATCGGCTTGACGCAGCTGACACCCGGGATGTCGTTGAGCAGCTCGTAGGTCCGGTTGCGCTGCTCGAGCAGGCGGCCTGGCGGCAGGATCAAGTCATTGATGCTCTGGTAACCACCCAGGGCGGTCTGGATCGCATGCTGGGCCGGCACGTTGGCGCACAGGCGCATGTTGGCCAGCATGTCGATGCCTTCGATGTAGCTCTGGGCGTTGTGCTTGGGCCCGGAGATGATCAGCCAGCCGGAGCGGAAGCCCGCCACCCGGTACGACTTGGACAGGCCGTTGAAGGTCAGGCAGAGCAGGTCCGGGGCGAGCGCGGCGGTGCTTATGTGCACGGCTTCGTCGTAGAGGATCTTGTCGTAGATCTCATCGGAGAACACCACCAGGTTGTGCTGGCGAGCCAGTTCGAGCATGCCCAGCAGCATCTCTTTGGAGTACACCGCGCCGGTAGGGTTGTTCGGGTTGATGATCACCAGCGCCTTGGTATTGGGGGTGATCTTGGCCTTGATGTCGGCCAGGTCCGGGAACCAGTCGGCCTGCTCGTCGCACAGGTAATGCACCGGATTGCCGCCGGCCAGGCTTACTGCGGCGGTCCACAGCGGGTAGTCCGGTGCCGGGATGAGCACTTCGTCGCCATTGTTGAGCAACGCCTGCATCGACATCACGATCAGCTCGGAGACGCCGTTGCCAAGGTAGATGTCCTCGATGGTGACGCCTTCGATTTCTTTTTGCTGGCAGTACTGCATGACTGCCTTGCGCGCGCTGAACAGGCCTTTGGAGTCGCTGTAGCCCTGGGCGGTCGGCAGATTGCGGATCACGTCCTGAAGGATTTCATCCGGCGCCTCGAAGCCAAACGGCGCCGGGTTGCCGATGTTCAGCTTGAGGATGCGGTGGCCTTCCTCTTCCAGGCGTTTGGCGTGCTTGAGCACAGGGCCGCGAATGTCGTAGCAGACATTGGCGAGCTTGTTCGATTTGCTGAACTGCATGATGTGATCCCGATTGAGAAGTCGCGGACGCGTCGCCGTCGAAAGGTTTGTAAGGGCGCGGCGCGGGTGCCAGACTTGGAGCCTTGCGCACGAAGCCAACTAATATACGTGCCACCCGCGCCGTGGAAAAGCCGGTGCGAGGTGAAATTCAGCCTGCCGAGGTGACAACATGCAAAAGATCGACAAAACCCTGGATGAATGGCGCGCCATGCTCGACCCCGAGCAGTATCAGGTGTGTCGCCTGAAAGGCACCGAGCGCCCGTTCAGCGGCAAGTACAACAGCCACAAGGCCGACGGTGTGTACACCTGCATCTGTTGCAACGCTGACCTGTTCGACTCGACCACCAAGTTCGATTCCGGCTGTGGCTGGCCAAGCTTCTATGCGCCGATTGCCGACAGCGCGATGATCGAAATCCGTGACACGACCCACGGCATGATCCGTACCGAAGTCACCTGCGCCCAGTGCGATGCGCACTTGGGCCATGTGTTCCCTGACGGCCCACCACCGACTGGGCTGCGCTACTGCATCAACTCGGTGTGCCTGGACTTCAAGCCGCGTGACTGACCGGAGAGCGACCATGGACGATTCTTTGCTGAACATCCCCTGCGTGACCTTGAGCGGCGAGCACAAGCTGCTCGGCGACTTCGCCGGCAAGGCGCTGCTGGTGGTGAACACCGCCAGCCAGTGCGGCTTCACCCCGCAGTATCAGGGCCTGGAACAGCTATGGCGCGACTATCGCGGGCAGGGCCTGGTGGTGCTGGGCTTTCCCTGCAATCAGTTCGGCAAGCAGGAGCCCGGCGATGCCCGCGAAATCGCCTCGTTCTGCGAAGCACGCTTTGGCGTCAGCTTCCCGTTGATGCGCAAGATCGACGTCAACGGCCCAGGCACTCATCCGCTGTTCGTCGAGCTGAAAAAACGCGCGCCGGGCCTGCTTGGCACCGAGAAGGTCAAGTGGAACTTCACCAAGTTCCTGCTCGACCCGGTCAGCGGCAAGGTCACCCGCTTTGCTCCGACCACCAAACCGCAGGCGTTGCATGCTGCGGTGGAGAAACTGCTCAACCGTTGAGCGGCACCCAGTGTTCGATCAGGGCGAGCAGGTCTTCGCGGCGAAACGGCTTGGCCAGGTAGTCATCCATGCCGGCGGCGCGGCAGCGCTCGCGCTCTTCCGGCATGGCATTGGCGGTCAGGGCGACGATGGGTAATTGTTGCCAACGTCCGCTCTGACGAATCCGCCGGCTGGCTTCGTAACCGTCCATGACCGGCATGTTGCAGTCCATCAGGACCATGTCGACGGTTTCCCGGTCGAGCATTTCCAGTGCCTCGGCACCTTGGCTGGCGACCAGCACCTGGCAGCCGAGCTTGCCCAGCATGCCCTTGGCCACTAGTTGATTGACTGGATTGTCTTCGACCAGCAGCACTCGTGCGCGGTGCTGGAGGGCGTTGGGCGAAGCCTGCACGGGGGCGGTGTTGGCCTGTTCGCCCTGGAGCATCCGCCGCAGCGCCTGGTAGAGCGCGTTGCGTGCCAATGGCCGAGCCAGCTGCACCAGCGGAGCCAGCTCGCCGGCGCGCTCGGAGGGGAGGAAGTTGCCGTAGGCTGTGACCAGCAGAATCGGCGCAGCGAATTGCGGGCGCAGCGCGAGCAGTTGCTCGAGGTCATCGGTGATCAACAGCTCGAAGGCGCCTGGCTGCAGCGTGCTGGCGCTTTCGTGCTGTTGATAGTCCATGCCCCAGCCAGGCAAGTTGCTGCTCAGCAGCTCGGCCAGGCCACTGCCGGCCTTGCTCAGGGCCACCACGCGTCCACGCAGCGGCGCGGCGGGAATCGCTTCGGTGTGGGTCAGCAGCGGCAGGTCGGCGCTGAAACGGCTGCCAAAGCCTGCGGCTGACTGGATATGCAGGTGGCCTTGCATGGCTTTGCACAGGTTGCGCGTCAGGGCCAGGCCCAGGCCGGTGCCGCCGTACTGGCGGGTGATGCCGGCACCGGCCTGGGTGAACGGTTGAAAGATCCGTGCCTGGGCCTCTTCGGGGATGCCGATGCCGGTGTCGCAGACTTCCAGGCGTACGCCGCCGACAATTGGCGACAGGCGCACATCGACACGGCCAAAGCGGGTGAACTTGAGCGCATTGGACAGCAGATTGCTGACGATCTGGCGCACCCGCGTGGGGTCGCCGAGCACGGTACTGGGAAACTGGCTGGCTATCAGGCAGGTCAGCTCGACGTTGGCCGCGGCGTTCTGCGACAGCAGGTTGGCGGTGTCTTCGACCATCGCGCCGAGGTCGAACGGGATGCGCTCCAGCTCCAGCTGGCCGGCGTCGAATTTGGACAGGTCGAGGATATCGTTGAGCAGCTCGACCAGCACCTTGCCCGAATCATGGGCGATCGACAGCTGTTGGCGCTGCTCGGCCGGCAGGCCGCTGTCCAGGGCCAGCGAGATCATGCCCAGCATGCCGTTCAGCGGGGTGCGGATCTCGTGGCTCATGTTGGCCAGGAACGCCGCACGGGCCTGGGCCATTTCCAGGGCGCGGCGGCGTGCTTCTTCAAGGTCCTGGTTGGTCTGGCTGAGGCGATCGTTGCTTGCCTTGAGCTCGTTGGTGCGGGCCGAGACGCGGTCCTCCAGTTCGTTGAGGTAGTCGGTCAGGCGGTTTTCCGCGGCGCGACGCTGCTGGATCTCGGTGGCCATGCTGACGAACTGCCGATTGGCCACCTTGACCAGTACGCCGATTTCGTCCGACTCGTGCCCGGGCGGGCAATCCACCCGGGTCTGCTGGGGCTGGCGCGGGTCGCTGTTGCTCAACGCGGCAATCACCGTCACCAGTGGCTTGGTCAGCATCATGTAGAACAGCCCGAGGAGGATGCCGGTCAGCACCAGGCTGCGGGTAAAGCCGTTGAGCAGGGTCACCCATGCGCGCTCGAGAAAGCGCCCACCAAAGGTGTAAGTGTCGACGTCCAGGTACAGCGTGCCGAGGTAGTCCTTGGGCATCTGCGCCAGGTGCAGGCGCTCCTGAAACTGGCGTTGCTCGCCGAACAGAAAGTCGCTCAGGAGCCGGTAGCGGTCTTCCAGGCGCGGGCGCTGCACATCGGCCAGCACCGTGTCGTTGTTGTCGATCAGCCGCGCGCGGATCACCGCCGGCGATTGCAGCAGGCCGCCGGTCAGTTCCTGGGCAAGCTCGGTGTCGATGTTGTAGGCGATGCGCGAGGCGGGGTTGTGGCTGATTTGCAGCAATGCCTGCACTTCGCGGTTGATAGACGCGTCTTCGCTGGCATAATCGATACCGATCTGGATGAGACTGAGCAATGTTCCCAGTATGAAGCCGACCAGGACAGTCAGCCGGGCTTGCTTGTAAGACAGACGATTGGTGAACTTTATATCCATGGATCCCAAGCCGGTTTCGCGCTCCTGCGCTGCGCAAGCATAGCCGATCAATCTCGGCAGCTGGTGGGTCTGTCAAACATTCAGCCTTTCCCTGAATCCGTTTTAACCAGGAGTCACCATGGACCCCCGCCTCACCGCCTTTCTCGAGCGCGCCGAATCGGTGCTCGCCCGGCTCGAACCGCTGCTGCCCGCGCTGCGCCCGCAGATCGACTGGGACACCACCCTGGCTGCCCGTTGGCAGCGCGATGGCCGCAGCGGCTACCTGATGCCGCTGGAAGTCAGCCTGGACATGCGTCTGTCCGACCTGATCGGGGTCGACAAGCAGCGCGATCAACTCGGCCGCAACACCCATCAATTCATCAACGGCCTGCCGGCCAACCACGCTCTGCTGTGGGGCTCGCGTGGCACCGGCAAGTCGTCGCTGGTGCGCGCTTTGCTCGCCGAGCACGCCGGCGCCGGTCTGCGCTTGATCGAGATCGAGCGCGATCACCTGGCCGACTTGCCGCGGGTGGTCGAGCAGTTGAGCAAGCTCAAGCAACGCTTCGTGCTGTTTTGCGATGACCTCTCGTTTGAAGCAGGCGAGGGCGACTACCGCGTGCTCAAGAGCGTGCTCGATGGCTCGCTGGAGCAGGCGCCGGACAACGTCCTGCTGTACGCCACCTCCAACCGCCGCCACCTGGTGCCGGAGAAGCAGAGCGACAACGAAAACTGGAAGATGGTTGACGGCGAGCTGCACCCCAACGAGGCGGTGGAGGACAAGATCGCCTTGTCTGACCGCTTCGGCCTGTGGCTGTCGTTCTACCCGTTCACCCAGGAGCACTTCCTCGATGTGGTCGAGCACTGGATCGGCCAACTGGCCAGTACCGCCGGGTTGCAATGGCAGCGCGACGAAGCCCTGGAAATTCTCGCCGTGCGCTGGGCCACCGGACGCGGTAATCGTAACGGCCGCTGTGCCTATCAGTTCGCCCGTTATTGGGTCGGCCTGCAATTGCTGGAGCAAAACTGAAATGATCGACCTCAATGCCAGTGGCGCAGGCCTGGACGGCTACCACCTGCTGGCCGCGCAAGCGCAGGCGCTGTTTGCCGACGAGCGCGACTTCATCGCCAATGCCGCGCAGTTCTCGGCATTCCTGTACAGCCAGCTGGATGACCTGAACTGGGCCGGCTTCTATATCAACCGTGACGAAGAGCTGGTACTTGGCCCATTCCAGGGGCAGGTGGCCTGCGTGCGCATTCCCTTCGGCAAGGGCGTGTGCGGTGCGGCTGCAGCTAGCCGGCAGACCCAGCGGGTGGAAGACGTGCACGCGTTTCCCGGGCATATCGCCTGTGACAGTGCATCGCAGAGCGAACTGGTGATTCCGCTGGTGAAGGAGGGCAGGCTGATTGGCGTGCTCGACCTCGACAGTCCCAGGCTTGCGCGTTTCAGTGAGGCCGATCAGATGGGGCTGGAGCGATTGGCGGCGATCTTTCTGGAATTGACCGACTGCTGAAAACGACAAGGGGCCTGATCAGGCCCCTTGTGCTGTGTTGCAACCGATGCAGCATGCCAATCAGTCGTAGATGACCTTTTTCTTCCAAGTCTCTTCCTCGTCGGTCTTGAGGCCTTCGGTCAACTCATTGTTGTCGCTCTCGGCAGGCTCCATCTGGTCCAGCACCATAGCGTTGGCGCGGGCCAGCAGCTTCTCCAGGTAGGTCAACTGCTCTTCATACTGCTTGGGCTCCTGCTGCTTGCGCAGGTACTGCACGCCGCGCTCGAAGGCCAACCGCGCCTGACCAGGCTGATTTTGCTGGAGCGCCTGCTGGCCGAGGTTGTTGAAGAACTCGATGTGCAGCAGCACCAGGATATGGCGGATTTCCTTGACCCAGTACTTGCCCTCGTTGCTGGCCAGGAAGCCTTCCTGGGTGGCACGCACGATCTGATTGTGCAGTGCTTCCAGCAGGAAACGCACATCCTTGGCTTTGACTTCGGTCTGGATCGGGCTCGGTGGGTTGTTCACCGGCAGCTTGTCGCCCAGCGCAATCAAACCTTCCAGCTCGGCCAGGCGCGCTTTCAGGGGGGCGCTGTTCTTGTCCACCGCCAGCTGGCGCTGCGTGACGTTGTGTTCCAGGCGCGTCATCAACAGCTTCAGCGCCGGGCTCATCAGCTGCCCGGGGAACGTCTCGTTGATTTCGCCGCAGCGGCGTGCACGCTCGGCCAGCTCGATTTTCAGCCGTGCGCGTTCGAGCTTGCTGTTCTCGACCACATTGTTGAGGTAGCCGATGACGATCAGCAGGGCAATGCCGGCAACGATGAGCAGAGTGATCAGAAGTGGTGTCACCGTTAACGCCTCATGAATAAGTTTTGCTGCAATGAGTGTAGTGAGTTCGCTGGAGGGCGAACAGTGCAGCTTGGCGGACGCCAGGCACGATGCCTGTATCCTGTGTCGGCCTGCACGGCAAAAACTGCAGCGCAGCTGATCGCTAGTGGCACTTTGCTGCGAGCTTGCCGGGCTGCTGTCAAAAAATCAACGCCAATCCCCGAGCGCTGCTTCTATAGCCGCCCATCTATCCGCGAAGTCATTGATTTAAATAAATTTATACAAAGGGGTTGACGGCTTTCCACTGCATCCCTAGAATGCGCGCCACTTGCAGCGGAAAGCTAACCGCGACACGCAGCAGGTAGTAAGAAATAGTGAAGATGTAGCGTGTCCCCTTCGTCTAGTGGCCTAGGACACCGCCCTTTCACGGCGGTAACAGGGGTTCGAGTCCCCTAGGGGACGCCATTGCGGGAATAGCTCAGTTGGTAGAGCACGACCTTGCCAAGGTCGGGGTCGCGAGTTCGAGTCTCGTTTCCCGCTCCAGTTTTCAGGGTTTTGCCTCACGGCAGGGCTCGAAAAAAGAAATCCAGGGTTTGTACCTGGTACGCTGCAAAGCGTCGGCATTGTCCCCTTCGTCTAGTGGCCTAGGACACCGCCCTTTCACGGCGGTAACAGGGGTTCGAGTCCCCTAGGGGACGCCATTTGCGGGAATAGCTCAGTTGGTAGAGCACGACCTTGCCAAGGTCGGGGTCGCGAGTTCGAGTCTCGTTTCCCGCTCCAGTTTAAAAGCTGTGGCGTTCATGACGGTACAGGGTGGTGAAGGGCTTCGTGCTGCTTCACACCATCAGCAGTTTGCTTCACCCCGCGGGAATAGCTCAGTTGGTAGAGCACGACCTTGCCAAGGTCGGGGTCGCGAGTTCGAGTCTCGTTTCCCGCTCCAATTTGAAAACGCCACTTCGTTTGAAGTGGCGTTTTTTTTTGGCTGCGATTTAGGCCTGTTGCGTGAACGGTACTTCAACGATGCACGGAGCCGTGGCTGGCACTGGCAATCAGGCTGGCACCGCAGGCAGTCTTCATGCCATCGAGTGCGACAAGGGTGCCGTTGATACGGTAAGAAAGTATTAGTAGCAAGGGGAGTAGAGCAGTGAGAAATCACTGCTCTATTTGTATGAGACTGGAGTCAGCAAGGCCGCACGTGGGGCTATCAGTGCTGCGTATCCCCCGGCGCCGCCTGGCTAAGCAGGCGCTTCTCCATGTGCCAATCAAACGGCTCATCGTTCTCTTCTGCCTCGAAGCGCCGCTCTTCCAGTGCCTGATACAAATCCAGCTCGTCATCAGGCATGAAGTGCAGGCAGTCGCCGGCGAAGAACCACAGCAGGTCGCGGGGGACGAGGTGGGCGATTTGCGGGTAGCGCTGGATAACCTGGCAGAGCAGGTCCTGGCCCAGGTACTGGCTTTCCAGTGGATCTTGCGGCAGCAGGGTCAGCAGCTCGTCGAAGCGCTCGAGAAACAGCGCGTGGCTTTCATCCGGCACTTGCTCGGCTTCGCCCAGGGCCACCAGGATGGTGCGCAGATGTTGGAGCAGTTGCAGGTGATACTCCAGGTGGGTGTTGGCCATG
Organism: Pseudomonas shirazensis; assembly: GCF_014268785.2. Taxonomy (GTDB): domain Bacteria; phylum Pseudomonadota; class Gammaproteobacteria; order Pseudomonadales; family Pseudomonadaceae; genus Aquipseudomonas; species Aquipseudomonas shirazensis. Next base: position 2,178,966 of record NZ_JABWRD020000001.1, on the reverse strand, counting down.
AGCAGATTCCTCGGGGTTGGCTGAAACGGGGCGCGGAGTATACGCCTGAATGCCGCCTCAGGCGACCCAGCGCCGTGCCGAAGCACGACGCTGGGCCCCGTTGCCCTTAACGCACTTTTTCGGCAGTTGGCAGCAGTTGCTCTTTGTCGAAGGCGTCAACGTCGATCACCACCCGTCGCGCTGCTTCAGCGGCGTGCAGGCGTTGCCCTTCGTCAGGCTGCAGCACGCCGGCAGTGACCGCTGCATCGATCACTGATTTACCAGGCGCTGGCGCGACCTTGCCCTGCTTGATCGCTTGATGCAGGGTTTTGTGCAGCGGTGCGGCGTCGTCGAGCAGGTCACAGGCATGCTGCAGGGCGGCGACCGGGTCACCTTGGCTATCCGGGCGGTAGCAACCGGCGAGCAGCTCTTCCAGAGCTGGGTCGCCCTTGCCGCGGCCGATCAACTCGGCAACTTCGGCGTCGAGCTGATCGCTTGGGCCTGTGTGCTGGCGACCGAATGGGAATACCAGTACACGCAGGGCGCAGCCGACGAAGCGGTTGGGGAAGTTGTCGAGCAGGCTGTCCAGTGCGTGCTCGGCCTTGCCCAGGCTTTCTTCCATGGCCCAGCGCAGCAGCGGCTGCAGGTATTCAGGCGAGCCTTGATCGTGGTAGCGCTTGAGTGCGGCGGAGGCGAGGTAGAGGTAGCTGAGCACATCGCCCAGGCGTGCACTGAGCCGTTCACGGCGTTTCAGCGCGCCGCCCAGCAGCATCATCGACAGGTCGGCAAGCAGGGCAAAGGCTGCGGCCTGGCGGTTGAGGGCGCGGAAGTAGCCTTGGCTGAGGGCATCGCCGGGGACGCGCTCGAAGCGGCCCAGACCAAGCCCAAGTACCAGCGTGCTGGCGGCGTTGCCGACGGCGAAGCCGATGTGTTTGAGCAGCAGCGCATCGAACTCTTTGAGCGCCTGGTCGCGGTCTTCGCGGCCGGCCAGGGCCATTTCCTTGAGCACGAACGGATGACAGCGGATCGCGCCCTGGCCAAAGATCATCAGGTTGCGCGAAAGGATGTTGGCGCCTTCGACGGTGATGAAGATCGGCGCGCCTTGCCAGTTGCGGCCCAGGTAGTTGTTCGGGCCCATGATGATGCCTTTGCCACCATGCACGTCCATGGCGTGCTGGATGCACTCGCGGCCACGTTCGGTGAGGTGGTACTTGAGGATCGCCGACAATACCGAGGGTTTCTCGCCGAGGTCGACAGCCTTGGCCGTCAGCAGGCGGGCGCTGTCCATCAGCCAGGCGTTGCCGCCAATGCGTGCCAGCGATTCCTGAATGCCTTCAAACGCCGCCAGCGGCACGTTGAACTGTTCGCGTACGCGAGCGTACTGGCCAGTCACCAGACTGGTGTACTTGGCGGCGCCAGTGCCGACCGCAGGCAGCGAAATCGAGCGGCCTACCGACAGGCAGTTCATCAGCATCATCCAGCCCTTGCCGAGCATTTCCTGGCCACCGATCAGGTAGCTCAAGGGGATAAAGACGTCCTTGCCGCTGTTGGGGCCGTTCATGAAGGCGGCGCCCAGTGGCAGGTGGCGTTTGCCGATATCGACGCCGGGGGTGTCGGTCGGGATCAGGGCCAGGCTGATGCCCAGTTCTTCTCGGTCGCCGAGCAAATGCTCCGGGTCATAGGCCTTGAAGGCCAGGCCGAGCAGGGTGGCGACGGGGCCGAGGGTGATGTAGCGCTTTTCCCAGTTCAAGCGCAGGCCGAGCACTTGTTCGCCTTGCCAGTCACCCTTGCAGATGATGCCGGTGTCGGGCATGGCGCCAGCATCGGAGCCGGCCAGTGGGCCGGTCAGGGCGAAGCAGGGGATCTCGTCACCGCGCGCCAGCCGCGGCAGGTAATGGTTGCGTTGTTCGTCGGTGCCGTAGTGCAGCAGCAGTTCGGCCGGGCCGAGCGAGTTGGGCACCATCACCGTCGAGGCCAGGTCGCCGCTGCGGGTGGCCAGTTTCATCGCGACCTGGGAATGGGCATAGGCCGAGAAGCCTTTGCCGCCGTATTCCTTGGGGATGATCAGGGCGAAGAAGCCATGCGCCTTGATATGCGCCCAGGCCGCAGGCGGCAGGTCGAGGTCCTGGCCGATCTGCCAGTCGCTGACCAGCGCGCACAGCTCGTTGGTCGGGCCGTCGATGAACGCCTGTTCTTCTTCTGTGAGCTTCGGTGCGGGGTAGTCGAGCAGCGTGTTCCAGTTCGGTTGCCCGCTGAACAGCTGGCCGTCCCACCACACCGTGCCGGCGTCGATCGCTTCGCGCTCGGTCTGCGACATCGGCGGCAGGGTTTTCTGAAACCAGCTGAACACGCGCCCGGTAAACACCTTGCGCCGCCAGTCAGGCAGCACCAGCAGGGCGGTGATCGCCGCCAGCGGTAGCCAGATCAGCACCAGTAACCAGCCCGGTGCACTGCTGAAGATTCCCATCAGCAAGGTATAGGCGGCAACGATGCCGATGATCTGCAAAGGCGGCAAGCGCCGGTGCGTGAGATATGCCGCACCAATCAGCAGCACCACCAACCACAACAGCAACATAGGTCTTCCTCCTTGGAAGCTTGGGCTTGGGCCGACCCCACAGAGCTTAGCCGGCATCTGCCGAACGGCCTCGTCTGTTCAGTGACAGGACATGACCTTGGGAGTTCGCCAGGTTGATGTCAACGCATGTGTCGTGAACGACTGTGATACGACAACACCCGCCCATAAGCGTGCTCGGCTGGAGTAGACTGATGCGTCTATTGCATACACAGGGAGCTTGCCATGCTGAAGATCTGGGGCCGTAAAAATTCGAGCAATGTGCGCAAGGCACTGTGGATTGCCCACGAGCTCGGGCTGGAGTTCCAGGCCATCGATGCTGGCGGCGCCTTTGGTGTGGTCAACGACCCCGAGTATCGCGCGCGCAACCCTAACGGCCTGGTGCCGATGCTCGAAGATGACGACCTGGTGCTGTGGGAGTCCAACACCATCGTCCGCTACCTGTGCGCCGAGTACGGCCGCGAGCAGGGCTGGTATCTGGAAGACCCGCGCCAGCGAGCGCTGGCGGATAAATGGATGGACTGGACCACGTCAGCCCTGGCCACGCCGTTCCGGCCGCTGTTCTGGGGCATCCTGCGCACGCCCGAGGAGCAACGCGACTGGGTGGCTATCAACGCCGCGCTAAAGACCTGTGGCAACCTGCTGACGATCGCCGATGAGACCTTGGCCAGGCAACCGTACTTGTCCGGCGAGCAGATCGGCATGGGTGACATTCCCCTGGGCTGTTTCGCCTACGCCTGGTTCGAGATGCCCATCGAGCGCCCTGAGTTGCCCCATCTGCAGGCCTGGTATGAGCGCCTCAAGGCGCGGCCGGCCTATCAAGCGGCGGTAATGACCGCGCTGACCTGATCGAACACCTGTGCGCTTTCGATAGTCACTATCAATGCACATGACTGTACTTGTGTGGCCCTGGCTTGCACCATGGCCGCACTCACTGCGCCAGTGACCTGATCTGGCGTGTCCTGAACCTCCTAGAATGGTACGTGACCCGCTATGAGTTCTGCTCTGTCCATCCGACAGCTGACCAAAACCTACGGCAACGGCTTCCAGGCCCTCAAGGGTATTGATCTGGATGTCGCCGAAGGTGACTTCTTCGCCTTGCTCGGCCCCAACGGCGCCGGCAAATCTACCACCATCGGCATTCTCTCGACCCTGGTCAACAAGACCAGCGGCAGCGTCAATGTCTTTGGCCATGACCTCGACCGCGAGCCTGCCGCGCTGAAGCGTTGCCTGGGCGTGGTGCCGCAGGAATTCAACTTTAACCAGTTTGAAAAGACCTTCGATATCGTCGTCACCCAGGCCGGCTACTACGGCATCCCGCCCAAGCTGGCCAAGGAACGCGCCGAGCAGTACTTGACCCAGTTGGGCCTGTGGGACAAGCGCGACGTGCCATCACGCTCATTGTCTGGCGGCATGAAGCGTCGGCTGATGATCGCCCGTGCACTGATTCACGAGCCGCGCCTGTTGATCCTCGACGAGCCAACCGCGGGCGTCGATATCGAGCTGCGTCGGTCGATGTGGAGCTTTCTCACCGAGCTCAACGAGAAAGGCATCACCATCATCCTGACCACGCATTACCTGGAAGAGGCCGAGCAGCTGTGCCGCAACATCGGCATCATCGACCACGGCACCATTGTCGAAAACACCAGCATGCGCAAACTGCTCGGCACGCTGCATGTCGAGACTTTTGTGCTGGACTTGAAGCAGGACCTGACCACGGTGCCAACCCTGCACGGCTACCCGTGCCGGCTGATCACCCCGCACACGCTGGAAGTGCAGGTCGACAAGGATATCGGCATCACCGCGCTGTTCGGCCAGCTGGCCTTGCAGAACATCGAGGTGCAGAGCCTGCGCAACAAGACCAACCGGCTTGAGGAGTTGTTCGTGTCACTGGTAGAGAAAAACCTGTCGAAGGTGGCCGTATGAGTGTGGAACTGCGCACCAACTGGGTCGCCCTGAATACCATCGTCTACCGCGAAGTGCGTCGCTTCCTGCGGATCTGGCCGCAGACACTGCTGCCGCCGGCCATCACCATGGTGTTGTACTTCGTCATCTTCGGCAACCTGATCGGTCGGCAGATTGGCGACATGGGTGGCTTTACCTACATGGAGTACATCGTGCCTGGGCTGATCATGATGTCGGTGATCACCAACTCCTATGGCAATGTGGTCTCGAGCTTCTTCGGCAGCAAATTCCAACGCTCGATCGAGGAGCTGATGGTGTCGCCGGTGTCGCCGCACACCATCCTTATCGGCTATGTGCTCGGCGGCGTGCTGCGTGGGTTGGCGGTAGGGGTGATCGTGACCATCCTGTCGATGTTCTTCACCCACCTGCAGGTGCATCACCTGGGCGTGACCGTGGTGGTAGTGCTGTTGACCGCAACCATCTTCTCGCTGCTGGGCTTCGTCAACGCAGTGTTTGCGCGCAATTTCGATGATATTTCGATTATCCCGACCTTCGTGCTGACCCCGCTGACCTACCTGGGCGGGGTGTTCTACTCGATCAGCCTGTTGCCGCCGTTCTGGCAGGTGGTGTCGCTGGCGAACCCGGTGCTGCACATGGTCAACTCGTTCCGCTACGGCATCCTAGGGGTTTCGGATATCAGTATCGGTACTGCGATCACCTTCATGCTGGTGGCCACGGCTGTGCTGTATGCCCTGTGCATTCGCCTGCTGGTCAGCGGCCGCGGCATGCGTGCATGACATACGTTGCTTGCGGCGCCGCCACTGGCGGCCGACCCACCAGCGCCAGTAGCTCATGGTGATGAAGTAGGCGGCGATGCCCAGCACCACGCCGCACACCACTGAGCCGAGCAAAAATGGCTGCCACACGGTAGCCAGCTGGTCGGTGATCCACTCGAAGGTGAGGTCGTCGGGCAGGCTGCGTGGTGGCGTCTGCAGCAGCCAGGCGCCTGTCATGTAGGTGACGAAGAACACCGGCGGCATGGTCAGCGGATTGGTTAGCCAGACCAGGCTGACCGCAATCGGCAGGTTGCCCCGCAGCGGGATCGCCAGACTGGCGGCCAGCAGCATCTGCATCGGCATCGGGATCAATGCGGCAAACAGGCCCACGCCCATGGCCCGTGCCACTGAATGACGGTTCAGGTGCCAGAGGTTGGGGTCGTGCAGCAGCTTGCCGAAAAAGCGTAAGGACTTGTGTTCCCGAATGCTGGTCGGATCCGGCATGTACCGTTTGAACAGGCGGCGCGGCATGGGGGCTCCCGGGGCAGTGATCGGGCAAGTATGCCTTGATTCCCGGAATGGCTTGTTCAGAGTTTGTGACAATTGTTGAGCAAGACTGACCCTTAAATACGCTATTCCTCTGCAGGCTGTCTTGCTTGCGGAGCTCTACCTTATGCGCACAGGGATGTTGGCGCTTGCGCTCGGGTTGTTGTGCCTGGGCTTTCTACCCGTTCTGCCGACGGTCGGCTGGCTAGTCGTGATGCTGCTCGCTGCGCTTGGCTGCCTGGCTACGCGAGTCTGGCCGCTGGGCTGCTTGCTACTGGGCTTTTGCTGGGCGTGCTGGTCGGCGCAGCAGGCGCTGGATGATCGTCTGGCGCATTCGCTCGATGGCCGCACGCTATGGCTTGAGGGGCGCGTGGTCGGCCTGCCAGCGGTATCGGCCCACGGTGTGCGCTTCGAGCTGGAGGAACCCGCTTCGCGCCGCGCCGAATTACCCAGGCGCTTGCAACTGAGCTGGTTCGACGGCCCAGAGATTCGTGCCGGAGAGCGCTGGCGCCTGGTCGTGACCCTGAAACGCCCGCGCAGCCTGCTCAATCCACATGGGCCGGACCGCGAGGCGACGCTGTTGGCCCGGCGCATCGGCGCCACTGGCACGGTCAAGGCGGGAGAGTTGCTGGAGCCGGTGGCCGGCGGCTGGCGCGACAGTCTGCGCCAGCGCCTGCTGGCAGTGGATGCCTGGGGCCGCGAAGCGGCGTTGGCGGCGCTGGTTCTGGGCGATGGCTCGGGGCTGGCCAGGCAAGACTGGCAAGCGCTGCAGGCGACCGGCACGGTGCACTTGTTGGTCATCTCGGGCCAACACATCGGGTTGGTCGCAGGGTTGGTCTACGGCCTGGTGGCGGGGCTGGCACGTTACGGAGGTTGGCCGCGGCGCTGGCCATGGCTGCCGTGGGCGTGCGGGCTGGCCATGACGGCCGCGCTGGGCTACGGCTGGCTGGCCGGGTTTGGCGTGCCGGTGCAGCGGGCCTGTCTGATGCTGGCGGTGGTGCTGCTCTGGCGCCTGGGTTTTCGCCAATTGAGCGCCTTTGTACCACTGTTGATGGCGCTGTGCGGTGTGCTGCTGGTTGAGCCGTTGGCCAGTTTGCTGCCCGGATTCTGGTTGTCGTTCGGCGCGGTGGCAGTGCTGATCTACTGCTTTGCCCAGCGCCTTGGCGGTTGGCGGCCTTGGCAAGCGTGGACGCGTGCGCAGTGGGTGATCGCCATCGGCTTGTTGCCGGCGATGCTGGCGCTGGGCCTGCCGATCAGTCTGAGCGCGCCGTTGGCTAATCTGCTCGCGGTGCCCTGGATCAGCTTGGTGGTGCTGCCGTTGGCGTTGCTGGGCACCTTGTTTCTGCCGCTGGCGGGGGTTGGCGAACTGCTGCTATGGCTGGCCGGCGCGGCGCTGGCTGGGTTGTTCGACGTGCTGACGGTGGTAGCTCAGTGGCAACCGGCATGGATTGCCCGGCAGTTGCCGCTACTGGCCTGGTTGCTGGTGCTCAGTGGCGCGTTGATCGTGTTGCTGCCCCGGGGCGTACCCATGCGTGGCCTGGGCGCGCTGATGCTGCTGGCGCTGTGGGTGCCTGGCAAGTCGTTGCCGCAGGGGCAGGTCGAGGTGCTGCAGTTGGACGTCGGCCAAGGCCTGGCGATCCTTTTGCGCACGCGGAACCACAGCCTGCTCTACGATGCTGGCCCAGCGCGCGGCGAGAGCGATCTGGGCGAAAGTGTAGTGCTGCCCACTTTGCGTAAACTGGGTGTCGATCGACTGGATGTGCTGCTGATCAGCCATGCCCATGCCGACCATGCCGGCGGCGCAGCGGCCGTGCAGCGCGGCCTGTCGGTCGAGCGCGTTGTGGTCGGTGAGTCGGAGCAGGCCTTCCAGGCACAAAGCTGCGAGACGGGGCAGGGCTGGCAGTGGGACGGTGTCGACTTTTCACTCTGGCATTGGCCGCAGGGGCGCTCGAGCAATGACCGCTCCTGCGTATTGCTGGTCGAGGCGCAGGGCGAGCGTCTGCTGTTGGCCGGCGACATTGAAGCCAGCGCCGAACGCGCCTGGCTGGCGGCGCATGAAGGCAAACGCATCGACTGGCTGCAGTCACCGCACCACGGCAGTCGCAGTTCCTCCACCGAGGCGTTCATTGCTGCCACCAGGCCGCGCGGCGTATTGATTTCCCGCGGTGTGCACAACGGTTTCGGCCATCCGCATGCGCAGGTGCTGGAACGCTACCAGCGCCATGGGCTGGCGATTCACGACACCGCCATAGAGGGCGCCTTGAGCTTGCGCTTGGGCGCTCAATCCCAGGTTGCCGGGCAGCGTGCCCAGCGCAGGTTCTGGCGTGACAAAGAATGACCCCGGCACGCGCATTGTTGCGACCTCCGGCAACTCAGCCGAGGGCGATCCTATGGTAGAGTGGCGGCCTTTTTCGAGGGGATGATTACTGTGTGGGAATTGGTAAAGTCCGGTGGTTGGATGATGCTGCCGATCATTCTGAGCTCCATCGTCGCCATGGCTATCGTCGTCGAACGCCTGTGGACCCTGCGTGCCAGTCGCGTAACCCCGCCGCACCTGCTGGGTCAGGTGTGGATGTGGATCAAGGACAAGCAGCTCACCAGTGACAAGCTCAAGAGCCTGCGCGCTGACTCGCCGCTGGGCGAGATCCTCGCTGCCGGCCTGGCCAATTCGCGCCATGGCCGCGAAATCATGAAAGAGTGCATTGAAGAAGCCGCCTCGCGGGTTATTCACGAGCTCGAACGCTATATCAGCACGCTCGGCACCATCGCTGCGATGGCACCGCTGCTCGGTCTGCTCGGTACCGTGCTGGGCATGATCGAAATCTTCAGCGCGTTCATGGGGTCGCAGATGACCGCCAACGCTTCGGTGCTCGCCGGTGGCATCTCCAAAGCCCTGGTGACCACGGCTGCAGGCCTGATGGTCGGTATCCCGGCGGTGTTCTTCCACCGCTTCCTGCTGCGTCGCATCGACGAGTTGGTGGTCGGTATGGAGCAAGAGGCGATCAAGCTGGTCGAAGTCGTGCAAGGTGATCGCGAAGTGGAAGTGGCGGGAGTCAAGGCGTGAAGTTTCGGCGCAACCGTGCGCGGGAGAACGTCGACATCAACCTGGCGTCGTTGATCGACGTGGTGTTCGTGCTGCTGCTGTTCTTCGTCGTCACCACCACCTTCACCCGCGAAAACCAGCTGCGGGTCGAACTGCCGGAGGCCTCTACAGGCGCGCCGGCCGAGGCCGACGAGGGCAAGCGGGTGGATATCACCATCAGTGCCGACGGGGTGTACTCGGTGAACAATCATCTGCTGCCGAAAAGCGACCTGGCCACTCTGGTCGAAGCGCTGCGGCAGGAATCTGGCGGTGATACCAAGCTGCCGTTGTCGATCAGCGCAGATGGCAAGACCCCGCATCAGTCGGTGGTGACGGCCATGGACGCGGCGGGCAAGCTTGGTTTCAGCCAGCTGCGCATGACCACGGTCGAGGCCGCAGCGGGGACGCCCTGATGGCTTTCGCCGAGCGCTTGCTCGCTGCCTGGTACGACGGCCACCCGGCGCTGGCCTTGTTGCGGCCGCTGGAGCTGTTGTACCGTCGCGTCGTGCTGCGCAAGCGTGCGCGCTTCGTCAGTGGTGCAAGCGCCGCTTACCGCGCGCCGGTGCCGGTCATTGTGGTCGGCAATATTACCGTTGGCGGCACCGGCAAGACGCCGATGATCCTCTGGCTGATCGAACACTGCCGCAAGCGGGGCTTGCGCGTCGGTGTGGTCAGCCGCGGTTACGGTGCCAAGCCGCCTTCGCTGCCCTGGCGGGTGGCGGCGGAGCACAGCGCCGAGCATGCCGGCGACGAGCCGTTGTTGATCGTTCAGCGCACCGGTGTGCCGCTGATGATCGATCCCGACCGTTCGGCGGCCGTACGCGGGCTGCTTGCCAGCGAACCCCTCGACCTGATCCTTTGCGACGACGGCATGCAGCATTACCGCCTGGCGCGTGACCTTGAGCTGGTGCTGATCGATGCCGCACGGGGCTTGGGCAATCGCCGATGCCTGCCCGCAGGGCCACTGCGCGAGCCGGTCGAGCGCCTCGATGAGGTCGACGCGCTGCTCTATAACGGTGCCAGCAGCGACCGCGAAGACGGCTTCGCCTTTCAACTCAAGCCTTCGGCGTTGGTCAACCTGCGCAGTGACCAACGCCGTGGGCTTGACCATTTCAGCCCTGGCCAGGCCGTGCATGCGGTGGCTGGCATCGGTAATCCACAACGTTTCTTCAACACCCTGCTGCAGCTAAACTGGCAGCCGGTGCCGCACCCGTTTGCCGACCATGCGCAGTTCAGCGCCGAAGCGCTGACGTTCAGCCCGACGCTGCCGCTGGTGATGACCGAAAAAGATGCGGTGAAATGCCGTGCCTTTGCCGCTGACGACTGGTGGTATCTGACAGTCGAGGCGCAACCGTCACCGGCCTTCATTACCTGGTTCGACGCCCAGCTTGAGCGTCTGCTGCCTGCGCAGCAGCCCTGACCCTGTTCAATTTTCCGGCCGCTTGGCCCCAAGGACGCACTCATGGACACCAAACTGCTTGATATCCTGGCTTGCCCGATCACCAAAGGCCCGCTCAAGCTCAGCGCCGACAAGACCGAGCTGATCAGCAAAGGCGCAGGCCTGGCCTACCCGGTGCGCGATGGCATCCCGGTCATGCTGGAAAGCGAAGCACGCACCTTGACCGACGACGAGCGTCTGGACAAATGAGCCTGGACTTCACTGTGGTCATCCCCGCCCGGCTGCGCTCCACGCGCCTGCCGGGCAAGCCGCTGCTGTTGATCGCTGGCAAGCCGATGGTCCAGCACGTCTGGGAACAGGCGCGCAAAAGCAGCGCAAGCCGGGTGGTGATCGCCACCGATGACGCCAGCATCGTTGCCGCCTGCCAGGCATTTGGTGCCGAGGTATTGCTGACCTGCGCTGAGCACGAATCGGGCACCGATCGCTTGGCCGAAGTTGCCGCCCAGCTGGGTTTGGCCAGTGATGCCATCGTCGTCAACGTGCAGGGCGACGAGCCTTTGATCCCGCCGGTGATCATCGACCAGGTCGCGGCCAACCTCGCTGCGCACCCAGAAGCTGGCATCGCCACCCTGGCTGAGCCGATCCATGAGCCGCAGACGGTGTTCAATCCCAATGCGGTCAAGGTAGTCAGCGACAAGAATGGCCTGGCCCTGAGCTTCAGCCGTGCACCGTTGCCGTGGGCCCGCGATGCGTTTGCGGTAAACCGCGAGCAGTTGCCGCCGGCAGTGCCTTATCGCCGCCATATCGGCATGTATGCCTACCGCGTCGGCTTTCTTCAGGACTTCGTCAACTGGGGCCCGTGCTGGCTCGAGCAGACCGAAGCGCTGGAACAGCTGCGAGCGCTGTGGCATGGCGTGCGTATCCACGTTGAAGATGCGCTCGAGGCTCCCGCCGTGGGCGTTGATACCCCAGAAGATCTGGAGCGCGTTCGGCGCTTGTTGGAGGCCTAATGCGCGTCTTGTTTGTGTGCCTGGGCAATATTTGCCGCTCGCCCACCGCAGAAGGGGTTTTGCGCCATCAGTTGCAACGCGCCGGGCTGGCCGACCAGGTAGAAGTGGCATCGGCCGGTACGGGCGACTGGCACGTGGGCAAGGCGCCGGACGCGCGCACCTGCAAGGCAGCGCTGGCGCGCGGCTATGACCTGTCGGCGCAACGTGCCCAGCAGGTCAAGGCCGGCCATTTTGCCGAGAACGATCTGGTGCTGGCCATGGATGCCAGCAACCTCGCCGACCTCAAGGCCATACGGCCGCCGGCGTCCAGGGGCGAGCTGGATCTGTTCCTGCGTCGCTATGACGGCGCGTTGGATGAAGTCCCCGACCCGTATTACGGCGGCGCGGCCGGTTTCGAGCAGGTGTTGGACCTGATAGAGCTGGCGTGCGAGCAGTTGGTCGATGAAATCAGGGGTCGGCTATGACTGCCACCTGGCAACAGCAGGTATCGCTCAAGCCTTTCAACACCTTTGGTATTGACGTCAAGGCCCGCTATTTCGCCCAGGCGCACAGCGACGCCGAGGTGCGGGCGGCATTGCTCGAAGCAGCCCGCCTTGAGCTTCCGGTGCTGGTCATCGGCGGTGGCAGCAACCTGCTGTTGACCGGTGACATCAGCGCGCTGGTGCTGCATATGGCCAGCCGTGGCCGGCGGCTGCTGAGTGAGGAGGGCGATCGCGTGGTAGTCGAGGCTGAAGCCGGTGAACCTTGGCATGAGTTTGTGCAGTGGAGCCTGGCGCAGGGTTGCAGCGGGTTGGAAAATCTCAGCCTGATTCCCGGCACCGTCGGTGCCGCGCCGATGCAGAACGTCGGCGCGTATGGCGTCGAGATCAAAGACGTGTTTGCCGGCTTGACCGCACTCGACCGTGAAACAGGTGAGCTCAAGGATTTTTCCCTTGAGGAGTGCGGGTTTGGTTACCGCGACAGCCTGTTCAAGCGCAATCCCGGCCGCTGGTTGATCCTGCGCGTGCGCTTTGCCCTGAGCCGCAGCTTGCATGCGCACCTGGACTACGGCCCAGTGCGTCAGCGCCTGCACGAGCAGGGGGTCGTCGAGCCGACCGCGCAGGCAATCAGCGATGCGATCTGCAGCATTCGTCGCGAGAAACTGCCTGACCCGCTCGAACTGGGTAATGCTGGTAGCTTCTTCAAAAATCCGCTGGTCAGCGCCGCGCTCGGCGAGCAGCTTCGCGCTCGCTATCCGGGTGTGGTGGCTTATCCGCAGGCCGATGGCCAGCTGAAGCTGGCGGCGGGCTGGTTGATCGAGCAGGCAGGGTGGAAAGGCTATCGCGATGGCGATGCCGGCGTGCATCGGTTGCAGTCGTTGGTACTGGTCAATTATGGCCAGGCCTCGGGGGCGCAGTTGCATGCGCTGGCGCAGAAAATTCAGGCTGATATCTTCGCCAGGTTTGGCGTGGAGCTGGAGATGGAGCCGAATCTGTACTGAGTAGGTGGCACATGGATATGCCAGTGCAGCGCTGAATGCAACGCAAAAAAAAGCCCCGCCAGTTCGCACTGGCGGGGCTTTTTCATTCAGCCGTGGTTATCAACCGTGATGAGGCTTGTGCTCATCGGTCGATGCCTGGGCCTGAGCTGCGGCAGCAGCGGCCTCGGCTTCACGCTTGCGGCGACGCACTTCACGTGGGTCGTTCGGTGCGCGACCGTTGGCCAGCATTACAGGCGCCGGTTCAGCCGCTACAGGCGCTGCCTCGACAACTTCTGGCTTGGCTTCAACCGGTGCAGCCTGCTCGACCACCGGTGCTTCGACTGGCGCGGCCGCTGGGGCCTCGGCAACGTGCACTGGCTTCTCGGCTTCACCCGACTCGACCACGGCGGCTTCAACCACTGGAGCTTCGGCGGCTGGTGCCTCGATCACTGGCGCTTCAGCAACTGGCGCTGCAGTTTCCAATTCTGCGGCAGCAACCGGGGTTGCTTCAACTGCAGGTGCTTCGACTACGGGCTGCGGCGCAACCTCGACAACCGGCTCGATGCTCGGCTCGACCACTGCAACCGGCTCGCTGACAGGCTGCTCGACCACAGGGGCGATCGCAACGTCATCAGCTTGCTGTGCAGGCTCGGCTGGCAGGGCGATAACTTCACCGCTAGCCGCTTCAGGCGTTTGGGTAGAAGCGATTTCAGCCTGCTGATTGGCTTGTGCTTCGGCTGCAGCGCTGATGTTGCTGGTGGCAACAGCGGCAGTTACGGCCAGGCCAGCGGCCAGGTCGGCACCCAGATCAGTCGCCTGACGTGGTTGCTGTTCTTCACCGTTTTCGTTGCCTTCGCTGCCTTCTTCGTCGCCATCGATCAGATCGCCATTGGCATTGCGCTGACGTTCACGACGGTTACTGCGACGACGCTGGCCGCGCGAGCGACGACGTGGGCGTTCGCCATCAGTGCCTTCTTGTTCGTCCTGCTGCAGCTCGTCGTTCGGCAGTTGCTCATCGGCGATCTCTGCGGCCTGCTCGTCAGCCTGGGCGGCTGGGCGCAGTTGACGCTCTTCCTGCGGCACACGTTCTTCACGTGGAGCGCGTTCTTCGCGAGGTGCGCGTTCTTCACGTGGAGCACGTTCTTCGCGAGGGGCGCGTTCTTCACGTGGAGCACGTTCTTCGCGAGGTGCGCGTTCTTCACGTGGAGCACGTTCTTCACGTGGAGCACGTTCTTCGCGAGGGGCACGTTCTTCACGAGGAGCGCGCTCTTCACGCGGAGCGCGTTCTTCAGTAGATGCAGGGGTAGCGTCAAGTGGCTCACGCAGCTCACGCACAGGGCGCTCGTCACGGTTGCCGCGACGTGGGCGATCTTCACGTGGAGCACGTTCCTCGCGTGGAGCGCGTTCTTCACGCGGCGCACGTTCTTCACGCGGTGCGCGCTCTTCACGCGGTGCACGCTCTTCACGTGGAGCGCGTTCTTCACGTGGAGCGCGTTCTTCACGCGGTGCACGCTCTTCGCGCGGCTTGCGCTCTTCGTCGCGACGACCGTTACGGTTACGGCTCTGCTGACGACCGTTGCGGCGCTCTTCGTTGCGCTGTGGGCGCTCGGTAACAGGCTTCTCGGTGGCAGCTGGTGCAGCGACCGGTTCTTCCTTGGCGGCAAACAGGCTCACCAGCGATTTGACCAGGCCTTTGAACAGGCTTGGCTCAGGCATGCTTGGTACTGGCGCAGCAGCAACCGGAGCAGCCTCTTCGACAGCAGCCGGTACCGGAGCATTGGTACGCGGTGGAGCGGTCTTGACCGCAGCTTCCTGGCGAACCAGGGTGCGGGTCGCGGCCTGCTGTGGCGCTTCCTCGGTTTCGGTGGTGGCGATTTCGTAGCTGGACTGGTTGGTCAGCACTTCCGGATTGTCGTCGCGCAGGCGCTGGACTTCGAAGTGCGGGGTTTCCAGGTGGTCATTCGGCAGAATGATGATGCGAGCACGGGTGCGCATCTCGATCTTGGTGATCGAGTTGCGTTTCTCGTTGAGCAGGAACGCGGCAACCGGGATTGGCACCTGCGCGCGCACTTCGGCAGTGCGGTCTTTCAGGGCTTCTTCTTCGATCAGGCGCAGGATCGCCAGCGACAGCGACTCGACGTCACGGATGATGCCGGTGCCCGAGCAGCGTGGGCAGACGATGCCGCTGCTTTCACCCAGCGATGGACGCAGGCGTTGGCGCGACATTTCCAGCAGGCCGAAGCGCGAGATGCGGCCAACCTGGACGCGAGCACGGTCGGCCTCGAGGCATTCACGCACACGCTCTTCGACCGCACGCTGGTTTTTTGCCGGGGTCATGTCGATGAAGTCGATGACGATCAGGCCGCCGATATCACGCAGACGCAGTTGGCGGGCAATTTCTTCAGCCGCTTCCAGGTTGGTCTGCAGGGCGGTTTCTTCGATGTCGCTGCCTTTGGTGGCACGCGCCGAGTTGATGTCGATCGACACCAGCGCCTCGGTTGGGTCGATCACGATCGAACCGCCCGAGGGCAGCTCGACGACGCGCTGGAAGGCGGTCTCGATCTGGCTTTCGATCTGGAAGCGGTTGAACAGTGGCACGCTGTCTTCGTACAGCTTGACCTTGCTGGCGTACTGCGGCATCACCTGGCGGATGAAGGTCAGAGCTTCTTCCTGGGCTTCGATGCTGTCGATCAGGACTTCGCCGATATCCTGGCGCAGGTAGTCGCGGATGGCGCGGATGATGACGTTGCTTTCCTGGTAGATCAGGAACGGCGCGGTGCGGTCCAGCGAGGCTTCCTTGATGGCGGTCCACAGCTGCAGCAGGTAGTCGAGGTCCCACTGCATTTCTTCGCTGCTGCGGCCAAGGCCGGCAGTGCGCACGATCAGGCCCATGTCGCCTGGTACGGTCAGCCCGTTGAGGGCTTCACGCAGCTCGTTGCGCTCTTCGCCTTCGATACGGCGGGAGATGCCGCCAGCACGTGGGTTGTTTGGCATCAGCACCAGGTAACGGCCAGCCAGGCTGATGAAGGTGGTCAGGGCGGCGCCTTTGTTGCCGCGCTCTTCCTTCTCGACCTGGACGATGACTTCCTGGCCTTCGGTGAGTACTTCCTTGATGTTGACGCGGCCTTCTGGGGCCTTCTTGAAGTACTCGCGGGAGATTTCTTTCAGCGGCAGGAAGCCGTGACGGTCGGAGCCGAAGTCGACGAAGGCGGCTTCGAGGCTGGGCTCGATCCGGGTGATCTTGCCTTTGTAGATGTTGGCCTTTTTCTGCTCACGGGCGCCGGATTCGATATCCAGGTCGTAGAGGCGTTGGCCATCCACCAGGGCTACACGCAACTCTTCGGGTTGAGTTGCGTTAATCAGCATTCTTTTCATGTTGTACCGTCGGTTTCCGGGCTGCCGGAAACGGCGTTCGGCACACACGACTTCTCATGGTCGGTGTCAAGGTGCGCAAAGGGTGGCGAACCACCCCCGTGTCGGCGACGTTCGGCACCAGCCGGTTGCCCAGCCTGCCGTTGTCGCGACGACGCGTCCTGTTGCTGCGGTGCTGTGGGCCTGTGGTATCGGGATCAACCTGGCAGGCCTGGTGCACTCAGTCAGGAGGAGGAATCAACCGTCAGCCGTGGACGCCTACGTGGCATCTGTAAGGACCTTATCCGCTCGCCGCCCATTACAGTGGGGCGGTGGCCGGACGCGGTGCTACACGGTCCGAGGGCTGTGCATCTCCACCCTGCACGTATCCCTGATAATTCGGGTGCTGCCGCGCGCTGAATCCGCAACGGGTTGCATTTTTCGCCATCTTCATAAGGGAAGCTGGCGCCATTCATGTCCAAGGCAGGTATTTCCGAAGCATTCGCCGGGTGTAGGAGGAAGTGACGATGGCGGTGCAGAGACACGGCGAAAAAAGCCAGTTAAGCAGATGAACTACCACACTTATGATTCTTTTCGGTCTTCTCTACCCGGCGCGAGTGGCGCTTCCAGGTGTTTCGATAAACTGGCGAAAGCCCCGTAGGACGGCCTCGCGTCCTCGAGAATTGCGTTGGTCAGGGGCTGGCAAAGCGCCGTGTACCGCTGGCCCACCGCTTTTGGCGGCGTTCGCGACTATAGCAGCAATGATTAAGTGCTTCAATTCCCTAAAAAATTGTTATTATCAGCGCCATGACTACCAATACCCCTCCGACTTCCGGCGTTCAGCTGATCGAAGTCGCGCCGGAGCTTGCCGGCCAACGAATCGACAATTTCCTGATCACGGCGCTCAAGGGCGTGCCTCGCACCCTGGTCTACCGCATCCTGCGCAAGGGTGAAGTGCGGGTCAACAAGGGTCGGGTCAAGCCTGAATACAAGATCCAGGCCGGCGACATCGTGCGCGTGCCACCGGTGCGTCTGCCCGAGCGTGACGAGCCGGTGCCGGTGGCACAATCGCTGTTGCAGCGCCTGGAGGCGGCCATTGTCTATGAAGACAAGGCGCTCATCGTGCTCAACAAACCGGCCGGCATCGCCGTGCATGGCGGCAGCGGCCTGAGCTTTGGCGTGATCGAAGCGTTTCGCCAGTTGCGCCCGGACGCCAAGGAACTGGAGCTGGTGCACCGGCTCGACCGCGACACTTCCGGCCTGCTGATGATCGCCAAGAAGCGCAGCATGTTGCGCCATCTGCACGCTGCCCTGCGCGGTGATGGCGTCGACAAGCGCTACATGGCGCTGGTGCGTGGCAACTGGCCAACCGCGAAGAAACAGGTCAATGCCCCATTGCAGAAGAGCAACCTGCGTTCTGGCGAGCGTATGGTCGAGGTCAACGAAGAGGGCAAGGAAGCGCTGACCTTGTTCAAGGTGCTGCGCCGTTTCGGCGACTTCGCCACCATGATCGAAGCGCGTCCGATCACCGGTCGCACCCATCAGATCCGCGTGCACGCCCTGCATGCCGGGCACATGATTGCTGGCGACAACAAATACGGCGATGAAGAATTCTCCCGCGAGATTCGTGATCTCGGCGGCAAGCGCCTGTTCCTGCATGCCTATGCCCTGACCGTGCCGCTGCCCGATGGCGGCGAGCTCAAGGTTGAAGCACCGGTCGACGAAATGTGGGCCAAGACTGTAGAGCGCCTGGCGCGGCCTGACTTCACATGAGCAAACCCTACGAGCTGCTGATTTTTGACTGGGATGGCACCCTGGCTGACTCTGTCGGGCGCATCGTTCTGGCGATGAATCAGGCCGCTGAGCGCGCCGGTGAGGCGCCCAGTGCCGAGGATGCAATCAAGGGCATTATCGGCCTGGCCCTGGGCGAGGCGATCTGGACCCTGTATCCGCATCTTGAGCCGCTGCAGGTCGAACGCTTCCGTCAGCACTATGCTGATGTGTACATGGCGCTGGATCAGCAGCCGTCACCGTTGTTTGACGGCGTGGTCGAGTCGCTGGATGCGTTTCGCGCCCACGGCTATCGCCTGGCAGTAGCTACTGGCAAGGCCCGTCGCGGGCTCGATCGGGTGCTCAAGGCCAATGGCTGGGAAGACTTTTTCGATATCACTCGGGCGGCTGATGAAACCCGCGGCAAGCCGCACCCATTGATGCTTGAAGAAATTCTTGCCCATTGCCGCGCCGAACCCGGCCAGGCGCTGATGGTCGGAGATTCTGCGTTCGACCTGCAAATGGCCAACAACGCCGGCATGCACTCGGTGGCTGTCGGTTACGGGGCTATGTCGCTGCAGGCGCTGGCAGAGTTCGGGCCGCAGGTGTGCATCGATCACTTTTCCCAGCTGCGCGAGTGGTTGGCAGGTTCGGCGCAATTATCAATTCCAAGGTAGGTGAGCATGGCTGACGAGTGGAAAGCGCCCGAGACCGAAGTGGTCGAGAGTGAGGATCGCAAGAGCTGGAAGCTGCTGGAGAAAACCCTCCTTGCTGGTGTGCAGGAGCAGCGTCGAGCGCGACGCTGGGGGATCTTCTTCAAGCTGCTGACGTTCCTTTACCTGTTCGGCATCCTGTTCCTGTTCTCGCCGCTGATGAGTATGGACGGCGCTGCTTCGCGCAGTGGCAGCCATACCGCACTGGTCGAGGTGCGTGGGGTTATTGCTGATCAGGAGGCGGCCAGTGCCGACAACCTGATCAAGAGCCTGCGCGAGGCATTCAAGGATGCCAATACCAAAGCAGTGGTGATGCGTATCAACAGCCCAGGCGGCAGCCCGGTGCAGTCCGGTTACGTCTATGACGAGATTCGCCGCCTGCGCGCCGAATACCCGCAGATCAAGCTGTACGCAGTGATCACCGATCTTGGTGCCTCGGGTGCCTATTACATCGCCAGTGCTGCCGATGAGATCTATGCCGACAAGGCCAGCCTGGTCGGCTCGATCGGCGTTACCGCAGCGGGCTATGGCTTTGTCGGTGCCATGGACAAGCTGGGCATCGAGCGGCGCACCTATACGGCGGGTGAGCACAAGGCGTTCCTTGATCCATTCTCGCCGCAAAAACCTGAAGAAACCGAGTTCTGGCAGGGCGTGCTCAACACCACTCACCAGCAGTTCATTGCCATGGTCAAACAGGGGCGTGGTGATAGGCTCAAGGACAAAGAGCACCCTGAGCTGTTCAGTGGCCTGATCTGGTCCGGTGAGCAGGCCAAGGCGCTAGGTCTGGTAGATGGTCTGGGCAGTGCCAGCTATGTCGCCAGAGACATCGTTGGCGAGAAGAATCTGGTCGATTTCACAGTCCAGGAGTCGCCGTTCGACCGTTTCTCCAAACGCATCGGCGCCAGCGTAGCTGAGCACCTGGCAATGTGGATGGGCTTCCAGGGACCGACCCTGCGCTAAGCGCTGCTGGCCTGTGCGTGCAGGCCAGCAGTTTCCCTTCAGGGCACCTGTACGCCTTCTTCCAGCAGCATATCCACCAGGCGAATAAGCGGCAGCCCGATCAGGCTGGTCGCGTCGCTGCCATGGGTGCTCTGGAACAGGCTTGCCCCCAATCCCTCGGCTTTGAAACTGCCGGCGCAGTCGTAAGGCTGCTCTGCGCGCAGATAGCGCTCGATACTGGCCTGGCTCAACTCGCGCATGACCACCGTGAACGGCACGCAGTCGACCTGACAATGGCCGCTGCTGCTGTTGAGCAGCGCCAGGCCGGTCAGAAAGGTGACCTGTTGGCCACTGGCGGCAAGCAGCTGCTCGCGGGCGCGCTCGAACGTATGTGGCTTGCCGAGGATCTGTTCGCCCAGCACCGCGACCTGGTCAGAGCCGATGATCAGATGGCCGGGGTGGGCTGCGGCCAATGCCTCGGCCTTTTGCTGCGCCAGGCGCTTGACCAGCGCGATGGCGGGTTCGTCCGGCAGGCGCTGTTCGTCTAGGTCGGGGCTTGCCGAGGTGAAGGGCAGGCGCAGGCGGGTGAGCAATTCGCGGCGGTAGGCAGAGCTGGAAGCCAGTAACAGGGGCAGCATGGTAGACTCCTTGGCAGATCAACCGATTCTATCATCCACTTGCCACCGAATTTCCTTTGACAGGGGCGGGGGCCATCCCTAGAATGCTGCGCCTATGTTGAATGACCCGATTCCACCTCACGTTGACCCGCGCAAATTAGCCGATCGTGGCGTAACCCTTCAAGGTTCGTTGCAACTCGCTGATTTGGAAAGACTCTGCGACCCGCTTTCCGACAATGTCGGTACGGTGCAGGCGAAGTTCGATTTTGAACGAGATGAACAGCATGCCGTGGTTATCCACAGTGAGCTCGACGTCGAAGTCAAAATGGTTTGCCAGCGTTGTCTTGAGCTGGTCACCCTGCCGATCCACAGCGAGTGTTCGTACGCGGTGGTGAAGGAGGGTGCGAATACCCAGTCGTTGCCGAAAGGCTATGACGTGCTGGAACTGGGCGAAGATCCTTTGGATCTGCAGGCGCTGATCGAGGAAGAGCTTTTGCTCGCCTTGCCCATCGTGCCTGCTCATCATCCGGAAGAATGCCAGCAGCCGGCGGGCCTCGATGAGCCCGAATCGAGCGAGGACGAGGTAACGCGGTCCAACCCGTTCAGCGTCCTGGCGCAGTTAAAGCGTGACCCAAACGTTTAGGAGTTAATCAATTATGGCTGTTCAGCAGAACAAAAAATCCCGCTCTGCCCGTGACATGCGTCGTTCGCACGATGCCCTGTCGGAAAACGCGCTGTCGGTAGAAAAAACCACCGGTGAAATTCACCTGCGTCACCACGTTTCGCCAGAAGGCGTTTACCGTGGCCGCAAAGTGATCGACAAGGGCGCTGACGAGTAAATCTTGTCCGCTCAGATCATCGCGATCGACGCAATGGGCGGGGACTTCGGTCCCCGCAACATTGTTCAGGCAAGTATCGCTTGCCTCTCGGCTACGCCCTCGCTGCACCTGACCCTCGTCGGTCAACCCTCCCTTCTTGAACCACTCGTCAGCGGCCTAGCAGCTGCCGATCGCGCGCGCCTGCAAATTGTCGCGGCCAGTGAAGTGGTGGAGATGGATGAGCGGCCCTCGCAAGCGTTGCGCAGCAAGCCTGATTCGTCGATGCGCATTGCCCTTGAACTGGTGCGGGACGGCAAGGCCCAGGCCTGCGTCAGTGCCGGCAATACCGGTGCACTGATGGCGCTGTCGCGCTTTGTCCTCAAGACCGTGCCAGGCATTGATCGGCCGGCCATGGTGGCGGCGATCCCGACCCAGTCAGGCTTTTGCCAGTTGCTCGATCTGGGCGCCAACGTTGACTGCAGTGCCGAGCATCTCTACCAGTTCGCGTTGATGGGCTCGGTGGCGGCGCAGGCCTTGGGCATTCAGCGCCCACGCGTTGCGCTGCTCAACATCGGCACCGAAGACATCAAGGGTAATCAGCAGGTCAAGCTGGCGGCAACGCTGCTGCAGAATGCTCGCGGTATCAACTACGTCGGCTTTGTCGAGGGTGATGGCCTGTATCGCGGTGAAGCCGATGTAGTGGTGTGTGACGGCTTTGTCGGCAATATCCTGCTCAAGTCCAGCGAGGGTCTGGCAACCATGATCAGTACCAGAATCGAGGCGCTGTTCAAGAGGGGGGTGCTGGCGCGCGCCGTCGGCGTGCTGGCCATGCCGCTGCTCAAACGCCTGCAGGCTGACCTGGCGCCTGCACGGCACAACGGTGCGAGTTTTCTCGGTCTGCAGGGCATCGTCATCAAGAGTCACGGTTCGGCAGGGGTAGAAGGCCTGCAGAGCGCTATCCAGCGGGCGCTGATCGAGATCGAGGAAAACCTGCCAGGGCGCCTGCACAGCCGCCTCGAAGACCTGCTGCCTTAGGCATAATCGCCATGAGGTGGTTAAATGTGACCGCTGGGTTTTCGTATTCATCCAAGTTTTCAGATTCTGCGTACAGCCATGGGCTGGGCGCATCCTCTCCGACGACAAGATCATAAGGGCTTGTTCAATGTCTGCATCCCTCGCATTTGTCTTTCCGGGTCAAGGTTCCCAATCGCTGGGCATGCTCGCCGAAATCGGCGCAGTAGAGCCGGTAATCGTCGAAACCTTCAAGGAAGCTTCCGACGCTCTGGGCTACGACCTGTGGGCACTGGTTCAGCAAGGTCCGGAAGAGCAACTCAATCAAACCGACAAGACTCAGCCGGCCATCCTCACCGCCTCCATTGCGTTGTGGCGCCTGTGGCTGGCCCAAGGCGGCGCAAAGCCTGCGTTCGTCGCCGGGCATAGCCTTGGCGAGTACAGCGCGTTGGTAGCGGCCGGTAGCCTCAGCCTGAAAGACGCGGTGCGCCTGGTCGAGCGCCGTGGCCAGCTGATGCAGGAAGCAGTCCCGGCAGGCCATGGCGGCATGGCCGCGATTCTCGGTCTGGACGACGAGGTCGTGGTCGCCATCTGCGCTGAAGCAGCAGAAGACCAAGTGGTCAGCGCGGTCAACTTCAACTCGCCAGGGCAGGTGGTCATTGCTGGCAACAAGGCAGCAGTAGATCGCGCCATGGAGCTGTGCAAGGCCAAGGGCGCCAAACGCGCCTTGCCGCTGGCGGTCAGCGTGCCGTCGCACTGCGCCCTGATGCAGCCTGCTGCCGAGCGCTTTGCCGAGTCGGTCAACGCCATCGAATGGCAGGCGCCGCAGATCCCGGTGGTGCAGAACGTTTCTGCAGCCATCCCAGCTGACCTGAGCGTGCTCAAGCAAGACCTGCTGGCCCAGTTGTACCAGCCCGTGCGCTGGGTTGAATGCGTGCAGACCCTGGCGGCCAATGGCGCGGTCAATCTGGTCGAGTGCGGCCCGGGCAAGGTCCTGGCCGGCCTGAACAAGCGTTGCGCTGATGGCGTGACCACCTACAACCTCAATACCCCTGATGCCATCGCCGCCACCCGTGCGGCGCTGGCCTGAAACTGGAGAAGCTTGCATGAGCCTGCAAGGTAAAGTTGCACTGGTCACCGGCGCCAGCCGTGGTATCGGCCAGGCCATCGCCCTCGAGCTGGGCCGTCAGGGCGCTACCGTCATCGGTACCGCGACCTCGGCCTCGGGCGCCGAGCGCATTGCTGCCACGCTCAAGGAGCATGGCATCACCGGCACCGGCATGGAGCTGAACGTGACTGATGAAGCGTCGGTCAACGGCGTTCTGGCCGCGATCCAGGAACAGTTCGGCACTACCTCGATCCTGATCAACAACGCCGGCATCACCCGCGACAACCTGATGCTGCGGATGAAAGACGACGAGTGGTTCGACGTGATCGACACCAACCTCAACAGCCTCTACCGCCTGTCCAAGGGCGTGCTGCGCGGCATGACCAAGGCGCGTTGGGGCCGCATTATCAGCATCGGCTCGGTTGTGGGTGCCATGGGCAACGCCGGTCAGGTAAACTATGCCGCCGCCAAAGCCGGTCTGGAAGGTTTCAGCCGTGCTCTGGCACGTGAAGTCGGGTCGCGCAACATCACTGTCAACTCGGTAACTCCAGGTTTTATCGACACCGATATGACCCGTGAACTGCCAGAGGCTCAACGTGAAGCGTTGCAGACCCAGATTCCGCTGGGCCGTCTGGGTCAAGCCGACGAAATCGCCAAGGTAGTTGCTTTCCTGGCGTCCGACGGCGCAGCCTATGTCACAGGTGCTACAGTGCCTGTGAACGGCGGGATGTACATGTAACATCGCAACTCAATGTGACGGATTGCTTCAAAAAAGAGTCATACTCCGAGCTTAAAATCCGTTATAAAGCTGCAACCAGATTCCGGGCAGAGGGTCGAGTGACCACTTAGCCAGTTGATGGCGGGGCGCGTTACGCTTGAAAAGCAGGCGTCTTGCTATAAACTCGGTCACCGGCCAGCTGCCTGACATATGTCTATTAGGAGTGAAAATTAGGTATGAGCACCATCGAAGAGCGCGTCAAGAAAATCGTCGCCGAGCAACTGGGCGTCAAGGAAGAAGAAGTAACTAACAGTGCTTCTTTCGTAGAAGACTTGGGTGCAGATTCGCTTGACACCGTTGAGCTGGTGATGGCTCTGGAAGAGGAATTCGAGACCGAAATCCCTGACGAAGAAGCCGAAAAAATCACTACCGTTCAAGCTGCTATCGACTACGTCACCAGCCACCAGGCTTAAGACGTCTGTAGTCGACGCTTCTTGTCGGGGAAAACCGCACTGCCGTCACTGGCGTGCGGTTTTTTCTTTGCGAGATGTGTGAAGCAGGCACCAAGAGCCTTTTGCCATTGCCTTTTGCTGCAAAATGCAACGGCAAGAGACTCTGTTATTGGACAATGAGGAGAGTACTGTGTCGCGTAGACGCGTCGTGGTCACTGGTATGGGCATGCTGTCGCCGCTGGGTACCGATGTACCGAGTACCTGGCAGGGCATTCTGGCTGGCCGCAGTGGCATCGGTCTGATCGAACACTCCGATCTGACGGCCTACTCCACCCGTTTTGGCGGCTCGGTGAAAGGCTTTGAAGTCGAGCAGTACCTGTCGGTCAAAGAGGCCCGCAAGCTCGACCTGTTCATTCAATACGGCCTGGCCGCAGGTTTCCAGGCGTTCCGTAACGCCGGGCTGGAAATCAACGACAGCAACCGTGAGCGGATCGGCGTGGCCATGGGCTCCGGCATCGGCGGCCTGACCAATATCGAAGAGACCAGCCGGACCCTGCACGAGCAAGGCCCGCGGCGCATCTCGCCGTTCTTTGTGCCTGGTTCGATCATCAACATGATCTCCGGCTTCCTGTCGATCCATTTGGGTCTGCAGGGTCCGAACTATGCCATCGCCACTGCCTGCACCACCGGCACCCATTGCATCGGCATGGCCGCGCGCAACATTGCCTACGGTGAAGCCGA
This sequence comes from Pseudomonas shirazensis, assembly GCF_014268785.2. Taxonomy (GTDB): domain Bacteria; phylum Pseudomonadota; class Gammaproteobacteria; order Pseudomonadales; family Pseudomonadaceae; genus Aquipseudomonas; species Aquipseudomonas shirazensis. Next base: position 2,154,000 of record NZ_JABWRD020000001.1, on the reverse strand, counting down.
TGTGATGATCGCCGGCGGCGCTGAAATGGCTGCGTGTGGCCTGGGCATGGGCGGTTTCGGTGCTTCGCGTGCGCTGTCGACGCGCAATGACGAGCCAACCCGGGCCAGTCGGCCGTGGGACAAGGGCCGTGATGGTTTCGTGCTGTCCGACGGTGCCGGTGCACTGGTGCTCGAAGAGCTCGAGCACGCCAAGGCGCGCGGCGCCACCATCTATGCCGAGCTGGTTGGCTTTGGTATGAGCGGTGATGCCTATCACATGACCTCGCCACCGGATTCCGGTGAGGGTGCGGCGCGCTGCATGACCAACGCCCTGCGCGATGCCGGCATCGCCCCGGAAGAAGTCAGCTACATCAATGCACATGGCACCTCGACCCCGGCCGGCGATATCGCCGAAGTGGCCGCGATCAAGCGTGTGTTCGGTGAGCATGCGTACAAGGTGGCAGTCAGCTCGACCAAGTCGATGACGGGTCACCTGCTCGGTGCTGCCGGTGCCGTGGAAGCGATCTTCAGCGTGCTGGCAATCAACAGCCAGATGGCGCCGCCGACCATCAACCTGGACGAGCCGGACGAGGGCTGCGATCTCGACTTCGTTGCCCATCACGCCCGCAGCATGCCGATCGACGTGGTGCTGTCCAACTCGTTCGGCTTTGGTGGTACCAACGGCTCGCTGGTGTTCCGCCGGTTCGCCGACTGATGCACAGCTGGATCGACGGCCAACCCGCGGCTGCAGTCAACCTGCACAACCGCGGGCTGGCCTACGGCGATGGTCTGTTCGAAACCATCGCCGTGCGTGCCGGCAAGCCCAGCTTGCTGGAGCTGCACTTGCAGCGCCTGGCACTGGGCTGCCAGCGACTGGCTATCAGCATCGACCTGCCGTTGGTGCGCGACGAACTGCTGCGCTTTGCCAGCCAGCTCGGCGACGGCGTCGCCAAGCTGATCGTTACCCGTGGCGATAGCCAGCGCGGCTACGCTCCAGGCGTTGGCGTCGCGGCTCGGCGCATCCTTCAGGGTAGCCCGCTGCCACAGTATCCCGCAGTCAATGCCGAGCAAGGCGTGCGTTTGTTCGCCTGCCAGACGCGCCTCGCGGAACAACCCCTGCTGGCCGGCCTCAAACACCTCAATCGCCTTGAGCAAGTGCTTGCCCGCGCCGAATGGCAGGACGCTGAGCACGCCGAAGGGCTGGTCTGTGACAGCCACGGGCGGGTCATTGAGGGCGTTTACAGCAATCTGTTCATGGTTCGTGGCGGGGTGCTGCAAACGCCTGAGCTGAGTCGCTGCGGTGTAGCCGGGGTAATGCGCGGCGCCTTGCTGGCGCAAGCGCCGGCACTGGGTATCAGCGTGCAGGTGAGTGATCTGGCCCTGGCTGACCTGGAACAGGCCGAGGAAGTCTTTCTCTGCAACAGCGTGTATGGAATCTGGCCGGTACTGGAGTGCTCTGCGCTCAAGCTGAACTGGCCGGCGGGGCCGCTCACCCGTAAACTGCAGGCCGTTGCCCGGACGTTACTGGATACCTGATTCGTGAGACGCAAATTTCTCCTGCTGCTGGAAATAGGCCTGATCCTAGCCGGTCTGGCGTTGGGCTGGTCGGCCTGGAAAGTCCATTCGGCCCTTGAGCAGCCCCTGCACGTCGAGCAGGAGCGGATGCTCGAGGTGCCCAACGGCACCACACCCAATCGCATGTTCTACCGCATGCAGACTGACGGCTTGCTCGACGATGCCGTCTGGCTGCGCCTCTACTGGCGCTTCAACATGGCCGGCACGCCACTGCATACCGGTGAATACCGGCTGACACCTGGCATGACCGTCAACCAGCTGTTCGATGCCTGGCGCCGTGGCGATGTTGTGCAGTACAACCTGACTCTGGTCGAGGGCTGGACCTTCCGCCAGGTGCGCGCGGCAGTGGCCAAGCACGAGAAAATCACCCAGACCTTGGACGGCCTGTCCGATGCCGAGGTGATGGAAAAACTCGGCCATAGTGGCGTGTTCCCTGAGGGGCGCTTCTTTCCGGATACCTACCGTTTCGTGCGTGGCATGAGCGATGTCGAGTTCCTGCAGCAGGCGTACATGCGTCTTGAGCAAGTGTTGGCCAAGGAATGGGCCGAGCGGGCCACCGATCTGCCTTACCGAGACCCGTACCAGGCGCTGATCATGGCTTCGCTGGTCGAGAAGGAAACCGGTATCCCGCAAGAGCGCGCGCAGATTGCTGGGGTGTTCGTGCGGCGCCTGCGGCTGGGTATGATGCTGCAGACCGACCCGACCGTGATCTATGGCATGGGCGAGCGCTATAACGGCAAGATCACCCGGGCCGACCTGCGTGAACCGACACCCTACAATACCTATACCATCAGTGGCCTGCCGCCGACACCGATCGCTATCGTCGGCCGCGAGGCGATTCATGCCGCGCTGAACCCGGCCAACGGCACCAGTTTGTACTTCGTTGCGCGGGGCGACGGCAGTCACGTGTTTTCCGACGACCTCGACAACCACAACTCGGCAGTGCGCGAGTATCAACTCAAGCGCCGCAGCGACTACCGCTCCAGCCCCGCGCCGCAGGCGCAGCCGGGTGCGATTGACCAGCCAGAACCGGCAGCGGGAGATCAGCCGACACCTGCTGCGGATGCACCGGCAGACGCACCTGCGTCGACCCCGCCAACCGTACCGGCGACCGACGCTGCCCCCGCAGCGGCGCCGACACCCGATGACAAACCCTAAGGACTGCGCGTGAGCGGCTTGTTTATTACCCTGGAAGGCCCCGAAGGCGCGGGCAAGAGCACCAACCGCGAATATCTGGCGCAGCGCTTGCGCGAGCAGGGCCTGGACGTAGTGCTGACCCGCGAGCCGGGCGGCACGCCGGTTGCTGAACAGATTCGTGAGCTGCTACTGGCACCAAGCGACGAAAGCATGGCAGCGGATACTGAATTGCTGTTGATGTTTGCGGCGCGTGCCCAGCACCTGGCCAAGGTCATCCGCCCGGCGCTGGCGCGCGGTGCGGTGGTGTTGTGCGATCGCTTCACCGATGCCACCTACGCCTACCAAGGCGGCGGCCGCGGGTTGCCGGTCGAGCGCATTGCTATGCTGGAAACATTTGTCCAAGGCGATCTGCGCCCTGACCTGACGCTGGTGTTCGACCTGCCGATCGAGATCGGCCTGTCGCGCGCGGCTGCCAGGGGCCGTTTGGACCGCTTCGAACAAGAAGGCACGGCCTTCTTCGAGGCCGTGCGCCATGCCTATCTGGCACGGGCCCAAGCTGACCCGCAGCGCTACAGCATCCTCGACGCCGGCCAATCGCTGGACGCGGTGCAGCGCGACATCGACAGTTTGTTGCCGACCATGCTGGAACGCGCCCGTGGCTGAGGCCTTCGCCTGGCAGGATGCGCTCTGGCAGCAATTGGCCGGGCGCAGCCAGCATGCCCATGCGTACCTGCTGCACGGTCCGCAGGGGATTGGCAAGCGGGCCCTGGCCGAGCGCCTGATGGCGCGTTTGTTGTGCCAGCAGCCGCAAGGCGCTGATGCCTGCGGGCAGTGTAAGTCATGCTTGTTGCTGCGCGCTGGCAGCCATCCGGACAACTACGTGCTGGAGCCGGAAGACGTCGACAAGCCGATCAAGATCGACCAGGTTCGCGATCTGGTGTCGTTTGTTGTTCAGACCGCGCAGTTGGGCGGGCGCAAGGTGATCCTGATCGAACCGGTCGAGGCCATGAACATCAATGCCTCCAACGCCTTGCTCAAGAGTCTGGAAGAGCCGTCCGGCAATACGGTTCTGCTGCTGGTCAGCCATCAGCCGAGCCGACTGTTGCCGACCATCAAGAGCCGTTGCCAGCAAGTTGTATGTCCGCAACCAAACCTTGCCCAAAGCCAGGCCTGGCTCGCCAATGCGTTGCCAGACAGTGAACCGGGAGAACGCGAGGAGCTGCTGACCCTGGCGGCAGGATCGCCACTGATGGCGGCCAAGCTGCACGCGCAAGGTGTCCTCGAGCAACGTGCGCAGGTCACCGAGGGCGTGAAAAAACTGCTCAAGCAGCAACAGTCACCGACGCAACTGGCCGAGTCGTGGAACAGCGTGCCGCTGCTGCTGCTGTTTGACTGGTTCTTCGAGTGGTCGCACCTGATCCTGCGCTATCAGATGACCCAGGACGAAAGAGGCCTGGGCCTGGCAGACATGCGCAAGGTACTGCAGTATCTTGCGCAGAAAAGCCGCCAGGGCAAGGTGCTGGAAACCCAGGCGTGGATCCTTGAACAGCGCCAGAAGGTGCTGGGCAAGGCCAACCTCAACCGCGTGTTGCTGCTGGAAGCCTTGTTGGCCCACTGGGTCCAGCTGCCAGGCTCACGCTGACTCCCTTCTTCTATATATGTGTCCTGCTGCCATGCTCGTAGATTCCCACTGCCACCTCGACCGTCTAGACCTGAGTGCCCATGGTGGCTCGCTCGACGCTGCCCTGCAGGCAGCGCGCGAGCGCGGGGTAGGGCACTTTCTGTGCATCGGCGTGAGTGCCGACAATGCCGCCGCGGTAAAGGCGTTGAGTGAACAGTACGCAGATGTAGACTGCTCGGTGGGTATCCATCCGCTGGACCTGGCGCCAGGAGAAACCCCGGCGCTGGACTGGCTGCTCAGCGAGCTTGCGCATCCGCACGTCGTGGCGATTGGTGAGACCGGCCTGGATTATCATTACGAGCCTGAGGCGGCGAGCCTTCAGCAGGCGTCTTTCCGCCTGCACCTGGAGGCCTCGCGGCAGACCGGCAAGCCGGTGATCGTGCATACCCGTGCGGCCAGGGCCGATACCCTGGCGCTGTTGCGCGAAGCCAGCCTGGAGCAGGCCGGGGTGTTGCACTGCTTCACTGAAGACTGGCCGATGGCCAAGGCGGCGCTGGATCTGGGCTACTACATCTCGTTGTCCGGCATTGTCACCTTTCGCAATGCCGAGGCCCTGCGCGACGTGGCCCGCCAGGTCCCCAGCGATCGTCTGCTGGTCGAGACAGACTCACCGTACCTGGCGCCGATCCCTTACCGAGGCAAGCCCAACTTGCCTCAGTACGTGCGCGAAGTCGCCGAATACGTCGCGTCGCTGCGTGGCGTCAGTTATGCACATTTGGCCGAGCAGACCACGGCCAACTTCAAGCGCTTGTTCCCGCTTGCGCGAGTACGCTGATCTGGCAGTCTGATTGGCGGGCAAAAAAAACCCGGATTCTGGGGGAGGAAACCGGGTTAAGACCATTAGGAGTAAACAAAGGCACGCGGTCCCTGAGCGCCTTTATCGGCACGCCACTTGGGGGGATGTGGCGCGTCAACACTTCAAGTATTGGTCAGCTTTGGCACAGTGCCAGCGACAACTGGTCGTTTTTTAAACAGATTTGGAATACGTCGCGGGATGCACAGTGCATTCCCTGCATGCGAGTCACTTCGATTGGCCAATCTGCAGCTTGCCCAATCAATCCCACCGCTTGCGAACTTATCGTGAAACACAGACATGCGCCGATGATCCGTGCAATTTCTTGCAAGATAGGCATAATAATCCGCTTCGATTGTCAGCCAGTCCTCCCCCATGCAGCCTCCCATGCAGAAAGAACCGCGTAAGGTCCGTGAGTTTCGCCGTCGCGAACAAGAGATCCTTGATACCGCCCTCAGACTGTTCCTCGAACAGGGTGAAGACAGCGTCACTGTCGAGATGATCGCCGACGCCGTTGGCATCGGCAAAGGTACGATCTACAAGCACTTCAAGTCCAAGGCAGAGATCTACCTGCGCCTGATGCTCGACTACGAGCGCGATTTGAACACCTTGCTGCACTCGGCCGATGTCGACCGCGACAAAGAAGCACTGTCGCGTGCCTACTTCGAATTTCGCATGCGTGACCCGCAGCGCTACCGGCTGTTCGATCGCCTTGAAGAGAAGGTGGTCAAGGGTAATCAGGTACCAGAGATGGTCGAGGAGCTGCACAGCATTCGTGCCTCCAATTTCGATCGCCTGACTCAACTGATCAAGGGTCGCATCAGCGAAGGCAAGCTTGAAGACGTGCCGCCGTACTTCCACTACTGCGCCGCCTGGGCGCTGGTGCATGGCGCAGTGGCGCTGTACCACTCGCCGTTCTGGAGCAATGTGCTGGAAGATCAGGAAGGCTTCTTCCAGTTCCTGATGGACATCGGTGTGCGCATGGGTAACAAGCGCAAGCGCGACCCCGAACCGAACGCCTGACAGCAACGCCCCGTCACCCTTTGCGGGGCTGTCCGACATGCGAGCTTGCAAAAACCTGATTTATGAGTCAGGTTTTGCACGGTTTATTCTTCCATGTCGGAGTCATCCATGATCGTCGATCGTCAAGGCAGGCGTTTTCGCAACCTGCGGGTCAGCCTGACGGCGGCCTGTAACTACGCTTGTACCTACTGCGTACCCGACGGCAAGCGTTTGGTGGCGGCGCAGGATGAGCTCTCTGGCGAGGACCTGGCACGAGGGGTGGCTTACCTGATCGAGGCGGCCGGCATCGAGCGTCTACGCATCACCGGCGGCGAGCCACTGATCAGTCCCAGGCTCGAAGGGTTTCTCACCGCCATCGCCGGCCTCGACCTGCACGACATCAGCCTGACGACCAACGGCCAGTTGCTGTCGCGGCGCCTGCCGCTGCTACAGGCCGCGGGTGTCCGCCGCTTGAACGTGTCGCTGGATACCCTCGACGCCGCTGCATTTCGCAGCATTGCTCGCGGCGGTGACCTGGCCACGGTGTTGCTTGGCATGCAAGAGGCCAGTGCGGCTGGCATGCGCATCAAGGTCAACATGGTGCCGATGCGCGGACAGAATCTGGATCAGGTCGCGCCGCTGCTGGACTACTGCCTGGCGCGTGGCTACGAGCTGCGTTTCATCGAGCTGATGCGCATGGGCCACCTGGCGCGCGACGGCAATGCCTTTCGCCAGCAGTTGGTCAGCATGCCTGAGCTGCTGACGCTGATCGGCCAGCACCATGCCTTTGAGCAGGCCAGCGCTGCTGTTGATGCCACCGCATTGCGCTACCAGATCCCCGGCAAAGGCTATTTTGGCGTGATCGCCAACGAGAGCGTACCGTTCTGCCGCGCCTGTTCGCGGCTGCGCTTGTCCTCAACCGGCTGGCTGCATGGCTGCCTGTCGAGCAGCAATCGGCACTACATCGGCGACTTGCTTGATCGTCCCCGGCACCAGGCCTTGCCAGCGCTGCAACGGTTACTGGTAAAAGCCTTGGCTGACAAGCAGGAGCTGGCGTTCGCCGGTGGGGTAACGGTAATGAAGGTGATCGGCGGCTGACTCTGGCGCAAAAGCTGCATCTGGCGGTTATTCGCCGGTTTTTCGTCACCGGCCTCTGGAGGAAAGATGCGTAGCCTGGTCTTGCTGCTGGCGCTGATGGCGCTTGGTGGCTGCATGAATGTCAGCGATATGGGCGAAGGTGTTCGCTATCACATGAGCGATGCCGGTCTGCTCGATCATAGCGATACCCAGCGTAGCCTGTCGGTGCGCCTGCAACCGGATTCGTTCATCTATATTGGCCAGGGTGCGTTCGTGCCGCCGGGCAAAGGCCCGCTGCCGCAGCAGAACATCGTCGCCGAAGAGGCGTTCAAGGCTTTTGTCGAGTACTTCCCGCTGGTGCGTCGTGCGCAAGGCCCGCTGGGCCTGGAAGATGCCATCGCCGAAGCCCGCTCGGTCGGTGCCCATTACGTGCTGTATACCCGCTTCGCTCGTACCGACGACCGCATCGGCAATGGTGATGAGTGGTACGACGAACAGGCAGTCGACCGGCTCGGTTGGGACACCGGCGTGGTGCAGATGATGCTCATCGAAACCAGCACTCGCTACCTGATCGACACAGCGCGGATCAAGAGCCGTGGCGGTTTGTTGACGTTTCACGACAATAGCCCGCAGGATTTGCTCGCAGCGCCCATGCGCGAGTACGCTCGTAGCCTGTTGGGTATGAGCCGCTGATAGGAGAGGGTGATGACCGAGTCTGTCGAGACCAATGATCTGTTGGCGCAAATCCCCAAGGGGAGGGGCCCGGCGCCGGTTCACCTGTGGAACCCGGATTTCTGCGGCGACATCGACATGCGCATCGCCCGTGATGGCACCTGGTTTTACCAGGGCACGCCAATTGGCCGTAAACCGATGGTGCGGCTGTTTTCCAATATCCTGCGCCGTGACGGTGATGATTACTTTTTGGTGACGCCGGTCGAGAAGGTCGGCATCCAGGTCGATGACGCGCCGTTTGTGGCGGTGTTGCTGGAGGTGATCGGTGCGGGGGAGGCGCAGGTTTTGCGTTTCACCAACAATGTTGAGGATGTGATTGAGGCTAGCAGTGCGCATCCGTTGCGAGTCGAGGTGGATCCGGTTACGCAGGAGCCTGCGCCGTACATCCTGATGCGCAGCAACCTTGAGGCGCTGTTGCATCGCAATGTGTTCTATCAGTTGGTTGAGCTGGCGGTGCCGCGCTTGCTGGGCGGCGATGAATGGCTCGGGGTGTGGAGCCATGGCCAGTTTTACCCGATTGGGCGTGCTGGCTGAAAACAGTTGGGGGCTGCAGAGCAGCCCCCAACTGCATCAAAGTACCGCGACGATAGCTTTGGTCACTACGTGGATGTTGCTCTGGTTCAGCGCAGCAATACAGATACGGCCAGTATCCAGCGCATAGATGCCGAACTCATCCTTCAGGCGATTGACCTGCTCGGCAGTCAGGCCCGAGTAGGAGAACATCCCGCACTGGCGACCGACAAAGCTGAAGTCGCGCTTGGCACCATAGGTAGCCAGCAACTCGACCATCTGCTTGCGCATGCCGTGAATGCGATTACGCATTTCGCCCAGCTCGTCTTCCCACATCTGGCGCAGCTCAGGGCTGTTCAGTACGGCAGCGACGATGCTTGCGCCGTGGGTCGGCGGGTTGGAGTAGGTGGTGCGGATAACCCGCTTGACCTGCGACAGCACGCGGGTGCTTTCATCCTTGGAGGCAGTGACGATCGACAGCGCGCCGACGCGCTCGCCATACAGCGAGAACGACTTGGAGAACGAGCTGGAGACAAAGAAGTCCAGGCCCGACTCGGCGAACAGGCGTACGGCGAAGGCGTCTTCGGCGATGCCGGCGCCAAAGCCCTGATAGGCCATGTCGAGGAACGGCACATGGCCTTTGGCCTTGACCACTTCCAGGACGTTTTTCCAGTCGTCCAGGGTCAGGTCGACACCGGTCGGGTTATGGCAGCAGGCATGCAGGACGATGATCGAGCCCGACGGCAGCTGGTTGAGGTCTTCGAGCATGCCGGCGCGGTTGACGTCGTGGCTGGCAGCATCGTAGTAGCGGTAGTTCTGTACCGGGAAACCGGCCGTCTCGAAAAGCGCGCGGTGGTTCTCCCAGCTCGGGTCGCTGATGGCGACGACGGCATCAGGCGACAGGCGCTTGAGGAAGTCTGCGCCGATCTTCAGTGCGCCAGTGCCGCCTACGGCCTGCACGGTGACTACGCGGCCAGCGGCCAGCAGTGGCGATTCGGCGCCGAACAGCAGCTTCTGTACAGCCTGGTCGTAGGTGGCAATCCCATCGATCGGCAGATAGCCGCGCGAGGCATGCTGTGCGGCACGCTGGGTCTCGGCTTCGATCACTGCGCGCAGCAGCGGGATACGGCCTTCCTCATTGCAGTAAACGCCGACGCCCAGGTTCACCTTGACGGTGCGCGGGTCGGTGTTGAAAGCTTCGTTGAGGCCCAGGATAGGGTCGCGGGGTGCCAGCTCGACAGCGGAAAACAGGCTCATTGTTACCTTGGCTCTGAATGGAGTGTGATAGGGCTTGCACGCTCCAGCCGAATGCACTGAAGCGGTGCACAAACGGGGAGTCAGTATAGAGATACGCGCCGACCGCTGCGACCATCGGGCGCGGGTTTTCCGGCGTTTTTTCGCAATTTTTTTGGACCATTGGTCTAATTGCCCGGTCCACAGAAACACACGTTCACATCGCCAGCCGCGAAGCGGGCAATGGAAAGGCCCGTTTCGGTGTAGACTACTGGCTATATTTACAGTTGCTCGAGGTCTGCCATGTCCGAGTTTCAGCTTGTCACCCGTTTTCAGCCGGCCGGCGACCAGCCTGAGGCGATTCGCCAGTTGGTCGAGGGTATCGACGCCGGGCTTTCGCACCAGACCCTGCTCGGGGTAACCGGCTCGGGCAAGACCTTCAGTATCGCCAACGTGATTCAGCAGGTGCAGCGGCCAACCCTGGTGCTGGCGCCGAACAAGACCCTGGCGGCCCAGTTGTATGGCGAGTTCAAGGCGTTTTTCCCGAACAACGCGGTCGAGTATTTCGTTTCCTACTACGACTACTATCAGCCGGAAGCCTATGTGCCGTCTTCGGACACTTTCATCGAGAAGGATGCATCGATCAACGACCATATCGAGCAGATGCGCCTGTCGGCTACCAAGGCCCTGCTCGAGCGACGCGACGCCATCATTGTCACCACTGTGTCGTGCATCTACGGTCTGGGCAGCCCTGAAACGTACCTCAAGATGGTCCTGCACATCGATCGCGGCGACAAGTTCGACCAGCGCGCGTTGCTGCGGCGCCTGGCCGATCTGCAGTACACCCGCAACGAGATGGACTTCGCCCGCGCCACCTTCCGCGTGCGCGGTGATGTCATCGACGTGTACCCGGCCGAGTCAGACCTCGAGGCGATCCGCATCGAATTGTTCGATGACGAAGTGGAGAACATCGCCGCCTTCGACCCGTTGACCGGCGAGGTGCTGCGCAAGCTGCCACGTTTTACCTTCTATCCGAAGAGCCACTATGTAACCCCGCGTGAAACCCTGCTTGGGGCAATCGAGGGCATCAAGGAAGAGCTCAAGGACCGCCTTGAGTACCTGCACAAGAACAACAAGCTGGTCGAGGCGCAGCGCCTCGAGCAGCGCACCCGCTTCGACCTGGAAATGATCCTCGAGCTGGGCTATTGCAACGGTATCGAAAACTACTCGCGCTACCTGTCTGGCCGGCCTTCCGGTGCGCCGCCTCCCACCCTGTACGACTACCTGCCTGCCGACGCCCTGCTGGTGATCGACGAGTCGCACGTGAGCGTTCCGCAGGTCGGCGCCATGTACAAAGGTGACCGTTCACGCAAGGAGACTCTGGTCGAGTACGGTTTCCGTCTGCCATCGGCGCTGGACAACCGGCCCATGCGCTTCGATGAATGGGAGTCGGTCAGCCCGCAGACCATCTTCGTTTCGGCCACCCCCGGTCAGTACGAGGCGGAGCATGCCGGGCGTGTCGTCGAGCAGGTGGTGCGGCCGACCGGCTTGGTTGATCCGTTGGTAGAAATCCGCCCGGCGCTGACCCAGGTCGACGACCTGCTATCGGAGATCGGCAAGCGCGTGGCCGTTGGCGAGCGCGTGCTGGCCACCACTCTGACCAAGCGCATGGCCGAAGACCTCAGTGACTACCTGGCCGACCACGACGTACGCGTGCGCTATCTGCACTCGGACATCGACACTGTCGAGCGGGTAGAGATCATTCGCGACCTGCGTCTGGGTACCTTCGATGTGCTTGTGGGGATCAACCTGCTGCGTGAAGGCCTGGACATGCCCGAAGTGTCGCTGGTGGCGATTCTGGACGCCGACAAGGAGGGTTTCCTGCGCTCGGACCGCTCGCTGATCCAGACCATCGGCCGCGCAGCGCGTAACCTCAACGGCAAGGCCATCCTGTATGCCGACCGCATGACCGGCTCGATGCAGCGCGCCATCGACGAGACCGAGCGCCGACGGGCCAAGCAGATCTCCTTCAACGAGGCCAATGGCATCGTGCCCAAAGGGGTGGTCAAGGACATCACCGACATCATGGAAGGCGCCAACATCCCCGGCGGGCGCAGCAAGAAGCGCAAAGGCATGGCCAAGGCGGCGGAGGAGAGCGCTCGCTACGAAGCCGAGTTGCGCACCCCAGGCGAGATCACCAAACGCATCAAACAGATGGAAGAGAAGATGTTCCAGCTGGCGCGCGATCTCGAGTTCGAGGCCGCCGCGCAGATGCGCGACGAGATCACCAAGCTACGTGAGCGGCTGATCACCAGCTAGGTTGCCCGACGGGTTCGGTGATCGGCATAGCCTGCCGATCACCGGCACGCCTGGTCTGACGGCGAGGCGATTGCGCCACCGCTGGAGCCTGATGCCCGCTCCCTGCTAACATCGCGCCTTTGTTTCAACTTCGTTCGAGACCCTCCATGACCACCGTTCGCACGCGTATCGCGCCATCGCCCACCGGCGACCCCCATGTTGGCACCGCCTACATCGCCCTGTTCAACTACTGCTTTGCCAAGCAGCACGGCGGCGAATTCATCCTGCGCATCGAGGACACCGATCAGCTGCGCTCGACCCGTGAGTCGGAACAGCAGATCTTCGACGCCCTGCGCTGGCTGGGCATCGAGTGGAACGAAGGCCCGGACGTGGGCGGCCCGCACGGCCCTTACCGGCAGAGCGAGCGTGGCGAGATCTACGCGAAGTACGCCAAGCAGTTGGTTGACGCCGGGCATGCGTTCTACTGCTTCTGCACCGCAGAAGAACTCGACCAGATGCGCGCCGAACAGATGGCCCGGGGCGAGACGCCGCGTTACGACGGCCGCGCGCTGTTGCTCAGCGCTGAGGAAGTGCAGCGTCGCCTGGCCGCTGGTGAGCCCCATGTGATCCGCATGAAGGTGCCAAGCGAAGGCGTCTGCGTGGTCCCGGACATGCTCCGTGGCGATGTCGAGATCCCGTGGGATCGCATGGACATGCAGGTCCTGATGAAAAACGACGGCCTGCCGACCTACTTCCTGGCCAACGTGGTCGATGACCACCTGATGGGCATCACTCACGTCCTGCGTGGCGAAGAGTGGCTGCCGTCGGCGCCCAAGCTGATCAAACTGTATGAGTACTTCGGCTGGGAGCAGCCGCAGCTGTGCTACATGCCGCTGCTGCGTAACCCGGACAAGAGCAAGCTGTCCAAGCGCAAGAATCCGACCTCGGTCACCTTCTACGAGCGCATGGGCTTCATGCCCGAAGCCATGCTCAATTACCTCGGCCGCATGGGCTGGTCGATGCCGGACGAGCGCGAGAAGTTCTCCCTGGCCGAGATGGTCGAGCACTTCGACCTGTCGCGGGTTTCCCTGGGTGGGCCGATCTTCGATATCGAAAAGCTGTCCTGGCTCAACGGCCAGTGGCTGCGTGAGTTGCCGGTCGAGGAGTTCGCTGCACGGGTACAGAAGTGGGCGTTCAACAGCGATTACATGATGAAGATCGCGCCGCATGTCCAGGGCCGCGTAGAGACCTTCAGCCAGATCGCCCCATTGGGTGGCTTCTTCTTCGAGGGTGCGTTGAAGCTTGATGCAAAGCTGTTCGAGCACAAAAAGCTCTCGCCCGATCAGATCCGCCAGGTCATCCAGCTGATTCTGTGGAAGCTGGAGAGCTTGCGCCAGTGGGAGAAAGACCGCATCACCGGTTGCATCCAGGCCGTGGTCGAATCGCTTGAGCTGAAGCTGCGTGACGCCATGCCGCTGATGTTTGCTGCTATCTCCGGCCAGGCCAGTTCGGTGTCGGTGCTGGATGCGATGGAAATCCTTGGCCCTGACCTGACTCGCTACCGCCTGCGCCAGGCGCTGGATCTGCTCGGTGGTGTGTCGAAGAAAGAAAACAAGGAATGGGAAAAACTGCTGGCCAACATTGCCTGACAGCCAGTTACCCAAGCGGGCTTGCCTGCCCCAGCTGATGCTGGGCGGGCCGGCTGCCGCAGGCAAAATCGTCAGTTGCCGGGGCAGGGCGGTAAGTGATTGTTATCTGTGAAAAATCTTTTGGTTAATTTCAAAAATTCGTTTGACAGCATAGCCATCCGATCTTAATATGCGCCCCGTCCACAGCGATGAACGTAACGAACTGTCAGCAACCCAGCCGGCAATTCAGTTCAAAGCGACATTGTGGGGCTATAGCTCAGCTGGGAGAGCGCCTGCATGGCATGCAGGAGGTCAGCGGTTCGATCCCGCTTAGCTCCACCAAATTCCGATTCTTGGCCAGCACTGCTGGCGGAGAATGAAACCCGGCTCCAGTGCCAGGTTTCACGGTAGAAGGTTCGTCCCCTTCGTCTAGTGGCCTAGGACACCGCCCTTTCACGGCGGTAACAGGGGTTCGAGTCCCCTAGGGGACGCCAGTTTTACACAAGCGATGTCTAACCATGTCGCTGGGCCGCGAGGCTAGAAATCCGGGGCTATAGCTCAGCTGGGAGAGCGCCTGCATGGCATGCAGGAGGTCAGCGGTTCGATCCCGCTTAGCTCCACCAATTTTGCCGCGGTTTGTGCAAACGAACCGGCACGAAGGTTATGTCCCCTTCGTCTAGTGGCCTAGGACACCGCCCTTTCACGGCGGTAACAGGGGTTCGAGTCCCCTAGGGGACGCCAGTTTTACCCGCGTTTTGCGGGGCTTTAAAGGCTCATTCGCATATTGGATGGGCCTTTTGTTTTAGGGGCTATAGCTCAGCTGGGAGAGCGCCTGCATGGCATGCAGGAGGTCAGCGGTTCGATCCCGCTTAGCTCCACCAATATTTGCCAGGGTTCGTGAAAGCGTGCCTGCACGAAGGTTACAAGTCCCCTTCGTCTAGTGGCCTAGGACACCGCCCTTTCACGGCGGTAACAGGGGTTCGAGTCCCCTAGGGGACGCCAATTTTTTCTCGCGTTTTGCGGGGCTTATAAGGCTCATTCGATTATTGAATGGGCCTTTTGTTTTTCTGCCTTCCTGACTTTTTCAATGAAGCGGCCTGAGCTCGAATTTTTCGCTTGCCAATAAATATTATGTGCATCATATTTCACTCATAATATTTATCGGGTGGCTTATGAACGACAAGAAGAGCAAGACCCGCCAACGCATTCTCGATTCAGCCCGCAGCGCGTTGATCCAGCACGGACCGGCCGAGCCCAGTGTCAGTCAGGTGATGGGCGCCGCCGGGTTGACCGTGGGCGGTTTCTACGCGCACTTCGACAGCAAGGACGAGCTCATGCTCGAGGCGTTCAGCCAACTGCTGAGCGAGCGCCGCGGTTTATTCACCCAGATCGATCCAGCCCTGGACGGCGCCGGCCGCCGTGCCCTCGCTGCTGCTTTCTACCTGTCACGCAAGCATCGCGACGCGCTCGAGCAGGCATGCCCGTTGCCCACCTCGCTGAGCGAGATGCAGCGCCTGCCGGAGGCGTTTCGCGAGGCGCTGGCCGAGCACCTGGAGCTGATGACCGCGCAGATGGTCGACCGCCCTGAAGACGCCGACAAGGCGTTGGCCGACCTGGCGCTGATGATCGGCGGCCTGGCGCTGGCCCGGGCGCTGGGCACCAGTGAGCTGTCCGACCGAATCCTGCGCGCCGCCAAGTCGGCGGTCATCTAGGGGCCTGACTGGAGTGTTGATGATGACTACCCTGAGCTGGATTCGCGGCGTCAACGGTACCCTGGGCCGGCTGGCCCCCGAGCATATAGCGGGCAAGATGCGTCGCGCCTTCATGACCCCGCGCAACCTGCCGCCGCGGCAATGGGAGTTGCCCTTGCTGGCGACAGCTGAACGCATCACCTTGCGCTTCGGCCTGTCAGCGCTGCGCTGGGGCCAGGGGCCGACAGTGCTGATGATGCACGGTTGGGAAGGGCGCGCAACCCAGTTTGCCGCGTTGATTGAAGCGCTGGTGGCGGCCGGGCATACCGTGGTGTCGCTGGAAGGGCCGGCCCACGGACGTTCTCCGGGGCGCCAGGCGCATGTGGCGCTGTTTGCCCGGGCGCTGCTCGAAGCCGCTGCCGAACTACCACCGCTGCGCGCCGTGATTGGCCATTCCATGGGTGGCGCCAGTGTCTTGCTGGCGCTGCAATGGGGCTTGCGCACCGAGGCTGCGGTCAGCATTGCCGCGCCGGCGCAACTGCTCGGGGTATTGCGCGGTTTTGCCCAGAGGCTGGGCATGCCGGCGCGGGCGCGGGCGGCGTTTATTCGCCAGGTCGAGCAGGAAGTCGGCCTGCAAGTCGCCCGGCTTGACGTCAACGGCTATCAACTCGAGCTGCCGGGTCTGATAGCGCACGCCAGTGATGATCCTCTGGTCGCTGCCAGCGAAGCGCAATTGATCCACAAGGCCTGGTTCGACAGCCGCTTGCTGATGCTCGAAGACGGCGGCCACCAGCGTGTGCTGGCAGACCCGCTCCTGGTCGAAGGCGTGCTTGAGCTGCTGGCGCGCGCTGCTACACCAGCACGCCAAAGCGCGTGAGCATCCGGTACACTCAACGCGTTCAATGACCTTCGGAGCGCGCATGAGCTGGGATCTGGCATCGCCATTCATCATCGACCTACGCGTTGGCGGTGACGACATCGACGGCCTCGGCCACGCCAACAACGCGGTCTACGTCACCTGGCTGGAGCGCTGCGCCTGGCGCCACTCGCAGCGTCTGGGTCTGGACCTGGCAGAATACCGCCGTCTTGACCGGGCCATGGCCGTTGTTCGCCACGAAATCGATTACCTGGCTGCCGGCTACGAAGATGACGAGCTGCAACTGGCCACCTGGATCGTCGACTGGGACCAGCGCCTGCGCATGACCCGCCGGTTTCAGCTCAAGCGCCCGAGCGACGGCGTGACCCTGCTGCGCGCGCAAACCACCTTTGTCTGTATCGAACTGTCGACCGGCAAGCCCAAGCGTATGCCGGGCGAATTCATTGAAGGTTATGGGCAGGCGCTGATCGGTGTCTGAGCCCGCATGATTGTTTGCTAGACTGCCGCCTTTTTCGCGAGAGCCATCCATGCAAATTGCCCTGGCCCCCATGGAGGGGCTGGTCGACAACATCCTGCGCGACGTGCTCACGCGGGTCGGCGGTGTCGACTGGTGCGTGACCGAGTTCATTCGCGTCTGCGACCGCCTGCTGCCACCTTCCCAGTTCGACAAGCTTGCCCCTGAGCTGCGCCACGGCGCGCGTACTACGGCAGGTGTGCCCATGCGCGTGCAGTTGCTTGGCTCCGATCCGGTGTGCCTGGCTGAAAACGCTGCATTGGCCTGCGAGCTGGGCGCGCCGGTGATCGACCTGAATTTCGGCTGCCCGGCCAAGACGGTGAACAAATCCCGCGGCGGTGCGGTGTTACTGAAGGAGCCGGAGTTGCTCCACGCGATCGTGCGGGAAGTGCGCCGGGCGGTGCCTGCCCACATCCCGGTCACGGCCAAGATGCGTCTGGGCTTCGATACCCCGGATGGCGCTCTCGATTGCGCTACCGCGTTGGCCGAAGGTGGCTCGGCGCACCTGGTGGTACATGCACGGACCAAGGTCGAGGGCTACAAGCCGCCGGCGCACTGGGAGTGGGTGGCGCGGGTGCAGGATGTGGTCAAGGTGCCGGTGTTCGCCAATGGCGAGATCTGGACCGTGGACGACTGGCGACGGTGCCGCGAGGTCAGCGGCGCTGAAGACATCATGCTCGGCCGTGGCCTGGTGTCGCGGCCTGATCTGGGCCTGCAGATTGCTGCTGCACGGGCGGGGCTCGAGTATCAGCCGCTTGCCTGGCAGGCGCTGTTGCCGTTGCTGCGCGAGTTTTGGCGTCAGGCCCAGGCCAAGCTGTCGCCGCGCTATGCGCCGGGGCGGATGAAGCAGTGGGTGGCAATGCTGACTCGCAGCTATCCGGAAGCGGTGCTGTTGTTTGCCGAACTGCGCCGGGTCGATGATTGTCAGCGGATCACCCATTTGCTGGGTGCCGACATCAGCCAACTGCCATGTGAAGCAGTAGCCTGAGCAAATTTTAAGAAATTTTTTTGGTTGAGCTCTTGAAAGCGGTTGGTCGGGCCATATCTATTTAGTACGCGATGCCGAGTTCGGGTCGCGGATTGACTCACTTGCTGATTTTCAGGAGTTTATGACCATGACTACCGCTTTCTCCCTTGCACCACTGTTCCGCCATTCCGTTGGTTTCGACCGTTTCAACGACCTGTTCGAATCCGCGGCGCGTAATGAGGCCGGTAGCAGCTACCCGCCCTACAACGTGGAAAAACATGGCGATGATCACTATCGCATCGTGGTTGCAGCAGCAGGCTTCCAGGAATCAGACCTTGAACTGCAGGTTGAGAAGGGTGTGCTGACAGTTACTGGCGGCAAACGCGACGCCAGCAACGACGCAGTGACCTACCTGCACCAGGGCATCGCTCAGCGTGCCTTCAAGTTGTCGTTCCGCCTGGCCGACCACATCGAAGTGAAATCCGCAGGCCTGGCCAACGGACTGCTCAGCGTCGAACTGCTGCGCGTCGTGCCGGAAGAAGCCAAAGCCAAGCGGATCCCGATCAGTGCTGACAAGCCAGCGTTGAACTGACGATTGGCTGGGGCCGCCTCGCGGCCCCATTCCTCTATCCCCCGCCTGATCAATAATCCGCCGGTGCCTCAAGCAACATTTGCCTGAACTCGCTCAGCGGCAACGGTCGGCTATGCAAATACCCCTGATACAAATGGCAACCCAGCCGCTCCAGAAACGCCAACTGCTCGCTCAGCTCGACGCCCTCGGCAATGATCGTCAACTCAAGGCTGCGGGCCATGGCGACGATGGCGCGGACGATCTCGGCATCGTTTGGATCTATCGGCGCATCGCGCACGAATGACTGGTCGATCTTCAAGGTATCCACCGGCAGCCGCTTGAGATAGGTCAGCGATGAGTAACCGGTGCCGAAGTCATCCATGGCAAAACTCACGCCGTAGCCTTTGAGTTCACGCATCTTGGCGATGGTGTCCTCCAGATTCTGAATCACGATGCCCTCGGTAATCTCCAGCTTGAGCATGTGTCGGGGCAGGCGATAGTCGTCCAGGGTGCGCAGCACTCTGCCGACAAAGTCATTCTGGCGGAACTGCCGCGGGCTGATATTCACGCACAGGCTGAATTCGTCCGCCTTGATCAGGCCGTCGCTGAGCATCCCGGCGCAGGCATCACAGGCCTCGTCGAGAATCCAGCTACCCACCTCCAGAATCAGCCCGCTTTCTTCCAGCACCTGGATGAACTGCGAGGGCGGTTGCTGCCCCAGTTGCGGGTGATGCCAGCGCAGCAGTACTTCAGCGCCGACAATGCGATTGTCGCGGGCATCCACCTGCGGCTGAAAGTGCAGTGCCAGTTCGCCGCGGGCCAACGCCTGGCGCAGGTCATTCTCCATGCGCAGGCGTTCACTGGCGGCCTTTTGCATGGTGGTGTGGTACAGCTGGGTGGTGTTGCGCCCAGAGTCCTTCGCCCGGTACAGGGCAATGTCGGCGCGCTTGAGCAAGTCGGCGGGCGTTGTCCCATGATCGGGGATCAAGGCAACGCCAATGCTGGGGGTGACTTGCAGGCGCTGGCCGTCCAGAGACATCGGCTCGGCGAGCAATTCGCGCAGGGTATCGGCCAGTTCGCGGACTTTGCCTTCAACCGCCTCGCGGCTGCCTTCCAGACCGCTGAGCAAGACCACGAACTCGTCGCCGCCCAGGCGCGCCACCGTGTCTTCCAGGCGCACGCTAGCCTCGAGCCGGGCGGTGATGACCTTGAGCACGATGTCGCCGACCGGGTGACCGAGTGAGTCATTGATGTGCTTGAAGTGATCGAGGTCGAGAAACAGCAGCGCGCCGCGCAGGTTGTGCCGCTTGAGCAGGGCGATCTGCTGGCTCAGGCGGTCCATCAGCAGGGCGCGGTTGGGCAGGTTGGTAAGGGGGTCGTGGTAAGCGAGGTGGCGAATCTGCGCCTGGGCGTTTTTCAGCTGGCTGACGTCGCGCGCGGTCAGCAGCAGGCATTCGGTGGCATTCAGGGTAATCGGCTCGACCGACACTTCCACCGTCAGCAGCTCGCCGCGTTTGTTGCGCCCGAGCATCTCGCGGTGGTGCACCCGCCCGCGCAGTTTGATCTCGCTGAGCAAGGTCGCCCGTTGCGTGTCGTCGGCCCAGATGCCGAGCTCGTGCACGGTACGCCCGATCACTTCGTCAATGCTGTAGCCCGTCAGGCGGCAGAAGCCGTCGTTGACTTCCAGGTACAGGCCGCTGGCGCGCACGGTTATGGTGATGGCGTCGGGGCTGGAGTGAAACGCCTTGGCGAATTTCTCTTCACTGGCCTTGATTGCCGCTTCGGCGCGCTGCTGCTGGGTGATGTCACGCAGTGAGGTCACGCTGCAGGTATGGTTGTCGACCATGATCAGGCGGCTGGAAATGACACAGGTCATGGGCGCGCCACTACGATGGTTGACCACCACTGCGACGTTGCTCAGCGCCCGCTCGCGAATCACGTGTTCGATACGCTGGGCGCGCTCTGCGGTTTCTGCCCACAGGCCGATCTGCTCGGCGGTGCGGCCGAGCACCTGTTGCGCGCTCCAGCCAAAGGTCTGGCTGAAGGCCGGGTTGATCTCGATGAACTGGCCGTTGTCCTGACGGGTTACGCAAATTGGGTCGGGGCTGACCTGGAACAGGCTGGCGAACTTTTCTTCAGAGGCGCTCAGGCGCTGCTCGCGCTCGACCTGATCGGTGATGTCGAGCAGGGTGCCAGCCATGCGCAACGGATTGCCCTGCTCGTCACGGTAGAGACGGGCGCGGCTTTCTATATAGCGCGCTGCGCCATTTTCCAGCTGCACCCGGTAGGTGATCTGGTAACTGCCCGCCGGGCCTTCGCGCAAGCTGCGATAAGACTCGCGCATGGCCTCCCGCTCATGTTCAGGCACACCTTCGAAAAACGCTTCGAAGGATTCATGAAACGGCACCGGCTCCAGCCCATGCAGCTGCGCGGCGCGCGCCGAGCCGTAGAGCATGCCACTGGGGATATGCCAGTCCCAGGTGCCCAGCTGGGCAGAGTCCAGTGCCAGGTCGAGGCGTTCCTGGCTGTCCTTGAGGGCAAGCTCGGCGCGCTTGCGCTCGCTGGTGTCGACAAAAGTGGTGAGCAGAAACGTCACGCCTTCCAGCTCGATGCTCTGGGTGCACAGGATGCCGTCGTGGACCTTGCCGCCGCTGCCGCGAAACTGCACTTCCATGGTGATCGGGCCGGTGCTGTAGCGGGTCGCCTCCAGTACCTGCTGGCGCTGTTCCGGATGCACCCACAGGCCCAGTTCGATACTGGTCTTACCGACGATCTGCGCCCCGGGCCAGCCGAACATGTCTTCAAAATGCTGGTTGACCTCGAATAGCATGCCGTCTTTACGCCGGCTGAGCAGAATCGCATTGGGGCTCATGTGAAACAGGCTGGCAAAGCGTTTTTCCGAGTTGATCAAGGCCGTTTCGCGGTCGCGCTGGCGGGTGATTTCGCGTATCACTCCGATCATCTGCCGGCGGCCATTACGGTCGTGGGTCAGGCTGCCGCTGACTTCCAGCCAGTGCAGGCTGCCGTCGGGCCAGCGAATCCGATGACGCATGGCCTGCTCGATGGGCTCGCCATTGACCACCGCCTGAAACGCCAGGCGGGTACGCGCGCGGTCTTCCTCCGGGAGCAGTTCAAGGTAGTCGATATCACTGGGCAAAGGCTGCTGCGGATCGAAGCCGAACAGCGCCTGGGTGCCTCGCGACCAACTGATTCGGCCACTGTCGATATCCCACAGCCAAGCGCCCAATTGCGCGCCATTGAGCGCCGCCAACAACTGCGGGGCGTTCTGCCAGGCCAACTCCGAGTCCTGCGGGTCGACAGCAGGAATACGCGGCAAGCGCGGAAAACGGTTAGCTGATTTGGGCATCGATACCAGACCTTTGGCGAGTGACCTGTCCCTGAGAGTGGTGTGCCGCCCCGACGAACCGTCAGGCGCTGCCGGCGTGACTGTCGAGCAGGGCCATGAATGCCTTGGCGGCATTCGAAAGGGTGCGCTCGGTGTGCAGAATGTAGCCTAGCTGCCGCCTCAGCTTTACGCCGGGCAAAACGATGGGCGCCACCTGATCATCGAGCATGGTCCGTGGCAGCACGCTCCAGGCCAGGCCGATCGAGACCATCATCTTGATGGTTTCCAGGTAGTTGGTGCTCATGGCGATGTTGGGTGTCAGGCCCTGGCTTTCGAACAGGCGCTGAACAATGTGGTGGGTAAAGGTGTTGCCGCCGGGAAACACTGCCGGATGGCGGGCGACGTCAGCCAGGCTTACTGCCTCGCTGCTGGCCAGCGGGTGCTCGGGGGCAGCCACCAGATCCAGCGGATCGTCCCAGACCGGCACCGCGCGCACCAGGTTGTGCGGTTCGGGGGCCAGGGTAATTACAGCGATTTCAGCCCGGCCGTGGAGTATTTCATCGTAGGCCGCTTCCGAATCGAGGAACTGAATATCCAGCGCAACCAGCGGGTACTGACGGGTGAAAGCCCGCAATAACGGTGGCAGGCGGTGCAGGCCGATATGGTGGCTGGTCGCCAGGGTCAGCCTCCCCGTGACTTCACCGGTCAGATTGCTCAGAGCGCGTCGTGTATCGTCGAGTACATTGAGTATCTGGTAGGCACGCGGGAGCAGAGCGCGGCCAGCCTCGGTCAGGGTCACTTCGCGGCCCAGTCGATCGAACAGGCGAACGTCAAGTTGCTGCTCAAGGCCGGCGATGCGTTTGCTGATGGCGGGCTGGGTCAAATGCAGGCGTTCTCCTGCGCCAGAAAAACTGCCGGTCTCGGCGATGGCGATAAATGCACTGAGGTTGGCCAGGTCCACTGCTGGTATTCCTTTTGGTTATCCAAAGCATAAAAATTATCAATTTGAGTTATTCAATCTAAACCCATAGCATCGTCCGTACAAGCCAAGGGGTTATTGGCATAGAAAGACGCTGATGAGGAACAGTCTGATGGCCGGCAAAACGCTTTACGACAAGCTCTGGGATGCGCATGAGGTCAAGCGACGCGACGATGGTTCGTCGTTGATCTACATCGATCGCCACATCATTCACGAAGTGACGTCGCCCCAGGCATTCGAAGGCCTGCGTCTGGCCAAGCGGCAGCCGTGGCGGATCGACGCCAACATCGCTACGCCCGATCACAACGTGCCGACTACCCCTGAGCGCAAGGGCGGCATCGAGGCCATCGCTGACCAGGTGTCGCGTCTGCAAGTGCAGACCCTCGATGAAAACTGTGACGAATACGGCATCGTCGAATTCAAGATGAACGACATTCGCCAGGGCATCGTTCACGTCATCAGCCCAGAGCAGGGCGCCACCTTGCCGGGCATGACCGTGGTCTGTGGCGACTCGCACACCTCGACTCACGGCGCTTTCGGCGCACTGGCCCACGGCATCGGCACTTCCGAGGTCGAGCACGTGCTCGCCACCCAGTGCCTGGTCGCGAAAAAAATGAAGAACATGCTGGTCCGTGTCGAGGGCCGGTTGGGCGAAGGCGTGACCGCCAAGGACATCGTCCTTGCCGTGATCGGCAAGATCGGCACCGCCGGCGGTAACGGCCATGCCATGGAATTTGCTGGCAGCGCCATCCGCGACTTGTCGATGGAAGGCCGCATGACCATCTGCAACATGTCCATCGAGGCCGGCGCCCGAGTTGGCCTGGTCGCTGTCGACCAGACCACCATCGATTACGTCGAAGGCCGTCCCTACGCGCCGACTGTCGGCCAGTGGCCGCAAGCGGTTGCCGCCTGGAGAGGGCTGGTATCCGATGCCGATGCGGTATTCGATACCGTGGTCGAGCTCGACGCCGCACAGATCAAGCCACAGGTCAGCTGGGGCACCTCGCCGGAGATGGTCCTGGCCGTTGACCAGCGTGTACCGGATCCAGCTGCCGAGCCGGATCTGGTCAAGCGTGGCTCGATCGAGCGCGCGCTCAAGTACATGGGCCTGAGTGCCAACCAGGCGATCACCGATATTCGTCTCGATCGGGTGTTCATCGGCTCGTGCACTAACTCGCGCATCGAAGACCTGCGCGCTGCCGCCCAAATCGCCAAGGGCCGCAAGGTCGCCGCTACCGTCAAGCAGGCGATGGTGGTACCGGGCTCGGGCCTGGTCAAGGCTCAGGCCGAGAAGGAAGGGCTGGACAAGATCTTCATCGAAGCCGGCTTTGAATGGCGTGAACCGGGCTGTTCGATGTGCCTGGCGATGAACCCGGATCGGCTGGAAAGCGGCGAGCATTGCGCATCGACCTCCAACCGTAACTTCGAAGGTCGGCAGGGCGCCGGTGGTCGTACCCATCTGGTCAGCCCGGCAATGGCCGCCGCTGCCGCGGTGACTGGCCACTTCATCGATGTCCGCGAGTTGATTCAAGGGAGCGCAGCATGAAAGCCTTTACCCAACACACCGGCCTGGTTGCGCCATTGGATCGCGCCAACGTCGATACCGACCAGATCATCCCCAAGCAGTTTCTCAAGTCGATCAAGCGCACCGGCTTCGGTCCGAACCTGTTCGATGAATGGCGCTACCTGGACGTTGGCCAGCCATACCAGGACAACAGCAAGCGCCCGTTGAACAAGGACTTCGTACTCAACCACGAACGTTACCAAGGTGCCAGTGTGTTGCTCGCCCGGGAAAATTTCGGTTGCGGCTCGAGCCGTGAGCACGCCCCATGGGCCCTCGACGAATATGGCTTTCGCAGCGTCATCGCGCCAAGCTTTGCAGATATCTTCTTCAACAACAGCTTCAAGAACGGCTTGCTGCCGATCATCCTCAGCGACGAAGAAGTCGACGAGTTGTTCAAGCAGGTCGAAGCCATTCCAGGCTATCAGCTGACCGTCGACCTGCAGGCGCAGGCCGTTACCCGTCCTGACGGCAAGGTCCTGCACTTCGAGATCGACGCCTTCCGCAAGCATTGCCTGCTCAATGGTCTCGACGACATTGGCTTGACCTTGCAGGATAGCGAGTCGATCCAGGCGTTCGAAGCCAGGCACCGCGCCAGCCAGCCATGGCTCTTCCGCGAAGCCTGAAGCAGCGCGCAGGTCGGGTATTAATTTTTGTTCGGCGCGGCCATGGCGGCCACGCCGTTTGAACGGATAAAGAAAAGCATGAGCAAGCAGATTCTGATTCTCCCAGGTGACGGTATCGGCCCGGAAATCATGGCCGAAGCGGTCAAGGTGCTGGAGCTGGCCAACGACAAGTTCCAGCTCGGTTTCGCCCTGGAGCACGATCTGATCGGTGGCGCTGCCATCGACGCACATGGCGTGCCATTGGCGGATGCCACCCTTGAGCGTGCGCGCAACGCTGATGCGGTGCTGTTGGGCGCCGTCGGCGGGCCGAAGTGGGACAAGATCGAGCGGGACATTCGTCCAGAGCGCGGCCTGCTGAAGATTCGTGCGCAACTGGGCCTGTTCGCCAACCTGCGTCCTGCGATTCTCTACCCGCAACTGGCCGACGCCTCTTCGCTGAAGCCGGAAATCGTCTCGGGCCTGGACATCCTCATCGTCCGTGAACTCACTGGCGGCATTTACTTCGGCGCCCCGCGTGGCCAGCGCGAGCTGGAAGGCGGCGAGCGTCAGGCCTACGACACCCTGCCATACAGCGAAAGCGAAGTGCGCCGGATTGCCCGGGTCGGCTTCGACATGGCCCGCGTGCGTGGCAAGAAGTTGTGCTCGGTCGACAAGGCCAACGTACTTGCGTCCAGCCAGCTGTGGCGTGAAGTGGTTGAAGAGGTTGCCAAGGATTACCCAGACGTCGAACTCAGCCACATGTACGTCGACAACGCCGCCATGCAGCTGGTGCGGGCACCCAAGCAGTTCGATGTAATGGTTACCGACAACATGTTTGGTGACATTCTTTCGGATGAAGCGTCGATGCTCACCGGTTCCATCGGCATGCTGCCTTCGGCCTCGCTGGATGCCAACAACAAGGGCATGTACGAGCCATGCCACGGCTCGGCGCCAGACATCGCCGGCCAGGGCGTAGCCAACCCGTTGGCGACCATCCTGTCGGTGTCGATGATGCTGCGTTACAGCTTCAATCAGCACGCTGCTGCCGAGGCCATCGAGCAGGCGGTCAGCCAGGTGCTCGATCAAGGCCTGCGCACGGGTGATATCTGGTCGACCGGCTGCAACAAGGTTGGCACCAAGGAAATGGGCGATGCAGTAGTCGCGGCGCTGCGGAATCTGTAATCTCTCTGGCCCGCTGCCAATATCTCTCGGTGGCGGCCCACTTTTTAGCAAAGGTGTAGTTGCGATGAAACGTGTAGGTCTGATCGGTTGGCGTGGAATGGTCGGTTCCGTGCTCATGCAGCGCATGCTGGAAGAGCAGGACTTCGACCTGATCGAGCCGGTGTTCTTCACCACCTCCAATGTCGGTGGCCAGGGTCCGAACGTGGGCAAGGATATCTCTCCGCTGAAGGACGCCTACAGCATTGAAGAGCTGAAGACCCTCGACGTCATTCTGACTTGCCAGGGCGGCGACTACACCAACGAGGTCTTCCCCAAGCTGCGCGAAGCTGGCTGGCAGGGTTACTGGATTGACGCTGCTTCTTCGCTGCGTATGCAGGATGACGCGGTGATCGTCCTCGATCCGGTGAACCGCAAGGTGATCGACCAGCAGCTCGATGCCGGTACCAAGAACTACATCGGCGGCAACTGCACCGTCAGCCTGATGCTGATGGGCCTGGGTGGCCTGTTCGAAGCGGGTCTGGTCGAGTGGATGAGCGCCATGACCTACCAGGCCGCTTCCGGTGCTGGCGCGCAGAACATGCGCGAGCTGATCAAGCAGATGGGCGGCATCAACGCGGCCGTCAGCGAAGACCTGGCCAACCCGGCCAGCGCCATCCTCGACATCGACCGCAAGGTTGCCGAGGCCATGCGCAGCGAAGCCTTCCCTACCGAGAACTTCGGTGTGCCGCTGGCCGGTAGCCTGATCCCGTGGATCGACAAAGAGCTGCCCAACGGCCAGAGCCGTGAGGAATGGAAAGCCCAGGCCGAGACCAACAAGATCCTCGGCCGCTTCAAGAGCCCGATCCCGGTCGACGGCATCTGCGTGCGCATCGGTGCCATGCGTTGCCACAGCCAGGCGCTGACCATCAAGCTCAACAAGGATGTGCCGCTGGCCGATATCGAAGGCATGATCAGCCAGCACAACCCATGGGTGAAACTGGTGCCGAACCAGCGTGAAATCAGCATGCAAGAGCTGAGCCCGACCAACGTCACCGGTACCCTCAACGTGCCGGTTGGTCGTCTGCGCAAGCTGAACATGGGCAGCCAGTACCTGGGCGCGTTCACCGTCGGTGACCAGCTGCTGTGGGGTGCTGCCGAGCCGCTGCGCCGCATGCTGCGGATTCTGCTGGAGCGCTGATTGCGCTTGCACTGAAGAAAAACCCGCGCTGTTGCCCAGCGCGGGTTTTTTTATGGGCGGTAGATGGCGCGGCCAAGGTACCCCCAGGCTGAGAATCCAAGTAAAGTGCCGCTCCCGCCGTTTCAGCAGAGGACTCCCCATGAGCCAACCCCTAGATATCGCCGTGATCGGCGCCACCGGCAGTGTCGGTGAAACTCTCGTGCAGATCCTCGAAGAGCTCGAATTCCCGGTGGGCAAGCTGCATCTGCTGGCCAGCATGGAATCGGCTGGCAGCAGTGTGATGTTCGCCGGCAAAAAGGTGCGCGTGCGTGAGGTCGACAGCTTCGACTTCAGCCAGGTCAAGCTGGCCTTCTTTGCTGCGGGCCCGGCGGTCAGCCGCAGCTTCGCCAGCAAGGCCCATGCTGCCGGTTGCAGCGTGATCGACCTGTCCGGCGAGCTTGAGCACGCCGTTGCCCTGGTACCAGAAGCCAATCCCGAGCAGGTGGCCGGCCTGAGCCTGCCCGCGCTGATCACCAGCCCAAGTGCCAGTGCCGTGGCCCTGGCGGTGGCGTTGGCGCCGCTCAAGGGCCTGCTCGATATCGAGCGGGTGCAGGTCATGGCCAGCCTGGCGGTGTCGGCCCAAGGCAAGGAAGCGGTGGGCGAGCTGGCCCGGCAGACCGCCGAGCTGCTCAATGCGCGGCCATTGGAGCCGCGCTTCTTCGATCGGCAGATCGCGTTCAACGTATTGGCCCAGGTCGGCGCCGTTGATGCGCACGGCCACAGCGCGGTAGAGCGGCGCCTGGTCAAGGAGCTGCGCGCGCTGCTGGATATGCCAGCGCTGAAGATTTCTGTGAGCTGCGTTCAAGTCCCGGTGTTTTTCGGCGATAGCTTGAGTGTGGCCGTGCAAAGCCGGCGCCCGGTGGATCTGGGTGCGGTGAACCAGGCGCTGGAGGCGGCGGCGAGCATCGAATTGGTCGAAGCGGATGATTATCCGACACCGGTGGGTGACGCAGTCGGCCAAGACGTGGTCTATGTTGGTCGTGTACGGCACGGAATTGATGAGCCAGAGCAGCTCAACCTTTGGCTGACCACCGACAACCTGCGCAAGGGTGCGGCACTCAACGCCGTGCAGGTCGGCCAATTGTTGCTTAAACACAGGCTGTAAAAGATACTGCTGAGCACTTTTGTCCTGCACCGCATGTAGGTTTCGGGACGATTCATACAAGGGAAGAGGTCATGCTTCGAATTCGCAAACTGGTTCTGGCCATGGCGGCAGCTTCGGCGCTGTCGTCTGGCATGGCCAATGCTCTGGGGTTGGGTGAGCTGACACTGAAGTCGGCGCAAAACCAACCGCTGGACGCTGAGATCGAACTGCTCGACGTTCGCGACCTCACCGCTGCCGAGGTGGCACCTAGCCTCGCTTCGCGTGAAGAGTTCGCCAAGGCCGGGGTGGCCTATCCATCCTACGTCGAGGACCTGACCTTCACCACGGTGCTCAGCCCCAACGGCAAGAGCGTGTTAAGGGTTACTTCCAGCCGGCCGTTGCCGGAGCCGGTGGTCAAGTTCCTGGTGCAGGTAATGTGGCCGCAGGGGCGTTTGCTGCGTGACTACAGCGTCCTCCTCGACCAGGCCCAGGCCCAAGGCGCGCAGCCTGCTGCAGCCAATATCAACCCGGCCGTGAGTGGTGCCGCCAACTACACCACCAAGCGCCGCGACACCCTCTGGCAGATTGCTGCGCGCAACAGCCAGGGTGGCTCGGTGCAGCAGACCATGCTGGCGATCCAGGCGCTCAACCCGGACGCGTTCATCGGCAACAATATCAACCAGCTCAAGGTCGGTCAGGTGCTGCGCCTGCCTGATCAGCAACAGATCCAGAGCATCCCGCAGGGTGAGGCCAATCGCGATGTGGCCGAGCAATATGCCGCCTGGCGCGAAGGACGCAGGCTCGGGCCGCGCGCCCGCCAGCTCGATGCCACTCGCCGCGGTGCCGCTGAAGCCACGCCCGCGCAGATCGCTCAAGGCGACAACCTGCGGCTGGTGACCCCTGGCGGCAAGACCGCCAGGAACGATGCCAAGGCGGTCAGTGACAAGCTGGCCGTGGCCCAGGAAAGCCTGGACACCAGCCGTCGTGACAACGACGAATTGAAAAGCCGCATGACCGACCTGCAGAGCCAGCTGGACAAGCTGCAGCGTCTGATCCAGATGAAGAACGACCAGCTGGCCCGCCTTGAAGCCCAAGGCGCGGCCGAGCCAGACCCGGCCGCTGCAGCTGCGCTGCCTGGTGCAGAGACGCCTGCTCAGCCTGCTGTACCTGCTGTCGATGCGCAACTGGCCCCGGCCGAGCCGGTGGTTACACCTGCGCCAGCTGCTGTGGATACTGCTCCGCAAGTCGCTCCTGCAGACGAGGTCAAGCCGGAGCAGAGCGCTCTGGACCAGTTGCTCGGCAACCCGCTGTTGCTTGCGCTGATCGCCGGTTCCGCGCTGCTCGTGCTGCTGTTGCTCCTGCTTTTGCTGGCGCGTAAGCGCAAAGCCGACCAAGAGGCCGAAAAACACCTGCGCATGGCCCGTGCCTTGTCGGAGGAGGGCGAGCGCAACCCTGATCTGGATCTGCCACCTGGCAGCTTCGACGGTCTGGACATGTCGGCGCCGAGCGTGACCCTTGCACCAGCGGTGGTAGCAGCGTCGGCAGCAGCGGCGACAGCGGCCGAGAAGCCGGTGGTGCCGGTTGCTCCGGTGGTGCCAGTGGTGGAGGCTGAGCCCGCAGCTCAAGCCGATACGACTGATCCACTGCTCGCTCAAGTCGACCTGAGCCTGGCTCGTGGTCGCCTGAATCACGCCGCCGACCTGCTCGAACCTGCGGTTGCAGCCGAGCCGGAACGCAGCGATCTGCGCCTCAAACTGATGGAAGTCTACGCGCGCCAGGGTGATCAAAACGCCTTTGTCGAGCAGGAACGCCAGTTGCCCGCCAACCCAGCCAATCAAACCGAAGTCGAATCGCTGCGCGAGCGCTTCCCGGCCATGGTTGCAGTGGCAGCTGCCGGCCTCGGTGCTGCGGCGCTGGCCGCTGAGCTGGACGAGCAGTACGTACAGGAGCTGCTGCAGGACGAACAGGACATCCCGGCCGCTGTCGAGCCGGAGCCGGTGCTTGACGATCTGTCTTTCGAGCCCGAGCCGGTAATCACCGAGCCCGCACCTGCAGCAGAGCCTGAGCCCGAGCCGGCCGCACTGGCCGATATCGAACCGGTTGCCGAAGACGATCTGGACACTGCCTTCGACCTCAGTCTGGACGATGACCTGTTGCTGGATGAGCCACTGCAGGCGCAGCCCCAGGACGACCTCACGGTAACGCTTGACGATAATCCGCAAACCGAGCTGAGCGAGCCGGTTGAACCTGTCGCTGCCGCTACCGACGCGGACGATGATTTCGAAGCGCTGCTGGCACAGGCACAAGCCCAGGCCGAGCCGCAGGCCGTTGATGACCTGGCTGACTTCGACCTTGACGTCGGCGACGTAGCAGTCGAGCCGCCGCCAGCAGAGCCACCGGTAGATGTCGCGGCGGAACTTGCCGCATTCGACGAAATCCCCGAGTTCGATCCGATCTCCGAGCTGGAGCTGCCGGATGACTTCGACCTGTCGCTGTCGCTGGATGACGACTCGCCGGCAGCGCAGAACTTCGCCTCCGAGCTGGACGACGTCAACGCCGAACTCGACAAGCTGTCGCAGAGTCTGGAAACCCCGCCGCTCGAGCCGCAGTTCACGGCCGCCGATGCCGAGCAGGAGCTGGAGCCGCTGGACGATTTGGACTTCGACTTCTTCTCCGGCGCCGATGAGGTCGCGACCAAGCTTGACCTGGCGCGTGCCTACATCGACATGGGTGACCATCAAGGCGCGCGGGATATCCTTGATGAAGTGGTCAAGGACGGCGACGACACTCAGCGCAGCGAAGCTGAGGACATGCTCTCGCGTCTGGTCTAGTCAGCCAGTTCAGCAGAACGGGGCAGGGCCGGCATGGCGCCTGCCCGGCAACGGCAGCCCTATCGGCTGCCGTTGTCGTTATACTGCCGCCTTTTGTTCCATCCACAGGTTTCAGTTACTTGGACATCATCGACATCGACCGGGCCGAATCGGCGGCCGAAGGCTTCTCCCGGATTGCCCTGGGCGTGGAATACAAGGGCGCCCGCTACCGTGGCTGGCAGCGCCAGACCAGTGGCGTACCGAGTGTTCAGCAGGCGCTTGAGCAGGCCCTGTCGAAGGTGGCCAATGCCCCCATTACCGTGTCTTGCGCCGGGCGCACCGATGCCGGTGTGCATGCCAGTGGTCAAGTTGTGCATTTCGATACCAATGCGCTGCGCGACGAGCGTGCCTGGACCATGGGTACCAATTTCAATCTGCCCCACGACATCAGCGTGACCTGGGCGACGGTCATGCCGGCGGATTTTCATGCCCGCTTCAAGGCCAACGCCCGGCGTTATCGCTACGTCATCTACAACGACCCGATCCGCCCGGCGCACCTGGCCGAGGAAGTCACCTGGAATCACCGCCCACTCGACGTCGAGCGCATGGCCGAGGCCGCTCGATACCTGCTCGGTACCCACGACTTCAGCGCCTTTCGCGCCAGCCAGTGTCAGGCCAAGTCGCCGGTCAAGGAGATGTACCACCTGCGCGTGACCCGGCACGGCCAGATGATCGTGCTCGACATCCGCGCCAGCGCCTTTCTGCACCACATGGTGCGTAACATCGCTGGTGTGTTGATGAGCATCGGCAGCGGTGATCGGCCAGTGGCCTGGGCTCGTGAAGTGCTGGAAAGCCGCGACCGGCGCGAAGCCGGAGTTACCGCGCATCCGTATGGGCTGTACCTGGTCCAGGTCGAATATCCCGAGCCTTTCGTGCTGCCTCAGCGTTACATCGGCCCACACTTTCTCAGCGGTTTCGATACCTTGGCGGACTGACGCGGCATCCAGCGTTTGCTACCATCCGCCCCTTACCGATTACAGAGGGTTCGCCGTCCATGAGCAGCGTGCGCAGCAAAATCTGCGGGATTACCCGCATCGAGGATGCCCTGGCTGCCGCCGACGCAGGCGCCGATGCCATTGGTCTGGTGTTCTACGCCAAGAGCCCGCGCGCGGTCGACGTGCACCAGGCGCGGGCGATCATCGCCGCGCTGCCGCCGTTCGTGACCACGGTCGGCTTGTTCGTCAATGCCTCACGCTGCGAACTCAACGAGATCCTCGAGGCGGTGCCGTTGGACCTGCTACAGTTCCACGGCGACGAAACCCCGAGCGACTGTGTGGGCTTCAACCGGCCATATATCAAGGCCCTGAGGGTGCGCCCGGGGGATGATCTGGAGGCGGCTTGCCAGCACTACGCGGGCGCCAGCGGAATTCTGCTGGATACGTTCGTCGCCGGCGTGCCTGGTGGCACCGGTGAGGCGTTCGACTGGTCGTTGGTGCCGGCGCGGTTAAGCAAGCCGATCATCCTTGCCGGCGGCCTGAGCGCAGACAACGTCGCCCAGGCGATCGCCCAGGTGCAGCCGTATGCGGTGGATGTCAGCGGCGGCGTCGAGCAGGCCAAGGGCATCAAGGACGCGGCCAGGATCGAAGCGTTCATGCGCGCAGTGCGCCAGGCATGAGTGCAGATGTGACGGCTGGCCGCGCGCCATCGTCCATAGCTTTCGCAGCCTGGTGCTGCCCGGCGCGCGCTGTGGCGCAGTCGAACATATTGAACACGGCCCGGTCGTCCGGCCGGCACCGCACTACCGCGGGCCACGGAACCGAGCTGGTAGCGAATCATTTGAAAAAATTGAGCTCAAGGGCAGGGCTTGGCCGGCGTGACCGGTCCCCGTCCGTCAAATACTGGAGAGACGAAGCATGAGCAACTGGTTAGTCGACAAACTGATCCCTTCGATCATGCGTTCCGAGGTGAAGAAAAGCTCGGTGCCTGAAGGCCTTTGGCACAAGTGCCCGGCCTGCGAGAACGTGCTGTATCGCCCGGAGCTGGAAAAGACTCTCGACGTCTGCCCCAAGTGCAACCACCACATGCGTATCGGTGCCCGTGCGCGCATCGACATCTTCCTCGACGCCGAAGGCCGTGCCGAGCTGGGTGCCGATCTGGAACCGGTCGACCGCCTCAAGTTCCGCGATGGCAAGAAGTACAAGGACCGTCTGGTCGGCGCGCAGAAGCAGACCGGCGAGAAAGACGCCCTGATCTCCATGAGCGGCACCCTGATGGGCATGCCGGTCGTGGTCAGCGCCTTCGAATTCTCGTTCATGGGTGGCTCGATGGGGGCCGTGGTCGGTGAGCGCTTCGTGCGTGCTGCCAACTATGCCCTGGAACATCGCTGCCCGATGATCTGCTTCTCCGCTTCCGGCGGTGCGCGCATGCAGGAAGCGCTGATCTCGCTGATGCAGATGGCCAAGACCTCGGCAGTGCTGGCGCGTCTGCGTGAAGAAGGCATCCCGTTCATTTCGGTGCTGACCGACCCGGTTTATGGCGGCGTTTCTGCTTCGCTGGCTATGCTCGGCGACGTGATCGTTGGCGAGCCCAAGGCGCTGATCGGCTTCGCCGGTCCGCGCGTAATCGAGCAGACCGTTCGCGAGAAGCTGCCAGAAGGCTTCCAGCGCAGCGAGTTCCTGCTGGAGCACGGTGCCATCGACCTGATCATCTCGCGTCCTGATCTGCGTCCACGTCTGGCCCGTCTGCTGGCGCAGATGACCGGTCAGCCAACGCCTGCCCAGGCCCTGGTGCAGGAAGTGGCGGCCGTCGCCTGATGAGCCAGCGTACCCTCGGCGAATGGCTCGCCTATCTCGAGCAGTTGCACCCTTCAGCCATCGACATGGGCCTGGAGCGTTCGCAACAGGTGGCGCAGCGGCTCGGGCTGGGCAAGCTGGCGCCGCGGGTAGTGACGGTTACCGGCACCAACGGCAAGGGCTCGACCTGTGCCTTTGTCGCAACGTTGCTCAAGGCCCAGGGCCTGCGCGTTGGCGTGTACAGCTCGCCGCACCTGCTGCGCTACAACGAGCGGGTGCGCATCGATGGCGTCGATGCCAGCGATGAGCGCCTGTGCGAGGCGTTTGTGGCCGTCGAGGCTGCACGCGGTGACACCTCATTGACCTATTTCGAGATGGGCACCCTGGCGGCGTTCTGGCTGTTCGAGCAGTCGGCGCTGGATGCCGTGGTGCTCGAAGTCGGCCTCGGTGGGCGGCTGGATACCGTCAATCTTGTCGATGCCGATCTGGCGCTGGTCACCAGTATCGGCGTCGATCACGTCGAATACCTGGGCGACACGCGTGAGGCGGTGGCGTTCGAGAAGGCGGGTATCTTCCGTCCGGGCAAACCGGCCCTGTGTGGTGATCTCGAGCCGCCGCAGCCGTTGCTGGATAAAGCCCGCGAGCTGGGCTGCCCGTTGTTCCTGCGCAGCCGCGATTTTGACCTGAGCCTGGGTGCCGATAGCTGGCACTGGCGGGGTCGGACCCTGGATGGCGCGGCGGTCGAGCTGCATGACCTGCCGTTGCTCGATCTGCCTATGGAAAACGCCGCGCTCGCGTTGCAGGCCTATCTGCTGATGGGGCTGGAGTGGGACGCGGCGCAGGTACGTCGGGCACTGCTGGACACGCGCATGACCGGTCGCCTCGACCGGCGTTCGCTGACCTGGCAGGGTACACCTGTCGAGGTCCTGCTGGATGTCGGCCACAACCCGCATGCGGCCGAGTACCTGGCACGACGGCTGGCTGCCAGGCCACCACTGGGCAAACGCCTGGCGGTGTTCGGCCTGCTCGCAGACAAGGACCTCGACGGCGTGCTCGCGCCGCTGCAGGGGCTGTTCGACAGCTGGGCCGTGGCGCCGCTCGACACCCCGCGCAGTCGCCCGGCTGGCGAGCTCGCGCAGGCCTTGACGAACCTTGGCCAGTCGGTGAAGTCTTACCCCAGCGTCGAGGCCGCTTTGCAGGGCCAGTGCGCACACGCGACCGGCGATGATCAGATCGTGCTGTTCGGTTCGTTTTTCTGTGTTGCCCAGGCCTTGCAATGGCTTGCGCAGCAGGCTCCTGAGGGCGGAGTAAATGGCAGTGCTGGATAAGGGAATGAAACAGCGCATGGTCGGTGCGTTGGTGCTGGTTGCACTGGCGGTGATCTTCTTGCCGATGCTGTTCACCCGCGAAGACGAGATGCGCCAGGTCCGGGTCGATGCGCCCGAGGCCCCGGCTATGCCGAGCTTGCCGCAGGTGCAGGTCGAGACGATCCAGGTGCCCGAGCAGCAGCCGATTGTCGAGCAGCCACCGGTGGTGGTCGATGAGTCGACCGCGCCACCGTCCACGCCGAGCCAGCCGATCAGTGCTGCACCGTCGCCAGCGCCGGTAACTGCGCCAGCGCCTGCGCCGAAGATCGAGAACCGTGCGCCGGTCACCGCGCCAGCCACCGCCAGCGTCGCCGCCACCAAGCCTGCCGCCGCCTCCAAGATCGACACCAACGGTCTGCCAGTCAGTTGGTCGATCCAGTTGGCCAGTCTGTCCAACCGGGCCGGTGCCGACAACTTGCAAAAGACCCTGCGCAGCCAGGGTTACAACGCCTACATCCGCTCAGCCGATGGCATGAACCGAGTCTACGTGGGGCCGTTGATCGAGCGCGCCGAGGCCGAGCGCCTGCGTGATGTGATCAACCGCCAGCAGAAGCTCAAGGGCTTTGTCACCCGCTTCCAGCCGGAGCGCAACTGAGTCCGGAATGTGGCTTTGCCAGCGTCGTCAGCGCTGGTGAAGCAACACCCTGACATTCCGCTTACTCCCAGCCCGTTGCTCTGGTAAAATGCGCCGCCTCAAACGTATGCAGGCGGCACCGTGGCATTTACCTGGGTTGATTGGGCGATCATCGCTGTTATCGCCGTCTCCACATTGATCAGTTTGACACGCGGCTTCGTCAAGGAGGCCCTGTCGCTGGTCATCTGGATTACCGCAGGTGCGGTTGCCTGGATGTTCGGCGGCTCGTTGGCGCAGTACCTGGAAAGCTACATCCAGACGCCTTCGGCACGGGTCATCGCCGGCTGTACCATTCTTTTTGTCGCCACGCTGATTGTCGGGGCGATGCTCAATTTCCTGATAGGCGAGCTGATCCGCGTGACCGGGCTGTCCGGCACCGATCGCTTTCTGGGCATGGCCTTCGGCGCCGCCCGTGGAGCCCTTTTGGTTGTCGTGGCAGTCGGTCTGCTCAGCCTTGGCCCTGTACAACAGGACCCATGGTGGCAAGAGTCGCGCCTGATACCTCAATTTCTATTGGTCGCTGACTGGTCGAAAAACCTTATCCTGGGTTTCACCAGCCAGTGGATGTCCAGTGGGATCAGCGCACCTGCTGATCTTCCGTTCAAGGAACAGTTGCTGGGGCCATCGCGGCCTTGAGCGCTATTCACTCAAGTTTCATCAAAGTAGGGGTTGCGTCGCATGTGTGGCATCACCGGTATTGTCGGTAAGTCGAACGTCAATCAGGCGCTGTATGATGCGCTTACGGTCCTCCAGCACCGCGGCCAGGATGCTGCCGGTATCGTCACCAGCCATGACGGCCGGTTATTCCTGCGCAAGGACAATGGCCTGGTGCGCGACGTGTTCCAGCAGCGGCACATGCAGCGCCTGGTCGGCCACATGGGGATTGGCCACGTGCGCTACCCGACTGCGGGCAGCTCGACCTCGGCCGAGGCCCAGCCGTTCTACGTCAACTCGCCGTACGGCATCACCTTGGCCCACAACGGCAACTTGACCAATGTCGAGCAGCTGGCCAAGGAGATCTACGAGTCCGATCTGCGCCACGTCAACACCAACTCCGATTCGGAAGTGCTGCTCAACGTATTCGCCCACGAGCTGGCCGTGCGCGGCAAGCTGCAGCCTACCGAAGAAGACGTGTTCGCGGCGGTCTCCCACGTGCACAGCCGTTGTGTTGGTGGTTACGCGGTAGTAGCGATGATCACCGGCTATGGCATCGTCGGCTTCCGTGACCCCAACGGCATTCGCCCGGTGGTGTTCGGCCAGCGTCACACCGACGAGGGCGTGGAGTACATGATCGCCTCCGAAAGCGTCGCTCTCGATGTGCTCGGCTTCACCCTGATCCGTGACCTGGCACCGGGCGAAGCGGTGTACATCACCGAGGAAGGCCAGCTGCACACCAAGCAGTGCGCGCATAACCCAATGCTCAAGCCGTGCATCTTCGAGCACGTCTACCTGGCGCGTCCTGACTCGATCATGGATGGCGTCTCGGTGTACAAGGCGCGGCTGCGCATGGGCGAGAAACTCGCAGACAAGATCATGCGCGAGCGTCCTGAGCATGACATCGACGTGGTTATCCCGATTCCGGACACCAGCCGTACCGCAGCGCTGGAGCTGGCCAACCGTCTGGGCGTGAAGTTCCGCGAAGGCTTCGTCAAGAACCGCTACATCGGCCGTACCTTCATCATGCCCGGCCAGGCCGCCCGCAAGAAGTCGGTGCGCCAGAAGCTCAACGCCATCGAGCTGGAATTCCGCGGCAAGAACGTGATGCTCGTCGACGACTCGATCGTGCGCGGCACCACCTGCAAGCAGATCATCCAGATGGCCCGCGAGGCCGGCGCGAAAAACGTCTACTTCTGTTCCGCTGCCCCGGCAGTGCGTTACCCCAACGTCTACGGCATCGACATGCCGAGTGTCCACGAACTGATCGCCCACAACCGTACCACCGACCAGGTGGCCGAGTTGATCGGCGCCGACTGGCTGATCTATCAGGACTTGCCAGACCTGATCGATTCGGTCGGTGGCGGCAAGATCAAGATCGAGCATTTCGACTGCGCAGTGTTCGACGGTGAATACGTCACCGGCGACATCGACGACGCCTACCTGGACCGTATCGAGCAAAATCGCAACGATGCGGCGAAGGTCAAGACTCAGGCTGTCAGCGCAATCATCGACCTCTACAACAACTGATTGGGAGTGATGGCATGACGGATCAATGGGATGCCGGGCGACTGGACAGCGACCTCGAGGGTGTCGCTTTCGACACCCTGGCGGTGCGCGCCGGTCAATACCGCACGCCGGAGGCTGAGCACAGCGACGCGCTGTTCTTCACCTCCAGCTACGTGTTCCGCACGGCTGCCGATGCAGCTGCGCGGTTTGCCGGTGAAACACCGGGCAACGTCTATTCGCGCTATACCAACCCGACCGTGCGCGCCTTTGAAGAGCGCCTGGCGGCCCTGGAAGGCGCCGAACAGGCAGTTGGCACCTCTACCGGCATGTCGGCGATCCTGTCGACGGTGATGGCGCTGTGCAGCGCCGGTGATCATGTGCTGGTCTCGCAAAGCGTGTTCGGCTCCACCATCAGTCTGTTCGAGAAGTACTTCAAGCGCTTTGGCGTCGAGGTGGACTACGTGCCACTGGCCGAGCTCAGCGGTTGGCAGCAGGGCATCAAGGCCAACACCAAACTGCTGTTCGTCGAGTCGCCGTCCAACCCGCTGGCCGAACTGGTCGATATCGCCGCGCTGGCCGAGATCGCCCATGCCCGCGGCGCGCTGCTGGTGGTCGATAACTGCTTCAGCACTCCAGCGCTGCAGCAACCGCTGAAGCTGGGTGCCGACATCGTCGTGCATTCGGCAACCAAGTTCATCGATGGCCAAGGCCGTTGCATGGGCGGTGCGGTGGCCGGGCGTAGCGAGCAGATGAAGGAAGTGGTGGGCTTTCTGCGTACCGCAGGGCCTACCCTCAGCCCGTTCAACGCCTGGGTCTTCCTCAAAGGCCTGGAGACGCTGAAGCTACGTATGCGCGCCCATTGCGAGAGTGCCAAGGCGCTGGCGCAGTGGCTTGAGCAGCAGGATGGGGTAGAGAAAGTCCACTACGCTGGCCTCGCCAGCCACCCGCAGCACGAACTGGCCAAACGGCAGATGAGTGACTTCGGTGCGGTGGTGAGCTTTGAGGTCAAAGGCGGCAAAGACGGCGCCTGGCGCTTCATTGATGCCACCCGTTTGCTCTCGATCACGGCCAACCTGGGTGACAGCAAGACCACCATCACCCACCCGGCGACCACTTCCCACGGCCGTCTGTCGCCGCAGGAGCGTGAGGCGGCGGGTATCCGTGACAGCCTGATCCGCATTGCGGTTGGCCTGGAAGACGTTGCTGACCTGCAAGCCGACCTGGCGCGTGGGCTGGCAGCGCTGTGATCGACTGGAAGGGCGGCGAGCCCGATCATAACGGTCGGGTCGCCCTGGTTACCGGTGCCGCCCGCGGCATCGGCCTGGGCATTGCCGCCTGGCTGATCTGCGAGGGCTGGCAAGTGGTCCTCAGCGACCTTGACCGCCCGCGTGGTGCCAAGGTGGCCAAGGCACTTGGCGACAATGCCTGGTTCATCACCATGGACGTTGCCGATGAAGCCCAGGTCAGTGCCGGGGTGTCCGAGCTGCTTGGCCAATTTGGCCGCCTCGATGCGCTGGTGTGCAACGCCGCCATCGCCAACCCGCACAACCATACCCTCGAGAGCTTGAGCCTGAGCCAGTGGAACCGGGTGCTGGCGGTCAATCTGAATGGCCCGATGCTGCTGGCCAAGCACTGTGCGCCGTATCTGCGTGCCCATGGCGGCGCCATCGTCAACTTGACCTCGACCCGTGCACGCCAATCCGAGCCTGATACCGAGGCTTATGCGGCGAGCAAGGGCGGGCTGCTGGCGCTGACCCATGCCCTGGCCATGAGCCTGGGCCCGGAGATTCGCGTCAATGCGGTGAGCCCGGGCTGGATCGACGCACGTGACCCGGCCCAGCGTAGGGCTGAGCCGTTGACCGATGCCGACCACGCCCAGCATCCGACCGGCAGGGTAGGAACAGTGGAAGACGTCGCGGCGCTGGTGGCATGGTTACTGTCGCGTCAGGCCGGGTTCGTTACCGGTCAGGAATTTGTAGTGGACG
This sequence comes from Pseudomonas shirazensis, assembly GCF_014268785.2. Lineage (GTDB taxonomy): Bacteria > Pseudomonadota > Gammaproteobacteria > Pseudomonadales > Pseudomonadaceae > Aquipseudomonas > Aquipseudomonas shirazensis. The sequence continues at coordinate 2,114,011 of NZ_JABWRD020000001.1, read as the reverse complement.
GCGGCATGAGCCGCAAGATGATCTATACCTGATCCGTTTTGCCCTTTTTGAAAAAAAATTCAATGGGGGTATTGACTTAGCATCGGTACCTGCGTAAATTTCGCGGCCTCAGCGAAGTAAACGTAACAAGCAAGGCTAGGTAAAACTAGGCAACACTTGAAGCGAATATGGGTGATTAGCTCAGCCGGGAGAGCATCTGCCTTACAAGCAGAGGGTCGGCGGTTCGATCCCGTCATCACCCACCACTTTCTGAGATGTTCCTGACTGGTCAGCTTCGCAAGAAGCAAATCGGTAGAGAGGAACAGGACGCAAGTCCACTATGCGCAGCGGTAGTTCAGTCGGTTAGAATACCGGCCTGTCACGCCGGGGGTCGCGGGTTCGAGTCCCGTCCGCTGCGCCACTTTTCTCCAGATGGGTGCTTGTCACCGGTCTGAGGTTCAAAGGCCAAGCCTTTGTGCCAGATCCCAGTTTCAATCGGGCGCAAGCCTGAACGATACGCAGCGGTAGTTCAGTCGGTTAGAATACCGGCCTGTCACGCCGGGGGTCGCGGGTTCGAGTCCCGTCCGCTGCGCCATCTTCGCCTCGAGGCCCTTTGAACGCCTCGAAGCAACGCAAAAGAAGCGATCACGTTATCGCTTTTTTTGTGCCTGAACCGCCAGCACAGGTTGCTGTAGGTCAGATCCCAGTTTCAAACAGGCGTAAGCCTGAATGATACGCAGCGGTAGTTCAGTCGGTTAGAATACCGGCCTGTCACGCCGGGGGTCGCGGGTTCGAGTCCCGTCCGCTGCGCCATCTTCGCTTCGAGGCCCCTTGAACGCCTTGAAGCACACAGAGAAAGCGACCTTCGGGTCGCTTTTTTTGTTTCTGCGGTAGAAACCGCGAAAAAATTACCGGCTGCTTAACGCGGTCCCCTGTAAGAGCGGCCTTGCAGAACACCTTCTTCACAGATCAACGGTTTAAGTCAGCGGGCATGTGTTGCACAATAGGCGCCATTCGACCAATCCGGTATTCATGATGTCCAGATCATCCGTCTTCGGTGCGCTCGGGCTGGCCCTTGTGCTGGCGGGCGTATCCGGTTGCTCCTCGAAAAAACCTGCGGTCTACGAGCACGAGAACTTCGATGACTCGGGCACCTACTCGCGCAGCTTCCCGGTCAGTGACGCCGGCTCCTGCGAAGCGGCCCGGCGTGCGTTGCTCAGCCAGGGCTATATCATCACCAGCACGGGCGAGAACCAGATCGCCGGCAACAAGAGCTTTCAGCAGAACAGCGACAACCATTTGCAGATCAGCTTCAGCGTCACCTGTGCGCCCGACAGCAGCGATGACCAGCGTTCGACGATGTTCGCCAACGCCCTGCAGGATCGCTACGCGCTGAAAAAGTCCAATACCTCGGCCAGCCTTGGTGTAGGGATTCTCGGTTCGGTGTCGATGCCAATCGGTTCGAGCGATGATTCGATGGTCAAGGTGGCCAGCGAAACCGTCACGGCGCCGCAGTTCTATGAGCGCTACTTCGCGCTGGTCGAGAGCTTCCTGCCCAAGCCCAAACCGAAGAAGGCGAAAAAGGCTGAAGCCAAGGTCGAGGCGCCGAAGGCTGAGCAGCCAGCGCCAGATCTGGGCCTGCCAGAGCAAGCGCCAGCGCCGGCCGCATTGGCTCCGGCTGCAGCGGTGGCGCCGGCAGCGGCCCCAGCGGCTCTCGAAGCACCTGTAGTCGCCCCAGCGGCCGTTGCTCCCGTCAGCGAGGCACCTGCCGCGCCGGTGGTAGACGACAGCCGCAGCTCGCAGCCGATCGCGCCACCCAACGAGGCTTCGCCGATCCAGGTGCAGCAGGAGGCTCCGGCCAGCGAGGCTGCTCCAGCCTCGATGTAAACGGCCTCTGCAAGGCCTCGATTGGCCTTGCAGTTTGTTGTTACAGCTTGCCCAGGGTAATCATTCGAACCCCTGCTACGTTTATCACTCATAAGCTTGTCATCAATGCGTCATGCGCCCGCTTTAGCGTGGCGACATGAGCCAACATCATGAGTGAAGAGGAAGCAGGGCGATGGACGACTATCAGGAAGAGCTGCTCGAATATCAGGCCTATGAACTGGACGCCCCCGAGCCAGACGACGCCACCGAGCTCTAACCGGTGCGCCGTTGATTACGCCGGAACTCCCCCGGTGTAAGCCCGGTCCAGCGCTTGAACGCCCGTTGAAAAGCTTCTGCTGAAGCAAACCCCAACAGATAGGCAATCTCGCCGAAGGCCAGCTCCGTGTCGCGGATGTAGGTCTCGGCCAGATCCTGACGGGTGTCGTTGAGCAGGCTGCGAAAGCGCGTGCCTTCTTCGGCAAGCTTGCGGCGCAGGGTCCAGGTCGGCAATTGCAAATGGCGGGCGATTTCCTCCAGGTCAGGCTCGCGCCCGCCGTTAAGCAACGGTCCGAGCAGATGTGTGATGCGCTCGCCAAGGCTGCGTACACGGGTGTGCTGGGCGAGCTCCACTTCACATAGCTGGAGCAGATGCTGCCAGGTGCTGGGGCAGTGCTGCGGGTTGGCCTGCTCAAGCGTAGCCCGGCTCAGGCGCAGCTGATTACCTTCGGCCGCGAAGTGTATCGGCGTGGCACAAAGTGCCTGATAGCCCGCTGCGTAGCTTGGCGCTGCAAATTCGATCTCCATTCGCTCTGCCTGCACCGGCCGCCCCGCAAGCTGGCCTAACTGCGCAAGCCAGCCCGACAGCAGCGAGTCGACCACGAAGCGGTTGTAGTCGTTGTAGGGGCTGATCGAATAGAAGCGCAGCCAGGCGCCTTGCGTGTCTTCGACAAACACCGAGCTGCCACGGTAGTTGGCCGCATACAGCGGCTCGAAGCGCAGCAAGGTGCGGGCAGCTTCGCCGAGCGTCGGTGCTTGAGCTGCGGTGACTCCGGCCAAACCTGTCTGTGCCAGCCGGCTCAAGCTGCCCATGCGCAGGCCCAACGCCGGCTCGCCGCTGAGCTTGATTGCTGCATGGCCTAGGTGCATGTAGCGCGGTATCGACAAGCGCGCGCCGGGCTGGGCCAGGCGGCTGCTGGTCAGGCCGTAACGCTCGAGCAACGGCGTAGGATCATGCCCCAGCTGTTGCAGGGCCTCAGCCAGAGACTGGACGAACCCTACAGTCAATTCACCGAGGCGCACACGCGGCCTGGGCATGGCCTTACAACCACACGTTGAGCAGGCGGGCGCCATGCTGCGAGGTGCCGCCCAACTGGCCGCCAGCGTGGTTGGCAAAGCCTTGACCGTCAGCGCCAAGTTCCCAGAATTGGCCACGCATGAACACGCTGATGCTGGTCAGGCCGGGATTGGCGGCCAGGGTCAGTTGCCGCCAGGCCTGTTGTTCGCTGACTTGACCACGCTGCAGTGGCAGCTCGGCGGCGGCATCCTGATGGCGATTACCGCGCCAGGGTGCGTCCCAGCTGTGCTTGCCACTGAGAAATACCGGGTTGGCGATCAGCTGTGCGGACTGCTGCGCCAGCTGCTGATAATTTTCCGGGTACCAGCTGTCACTGCCGATCAACACGCCAAGACGTCCAGCGGGGGTCGAAACGACGTGCAGGGGCTGCTCGCGACCGTCCTGCCCGCGACCGTCCTGAATGTACCGGCGTACTTCGCTGTCGGCAAACTGCTGGCGTTGCGGCTGCCCCAGCACACTGCCGTCGCCGGCGAATACCAGGCTGCTGTTGAACAGTGGGCCGCTGCCGGCGTGCAGCACGCCGTTCTCCACATAGGGCGCGGGCAGGACAATCGAGCCGGCCACCAGAGTCACGCCAAATTCCTTCGCCAGGCCGCTGAACAGGGCCTGATAGTCGGCGGCCATCTGCGCCGCCTTCATGCGCAGATGCGCATCTGCGCGCCGGTCGTCGCCGGTCGCCCAGAGCATTGCCAGGCCGTAGCGCAGCGGGTTACTCAGCTCAAGCCATTGCTCGGCCTCGCGCCGCTGGGTCACTTGATACAGCTCGTTTTTTTCACCGCGCGCCCACAGCCAGGTACCGATGTGCTCAGGCAATACCACTACCGTGCGCGGATTCACCAGCCCCTGCTCGCGGGCCTGCTGCAGGTAGGCGGCAAGCTTGAGGCGCAGCCGTTGCAGGTTTTGATAGTCGCTGGGGTAGAGCAGCGGCTCGATGCCGAGCAGGTTGCCGCGCTCGCCAGGGCTACCCTGATTGAGCGCCAGCTCGATACGCAGGTCAGACAGGTAGTGGCCTTCAGGGCGCTGTTGCGTCCAGAAACCATAGCCACACAACGCGGCGATCATTACCAGCGCCAGGGCGCTTGCGAGAAGTTTGCGCATGAACCGCTGCGGCACCATCGAATGTAAGGAGCCTTAGGGTAGACCTGCTGTGCAGCAGGATCAATAAGTTGTCAGTTTCGATCATTGAGCCGGTTCAAACGGCTGTTTAATGTCGATGGCAGATAACCGACGGGCCCCGCCTCGCAGCGAGGCGCCCGCATCCCGTGATTTTGCCCATGTGGAGTTGCTCCATGGCTTACCCGAACCTGCTGGCCCCGCTTGATCTTGGCTTCACCACTTTGCGCAACCGCACCCTTATGGGCTCCATGCACACCGGCCTGGAAGAGCGCCCAGGCGGCTTCGAGCGCATGGCAGTGTACTTCGCCGAGCGAGCACGCGGTGGTGTTGGCCTGATGGTCACGGGTGGCATTGCGCCAAACGATGAGGGTGGCGTGTACTCCGGCGCTGCCAAGCTGAGCACCGCTGAAGAAGCCGACCAGCACCGTATCGTCACCGAGGCGGTGCACGCCGCTGGGGGCAAGATCTGTCTGCAGATCCTCCACGCCGGCCGTTACGCCTACAGCCCACGCCAGGTGGCGCCGAGCGCGATTCAGGCGCCGATCAACCCGTTCAAGCCCAAGGAGCTGGACGAAGCCGGCATCGAGAAGCAGATCGCCGACTTCGTCAACTGTGCCGAACTGGCCCAGCGCGCGGGATATGACGGCGTCGAGATCATGGGATCGGAAGGCTACTTCATCAACCAGTTCCTCGCCGCTCACACCAACCACCGCACCGATCGCTGGGGTGGGAGCTACGCCAACCGCATGCGCCTAGCGGTCGAAATCGTCACCCGCGTGCGTGCGGCAGTGGGGCCGAACTTCATCATCATCTTCCGCCTGTCGATGCTCGACCTGATCGAAGGGGGCAGCGATTGGCAAGAGATCCTGCAACTGGCCAAGGCCATCGAGCAGGCCGGGGCAACGCTGATCAATACCGGCATCGGCTGGCACGAAGCGCGCATCCCGACCATCGCCACCAAAGTACCGCGGGCGGCCTTCAGCAAGGTCACGGCCAAGCTGCGTGGGCACGTCAACATCCCATTGATCACCACCAACCGCATCAACACACCCGAAGTTGCCGAGGCCGTGCTGGCTGCCGGCGATGCCGACATGGTGTCGATGGCCCGGCCATTCCTGGCCGATCCAGAGTTCGTCAACAAGGCCGCAGCCGATCAGGCCGAGCAGATCAATACCTGCATCGGCTGCAACCAGGCCTGCCTTGATCACACCTTTGGCGGCAAGTTGACCAGTTGCCTGGTCAATCCGCGCGCCTGCCATGAAACCGAACTGAATTATCTGCCGGTGACCCAGGCCAAGCGTATCGCGGTGGTGGGTGCTGGCCCGGCTGGCCTGGCTGCGGCGACCGTGGCCGGCGAGCGCGGCCATCAGGTAACCCTGTTTGACGCCGCTGGCGAGATCGGTGGCCAGTTCAACGTGGCCAAGCGCGTGCCGGGCAAGGAAGAGTTCTCCGAAACCCTACGCTATTTCCGTAACAAGCTGCAGCTCACGGGCGTGGACGTGCGCCTGAATAGCCGAGTCAGCGCCGAGCAGCTCATTGCCGGCGGTTATGACGAGATCATCCTGGCCACCGGGATTGTCCCGCGCAACCCGGCTATCCCCGGCATCGAGCACGCCAAGGTGCTGAATTATCTGGATGTACTGTTGCAGCGCAAGCCGGTCGGCCAGCGGGTTGCGGTGATCGGCGCGGGCGGCATCGGTTTCGATGTGTCCGAGTACCTGGTGCACCAGGGCGTCGCTACCAGCCTGGATCGCGATGCGTTCTGGAAAGAGTGGGGCATCGACACTGCGCTCGAAGCGCGTGGTGGCGTGGCCGGGATCAAGCCCGAGCCGCATGCGCCGGCGCGGCAGGTGTACCTTTTGCAGCGCAAGAAGACCAAGGTCGGCGACGGTCTGGGCAAGACTACCGGCTGGATTCACCGCACTGGCCTGAAAAACAAGCAGGTACAGATGCTCAACAGCGTCGAATACCTGCAGATCGACGACGCTGGTTTGCATGTACGCATCGCTGATGGCGAGCCACAGTTGCTGGCGGTGGACAACGTGGTGATCTGTGCAGGCCAGGATCCACTGCGCGAACTGCAGGACGGGCTGATCGCAGCGGGGCAGTCGGTGCACCTGATCGGCGGCGCCGATGTGGCCGCCGAGCTGGATGCCAAGCGCGCCATCAACCAAGGTTCGCGCTTGGCCGCCGAGCTGTAACGGCATGGGTTGGGGCTGCAGCGCGGCCCCGGCCCAAGCTGGTAGACTCGGCCGATGTCTGCCGAACTCTCCTGCCTGCCTCAGGCACCTCTACAACCGCTGTGCTTGCCCTGGACTCAGCGCGCTGAGGTCCAGCTCGCAGTGTTGCGCCTGGACCTGATCGACCCGCTGATCAGCGGCAACAAGTGGTTCAAGCTGCGCGACCATCTGGTCGAAGCCTGGCGGTGCAACGCGCCCGGCTTGATCAGCCTGGGCGGCAACCACTCCAACCATTTGCACGCGCTGGCCGCTGCCGGCAAACGGTTTGGCTTTGCCACCGCCGGCCTGCTGCGTGGCCATGCGCAGGACACCCCGACTGTGCGCGACCTGCAAGCCTTGGGCATGCAACTGCACTGGCTCGGCTATGGCGGCTACCGGGCGCGACATGAGCCGCAGTTCTGGGCTGAGTGGCAAGCCCGCTACCCCGGCTGGCAGTGCATCGCCGAGGGCGGTGGCGGCATGGCCGGCGCACAGGGTTGCCGATTGATCGTCGAGCAGGCACGCGAGCAGCTGCCGCAGCTGGGTTGGGATGACTACGATGGCTGGTGGCTGGCCGTCGGTACCGGCACCACCCTGGCGGGGCTGGTGCTCGCTGAAGCCGGTGCGCGCCCGGTGCATGGCGCCCTTGCAGTTCCAGCAGACCACGGCGTAGCGGCGACGGTTGCAGCGTTGGCAGGAGAGCGGGGCTACCAATTGCATGACGCTTGCCGTGGCGGCTTTGCGCGCATGGATGATGAGCTGCTGGCGTTTATCGCCGACAGCGAACAGCACAGTGGCCTGCCGCTGGAGGCGGTGTACACCGGCAAGGCCCTGCTGGCGCTGCGCGATGAGGTCGAGGCGGGGCGCTTCAGGCCCGGCAGCCGCCTGCTGTTCGTGCACACAGGCGGGCTGCAGGGCCGACGCGGTTACTTGTAGGGCAGCATGCGCACCAGGGTGTTATCGCGCTTGATGTAGTGATGGTAAAGCCCGGCCAGTGCATGCAGGCCAATCAGCCAGTAGCCCCAGCCGCCAACCCGCTCATGCCAGCCTTTGATGAACTTGGCAAAGTCCGAATCAGGCCCGACCAGCGCGGGCAGTTCGAGGCCGTAGAACGGGATCGGCTTGTCGGCAGCGCTGAGGATCAGCCAGCCTGCCAGCGGCATGCCGATCATCAGCAGGTACAGCAGCAGGTGCACCAGGTGCGCCAGGCCAGTCTGCCAGGCCGGCGGCTTGGGCGTGATGGGCGGCGTCGGGTTGATCAGGCGCATGGCCAGGCGCAGCCACACCAGTACGAACACGGTCAGGCCGAACATGAAGTGCAGGTCTTTCATCAGGTTGCGTTCGGCGCTGTCCTTGGGGAACAGGCCGCGCAGTTCGATCAGGGCGTAGACGCTTGCCAGCAACACCAGCATCAGCCAGTGCAGGGCAATCGAGATCCGCGCGTAATGCGCCGGCGGGTTGGTTGGAACCATGGTCACTCCTCACTTATCAGGTCGAAAAGGCGCTCTTGCTGGCGCGTATCGCTAACTCTAATCAATGGCTGACAGATTTCTTTGCTACAGGTCGAAGGCTGCGCGGATATTTGCGTGAATCTGTCGAAAACCCTGGCGGCCTGTTGCTCAGGTCGGCAAGTGTGGCCAGCTGTCCGCCACCAGAAACAACCGCTGCTGTTCCTCCCAGCCGCCGTCTTCGGCCTGCGTCAACCTGACCAGCAATTGCGCGGGTGCGAACGGGTCCAGCTGCATCAGCCATTGCTCGAACTGCGCTGGCGTCCAGCATTCGCTGTCTGCAATACGCGCGGGTGCTAGCCATTGCTGGCGCGCCAGTATCTGCCAGCGGCCCTCTGCTGCGCTGCAGCGGTAGCCGAGCCAGTCGCGCCGATGCAGCCAGTCACCGCGTAAGTGCGCAGGTTCTGCGCCGGCTGGAGGATGGACTGCAAGCATGCCTGGGTAGAACAGATAGCCGCCCAGCCACAGGTGCGCCTGGGGCTGATCCAGGCCAAGCTCCGCAAGCAGCGCCTGGCTCTCTGGGCGAGCAGATATCGGCAACTGATGACCGACAAGGTGTGCCAGTTTCAGGTCGAGCCGATCATGGCAACCAGGCCCCAGCCAGTGCATGGAGTCTGGGCCAGCGCCATTGGCCGGGCCGAGATAGAGCTTGATCGCCAGTTCCAGATGATGCACACCGTCGCGGTCGCGCAGGAGGATATCCAGCTCGCCCAGCGTGCGGCCGCCTTCGCGGATCGGCAGATTGGCGCCGAGTAGTTCGACCCCGCTGGCGTGGTTCAAGGCGAACTGCCAGAGGGCCTCGTAATACAGGCCCAGGCGCCGGCTGGTCATCTTCGCCAGCCAATCGCGCAGCGGTTGATCATCGCCATCCAGCGCCAGTAACCAGTCCTGCAGCTGCTGTGGGTCGGCAGCCCAGTCACTGGCGGTCAACGGGTGGCGCTGTGGTGCGGGCAAGTCGCGCATCAGCGGTGGCGACAGCAGCGCCCAGGCCAGATCGCGCACCGCAGGGCGGCGCAAACGGCGGGGCAGGTCGCGCAGCTCGGTGAAGGGCGTCATCCTGCGAGCATAGCCGGTTTGCCGCTGGACGGTCGTTTCGACCATAATCCGTCTATCGTTACCCGCTATCGTTACCCGCCGTACGGCCTTGCAGGAGCACCATGGAGCAATTTCGCAATATCGGTATCATCGGCCGCCTGGGCAGCTCACAGGTGCTCGACACCATTCGCCGACTGAAAACGTTCCTCCTCGATCGCCATATGCACGTGATCCTCGAGGACACGATTGCCGAAGTGCTGCCAGGGCATGGCCTGCAGACCTCGACCCGCAAGCTGCTCGGCGAGGTCTGTGACCTGGTCATCGTGGTCGGCGGCGATGGCAGCCTGCTCGGCGCCGCACGCGCACTGGCCCGGCACAATGTACCGGTGCTCGGTATCAACCGCGGCAACCTGGGCTTTCTCACCGACATCCGCCCGGATGAGCTCGAGGTCAAGGTCGCCGAAGTGCTCGACGGCCACTACCTGGTCGAAAACCGCTTCTTGCTGCAGGCCGAAGTGCGCCGTCACGGTGAAGCCATTGGCCAGGGCGACGCGCTCAACGACGTGGTCCTGCACCCGGGCAAGTCGACGCGGATGATCGAGTTCGAAATCTACATCGATGGCCAGTTCGTCTGCAGCCAGAAGGCCGACGGCCTGATCGTCGCCACCCCCACCGGCTCGACCGCCTATGCGCTGTCGGCCGGCGGGCCGATCATGCATCCCAAGCTCGACGCCATCGTCATCGTGCCGATGTACCCGCACACCCTGTCGGGCCGGCCGATCGTGGTCGATGGCAACAGCGAGCTGAAGATCGTCGTCTCGCAGGACCTGCAGATCTATCCGCAAGTGTCCTGTGACGGCCAGAACCACTTCACCTGCGCCCCCGGCGATACCATCACGGTGAGCAAAAAGCCGCAGAAACTGCGCCTGATCCACCCGCTCGATCACAACTATTACGAAGTCTGCCGCACCAAGCTCGGCTGGGGCAGCCGCCTGGGGGGTGGGGGCGACTGATGCTCGATCCGGCGCGCAGTTTCGATATCATCGGCGACGTGCACGGTTGTGCACATACCCTCGAACGCCTGCTCGATACCCTCGGCTACAAGCGCGTGGGCGGGGTCTGGCGGCATCCACGGCGCCAGGCACTGTTCCTCGGCGATATCGTCGATCGCGGCCCGCGTATTCGCGAGGCGCTGCATATCGTCCACGACATGGTCGTGGCCGGTCAGGCGTTCTGCATCATGGGTAACCATGAGTACAACGCCTTGGCCTGGGTCACGCCGGCGCTGCCCGGCAGTGGCAAGGCATTTGTCCGTGAGCACACGCCGCGTAACGCGCGTCTGATCGACGAAACCCTGACCCAGTTCGCCCAGCACCCGGGCGACTGGCACGACTTCCTGGCCTGGTTCTACGAGCTGCCGCTGTTTGTCGATGCCGGGCGCTTCCGGCTGGTGCACGCCTGCTGGGACCCGAGCCTGATCGAGCAGTTGCGCCCGCAGTACCCAAGCGGCTGCATCGACGAGCACTTCATTCAGGCCTCGGGTGTGTCCGGCAGCTTTGCCTCGACCGTGTGTAATCGGCTCCTGCGCGGCACCGACATGCGCCTGCCGGATGGCCTCACCCTGACCGGTGGCGATGGGCTGACGCGGGCGTTCTTCCGCACCAAGTTCTGGGAAGAAGACCCGCAGACCTACGGCGACATCGTGTTCCAGCCCGATGCCTTACCGGACGAGGTAGCCAGCGCGCCGCTCAGCCACACGCAGAAAAACGCCTTGCTGCGCTATGACGAAGCGCAACCGATGCTATTCGTCGGCCATTACTGGCGCAGCGGTCGCCCGGCGCCGATCCGGCCAAATCTGGCCTGCCTGGATTACAGCGCCGTGCTCTACGGCAAACTGGCGGCCTATCGCCTGGATGACGAAACCGGCATCGACCCGCACAAGTTCGTCTGGGTCGATGTCGAGCGCCCACAGGACACTCAATGAATGTGATCGAAGTGCTGCGCCTGCCGTTGACCGTCGACCTCAGTGGTTTTGTCAGCCTGCTGCGCCGCCTGCAGGTGCCGCACCGGGTCAGCGAGGAGGGCGAAGAGCAGGTGCTGTGGGCGCCGCAGGCCTTGCTCGAGGATGTCCGCCAGCTGTATGAGCGCTACCCCGAAGGCAACGACCAGATCGAACTGCCGGCGGCTGCCCAGGCCAGCCTGCCCAGGCAACTGTCCCTGGCCCAGCAGGCCAGCGCGTGCAAGGTCACGGCTGGCGTACTGCTGCTGTGCGTGGTGGTCGCGGCAATCACCGGGCTGGGCGACAACCTGTCGACCCTAAGCTGGTTCACCTTTCTCGATTTTCGCGTGCAGGGTGAATATCTGTACTTCATCTCGCTGGCGCAAGGCCTGAGCGACGGTCAGTGGTGGCGCCTGATATCGCCAATGCTGCTGCACTTCGGCTTCCTCCACCTGGCCATGAATGGCATGTGGTACTGGGAGCTGGGCAAGCGCATCGAGCTGCGCCAGGGGCCATGGTTGCTGCTGTTGCTGACGCTGTTGTTCAGCTTGATCTCCAACCTGGCCCAGCACCTGGTCGGCGGCCCGAGCCTGTTCGGCGGGCTGTCCGGCGTGTTGTACGGCTTGCTCGGCTACGTCTGGCTGTACCAGTGGCTGGCACCCAACCCGCATTACCGCCTGCCCAAGGGCGTACTGGTGATGATGCTGATCTGGCTGGTGGTGTGCCTGACCGGCGTGGTCGGCCAGCTCGGCTTCGGCCAGATCGCCAATGCCGCGCATGTCGGTGGCCTGCTCATCGGATGCCTGACTGGGCTCTTGGGTGGAGCGCTGGCGCGGCGTAAACTGTCGGCTTGATTGAGGAGAGACAATGTCCACGTTCGCCCAAATGATTGAAAACATCACCCCCGAGATCTACCAGAGCCTCAAGCTTGCGGTCGAGCTGGGCAAATGGTCCGACGGGCGCAAGCTCACCGTCGAGCAGAAAGAGCTGTCGCTGCAGGCGGTCATCGCCTGGGAGCTGCAGAACCTGCCGGAAGACCAGCGTACCGGTTACATGGGCCCGCAAGAGTGCGCCTCGAAGTCGGCGCCCATCGCCAATATTCTGTTCAAGTCGGACTCGGTACATTGATCGAACTCGCTCGTGGCTCTTTGAGCAAGATGTCGGTGCAATTGCAGGCACCGGTTGTGCAATACAGCTTTCGCCTGGGTGATTCGCTGGTGCCGGTCAACCCGATGATCGGCAAGACCCTGCGCCTTGAATACCTTGGCGCCATCCACTGTAGCCACTGCGGCAAGCGCACCAAGACCAGTTACAGCCAGGGCTACTGCTACCCATGCATGACCAAGCTGGCCCAGTGCGACCTGTGCATCATGGCCCCGGAACGTTGCCACTACGACGCCGGCACCTGCCGCGAGCCGTCCTGGGGCGAGCAGTTCTGCATGACCGATCACGTGGTCTACCTGGCCAACTCGTCGGGGGTCAAGGTCGGTATCACCCGCGCTACCCAACTGCCAACCCGCTGGCTCGATCAGGGCGCCATCCAGGCCCTGCCGATCATGCGCGTTTCCACTCGGCAGCAGTCGGGCCTGGTCGAGGATGTACTGCGCAGCCAGGTGCCAGACCGCACCAACTGGCGCAACCTGCTCAAGGGCGATGCCGAGGTGCTCGACCTGGCGGCGATTCGCGAGCAGATCTTCGACGCCTGCGCTAACGGTATCCGCACCCTGCACGAACGATTTGGCCTTCAGGCAATCCAGCCGCTGCCCGATGCCGAAGTGGTCGAGATCCGTTACCCGGTCGAGGCCTATCCGAAAAAGATCGTCAGCCTCAACCTGGACAAGACCCCGGTCATCGAAGGCACTCTGCTCGGGATCAAGGGCCAGTACCTGATCTTCGATACCGGCGTGATCAATATTCGCAAGTACACGGCCTACCAGTTGGCCGTGCATCAGTAAAAGGACAGCCACATGCGCACCGAACAACCGCAAGTGATCTACCTCAAGGATTACCAGGCGCCCGAGTACCTGATCGACGAGACGCACCTGACCTTCGAGTTGTTCGAGGACCACAGCCTGGTCCATGCGCAACTGCTGATGCGCCGCAACCCGGCGCGTGGCGAAGGCTTGCCGCCGCTGGTGCTGAACGGTCAACAGCTGCAACTGGTCAGTGTGCAACTGGATGACCAGGCCCTGAGCGCGGGCGATTACCAGCTAGATGACGACAGCCTGACCCTGCATCCGAAAGCGCAGACGTTCACCCTCGACACCACGGTGAAGATCCACCCAGAGAGCAACACGGCTCTGGAGGGCCTGTACAAGTCGGGCTCGATGTACTGCACCCAGTGCGAGGCCGAGGGCTTTCGCAAGATCACCTACTACCTCGACCGCCCGGATGTGATGAGCACGTTCACCACCACGGTGATCGCCGAGCAGCATCGCTATCCGATCCTGTTATCCAACGGCAACCCGATCGGCAGCGGCCCGGCTGACGACGGCCGCCACTGGGCAACCTGGGAAGACCCATTCAAGAAGCCGGCCTACCTGTTCGCGCTGGTGGCGGGCGACCTCTGGTGCGTCGAAGACACCTTCACTCGCCAGTCCGGCCGTGACGTGGCGCTGCGCATCTATGTCGAGCCAGAAAACATCGACAAGTGCCAGCACGCGATGGTCAGCCTGAAGAAGTCGATGCGTTGGGACGAAGAAGTCTACGGCCGCGAGTACGACCTGGACATCTTCATGATCGTCGCGGTCAACGACTTCAACATGGGCGCCATGGAAAACAAAGGCCTCAACATCTTCAACTCCAGCTGTGTGCTGGCGCGTGCCGAAACGGCCACCGACGCCGCTCACCAGCGCGTCGAAGGGGTGGTCGCCCACGAGTACTTCCACAACTGGACCGGCAACCGCATCACCTGCCGCGACTGGTTCCAGCTGTCGCTCAAGGAAGGCTTCACGGTGTTCCGCGATGCCGAGTTCAGCGCCGACATGAACTCGCGCACGGTCAAGCGCATTGAGGACGTGGCGTACCTGCGCACCCATCAGTTTGCCGAAGACGCAGGCCCTATGGCCCACCCGGTGCGCCCGGACAGCTTCATTGAAATCTCCAACTTCTACACCCTGACCATCTACGAGAAGGGCGCAGAAGTGGTCGGCATGGTCCGCACCCTGCTCGGCGCCGAGGGCTTCCGCAAGGGCAGTGACCTGTACTTCGAGCGTCACGACGGCCAGGCCGTTACCTGCGATGACTTCATCAAGGCCATGGAAGACGCCAACGGCGTTGACCTGACCCAGTTCAAACGCTGGTACAGCCAGGCCGGCACGCCGCGCCTCGAGGTCAGCGAAGACTATGACAGCACAGCGCAGCGCTACAGCCTGACCTTCCGCCAGAGCTGCCCGCAGACGCCGGACAAGCGCGAGAAACTGCCGTTCGTGATTCCGGTCGCGCTGGGCCTGCTCGACGCCGACGGCAACGACCTGCCGCTGCGCCTGGACGGCGAAGCCAGCGCCCAGGGCAGCAGCCGCGTGCTGTCGCTGACCGAGGCTGAGCAGACCTTCATCTTCCTCGATATCGCCGCCAAGCCATTGCCGTCGCTGCTGCGCGGCTTCAGTGCGCCGGTCAAGTTGAGCTTCCCGTACAACCGCGACCAGCTGATGTTCCTCATGCAGCACGACAGCGACGGTTTCAATCGCTGGGAAGCCGGCCAGCAATTGTCGGTGCAAGTGCTGCAGGAGCTGATCGGCCAGCATCAGGCTGGCCAGCCGTTGAGCCTCGATCCGCGTTTGATCACGGCCCTGGCCACGGTCATCGGCAATGACGCGCTGGACCCGGCCATGGTCGCAGAAATGCTCTCGCTGCCAGGTGAGGCCTACCTGACCGAGATCAGCCAGGTGGCCGACGTCGACGCGATCCACGCAGCCCGCGAATTTGCCCGCAAGCAGATCGCCGAGCAGCTGTTCGACGCCTTGTGGTCGCGCTATCAGGCCAACCGTGAAGTGTCGCGGCGCACGCCATATGTGGCGGCTGCCGAGCACTTCGCCCGGCGCAGCCTGCAGAACATCGCCCTGTCGTACCTGATGCTCAGCGGCAAGCCGCAGGTGCTGGCGGCGACCCTTGAGCAGTTCAAGGACAGCGACAACATGACCGAGCGCCTGACCGCGCTGGCGGTGGTGGTCAACTCGCCGTTCGAGGCCGAGCGCGCCGAAGTGCTGCAAGCCTTCGCCGAGCACTTCAAGGACAACCCGCTGGTCATGGACCAGTGGTTCAGCGTGCAGGCAGCCAGCTCGTTGCCGGGCGGCCTGGCGCGGGTCAAGGCGCTGATGCAGCACCCGGCATTCACCTTGAAGAACCCGAACAAGGTGCGCGCACTGATCGGCGCGTTTGCCGGGCAGAACCTGGTCAACTTCCACGCGGCCGACGGTTCCGGCTATCGCTTCCTGGCGGATCTGGTCATCGAGCTTAATGCGCTCAACCCGCAGATCGCCTCGCGCCAGCTCGCTCCGCTGACCCGCTGGCGCAAGTACGATAGCGCGCGTCAGGCGCTGATGAAGGCCGAGCTGGAGCGGATTCTGGCGTCGGGCACCTTGTCCAGCGACGTCTATGAGGTGGTCAGCAAGAGCCTGGCATAAAGCTCAGACTTAACTCAGCGCGGGGCAAGTCTGCTGCGACGTTACCTTGACCCAAGGTAGCGTGGCAGCAGACTTGCCCCGTGCCGTTTATGGCCGTTAACAAAACATAACGTCCCGCCAATTGTATTGCCGCAGAACTCCCCGCTAGGATGGCTCAAAGCTGTTGCAGGCCTTTGAATCAGGCTTCTTGCAGTGCCTGCACTGGATGACCCACCAAGAAAAATACAATAGGGGAAGGGCATGAGGGAACGGGTGATGGCGCACGCCAGGCCACTGGCCGCGGGCGCACTGTTGCTGCTGGGTATCTGGAGCGGCACTGTTGTCGCTGCCGCCGCCGAGGAGTACTCGACCGAATCGGCCAAGGCAGTCGACAACCTGCTGATCGACGCCGCGCACGCCGGCAAGCGCCTGGTGGTGGTTGGTGATCGTGGCCATATCCTGTTCTCCGACGACCAGGGCAAGACCTGGAGCCAGGCGCGCGTGCCGACCCGGCAACTGCTCACTGCGGTGTTCTTCATCGATGACAAGCGCGGCTGGGCAGTCGGTCACGACGCGCAGATCCTCGCCAGCAGCGATGGCGGCGCCACCTGGAGCAAGCAGTTCGAAGACCTCGCCCGCGAAGCGCCATTGCTCGACGTCAGCTTTGTCGATGCCCAGCATGGCTTTGCCGTCGGTGCCTACGGCGCGCTGCTCGAGACCACCGACGGCGGCCAGCATTGGCAGGACGTCGCCGAGCGCCTCGACAACCCCGATCAATTGCACCTAAATGGCATCGCCGCGATCAAGGACTCCGGCCTGTTCATCGTCGGCGAGCAGGGCAGCATGTTCCGCTCCGGCGATAACGGTGCCACTTGGTCGCGCGTCGAGGGCCCGTACCAGGGCTCGTTGTTCGGCGTACTCGGCACTGCCCAGGCGCACACCTTGTTGGCCTACGGACTGCGGGGCAACCTCTACCGCTCCAGTGACTTCGGCGACAGCTGGCAGCAGATCGCCCTGACCGCCAGTCGCGGCTCGCTGCAGTTCGGCCTGGCCAGCGCGGCGCTGCTCGAGGACGGCAGTATCGTCCTGGTCGGCAACGGCGGCAGTGTGCTGCGCAGCCGTGACGATGGCTTGACCTTCAGCGTATTCAACCGCGCCGACCGCATCGCTCTGGCCAGCGTCACCAGCCTGGCCGACGGCGGCTTGCTGCTGGTCGGGCAGGGCGGCATCCACCTGGCCAACGGCCAAGGCGCCGAGGAGCAGCAACCATGACCGGCCCGGAGCGCTTCGACATGCCCCAGCATCATCAGGACAAACCCACCCTGCTCGAGCGGATGATCTTCAACAACCGCCCGGTAGTGATCGGCCTCTGCCTGCTGGTGAGCATCCTGCTGTTCTGGCAGGCCACGCAGATTCGTCCCTCGACCAGTTTCGAGAAGATGATCCCGCTGCAGCACCCGTTCATCGAACAGATGCTCGAGCACCGCAATGACCTGGCCAACCTCGGCAACACCGTGCGCATCTCGGTCGAGGCGGTCAACGGCGACATCTTCGACAAGGATTACATGGAGACCCTGCGCCAGATCCATGACGAGGTGTTCTATATCCCGGGTGTCGACCGCGCCGGCTTGAAGTCGCTGTGGAGCCCCAGCGTGCGCTGGACCGAGGTCACCGAAGAAGGCTTCGCCGGTGGCGAGGTGATCCCCAACACCTACGATGGCACCGCACAAAGCCTCGATCAGCTGCGCGACAACGTGCTCAAGTCCGGCCAGGTCGGGCGCCTGGTGGCGAACAACTTCAAGTCGAGCATCGTCGACGTGCCGCTGCTGGAGAGCTACCCCGATCCGCAGGACCCGGGCAAGCAGGTCAAGCTCGACTACCAGCAGTTCTCGCACCAGCTGGAAGAGAAGATCCGCGACAAGTTCCAGGCGCAGAACCCCAATGTGAAGATCCACATCGTCGGCTTTGCGAAAAAAGTCGGTGACCTGATCGACGGCCTGGTGATGGTGGTGCTGTTCTTCGGCGTGGCGCTGGCGATCACCTGGGTCCTGCTGTACTGGTTCACCTGGTGTATCCGCAGCACCATTGCCGTGTTGATCACCACCCTGGTGGCGGTGGTCTGGCAGTTGGGCCTGATGCACGCGGTGGGCTTTGGCCTCGACCCTTACTCGATGCTGGTGCCGTTCCTGATCTTTGCCATCGGTATTTCCCACGGGGTGCAGAAGATCAACGGCATCGCCCTGCAGTCCAGTGGCGCCGACAATGCCCTGACCGCTGCGCGGCGGACCTTCCGCCAGCTGTTCCTGCCGGGGATGATCGCGATTCTGGCCGACGCGGTGGGCTTCATCACTCTGCTGATCATCGACATTGGCGTGATCCGCGAGCTGGCCATCGGCGCCTCGATCGGCGTGGCGGTGATTGTCTTCACCAACCTGATCCTGCTACCGGTGGCGATCTCCTATGTCGGCATCAGCAAAAAGGCCGTCGAGCGCTCCAAGCGTGACGCCACCCGCGAGCACCCGTTCTGGCGCCTGCTGGCCAACTTTGCCAGCCCTAAAGTGGCACCGGTGTCGGTTGCGCTGGCGCTGGTGGCCTTTGGCGGCGGCCTCTGGTACAGCCAGAACCTGAAGATCGGCGACCTCGACCCGGGTGCCCCGGAGCTGCGCCCGGACTCGCGCTACAACCAGGACAACCACTTCATCATCAGCAACTACTCGACCAGTTCCGATGTGCTGGTGATCATGGTCAAGACGCCCTCTGAGAGCTGCTCGATCCACTCGACCCTGGCCCCCATCGACGAGCTGATGTGGACCATGCAGAACACCCCCGGGGTGCAGTCGGCAATCTCCCTGGTGAGTGTGTCCAAGCAGATGATCCGCGGCATGAACGAGGGCAACCTGAAATGGGAAACCCTCTCGCGCAACCCGGATGTGCTCAACAGCTCGGTGGCCCGCGCCGACGGCCTGTACAACGCTGACTGTTCGCTGGCGCCGGTGCTGGTGTTCCTCAACGACCACAAGGCAGAAACCCTTGAGCGCGTCACCGCCGCAGCCAAGGCCTTTGCAGATACGCACAACCGTGACGGCTTGCAGTTCCTTCTGGCGGCGGGCAATGCCGGCATCGAGGCGGCCACCAACGAGGTGATCAAGTCGGCCGAGCTGACCATTCTGATTCTGGTCTACCTATGCGTGGCGATCATGTGCCTGATTACCTTCCGTTCGTTTGCCGCGATGCTGTGCATCGTCCTGCCGCTGGTGCTGACCTCGGTGCTGGGCAACGCGCTGATGGCGTTCATGGGCATCGGCGTCAAGGTCGCGACCTTGCCGGTGGTAGCGCTTGGCGTGGGTATCGGAGTCGACTACGGTATCTATATCTACAGCCGTCTGGAGAGCTTCCTGCGTGCTGGTCTGCCGTTGCAGGAGGCCTACTACCAGACCCTGCGCTCGACCGGCAAGGCGGTGCTGTTCACCGGCTTGTGCCTGGCAATCGGCGTGTGCACCTGGATCTTCTCGGCGATCAAGTTCCAGGCCGATATGGGCCTGATGCTGACCTTCATGCTGCTCTGGAACATGTTCGGTGCACTCTGGCTGCTGCCGGCACTGGCGCGCTTCCTGATCAAGCCAGAAAAACTGGCAGGCAAGCAGGGCGGCTCGATCTTCGCCCATTGACGCTTGTGCGGTCAGGCCGCTGCGGTGAGCAGCGGGCCTGGCCCAGGTTTGGTTATACTGGACGCTTTGCGCATCAAGGTAGCCCCATGACCACCCTCGCCACTGCCCTCGCCACCAGCGACATGCTCCTGATCGATGGCCTGCACGCCTTCGGTTTCACCTTCGACGCCAGCGGCCTGGTGATCGAATGCATGGACGGGCGCAACCTCAAACGCTGGAAATTCACTGCTGAACAGGTCGCGGCCGCGGTTGGCGCGGGCGAAGAGTGGCGCCTCAACGATGACCAGGGCGAGCATGAGCTAGTCTGCATGAGTGCCGTGTACGGCTCGGACGAAGACGATGACGAGCAAGACGATGACGACCAAGAAGACGATCAGCCGCACCTGGAAAACCCTGTTGAGCGCTAGTGCCCTGAGCGCGGTGCTCGGCACTGCGCAGGCCGCCACCCTGCTTGTTGGCAGCTACACCGAAGGCACCGCCAGCGAGGGTATCTATCGATATCAGTTCGACACAGCCAAGGGCCGTATCGAGCCGACCCCGCTGCAGGTGGTGAAGACGGTCAGCCCGTCCTGGCTGGTGCTGTCGGCTGATCAGCGCCTACTTTTCGCCGTCAATGAAACCCCGCAGGGCCATGTCAGCAGTTTTGCGCTGAGCAGCAAGGGCGTGATCACGCCACTGAACCAGGTGTCCAGCGCCGGCGATGAGCCGACCCACGCCAGCCTCAGCCAGGACCAGCGCTACCTGTTCGTCGCCAACTACGCGGTCACGCCCGACCCAGGTGGCAGCCTGGTGGTGCTACCTGTAGCCAAGGACGGCAAGCTCGGCGACAAGGTGCAGCAGTTGGTGCACACGCCAAGCAAGGTCAACCCGGAGCGCCAGGCCGGCGCCCATGTGCATTCGGTCGTGCCTTCGGCCGAAGGCCTGCGTCTGTACGCCAGCGATCTGGGCGCCGACCGGGTGTTTGTCTACGCCTACGACGGCGCCAGCCCGACGCAGCCGCTGAGCCCGGCAACGCCGGCTTCGGTGAGCCTGCCGGCGGGCAGCGGCCCGCGGCATCTGTTGTTTGACGCGCTGGGCAAGCACGCCTATCTGACCCTCGAGATGAGCGCTGAAGTGGTGATGTTCGATGTGCGTGACGATGCCCTGATCGAGCGCCAGCGTCTGCCGCTGACCGACAGCCAAGACCCTGCCGCCAAGGCCGGCGGCGGCTTGCACCTATCGGCCGATGGGCGTTTCCTCTATGTCAGCAATCGCGGCACGGCCAATCAGATCGTGGTGTTTGCGATCGGCAAGCAAGATGGCCAGTTGAGCCTGTTGCAGCGGCGTTCGGTTGAGGGCGACCACCCACGTGAATTCGCTATCGATCCAAGCGGCAAATATTTATTGGTGGCGAATCAGAAGAGCAACCAGATCGTGGTCATGCACCGCGACCCACGCACCGGCCAACTGGGTGAAACGCTGCAGAAGTTCGACCAGCCGGCCCCGTCGCACCTGAAGTTTCTCGACTGAGTCAGCGCGCCATCACGGCCTTGAACAGGTCTGACGCAAGCCAGCCCTGCAACCAGTCACGCAGTTGGGGGTAGGGCGCCTGGGCGAACCATAAAGGCTCGACCCCGGCGAACTGACGCAGCAACGGCAACAACGCGGCGTCGGCCAGGCTTGGGTGCTGGGCCAGCAGGTACGGCCTGCCTTGCAGCAGCGCTTCCAGCTCCTCAAGCCATGATTCGGCCTGCAGGCGGTACTCCTCGCGAGTGTGCTCGGGGTAACGCTCGGCATACTTGTACAGGTTGACCTGCGCCTTGAAGGTGCTGTCATTGCGAGCAATCAGGGCGTGCGCCTGCACAGCTGCCGCTGGATCAGCGCGCAGTAGCCAGTCCTGCGGGTCATGCTGAAGCAAGGCCCAGCGCATGATATCCAGGCTCTCTTCCAGCACCCCGGCGCCGGTGTCCAGCACCGGCACCGTGCCTTTGGGCGACAACGCCAGCAGCTCGGCCGGCTTGTGCTTCATCGACACTTCACACACCTCGACGGTGCAGCCGGCATACGCCAGCGCCAGCCGCGCGCGCATGGCCCAGGGGCAGCGGCGAAACGAGTAGAGGATCATCCGCAGACCTCCACCTCGCTCAGGCCATTGCCCTGGCGCCGGACCTGGATCTGCACCGGGATGCGCTCGTGCATCTCCTGGACGTGGGAGATCACTGCCACCTTGCGCCCTTGCGCCTGCAGGCCGTCCAGCGCATCCATCGCCAGTTGCAGTGACTCGGGGTCAAGGCTGCCGAAACCTTCGTCAATGAACAGCGATTCGATGCGCAGGGTGCTCGAGGCCATCGAGGCCAGGCCCAGGGCCAAGGCCAGCGACACCAGGAAGGTCTCGCCGCCGGACAACGAGTGCACCGAGCGCAGTTCGTCGCCCATCTCGGTATCCAGCACCAAGAGGCCCAGTGCGCTGCCGCCACGCTTGAGGCGGTAGCGCTTGGCCAACTGGCGCAGTTGGCTGTTGGCATGGTGCAGCAGCAGGTCGAGGTTGTAGCCCTGAGCGATCTTGCGGAACACATCGCCCGAGGCCGAGCCGATCAAGCCGTTCAGGCGCGCCCAGCGTTGCCACTGTTGCTGGGCCTGCTCGATTTCAGCGGCAAGGGCGCTGTGCGCGTGTTGCCGGCGTTGGTCGTCGGCCTGCTGCGCGCGCAGCTCGGCGCATTGTTGCTCGTGCCCGACCAGCTGTTGCTGCAAGTCGGCGAGGTGCTGCTCGATTTGCTCGCTGGACAGCTCGGTCCGAGCCTGTTGGTTGTGCTGTTGCAGGCGCTGCTCGCGCTCCTGCAGCAGTACCCGGCCTTGCTCGATGGCCTTGTCGACGCTATGCAGTTGCTGGCGCAGCGCGTCCAGCGTGGCTTCATCGACACTGAGCAAGCGCTCAAGGCCCGCATCATCGAGTTCTGGATGGGCCGCTCGCCATTGGCTGATCTGGCCCTGCAGCGTCTGCTGTTCCTGCTCCAAGGCCTGCTGGCGTTGCTGATTGGCCTTGAGTTCAGCAGCCAGTTGCACGCTTTGGCTGTGAGCGTCCTGCAGCGCCTGCGCGGTGCTGGCCTCAAAGCCGCGCGCGTGCTCGACCTGCTGCTCAAGGTGCTGCTGCCAGGCACCGGCATTGGCGTGTTCGCCAAGCAGTTCGGCGAGCACGCTGCGCGCCTGTTGCTGCTGCTCGGCAAGGCTTGCGAGTTGTCTGTGCAGCTCGCTCTGGCGTTGCAGCCGGCTCTGCTGCTGGTCGGCCAGACGCTGCTGCTGTTGCAGGCGTTGTTGCTGCTGGTTTTGCTCGTCCTTTTGCTGCTCCAGCTGTTGCAGGCGCTGGGCCACCTGTTGATCGAGGGCGAGAAACGCATGGGCTGGCTCGTCGCGCAGGGCCTTGAGGATATCGCCGGGAAGGATCTCGGCAAAATCGGCCAGGGTCTGCTCCAGGCGTTGCTGATCTGCGGCCATGGCCTGGTGCTGCTGATCCAGGCGCTGCTGTGCTTGCTGCTGCGCGTCGCTGGCGGCCTGCACTTGCTGGGTCAGTCGGGCGGCGTCTTTCTGCAGGGTGAGCAGGGCGCTCTGGCGCTGCTCGTCGCGGTTGATTTCTTCTTCGAGGCGGCGCAGCTGGCCGTCCAGCCAGGCACTGCGGGTGCTGTCGGTTTGGGTGCTGAGCGATGGCCACAAGGCGTGCGCTTGCAGTTCCTGCTGCAGCGGTTGCAGTTGTTCGCTCAGTTGTAGCTGTTGCTGCTGGTACTCCTTGCCCTGAGTGTTGAGCATGCCGACCTGGGTGCGCAACTCGACCACGCGGGCATTGAGCGCCTCGACCTGAGCCAGCGCTGCAGCCTCTTCGACCTGGTCATGCCGGCCCATGCTTTGCAGCAGGGCTTCAGGCTGATGGAACGGGTGCTCGGCGCTGCCGCACACCGGGCACGGCTCGCCATCACGCAGTTGCCCGCGCAGCTCCTCGACACTGGTGTTGCGCGCCAGGCGTTGGCGTTCAAGCAGTTGCCGGGTCAATGTCAGAGCCTGCTCGGCGGTGTCCAGTTCGGCCTTGGCCGCCTGGCCTTCGCTGATCAGTTGCTGACGCTGCTGCAAGCCTTGCTGCTGACGTTCGCGCACGCTGTGCAGGGTGTGCTGCAGTTCCTGCTCGCGAGCGTGCAGGCGGGACAATTGCTCGACCGCGCGCTGCTGCTTGCGCTGCTCCTGGAGCAAGGTGCCGAGCAGGTCCAGCTGTTCGGCCAGGGCGTGCGGTTCGGCGCCGGCTTCGTGGAACAGCAGCTCGATGGCGGCGCGTTGCTCCTGCAGCAGGGCATTGGCCTGGCTGGCCTGGGCTTGCAGGCTTGGCAACTCGTCGCGGCCTTGGCTGAGGCGGTTGCCGATCTGCAGCAGTTGCTGCAACTGGCCGCGGTAGGCCTGCCAGGCGCTGCTGATAGCAGCCAGTGCGGCGCTGTCGGCCAGCGCGGCGTCGATGGCGGCGAGCTGCTGCTGGCTGTGCTGCTGTTGTTGCTCAAGCTGCTGCAGCTGCGACTGGCCTTCGCTGACGGCCTGATCGGCTTGGGCACCGACAATGCCCAACTGCGCCATCTCTGTGTCGAGGCGGGCCAGGTTGTCCTGAGCAGCAAACGCCTGGCGCAGGTTCGCGGCGCTGTCGGTGTGTTTAGCCTGCGCTTGTGCCAGCGCCTCGCGGGCGGCTTGCAGGGCCTGCTGCAACTGCTCGCTATGGCTGTGCAGGTTGTGCTGCTCAACCAGTTGCGCCGCGACCGCTGCGGCCAGCGGGGTAAGCTCGCCGGCCAGCGCCAGTTGCCGCTGGAACTGATGACGCTGCGGCGCCAGGCGCTCGAGGTGTTGCAGGTCCAGGCGCTGTCCGGCCAGTTGCTGCCAGTCGTGTTCGGCACTGTGCAAGGCCTCGCGAGCCGCGCTGAGTTGCTGCTGCAGCTGCACCTGGTCGCGCAGCCAGACGCGTTGCTGGTCCAGTTCGCGTTCGCGCGCCTGCTCGGCCTTGAGCAGCTGTTGCGCCTGCTCCAGGCGCTGGTCAAGCTCGGTACGCTCGGTCTCGACCATCGGCAACAGGTGGCTGGCGCGCTCTTGCAAGCCCTGATAGATCTCGCCGGCCTGCTTGGCCTTGGCAAACGCCCGTTGGCCGAGGCGGGTGTAGATGGCGGTGTTGGTGAGCTTTTCCAGCAAGTCGCTGCGCTCGCGGTCATCGGCCTTGAGAAACGCGCTGAACTCGCTCTGGGCGAGCATCACGGCGCGGGTGAACTGCTCGAAGTTCAGGCCCAGGCGTGCCTCGACCAGTTGCTTGTATTCGTTTTTGCCGCTGCCCAGCAGTTGCTCGCCATCCAGGTCGTAGAGGCTCTGGCGACTCATCTGCAACTTGCCATTGGCCTTGTCGCGGGCGCGGTTGGCCTCCCAGCGGGCGCGGTAACGCTTGCCGTCGATACCGACGAAGTCAACTTCGGCATAGCCGCTGCCGGTGCCGCGCCGCAGCAGGTTACGCGGGTCATAGGTGGGGATGTCGCCATCGGCGTCCGGCACCTTGGCCTCACGGCCGATGTCATTGAGCCGCGGCACGCTGCCGAACAGTGCCAGGCACAGGGCGTCGAGAAGGGTGCTCTTGCCGGCGCCGGTGGGGCCGGTAATCGCGAACAGGCCGGCACTGGCCAAGGGTTCGGCGGTGAAGTCGATGTCGATCGGGCCTGCCAGCGAGGCCAGGTTTTTCAGGCGTATGGCCAGAATTTTCATGGCTGCTGCTCCTCGAGCTGTACATCCTGCAGGAGCAGGGCAAAGTCGCTCAGGGTCTGCTCATCGACCGGGTTGCCGTAGGCCTGCTCCCAGACGCGGCTGAACAGGTCTTGCGGAGTCATCTGACTGAGTTCGACGAACTGCAATTGGTCCTCGTCCAGCGCGCTGCGGCCGGCGTACTCGGCGCTGATCCGCACCAGCCGCACCGCTTTGCCTTGCAGGGCGCTCTCGATCTGCTGGCGCAGGTCGGGCTGCGGTTCGTCGAGGCGCACGCGCACCTCCAGCCAGGGTTGGCGGTTGGGGTCTTCCAGCAGGTCGATCACCGGCAGCTCGGCCAGTTGCTCGAGCAGCTCGGCCAGCGGCGCCGGGCCGATCCGCTGCAATGCCACGGCCCGTGGGACCAGGCGCGGCTCGACGCTGACCAGTTGGCTGCCTTCAAGCTCGATCTCCAGCACCTGGTGCGGATAGCCGATCTCGGCAAACGACAACGGAATCGGCGAGCCGCTGTAGCGGATGCGCTCCTCGCGGCTGACCTTCTGCGGCTTGTGCAGATGGCCCAGGGCAACGTAGCTGATGGCGGGATCGAACAGCTTGGCCGGCAGCGCTTCGGCGTTGCCGATGATCAGGCTGCGTTCGGAGTCTTCCGAGATCGAGCCACCGGCCATGTGCGCATGGCTGATGGCGACCAGCGCCTGGTCTTTCTTGCGCTTGGCCATGGCGGCTTTGATCAGTTGCTGGTGCACCTGGGTGATGCCCTGCACGTAGTCGTCGCCCAGCTGCGGGCCGGTGACTTCGGCCGGGCGCAGGAACGGCAGGGCCAGGCACCAGGCGGCGACCTTGCCACGGCTGTTGGTCAGCGGGATCAGCAAGCGCTCAGCGTCGAGCTGGCCCTCATCGAGCCAGTGCACCCGGCCCAGGGCGTGGGTGCGCAGGCGGCGCATGAGCAGGCCGGGCAGCTCGATGCGCGAGCCGGAGTCGTGGTTGCCGGCGATCATCACGATGTCCAGCTTGGGCTGTTGCTCGTGGGCCTCGACGATGAACTGGTAGAGCCGCTCCTGGGCTTTGACCGGCGGGTTGACCGTGTCGAAGATATCGCCGGCGATCAGCAGCGCATCGGGTTGGCGCAAGTGCAGCTGGCCCAGCAGCCAGGTGAGAAAGCAGGCGTGTTCGAAGTCGCGTTCCTGGCCATGCAGGCTTTGGCCAAGGTGCCAGTCGGAGGTGTGGAACAGACGCATGAATAACCTGTTTGAAGTGAATTCGAGGGAAGCAGTGGTCGCGGCGTATGGTAACTCAACGGGTCAGTCGCGCCGGGCTACTTCGGATAGAGCGGCGGCAAGCTGCCGCCATCGCCGACCGGGTCGAGCAACTGCTCGGCCGGCGGAATGGCATTGATCGCGCGCCACAGGTCGTCGCCCTGCCAGTGCTGGCCGCTCTCGCTGTACAGCGCGCCGTTCAAGCCATCCAGCGCGTCCGACAGCGGCACGAAGCGCGCCGCCATCTCGGCCAGCGTCTCCGGATGCTGGCGCGCCCAGGCATCCAGGGCCTGGCGGGTCGCCTGCGGGTCGTTGGCCTGGCACGCGCGTTTAAGGTCATCGAGCAAGGTCCGCGGGCTCGGGCCGGTCTGCGCCGCACGCAGCACCGCCGGCTGCGAGCGGGCTCGCCACCACAGGGTGAAACCGAGCACGGTGCTCAGGGCCAGCAGCAGGGTTGCCAGTTGCCACGGCCAGAGCAGGCGACTGGATGAACTGCTGTCACCCACCGGCGTCTCGGCGCTCAGGGCTGGGTTGTCCTGCACGCTTAGGCTGCGCGCCGGTAGGCTAGTGTTTTCCAGATGGTCTTCGCGGGTGTTCCACCAGGTGACTTCCAGCGCCGGCAGGGTCAACTCGCCGCTGTGGGTCGGCACCAGCGCTTCGCGCTCTTCGCGGTTGGCGGTCAGGCCGCGCTCGGTGAGCTCGTTGCGCAGCAGTGGCTGGTCCGGGTAGCGGCGCAGGCCAAGGATTTCGGTGGCCGGCAGCGGCGCCAGCTGGGTGCTGGAGAGGCCGTCGGCGCGCAGGGTAATACTGCGCGTCAGCGAGTCGCCGATCTGCACGGTCTGTTTGCTCGGGTCCGGGTTCCAGTGTTCTTCCAGGGTCAGGCTGCGCGCTGGCAGCCAGGCGGCGCCGGCTGGGTAATTGGCCGGTATCGGCCGCACGTTCAGGCGCAGCGGCAACGAGCTGACCTGGACCTGGCGGCCTGCGCGCGGGGCAGCAGATGGCTGCTCGCCGGTATCAGCGGCAGCGGCAGCAGCGGTGGCGGTAAAGGTCATCGGTGGAATATCGAGCGTGCCGCTTTGCTGCGGATACAGCGCATAGCGCGTTTCGATCACGCCATGACGCACGCCGTTGATCTCTTTCTCATAGGTGCGCGACTCACCCAGCGGCTCGACCTTGACGTTGTCCAGTTGCAATGGGCTGAGGCTGCTGTCGTCATACAGCGACACTGAATGATAGATGCGCAGGGTCAGCACGGCCTGGGCCTGAACGTAGACATCGTTGCTGTCCAGGGTCGCCTCGACGAACACCTGCGAGGCGCTTTCCGGGCGGTTGTCGCCGGCCTGCAGCACTTGCACATCGATCGGCTGGCTGAACGACTGGCCCAGTTGCAGCGCGGGAATGCTCAGGCTGCCGCTGCGCCTTGGCAGCAGGGTGATGATCCAGCGGGTGCTGGCGCGGGTCTCGCCATCCAGCGTGTGCAGGCTGTTGAGCTGGCGCGTGCCACGCACATCGAAGTCGCCTTCCAGCGCACGCAGGTCGGGCTTGCCGAACTGGGTGACGTCCTCGCTTTCGAGGATCAGCTCCAAGGTTTCGCCGGCTTCCAGGCGGGTGCGATCGACGCTGGCCTGCAGCGGCGGTTGGGCCTGGACCTGAAGCATCCAGAACAGACTGACAAGCAAGACGCCGCAGCGACTCATCGTGGGGTTTCCTGATGCAATTGCTGTTCATACCAGAATTTGCGCCGCAGCAGCTGCGCAGGGTTGTCCGGGATCTCCCGCAGCCACTGTTCCAGGGCCTGGCGTTGTTCGCCATCGAGGCTGGTGGAAACCGGGCGTTGCGGTGGTTGGGTTAGGTTGTCGTCGTCACCTGCCTGATTGCCGGCGGGGGGCGGGGTGTTGCTGGCGTTGTCGCCTTGCTCCTGGCCGGCCTTGGCTTGCGGCTGGTCGGCATCGCCGGGGGCCTGATCGCTGGCAGAGCTGCTGTTGCCGTCGGTGTCCTTGCCCGGGGCGCTCTGTGCATCTTCCTTGGCTTGCTGCTCCTCGGCTTTGGCCTTGGCCTGGCGCTGCAGCAACAATTGCTGGACCAGCGCCTGGTTATCCAGCGCCGCTTGCAGATCCGGGCGCCGTTCCAGCGCCTGCTCGTAGGCGTCCAGGGCGGCTTCCAGCTGATCGGCGCGAGCCAGTGCGTTGCCTCGATTGTAGTGCGCGGCGGCGGAACTGCCTTGGGCGAAGGCCTTGGCCGCGCCTTCATAGTCGCCGGCCTGGTACAGGGCCATGCCGCGCCATTGCGGGTCTTCGAAGTGGCGCGCGGCAGCGGCGGGGCGCTGCTGTTCCAGCAGGCGCTGGCCTTGCTGGTCGGGGCGCAGCCACAGGTCGTTGAATTCAAAGGCTTGGCTGGGCTGCGGCAGGGAGAACAGCAGCGGCAGGCAGAACAGCCAGCCACGCCGCCCGGCGCAGGCGGCCAACAGCAGCAGCGGCAGCAGCAACCAGTAACCCTGATCAGCCCAGCTGTCCAGTTGCACGGTCTGACCGTCGCTGCGCAGGGCGCGTGGATTGTCGTACAGGCCCAGGCCGCGCAGGTCGAGGTCGTCGATGCGGGCGTGGCGGTAGCGGCCACCGGTGCTGCTGATGAAAGCCTTGAGGCTGGCGCTGTCCAGTCGTGGCAAGAGGATTGCGCCTTGCTCATCCTTGAGGAACTCACCGTTGGCCTGGCGGACCGGCGCGCCTTCGCTGCTGCCGATGCCGAGCATCAACAGGTTTGGTCCTTGCCGGCCCAGGGCACGCAGAATGCCATCGCGTTCACTGTTGCTCAGGGATGAGCCGATCAATAGCAGGCGGCCTTGGCCGAGGCCGCTCTGGGCGAGCAGGGCCAGCCCCTTTTGCACGGCGAGGTCGGCGCGTTGGCCGGGTTGCGGCATGATCGACGGATCGATCGCTTCCAGCAGGTTACGCGTGGTGCCAAGGTCATCCGACAGCGGCACCAGCGTGTGCGCACTGCCGGCGTAAACCACCAGCGCGGTCTGGCTGTCGCGGCGGTGCTCGAGCAGATCGAGGATCTTGCGTCGGGCCTGTTCGAGGCGATTCGGCGTGCTGTCCTCGGCGAGCATCTGCGGGGTCAGCTCGAGCATGATCACCAGCGGGTCGGCCGGGCGCTGGCGGGTTTCCTCGACGCGTTGCCAGCTGCTGCCGAGCAGGGCCAGTACGATCAGTAGCCAAGCGCCGCCGAGGGCGATCCATGGCAGCTTGCTGTTGCTGCCACTGCCGCCACCGAGCAATACCGCATGAAACTGCGCCGGCAGAATCATCTGCCAGCGGCCCGCGCGCTTGCGCCGATGCCACAGCTTGAACAGCAGCCAGACGAGCAGCGGCACGGCCAGCAACCACAGCGGGCGCAGCCATTGGGGCCACAGATCGATCATCGCCGCCTCCGCAGGCGCAGACGCTTGAGGCGCTGGCGCCATTCGGGGTGCGGTTGTAGAAAACGTGGCCGGCGCAGGGCGCGCTGCAGCAGGTTGTCTGGCCACAGCGTGGTAATCACCAACAACACGCTGAGCAGCAGCACCAGAGCCAGCGGCCAGGCGTAGAGTTCTTTCGCGGTGCGGGTCTGGGTCGGTTGCTGAGCGACCGGTTCAAGCTGATCGAGGCTGTCGCCGATGGCATCCAGTTCAGCACCATCATGGGCGCGGAAGTATTTGCCGTGGGTGATGTCGGCGATTTCGCGCAGCGACGCTTCGTCCAGGTCCAGGCTTGGGTTGAGGCCGAGTAAACCGGGGGTGCCGCTGGCTTCGGGGTTGGCACCAATGCCGATGGTATAGATGCGCACGTTCTCCTGGGCCGCCAGGCGGGCCGCGGTCAGCGGATGAATCTGCCCGCCGTTGTTGGCGCCGTCGGTGATCAGCACCAGCACCCGGCTCTGCGCCGGGCGTTGGCGCAGGCGCTTGACGGCCAGGCCAATGGCGTCGCCGATGGCGGTATTTTTGCCGGCGATGCCGATCTGCGCTTCGTCGAGGAAGGTGCGCACGGTACGTCGGTCGAAGGTCAGCGGCGCTTGCAGGTAGGCCTCGCTGCCGAACAGGATCAAGCCGACCCGGTCGCCCTGGCGATTCTGGAGAAAGTCGCCCATCAGCGCCTTGACCAGGTCCAGCCGGCTGATTTCGTCGTTCTGCCACTGCATGTCGGGGAAGTCCATCGAGCCGGACACATCAACGGCCACCAGCAGGTCGCGACCGCTGGCTTCCACCGGTACCGGTTCGCCCAGCCACTGCGGCCGCGCCGCTGCCAACAGCAGCAGCAGCCAGATCAGCACGAACGGCGCCTGCTGGCGCCAAGTGGGCAGATTGAGACGGGCACGGCGCCCGGCCAGGCCTTCGAGTTCGTTCATGAAGCCGACCTTGAGCACCGGCTCGCCGCTGTCGGCAGCCGGCAGCACCAGCCGCGCCAGCCACGGCAGCGGCAGCAGCACGAAGATCCACGGCCAGGCCAGTTCAAACATGCTTGCGAATCCAGGTTTCGACCGCCTGGCTGAGGCCAACGATGGCTTTGTCGTCGAGCTTGCACTCGGGCTTGTAGGTGCCTTCGACCAGCACCATCCAGCGGGTCAAGCCTGCCGCCGGGCAGCGGTTGTCGAGAAACGCCAGCCACTGCCGGCCACTCAGGGTATGGCTGTTAGCGCCCGGATAATGGTTGCGGCACAGGCGTTTGAGCAGCGCGTTGATCTGCTGCAGCCAGGCACCGGCCGGCGCGCCGTCGTAGGGGCGCGGCAGGCGCGCGAGTTCGGCCAGGGCTGCTTCGCGGACCGGGTCAAGCGGCAGTTCGGCGCGCACTACGCGGCGCTTGCCCGGGCGCCAGTGGCGCTGTCGCCACAGGCCCCAGGCGAGCACCGGCAGCAGTGCCAGCAGCAGCCACCAGCCGGGCGCCGGTGGCCATAGGCTGATCGCTGGCGGCGCCAGCAACGGCTGCAGCTCGTCCAGCGGGTTCACTTGCGGTGCCCCGGGCGCTGCGCGTTGAGGTATTCACGCAGTTGCTCGACCATCTCGCTCTGGGTGCTCAGCGGCATCAGCACCACACGCAGCTTCTGCGCCAGCAGCTCCCAACGCTCGATCCGCGCTTCGGCTTGCTGGCGGTAGGCCTGGCGCAGATTGCTGTCGAGGGTATCCAGCTCCAACTGCGCGCCGCGTTGGCCGAAGCGCAGCAGGCCGGCGGCAGGCAGGGCATGATCGAGTGGGTCGGAAACCGGCATCAGCAGCACATCGCAATGGCGTGAGAGCATCGACAGGTGCTGCTCGATGCCTTCGCTGAGGGCGCGCTCATCGCAGATGACGATGGCCAGGCTGCCCGGGCGCAGCACTTCGCGCGCCCGGCGCAGGGCCAGCGACAGGCTGTCGGCCTGAGGCACGGCCTCGGGGTGCAGTGACTGATTGACCTTGGCCAGGCGGTTGAGCAGCTGCAACAGGCTTTGCTTGCTGCGCCTTGGCTTGACTTCATAGTGCTCGTTATCGCCGAACACCAGCCCGCCGATGCGGTCGTTGTGGCCCAGTGCCGCCCAACCGAACAGCGCCGCCGCCTGAGCGGCCAGCACCGATTTGAAGGTCAGCCCGGAGCTGAAGAACAAGCGCTGGCTCTGCTCGACCATGATGAAGATCGGCCGCTCGCGCTCTTCATGGAACAGCTTGGTGTGCGGCTCCTGGGTGCGCGCGGTCACCCGCCAGTCGATGTTGCGCACGTCGTCGCCGGCCTGGTAGACCCGCACCTGGTCGAAATCTACTCCACGCCCGCGCAGCTTCGACAGGTGCAGGCCCACCAGCGGGCTGCGCTGGCCGGGCCGCGAGAACAGCTGAATCTCACGCACGCGGTGGCGCATGTCGATCAGCTCGCTGAGATTGGTACGGATACCGGGTTCGGCCAACGGGGCGGCAGGCATGGCTTCAGGCGACTGCGACGACGTCGAGGATACGCTGGACCACGCGGTCCTGATCGACCCCGGCCGCTTCCGCCTCGAACGACAGGATCACCCTGTGGCGCAGCACATCGAACAGCACTGCCTGGATATCCTCGGGGCTGACGAAGTCGCGCCCGGCCAGCCAGGCGTGCGCGCGGGCGCAACGGTCAAGCGCGATCGATCCACGCGGGCTGGCGCCGTAGGCGATCCAGTCGGCCAGGTCGCTGTCGAACTTGGCCGGGGTGCGCGTGGCCATCACCAGTTGCACCAGGTATTCCTCCACTGCATCGGCCATATACAAGCCGAGGATTTCCTTGCGCGCAGCAAAAATCGCCTGCTGGCTGACCCGCCGCTCGGGTTTGGTCTCGCCGTTCAGCGCCTCGCCGCGGGCCTGCTGCAGAATGCGCCGTTCGACTGCCGCGTCGGGGAAGCCCATCTTGACGTGCATCAAGAAGCGGTCGAGCTGAGCTTCGGGCAGCGGGTAGGTGCCTTCCTGCTCGATCGGGTTCTGCGTGGCCATCACCAGAAACAGCGGCGACAGGTCGTAGGTGCTGCGGCCGACACTGACCTGGCGCTCGGCCATGGCTTCGAGCAGCGCTGACTGGACCTTGGCCGGGGCACGGTTGATTTCGTCGGCCAGTACCAGGTTGTGGAAGATCGGCCCTTGCTGGAAGACGAAGCTGCCGGTTTCCGGGCGGTAGATTTCGGTGCCGGTGATGTCGGCAGGGAGTAGGTCGGGGGTGAACTGGATGCGGTGGAACTGCGCCTCGACGCCCTCGGCCAGCTCCTTGATCGCCTTGGTCTTGGCCAGCCCCGGGGCGCCTTCGACCAGCATGTGGCCGTCGGCCAGGAGGACGATCAGCAGGCGTTCGACCAGTTTTTCCTGACCCAGGATCTGGGAGGAAAGAAAGGTGCGTAGCGCGTTCAGCGCTTCACGGTGTTCCATCGGCGACGGTTCCTGGAGAGGGGCCGGGGACGTTGCCAGCAGGCAGCCCGGGCAGGGCCTGCTACTTTAATCCATCCGGGGTGGTGAGGACCAATGGCAGAGGCGAAATTTATCGCTGGCACAGGCTGTTGGGCGTCACGGGCCACTGCCCTGTTTGCGGTGAGGTCGCCAACAGGGCGGTGGCGCTGGGCGGCCGTCAGTTTTTCGAGCTGGAGTGCTTGCGGCCTTGATCAAAGAATGCAAACACCACTACCAGTATCCCGGCAATGGTCAGCATCAGCGCGACGCCGTCGGTGGAATGCGTCGCCGAGCTGGCCACCAGGGCCAGCCCGCCCAACGGCGCCAGCCCGCCGGCCACGGCGGTACCGACTTCGCGGCCCGTGCCAAACCCGGATGAGCGGGTCTGGGTCGGGAACTGGCGGCTGAGGAACGAGCCCTGCGGGGCAAACATCATCGGTGCCAGAATCCCGGTGCCGATCCCGATCGCCAGGTAGATCATGCTCGGCTCGCCGGTGCTCAGCAACTGCAGGAATGGGTAGGCGAACAGGGCAGACAGCACGCCACCCAGCATCAGCACGGTCTTGCTGCTCCAACGGTCGCACAGCCAACCGAAGAACGGCACGGCAAAGATCGCAACCAGGCTGGCGATGGTCACCGACAGCGACGTAACGTGCGCCTCTACACCCTTGAACTGGGTCAGGTAGGCCAGCGAGAACGTCTTGAAGATGTAGCTCAGGGCGTTGTAGCCGATGGCGACGAAGAACACCACGGCGAGGCCTTTCAGGTCATTTTTGAACAGCAGTTTCAGCGGTGATATCTGCGGCTTGGCGTCGGAGCGATCGAGTTCCTTGAAGTCTGGGGTTTCCGGAATGCTCTTGCGCACCCACAGGCCCACGGCCACCAGCACGATGCTGGCAATGAACGGTATGCGCCAGCCACCGGCGAGCAGGAAGTCATTGCCATTCATGGTCAGCAGGTAGACGGTCAGCGACGACAGCAGCAGGCCCAGATTCAAGCCCAGTGCCGGCCAGGCGCCTTGGCTGCCGCGCTTGCCTTCGCTGGCATGTTCATAGGAAGTAACGGCCGCCCCCGACAGCTCTGCGCCCGCACCCAGGCCTTGAATGATCCGGATCACCACCAGCAGGATCGGCGCCCATACGCCGATCGTTGCATAGCTTGGAATCAAGCCGATCAGCGCGGTGCATACGCCCATCATGCAAAAGGTGATCACCAGTACGTGTTTGCGTCCGAACCGGTCGCCCAGGTAGCCGAACAGGACGCCGCCGAAGGGCCGGGCGATGAAGCCGATGGCGAATGTCGAGAACGCCAGCAGCGATGCTACGGCAGGGTTGCTGGCATCGAAGAAGATCTTCGAGAAGACGATCGCGGCCATGGTGGCGTACAGGTAAAAGTCGTACCACTCCAGCATCGAGCCGAAAATGGTCGCCGCGGCCACTTTGCGCAGGCGTTTGCGTGTCTGTTCTGGCGTTTCACTTGCGGTCACTGCTGCTTGATGTACCGACATCTGATGGTCCTTATTGTCTTTGTAGTTAGGGGTGCAGCTCAGCGGGCGTTGAGGATTTTTTCGGCGATCATCTGACCGATGGGGATGGCCGAGGTGGCAGCGGGCGAGGGCGCATTGCAGACATGCACCATGCGCGGTGTCTCGGCGAACAGAAAGTCATGTACCAGGCTGCCGTCACGCATCACTGCCTGGGCACGGATGCCGGCTTCGTAGGGCAGCAGGTCGTCGACCTCGAGCGACGGGCAGTATTTGCGGCACTGCTGCAGATAGCCGCGTTTGAACAGCGAGTTCTTCATCTCGGCGGTGCCCGAGCCGAGGTTGTTCCAGAGGGTTCTCCAGAAGCCAGGGAAGCGCGCGAATTCGCCGATATCGGCCCAGTTGCGGGCGAACTTGCGGTAATCCTCGCGGGCAAAGCCGAGTACCGCGTTTGGTCCGACGGTGACGCTGCCGTCGATCATGCGGGTCAGGTGGACCCCCAGAAACGGCAGTTGCGGATCCGGAATCGGATAGATCAGGTGGTTGACGATCTGGCTTTTGCTCGCAGGCAAGCGGTAGTACTCGCCACGGAACGGGATGATCTGGTGATCGATGCGCACGCCGGCCAGGCGTGCCAGGCGGTCGGACTGCAAACCCGCGCAGGCCACCAACTGGCGCACCTGCCAGCGGTGCTCGTCGCTGCATACTTCGACATGCTCGGGGTATTCCTTGATCGAGCGGACGCTGGTCGACAAGCGCAGCTCGCCGCCAGCGCGTTCGATTACCTTGGCCATTGCCTGGCACACCTGGCGGTAATCGACGATCCCGGTGGCATCGACGAACAGCGCGCCCAGCCCTGCGATGTTGGGTTCGCGGCGGTTGAGCTCAGCGGCGTCGAGCTGCTCGACCTTCAACCCGTTTTCCTGCGAGCGCTGATACAGCGCCTGCATGCGCTGCATCTCCAGTTCGTTGGAGGCAACCAGCAGTTTGCCGCAGACCTGGAAATGGATGCCGTGTTCGCTGCAGAAGTCTTTGGTCGCTTGCGCGCCGCGTTTGCACAGCTCGGCCTTGAGACTGCCAGGCGCGTAGTAAATCCCGGCATGGATCACGCCGCTGTTGTGGCCTGTCTGGTGGCGACCGAGGCTGGCCTCTTTTTCCACGATCAGCAACGAAGCGCCGGGGCGCTGCTCGAGCAGTGCCATCGCTGTGGCCAGGCCGACGATGCCGCCGCCGATGATCAAGTAGTCGTAAGTCATGCAGGGTACCTTGGCATTCTTGTCAGTGGATCTGCTTATCAGGTTGTCAGACTAGGTGGTGCGTTAAAAACCCTGCCTTGATTGGGCAGGGTCGGTTTGCTCAGTTCAGTTCAGGAAGCTCGATTTTCAGGCGTTTGGCCGAGGCCCGCAGATGCGCTTCGGCACAGCTCGCAGCGGCGTGACGGTCGCCATCGGCGATGGCCTGGTACAACGCCTGATGTTCCCGGTTGGCGTCTGCCGGGCCGCCCACTGCAGGCGACGCCGAGTTTTCCCAGGCACGCTGCCGCGCGGCGGCCAACTGGCTGCCGAGAAAGTCATGAAAGGCGACGAAGTAGTCGTTCTTGCTCGCCTCGGCGATGGCCCGGTGAAAGGCCACGTCGGCGGCCGCGGCGGCGGCCAGGTCATTGCGCGGGTCGAGCATCTGCTCCAGCGCTGCAGCGATGTTGCTCAGGTCGCCGGCATCGCGGCGACGGGCAGCGATGGCGGCCGCTTGGGTTTCGATCCACAGGCGCATTTCGAACATCTGCACCAGATCAGGCTTGCGCCCGTTGCTGCCGGGGAAGCGAAACACCGTGCCATGGGGTGTCTGCGAGATATACGAGCCCAGGCCACGACGGGCGATCAGCACCCCGTCGGCCTTGAGCTGAGCCACTGCCTCGCGCACCACCGAGCGGCTGACGTTGAGTTGCTCGGCCAGTTGCTGTTCGGTGGGCAGGCGCGCTTCGGCAGCCAGACGGCCGCTGTCGATTTCCGCACGGATGGCGCCGACAACCCTTTCTACCAGGGTGTCTGGGCGCTGTAGCTCTAGCATGGACGGATTGCCTATTGATCAGGTTGTCAGACAATGCCCGTTACCCGCTGTGTCTGTCAATTATTTCTCCAGCTCAGCCAGATTACAGCTCGCTGACGTAAGTGCCGGTGCCGTTAAGAATGATCCGCAAGGTCTCGTCGATTTCGGCCAGGTCATTGCCGTCACTGGTCAATACGATCTCCAGGGTCTCATCGCCCTTGAGGGCGTCGGTGTCACCAGCGGCAACTTCCAGCAGCAGGCGCTTGGCGCTGAAGGTGATCTTGATGCCGTCCAGGGTCGACGGCTCATCGTCCAGGGTCAGGTCGACGGTGTCTTCGTCCGGGTAGCGGGTCAGCAGGAACATCTGGCCCTGGTCGCTGTGGCAGCACAGGGTCGCCATGTTGTCTTCTTCATCATCGCAAGGGGTGGCGAACAGCAGGGGGGTGGTCAGTTGCATGGTCGGCTCGAATTGACGAAATGAAATGGAATTCTGCCAGTCTTGGGCCGTTCCATAAACGAATGTTGCCGGGCCTTGACCGAATATGTCGCAGCGCTGCAAGCCGCGGTGACCGCTCAGTCGTTAAGCTGCGCAGTCGATGGGTCCCCGTAAAGGCACAGCCACAGGCAGTCGCTTTTGCAGGTACCCAACAGATGAGCGTGGCAAACACGCTCAGCGCCTGGTTTCATCGGCCTGTTTTGCCCCGGGTTGCTATTGTTGATCCCAGGCAACACGCACATGCACGACGCTTCACTACAAAACAAAGCCCAAGCGGAGTACCACAGATGGCGTTTTTCACCGCAGCCAGCAAAGCCGACTTCCAGCACCAACTGCAAGCGGCCCTGGCGCAGCACATCAGCGAACAGTCACTGCCACAAGTGGCACTGTTCGCCGAACAGTTCTTCGGCATCATCTCTCTGGACGAACTTACCCAGCGGCGGCTTTCCGACC
Organism: Pseudomonas shirazensis; assembly: GCF_014268785.2. Classification (GTDB taxonomy): domain Bacteria; phylum Pseudomonadota; class Gammaproteobacteria; order Pseudomonadales; family Pseudomonadaceae; genus Aquipseudomonas; species Aquipseudomonas shirazensis. The sequence goes on along the minus strand of NZ_JABWRD020000001.1, from coordinate 2,076,286 downwards.
TGGCTGGCTGCACCCTGTCTGCCTGGCGCATCATCGAGCGCTTCGACCCTGAAACCCCGCTGGTGCGGGTGTACAACCCCGACTACGAGCGCAATGGCTGGCAGTCGACCCACAGTGTGGTCGAAGTCCTGCACCATGACCTGCCGTTCCTTGTCGACTCGGTACGCACCGAGCTGAACCGCCGCGGCTACAGCATCCACACCCTGCAGACCACCGTGCTCAGTGTGCGCCGCGGCGCCAAGGGCGAACTGCTCGAGCTGCTGCCCAAAGGCACCCACGGTGACGGCGTTCAACATGAATCGCTGATGTACCTGGAAATCGACCGTTGTGCCAACGCAGCCGAGCTGAGCTCGCTGGCCCGGGAAATCGAACAGGTCCTGGCTGAAGTACGCGTTGCGGTTGCCGACTTCGAACCGATGAAAGCCAAGCTGCGCGAAGTGGCGGCGCTGGTTGAGCAGACCCCGTACCCGCAAGCCCAGCACGAGAAGGCCGAGGTCAAGGCGTTCCTCGAATGGTTACTGGATAACCACTTCACCTTCCTCGGCTATGAAGAATTCACCGTCGAGGGCGGCGCCGATGGCGGGCGCATGAACTACGACGAGCAGTCCTTCCTCGGCCTGCCACGTCGCCTGCGCATCGGCCTGACTGCCGAAGAGCTGCGCATCGAAGACTACGCTGTGGCCTACCTCAACGAGCCGCTGCTGCTGTCCTTCGCCAAGGCTGCACTCCCGAGCCGTGTGCACCGCCCGGCCTACCCGGACTATGTGTCGATCCGCCAGCTGGATGCCGACGGCAAGGTCATCAAGGAATGCCGTTTCATGGGCCTGTACACCTCGTCGGTGTATGGCGAGAGCGTGCATGCCATTCCGTACATCCGCGGCAAGGTAGCCGAAGTCGAGCGCCGCTCCGGCTTCGATGCCAAGGCCCACCTGGGCAAGGAGCTGGCGCAGGTGCTCGAAGTGCTGCCGCGCGACGACCTGTTCCAGACCCCGATCGACGAGCTGTCCAGCACTGTCATGTCGATCGTGCAGATCCAGGAGCGCAACAAGATCCGCGTGTTCCTGCGCAAAGACCCTTACGGCCGCTTCTGCTACTGCCTGGCCTATGTGCCACGCGAGGTCTATTCGACCGAAGTGCGCCAGAAAATCCAGCAAGTGCTGATGGAGCGCCTGAAGGCCAGCGATTGCGAATTCTGGACGTTCTTCTCCGAGTCGGTGCTGGCGCGCGTGCAACTGATTCTGCGGGTAGACCCGAAGAACCGCATCGACATCGACCCGCAGCAGCTGGAAAACGAAGTGATCCAGGCCTGCCGTTCGTGGCAGGACGATTACTCCGCCCTGGTCGTGGAAAACTTCGGCGAAGCTCAGGGCACCAATATCCTGGCGGACTTCCCCAAGGGCTTCCCGGCGGGCTACCGCGAGCGCTTTGGCGCCCATTCGGCGGTCGTCGACCTGCAACATGTGCTGGCCCTGAACGAAGCCAAGCCGCTGGCGATGAGCTTCTATCAGCCCCTGGGCCAGTACGGCGAGCGCCAGCTGCATTGCAAGCTGTACCACGCCGATACCCCGCTGGCGCTGTCGGACGTGCTGCCGATCCTGGAAAACCTTGGCCTGCGTGTGCTGGGTGAGTTCCCGTACCGCCTGCGCCACGCGAATGGCCGCGAGTACTGGATTCACGACTTTGCCTTCACCTACAGCGAAGACCTGAGTCTGGATATCCAGCAGCTCAACGACACTCTGCAGGATGCCTTCATCCATATCGTCAAGGGCGACGCTGAAAACGACGCCTTCAACCGCCTGGTACTGACCGCCGGCCTGCCATGGCGTGATGTGGCGCTGCTGCGCGCCTACGCCCGCTACATGAAGCAGATTCGTCTGGGCTTCGATCTGGGCTACATCGCCAGCACCCTGAACAACCACACCGACATCGCGCGCGAGCTGACCCGGCTGTTCAAGACCCGCTTCTACCTGGCACGCAAGCTCACCCAGGATGATCTGGAAGACAAGCAGCTGCGTCTGGAGCAGGCCATCAATAGCGCCCTGGATGACGTTCAGGTGCTCAACGAAGACCGCATCCTGCGTCGCTACCTGGACCTGATCAAAGCCACCCTGCGTACCAACTTCTACCAGCCGGACAGCAGCGGCCAGGCCAAGTCGTACTTCAGCTTCAAGTTCAACCCCAAGCTGATCCCCGAACTGCCCAAGCCGGTGCCCAAGTTCGAGATATTCGTCTACTCGCCGCGTGTCGAAGGCGTCCACCTGCGCTTCGGCAATGTCGCCCGTGGCGGCCTGCGCTGGTCGGACCGTGAGGAAGACTACCGCACCGAAGTGCTCGGCCTGGTCAAGGCGCAGCAGGTGAAGAACTCGGTGATCGTGCCGGTCGGCGCCAAGGGCGGTTTCCTGCCACGGCGCCTGCCGCTGGGCGGCAGCCGTGACGACATCGCCGCTGAAGGTATCGCCTGCTACCGCATCTTCATCTCGGGCCTGCTCGACATCACCGACAACCTCAAGGACGGCGGCGTCGTGCCACCGGCCAACGTGGTGCGGCATGACGATGACGACCCGTACCTGGTGGTGGCGGCCGACAAAGGCACCGCGACCTTCTCCGACATCGCCAACGGCATTGCCATCGACTACGGCTTCTGGCTCGGAGACGCGTTCGCCTCGGGCGGCTCGGCTGGTTACGACCACAAGAAGATGGGTATCACTGCCCGCGGCGCCTGGGTGGGCGTGCAGCGTCACTTCCGTGAGCGCGGCATCAACGTCCAGCAAGATCCGATCACGGTGGTTGGCGTCGGCGACATGGCCGGTGACGTCTTCGGTAACGGCTTGCTGATGTCCGACAAGCTGCAGCTGGTGGCTGCCTTCAACCACCTGCACATCTTCATCGACCCTAATCCGGACCCGGCCAGCAGCTTCGCCGAGCGCCAGCGCTTGTTCGACCTGCCACGTTCGGCATGGACCGATTACGATACCAGCATCATGTCCGCAGGCGGCGGGATCTTCCCGCGTAGCGCCAAGAGCATCAGCATCAGCCCGCAGATGAAGGAACGCTTCGCCATCGAAGCCGACCGTCTGACGCCGACCGAGCTGCTGCACGCGCTGCTGCAGGCGCCGGTCGATCTGCTCTGGAACGGCGGTATCGGTACCTACGTCAAAGCCAGCACCGAAAGCCACGCCGACGTCGGCGACAAGGCCAACGACGCCTTGCGCGTCAACGGCAACGAGCTGCGCTGCAAGGTAGTGGGCGAGGGCGGCAACCTGGGCATGACCCAGCTTGGCCGGGTCGAGTACGGCCTCAACGGCGGCGCGACCAACACCGACTTCATCGACAACGCCGGTGGCGTCGACTGCTCCGACCACGAAGTCAATATCAAGATCCTGCTCAACGAAGTGGTGCAGGGTGGCGACATGACCGAGAAGCAGCGCAACCAGCTGCTCGGCAGCATGACCGAGGAAGTTGGCGCGCTGGTATTGGGCAACAACTACAAGCAGACCCAGGCGCTGTCGCTGGCGGCCCGTCGCGTACGCGAGCGGATTGCCGAGTACAAGCGCCTGATGGCCGACCTTGAAGCGCGCGGCAAGCTCGATCGGGCGATCGAATTCCTGCCGTCCGAAGAGCAACTGGCCGAGCGTCTGGCCGCAGGCCAGGGCCTGACCCGGGCCGAGCTGTCGGTGCTGATTTCGTACAGCAAGATCGACCTCAAAGAGCAACTGCTGAAATCGCAGGTGCCGGATGACGACTATCTGACCCGCGACATGGAGACGGCCTTCCCGCCGTCACTGCTCAACCAGTTCGGCGAGTCCATGCGCCGTCACCGTCTGAAGCGCGAGATCGTCAGCACCCAGATCGCCAACGACCTGGTCAACAACATGGGCATCACCTTTGTCCAGCGGCTCAAGGAGTCGACTGGCATGAGCCCGGCCAACGTCGCCGGGGCCTATGTGATCGTGCGCGATATCTTCCATCTGCCGCATTGGTTCCGCCAGATCGAGGCGTTGGACTATCAGGTTCCGGCCGAGATTCAGCTGACCCTGATGGATGAGCTGATGCGTCTGGGCCGCCGCGCCACGCGCTGGTTCCTGCGTAGCCGTCGCAACGAGCAGGATGCAGGCCGTGATGTCGCCCACTTCGGGCCGAAGATCGCCCAGCTTGGGCTGAAACTGGACGAGCTGCTGGAAGGGCCGACCCGTGAGCGCTGGCAGGTGCGTTATCAGGGCTTCGTCGAGGCTGGTGTGCCCGAGTTGCTGGCGCGGATGGTTGCCGGGACCACGCATTTGTACACGCTGCTGCCGATCATCGAGGCTTCGGATGTGACCGGGCATGACCCAGCGCAGGTGGCCAAGGCGTTCTTCGCGGTGGGCAGTGCGTTGGATCTGACCTGGTACCTGCAGGAGATCAGCAACTTGCCGGTGGAGAACAACTGGCAGGCGCTGGCGCGGGAGGCGTTCCGTGATGACATCGACCTGCAGCAGCGGGCGATCACCATTTCTGTGCTGCAGATGGCCGATGCGCCGCAGGACATGGATGCGCGGGTGGCGTTGTGGTCTGAGCAGCGGCGGGTGATGGTGGAGCGCTGGCGCGCGATGCTGGATGATCTGCGCAGTGCTTCGGGGCATGACTATGCGATGTATGCGGTGGCTAACCGAGAGTTGGTTGATCTGGCTATGAGTGGGCAGGCTGTGGTTGTGCCTTCCTGATAGCTGATTTGGTTGGTTTGTGAGTGAGAGACCCTGGTGCCTTTGGTGCTGGGGTTTTTTGCTTTTGGGGCTTATCCGGATTTTGTGGTGGGTTTGCGGCCCCTTTTCGCCCTTACGGCGAGTCACTTTTTTGGCAAACGCCGCGCCCCAAAAAAGTAACCAAAAAAATGCTTGGCTCCACATCCGGCCCCTTCGCTGCGCTGCGGGGTTCCCTCGCTCCGGCCTCCTGAGTCGCCGGTGAATCAAGATCAAAAGCAGATCAAGATCAAAAGCACGCCTCGCTGCGCTGGCGCAGAGCGGGGGCAGTGTGGGTTTCTCGAAGGTGGTTGGTCGTTGGATTGCTGGGGCCGTTTTGCGGCCCTTTCGCGACACAAGGCCGCTCCACAGTGGACCGCGTAGTATCGACAAACGCGGTCCCTGTAGATACCGTCTTGACCCTCACCCCGCAAGGGCGATTTGGGGGTCAAATGGTTTTCCCGACTTCACCACCCCGTAAACCAGATGCAGCAGCTTGCGCATTGCCGCACACACGATCTGCTTGTAGGCCTTGTGCCGGCTGCTCAAACGCTCTGCCAGTGCCTTTACGACTGGGTTATGCCTGATCGAGACGGTGCCCGACATCCACAGGCCCGCTCGCAACCTTGAGGCGCCTGTGCGCGAAATGGTGCTCTGGCCTGTGAACTCGCCCGACTGTTGCATCACGGGGTTCAGGCCTGAGAAGGCGACAATTGCAGATGGGCTTTGGTATTTCAGGGGATCGCCCAGCTCGGCCAACAGCAACGCGGCGGTGGTCTCGCCCAGACCGTCGATCGAGGTAATCAGGTCGCGCCGCCCGCGCAGATCTGGATCGTCATCGATCGTCTGCTCAATGGCTTTTCTGGTCTTTTCCAGCTCTTTGATGATGTGCCCGATCACGTCTTGAATCGATTGCTTCACCGCATCTTGTGCGACATCCAAGCGATTCTGCTCCATCTGGCGCATTTCCTTGAGGTCGTCCAGTCGGCGCACCAGAGCACGCAAGCGGCGCTGTGCTGGCGGCTCAGGCTCCCACTGGCGAAGCGAGTCGGCGTTCTGTTGGCTGTAGGCAGCAATCACCTTCGCGTCAGCCCTATCGGTTTTGACGCGGCGAAGCTCCACATCAGCGAATTTCGCAATCACCGCCGGGTTCAGAATGCACACCCGATAGCCTTGGTCGTGGCAGTGCTCGGCAAGCGCTTCGTGATAGGTGCCCGTGGCCTCCATGACAATCCAGGTTCCGGGTCCTGCGTGACGCTCAAGCCAGTCGCTGAACTGGGCAAACCCTGCGGAATCATTGGGAAGCTTTGCCTTGGTGCGCTTCTTCCCGTTGGTCAACGTGGTGGCAATGTCGAAAGATCTTTTGGCAACATCAACGCCAACAAAAATGGACATGATCCTCTCCTTCAAACTACGAAAGTCGATCACCCAGCACTCTGTTCTACCTTGTGAATGCGTGCTCACGCCGGAGGCGGGCACTAGATACCGTTCGGACTTGTCGAGTGGGGTTGGAAGGTCAGAGCGCCATCTACAATGCGGGCTCGATGCCCTAGGAGCGGCTCGGCTTCATGACCTTCCCTCGATGATCAGTCGAGAACTTTCGCTTCTTTGGAAGCGAAAGTCGAGATACAAGGAGCGGCCTTGTGTCGCGAAAGGGCTGCGCAGCAGCCCCGGCAATCTCAAGCCAAGTAAAAATCAGGCAGCCACACCAATCCCGCTCTGCGCCAGCGCAGCGAGGCGTGCTCTTGATCTTGATCTACCAGCGACCTCAGGAGGCCGAACGCAGGTCTTGCGAAGGGAGGTGCCGGCCATGGATGGCCGGCAAGCGCTGCGGGCCAGGATGGCCCGTCCAGCGCGGTCCTTCCGGGAGCAAGGCCGGAGTGAGGGAACCCCGGAGCGTAGCGCAGGGGCCGTATGTGGGAGCCAGGCCTTTTTGGTTACTTTTTGGGGCGTTTGCCAAAAAGTGACTCGCCGTAAGGGCGAAAGGGGCCAAAACTGCCACTAAATCAAACGGATAAGCCCGCATCCAATAATGCCAACCTACTTGAACCGCCGCTCAACCCCCTTCTCAACCAAGATCTTCGCCGAAATCTCCTCAACCGAAAAATGCGTCGAATCAATATTCGGAATATTCTCCCGGCGGAACAGGTTCTCCACCTCACGCACCTCGAATTCACACTGCGCAAAGCTCGAATACCGGCTATTAGGCTTGCGCTCATGGCGAATAGCCGTCAACCGGTCCGGGTCGATGGTCAAGCCAAACAGCTTGCTGTGATGCTTCTTCAGCACCGCCGGCAACTGCAGCCGCTCCATGTCATCCTCAGTCAACGGATAGTTTGCCGCACGAATCCCGAACTGCATCGCCATGTACAGACAGGTCGGCGTCTTGCCGCAGCGCGACACCCCCACCAGAATCAGGTCGGCCTTGTCGTAGTAATGCGTGCGCGCACCATCATCGTTGTCCAGCGCAAAGTTCACCGCCTCGATCCGTTCCATGTAGTTGGAGTTGCCGCCAATCGAGTGCGACTTGCCCACCGAATACGACGAATGCGCGGTCAGCTCCTGCTCCAAGGGCGACAGGAACGACGAAAAGATATCGATCATGAACCCGTTGGAAGTCGCCAGAATCTCGCGAATGTCCTGGTTGACGATGGTGTCGAAGATGATCGGCCGCATCCCGTCACGCTCCGCCGCTGCGTTGATCTGCAGCACCATCGTGCGCGCCTTGTCCGGGCTGTCGATGTACGGGCGGGTGAATTTATTGAACGGAATGCTCTCGAATTGTGCAAGCAGGCTTTGACCCAGGGTCTCGGCAGTGATGCCGGTGCCGTCGGAGATGAAAAACGCGGTTCGTTTCATTTGCACCCTAGGCCTTAAGCTGATGACGTTTCTTGGATATGATAAGTTCGCTTTGCCGAATGCGGCTTTTGGCATTCTCACTTATTTTCCAGGTCCCGGCCATAAGCGCCCGGCCCAGTCTGAACCGTCAGGCGGGCGCTCTGAGCTTTTCCAACACCGTTAGTGGAGAGATCACCTTGGTAGAGTACGTAGTTTCCCTCGATAAGCTCGGCGTCCATGATGTAGAGCATGTGGGGGGCAAGAACGCATCCCTCGGCGAGATGATCAGTAACCTCGCAGGTGCCGGCGTCTCGGTGCCGGGCGGCTTTGCCACTACGGCTCAGGCGTACCGTGACTTTCTCGAGCAGAGCGGGCTGAACGCGCAGATCCATGCCGCGCTCGACGCACTGGACGTGGATGACGTCAACGCCCTGGCCAAGACCGGCGCGCAGATCCGTCAGTGGATCATGGAAGCCGAGTTCCCCGAGCGCCTGAATGCCGAAATCCGCGCTGCCTTCGCCGAAATGGCCCAGGGCAACGACAACATGGCCGTGGCCGTGCGCTCTTCGGCCACCGCCGAAGACCTGCCAGACGCCTCCTTTGCTGGCCAGCAAGAGACCTTCCTCAATATCCGTGGCGTCGAAAACGTGATCCGCGCGGCCAAGGAAGTATTCGCTTCGCTGTTCAACGATCGCGCCATTTCCTACCGCGTGCACCAGGGCTTTGACCACAAACTGGTCGCCCTGTCGGCTGGCGTGCAGCGCATGGTCCGTTCCGAAACCGGCACTGCCGGGGTGATGTTCACCCTCGACACCGAATCGGGCTTCCGCGACGTGGTGTTCATTACCGGCGCCTACGGCCTGGGCGAAACCGTGGTTCAGGGCGCGGTCAACCCTGACGAATTCTATGTCCACAAGCACACCCTGCAAGCCGGCCGCCCGGCGATCTTGCGCCGCAACCTGGGCAGCAAGGCGCTGAAGATGATCTACGGCGACGAAGCCAAGGCCGGTCGTTCGGTCAAGACCGTCGAAGTCGACCGTGCCGAACGTGCGCGCTTCTGCCTGAGCGATGACGAAGTCAACGAGCTGGCCAAGCAGGCCATGATCATCGAGCAGCATTACCAGCGGCCGATGGACATCGAGTGGGCCAAGGACGGTGACGACGGCAAGCTGTACATCGTTCAGGCCCGCCCAGAAACGGTAAAAAGCCGCGCCAGCGCCAATGTCATGGAACGCTACCTGCTTAAAGAGAAGGGCACGGTACTGGTCGAAGGCCGCGCCATTGGCCAGCGCATCGGCGCCGGTAAGGTGCGGATCATCAACGACGTGTCGGAAATGGACCGCGTCCAGCCGGGCGACGTGCTGGTCTCGGACATGACCGACCCGGATTGGGAACCGGTCATGAAACGCGCCAGCGCCATCGTCACCAACCGTGGCGGGCGTACCTGCCACGCGGCGATCATCGCTCGTGAGCTGGGTATTCCGGCCGTAGTCGGTTGTGGCAACGCCACCCAGCTGCTCAAGGACGGCCAGGGCGTGACCGTGTCCTGCGCCGAGGGCGATACCGGCTTCATCTTCGAAGGTGAGCTGGGCTTCGACATCAAGCAGAATTCGGTCGATGCCATGCCCGACCTGCCGTTCAAAATCATGATGAACGTCGGCAACCCGGATCGCGCCTTTGATTTTGCCCAGTTGCCCAACGCCGGTGTCGGCCTGGCGCGTCTGGAGTTCATCATCAACCGCATGATCGGTGTGCACCCCAAGGCGCTGCTCAACTACGCCGGGTTGCCACCTGAGCTCAAGGACAGTGTCGACAAGCGTATCGCCGGTTATTCCGATCCGGTCGGCTTCTATGTCGAGAAACTGGTCGAAGGCATCAGCACGCTGGCTGCGGCGTTCTACCCGAAAAAGGTCATCGTGCGTCTGTCGGACTTCAAGTCCAACGAATACGCCAACCTGATCGGCGGCAAGCTGTACGAGCCGGAAGAAGAAAACCCGATGCTGGGCTTCCGCGGTGCTTCGCGCTACATCAGCGAGTCGTTCCGTGACTGCTTCGAGCTCGAGTGCCGTGCGCTCAAGCGCGTGCGCAACGAGATGGGCCTGACCAACGTCGAGATCATGGTGCCGTTCGTGCGTACCCTGGGTGAGGCCAGCCAGGTTGTCGACCTGCTTGCCGAAAACGGCCTGGCTCGTGGTGACAACGGCCTGCGTGTGATCATGATGTGCGAGCTGCCGTCCAACGCGATTCTGGCTGAAGAGTTCCTCGAGTACTTCGACGGCTTCTCGATCGGCTCCAACGACCTTACTCAGCTTACCCTGGGCCTGGACCGCGATTCGGGTATCATCGCGCACCTGTTCGATGAGCGTAATCCTGCGGTGAAAAAGCTGCTGGCCAACGCCATCCAGGCCTGTAACAAGGCCGGCAAGTACATCGGCATCTGTGGTCAGGGCCCTTCCGACCACCCAGACCTGGCCAAGTGGCTGATGGAACAGGGTATCGAGAGCGTGTCGTTGAACCCGGATTCGGTACTCGAGACCTGGTTCTTCCTGGCCGAAGGTCAAGCCCCGGCCTGATCCAACCACTGCGCAGGCACGTCCAACGTGCCTGCGCGCGTATTCTTCGGGGCGAGTTCCAGCGATGGTTCCCGCCCTTTTTCATACAAGTATTCTATGCAAAGCAGTAGCGCTCTCTTCCCCGTGGCCTTGCAAAGCGCCGAACGCCGCGGTGACCTCAGTGAAGACGTGTACCGGATCAAGGCTGGCAACAGCCCCGACCCCAGCGTCGAGCTGGCGGTCACGCGTCTTGGCCTTGCCGATCACGGCGGCGTTCATGGCATACCGGTGATTCTGCTGCACGGTAGCTTCTCCAATCGACGGTTCTGGTTTTCGCCCAAAGGCATCGGCTTGGGCGCGTTTCTGGCGCGGGCCGGTTTTGATGTGTGGATCCCGGAGATGCGCGGTCATGGCCTGTCACCGCGTAATCGCCAGTGGCGGCAAAACCGCGTAGCCGACTACGCGCGCTACGATTTGCCAGTGATTGCTGCATTTGTCCATGAACAAGCCGGCCGGGCTGCGCACTGGATCGGCCATTCGCTGGGCGGGACCACGCTTACGGCAGCGCTGGGTGGCGCTTACCTGCCATCTGAACAGGTGGCCAGCGTGGCCCTGTTTGGCACCCAGATCAGCCGCGTGTACTGGCCGTTGAAGGTGCCGACAGTGGAGTGGGGCGCGCGCTTGCTGCTCAAACGCTTTGCACATATTTCTGGCTCCCGGCTCAAGCGCGGGCCGGAAGATGAGCCGATCGGCCTGGCGCTGGAAAGCATGCGTTGGCATGGCCTGTTCGGTCGCTTCGGCGAGAAGGGCAAGGATTGGTGGGCGGGGCTGACCGAGGTCGACGTGCCACTGCTGGCGGTGGCGGGCGCGGGTGATCTGCAGGACCCGGTGTGGGCCTGCCGCAAGCTGTTCGAGCAATACGGCGCCGAGCGCAAGCAGTTTCTTTGCCTGGGCCGGGAGCAGGGCTTCGATGCCTTTGGCCATGTCGACATGTTGGTAAGCAAGGCCGCACAGACCCAGGTGTGGCCGCTGATCGAAGGCTGGTTGCGTGATCCTGTCGCGCCGGTACGTGGCGCCGAACTGGCGGCCAGCCTGACTGAGCAGTCGCAGATGACTGCACCACCTCGCACGGTGTAGCCTTGGCCGGACTTTCCGCTTTCGTTGTGCCTGACAGGAGCCTTCCCATGCAGCATTACGTAACGCCCGATCTGTGCGACGCCAACCCAGACCTGGTCCAGGTGCTGGAACCAATGTTCAGCAACTTCGGTGGCCGCGACTCGTTCGGTGGCCAGATCGTGACCATCAAGTGTTTTGAAGACAACTCGCTGGTCAAGGCCCAGGCCGAGCTTGATGGCCGCGGCAAGGTGCTGGTGGTCGACGGGGGCGGCTCGCTGCGATGTGCGCTGCTGGGCGACATGATTGCCGCCAAGGCTGCGCAAAACGGTTGGGAAGGCCTGGTCATCTATGGCTGCGTGCGCGATGTCGACGTGCTGGTGCAGACCAACGTCGGTGTGCAGGCGCTGGCCGCGCATCCGCTGAAGACCGACAAGCGTGGCCTTGGCGACCTCAACGTGGTGGTGACCTTTGCCGGCGTGACCTTCCGCCCGGGTGAGTACGTGTACGCCGACAACAACGGCGTGATCGTTTCGCCGCAACCGCTGCAAATGCCCGAGTGATGCGCCGCGCGCGCTGATGGAGCTGGAATGTTCGAGGAAGACAACGCGCAGTGGGGGCTGGTGCATGCCCTGGTGCTCGATGGCAAAGGTGGCGCGCGTTCTATCGCTCGGACCGAACTGGATGACCTGCAGTTGCAGCCAGAGCAGAGCCTTTGGCTGCACTGGGACCGCAGCCATCCGCAGACCCGCAGCTGGTTGCTGCGCGAAAGCGGGCTGAGCGAGTTCAGCTGCGAGCTGCTGCTTGAAGAAAACACCCGACCACGGCTGTTGCCGTTGGCGGATGAGCAGTTGCTGCTGTTTTTGCGCGGGGTCAATCTCAATCCTGGTGCCGAGCCTGAAGACATGGTCTCGGTGCGCATATTTGCCCAGGCGCAACGAATCATCTCGCTGCGCTTGCGGCCACTGCGTGCCAGTGACGAAATCCTGCAGCTGCTGAGCGAGGGCAGGGGACCCAAATCGGCCTCCGAGTTGCTCTTGCTGATGGGCGAACTGCTGACCGAAAAGGTCCAGGCGCTGGTCAGCGATCTGTCTGAACTGGTCGACTTCGAAGAAGAGAAGGTGGAATCCGACGAACGGTACACTCCGGAAGACGGCGTGCTGCAGCAGATTCGCCGCCGCGCTGCTGGCCTGCGCCGGTTTCTGGCGCCGCAGCGGGAAATCTACGTACAACTCACTCGGCACAAGTGGAGCTGGTTCGCCGACGCTGATGCCGATTACTGGAATGAACTCAACAACAGCCTGATCCGCTACCTCGAGGAGCTGGAACTGACCCGCGAGCGCGCCGCCCTGGTGCTCGAGAGCGAAGACCGGCGGCGCAGCGAGCGGATGAACCGGACCATGTTCCGCTTCGGCATCATCACCTGCATTTTCTTGCCGATGAGCTTTGTCACCGGCCTGCTGGGGATCAACGTCGGCGGCATTCCGGGCGCCGACAGCCCCTATGGATTCCTGTTCGCCAGCCTGCTGGTACTGGCGCTGGCGGCAGGGCAGTGGTTGTTGTTCCGCCGCCTGCGCTGGGTGTGATCCGGTGCATTTTGAACCATTCGCCTGCGGTGAAGTTGTGACCCGTTGCCCGGCGCCCTCGTCTTTGACTGACATTACGCGAGGTGCCCATGCACGATCCGTTTGAACAATCCTTGCGTGACCTGCTCAATGCGTCGCCGTCCGGTCAGGACCGAGACGACGCAGCGTGTCTGGGTCGCGTGCTGAAAACCGCCAACCGTCAGGTTGGTGCGGGCGATCTGTTCAGCTTGCTTGGCCGTTGGAGCCAGGCGCTGATGATTGCCGTCAACAATGGCTCGGCGCATGTTGCGCCGGTGCGCCGTAATCCTGCCGCTGGCAGCAAAGCTGATAAGGCTGATTGAATATGGAACTCGATCTCTGGACCCAGAGCCTGGTCACCGCCATGACTGCCCTTTGGACCAAGGTGGCGAACTTCATCCCCAACCTGTTCGGCGCGCTGGTCGTGGTGCTGCTCGGTTTCGTGGTGGCCAAGCTGCTCGATACGCTGTTGTCCAAGTTGCTCGCCAAGTTCGGCCTGGACCGCCTGATGGCCGGTACCGGCATGACCAAGATGCTCAGCCGCGGCGGCATTCAGGTGCCGATATCGACCCTGATCGGCAAGATCGTGTATTGGTTCGTGCTGCTGATCTTCCTCGTCTCTGCGGCTGAGTCACTCGGCCTTGAGCGGGTCTCGGCAACGCTGGACATGCTCGCACTGTATCTGCCCAAGGTATTTGGCGCGGCCCTGGTGCTGCTGGCCGGGGTCATGCTTGCGCAACTGGTCAATGGCCTGGTCCGCGGCGCTGCCGAAGGCATCGGCCTGGAGTACGCTGCAGGCGTCGGGCGCATCGCCCAGGGCCTGGTGATCATCATCGCGATCTCGGTGGCTATCAGCCAGCTGGAGGTCAAGACCGACCTGCTTAACCATGTAATCGTCATTGGCTTGATTACCGTTGGTCTGGCAATTGCCCTGGCGATGGGCTTGGGCAGCCGCGAAATTGCCGGGCAGATTCTGGCTGGGATTTACGTGCGCGAGCTGTATCAGGTCGGCCAACAGGTCCGGATTGGAGAGGTTGAAGGGCAGATCGAAGAGATCGGCACGGTGAAGACGACAGTGCTGACCGACGATGGCGAATTGGTGTCGTTGGCCAACCGCAGCTTGCTCGAACAGCGTGTCGATAGCCGCTAACCGGGTAAAAGCTGTTACTGTATGTCGCCGCGAAAACGCGCCCTGAGGGTGCGTGCGGCGACTTGACCTGACTGTCGGCCAGATTCGTTTTGAATAAAGTTCATTCGCCGCCCATGCGCTATGACCCACACGAACTCACCGATGAGGAGTTGGTGGCGCGTTCGCATGAGGAGCTGTTTCACGTTACCCGAGCGTATGAGGAACTCATGCGCCGGTACCAACGGACCCTGTTCAACGTTTGTGCACGTTATCTGGGGAACGACCGCGACGCTGACGATGTCTGTCAGGAGGTGATGCTAAAAGTGCTGTACGGTTTGAAGAACTTCGAAGGTAAATCCAAGTTCAAGACCTGGCTCTACAGCATCACCTACAACGAGTGCATCACCCAGTACCGCAAGGAGCGACGCAAACGCAGGCTGATGGATGCCTTGAGCCTTGACCCTATAGAAGAGGCGTCAGAGGACAAGGCACCAAAACCTGAAGAAAAGGGCGGCCTGGACAAGTGGCTGGTGCATGTGAACCCGATTGACCGCGAGATCCTGGTGCTGCGTTTTGTCGCAGAGCTGGAATTTCAAGAGATCGCCGATATCATGCACATGGGCTTGAGCGCAACGAAAATGCGCTACAAGCGTGCGCTCGACAAGCTCAGAGAGAAATTTGCTGGCGAGGTTGAAACTTAGTGGCCAGCAAATGTCTCTAAACCACCGGTGAGTTCTGCTAGACTTGCCGTCGAGTTGTCCCCCGGTTTTTGGTGGGACTGCTTATCTATCACACGATGGGGATTTAACGGATGAAATTGAAAAACACTTTGGGCTTGGCCATTGGCTCGCTCGTTGCCGCTGCTTCGTTCGGCGCACTGGCACAAGGCACAGGCGCTGTAGAAGTCGAAGGCTTCTACAAGAAAGAATTCTTCGACAGCCAGCGTGACTTCAAGAACGACGGCAACCTGTTCGGCGGCTCGATCGGTTACTTCCTGACCGACGACGTTGAACTGCGTCTGGGCTACGACGAAGTCCACAACGCTCGTGGCGAAGATGGCAAGAACATCAAGGGCTCGAACACCGCCCTGGACGCTCTGTACCACTTCAACAACCCGTACGACGCAATCCGTCCGTACGTGTCGGCTGGTTTCTCCCACCAGTCCCTGGGCCAGACCGGCCGTGGTGGTCGTAACCAGTCCACCTTCGCCAACGTTGGCGCTGGTGCCAAGTGGTACATCACCGACATGTTCTACGCTCGTGCTGGCGTTGAAGCTCAGTACAACATCGACCAAGGCGACACCGAGTGGGCGCCAAGCGTTGGTATCGGCCTGAACTTCGGCGGTAGCCCGAAGACTGCTGAAGTCGCTCCAGCTCCAGTTGCTGAAGTGTGCTCCGACAGCGACAACGACGGTGTCTGCGACAACGTCGACAAATGCCCAGACACCCCAGCCAACGTTACCGTTGACGCCGACGGCTGCCCAGCAGTTGCCGAAGTCGTACGTGTTGAGCTGGACGTCAAGTTCGACTTCGACAAGTCGGTTGTCAAGCCTAACAGCTACGGCGACATCAAGAACCTGGCTGACTTCATGAAGCAGTACCCATCGACTACTACCACTGTCGAAGGTCACACTGACTCCGTAGGTCCAGACGCTTACAACCAGAAGCTGTCCGAGCGTCGCGCTAGCGCCGTTAAGCAAGTTCTGACCCAGCAGTACGGCGTAGAATCGAGCCGTGTTGACTCGGTTGGCTACGGCGAAACCCGTCCGGTTGCTGACAACGCCACCGAAGAAGGTCGCGCTGTTAACCGTCGCGTTGAAGCGCAAGTAGAAGCTCAAGCCAAGTAATTGGTCTGAGATTCACGAAAAACCCGGCCTAGGCCGGGTTTTTCTTTGCCTGTAAAAAAATCCGCTGCGCTGTGTTCAGGCAACGCCTACGGCTGCGGTCACCAGTTCGACCACCGCGCCTTGCCGCGCCACTTCGCCTATCACCAGCACTGCTGGGCTGCGCAGGGCGAAGGCGGTCGCATCCATGGCCATCTCCAGCAGCGTACTGCGGCACTCGCGCTGGCTCGGTAGCGACGCGTTTTCGATCATGGCGACGGGCGTGTCTGCCGCCATGCCGGCCTCGAGCAAACCCCGGCGAATGTCCCCCAGCCGAGCAACGCCCATGTACACCACCAAGGTGGTGCCGCCCTGGGTCAGGCCCGCCCAGTTCAGCTCGCTGTCATCCTGGGTATGTGCTGTCACCAAGGTCACGCCACGGCTGACCCCGCGCAGGGTGAGGGGGATGCCGCACTGAGTGGCACCGGCCAGTCCAGCGGTGATGCCGTTGACCAACTCCACCTCGATACCGCGCTGCTGCAGCCACAATGCTTCTTCGCCGCCACGGCCAAAGATGCATGGGTCGCCGCCTTTCAGGCGCACCACGCAGCGCCCCTGGCGGGCATGGCGCAACATCAGGCGCTGAATGAACGCTTGCGGCGTCGAGCGACAACCGCCGCGTTTGCCCACGGCAATCACCCGTGCCCCTGGACAATGCTCAAGCACAGCCGGATTGACCAGGTCATCGATCATCACCACCTGCGCCTCGCGCAAGGCCCGCACCGCTTTCAGCGTAAGCAGTTCAGGGTCGCCGGGGCCGGCACCAACCAACCAGATTTTTGCATTCATCAGATGTTCCTCATCAAGCAGCGCGCTCAGCCCTTGAACAGGCTGAACAGCAATATCAGGTTGAACAGCAGAGACAGCACGGCAAGCGTCTGCCAGACCTTGAGCGGCTCGCGCTCCAGCAATGGCCGTGGCCGCTCGCTCAGTTCCTGGCGGTCGCCACGCTCGAGCAACAGCAGCCATTGCTCGGCGGTTTCGAAACGTTGCCGGGAATCGGCCGCGACGGCTTGCTCCAAATTGCGTTGCAGCCATTCAGGCAGGTCCGGGCGATAACGGCCGGGGCTGACCAGGTGGGTGAAGCGCGGCCGTTGGAAGGCCTCGATTTCACCGTAGGGGTAGTGCCCGGTGAGCAGGTAGTAAAGTGTTACACCCGTGGCATAGAGGTCCTGGCGCGCCTGCGGCGGTTGCCCGTCGAACGCCTCCGGGGCAATGAACGACGGCGTACCGGGCAGGTCATGGGGGGCGTCTTCAGAAAGCCCTGGGCAATAGGCCAGACCGAAGTCGAGCAGGCGCAACTGGCCGTCTGTGCCCAGGTGCAGATTCTCGGGCTTGATATCCCGATGCAGCAGGTTGCGCCGGTGCAGCACGCCGACTGCCTGCAGCAGCTGACGGGCGATTTCCAGCCACTGCGCCAGGGGTAGCGGGCCTTGCACGTTGTACAGGGCGCTGAGGGTCTGGCCCGGGTATTCGCGCATCAGGTAGTACACATGCTGACGGTGATTGGCCGCATGCACCTCAGGGAAGTGCCGACCGGCCACCCGCCGCAGAAACCATTCTTCCTGCAGCAAGCGCTGAGCGGCGCCCGGATCTGCTTCGGCGACGCCGGGCAGGGTCTTGAGCAGCCACGCCTGGCCCTGGCTGTCATGCACCCGATACAGCAGCGACTGGCGGCTGCGGGCTAACTGAGCATCGACCTGCCAGCCATCGATGGCTTGCCCGGGGCGCAGCGGCCCGGGCACTGGCCATTGCTGCAGTTGCGCCAGGGTGTCGCTGAAGTTGCTCGGGCCGAGCTGTTCGACCTGCACCAGCACGGCACTGGCGTTGTCCTGGCTACCGGCATGATGGGCGCTAGCGACCAAGATGTCGGCGGCGTTCTGCAGGTCAGGTTGATCTTTGAGGATGGCGGCAATCGCTTGCTCGCCAAGGCAGGCCCAGACACCATCGCTGAGCAGCAGCAGAGTTTCGCCGGCAACCAGCTCACCGTCCAGATAGTCCACCAACAGATGCTGGTCCAGGCCCAGCGCGCGCTTGAGGACATGCTGCATGCCCGGCTGATCCCAGACATGGTCTTCGCTCAGGCACAGCAAGCGGCCCTGATCCCAGCGATAGGCGCGGCAGTCACCGACGTGGGCGAGGGTGAAGCGCCGCCCGCGCAGGACCAGTGCAGTGAGGGTAGTCAGCAGCGGCTGGCCGCTGCCTTGGGCGCGCAGCCAGCGGTTTTGCGCCAGCAGCAGGCGATCCAGCGCCTGCGCGACCGGCCAGGTGGCCGGCGTGGCGTAGTAGTCCAGCGCCAACGCCTGCAGGCTGGCTCGCGCGGCCAAGCCGCCATCGGCGCACTGACTGACGCCGTCGGCCAGTGCGACCAGATAGCCTTTGCTCGCTGCCAATTCCGGCGCCGGTGTCACCAGCCGCAGAGCGTCCTGGTTCTCGCTGCGCGGACCGGTGGCGCTGGCTTGGGCAAAGCGCAATTGCAGGCTCATGGGTTTGCCCTATACCCGCGCTGCGGTAACCGCAGCCGAGCCCCAGGTGGTGCGCCAGCGTAGTTTGACCCCATGCAGGCCAAACCAGGCCAGCAGGCCCAGGCTTGCGAACAGCCACAGACCTAACTGGTAGTCGCCGGTGTGCTGCTTGATCATGCCTAGCCCTGCGGCCAAGAGGAAGCCACCGATGCCGCCGGCCATGCCGATCAAGCCAGTCATTACCCCGATTTCCTGGCGAAAGCGCTGCGGCACCAGCTGAAACACCGCGCCATTGCCAGCGCCCAGGCCAAGCATGGCGCTGACGAAAAGAGCCAGCGCAGCGGTGGCGCTAGGCAGGTTGAAGCCGACCGCGGCGATACATACCGCAGCTACGCCATACATGCCGAGCAGGGTGCGAATGCCGCCAAAGCGGTCGGCCAGAGCGCCGCCCAGCGGGCGCATCATGCTGCCGCCAAACACGCAGGCCGCGGTGTAGTAGCCGGCAGTGATCGGGTTCAGGCCATATTGGTCGCTGAAGTAGCCCGGCAGGGCGCTGGCCAGGCCAATGAAGCCGCCGAAGGTGACGCTGTAGAAGAACATGAACCACCAGCTGTCGCGATCACCAAGCGCCTTGAAGTAGTCGGCCATGGCTTTGCGTTTTGGTCGTTGCGGCGCGTTGCGGGCCAGCAGGGCAAACACCAGCAGGGTCAGCAGCAGCGGGATCAGGGCGAAGCCGAACACGTTGTTCCAGCCATAGGCTGCGGCCAGGGCCGGCGCCAGCAGCGCCGCGAAGACGGTGCCGGAGTTGCCTGCGCCAGCGATGCCCATCGCTTTGCCCTGATGCTGCGGCGGGTACCACTGCGAGGCCAGCGGCAGTGACACGGCGAACGAAGCGCCGGCAAATCCGAGAAATACTCCCAGCAGCAAGGCCTGTTCGTAGCTGTGCACGCCCCAGTGCCAGGCGCAGGCCAACGCCACGATCACCACCACCTGGCCCATCAGTCCAGCGGTTTTGGGCGACAGACGATCGACCAGCAGACCCATGCCAAAGCGTAGCAGGGCGCCGGCCAGGATGGGCGTGGCGACCATCAGGCCGCGCTCTTGTGGGGTCAGCTGCAGGTCGGTGGCAATCTGCACCGCCATCGGGCCGAGCAGGTACCAGACCATGAAACTCAGGTCGAAATACAGGAATGCAGCAAACAGGGTAGGCACATGCCCGGATTTCCAGAAGCTCGTATTCATCGAACACCTCACGCGGCTTGCAACGGTTGTCATGCCCAGGCTGTGCCGGGCTGGAACGAGAAAGACGCCGCTACCCGATCCATCTTGATGGAGGGGTGAGCGACGTCTTTGTCGGAAACTGTGGCAACCGCCGTTGGCTACCTGTAGTCATTGCAGAGCAAAAGCCGGGCCAACCCCTTAGGCGGCTCCGCTTCAGCCGAGCAACTCGTGCATGGCGATGATCTGCTCCGCCACCTGGATGAGCTTCTGCTGCTTGCTCATGGCCTGGCGGCGCATGAGGGTGTAGGCCTGCTCTTCATTGCAGTCCTTCATCTTCATCAGCAAGCCCTTGGCATGCTCCACACGCTTGCGCTCGGCCAGTTGCTGGTCGCGCGCCAACAGCTGAGCCTTGAGCGCCTGGTCGCTCTCGAAGCGGGCTATCGCTACATCCAGAATCGGCTGCAGGCGGCTGCTCTGAATGCCCTCGACGATGTAGGCACTGACCCCGGCGTGGATCGCTTGGCGCATCACATCCGGGTCGTGTTCGTCGGTGAACAGGACAATCGGCCGCGGCAGATCGCGGCTGACCAGCACCACCTGCTCCATGACATCACGCCCCGGTGACTCGGTATCGATCAAGACCACGTCCGGGCGCACCGTTTCGACGCAGGCAGGCAGGTCGATGGTCAGGCCCGTGGCCTCGATGACCTCGAAGCCGGCCTCGATCAGTGCCAGCTTGAGCCGGCCGACTTTTTTCTCTGTGTCGTCGATCAACAGGATCCGTAGCATGTTCAGCCCCTTCACCGAGCGAGATGGGCGCTAGGCGCCGGTGTCATGGCGTGCAGGTGAAAACTGCGGGCGTAGCCATGCGGGTCGCTGCCATCCCAGCGGATGCCGTCGATCAACAGGCTGCTGCGCATCGCTGATACGTCGCCTGGCAAGCCGAGCTCAGCGGCAGCGGCGCGATACAGGGCTAGCTGCTGCACCTGGTTGGCAACCGCCAGGTAGTCGGGGTCTTCGCGCAGCAAACCCCAACGGCGGAACTGGGTCATGAACCACATGCCATCGGACAGATAGGGCTGGTTGGCCCGGCCCTGGTCATGAAAGCGCAGTGCGTGGGGGTCCTGCCAGTGATTGCCCAGCCCGTCCTGATAGTCGCCGAGCAGGCGCGGTTCAATCGTCGCCACTGCGGTATCCAGGTAGGCACTGCCGCTCAGTAGATGAGCCGTGCTACGGCGATTCTCCTGGCTCTGCTCGATAAACTGGCTGGCGGCCAATATCGCCTTGATCAGTGCACGGGCGCTGTTGGGGTACCGCTCGACGAACGCTCGCGCGCAGCCAAGGACCTTTTCCGGGTGGTCCGGCCAGATCGACTGGCTGGTGGCGAGGGTAAAACCCTGGCCCTCGGCCACCGCCTGGGCTGACCAGGGTTCGCCGACGCAAAAGCCATCGATGCGACCGGCCTGTACATGGGCGACCATTTGCGCGGGCGGCACCACGACGCTGGCGACGTCATGCAGCGGATGAATGCCCTGGCTGGCCAGCCAGTAATACAACCACATGGCGTGGGTGCCGGTAGGAAATGTCTGGGCAAAGGTCAGCTTCGCCCCTGATTGGTGCACCAGTTTTGCCAGTGCTTCAGGGCTGGTCACGCCTTTGCGCTGCAGGGCGGGGGACAGGTTGATAGCCTGGGCGTTCTGGTTCAGGCCCATCAGCACGGCCATATCGCGGCGGGCGCTGCCGCCGATGCCCAGGTGCACGGCGTAGATCAGGCCATACAGGCAATGCCCTGCATCCAGCTCGCCACTGACCAGCTTGTCGCGCATGCCGGCCCAGGAGGCCTGGCGCTTGAGGTTGAGGGTCAGGCCTTGCTGCTGGGCGAAGCCCTGAGTGGCGGCTACCACTACCGAAGCGCAGTCGGTAAGGGGCATGAAACCGATATCGAGGCTGGGTTTTTCCGGCGCGTCACTACCGTTGACCCAGGCCAGAGGTGTTGCGTGGGGAGCTGTATTCACAAAAATCCTCGCCTGTACCGAGTAGGCTTTGCCTGCTGTTGAAGCAAGGCATATGCCAGACGGTCAGCAAAGGCCTGTCGCGCCAGCGGCGTGCTGGCTATAATCGCCGCCTCACTCATCCCCGAGTCTTGCCCGCCCATGTATAACCTGGCCCGCCAGCTGCTGTTCAAGCTTTCTCCGGAAACCTCCCACGACCTGTCCCTGGACCTGATTGGAGCCGGTGGCCGGCTGGGGCTCAATGGCTTGCTATGCAAGCAGCCGGCGCCATCGCCAGTAACGGTGATGGGCTTGAACTTCGCCAACCCGGTCGGGCTGGCGGCGGGTCTGGACAAGAACGGCGCGGCCATCGATGGCTTTGCCCAGCTGGGCTTCGGCTTTGTCGAAATCGGTACCGTGACGCCACGCCCGCAGCCGGGCAACCCCAAGCCGCGGCTGTTTCGTCTGCCTGAGGCAACGGCGATCATCAACCGCATGGGCTTCAACAACCTGGGCGTCGATCATCTGCTGGAGCGGGTGCGTGCCTCGCGCTTCGATGGCGTGCTGGGGATCAACATCGGCAAGAACTTCGACACGCCGGTCGAGCGCGCGGTGGACGATTACCTGATTGGCCTGGAGAAGGTCTACAACGACGCCAGCTACATCACCGTCAATGTCAGCTCGCCGAATACCCCGGGCCTGCGCTCGCTGCAGTTCGGTGACTCGCTCAAGCAGTTGCTGGATGCGCTTGCGGTGCGCCGCGAGCAGCTTGCCACTGAGTATGCCAAGCGTGTGCCGCTGGCGATCAAGATTGCCCCGGACATGACCGACGAAGAAACCGCGCTGGTAGCTGCGGCGCTGCTGGAGTCGGGCATGGATGCAGTGATCGCAACCAATACCACGCTGTCCCGTGAAGGCGTCGAGAGCCTGCCGTATGGTGCTGAAGCCGGTGGCCTGTCGGGTGCGCCAGTGCTGGCCAAAAGTACCCATACGGTCAAGGTGCTGGCAGGGGAGTTGGCCGGGCGGATGCCGATCATCGCCGCAGGTGGGATCACCGAAGGCCGTCACGCAGCTGAGAAAATCGCTGCCGGTGCCAGCTTGGTACAGATCTATTCGGGCTTCATCTACAAGGGCCCGGCGCTGATTCGCGAAGCAGTCGATGCCATTGCAGCAATGCCACGGGGCTGATCAGCGGGTATAAAAAAGGGCCCCTTTAAGGGGCCCCTGGGCCGTAGCCCGCCGCCCGGATGGGGCGTGCATGGTGACTCGAATTCAGATTCCCTGATCAGCCAACGGCGTGATTTTCGTTGAGTCTATGGATGCCAGCAGTGCCGGTCATGCCGTCCCAGTTATCTCCGCGACCCTCCCGCCAGCCGTTTATCCAGGCCTGACGTACGGATGCTAGGGTGAAAGGGCAAAGTTCGCGAGATTTGCCGGTGACCCCATACTGGTAGCCACGTGAATATGCTCTTTCCAACGGATCACGCTTAAGTCTTCTCATAGGGTGTTGCCCTCACTTGTTGACTGTAATGTCCCGTCGGCCTCACAGAGGCCGGGCAGAATCTTTCTGCCGGTTTGCGCTCGCTGCCGGCGTGGCGAGCTTGAAGTGCCGTTTCGTTGCGAAGCGGCCTGTGATCAGTTCTAACCAATGAAAGTCACAGTGTGAATGATCGTTTTGTCATAAGGACGTAACGTTTCTGTAGGTGAAGTGATAAGTAAATAAATGCGACTCAACCTTGTTTGAGCAAATGCCCGCTGTGATCGGGGTTTAGCCGCACTGGCCGCTATTTAGCCAGCGTCGTCAAAAAACGGCTGAATTAATTTGAAATGCGACGAAGGGTCATTTTAATGACCTGGCGCAAGAATTTTTCGTACTGCTCGACGATCAAAGGCTGCTTTCACCCTTGGGTGCATGCACAATTGTCGGGCGGCCAGGCCTTCGCGAATCACGCAAGGCCACCCGAGCGCCTGAAAAGGGCGCTCGGGAAAACCCTGACGGACGATGCGTCGTCCCGTCACTCAAATAGCCATAGGCACTGGAATACTCATGTCGGACCGTTTCGAACTTTACCTCACCTGCCCCAAGGGCCTTGAAGGCCTGCTTGCCGATGAGGCCCGAGGCCTCGGCCTTGAGGACGTGCGTGAGCACACCTCGGCCATTCGTGGCGAGGCCGACATGGAAACCGCCTACCGCTTGTGCCTATGGTCCCGCTTGGGCAACCGCGTACTGCTGGTGCTCAAACGCTTTGCGATGAAAAATGCCGATGACCTCTACGACGGCGTCAATGCCGTCGAATGGCAGGATCATCTGCTCGCCGATGGCTCGCTGGCCGTGGAGTTCAGCGGGCATGGTTCGGGCATCGACAACACCCACTTTGGTGCGCTGAAGGTCAAGGATGCCATCGTCGACAAGCTGCGCGACAAAGACGGCCTGCGCCCGTCAGTCGACAAGCTGAATCCGGACATGCGTGTGCACCTGCGCCTGGATCGTGGTGAAGCGATCCTCTCGCTCGACCTCTCTGGGCACAGCCTGCACCAGCGCGGCTATCGCCTGCAGCAGGGCGCCGCGCCGCTCAAGGAAAACCTCGCCGCAGCGGTGCTGATTCGTTCCGGCTGGCCGCGCATTGCTGCCGAAGGCGGCGCGCTGGCTGACCCGATGTGCGGTGTCGGTACCTTCCTCGTCGAGGCCGCGATGATCGCCGCCGATATTGCGCCCAACCTCAAGCGCGAGCGTTGGGGCTTCAGCGCCTGGCTTGGCCACGTGCCGGCGTTGTGGCGCAAGGTTCATGACGAAGCAACCCAGCGCGCCGAAGCCGGCCTGGCCAAGCCGCCGCTGTGGATTCGCGGTTACGAAGCCGACCCACGGCTGATTCAGCCGGGTCGCAACAACGTCGAACGGGCCGGCCTGAGCGACTGGATCAAGATCTACCAGGGTGAGGTCGGCACGTTTGAACCGCGTCCGGACCAGAACCAGAAAGGTCTGGTCATTAGCAACCCGCCTTACGGCGAGCGTCTGGGCGACGAGGCCAGTTTGCTCTACCTCTACCAGAACCTGGGCGAGCGTCTGCGCCAGGCGTGTCTGGGCTGGGAGGCGGCGGTGTTCACCGGCGCGCCTGAACTGGGCAAGCGTATGGGTGTGCGCAGCCACAAACAATACGCGTTCTGGAACGGCGCGTTGCCGTGCAAACTGCTGCTGTTCAAGATCCAGCCTGATCAGTTCGTCACGGGTGTCTCCGGCGAGCGTCGTTCTGTCGAGGCCAAGGAAGCTGAAAGCGATCGCCCGGTAGCAGTCGTCAATGAGCCGGCGCGCCTTTCCGAAGGTGCGCAGATGTTTGCCAACCGCTTGCAGAAGAACCTCAAGCAGCTGGGCAAGTGGGCCCGCCGCGAACAGATCGACTGCTACCGCCTGTATGACGCCGACATGCCCGAATACGCTGTGGCGATCGACCTCTACCAGGATTGGGTGCACGTTCAGGAGTACGCCGCCCCGCGTACCATCGATCCAGAAAAGGCCCAAGGGCGTCTGCTCGATGTGCTTGCAGCGATCCCGCAGGCACTGGGCATCGATCAGCAGCGTATTGTGCTCAAGCGCCGTCAGCGTCAGAGCGGTACTCGCCAGTATGAGCGTCAAGCGACTGAAGGGCGTTTCCAGGAAGTCAGCGAAGGCGGCGTCAAGTTGCTGGTCAACCTGACCGACTATCTCGACACCGGGCTGTTCCTCGATCACCGCCCGATGCGCATGCGCATCCAGCGCGAGGCGGCCGGCAAGCGTTTTCTCAACCTGTTCTGCTACACCGCCACGGCGACTGTGCATGCGGCCAAGGGCGGCGCACGCGAGACCACCAGCGTCGACCTGTCCAAGACCTACCTGGACTGGGCGCGGCGCAACCTCTCGCTCAATGGCTACTCCGATCGCCATCGCCTGGAGCAGGGTGACGTCATGGCCTGGCTGGAGAGCTGCCGCGAGAGCTACGACCTGATCTTCATCGACCCGCCGACGTTCTCCAATTCCAAGCGCATGGAAGGGGTGTTCGACGTGCAGCGCGACCACGTGCAGTTGCTTGACCTGGCCCTGGCCCGGTTGGCGCCTGGCGGTGTGCTGTATTTCTCCAACAACTTCCGCAAGTTCCAGCTCGACGAGAGCGTGAGCGCGCGGTATGCCGTGGAAGAAATAAGCGCGCAGACGGTTGATCCGGACTTTGCTCGCAACAGCAAGATCCACCGTGCCTGGCGCTTGCAGCTGCGCTGAAGTAGCACTGGGTAATGTCGGAGTTGCGCCGCTAGTGGCCAATAGCTATAAATAGTCAGGGCTGAACAATTCGCAGGACGCTGACGTGACGAGATCGCTCTATGTCGAAGGTGCGTGCGAATGTGTTTGGCCTGCTCTATCAGGCATTACCGGCCTGGGCGTTGGCGCTGCTGGCGGTAATCAGCGGCGCTTTGTTCACGGCGGCGCTGACGACCGCCGCGTACAGCTTCTCCAAACAGCAACTGCGCCAGCGCTTCGAGCTGCTGGCCGCAGACCGCTACAGCCGCATTGCCGAACGCCTGGCAGACCAGCAACAGCGCCTGGATAGCCTGCGGCGCTTTTTCAGTTATTCCGATAATGTCACCGCAGGCGAATTTCAGGGTTACGTCAAACCGCTGTTGCAGCGCACTTTGGCCTACGCCTGGGCGCCCGCCGTTGCCACCGCCAGGTGGGGGGCGAGTGCCGAACTGGCTGTCCACGATGCGTCCAGTGATGCTGGCGGCCAGGCGCAGGTACAGCCCTTGGCATTGCGCGGCCACGCCTACCCCATACGCTTTGTGCAAACTTCCAATCTGCCCGGGCTGCCTTCTGCCCTGGAGCTGTTCAACCTGAGACGCGTGCAAAGCACTTTGGTGCGCGCGACTACCCCAGGCAGCATGGCGGTGTCCGCCCCATGGCAGCTGCCAGAGCAGCCGGCGGCGGTAGTGCTGATGATGCTTGCTCCAGTCTTCGCCAATGTTGCAGGTGACGGTGTACCCAGTGGCTATGTGATTGTCCTGCTCGACTTGCAGCGCTTGGTCAGCGAGGGCGTGTCAGCTGCAACGGACGACGACCTGGTGGTGCGCATCAGCGATGGCAGCGGGCAAAACCTGCTGTACCAGTCGCTCAACCCGGCAGCGCCGCTGGCAATGAGCAGTGCCCGTCAACTGCAGCTGGCTGGGTATCCCTATCAGATGCTGATTCGTCCCAGCCAAAGCTTCGTGCACGCCAATCGTTCATCGTTTGTGCCGGCGGTGGCGCTACTTGGGGCGCTGCTGAGCCTGCTGCTCGGCGCTTTGCTGTACAGCGTGCTCAGCCAGCGCCAGCGCGCATTGAAGCTGGTCGAGCAGCGCACGGCCGAATTGCGCATCAGTGAGCAGTCCCTCAGGGGCACCCATAACCAACTGCGCAGCGTGCTCGATGCGGCAACTCAGGTGGCGATTATCGCCACTGACCTCAAGGGCCGGATCATCACCTTCAATGCTGGCGCCGAGCGCATGCTGGGTTATGCCGCCAGCGAAGTGGTCGGCCGGCTTGATCTGCCCGCGCTGATTCAGGCGGACGAGTTGCACCAGCGCGCCCAGGCCCTGAGCCAGCAGCACGGCCGCGACATCAGCTGCGCTCAGGCAATCTTTGCCGATGCGGCGCAGGCCGCGGACAACCAGCCTGGCGAATGGACCCTGCAACGTAGCGATGGCAGCCAGCTGCTGGCGACCATGCTGGTCAGCCCGGTGCTCGATGAGCACAGCCGTTGGGTCGGCTACCTGGCAATCTGCATTGATGTCACCGAACGGCGCCGCGTGCATGAAGCACTGGCGGTGCGTGATCGGCTGCTGGAGAAACTCAGTGCTGAAGTGCCCGGAGGCATCTATCAATACCGTCTGGATGCGTCTGGACATACATGTTTCCCCTACGCTAGCCAGGGCTTGTTCGACATCTACGAGATCGACTTGCATCAGCTGCGCGAGGATGCGGCGCTGATTACCGAGCGGATTCATCCTGATGACCTGGAGCGGGTGCTGCGCTCGATCCGTTACTCGGCAGAGCATCTTGCCCCGTGGCGCGAAGAGTATCGGGTGATTCTGCCGCAGGCCGGTCTGCGCTGGGTACGCGGTGAGGCCACGCCTGAACTGGGCGAGGCGGGCTGCACTTTGTGGCATGGCTATCTGACCGACGTTTCCGAGCCCAAGCGGGTCGAGCACGAGCTGCGCGCGCTATCGATTACCGACGTGTTGACCGGTATTCACAACCGCCGCTACTTCCAGGAGCGGCTGAAGATCGAGCTTGATCGCGCCGCGCGTGATGGCCTGGAGCTGGCGGTGATCATGCTTGATGTCGATCACTTCAAGCGCATCAACGATCAGCACGGGCATGCGGTAGGTGACGATGTCCTGCGCAGCCTGTGCCAGCACATCAGCCATCGTCTGCGCCGTACGGACGTGTTCTGCCGGCTCGGCGGCGAGGAGTTCATGGTGCTGTGCCCAGGTAGCGATATCGCGCAGGCGCGCACCCTGGCGCTGGAGCTGTGGCAGGGTGTACGCAGTCTGGTGATCAACGGGGTCGGCGAGGTCACGGCAAGCTTCGGCGTGGCTGCCTGGCACCCGGGGGAGGGCGCCGATGCGCTGCTGCTGCGCGCCGATGCCGGGGTGTACGCGGCCAAGCAGGGTGGCCGCGACCGAGTTGAAGTAGTGCAGCCATAAGTCGGCCTGATCTGCCTGCCGAGCAGCGCTGCGGCGGCTGGCACGCGCTGCTCAGACTGCTTGGTTCAGAGCCCCGATGCGGCGGTACCAGTGTTCAGCTTCGGCTGGCGATACAGCTCAAGCAGCACCTGATCAAGCACTTGTGACGCACCCCATGGCTTGGGATCATTCAGGATCGCCGCTACTGCCCAGGTATGGCCGTTGCTGTCGCGGCTGAACCCGGCGATTGCGCGCACGGTATTCAGAGTGCCCGTCTTGATATGCGCCTGGCCGGTCATGGCAGTGCGTTTAAGGCGCTTGCGCATGGTCCCGTCCATGCCCACCAGCGGCATCGAGCTGATGAATTCAGCAGCGTAAGGGCTGTTCCAGGCCGCCTGCAGCAGGGTGGCCATTTCACGTGTGCTGACACGCTCAGCGCGGGACAGGCCAGAGCCGTTCTCCATCACCAGGTGCGGTGAGGTGATGCCTTTTTTCGCCATCCACTGACGCACGACCCGTTGTGCGGCGCGCGCGTCATCGCCATCGGCATCGGTACGGAACTGCGCGCCCAGGCTCAGGAACAGCTGCTGAGCCATGGTGTTGTTGCTGTATTTGTTGATGTCGCGGATCACCTCGACCAGGTCGGGCGAGAATGCCCGCGCCAGTACTCGGGCGCTTTTCGGCACGTTCTCGATGCGATCGCCACCTTGGATGGTGCCGCCCAGTTCGTTCCAGATTGCGCGAACGGCACCTGCCGCGTAGGCAGGGTGGTCGAGCAGGGCCAGATAGGTCTGCGAGTTGCAGCCTTCGCCCAGTTGGCCGCTGACCACTACGGTGACACCGTCTGGTCTGACCTGCGGGTTATAGCGGACCTCACCGGCGCACTGCTTGGAGGCGACAGCCTTGACCTGATTGTCGATGCGGATACTGGCAATCGGCGGTTCGACTGCAATCATGACCTTGCCGCCGTCATTGCGAGCAACGAAACGCAGCGCCTTGAGGTTGACCAGCAACGAGTCTGGCTTGACCAGAAACGGCTTGTTGGTGTCGCCGCCGTCATCGTCGAAGTGGGGCAGGTTGGGCTGCACGAAGTGGCTGCGGTCCAGCACCAGGTCACCGGTGACGGTGCGCACGCCGTTGGCGCGCAGGTCACGCATCAGCAGCCAGAGCTTTTCCATGTTCAGTTTGGGATCGCCGCCACCCTTGAGGTACAGGTTGCCGTTGAGCACGCCATTGTTCAGGGTGCCATCGGTGTAGAACTCGGTTTTCCATTGAAAGGTCGGGCCAAGCAGCTCGAGGGCGGCGTAGGTGGTAACCAGTTTCATGGTTGAGGCCGGGTTGACCGACACATCGGCGTTGAACACCGTTGCCGTACCGGGGCCATCGAGGGGCAGCATGACCAGCGACAGGGCGTTGTCCTGCAATTTGTTGGTCTTGAGAGCCTGTTGCACCTTGGGCGGCAAGGTGGTGTTGACGGCGGCCTGAGTGGGCATGGCCAGAGGCAGCATCAGGCCGGCGAGCAGCAGTGGGCGGAGCACTTTGATCATAAGTACGAAAACCCTGCGGGCGAGGGGGAAATAACGGGGCTGTAAAAGATGGTGGCCCCAGATCGAAATATAGCGGGCATTATGCCCCAAGCGCGTCCTGTATGTGCCGGGTTCGACACAAAAGCGCCGCTGCGCCCCGGAAACTGGTAAAGTGCCGCCCGTAATTACTTAAGAGGATTGTTTCATGGCTACCAACCGTTCCCGCCGTCTGCGCAAAAAACTCTGCGTAGATGAATTCCAGGAGCTGGGCTTCGAACTGAACCTTGGTTTCAAGGAAGACCTGTCTGAAGAAGCCATCGATGCCTTCCTCGACGCCTTCCTGGTAGAAGCCATGGACGCCAACGGCCTGGACTACGTCGGCGGCGATGACTTCGGTCTGGTCTGCCTGGCCGAGCGTGGCTCGGTCAGCGAAGAGCAGCGTGCTGCTGTGGAAGCGTGGCTCAAGGGCCGTAACGAGCTGACCGAAGTCAAAGTCAGCCCGCTGCTCGACGCCTGGTATCCGGAAAAGCCGATCAACTCGGCTTCCTGATCCAGCCTGGCGGGCGCTGTCGGCGCGCCGCCATGCCAAAGCCCTGAACGCTCAGCCCAGCTGACGGCTCAGGGCTTTTTCACTTCTGCGCATGTGCCTGGCCAAGGCCTGCCGCTTCAGCTTCAACTCGTGCAGCGTCAGTTCGCCACTGGCGAGCAGCTCGCACACCTCCATCATTGCCTGGGCATCCAGCATCCGTGCGGCGCTGAGGATTTTGTGTGCCTGCTCGACGATGGCCAGGGCTTGCTGCTCTGGATCAAGGCTCATCAGCACTGTGCAGTCATCCTTCAGGCTCTGCTGCAACAGCTGCAGAAAACGCTTTTGATCTGCCGGGTCGTCGCCAGCAACCCTCCTCACACTGGCGACGTCGAACGCCGCTCGGCGGGGCTGTAGCGCCGCGGATTCGGGCAATGGAGTGACGTTGGCGAGGTGCTCACTCAGCGTACGCAGGCTTATCGGCTTGAGCAGGCAGTCGTTCATGCCCGCATCCAGGCAGCGCTGGCGAACTTCGGGTTGGGCATTGGCGGTGTAGCCAAAAATGACGCAGGGTGGCCGGTCGCTGGCGCGCTCTTCAGCGCGGATGGCTCGCGTCACCTGATAGCCGTTCATGTGGGGCATGTTGCAGTCGAGCAGCAGCACATCGAACGTATCGCTGTACCAACATTGCAAGGCTTCATTGCCATCCCGGGCACTGGTGTGGCGCAGCCCCATGAAATTCAACTGCTGCGCCATCAGCATCAAGTTGGCAGGATGGTCGTCGATGACCAGTACGCGCAAGTCGGGATTGAGCGCGTCGACCTGGCGTATCGCCGCCTCGGCTGCCACCGGCGCACCGGCTGGGCAGACCGGCATGCTCAGGCGGACCTGGGTGCCTACCCCCTGCAAACTGCGCAGGGTCAGTGTGCCACCCATCATTTCGCACAGGGTGCGGCTGATGGTCAGGCCCAACCCGGTGCCGCAGCGTGCACCGTCGCTCTGGGTGTTGGCCTGCACGAAGGGACTGAACAGACCTTGTATTTCGTGCTCGGGAATGCCGATGCCGCTGTCGCGCACCTCAAGTTCCAGTTGAGTGGTTGGCGCAGAAGCTGACTGGTGCAGCTGTGCGTGTACGCGGACCTGGCCAACGTCGGTGAACTTGATCGCGTTGCTGAGCAGATTGCTCAGTACTTGCTTGAAACGCAGTGGGTCGAGCAGGACGTGACGTTGTGCGCTCGGCTCGATCTGGACTTCCAGCGCCAGGCCCTTTTCACGTGCCTGGCCTTCAAATACCCGGGCCACGGATTTGATCAGAGTGGCCAGCTCGACCGGCTCTGGCGCCAGGCTCATGTGCCCGGATTCAATCCGCACGATATCCAGGATATCTCCGATCAGGCCCAGCAGGTCGGTGGCAGAATGGTAGGCGACTTCCAGTGCCGGTTTGTCCACGCGGCCTTGGTCGGCGTGCCTGACGGCGAGTTCGAGCATGCCGATGACTGCGTTCATCGGGGTGCGAATTTCATGGCTGATGGTTGCCAGAAAGGTGCTCTTGGCACGGTTGGCATCATCGGCCTGCTGTTTTGCCAGGCGCAGCTCCTGCACCAGTTGGCGGCGCTCGCTGATATCGATCCAGCCGCCAATGATGCCCTGCACTTCACCCAGGGAGTCGCGATAAGGCAAGACCCAGTGGTACACGGTCAACTCGCGGTCTTTCAGGCGGAGCTGGCGATCAAGGATCAACGGCTCGCCGGCGGCCATGACCTGCTGATAGTCGGCTTCGATCTGATGCGTAGAGGCATGCTGGCTGCCCAGGCTCTCTTCCAGGCGTTTGCCAATGACGTCTTGCGCACAGGCGTCCATCGCTTTCAGATAACTGTCGTTGCAGCTTTGCAACTTGCCATCACGACCCCGCACAAA
Organism: Pseudomonas shirazensis; assembly: GCF_014268785.2. Classification (GTDB taxonomy): domain Bacteria; phylum Pseudomonadota; class Gammaproteobacteria; order Pseudomonadales; family Pseudomonadaceae; genus Aquipseudomonas; species Aquipseudomonas shirazensis. The sequence continues at coordinate 2,044,120 of NZ_JABWRD020000001.1, read as the reverse complement.
CAGCGGATGAGGCGTGCCATCGAGCATTACCCGCATGAATTCGAGCTGATCGCTGAGGGCGCGTTCTACGCGTTGCCGATGACGAATCTGCCGACGCAGATAGGCGTTCCAGATCAGTGCCAGCAACAGCAGCGAGCCGATCCCCAATGTAATCTGCAGGGCAAGTTGGCGCATTTGCCGCCAGTAGGCATCGTCCTTTGCAGTGAGGCCACTCCAGCGATTGTAGATCACCCCGAGTTCTTCTGGAGAGATGCTCAGCAAGGCTTTGTCGAGGATGGCTGCCAGCGGCTGCGCATTGCTCGCGCTCGCCATCGCAAAGCTGGCCGGTTCGGTGCCCACCGTGTTGCGAATCACCAGATCCGGGTCGCTGGCCAGCGCGTGATTGGCATCGATCAACGTGCTGACGGCGGCGTCGACTGCGCTGCTGCTGAGCAGCGTCACGGAGTAGTACGGGCTTTCGGTGTGGATAGCCATGACCTCCGGATACTGTTGGGCGAGCAATTGCGCGGCTGCGCTGCCGCGTGTGACGGCAACCCGCTTGCCCTTGAGTTGCTCGAATGAGCTGGCGGTTTCGCTGTGCCGCGTGACCAGCACCAGCGAGCTCTCCAGATAGGGGCGGGTCACCTGCAATTGAGTGTTGCGCTGCTCTTGCATCGGCAGTGCTGCGATGACATCGGCACGACCGTCGGCGAGGCGCGTGAGCATGTCGCCAACACTGCCCGCACGCTGAATTTCGAAATGCAGGCCTGTGCGCAGTCGGAGCATCTCCAGCAGGTCCGCGGTAATGCCGCGAAACTGCCCGGCCGCGTCGAAGTAGGACACCGGAGCGGCCGTTTCGTCGATGACCACCCGCAACAACGGATGTTGCCTCAGCCACTGCTCTTCGGCGGCGCTCAACTGCAACTTGCGCTCGCTCAGCAGAACGTCGCTACCGGAGCTCCAGCGCTTGAGAATATTGGTCTGCACTACCAGCGGCTGGCTTTGCAGCGCGAGATTGACCAGGCCTTTGAGCATTTCGTCGTCGCGGCGCATGGCGAAGCTGAAACCCACGGCTTCATGTTGGCCGAAATTGGCCATGCGCAGGCGCGGCAGGTGGCCCTGATTGAGTTGGTAATAGGTGGAAATGGTATCGCCTATGAACACGTCGGCCTGCCCAAAGGCAACCGCGTTTAGGGCCTGTGTCGACGAGCCGAATGTCAGCAGGGAGGCATTGGGGTAGGTCTGCCGTACATCCTTGGGTGGCAGGTAGTGATACAGCATACTCAGGCGCATGCCGTTGAGACCCTTGTTCAACGGGCGTACCTCGTCTTCGCGGGTCACCAGCACCGGTTGGTCGACCGCATAGGGGGCCGACAGCCCCAGCCCTTGTGCTGCGGCTTCGAAACCGTTGGCGCTGCCCAGCAGGTCGATCCGACCCTGCTTGAGCGCCTCGACGGCATCCAGACGATTGTCGAAGCGCAATACAGTCACCGGTAGCCCGAGGGCGGTGCCGATCACCGCCGCATACTCAGCGGTAATGCCCTGGTAGTCACGGCCACCGCTGGTGATATCGAACGGGGCGTAATCGGGGAAGGAGGTGCCAAGTGTCAGTCGCTGTTTCTTCTCGAGCCAGTTGCGCTGCTCGACGCTGAGCTTGGGGCGACTTGGCTGGGCTGATGCGCGTTTGAGCATGGTCAGGGCCGTAGGCCCATGTTCCTCGGCCACTGCCGACAAGCCAGGTGCCGCGAGGGCAAGGCACAAACACGTCAGGTAACGTCCCACGCGCAGCATCACACCAGCGCGTTCCGCTTTGCCACGTCAATCAGGTCGACCAGAGTGCCTACTTTGAGTTTCTGCATCAGGCGCTTCTTGTAAGTGCTCACGGTCTTGTTGCTGAGAAACATGCCTGAAGCGATTTCCTTGTTGCTTCGACCTTGCGCGAAAAGTTGCAGCACCATCAGTTCTCGATCATTGACCTGTCGGAAAAGACTTATCTCTGACTTGCTGCTTTCGGTCTCGCCCTGTAGTACCTGGCTGGGGAAATAGTTGTAGCCGGCAAGTACGGCCTTGATTGCACTGATCAACTCGCTCAAGTCTTCCTGCTTGCAGACATAGCCCGAGGCTCCCGAATGCATGCAGCGAATGGCGAACAGCGCGGGTGACTGGGCAGTTAGTACCAGCACCTTCATGGGCAGGGCCATGCTCTGGAAGCGCGCCAGCACTTCGAGCCCATCCAGTCGTGGGATAGCGATGTCAAGGATGACCAGATCAGGGCGTGTTTCGCGAATCATCTGCATGGCGTCGACGCCGTTGTCAGACTCACCGACGATCTTGTAACCCTGGTTTTCCAGTAGCATGCGTACGGCCAAGCGAATAACCGGATGGTCGTCGACAATAAATACGGATTGCATAGTTTACATTCCATTGGGACAGATGGCGTGAACAGCACGCACTTTAACCCAGATGGGCGGCAGGAAGCAGGCAACAAGCGTTTGTCAGTCGTATATGGGAAATGGACTACAGCAAGAGACTACATGGTCGATGATTATTGAAACGAGATGTTTATATGTGCCAAGAAATTAGTAACGTGGTGTGTGGCTGTTAGTTGGGGTTGGTTAATCGATATGCGTAAGATTGGTTCATCTATATACACTGCTAACCTTCACTTAGCCGGGGCCGCACAGCGGCCCCAATACTGGCTGAAATCTGCCTAAGTTTGCCGTATTCAAGTCGGGCTGGAACGCCCAGTCATCTCACAAGCCATCTCGCTGGCATAGCTGTCAGTCATACCAGCGATGAAATCAATCATCCGCAGAAAGGCACTGTGCAGCGTGTCATCAGGGCTAGGCGCGTGATTACCGATCAGATCGAGCACGCGCCGGCTTTTGAATGACGGTGTACGCCCGCCATGCTGCTCCAGGGCCGCGCCGCAAAACGCGTTGAGCAGGATCTCAAGCGTGGTATAGGCACCAATCTCGTGCAGCGTCTTGCGCTTGTCTTGGAAGATCTTTTTTCGCGCCATGTCCTTGGCCTGCAGTACACAGCGCTTGGCAGGGCCGTGCATGTGCTCGACCAGATCGCCGGCCAGCTGCCCGCTGAGCAACGCCCGTTGTTGCTCGACGAATGCTTCGGCGGCGGCATTGGTCAGGTGTTCGATAGCTTTGCCGCGCAGGATCGCCAGCTTGCGCCGGCGCGAATCGTTGGCGCCGAGCTGGCGGTAGGTCTCGGGCAGGTCGTCACCGACCAGGTCCAGCAGCAGCGCTTCGACTTCGGCATATTGCAGCAGCTCCATCTCGACCCCGTCTTCAAGGTCGATCAAGGCGTAGCAGATATCGTCGGCAGCCTCCATCAGGTACACCAGCGGATGGCGTGCCCAGCGTTGCTCCTCGAGCTGCGGCAGGCCCAGCTTGCGTGCGATCTGCTCGAGCAACGGCAGCTCGCTCTGATAGCTGCCGAACTTGTGCTTCTTGTAGCCCAGGGCATCGGCGTGACGCGAGCTCCACGGGTATTTAAGGTAGGTGCCGAGGGTGGCGTAGGTCAGCCGGGTACCGCCATCGAACTGGTGATACTCCAACTGTGTGAGCACCCGAAAGCCCTGCGCATTGCCTTCGAAATTGAGAAAGTCAGCGCGTTGCTCGTCGCTCATGCCGTCCAGCCAGCCGCGGCCTGCCGCCTGCTGGAACCATGAGCGGATAGCATCTTCGCCAGAGTGGCCGAATGGCGGATTACCGATGTCATGGGCCAGGCACGCCGACTGCACGATCATGCCCAGGTCACTCGGCTCGCACCAGGCCGGCAGCTCGTCGCGCAAGGTCTCGCCCACACGCATGCCGAGTGAGCGGCCGACGCAGCTCACTTCCAGCGAATGGGTCAGGCGGGTATGAATATGGTCGTTGCTCGACACCGGGTGGACTTGAGTCTTGCGTCCAAGCCGGCGAAACGCACCGGAAAAGATGATCCGGTCGTGGTCCTTGTGGAAAGGACTGCGCCCTAGTTCTTCAGGGCTGTACAGGGCCTTGCCCAGGCGCTCACGGGTCAGCAGGGTATCCCAGTCCAATGCTCGCTCTCCGATCGGATAATCGCCATAGCTTCAGGGTAGCGCTGCGCCTGCGCAAGGGGCAGGCGCAGTCGCTGCTAGCGGCGTCGACCGTTATGCAGGAACAGTCTGGCCAAGGGCAGCAACGTGCCGCCCAGGCGCAGCAAGCGGGTAAGGCCACCACCGCGGGCACCCTTGCCAGTCAGAAAGCCCATCAAAACCACGCCGGCGATGCCCCATAACGGCGCATGCTTGATCCCCAGCCCTTGCTGCACAGAGCTACCTATGCCGCGCAGGCGACGGACTGGCTCGAGCAGTTGCGCCGATTCCTGGCGGATTTCCTGGCGGTGCATTTCGAGGCGCAGACGCAACAGCGCCTTGCGCAGCTCGCGCGGATTACGCGTATTGGGAAGTTCAGGCAGGCTCATGGCAACAGTCGCTCCCGATCCTTGGCAAGTTCCTCAAGTGTGGAGCTGAACGGTGAAGAGTCATCGAATACCGCAGCTTTCAGGCGAACAGCGCAGTACAGCGTGGCGAGGCAGTAGAACACGCACAGACCGATGATCCCGGCCAGGCGATAACTGTCCCAGACCAGTACCAGCAGCAGACCAGACAATGCCGACAACAACAGCAGGGCAAATACCAATGCCATGCCTGCGAACAGCAGCAGCTTCAATGTACGGCCTTTCTGCTCCTGCAGCTCGATGCCGAACAGCTCAATGTGGCTGTGCAGCAAGCCAAGCACGGCAGCGCCGAGGCGCTTGCCGGTTGCGCCAGTGGAGGCGTCATTTTCCATGAAGTTACCTCAGCGGCGGTTGGCCAGCAGCCCGATCAGCAGGCCGACACCTGCAGCAATGCCGATAGCCTGCCAAGGGTTTTCCTGGACATAGGCTTCAGCTTGAACAACCGCTTCCTGACTGCGGGCGCGCACCGATTCCTGAGTCACCTGCAGGTTGGCACGAGCTTCTTCGAGGCGCGCATGGATCTGTTCGCGCAATTCGTCAGCCTGATCACCCGCCAGATTGGCCGTGTCCGCCAGCAGCCGCTCAGTGTCGCGTACTAGCGCCTGGAAGTCAGCCATCAATATCTCTTGAGCATTCTTTGCCGATTTGCTGGCCATTGGGTCTCTCCCTGTTGAGGTATGTGGATAATTCGAGTGATGGCTGTTGTGAAGGTTCACTGCAGTTGCTGGTATGGCGTTTGCTAAGTGTTTGTTAAGTATTGGGGCGTGCCAGCAGCGGCTGCGACGATTTCGCGCATCACGTCTGCACATACCGATAAACCTTAACCCAATCCACGACAAACCCAAGAAAAAACCACGCACGTTCCGCCAGGCCTCACCAAAACAGGGCAGCGGGGCGGGCACCGATTCGGTGCAGGGATGCCGGTTTTTGAACTGTCATGGTGCCTTTTTCAGCAGGTCTGCCAACTTCATGGAAAACACCCACAGCGCAATGGACTCTCTGGTCCACGGTTCCAACACGCTTTTCTTACTGATGGGCGCCATTCTGGTGCTTGCGATGCATGCCGGTTTTGCCTTTCTGGAAGTAGGTACGGTTCGCCACAAGAATCAGGTCAACGCACTGTCGAAGATCCTCAGCGACTTTGCCATTTCGGCGCTGGTGTACTTTTTCGTCGGTTACTGGGTTGCTTATGGGGTGACCTTCCTGCAGCCGGCAGCGACGCTGGCCAGCGATCATGGCTACGCCTTGGTGAAGTGCTTTTTCCTGATCACCTTCGCAGCGGCCATTCCCGCGATCATCTCTGGCGGTATCGCCGAACGTGCTCGCTTCGCCCCGCAGTTATGCGCGACAGCGCTGATTGTGGCGTTCGTCTACCCGTTCTATGAAGGCGTTGTGTGGAACGGCAATTTTGGCTTGCAGGACTGGCTGCAACAGCGCTTCGGTGCGCCGTTTCACGACTTCGCTGGCTCGGTGGTAGTGCATGCCATGGGCGGCTGGCTAGCCCTGGCAGCGGTGTTGTTGCTTGGCGCACGGCGTGGGCGTTATCGTGACGGGCGACTTATCGCCTTTGCTCCCTCGAGCATTCCGTTTCTCGCGCTGGGCTCTTGGATCCTGATCATCGGCTGGTTCGGCTTCAACGTCATGAGCGCGCAGAGCCTGCAAGGGATCAGTGGCCTGGTGGCGATCAATTCGCTGATGGCAATGGTGGGCGGCACCCTGGCAGCGCTGCTGGCCGGACGCAATGACCCGGGTTTTCTGCATAACGGTCCGTTGGCAGGACTGGTAGCCGTCTGTGCCGGCTCCGACCTGATGCATCCCCTTGGCGCGCTGCTCACCGGCGTAGTGGCTGGTGGGCTGTTCGTCTGGTGTTTCACCGCTGCGCAGAACCGCTGGAAAATCGACGACGTTCTCGGCGTCTGGCCACTGCATGGCGTTTGCGGAGTGTGGGGCGGGATCGCCTGCGGGATCTTTGCCCAGCCGAGCCTGGGTGGCCTGGGCGGGGTGAGCATGATCAGTCAGCTGATCGGCAGCCTCGGCGGTGTACTCGTGGCATTGACCGGTGGCCTGGTCGTGTATGGCTTGCTCAAGGCTACGCTGGGCTTGCGTCTGAGCCATGAGCAGGAGTTTCAGGGGGCAGACCTGTCGCTGCATCGAATCGGTGCCACCAGCCAGGATTGACGCGTGCGGGCGGGACTTTACAATAAGTCCACCTCCCCATTGTGCGCAGGCCCGCCATGCTTCCGGAATGCCAACTGCTGGGCACCCTTGGGTGCCACCTGTGCGAAGTCGCCGAAGCCGTGCTGATGCCATTCGTCGAGCGCGGCCTGCTGGTGGAGTTGGTCGATATCAGCGAGCAGCAGGCCTTGTTCGAGCGCTATGGATTGATTATCCCGGTGCTGCGTCGGTGCGATTCAGGCGATGAGTTGCACTGGCCGTTCGATAGCGAACAGGTGGTGGCTTTCCTCAGGTAATGATCGCACCAGCGGCGGCGCGTCCCTCGTGTGCAAACCTGTGTGGTGACAGATGATCGGCCCTGGCCCGCCATGAGCGAGCCTTGCCATCAGCCACGCAGAGGTCCGTGATGTTCATCACCCCCCACTTCACGCTAGCCGAAATGACCGCTTCCAGCACAGCAGCGCTTGCAGGTCTGGATAACACGCCGCCACCCGCCGCGTTGGCGAACCTGGGCCTGTTATGCGGCGTACTCGAGCAGGTGCGTAGTCTGCTCCAGGTGCCACTGACGATTACCAGCGGCTTTCGTAGCCAGGCGCTCAACCAGAAGGTCGGCGGCACACCGCAAAGCGCTCATGTACTGGGGCTGGCGGCTGACTTCACGGCTTTGAACATTCCCGCACGCCAAGTTGCAATACGGATTCGCGACAGTGACATCATGTTCGATCAGTTGATTCTCGAGTTCGACAGCTGGGTCCACCTGGCTGTCTCGACCGAGCAGCCACGCCGTCAGGTACTGACTATTCAACGAGGCGGCGGCTACCTACCGGGCGTCCACTGACAACGCCCGCCATTTGACGAAAGCCGGAACAACTTCGTATGCTGTATATAAATACAGTGTCAGGGTGAAGCGATGCTCAATGTCGAGCAACTGAAATACAGCATCAACAGGATGGCGCCCGAGCGTGTAGCCGACGCCGTTCTGGAGCTGCGTCTCGAGGGCCTGGTCACGGATGACCGGACGCCCTTTGGCAAGGTCCACTTCAATACCTGCTTCGCTGAAGTCGAGGCGTTGTTTCAACGGGCCGGTTTTCACCGACCGCTGGATGTCGTCGGCTATCAAGGCCTGGTTTATGCGCTGTACGATCCTGGCCGCTGGGACGCCGTGCAGGTACTGCGCTGGCTAAAGGTGCGCTGCGAGACGGTCGAAGCTGGCTGAGCCGCAGGCCATCGGTGATAATGCCGGCTTACTGACTGCCTGAGCCTGACATGAGCGCACCTTTCGATCCTGCACATCAACAAGCCAGCACGGTATGCCTGCCGCCTGGTGAGTGGAAGACGGTGCTTGATTGCTTGTGTGAGCACTTCAAGGCGATTGATCGCGAGCAATGGCTTGACCGTTTTGCCCGTGGTCGGGTACTGGACGCTGAAGGGCGTGCAATCGGCGCAGATTTGCCTTACCGACGCGGCATGCGCCTGCATTATTTTCGTGAAGTGGCCAACGAGAAACCGATCCCGGTGCACGAATCGATTGTGCACATGGACGAGCATCTGGTGATCGCCGACAAGCCGCACTTTCTGCCGGTGACACCCACAGGAGAATACGTTGAGCAGACTTTGCTCCGTCGGCTCATCCGCCGGCTGGGCAACCCGCACCTGGTGCCCTTGCATCGCATCGACCGGCATACGGCAGGACTGGTCATGTTCTCGGCCAACCCTGAGACCCGCAGCGCCTATCAGCGCCTGTTCCCCGAACGGCGTATCGACAAGCAGTATCAGGCGATTGCCGCTGCACTGCCTGAACTCGCCTTTCCGCTGGTGCGACGCAGCAGGCTGGTGCACGGCGAACCGTTTTTCCGCATGCACGAGGTCCCCGGCGCAGAGAACAGCGAGACGCTGGCGCATGTGATCGAGAAAAATGGTGATTGCTGGCGCTATGGCCTGTCGCCGGTAACCGGCAAGACACACCAGTTGCGCGTGCACATGGCCGCGTTGGGGGCGGGCATCTGCAACGACCCGTTTTACCCGCAACTGCAGGCGGTCGAGGATGACTATCAGCGGCCCTTGAAATTATTGGCGCAGAGTCTGCGCTTTGCCGATCCGCTGGACGGCAGCGAGCGCTGTTTCGAAACTCGGCTGGCGCTGGACTGGTAAACGGCCGTCATCGCAGGTTCCCCAGCGATAACGGCTCCGTCAGCACATCAACGGTTGAAGCGCTCCACCAGTGAGTACTGAGTCCCCGCCGTGCTGGTCAGCTCTTCGCTGAGCAAAGCCGAGTGCTGTGCTTGTTCGGCGGTTTCGTCAGCAAGGCTGGCAATGGTGCTGATGTTGCGGCTGATTTCGTCAGCCACGGCGGTTTGCTCTTCGGTTGCCGCTGCGATCTGGGTCGCCATGTCGGTGATGTTGGCCACCGCTTCGCTAATGCCGATCAGCGCCTGGTCCGCTTCCATAACCCGGGCAACGCCTTCCTGCGCCTGGCGATGGCCACTTTCCATGGTCAACACGGCGCTGCTTGCCGTCTGTTGCAGCTTGGCAATCAGGCCGTGGATCTGCCCGGTGGATTCGGCGGTGCGTTGCGCCAGCTGACGCACTTCGTCAGCCACCACGGCAAAACCGCGGCCCATTTCGCCGGCGCGGGCGGCTTCGATGGCAGCGTTCAAGGCCAGCAGGTTGGTCTGATCGGCAATGCCTTTGATCACATCGACCACGCCGCCGATCTCGTCGCTGTCCTTGGCCAGTTGGGTCACGGTTTGCCCGGTTTCGCCGACGGCGGTAGACAAGCGAGCAATTGCATCCCGGGTTTCCCCGGCGATCTGCCGGCCTTGGCTGGTCAGGCGATTGGCTTCCTGGGTGGCATCGGCAGTGCGCTGCACGTGGTTGGCAACTTCCTGGGTGGTCGCGGCCATCTGGTTGACGGCAGCTGCGACCTGCTCGGTTTCCACGCGCTGGCGTTCCAGGCCCGATGAGCTCTGGTGAGCCAGGACATCGGACTGACGCGCCTGATCGCTCAGGTGTTCGGCGCTGTCCTGCAAGCGGGTAAGGCAGGTCTTCATCCGCGCGTCCTGGCTGAGCATGGCCATCTCAAGACGCGCCTGTACACCACGGCTGTCGGTGTACATCTGGGCGATCAGCGGGTCGGAGGTGGTTTGCTCAGCCAGACCGAGCAGGCGCTTGAGGCCGCGTTGCTGCCAGCTCAAACCGAGCAGACCCAACGGTACCGACAGGCCGGCAGCGAGGGCGAAGCCCCAGGAATGGCCCAGCCAGTTGCCGATCAGGAAACCGACCTGACTGACCAGAATGAACGGCAGCCAGTCCTGCAGCACCGGCAGCCAGCGGTCGCGGCGGGGGATCGCCGACTTGCCCTGATTGAGGCGCTGGTACAGGCCTTCGGCACGGCGAATCTGTTCAGCGGTAGGTTTGACCCGCACCGATTCGTAACCGACTACCTGGTTGTTGTCGAAAATCGGTGTTACGTAGGCGTTGACCCAGTAATGATCGCCGCTCTTGCAGCGGTTCTTGACGATACCCATCCACGGCAGGCCTTGCTTGAGGGTCTGCCACATGTGGGCAAACACTGCTGCGGGGACATCGGGGGGGCGGACCAGATTATGCGCAGCGCCGATCAATTCCTCGCGTGAGAAACCGCTGATTTCGACGAAGGCATCGTTACAGTAACTGATCACACCCTTGGCATTGGTGGTGGAGATCAACCGCTGTTGGGCAGGGAAAGTCCGTTCTCTCTGGGTAATCGGCTGGTTGTTACGCATGGCTGCTCGGTCCGCAAGGCTTTCCATGGCTATCGGCATGGCTGCGGTTTTATTGAATGATTATTTAACCAGCGGCGGGTGAGGGAAGGGGCGCAGTGCGCCCCTTGGTAAGATGGCGATCAGCTGGCGATCAGTTGCCGCAGCACATAGTGAAGAATGCCGCCTGCCTTGAAGTACTCGACCTCGTTGAGGGTGTCGATCCGGCACAGCACCTGGATGTCCTGTTGCTCGCCGTGTTCACGGTGGATGCGCAGGGTCAGGGTCATGCCCGGGCGGATCTGCGCGTCGCTCAAGCCGAGGATGTCGATGCGTTCAGTGCCGGTCAGGTTCAGCGTCTTGCGGCTGTCACCGGCCATGAACTGCAACGCCAGCACGCCCATGCCGATCAGGTTCGAGCGGTGAATGCGTTCGAAGCTCTCGGCCAGCACGGCTTTGACCCCAAGCAGGTTGGTGCCCTTGGCTGCCCAGTCGCGGCTGGAGCCAGTGCCGTACTCCTGCCCGGCGATCACCACCAGCGGGGTACCTTCGGCCTGATAGCGCATGGCGGCATCATAGATCGAGAGTTTTTCGCCGCTGGGTATATGCACGGTGTTGCCGCCTTCTTCGCCGCCGAGCATCTCGTTGCGAATGCGGATGTTGGCAAAGGTGCCGCGCATCATTACCTCATGGTTGCCGCGGCGCGAGCCATAGGAGTTGAAGTCTTTGGGCTGCACGCCTTTGTCGCGCAGATAGCGACCGGCAGGGCTGTCAGCCTTGATGTTGCCGGCAGGGGAGATGTGGTCAGTGGTGACCGAGTCTCCGAGCAACGCCAACACACGGGCCTGCTGAATATCAGCGATCTCGGGCAGCGCCCCGCCGATGTCCTCGAAGAATGGCGGGTGCTGAATGTAGGTCGAGTCAGCCTGCCAGACATAGGTTGCCGCTTGGGGCACTTCGATGGCCTGCCATTGTTCATCGCCGGCGAATACTTCGGCGTATTCCTTGTGGAACATCGCGGTATCGACCTTGGCTACCGCATCGGCGATTTCCTGCTGGCTGGGCCAGATGTCGCGCAGGTACACCGGCTGGCCATCTTTGCCGACACCCAGAGGCTCTTGGGTAAGGTCGACGCGCACACTGCCAGCCAGCGCGTAAGCCACCACCAAGGGTGGCGAGGCCAGCCAGTTGGTCTTGACCAGGGGGTGCACCCGGCCTTCAAAGTTGCGGTTGCCCGAGAGCACCGAGGCGACGCTCAGGTCAGCGGTGCCGATGGCCGTTTCAATAGCTTCATCGAGCGGCCCGGAGTTACCGATGCAGGTGGTGCAGCCGTAGCCGACCAGGGCAAAACCCAGTTGGTCGAGATATGGGGTGAGGCCGGCAGCATTGTAGTAATCGGTGACGACTTTGGACCCAGGCGCCAGCGAGCTCTTGACCCAAGGCTTGCGGCTCAAACCCTTCTCGATCGCCTTCTTCGCCACCAGGCCGGCGGCCATCATCACGCTGGGGTTGGAGGTGTTGGTGCAGGAGGTGATCGCGGCAATCACCACCGCGCCGTCGCGCAGGGTGTAGTTCTGGCCCTCGTGGCTGTAGTCGATCTGCCCGGTCTGGTCGGCATTGCCCACTGCAACGCCACCACCACCTTCGCTTTCGAGCCGGCCGACTTCCTTGGCGGCAGGTTTGACCTGCAGCTTGAGGAAGTCATCGAAGGCTTGGCTGACCTGACCCAAAGCGACCCTGTCCTGCGGCCGTTTCGGGCCGGCCAGGCTGGCTTCCACGGTGTCCATGTCGAGCCCCAGGCTGTCGCTGAACAGCGGCTCCTGGCCTGGCATACGCCATAGGCCCTGGGCCTTGCAATAGGCTTCGACCAGGTCGACCGTGGCTTGCGGCCGGCCTGACAGGCGCAGGTAGTCGAGGGTCACCTGGTCCACTGGGAAGAAACCGCAGGTGGCGCCATATTCCGGTGCCATGTTGGCCAGCGTCGCGCGGTCGGCCAAGGGCAATTCGGCAAGGCCGTCGCCATAAAACTCGACGAACTTGCCGACCACGCCCTTCTTGCGCAGCATCTGCGTGACGGTAAGCACCAGGTCGGTTGCAGTGATGCCCTCGCGCAGCTTGCCGGTCAGCTTGAAGCCGATCACTTCAGGGATCAGCATCGACACTGGCTGGCCAAGCATGGCTGCCTCCGCCTCGATGCCGCCCACGCCCCAGCCAAGCACACCGAGGCCGTTGATCATGGTCGTGTGCGAATCGGTGCCGACCAGGGTGTCGGGGAATGCGTAGACCTTGCCGTCTTCCTCGCGGGTCCAGACGGTGCGGCCGAGGTATTCCAGGTTGACCTGGTGGCAGATGCCGGTACCCGGTGGCACCACACTGAAATTATCGAACGCATTCTGGCCCCAGCGCAGGAAGGCATAGCGCTCGCCGTTGCGTTGCATTTCGATATCGACGTTTTCTTCGAATGCATCGGCGCTGGCGTAGCGGTCGACCATCACCGAGTGGTCGATGACCAGGTCCACCGGCGACAGCGGATTGATCCGCTGCGGGTCACCACCGGCCTTGGCCATCGCCGCGCGCATGGCTGCCAGGTCGACCACGGCCGGTACGCCGGTAAAATCCTGCATCAATACCCGGGCCGGGCGGTACTGGATCTCGCGGTCGGAGCTGCGCGTGTCCAGCCATTGCGCCAGCGCCTTGAGGTCGGTGCCGGTGACGGTCTTGCCGTCCTCCCAGCGCAACAGGTTTTCCAGCAGAACCTTGAGCGACATTGGCAGGCGTTGCAGGTCGCCTAGCTGCTGTGCGGCTTCGTCGAGGCTGAAGTATTGATAGGCGCGGTCGCCTACCTGCAGGGTCTTGAGGGTGTTCAGGCTATCGAGCGAGGGCATTGCCAACTCCTTTGCGCCGGTGCCCGGCCTCTCGTGAATGCCGGTGTCACCGCTCTGAGTAGGTCCGCACGGCACGGACCTGGCTGAGTAGTCAGGTTAGGCCGAAATTGCGGCCATGACCCTGTACTGGACAGGCGGGGCATGTCGCTGGTTCCGATCTTCCTTTATCATCGCCGCCGTGCCGGTGCGTGTTGTGCGCTGGATCAAGGCTGACGATCGCCGTCAGCGATGTGGAGTGACAAATGAATACCCTGTTCATGCATTGCCGGCCTGGTTTCGAAGGCGAGGTCTGCGCCGAAATCAGCGAACACGCCGCTCAGCTTGGGGTGGCCGGCTATGCCAAAGGTAAAGCGCAGAGCGCCAGTGCCGAGTTCGTCTGCAGCGAGCCGGGTGCCGCCGAGCGCCTGATGCGTGAACTGCGCTTCGACAAACTGATCTTCCCTCGCCAATGGGCGCGCGGTGAATTTGTCGAGTTGCCCGAAACCGACCGCATCAGCGTGTTGCTCGAGCATCTGGCGGCACTGCCGGTCGCCGGCAGCCTGTGGCTGGAGGTGCTTGATACCAATGACGGCAAAGAGCTGTCGACGTTCTGCCGCAAGTTCGAAGGGCCGTTGCGCAAGGCTTTGGAGAAGGCTGGCCGGTTGGTCGAAGACGCTCAGCGGCCGCGCCTGTTGTTGAGCTTCATCAGTGGTCGACGGGTGTTTGTCGGCCTTGCCGAAGCAGACAACTCGGCGCTGTGGCCGATGGGTATTCCGCGCCTTAAATTCCCCCGCGAGGCGCCCAGCCGTTCGACCCTCAAGCTGGAAGAGGCGTGGCATCAGTTCATCCCGCGCGATCAGTGGGAAGAGCGTTTGCAGGATGACATGACCGGTGTCGACCTGGGTGCCTCACCGGGTGGCTGGACCTATCAGCTGGTCAAGCGCGGCATGCTGGTTACCGCGATCGACAACGGGCCGATGGCCGAAAGCTTGATGGATACCGGCCTGGTGCAGCACCTGATGGCCGATGGCTTCACCTGGAAGCCCAAGCACACCGTGGACTGGATGGTCTGCGACATCGTCGAAAAGCCTGCGCGCAGTGCGGCCTTGATCGAGACGTGGCTGGGCGAGGGCTTGTGCCGTGAGGCGGTGGTCAACCTCAAATTGCCGATGAAGCAGCGCTACGCCGAAGTCCGGCGCCTGCTGGACCGCATCGAAGCGGGCTTCAAGGAGCGCAAGGTCAGGGTCTCGATCGCCTGCAAGCAGCTCTATCACGACCGCGAAGAAGTCACCTGCCATTTGCGCCGGCTTGACCTCAAACCGCGCAACACGCGCGGCTGAGGCTCTGCCGGGATCAACGCTTGCCGAGAATTTCGCCGAGCTTGTCCGGCCGTGGTGCGCCTTGCTGACTTTGCAGGCGGCCTTGCGCGTCCTGGTAGAAGATCGCCGGGGTTGCCGATAGGCCGAGTTCTTCCATCACCACCAGGTTGCTGTCGAGCTGTTGCTGGATGTTCTCGGGGATCTTGTCCAGCGCCTTGAGGGTGCTGGCCTTGCCTGCGCTCTCGTGTTGCAGCAGTGCTTTGGCCGGGTCCTTGGCGGCCAGCAGGGCTGCCGATTTGCCGGGGCTGTCTTCACGAATGATGCCGACCATGATGTGCCGCAGCTGCACCTTGCCAGACTCGACCCACGGCCGTGCCTGCTGCCAGAACATGTTGCAGTAGGGGCAGTTCGGGTCGCTGAACAGATACACCGTGCGCGGTGCATCGGCCTTGCCGTCGGCGATCCACGCCGATTTTTCCAGCTTTGCCCAGATCGCCTTGCTCATCGGCGCATAGACCAGTTTTTCCAGTGGTTCAGCGCTCAGATCCTGGCCTTGCTCGTCAAACAGGCTGCCGACCAGCACATGCTTGCCGTCTGGTGTGAGATACAGGGCAATACCGTTGTTCTGGTACTCGGCTGCGTAGCCACGCATACCGTCTGGAGCGGCGAAGCTGCCCTTGATCACGGCGCCCTTGGCCTGCAGTTGCTGGATGGCTTTTGGCAGTTCTTCGGCCTGCAGCAAGGGCGCGGCGAGCAGAGCGAGGGTCAATGGCAGGAGTGCGGTCAAACGCATGTCAATTTCCTTTTGCAGCGGAGGCGGGCACATCGTCCCGCTCGAATGATTGCAGCGCGTGGCTCAGGCTGGCCCGGGACAGCTCGCCCAGGTGGCTGCCGACCAGCCTGCCGTCGGCGCTGTAGAACAGGGTGGTGGGCAAGGCCATCGAACCGACCCGTTGGGCCAGTTGGCCAGCGCCGTCGAACAGCACATGGGTCAGGCTGAGGCCGGTGGTAGCAAGAAAGGTGCTGACGTTTTCCGGGGTTTCCCCTTGGTTGACGAACAGGAAGGTCACGTGTGGGTATTCGTGCTGGGCCTGTTGCAGCACCGGCATCTCGCGCCGGCAAGGCGGGCACCAGGTCGCCCAGATATTGATCACAAGTGGCTTGCCGCGGTAGTCGTGCAGCGCCATCGACTGGCCACTGGCGGTGCGCAAGGCCAGCTGCGGCAGTTCGGTGCCCTTGCTGTACAGGTGGCTGCCCAGGCTGGCCAGCACCCAGAACACACCGCCGCTGGCCAACGCCCAGCCCAGCGGCCGGCGCAGCCCGGGTTGGCGCCAGCCCTGCCAGAGGGTGCCGAGCACGATCGCCAGCAAGCCGCCCCAGAGCAAGAAGCCGCCATCGCGGATATCGATGATCTGCAGCAGCTCATCGCGGTACATCGGCCAGTAGGCAAGCACGAAGGTCACGCGTGCACCCAGTACCCCCAGCAAGAACAGGTTGAATAGTGCCGACTCCGGGCTCTGGCCACCACGTCGGGCGACGGCCCAGCCAACCACGCAGGCAATCGCCAGCGCCGCCAGCATCAGCAGATGGTTCAGGGCCATGGTCAATGGCCCGAGGGTCACGCTCAGCATCAGCCTTGGCTCCTTGTCTGTGCCCAGTGTTGCAAGAATGTCGCCGCGTCGACTTCACCGGTGATGCGCCGTGGACGGCGTTCGTCACCCTCTGGGCCGACCCAGATCAGGCTGGGTGGGCCCGGTACCTTGTAGTGTTGCAGCAACTCGCGACTGGCTTGCGAGTCAGCGGTGACATCCAGCCTTAGCAGGTGCACGCCGGCTAGGCTGGCTTGTACATCAGCGCGGGCGAATACCTGTTTTTCCATGACCTTGCACGACACGCACCAGTCGGCATAGTAGTCGACCAGCACCCACTGGCCACGGGCCTTGGCGGCTTGCAGCTCGCGTTGCAGGTCCTGCGGCTGGCTGACGGTGATGAAGGCGTCTTCGGTTTTACCCGCTGAGCTCGGCGCACCGGCGGTAAACGGATGCAGCGGCTGCCATAACTCGCTGCCACCAGCAGCGGCGCCCACCAGCAGCAGGCCACCCCACAGCGCGCCGAGCAGCGGCAGCACGCGCAGCGCCGGCAAGCGTTGCAGGGCGGGCCAGGCGGCCCAGGCCAGGGCAATTAGCCAGCTGCCGGCCAGACCCAGCAGCAGCGGCGCTGGCAGCAAGCCGCGGAGGGTGTACAGGGCCATGGCCAGGAAGACAAAGCCAAACAGGCCCTTGACCCGGTTCATCCAGGCGCCGGGGCGCGGCAGGAAGCGGTTACCGAGGGTGACCAGCAACAGCAGTGGCACGCCCATCCCCAGGCCAAGGCTGAACAGCACCAGAGCGCCTTGCACGACATCGCCGCTCTGCGCGATATACAGCAGTGCACCGGCCAGCGGCGCGGTCATGCATGGGCCCATCAACAGCCCGGACAACGCACCGAGCAGGGCTGCACCGTACAGGTTGCCACCGCGGGTGCCCTGGCCGGCCCGGTCGAGGCGGTCGCGCACGGCGACAGGCAATTGCAGCTCGAAGGCGCCGAACATTGGCAGCGCCAGCAAAATGAACAGCCCCGCCAGGCTGCCGAGCAACCATGGTTGCTGCAGCCAGGCTTGCAAGCTGGCGCCCAGCAGTGCGGCGATCACACCCAGTGCGGCGTAGACCAGAGCCATGCTCAGTACATAGACGCCCGCCAGCAGCCAGCCGCGGCGAGCGCTGGCGCCGTTGCCCAACACCAGTCCAGCCAGGATCGGCAGCATGGGCAGCGAGCAGGGGGTAAAGGCCAGCAGCAGACCCAGGCCAAAGAATGCCAGCAGGCCCCAGGCCAACTGGCCCTGTTGCAGATCACTTGCCAGCGCCTGGTCATCCGCCTGGTCTGCGCTCGTAGCAGGCGTGCTGCCGCCAAGGTCGATAACGGTGGTTTGCGGCGGGTAACACAGGCCGGCGTCGGCACAGCCCTGCCAGCCCAGCCGCAGCTGGCCACTGGCTGTCGCCGGGATGAGCAGCTCAAGCTCGCTGCGGTACACCGCACTGTCACCGAAGAATTCATCGTGATGGTTGAGTGCCGCTGGCAGCGGCGGGTGCTGCGTTGCATCCAGGCCGTCGAATTTCAGCCGCTTCTGGTACAGGTAATAGCCGTCCTTGATTTGAAACTGCACGCGCAGTTCGCCTGACGGCAAGCGCTCGTGGGTGAGCATGAACGCCTGTTCCACCGGGAGAAAGTCAGGCTTGACCTCGAATGGATTGGCCAGCAATGGCCCGCTCATGAAGAATGTCAGCAGCAACAGAAAAACGCGCATGTCTGGGCCTTGGCAGTGCAGAAGAATGGCCATGCTGGATCGGCCTGATTAACCGAGGGTTAACCCAGCCCTACACGGGTCGTCCTACAGCCAGGCGCAGGCGACTAATCCAGCCGCACAGTCCATAATCCTGACTTAATCAGGCCATGGCGCAATAGCTCATCGCCTATTGGAGATTGACCATGCACGTACTGCTCTGCGAGGACGACGACCTGATCGCCAGCGGCATCTGCGCCGGGCTTACCGCCCAGGGCCTGACCGTGGATCGGGTTGCCAGTGCCTCGGCCGCCCGCGCGCTGCTG
This sequence comes from Pseudomonas shirazensis, assembly GCF_014268785.2. Taxonomy (GTDB): domain Bacteria; phylum Pseudomonadota; class Gammaproteobacteria; order Pseudomonadales; family Pseudomonadaceae; genus Aquipseudomonas; species Aquipseudomonas shirazensis. Next base: position 2,025,898 of record NZ_JABWRD020000001.1, on the reverse strand, counting down.
CAGGCGGCACAGTTCGACGTGATGATTCTCGATCTTGGCTTGCCTGACGAAGACGGCCTCAAGTTGCTACGGCGGCTGCGCCAGCAGGGCGAGAGCTTGCCGGTGCTGGTACTGACCGCCCGCGATGCGATCACCGATCGCGTTGCCGGCCTAGAGGCGGGCGCCGACGACTACCTGCTCAAGCCGTTCGACCTGCGCGAGCTGGCGGCGCGCCTGCACACCTTGCTGCGGCGCATGGCCGGGCGCGCCGTGAACATGATCGAGCACGGGCCGCTGCGCTACGACCCGAGTAGCTGCGAAGCCTATCTGGGCGACCAGCCTGTTGACTTGTCCCGGCGTGAACAGGCGCTCCTGCAGGCACTGCTGCAGAACAAGGGGCGGGTGCTCTCCAGTGAACAACTCAAAGACTGCGTCTACGGCTTCAGCGATGAAGTCGAGAGCAATGCCCTCAACGTGCATATCCATCACCTGCGGCGCAAGCTGGGCAACGGCATCGTCGAGACCGTGCGCGGCCTCGGCTATCGGCTGGGCCCGGCGCAGGTGCCCGCACCATGAGCCTGCGTGTGCGCCTGTCGCTGATTCTGGGCAGCGCCTTCATCGTCATCTGGGCGCTTGCCGCCGCCTGGATGCTGCGCGACCTGCGTCAGCAGATGATGTTCTCCCTTGACCAGCGCCTGGTGGCCTCCGCGCGGATGGTTGCCGGGCTGATCGACCAGTTGCCCCAGCCCCTGGCGGGCAAGGGTGAAGAAACTCGCTTTGCCGCTGATCAGCTCAGCGTGCCGGATGGCATGGCCTGCCAGGTCAGCTCGCTGCGCGGCGAGATCATCGCCAGCAACCACAAGCACGAAGGCACCATGGACGACCAGTACAGCGGCTTTCGTGACCAGACCATCGACGGTGCAAGCTGGCGCACGTTCACCTACCACCGCGGTGATATCCGCATCACCACGGCGGACCGCCATCAAGAGCGCGAGGCGCTCAATCAATCGATCCTGCTGGCGGCTTCGGCACCGGTGCTGATGGCCTTGCTGGGCAGCCTGGGCTTGTTGTGGATCGGTCTGGGCAAAGGGCTTGAGCCGATCAATCGGATCCGCGATGCGTTGCGCAAGCGTCGTGTCGACAGCGTCGAGCCGCTGCAGGTCAGTGGCATACCGAGTGAACTGCAGCCGTTGGTGGAAACCCAGAATCAGCTGTTCCAGCGCATCGCCCAGACCCTTGAGCGCGAGCGGCGCCTGACCGACGACGCTGCCCATGAGCTGCGCAGCCCGCTGACCGCGATCAAGACGCACCTGCAGGTGGCACGCATGACCGACGGCGCGGTACGCGAGCAGGCACTCGAGCACGCCGAGCAGGGCACCGACCGCATGCATCGCACCCTTGAGCAGTTGCTGATGCTGGCGCGGGTCGAGGGCAGCCTGTCGTTTGACGACGGGGTGCAGTGCACTGCCGAGCAAGTGGCGCGCCAGGCCGTGCAGGATGTCGGCGCCGGTGACAGTCGGCGGATCACCGTACGCCTGCCGCAGGATGCCACCGAGGTTTACCTGAGCATGCCCGGCCCGCTGGCGGTGGCGGCGTTGCGCAACCTGCTCGACAACGCACTGCGCCATGGCGGTGATGCCGCCGTGGAGCTGGAAGTGCAGATGGCCGACGGCCAGGCTGGGTTCCTGGTGCGTGACCATGGCCCGGGCATCAGCGCAGGCGATTTGCAGCATATGACCGAGCGTTTCTGGCGCAACAGCCAGAGTGGCGGTTGCGGCCTGGGCCTGGCGATCGTGCAGGCGATTGTCCAGCGCTGTGCCGGCAGCCTGCGCTTTGACAGCCGCAGCGATGGTTTGCGGGTTTGGCTGCAGGTGCCGACTCGGGCGGACAACTGAGTTTGCCGGCGGCGCCTTGGCCTGGGTAGGCCCAAGCGCAAAATGTTTGTAAATCCGTGCCGGGCTGAAGCGTATTTCAAGCGATGCCACCTTTCGCTTGCAAGGGACTCTTCAATGTCGACCGCTTCCAGCCTTGCCCAGATCCTGCCGCTTGCCACGCCGCAGCCGTTATATGAATTCGCCGAATCACCGTTGCTGCTGCGCCAGCAGCAACAGGAGTCCAATGCGCGCAGCTATCCGCGGCGGATTCCGCTGGCGCTCAAGCGCGCCCGCGGGATCTATGTCGAGGACGTCGAAGGGCGGCAGTTCATCGACTGCCTGGCCGGGGCCGGTACCCTGGCGCTGGGCCACAATCACCCGGTGGTGGTGGCGGCGATCCAGCGTGTGCTGGCCGATGAACTGCCCCTGCATACGCTCGACCTGACCACACCGGTGAAGGACCGCTTTGTCCAGGACCTGTTTGCCATTCTGCCCGAAGCCTTGCGGCGTGAGGCGAAGGTCCAGTTCTGTGGCCCGACCGGCACCGACGCGGTGGAAGCTGCGCTGAAACTGGTGCGCACGGCGACCGGTCGCAGCACGGTGTTGGCGTTCCAGGGTGCCTACCACGGCATGTCGCAGGGGGCGCTGAGTTTGATGGGCAGCGTCGGGCCCAAGCAACCGCTGGGCGCGTTGCTGGGCAACGGTGTGCAGTTCATGCCGTATCCGTATGACTACCGTTGCCCGTTTGGCCTCGGCGGTGCCGCAGGCGTGCGCGCCAACCTGCATTATCTGGAGAATCTGCTGCTCGACCCGGAGGGCGGCGTGCCGCTGCCGGCAGCGGTGATCCTTGAAGTGGTACAGGGCGAGGGCGGCGTGATCCCGGCCGATATCGAATGGCTGCAGGGCGTGCGGCGCATCACCGAGCAGGTCGGCGTGGCGTTGATCGTCGACGAGATCCAGAGCGGCTTTGCCCGCACCGGCAAGATGTTTGCCTTTGAACATGCCGGCATCGTGCCCGACGTGGTGACCCTGTCCAAGGCGATTGGTGGCAGCCTGCCGTTGGCCGTGGTGGTCTATCGCGACTGGCTCGACACGTGGAAACCGGGCGCCCATGCCGGCACCTTCCGTGGTAATCAGATGGCCATGGCGGCGGGCTCGGCAGTCATCGACTATTTGCTCGAGCATCGCCTGGCAGACCACGCCGAGGCCATGGGCCAACGCCTGCGTGGCCACCTGCAGCAGTTGCAGCGCAGCTACCCGCAGCTTGGCGATATCCGCGGGCGTGGCCTGATGCTGGGCGTCGAGTTGGTCGAGCCGAATGGGCCACTCGACACCTGCGGGCATCCGCCGGTGGCCCGCGAGCTGGCGCCGAAGGTGCAGCGCGAGTGCCTCAAGCGCGGTTTGATTCTCGAACTCGGCGGTCGGCATGGCGCGGTGGTGCGCTTCCTGCCGCCACTGATCATCAGTGCCGAGCAGGTCGACGAGGTCGCGCAGCGCTTTGCCGAGGCCTTGCAGGCTGCGCTGGGGAGCTGCGGCTAATTCGCCGAAAAGGCGTCGAGGATGGTTCTGGGGGCGGGCTTGAGCGACAATGGTCGGCCATTCACGGAGTAGCCCATGACCGATTACACCCCCGACGCCGTCCTCGACGCCAGCGGCCTGAACTGCCCGGAGCCAGTGATGATGCTGCATCAACAGGTTCGCGCACTGGCTGCCGGCGGCCTGCTCAAGGTCATCGCCACCGACCCGTCGACCCAGCGTGACATCCCCAAGTTCTGCACCTTCCTCGGCCATCAGTTGCTTGAGCAGCAGGAACAGGCTGGCACTTATCTGTATTGGATTCGCAAGAAGGCCGATTGAGCCGCGCTGGATCGCGCCCGGCGCAGGGCCTACACTGCGGACCCCTGACAGGAGAGCGCCATGCTGATAGTTGCCGACGAAAACATCCCGCTGCTCGACGCGTTTTTTGCCGGTTTCGGCGAGATCCGCCGCTACCCTGGCCGCAGCATCGATGCTCAGTGCGTACAAGATGCCGACGTGCTGCTGGTGCGCTCGGTAACCGATGTCAATCGGCAACTGCTGCAAGCCAGCAAGGTCGGCTTTGTCGGTACCTGCACCATCGGCACCGATCACCTGGATCTGGACTACTTCGCCGAGGCCGGTATCCGCTGGAGCAGCGCCCCTGGCTGCAATGCCCGTGGCGTGGTCGACTATGTGTTGGGCAGCTTGCTGACCCTGGCCGAGCTCGAGGGTGAAAACCTCGCCGAGCGGGTCTATGGCGTGGTCGGTGCCGGGCAGGTTGGTGAGCGTCTGGTGCGGGTGCTGCATGGCCTGGGCTGGAAAGTACTGGTGTGTGACCCACTGCGACAGGCGGCGGAAGGCGGCGATTTCGTCAGCCGCGATCACGTTCTCGAGCAGTGTGATGTGATCAGCCTGCATACCCCGCTGCAGCGCGGCGGCGAACACCCCACCTGGCACTTGCTCGGCGCCCCGCAACTGGCGCGGTTACGCCCGGGCGCGTGGCTGATCAACGCCAGTCGCGGGCCGGTGGTGGATAACCAGGCGCTGCGTGAGTTGCTGCTGCAGCGCGACGATCTGCACGCGGTCCTGGATGTGTGGGAGGGTGAACCTCAGGTTGACCTGCAACTGGCCGACCTGTGCACGCTGGCGACGCCGCACATTGCCGGTTACAGCCTCGACGGCAAGCAGCGCGGTACGGCGCAGATCTATCAGGCATTTTGCCAGTGGCGCGGCGTGCCGGCGCCTGTGCAGTTGGCCGATCTGCTGCCGGAACGCGACCTGGTCCAGATAGAACTGAATGCGGCCAGTGATCCGGCCTTGGCCTTGGCGACGGTCTGCCGAGCAGTCTACGACCCGCGCCGCGACGATGCCGACATGCGCCGTAGCTTGAGCGAGGATCCGATCGAACAGCGAGCAACCTTTGACCTGCTGCGCAAGCATTACCCGGTGCGCAGGGAAATCGAAGGGTTGGCAGTGAAGGTGCGCGGCGAGTCGGCGCAGTTGGCGCAGATGATCAGTGCGCTGGGGGCGGTGCTGGTTTAGCCAGTCGTGTAGTAAAGCAGGGGCCGCTTGGCGGCCCCAATCCAGCCCGCGCAGCGCTCCAATTAGCTAACTGAGCGCCGCGCTGCTGTGATCCAATCAATTCTTCTCGGCAAGCGCCACTCGGCTCTTTTCCAGCTCTTCACACGCTTGTTTGATCATCTCAGGGGTAATTGCCACTTCGCGGCCCTGGTCGTCGATGATCGAACCGCAAATCGGCTGCGGTTGCGCTTGCTGGTTGGCGAGCGTTTCACTGTGTTGCTGCATGTGCTGTCTCCTCATCAGGTTCAAACCAAGCCTATCCACGGGTCGTGACTGACGTATGACATTGTCTGTGCCGCCACGACTGCTCTAGTCCAACAGAAAGCTCGGCAAAGCTCCACTACCACCTTAGAACCATAAGCTATTGCTACTGTGCTCTGCTGTGCTGGCCAATGGCATGTCCTTTTCTGCGATCCTGACAACCGCTGCAAAGTTCAGACTGTGCAGATGGATGGTAGGCTTGCTGCTTCTTCGCCTGAATGATCTGAGTCATGACCGAACCTGTCTCCTCACGTCAGCGCCGCGCCTTGCGCCTCAGCTGGCGGTTTCTGCGTCCCTACCGCAAGCAGGCGGTACTGGCACTGCTCGCGCTGGTCGTCACCGCTGCGATCACTTTGTCGATGGGCCAGGGCATTCGCCTGCTGGTCGATCAAGGCTTCATGACCGGTTCTGCGCACCAGCTCAACCAGACCCTCGGCTTGTTCATGTTGCTGGTGCTGGCACTGGCGATCGGCACGTTCAGTCGCTTCTACCTCGTGTCGTGGATCGGCGAGCGCTGCGTGGCCGATATCCGCCGCGCCGTGTTCGATCACCTGGTCGGTCTGCATCCGGGCTTTTTCGAGGACAACCGCAGTTCGGAAATCCAGTCGCGGCTGACCGCTGACACCACCTTGTTGCAATCGGTGATCGGCTCGTCGTTGTCGATGTTCCTGCGCAACGCCTTGATGGTGATTGGCGGCGTGGTGTTGCTGTTCATCACCAACCCCAAGCTCACCAGCATCGTCGTGCTGGCACTGCCGCTGGTGCTGGCGCCGATCCTGTTGTTTGGCCGACGGGTGCGTAGCCTGTCGCGGCAGAGCCAGGACCGGGTCGCCGATGTCGGCAGTTATGTCGCAGAGACCCTCGGCCAGATCAAGACCGTGCAGGCCTACAACCACCAAAACCTCGACCGTGAACGGTTTGCCGACACGGTCGAGGCGGCCTTTGATGTGGCGCGGCAGCGGATTGCCCAGCGGGCCTGGCTGATCACGCTGGTCATCGTGCTGGTGCTCGGCGCTGTCGGGGTAATGCTCTGGGTGGGCGGCATGGATGTGATCGCCGGGCGTATCACCGGTGGCGAGCTGGCCGCATTCGTGTTCTACAGCCTGATCGTCGGCAGCGCGTTTGGCACCCTCAGCGAGGTGATCGGCGAGCTGCAACGCGCGGCTGGGGCGGCAGAGCGGATCGCCGAGTTGCTGGCAGCGCAGAGTACGATCCTGCCGCCGGCGCTGAGCGCGGGCCTGGCTGACACGCGCGCCAGCGGTCGCATCGAGCTGCGCGAGGTGCGCTTTGCCTACCCGTCGCGGCCGACCGTGGCGGCGCTCGATGGCCTTAGCTTGCTGATCGAACCGGGCCAGACCTTGGCGCTGGTTGGTCCGTCCGGCGCCGGCAAGTCGACGTTGTTTGACCTGTTGCTGCGTTTCTATGACCCGCAACAAGGCAGCATCCTCCTCGATGGCCAGGCATTGACCAGTCTCGACCCACTGTTGTTGCGTAGCCAGTTCGCGATGGTGGCGCAGAACCCTGCGCTGTTTCGCGGCTCGGTTGAGGCCAATATTCGCTATGGCCGCCCCGATGCCAGCTTCGCCGAGGTGCAGGCCGCGGCCCGCGGGGCGCATGCCGAGGAGTTTATCCAGCAGCTGCCGCAGGGTTATCAGACCTTGCTTGGGGAAGGCGGGGTCGGCTTGTCCGGTGGTCAACGCCAGCGCCTGGCGATTGCCCGGGCGCTGCTGGTGGATGCGCCGATCCTGTTGCTCGACGAAGCCACCAGTGCCCTCGACGCCCAGAGCGAGCACCTGATCCAGCAGGCGCTGCCCGCGCTGATGGCGGGCCGTACCACCCTGGTGATCGCGCACCGCTTGGCCACCGTGCAGCATGCTGATCGTATCGCAGTGATCGACAAGGGCCAGATCGTGGCGGTGGGCAGCCATCGCCAGTTGATCGAAGAAAGCCCACTATATGCGCGGTTGGCGCAGTTGCAGTTCACCTCGAGCTGAAATTGGAGGCACGTCGCTGATCTGTCACATTTCTGTAGCAATGGCCTGAGATTATCTGCTTCAGCGTAAGTGCTCGACCTGGCTGCTATCGACTGATGGCAGCTTTTTTTTGCCCTGCGAACGAGGACATGGATGTCTGTCGTGGTGCTGCCTGCAGCGCCGTTTTCTTCTCTCCTTGTTCTCGAGACCCGCATGTTGCGTACATCCCTTCGCGTGCAAATTCTCTCTCTGCTGGGCGGCAGCCTGATCGCCATGCTGCTGATCGCGCTGGTTTGCTTCCAGTTCCTGTCGTCCAGCGTGCGCAGCTATGCCGAGCTGGTCGATGGGCCATTGCGCGCGTCACAGTTGATCGACGAGGCCAATCTGCAATTCAAGATCCAGGTGCAGGAGTGGAAGAACGTGCTGCTGCGCGGCCGCCAACCGGCCGAGCTGGACAAGTACTGGCAGCAGTTTCAGAGCCGCGAGCAGCAGGTGCAGACCCTGCTGGCGCAGTTGCTGGCAGACAGCGATGGCGAGCTGACGGCGCCACTGCGGCAGCTGCGCGACAGCCATCGCCAGTTGGGCCAGGCCTACAGCAAAGGGCGTGAGGCGTTTCTGGCCGCCGGCGGCGACCCGGTGGCAGGCGATGCTGCAGTCAAGGGTGTCGACCGCGCCGCCAGTGAGCAGATGAGCGCGTTGGTTGAGCAACTGCGCAGTGAGGCCCGCGAGCGTGCGGCGATGATCAATGACAGCGCCCAGCGTACCGTGTGGATCGGTCTGCTGGTCATGCTTGGCTCAGCCATATTGGTGGGGTTGCTCAGCCTGTGGCTGGTAAACCGCAGCCTGATCGAGCCAATCCGCCAGTTGATCGACTATGTGGCCCAGCTCAGCCAAGGACGTTTCGCCGCCCGTGTTGATGATCGCCGTAAAGATGAGCTCGGGCGCCTGGCGCGTGCGGCCAATACCTTGCGTGATTTTCTTGCCGAGTCCATCGGCCGGCTCAAGGACAACGCCGAAGAACTGGAAGGCGCCAGTGGCCAGCTGCGCAACCTTGCCGGCGACATGGCGCGGGGCACCCAGGATCAGTTCCAGCGCACCGATCAGGTGGCCACGGCCATGCATGAAATGTCGGCGACTGCGCAGGATGTCGCGCGCCATGCTGCCCAGGCCGCCCACGCTGCCGACGATGCCGATCACAGTGCCCAGGCGGGCGAGCAGGTGATGCAGGCAACCATCGACACCATTGCCGGGGTCAACCGCGAGATTGCCGGTACCGCTGCAGTGATTCGCGACCTGGAGCACGACAGCACGCGTATTGGCAAAGTGCTTGAAGTCATCCGCGGGATCGCCGAACAGACCAACCTGCTGGCACTCAACGCCGCGATTGAAGCGGCTCGTGCCGGAGAGGCCGGGCGCGGATTTGCCGTGGTGGCCGATGAAGTACGCAGCCTGGCCCAGCGCACGGCGGCTTCGATTGCCGAGATCAATCAGATCATCGACGCGGTGCAGTCAGGAGCGGTGGAGGCGGTCAAGGCTATCGAGAGCGGCCAGCGGCGCAGCGAGGAGGGCGCCGAACAAGTCCAGCATGCGGGGCAGATGCTGCAGCGGATTACCCAGGCGGTCGAGGCGATTCGCGATATGAATCGGCAGATTGCAACGGCAGCCGAGGAACAGACCAGCGTGGCCGAGGACATCTCGCGCAACTTGATCGAAATCACTCGCATCGCCACGGCCAATCAGCAGGCGGTCGAGCATACCGAGCAGGCTGGGCAGCGCTTGCATGGGTTGTCCGGGCAGTTGGGCCAGGTCACGGCGCAACTGGGGGTGTGATCCAGGTTACAGATCCAAGTGACAAAAGGCCGCCCCTGCACAGGGTGCGCGGGCGGCCTTGGATACCAAGCTCAGATCAGAGCTCTTTGACCGTGCGGATCTGGTCTTTGTTGATCCGGGCGCGCTTGCCGTCGAGCTGCTCGAATTCGTAGAAGCCGGCATCTTCGTCATAGCTTGGGGTGTCTACCGCTTGAATTTCGCGGCCGTCGTTCAAGGTGATGACCGTTGGCGAGGCACAGCCAGCGAGGGCGCCGAGGCCAAGTGCAAGAATAAAGGCGGGAAGGGTCCGTTGAATCATCGTGTCTCTCCTGTCGATGGTGCTTGATGGTTTTATGACGCGGTGTGTCCGCGCAAGTTCCTCAGCCAGTGCAGCATAGTCACAGCAGGCTGACATTGACCGAGAACAAGCGTCGCGTTCGGCGCTGTGCGGGCTGTGATATAACAGGCGCCATCTTCTTCCTTCCCTGCGCTGGAGCCCCTATGAAAGCCAAGGCAGACACCCCGTTCGTGCCGCTGAACATTGCCGTGCTCACGGTCAGCGATACCCGCACTTTTGAAACCGACACCTCTGGCCAGGTGTTTGTCGACCGTCTCACCGAGGCTGGTCACCAATTGGCCGCGCGGGTGCTGCTCAAGGATGACCTGTACAGGATTCGCGCTCAGGTTGCGACTTGGATTGCTGACGACCAGGTGCAGGTGGTGTTGATCACCGGCGGTACCGGCTTCACCGGCCGTGACAGCACGCCCGAGGCGGTCGCCTGCCTGCTGGATAAACAGGTCGATGGCTTTGGCGAATTGTTCCGGCAGATATCGCTTGCCGACATCGGCACCTCGACCGTCCAGTCCCGGGCCTTGGCTGGTCTGGCCAATGGCACGCTGGTGTGCTGCCTGCCGGGTTCGACCAATGCCGTGCGCACCGGCTGGGACGGCATTCTTGCCGAACAGCTCGACGCGCGTCATCGCCCGTGCAACTTTGTCCCTCATCTGAAGCAGGCAGCGGCCTGTGACAGCCGTGGTTGAACCCGCCCCGAGCCGGCCATTGATGCCGGTCGAAGAGGCCCTGCAACGTCTGCTGGCCTTGGCCGAAGCTGCGCCAATCAAGGACACCGAGTGGGTTGCCTTGGCGGACGCTGAAGGTCGCGTGCTGGCCACCGAGCTGGTGGCCGCCCTGGACCTGCCGCCCTGGCCGAACAGCGCCATGGACGGCTACGCCCTGCGCCTGGCCGACTGGCACGGCGAGCCGCTGGCGGTCAGCCAGCGGATCTTTGCAGGGCATGCGCCGCAGCCGCTCCAGGCCGGGTCCTGTGCGCGGATTTTCACCGGCGCGCCGCTACCCGAGGGCGCCGACTGTGTCGAAATGCAGGAAAACGCCCAAGTGCTGGATGACGGCCGGGTAACCTTCAGCGAGCCGTTGCGGGTGGGCCAGAATATTCGCCCGCAGGGCCAGGAAACCCGCGTTGGCGAGCAGGTCATGAGCGCTGGCACTCGGCTTGGGCCGATTGAACTTGGCCTGGCGGCGACGCTTGGCCATGCGCGCCTTGAAGTGGTGCGCAAGGTGCGCGTGGCGCTGCTGTCGACCGGTGACGAACTGGTCGAGCCGGGTTTGCCCCTGGGGCCGGGGCAGATCTACAACAGTAATCGTCGCCTGCTCGCCAGTTGGCTGCAGCGGCTGGGCTGCGAAGTGGTTGATGCCGGTATCCTGGCTGACGACCTGCAACTGACCCGCGACTGCCTGGCGCGGTTGGCTGACGTTGATCTGATTCTTTCGACAGGCGGGGTTTCGGTAGGCGAGGCTGATTATCTCGGCATCGCCCTGCGTGAAGCCGGCGAGCTGGCGCTGTGGAAGCTGGCGATCAAACCCGGCAAACCGCTTACCTTTGGCCATTATCGCGGTGTGCCGGTGATCGGCTTGCCTGGCAACCCGGCCTCGACCCTGGTCACCTTTGGCCTGCTGACGCGACCTTATCTATTGCGTCGCCAGGGCGTGGCAACTGTCACACCGCTGCAGTTCAGCGTGCCGGCCGGGTTCGATTGGCCCAAGGCCGGGACGCGCCGCGAGTACCTGCGCGCCCGTATCGAAGACGGCCGCGTGCGCATTTACAAGAACCAGAGTTCGGGTGTGCTGCGCAGCGCGGCGTGGGCTGAAGGTCTGGTCGAAGTGCGCGAAGGCAGCACCCCGCAACAGGGCGACAACGTCAATTTCATTCCCCTAAGCGAACTACTTGGCTGAGCGCCTCAGAATCACCGCCGTTGGCGCTGGGGCGGTGCTTGGCAGCGTCTGGGTCAAGCGCGTGTGTACGTTCTCCAGCTGCTGCGCGACGACGCTCCAGTCATGCCGCTGGCGGGTGAACTGGCGGCCGCTTTCGCCGAGCTGACACATCCGCCACGGCTGATTGAGCAACTGGGTGATCTGCAACGCCAACTGTCCGCTGTCATCGCTGCCCAGATAATGCTCGCCGTTGTTGACCGCCAGTCCCGACACACCCTTGCTGGTAGTGATCACCGGCAGGCCGGCCGCCATGGCTTCGAGAATCTTCACTTTGGAGCCGCCGGCATACCGTAGCGGGGCAAAAAACAGCGCGGAGCGGCGCTGCAGTTCGCGCAGGTCGGGGCGGTAGCCGATCCATTCGATGCGCGGGTCGTTCCAGTGCAGCTTCCAGCTCGCTGGCAGGGCATGCCCGGCAATCGCCAGGCGCACGGCGGGGTTGCTCTGCCAGACCTGCGGCAGGATTTCTTCCAGCGCCCACTCGATAGCCTCGAGGTTGGCGCCGTACTCGAAATTGCCGACAAACAGCAGGCGCTGACTGTGCGTGGCGGGGCGCACCTGTTCGAAGTAGTCGCAATCAACGCCGTTGACCACGACATCGACCGGCCTGCCGCTGATCTGGCTGATCAGCTCGGCATCGTGCGGGCTTACTGCTACCACCTCTGTGGGCTGGCGCAGCACCCGCTGCTCCCAGCGCCGGTAGCGCCAGCGGTCGAAGGCGTTCAGAGGCCGCAGCCACAGCGGCAGACGGTCGTGACAGGCTGCGCCCATCACCGACTCGAGCGTGTGTTCGCTGAGCATGTAGGGCAGGCCGCGGGCCTGCAGGGCTTTTTCGAAAGGCTGAAAACTGTAGCTGTGCTCGATCTGGATCACATCCCAGGGTTCGTCCAGCAGTTGTTCGAATTGATGACGCAGGGCAGGTGCCAGGCCATGGATGATCGCCCGCATGGGGTAATCGATGATCGGTGAGGCAAGCAGGTTGAGCGGGCTGTGCAGCGCGCGCCTGGGCAGCACGATCAGCCGCTCGAGCAGCGGTTCAAGGGCAGTGCGGGCGGCGTCGCCGAGGGGCACCTTGGACTGCACCAACAAGGTAATCCGGTGACCACGCTGCGCTAGTTCGCGCAGCAGGTGGTATTGCCGGGTCTTGCTGCCACTGGTGGTTGGCCAGGGCAGGTAGGGCAAGGTCCAAAGTATGCGCATCGCCCCAAATCCTCGCTGACGGTTGGGTCATGGATGGCAAGGCGCGCCCGCACGGTATCAGCCGATGGCTGTTTCCGGGACGCGTCCGTATATATCAGTAAAGCGGACGATGTCATCTTCGCCCAGATACTCGCCGCTCTGCACCTCGATCATCACCAGGTCGATCACCCCTGGGTTGGTCAGGCGGTGGGTACGGCCTGGCTTGATGAACGTCGACTCGTTGGTGTCGAGCAGAAACTCTTCGTCACCGTTGGTCACGCAGGCCATGCCGCTGACGATGATCCAGTGCTCGCTGCGGTGATGGTGCATTTGCAGCGACAGCGATTCGCCGGGGCGGACCATGATTCGCTTGATCTTGAACCGCGCACCTTCCTCGAGGATGGTGTAGGTGCCCCATGGCCGGGTCACGGTCCGGTGCAGGCGATAGGCTTCGTGGCCCTGGCGCTTGAGCTGCTGGGCGATGATCTTGACTTCCTGGCTGCGCGCCGCATCGGCGATCAGCAGCGCATCGGGGGTGTCGATGACGATCAGGTTGTCCAGGCCCACCCCGCCGACCAGGCGCCGCGGCGAGTCGATGTAGCAGTTGCTCACATCATGCAGTACGGTCTCGCCGTTGGCGTAGTTGCCCTGAGCGTCGGTCTGGCGCAGTTCGCGTACTGCTTCCCAGCTGCCGATATCGCTCCAGCCCAGCTCGCACGGTACCACTGCAACCTGGCTGGAACGCTCCATCAACGCGTAGTCGATGGAGATGTCCGGCGCCAGAACGAACGTGTCCGGGTCCAGTTCTACCTGAAGGGCACGCTCACCTTGTTTGCTGACGCTCTGCTCAAGGCAATGGGCGACGGTTTCCAGCACCTCGGGCGCGTGGGTCTGCAACTCGCGCAGCACGGCGTCGACGCGCAGGCAGAACATGCCGGCGTTCCACAGATGGCGGCCGCCGTCCAGGTAGCCCTGAGCGGTCGCGGCGTCCGGTTTTTCGACAAAGCGTGCGACCTTGTACGCGCGCTCACCCAATGTCTCGCCTTGCTCGATATAGCCAAAGCCGGTCTCAGCACGGCTGGGCACCAGGCCGAAGGTGCTCAACCAGCCGTCATGGGCCAGCTGCGCCGCTTGGGCGACCGCTTGTTCGAAGGCTGGGATGTCTTCGATCAAATGATCTGCCGGCAAGATCAGCAGCAGACTATCCTCACCGTACTGCTTGGCGCAGTGCAGCGCAGCGGCAGCGATGGCCGGCGCAGTGTTGCGCCCACATGGCTCGAGGATGAAGTCCAGCGCGACATTGAAGCTGTTGACCCGGTTGTATTCATCTTGGGTGCGGAACAGCACGTCGCGGTTGGTCACGGTCAGCACGCGCTCGACACCCGGCAGGGCGCTGGCACGCACGAAGGTCTTCTGCAGCAGGCTTTCACCATCGGCCAGGCGCATGAACGGTTTGGGCATGGCTTCACGGGAAACCGGCCACAATCGGGTGCCGGCACCGCCAGCAATGATGCAAGGGATCAGAACGCTCATTATCACAGCCTCGAAGCGGGGGCGCTGGGGGCAGCGCGATCAAAGGGACTTCGCCATAGAATCAGGCGATCTGTCAGATGTACGGCGAGGCAATAAGTCAAAAAACCGACATTTATTAGTGACCTCATCCGTGATGGCCAATTATTTGTCGATGATGCGCTTGCTCGCCCCGGCTTTCAATGGCATTTGTGTTAAACCCGTTTATTTTCTGACGCAAGCGCTCTTTGTATGCAGCACTTTGCCCTCGGCCATGGTCGAGATTGGGATAGGTATTTTTGCGGAGTGGAACGGATGAGCGAGCGCAAGGCGATGTTGGTGCTGCATGGCAAGCAAGCCATGAACGAGGATGTCAGAGCCGCTGTGGGCATCATGCGCGAGCAAGGCTGGCAGATCGATGTGCGCCTGACCTGGGAGGGCGGCGACGCCCAGCGGCTGGTCACTGAAGCCCTGGCAGCAGAGTACAGCCACATCATCGCCGGTGGTGGTGATGGCACCCTTCGCGATATCGCCGAAGCCATGGGCCTGGCCGCGACAGAGGCCAGCCTGGTGCTGTTGCCACTGGGCACTGCCAATGACTTCGCCAAAGCGGCCGGAATACCGCTGGAACCAGCCCAGGCGCTGGCCTTGCTGGACCAGCCCGCACGCGCCATCGACCTGGGGCGGGCCGGTGATCAGTTGTTTCTGAACATGGCCACCGGCGGCTTCGGTAGCCAGGTTACCGCCAACACCTCTGAGGACCTGAAGAAGGTTCTCGGTGCTGCGGCTTACCTGTTCACCGGGCTGTCACGCTTCACTGAGCTGCAGGCCGCTGCAGTCGAGCTGACCGGGCCGGATTTTCACTGGCAAGGCGAGGTGCTGGCGTTGGGTATCGGCAATGGCCGCCAGGCCGGAGGTGGGCATGAGCTGTGCCCCGAGGCGCTGGCTGACGACGGTCTGCTCGATATCGGCATCTTGCCCGCACCGCAGGAGGTGGTCGGTGCGCTGAAAGAGCTGATCGGTGGTGAGGGCTTGTACGTGCGTGCTCGCCTGCCGTGGGTCGAGGTAAAAAGTGCGCAGGGGTTGGATATCAACCTGGATGGTGAGCCGATGCACGGCGAAAGTCTGCGCTTCGAAGCGGTCCCGGCAGCACTGCGTGTGCACCTGCCAGCCGATTCACCGCTGCTCAGTCGTCCAGGCTGATGATCTTCTCGCGCACGGCGAACAGCACCAGGCCTGCGACGTCGTAAATCTGCAGGCGCTTCATGATCTGAGAGCGATGGGTCTCCACGGTCTTGATCGACAGGCCCAGGCCGCCGGCTATTTCCCGAGTTGATTTGCCGCGTACGATCAAGCGCAGGATTTCCAGCTGGCGTGCAGTGAGGTTAAGTCGGTCGTTGATGCTTTGGCGGCTGTTCTGCGCGCGCAGTAAGGCCTGGTTGATCACTGTGTGAGCGATCGCTGGGCTGAGATAGCGTTCATCCCCACGCAAGGCGCTCAGCGCCTGCTCCAGTTCAACAGCGCTGGTGTCTTTGAGCAAGTAGCCATGCGCACCGCATTCGAGCGCACGCATGATCAGCTCCGGATCAGTGTGCATCGACAGAATCAGTACTTTACAGGGATGCCCGCTGGCACGCAGTTGGGTCAGTGCGTCCAGGCCGCTGGTGGAGCGCATGGAGATATCCAGCAGGACGATGTCCGGCTGCAGCTGTGCGACAAGCGCGTTGAGCTGGCCGCCGTCATCCGCTTCACCAACCACCGTATAGCCAGCGATGTCCGCCACGAGCGCGCGCACACCCGCGCGAATGAGCGAATGGTCATCGACCAGAAGTAATCTACAGGTCATGGCTGGCAAAGGTCCTGGCGCGTTCTTGGGTGCGGGCTGGCCACGGCAGCATGGCCTCGATCCGGGCGCCCCGTCCCGGTTGGCTGTAAACGCTCAGGCTACCGTGCAACGCCCGGGCGCGTTCATGCATGCCGGCCATGCCGCGCTGACCGGCCGCAGCCGGATCGCTGTTGGGGATGAAACCGCAGCCGTCATCCTCGATGGTCAAGGCCAGCCCCGCAGCGGTGCGCTGCAACAGTACCCGCAGATTGCGCGCGCCGGCGTGGCGCAGCATGTTGGTGACAGCCTCCTGGGTGATGCGAAACGCAGCCATGCTGATGTCGTCGTTGATCCCGGTCAGGCGCTGTTTGCACTCCAGGCTCCACTGCACCTCGCTATCGTTCAGCGTGCGCAGCAGGTGCTCGCGCAGGCTGGCTTCCAAGCCGAGGCTGGCCAGCTGGCGCGGATTAAGCAGGGCGGCAACATCACGCACGCTGTTCAAGGCCTCATCCAGGGTGCTGCGCAAGCTGCTGGCATGGCTCAGCAGCTCGCTTGGCAGGCGCCGCTGGAGCCAGTCCAACTGTAGCTTCGCTGCTGTGAGCAATTGGCCGATATCATCATGCAATTCGCGGCTCAGACGCTGGCGTTCGTTCTCCTGGACCTTGAGCATGCGCTCGGCCAGTTCTGCGGGGCGCAGGCTGATCGAGCGGGCCCACTGGTGCCATTGCCAGGCGGCGCCAAGCAGGGCCGCCATCTGCAGCAGGATCAGGCCGATCGGCATCGGCACGGCTTTTACGTGCAGTGCCACGTTAGCGCTCAGTGACGCCACGCATAGCGCCGCGGTCGTCCAGCGAGCCACGGCGTTGCGAGAGCAGTGGCGCGGGGTAAGATTCAAACGTGGGAACATAAATTGGAAAGCCACTGAGTTAATGCTATTGGAGGCCTTGCACGTGTCTAGTCAGCGGCTTTGGCGTCCTGCTCACAATCAATTAAAAGCATCTGTTCAATTGACGGCTATCTGCATGGGCTGCATTCATTGGCGCGCATGGTATCACTTAAGTTGTGTTTGGTCGCCTTGCTCAGGGGTCTCAAACCGCCGTATTCACGGGCTCGAAACGATCTGGCCGGGTCTGGCCTAACTATCAAAAAGCCAGCATTGGCAAGTGCGTGCATAATCGAGTACTGCAACTAACAACTATTACTCAAGCGGCCAGTCGAAACTTGCCAAGTGTCTGGCTGATAAATGCAGCGTGATTGAGTTAGTTGCAGACGAATGCCGAACTTACTGTACGTTTGGCGGTGATTCGGATGGCGACCTGGCTGACCCTTGCAGGGCGCTGGCCAGATCATCCAGAAGCACTGCCTGCTCGCTGCGGTCCAGGTTCAGTTGTCCGGTTTGGGCATCGATCAGCTCCAGTTGCCAGTCCAGCAGGTTCAGGCAGGCTTCGACTGCCGGCAGTGCTGTGCTGTGCAGGTGTCGCTGGCCGCAGGCAGGTGCGAGCAGATGGTGCAGCGCGGAGCTGTAATGGGCGACCTCGTCAAGGCCCAGTTGCTCGGCGCGCTTGGCCAGCCTGGTAAGGGTGTCGTTGAGGCACCGGCAGGCATCTGGATCATTGTCGATCAGTTGCAGGTGTAGCAGGCACTCCTGCGCCTGGCTCAACAAGCGCTGTGCATCCCGCAGGAATTCCGGCAGCTCGGCGCCGGGCGGCACGCAGCTATCCATCCTGAGCCTCCAGCACGGTGGGCTGGAGCGGGCTGGGCAACACCGAAACGATTGCTAGCAAAAGCCTGACTCCATTCATGCAATGAGAATGGCGTCACATTAATGGCTAATGGATATCGCGAACATCAGGTTAGGCCTGATTGCGGCATAGGGGAAACCCTGAGTGGCGTTGCTGGTTACCCCGCCGTAACAGGTGTTGCTGAAAGTGTCGAAGCAGTAAAGCATGATGGTAAAATGATATCAATCGCCTGATCTGGATTTGCTGACGAGGGTCAAGCTGCCGGTTGACCCGCCGATACAGAGCAGATGATTACATTTTCCCGATACGCGCCTGGGGGCTTCCAATGGCTGGCATTCTCGACACTGTAGACCAACGTACGCAACTGGTAGGTGAGAACCGCCTGGAAATCCTGATGTTCCGTCTGGCGGGCCGTCAGTTATTCGCCATCAACGTGTTCAAGGTGCAGGAAGTGCTGCAGCTGCCCAAGTTGACCTTGATGCCGCAGCGTCACGCTTATGTGTGTGGGGTGGTCAACCTGCGCGGGCAGACCTTGCCGGTGATCGACCTGTCCCAGGCGATTGGCATGCGCCCTCTGCAGCCAGGTCCGGACAGCACCATCATCGTCACCGAGTACAATCGCTCGGTGCAGGCGTTTCTGGTTGGAGGTGTCGATCGCATCGTCAACATGAACTGGGAAGCCATCATGCCGCCGCCGACCAGTGCCGGTCGCCAGCATTATCTGACGGCGATCACCAAGGTCGAAGAACAGTTGGTCGAGATCATCGACGTCGAGAAGGTGCTGGCCGAAATCGTGCCATACAACGCCAAGGTATCCGGCGACAAGCTTGCCGATCCGGTACTGGCCAAGGCGCGTGGCCGCGAAATATTGCTGGTAGACGATTCCACCGTGGCCCTGGCGCAGTTGCGCGATACCTTGTCGCAACTGGGCGTCAAACTGCATGTGGCCAGCGATGGCCTGAAGGCCTTGCGCATGCTCAAGGCCTGGGCAGATGCCGGTGAAGACCTGTGTGAAAAACTGCTGATGATTTTCACCGACGCTGAAATGCCGGAAATGGACGGCTACCGCCTGACCACCGAGATCCGTAGCGATCCGCGTCTGCGTGGCCTGTACGTAGTGTTGCATACCTCGTTGTCGGGTAGCTTCAACGAGTCGATGGTGAAAAAAGTCGGCTGTGACAACTTCCTGTCCAAATTCCAGCCAGACCGTCTGGTAGAGGTGGTGCGGCAGCGCCTGATGCTTGATCACGCGCCGGCCTGATACCTGCGCGCGTCCTGCTGGGTATAAGCTAGGCGTTTTTGCACTGGCATGAGGCGGGCAGGGATGTTTGTAAGTGAGTTGTATCGGTATCCGGTGAAGTCGTGTCGGGCGCAAAGCCTGCAGGCCTCGCCGGTAGGTCTGCTCGGCCTGGAAGGCGACCGCCGCTGGCTGGTGGTAGAGGAGGACAACGGACGCTTCCTGACCCAGCGCGCCTGGCCACTGCTGAGTCAGCTCAGTGCCACGGTCGCTGCCAGTGGCGATCTGCTGCTGGAGACGCCAGGGCAGGCGCCGCTGCTGGTCGCCGTGCCGGCGGACGACGAAGACTTGCGCGGTGTGACCATCTGGCGCGACACCTTGCGCGTGCCAGACGCAGGCGACGCTGCTGCGCAGTGGTTGAGCCAACTGCTCGGCAAGCCGGTGCGACTGGTGTATTGCCCCGAGCCGCGCGCGCGTTACCTGCCCAGCGGCTATGGCTTGAACAGCGACCGTGCGGCATTTCCGGATGGCTTTCCGTTGTTGTTGATCGGCCAGGGTTCACTGGATGAGCTGAGCCGGCGGGTTGGCCGGCCGATGGAGATGCTGCGCTTCAGACCCAATCTGGTGGTGCAGGGCAGCGCAGCGTTTGCCGAAGACGGCTGGAAGCGGATCCGCATCGGTGTGCTGACTTATCGCATCCTCAAACCGAGCGTTCGTTGCATATTCACTACCCTTGACCCGCACACGGGCGAGCGCAGTGCTGACCGCGAACCGCTGGTCACCCTGAAGACGTTTCGTGAGCGTGATGGCGATGTGCTGTTCGGGCAGAATCTGGCGGTGGATGGGGCGGGTGAGATTGCCGTGGGCATGCCGGTAGAAGTGCTGGAGTAAGCCGCCAGCTCAAGCCCGCTGCAGCCGATGGCGGCGGGCTTGAGCTTGGGTGGCTCGATTACATGTCGTCGAAGTAACGCTCGTGCCAGTCCACCAGCGGCTGCGGTGAATTGAGCTTTTGCCCGTAGATCACCGAGTACGACAGCACGTTCTGCACATACTGGCGGGTTTCATCGAACGGGATCGACTCGACCCAGACATCAAAGCTCAAGTGCTTGGCGCCTTTGAGCCACTGCCTCACGCGCCCTGGCCCGGCATTGTAGGCGGCCGATGCCAGCACCCGATTGCCGTTGAATTGACCATGTACCTGGCTCAGATAGGCGGCGCCGAGCTGGATGTTCTTGTCCGGGTTGAGTACCTGAGCCGGTGACGCCAACGGGATGCTGAACTTGCGTGCAGTCTCCTTGGCGGTGGCTGGCATCAGCTGCATCAGGCCGCTGGCGCCCACCGGCGAGCGGGCGTCTTCCATGAACGCGCTTTCCTGGCGGGTGATGGCAAACACCCAGCTGGAGTGGAGGCCGCGGATCTTGGCTTCGCGCACCAGGGTGTCGCGGTGCGCCATCGGGAAGCGAATATCCAGGTCGTCCCAGTACTGCGCCTGGCTGATGGTGCGAATCGCCGGGAAGTACCAGCGCAGGTCGTAGGCCAGCCGGGCCTGGGCGACCATTTCGTCGCGGTTGAAGTGGCGGCTGACGTGGTACCACTCGCGGCGGCCCTCGACGATCTGGCCGCGGGCATGGAATTCCAGTGCGCGGCGCACGCCCGGGGTGTTGCGCACCTTGTTGACCAGCTGCGGGCTGAGCATCAGCGGTTTGTTGTTCAGCTGGTAGGGCGTCTGCACCCGGTCTGCGGCCAGGAAGCCATAGAAGTCACGTTCACGCGCGACCGCTTTGTACAGCAACGGGATCTGCGCGTTGTTCGGCTGCGCCAGTTCCAGGCTGCGCGCCTGCCAATAGCGCCAGCGGCTGCTGGTGGCCAACTCCTGCGGCAGGCGCTTGGTCAGCTCGTAGGCATCTTCCCAGCGGCCCAGGCGCAGCAGCAGGCGCAGGCGCCATTCGCTGACGGTGTTGTCCCGCAGCTCCGGATCGTAACGGGTCATCAGGTCGAGCGCGCGCGGGTCGTAACGGCGAGCCAGGGTCAGGCCGATCTCGCGGGCGATGGCAACCTTTTCGTCGCGCGAGAAATGCATGCGCTGGGCATAGTCATCGAGCAGCGCCATGGCCCGCTCTGGGTCCTGGCGTGCCAGCCGGCGCAGGCCTAGGCTGACCACGTCGGACATTGCCTCGTTGACCGGGGTGAAACGCGACGGCTGGTTGAGCAGCTCGGGCTTCTGCGCCACATCGATCAGCAATTGGCCCTGGGGGGCGAGGGTGGTCAGGGTCTTGACCAGATTGTTCGCCAATGGGTAGTTGCGCGCCTGTGCTGCCAGTTTGGCTCGCTCCCAGCGTCTGGCTTCGGTGAGCTGACCTTCGGCCGCCCACATCGCAAACAGCGTGTCACACGCAGCAGGTTGCGACTTGCCCACGTTCCACAGCTTCGCAGCGCTGGCAAAGCCTTCGGCGCGTTTGCCGGTGCTGAGCTGGTATTGGCCGTTGATGCAGTCCAGCTCGGTGAAGTTGAGCTTGGGGTCGTAGTACTTGGCGAAGGTGGCCCACTCGCCGCGCTCGGACAACCAGCGCAACCAGCGCAGTTTCATCCAGTTGGCTTGCGGCAGGTCGCCGTGCTGGGCCAGAAAGCCCTCGATCTCTTCGTTGCTGGCGCTCTTCAGGCGAGCTGTGAGTTCGTCGTACGCCAGATACGGGGTCAGCGGATAGTCACTGAGGGCCTGCGAGTAGCGCAGGTAGGGACCTTTGTCGCCCTTGGCCAGGGCGCGTTTGGCTTCGTCGTAGTACTGACGCTGCTGGCTAAGGTCGATGGCCTGTGCCGCACTCGCGGTGGCGGCAGTCAGCAGCAGGCATGAAGCAATCTGTAACAGGCGGCTGCGCATGATACGTCCGGGCAGTTGAACCATGGGAAAGTGACGGCGGTGCCAGCACTGTTGTATGGCGTTAGCTTAGCCGGTTGCCGGCTACCGGCGAAAGCACTGCGGTTGTATCGGGGTGTTATCGGCGACCGGATATCGCAAAGCCTTGATACACACGCTGACGTAGTGCTGGCGAGGGTCAAGTCAGGTAGAATACGCGCCCAGTTTTTGGAGATGATCATGACCCTGCTCAAATTAAGCGATGTGTCCCTTGCATTCGGCGCGATGCCGCTGCTGGACAAGGTTTCCTGGCAGATCGCCCGAGGTGAGCGGGTGTGCATCATCGGCCGCAACGGTACCGGCAAGTCGAGCATGCTGCGCCTGATCAAGGGCGAGCAAAAGCCTGATGACGGCTCGGTCTGGCGCGCACCCGCGCTGAAAATCGGCGAGCTGCCGCAGGAACTGCCGGTGGCCGACGAGCGGACCGTGTTCGACGTGGTCGCGGCTGGCCTGGACGGCGTAGGCGAGCTGCTCGCGCAGTATCACCACCTGAGCCAGAACATCCATAACGACGAAGATCTGGACAAGCTCATGCACGTCCAGCACGAGCTCGAAGCGCGCGATGGCTGGCGTTTGCAGCAAGTGGTCGACAGCACCCTGAGCCGCTTGCAACTACCTGCCGACAAGACCCTGGCCGAGCTCTCCGGTGGCTGGCGTCGCCGTGTGCTGTTGGCCCAGGCGCTGGTTTCCGAGCCTGACCTGCTGCTGCTCGATGAGCCAACCAACCACCTGGACATCGGTGCGATTGCCTGGCTGGAAGAGGCCTTGAGCGGCTTTGGCGGAGCGGTGCTGTTCATCACCCACGACCGCTCCTTCCTGCAAAACCTGGCCAACCGCATCCTTGAACTGGACCGCGGTGGGCTGATCGACTGGAACGGCGACTACGCCAGCTTCCTGGTGCACAAGGAGGCCGCGCTGGCGGCCGAAGAGACCGCCAACGCGCTGTTCGACAAGCGCCTGGCCCAGGAAGAAGTGTGGATTCGCCAGGGCATCAAGGCCCGCCGCACCCGTAACGAAGGCCGCGTCCGTGCGCTCAAGGAGCTGCGCGTCGAGCGTGGTGAGCGCCGTGAGCGTCAGGGCAAGGCCAACATCCAGATCGACACCGCGGAAAAATCCGGCAAGCAAGTGATGCTGCTGGAGAACGTCAGCTTCTCGCACCCGAACGGGCCGATGCTGGTCAAGGACTTCTCCATGGTCCTGCAGCGTCAGGATCGGATTGGCCTGCTCGGCGCCAACGGTACCGGCAAGACCACCCTGCTCAAACTGATGCTGGGTGACTTGCAGCCGACGTCGGGCAAGGTCGAGAGCGGCACCAAGCTGGAAGTGGCCTATTTTGACCAGATGCGCCACCAGCTCGACCTGGAAAAGACTGTGATCGAGAACCTCGCCGAGGGGCGCGACTTCATCGAAATCGACGGCCAGAACCGTCACGTGCTGAGCTACCTGGGCGACTTCCTGTTCAGCCCGCAGCGTGCCCGGACGCCGGTCAAGGCCTTGTCCGGAGGTGAGCGTGCGCGTTTGCTGCTGGCCAAGCTGTTCAGCAAGCCAGCCAACCTGCTGGTGTTGGACGAACCGACCAACGACCTCGATGTGGAAACCCTTGAGCTGCTCGAAGAAGTCCTGTGCAACTACAAGGGCACCGTGCTGATGGTCAGCCATGACCGGGCCTTCCTCGATAACGTGGTGACCAGTACGCTGGTGTTCGAAGGCGGCGGCAAGGTTCAGGAATACGTCGGCGGCTACGAAGACTGGATCCGTCAGGGCGGCTCGCCGAAGCTGCTGGGCGTCACCGAAAGCAAGGGTGGCAAGTCCGAGCTCAACAGCGCCGTGGTCGAAAAGGCTGCCGATGTGGCCGCGCCAGTTGCTGCTGCACCGGTAGAGGCGAGCAAGAAGAAGCTCAGCTACAAGCTGCAGCGTGAGCTGGAGGCGTTGCCAGGGCAGATCGACGTGATCGAGAAAGCCATGGCCAAGCTTCAGGAAGAAGTGGCTTCGGCGAACTTCTACCAGCGCCCGATCGGCGAGACGTCCGAGGTGCTGGCCAAGCTCGAGAAGCTACAGGGCGAGCTGGATGTCCTGGTCGAGCGCTGGGCAGAGCTGGAAGGCTAAGCGGCCATCAGCCATCGCGGGGGTTGCCCGCGATGGCGTCAGTGCATTTTTCAGTCTTTCTTCAGCAGGCGTACTGCCAGCACATCACACGGCGCGCCGTGCAGCACATCGTTGGCGGTGGAGCCTAGCAGCAGTGCCAGGCCGTGGCGTCCGTGGCTGCCGACCACGATCAGGTCGCACTTCTGATCCTTGGCCAACTGGTGGATTTCCTGGCGCGGCTGGCCGTAGACCAGGTGCGAGTCACCGCGGTTGATATCCGGATACTTGTTGAACAGGCGATCCATGCGTTCCTTGGCCTGGTCGAACTGCTGCTGCTGCAGCTGCGACAGGTCCATCGGTACGTCGCCGCCAAAGGCCATGGCCATCGGTTCGACGATATGCACCAGCGATACCTTGGCGCCGCTCGCCGAAGCGATTGCCTTGGCGCGTTTGATCACCGGATCGCATTCTTCGGTGAGGTCGACAGCAACCAGAAGATGTTCGTAGGACATTGGAGGTGCTCCTGACAATCGCGATAGTAGAAGTATGGTCGCTTTGTGGCGGTTTACCGTGAAACCTGGCTAACCAGCTCATTTGCAACGCTTTATGGGATCTACAGATATGACGGTATGGCTGGTGGTGTCAATCCTTGCGCTGATTCTCAGCCCACTTGCCTGGCTGCGTCCATCACGTAAACAGAGCGAGCAGATGAGCCTGCGCCTGGCCGGCAGGCGCATTGGTCTGGCCATGCAGCTGGCGCCACAGCAGTGGCCGCACTGGCTCGAGCAGCAGCCACCAAGCCCGTGCCCGCAGTACCACCGGCCGCGGCGCAAGGGCCGGGATGACTGCTGGGCGTATTGGCAGGTCAGCCCTGGGGTGTGGTGGAACAAGTGGCGTGAACCTTGCGAAGATCCGTGTCTGGCCAAGGCCTTGGCGGCGTTGCCTGGCAATGTCTACATGATTGAAGCCACCACGCAAATGGTTGCCTTGTACTGGGGCGAGCGCGGTGATGAATCTGTGTTGCAGAACATTGCGCAAACCCTCGAAGACCTCGCTTAACCCTTCATAACGACATCGCGGGGCATACCTGCCGATCCGCCACCCATGCTCAGGTGGCGGATCGGCAGGTGTGCCCCGCGATGCGTTCTGCTGCCGCAGAAAGGCCAGGCAGGCCGGGATACTTTGCTTGAGAGACTGACTATAGCCTGCTGCGTAGTTTTTGCCGGGTGCCTGCCGCAGCTTCTGTTGCCCGCCAAGGCTTTATCGCTGGCATGAATGGCTGGCGATCACTGTCATCAAGGTTGATACCTAGTCACTACAAAATGACCGGAAAGTCGCGTTTTCACCTCTTCAGGGAGGATTTGACAACGCCGACCTTTTCGGAGAATGTGTGCGTACCCAAATCAAACGGGCGTATGAATTGAGCGTTTGTATGTTGCGCCGTTCATGCCAATCCCGACTATCGCGCTGACGGGTGTGCCTGACCAAGCCGCTGTTGTGACAGGGTTTAGCCAGCGTCCGGCGTGTACAGTTTAGCTTCCATATCGTGGAGATCAGTTGATGATTTACGAAGGTAAAGCCATCACGGTTAAGGCTCTTGAAAGCGGCATCGTCGAACTGAAGTTCGACCTCAAGGGTGAGTCCGTCAACAAGTTCAACCGCCTGACCCTGGACGATCTGCGTCAGGCCGTGGCCGCCATCAAGAGCGACGCCTCGGTCAAGGGCGTCATCGTCAGCAGTGGCAAGGATGTGTTCATCGTCGGCGCCGACATCACCGAGTTTGTCGACAACTTCAAGTTGCCCGAGGCCGAGCTGGTCGCTGGCAACCTGGAGGCCAACCGCATCTTCAGTGATTTCGAAGACCTCGGCGTACCTACTGTTGCCGCGATCAACGGCATCGCGCTGGGTGGCGGCCTGGAAATGTGCCTGGCAGCTGATTACCGGGTGATGTCCAACACCGCCAAGATCGGCCTGCCGGAAGTCAAACTGGGCATCTACCCAGGCTTTGGCGGTACCGTGCGCCTGCCGCGCCTGATCGGCTCGGACAATGCCATCGAGTGGATTGCCTCGGGCAAGGAAAACCGCGCCGAAGACGCCCTCAAGGTTGGCGTCGTCGATGCCGTGGTCACCCCGGAGCTGCTGCAGGCTGCAGCGCTGGACCTGATCAAGCGCGCCATCAGCGGTGAACTGGACTACAAGGCCAAGCGCCAGCCCAAGTTGGAAAAACTCAAGCTCAACGCCATCGAGCAGATGATGGCCTTCGAAACCGCCAAAGGTTTTGTTGCCGGCCAGGCCGGGCCTAACTACCCGGCGCCGGTCGAAGCGATCAAGACCATCCAGAAAGCCGCCAACTTCGGTCGTGACAAAGCGCTGGAAGTGGAAGCTGCAGGCTTTGCCAAACTGGCCAAGACGCCCGTCGCTGCCAGCCTGATCGGCTTGTTCCTGAATGACCAGGAGCTCAAGCGCAAGGCCAAGGCGCACGACCAGATCGCCAATGACGTGAAGCAGGCTGCCGTACTCGGCGCTGGCATCATGGGCGGTGGTATCGCCTACCAGTCGGCGGTCAAAGGCACCCCGATCCTGATGAAGGATATCCGCGAGGATGCCATCCAGCTGGGCCTGAACGAAGCTTCCAAGCTGCTCGGCAATCGTGTCGAGAAGGGTCGCCTGACCCCGGCGAAAATGGCCGAGGCGCTCAATGCGATTCGCCCGACCTTGTCCTACGGCGACTTCGCCAATGTCGACATCGTGGTCGAAGCTGTAGTCGAGAACCCCAAGGTCAAGCAAGCCGTTCTGGCCGAAGTCGAAGGCCAGGTCAAAGAGGACGCGATTCTCGCCTCCAATACCTCGACCATCTCCATCAACTTGTTGGCCAAGGCCCTCAAGCGTCCGGAGAACTTCGTCGGCATGCACTTCTTCAACCCGGTGCACATGATGCCGCTGGTGGAAGTGATCCGTGGCGAGAAGTCCAGCGAAGTGGCCGTGGCCACCACCGTTGCCTATGCCAAGAAAATGGGCAAGAACCCGATCGTGGTCAATGACTGCCCAGGCTTCTTGGTCAACCGCGTACTGTTCCCGTATTTCGGCGGCTTTGCTCGCCTGGTCAGCGCCGGTGTCGACTTCGTGCGCATCGACAAGGTCATGGAGAAATTCGGCTGGCCGATGGGTCCTGCGTACCTGATGGACGTGGTCGGCATCGACACCGGCCACCACGGCCGCGACGTCATGGCTGAAGGCTTCCCGGACCGCATGAAGGACGATCGCCGCACCGCCATCGACGCCTTGTACGAGGCCAAGCGCCTGGGCCAGAAGAACGGCAAGGGTTTCTATGCGTACGAGACCGACAAGCGCGGCAAGCCGAAAAAGGTTGCCGACGAGAGCGTGCTCGAAGTGCTCAAGCCGATTGTCTTCGAACAGCGTGAAGTCAGTGACGAGGACATCATCAACTGGATGATGATCCCGCTGTGCCTGGAAACCGTCCGCTGCCTGGAAGACGGCATTGTCGAAACCGCAGCCGAGGCCGACATGGGCCTGGTCTACGGCATCGGCTTCCCTCCCTTCCGCGGTGGTGCATTGCGCTACATCGACTCGATCGGGGTTGCCGAGTTCGTCGCCCTGGCTGACCAGTACGCCGACCTGGGGCCGCTGTACCACCCCACCGCGAAGCTGCGCGAAATGGCCAAGACCGGCCAGCGTTTCTTCAACTGAGCGCCCAACGAGTTAGAGCGAGAGTATTGATATGAGCCTGAATCCAAGAGACGTGGTGATTGTCGACTTCGGTCGGACCCCGATGGGTCGTTCCAAGGGTGGCATGCACCGCAACACCCGCGCCGAAGACATGTCGGCGCACCTGATCAGCAAGTTGCTCGAGCGCAACGACAAGGTCGACCCGAAAGAAGTCGAGGACGTGATCTGGGGCTGCGTCAACCAGACCCTGGAGCAGGGCTGGAACATTGCCCGCATGGCCTCGCTGATGACCCAGATTCCGCACACCTCGGCGGCGCAGACCGTCAGCCGCCTGTGCGGCTCGTCGATGAGCGCACTGCACACGGCTGCCCAGGCGATCATGACCGGCAACGGTGACGTATTCGTCATCGGCGGTGTCGAACACATGGGTCACGTCAGCATGATGCACGGTGTCGACCCCAACCCGCACATGTCCTTGCACGCTGCCAAGGCCTCCGGGATGATGGGCCTGACTGCAGAGATGCTCGGCAAAATGCACGGCATCAGCCGCGAACAACAGGATGCTTTCGCTGTGCGTTCGCACCAGTTGGCGCACAAGGCCACGGTCGAGGGCAAGTTCAAGGACGAGATCATCCCGATGCAGGGCTATGACGAGAACGGCTTCCTCAAGGTCTTTGACTTCGATGAAACCATTCGTCCGGAAACCACCCTAGAAGGCCTGGCCTCACTAAAGCCTGCGTTCAACCCCAAAGGTGGTACCGTCACTGCCGGTACCTCGTCGCAGATTACCGATGGCGCTTCGTGCATGATCGTCATGTCCGGTCAGCGCGCCATGGACCTGGGCATCCAGCCGCTGGCGGTGCTTCGCTCGATGGCGGTGGCCGGTGTCGACCCGGCGATCATGGGTTACGGCCCGGTGCCTTCGACGCAGAAAGCGCTCAAGCGTGCCGGCCTGAGCATGGCCGATATAGACTTCATCGAGCTCAACGAAGCCTTCGCTGCACAGGCCCTGCCGGTGCTGAAAGATTTGAAAGTGCTCGACAAGATGAATGAGAAGGTTAACCTGCACGGCGGCGCCATTGCCCTGGGTCATCCGTTTGGTTGCTCTGGTGCGCGAATTTCCGGCACCTTGCTCAACGTCATGAAGCAGAATGGCGGTACCCTCGGCGTCGCCACCATGTGTGTCGGCCTGGGCCAAGGCATCACCACTGTCTTCGAACGCGTCTGATCGCGGCGCAAGACAGCAGCCGGGGCCATGTGCCCCGGTTTTTGTTTTTTACAGGATTTATCACGAGGGTCAGCAACATGCACATACAGCCAGGCGTGTACCGGCATTACAAAGGGCCTGAGTATCGTGTGTTCGGCGCAGCCCGCCATTCTGAAAGCGAAGAGTGGATGGTGTTCTACCAATGCCTGTATGGTGATTACGGGCTGTGGGTGCGACCCCTGGCAATGTTTGTAGAATCGGTCGAAGTTGACGGCGAGCAGGTCCCGCGCTTTGCTCTGGTCACGGCCGAGGAGGGGCCTTTTGGCCCGTCCGAACAGGCCAGCGGTTAGTCGAGCGCGCTTGACCTGACCCTGTAGCCACTATATATAGCGGTGCCGCGTGCGGCACCTGACGCGATTTTTAATTTTCAGATTCAGGAATACACCGATCCATGGGCAAATCGCTGGTCATTGTGGAATCCCCGGCCAAGGCCAAGACCATCAACAAGTACCTGGGCAACCAGTACGTGGTGAAGTCGAGTATCGGCCACATCCGTGACCTTCCCACCAGCGGTTCGGCCAGCGCCAATAAGGAGCCGGCGGCCAAACGTGGCAAGGCAGCTGCGGCTGAGGCACCGGTACTGACGCCGAAAGAAAAGGCTCGCCGCCAGTTGGTCTCGCGCATGGGTGTCGATCCGGACGCTGGCTGGAAAGCCAAGTACGAGATCTTGCCCGGCAAGGAAAAGGTCATCGAAGAGCTGCGCCGCCTGGCCAAAGATGCCGACACCATCTATCTCGCGACCGACTTGGACCGCGAAGGGGAGGCAATCGCCTGGCACCTGCGTGAAGCCATCGGTGGTGATGACACCCGCTACAAGCGCGTGGTGTTCAACGAGATCACCAAAAAGGCCATCCAGGAGGCGTTCTCGCAGCCAGGTGAGCTGGACATCAACCGGGTCAACGCCCAGCAGGCGCGGCGCTTCCTCGACCGCGTGGTGGGCTATATGGTCTCGCCACTGCTGTGGTCGAAGATTGCCCGTGGCCTGTCTGCCGGCCGTGTGCAGTCGGTAGCGGTCAAGCTGGTGGTCGAGCGTGAGCGCGAGATTCGTGCGTTCAACCCTGAAGAGTACTGGGAAGTACACGCCGACCTCGGCACCGCCAAGGACGCCAAGGTCCGCTTTGAAGTAGCGCGCGAGAAGGGTGAAGCCTTCAAGCCGCTCAACGAAGCCCAGGCCATGGCTGCCCTGGATCAGCTCAAGTCGTCGAGCTACACCGTCGCCAAGCGTGAAGACCGGCCGACCAGCAGCAAGCCGTCGGCGCCGTTCATCACTTCGACCCTGCAGCAAGCGGCGAGCAATCGCCTCGGCTACGGCGTGAAGAAGACCATGATGATGGCCCAGCGTCTGTACGAAGCCGGCTACATCACTTACATGCGTACTGACTCGACCAACCTCTCGGCCGATGCCGTAGAAATGGCCCGCAGCTACATCGAGCGCGAGTTCGGCAAGCAGTACCTGCCGGAAGCGCCGATCGTCTACGGCAGCAAGGCCGGCGCACAGGAGGCGCACGAAGCGATTCGTCCGTCCGATGTGGCGACCCATCCAAGCAAGCTGACTGGCATGGAGCGCGATGCCGAGCGCCTGTACGAGCTGATCTGGCGCCAGTTCCTGGCCTGCCAGATGCCGCCCGCGCAGTACCTGTCGACCAGCGTCACGGTCAAGGCCGGTGACTTCGAGCTGCGCGCCAAGGGCCGCATCCTCAAGTTCGACGGTTATACCCGCGTCCTGCCGCAGCAGAGCAAGCCAGGCGAAGATGACGTGCTGCCTGACATGAGCCAGGGCGAAGTGCTCAAGTTGATCAAACTTGATCCAAGCCAGCACTTCACCAAACCGCCGGCACGCTTCACCGAAGCCAGCCTGGTCAAGGAAATGGAAAAACGCGGTATCGGTCGCCCGTCGACCTATGCAGCGATCATTTCCACCATCCAGGACCGCGGCTACGTCACCCTGCACAACCGCCGCTTCTACTCCGAGAAGATGGGCGACATCGTTACCGAGCGGTTGTCCGAGAGCTTCTCCGACCTGATGGACTACGGCTTCACCGCCGGCATGGAAGAGAACCTCGACGACGTCGCCCAGGGCGAACGTGACTGGAAAAACGTACTCGACGAGTTCTATGGCGATTTCAGCAAAAAGCTGCAAACCGCTGAGTCTGCCGAGAACGGCATGCGCGCCAACCAGCCGACCATGACCAACATCGCCTGTAAGGAATGTGGCCGGCCGATGATGATTCGTACCGCCTCTACCGGCGTGTTCCTCGGCTGCTCGGGTTACACCCTGCCGCCGAAAGAGCGCTGCAAGGCGACCGTCAATCTGGTCCCCGGCGACGAAATTGCGGCCGACGACGAGGGGGAGTCCGAATCGCGCGTGCTGCTCGGCAAGCACCGTTGCCCGATCTGCGCCACGGCGATGGACGCCTACCTGCTGGACGAGAAGCACAAGCTGCACATCTGCGGTAACAACCCGGATTGCGTTGGCTACGAAATCGAGCAGGGCAGCTACCGGATCAAGGGCTACGAAGGCCCGAGCCTTGAGTGTGACAAGTGTGGCAGCGAGATGCAGCTCAAGACCGGCCGTTTCGGCAAGTTCTTCGGTTGCACCAACCCGGCCTGCAAAAATACTCGCAAGCTGCTCAAGAACGGCGAAGCAGCGCCACCGAAGATGGACAAGGTGGAAATGCCGGAGCTCAAGTGCGAGAAGGTCGACGACACTTACGTGCTGCGTGACGGTGCCTCGGGCTTGTTCCTGGCGGCCAGCCAGTTCCCGAAAAACCGCGAAACTCGCGCGCCATTGGTGAAAGAAATCATCCCGCACAAGGATGAGATCGATCCCAAGTACCACTTCCTCTGTGAAGCGCCTGCCAAGGATCCGGACGGCCGCCCGACCGTGATCCGCTACAGCCGCAAGACCAAGGAGCAGTACGTGCAGTCCGAAGTTGACGGCAAGCCGACCGGTTGGAAGGCGTTCTACGACGGCAAGGCCTGGAAGGTCGAAGACAAGCGCTGATCCGGCGCCGCAGCACCTGCGCGGGGCAAGCCCGCTGTTGTGTCCTCAGGGTGAGGCGCAGCAGCAGGCTTGCCCCGCGCTGCTTTTGCGCTTGCGGCTTTTGTGCTTGCGAGAGTGCCCGGCGATAGCTGAAACTTGCTGATCGCCACGCTGCCCTCAGGAGGCCAACCGCCATGGCCCAGGAACTCTATACCCGCACCAACCAGAAACTGTTCTTCGCCGGCCTCGCGCTGGAGTCCATGGCCAAGGCTGAGCAAAGCCAGGCCATGAACGCCCAGGGGCTGGTGCAGGCCGAGCGCGAAGCGGTGCAGTTTCACCTGTACGGTGCGCTGCTTGGGTTATGTCACGAAATCGCCGGCTTCTACCGCCTGCCTCAGGCGGGCGCTGCTCGCGCTGAACAGCTACTGGACGCCGAAGTGCTGGCCGGCATTGCCATCCCGGAGTTGGCCGAGCTCATCGAACTGGCAGACAGTCGACAAACCTGGCTGGCGCAGATGTTGACCGCTTATGCAGATTTGTTCCGACCACCTGTCGCGAAAAAAACTGCTAAAACTGACGTCACCCAGCCGTTGATTCAGGCCATCAACCTCGACGAGCCCGAGCAGCCTGCGCTTTCGCGCGCAGAGCTCGAGCAGTGGCGGAGCAATTTGAAAGACCTGGCCAGGCGCTTTCGTGACGCGTTGAGTGAGTGCTGAGCAGGCACTTGGCTGGTACAATGTTCCCCTTTCGTGGAGAACAGCCTTTTATGTCGACGTCCTTTCTTGAAATTGTAGAGTTGCCTGATGGCCGGATCGAGCTGCGTCGCGCCGAAGATGAAGGCTCATTGGTAACCCTGGATTTCTCCGAGGACGCCAAGGTGTTTTTGCAGGGTCAACACGTCGAAGTGGCCAAGGCCATGCTCAGCGTCGGCGTGCAGATGGCTGGCAAGCTGGTGGAAGGCGAGTTGGAGCGTGACGAAGGGCCGCGCGTTCTGCACTGAGTAGTGCCAGACCCCTATACGATCACGATGAGAACAGGCGAAGCCTGAACATCAGCCGAGGCGGATGTTCAGGCTTTGTGCGTTTCCGACCGTGGCGGCGCGGATCAACTGCTGACGCAGGGTGACATTGAGGCTACCCAGCCAGCTGACTACGGTATGGCTGTGGCCCATGCGCAGGGCTTCGCAGGTGAGCTGCAAGGCGCTTTTGTTGCTGCTGGGGTGCAGCAGCAGAATGCGCTCGCGGTTAAGCCCGGCATCGCGCAGCCAGGCCTGGGTCAGGCTGGTCGGCGGGGCGATCAGCGTCAGCCAGCGCGCATCCACTTCTTCGCTCAGGTCGCGCAGTACCGGCG
Source organism: Pseudomonas shirazensis (assembly GCF_014268785.2). GTDB lineage: Bacteria > Pseudomonadota > Gammaproteobacteria > Pseudomonadales > Pseudomonadaceae > Aquipseudomonas > Aquipseudomonas shirazensis. The sequence goes on along the minus strand of NZ_JABWRD020000001.1, from coordinate 1,992,838 downwards.
CCAGCAGGCTTTGGCAATGTCCCGGCGTACCGCGCAGGGACAGTTCGCTGAACCGCTCGGGGTCGCTGTTTTTTTGCCGTGCCTGGGCGCTGGCCTTGAGGCCAGGCAACACCGGTTCGGCCAGAAACGCTTCGAATAATGGCAACTGAATTGACTGCGGTACGTGGATTGCTTGCTGCATGACGCCTCCTGGATCAGCGACGAATGACGCCGACGCTCAAGCCCTCGATCACCAAGTCCTGTTGCTTGAGGTCGACTTCGATCGGGGCAAATTCGGGGTTCTCGGCCATCAACCAGACCTTGTTGCCTTCACGCTTGAAGCGCTTGACGGTGACTTCGTCGCCAATGCGCGCGACCACGATCTGGCCATTGCGTGCTTCGCGGCAGGTATGCACGGCCAGCAGGTCGCCGTCGAAGATACCGACGTCCTTCATGCTCATGCCGTGTACGCGCAGCAAGTAGTCAGCGGGCGGGTGAAAGAAAGTCGGGTTGATGTTGCACGACTGCTCGATATGCTGTTCAGCCAGGATCGGCGCACCGGCAGCGACGCGGCCAATGATCGGCAAACCGCTCTCTTCGGCCTTGGCTTCGTGGCCAGGGATGCGGATACCGCGGGATGCGCCCGGGGTCATCTCGATGGCGCCTTTGCGCGCCAGGGCCTTGAGGTGTTCTTCAGCGGCGTTGGGCGACTTGAAGCCCAGCTCCTGGGCGATCTCCGCGCGGGTCGGCGGATAGCCGTTGTCGTCGAGGCAGCGTTTGATGAAAGCCAGGATTTCGGCTTGGCGTGGCGTCAGTTTCAACATGGCGATCGCTCTGTCTTTTTATACAGTGACTGGGATTATATACAGTAGAAGGCTGGCTGCAAGCATCTTGCCGCAGAAGATGCTCGGGCTGACGCACGGCGTGGCCTGAAGCTCTGTACGCGAGGCTGTGTTTTAATGGCGACCGGTGAGTCAGCCAACCTTGACAGATAGAAGCCTGAAACGTATGTTTCAAACAACTGTTTGTCAGGCCCCCACCCCGGAGTAGCGAGTAGTCATGGCCCAATCGGAAACCGTTGAACGCATTCTCGATGCTGCCGAGCAGCTATTCGCGGAAAGGGGGTTCGCGGAAACCTCGTTGCGCCTGATCACCAGCAAGGCTGGCGTCAACCTCGCAGCGGTGAACTACCACTTCGGCTCGAAAAAGGCGCTGATCCAGGCGGTCTTCTCGCGCTTCCTCGGGCCGTTCTGCGCAAGCCTTGAGCGTGAACTCGAGCGTCGCCAGGGCCGCCCGGAACTCAAGCCGAGCCTTGAAGAACTGCTGGAGATGCTCGTTGAGCAAGCGCTGGTGGTGCAGCCGCGCAGCAATAATGATCTGTCGATCTTCATGCGCCTGCTCGGCCTGGCGTTCAGCCAGAGCCAGGGCCACCTGCGCCGCTACCTTGAAGACATGTACGGCAAGGTGTTCCGCCGCTACATGCTGCTGGTCAATGATGCCGCGCCGCGAATCCCGCCGATCGAGCTGTTCTGGCGGGTGCACTTCATGCTTGGCGCGGCGGCGTTCAGCATGTCCGGGATCAAGGCCTTGCGCGCTATCGCCGAAACCGACTTCGGTATCAACACCTCGATCGAGCAGGTCATGCGCCTGATGGTGCCGTTCCTCGCAGCCGGTATGCGTGCCGACAGCGGCGTCACCGACCAGGCCATGGCTGCCGCGCAACTGCGCCCGCGCAGCAAGACCAGCCCTGCTGGCACGCCTGCCAAAGCCTGAGCCGGCACTGGCGCGCGGGCACAGGCTTCGCAGATAATTCACCGCACGACATTCCCTGAAGGACTTTTCATGACTGCCAGCCTGCAAGGCTCCCTGATGATCGACATCGCCGGTACCTGGCTGACTGCCGAGGACCGGCAGTTGCTGCGCCAGCCTGAAGTAGCTGGCCTGATCATCTTCGCCCGCAATATCGACAGCCCGCGTCAGGTGCGAGAGTTGTGTGCGTCGATTCGGGCGATCCGGCCTGACCTGATTCTGGCTGTCGATCAGGAGGGCGGGCGCGTGCAGCGCTTGCGTCAGGGCTTTGTGCGCCTGCCGGCCATGCGCGCGATAGCCGACAACCGCAATGCCGAGTACCTGGCCGAGCAATGTGGCTGGTTGATGGCCACTGAAGTGCTGGCGGTCGGTCTGGACCTGAGCTTTGCGCCGGTGCTCGACCTTGATCATCAGCGCAGCGCAGTGGTTGGCAGCCGCGCCTTCGAAGGCGATCCGGAGCGGGCCACGCAACTGGCCGGCGCGTTCATCCGCGGCATGAACTCAGCCGGCATGGCTGCGTGCGGCAAACACTTCCCGGGGCATGGTTGGGCCGAGGCCGACTCGCACGTGGCCATCCCCACCGACGAGCGCAGCCTCGAGCAGTTGCGCCAGGCTGACCTGGTGCCGTTCACCCGTCTGCGCGGTCAGTTGGCTGCGGTCATGCCCGCGCATGTGATCTACCCGCAGATCGACAATCAGCCTGCTGGCTTTTCGCGTCGCTGGTTGCAGGACATTCTGCGTGGCGAGCTGGGCTTTACCGGGGTTATCTTCAGTGACGACCTGTCGATGGCCGGTGCGCATGTGGTCGGCGATGCCGCCAACCGGATCGAAGCGGCTTTGAGCGCCGGCTGTGACATGGGCCTGGTGTGTAATGACCGCGCCGCGGCAGAGCTGGCTTTGAGTGCAGCGCAGCGGCTCAAGGTCAAGCCTTCGCCACGGGTTGCCGGCATGCGCGGGCAGGGTTTTGCCAGCACCGATTATCGCCAGCAGCCACGCTGGCTGGAGGCGCTTGGCGCTTTGAAAGAAGCACAGTTGATCGACTGAACAAATGCCGAGCTGACCTAGGTGACAGGTCAGCCCGGCTCACCTAACGGCTGCGCTTGCCCGGCAGCGGCGCGAACAGCGCTTCAATCTCTTCATCACCCAGACGCCACTGGCCGCTCTGGCCGCCATCGAGCAGGCCGGCGGCGAGTGCTGCCTTCTCTTGCTGCAGCAACTGAATCTTCTCTTCGACGGTGCCGCGAGTGATCAGCTTGTAGACGAACACTGGTTTGTCCTGGCCAATCCGGTAGGCACGGTCGGTCGCCTGGTTTTCGCTTGCCGGGTTCCACCATGGGTCATAGTGGATCACCGTATCCGCAGCGGTCAGGTTGAGCCCGGTGCCGCCGGCCTTGAGGCTGATCAGGAACACTTCGCTGTCACCCTGCTGGAACTGCTGCACCGGTGCGCGCCGATCTCGAGTGTCGCCGGTCAGCAGGCTGTAGCGGATGTCGCGCTTGATCAGCTCCTGCTCGATCAGTGCCAGCATCGAGGTGAACTGGGAAAACAACAGGACCCGGCGGCCTTCGCTGAGCAACTCTTCGAGCATCTGCAGCAGGCTGCCCAGCTTGCCCTTGTCGGCTTGATTACCCTTGCTCTCGACACTCTTGACCAGGCGCAGGTCGCAGCACACCTGGCGCAGCTTCAGCAGGGCGTCGAGAATCACGATCTGGCTGCGCGCTGCGCCGTTACGGGCAAGTTCGTCGCGGACCTTCTTGTCCATCGCCACCCGCACCGCCTCGTAGGTGTCGCGCTGGGCGTCGCTGAGCTCGACCCAGTGCACCATCTCGGTCTTGGCTGGCAGCTCCTTGGCCACCTGCTCTTTGGTACGACGCAGCAGGAACGGGCGAATGCGCCCAGCCAGGTGGGCCAGGCGGTCCTGATCGCCGTGGCGCTCGATGGGGGTGCGGTATTCCTGATTGAAGCGTTTGCTGTCGCCCAGCCAGCCGGGCATGAGGAAGTGAAACAGCGACCACAGCTCGCCGAGGTTGTTTTCCATCGGCGTACCGGTCAGGCACAGGCGCTGGCCTGCCTGCAGCTCGCAGACGGCGACGGCGGCCTTGCTGGTACTGGTCTTGATGTTCTGCGCTTCATCCAGCACCAGCGTGTGCCAGTGCTGCCCGCGCAGCTGCTCTATATCGCGCGGCACCAGCGCGTAGGTGGTCAGGACCAGGTCGTATTGGTCAAGGCTGGCGAAGTGCTTGCTGCGCGCCGGCCCATGCAGGGCCAGCACGCGCAGGTCGGGGGCAAAGCGCTGGGCTTCGTCGATCCAGTTGGGGATCAAGCTGGTCGGCATCACCGCCAAGGCTGGCTGCAACAGGCGACCATGTTGTTTCTCCAGCAGCAGATGGGCGAGGGTCTGCAGAGTCTTGCCCAGGCCCATGTCGTCGCCCAGAATCCCGCCCGTGCCGATCTCGCGCAACGCCTGTAGCCAGTTCAGGCCCTGCTGCTGATACGGGCGCAGGGTGGCGTTGAGCGCGAGCGGCGGCTCGACCTGGATATCCCGTGCATCGCGCAGGCGCCGGCCGAGGCCGCGCACGTGCTCGCCGCCTTCCCACAGCAGCGGCATGTGTTCCATGTCGCTCAGGCGCGCAGCATCGGCGCGGTCCAGGCGCAGCGCCGGGCCGCCTGCGTGTTCGTGCAGATACAGCTCGCCCAGCGTCGCCATCACGACCTTGATCCGGCCATAGGGCAGGGCGACGCGCAGCGGCGGGCTATCGAGGCGGCCGCGGTTGAGGTCCAGCAGCAAGTGCTCATCGTCACCGCGCCGGGCCAGTTCGCTGGGGCGCAGCATTTCCGGATTGCTGCGCAGCAGTTGCAGCACGATTGGCAGCAGGCTGTGACGTTGGCCATCGACAACGATGCCCAGCTCAAGATCGAACCATTCATGCCCCGGCGCTTCGTCGACGCTGGCGTACCAGTCTTCGACCTCCTGCAAGTTGAAGGCAAAGTCGCGGTGCACATCGATGTGCCAGCCGGCCTCACGCAGTCGCGGCAAGCCGTCGCGGGCAAATGTCAGCCACGCTTCGTCGTCGGCAAGCTGATGCATGTCGCCGGCACTGTCGGGCAACGCTTTGCTTTGCCGGGTGGCCAGCTTGAAGCCCAGCTCGCGCAGGGTCTTGCGCATGGCTTGCTCGGCCTGTGGCTGACGACGGATGCGCTGGCTGGTGGCGCCAACCAGGCGGGTCAGGGGCTTGTCGTCGTTGCCGATTGCCAGCACGCCGTCGTAGTCGAACGCCAGCGCGGCGCGGTGTTGCATCTGCCGCTGCATGCGCCCGGTCTTGGGCGTGTAAGCGCTGAACTCGAGACTGCCCAGGGTCAGGCGCGGGGTCGGCTGGATATCTTCGAGCAGTTGCTGCTTGACCTCGGTCGGGGTCGGCACTTGATGGTTGAGGGCGTTGAGCTTGTGACTCAGCGGCACTACCAGATGCTCGGGTACCGGTGGTGCCAGTGACAGTTGCAGGGCTATATGCGGGGCGAGTGAATGGCTGACACGGCCAATTTCACCGGCGCGTACATCCAGCCAGAACAGCGGCGCCAGTGCCAGCACGAACAGCTTCTCCTCGCCGCTGAACCAGCTGCCGCAATAGGTGGCGTCGCTCTGGCGCACCCAGCGGAACTCGGCCTCGCGCTCCGGGCCCTGGCGCAGCAGTGGCCGGTCGTCGCTGTACAGGACGCGGCCGGTGTCCAGTGCGCGCTGCAGCAATTCGCCGCCTTCCTGGCCTTTGAGTGCGTAGCCGCGGTCCTGGCCGTAAGGGATGTTCTGTCCATTCAACTGGCGCAGGATGCGCAGGTCTTCAGCTGTGACGAAGCGTGGCGTGTCATACAAAAAGTCATACAGCGACTGCACCCGGCTGAAGCGCAGGCCACGCTCATCGTCGGTGCCTTTGCGCACGCGCAGGCTGCAGCTGCGGTCTTCATGGAGCACCAGCTGATAGCAGACCATCCGCCCGCGTTTGTCATCTGCGCCGAGGCTGACTGTGGCCGGTTGCTGCATCCCTTGCAGCCAGTGCTGTAAATGATGGGGCAGGGCGTCGCTTTCAGCCGGCGCGCTGCTGTCGAGCAGGGCGAACAGCACCGCAGCACAGTGCTTGCAGTTCTCTCTGACCGGGCATGAACAGTGGCCGCGCACATGGCACTGGCCAGCTGCCGCAGTGATGAAAATGCGCTGGGTATAGATGCCGCTGCCGCTGCCGCGACAGGTGGCTTCGATCCGCCTGTCGTCATGGTCGAGGATCTGTACCCGGTCTTCTTCGGCGTAGCGCTGGCCGCGTTGCAAAACCGCAGCGGAGAAGGCGCGTTTCCAGCTGATGTTGCTGCGCACCAGGGCGACTGCGTCGGAGGTCACGGTGTCACTGCTCCATCATCTCCGGAGTCATCTCCGGCAGTTTGCGCGCGCCGACGGGTGCGACCTTGAGCAGAAGTGCCAGGTGGCCACCGTCGAGGAAGGTCAGCTGGCCGCTTTTCATGTTGCGATTGCTCTGCTGGAAGTGCTCGCTGCGCAGCACGTTACCGTTGCCATCGAGCTGGTTGACCCAGAAGCTCGCCTGCACAGCGATGAAGCGGCCGTCGGCCAGGCTCAGGTTGCCCTCGATCGGGAAGTGACCGAACTGCTCCTCGCCAGCGCCCAGAGCAATGCTGCTGGGCTCGCTGCCGAGCTGTTGCTGCCAGGCCTTGTGCAGCAGCACGGTGTAGCTCGGCGTGGCCTCCAGGCGGGTCGCTTCGTCGGTCAGCACCGGTGGCCGTTCGGCTTCCTTGCTCAGGCGCGGCGCGCCGGCGCGCCAGTCTTCCGGGGCGAACTGGCTGGTCACCGCCGGTACATCGTTTTGCCGCACCAGCAGCATTTCCACCTGATACAAGCCATCAGCAAACGCCGTCGGCGCACACAGCGTCAACAGCAAGGTCAGGCAACGAATGGCACGCATGTAACTTCCTTCAAGCAGGCTGTGGGGTGAGGCGCTCGAACAGCGCCTCCACTGTATTGAAGCGTTCTTCCGGGCGTTCCATCGGCACCAGGAAGCGGAACTGGGTAGCGCCTTCGAACTTGTAGCGTTTGGGCTGGCCCTGGATCAGCTTGATCAGGGTCAGCGGGTCGACCGGGGTCTCGGCTTCGAATTCGATCTTGCCGCCGTTGGGGCCGCCGTCGACTTTCTTGATGCCGAGTTTTTCTGCCTGCAGCTTGAGCAGGGTGATGCGGATCAGGTTCTTGGTCGGCTCCGGCAACAGGCCGAAGCGGTCGATCATCTCGACCTGCAGGTCCTTTAGGCCTTCTTCGTCGGCCGCCGAAGCGATGCGCTTGTACAGGATCAGCCGCGCATGCACATCGGGCAGGTAGTCTTCCGGGATCAACGCCGGCAGGCGCAGGTTGATTTCCGGGCCGCCGCCAAGTGGTTGTTCCAGGTTTGGCTGATTGCCCTTGCGGATCGCCTTGACTGCGCGTTCGAGCATCTCCATGTACAGAGTGAAGCCGACCGCCTGTATCTGGCCGCTCTGGCCATCGCCAAGCAACTCGCCGGCGCCGCGGATTTCCAGGTCGTTGGTGGCCAGCACGAAGCCGGCACCGAGGTCCTGGGTATTGGCAATCGCCTCCAGACGTTTTTCGGCGTCGCTGCTGACCTTCTGCCGGGCAGGGGTGAGCAGGTAGGCATAGGCCTGGTGGTGGCTACGGCCAACCCGGCCGCGCAGCTGGTGCAACTGGGCCAGGCCAAACTTGTCGGCGCGCTCGATGACGATGGTGTTGGCACTGGGCACGTCGATACCGGTTTCGATGATGGTCGAGGCGATCAGCACGTTGAAGCGCTTGTGATAGAAGTCGCTCATGACCTGTTCCAGCTCGCGCTCGCGCATCTGCCCGTGGCCGATGCCGATGCGCGCTTCAGGTACCAGTTCGGCGAGGTCGGCGGCGCACTTCTCGATGGTCTTGACGTCGTTGTGCAGGTAATACACCTGGCCGCCACGCAGCAGTTCGCGCAGTAAAGCTTCCTTCACCGTGCTGTTGTTCTGCTCCATGACGAAGGTGCGCACCGACAACCGGCGCGCCGGCGGGGTGGCGATGATCGACAGGTCGCGCATGCCGGCCACGGCCATGTTCAGGGTGCGCGGGATCGGCGTGGCGGTCAGGGTGAGGATGTCGACTTCGCTGCGCAGGGCCTTGAGCTGCTCTTTTTGCCGCACGCCAAAGCGGTGCTCTTCGTCGATCACTACCAGACCGAGGTCTTTGAAGCGCACGTCATCCTGCAGCAGCTTGTGCGTGCCGATCAGGATGTCGATCTTGCCCTCGGCCAGATTGGCGGCGGCAGCGGCGATATCCTTGGCCGACTTGAAGCGGCTCATCACCTCGACGGTTACCGGCCAGTCGGCAAAGCGGTCGCGGAAGCTGTTGTAGTGCTGCTGGGCGAGCAGGGTGGTCGGTACCAGCACGGCCACCTGGCGGCCGCTGTGCACGGCGATGAATGCCGCGCGCATGGCCACTTCGGTCTTGCCGAAGCCGACGTCGCCGCAGACCAGACGGTCCATCGGCTTGGCAGCGAGCATGTCCTCGCGCACCGCGTCGATGGCGTTCTGCTGGTCGGGTGTTTCCTCGAACGGGAAGCCGGCGCTGAAGGTGGCGTAATCGGCTGCAGGGTCGGCAAAGGCATAGCCCTTGCGTGCGGCGCGACGGGCATAGATGTCGAGCAGTTCGGCAGCCACGTCGCGGACCTGCTCGGCAGCCTTGCGCTTGGCCTTCTGCCAGGTTTCCGAGCCGAGCCGGTGCAGCGGCGCCAGGGCGTCATCGCTGCCGGTGTAGCGGGCGATCAGGTGCAGGTTGGCGACCGGCACGTACAGCTTGGCGTTCTCGGCGTACTCAAGGGTGAGGAATTCGGCGGCCTGGCCGTCGATTTCCAGTGTGGCCAGGCCCAGATAGCGGCCGACCCCGTGATCGATATGCACCACCGGTGCGCCTTCGCGCAGTTCGGTGAGGTTTTTGATCACCGCATCGTTGGCCGCCTCGCCGCGCTTCTCGCGGCGTCGGCGCTGCATCACGCGCTGGCCGAACAACGGGCTTTCGGCGATCAATGCCAGTGCCGGGTCGTCCAGCAGCAGGCCGTAGTCGAGCGGCGCGATGGTGATCGCCAGGCGCTCTTTGCCGGTGATGAAATCGGTCCAGCCGTCAACGGTCTGCGGGCGCAGCTTGAGCCGCTCGAGCAGCTCCAGCAGCACTTCGCGGCGGCCGGCAGATTCGGCAGTGAACAGCACCCGGCCCGGGAACTGCTCAAGAAACGTCGACAGCGCCGCCAGCGGTTGATTGGCCTTGGCTTCGATGGCCAGGTTGGGCAGCTCGCGCGCCGGGAAGCTCTGCCGGCCAGCGCCGGGTTCGAGGTCGTCACTGCTGACCACCACGCGCGGCCACTGTTTGAGGCGGGCGAAGCAGTCTTCCACTGGCATGAATAGTTCAGCCGGCGGCAGCAGTGGTCGGGTCAGGTCGCCGCGGCGGTCTTCATAACGCCCGCGCACGTCGTTCCAGAAATGCTCGGCAGCCTGCTCGACGCCGGGCATCGAGAACACCTGGGTGTCAGCTGGAAGGTAGTCGAACAGCGTCGCGGTTTCTTCAAAGAACAGCGGCAGGTAGTACTCGATGCCGGCGGGGATGATCCCGCTGGCGAGGTCCTGGAAGATCGCGCTGCGGCGAAAATCCACGTCGAAGCGCTCGCGGAAACGTGCCTTGAAGCGGGTGACTTCTTCCTTCTGCATCGGGAATTCGCGTGCCGGCAGCAGGCGTACCGATTCGACCTTGTCGATCGAGCGCTGGGTCTCTGGATCGAAGGTGCGCAGGGTCTCGATTTCGTTGTCGAACAGGTCGATCCGAAACGGCAGTTTGCTACCCATCGGGAACAGGTCGATCAGCGCGCCGCGCACGGCAAATTCGCCATGCTCGTAGACCGTGTCGACGCAGCGATAGCCGCTGGCTTCGAGGCGGCTGCGCATCTGCTCGACATCAATGGTCTGGCCGATGTCGAGGACCAGGCTGCTGCCGAGCAGAAAGCGCGTTGGCGCCAGGCGGTGCAGGGCGGTGGTGATCGGCACCACGAGAATGCCGTGGTCCAGTTCCGGCAGCCGGTACAGGCTGGCGATACGCTGCGAGATGATGTCCTGGTGCGGCGAGAACAGATCGTATGGCAGGGTTTCCCAGTCGGGGAACGGCAGCACCGGCAGGTCCGGGGCAAAGAAGCGCAGCTCCTGCTCGAGACGGTCGGCGGCCTGGCTGTCGGCGGTCAGCAGCAGGGTGAAGCGCCGGGCGCCACTGGCGGCCTCGGCGATGGCCAGGCTGAGGGCGGCACCGGGCAAGTTGCCCCAGGTTTGTTTGCCGGCCTGGGCCGACAATTGCGGTAAGCGCAGAACTGACACGGGAGAATGCACTCCAAGCGTTGCGGCAAAGAGGTCGATTGTACCGACGCCGGTGCCAGCTGTCAGGCTCGCGAGGGCTCAAGCAGCGGTGTGCAGCGTTAACGACAGGCGCTCATTGCTCGATACGCCGTGGGGCGTCATAATGTAGCCCCTTTTTTCTACCCCTACATGTGGAAGGTTCCCGTGACTCAGAAGCCCGACCAGTGTCTTGGTGAGTGGATTGATCGTGAAGCTTTGGCTGAAGCCATGATCCCGCTTATCGGTCAGCTCTACCGCAACAACAATGTGGTGAGCTCGATCTATGGCCGTAGTCTGATCAACCGTTCGGTGATCTCGATCCTCAAGGCGCACCGCTTTGCGCGTCATCGTCAGACCGACGAGACCGAACTGTCTGTCCACGAGACGTTCCCTTTGCTCAAGGCGATGAGCGAGCTGAAACTGGGCGCCGCTTCGGTCGACCTGGGCAAGCTGGCCAACAAGTTCAAGCTTGAAGGCAATGGCCGCAGCGCCGAGCAGTTCGTCCGCGAAGAACTGGCCGACGTGGTTGGTCAGCAAAACGTTTCGGCGCGCAAGGGCACCGACGTTGTGCTGTACGGCTTCGGTCGCATCGGCCGTCTGCTGGCACGCATCCTGATCGAAAAAACCGGTGGTGGCGACGGCCTGCGTCTGCGCGCCATCGTTGTCCGCAAGGGTGCTGAAAACGACCTGGTCAAACGCGCCAGCCTGCTGCGTCGTGACTCGGTGCACGGCCCGTTCGATGGCACCATCACCATCGACGAAGCCAACAACACCATCACCGCCAACGGCAACCTGATCCAGGTTATCTACGCCAAGAGCCCGAGCGAAGTCGACTACACCCAGTACGGCATCAAAGATGCGCTGATCGTCGACAACACCGGTGTATGGCGTGACGCCGACGGCCTCGGCCAGCACCTGGCATGCCCAGGCGCTTCCCGCGTAATCCTCACCGCACCTGGCAAAGGCGCGCTGAAGAACATCGTGCACGGCATCAACCACGGTGAAATCAGCGCCGATGACAAGATCATCTCCGCGGCTTCCTGCACCACCAACGCCATCGTGCCGGTGCTCAAGGCAGTCAACGACAAGTTCGGCATCATCAATGGCCACGTCGAAACCGTTCACTCGTTCACCAACGACCAGAACCTGATCGACAACTTCCACAAGGGCAGCCGTCGTGGCCGCGCCGCGCCGCTGAACATGGTCATCACCGAAACCGGTGCCGCCACCGCTGCTGCAAAGGCGCTGCCTGTGCTCAAGGGCAAACTGACCGGCAACGCGATCCGTGTACCGACGCCGAACGTGTCCATGGCCATCCTCAACCTGAACCTCGAAAACGGCACCAGCCGCGAAGAGATCAACGAGTACCTGCGCCAGGTCGCCATGCACTCCGAGCTGCACAAGCAGATCGACTACGTCAACTCGCAGGAAGTGGTTTCGACCGACTTCGTTGGCTCGCGCCACGCCGGTGTGGTTGATGCCGAAGCGACCATCTGCAACGAAAACCGTGTTGTCCTGTACGTCTGGTACGACAACGAATTCGGTTACAGCTGCCAGGTAGTGCGCGTGATGGAAGACATGGCCGGGGTCAACCCGCCAGCCTTCCCGCGCTGATCCGCCGATAGCGTTGTATTGCTGATTTTGGGGCTGCTTTGCAGCCCTTCGCGGGCAAGCCCGCTCCCACAGGATTGGCCTATCTGTGGGAGCGGGTTCACCCGCGAAGGGCCGCAGAGCGGCCCCAATTGGCTTAACTGATCGGCATTTGAAAGGCAATGGCCGGCTAGCGCAGGCTTGCCTTGCACGATATGTAGTGAAGGCAAAATTCGCCTACGACGCGACCAAGGGTTAATGTGCGCGGCGTTGACGCTTGATTAGACTGCACCCGAATTTTTCCATGGCGCCGCGGCGACATGATCGCGCCCCGCGGCCAACCGGCCGGCGGGCCAGTTTTGAAGGAGTACGCATGGCTGTCTACAACTACGACGTAGTGGTGCTGGGTTCCGGCCCGGCCGGAGAAGGTGCGGCAATGAACGCCGCCAAAGCAGGGCGCAAGGTGGCGATGGTCGATAGCCGTCGCCAGGTTGGCGGCAACTGCACCCACCTGGGCACCATCCCGTCCAAGGCACTGCGTCACTCGGTGCGGCAGATCATGCAGTTCAACACCAACCCGATGTTCCGTGCCATTGGCGAGCCGCGCTGGTTCTCGTTCCCGGACGTGCTCAAGAGCGCCGAGAAGGTGATCTCCAAGCAAGTCGCTTCGCGCACCGGTTACTACGCCCGTAACCGCGTCGATGTATTTGTCGGTACCGGCAGCTTTGCCGACGAGCAAACGGTCGAAGTGGTCTGCGCCAATGGCGTGGTCGAAAAGCTGGTGGCCAAGCACATCATCATCGCCACCGGTTCGCGCCCGTACCGCCCGGCTGATATCGACTTCAACCACCCGCGTGTATATGACAGCGACACCATCCTCAGCCTCAGCCACACCCCGCGCAAACTGATTGTCTACGGTGCTGGCGTGATCGGCTGCGAGTACGCCTCGATCTTCAGTGGCCTGGGTGTACTGGTCGAGCTGGTCGACAACCGTGGGCAGCTGCTGAGCTTCCTCGATTCGGAAATCTCCCAGGCACTGAGCTACCACTTCAGCAACAACAACATCACCGTGCGTCATAACGAGGACTACGAGCGGGTCGAAGGCCTCGACAACGGCGTGATCCTGCATTTGAAATCGGGCAAGAAGATCAAGGCCGACGCCTTGCTCTGGTGCAACGGCCGTACCGGCAACACCGACAAGCTGGGCCTGGAAAACATCGGCATCAAGGTCAACAGCCGTGGTCAGATCGAAGTCGACGAAGCCTACCGCAGCACCGTGCCGAACATTTATGGCGCCGGTGACGTGATCGGCTGGCCGAGCCTGGCCAGTGCCGCCCACGACCAGGGCCGCTCGGCAGCGGGCAGCATTGTCGACAATGGCAGCTGGCGCTTCGTCAACGACGTGCCGACCGGGATCTACACCATTCCCGAGATCAGCTCGATCGGCAAAAACGAGCAGGAACTGACCCAGGCCAAGGTGCCGTACGAAGTCGGCAAGGCATTCTTCAAGAGCATGGCGCGTGCGCAGATCGCCGGTGAGCCGCAAGGCATGCTGAAGATCCTGTTCCATCGCGAGACCTTGCAGATCCTTGGCGTACACTGCTTTGGTTACCAGGCTTCGGAGATCGTGCACATCGGCCAGGCGATCATGGATCAGCCGGGTGAGCGCAATACCCTGAAGTACTTCGTCAACACCACCTTCAACTACCCGACCATGGCCGAAGCCTATCGCGTAGCGGCCTACGACGGCCTCAACCGGCTTTTTTGAGCGGCTCCGACCGGTGGCCTGAGCCGGTCGGGGAGCTCGGTTTCAATCCTACCCAAGGGTGGTCTTGGCCAAACCGGGAAAGTCTGTAATCAGGCTGTCAGCGCCAAAGTCGGCGAGTCGGCGCATCAGCGCCGGCTCGTTGACCGTCCATACCGACACGTGCAAACCCTGGCGCTGTGCCTTGATCAGGCGCTCGGGGGTGCATAGCGTCCAGTTCAGGGCGAGCATCTGGCAGTTGTAGTTCTGCGCGACCTTCAGTGGGTCGAGCCAGGCATATTCTGCTACCAGCCCACGCGACACATCCGGCACCAGCTCAACCGCAGCGCTGAGCACTTCGCGCGAGCTTGAGGTGATGGTGACCTTGTCGAGCAGGCCATATTGCTGCGCCAGCTCACGGATGGCCAGCACGGTACTGGCGGCGCGAGTGCGCGAAGCGCTTTTGACCTCAAGCTGCCAGTGCTCGAATGCGCATTTCTCGAACAGCTCTTCAAGCCGTGGAATAGGGCAGGGCTGTACATGGCCGGGGCCGCCGGCACGGGCGTCATAGGTGTTCAGGTCAGCTGCGCTGTGTTCGACTACCTTGCCGCGGCGGCCGGTGGTGCGCTTGAGCGTTGGGTCGTGGATCACCATCAGCTGGTTGTCGGCCGACAGGTGCAGGTCCAGTTCACAGCGATTGACGCCGTGCTCCAGGCACTGACGGAAGCTGGTCAGGGTGTTTTCAGGTGCTTCGCCCTTGGCGCCGCGATGGCCGTAGATCAGGGTCACGTTCGTTCCTTCAAATCAATAAGAGCGGAGCTCAGGAGGCGGGGTCGTTCTGTTCCAGCGCCTGCCGACGTTGCTGTTGCTGGCGCTGCAGGATATACCGCGCCAACAACTGGCGCTGGGCGTCGGTCATGTCGGTGAATTCGGTGCCGACTTCATAGTCGCCGCCGGGGCGGGCGTCGCAGTGGGTAACCCGGCCGCGCAGCAGCAAACCATGGGCGCGGGGCATCAACACCATCTTGACCTTGACTCGGGTGCCGGCGGCGATCGCGCTGGTCTGGCTGAACTCGATGCCGCCCTCGGAGAGGATCACCCGATGTGGTGCGCCGATCTCGCCAAGCAGGCTGTGCGCGACCACTGCGCTGAGCAGGTCGAGGCGTTTGTTCTGGGCCCGTAAAAACGCTGCCAGGGTGCGGTCCTTGTCGCTCAACTGGCGCAGCAGATGTTGCGATTCGAAGTCGGACAGATGCAGTTCGCTGAGCAGGTTGAACAGCGGCGAATCATCCTGCAACAGTTCTGGCTCCAGGGCCTCAGCCGCGCTAAGCGGGGTGATTTCCAGTGCGATCCTGTCTTCGATGCGGTAGTATTCGCGGCGATCTTCATCGTCTATTGTCGTCATGGCGAACCCAAGGTTACGGCGGTGGTCCGAGTGTAAAGCCGCCGTAGGCGCCTCGCCACAAGGACGTTCCCTTTCATCCGAACAAGCCCCGACATGTTCAGACCTCTTTTCGTATTTATTGGTACTCGCTACACCCGTGCCAAACGCCGCAACCATTTCGTCTCGTTCATTTCCCTGACCTCGATGATCGGCCTCGCCCTGGGCGTGGTGGTGATGATCGTGGTGCTCTCGGTGATGAATGGCTTTGACCACGAGATGCGTACCCGCGTGCTTGGCATGATCCCTCACGCCACGCTTGAGAGCGGCCAGCCGATCAATGATTGGCCTGCCCTTGCTCAACAAGTAAAGCAGAATCCACAAGTCGTGGCGGTCGCGCCCTTCACCCAGATGCAGGGTCTGCTGACCTTCGATGGCAAGGTCAGCAAGGTGCTGCTCAACGGTATTGATCCTGCGCGTGAGCGGGAGGTGTCGATCATCGACAACTTTATCCGCGAAGGCAGCATCGACAAGCTGGCGCCCGGCGAGTGGGGCATCATGATCGGCGACAAGGCCGCGGCCAAACTGGGCGTCAAAGTCGGTGACAAACTGACCTTCGTGGCACCAGAGGTAAGCGTCACGCCGGCGGGCATGTTCCCGCGCATGAAGCGCTTCACCGTGGTCGGCACTTTTCATGTCGGTGCGGGCGAGATCGACGGCTTCCTGGGCTTGACCAACATTGCCGACCTGTCGCGCCTGCACCGCTGGAAAGCGGATCAGGTGCAGGGCCTGCGGCTGAAATTCGACGACCTGTTCGAAGCCCCGCGCGTGGCCTGGAGCATCGCCCAGCAGTTGGGCGAGCAGGAGTTCTACTCGCGTGACTGGACCCGCACCCACGGCAACCTGTATCAGGCCATCCGCATGGAGAAGGCGATGATTGGTCTGCTCCTGCTGCTGATCGTGGCGGTGGCGGCGTTCAACATCATTTCTACCCTGGTGATGGTGGTCAATGACAAGCGCGGCGACATCGCCATTCTGCGCACCCTGGGCGCTACGCCCGGGCAGATCATGGCCATCTTCATGGTCCAGGGTACGGTGATCGGCGTGGTCGGCACCTTGATTGGTGCGGTAGTCGGCATTCTCGCTGCGCTCAATGTCAGCGCGGCGATTGCCGGCATCGAGAAGCTGATCGGGCACAAGTTCCTCAACGCCGATGTGTACTTCATCGACTACCTGCCTTCGCAGATCATCGCCCAGGACGTGTGGATGGTCTGCGGCGCGGCATTGATCCTGAGTTTCCTCGCCACCCTGTATCCGGCCTGGCGTGCGGCGCGCACCCAGCCTGCAGAGGCGCTACGTTATGAGTGAGTCGCGCATGAGTGATAAAGCCGTTCTGAGTTGCCGCAACCTGGGCAAGTCCTACGACGAGGGCCCGGAGTCGGTGCAGGTGCTGGCCAATCTGCAGCTTGAACTGCTGCCGGGTGAGCGGGTGGCGATTGTCGGCAGCTCCGGTTCCGGCAAGAGTACCTTGCTCAACTTGCTGGGCGGCCTCGACACGCCGAGCCAGGGCAGCGTGTGGCTGGCTGGCGAAGAGTTGTCGGCACTGGGCGAGCGCGCCCGTGGCCTGCTGCGCAACCGAGCGCTGGGCTTCGTGTATCAGTTTCACCACCTGCTGGCCGAGTTCACGGCGCTGGAAAACGTGTGCATGCCGCTGCTGATCGGGCGCACGCCGATCCCGGAAGCGCGCGAGCGTGCCGAGGCCTTGCTCAAGCGGGTTGGCCTCGGCCATCGCCTGAGCCACAAACCGGCCGAGCTGTCCGGTGGTGAGCGCCAGCGTGTGGCGATCGCCCGCGCTCTGGTCAATCGGCCGGGGCTGGTGATGCTCGATGAGCCGACCGGCAACCTCGACCATCACACTGCGCAGGGCATTCAGGAACTGATGCAAGAGCTTTCCAGCTCATCGCGCACTGCGTTCCTGGTGGTGACCCACGACCTGAGCCTGGCGCGGCAGATGGATCGCGTGCTCAAGCTGGAAGATGGCCACCTGGTGGCGATCTGAGTCGACTGCCCGGGGTGGAATGATCCACCCCGCAACTTTTGTTCATTGGGTGTTCTCGTACATGTTCAGACCCTTGCCCTTGTTCATCGGTGCTCGCTACACCCGTGCCAAGCGCCGCAATCACTTCATCTCGTTCATCTCGATGACTTCGATGATCGGCTTGTCCCTGGGCGTGCTGGCCATGATCGTGGTGCTGTCGGTGATGAACGGCTTCCAGCGCGAAATGAGCTCACGCATTCTTGGCCTGGTGCCGCATGCGAGCATCCTTGGCGTGCAGCCGCTGAGCGACTGGCGCAGCGTGGCTGACGCAGCGCTGAAGAACCCGGCAGTGGTCGCTGCGGCGCCGGTCACCGAAATGGAAGGCATGCTCTCGTACAAAGGTGCGATGCAGCCGATTCAGGTCAGCGGGATCGAGCCGGCCGAAGAGGGCAAGGTGTCGATCGTCGGCCAGCATATCGTCCAGGGCGCTTTGCAGGATCTGGTCCCGGGTGAATACGGGGTGGTGATCGGCGAGCTGACGGCGCGGCGCTTCCGGCTCAACACCGGTGACAAGCTGACTTTGATCGTGCCGGAAATCAGCAAGGCCCCGGGTGGTATCACGCCACGCATGCAGCGCCTGACCGTGGTCGGCATCTTCAAGGTTGGTGCCGAGCTGGATGGCTCGCAGGCTTATATCAACGTGGCCGACGCCGCCGAGATGCAGCGCTGGGCGCCGGGCAGCGTGCAGGGCGTGCGGCTCAAATTGCAGGACTTGTACGCGGCGCCGCAGGTGTCCAAGGCCATTGCCGGGCAGTTGGGCGATGCCTATCACGCCGATGACTGGTCGCACACCCAGGGCAGCCTGTTCAGCGCCATGAAGATGGAAAAGACCATGATCGGCTTGCTGCTGATGATGATCATCGCGGTGGCGGCGTTCAATATCATCGCCACCTTGGTGATGGTGGTGAACGACAAGGGCGCGGATATCGCCATCCTGCGCACCATTGGCGCCACGCCGATGCAGATCATGGGCACGTTCATGGTTCAGGGCAGCTTGATCGGTGTGGTCGGCACGCTGATTGGCGGGGTGCTGGGGGTAATTGCGGCGATCAACGTGAGTCAGATCGTTGGCTGGCTGGAGCGGGTCAGCGGCCAGCACATCTTCACCTCCGATGTGTATTTCATCAGCAGCTTGCCCTCGCAGTTGCAGTGGGGGGATGTGCTGATGATCTGTACGGCGGGCTTGGTGATGAGCTTCCTGGCGACCGTGTATCCGGCTTACCGGGCTTCGCAGATCGAGCCGGCTATGGCGTTGCGTTACGAGTGAGACCGGCGCTGGTATCTTTGGGGCCGCTGTGCGGCCCCTTGCCGAAATCAATCACAAACCGCGTCCATCCTGCTTCGCACTCCACCTGAATCCCGCCACCATGGGCGAGGACGATCGAACGGGTAATTGCCAGGCCCAGCCCGGCGTGCTCAGCGCCTCCTTCGGCCCGTGCCGAATCCCCGCGGTAGAATCGATCAAACAAGCGCTGCGCAGCCGCTGCTTCAATCGCCGCACCGGTATTGGCGACCGTAACTTGGCCTCCAGCTTGTAAACCCACCTTCACCACGCCACCTGCTCCAGCAAACCGCAGCGCATTTTCCAGCAAGTTGGAAAACGCCCGCCGCAACATCTGCCGATCGCCCTCGATCACCAGCTCACCTTCGCGGAGCAGGGTCACTCCAGCGTCCTCAGCCAGTGGCGCGTAATACTCCAGCAGTGCATCCACTTCCGAGGCAAGGTCCAGCACCTGCTGTTCAGGCACCAGCAGGCCGTGCTCAGCCTTGGCCAGGTAGAGCATGTCGTTGACCAGCTGCGCCATCCATTGCAGCTCCTCCAGGTTGCCATGCAAGGCCTCGCGGTATTCGTCCAGGCTGCGTGGGCGGGTTAGCGTCACCTGAGTGTGGGTCAGCAGGTTCGACAACGGCGTGCGCAGTTCATGGGCGATGTCTGCGGAGAACGCCGACAGCCGTTGAAACGCATCGTCCAGCCGCTGCAGCATGGCATTCATGCTTTCTGCCAGCTGAGCCAACTCCTCGGGCATCTGCGCCACTGGCAGGCGTGTGGTCAGCGAACGAGCGTTGACGCTCGCCGCCACCGCGCCGATCTGGCGCAACGGGCGCAAGCCGCGGCGTACCGCCCAGGCGCCGAGCAATGCCGTGGCTAGTGCCGACAGGCCCACCGTTAGCCAGATCAAGCGCTGCATGCTCTGCAAGAAATGTTGGTGATGGGTGATGTCGAGCAACACGGTCAGTTGCGGTGACTGTGGATCATGCTCGATCAATGGCGCCGACAAGCCGCGATAGTCGACGCCGCCGGCCTGCAGTGTCTTCAGTTGTGCAGACTGGTTGGCATCGGGCAAACCTTGCCGGCTTTCGAACCAGGCTTGGCCCGTGCCGCTGCTGATGCGCAGTGCGACATCGGTCTGGAGGTTGAATTGGCTCCGTAGCTCGGGGAGCCTGTCGACCACCTGCTGCCGTGTCTGGAGACCGGTAAGTTGCTCGCGTAACTGCGTCAGGCGAGTGTCGAGCAGTTGCTCATCCAACTCGATGAAATGCTGCTCGCTGGCTTGGGTGAAGAGCACGCCGGCGCCAAGCGAAACCGCCGCGGTACAGGCAGCAAACAGCAGAGCGAGGCGGCTGCCGAGGGATATCCGGCGCATCAGTCCTGGCGCTCTTCGAGTACATAACCCATGCCACGCACCGTGTGTATCAGCTTGCTGGCGTGACCGTCGTCGATCTTCAGCCGCAGCCTGCGGATGGCCACTTCGATGACGTTGGTGTCGCTGTCGAAGTTCATGTCCCATACCTGCGAGGCAATCAACGACTTGGGCAGCACCTCGCCCTGGCGGCGCAATAGCAATTCCAGCAGGGCGAACTCCTTGGCGGTAAGGTCGACGCGTTGGCCGGCACGCTCGGCGCGGCGGCGGATCAAGTCCAGGCGCAGGTCCGCCAAGGCCAGGGTGGTGTCCTGCACCCCGGCGGCGCCTCGGCGCAGCAAGCTGCGCACGCGGGCCAGCAGCTCGGAGAAGGCGAACGGCTTGACCAGATAGTCGTCTGCGCCCAGTTCCAGGCCATGCACGCGGTCCTCCACGGCGTCGCGGGCGGTGAGGAACAATACTGGGGTGGCGAGCCCTGCCTGGCGTACCGCCTGCAGAATCTCCCAACCGCTGCGGCCTGGCAGCATCACATCAAGAATCAGCAGTGCATGATCGCCGGTCAGCGCCAGGTGCAGCCCGGTTTCGCCGTCGGCGCTGAGCTCGCAGGCAAAGCCGGCCTCGGTGAGGCCTTGTTGCAGGTATTGGCCAGTCTTGACCTGGTCTTCGACGATCAGCAGTTTCATCAGGTTTTTGCGTCGGTCAGGGAGTAGTGGAAATGATACGTGACGAACCCGCTCTCAAGCCAAGCTGACAAAGTTGTAATCTTGCGGTCAGCCAGTTGCCAGCTGCGCCAGCGCAGAGTGGCACGACATTGCCGTCATTATCGGAGTAGATATGAAACACCTGTTCATCGCTGCTGCCTTCGCGCTGTTCAGCACGTCGGGCTGGGCTGACGCCGAGCACACCAGCTTCGCTTTCGGTGAGCCAGCGCCAGCGGCCAAGGCCACTCGCACGGTTGAGGTGGTGCTCAAGGACATCGCCTTTGAGCCCAGCAGTTTGCAGGTCAAGGCCGGCGAGACCGTGCGTTTTGTGCTGATCAACCAGGGCCAGTTGCCCCACGAGTTCAATCTGGGCGACAAGGCCATGCACGCAGAGCATCAGAAACAGATGGTGGCGATGCAGGGCAAACTGTTCAGCGGGGGCATGAATCACAGCCAGATGGGCCATGGTGAACACGGCCACGACAGCGGCAACACCGTGCTGCTGCAGCCCGGCCAGCGCGGCGAGCTGACCTGGACCTTCCGTAGCGCTGCGCCGATCGAGTTTGCCTGCAACGTGCCGGGGCATTATCAGGCCGGGATGGTCGGGCCGCTGACCATCGAGTGAGTTCGGACCCAAGGCGGGCTGCAAAACCGGTAAACTGGGCGCATCCGTTTTTTCCAGGTCCTGACCATGCATCCCGCTGCCGAAGACTCTCCGCTGGGTAAATCCAGTGAATACATTTCAACCTACACCCCGTCGCTGCTGTTCCCGATTCCGCGCCTGGCCAAGTGGGACGAGCTTGGTGTCAGTGGCGACGCCCTGCCGTGGCAGGGCGTTGATTACTGGAACTGCTTTGAGCTGTCCTGGCTGTTGCCGTCCGGCAAGCCGGTGGTGGCCATCGGTGAGTTCGCCATCCCGGCACAGTCACCGAATATCATCGAATCGAAGTCGTTCAAGCTGTACCTCAACTCGCTTAACCAGACGGCCTTTGCCAGCAGCGCTGAGCTGCAGGCTTGCCTGGAGAAAGACTTGTCTGCCGCTGCGGGCGCGCCGGTGACGGTGCGCGTGCGCAGCCTGGCAGAAGTGCAGGATGAAGGTGTAGTGGCATTGCCTGGGGTGTGCATTGACGAACTCGATGTCGCGATCAGCAACTACGAGCAACCGCAGCCGCAACTGTTGCAGTGCGATTCAACCCAAGTAGTGGAAGAGACGGTGCACAGCCACCTGCTCAAGTCCAATTGCCCGGTGACCGGCCAGCCTGACTGGGGCACGGTGGTAGTCAAGTACAAGGGCCTGGCGCTGGATCACGCCAGCTTGCTGACGTATCTGGTGAGCTTCCGCCAGCACGCTGACTTCCATGAGCAGTGTGTCGAGCGGATCTATCTGGACCTCAAGCGCTTGCTGCAGCCTGAGCACCTGACGGTGTACGCGCGGTATGTGCGTCGCGGTGGGCTGGATATCAACCCGTACCGCAGCAACGGGCCGATCAGCCCGCAAAACCTGCGTCTGGTTCGGCAGTAATAGTTGGCCGACGGGGCATCTGAGTGCCGCGTCGGCCCCGCCTGATTCAGATGCCCATGCTGTGCAAGCTGTTGGCGATGTTGCGCAGCGTGGCGGTGAGGTCGGGGTGGGCCACCTCGAAGCGCTCGACGGCGAGGTTGACGCCGTCGACCAGGTTGGTGTCCTGGGTGGCTTCTTCCAGTTTGATCTGCGCCTCGATCTGTTGCATCAGGCTGTGCAGGTTGTCGCGCTCTTCCAGCGTGAGCGGCGGGTTGCGATCCAGTTGATCGCGCAGGCTATCGAGCTGCTCTTGCAATTCGCGGGCAGGCATCAGGTGTTCTCCCTCTATGACTTGGCAAAGCATGGACCTCGGCCATTGGGCAAAGGTTCGCGCATGCCTCAAGCGTAATCCACTCGCCACGGCTTTGCATGATCCGCATCAAGCCGCCTGTATCAGGGTTTTTCACCTTTGCGGCGGCGTTGGGCGATATCCGCCAGGCACGGTTGTAGCGCTTCCAGATGATCGATCACCGAATGCGCGCCGAGCCTGAACAGCTCCAGGGTGGCCTTGCCGCGATTCGCTTGCTGGGCTTGGGCGGTCATCGCCTGCCAGCGCTTCGCCGAGGCCTCGCAGCGGGGGCTGCATGCCGCCAGGCCGATAGTCCACAAACCGGCTTTGAGCGCAGATTCAAGCAAGCGCGGATCACCGCTGACCAGCACGCTGCCATCGAGCTTCGCGCTGTTGAGCTGCATCAGCGCCTGCCAGCAGGCATTCGGTGCCGGCCAGGGCAGGGAAGGGGTCGAATGCCCCGGCAGCCAGCTCGGCAGCACCCTGGTCAATGACCCGCCGGTGCCGGGCTCATCCAGCCAGATGCAAGGCACCTGCTGGCTATGCAGGTCAGCCAGCATGGCCAGCGCGCCAGGCGCTGGCGCAGACACGTCATTGGCGGTTTCCACCAGGCAGCCACGCAGCCCGAAAAGCACAGCGGTGAAGGCGGGTGCGTCGTGCATGGCAACTTCCCTGAAAATAGTCAGACTAAGTAGCGACTGTTACATGTAGATGACGTAGCAACAGTTACTGACAAAATGTTGAGCAATACTCAGCAAAGCTGTTTATCAGCCGTCGACGCTTTATACTGTCGCCCAAACTCAGCAGAGCAAACGCGCATCTGCGACCGTGAATCTTGATGGAGAAACATCTATGCATAGGATCGGCGCCAGTGTGATCGAGCGAATCACCCAGGCCTGTGTCTGCGCCAGTCTGTTGCTGGCGCCCGTGGCTGCTACGCAGGCAGCTACCGAAGAAGATCCCTGGGAGGCGGTCAACCGGCCGATCTTCCGGTTCAACGATACGATCGACACCTATGCATTCAAGCCGTTGGCCCAAGGCTACCAGGCGATCACCCCGCAGTTCGTCGAAGACGGCATTCACAACGTCTTCCGCAACATCGGCGATGTCACCAACCTGGCCAACAATATTCTGCAGCTCAAGCCCCACGCTGCTGGCGTAGACACCGCCCGCTTGATCGTCAACACCACCTTCGGTATTGGCGGCTTGTTCGATGTGGGTACCCGCATGGGCCTGCAGCGCAACGACGAAGACTTCGGTCAGACCCTCGGTTACTGGGGCGTCGCCAGTGGCCCTTACGTGGTCATTCCGCTGCTCGGCCCGAGCACCGTGCGTGACGGCCTGGCCAAGTACCCGGACAGCTACACCAAGCCGTACCGCTACATCGATCATGTACCGACCCGCAACACTACGCTGGGGGTAGACCTGGTTGACACCCGTGCCAGCCTGCTCTCGGCTGAAAAGCTGATCAGTGGCGACAAGTACGTGTTCATCCGCAACGCCTACCTGCAGAACCGCGAGTTCAAGGTCAAGGATGGCGAAGTCGAAGACGACTTCTGAATCCGGGTAGCTGGGGCTGCAAAGCAGCCCCAAAGCTGGGCCCGCAACGGGCCTTGCAACCATCCATCGGGTTACCTCAAACACATTTCTTATAACTACCAGCAATTTGCCAAACGCTGTGTAATCAAGCCGACTCGCGCATGCTTGAAACCCCCGGCGGATGGGAGTACCGTCTGCGCCTGACAGGGCACCTCTGCTGTTGCCGGACAAGAGTTCTTGTCCTACAACTCTATAGGTAGAGCAGCCAAACAGTATTCCAGTAGTGATAGGCGCAATTGCGACGATCCTACGCAAACCTAATCCGGCGCCGTTCGCCCACATGCAGAAAACCAGTGCAACGCTGCTGATTATCGATGACGACGACGTGGTCCGTGCGAGCCTCGCCGCGTATCTCGAAGACAGCGGCTTTAGCGTCCTCCAGGCCGGCAATGGCCAGCAGGGGCTTCAGGTCTTCGAACAACACCAGCCCGATCTCGTGATCTGCGATCTGCGCATGCCGCAGATGGGCGGCCTTGAGTTGATCCGTCGGATCAGCGAAGTGGCCCCGCAGTTGCCGGTGATCGTGGTGTCGGGTGCCGGTGTCATGAGCGACGCTGTCGAGGCTCTGCGCCTGGGCGCCGACGATTACCTGATAAAGCCGCTCGAGGACCTGGCAGTGCTGGAGCACTCGGTGCACCGTGCGCTTGACCGCTCGCGCCTGCTGGTCGAAAACCAGCGCTATCGCGACAAACTGGAAACCGCCAATCGCGAGCTCGAGGCCAGCCTGCACCTGCTGCAGGAAGACCAGACCGCAGGGCGCCAGGTGCAGATGAACATGCTGCCCGAGAGCCCGTGGGTAGCCGGCGAGTTCTCCTTCGAGCACCAGATCATCCCGTCGCTGTACCTGTCGGGCGACTTTGCCGACTACTTCCGCGTGGATGAGCGGCGTATCGCGTTCTACCTGGCCGATGTATCCGGCCATGGTGCTTCATCGGCGTTCGTGACCGTACTGCTGAAATTCATGACCACCCGCCTGATGTTCGAATTCAAGCGTGGCGGCAAGATGCGCGATTTCAAGCCTTCGGAAGTGCTCAGTCACATCAACCGTGGCCTGATCAACTGCAAGCTGGGCAAGCATGTGACCATGGTCGGTGGCGTCATCGACGAAGACACCGGCCTTTTGACCTACGCCGTCGGCGGCCACCTGCCAATGCCGGTGCTGTATACCCCGGAGCACACGCGCTACCTCGAAGGCCGCGGCTTGCCGGTGGGGTTGTTCGAAGAGGCCACCTATCAGGATCTGGTGGTCGAGTTGCCCGCGCAGTTCAGCCTCAGCCTGATGTCGGACGGTATTCTGGACCTTTTGCCCGGTAACACGCTCAAAGATAAAGAGGCTGCGTTGCCGGAGGTCGTCAAAGCAGCAGGGGGTAGCCTGGATGGGCTGCGCCAACGTTTCGGATTGGCTACGCTTGGGGAGATGCCGGATGATATCGCCCTATTGGTGTTAAGCAGGAACCTTCAATGAGTACCGGTAGAATCCAGTTCGCCGAGCAAAGCGGTACCTTTGTACTGAAGTTTGTCGGTGAAGTACGCCTGACCTTGTGTTCGGCTTTGGATGCGACGATCGAGAAAATCTTCACTGCGCTGAATTTCTCGGCCATCGTCATCGATCTGACCGAAACCGAAAGCATCGACAGCACCACCCTTGGGCTGTTGGCCAAATTGTCCATTCTGTCCCGGCAGAAGGTGGGTCTGTTGCCGACCGTGGTCACCACCAATCCGGATATCTCGCGCTTGCTGCAGTCGATGGGCTTCGATCAGGTGTTCAACATTGTGGGTCGGCCGATCCCCTGCCCAGAGTGCCTGACCGACCTGCCGTCGCAAGACCAGAGCGAAGAGGTTGTACGCTCCAAGGTGCTTGAGGCACACCGCATCCTCATGGGCCTGAACGACTCCAATCGTGAAGCCTTCCATGACCTGGTCAGCGCGCTCGAGCGCTCCTGAGCCTCGACTGCGGTGAACTGATCAGCGCAGCCGCTCACTGATCGCGCAAGAACTCATTAGCCTCTGAGCCATCCGCATTGAGCTGGAACACTCGCTCCGGCTGGCCGTCAGCGGTGAAAAATACCTGCCCCAGCCCCGCGCTGTTCCACACCCGCTCGCCGGCCTTGCTGCGGCTCGGCAGGCGTGGTGCGACTTCCATCAGGCGCCGTTTGGTAAACCAGTTCAGGGGCGAGCGCGGCGAATACAGCCAGCGGTTGAGCCGATCGAGCACATCCAGCAAACGCTGCGGAAATTGGTTCTTGATGCCGCTGCTGGTGACCTGCCACAGGTGCGGGTTGTGCTGGCGATGGCGGATCATCACTTCATAGACAAACGAATAATGCACGTCGCCTGACAGCACCACGTAATGCCCCGGGGTGCGCGAGTGGCGGAAGATATTCAGGATGACCTGCGCCGCGCCGCGGTGCGCCATCCAGTTTTCAGCGTCGACCAGCAGCGGATAACCCAGCCAGCTGAACACCCGCTGCACCGCCTCGATCAGCTTGACGCCGAAGATCGGCGCCGGTGACACGATGATCGCCGAAGGGTGGTCAAGCAATGCCTGCTGCAGCTCGCACAGCGCTTCCCAGTCGAGCAGGCCAGAAGGCTTGCTCAGGCTGTTCTCGCTACGCCAGCGCCGGGTGCGGGTGTCCAGCACCACTAGCGGCGGGGTGGTCGGCAGGCTGAACTGCCAGCCCTGAAAGCGCAGCAGCTCGCCAATCAGTGCATCCTGCGCTTGCTTGGCCAGATGTTGCTCGGCCAGGCTGCAGTACTGTTCCAGCAGTGGCGTGCAACTGTCCGGGTCGTTGCCCCAGCCCTGGCAGAGCAGGTAGCCGAGCAGGGCGTTGCCGATGATCCGCCGCGAGAACGGATGGCCATAAGCGGTCTCTTCCCACTGCGCCGACAGGTTCCAGTCATCGGTGATGTCGTGGTCATCGAAAATC
Organism: Pseudomonas shirazensis; assembly: GCF_014268785.2. Classification (GTDB taxonomy): domain Bacteria; phylum Pseudomonadota; class Gammaproteobacteria; order Pseudomonadales; family Pseudomonadaceae; genus Aquipseudomonas; species Aquipseudomonas shirazensis. The sequence continues at coordinate 1,966,076 of NZ_JABWRD020000001.1, read as the reverse complement.
ATCAGGCACGGCAAGTGCGCCATGACCCGAGCGACCTGACCGAGCCCTGCGGCAAAGCCCTCGATCAGCGGCAGCTCTTCCTGATAGCGCGCCTGGCGCTTGTCGGTCAGCCCCGCCGGCATGTCCATCTGCACCAGGCTCCAAGGCGTTGGTGACCACACCAGCAGGTACATCGCCATCACCTCGGCGAAGGTCACCAGATGGTTGTCAGCGTTGCTGGAGGAGAAAATCGGCTTGCGCTTGCCGCCAAAGAAGCGCTCACGCAGGGTCTCGTTACCTTCCTGTGCGGGCAGCAGATCGGCGCGGTGGTAATAACAGGCAGGGTGGCCGTAGAGCTCGGCGCTGTCAGCGACCAGCGCACCTTCCAGGCTTTCCTCGAACAACCCCAAGCGCTCGATCAAACTGTGAATCGCACGCAGCATCGGCCCGGCGACATCGTCGGCGTAAACCTGGTCGCCGGTCATCATCAGTACCGCAGGCCGCTGCTCCGGATTTGGGTTCGCTTGCAGCAAACGGTCGGCGCAGAGCAGGCCATCGGCCGCCGGGTGATGAGGCTTGCGGCAGGAGCCATGCAGCAGTTGGTCGATGCGCTCACGCAGCACCAGGCTCGGTCGGCTGGCGCCCGGGTAGAGCAGGTGCGGCGCCCAGCTGGCAATGCCTTCGCCCGAATCGAGCAGCAAGTCGTATTCGAGGGTCACGTCAAACGGCAGCGCGGTGTCGAAACGGATATCCAGCAGGTGGATAAAAGCCGACCTGCCGATGGGCACGGTCTGGCAATTAATTTGAGCAGTGACACCGGGGTGTTCAAGGACGAAGTCCAGCTGCAGCGGTTGCGATCCAACCAGCCAGATCGCCAGGCGCTGAGGCTCCAGACGGCGCAGTACCGGGCCAGCGAGGACAAGGGGTAACGATTCGGGGGAGGGCGTCATCGACAACTCAACAGCTCGGTCAAGCCGGGGATTATCTCACAGGCAAAAAAACGGCGGAAAATGCTCGGCATTTCCCGCCTGTTGCTTACGCGCAGATTTGTATCAAGCCTTGTCGGCCATCAGCGCTTCCAGCTTCTCCTGATCGCGGGCGAACTGGCGAATACCCTCGGCCAGCTTCTCGGTGGCCATGGCGTCCTCGTTCATCGCCCAGCGGAACTGGCTTTCGTTCAGCTGCTGCTTGGCTTCACCGGCATTGCCAGGCTTGAGGATGCGCGGCAGCTCGCCGTGGTCTTCGCTCAACTGCTGCAGCAGCTCAGGGCTGATGGTCAGCCGGTCGCAGCCGGCCAGATGCTCGATTTGGCCGATATTGCGGAAGCTCGCGCCCATCACCACGGTGTTGTAGCCGTTGGTTTTGTAGTAGTCGTAGATACGGGTTACCGACTGCACGCCCGGATCGTCAGCGCCGACATATTCTTTGCCGGTGCTCTTCTTGTACCAGTCGTAGATACGCCCAACGAATGGCGAAATCAGGAATACCCCAGCGTCGGCACAGGCCTGCGCCTGAGCGAAGGAGAACAGCAGGGTCAGGTTGGTCTGGATGCCTTCCTTCTCCAGCTTCTCGGCAGCACGGATACCTTCCCAGGTCGACGCCAGCTTGATCAGCACCCGATCACGGCCAACACCGGCTGCGTCATACAGCGCAATCAGTTGGCGCGCCTTGGCCAGCAGCGCATCTTCGTCAAACGACAAGCGCGCATCGACCTCGGTCGAAATCCGCCCCGGGATGACTTTAAGGATCCCGCTACCTACCGCCACCGAGAACTTGTCACAGGCAAGGCCAACATCGCCTTTGGCATCCGCCTTCACCTGCTTGAGCAAGTCGGCATAGCCAGCAATACCAGCAGCCTTGAGCAATAGCGAAGGGTTGGTGGTGGCATCTTCCGGCTGCAGCCGGGTGATGGCATCCAGATCGCCAGTGTCGGCGACCACGGTGGTGAACTGCTTGAGTTGTTCCAGCTTGGAAGTCATGGCGTGCTCTGTCCTGTGCAATGGCTCGACATTACCCGAGCCCGGAGCAGCGCTCAAGGGGCGTCAGGGCAGGCCGAGCATGCCCCTCGTGAAATAGCGCGAAACCTTGATCAGGCAGGGCTAAACACGAGGGACGGCGGGTTAGCTCAGGGGCCGACGGCGAACCGCAGCCCCAGCGCTGAAGAAAGTGTGCACATTCGAGTCGTAGCCGTGCTCAGGGTTCCATCCATTCCCGCCCGACGGTTCAACGGCCCTGCAGCAGCTCGGCCGCCTGATCCAGCACCGCCAGCGGTTGGTCGGTCTTGTGGATGTCTGCAGACAGCAACTGACGGAACCGCCGCGCTCCCGGGAAGCCCTGGCCGAGGCCGAGAATATGCCGAGTGATGTGATGCATCGCGCCGCCGCTTTCGATGTGCGCGACGATGTAAGGCCGCAGGCGCACCATCGCCTCGCTGCGGGTGACTACCGGCGCGGTGCTGCCAAACAACTGTTGGTCGACCTCGGCCAGCAAGTACGGGTTGTGATAGGCCTCGCGGCCGAGCATCACACCATCGAACGTCTGCAGATGAGTGCGGCATTCATCCAGCGTCTTGATGCCGCCGTTGAGGATGATTTCCAGGTCGGGGAAGTCAGCCTTGAGCTGCGCGGCAACGTCATAGCGCAGCGGCGGGATATCGCGGTTTTCCTTGGGCGAGAGGCCCTCGAGAATCGCGATCCGCGCGTGTACGGTAAAGCTGCGGCAGCCGGCGTCACGCACCTGGCCAACGAAGTCGCACAGCTCGGCGTAGCTATCGCGGCCGTTGATGCCGATCCGGTGCTTGACCGTGATCGGCGTCGAAACCGCATCGCGCATTGCCTTGACGCAATCGGCGACCAACGCCGGATGGGCCATCAGGCAGGCGCCGATCATGTTGTTCTGCACCCGGTCGCTTGGGCAGCCGACGTTGAGGTTGACCTCATCGTAGCCTGCTGCCTGCGCGAGTTTTGCGCATGCGGCCAGGTCGGTCGGGTTGCTGCCGCCGAGCTGCAAGGCGAGCGGGTGCTCGGAGACGTCATGGCGTAGGAAACGGTCGGCGTCGTTGTGCAGCAGAGCGCCGGTGGTGACCATTTCGGTGTAGAGCAGGGTGTGCTGGGAGAGCAGGCGCAGGAAGTACCGGCAGTGGCGGTCGGTCCAGTCCATCATCGGTGCGACGCTGAACCGGCGGGACGGCTCAGGACGCGTGGTTTGTGGCTTTGAGGCTGTTTTGTCAGTGTTTGCGTTCAACGTGTTTCGTACCGATTTTCGGGGGTTTTAAGGCGTTTTTACCAAGCGCTTGGTACAATGTACCAACTGACCAACGACGTGTACCAATTTCCTATGGCAACGATCAGACCGCGCAAGAAAGCCGATGGCACCACCAGCTACACCGCTCAGATTCGCATCAACCGCGACAAGGTCACAGTCTACCAAGAGAGCCAGACCTTCGTACGTAAACAGGCAGCGGTGGCCTGGGTAAAGCGACGAGAGACTGAGCTATCAGTACCTGGTGCCATAGAACGGGCCAATCGTTGTGGTCACGCCATAAAAGACATGATTGATCGCTATCTGATTGAAGCCGAGAAAGCCCGGCCGCTGGGTAAGACGAAGCGGCAGACCCTGCTGGCCATCAAGAACAGTTACCTCGGCGAGGTGGTCGACTCCGATATCTCTCAGCAGGTGTTGGTGGACTACGCCCTGTGGCGTATGAGCACTGAAGGCGGGGGAATCAAGCCGCAGACAGCCGGCAATGATCTGGCTCACCTTGGCTCAGTATTGTCGCTGGCCAGGGCGGCCTGGGAGTACGAGATCAACCCTCAAGCCATGCCTGACGCACGGTTGGTACTGAAGCGGCTCGGCTACAATATGAAAAGTCGGGAGCGGGATCGCCGGCCTACCCTTGAAGAGTTGGATAAGGTGCTCGAGCATTTCTTCGAGATGCTTGCACGTCGTCCCACTGTGATTCACATGCCGAAAGTCGTGGCATTTGCGATCTTCTCTACACGCCGTATGGACGAGATCGCCCGCATCAGGTGGGAGGATCTAGATGAGCATCGCCAGGCGGTGAAAGTGCGTGACATGAAAAATCCAGGGCAGAAGATTGGCAACGATGTTTGGTGCCATCTGCCAGATGAGGCGTGGGCGATTGTTCAAAGCATGCCTCGTCAGTGCGCTGAGATCTTCCCCTACAACACCGATTCAATTGGTACGGCCTGGTCCAGGGCGTGCAAGGTGGTTGGTGTGGAGGATTTACACTTTCATGATCTGCGCCATGAAGGTGTGAGCAGGTTGTTCGAAATGGATTGGGATATCCCCAGAGTCTCGAGTGTTTCCGGGCATCGTGACTGGAACTCATTGCGGCGTTATACCCATCTCCGTGGTCGCGATGATCGGTATAAGGGCTGGAGGTGGTTAGAGCAGATTACCCGCGCGCCAGTTACACTCGGCGCTCGGATATCGTAATTGACAGGGGAGTGCGCAGGATTCCCTCTCTTAAGATTGCTTGTACGATTCCTCCACATCCGGGTTGAGTGGCGCACCGGCTGGTTACGATGCGAAGCGACCAGTGGTTAAGGGCTGCGCTCAGACCTTAGCGACCAGGCAGGTTAAAAGCGAATTTTCCAATAGAAATACTATAAACCCATAAAATATAAGCTGAATATCATGAGGGGCTTCACTTGTCGAGATTACTATCGTGCAACAATATCTCGGACTTCACTACGGTTCGTGTTGGTGACTCTGTAGATGGACAAATCGTCGATGCGCTCGTGCTAAATGGTAGTAATTATATTATTTTTGAAGGTGGTGGTTGCTTGCAGTACTTGTCGGCTAATAACAATAGCGCTATGGTCGCAAAATTAAGTCAGCTTGAGCTGCTCAGGGCTAGATCTTTTGATGAGTTTGGAAATATCTATATTGATTCCCTGAGGAGTAATGTCGTCGCAGTCTTGTCGAGAATTTTTGCTACTAGCTGCTTAAGTGAGGCAGACCAATTAAGCGTCGATGCGGAGCTTGATAGGTTGTCCTCGCGCATAGATGTTCTTCCAAGGCCGGAATTAATAATCGCTACGAATAATGACTTCACTGTATATATTGATCATGATAAGCAAGTGAAGCATCGGGTGAGGAATTTACAGCTCTACAACTCGGATATCCTTGACGAGTTTTATAAGTTGCGAGCGTGGGGGGCGGTCGCGGTTCATTCGAAAAAAACTGACTTCTTAAACTTAAAACTTGCAACATGCCTAACCGTTGGCTTGAGATCCAAATTAAAAGGTGATGATGTCGATACCTGTCAGATTTTCAATCCGGTTTCTATGTACATTGCAAAGGCGGCAAATAGTGTTGCGGCTTATTATCTCGTGCTTTTTGTTGCGATTGCATCGCTCGTTGTCATGCTGGGTTCAGGAGTAATTTACTACTTTTACTCGACCGCCCTTACGCTCAATCTTAATTTGTTCTTAATTGGTTTGTTTGGTGGGGTGTGTGGCGCAGTAATATCAGTGCTTCAGCGCGCACAAAAACTGCAAGTCAGTCTCTATGAGCACAATGGAACGGTAGTTCTTCAAGGGCTAGTTCGAGTTGGGCTCGGTTGTGCATTCGGCGTTATTGCTTTAATCGCATGCAAGGCAGGCTTGTTTCTGAATTTTATGAATGAAAGTAATAGTCGGCTGCTAGTGTTGGCACTTATTGCTGGCTTCAGCGAAAGGCTTGTACCTGACTTCATCGAAAACACAAGCAATGAAAAATCTAGCAGATAGAAAGCTGGCAACCCAATCGGGTGTCATAAAGGTATTAGTCCTAGTAATGGCTGGGTCGAGTACAATTATTTACGGTCGTCTGTTTTTGACCGATGGCCGCCTATTGTAGGCGACCATCGACGCATTAAGGAGAGAACCGAAGTTGACTGGCCGGATCTGAGTGCAATGGGAGCAGTTGGCTAGGTAAAACGTGTATCGAGAGCGCTGCAGTTTCCCTGTTAGCCTGCCCGAAGCGTTCGATTCAGTTGCGCACACTCTTTGCGTGCAGCTTCCCGCTGTTGATCTAAATAGAGAGCCAGATCGGCAATGTGGATGCCTCGAGCGCTCTTCTGGCTCGGTTCAAGTCGGGTGATGGGCAGCTTTATCTCGCCTGCCAGCACTTTTCGTTGGAACACCAGCGGAGTTAGGTGCGTGAAGTAATCGGCGCACACTTGCTCGAGCGAGATGATTGCCAGACCGTTGTATTGCGCCATCAGTACGAAGGCCGTGTTCATGCTGACCTCACTCCTCCACCATTTTTGCTGTTGATCTCATCCAGCAGTGCGCGCGCATCCTCAGCCAAGGTCCAGCCTTTTTCTGCATTTTCTTCGCAGTATGTATTGGATGCCTCGGCTTCTGCGTACGGGACCAGGGTTTCGATCACCTGAATCAGCTGCTGTACATCGTCAGAATTGATGCTCTTGAAGGGCTGATTGGTGAGGTCGGGCTTGCAGCCCTCCGCTTTGTCGAGGCTGTGGCAAGACGCTACGCCGGCGCAGGGGAGGCCGGATAGCTGGATGTTGCTGTCGGGCTTACAGCCCTCGGCGTTCACCAGGCGGTGGCGCTCGATTTCGGCGATCAGGCCTAGCACCGTCTCTGGCGGCACAGCGATGCCGTAATCGTTCAGTGCCACGGCGTCGTACTGGTTCGCGGCGGCGGCAGTGGCGAGCGCCTTCAATTTCGAGAGGTCGATGGTCATGCCGTGGTCCTCCGGCTGATGATGAAGCCAGCTGCTTGGCGGATCTTGGAGCATTTATCGTGGCCGCCACGGCGGGTACGTGACTTGCCACATACATCGCAAATTGCGGACATTGCTGGCCTTACCAGCGGCTGGAAGCCTTTAGGCAATCGGGTTGCCGGGTGATAGGTCGGTGTGATGTTCACAGCGAGTACCTCTCATGGGCGCGGCGCGCGTTCGGGCTCAGCGCCAGATGCTCGTAGCCGGACATTTTGTTAACAGTCGGTAACGTGCCAGTGGCCGACCGAGTGGCTGTGGTGGCGTGGCGCAATTGGATCAGCGTCGCGATCATGGCGCCGGCCAATACCAGGCTGATGAGCTGCCAAATGCGTTCTGGTTTACACATCGCGGCGTCCCTCGATCTGCATTTGGACAAGGGCTCGCGCGTATGCAAAGAGTTGGTCTGCAGATACGGGCTCAAGGCATTGCTCGCCGTTTTGAACGGCTTCTAGGCGAGTGCGGTAAAGCCCGGCCGGGCCTAGCCACGCGGCGGCGCTCTGTTCGGCGTCCGACACTGGGCAGTCGTGGTTTTTGGGGCGGGGGCCTTGGTGGTCTCGACTGCATTTTCTGCAGTGATGCAGCCCGCCGTCATAACCCTCGGATGCGTACCAATTGTGGGGATGCATGCTCATGCGGCCTCCCGCTGAGCCACGCTCAGGCCAACGGCAACTGGGCGCACCCAAATCGGCATGCTGCTCAACACGAAGGTTTCGCCCTGGGCGACCAGCAGCAGGGTGGTGCCCATCACATCGGCTACGGCCTCGGCAGCAGCTGGTGGGACGGCATTGCCGATCCGTTCGCGCCATGCTTGGTCGCTCAAGCCGTCCAGCTCCAGTTGCTCCTCGGGTTCAACGAGGCTCTGGATGGCGGCAAGCTCGAAGGTGGTGAAAGGACGGTGCCATGTTCCGTCCAGCGACTCGATGACGCAGGTCAGGCGGTCATTCGCTGCGGGCAGGCGCGGGTCGGCTACGCTCCAGCGACCATTGTCATGCATAGCGCTTGCAGACACGGCCCCGGCTGGGCCGCCCCACGGCACCACGCCGTAATGACCGCCTGTAAGGTATGCGTCACCCTTGGTGCGCCGCATGCCTGGCCGAGGATCTTGCACTGCAAATGCGCCTTGACCTGTGGTACTCCCGGCGATGACGGTGCCTGCGGCGCTGCCATAAGGCGTGACCTGGTACTTGCCGAAGCCTGCACCGCTGCGTCGTGGGTCGGCAACGCTGAACGTGCCTTGTCCTGGGCTCTTGACCCCGATCACTGCGCCGCTGGTGTCCTGCCAGCGCCGTACGCCGTACTGCTGATACTGAAGTGCGCCAGTCTTGGCGCGGGGATCGGCTACTGAGAACGATCCGTTCATTGGCCGACTCGCGCCGGCGACAACACCACACGAATCCTGCCATTGATTCACGCCCAAGACGCCCCGGTGATACTCCGGCACGATGATCAGGTCGCGCAGGTAGCCGTCCTCGATTGCGAGGTCGTTCAGGCTTCGCCAGTCCTTGCCCGCTTCGACGAGCGCGAGGCGTACCCAGGTCTTCCACTGCAGTGCAGGTACTCGGTGCATTGGGCCTGCGGCCTCAATATCTCCGGCGAGCGGCATGCGGCCGAGGATGTCCCCCACAGCCCGTAGAGACTTCTGCTCAGGTTCGTAGAGGAAAGCCGGGACCTTCTCGACATGGCGGCCGACCAATAGGAAGCGCTTACGGCTCTGTGCCAGATTACCGATCCGACCGCAGTCGTGGGTGGTCTCAGCAACTGCGTAGCCAAAGCTGGACAGCAGGCTGTTGATCTGGTCGAGCAGGTGGCGGCCACGGGTGGCGAGGCGTGGGACGTTCTCGAAAACCAGCAGTGGTACCGGGTCATCTGCCCAGGCTTCGCAGAACAGCCAGATGCAGCGTAGTGTCAGCTCGTTCAGTGCCTGATACTTCGGGGTCAGGCTCATCGTCTCGGACAGCAGGCCGCTTGCTCCCTTGCATGGAGAGCTGATGAAAACGGCATCGGGGCGCTGTCCGCCGGCAGCACGTCGGATGTCCTCCGGCGTGGCCTCCCGCCAACCCGGGGGCGGCTCCTTGCCGTGGAACCGGATGTACTGGTCGCGGGTGAACAGATCGATCAGCGTGCCCTTCACACCGGACAAGCGTTCGAAGTCAGCCAGCCCGGCTGGATCAACGTCGACGCCCCCAATGCACTGCCAGTCAGCCTGCAGGTTGCCGACGATGGGCTTGGAGCGGTTGAACCCCTTGGCGCCACCGCCTAGGCCACAGCACATATGGAAATGCTTGAGCAAGTGCTTGCGAGGACTCATGCCACTGTCTCCTGTCGCTGCACGAGCTTCATGGCCGTGCCGGCGGGACTCAGTGCAGTCGCAATGACCAGCGCCTTTCCACGTAGTCGGATGGCGTCACGCTCAAGTTTCTTACCCGTTTTGAAGGCGCTCCACGTCTCTGCAGCTACACGCAGGGTTTCCGCGATCTCCAGCAGTGTTTGTCGGTGATTGACCTGGAGTACCTGGGCGTCTGCAGGATTCTTGGCGTGCTTCGCTACGTGTGTATTGTCTGCGCGTAATAGCTCCAGCGACTGCCTCGCCTCCTTAAGCTGCAGGTTCAGGGTTTGGTCGCTGTACACCTTTCCTGCCTCGAAGCCAAGGGCGTAAGCGCGGCGGCGTGCCGTGGCGATAAGGAAGGGGAGAATGGTCAGGGTCACCAGCCAGATAACCCCGGCGGCGAGTGCGTACTGGTGCGGTTGCATGTGCTGTGCTCCGTTAAGCCCGGCAACGCTGTGTGAGAGGGCGTCGGCGGGCGAATTTCCCCCTGTTGGCCGGGGGCGCCTGGATCAGGCTGAATGCTGCGCTTGTGCGTCGAGGTAGTCAGCGAGGTGATGCAGGTAAATCACGTGCTGAGCCTTCGCCGAGTTGTGCAGCTTCTTCAGCGGTAGGTCGATTACGCCTTTCTGGATCAGCTCCCTGAACCGGCGATCCGATCTGATATGGGGGAAGTACTGCTCCCTCACTGCGGTGAGCGTCGGGCAGGGCGTCGTCCACTGAGCACGCAGTTGTTCCAGCGTGTTCATGCGCACTCCTCGAACCCCTCCTGGTAAATCCAGAGCTTCGCGCGAACATTCTCAGCGAGGTGTTCCTTGCTTGATCCGGTCGCGGCCGCGCAGACCTCTCCATCGTCATTGGTGACAACGGCGCCATAGGGGAGCCTAGGGTTGGTGGTATTGATGACGTAGGCGATCTGGCCAGCTTGGATCACCTCGTCCACCGACTCCTGCGCTTCGATCAGGGCGATAGCTTCTTCTGATAGAGATCCCGACTCGGCTCGGCCATTGGCCAAGTCCTGCAGGAAGTCACGTAAGGACTGATATTTGGTCGATGGATCGCGGGCCAGTGTGATCGAGCTGGCAAGCGGCCCGAGGCTCACCTTGATGTGGTGAGTCTCCTCGTCGTTTTCCACACTGATGTTGGCTTCTAAGCATGTCTCGGGCCGGCGCAGTTGGCAGCTGGCCGTACCGCCATGTTCGAGGGTGTTCTGAAGCAGCATCACCTGACGGAGTGAAATGTTGTAGTCGCTCATACCGCACCCCCGGAGCATGGAATGGCATGTGCTTTTCCTGTGTTGGAGACGACAACCTGCAGGCCGGTGTTCTGCTGAAACGCCCGGATCTTGGTCAGACTGCTGCAGGTCGTGGGGTGGATCAAGACCACTCCCGGCTCTTTGTACTGTGCTGATTTCATGTTCCGTGTCCTTTGAGTGAGAGGGTGACACGGAGCTAAATTAGCAAAAGCTAATTGCATGATCAATAGCAAATGCTAATTCATTTGGGCGTGGCTGTTCCCCAGCCAGAGCCGGTAGAGCACAGCGCGAAGGGAATTACAGCTTCTTGGCGTTCCAGGCGAGCAGAACCCGCGCTTGAATGTGCATACGATCGATCATCGACTCATCAATGACAATTGGCGGGTAAATGGGGTTGTCCGAGATCATTCGAAGCTGGCCGCCAGTCAGTCGCTGGAGGCGTTTGATGTACAGATCACCGTCCAATGTGAAGACGTAGATCGCGTCTGTCTTGACTTCGGTAATCCCGCGATCCACCAGCAGCGCATCACCATCCGCGAATGTCGCCGACATGCTATCGCCGTCACCGGTAATGATCGCGAGGTTATCGAGCTTGGAAAACGTCAGGCCCTGCAACCTGAGCCAGTCGAGATGAACCGTCATGTCGCGGATGACTTCAATGTACATGCTGGGGGCTACCTTGCCTGACCCCATTGACGCCGCAATGTCGAGATGCGGAATCAACACGTAATTCTTGTCCTTGGCCAATCGGGTTGGCAGGCGAACCACGTTGTCTGGGGCTTTAGTTGAGGACTCCTCCGAGGGAGGAGATGTCAGCGTCCCTGCCGGGAGCCCGATCTTGAGCTCCAGATTCAACGCAGCCTTTTCCCCCAGCTTCCGATGGCCGTTCAACAGTTGTGATAGGTACGACGCGTCCAGGTCATGCGCCTCGGCGAATTCCTTTTGGCTCAAGGCACCCATGATCTTGCGGAGGGAGGCGATACGCCTTTCGTTGATATCCATGCGGTGATGATTGCTTTCCGTTAGCAAACAGTAAATTACAAGATGCTATTGCGTTGATAATTAGCAATTGCTAATCTTGCCGCCATTGGAGGTGTCTATGACGCTTAGCGAATGCTTGAAAACGATGAACAAGGAGGGGCTAGAGGCTTTCGCGCATCGCTGTGGAACGTCGGTTGGCCAACTGAAACAGGTGGCTTACGGCAACCGACGCGCTAGCGCAGGTCTTGCTGTTTGTCTGGATCGAGAAACGGGAGGGGTGATTCGTTGTGAAACGCTTCGACCAGACATCGACTGGGCGTATTTGAGACAGGGGAAACAATAGGTGCTGGACTGGGGCCTCTCACCTCCCCAGTCCAGCTACGACGACGCACAGCACAGTACGGTCGTGGTTGTAGGATAGGTCTTACCCTGTCCCGTGACTACACCGTTAATCGAGGTTTAACGGTTTATGAGTCGCATCGACACTTTACCGGACTCAGGTCCGGCCCTTTCCCTGCGCCATGCGCTTTACCGCGCAGGGCGCGAATACAGAGGCGGCATCACCACTCTGGCGTTTGACATGGGCATGGACTTGGATGCCCTACAAAAGAAGCTCAAGCATGATGAAGAGCGGCGCTGGTTGAACCCAGACGAGCTTGAAGAAGTGTTGCAGTGGACCTCTGACAAGCGTGTGCTGGATGCGTTGGGCAGGGCGGCAGGGGTGGTCTGGTACCGTCCGCAGCCCGTACCCGCGACCAACGAGCAGTTGAAGGCGGTTGCTCATCTACTCGAGGAAGCCGCTCAGTTCGTCAGCAGCATGCATGAAGGCGCAGCGGACAACGTATGGGAGCGGCACGAAGTCCAGAGACTGGAAGCGTGCGGCCTGGACGTGATCCGGCAGGTACTCGCGATTACTGCGGGTGCCCGCAATGCCATGGAGGATCAGGTCAATGGCTAACGTTCCTGATCCGCTCGACATGGCCGCTGAGCAATCCGAGTACTTCCTGCAGATGGCTCTGCAGCGCCATACCCAACGCCCGATCAAAGCCAGCGCTCAGTTCTGCGAGGACTGCGACGATGCTATCCCGCTGCTGCGTCAGCAACTCGTCCAAGGCTGCGAAACCTGTATCAGTTGCCAAGAGCTGAGGGAGCGGCGCAGATGACCGACCGCCCTACACCAACAATGGCCGAGTGGGCGCGGCGCTATGTCGACGCTTTCGGTCTCGCGCTGGTACCTATTGAACCGGGCGAGAAGGCACCCAAAGGCAGCGGTTGGAACAAGCCGGGTGGCTACTTCACTGACGCCGCCGAGGCCGAGGGCTTCTGGCAGCAGCACCCGAGCCATAACCTGGGCGTTGTGCTGGGGCCGAGCCGGGTCTGTTCGCTGGATGTTGATGATGTCCCGCTGACTCGGTTGGCCCTGCAGCAGACGCTGGGTCTGGACGTTGACGCCCTCGCGGCTGCGTATCCGACGGCAGTGGGCAACCCTCTGCGCTTTCGCATCCTGTTCAGGGTGCCGGCAGGCGTTGAACTGAGTCGCCACTCGTTGGTGTGGCCTAACCAGAATGACCCTGACGGCAAGATCTACAAAGGTTTGATGGTCCAGGTCAAAGCAGCTAAGGATGATGGTGATGCCGCCCGAGAGGCGGCGTTTCGCATGGCGGCAGAGCCGTTCAAGAAAATCACCGTCTTCGAGCTGCGCGGCGGTCTGGTGCAGGACGTCCTACCACCTTCGATTCACCCCGACACTGGCAAACCTTACACTTGGCGCAATCCACCCTCAGCAGAAGGCCTCCCGGAATTACCCGCTGAACTCCTGGCCATTTGGCAGGGGTGGGATGCGTTCAAGCAGCAGGCCGACGCGGTTTGCCCGTGGCGACCTCAGCCAGTCGTGCCTGCAGCTCGTGCACCTGAGCGCTCAAAGCCCATGCTGGTCCGATCCGGGCAGCCGTTGCCCGAGGTGATCCCGGAATTCAATCGCCGGCACGACATTGCCACATTGATCGAGGCGCATGGGTATCAGCGGATCGATGGCAAGTGGCTCTCCCCGCAGAGCAGCAGTGGCCTGCCTGGCGTCACCATCAGCGATGGCAAGTTGTACTCGCACCACAGCTCTGATCCGCTGGGCAACGGCCACAAGAATGACGCATTCGACGTCTACTGCATCTTGGTGCATGACGGTGATCGCCGGGTGGCTACCCGAGAGGCGGCGCGGATTCTCGGCATCGATGCGAAGTCGCGGCCACCCACACCGCCGCCGCAAGGTGAGCTTCCCCATGACCCATCAATCGATGAGCCAGCAGACGCGGCGACGGACCCGGCTGGTGAAGTCGATGAGCTTCCCCGTACCCCATCGGACGAAGCAGCGGCCAGCTCGGCCGGCTCCTCGGCCTCAGGGGGTGAGGGGGCGGATGGATTGGTGTTGAAAGCTGCGCTGCGGCGGTTCGCGTTGGTTGAAGGCTCAACCAACGTGTGGGACCTCGACAAGGCGCAGTCGATGAAGCGGGCCGGGTTTGAAGCGCTGGTGGGCAAGCCTCTGGCGAAGCAGTGGATTGATCGCACCGACAAAAAGCTGGTGTCCCTCGATCAGGTCAAAGAGCTGGAGCAGGTAAAGCGCCTGGCAGCGAAAAAGGGCGGGGCGCTCAAGCTGGACCCCATCGAGCGGTATGTCTACATCGACGGCACCAAGGATGTGTGGGACCGGGAAAAGAAGCGGCGGATTCCCGAGGGCGCGGTGAAGATGGCCTTGGGCGATGAGTACAAGTGGTGGTTGAACAGCCAGGACCGACGTGTGGTAGATGTCGACCATATCGTCTTCGACCCGACCATGACCAAAGACCCAGCCGTGTACATCAACACGTTTGAGGGTTTGCCGCTCGAGCCTGTTCGCAACGACGGGGCGTGCGAGAACCTGCGCTGGCTGATCAGCTTTTTGTGCAACCACGATGCCGAGGCGCTGGACTGGCTGATCAAGTGGCTGGCCTACCCGTTGCAGAACATGGGCGCGAAGATGGATACCGCGGTGCTGTTCCATTCCACGATGGAAGGCTCGGGCAAAAGCCTGATGTTTGCCGATGTTATCGGGGAGCTCTACGGCCAGTACGGTGCGACGGTCGGACAGACGCAGCTTGAGGGCAACTTCAACGCCTGGCAGAGCAGGAAGCTGTGGGCGGTCTTTGAGGAAGTGGTCAGTCGCGACCAGCGCTACAACCAGGTGGGCAAGATCAAGCACATGATCACCGGCAAGACGGTGCGTATGGAATCGAAGTTCATCAACGGCTGGGAAGAAGCCAACCACATGAACTCGGCGTTCCTCAGCAACGAGATCATGCCCTGGCCGATCAGCGAAGACGACCGCCGCATGCTGGTCATGTGGCCTTTGGAGACGCTGCCGCCTGACCGGCAGAAGGCGATCAGTAAAGAGCTGGCCAATGGCGGCGTTGCGGCGCTGTACGGCTGGTTGTTGGAAGTTGACCTAGGCGAGTTCAACCAGCGCACTCGACCACCCAAGACTGAGGCGCGGCAACGACTGGTGGAGCTGAGCCGCACAGCCTGGCAGACCTTCTTCTACCTGTGGCGCGCTGGCGAGCTTGGCAACGGCCTGTGGGGCTGCGCCCTGACCACGGACATCTACGCGATGTTCATCGAGTGGTGCTCGCACAATCGGGAGAATGCTATGAGCCAAACAAAATTCTCGTTGATGGTGAGTGCCAAGGTTGAGAAGACGCGGGCCATCCCGTGGACTGATGGCAATCAAAGGCGGTTCGCTGCGTTCTTTTTTCCGAGCGATGGCGATCCTTCCCTGCCCCCATCCATGAAGTCGGCCGAGCTGGGCAAGAACGTCGTCGAGTGGCGCGCCAGGGCAAAGCTGGCTGGGTGGAACGTGGATGGCTGGGACCATGTGAAAAGGGTGCTTGCAGCATGACTACATCAATAAGTGTGTTGGGTGTGTTGGGTTTGTGTCGGGTTCGGTTGGCCAACTCAACACATCCAGAAGTCCCGGAATCACTGGCTTGGCGGCAATGTGTGTTGGGTGTGTTGGGTTTTTTCGCGCGCGCGCGCATGCGCGTGAATTCTCAACCCTCCATCACTGCCAGAAAAAAACTCTATGCGAGGACTGAAATACCCAACAAACCCAACACACTCAACACACTTTTTATTAATACATTGATTTCATTGGTTTTTAATTGTGTTGGGTTTGTGTTGGGTTGGCTGAATATGTGTTGGGTTGCGGTTTGCGGGGTATTTGACTCATGAAAAAGGATGTTGATGACCTCATGCGCCATTGGGCCGAGCAGCGGGCACGCTTTGGCCTGGAGGCCGGCGTGGGTAGCCAGATGGGCACGATCATGCAGTGGAAAGGCGCTGCCCCTCGCGGCGGTGCTACTGGGTCCAGTATCCCGGCAGGTGGTTTAGGTATGGATCGCGCCGCCGCCGAAGTCGACGCTGCGGTTGCTGAGCTGGAGCGCCGTGATGATCGGGGTGAGGTATTGGCACGGTTGGCCAGATTTCGCTACCTGCATGGTGCTCCCATTCGCGAGCAGATGAGGGAAGTGGGCTTGGCGGAGGATGCTGAGCGCACCTACTGGAACTGGCTTGATGCGCTGCACCTGCAGGTGGTCAGGATCATCATTGCGCGTTCCGGGCCGTATCGAAGCAATACCGTTCGTCGGGTCGGAATGCGCCGTGGCTGCGCCGAGGGTGCGCCGAAGTAGCGTCGTGGCGGCGAACCGAAAATAGCCTCTGTTCGGTTTTGCAGTTAGCCGGTAAAAAGGCGCCACGATATGAAAAGTGCGCTTGGTCCCTTCCTCAAAAAGCCCCGAATACCGGGGCTTCACTCTGTTAGGTCTGTGAGTGAATAGGGTATTTTTTGTCCCGTGCCTGTTTCGCCCACAGCGCTGCCACAAGTAAGGCGGCGAACGTATAAAACATCCCATTCCATCCAGTCATGAGGAGAACGAGGATGTCTTTGCGTGAAGGTGCAGATTCCATCTGTCCAAATTGATAAACCTCCCACCAGTTCACTAGCCCCGCGCCGAACGCCACTCCCACGGTCAGACTCTTGACTGAGTTAGAGCACAGAGAAATTAGCGTCTGTTTGAGCTTTTCGCGCTCATCTGCGGTGGTCCTGATCCACGTGACCCATCCGCTGAGAATTGCAGCCACAGATCCCACTGTGGCGAGGATGTTATTAAAGTATTCCATACAGCCCCTTTAACTTGTGCGATTGATCTCAATCGACATCTTGGAGCGATTCATGACCCATGAGCAACAGACGTTAATCGAGATGCCTATTTGGATGGTAATTATCATGTCCCTTGTCGGTGGTGTGTCTGGAGAAATGTGGCGAGCAGATAAAGCAGGTGTAAGTGGTTGGTCCTTAGTTCGTCGGATCGTCCTACGGTCAGGAGCATGCGTCGTTTGTGGATTGTCGACCATCTTGCTCCTCTACTCGGCGGGTATGTCTATTTGGTCTGCTGGAGCCATCGGATGCTTAACAGCGATGGCCGGTGCAGATGTCGCTATCGGTTTATACGAACGATGGGCAGCCAAGCGGCTGGGTCTTTGCGAAGTACCACCACAGAACGGTGAGAATGGGAGATGACCGCTAAGAATCGGTGCCGATCACTTCGGAAAAGGCAGGGGACCCTGGCGATATGGCCGGGTTACGGGACGGGAAACCCGCGCTTCTGTGTTAGCAGCTGGTTCACCAGCTTAGTGAACTGCGGTGAACTGGTTAACCCCCCTGAAATCATTGGGTAAACTGGAAGAATCGACATGCTTTACCTGACCAAGTCGGAGTTCGCCGCCCGCAATGGATGGTCGAAATCCTACGTTTCAAAGCTAACTAAACAGGACCGCCTTGTACTCACCGTCGACGGCAAGGTGGATGTGAAAGCAACAGAGTTGCTGCTAGCTGAATCGGCTGATCCGAGCAAAGCGGCTGTCGCAGCTCGGCACGAAGAAAACCGAATTGATCGGGATGTCCGTAGCCAGCTCCAACCGACGGCCGACACACCTGCGGTGCAGCAACCGGATCTGGCTCCGGGCAGTGGTTTCAATTTTCAGCGATCCAAAGCCCACCGCGAGTACTACCTGGCTCAGTTAGCCGAGTCTGAATTTCACAAGACTCAAGGCAATTTGGTGGACCGTAAGTCCGTTGAGGACGCGGCCTATTCCGCAGGCCGGATGGTCAGAGACCTGATGTTTGGTCTCGCTCCCCAGCTCGCCGCCGAGTTGGCCGCGATGACCGATCCTTGGCAGATAGAAAAACATCTCACTGGCGCCTTCCGGCGTGTCTTTGAAGACGCGATCCGATTGAACGGTGCCGACCTTGAGCAAGCTATGACACAGAGCTGAGCCTATGCCCACCGGATACGCAGACGGTGCGAAGGTGTACCGCGCTGGGTATTGCCGTGGGCTACAGCCCGACCCAGAGTTGTGGGTGGATGAGTGGGCTGACGAGTACATGCGGATCCCGCGTGACACCGGTGCAGCCGAGCCAGGTCAATACCGCACTGCCCGGACCCCATACGCCCGTGAACCCATGCGCTGCCTGTCACCTGCCCATCCGTGCAAACGGGTGGTGACGATGGTTGCATCGCAGCTGATGAAAACGCAGATCGCGCTCAACTGGATCGGCGCGCTGATCCACATGTCGCCATCCAACATCCTGACACTGCTGCCGAGCCTTACCCTGGCCAAGCGTGTTTCTGGTCGGATGGGCAAAACCATTGCCGCGACCCCAGTGCTGCGCGAACGTGTCGCCACGTCCCGCTCGCGCGATGCACGCAACACCATGGACACCAAGGAGTTTGAGGGCGGTACCCTTTATGCGACCACGGCTGGCTCGGCCTCCAACCTGGCAGAGCTGTCCGCGCGCTACGTCTACGGCGACGAGGTGGATCGTTGGGATGTCGACGTGGACGAGGAGGGCGACCCCATCGAACTGGCGGAGACCCGTGGCAGTACCTTCGGCCGCAACGCCAAGTTTTACTTCTCCAGCTCGCCGACCATCAAGGGCGCGTCCCGGATCGATGACCTGTTCCAGGCCAGCGATCAGCGACACTTCTACGTGCCGTGTCCGTCCTGCGGGCACATGCAAACGCTGGAGTGGGAGCGCCTTCTGTATTCGGCTGACTTCGCTACCGTTCACTACCAGTGCGCCGGTCCTGAATGCGACGTGCTGATCGAAGAACACCACAAGGGTGAGATGCTGGCCAAAGGCGAGTGGCGTGGCCACGCCCAAGGCGACGGCGAAACAGTCGGCTTTCACCTCAACGCCCTGTATGCGCCGTTGGGCTGGACCTCATGGTCCGCGCTGGCCAAGCAGTTTCAGAAAGCCAAGCGGGCGCAGGATCGAGGCGATCTCGAACCCATGCAGGTGTTCTATAACACCCGCTTGGCCAAGGTCTGGGACAGTGCGGTCGAGCAGACCAAGGCCGATGTACTGCAAGCCCGCGCGCTTCAGGAGAACTATGTCCTCGGTTCGTTGACCGTCGGCGTGCTGGTGCTGACTGCCGCTGTCGATGTGCAGGCCAACCGCCTCGAGCTGATGGTGATCGGCTGGGGCGTCGGTATGGAACGGTGGGTGGTCGATCACCAGGTCATCCCCGGCGACCCAGCCGACGACCGCACCTGGGCTTTGCTTGATGAGCGGCTGAAGGTGCGGTACCGCCATCCCTGCGGCGTTGGCCTCGGCATTCTGGCAACGGGCATCGACTCTGGTGGTCACCACACCCATGAGGTTTATCAGTTCTGCCGAGTGCGACGTTGGCGCAACATCTTCGCGATCAAGGGCGCGAGCAAACCGGGGCGACCGGTTATTGCCCAGCGCCCCTCGCTGGTGGATGTGACCTGGAAAGGTCAGACCGAACGCCATGGCGCCGAGCTGTGGATGATCGGCACCGACACCGCCAAGGATTGGATCTACAACCGCTACAGCTTCGAGGCTGGACCAGGTGCGGTGCACTTTGCCAAGGACCTTCCCGATGAGTTCTTTCAGCAGTGCGTCGCCGAGCGCAAGGTTGCTCGCTACGTCAAAGGTTACAAGCGGATTGAGTGGGTGAAGGGCAAGGCAGACCGAAACGAAGCGCTTGACCTGATGGTGTACAACCTCGCCATGGCCTATTACCTCAACTTGCATCGCTACGGCGAGCACGACTGGGACAAGCTTCGGCAGGCCCTGGCACAGGCTGGATTGTTCGATGAACCGGTGGCTGTGCAGCCGCCAGTCACCGAGGCAGATGACCATGACGATGACGATGATCCATCCGACTCGGCCACCCCACGTGACACCACGCCGCCGCCAGCCCGGCCTGCTTCGCCGCCTCCACCGCCGCCGCGACCGGCACCGAAACCAATGCAACGCCGCAGCTCGAGTAGCGGCTACCTGAAGAGACGCTGACATGGCATACACACAAGCACACCTCGCCGCTGTCGAGCGTGCGATTGCGCGCGGCGAAAAGGTCGTTCGATACAGCGACCGCACGGTTGAGTATCGGTCGGTCGACGAGCTGATCAAGGCACGTGACCTGATCCGTACCGAACTGGCCAAAGCTGCGGGGCCGCGTTCCCGCGTTGTCCGGCTTTACCACGGAGGTAAGGGCCTGTGAGCGGCCGTTACATTTCCCTTACGCGTTCTGGCGTACTGGTTCCCGAGCGGATCAAGGCCAGCTACGAAGGCGCTGCCGAGGGACGGCGCTCATCTAACTGGGATGCACCGGACACGGGGCCTAACAGTCTGATCATGCCGGCCCTGCGCAACCTGCGCTCGCGTTCGCGAGCGGCTGTGCGCAATGATCCATATGCAGCCAATGTCATCGACAAGCGGGTCAGCAACCTCATCGGTACAGGCATCACGCCGCAGCCGAGGCTCATCGACAAGGCGCTGCGCAAGGTCATGCAGGTGCTGTGGGAGGACTGGGTAGACGAGTCCGACGCCGATGAGCTGACCGACTTTTACGGCCAGCAGGCGTTGGTGGCGCGAACGGTCGAGCAGTCGGGCGAGTGTTTCGTGCGGCTGCGTCCTCGGCGTCTCGAAGATGACCTGGCGGTGCCGCTGCAGCTGCAATGTCTCTCGCCCGAGTTCGTGCCACACGATAAGTTTGAAGTGACCCGATCCGGCAATGTGATCCGTGCCGGCATTGAGATCAACAGCCTCGGGCGGCGCGTGGCTTACTGGTGCTATCGCAACCATCCCAGTGACAAGACCTCGCTCAATGCTGGGTACAACGCCCTGGTGCGTGTGCCTGCCGAGCAGATGCTGCACATCTTCGAGTCACTTGAACCAGGTCAATTGCGTGGCGTTCCCCGGTTGGCGCCGGTATTGAAGCGGTTGCGCAGCCTGGACAGTTACGACGATGCGGTCCTGTTTCGGCAAGAGGTGGCCAATCTGTTCGCAGGCTTCATCCGCAAGCCCGCACCGGAAGGCCCGCCGCAGATCGACATGGTGACCGGGGCACCAGTCAGCTACGACCGCGACGGCTTCACGCCGATGGTAGGGCTGGAGCCGGGCACGATGCAGGAGCTGCTGCCGGGTGAGCAGGTCGAGTTCTCGGACCCGCCGGACGGCGGCAACAACTACCCCGACTTCATGCGGCAGCAGCTCACCGCTGCAGCGGCGGGCGCGGGCCTGCCTTACGAGCTGATGACGGGCGATATGCGCGGGGTCAACGACCGGGTGATCAGGGTTGTGCTGAACGAGTTCCGCCGCCGGCTCGAGCAGCTCCAGTTTTCGGTGTACGTCCACCAGCTGTGCCGCCCGGTGCGGCGTGCCTGGATGGACATGGCTGTTCTGTCAGGCGCCCTCGATCTGGATGACTACACCCAACGGCGCCGCGAATACCTGCGCACGCGATGGGTACCGCAGGGCTGGGCTTACATCCAGCCAGTACAGGATGTTCAAGCCCGCATGCTCGAAGTCAAAGCCGGCTTCACCTCACGCAGCGAGATGTGTCTGCGCGCGGGCACCGACGCTGAAATCGTAGACGAAGAGAACGCCGCCGACATCGCCCGTGCACAGGCACTGGGCCTCAACTACAGCACCTTGTCCGCGATTGATGACGATGCCGACGAGTCCGATCAAAAGGAAACGAAATGAAAAAGTTGATGCCGTTTCGCATCTTCAACAAGGCCAAAACCGCCCTGCAGGTGGAGGACGAGAGCTGGTACAAGATCAATGCCACGGCTGACGGCGAGTCTGAATCAAAAACCATCGAGATCTTCATCTACGGCGAGATTGGCACCTGGGGCATCACGGCCAGCCAGTTCATTCAGGATCTTAAAGCCGCTGACGATGGAGCTTCGCCAGTTGTCGTCGCCTTCAACACCATCGGCGGTGACCTCTTCGACGGCCTCGCCATTCATAACGCGCTCAGCCGGCTGGGTGAGCGATGCACTGCCCGGATCGACGCGCTGGCCGCGAGCGCCGGCAGCGTAGCGGCCTGCGGTGCGCATCGGATCGTCATGGCCTCGAACGCGATGTTCATGATCCACAACCCATGGACGTTGGCGGGTGGGGATGCCGAGGATCTTCGCCGGGTGGCGGATGTGCTCGACCAGACCTTCGAGGCGATCATTGCGGCCTACAAGGCCAAAGCGCCGGACATCGATGATGCTGAACTGCGGCGCATGGTCAACGACGAGACCTGGCTCACGGCTCAGGAGTCACTCGCCCTGGGGCTGGCTGACGAGATCGGCAATGGCGTCAAGGTTCAAGCCTGCCTGGGGCAGGGGGCTGCCATGGCGCGATATCGGCAGACGCCGCAAGCGCTGCTCGATCAGCTCACTGCCAGCCAGGCCGAGCCTTTGGTTCAAGACGATCCGCCGGCAGTTGATGATCCGCCTGCGCCG
Organism: Pseudomonas shirazensis; assembly: GCF_014268785.2. Taxonomy (GTDB): domain Bacteria; phylum Pseudomonadota; class Gammaproteobacteria; order Pseudomonadales; family Pseudomonadaceae; genus Aquipseudomonas; species Aquipseudomonas shirazensis. The sequence continues at coordinate 1,943,931 of NZ_JABWRD020000001.1, read as the reverse complement.
ACAGAGGCCGATTCAACGGCATTGGCCCTGATGATCACCAAGGCCTGCGCCACTGCCGGCATTAGCAACTTGGTCGCGCCGTTGATTGCGTCCACCAAGCTGGCAGATGAAGCGACCGTGCAGGCTGCGTTGACCCGTGCCAAATCGGTGCGAGACCTATGTGTCGCTGCTCGCCTTCCTGAAATGACTGCTGAGTTCGTGCAGGCCGGGCTGGACGCCGGTGCGGTACGTGCGAGGTTGTTCGACAAGCTGGTTGGCTCTGGCAAGGGCTTCGAGATCGACAACAGCCTGCCGCCTGCTGACGACGAGATTGAGCCGGTCCAGGCCAAGATCCCCACACCCACAAGTACCTACGCCGCTCGGCGGCAGGCGACTCGACAACACCCTGGCAAAGGAGCCTGAACATGAGCAAGACCTATGTAGAACCGGTGCATGCCGGTGAATTTCTCCTGTCCGAGGGAGCCGGCAAGATCTCGCGCGAGGCCATCGCATTGGCGGCTGGTGTGGCACTGCCGGCTGGGCAGGTCCTCGGCCAGATCACCGCGAGTGGGCTGCTGACTGCCTACGATCCGAACGCCGAGGATGGCAGCGAGGCCGCCAAGTGCATTTTGTTTGCCGGCGTCCCGGCCTCCGATGAGGAGCGCCGAGGACGCGCCGTTGTGCGCTTGGCAGAGGTTACCGCGTCACTGCTCACCGGACTGGATCTGGATGCCGAGAAGGCGCTGGCCAGCCACTTCATCATCGTTCGCTGAGGCGAGCAGAACCCAACCAAACCCCGCCGCTGTGCGGGGTTTTGCATTACTGGAGGGCCTTCATGGCTGCCATCGAGATTTTTGAAGAAAACGCCTTTACCGTGCCCGCGCTGACCGCCGCGATCAACGAGCAGCCCTTTGTGCCAGGCCGACTGGCTGAGCTGGGGCTGTTTGAAGAAGAGGGCGTCAACACCGTGACCGTCCAGGTTGAAAAAGACGGCGACACCCTGGCGCTGGTCCCGGCAGGTGAGCGCGGTACCACTGGCCACATCGTCAATGGCAGCAAGCGGATCCTGCTGCCGTTCAACACGGTGCATCTGCCCGAGACGTTCACCATTCGTGCTGATGAGATTCAAGGCATCCGCGCGTTCGGCTCACAAACCGAGCTGCAGGCGGTGCAGGATGTTGTAAACAAGCGTTTGGCCAAAGCCCGACGGCAGCTCGACGCGACGCACGAGTTTCACCGCATGGGAGCTTTGAGCGGTCATGTGCTTGATGCTGACGGCACGACCATCCTGTTGAACATCTTTGAACGGTTCGGCCTGCAGCCCGTGGTGGTGCAGATGGAGCTGGCGAACGCTGAAACTAAGGTTCGCGTGAAATGCGTCGAGGCGCTGGACGCGCAGGAAGAAGCACTCGGGGCCACCACCACCAGCGGGGCACGTGCGTTCTGTGGCAAGAACTTCTGGCGCGCGCTGATCGATCACCGCAGCGTCGCCAAGACCTACGAAGGAAGCCAGTACGCCTCGGCACTACGCGCAGACGGCCGGGAGGCATTCGAGTTCGGCGGGATCCTGTGGGAGCGGTATCGCGGCAAGGTCAACGGCACCTCTTTCATCCCGGACGACGAAGCTCGGTTGGTGCCCGAAGGCGTGCCTGGCCTCTGCATCTCGCGGTTTGCGCCGGCAGACTACATGGATACGGTGAACACCGAAGGCCTGCCGTACTACGGCCAGGTTGAAGTCCTGCCGTTCAAGAAAGGCGTTGCGGGCGAAGCTCAGTCCAACCCATTGCACATGGTCACGCGCCCCCGCGCGATCATCCACCTGAAGCTCTGATCGTGAGCTTCCGCGAGCTGCTTGCTGATGTGGACGACACGGTTTTCGAGGTGCTCGGCGATGCGGCGCAGATCGAGGGGCGCGACGTGATTGGCATGTTCTCGGCGCCCTGGCTGCAGCCCAAGCTCGGCCAGATCCGCACCGCCCTGCGTGAGCCGCACCTGGTCATCCGCGTCGCTGACAACGCGGGTGTCGAGGTCAAGCAGAAGGTGGTCATCGATATGCCGGCTGAGGATGGCGGGGGGAACTACACCATCACCAACATCGAGCCAGGCGGTGACGGTCTGGTCACTCTGGTGCTGAGGAAATCGCCATGAGCGTGGGTAGCTATCACAAGCAATCGGCCAGCTCCGGGCTGATCACGCTGCAAGCCAGCGCGGTAGACATCAAGCGTTTCGCTGACTTCGCCCGGCTCGTACCCAAGGCGATGGCTGCAGCCCAGCGCAGGGCGATCAACAAAACGCTGCGCTGGCTTCGCACTCACATGGCTCGGGAAGTGGGCCGTCAGGAGCGTATCGCCATCGCAGCGGTAAGGCAGCGGCTCAAAGCGTTTCCCGTCGCTGGCAACGGGCAGGGCAGGCTTTGGTTTGGCATCAACCCCATCGAGGCCAGTCGCGCTGGTCGCGCAAGGCAAGGGCGCTCTGGGGTAACGGTAGCCGGCCGTCGCTACGAAGGCGCTTTTTTCAAGCGAGTGTACGGTGGCAAGGCTGATATCTGGATCCGCACAGCCAGCAAGCATTTTGACGCGAGCGATTACCCCGACAGCCAGGTGTCGGGCGCGGGTGGTGCACGGTCAGGGTGGGTCTCGGAAAACGTCAGCCGCTTCCCGTTAGCCAAGGCCAAGATCACCCTGGACAACGTCCGTCCTCACTTCGAGACCTGGACCAATCGCGCTCACCAACGCCTGCTGGAAGTGATGGAGCAGGAGCTGAACTATGAGCTGCACAAGTACCTGGGGAGAACAGGCAATGGATGAGGACTCAATCCCTCTCAGCCAGATTTACGCCGCCATTGAGCAGCACATCAGCGAGGCAATTCCGGGCCTCGCGTATGTGGGAACAATGCCTGCCGGGATTCAGGTGGTCACGCCGCCTGCGGTGATCCTTGAGCTGGCGGGGTTTGAAGATGCCGACAAGGATCCGGGCACGGGGGAAACAGCGGTTGATGCTCGCTTTGAAGCGCGTGTGATCGTCGGGGCCGAGGAAGAAAACTGCTTGCATATTGCCGCGTTCGTCGCGGCGCAGTTGGCCGTACTCCTGCGGATCCAAACGTGGGGGCTGGCGGTCGAGCCCTCACAGTTCATTCGTGCAGAACGAGACTGGACGCGCCCCGAACTGGATGCTTACGCCGTGTGGGTGGTCGAGTGGACTCAGATCATTTACCTCGGCGAGGAGGAGTGGCCTTGGCCAATACAGCCTCCCGGCACGCTTGTGTTTGGGTTTCACCCCGACACGGGTTCCGGCAGCGAAGGGGCCTATGATCCACCGGAGGCCATGGGATGAGCTACACAAGCGCCCAGCATGACCGCATGCTGGCTTGCACGGTGATGGCGTGCCGCGTGGTCGCGGTGGATCTGGAGGCCGCCCGCGTGCGTGTGTCCGATGGCGATGGCTGGACTAGTGCCTGGGTGCGCTGGCACAGCCAGGCCGCTGGCAAGGCGCGCCACTGGCGGGCGCCCAGCTTGAACGAGCAGGGCGCGCTGGTCAGTCCCAGCGGCGACCCCGCGCAGGGCACGTTCATACCGGGCCTGTACGGCAACGCCGGCAGCCAGCCGGACAGCCGCGATCATGTGGAGGTCTGGCGGTTTGATGATGGCGGCTCGCTGGTCTACGACTGGCAGGCCAAGAGCTACACCATCACGCTGCCTACGGGCACCGTGTTGGTCAAGGTGGGCGGTACGTCGGCCACACTGACCGACGATGCAATCACGGCCAAGACGGTTACGTTGACCGCCGAGGCGACCGCCATCACGGCCAAGGCCGCGAACATCACGCTTGAAGGTGCCGTAAAAATTGTCGGGCCGTTATCCGTAACGGGCGATATCGCCGGCGCCGGCAAGATCATGGACGCCGGCGGTAACTCGGCAAACCACAAACACTGACAGCCCGCCATTGAGCGGGCTTTTTCATACCTGGGGAAACCATGGCTACCAAGAAAGAAACCGCTGCGCCTGGTGCGCTGGCGACGGTCGTCTATTGCGACAAGGTCAACGCCTCGCGCTCGCTGTTCATGGACGGCGGCCGCGAGCTGAAAGTGATCCGCGCCCGGATCGAGGTCGACGGCGCCGACACCGAGGCACAGGCCTATCTGGACGCCCGCAAGGATTTCCAGCGCCTGGAGGCGTAACCCCATGATCGGAATGGATCGCCGCACAGGGGCGCCGCTGTCAGGCCTGGACCATCTGCGGCAGTCCATTGAAGACATTCTGACGACGCCGATCGGCAGCCGCCGGATACGCCCGGACTACGGCAGTCGCCTGCGTCGTTACGTCGACCTGCCGGTAAACGACGGTTGGAAAAGCGCTGTACAGGCCGAGGTCGCTCGCGCCCTTGGCCGCTGGGAGCCGCGCTTTAGTTTGGAGCGGGTCCGGGTGACGGCCGTTGTGGATGGGAGAATCACTATGCAGTTGACCGGGGCATACCTGGGCGACAGCAGCGTCATTGAGGTGAGCGCATGACAATTGACTTGGCGGCGCTGCCGGCGCCGCAGGTGCTGGAAAGCCTCGATATCGAAGCCACTTATGAGGGGCTGCTGGTCCAGTTTCGCGAGTACCTGGGCGACAACTGGACGGCGCCGCTTGAGAGTGAGCCGGTGGTCAAGCTGCTGGAGCTGATCGCCTATCTTCGCGTGCAAGACCGGGCGCGGGTCAATGACGCCGCCAAAGCGCTGTTGCTGGCCTACGCCAAGGGTGCGGATCTGGATCATCTGGCGGCCAACGTCGAGCTTGGTCGCCTGGTGGTGCAGGCCGAGGATTTGACCGCGGTACCGCCGGTGCCCGAGGTGCTGGAGGAAGACGACGCCCTGCGCGAGCGGGTGCAGCTGGTCTATGAAGGCCTGACCACGGCCGGCCCCCGAAACAGCTACATCCTGCACGCCCGTAACGCGTCGGGGTTGGTGGCTGATGCCACGGCCGAAAGCCCGTCGCCTGCGGTGGTCGACCTGACAGTCTTAAGCCTGGATGGAAACGGCAGTGCCGACGCCGAGCTGCTGGCCACGGTCGCCGCTGCCGTCAACGACGACGACGTGCGCCCGGTCGCGGATCGGGTCAACGTGCGTAGCGCGCAGATCCTGCCTTACCAGATCAATGCCGTGGTTTACCTCGCCGGCAACGGTCCGGAGGGTGAGGCAGTGCTGTCTGAGGCCAAGAGTCGTCTGGAAGCCTGGAAGAACCCGCGCAAGCGGCTCGGTGTGGAGGTGTCTCGGTCGGCCATTGACGCCCAGTTGCACGTTGCCGGCGTCAAGCGCGTGGAAATTAACGACTGGGTGGATATCCGCCCAACCAAGGCACAAGCCGCCTGGTGCACCGCCGTTACCGTAACGCGGGGTGTCCTGCCATGACGGCGCTGCTGCCCAATAACAGCACGCCGCTGGAGCGCGCCCTCGGCTCGGTTGCAATCGACCGGACCAAGATCACCCTGCGCACCTTGTACAACCCCGACACCTGCCCAGCGCATCTGCTGTACCAGCTCGCTTGGGCGTGGTCGGTGGATCGTTGGGATGACGAGTGGCCGGAGGCGGTCAAGCGCTCGGTGATCCGCTCGGCGTACCTCGTCCACTCTCGCAAGGGAACCATCGGCGCGCTGCGCCGCGTGGTGGAGCCGTTCGGCTACCTGATCGAGATTGTGGAGTGGTGGCAGACGGTGCCCGAAGGGGTGCCGGGCACCTTCGCGTTAAAGGTCGGCGTGGCTGATGAGGGCATCAGCGAGGAAACCTATCAAGAGCTTACCGCGCTGATCGATGACGCCCGGCCAGTCAGCCGGCACATGGTCGGCCTGGCCATCAGCTTGGAAGCCACGGGCAGCTTTTGCCTGGCCACGGCCGTCTATGACGGCGAAGAACTCGACATATACCCGCCGCAAGCTGTTGACCTCGATGTCAGTGGCGAGATTGGGCGTGGCGGTCGTGATCACACTATTGACTATCTGGACGTTAACTATGGTTGACCAGACCTCGCAGTTCTACGCGATCCTGACTGACGTCGGGGCCGCCAAGCAGGCCAATGCGGATGCCCTGGGCATTGCTTGGACCTTTTCGCAGATGGGGGTGGGTGACGGCAACCCTGCCGGCTTGGACAATCCGCCGCTGCCCATGCCGAACTCAAGTCAAAGGGCGCTGCTGAGCGAGTGGCGCCGCGCGCCGCTGAACCAGTTGAAGGTCGACCCCAACAACGCGGCGGTGATCATCGCTGAGCAGATCATTCCCGCCGACGTGGGCGGTAAGTGGATTCGCGAAATCGCTCTTTACGATGCGGACGGCGACATGGTGGCGGTGGCCAACTGCCCGCCTACCTTCAAGCCGCTGATGAGTCAGGGGTCTGGGCGCACGCAGGTACTGCGCCTGAATCTGCTGGTCAAGAGTGCCAGCAACGTGCAGCTAAAGATTGACCCAAGCGTTGTGCTGGCCACGCGGGAATGGGTGACAGAGGAACTGGCCCGGCAGGACTTCAAATACTCTGTTCTTGCTGCTACCACCGCCGCGATCACACTGAGCGGCCTGCAGACGGTCGACGGCGTGCCGCTCACGGCTGGGGCGCGGGTGCTGGTGAAAAATCAGGCTGCCGCCAAGGATAACGGCCTGTACCTGGTTGTCGCCGGCGGCGCCTGGACGCGCTGCACCGACGCTGACACAAGTACCAAGGTAACGCCGGGCATACTGGTCCTAGTTGAGCGGGGCACGGTCAATGGTGACAGCGCCTGGCAACTGGTGACTGATGCCGCCATTACCCTTGGCGTCACGGCGCTGGTGTTTGAAATGGCTTTTGGCCGCACTGGTGTGGCCGCTGGTACTTATCGCAGCGTGACGGTCGACGCCTACGGGCGCGTAACCGCTGCGAGCAACCCGACCACGGTTGCCGGCTACGGCCTGACCGATGTGTACACGAAGACCCAGATTGACCAAGCGTTGTCCCTCAAGGCGGCACTGGCCAGCCCGGCCCTGACCGGCGTGCCAACGGCGCCGACGCCGGCTGCCGGTACCAATACCGCCCAATTGGCCACTGCGGCATTTGTACAGTCCGCAATTGCCGCCCTGATAGCGTCCTCACCCGGCGCGCTGGATACGTTGAACGAACTGGCGGCGGCGCTGGGTAACGATCCGAATTTCGCTACGACCGTCACCAACGCGTTAGCGCTCAAGGCTCCATTGGCAAGCCCAGTCTTTACTGGCGATCCCAAGGTGCCGACAGCTGCAGCAACCGACAACGATACGTCTGCAGCGAGCACGGCATTTGTACGGGCGGCGATGGCGCGTTATGGGTGGGGTGCGGCTAGTGGCGAGAACGTGGCCGCCAACATCAACAATATCGTTGAGGGTGGCTCGTACATGGTGACCGGCACCACCATTGGCACCAAGCCGGTTTTTCCAGAAGGCCTGGGGGTGGGGGCGATTCCGAACGGTAACGTCCTTCACCTTGAGCGCTGGAGTGGCAATATGGCCACCCAGATCTGGGATTCTCTTGTAACCACGGTCGTACCGCTTACCTTTATTCGCACTCGCAATACTGCTGGCGTTTGGAGTGACTGGGCGCAGCTCTGGACAAGCCTGAACACACCGAAGCAGGCCACTCCCTTGGACGTAACCCCAGGGGCGATGCTCACAGTAGGCGCGTTTGGCTGGGGTGCTTCGGCGGTAAATTTCGCGGGCGATATTGATGCTATCACTGTCAGTGGCCTCTATATGATCAGTGCCGGCACTACGGGCACAAAGCCCGAGTATCCGGCACTGGTAGGGGTTGGGCAGATCCCGAATGGCACGCTTGAGCATATCGAGCGTGGCAGCAGCAAAATGGCTTCGCAGCGTTGGGATTCGTTGATCGGCAGCATCAACCCATTGTCGTTTACACGCACAAAGAACACGGCGGGCGTCTGGTCTGCTTGGGAGCTTGTGGTCACGGATAGGCACTTGCCTTACCGGGCGAAGGTTTATTACAGGTCGGCAGGGGTCTATCAATGGACTGTGCCCGCTGGCGTGTACAAAGTTGATGTAGAGGTTCGGGGCGCTGGTGGTAGCGGCGGTTTCGGTACCCAAGAAGTTGGGTCTGGCGGTGGCGGCGGTGGGGGTATCAGCAAGCGCCTTTGTAATGTCGTGCCCGGCTCCGTGATCACCATTACTGTCGGCGCCGGCGGCGCAGCGGTATCCGCTGCAGGGGCTTCGGGTAATGCCGGCACTGCATCGGCCTTCGGGACGTTCTGTTCTGCTACGGGCGGTGCGGGCGGTAGTTCGGGGAGCGGCGCAGCCGGCGGCTATGGGGCTGGCGGAGACATAAACATGTCGATGGGTTCCGGTAGCCCGGCGCTGCGCAATGCTCCTGGTACTTACGCCTTGGGCGGCGCTGGCGGGGGTGGTGAGAGCATCTTTGCCACAAGTAACTCAACCACACCAAGCCAGCCTGGCATGGGCGGCGGTGGCCGCACCAGTAACCAGTCTCAGCCAGGCGCAGACGGCTGCGTATTCATCACTTACTAGGAGCCGGATCATGTGGGCATTGATACAAGACGGTCAGGTGCTTGAGACGACCGACGTTGATCCTGAGGGGCGCTTTCACCCCGACCTCAAGTGGCGGCCTTGTCCGGCGCCGACGCGGGCCGGCTGGGTTTTCGAGAATGGCGTTTTTGCCGAGAAGGTGGAGACGCTGGAGCAGCGTAAGAGCGCCGAACGGCAATGGCGAGACGGCGAGCTTGCCGCCCGTCAGTGGCTTCGTGATCGTCACCGGGACGAGCAGGATCTGGGGCGTCCAACAACCCTTAGCACTGAGCGGTTTGACGAGTTTCTGGCCTACCTGCAGAAGCTGCGCGACTGGCCTGTTTCAGAGTTCTTTCCTGATCCGCTGCAGCGTCCGCCGTTGCCGGGCTGGATTGACACTTACGCCCTATGACGCCCCGCACTGACGGGGCGTTTTCTTTTCCGCTGTATCCCTATGGCCTCGCTGACGCGGGGCCTTTTCATATCTGGAGAGTCTATGTCTGGCTTCTTTCACGGCGTTACCGTAACGAACGTCGACACCGGCGCGCGCACCATCGCCCTGCCTTCGTCCTCGATCATTGGCTTGGTCGACACCTTTACCCCGGCGCCGACCTACAGTGCGCAGCCGAATGACCTGGTGCTGATCACCAGCGAGCGCGAGGCCATCGCCGCGTTCGGTCCTGACTCGGCGATCACCAAGGCCTGCCAAGCGATCTACACCCGCGCCAAGGCGGTCATTGTCGCGTGCGGCGTGGCCAAGCTTGAGGACGCGGCCGAGCAAACCTCAGCGATCATCGGCGGCACGCTGCTGGACGGAAAGCGCACCGGCTTGCAGGCGCTGCTTGATGGTAAGAGCCGGTTCAACGCCCAGCCGCGACTGTTGGTGACGCCCAAGCACAGCGCGACCCAGGCGGTCGGTACCGCCCTGGTGGCGTTGGCTGACAAGCTGCGCGCAATCGCCATCATCGACGGCCCCAACACCACCGACGAGGCCGTCATGGCCTACGCCGGCGAGTTCGGTGCCAAGCGCGCTTACATGGTCGATCCGGGTGTGCAGTATTGGGACACCACTGCAAACGCTACGGTCGACGCGCCTGGCTCGGCCTATGTGGCCGGCCTGTTCGCCTGGACTGACTCGGAGTACGGCTTTTGGGCCTCGCCGTCGAACAAGGAGTTCGTCGGGATCACCGGTACCAGTCGCCCGATTGAATTCCTCGACGGTGACGAAACCTGCCGGGCCAACCTGCTCAATAACGCCAACATCGCGACGATCATCCGCGACGACGGCTACCGCCTGTGGGGCAACCGCACCTTGTCGGCCGATGCGAAATGGGCGTTCGTCACCCGTGTGCGCACGATGGATATCGTCATGGACGCGATCCTGTACGGGCACAAGTGGGCGGTCGACCGCTCGATCACCGCAACCTATGTCAAGGACGTGACCGAAGGCCTGCAGGCGTTCATGCGCGACCTCAAGAACCAAGGCGCGATTATCAATTTCGAGGTCTACGCGGACACCGAGTTGAACACGGCCAGCCAGCTGGAGCAGGGCAAGGTTTATTGGAACATCCGCTTTACCGATGTGCCGCCCGCTGAGAACCCTAATTTCCGCGTCGAAGTCACCAATCAATGGCTGACAGAAGTTCTGTCGGCCGCCGCTTAAGGAGCGCACCACATGGCAATGATTCCCGAAACCCTGACCAACATGAATTTGTTTGTCGATGGCGTCAGCTTTCAGGGCGACGTGCCCAGCCTGACCCTGCCCAAGCTCACCCTGAAAATGGAAGAGCACCGCCCAGGCGGTATGGACATGCCAGTCGAAATGGACCAAGGCATGGAGAAACAAGAGGCCGGCTTTGTCACCACCGGCGTGCGCCGCGAGTCGCTCAAGTTCTTCGGTCTGGCCGACGGTACCGGCTTCAACGGCACGTTCCGGGGCGCCTTCAAAGGCCTCAAGGGCAAAATTACCCCCGCAGTCGTCACCCTGCGCGGCAGCCTCAAAGAGGTTGATATGGGCGATTGGAAGGCCGGCGACAAGGCCGAGATCAAGCACAACGTGGCCTTGACCTATTACAAGCTGGAAATCGACGGCCGGGTCATCTACGAAATCGACGCCCTGGGCATGAAGCGCGTCATCAACGGCGTTGACCAGCTCGCCGCACAGCGCACCGCCCTCGGCCTGTAACCCCCTCTCCTTTTTGAAATAAGGATTTTCCCCATGGCACAAGCAACCAAAACCCCGTCCTGGCTGATCGTTACCGGCGACCGCGTGACCGTCACCCTGACCAAGGCCATCGAGGCCAATGGCATTCAAGTCGACAAGCTGTCGCTGCGCGCGCCGACCGTGCGCGATATCCGCAGCGCGCAGGCCGGTGCCGGCGACGAAGAGCAGCGAGAACTCAACCTGTTTGCCAGCCTGGCCGAGGTCAACGTCAAGGAACTGGAAGGCATGGCCCTGAAAGATTACACCCGCCTGCAGACTGGCTATTTTCGCCTGGTGCAGGACGACGAGCTTTAACCCCAAGTTGCAAAAGCAGCTGGCCAAGCGGCTGGCTGTTGAGCTGGGTTTCTCGGCCGCTGAGATAGCGGCCATGCCTTGGGAGGATGTGGTCTGGTGGCTCACGGATTGAGCCGTTGAGGGGTAGCGTATGGCAAGCAAGCTGGCGTTATCGCTGGTGATCGGGGGCGCCGTCGCATCGTCGGTCGGCGCCGCGTTCAACACGGTCGAGGACCGTATTGGCAAGCTGGAGAAGAAAGGCAACAAGGCCAAGGTGCTGAAAAGCACCATCGGCGAAACGGTCAAGCTGCGCGAGGAATGGAAGCGGGCGCACGACACCGGCGCCGCCGGCGCCGACAAGCTGCTGCGCAAGCTGGAGGGCAATTTGACGGCCTTGCGCAAGCAGGGCGTCGAGGTCGGTCGGCTCGGTCAGGAGTACAAGCGCCTTGCGCGCGAGGCCAAGGCGGCCGATCTGCAGGTTAAAGGTCATCAGCAGATCAGCGCGGGCAAGGCCTCGCTAACGTCCAACCTCGGCAAGGCGGCGGTCGGCGTTGGCCTTACCGCGATCCCGACCAAGATCAGCGCGGATTATCAGGCGATCATTCGTGATATCGCGATCAAGGCGGATGCGGTCAACACGCCGCAGGAAGTGCAGCTAAGCCGGACGGTGATCGGCACGGCCGACAGCACCGGCATGGCCCGCAATGACGTGGCGGACCTGATCAACCAGTTGGTTGGTGCCGGCATGGAGCTGGACAAGGCCATGGCCTACGCGCCGACAGCGGCCAAGTTTGCGATTGGTCAGGGCGCGTCCGGCGTCGACACGGCCAGCATGATCATGGCCCTGCAGCAGAACGCCAAGATCAACGACCCGAAGGTGATGCAGCAGGCTTTGGAGGCTATCGCCTACCAAGGCCAGGCGGGCAGCTTCGAGGCCAGCGACATGGCGCGCTGGTTCCCGCAACTGCTGGCCAGCATGGAAAAGAACGGCAGCACCGGCTTGGATGCGGTGACGTCGCTTGGTTCCATGCTGCAAGTGCAGATGAAAACGGCGGGCAGCTCGGACGAAGCGGCCAACAACTTCAAGAACTGGGTAGAGAAAATCGGTTCTGGGGATGTGGTCAAGGCCTATGCGGATGTTGGTATCGACTACCAAGGCTCGCTGAATACCGGCATTCAAAAGGGCATGAGCAGCATTGAGTCGTCGATGGCCCTGGCGATGAAATATGTGGAAGCCACGGACCCGGCGAAGGCGCAAAAGATCAAGGACGCCAAGGCCACGATCAGCAGCGAAGTCGACCCGGAGAAGGCCAAGGCGGCGCTCGATGCGCTGGAGAAATCCCTGCGCACCGGCGACCTGTTTGCAGACATGCAGGTCAAGGCCGCGCTTACGGCCTACTCGCAAAACAAAGACCTGTATGAGCAGCTTAAAAACGACTCCAAGAATTCGTCGGGGATTCTGGACAAGAACCTGGCTGAGCGCCGCGAAACATCGGCGCAGCAGTGGTCCGAGCTGTCGCAATCGGTCGATGACTCGATGCGCAGCATTGGCGATGCCATCCGGCCCGCCACGGACGCGGCCGCCAAAGGCCTGACGTGGGTGGCGAAGGGCATCGCCGGCCTGTCGGACAAGTTCCCAGGCATGGTAATGGGCGCTGCCGGCGTGACCGCCGCTGTCGCGGCGCTGATCACCACGTTTAGCGCAGCCAAGATCGGTATCGGCGTCTTCAACGTGGCGCGCGGCTCGATCATGGGGCGCACCCGAGGGCGCAATGCAGGCAGTACCGGCGATGCGCTGCCCAAGACGGGCAATCGTGTTGTGGATACCGGCCTGAGTGCGTTGGGCAAGGTATTTGGCGGCGCGGCGGCCAATGACGGCGGCTCAGGCCTCAGCAGCGAGCCGCAGCGCGTCTTTGTGGTCAATGCCAGCGCATTGGGTGGGGGTGTTGGCGGCGCTGCTACGGGCGCCGGAGAGCGCGCAGGGAGTCGCCGCAGTCGTCGCCGCGCCCGGCGGCAGGGTGCAACGTCTCGCGCCGCGCCACGGACGGCGGCCAAGGCGACTCGACCGGCCGCCAAGGCGCCAAGCGTACCTATTGCGCCGAAGGCGCTGGCCGAAGGTGCGGGCGAGCTGGCCGGCCTGGGCAAGACCGTCAGCAGCATTCGCAACGTCACACGGCTGGCCAAGCGCCTGCCGGGCGGCAACGTGATTGACGCGGGCATGGGCGCGATTGATACCGCGATGAATGCTACAACTCAGGACGAGAAGGCCGAAGGCTACGGCGGGGCCGCTGGCGGCTTGGCCGGGGCTATGGCCGGCGGCGCGATGGGTGCGGCGCTTGGTTCGGTGGTACCGGTGATCGGTACTGTGATCGGCGGCGCCATTGGTGCGGCCATCGGCGGTATGGGTGGCGAGTCGCTGGGCGGGTTCCTCGGTAAGAAGTGGTTCGGCGAGGATGAGGAAAAGCCCGAGGAACCGGCGCCGGCGGTCAAGCAAGAAGATCCGCCCGCCGAGCCTGTATCGCCGGCAGCGTCTTTGCCGCCGCCTGTGCCTGTCTCACTGGCCGCGACTGCAGTGCCGCCGGCGCCGGCGATTTCGTATGACCCGCGTGACCCTGACTCAAAAGACCCGTTCCTCGTGCCGGCACTGACGGCCGATAAGGTTCGGTTCCCTGGGGCCGCGTTGGCCAAGCCGCCGGCGGCGGCGCCCGGAACGCCTGCAGCGCCGGCTGTTTCGTATGATCCGCGTGATCCCAACTCGAAAGATCCGTTCCTTGTGCCCGCACTGACGGCCAATCGCGTGCGCTTCCCTGGTGCCGGCCTCGCGCCGCCAACGGGCAACGTCGTGCGGGATATGGCGGCAACGGCAGCACCTGCAGCGAGCGCCCCGGAGCTGGCCAAGGCGGCAGCGCCGAAGGGTGAAGCGCCGAAGGTTGACCAAGCCTTCACGTTCTCGCCGACCAGCACAATCACGGTGCAGGGGGATGTTAAAGACCCTGCGCAGCTGGCCCGCGAGCTGGAGCCGCACATGCGCGCCCAGTGGGAGGCGTTCCAGCGCGAGCAGGGCGCCCGCATGGCCTCAACTCAACTATATGATGCTGCACACCTGTAAGGGGGCGATATGGCCTACATGGAGTTAATGGGGTCGACGCTGTCGTCACTGATCGCGGCCGGGGAGGCTGGCCGGACTAGCCTCGACGGCATGTTGGGGCCGCTCAACGGGGCGGTCAGTGATATGACAGGGGCGGCCTCGGAGCTGGAAGGCATCCCGTTTATCGGGCCTGCCATCGGCGCCAAGCTGCAGCGGACCATGCGGGCGATCAACGCCGCCCAGTCCGCTGTTGGCCAGGTGGCGGCGACCTATAGCCGGGTGGTGACTGCAGCCAGTCAGGTGCAGGAGCGAATCGGCGCCGTCAAAGAGCAGGCCGCGCGGGCGGGGGCGGCGATCAACCGCATCGCCGGCAAGATCAGCCCGTCACTGGGCAACATCGTGCCGACCGGCGCCCTGGGCGTTGAGGCCACCCCGGCGGCCGAGGCGGTGAAGCCGTTCCCGCATCTGCTGATCATGCAGCCGCTCGATCCCAAGCTTGAGCCGTATTACTTCAACATGGACACGGCCGGCTTTGACGAGCTGCGCCGGCAGACGGGCTTTCGGTGGGCTGGCCAAGAGCGGCTGACGCGGGACATTGCGCAGCAGGCGGTCGGCCAGGGTGAAGACAAGCTGACGATCAAGGGCGCGATCTACCCAGGCTTCAAGGGCGGTATCGGCCAGCTGAACACGCTACGCACCATCGGCCGCCGCCTGCAGCCGCTCAGCCTGATCACAGGCTATGGCGAGGTGCTGGGCAACTGGTGCTTAACGAACGTGGACGAAGACCAAGGGGCGCTGCTGCCCGGCGGTATCCCGCGCAAACAAGGGTTCTCGCTGGAGTTCGTGAAGTATGGCGATGACATGCAGAACGTCTGACGGGGATCTGCTGGACACTCTCTGTCACAACGTCTACGGCCACTTGCTCGGCACGGTCGAGACGGTGCTGGAGGCCAACCAAGGTCTGGCCGACGAGCCGCAGCCGTACCGGGCGGGCGTCCTGATCCACTTTCCGGATCTGCCGGCGCCGCAAACCGAGTCAATCATGCTGTGGGATTGATCCCGCGTTACGCGTAACGAAACCCCGCCGAGTGCGGGGTTTTTTATTTCTGGAGCACACGCATGAAACCGATGTTTCGCATCGTCGCGGACGGCAAGGACATTACCGCGCTGATCAATGATCGCCTGCTGTTGCTGCGCACCACGGACAAGCCCGGCATGGAGTCGGACGAGTTCGAGTTGCGCATTGACGACCGCGCCCAGCAGGTGAGCCTGCCCAAGCGTGGCGGCGGGATCGAGGTCTATCTGGGCTATGACGGCCAGGCTCTGGCGCGCCTCGGCCGTTACACCGTCGATGAAGTCGAAGTGACCGGCCCTCCGGACACCATCACCATTCGCGGCAAGGCCAGCGATATGCGCGGCAGCGGCAAGACCACGCGCAGCGGCAGTTGGGAAAACGTTCCGCTCGCCCAGATCGTGCGTGACGTAGCCGCGCGTAACGGCTGGACCCCGGTGTGTTCGGTGCAGACCAAGGTGGCGCGCATCGACCAGAACAACGAATCCGATTTCAATTTCATCACCCGGCTGGCCAAGCAGTACGACTGCACGGCCAAGGTGGGCGACGGCAAGTTGTTGGTCATGCCCAGGAACGGCAACCAAGGCGCAAGCGGCAAGACGCTGTCGGCCGTGACCATCAACCGGGCGGACGTTAGCCGGTATTCGTTCCGGCTCGGTGATCGAGGCACGCAGCAGGCGGTCAAGACCAAGCACCAAGACCCCAAAACCGGCGCCATGAAAGTCGTGGAGCTGGGCAACGATGAATCGCCCGATGGCCTGCCGGCCGTCCACACCGACCGCCATATCTACCCCAACGAATCGGCCGCCAAGCAGGCCGCCAAGGCCCGGCTGTCTGCATTCAACCGCAGCACCGCCGCCGTGCGGCTTGAAATGGCCGGGCGAACTGACCTGTTTGCAGAACGACAGATCAACGCCCAGGCCTTCAAGGTTGGGCTTGATGGTGAGTACCTGGTGGAAAGCGTAGAGCAGGTCTTCACCCAGTCCGGCTGGACTACGACCGTCGAGTGCAACGGCGGCAAGAAGGGCAAGGCGAAAGCCGCCGGCAAGAAAACGAAGAAAGCCAAGCAGCCGCTCAGGATCGAGCCTCTGTAACCCCATGACCTTTAAATCAACCTGTTCAAGGACAAACCGTAATGGCTATCACCGAGAAGCAACTGCTGCAGATCCTCCCCAACGCCGGCGCAAAAGCCGGCGTTTTTATTCCTGGACTCAATGCCACCATGGGTAAATACGCCATCGTCACCCGGTTGCGCATGGCTGCTTTCATCGCCCAGCTTGGCCACGAATCCGGCCAGCTACGTCATGTGCGTGAGCTTGGCAATGATGTCTACCTAGCCAAGTACGACATCGGGCGTCTGGCTCAACGCCTCGGCAACACGCCGGAGCCGGACGGTGATGGGCAGCGGTATCGCGGCCGGGGGCTCATCCAAGTAACCGGGCGCGCCAACTATGAAGCCTGCAGCGAGGCGCTGTTCGGCGACAGTCGTTTGCTGAACACCCCGGAGCTTTTGGAGCAGCCCGTGTATGCGGCGCTATCTGCAGGTTGGTTCTGGCAACGAGCCGGTCTGAACACCCTTGCCGACAAGGGCGATTTCCTGACCATCACCAAGCGGATCAACGGGGGTATCAATGGCCTGGATGATCGATCGGCCCTCTACAAGCGAGCGCTTGAGGTGCTGCGGTGAGCGCGCTGGGTTGGCGTTTAGCAGTCCTCGCGCTGTCGCTTGGCGCATACCTCGGCGCTCGTGGTGCATGGCTTTGGCAGGACAACCACTACGAAAAAGCGCTGGCTGACCAGGCTGGCGAGTATCGGCTCGAGCGTGAAGGCGCAGCTGCGGCGGTCATTAAATGGCAGGCTGAAGAACAGGAGCATCGTCGCGGTCTGGAAGATCGTTTGAAGTCCATTGCGGGCAACCACTGGAAGGAGATGAGCGATGCTCAAACTACTCAAGCTCGCCTGCGTGACAGGCTCGCTACTGCTGATCTACGGCTGTCAGTCATCCTCGCCGCAACCACAGCCGAGGGTGGTGGCTCTGGGGTGCCAACCGCCACCAGCGCCGGAAGCGTGGTACATGGAGCCGTACGAGCCTACCTTGACCCAGCGCATGCTCAACGAATTATCGCCATCACCGACGAAGGCGATCGAGGACTGATCGCGTTACAAGCGTGTCAGAACTATATTAAAGCTTTACAAAGATAAATGGGGTCACAGCATGTCCGTTGTCAAGGAAGCACTAGAGAACTTTGCCGTATCTTCAGAGCGGTCTGCAATTGTTCTTAAAGGTAAGTGGGGAGTAGGTAAGACGTTTCTTTGGGAAGGGGTGCTTAAGAGGAAAAAAGAAAGTCTGGGTGCAACTTATTATTCATATGTCTCTTTATTTGGCTTGAGCAGTCTCAAAGAGTTGAAGCGTACGATATATGAAAATCTCCTAAAGAAGGAACATGCCGCCGATTCAGGTGGTGTGAGATCCGTTGAGGATCGGTTAGAAAGTATTGCAGGTTTCCTGCGTCGCAATACCAAGCTATTGTCGGGAGTTAAAGGAGCAGGTGCAATTGTTGATACCTACCAAGCAGCTGCGATTCATGATGCACTGATATGTATTGATGATTTTGAGAGAAAAAGCAAAGGGCTGTCCGATGCCGAAGTTTTAGGGCTTATTTCCATGCTTGTAGAGAAGCGGAACTGTAAAGTTATCCTCATTTTGAATGAGGATGAGTTAGGGGGTGAGGGTTCGGAGTTTTCTGAGTATCGCGAAAAAGTATTTTCATATGAGGTGGAGTATCAACCGGCTAGTGCGGAGAGTGTTAGGGTTGTGTTTGGTGATGGGGCCGAGCAGAAAGATATTATTGATAGGGTGGTTAAGCTAGGTTTGACGAATGTAAGGTTGATTCGGAAGATTAAGTTTTACTACGATTATCTGCGCGATGCTGTCAAGGTTCAGAACGCACGGTTATGGTCGGATATTAGCAGCACAATCGCCTTGGCGGTACTTGCCCGGTACGGCGGGGAATTGAGTCCAATTACATTGGAGGAGCTTGAGCATTTCGAGGGAACAGTAGAAACGCCGCTTGGTGGCGCCACGGGCTCTGAACTGGAAGAGCTCGAGGCTAAGCAGGCTCAGGTTCAAACCTTGCGGAACTATGGGTATTTCTTCACGTCTGATTTGGATAGGGCGGTCATAAGTTTAGTGCGTCAAGGATATGTTGACTCTGAACTGATATCAAATATTGCTGCTGCTGCCGAGCATCAGGCTGGAATCGCTGATGCCGAATACGAATATCGTATGGCGTGGATGGACTACCATAATAACTTTTCTAAAACCCAAGAAACGATTTTCGAGAGCTTCAGGCTAGCTCTTGATAGTTACTTTGAGCATATGTCTGTCGAGCGTTTAGATGGGGTGGTCCATCTATATCGTGATATGGGTATGAATGATGAGGCTAATGCTCTTATAATACGGTTTTTTGAGAATTTAAACCGTGTTCGTACTCTGGCTGATCGGGAGGACTTGTGGGATGAACCTAGAGATGAACGGATTCGGGCCGCCCTGGATAACTATTTCGCTGGCTTCGGTTCGACAATGTCTTTGAAAGTGGCTTTAGAGCATCTGTTGACTAAAAGATCGACTGCCGCATCCGTTGCCGTATTGTGTAATAGTAGTTCGGCAGATTTTTTAGATTACTTGACTTCGCCCACTACCACGGATTTTAAGGCGGTAGTTAAATTGTTACTCTCGGCTAGCGGTTCGTCTAATATCTTCGATGACGCTGTCCCTGGTTCTGCAAAAGGAATATTTATGAATGCATACGAGGCGCTTCGGATGATTAGATCTAAATCTCGATTAAATGAGCATCGACTTGCGCCGTTGATGACGATGGATGAGCAGTACGAGAGTTACCAGAACATTCTTTGAATTGAAAAGAGCGAGCCGGCGAGGGTGCGTCTACACCCCAGCCGGCCCGCCGAACCCGCAGACCCTTCCTGCAAGTCCAGCCGAGGCTCTCGCTCCGTGCACAAAGCGCGGCGAGCCTAACACCTGTCTATCCATACAGTAAAGACTTGCGAACCCATGACCTCTCCAATCATTCCCTGGATGGGTGGCAAACGCCGCCTGGCCGACCGCTTGATCCCTCTTTTTCCCCCTCACGAATGCTACGTCGAAGTCTTCGCCGGCGGCGCCGCGTTGTTCTTCATGCGCCCCCAGGCAGCGCCCGTGGAAGTGCTGAACGATCTGAACGGTGACCTGGTCACCCTGTACCGTGTTGTGCAGAACCATCTGGAGGAGTTCGTGCGCCAGTTCAAGTGGGCGCTCAGTTCGCGGCAGATCTTCGAGTGGCAGAAGATGACCCGACCTGAGACGCTGACCGACATCCAGCGCGCTGCCCGTTTCTTCTACCTGCAGCAGCATGCATTCGGCGGCAAGGTCACTGGGCAGACGTTCGGCACCGCCACCACCGGCCCGGCCATCAACCTGTTGCGTATCGAGGAGAACCTGTCTGCCGCGTGGCAGCGCCTCGCCGGGACTTACGTCGAGAATCTGCCTTGGCTCGACTGCGCCGAGCGCTATGATCGAGCGCACACGTTCTTCTACATGGACCCGCCGTACTGGCAAACCGCAGGCTATGGCGTGGATTTTCCGTTCGTGGAATACGAGCGCATGGCCGACTTCATGCGCCGTTGCAAGGGTAGGGTGATGGTTAGCATCAACGATCACCCAGACATCCGGCGAGCTTTTGACGGCTTCCACTTCGAGTGCGTCGACATCCGCTATACCACGGCCAACCAGCGGCAGGGAAAAGCTGAAGTTACAGGCGAGCTGGTGATTATGAATTGGCAACCGGCAGGACTGGGGCAGCTATTCTAGCGACCGCACCGGGACTTCCTCTATAAGCTCTTCGCCCTGGTTGCGGACATTCCCTACCTGCTTGCTCACTGGGTACCACCTGAAGTCCGTAGCAGGTCGGCAGCCGGTCTGCACGATCTCCTCGGCCCGTTCAGCTGTGGTGCCTTGGGCGATCCACTCGCGTGCAAGCTCAGGCGTCAGCACGAGCGGCTTACGGTCATGGATATCGAGCAGACCCTGATCAGCTGCAGCAGTGATGATCACAAAGCCATCTCGGTCATCGGGTTCTAGACCGGGGTGAACCTCAGCCAGCGCCGCAAAGTACAACGGTTCATCGTTTGCCGCAGTGATGTAGTAGGGCTGCTTGCGCTTCGAGTCACTTGGGTCTGGGATCCATTCAAACCACCCATTAGCAGGCGCCAACGCCCGGCCACCCGGCCAAAGCGATTTGAAAAACTTTCCCGTCACCACAGTCTCGGCCCGCGCATTGATGGGGTCGAGGCGCTTCCCCTTCGCCCAAAAGGGCGACCATCCCCATTTCACTCGGTCAACGCAGACGCCGCCCTCGCTCGGGCGAATCAACTCGACGCGAGTTGACGGCGCCACGTTGTAGCGGTTGATCCGCTCATGGTCGTAGCCGTTGATCACCACAAGATCCAGCGATAGCTGCTGGAGATAGTGATCCATTGACTCGTAGATCGAGTACCGTCCGCACATAACCCACCTCGACGTTGATCGGCTTCTCATCGTATTGGTATTGACCGGAATCAGTCCTACTAGTTTACTGTATGAATATACAGTTTGAGTTGGACTGACCTGCCATGACCATCACCTTTCTTGGGACGCCCACGGGCGGACCTGCGTTGTTGCCCGTCTACTCCTTCCGCGTGCCAGCGGGGTTTCCCTCACCAGCAGCGGACCACCTTGAGCGGCATATTTCCCTCGATGAGCTATTCGACCTCCGTGCCCCTCACGTCTACCTGGTGCAGGTCGAGGGTGACAGCATGCAGGGCGCCGGGATCCATTCCGGTGATCTCCTGATCGTGGACCGTAGCAATGAAGCCGAACACGGAGACATCGTGATTGCTGCAATCAATGCTGAGCCTGTCTGCAAAAGGTTGTACCGCCGTGACGGCGCGCTGATCCTGCAGTCGGAGAATCCAGCCTATCCGCCCCGCCACGTCATGGAGGGCGATGACCTGATGATCTGGGGCGTGGTTCGCTACAGCGTGCGCGACCATGCGCAATGATCAGGTGTTCGCCCTCATCGACTGCAACTCGTTTTATGCGAGCTGCGAGCGCGTATTCCGGCCTGACCTGGCCAAGACGCCGATAGTCGTCCTGAGCAATAACGACGGCTGTGTGATCGCCAGATCCTACGATGCAAAGCCGTTTGTCAAAATGGGTGAGCCTTTCTTCCAGGCCAAGGAAAAGCTGCGGCGGCATGGCATTGTGGCTTTCTCCTCGAACTACGCCCTGTATGGCGACATCAGCGAGCGCGTGATGTCACTGATCGAGGCGATGGTTCCGGGAGCTGAGGTGTATTCGATCGATGAGTCATTCGCAGATCTCACCGGCATCCCTGGCAATCTGACCCAGTTCGGCCGTGACATGCGGGCCAAGATCCTTAGGTGCACCGGCATTCCTGTAGGGGTTGGTATCGCACGCACAAAGACGTTGGCAAAGCTGGCCAATCACACCGCTAAGCGCCTGCAGGCGGAAACCGGAGGGGTGGTTGATATCTGCGATCCGTTCAAGCGCGACTGGGTGCTGCGCAATACCGAGGTCAAAGAGGTGTGGGGAATCGGCAAGCGGATGACCGCACACCTTGAGGCTATGGGGATCCGCACTGCAATGGATCTTGCCAAAGCTGATCCATGGACGCTGCGCCAAAAGTTCAGTGTTGTGGTCGAGAAGACAGCCAGGGAGCTCGCCGGCACACCTTGCCTCGAGCTTGAGGAGGCTGACCCGCCAAAGCAGGAGATCTGCTGCAGCCGGATGTTCGGCAAGCGTTTGACCGAGATCGCTCCGATAAAGCAGGCGGTGGCCACCTACGCAGGGCGAGCGGCGGAGAAGCTGCGTGCTCAGGGATCAGTGTGCAAGCGCATTCGAGTGAGTATCCGCACCGGCATGTTCAATCCCGATGAAGCCCGCTATGCCCAGGGCGTTTTGGTTGAGCTGCCATACCCTACCAACGACACGCTGCTACTCACGCGAGCTGCTACGGAGGCAGTTGCGCGGATCTACAGGCCCGGTTTTCGGTACAGCAAGGCAGAGGTGCTTCTGCTGGATCTGCGACAGCCTGGCGAATTCAGCGATGATCTATTTGCGGTCACGCAGCCGGTGGCGAGCGACCGCTTAATGTCAGTACTGGACGAGATCAACGGCAAGTATGGAAGAGGCACCTTGCATGCAGCAACTGTCCCCCGCACCCCCGATTGGGGGATGCGCCGGGAAATGATGAGTCAATCGTATACCACGCGTATCGATCAACTTTGGACGGTGAGAGGTTGAGTCAGCGGTTAACTGCTGATACATCTCGAGGGCAGTCCACGGCCCCAGTGGATGACGGTGAGGGTAGCCA
Organism: Pseudomonas shirazensis; assembly: GCF_014268785.2. Taxonomy (GTDB): domain Bacteria; phylum Pseudomonadota; class Gammaproteobacteria; order Pseudomonadales; family Pseudomonadaceae; genus Aquipseudomonas; species Aquipseudomonas shirazensis. The sequence goes on along the minus strand of NZ_JABWRD020000001.1, from coordinate 1,921,353 downwards.
TATATATTGAAAAACGCCCACACCTCATTTCCGAAGAGGGGCGCCTTTTTTTTGGGGGGGGGCAGGTTGTTGCTTTATGTGACTAAGTCGCAGATGGCGTTCCCAAGATTGAGCAGGTAAGCAGCAGCATCAGCGGCTTCGTTTCTCGTAATAGGCTGTTTGAAGCTGGTTATCGGATCAAGGTCTGCCTCATGGACTATAGCGTTTCGTCTGGTCACTATAAGTTTAAGGTTGAGCTTTGCATCTTTGTCGGTGAGTCCGACTTTGTTCCCTAGTACTTGCCATTTTTGAGTTTCTTTCCATATAAAGCTCAAGCCCTCAGCGACTTTTGTCGGGTCTTGGAACGACAGTATGCTGAGTTTCTCTCGGACTAGCTCTTCGAATTTAGCGCCTGGCGGAGGTATTGCACCGGGCGATAAGTCCGTTAGGTGCTGAAGTGCGATGCCTTCGTTAGCATATTTAGGTGTGGTGGGTCTTGATCCTTCAAAGATCTGCACCATCCCTATTCTGATTAAGTCGTGTATTAGCTTGTCAAATGCACTCACTGAGTAGACAAGCTGATAGCGCAATAAATCGTCGAATGGCTCGCGAATATGAACTAGCTCAGTGAGGTGGTCGTAAATTACACCTAGATCGTTCGCTTGTTTGATATTTTTTTGAAAAACAAGTTGAGCATTTCGCATATTTAATTGTTCATCAATGTAACTAGAGTTTGCGCGATCTGGACGAACTGTTGATGTAGTTGATCTCGTTTAGCCATTGCGTTGTCCAGCACAACGCCGGTGTCAGCCAATTCTTCTTTGTTTAAGATAAATACAGGAACACCTGCAATATGCGAACGTTGCAATAATGAGCCAAAATCTTGGATGTGACCTAAGCAGAAACCGTCATTAGTAAGGTGTTGTGGGTAATCGGTGGGTTTAAGGGTAAGGCCTGCAGCCTCAAGCGTTGGGAACAGTCGGTCCCGAGTAACGGCGTTGATCTCTGCAATGTTGTCTCTGTATGGCGCAGCTGGTCGACCCTTCCTGACATTAAAGCGCTGGATGGAAGTGCCTAAAAATTTGGGAAGTCCAGGCCGTAATGGATAGGCAGAGTCTTGGAAGGCCTGTTCGTTTTGGACCTTCCACGATGCCCATCTCGGGAAGATCGTTTGTAGCGTCTCAAGCGCCATAATCGAGAAGGGGTCGGGGTTTGTTGGGATAAGGAAAAAGTCTGCGTTCAGAAATAGATTCTGATTGATAGCGCTTAGACCTGGGTTAAGGTCAATGATTGTATAGTCGATATCGTTTGCCGCTTCAACTTTTTGAATTAACTCGTTGAATGCGCCTGGTAGGTTTTGAAGAGTAGCCAGTGCGTTAGAGTTTTGTGCAAAGGTAAGCGATGCGTCATATTCGGATAAAGTGGCGTGCCCAGCAAGAAGCTTAAGGTTGGGTTGCCTCTCTGGACTTTTGCATGTTATCGCTTGAATAGGGGTTGGTTTGCCTTTAAAGGCAGGTGCTACACCATCTTTGATATTTTGGTCGCGGGTGGCGTCATTGATATAGTACTCGTCAAAGTCGTCGCCGAGTATTAGGCTTGATAGATTGCATTGTGGGTCGGCATCTACTAGCAGGACTTTGTACCCTTGCTCTGCAAGCATCCATCCAATGTTATAGACAGTGGTGGTCTTGCTCACGCCGCCCTTGTGGTTGAACAATACAAGTCGTTTAGCCATTTTAATCCCTTAATAGAAAAAGTGCTAAGGCCGGCTTAGCAGTGGAAAATCTAACGACAATGTATAGCAGAATGCTATCGTGATAAGCAATAGACAGTGAGATTGACTTCTGTGTCTGAGGTAAAAGGCAAAAAAGCTGGGAAAGATTTAGAGGAAAAACCTCGGGCGGAGGACGTGTGGATGGTACAAAATTGGTACAAGAAGAGTGCGTGGATCTTTTTAGGGCAGTGTTTACGGGTTGATCAGGGAAGATGGTCCCAATCCATCATCGGTGCAACGCTGAACCGGCGGGACGGCTCAGAGCGCGTGGTTTGTGGGTTTGAGGCTGATTCTAGGGGCATTCTGGTCTACGCATGTCCGTACCATTTCTACGAGTAGGCGCCTTGTTATGACAGCGGAGAGAGCGGTTCCACTGCTGGGCGCGCCGGCTCCGTCGAGATGGCAACAATGAGAGCAAATAATAAGGCTGACGGATCGGTTAGCTGCATCGCCCTTACCAGCCTGGAAGGATGCCGTAGTCTACCAAGAAGCCCGCAGTTTCGCCCGCGATCACCCTGACAGGGCTCGAACGAGGCGACTAGAGGTGAAGTGATTACGAAAAATGGCATTTGCGCCCTTGGCAGTTCAACGGGCGCTGGAGCATGCATCCGATCGGACGAGTGCCATATGACTTTATCAGCCGTCTATGGCGGGAAAACGAGCAGGGATTGATGGCAACCCGCGCGGGCTGCCATCTGTGCGTACCTTATTTCCCTTCAATCGCCGCAGCGATAGCGTCATTGAAGGCAGGAATGTCCTTCGGCGTCCGCGAGGTAATCAAGGTCCAGCCATTGGCTTTACATTGCTTCACCTCAGCATCAACCCAACCTTCAGCCCCGGCATTTTCAAGGTCAAGCCTAACGCTGGGGTACGAGGTGAGGGTCTTGCCCGGAATAACCCCGGCATTGATCAACACCCAAGGGCCATGGCAGATCGCAGCGATTACCTTGCCCGCATCGGCGAACTCCTTCACCAGGCGCTGAGCGTTCTCGTCCAATCGCAGCGTATCGGCATTGACCGTGCCGCCTGGAATCACAAGCGCATCGAAGTCTGCCGCCTTGAGCCCAGCCAGGGAGGTCTGGGACTCGACGGTGCGGTCTTTCTCGGTGTCGCCAACGAACGTCTGGGTGGTGCCGCCTTCGCTCGACCCGTGGGTGACTTCAGCTCCGTGAGCCTTCAGCGCTTCCAGCGGTTTGACCAGCTCATCGCGTTCAATGCCGGTGTTTGCGGTGATGAACAGTACCTTTCTACCTGCCAGTTGATTACTCATGGTGGTCTCTCGGTCCTCTCGATCAAGGTGATGGAAATGGTTCGGTCGATGCTTTTGCCCGACACGTAAAAATGGGAGGGCAGGGTGGTTTCGAAAGTTCAGCTGGATTCACGCGGGTACCGGGTGCGCCTGAATGGGGCGGTGGCGATCAGTAGCCGGACACATTGTGCAAACCGGGTAAAGGCTGGTAACGGTACGGCAAGGGCTCTGGCACGCGGGCCTGCCATAGTCATTCCAAGGTGTGCGCATCTGTTTTTGCGGTGGACGACCATTGGTCGCTCCGCTCTACAGGCGGACTGGACCAAACTGCAGAAATGTACGATGATTTTCGTACCAGTCAAGGATGACTATGGATAACGGTTTCAAAGCGGCAAAGCGCGCGTTAATTGCGGCGCTCGAGTCGGGCAACTATCTGCATGCGGCGCGGGGTGACATCACGATCAAAAATCTGCTGGCAATGGGGGCCGTGTCGGCACGTGCAGTCATCGAGGTGATCCGTTCATGCAGCGGCGCTCACCATAGCTGCACCGCGCACCACATGGCCCCCGAGGTCATCGTTCATGTGCTGAGGCGGCACGGTTGGTACATCAAGTTTTATTTCATCGAGCCAGACACCTGGTTCCTCAGCGTTCATCAGTGAGTATCCAGATCATGCAGATCTATTTTGAAGGCGACACGGGCAGGGCGCTGTGCGAGCACTGCCAAGCGCTGGTGGCGTTTGTTTACGGGCGTCGCGACGTGCCATTCAGCGACGGCCAGGGCCAGGCGCGAGATATTCTTGTGGGTGTCTGCAGCGGATGCGAAACGGTCGTGGCGATCCCGCCGCAATCCACGCCGGCTATCCGTGAAGCGCGCAAGCAGCAGCTCAAGTCTATCGAGGCGCGCTTGCCTGCGTTTTACCTGGATGTGCTGGATGCGGCGATGCATGAGGTGAGCAGCGATGCAGGGGTGAATCTGCGCAAGTTCTTTCTGGGCTATTACTTTCAGGCGCTGGCGCAGGCTGACGATGCCGCCGGGCTGCAGGCTGCTCATGAGGCGTTTGTTCTGGCGCTGGATGAGCAACTGCGTCAACGGGCGCTGGCGGCTCCGGCGGCAACGCGTCGGCTGTCGATGAAGATCAACCCGCATATTGCCGAGGATTTTCTGGCGCTGCTGCAACGCACGCAGATGAGCCAGACTGAGCTGCTCAAATCAGTGATTGCGCGGATTTGGGCGGATGTTCACGAGGTACGAAACCCGCAGGTAATTGGGGAATTGCGCAAGCTCGTGTATCTCGCGGTTTGACGGTGCTGATGTCGCTCAGTCAATGGCGGCTACCTACGGGAGGTCTTCGGATCTGCCGGTTCTCTCATCTTCCGGTCTTGCAGACCTGTATGTAGCTGCCACCCATCAATCCTTCCTTGATAAGGACCATCAACTTTCATCGACAGGCTGGGCCTCAGATGAACTCTCGTCTTATTTCGTTTCATCTTCGGTCTGGGTCCTACGTGAATTAATCAGATTTTCGCTCTTCCCTGTAGTCCATTTCCGAATCATCCTATTACCGCTTTTTCGCCATTGCGGTGGTATCTCCAACCTCCTAGTCTCGCCCTGTCGCTGCGAAATCAGCGAACGGGTCTGCAAACCCGAGCCAGAGAGGAAGGAGTTACCACCAGGCTGTCTGCATGAATTCATGCTGGCGGTTGCGCTTTATGGTGGCTGCGTATGGGAGGTTTTCGGACCTACCGGGTTTCCTTCTTCTGCCCCGGCTTTGCAGCCTGTACGTAGCCGCCACCCATCCTCTGCAAAGGACAGGTGTCTGGCTTTCCCCACGCAGGAGAAGTCGATATGATTAAAATCGTCCCCGACCCACGCCATCCCAACTCCCTCCACGCCCTCGAAGACACCCTGATCCAAGCCGCAGATTACGTCCTGTGCGCACTGACGGTGGCCCATCAATCTGCCTTGCTCCTGCCGCGCACGCCCGGCTCGATCATGATGCTGACCATCATGCATGAGCTCGAAACCGCCCGAGCTTTGGTGGATACGGCTCTCACGCAGGTACAGCGCTTCGATGAGCCGAGCAAGCCGACGTTGCACTGAATCAGCCAAGCCGGAGGATTACACATGGACAAAGAACCGCTAGACCGCATCGGCAGGCTGGGCCTGACAGTCGGCTCAGCGACTTGCCTGGAAGGCGCCATTATGGGCAAGCGGCTGTTTCGGGTAGAGGCGGGTAACTGTTGTGACCACGCCTTGGCGCAGGCATCGGTGTTGATGGATAGCGCTCGTAGGGCCTCGTTTATTGGCGTTATGGACAATGAGCCTGCACTGATTTGGGCCTCCTACTTTCTTGGTGAAATGGCTAAAGCGCTGATGGACGATGCGCATATGGGCATTAGCAAGAAACTTTTAGCGGCCTGAGTGAAGCCGGTTTGCGGGGCAACCTTTCAAGGTTTTTGTCAGGGAGAAAGACAGGTTCGCTAGGTTCAGTCGTGCGGGTAGGCTGGCCGCGGTCGAACAGCTCGGGATCCACCTGGGGCATCGAGTCGCTTTCCTGAAAGTGTTAGGCCGACGTGCGGGGGATGGTGTCGTCTTTGCGCAGGGTGAAGATCTCGCGCTACGCGCCCCTTTCGCGACACGAGGCCGCTCCTACACCTACCGTGTTGGGCTGGCGTTGCGCTGTCAGTCATAAGGTCGGTTTCAGGATACGTCTGGTCGCTGGCGCACATCCCTGTACTGGCAGGAGTGCCATGCTGTCAGGATGCCCTCGACGCCAGTGCACGTAGATGCGCGGCCGTGGGCAAGGAGGTGCCCGGCGACCACGCAACCGTGACGTGGCCGGTGCGCCGCAGCAGAACACGTCGGGCGCAGGTATTGCCTGCGCTCGCGACGCCGAGGTCCGCTGTATGTCTGATGAGACGCTTGACCTGCCCGTGATCCAGCGTGTGCTGGATCACCACCGTGAAACCCCCGGCGCGCTGTTGCCGATCCTGCATGCGATCCAGGCCGGCGTTGGGTATATCCCCGATGCCGCCGTGCCGGATATCGCCCATGCACTGAACCTCAGCCAGGCTGAGGTGCGCGGGGTGATCACCTTCTACCATGACTTCCGTACCGCGCCGCCAGCGCGGCATATCCTGCGCCTGTGCCGGGCCGAATCCTGCAAGAGCCGTGGCGCCGAGACGCTGGCGGCGCAGTTGCGCGAGCAGTTGGGGCTGGATGATCACGGCACCAGTGCCGACGGCGCAGTGAGCCTGCGACCGGTGTATTGCCTGGGGGCCTGCGCCTGTTCGCCAGCGCTGGAACTGGATGGCCAGGTGCATGCGCGGCTGACGCCGGAGCGCTTGAGCGCACTGGTAAGCGGCTGCCTGCAGGAGGTGAAGCCATGCTGAAGCTCTTTGTTCCCTGCGACTCGGTGGCGCGTGCAGTGGGCGCCGATCAGTTGGCCGACGCGCTCAGCGCCGAGGCGCAACGGCGGCAGGTCGAGGTACAGATTCACCGCACCAGCTCGCGCGGGCTGTACTGGCTGGAACCGTTGCTTGAGGTGGAAACCGCTGAGGGCCGGCAGGGCTTTGGGCCGGTGGCTGCCGAAGATGTCGCGGGCCTGTTCGATGCGTTGACGGCGGCGCCGGCTGAGCATCCGTTGGCGCTGGGCCTGGTCGAGCAGATCCCGTATCTGAGCAGTCAGCAGCGTTTGCTGTTCGCCCGTGCCGGTATCACCCGGCCGCTGTCGCTGGACGATTACCGCAACCACGGCGGCTTCGAAGGCCTGGCCAAAGCTGCGTTGCTGGAGCAGGCAGAGGTGGTCGCGGCAGTGCTCGATTCCGGCCTGCGCGGGCGGGGCGGCGCGGCGTTTCCGGCGGGGATCAAATGGCGCACGGTGCGCGATGCTCCGGCGGTGCAGAAGTACGTGGTATGCAACGCCGACGAGGGCGACTCGGGGACGTTTGCCGACCGCATGCTGATGGAGGGTGATCCGTTTCTGCTGATCGAAGGCATGATCATCGCCGGGCTGGCGGTGGGTGCCAGCAAGGGCTACATCTACGTGCGTTCGGAATATCCGGATGCCGTCCACGCGCTCAACGAGGCGGTGTTGCTGGCCCGTGAGGCGGGCTATCTGGATACCACCGGCAGCGGTGTGGCGTTCGACCTGGAGGTGCGGGTCGGCGCTGGCGCGTATATCTGCGGTGAAGAAACCGCGCTGCTCGAATCTCTCGAAGGCAAGCGCGGCATCGTCCGCGCCAAGCCGCCACTGCCGGCGCTCGAAGGCCTGTTCGGCCAGCCGACGCTGGTGCACAACGTGCTCACCCTGGCCTCGGTGCCGATCATCATGGCCAAGGGCGCGCAGTTCTATCGCGACTTCGGCATGGGCCGTTCGCTGGGCACCTTGCCGTTCCAGCTGGCGGGTAATGTGCGCTATGGCGGCCTGGTCGAACGTGCATTTGGCTTGACCTTGCGCGAGCTGGTCGAAGGCTACGGCGGTGGTACTTCCAGCGGGCGTCCGCTGAAAGCCGCTCAGGTCGGCGGGCCATTGGGCGCTTGGGTGCCGCCGAGCCAGTTCGATACGCCGCTGGACTACGAAGCGTTCGCCGCGCTTGGCGCGATGATCGGCCACGGCGGTGTGGTCGTCGCTGATGACACCCTGAACATGGCCAATATGGCGCGCTTTGCCTTGCAGTTCTGCGCTGAAGAATCCTGCGGCAAGTGCACCCCGTGCCGAATCGGTTCGACCCGCGGCATGGAGGTGGTCGACCGCTTGATCGCCAGCAGCGACCCGGCCTACCGCGCCGACCAGGCCAACCTGCTGCACGACCTGTGCGACACCATGCAATACGGCTCGCTATGCGCCATGGGCGGGATGACTTCATATCCCGTGGCCAGCGCCCTCAAGCACTTCCCTGCCGACTTCGGTCTGGCCAGCCCGGAGGCCGCCCAATGATCAATTATTTCGACCCCGCCAGTGATGCCGACCTCGGCACCCCCGCGCGTGAAAGCCAGGTACAGGTCAGCCTGAATATCGACGGCCGCGCCATCAGCGTGCCCGCTGGCACCTCAGTGATGCGCGCCGCCGCGTTGCTCGGCACCAACATCCCCAAACTGTGTGCCACCGATACCCTCGAAGCCTTTGGCTCGTGCCGCATGTGCATGGTTGAAGTCGACGGCATGCGCGGTTACCCGGCGTCGTGCACCACACCGGTCACCGAGGGCATGGTGGTGCGCACGCAGACGCCACGCCTGGCCGACCTGCGCCGCAATGTGATGGAGCTATACATCTCCGATCACCCGCTGGACTGCCTGACCTGCTCGGCCAACGGCAACTGCGAGTTGCAGACCGTGGCCGGCCAGGTTGGCCTGCGTGAGGTGCGTTATGGCTATGAAGGCGCCAACCACCTTGCCGACGCCAAGGACCTGTCCAACCCATATTTCAATTACGAACCGAGCAAGTGCATTGTCTGCAGCCGCTGTGTGCGCGCCTGTGAAGACATTCAGGGCACCTTTGCTCTGACCATTACCGGTCGCGGTTTCGACTCGCGAGTAGCGGCGGCTGGCGGTAGCGACTTCCTCACCTCCGAGTGCGTGTCGTGCGGCGCCTGCGTGCAGGCCTGCCCAACCGCAACCCTGACTGAAAAAAGCCTGGTCGAACTTGGCCAGCCAGAACGTGCGTTGATCACCACTTGCGCCTATTGCGGCGTGGGCTGCTCATTCCGCGCCGAGATGAAAGGCGACCAACTGGTGCGCATGGTCCCGGACAAGAACGGCGGTGCCAACCATGGCCATGCCTGTGTCAAAGGCCGCTTCGCCTGGGGTTACGCGACCCACCCGGACCGCATCACCAAACCAATGATTCGCAAGCACATTGACGACCCGTGGCAAGAGGTCAGCTGGGACGAGGCGGTCACCTACGCAGCCAGCGAGCTGCGCCGCATTCAGCTCAAGTACGGGCGCGACTCGATCGGCGGCATCACCTCCAGCCGCTGCACCAACGAAGAAGCCTATCTGGTGCAGAAACTCGTGCGCACGGCGTTCGGCAACAACAACGTCGACACCTGTGCACGTGTCTGCCATTCGCCGACCGGTTATGGCCTCAAACAGACCTTGGGCGAATCCGCTGGCACCCAGAGCTTTGACTCGGTGATGCAGGCCGACGTGATCCTGGTGATCGGTGCCAACCCAACCGACGCGCACCCGGTGTTTGGCTCGCAGCTCAAACGCCGCCTGCGTGAAGGCGCCAAACTAATCGTCATCGACCCTCGGCGGATCGATCTGGTCGACTCGCCGCATGCCCGCGCCGAGCTGCACCTGCAACTGCGCCCCGGCACCAACGTGGCCATGCTCAACGCACTTGCCCATGTGATCGTTACCGAAGGGCTACTTGATCAGGGCTTTATCGATGCCCGCTGTGAAGGGCCGGAGTTCGCTCGCTGGCGCGACTTTGTCAGCCTGCCGGAGAACGCCCCCGAAGCCCTTGGCCCGACCTGTGGCGTACCGGCCGAGCAGATCCGTGCGGCAGCCCGGCTGTATGCCGGCGCTGGCAACGCGGCCATCTACTACGGCCTCGGCGTGACCGAGCACAGCCAAGGCAGCACCGCAGTGATGGGCATCGCCAACCTGGCTATGGCCACTGGCAACATCGGCCGTGAAGGGGTAGGGGTGAACCCACTGCGTGGGCAGAACAACGTCCAGGGCTCGTGTGACATGGGCTCGTTCCCGCATGAGCTGCCCGGTTATCGGCACATCTCCAATGCCACCGTGCGTGCCGAGTTCGAGCAGGCCTGGGGTGTGACCCTGCAGCCTGACCCAGGCCTGCGCATCCCCAACATGTTCGAGGCGGCGCTGGATGGCAGCTTCAAGGCGCTGTACTGCCAAGGCGAAGACATCGCCCAGAGCGATCCCAACACCCAGCACGTGACGGCCGCGCTGCGGGCGATGGAATGTGTGGTGGTGCAGGATATCTTCCTCAACGAGACGGCCAAGTTTGCTCACGTGTTCCTGCCGGGCAGTTCGTTCCTTGAAAAAGATGGCACCTTCACCAACGCCGAACGGCGTATTTCGCGGGTGCGCAAGGTCATGCAGCCGTTGGCCGGCAAGGCCGACTGGGAAGGCACCATGGCCCTGGCCAATGCCCTCGGCTACCCGATGAACTACCGTCATCCGTCAGAGATCATGGACGAGATCGCCCGGCTGACGCCGAGCTTCCACCGCGTCAGCTACAGCGAACTGGAGCGCCATGGCAGCCTGCAATGGCCGTGCAACGAAGCGGCGCCAGACGGCACGCCGACCATGCACATCGACCAGTTCGTGCGCGGCAAGGGCCGCTTCATGCTGACTGGCTACGTGCCCACCGACGAGAAGGTCAACAGCCGTTACCCGCTGCTGCTGACCACTGGCCGCATCCTCAGCCAGTACAACGTCGGCGCGCAGACACGGCGTACCGAAAACGTCGCCTGGCATGCCCAGGACCGGCTTGAGATTCACCCAAGCGATGCCGAAAGCCGCGGCATTGTCGAGGGCGATTGGGTCGGTATTGGCAGCCGCGCCGGGCAGACGGTGCTGCGTGCTCAGGTCAGTACCCGGGTTGCGCCGGGGGTGGTGTACACCACCTTCCACTTCCCCGAGTCGGGCGCCAACGTCATCACCACCGACAACTCCGACTGGGCCACCAACTGCCCCGAGTACAAGGTTACGGCGGTGGAGGTGGTGCGTGTATCGCAGCCGTCGCAATGGCAGCAGCGTTATCAGGCGTTCAGTGACGAACAACGGCGCCTGCTGCAGGAGCGGCGCAACAGCGAGCAACAGGAAACTGCCGAGGTACGCCGATGAGTGTCGACAGTCTGGTCAAAATGGCCAACCAGATCGCCCATTACTTTGACAGCGAGCCCAACCGGACGCTGGCGGTGCAGGGGGTACGCCAGCATATTCACAGCTTCTGGACCCCGCTGATGCGCAAACAGATCGTCGAGTGGATGCAGGCACATCCCGACGAGGGCGTGGACGGTCTGGTGCGTGAGGCCCTCGCGGAGGGTTGACCAGAGGAGGCAGGCAGCGGCGTCCAGCCGCTGCCTTCTGCCTAGAACAGCGTTCCTTGCACTGTTTCCAGCACCAGCAACTGGGCACCTTCATTGCGCATGTTGCCTACGTCTTTGCTGACCGCAAACCACTCGAAATCAGCCACCGGCAAGCACTGCTCACGGGCCAGCCGTTCAGCCTGCTCAGCGGGCAATTGCGGGTCGAGCCAGGCACGTGCCTGTTCCGGCGCCAGCACCAGCGGGCGGCGGTCGTGGATATCGAGCATGCCCTCATCACTGGCCGCGGTGATGATCACGAAGCCATCGCCCTCGTTCGGCTCAAGCCCGGCTTGCACCTGCGCCAACGCTGCCATGAAAATAGGCGCCTGGCTTTTCAAACGGATGAAATACGGCTGCTTGCGCTTGGGGTCGGCCGGGTCGACCACCCATTCATACCAACCATCGGCCATCACCAGTGCCCGGCCTTGCGGCCACAGCGGTTGAAAGAACTTGCCGGTAGTCACCGTCTCGACCCGTGCATTGATCGGCGCTGGGCGTTTGCCGGTGGCCCAGAACGGCGCCCAGCCCCAATGACACGGGTCGATGCGCAGGCCTTCGGCGGCGTTGTGCAGGATCAGTACACGGCTGCCCGGGGCGACGTTGTAGCGGTCGATCGGCACGTTGTCGTAGCCACTGATGACATCCTGCTCGGCGTCCAGCTCGCGCAGATAATCGGCCAGGCCTTGCGACTGAACAAAGCGTCCGCACATTGCAGGTCTCCCACTTGTCGAAATTTCCTACGCCGAAATTGACCAAAGCCGTGGCGCCCGATTAACTGTATATCCGTACAGTTTAATTGCAAGGCGTGCCCCATGACTACCATCCTTGGCCCCATCGCAGCCAGCGCAGGCGCGCTGTCACGCTATCTGTTCAGCGTGCCGGCAGGCTTTCCCTCGCCTGCGGCGGACCACATGGAGCAGCCGATCTCGCTGGACGAGCTGTTCAACCTGCGCGCGCCGCATATGTACCTGGTGAGAATAGACGGCGACAGCATGCAGGACGCGGGCATCTTCGATGGCGACCTGGTGCTGGTCGATCGCTCGATCGAAGCCCAGCACGGCCATGTGGTGATCGCCGCCGTCAATGGCGAGCCATTGTGCAAGCGGCTGCACAGGGTCGGCCGGCAGGTGGTGCTGCGCTCGGACAACCCGCGCTTTGCCCCGCGGTATATCCTCGAGGGCGACGAGCTGGCGATCTGGGGCGTGGTCACCTTCAGCGTGCGCAGCCACGATCCCAAGGCTTGAGTTCAAGATCGGGCACGCCAGAGTGCATTGAATTGGGTGGTGAAACTCTGGCTCATCAACTCTCGGCGCATCTCCCAATCCGGTGCCGCTGGCACACTGGCCGCGCGCATGGTGCCCGCGCCCCAGCGCCCGTTTATGTCATCCATCACCTGCATCAGGCGATCACAAGTCGGCGATTGTCTGGGGGCGAACAGGTCATCTGAAAACTCTCCCGGTTGGCACAGGTCCATCAACAACACCTCGGCCTTACTGTAGCGAAAGCCTAGACGAAAGATCGTGTCTACGGCCTCCAGCGCCATGCGCGTAAGCAGCCGTACGTCGTCGGTGGGGTAGGGCAGTTGCACCACTACGCCGCTGGCGTACTTGGCTTCTTCGGGGTTGAACATGCCGGTGCGGATGCTCACCCGCAGCTTGCGCGCCAGCGAGCGTTGCGCGCGCAGTTTCTGGGTGGCGCGCATGACGTAGGTCGCCACCGCCTGCCTGATCGGTTGCAACTCGCTGACCCGCTCGCCGAACATGCGGCTGCAGCAGATTTCCTGGCGCGGCGGCTCCTGCGCCTGCAGTTCCAGGCAGGGCGTGCCGGACAATTCGCGGGCGGTTTTTTCAACTACCACGCTGAACTGCTTGCGCAGGCTCCACGGGTCGGCCTGGGCCAGGTCCCAGGCGCTGCGGATGTTCAGCGCGGTCAGGTGCGCCGCCATGCGCGGGCCGATACCCCAGACGTCTGAGGCCTGGCACTTTTTCAGCACCCAGTCGCGCCGTACCGGGTCGCGCATGTCGTAGACCCCGCCGGTTTGCGCGGTCCAGCGCTTGGCCGCGTGATTGGCCAGCTTGGCCAGGGTCTTGGTGCCGGCGATGCCAACCCCGACCGGGATGCCGGTGTACTTGAGCACCCGCTCGCGGATGTCCCGGCCCAGTTGCTCAAGGTCGCCTGGCACGCCGCTGAGGTCGGCGAAGGCTTCGTCGATGGAGTACACCTCGCAAGCTGGGACCATACCTTCGATCACCGTCATCACCCGCTGGCTCATGTCGCCGTACAAGGCGTAGTTGGACGAGAACGCGACCACGCCATGACGGCGTAGCACATCCCGCACCTGGAAGTACGGCTGGCCCATCTTTACCCATTGCTTGGCCTCGGCGCTGCGGGCAATGACGCAACCGTCGTTGTTGCTCAGTACCACGATCGGCGTGCGTACCAGGTCGGGGCGGAACACCCGTTCGCAGCTGGCGTAGAAGCTGTTGCAGTCAATCAGGGCGAATACGGGTGAGGTGGAGGGTGGCATGCCGGCTTGCTTTAGCTGTATATGCATACAGTAAACAGTTGCGGTTTAATCCGGTCAAGCTGGCGGCGACCAGCGGCCCGGGGTCGTCGGTAAAGTTGACTAGTGGATCAACAACAATCGACAGTTAAATTGTGTACAGGAGATTGGCTAAAGATATAGATCCGTGCGGCCGAAACAGTGTGAGTAGCAGGTCGCCACTACTGCCCAGCAGCGGCCATTTGCCCCCGCCCTACATGGATGGTCGTGACAGTGAAAATAAAAACCAAATTGATCCTTGCCTTCGTCTCGGTAGCCTTTATCCCAGTCAGCGTGGTCGGGGTTATATCGGTGCTGAATATCCGCGCCGATGCACTTGAACAGTTTGTCGATGGCAGCACACGGGAAATCCGCCAGATAGACGGCAACATGCGTCAGTTCTTTGATGCTACTACACAAAACGTCGATCAACTGTCCGCTGATCCTGTATACACTTCAGTAAGTACTTTAAAACAGTACACCAGTACCGACGCCGCCAGCCAGCCAATGCCGGCAGCAGCGCAGCAGGTCATTGATCAATTCGCCCGCTATGGTTCGACTCACCCGGCCGCGGCGATTCTGTCCATCGGCCTGGAAGACGGCAGTTACGCGAAATGGCCGGATGATCCCAAGCTTGCCAACTACGATCCGCGCACGCGGCCTTGGTACAAGGCGGCCATGGCCAGCCCGAACAAGACCGTGCGCACCGCTGCCTATTACTACGACAAGGATGATGTGGCGCTGGTCGGCACTGCGCGGGCATTGCTCGATGACGCCGGCAAGCCCAAGGGTGTGTTCGTCGTCAGCGTCTCGCTGAAAAACCTCACCGAGCTGATCAAGAGCATCAAGCTCGGCGACAGCGGTTACGTGATGCTGGTCGAAGACGGCACGGTGCTGGTCGACCCACGCGACGCCAGCCACAGTTTCAAGCAGCTCAAGGACCTTGGCGAGCCTTACGCGCATTTGGCAGCAACCGCGCAGGGCTCGACTGAAGTCGAGATCGATGGCGTCAACTACATGGCCAACGTATGGACTTCGCCAGGCCTGGGCTGGCGCTTTGTCGGCCTGATCGAGAAGCAGGAAGTGATGGCTGCTGCCACGCGCATGAGCTATCTCACGGCAGTCATCGTCATCTTGCTGGCGCTGGTGTTTGCGGTGATCGCGGCGGCGTTCTCCAAGCTGATCGTCAAGCCCATCGGCCAGGTCAGCACCGGCTTGCAGTCGATCGCCGAAGGCGAGGGTGACCTGCGCCGAGATCTGCAGGTGCAGGGCAAGGATGAAACCGCCGAGCTGGCCGGCTGGTTCAACAAGTTCCTGGCGGCGATTCGCCAGCTGATCCAGCGCATCGGCGCTGCGTCGAGCAATCTTGAGGACGCTTCGCGGGTCAACAGCGAGGTGGCGAGCAACATGAACGAAGCCGCCGGGCGTCAGCGCGAAGCAGTCGAACTGGTGTCCACTGCATTCAACGAGATGGTCGCCACCGCCAACGAAGTTGCGCGCTCGTGCAGCAGCGCTGCCGATGCTGCCGAAAACGGCCACCGCCGTGTCGCTGAGGGCAAGCAACAGATCGAGCAGACCACCGCCAACGTCAACCGCCTCGGCATGCGCTTGAGCGAGTCGTCCCAGGCGATGGTCGAGCTGGAGCAGGGCAGTCGCAGCATCAACCAGATCCTCGGCACCATTCGCGCCATTGCCGAGCAGACCAACCTGCTGGCGTTGAACGCTGCGATCGAAGCTGCCCGCGCCGGTGATCAGGGCCGCGGCTTTGCCGTGGTGGCTGATGAAGTGCGCGCGCTGGCCAAGCGTACCGCTGACTCCACGGGCGAAATCGACCTGCTGCTCAATACCCTCGGCAGCAAGACTGCAGAGGTCTCGGAGAAGATGGACAGCTGCCTGGATCTGTCGCGGGCCAGCGTGTCGTCGATCGAGAGTGCGCGCGACAGCTTTGAAGGGATTCAGTTGTCGGTCAACGAAATCCGCGACCAGAACCTGCAGATTTCCGCGGCGGCGGAGGAGCAGCACAGCGTTGCCGAAGAGATCAACCGGCATATTCAGCAGATCTATGACGAAGCGCAGCTGGTCGAGGGCCTGGCCAGTTCGGCGCAGGCTGACTCCGGGCGGTTGTCGCAGCTGTCACAGGAGTTGAATGGGTTGGTTGGGCGGTTCAAGTCCTGACATTTTGGTGGTCTGACAGATTTTGGGGGCACTACGCGGCCCCAAAATGTTCAAGTTCCCCACCCAATCTGTAAATTTCGTAAATAAGATTTAAAGTCATTTGAGAATCATTATATTCCACATCCCTATTGGCCCCCCAAGTACTGCTTGAGAGGCCGGAGGGTGTGGGCTCTTCGGTTTCCTGGTCGGGGTTGGCATTTGCCCATGATCAGGAGATGTGTCGATGCAATCCAGAACCTCACCCAATGGCCTGGCCCTGGCTTTTGTTGCCCTGGCCACACCAGCACTGCTGGTCGCGCCGGCTCACGCCGACGAGCAGCAAAACGCCGAGGTGCTGGACGTCCCGCTCGACAGCAATGCACTGATCATCCAGGACACTCTGGTTACCGCCGAACGTGAGGCGCGTCAGGCGCTCGGTTCGTCGATCATTACCGAAGAAGACATCAAGCGCCGCCCGCCCGCCAATGACCTGTCCGACATCATCCGCCGCGAGCCTGGGGTCAATCTGACCGGCAACAGCGCCAGCGGCGCGCGTGGCAACAACCGCCAGATCGACCTGCGTGGCATGGGCCCGGAAAACACCCTGATCCTGATCGACGGCAAGCCGTCCAATGCGCGCAACGCCGTGCGCTACGGCTGGAACGGCGATCGCGATACCCGCGGCGAGACCAACTGGGTGCCGGCCGAAGCGGTCGAGCGCATCGAGATCCTGCGGGGCCCGGCGGCGGCGCGTTACGGCTCCGGGGCCATGGGTGGGGTGGTCAACATCATTACCAAGCGTCCGACCGATGAGTTCAAGGGCAACGTCAACGTCTACACCCAGCTGCCGGAAGACAGCGCCGAGGGCATGAGCCGGCGGACCAACTTCAACCTCAGCGGTGGCCTGACCGAAAACCTTGGCTTCCGTCTGTTCGGCGGCCTGGCCAAGACCGATGCCGATGACCTCGACATCAATGCCGACGCGGCCAACAGTGCCCTCGTAGGCGGCCGCGAAGGGGTGCGCAACAAAGACATCAACGGCCTGCTGAGCTGGAAGCTCAACGACGAGCATCGCCTCGAGATGAGTAGCGGTTACAGCCGCCAAGGCAACATCTACGCCGGCGACACCATGAACAGCAACGGCGGCGGCAACGTTGATCTGATCTCCAGCCTGTACGGCAAGGAGACCAACATCATGCAGCGCAGCACCTACGACCTGACCCACCTGGGCGACTTCAGCTGGGGCACCAGCAAGACCGTGCTGGCCTACGAGTACGTGCGCAATTGGCGCCTCAACGAAGGCCTCGCCGGTGGCCCGGAAGGCGCGATCAACGACAGTGGTGCGGCTATGTCGCGGCTGCGCAACACGCGCCTGACCAGTGAGGTCAACCTGCCGTTCGCCATGGGCAGCACCGAACACGTGCTGACCCTGGGCGGCGAATACCTGTACGAGAGTCTCAACGACCAGGGCTCGTTCCGCCCGCAGAGCTTCGACCCGAGCGGCAGCGGCGGCGATGCGATCAGTGGCTTTGATCGCAGCAACTCGAAGATGACTGCCAAGAGCTACGCGCTGTTCGTCGAAGACAACGTCATCATCGGCGACACCACCGTCACCCCCGGGCTGCGCCTGGATCACCACGAAGCCTTCGGTGACAACCTCAGCCCAAGCCTGAACCTGTCGCACAAGCTGACCGAGGCGCTGACCGTCAAGGGCGGCATTGCCCGTGCCTACAAAACGCCGAACCTGTACCAGTACAACTCCAACTACCTGCTGTACAGCCGCGGCAACGGTTGCAGCGTCGGCCAGACCAACTCCGGTGGCTGCTACCTGCAGGGCAACAGCGACCTCAAGCCGGAAATCAGCGTCAACAAGGAAATCGGCCTGCAGTACGACCGCGGCACCTGGCGCACCAGTGCGACGTACTTCCGTAACGACTACCAGAACAAGATCATCGGTGGCACCGACGTGATCTATGCGATCAACAGTGGCCGTCGCGTTACCCAGTGGGAAAACGCCGGCGAAGCGCGGGTCGAAGGCATCGAGGGCAACTTCTTCATCGAGCTGAGCCCGACGCTCGATTGGAACACCAACCTGACCTGGATGCTCGACAACGACAACCGTGAAACCGGCGAGCCGCTGTCGGTGATCCCCGAGTACACGGTCAATACCACCCTCGACTGGCGCGCCACCGACAAGCTGTCGTTCCAGCTCGCCGGCACCTACTTCGGCAAGCAGAAATCGCCAAGCTACAACTACCGCACCCAGCAGGACTACGACCTGGAAGCACAGCAGGATGTGGAAGCCTACGGCCTGGTGGATATCAGCACCGGCTACAAATTCAACCAGAACTACGATGTTCGCGTGGGCGTGAACAACGTCTTCGACAAGCAGATCCTGCGCGGCGGCAACGCCAGCAGTTCCGGCGCCAACACCTATAACCAGCCTGGGCGCGCCGTGTTTGCCTCGTTGAATATTTCGTTCTGATCGATCGGCACAAGGACCTTCTGATGAGCGAAACCCCAACCTGGCTGCGCATTCTGTCGCGCAGCGGCGCAGCCCTGTTGGGTGGCTACGCCTTCAGTTATGCCAGCACCGCCTGCCTGGCGCGGATCCTGCCGCTGTCGCCGGCGGACGCAGTGATCGTCGCCACGCTGCCGGCGTTCGTCTTCTATACCCTGGCGATTCTCTGGGCCTTCGCCAGCCGTGACGCGCTGCGCGCCTGGGCGCCACTGGCGCTGGCGGTGCCGTTGGCGTTGATTGGCTTCTGGCCGCAGGCGCTGCGGTGGCTGGCATGAAAAACACCTTCACTCAATCGATGGCCTGGCTGCACACCTGGGCCGGGCTGATCTTTGGCTGGCTGCTGTTCGCGATCTTTGTCACCGGCACCCTGGCGGTGTTCGACAAAGAGCTCAGCCACTGGATGCAGCCAGAAATCCCGGCAAGTACAGTGTCCCAGGCCGATGTCGCCAAGCGCGCGATCAGTTACCTGCAACAGCACCAAGCCAACGCCGGCAACTGGGGTATCAGCTTGCCGACCGAACGCTCGCCGGGCTTGAGCGTCTCCACCGGCGATCGCCGCCACGGCGTGGTGGTGCCGCTCGACCCGAACAGCGGCGAGCCGCTTGCCGTACGTGACAGCGTCGGCGGCAACTTCTTCTTCCGCTTCCACTTCACCCTCGACCTGCCGCGCAACTGGGGCATCTTCGTGGTCGGCGCGCTGGCGCTGGTGATGCTTGCGGGGTTGATCAGCGGCATCGTCATTCACAAGAAGATCTTCAAGGAGTTCTTTACCTTCCGCCCCGACAAAGGCCAGCGCTCGTGGTTGGACTTTCACAACGCCAGCGCGGTGTTGCTGCTGCCGTTTCACTTGATGATCACCTACACCGGCCTGGTGATTTTCATGATGATCTACATCCCCGCAGGCGTGGACGCGGTGTTCGAGGGCGACAGCCGGGCGTACTTCCAGGCCCAGGGCAATGCCCGTGTGGAACAACCGCGACGGCTGGCCAAGACGCCCGCCGATCTGGTCGAACTGGCGCCGCTGCTGGCCCAGGCCGAAGCCCGTCTCGGGCCAATTGGCAGCATTGGCATTCGTAACCCGAACACCGCCGCGGCGCTGATCGAAGTGCGGCCGGTGCTGGGTAACCGCATCGCGCTGACCAAAGGCAATGCAATGGTGTTCGACGGTGTCAGCGGCAGGCTGCTCAGCGACGTCCCTGAACTGCGCCCGGCGCCGCTGACTCAGCGGGTCATGGCCGGGCTGCATTTTGCGCAGTTTGGTGGTTACCCGATGCGCTGGCTGTACTTCATCTGCGGCTTGATCAGCTGCGCAATGATCGCCAGCGGGCTGGTGCTGTTCTGCGTCAAGCGTGGGCGCAAATATGCACCTGCCGACAGCCGTGCCGATGCGGCGGCGCGACGTTGGTATCGCGTGGCTGAAGTGTGCAACGTCGGCTTTATCAGCGGCCTGATGGTCGCCTGTGTCGGCTTACTGTGGGCCAGCCGACTGTTGCCAGCGGAGCTGGCGCAACGTGAGGCTTGGGAAGTGCGGGCGTTCTTTGGCCTGTGGCTGCTGGCGTTGCTGCATGCCGGCGTGCGCCCTGCCAAACAGGCATGGGTCGAGCAGTTGGCACTTTGCGCCGTGCTGTGCGGTGGTCTGGGTGTGCTGGGTATCTTTGCCGGCGGCGTCGACCACCTGCGCCTGGGTGTCGAGGTCACGGGCCTGGTGTTGGGTATTGGCCTGGCCTTGGCGGCATGGCGTGTGGCGTGCCCCAAACCGGCGGTGGTCAAGCCGCGCGCAGCGCGCACAATGGAGGCCAAGGCATGATCAGTCTGGTGACGGGTAGCCTGCTGTTTGCCTATGCCGGCATGCTCGGTTTGTGTCAGGGGCTGGAGCGCCATTACAAACAGGTGTGGCAACGGTCACCGTCGCCAGCGCTGCGCCTGAGCCTGCGCGCGCTGGGCTGGCTGGGGCTGCTGTTGAGCTTGCTGCTGTGCGCTCAGGCCTGGGGCTGGGCGATGGGCGCGGTGGCCTGGTTTGGGGTGATCTCGCTGGCGGCGGTAGTGCTGGTGATGCTGCTGCCGTACTGGCCCAGGTTCGCCGTAGCGCTGGTGGCGGCAATACCGGTGTGGAGTGTGCTGCACCTGTTCGGTTGATCAGGCCAGCACGCCGCAGTCCTGCAGCCAGTGCTCGAAGCACTCAAACGTAGCGATGGCGGCGGCCACCGTCTGCGGGTGACTGGCGGCAGGCTGGTCGAGGCGCTGCAGGAAACTGCGCCAGTGCGCACCGGTCAGTGGCCCGTACACGTCGAGAAAGCGCGCGCCGTGGTCGCTGTCGATCCCCAGGCGCTCGGCCATCGCCCGCTTGAGCACCTGACCGCCCAGGGTCGAGCCTTCGATCACATACATTACGCCGAGCACGCTGGCTTCATCGGCAGTTGCCGGCAGCGCCTGACAGCGGGGCAGGGCGGCAACCTCTGCGCGGCTCAGGCCCAACGCCAGAAGGTCATGTTCGAGCACTGCGGTCTTGGCCCGCTCGCTGCCTTGATGATCTGCCAGTAGCGCTTGTAGCGGGGCATGGAAGCCATAGTAAGCCTGCATCAGCCGTCGATAGGCAGGCAGGTCGAAGTCATCACGGAAAAACGGCAAGCGGGCTTCCAGACGCTGGTGACAGGCTTGGGTACCTGCGCGCAGTGCGAGCAGAAGCGGGCTGGGGGTGTGGGGCATGGGCGGCTCGGGTAGAAGGGTATGGCATCTAGACAGCATCCTACCGCAAGGTGGCGGTGGCAGCGTAGTATCAGCGCGCCTGAAGCCTGCGTTGGAGGACACCGGTGAAAGCTGTTCGCTTGACCTTGATCTGCCATGGACTGACCGATGCCCAGCGGCTCGGCCGTATGGCCTGCCCTGATGATGCGCTGCTGGCGCTGCCCTCTGCCGCTGAGCTGATGGCTGATTACACGCAGGTATTGTCAGCGCCCGAGCGCCGCACCCTCGACACCGCCGGTGTGCTGGGCGATCAGGTGATGATTGAGCCAGCCTTGGCCGACGCTGATCCGGGTCGCTGGCAGGGATTGACGCTGAAACAGTTGCAGCGCGAGCAGCCGGATACGCTGGCGCAGTGGCTGAGCGATCCCTACAGTGCCCCCCACGGCGGCGAATCCCTGGCTCAGCTGAGCGAACGAGTGGCCGCTTGGCTTGCGGCATTCAATAGCCCTGGCTCGACCTTGGCAGTGACTCATCCTCAGGTGATCAGGGCTGTGCTTGGGCAACTGCTCGACTGCCCGCTGGCTGCTCTGCAGCGCATCGATGTACTGCCCCTGGCAAAACTTCAGCTGAGCTTCAACGGGCAGTGGCGAGTGCGTTTGCTGTGACCTGACGCAAATCCTGGCAACGCCCGGTTGCACTTGGCGGCGCATCTGCAATGATCGTCAGGCCCGTTCAGGGCACCTCAAGGACTGCACAGGAATCAGCATGATGCACGTAACCCTCCCATGCCGGGCAGCCCTGCTCGGCCTCGCGTTGCTGCCGAGCCTGGCCGTAGCGGCTGGCCCGGAGCCGGTACCGGTATATCGGCAGATCAAGGACTGGATCGTTGGCTGCGACAACACCCGCGCCTGTACCGCCGTCGCCGCAGCGCAGGAAGATGCCAACTCGCTGTGGCTGGTGGTGCACCGCGAGGCTGGTCTGAACGGTGCGCTGAGCCTGCGCGTGGTCGGCGGCGCGGCCTGGGACTCGCTACCGCTGCTCGACGGCCAGCCGTTGACGGCCAGCTGGCACAAGGAGCGCGACGAATATCAGACCGTCCTGCAGTTGGACGGTGAGGCCGGCGCCGCGCTCGTGCGCCAGTTGCGCAACGGCGAGCGCCTGACAGCGGCCAGCAGCGACGGCGAGTTGCAGGCATCGCTGCTGGGCATCAGTGCGGCGCTGCTGCTGATCGATTCGGTGCAAGGCCGTATCGGCCATGCCAGCGCATTGGTGCGCCCCGGCGCTGCCGCAGATGCCAGCGTGCCACCAGCACTCACTATGGCCAAGCTGCCGCTGTTCACCGCAGCGCCCGCGCTGGACCCTGAGCAGGCTACGCAGATGCGTAGCGCGGTCATGGCCAAAGCCAAGGCCGACGGCGATGTATTTGATCAAGAGGGTGTGCGCAGCCTCGAACTACAGCCACTTGACAGCCATTACGCGCTGGCTCTGATCAGTTCGGAATGCGGCGCCTACAATTGCTCGTACACGCTGTACCGGGTTGGCCGCGCAGCGCCTTACATGATCAGCGAGCTACCGTTCGAGGCGCCGGCAAGTGAGGTGGTCGACAGCCGCTTGACCGGTTATGTCGCGTTCGATTCGAACAGCGGCGAGCTGTATGGCTTCGACAAAGGCCGCGGAATTGGCGACTGCGGTGTCAACGAGATCTGGCGCTACGACGGTGAGCGCATGCGCTTGCTCAGCCTGGCCAAGATGGACCGCTGTGCGCAGGTTTCTTCGGAATACTGGCCGGTGCTGTGGCGCGCCAGCAAGTAACGGCAGGGGCTGCGCGGCAGCCCCGGGAGAAGGTCAGAACGCCAGCTTGTAACCGATCAGCAGCAGCATCGCCGCCAGGCATGGGCGCAGGACGTTGTCGGAGATGCGCCCGCTGAGGTGGCTGCCCAGGTAGATGCCCGGCAGCGAGCCCAGCAACAGATAACCGAGCAGCGACCAGTCCATGTTGCCCATGCCGGCATGGCCAAGGCCCGCGACCAGCGTCAGCGGCACGGCGTGAGCGATCTCGGTGCCGACCAGGCGGCGGGTAACCAGGAACGGGTACAGCAGGAACAACGCTACCGTACCCAGGGCACCGGCGCCGATCGAGGTCAGGGTCACCATCACGCCGAGGATCACCCCGGTGAACACGGTCAGGCCGTTGAGGGTGCGATCGCTGAGGTGATAGTGGTCGCCGGCATGGCGGCTGGCAAAGGCCTGCAGGCGCGATTTGAACAGCAGCGCCAGCGCGGTCAGGATCAGCACCACAGCCAGGCCTTGCTTGATCACCGCATTCAGCGCCGAGGTGTCGGCATGCAGCGTGCTGAGGAACCACAGGGTAACTGCTGCCGCAGGCACACTGCCCAGGCTGAGCCAGCCGGTGATCTTCCAGTCGATGTTCTTGTTGCGCCCGTGCACCCAGACGCCACTGGCCTTGGTGATAGCAGCATAGAGCAGGTCGGTGCCCACGGCAGTTGCAGGGTTGACGCCAAACCAGAGCAGGATCGGCGTCATCAACGACCCGCCGCCAACGCCAGTCATGCCAACGATGAAACCTACGATTAGCCCTGCAATGGTGAAACCGAAAGAACCTACATCCATACGTTACTCGACTGCCCAACTTGCCCGTGATCGGATGAGCGCAAGCATATAGGTAGTTGATATAGCCAAATAGATTTGTTGGTTATTAGGTTATAACCGGGTGCGGGAGGGTGTTGCGGGCGAGTCCCGCGCCGTAGCTGGCGCGGGGCTTTTTTACGCGGGGCTGGATCAGATACGGAAACTGCCGACCAGCTGCTTCAGACGCCCAGCCTGCTGGCTCAGCGCATCGCAGTGCTGCAGGGTCTCGTTGAGGTTCTGCACGCCTTGCTGGTTGAGGGTGTTGATCTGGGTGATGTCCAGATTGAGGCTCTCGACCACGGCGGTCTGCTCTTCGGTGGCGGTGGCCACCGACTGGTTCATGCCGTCGATTTCACCGATCCGCTGCGTGACGCTGGCCAGCCGCTCACCGGCTTTGTTGGCGACCTGCACGGTCTGCTCACTCGAGACCTGGCTGGCGTTCATGGTGTGCACCGCCTCACGCGAACCGACCTGCAGGCTGGTGATCATGCGGTGAATCTCTTCTGCCGACTCCTGCGTACGGTGGGCAAGATTGCGCACCTCGTCGGCAACCACGGCAAAGCCACGGCCGGCTTCACCGGCGCGGGCAGCTTCGATGGCAGCGTTGAGTGCAAGCAGGTTGGTCTGCTGGGAAATCCCTTTGATCACATCAAGGATCTTGCCGATGTCGTCAGTGCTGGTGTTGAGGATTTCGATCTGCTCGCACGACTCGCTGATCTTCAGCGACAGTGCGGTCATCGCCGTGATGGCATCGTCGACCACCTGGCGGCCGTCATGGGCCTGGTCGCTGGCGCCGCTGGCATGTTGCGAGGCGTCGGCGGCGTTGCGGGCGATTTCCTGGGTCGCGGCACCGAGCTGATTGATCGCCGCCGCGACGCTGTTGGTGCGCATGCTTTGCTCTTCCGAGCCGCTGATCGAGGCATTGGAGGCGCTGACGACTTTTTCCGAGAGGTCATGGACCAGGCGGGTGGCCGAGGACACCTCGCTGATCGAGGCATGGATACGCTCGACGAAGCGGTTGAACGAGGTCGCCAGTTCGCCGAACTCGTCCTGGTTCTGCACGGTGAGGCGGCGGGTCAGGTCGCCTTCGCCTTCAGCGATGTCGCGCATGGCGCGGCCCATGGTGGTCAGCGGGCGCATCAATACCGGGATCAGCAAACCGAGCAGACCGGCGATGGCCGCTACGGCAACCAGCATGGCAATGATCGCCGAGGTGCGGAACTGGCTCAGCGCCGCATAGGCCTTGTCCTTGTCGATGGACAGGCCGATATACCACTTGGCCGAAGGCAGGCCGTTGATCGGGGCGAACGAGATCAGCCGCTCCTGGCCATCGAGCACCACGTCCTGCATGCCTGGCTCGACGCGCAGGTTGGCGGCTGGATAGATGTCCTTGAGGTTTTTCATCACCTGGGTCTTGTCCGGGCTGACGATCACCTGGCCGTCGCGGTCGGCCAGAAACGCATGGCCGATGCCGCCGAAGTCGACCGAGTTGATGATCTCGACCAAGGTGTCAAGCGACAGGTCGCCGCCGATCACACCGAGCAGTTGGTCGTCGGCCTTGGCTTTGACCGGGGTGGCAATGGTCACCACCAGGCCGCCGACCGCGCTCTGGTAGGGCGGCGTCAGCAGGGTCTGGCCGGCGCTGACAGCCGCGCTATACCAGGGGCGCTGACGCGGGTCGTAGGTGTCAGGCATCTTCTCGTCAGGGCGCTGGGTGAATACGCCATTGGTCTGGCCCAGGTAGGTGAAGAGGAAGTTGCGGGTGTACGAAGGCTGGCCGATCAGTCCGGCCAGGTTACTGCCAGCACCTTGTTCGGCAATGTCTTCAGCGAGGTTTTCCAGCACCAGGATGCGTCCACTCATCCAGTTTTGCACGCTGCTGGCAGTCAAGGCGCCGGCCTGCTGCACCGACGATTCCAGGTTCTGGCGGATCGTACTGCGCTGCAGGTAGTCGTTGTAGAGGGTGAACAGGGCAAATGCCAGCACCACGACACCGCAGGCACTGAGGAGAATCTTGTGGCGGAACTTCAGGTTCATGTTTCGAGACCTTGAGCCATGTTGAGAGGACGCCGGGCGCTTGTGACGCGATGACGGCTTACTTGATTTCTATCGGCTCAAGCTGGATAAAGCTGATAGGGCAGTGCGGCTTTATTTAGTGCATGGCGACGGACGGTGAGCGTGGGCTGGTTTGCCTTGCGGCTAATGCTCAGTCAACAGCTCGACCAGCATTCGCGCGCCCTGCGCCAGCGGCTGCTGTTTGCTCCAATAAGCATGCACGGGCAGCTCCAGGGCGTTCTGGGTATTGCCGAAATCCAGCTGCAGCAAGCGCCCGGCGGCGACCAGGGGGCTGACTCGGGAGGCCGGGAAGTCACCCCAGCCCAAGCCTGCTTCGACCATCTGCAGGGCCAGATCGAGGCTGTTGCTGCGCCAGTGTGCGGCGCCGATCAGCGTGCGTGGATCAGCCAGTGGCAGCTCGCTGCTGCAGACCAGAATCTGGCGCACATTGACCAGGTCTTCGAGGTAGCGGATGCGCTTGCCGTTCAGGGCCGGATGATGCGGTGCCAGGGTTGCCAGTAGCGACTCCTTGCCGATGTTGTGAAAGCTGCGACGCGAGTCGACCTTGAGCTCGGCAAACGCCAGGCACAGGCTCACCCGTGCACTGTCGAGCAAGTGCAGGGCCTCATCCTGCGGCGCGCTGATCAGCTCAACGTCGAGCAGCGGGTAGCGTGCGCTCAAGGTCGCAATGGCTTGCAGCAGGGGTTGGTGGTCGATGTCCGGCACTACCGCAATGGCCAGGCTGCTTTCCAGCCCTCTGGACAGCTCCAGCGCATGCACCTGCAAGCGGCCCAGCTGGTCGCCGATCAGCCGTGCATGAGGCTCGAGTGCGAGTGCTTGCGGGGTAGGGCGGGCCTCACGCGGGCCTCGCTGAAACAGCGGGTAGCCAAGCTCAGCTTCGAGATTGCCGATTGCCATGCTCACCGCCGATGGCACCCGGCGCAAGGCGCGGGCGGCGGCCGAGAACGAGCCGTGGTCGAGGACGGCAAGAAACAACTGAATCGTATCGCTGGAAAAATTCATGATTGGGTAGGCTCCTGTCAGCAAAGCTGATAGCAGCTGACTTTTCCTGTCAAGTCTGCTGAAGCATCCTGTGCGCCTTCGGTGAACGCAACACTTGAGGTAAACGCTGTGCAAGGTGTCAAACGCAAACTGGTCTACGTGACTTTCTATGAGCTGATCGGCCTGTGCATGTCGACACTCGGGCTGGCGTATCTGTCCGACACCCAGGCGTCACATACCGGGCCGCTGGCGGTGATGATCACCACGATCGCGATGCTCTGGAACCTGATCTACAACAGCCTGTTCGAGTACTGGGAGGCGCGCCAGAGCAAGCGCGGGCGCAGCGTGGCGCGGCGGCTGGCGCATGCCATTGGTTTTCAGCTGACCCTGGTGGTGTACCTGATCCCGCTGATTGCCTGGTGGCTGGACATGACCCTGCTCGAAGCACTGGTGGTAGATCTCGCGTTCATTATCTTGGTGCCGTGCTACACCTTTGCCTACAACTGGGCCTTTGATCGCCTGTTCGGCCTGCCCACCTCGGCCATGGCTACTGCTTGAGGAGCAGGCCATCCTCGATCTGCCCCGACAGGTAATACACCCCGGACATCGCCCCACTCTGGCGGTTGTCCATCAGCTCTCGCCACTCCTGGTTGAGGGCAACGTTGAGGATCACCCGCAGTTGCTCGACCATCTGCGGTTGCTCTTGGTCATGGCTGATCATCGCGATGCCGGTGGCGGCTACCGAGATCAACGCCCCGGCGGCCTTGCCCACTGCCGCCGCGACCGCACTGGCAATACCGCGTGGGGCGAGGGTGGCGGTGAGCTTTTCACTGGCGCGAGTGGCCACAGACGACAGGCCGAGCTGAGTCTGGCTGGCGAGTTTGGCTGCCTGTTGATTGAGGTGCAGGCGCAGCGCAAGCCAGGCTGGTTGCTGTGCCAGGGGTTTGGCTCTGAGCAGTTGATAGAGGCTGGCATCCCGAGCAGCGGGTGGGCCCAGTGCGATTGCCTTGACCCGCGTGAGGCGTTGGCTGAGCTGGTCGGGCGGGGCGTTGTAGCGCTGGATGATGGCCGTCAGTTGCTGGGCAAACAGTTGCAGGTACAGCTCGCTGGCGCGATCACGGATGGCTTCGGGGTTGATCTCCCGTGCCACCGGCTCGAGTACGCGCTGGTGATACCGCTCCTGCAGATACAGCGCCAGGCGCTTTTCGGGTGGCTCGGCACCGTTGCCGCTGTTCATCTTGTACCAGGCGACTTTTAGGGTCAGCCACTGCTGCGTCCAGTAGCCGGTGAACCACGGGATGAAGTCGCTTTCGGTGCGTTTCTGCACCTCGTCCTTCCACACCCGCATCGAGCGCCGCGCATAGTCGTTGGCCGAGCCGGTGGCAGCCAGCGAGGCGTTGATCAGTTCGCGATCGACCTGCTGCCAGGCACCGACACTCAGAGCGACCGGGGGCGGCGCAGTGGGCCGCTTGCCGGCGCAGCCGCCTACCGCCAGCACCAGGCAGAGCAAGAGCAAGCCACCACGCGCATTCATGCCGGCGCCTCCTTGTGAAGAGGCTGAGGGGATCAGCTGATTATAGGTAGGCAGCGGCCCCGCGGCGGTTTTTGCTAAAGGCTGTGGTCCTGGCCGAGATCGAGCTTGGCTTCGAGCCGGTCCAGATGCTCGTGCATCAAGGTCAGCGCCGCGCTGCTGTCGCCACTTTCGACGGCATCGATGATCGCGGCGTGTTCTTCCCAGGCGCAGTGGTCGCAGCAGGGTGACTCATAGCGGGCGATGATCAACGAAGTCATCGGCACCAGGCCATTGAGAAAGCGCGCCAAGGGTGCGTTGGCGGCCATCTGCGCAAGCTTCAGGTGGAACTCGCCGCCGAGGCGGATCGCCGTGCAGCGCTCACCTTGTTCATGGTGCTGGCGCTCGCGCTCGACCAGTTGCCGTAGTTGCCGGATCTGATTGGGGCGGGCCCGTTGGGTCGCCAGGGTGATCAGGGTAGTTTCGGCCAGGCGGCGGGCGCTGAGCACTTGCCGCGCCTGTTGCGGGTCGGGTGCGGCCAGGTGCGCGGTGTGGCTTGGACGCTGCACCACCACTTGCTGATCGGACAAGCGCCCAAGCACCCGCCGGATCACCGTGCGGCTGACGCCAAAGGCGTCGCCCAGGGCCTGTTCCGGCAGTGCACTGCCAGGTGGCAGGCGCTGTTCGAGGATGGCGTCGAACAAGCGTGGGTAGATCTGCTCGGCAGAGAGGCGGGTCTCGCCGGCACCGAGCAGGGCAGGCAGGGGCTGGGCGGCGTGGGCGCAAGCGGTCATGGTCGCTCTCCTGGAGTCATGGGCCGGGGTGTTCGTCCGGGATATTCAGTTCGATACCCATGCGCTGGCCTTCCTGAAGGATGTGCCGACGCATCTGGGCACTGGCCTGGGCGCTGTTCTTGTCACGGATGGCACGCACTACCGCTTCGTTCTCACGCAGGCGCGCAGTCAGGTGCTCGGGCGAATTGCGCAGCATGTCGGCGCTTTGCTTGAGGGCATTGCCGGTCTGTTGCACCACGCTCTGGAAAATCGGGTTGGTGGTCAGGGCAAACAGCTCCTGGTGGAAGGCGATGTAGGCGTTGACGCCGGCTTCGCTGTCGCTGGCGTCAAGCGCCTCGCGCATGTCCATCAGGGTCAGGCGTAGTTGGCCTATGTCCTGGCTGTTGGCCGACTGCGCGACCAGGCCGACGATAAACGGCTCAAGGGTGTAACGCAGTTCGAGCACGTCGGCCAGACTGGCAGCGCCGACGGCGTCGCCGACCGGCTCTTGCGCTGCGGCGGCGTCAGCGTCCAGGACCAGCACCCCTTTGCCCGGTAGCGAGCGCACCAGGCCGAGGGTTTCGAGGACGGTTACCGCTTCGCGCAGGCTCGGCCGGCTGATGCCCATCTGTTCGGCCAGCTCGCGCTGGCCGGGCAGCATCTCGCCGCTGCGCCACTGGCCGCGGGCCAGCGCCTGACGCAATTTTTCCACTACTGATGTGACCACGGTCGATGAACTGATCATTGGTCGTTTCCTGATAAAAGTTGCATAACGCTCCTGAAGCAGGCCGGCATCGCTGCCGGCCTGTATCAATCAGAACTCCTGTTGATGGGCGATGGGTTGTTTGCGCGGCTGGTGGGCAAAGCCCGGTTTGCCGCTGAGCACGTTATTGGCGCGCTCCAGGTCGATGTCTTTTTCCCAGCGGGCGATGGCCACGGTGGCGACGCAGTTGCCGATCAGGTTGGTCAGGGCGCGACCGATGCCCATGAACCAGTCCACTGCCAGCACCAGCACCAGGCCAACCACCGGGATCGCCGGCACAGCGGTCAGCGTGGCTGCGAGGATCACAAGTGCCGAGCCGGGGATGCCGTGGGCGCCTTTGGAGGTGACCAGCGATACCAGCAAGATGGTCATCAGGTCAGTCATGGCCAGCGGCGTGCCGGTGGCATTGGCGATGAACACGATGGCCAGGGTCAGGTAGATCGAGAAACCGTCGAGGTTGAACGAGTAGCCGGTAGGGATCACCAGGCCTACCGTCGAGCTGCCGATACCGAGGTGCTCGAGCTTGCGCATGATCTGCGGCAGTACAGCGTCGGACGAAGCGGTGCCCATGACGATGGTCAGCTCTTCACGCAGGTACTTGATCAGTGGCAGCAGGCGCAGGCCCGACAGGCGCATCACGGTGCCGAGCACGACCAGCACGAAGCCGGCGCAGGTCAGGTAGAACAGCGCGACCAGGCCGCCCAGGTGGTGCAGTGACTCCAGGCCATATTTGCTGGTAGTAAAGGCGATTGCGCCGAACACGCCAATCGGCGCCAGGCGCACGATCATGCCCATGATGCGGAAGATCACGTGGCTGAGTTCGTTGATCAGTCGCGAGATGCCGGACGCGGCTTCACCAACCAGGTTCAGGGCACTGCCGAACAGCACCGAGAACAGCAGCACCTGCAGGATGTTGTTGTCGGCGAAGGCGCCGATGACCGAGGTCGGGATCAGGCCCATGAGGAAGGTGGCGGTACTGTGGACCTGCTGGCCACGATCGGCGAGGCCATTGGCGTCGGCAACAGACAGTTGATCCAGATGGATGTTGGCGCCGCTACCGATGCCGGTACTGAAGGCGAACACCAGGCCGATGACCAGGGCAATAGTTGTCAGTACCTCGAAGTAGATGACCGACTTGAGGCCGATGCGCCCGACCTTTTTCAGGTCGCCGGCACCGGAAATGCCACTGACCACCACGCAGAACACGATCAGGCCGATGAGCATCTTGATCAGCTTGATAAAGCCGTCGCCGAGGGGTTTCAACTGGAGGGAGACCTCAGGGAAGCTGAGGCCGCAAACGATACCAAGGGCCAGCCCTAGCACCACCTGAAGGAAAATCGAACGCGAGCACCACTTAAGCATGGGAGGAGTCTCAGATCGGTGTCCTTGCTTCGATGGAGCAGCGGGCCAAAGAGCGCAGGACTTAATTATTGTGGTCTTACCGGTTTGTTCAGTGCCCGATCATAAAACCGCGAAATTTCCTACATTGCAAGTGAATTTGGCCTGACCGGTCTGACCAGTTGCGAGCTATTGCATTTAGCCTCTCTGGCGCGGGAAATTACCTGTGCAAAAGCTCGCGCCAGAGCAATTTGCTGTGTAAGGCGCGGCAGATGCCGCTTGGACCCAAACGGCGCTAGCCAGTACGCTGATGCTTTGGCCTCATTTCCATTCTCGGCATGGGCACGTAGAATCCGCCGCTTTTGCTTGAGCGGCCGTCTAATCTGTATGGATAGAGCGGTTCAAGCGCTGGGCCAGGATGGCATATGGACGATAACTACCGCGCGGCCGTGGACGCGGCCGCGATTTTTTCCGAAGCCGACCTGAGCGGGCGTATCACCTACGTCAACCAGCAGTTTTGCAGCATATCCGGCTACAGCCGGGAGGAACTGCTCGGCGCCAACCACCGGATCCTCAATTCGGGCCTGCACGAGCCTGAGTTCTTTCTCGATATGTGGCGCGCGCTGGTGGCCGGGCAGGTCTGGAAAGGCGAGATCTGCAACCGTGCCAAGGACGGTTCGTTGTACTGGGTCGACAGCACCATGGTGCCGTTGGTTGATCCGGCGTCGGGCAAGGTTCGCAAGTACGTTTCGATTCGCTTCGACGTGACCGAAAAGCGCCAACTGCTGCACACCCTGCAGTGGCGGGTCGGACACGATGTGTTGACCGGGCTGCCCAATCGCGCCTACCTGTCCGATCTGCTCAATCAGGCCCTGGCCTTTTCTCGCAGAGAGAACATTCCGTTGGCCGTGTGCATGCTTGATCTGGACCGGTTCAAGGCGGTCAATGACGGCTACGGGCATGCCGCGGGTGACCGGTTGCTGGTAGAAGTGGCGAGCCGTCTGCAAAACATCTTGCGCGCAGGGGACTCGGTGGCGCGGCTGTCAGGGGATGAGTTTGTGCTGATCCTGCGCCATGTAAAGGACAGTGACCAGCTGCATGCAGGCCTGCAGCGCATCCTCGATGCCCTGGCGGCGCCGTACCCGTTACGCGAGCAGACCGTGATCGTCAGTGCGAGCATCGGCGTTACCCTGTTTCCGCAGGATGACGAGGATGCCGACACCCTGGTGCGCCACGCCGATCAGGCCATGTATGTCGCCAAGCAGCGCGGGCGCAACCGTTACCACCTGTTCGACGTGACGCAGGAGCTTGAACTCAAGGCCACTCACCAGACCGTGGCGCGGGTTCGCCAGGCCCTGCATGACGGTGAGCTGTGCCTGCATTACCAGCCCAAGGTGAATATGCGCAGCGGTGAAGTGCTGGGTTTTGAAGGGCTGCTGCGCTGGCAGCACCCGCTCAACGGAATGGTGATGCCTGGAGATTTTCTGCCATTGGTCGAGCAGACCGACCTGATCGTCGAACTGGGCGAATGGGTGATCGAGCAGGCCTTGAAGCAATTGCAGAGCTGGCACACGCAAAGTCATCAATGGTCGGTCAGCGTCAACATCGCCGCGCGTCATTTGCAGCGCGCTGATTTTGCCGAGCGTCTGGAGCAATTGCTGGCGCGCCATGCCTCGGTCGATCCGGCGCTGCTGGACCTGGAGATCGTCGAGTCGGTCGCCATCGAGAATATACAGCACGTAAGCCAATGCCTGGCGGCTTGTCAGGGCCTTGGGGTGCGTTTCTCGCTGGACGACTTCGGTACCGGCTATTCCTCGCTCAGCTACCTGAAGCGATTGCAGGCGCAGACGATCAAGATTGACAAGTCGTTCGTGCGGGACATTTTGCATGATCAGGATGACCTGGCTCTGACCCGGGCGGTGATCGGCTTGGCTCGGGCCTTTGGCCGCGATGTCATCGCCGAGGGTCTTGAGACTCACGAGCATGGCCTGGTATTGATGGCGCTGGGCTGTGATCTGGCTCAGGGGTATGCGATTGCACGGCCCATGCCGGCGGAGGATGTGCTGGTGTGGGCGCACGGCTACGTTCAGCCAGAGCAGTGGCCTGGTGGAGTGCTCAAGCGCATCTGATGAACTGGGCTCAAAAAAACGGCACATGAGTGCCGTTTTTCACGCTGTAGCAGCCGTGGCCACCGTTGGCGTTGACCTTATTTATGCAGCTCTTGCGCCGCATACAAGGTGTTTTCCAGCAGGCAGGCGCGAGTCATCGGCCCAACGCCGCCTGGTACCGGCGTAATCCAGCCGGCACGGGGCAGGGCAGTCTCGTAGACCACATCGCCGACCAGTTTGCCGTCTTCCTGGCGGTTGATGCCGACGTCGATGACGATCGCGCCCGGCTTGATCCACTCACCCTTGACCAGGCCCGGCTTGCCCGCCGCAACCACGACCAGATCGGCGCGGCCGACGTGTTCGGCCAGATCCTTGGTGAAGCGGTGAGTGACGGTCACGGTGCAGCCGGCCAGCAGCAGCTCCATCGCCATCGGCCGGCCAACGATATTCGAGGCGCCGACGACCACAGCGTCCATCCCGTACAGGTCCTGGCCGGTGCTTTCCAGCAGCGCCATGATGCCTTTCGGGGTGCATGGGCGCAGCAGCGGGATGCGCTGGGCGAGGCGGCCGACGTTATACGGATGGAAACCGTCGACGTCCTTGTCAGGGCGAATCCGCTCGAGCAGCAGCGAAGCGTCGAGGTGCGCCGGCAACGGCAGCTGCAGGAGGATGCCGTCGACTGCGGCGTCCTCATTGAGCTGGTCGATCAGGTCGGTCAGCGCTTGCTGGGAGGTTTCGCTGGGCAGGTCGAACGCCTGGGAGATAAAGCCGACCTCTTCGCAGTCCTTGCGCTTGTGCGATACATAGACTTGGGAGGCGGGATCGGTGCCGACCAGGATCACTGCCAGGCCTGGCGTGCGCAGGCCTTGCTGGCGGCGCTCCACGACCTGTTGAGCGATCTGCTGGCGCAGGTTGGCGGCGATCGCCTTGCCATCGATAAGGTGTGCAGTCATAGACGCGTGATTAACCATCGAGAAAGAAACAGATAGAATGGCGCATTCTCGCACGACACGGCCCGAGGGCAAAGGCGGGTGGTCGGGCAAATCCTCTAACTCCTTCAATAATTTCGATTTTTTAGAGAAAGGTGTTGACGCTTTTACAGCTCGCCTATAACATTCGGCGCACTTGTCGGGCACAGCCTATCACTGGTTGGCGAAGTCGGGCAGAATGGGTGGTTCGCAGCGTTGCTGCCAGCCCCTGTGAGGTTAGGCAGATTGCTTATGTGCCCGTAGCTCAGCTGGATAGAGCATCCGCCTTCTAAGCGGATGGTCGCAGGTTCGAGTCCTGCCGGGTGCGCCATTAGGCAGCTTAGGCACGCAAGTGATGCAGTAACGTAATGCCGCTATATGGTGGGCGTAGCTCAGTTGGTAGAGCGCCGGATTGTGATTCCGGTTGTCGTGGGTTCGATTCCCATCGTCCACCCCATATTTTTCGAAGGCGCCTTGATTGAACAATCTGGCGCCTTTGATTTAAGTGTTGCATGCGGATGTGGTGGAATTGGTAGACACACTGGATTTAGGTTCCAGCGGCGCAAGCTGTAAGAGTTCGAGTCTCTTCATCCGCACCATGCTTCAAGGTTTCAACGCAGTACCGCACTATGGTGGGCGTAGCTCAGTTGGTAGAGCGCCGGATTGTGATTCCGGTTGTCGTGGGTTCGATTCCCATCGTCCACCCCATATTTATATTAAAGGCGCCTCGATCGAATGATCAGGCGCCTTTTTTTGCCTTCATTTCGAGGGGGGGGCGTCATTTGGCTGGCGCCGCCTTCGCATGAGGCAGGCTGTCGGGGGGTGGCTTGCGCGAATAATCTGTTGAATCTATTAGTTTTTTATTCTTGTTGGTCGGTTTCTTGCTAGGTGGGAGGTCTGCCGCTGGTCTACTGGCGCGCCACTCTCGTGCATACAAGGATCAACCATGAAAGTCTGCCATACCAATCGAGACAACTTTTATCGTTTGCTGGGTGCAGTATTCCAGTCGCTTGAAAAGCGCCCATTGGTGGCGGAGCTGGGTGTGCTCCGCGGGGAAAACGCATTGAAGATGTATGCGGCCATGGAGCCGGAACGTATGGTTCTGATTGACAGCTGGAGCGCTGCGGCCAACGATGCCTACAGCCCATTCGACGAGCTGCCGGAGTGGGTCGCACCGGTTGATGCCTACGAGTACTACTATGGCGGCTCTATGCACGACCCGGCGACCTGGGATGCGCTCTATGACGAGTGCGCAGCGAAGTTCGTCGACAAGCCGGAAGTGAGCATGATCCGGGCCGATACCATCAGTGCCATCGACAAGGTCCGTCAACAAACCGGCATTCATCAGTTTGACCTGGTGTATGTCGATGCCAATCATCAGTACGAATACGTCCTGCGCGATATGATGCGCTATCAGGAGTTTCTCGGTGAAGATGGCATCATGATGCTCAATGATTGCTGTCACAGCGTCATGGGCACCAAGCAGAATCTGGGTGTTCTCGAGGCGTTGGGCAGTTTCATGAAGCGCACCGACTTCATCCCCGTCGCAGTCACCAATACGGATTGGTCGGACGTGATTCTTGTGCGCCGCAATTCCAGGCTGGTGCAATTGTTCGATGTGGCGCTGACCAACTCCGACGTGCCCTATGTAGAGATCCCACATCAGCTGATTACAGCGGCACGTGTAGTCTACGGCGCGCAGCGTCATAACATCAGTTTCGTCTGATCGCGCCCATTATTGCCGCAAAGGTCTTGGGCGGCCCCTGCTGATTGGGGGGCTAGCCCGCAGGTGCACCTCGGGCCGCTCGTGCTCGGCGTCTGCAGCCTCTGGACGCGCTTTGACACGATAGTGACAAGCGCACGCTGCGCTGGTGACAATTCAGTAAAAGCTGATAGATTTCAGCTGGTTGAATTGCGGCCAACTGCCGCCAGAGGAAATGCCCGATGATAGCCAAAGAAGCTCGCCAGGCGCTGGCACTGCAACGCTTTGCCGAGGCCAATCCGCAGATGCTCGAAGAGATCCGCGAATTGAGCCCGCGCGAGCAGGCTCAGCAGATCCAGTGGGCCTTTGATGATGCAGCGCAGGAGCAGGGCATCGAGCCCTGGGAGCTGACCCTGCAACTGGTCGCTCAGAGCCCTGAAGAACTGCACGCCATGCGTCTTGAGGTGCACCGTGAGGTGGCCGAGGCGTTGGGCATGGAGTGGGATGAGTACTGCGCGTTCAACGAGATCGACCCCGAGCGCGGCTGATTGCCGCCGTGTTTGTTTGACAAGGTTTTTCAGTCAGGGGCTGCGGCTGCCTGCGTGCAGCCCTTTATAGATGAGGCCTGGCGCATTTTGCGCAGGGTTTTCCATGAAATCGATCGGCGAGGTTTCCCGTCGTCTTGAGTGGGGTGACTTCTGGTGCGTGAGTCACTAGAATGCTTGCCCTTGATTCTGGAGTCGGGCTTTCGCCGGCTAACGTCTGTGCAACGAGGAATATCCATGCAAGTTTCGGTTGAAAACACTTCCGCTCTCGAGCGCCGCATGACCATCGCCGTCCCGGCCGAGCGCGTCGAGACCGAAGTCAACAAGCGTCTGCAGCAGACTGCCCGTCGCGCCAAGGTTGCGGGCTTCCGCCCTGGCAAGGTGCCAATGAGCGTGATCCGCCAGCGTTACGAAGAAGCTGCCCGTCAGGAAGCCTTCGGTGACCTGGTTCAGTCGTCCTTCTACGAAGCTGTGGTTGAGCAGAAGTTGAACCCGGCTGGCGCCCCGGCCGTTGAGCCAAAGTCCTTCGAAAAAGGCAAGGACCTGGAATTCGTTGCCATCTTCGAAGTGTTCCCAGAGTTCACCGTTGCCGGCTTCGACTCGATCAACGTCGAGCGTCTGAGCGCCGAAGTGGCTGATGCTGACCTGGACAACATGCTGGAAGTCCTGCGCAAGCAGAACACCCGCTTTGAAACTGTCGAGCGCGCTGCGCAGATCGACGATCAGGTCAACATCGACTTCGTCGGCAAGGTTGACGGTGAAGAGTTCGCCGGTGGCTCGGCCAAGGGAACCCAGCTGGTATTGGGCTCCGGCCGCATGATCCCAGGCTTCGAAGATGGCCTGGTAGGCGCCAAAGCTGGCGAAGAGCGCGTTGTCAATGTGACCTTCCCAGAGGACTACCAAAACCTCGATCTGGCTGGCAAAGCTGCTGAGTTCACCATCACCGTGAACAGCGTTTCGGCTCCCCAGCTGCCTGAGCTGAACGAAGAGTTCTTCGCCCAGTTCGGCATCAAGGAAACCACACTGGAAGGCTTCCGCACCGAAGTTCGCAAGAACATGGAGCGTGAACTGCGCCAAGCGATCAAGACCAAGGTGAAAAACCAGGTCATGGACGGTCTGCTGGCCGCCAACCCGATCGAAGTGCCAAAAGCGCTGCTGGAAAACGAAGTCAACCGTCTGCGCGTACAGGCTGTTCAGCAGTTCGGTGGCAACATCAAGCCTGAGCAACTGCCGGCCGAGCTGTTCGAAGAACAAGCCAAGCGCCGCGTCGTGCTGGGTCTGATCGTGGCTGAAGTGGTCAAGCAGTTCGACCTCAAGCCTGACGAAGGCAAGGTCCGCGAGATGATCGAAGAAATGGCTTCCGCTTACCAGGAGCCTGAGCAGGTCATCAGCTGGTACTACAAAAACGACCAGCAGCTGAACGAAGTGCGTTCGGTTGTGCTGGAAGAGCAAGTTGTAGATACTGTCCTGCAGAAAGCGACTGTGACCGACAAATCGGTCTCGTACGAAGAAGCAGTAAAACCAGCACAGGCTCCTGCCGAAGCTGAGTAATCTGCAGCTCTCGTAGGAAACCACCACAAGCCAGCCTTCGCGCTGGCTTGTGCGTATTCAAGCCATGACTATTTGGGAGTGAGTGCAGGACATGTCCCGCAATTCTTATATTCAGCAGAGCTCTGACATCCAGGCCGCAGGCGGTCTGGTCCCGATGGTTGTCGAGCAGTCCGCTCGCGGCGAACGCGCCTATGACATCTACTCGCGCCTCTTGAAGGAGCGGGTGATCTTCCTGGTAGGTCCTGTAGAAGACTACATGGCCAACCTGGTAGTGGCGCAGATGTTGTTCCTCGAAGCGGAAAACCCGGACAAGGATATCCATCTCTACATCAACTCACCGGGCGGTTCAGTGACTGCGGGTATGTCGATCTACGACACCATGCAGTTCATTAAGCCGGATGTCTCCACCATCTGCATCGGCCAAGCCTGCAGCATGGGTGCCTTCCTGTTGACCGCGGGTGCCAAGGGCAAGCGTCACTGCCTGCCGAACTCGCGCGTCATGATCCACCAGCCGCTTGGCGGCTTCCAGGGTCAGGCCACCGACATCCAGATCCACGCCCAGGAAATCCTCAGCATCAAGGCCCGTCTCAACGAGCTGCTGGCCTACCACACTGGCCAGGATCTCGAGACGATCCAGCGTGATACTGAGCGTGACAACTTCATGAGCGCGCAGCGCGCGGCCGAGTACGGCCTGGTCGACTCGGTATACGACAAGCGGCAGCTGGCGTCCTGATCCTCAGGGCCAGAGCAGGCAGGCGTCAAAAGCGCCTGCCTGCGGACTTGAAAAAGCCCGCAATTGCCTTCATCTTGTGTTGCAAGCCTACCGGATTGGATCGATCGAATGACTGACACCCGTAACGGCGAGGACAGCGGCAAATTGCTTTATTGCTCCTTCTGCGGCAAAAGCCAGCACGAAGTGCGCAAATTGATTGCTGGGCCCTCGGTATTTATCTGCGACGAGTGCGTCGACCTGTGCAACGACATCATCCGAGAGGAGGTGCAGGAAGCCCAGGCCGAAAGCAATGCGCACAAATTGCCTTCGCCGAAAGAAATCAGCGGCATCCTGGACCAGTACGTGATTGGTCAGGAGCGCGCGAAGAAGGTGCTCGCGGTAGCGGTATACAACCACTACAAGCGCCTGAATCAGCGTGATAAGAAGGGCGACGAAGTCGAACTCGGCAAGAGCAACATTCTCCTGATCGGGCCTACTGGCTCGGGCAAGACGCTGCTCGCCGAAACCCTGGCACGCCTGCTGAACGTACCGTTTACCATCGCCGACGCCACCACCCTGACCGAAGCCGGTTATGTTGGCGAGGACGTCGAGAACATCATTCAGAAGCTGCTGCAAAAGTGCGACTACGACGTGGAGAAGGCCCAGATGGGCATTGTCTACATCGACGAAATCGACAAGATTTCGCGCAAGTCGGACAACCCGTCGATCACCCGTGACGTTTCGGGTGAAGGCGTGCAGCAAGCGCTGTTGAAGTTGATTGAAGGCACCGTGGCTTCCGTGCCGCCGCAAGGTGGTCGCAAGCACCCGCAACAGGAATTCCTGCAGGTTGATACCCGCAATATCCTGTTCATTTGCGGTGGCGCATTCTCTGGCCTCGAGAAGGTCATCCAGGGCCGTTCCACCAAAGGTGGCATCGGTTTTGGTGCAGAAGTGCGCAGCAAGGAAGAAGGCAAGAAGGTTGGTGAATCCCTGCGTGAAGTCGAGCCTGATGATCTGGTCAAGTTCGGTCTGATCCCTGAGTTCGTTGGCCGTCTGCCGGTGTTGGCTACCCTCGATGAACTCGACGAAGCTGCGCTGATGCAGATTCTCACCGAGCCGAAGAACGCTCTCACCAAGCAGTACGCCAAGCTGTTCGAGATGGAAAGCGTGGACCTCGAGTTCCGCAGCGACGCTCTCAAGGCCGTCGCGCGCAAGGCTCTGGAGCGCAAAACCGGCGCCCGTGGCCTGCGTTCGATTCTCGAAGGCGTGTTGCTCGACACCATGTACGAGATTCCTTCGCAGAAGGAAGTCAGCAAGGTGGTGATCGACGAGAGCGTCATCGAAGGTGCCTCGCAGCCGTTGCTCATTTACGAGAACAACGAGCCGCAGGCCAAAGCCGCACCGGACGCCTGATCCAGGCAGCCGTTGTGAAAAATGAAAGGGGCCTTCGGGCCCCTTTCTGCTTTTCCCGCTTAAGTGCTTGTAATTTGAAGGACCTACCCCCACATTAGGTCCAAGCACTATTTCCACCGGATTCGGCCATAAGGCCGCTGTAGAGGCGAAATCATGAAGACAACCCTCGACTTGCCTCTTTTGCCATTGCGCGATGTCGTCGTTTACCCGCACATGGTTATCCCGCTGTTTGTGGGGCGCGAAAAATCCATCGAAGCCCTCGAGGCGGCGATGACGGGCGAAAAGCAGATCCTGCTGCTTGCCCAGAAAAACCCTGCCGATGATGATCCAGGTGAAGACGCCCTGTACCGCGTCGGCACCATCGCCACTGTCCTGCAGCTGCTGAAACTGCCCGATGGCACCGTCAAGGTCCTGGTCGAGGGTGAGCAGCGCGGCGCTGTCGAGCGTTTCAACGAGGTTGATGGGCATGTCCGTGCCGACGTCAGCCTGATCGATGAAACCGACGCCCCAGAGCGTGAGTCGGAAGTGTTCGTGCGCAGCTTGCTGTCGCAGTTCGAGCAGTACGTGCAGTTGGGCAAGAAAGTCCCGGCTGAAGTACTGTCCTCGCTCAACAGCATCGAAGAGCCGGGACGCCTGGTCGATACCATGGCCGCGCACATGGCGCTGAAGATCGAGCAGAAGCAAGAGATCCTCGAGATCGTCGACCTGCAGGCGCGGGTCGAGCACGTGCTGGCCTTGCTGGATGGCGAGATCGACCTGCTGCAGGTGGAAAAACGCATCCGCGGCCGGGTCAAGAAGCAGATGGAGCGCAGCCAGCGCGAGTACTACCTGAATGAGCAGATGAAGGCCATTCAGAAGGAGCTTGGTGATGGCGATGAAGGCCACAACGAAGTCGAAGAGCTGAAAAAGCGCATCGATGCCGCTGGCCTGCCCAAAGATGCTCTGACCAAGGCTCAGGCTGAGCTGAACAAACTCAAGCAGATGTCGCCTATGTCGGCTGAAGCTACCGTGGTGCGGACCTACCTCGACTGGCTGGTGCAGGTGCCATGGAAAGCCCAGAGCAAGGTCCGCCTGGACCTGGCCAAGGCTGAAGAAATTCTCGACGCCGACCACTATGGCCTGGACGAGGTCAAGGAGC
The DNA here is from genome assembly GCF_014268785.2 of Pseudomonas shirazensis. Taxonomy (GTDB): domain Bacteria; phylum Pseudomonadota; class Gammaproteobacteria; order Pseudomonadales; family Pseudomonadaceae; genus Aquipseudomonas; species Aquipseudomonas shirazensis. The sequence goes on along the minus strand of NZ_JABWRD020000001.1, from coordinate 1,880,153 downwards.
GCATCCTTGAGTATCTCGCCGTACAGAAGCGGGTGAAAAAGATCCGTGGTCCTGTGCTGTGCCTGGTTGGCCCGCCTGGCGTCGGCAAGACCTCGCTGGCCGAGTCGATCGCCACTGCTACCAATCGCAAGTTCGTCCGGATGGCCCTTGGTGGCGTGCGTGACGAGGCCGAGATTCGTGGTCACCGGCGTACCTACATCGGCTCCATGCCGGGCCGCCTGATCCAGAAAATGACCAAGGTTGGCGTACGTAACCCGCTGTTCCTGCTTGACGAGATCGACAAGATGGGCAGCGACATGCGCGGCGATCCGGCCTCGGCACTGCTGGAAGTACTCGATCCCGAGCAGAACCACAATTTCAACGACCATTACCTGGAGGTCGATTACGACCTGTCCGACGTAATGTTCCTGTGCACCTCGAACTCGATGAACATCCCGCCGGCGCTGCTCGACCGAATGGAAGTCATCCGTCTGCCGGGCTACACCGAAGACGAGAAGATCAACATCGCGGTCAAGTATCTGGTGCCCAAGCAGGTCAAGGCCAACGGCCTGAAGAAGGACGAGCTGGACATCGATGTCTCGGCGATCCGCGACATCATCCGCTTCTATACGCGCGAAGCCGGTGTGCGTGGCCTCGAGCGTCAGATTGCGAAGATCTGCCGCAAGGTGGTCAAGGAACACAGCGGGCAGAAATCGGTGAAGGTCAAGGTCACCAGCGAGCAGCTCGAGCATCACCTGGGCGTACGCAAGTTCCGTTACGGCCTGGCTGAGCAGCAGGATCAGATCGGTCAAGTGACCGGCCTGGCCTGGACTCAGGTGGGCGGTGAATTGCTCACCATCGAGGCGGTAGTGATCCCTGGCAAGGGCCAGTTGATCAAGACCGGTTCGCTCGGTGACGTCATGGTCGAGTCGATCACAGCGGCGCAAACCGTGGTTCGCAGCCGTGCCCGTAGTCTGGGGATCGCCGCTGACTTCCACGAGAAGCGCGACGTTCACATCCACATGCCTGAAGGCGCGACGCCGAAGGATGGCCCCAGCGCAGGCGTTGGCATGTGCACCGCATTGGTCTCGGCACTGACCCAGATCCCGGTACGCGCCGACGTGGCCATGACCGGCGAGATCACCTTGCGTGGTCAGGTTCTGGCCATCGGCGGGCTCAAGGAAAAACTCCTCGCAGCGCACCGGGGTGGGATCAAGACGGTGATCATTCCCGAAGAGAACGTTCGTGACCTGAAAGAGATTCCGGACAACATCAAGCAGGATCTTCAGATCAAACCGGTCAAATGGATTGACGAAGTCCTCCAAATTGCGCTGCAATACGCCCCCGAGCCCTTGCCAGATGTGGCTCCGGAGATCGTCGCGAAGGATGACAAGCGCGACAGCGATGCCAAGGAAAGAATCAGCACGCACTAATACGTCTCACGCTGGGGGGCTTTCCTTGACAGTTTTTTCGGGCCCTTGCTATAAAGCGGCACGCTCGTGTCAACAGGCCACCCAGCGCTCGTTTTGCATGCACTAATTACATACTTAGAAACATACTTAAATTAGAGATATAAGGGGACTTAGAGTGAACAAGTCGGAACTGATTGACGCTATCGCCACATCTGCTGATATTTCGAAAGCCACCGCCGGTAAGGCTCTGGATGCAGTGATCGACTCCGTACAGGGCGCTCTGCAAAAAGGCGACGACGTGGTTCTGGTAGGTTTCGGTACTTTCACGGTCAAAGACCGTGCCGAGCGCACTGGCCGTAACCCGCAAACCGGTGCTGCGATCAAGATCGCTGCAGCCAAGGTTCCTGGCTTCAAGCCTGGCAAAGGCCTGAAAGACGCTGTCAACTAAGTCGTCTGTTCAGCCGGCTGCGGGGCTACCGTGGCCAATCGCGTGACGGCGGGACGCAAACGTTCCCGCCGTCACGCTCGCTTCGAGAAGGCGCATCTTCGGATGCGCCTTTCTTCTATCAGGACTCTACCCACGCTCCGCGGTTGACGACGCAGTGGTACAACCGTTTCTGGGGGACGCATGCTGCAGAATATCAGGGACAATTCACAGGGTTGGATTGCCAAGACCATCATCGGCCTTATCGTCGTGCTGATGGCATTGACGGGCTTCGAGGCGATTTTTCAGGCCGCCAGCCATAGCCAGGACGCCGCCAAGGTAAACGGTGAAACCATCAGCCAGAACGAGCTGAGCCAGGCTGTCGATATGCAGCGCCGCCAGCTGATGCAACAGCTGGGCAAGGACTTCGATCCTGCTCTGCTGGACGAAAAGATGCTGCGTGAAGCAGCGCTCAAAGGCCTGATCGATCGCAAATTGCTGTTGGAAGGTGCCAAGGACGCGAAATTTGCGTTCTCCGAGGCCGCGCTGGATCAAGTGATCCTGCAAACGCCTGAGTTCCAGGTTGATGGCAAGTTCGATGCAAACCGCTTCGACCAGGTCATCCGCCAGATGGGCTACGGGCGCCTGCAGTTCCGCGAGATGCTCGCTGAAGAAATGCTCATCGGCCAGCTGCGCACCGGGCTTGCAGGCAGCAGCTTCGTCACCGACAAACAGGTCGAGGCGTTTGCGCGTCTGGAAAAACAGACCCGCGACTTCGCCTCGCTGACCTTCAAAGCCAACCCGGCTGCGGTCAAGGTCAGTGACGAAGAGGTCAAGGCGCACTACGACCAGCACGCCAAGGAGTTCATGACGCCGGATCAGGTCGTCATCGACTACATCGAGCTGAAAAAGTCGGCGTTCTTCGACCAGGTCAAGGTCGATCCGGCCGAGCTGCAAGCGCTGTACGAGAAAGAGATCGCCAACCTGGCCGAGCAACGCCATGCCGCGCACATCCTCATCGATGTCAACGACAAGGTCAGCGAGGCCCAGGCCAAGGCCAAGATCGAAGAAATCCAGCAGCGCCTGGCCAAAGGTGAAGACTTCGCCGCTCTGGCCAAGGAGTTCTCGCAGGACGCCGGTTCCGCTGCCAGCGGTGGTGATCTTGGCTTCGCCGGCCCTGGTGCTTACGACGCCGAGTTTGAAGATGCCCTGTACAAGCTGAACAAGGACCAGGTGTCGCCGCCGGTTCGCAGCGAGTTCGGTTATCACCTGATCAAGCTGCTGGGTGTCGAGGCGCCCCAAGTGCCGACCTTCGCCAGCCTGAAAGACAAGCTGACCCGCGAGCTGAAAACCCAGCAGGTCGAGCAGCGCTTCGTTGAAGTGACCAAACAACTGGAAGACTCCGCCTTCGAAGCCTCCGACCTGGCCCAGCCGGCTCAGGACCTGGGTTTGAAAGTGCAGACTTCGGCGCCGTTCGGGCGTGAAGGTGGCGACGGCATCACAGCTAACCGCCAGGTTGTCCAGGCCGCGTTCAGCGAGGAAGTGATCGACGAAGGCGCCAACAGCAGCGCGATCGAGCTGGATCCAGAGACCGTGCTGGTGCTGCGTGTCAAAGAGCACCGCAAGCCCGAGCAGTTGCCGCTGGAAGCAGTCGCGCAACGGATCAGCGAGCACCTGGCCAAAGAGAAGGCGACTGCCGAACTCAAAGCCAAGGCTGACAAACTGATTGCCGGTCTGCGTGACGGTTCGATCGCCGCCGGTGCTGGCCATGACGGTCAGACCTGGAAAGTCCAGGAAGCGGTCAGCCGCGGCCAGGAAGGTATCGATCCAGTCGAGCTGCAGGCAGTGTTCCGTCTGGCCAAGCCTGCCGGCAAGGACAAGCCTGAATACGCCAGTGCCGTGCTCGCCGATGGCAGCCTGGTGGTGGTCCAGCTGCGCGGCGTCAACGAAGGCGCTGCGGCCACTGATGAAGAGAAGCAGCAGATCCGCCGCTACCTCGCTTCGCGTGCCGGTCAGCAGGACTTCGCGGCCTACCGCAAGCAGTTGGCAGCTACTGCCGAGATCACTCGCTACTGAGTTGATCTGCCCAAAACCAGACAGGCCGCTTATGCGGCCTGTCTGGTTTCAGCAGCCTGCAAATGCGCGGTAATCAGCGCCGCTTGCCCTCGTAGACGTCCAGCGTGTCGCGGGCGATTTCCCGGCCCAGGGCGATCAGCTCCGGTGCCTTGTAGAACTCGAAGAACTGGCACACCCGCTTGGGCACGTTGATCAGTACATCTGGCGGATAGCCGGCAATCTTGTATTGCGCCAGCGACGTCTGCATGACCTCGAAGCTCTGGTTGATCAGGTCGAGCAGGGACGCCGGGCCGACGTTGTCGATGATGAACGAGCCCGCTGCTGAGCGCGGTGCGCCGCCGCTCTCGGGCGCCGCAGCGGGTTGCTGGCCTTCGGGGTTGGCCGCTTCACCCAGCCACGGATTGCTTGCGATCAGGTTCTCGGCGAGCACTGCCTGGTCGATGCGGCTGAGCTGCTCTGCCGGCTTGCGGCGGAACGGCAGGCGCGAACCCACCGAACTCATCAGCGCGTCGAAGCGCTTCTTGAACGCGGCGGGGCGCTCGATCACCGGCAACTGGTACTGGTTCTGGTTGGTGGCGTTGAGGTTGACCGCGATGATCAGGTCACAGTGGCTGGAAACCACCGGCACGATCGGCAGCGGGTTGAGAATGCCGCCGTCGACCAGCATGCGGTTGCCCTGCACGACGGGGGTGAACAGGCTTGGTATTGCCGCCGAGGCGCGCATGGCCTGGTGCAGGCAGCCTTCCTGAAACCAGATTTCCTGCTGATTGGTGAGGTCGGTGGCCACCGCCGTATAGGGAATGCGCAGCTGTTCGATGTTGATTTCACCGACAATCTTGCGGATCTGGCCAAATACCTTGTCACCGCGAATGGCGCCGAGACGAAAGCTCACATCGACCAGCCGCAGTACATCCAGGTAATCCAGGCTCTCGATCCAGTGGCGATAGTCATCGAGCTTGCCGGCCGCATAGATACCGCCGACCACCGCGCCCATCGAGCAGCCGGCAATGCAGGATATCTCGTAGCCGCGGCGCTCGATTTCTTCGATCACTCCGATGTGCGCATAGCCTCGTGCACCGCCCGAACCCAGCACCAATGCAACGCGTTTACTCATGTCATTCCCTCGCGGCTGTGCGACCATCCCCCAACAATGCACCCATTGCGCCCTCGGCTTCAATGCAAGCCTTGCTGGACTACGCTGATGAGGGCACTTTTCGCTTGGCCGAGCGTCGAACGGCCACTCCCTTGTGCACTTTGAGGTATTACTGATGAAAGCATGGATCTGCCTGCCATTGATGGTTGTGGCGCTCGCTGGCTGCGCCGGCAAGACGGCCTATCGTGACAGCTGCGCAACCCAGCTGGACGCCGCCTGGAAGGAACTCGACCTGGCCAAGGCCGAAGGTTTCGCTGGCACCGTCAGTTATTCCAAGGCGTTGTCGTTGCTGACCGGGGCCAAGACCCAGCAGCAGTTCGAAGGTTTTGAAGGCTGTGCAAAAAAATCCGAGAAGGCCCGCTTCTACATTCGTGAGTCCCGCGCCGGGCGTTGAACAAGGAGCGTTGTATGTCTGCCATGCTTGATCACGTGGTTGCCCAGGTGCTGACCCTGCAGGTGCGCTTGCTCGCCTGCCGCGAGCGGCTGGCGGCTGATGTCGACAGTGAAGCCCTGCACGACCTACGCACCACCACGCGGCGCCTGCGCAGTTTGCTGCGGCCGCTGCGGGGCTTGCCTGCAGTCGATCAGCTGGAAGATGCCGCGCGGGCACTGGGCGCCCTGACCACGCCGCTGCGTGACCGTGAGGTGCTCGCTGCCGAGTTGCGCGAGCGTGGTCAACAGGACGCTGCCGAGCGGCGCCTGCGGGGCAGGGCGCAGACTTTTGCCACTGTGGCCGCGAGTCCCGAGTTGACGCGCATGCTGGCGATCATCGACGCGTTTCCGGCGTTTCTGCGGGCAGCGGATCGCGAAGGCCTGGTCAAAGGCCTGCAAAAACGCGTCGACAAACGCCTCGGTAAACAGTGGCACAAACTGCAGCAGGGGTTACTCGACCCAGCCCACGATCGGCACCGTTTGCGCCTGCTGATCAAGCGTGTGCGCTATGGCGATGAGGCCTACCCACAGCTTGGTCATGCCGACGACAAGCTGCAGCGCCTGCTCAAGCGCGCGCAAGGCGATCTGGGCGATTGGCACGACCGTCTGCAATGGTTGGCGCAGGTACCGCTCGACGTAGCGCTACGGCCGTGCCAGGCGGCCTGGCAGGCTGAGCTTGAGGCTGCTGAGCGGCAAGCTGACCTGACCTTGAAGCGCCTGCACAATGCAGTGTCACGCCGCTAGGCGCTGGATTGACCGATATGAAGCCTGCATCGGCGAGCGCAGCTGGTTAAGATCGGTTGCAGCTGGGGCGCCTGGCTGCCCCGATTCGATAGCCAAGCCTGCGAGATCGCCATGACCTTCACCCAATTGCTGGCCGCGGTACAACAATCACCAGAAGCCGTCACGGTGCCTGCCACCTGGGCGCAGGGGCGCGCAGTCTTCGGCGGGCTGATGGCTGCCATGGTCTATGAGCGCATGCGCCTGCAACTCGTCGACGAGCGTCCGGTCCGCTCGCTGGCCATCACCTTCGTTGCCCCCGCCGCGGCAGATGTCCCGATCAGCTTCGAGGTAGAGGTGCTGCGCGAGGGTAAAGCCGTCAGCACCCTGCTTGGACGTGCTGTGCAGCAAGGCCAGGTAGTGACGATCGTGCAGGGCAGCTTTGGCGCGGGCCGCTCCTCGCTGATAGATGTTCCTGCGCAGCCCCCGGTCGAGATGAAGGCGCTCGCCGAAGCAGCACCGGAATTGCCTTATATCAAAGGTGTGACGCCAGAGTTCATGCGCAATGTGGCCTTGCGCTGGACGCTCGGCGGGCTGCCCTTCAGTGGCAACACTTCACGGCAAATGGGCGGCTGGGTGCGTTTGCGTGATGTGCCTGAGGAGGCCGCGACCGAAGCGCATCTGCTGGCCTTGGTCGACGCCTGGCCGCCGAGCCTGCTGCCGCACCTGAAACAGCCTGCGGCGGGCAGCACCCTGACCTGGACCATCGAATTCATTCAGCCCCGGTCGCAACTGAGCACCCATGACTGGTGCCGGTATTGCGTGGACACGGAATACGCCAAGGATGGCTACGGCCATGCCTCGGCGGCGTTGTGGACGGCCGACGGCGAGCTGCTTGCCCTCAGCCGCCAAACCGTCACCGTATTTGCCTAGCGACGATAGCCGTGGCGTTGCAGTCCCAGACCGGCGATCAAGGCGATCACGCCTACCGCAATCTGGCTCAGGTCCATTCCAAACACGCCGGACAGGACCAGCAATGCTCCAAGGACGACCAACGCTACGGCTAGCAGCAACAGTGCCAGCTCGGCCGGTTGGCGGTGGGCGTGGTGCTCGCCACGCCATTGGCTGGGGTGAAGGTTGAACAGGCGCTTGCTCATGGGCATTTCCTCACAGTCATGCCCAAAGCTTAGTGCTGCACGGTCATTGCGGCCAATCGAGGCTGGCTATGGTACCTATAGCTTGAGCTGACCGATCGCCTTGTTCAGCTCACCGGCGAGGGTCGCCAGCTCGCTGCTGGTGGTCGCCGAGCCGACGGTCTGCTGCACGGTCTGCTCGGTCACATCGCGGATGCTCACCACCGCGCGGTTCATTTCCTCGGCCACCTGGCTTTGCTGTTCGGCAGCCACTGCAATCTGGGTGTTGCTCTCGCGCATCTGCGCAACCGCGCTGGTGATCTCCGCCAGCGACTCACCAGCCTCGCGGGCCTGCTTGACGCAGTCATCGGCCTTGTATGAACTCTCTTGCATGAACTCCACCGCGTCGCGGGTGCCGGACTGCAGGGCGCAGACCATGTCGGTGATTTCGTCGGTGGAGCTCTGCACACGTTTGGCCAGGTTGCGCACCTCGTCGGCGACCACGGCAAAACCACGGCCCAGATCGCCCGCCCGCGCCGCTTCGATGGCGGCGTTCAGGGCAAGCAGATTGGTTTGCTCGGCAATACTATGAATCACCCCAACTACGCCGTTGATCTTCTGGCTGTCTTCCGCCAGCTGGCGGATCATTTCAGCGGTCTGCTGCACGCCGCTGGACAGCCCGGAAATCGAATCCTGCACGCGACCGACGACTGCCTGCCCGCTGCCGGCAAGAGTGTCCGCAGTTTGCGACAAATCACGGGTGGCACCGGCATGTTGGGCGATGTGGTGCACAGTCGCGGTCATTTCGTTGATGGCGGTGGCTGCCTGGTCGGTCTCGCTTTGCTGGCCGAGCATGCCGTGGCGCACATCGCTCATGCTCGCTGCCAGGCGCGCTGCGCCGGAGTCGAGCTGTGCTGCAGTGCGCGCTACGGTGCTGACTACCCGGTGATAGGTCGACTGCATGGCGTTGAACGCGCCGGCCATTTGCCCGACCTCATCGCCGCAGGCCAGCGGCACACGCGCCGACAGGTCGCCGGTCTTCTCGACGTGGAGCATGACGTCCTTGAGCGTGTTGAGCTGGCTGAGCAGAAAGCGGATCAGCAGCTGCGACGCACCGAGCATGGCCAGCATCAGGACCATCACGCACACCGCGTAATTGGCGAAGCGGTCAATAAACACCTGGCGCAGGCTTGGCGAGTGCGCCAGCAGCGCTAGTTGCTGTTGGCCATGGCTCACGACCTGAGCACCGCGCAGCGGGTTGTCACCCAATAGCGAGCGATTGGCCAGCTCGACCCAGCCCTGGGCGTTGTTCAGTGCGGGCAGTGATTGGCCGGCGAAACTTGGCGTTTGCCCGGCTTGCCAGTTGATCAGATTGGCCAGTTCAGGCAGCGCTTGCCCGGCCGGCCAGGCCGCAAGCAGACGAGCCTGCGCCTGGGCGGTTGCTCGCGCACCTTCGGCCCGGGCCTGCTGCTCGAGCTGCACGGCGTACAGCACCAGCAGCAGGGTGGTGACAAAGGCCACTGCGTTGACGGCCCAGAATTTGTACTTCAAGGAAATATTGCTAAGCCAGGCACCCATCGTATAGGTCTTCTCTGAGTTGAGCGGAAACAGCATTGGCAAGGTGCCATCATTGTTTCCGATTGCTTCAGAGTGGGTCTTGATGTGTGTCAACGAATCCCGGTCGGCTTATGCCTCTACTGGCGGCAGGGCGAAGAACTGGCGCGCGCACTCGGTGGTGTGCCTTGCCGTGTATTCCAGGCTTTCACCGCGGTGCAAGGCGACCTCACGCAGCACCTCGGGCAAGAGCGCAGGCTCGTTGCGACCGCTTTTCGGTTTCGGCCGCAAGCTGCGCGGCAGCAGGTACGGTGCATCGCTTTCAAGCATCAGTCGACCCACGGGGATGCTGCTGACCAAGGGGTGCAGGTGGGTGCCACGGCGCTCGTCACAGATCCAGCCAGTGATGCCGATGTGCAGGTCCAGATCGAGATAGGCGAAAAGCGCCGCGCGCTCGCCGGTGAAGCAATGCACCACGGCGGCCGGTAACTGGTCACGGTAGTCCTTCAGGATCGCCAGCAGGCGCTCGCTGGCATCGCGCTCATGCAAAAACACCGGCAGCTGGGTTTCTACTGCCAGGGCCAGATGTGCGTGCAGGGCTTTCTCCTGCTCAAGCCGTGGCGAGAAATCGCGATTGAAGTCCAGGCCGCATTCGCCGACTGCCTTTACCCGAGGCTGAGCGAGCAGGTGGCGCAGTTGCCGCTCGCTGTCGACACCCCAGCTCTTGGCATCGTGAGGGTGTACGCCAGCGGTGGTGAACAGTCGATGCCCCGGTTCATCCAGTTGCTGGCACAGCTCCAGCGCCTGTTCGCTGCCCTCCAGGCTGGTACCGGTCACGACCATTTGCACGACGCCGGCCTGCTGCGCGCGCTCGACGATGTCAGCCTCTTTGCCGTGGAAGCTGCTGTTGGTCAGGTTGACGCCGATATCGATCAGTTGCATGGTGCTACCTCGTGCTGCGGGGCGGCCAGCATAGCAAATCCCCCGAACATCGCGAAAAAGCCAAGAACTTCAATGGATTGCCAAGGTCTTTCAGTCTCTGCTGGCGCCGCCGCAGAGGCCTCTTCCCACACCATGGACATGTTTGCCGATGCAGCGATTCCTGCTGATTGTTTCGCTGATGTTCAGCCTGCTAATGGCGGCCGCCGCTCATGCGGCAGTGTCCGGGCCGGCGCAGGCCAGCTCAACCAGCAAGCTGCCGCGCGATCTGGCGCAGGTGCGCAGCAGCAAGGTACTGCGGGTGCTGGTCAACCAGAGCCGCAACAGCTCCGGGGAAATCAAGGGCGAGCCTGTCGGCATCGAATACCATCGGCTGCGCGCGCTGGAGCATTTTCTCAATGGCCGCGAACGCCAGGGTGATCTGATTCAAGTCAAATTGATCCCGCGGGCCAAGGAGCAACTGCTCGGCGCCTTGCAGCGCGGGGAAGGTGACCTGGCAGCGCCGGGCGAGCTGCTCGACCCGGCCCAGGTCAGTGGCGTCGGGGTGAGTGCGCCAGTACTCGACAACGTGCCTTTGCTGCTGGTTGGACGCAAGGGCGAGCGCAGCTTCAGTCGGGTCGAGCAGTTGTCCGGGCGCACCATCGCCTTGACCACCGCCAGCGGTGCGGGCGCTGCGATCCAGGCTATCAATCAGCAACTGGCATTGCGCAAGCGCGCACCGATTAAGATCGAATGGGTAGACCCAACGCTGGCGGTCGAGGATGTGCTGGAGATGGTCCAGGCCGGCATTTACCACCTGACTGTTGTAGAGCGGCCGATCGCGCTGCGCTGGGCCCGGGTGATGCCGCGGCTGCGTGCGGACAGCAAGGTACAGATCGGCCAACCGCAGGCTGTGCGCTGGTACGTCGGTAAAGACGCTGATCAGTTGCTGGCAACTGTCGACCGCTTTCTGGCCGGCTACCGCGCCCCGGAAAACCAGGACGCCGCATTCGAGCGTATCTACCGGCGCCAGTACCGCGTGCACAATCCGCTGGCCCGCCAGGAGCGTCAGCGCTTGCAGGCGGTGCGTGGGGTGTTGCAGAAGCACGGCGAGGCGCAGCAGATCGACTGGCTCAATCTGGCCGCGCTGGCGTTCAAGGAATCCACCCTTAACCCCGCCGCGCGAGGCGTTGGCGGCGCCCATGGGCTGATGCAGATCACGCCGTCGGCGGCGCAGCGGGTAGGGGTGAGCAACACGACGAACGTGGACGGCAATGTCCAGGCCAGCGCGCGGTATCTGGCGTTGATCCGTCGCAAGTTTTTCGCCAGCCCTCAGCTCAACGAGCGCGAGCGCATGGCGTTTGTGCTGGCGGCGTACAACCTCGGCCCGGAGCGGGTCCAGGCGATGCGTGCAGAGGCGCGCAGGCGCGGGCTCAATGGCAATCAGTGGTTCTTCCAGACCGAGCGCATTGCCATGGAGCAGGTCGGCATGGGCCCGGTCAATTTCGTCAACAGCGTCAACAAGTACTTCCTCGCCTTCAATCGCGAGCGCGCCAGCCTCGAGCGCGTCGCCAGGCGTTGAGCAATCTAGCTGTCACAAGGGCTAAACGTACAGCTTGTAAGTTGTCGCGTGTAGCTCTAGCATAACCCTTGCGCCGATTTAAACAGCTACTTGCGGGGCGCAGGAGGCAGCCCCATGTCAGGGCACTCTGAAATACCGCTAAAACGCTGGTTCGGTGACGCCTCCCACCGCAGCCCAGCGGGATTCGCGAGGCGGAGAATTACTCCATGAGTTGTCCACGTACCAGTGTCTGCCTGACCCCTCTGCCTGCCGGCCAGGTATCGCGCACCCCGCGCATTCTACTCAGCGGCCAGCACCAACCTACCTTGTTGCGCCACCTTGACGGCTTTTCGCGGCGCAAGGGCCAGGCTCGCGCGTTTCTCATTCAGTTCGCTGAAACCTGTGCTTTGCTCAAGCAGTACGGCAGCGACCGGTTTGATCTGGCGGTGATTCAATCGCCTACGGCGGAAGAGGCGGGGGAGGTGATTGGTCACTTGACGCGGATTGCTCGGCAGGGGTTGATTACCCGGCGTTGAGTGAGCGGTGTGCCGAGATTTTGGGGCCGCTGCGCAGCCCTATCGCGACACAAGGCCGCTACATAGTCCGCGCTAGGCAGGTCAGATGCGATCTCTGTAGGAGCGGCCTTGTGTCGCGATAGGGCTGCAAAGCAGCCCCAAAATCGTCACCCCACCTCATACGTGATACTGGCAATAAACCACACAGCTTCCCCGGTCGGTGTCTGCACGATCACCTCATCCCCCTCCGACTTCTTCAGCAGTGCTCGCGCCATCGGCGAGTCGATCGAGATGTAGTCATTGCGCCCGTAAATTTCGTCGTAGCCGACCACTCTGAAGCGTTTGACCTCGCCGGCCTCGTTGTCAATTTCTACCCAGGCACCGAAGAACACCTTGCCCTCTTGTTCGGGGGCGTAGTCGACAACGCGGATATCCTCCAGGCGCTTGCGCAGGTAGCGGATTCTGCGGTCGATTTCGCGCAGCAGCTTCTTGTTGTACTGGTAATCGGCGTTTTCACTGCGATCGCCAAGCGATGCCGCCCACGCGACCTTTTGCGTGATTTCCGGGCGATAGGTTTGCCACAGATGATCCAGCTCTGCTTTCAGCGCAGTGTGGCCTGCGCGGGTGATGATGTTGGTTGGCAATGCTGACTCCATGCACGGTCGAGCTGACTGCTTGCACAAAACCAGGCTAGCGTTGCCAGGCGTGCAAACGTCGAATTCAATACAGAATTGGGCAGGCGCCCAACAGTCACGGAGCCGAGGCTAGCACGCAAGGCTGGCCTCGGTCACACCGGGTGTCGAGCGCTTCGCGTCAGCCCTCGCGCAGCACTGTCAGCGGGCTCGCATTCAGCGCCCGGCGAGTACCAAACACCCCAGCACCGCCAACTAGCAGGGCGCCAATCAATGGCAGCAACAGCAGCCACGGATGCGGGCTCCACTGCAGATCGAAGGCGTAGCGATACAGCGCCCAGCTGATCAACTCGCAGCCCACTGCCGCGAGCACACCGCTGGCGGCGCCGAGCAGGCCGAACTCGATCCGCCGCGCCCGCACCAGTAATGGCCGACCGGCACCCAGTGCACGCAGCAATGCGCCTTGGCGGATGCGCTCGTCCAGGGTGGCCTGCAGCCCGGCGAACAGCACTGCCAGGCCTGCTGCGAGCACGAACAGCAGCACGTATTCGACCGCCAGGGTGACCTGGGCGAGGATGCTGCGCAGCTGTTCGAGGAGGGCGTCTACCTGGAGAATGGTGGCTGCCGGGAACGCACGTGATAGCGCCACCACTTCCTGATCATGTCCTGGGGCCAGATAGAAGCTGGTCAGGTAGGTGGTAGGCAGGCCTTGCAGGGTGCCCGGCTGGAAGATCATGTAGAAGTTTGGCTGGAAGCTGTCCCAGTGCACGCTGCGCAGGCTGCTGACGCGGGCCTGGCGTTGCTGGCCGGCGATGTCGAAGTTGAGCAGGTCGCCGAGTTTAAGGTGCAGGCTGGCAGCCAGCTCGGTTTCCACCGATACCCCCGGGATGCCGTCACTCGCTGGGGCAGCCTGCCACCACTCACCGCTGACCAGCGCATTACCCTGCGGCAGATCGGCTGCCCAGGTCAGGCTCAGGTCGCGCTGCACAGCGCGTTCGCCGGTGGACTCCTTGCTCACCAGTTGGCGCACCGGCTCATCGTTGATATGGGTCAGCCGGCCGGGGATGACCGGGTACAACGGCGCGGAAATGGCGTTTGCTTCACGCAGACGCTGGGCGAACGGCTCGCGGTCATCCGGCAGGATATTCAGGGCGAAATGATTCGGCGCATCCTTTGGCAGCTGCGCTTGCCAGTTGTCCAGCAACTCGGCCCGCAGCAGCGCGACCAGGCCCATCGCCAGCAAGATCAGGCCGAACGCCAGCGCCTGGCCAGCAGCGGCCAACGGGTGGCGCAGCAACTGGCCAAGGCCCAGTCGCCAGGTCAGCGGCGCACCGGCCAGCAAGCGGCGCAGACTGCGCAGGCCGAGCAAGAGCAGGCCGCCGAGGAGCAGGGCGGCAATCAGGCCGCCAGCGAGCAGGGCAAAGGTCAGCAACAGGTCCAGGCTCAGCCGCCACATGATCAGGCCAAGGGCGAACAGCGCTGTGCCATACACCAGCCAACTGCTGGCTGGCACAGGCAGCAGGTCACGGCGCAATACTCGCAGCGGTGGCACCCGGCCCAGCGCGGCCAGCGGCGGCAGGGCGAAGCCGGCCAGGGCCACCAGCCCGGTGGCGATACCGGCCAACGCTGGAGTGAGGCCACCCGGCGGGATGGTGCTCGGCATCAGTCCATCCAGCAGGCGGAACAAGCCCAGCTGTGCCAGCCAGCCAATAACTGCCCCGGCCAATGCCGCGACCAGGCCCAAGGCTGCCAGTTGTACGCAGTACAGGCCCAAGGCCTGGCGCCTGGACAGGCCCAGGCAGCGCAGCAGTGCGCTGGCGTCGAGGCGGCGTGCGGCATAACGGCTGGCCGACAGCGCCACCGCTACCCCAGCGAGCAACACCGCGACCAGGCTGGCCATGTTCAGATAACGCTCGGCCTTGCCCAGTGCGCCGCCGATCTGACGATTGCCATCGCGGGTGTCGCGCAGGCTCTGGTTGGCCGCCAGGGTTGGCTCCACGGTCTGGCGATAGCGGCTCAGCGTCTCGGCCTCTCCACGCCACAGGTCGCGGTAGGTCACTCGGCTGCCAGGCTGGATCACGCCAGTGGCCTGCAAGTCGTCGAAGTTGATCAGCACCCGCGGCGTCAGGCTGTAGAAGTTGTTGGCGCGGTCGGGCTCGTAGGTCAGTACCCGGCTGATGCGCAAGCTCTTCATGCCGACGTCGATGCTGTCACCCATGGCCAGGCCCAAGGCTACCAGCAGGCGCGGTTCGACCCAGGCCTCGCCAGGCGCCGGGCTGCTGCCTGGGCGTTCTTCGGCAAACGGCGCGGCGGCGCTGCGCAGTTCGCCGCGCAGAGGGTAAGCGGCATCGGCGGCTTTGATGCTCGACAGCTGGATACCTGCATCGGTGCCGACCACGCTGGTGAACTCCACGACCCGCGCATGGCGCAAGCCCAGCTCTGTGCCGGCGCTGAGCTGCGGATCGGTTGCCGCCGAGCTGCCTTGCAAGACCAGGTCGGCGCCGAGGAATTCGCTGGCGCGCAGTTGCATGGCGCCGTTGAGGCGAGCGCCGAAGTAGCCGATGGCGGTGCTTGCCGCCACCGCCACCAGCAGGGCGAAGAACAGCACGCGCACTTCACTGGCGCGAACATCGCGCAGCAGCTGGCGCAGGGCCAGGCTGCACAGGCGCAGCAACGACAATCGTCTCATCACGGCTCCAGGGGCGCGACCAGACGGCCAGCGTCCAGGCGGATCAGGCGGCGGCAACGTTTGGCCAGACGCTCGTCATGGGTGACCAGCACCAGGGTGGTGCCGCGCTCCTTGTTCAGTTCGAACAGCAGGTCGCTGATGCGTTCGCCGGTGTGGCTGTCGAGATTACCGGTTGGCTCGTCGGCGAACAGCACCGCCGGCTGCGCGGCGAACGCGCGCGCTATCGCCACCCGTTGCTGTTCACCGCCGGAGAGCTGGCGCGGGGTGTGGGTCAGGCGCTGGCCCAGGCCGACCCGCTCGAGCAGGCTGCGTGCCACCTCGCGGGCATCACGACGGCCATCGAGCTCCAGCGGCAGCATGACGTTCTCCAGGGCGTTGAGGCTGTCGAGCAACTGAAACGACTGGAACACAAAGCCGACGTGCTCGGCCCGTACTCGCGCGCGCTGGTCTTCATCCAGCGGACCGAGATCCTGCCCGGCCAGGATTACATTGCCTGCGCTGGGCCGGTCGAGACCGGCGAGCAAGCCGAGCAGGGTGGATTTGCCCGAACCGGACGCACCGACGATGGCCAGGCTGTCGCCTTTGGCCAGATCCAGGTCCAGCGCGTGCAGGATGGTCAGGTCGCCTTCCGTGCTGGGGACCACTTTGCTAAGGTTCTGCGCAACGAGAATGCTTTGATCCATGGAGAATCCAATGCGAGCGTGGTGGTTGAGTGCGGGTCTGGCCTTGTGTTGCCTGGCTCAGAGCGCGACGGCGGGGACACTGCTGGTTGTCGGCGATAGTATCAGTGCCGGTTTTGGCCTGGATACCCGCCAGGGTTGGGTTTCCCTGTTGCAGCAGCGGCTCGAGGCCCAGGGGAACGATGCCAAAGTGGTCAATGCGTCGATCAGTGGCGATACCAGTGCAGGTGGTCAGGCGCGGCTGCCGGCGCTGCTTGCAGCGCATAAGCCAGAGCTGGTGATCATCGAGTTGGGCGGCAATGATGGCCTGCGTGGGCAGCCCCCAGCGCAATTGAAACAAAATCTTGCGTCGATGATCGAGCGCTCCCAGGCCAGCGGGGCCAAGGTGGTGCTGTTGGGCATGCGCTTGCCGCCCAATTACGGCCTGCGCTACACCACGGCCTTTGCCCAAGTGTTCGAAGAGTTGGGCGCTGATAAAAAGGTGCCGTTGGTGCCGTTCTTTCTTGAAGGCGTGGGCGGGGTACCCGAGCTGATGCAGGCAGATGGCATTCATCCGGCGCAGGCCGCGCAGGAGCGTCTGCTGGAAAATGCCTGGCCGGTGATAAAACCCTTGCTGTGACGCTTTAAACGGGGGCCGCTTTCGGATAATGTTGCGCCCCCCGTTTCGAGACCCCCCGATGCCGCGTCCTGCCTGGTCCCTGTATGCCTATCAACTGATCGAGCCTGATGATCAGCTGGACCTGTTCGCGTGTCAGGAAGTCCGCGTGCACCTGGTAGCTCGCCAACTTGAGTTGGGCGCGCCGGTAGACCGCACCCTGTGTGGTGGTTTACTGCCGGCTCAGCCGCGCTGGTCGGTGGTGCCGCGCTCGATCCAGCGCGATAACCGCCTGTGTACGTTGTGCCGGGCCATCCTCGATGCCCAGCGGCGCGGCACTCGTCCCGTCTGGCCACAGCTGTGAACGGCCGCGTGGAACCGTAGCAGCCTTTCATCATCTGAAATGTATGCAGCTACTGCCCGTCTCCCGCTTGCGCCGGGGCGGGTGTACAATCGACCGTCTTGATCTACCTTCGAAGGATTTCCCGGATGTTGCCGCGCATTCCCGCCGTCACCCGTCGCCTGACCCTGGCTGCCCTGCTGGTAGCGGGCCCCGCCTGCGCGCTGGAACTGCCACTGCCGCCGCCTGGTGAGGACGTCGTTGGCCAGGTGCAGACCATCAAAGCCAAGTACGAAGACACTTTCGCCGACATCGGCACCGCCAACGACCTCGGCTACCTCGAGATGATCGCGGCCAACCCTGGTGTCGATCCGTGGCTGCCGGGCGCTGGCACCGAGATCATCCTGCCTACGCGTTATGTGCTGCCGCCTGGCCCCCGTGAAGGGGTGGTGATCAACCTGGCCGAATATCGCCTGTACTACTACCCGAAAGGGCAGAACGTGGTGCATACCTACCCGCTGGGTATCGGTCGCGAAGGCTGGGGCTCGCCGATCGCCAACACCAAGATCACCGCCAAGACGCCGAACCCGACCTGGACGCCGCCGGCCTCGATCCGCGCCGAGCATGCCGCCGATGGCGACATTCTGCCAACCGTGGTGCCGGCCGGGCCGGATAACCCACTTGGGCCGTTCAAGTTCACCCTGGGTGTGCCGGGTTACCTGATCCACGGTTCCAACAAGAAATTCGGCATTGGCATGCGCACCAGCCACGGTTGCTTCCGCATGTTCAACAACAACGTGCTTGAGTTGTCGAAGATGGTTCCGGTGGGTACGCCCGTGCGCATCATCAACGAGCCGTACAAGTTCGGTGTTAGTGCCGGCAAGGTGTATCTGGAAGCCCACACGCCGCTAGATGATCATGGTGATCCGTCGGTGGTCGACAAGCACACCGCAGTGATCAATGCTCTGCTCAAGCGCGAAGACCTGGCCAACAACCTGCGCATGAACTGGGACATGGTGCGCGATGTTGTCGCCGCCGAAGATGGCATGCCGGTGGAAATTGCCGTGCCGGTGGCAGGGCAGGCTGGCGCACCGATGGTGTCGAGCATTCCCGAAGAGCTGCAGTAACTCGCAATGCGTTGCCCGAAGGCCTGCCGCGCGCAGGCCTTTTTGTTGCCTGAGATTTTTTGTTTTCCCAGGGAAAAACCTGGGCAATAAAAAAGCCGACCCACGAGTGGGTCGGCTTCACAACAATCCGTGAGGATTATTACTTGCGGCTGGCTTTGTCCAGCATACGCAGAGCGCGCTCATTGGCTTCGTCAGCAGTTTGCTGAGCCTTCTGAGCAGCAGCCAGAGCGTCGTCAGCCTTACGGTAGGCTTCATCGGCACGGGCTTGAGCGCGAGCGGCTGCGTCTTCGGTAGCAGTCAGGCGAGCTTCGGTTTCTTTGGATACGCTGCTGCAACCGGTAGCCAGAACAGCGGCCAGGGCGAGAGCAGAGAATTTCAGAACGTTGTTCATCGTGTTCCCCTTCAAGGATCTTCTAGTCAAAAGAGCCATCTCTCAAAAAAGAGAAACTGGCCGGCGTACATAGTACCCATTACTTGTAGTAAGTAAACTGACGGAGCGCAAGAACTGTGAAAAAAATGCCGCTTTATAGGGGGTTGGCGGCGCACCTCGGGGTTTTCCCCAATATGGCCGCCGGCGCATGCAAGCACTTGTAGCACCAGAACTTTTTTGTTGAACTAAAGGTGACTTCAGCGGTCTTTCAGCGTCATACCAGAACATCATCCGGATGCTCTTGTGAGTGAGCCAGCGGTGTGTACCGCTGTTTGCTGATAGCTGACTAAGCGCGCTGAAAACTTGAGCAATCCTGCCACGGGCGCCTACTATTTGTAGGTGCCAGAAATGCCGAACGTGCAGGTAACCCTGTGGTCGAAGGGGGCATGAGGGGGCGTAGAGTTTCTCCGCCGGATACATCAATCGGGTAAGGTATGGGTCTGCCGACGAGACCTGCGAGGAGTAGTGATGAGCGAAGCGCTGACCATCCACCATGACCAGGCCGGTCATCAGTTCGAGACCAATGTGGACGGTCATCGTGCCTACCTCACCTACATGGATCTGGGTAAGCAAACGCTGGATATCTACCGTACCTTCGTACCCAACGCCCTGCGCGGTCGCGGTATCGCAGCGGCGCTGACCCAGCAGGCACTGCAGTACGCCGAGCAGATGGGCTATACGGTCATCCCGTCCTGCTCGTATGTCGAGCGCTACATGGAACGTCAGCAGCGCCACTCGAGCAAGGCTTGAGTCGCTGACTGCGGACACAAAAACGCCGGGCAATGCCCGGCGTTTTGCTGTCTGGCGTCAGCCGCGTTTACGCTGCGGCAGCACATCCTTGAGCTTGCTGTGCATGCTGCGCACGGCCTTCTCGGTCGCGCTCCAGTCAATGCACGAGTCGGTCACCGAAACACCGTACTGCAGGTCGGCGAGGTCTTTGGGAATTGACTGGCAGCCCCAGTTCAGGTGGCTCTCGACCATCAGGCCGATGATCGACTGGTTGCCCTCAAGGATCTGGTTGGCGACGTTTTCCATGACCAGTGGCTGCAGCGCCGGGTCCTTGTTGGAGTTGGCGTGGCTGCAGTCGACCATGATATTGGCCTTGATCTTGGCCTTGGCCAGATCCTGCTCGCACAGCGCAACGCTGACCGAGTCGTAGTTGGGCTTGCCATTGCCACCACGCAGCACCACGTGACCATAGGCATTGCCTTTGGTGGTGACGATGGACACGCCTCCTTCCTGATTGATGCCAAGGAAGCGGTGCGGCTTGGAGACCGACTGCAGGGCGTTGATGGCCACGGTCAGGCCGCCATCGGTGCCGTTCTTGAAGCCGACTGCCGAAGACAGGCCCGAGGCCATTTCGCGGTGGGTCTGGGATTCGGTGGTGCGCGCGCCGATCGCTGACCAGCTGATCAAATCCTGCAGGTACTGCGGCGAGATCGGGTCGAGCGCTTCGGTGGCCGTTGGCAGGCCCATTTCCGCAAGGTCCAGCAGCAGCTTGCGGCCAATGTGCAGGCCATCCTGGATTTTGAACGAGTCATCCAGGTACGGGTCGTTGATCAGGCCTTTCCAGCCGACAGTGGTACGCGGCTTCTCGAAGTACACGCGCATCACCAAATACAAGGTGTCGGAGACTTCAGCAGCGAGCACCTTGAGGCGCTCGGCGTATTCGTGGGCGGCTTTGATGTCGTGAATCGAGCAGGGGCCGATCACCACGAACAGGCGGTGGTCCTTGCCGTCGAGGATATTGCGCACCACTTCGCGGCCAGCAGTAACGGTCTGCAGGGCCTTGGCGCTGAGAGGGATTTCCTTCTTGAGCTGATCAGGGGTGATCAAGGTCTCGTTGGAGGCAACGTTTAGGTCATCGATCGGTAAATCAGCCATCGTGTTACTCGTCAGGTCACGGGTGCCGGCCGCCAACAATCCCCGTGCGGCCCAGCAGCAGATTGTTCGCAGCGGGGAGGCCGAACCTTAGCGCGTTACAGGGGGCGCGACAATGGGCTGAGCCCAGGTAATAAAGGGTGCGAGTGCGATCAGATGGCAGCTGGTGCCACAAGATAGTGGCATGCACGGGCAACTGCGGCAGCGGCGTAGCTGGACGGCACGGCGTCTGGGCGCGGCGCTGCTAAGCTGAAGTTGCTCTGCCTTGGCGGCAGGGCAGGAGGCCGAATGATTCGTTCCATGCTGTACGCCACCGACCTTGGGGTTTACGCGCCGTTTGTCATGCAGCATGCCCTGGCGCTGGCGCGAACCTTCAATGCGCAGCTTTATGTGATTCATGCAGTCGAGCCGATGGGCCAGTTTGCCGAGTCGTTGCTACAGAGTTATCTGGATGAGCAAACCTTGGATCAGTTGCACAGTCAGGGCGTCAACACGGTCATGGCCAACATCGAGCAGAAGGTGCTGGCCAGCTTTCGTGAGGAGCTCGGCGAGGACGCCGACCTGGCGGTGATTCAAGCGGTCAGGGTGCGCCAGGGCGACCCTGCGCAGGTCATTCTCGAGCAGGCCCAGCGCTTGAGCGTTGACCTGCTGATCTTCGGCAGTCATACCCACGGGGCGGGGGTCGATGTGCCCATCGGGCGCACAGCGGTGCGGCTGTTGCAGTTGTCCTCGGTGCCGGTCTATATGGTGCCTCTGGCCCAGCATCTGGGGCGTAGGAAATTGTGAAATACGGCGTAGGACATTTCCCGCTCATGTAACAAAATAGTTCTAGATTTATTACATTAGCCACTAATATAGTTATATATCGTCGCTGCCTGCTGCTGGTGACTTACCGCAGAACCGAGGGAAACCTATGAAGCTTCAACAACTGCGCTACATCTGGGAAGTGGCGCACCACGACCTCAACGTCTCCGCAACAGCGCAGAGCCTGTATACCTCGCAGCCTGGGATCAGCAAGCAGATCCGTCTGCTCGAGGATGAGTTGGGCGTCGAAGTTTTTGCACGCAGCGGCAAGCACCTGACCCGCGTTACCCCAGCCGGCGAGCGCATCATCAACACCGCTGGCGAGATCCTGCGCAAGGTTGAAAGCATCAAGCAGATCGCTCAGGAATTCTCCAACGAGAAAAAGGGCACGCTGTCGATCGCCACGACCCACACCCAGGCGCGTTACGCGCTGCCGCCGGTGATCAGCAGCTTCATCAAGCAATACCCGGATGTGTCCCTGCACATGCACCAGGGCTCGCCGATGCAGATCGCTGAAATGGCCGCTGACGGTACCGTCGATTTCGCCATCGCCACCGAGGCGCTGGAGCTGTTCGGCGATCTGATCATGATGCCTTGCTACAAGTGGAACCGCTGTGTGGTGGTGCCGCAGGGACACCCGCTGGCCAAGCTACCGAAACTGACCCTGGAAGCGGTTGCCGAATACCCGATCGTGACCTACGTGTTTGGATTCACTGGCCGCTCCAAGCTGGACGAGGCGTTCAACCATCGCGGCCTCACCCCGAAGGTGGTGTTCACCGCAGCCGATGCCGACGTGATCAAGACTTACGTGCGCCTGGGGTTGGGTGTGGGCATCGTGGCTGGCATGGCGGTCGATGCCAAGCTCGACAGCGACCTGGTGGCACTGGATGCCAGCGAGCTGTTCGAAGCCAGCGTGACCAAGATCGGTTTCCGCCGCGGGACCTTCCTGCGTGGCTTCATGTGCGACTTCATCGAGAAGTTCGCCCCGCACCTGACCCGTGAAGTGATGGCCAAGGCGATTCAGTGCCATAACAAGCAAGAGCTTGAAGAGCTGTTCAACGGGGTTGAGCTGCCGGTGCATTGATCTGCGGTATCAGGGGCTGCACAGCAGCCCCGATCCAGGCGCCGTGCACTACGCCTTGGAAATGATATTCCCCGCGTGCAACCCACACTCCTTCTGCGTTGCTTCTTCCCACCACCAGCGGCCTTCGCGCTCATGCTGGTTGGGCAGTACCGGCCGTGTGCACGGCTCGCAACCAATGCTGATGAAGCCGCGCTCATGCAGGCTGTTGTACGGCAGCTCGAGCATGCGGATATAACCCCACACTTCTTCACTGCTCATCTGCGCCAGCGGATTGAACTTGTACAGGGTGTGCTCGGGCGTTGAAAACGCGGTGTCGATTTCCAGTGCGGCAACCTGGCTGCGGGTGCCAGGGCTCTGGTCGCGACGCTGGCCAGTGGCCCAGGCGCTGACTGTGGCCAGCTTGCGGCGCAGCGGTTCGATCTTGCGAATCCCGCAGCACTCGCCATGGCCGTCCTTGTAGAAACTGAACAGGCCTTTCTCTTTGACCAGCGGCTCGAGCTTGGCCCGGTCGGGGCTGAGGATTTCGATCGGCAGGTTGTACTGCTCGCGGACCTGATCGATAAAGCGGTAGGTCTCCGGGTGCAGCCGACCGGTATCCAGGCTGAACACCTTGACCTGCTTGTTGAGCTTCCAGGCCATGTCCACCAGCACCACGTCTTCGGCGCCGCTGAAAGAGATCCACAGGTCATCGCCAAAGTGCTCGAAGGCGAGTTTGAGAATGTCCTGGGGGGACTTGCTGGCGTAACTTGCAGCCAGGGTGGCAACGTCGAAGGCTTGGCTCATCAGGCGGTTTCCATCGGGTTTATGGCGCTGTGCGCTCGTAGTCTGCAAATGGTAACAAAAATTGGCAGGACTAACCGCTTGTGATGCCCCGCGCCGCTGCTCAGAGCCTTTGCAGGGTCTGCAGCAATACCCGCACCTTGGCGATCGATTCTTCGTATTCCGCCTCCCAGTGCGAGTCTGCCACCACCGCGCCGCCGCCCCAGCAGCAGGCCTGACCATCCTTGATCAGCACGCTGCGAATGGCGATCGAGCTGTCCATTTCGCCGCGTACATCGATGTACAGCAGCGAGCCGCAGTACAGTGCGCGGCGGGTGGGTTCCAGTTCGTCGATGATCTGCATGGCGCGGATCTTCGGTGCACCAGTGATCGAGCCGCCAGGGAAGCTATCGCCGAGCAGGTCGAGCGAGTCCTTGCCTGCGGCCAGGCGGCCCGTGATGCTGCTGACCAGGTGGTGTACGTTGGGGTAGCTCTCCAGGCTGAACAGCTCGGGTACCTTGACCGTGCCGGTCTCGCAGGTGCGCCCCAGGTCGTTGCGCAGCAAGTCGACGATCATCAGATTCTCTGAGCGGTCCTTGCTGCTGGCAAGCAGCTCGGCGGCGTTGCGTGCGTCTTCTGTCGGGTCGCTGGAGCGCGGCCGGGTGCCCTTGATCGGGCGGGTTTCCACTTCGCCCTGGCTCACTCGCACAAACCGTTCCGGCGAGAAGCTCAGCATGGCGCTGCCATCCGCCAACTGCTGGTAGCCAGAGAACGGCGTAGGGCAAGCCTTGCGCAGCGCCTGATAAGCTGCCCACGGGTCGCCCTGGCAGGGCGCACGAAAACGTTGGGTCAGGTTGATCTGGTAGCAGTCGCCGGCTTTGATGTACTGCTGCACGCGATCAAACGCCTGGCGATAGTCGTCGGGCTGCAGATCGCCGCGCATCGGCGCGAGCAGGCTGAAGGTGCCGGGCGCGGCCTCGGCCGCGGTGCTGAACAGCGCGATCAGCCGCTGCTGCTCGCCTGGCGCAAGGCTTGGATGAAACACCAGTTGGCTGGTGCCCAGCAGGTGATCGCTGACCAAGGCCCAGGCGTACGAACCCAGTTGCGCGTCAGCCAGGCCGAGGTCGTCGCGAGCCTGGTTCGGTAGCTGCTCGAGGCGGCGGCCAAAATCATAGCTGAGGTAGCCGATCAGGCCGCCAGCGAAGGGCAATTCGACGCCGTCCGGCAGCTCGGCGCGGCCTAGCCCGCTGAGGCTGGCGCGCAGCCGTTGCAGATACGCCCGGCCATCTTCATCGGCTTGGGTTTGCAGCTGCTCGACTGGCCAGGCGCTGAGCAGGTCGAAGCGGCCACGTTCCGCGCCGGGGCGGGCGCTGTCCAGCAGGATCGCGCCCGGCGCCTGGCGCAGGCGAGCGAACCACACGGCCGGGTCGGCCTGATAGGGCAGGGGGTGAAGCGTACAGGTCGGCATGCGAATGAACAGCGCTGAAAAAACGAGGAGGCGATTGTAGGCTGCTGATGCCAAGCGGCCTAGTCCCGGCTGCGACATCCGCCGCCGGGATAGCGCAGTGGAGCTGCTCGCAGCCCCACGCGCAGGCACTTTTCAGTTGTGCGAAGGGACGTGGCCAAACAGGCTTTGCGCAACCCGCACGCGTTGCTCGGCATCTTCGCTGATGCCGTCTTTGGCCAGCGCTTCGATATGCGCTTCGATGGCATGGGTGCGCTGGGTCAGGCCGCAGTCGTTGGCGATCTGGATGTTCAGGCCAGGGCGGGCGTTGAGCTCGAGAATCAACGGCCCCTTGTCCTGATCCAGCACCATGTCCACGCCGATGTAACCCAGCCCGCACAGCTCGTAGCAGCCGGCGGCGAGCTTCATGAAGCCGTCCCAGTTGGGCAGTTGCACGCCGTCTACCGAGTTTGTGGTGTCCGGGTGCTTGCTGATGATGTTGTTCAGCCAGGTACCACGCAAGGTGACGCCGGTGGCGAGGTCGACACCGACGCCGATAGCGCCCTGGTGGAGGTTGGCCTTGCCGCCCGACTGGCGGGTAGGCAGGCGCAGCATGGCCATCACCGGGTAGCCCATCAGGACGATGATGCGGATGTCCGGCACACCTTCATAGCTGATGCTCTTGAAGATCTGGTCCGGCGTTACCCGGTACTCGATCAGCGCCCGGTCACGGTGGCCGCCAAGCGAGTACAGGCCGGTGAGGATGCTCGACACCTGGTGTTCGATTTCCTCGTGGCTGATGATCTTGCCCGACACCGTGCGGTAGCGGTCCTCGAAGCGGTCGGCGATGACCAGAATGCCGTCACCGCCGGCGCCCTGGGCCGGCTTGATGACGAAGTCACTACGCCCGCCGATGATCTCGTGCAGCTTGTCGATCTGCTTTTCGGTCTCGATCACGCCATACATTTCCGGCACATGGATGCCGGCTGCGATGGCGCGCTCCTTGGTAATGATCTTGTCGTCGACGATCGGGTACAGGCTGCGCTTGTTGTACTTGAGGACGTAGTCCGCGTTGCGCCGATTGATACCCATGATGCCCCGGGCCTCCAGGGCTTTCCACGTCTTGATCAGTCCGAACATCAGGCGTCAGCCTTCTTCAGGAATGCCTTGAAGCGCACCAGCTCGGTCAGGCGGTAGCCGCGGTAGCGACCCATCGCCAGCATGAAGCCCACCAGAATCAACAGCACTGCAGGGAAGGTGAAGACGAAGTACACCAGCTCCGGCACCATCATCAGCAGGTGCGCCAGCGAGGCGGCGAACAGGGTGCCGATGGCAACTTTCATGGCATGGCCACCGCCACGTTCTTCCCAGGTGATCGACAGGCGTTCGATGGTCATGGTCAAAATCACCATCGGGAACAGCGCCACCGACAGGCCGCGCTCAAGGCCCAGTTTGTGGCTGAACAGGCTGATGGCAGCGATCAATACCACGACAAAGGTCAGCACCACCGACAGTCGCGGCAGCATCTGCAACTTGAGGTGCTCAAGGTATGAGCGCAACGACAGGCCCAGCGCGGTAATCACGGTAAACAGGATGATGCCGAAGCCCAGCTGAGTCTCGCGGAAGGCCAGGGCGATCAGCACCGGGGTAAAAGTACCCAGGGTCTGGATGCCGATCAGGTTGCGCAGCACCAGGATCACCAGCACGCCAATCGGGATCATGACCATGATCATGAAGGTCTGCTGGGTTTGCAGCGGCAGGCTGTACAGCGAGTATTCGAGGAAGTCGGCGTCGGTGTTTTCGTCGGTCAGCTTGGCCAGGCGGATGGCATTCATCTCGCTGTTGTTCATGCTGAAGGTGACGTTGGCCTTCTTGCCGCCATCGACGGTGATCAGGTTGTCATCGCCGGTCCACCACAGCAGGCGATCGCTGGGCAGGCCTTGCTCGCCGGTGTCCGGGTTGAAGTACAGCCAGTCGTTGCCGTTGAAGCTGCGCAGCCACAGTTCAGGCGATTGCGGGGTGTCGGCAATCAGGCGAATGGTGTGGACCTTTTCCATCGGTACGTGTGCGATGGACAGCAGCAGGTCGATGACCTTGGCCTTGTTCATGGCCGAGGTGTCGCCGGCCAACAGCAGCTTGACGTTGTCGTCGTTGAGGTTGTTGACCCGCTTGATGGTTTCACCGACAAAGGTTTCGACGTCGGCCGAGTGCTGACGAATCGGCGCCATCAACGCTTCGGCGGCAATCTTCTCAGGCCCCTCGACAGCTTTGCTGTCACGGAAGGTCGGGCCTTTGATGGCGATCTTCTCGTTGCTGTAGCGCTTGGTCAGCACCAGGCGGTAGTAAAGGGTCTGATTGCCATTGGCGCGGCGCGCCGACCAGGTCACCTTGCGGTTGCCATCGGCGCGGTTGACGCTGACGCCGTAGTTGTTGGAGATGAAGCTCTCGTTGAGGCTGACGTAATCGCGGCTCAGCGGCGGCACGAACATCTGCACCTTGACTGGATCCTTGGCACTGGCGACGAACTCGACCTTGGCGTCGATGTTCCACAAGTCGTCGGTTTCGTCTTCGGTCATCGGGATGCCGAGGAAGAAGATCTGATAGGCCGTGACCGCCACGCCCAGCAACACCAGCACGGTGATGAGGACTTTGAGGTGAAGGGTGAGAGAGCGCATCGGGATTACTCTGCTTTGGGAGCGTCGGTGGCACAGGCAGGTTTGCCGGCCGCGTATTTGAGGCTGGGGTCGACCAGCGCGTCGAAGTCTTTCAAGGCCTCGGAGCCGATCAGCAGCGGGAACTGGAACGTGCTGCGATCGGTTAGGTTGACTTCGATAGTGCGCAGGGCACGGCCCATGCAAATGTTCAATTCGATGACCGGGCGGGCGGTGTAGGCCTTGCCTTCGTCGGCATTGTAATCACCGGCACGCCGCTTGATCTTGCTGACCCGGGCCAGCGGCCGCTCGATCGGGTGCGAATGAGCGGTATCGATGGCCAGGTAGAAGCGCACCCAGCTCTCGCCGTTGCGCTTGAAACGCTTGATATCACGGGCACTCAGCGAGGCTGTCTTGGCGCCGGTATCGAGCTTGGCCGCAACCTCGAGGTCGAGGTCATTCAAGTGGGCGTACTCGTTCAGACCGTACACGGTCTTCTCGGCTGCGTGGCCGAAGGTCGGCAGCAGGGCAAGGCAGAACAACAATAGAACGGGTGTAAGTCTCATAAATCCTGGCGCGGTGCTGTGCTGGGTTCAGGGCAAGGCGACTGGCCAAGCATCCTTTTGATCTGTCGACACTTATACAAATGACTACACAAATGACATACGACGACAGGCGGACTGTTGATGCCCCCTCAGGGAAGCGCGGCATTCTACCACGGCGACGTCTTGACGCCAGCGCGTCGCAATCTGACAGTGCTGGCGCGCTTTAAGTTCGCCGTTAGACGATTGTCGACAATGTACATTTTGGCTTTGACTATTCACCTCTGTTTAGCTAGTTTTGTGGCTATTGAAGTTCAAGGTGTCGACAATATGCTGGAGCTCAGCCAAGCCCCGCCGAACATAGTGGAAGAAAGCGAGACGCTTTCGGAAAACGTCTTCCGGCGTATCCAGGCTGCCATCGTCAAAGGCGAAATCGCTCCAGGCAGCAAGATCTCCGAGCCGGAGCTGGCGCGCACCTACGGCATCAGCCGGGGCCCATTGCGTGAGGCTATCCATCGCCTCGAAGGCCAGCGCTTGCTGGTGCGGGTGCCGCATGTTGGCGCTCGCGTGGTATCGCTGAGCCACGCTGAACTGATCGAACTGTACGAGATCCGCGAATCGCTCGAGGGCATGGCCTGTCGGCTGGCCGCCGAGCGCATGAGTGCGGCCGAGATCGACGAACTGCGCCGGGTGCTCGACACCCACGAGCGCGATGCCGCGTTCCAGGCCGGGGTGGGCTACTACCAGCAGGAAGGTGACTACGACTTCCACTACCGCATCATTCAGGGCAGCGGCAACCAGACCCTGGTGCAGATGCTCTGCGGCGAGCTGTACCAGCTGGTGCGCATGTACCGCATCCAGTTTTCCGCCACGCCTAACCGCCCGCATCAGGCCTTCGCCGAGCATCACCGCATCCTCGATGCGATTGCCGACCGCGACGGCGAGCTGGCCGAACTGCTGATGCGCCGCCATATCGGCGCGTCCAAACGCAATATCGCGCGCCACTATGAAGGCGCAGACAACAACAGCCCACGAGGTGAGTCATGACTGTGAAGAGCACGCCAGGCCAACGTTTCCGCGACGCGGTTGCCGCTGAACATCCTTTGCAGGTAGTCGGCGCGATCAACGCCAACCACGCGTTGCTGGCCAAACGCGCCGGGTTCAAGGCCATCTACCTGTCCGGTGGCGGCGTCGCCGCCGGCTCGCTTGGCCTGCCAGACCTGGGTATCACCGGTCTGGATGACGTGCTCACCGACGTGCGGCGCATCACCGACGTCTGCGACCTGCCGTTGCTGGTGGATGTCGACACCGGCTTTGGCGCTTCGGCATTCAACGTGGCGCGCACCGTGCGTTCGATGAACAAGTTCGGCGCGGCGGCCATTCATATCGAAGACCAGGTTGGCGCCAAGCGTTGCGGCCACCGACCTAACAAGGAGATCGTCACCCAGCAGGAGATGGTCGACCGGATCAAAGCCGCCGTCGATGCGCGTCTGGACGACAGCTTCGTGATCATGGCGCGCACTGACGCGCTGGCAGTGGAAGGCCTCAACGCCGCGCTGGACCGCGCTGCCGCCTGTGTCGAGGCGGGGGCCGACATGATCTTCCCCGAGGCGATCACTGAACTGGCAATGTACAAGACCTTTGCCGAGCGCGTGCAGGCGCCAATCCTGGCCAACATCACCGAGTTCGGCGCGACTCCGCTGTACACCACCGAACAACTGGCAGCCGTCGACGTGTCGCTGGTGCTGTACCCTCTGTCGGCGTTTCGCGCCATGAACAAAGCGGCGGAAAATGTCTACACCGCACTGCGCCGCGACGGCACTCAGCAAAACGTCATCGACACCATGCAGACTCGCATGGAGCTCTACGATGCCATCGGCTACCACGCCTTCGAGCAGAGCCTCGATGCGCTGTTTGCCCAGAAAAAAGGCTGACACTCAGTTAGCAGTCGCTCGGATTAGCCAGCAATTCCATAACAAGTTCAATAAAGGAGAAGCCCCATGGCCGAAGCAAAAGTACTCAGTGGCGCAGGCCTGCGTGGCCAGGTGGCCGGCCAGACCGCGCTGTCGACCGTTGGCCAGGCCGGTGCCGGCTTGACCTACCGTGGTTATGACGTGCGTGACCTGGCAAAGCATGCCGAATTCGAAGAGGTCGCCTACCTGCTGCTGTACGGCGAGCTGCCCAGCAAAGCCGAAGTCAACGACTACAAGCGCAAGCTCAAGGGCTTGCGTGATCTACCCCAGGCGCTCAAGGAAGTGCTTGAGCGCATTCCCCGTGATACCCACCCGATGGACGTCATGCGCACCGGCTGCTCGATGCTCGGCACGCTTGAGCCGGAGCTGACCTTCGACACCCAACAGGACAAGACCGATCGCCTGCTGGCGCTGTTCCCGGCGATCATGTGCTACTGGTACCGCTTCAGCCACCATGGCGTGCGCATCGCCTGCAACAGCGATGAAGACACCCTCGGCGGGCACTTCCTGCAACTGCTGCACGGCAAGAAGCCGAGCGAACTGCATGTGAAGGTGATGAACGTCTCGCTGATTCTGTACGCCGAGCATGAGTTCAACGCCTCGACCTTTACCGCCCGGGTCTGTGCCTCGACCTTGTCTGACCTGTATTCGTGCGTTACCGCGGCGATCGGCTCGCTGCGCGGCCCACTGCATGGCGGCGCCAACGAAGCGGCGATGGCCTTGATCGAGCGCTTCCAGAGCCCGCAGGAAGCGACCGCCGAGCTGCTGCAGATGCTCGAGCGTAAAGACAAGATCATGGGCTTTGGCCACGCGATCTACAAAGAGTCCGACCCGCGCAACGAGGTGATCAAGGGCTGGGCCAAACAGCTCGCTGATGAAGCCGGTGACACCGTGCTGTATCCGGTTTCCGAAGCGATCGACAAGACCATGTGGGAGCAGAAGAAGCTGTTCCCCAACGCCGACTTCTACCATGCCTCGGCGTATCACTTCATGGGCATTCCGACCGAGCTGTTTACACCCATCTTCGTCTGCTCGCGGCTGACCGGCTGGGCGGCGCATGTGTTCGAGCAGCGTGCCAACAACCGGATCATTCGCCCGAGTGCGGAGTATGTCGGGGTCGAGCAGCGTGAGTATGTGCCAATAGAGCAGCGTTGAGGCTGCGGGTGTCGGGGGCTGCTCTGCAGCCCTATCGCGACACAAGGCCGCTCCTGCAGTGGACTGCGGTGCTTTTGTAGGAGCGGCCTTGCGTCGCGAAAGGGGCGTGCAGCGCCCCCAGCTTTACCAACCAATACCGTGAGCCTGATAACTATATGAACAGCACCTTCCGCAAGGCACTGCCAGGCTCCGGCCTGGACTATTTCGATGCCCGCGCAGCGGTCGAGGCGATCAAGCCCGGCGCCTACGCAGGCCTGCCATACACCTCCCGCGTACTGGCCGAAAACCTCGTGCGCCGCTGTGATCCAGCCACCCTCAATGCCTCGCTGGAGCAGTTGATCGAACGCAAGCGCGATCTCGACTTCCCCTGGTTCCCGGCGCGGGTGGTGTGCCACGACATTCTTGGCCAGACCGCCCTGGTCGACCTGGCAGGCCTGCGCGACGCGATCGCCGACAAGGGCGGCGACCCGGCCCAGGTCAACCCGGTAGTACCCGTGCAGTTGATCGTCGACCACTCCCTGGCCGTCGAGTGTGGTGGCTACGATCCGCAGGCTTTCGAGCGCAACCGCGCCATCGAAGACCGGCGCAACGAAGACCGCTTTCATTTCATCAACTGGACCAAGAAAGCCTTCAAGAACGTTGATGTGATTCAGCCCGGCAACGGCATCATGCACCAGATCAACCTGGAGAAGATGTCGCCGGTGATCCACAGCGAGCGCGGCGTAGCCTACCCGGACACCTGCGTCGGCACCGACAGCCACACCCCGCATGTCGATGCACTGGGCGTCATCGCGATTGGTGTGGGTGGCCTTGAAGCCGAGAACGTCATGCTCGGTCGCGCCTCGTGGATGCGCCTGCCGGAAATCGTCGGCGTCGAGCTGACCGGCCGCCTGCAGCCGAACATCACCGCCACCGACCTGGTCCTGGCTCTGACCGAGTTTCTGCGCAAGCAGAAGGTGGTCGGCGCCTATCTGGAGTTCTACGGTGAGGGCGCCCGCGCGCTGACCCTGGGCGACCGCGCCACCATCTCCAACATGGCTCCGGAATACGGTGCTACTGCGGCGATGTTCGCCATCGACCAGCAGACCATCGACTACCTGCGCCTGACCGGCCGCGAAGAGCAGCAGGTGCAACTGGTCGAGAACTACGCCAAGGTCGCCGGCCTCTGGGCCGACAGCCTGGTCGACGCGGTTTACGAGCGTGTCCTCAGCTTCGACCTGTCGAGCGTGGTGCGCAACATGGCCGGGCCATCCAACCCGCATGCCCGCGTGGCCACCAGCGAGCTGGCCGCCAAAGGCATCGCCGGGGCCTGGCAGGATGTGCCTGGGCAGATGCCGGACGGCGCCGTGATCATCGCCGCCATCACCAGCTGCACCAACACCAGCAACCCGCGTAACGTGATCGCCGCTGGCTTGATCGCCCGCAACGCCAACCGCCTTGGGCTGACCCGCAAGCCGTGGGTCAAGTCGTCGCTGGCGCCGGGTTCCAAGGCGGTCAAGCTGTACCTGCAGGAAGCCGGGCTCGAACATGAGCTGGAGCAACTGGGCTTTGGCATCGTCGCCTTCGCCTGCACCACCTGCAACGGCATGTCTGGCGCGCTCGATCCGGTTATCCAGCAGGAGATCATCGACCGCGACCTGTACGCCACCGCGGTGTTGTCGGGCAACCGCAACTTCGACGGGCGCATCCACCCGTACGCCAAGCAGGCGTTCCTCGCTTCGCCGCCGCTGGTGGTGGCCTACGCCATTGCCGGGACCATCCGCTTCGATATCGAGAAGGATGTGCTGGGCGTGGTCGACGGCAAGGAAATCCGCCTCAAGGACATCTGGCCCAGCGATGCCGAGATCGACGCCGTAGTCGGTGCAGCGGTCAAGCCCGAGCAGTTCCGCAGTGTGTACATCCCGATGTTCGCCATCGAAGAAGACACTGGGCCCAAGGTCCCGCCGCTGTACGACTGGCGCCCGATGAGCACCTACATCCGTCGCCCGCCGTACTGGGAGGGCGCCCTGGCCGGTGAGCGCAGCCTGCGCGGCATGCGCCCGCTGGCGGTGCTGCCGGACAACATCACCACCGATCACCTGTCGCCGTCGAATGCGATCATGCTCGACAGCGCCGCCGGTGAATACCTGGCAAAGATGGGCCTGCCCGAGGAAGACTTCAATTCCTACGCAACCCACCGCGGTGATCACCTGACTGCCCAGCGCGCCACCTTTGCCAACCCCAAGCTGTTCAACGAAATGGTGCGCAGGGCCGATGGCAGCGTGCAGCAGGGTTCGCTGGCGCGGCTTGAGCCGGAAGGGCAGGTGGTGCGCATGTGGGAAGCGATCGAAACCTACATGCAGCGCAAGCAGCCGCTGATCATCGTTGCCGGTGCGGATTACGGCCAAGGCTCGTCACGCGACTGGGCCGCCAAGGGCGTGCGGCTGGCCGGGGTCGAGGCGATCGTTGCCGAAGGCTTCGAGCGCATTCACCGCACCAATCTGGTCGGTATGGGGGTGTTGCCGCTGGAGTTCCAGGCCGGCACCGACCGTAACACCCTCGGCCTCGATGGCAGCGAAAGCTACGACGTGCTCGGCCGGCGCACCCCGCGGGCGACCCTCACCCTGGTGGTCACCCGCCGCAACGGCGAGCGCCTCGAGGTACCGGTGACCTGCCGCCTGGATACCGCCGAAGAGGTTTCCATCTACGAAGCGGGCGGGGTACTGCAGCGCTTTGCCCAGGACTTCCTCGAAGCCACTGTCTGACCGAAGGGCCGCTCTGCGGCCCTTTTGCATCCCCCTACACAGCCAGGACTGAGCCATGACCCATCCAGCACAAATCAAGATCCCGGCCACCTACTTGCGCGGTGGTACCAGCAAGGGCGTGTTTTTCTCGCTGCAAGACCTGCCTGAACGCGCTCGCCAGCCCGGGCCTGGCCGGGACGCGCTGATCCTGCGCGTGATCGGCAGCCCCGACCCATACGGCAAGCAGACCGACGGCATGGGTGGCGGCACGTCGAGCACCAGCAAGGCGGTGATCGTCTCGACCACTACCAAGCCTGAGCACGACGTTGACTACCTGTTCGGCCAGGTCGCCATCGACAAGGCGTTTGTCGACTGGAGCGGCAACTGCGGTAACCTCTCGGCAGCGGTCGGCTCGTTCGCTATCAGCAGCGGCTTGGTCGACCCAGCGCGCATCCCGCACAACGGCACTGCCACGGTGCGTATCTGGCAGGCCAACATCAGCAAGACCATCATTGCCCATGTGCCGATCAGCAACGGCGAAGTGCAGGAGACCGGTGATTTCGAGCTGGACGGGGTGACGTTCCCTGCTGCCGAAGTGCAACTGGAGTTCGTCGAGCCGGCCGCCGATGATGAAGGCGGTGGGGCGATGTTTCCCACCGGTAACCTGATTGATGACCTGGAAGTGCCAGGGGTTGGCACGTTCAAAGCGACTCTGATCAACGCCGGCATCCCAACCATTTTCCTCAATGCGCAAGACCTCGGTTACAGCGGTACCGAATTGCAGGATGCGATCAATGCTGACCCGCAAGCGCTGGCGCGCTTCGAGACCATTCGTGCCTATGGCGCACTGCGCATGGGCTTGATCAGCAACCTCGAGCAGGCCCGCGCACGTCAGCACACGCCCAAGGTGGCCTTCGTCGCGGCACCTGCTGCTTATGCTGCGTCCAGTGGCAAAGCGGTCGCGGCGGCAGATATCGACCTGCTGGTGCGCGCGTTGTCGATGGGTAAACTGCACCACGCCATGATGGGTACTGCAGCAGTCGCCATCGGCACCGCCGCCGCCATTCCTGGGACGCTGGTCAATATGGCCGCCGGCGGTGGTGAGCGCACGGCGGTGTGCTTTGGGCATCCGTCCGGGACATTGCGCGTCGGTGCCGAGGCGCGCCAGGTAGACGGCCAGTGGACCGTGACCAAGGCCATCATGAGCCGCAGTGCGCGGGTGCTGATGGAAGGGTGGGTGCGGGTGCCGGCGGACAGCTTCTAGCCACATCGCTGTGCAGCGGCTTCGTCCAAGCTGAACGGCAACAAAAGCACCGCATAAAAAGAAGCCCCGGCATCACTGCCGGGGCTTCTTTTTTACCGCGCTAGGCGCTTGTTGCAGGTATCAGACCTGAACAGCCGGGATCTTGGCGCTTTCCGCAGCATCACGGAACTCGGCGATCTGGTCGAAGCTCAGGTAGCGGTAGACGTCGGCAGCCATGCTGTCGATGTCTTTGGCGTACTGCATGTACTCTTCGATGGTCGGCAGCTTGCCGATGATCGAAGCCACAGCTGCCAGCTCGGCCGAAGCCAGGTAGACGTTGGTGGCATCGCCCAGACGGTTAGGGAAGTTACGGGTCGACGTGGAAACCACGGTCGAACCGGTCTGCACGCGTGCCTGGTTACCCATGCACAGCGAGCAACCTGGCATTTCCATGCGCGCGCCAGCTTTGCCGTAGATGCCGTAGTAGCCTTCTTCGGTCAGCTGGTGAGCGTCCATCTTGGTTGGCGGAGCCAGCCACAGACGGGTCGGAATACCGCCCTTGACCTTCTCCAGCAGCTTGCCAGCAGCGCGGAAGTGACCAATGTTGGTCATGCACGAGCCGATGAACACTTCGTCGATCTTCTCGCCCTGTACCGAAGACAGCAGGCGGGCGTCGTCTGGGTCGTTCGGCGCGCAGAGCACAGGCTCTTTGACGTCGGCCAGGTCGATTTCGATGATCTCGGCGTATTCGGCATCGGCGTCGGCAGCCAGCAGCTGCGGGTCGGCCAGCCAGGCTTCCATGGCTTGCGCACGGCGCTCCATGGTCCGCGCATCGCCGTAGCCTTCGCTGATCATCCAGCGCAGCAGGGTGATGTTCGACTGCAAGTATTCGGCAACCGCTTTTTCCGGCAGCTTGATGGTGCAGCCAGCAGCAGAGCGCTCGGCGGAAGCGTCGGACAACTCGAACGCTTGCTCGACAGTCAGCTCGTCGAGGCCTTCGATTTCCAGGATGCGACCCGAGAAGGCGTTGATCTTGCCCTTCTTCTCGACGGTCAGCAGGCCTTGCTGAATGGCGTAGTACGGGATCGCATGGACCAGGTCACGCAGGGTAATGCCAGGCTGCAGCTTGCCCTTGAAGCGAACCAGGATCGACTCTGGCATGTCCAGCGGCATCACGCCGGTGGCAGCGGCGAAGGCGACCAGGCCGGAACCGGCTGGGAACGAGATGCCGATCGGGAAGCGGGTGTGCGAGTCGCCGCCGGTGCCGACGGTGTCAGGCAGCAGCATGCGGTTCAGCCAGCTGTGGATGATGCCGTCGCCAGGACGCAGCGACACGCCGCCACGGGTGCGGATGAAATCCGGCAGGGTGTGGTGGGTGGTGACGTCGATTGGCTTCGGGTAAGCCGCAGTGTGGCAGAACGACTGCATGACCAGGTCAGCCGAGAAGCCCAGGCAAGCGAGGTCTTTGAGCTCGTCGCGGGTCATCGGGCCGGTGGTGTCTTGCGAGCCCACGGTGGTCATCTTCGGTTCGCAGTAGGCGCCTGGACGGACGCCCTGGCCTTCTGGCATGCCGCAGGCACGGCCAACCATTTTCTGCGCCAGGGTGAAGCCCTTGCCAGTATCGACCGGTGCGTCCGGCAGCTTGAACAGGTCGGTTGGACCCATGCCCAGCTCGGTGCGCGCCTTGTCGGTCAAGCCACGGCCAACGATCAGCGGGATACGGCCGCCAGCACGGACTTCGTCGAGCAGGACTGGCGTCTTCAGTTCGAAGGTGGTGACCAGCTCGTCGCTTTCGTGACGGCGCACTTCACCCTTGTACGGGTACACGTCGATGACATCGCCCATGGCCAGGTTGCTGCAGTCGAATTCGATTGGCAGGGCGCCGGCGTCTTCCATGGTGTTGTAGAAGATCGGAGCGATCTTGGTGCCGAAGCAGAAACCGCCAGCGCGCTTGTTCGGCACGTTGGGGATGTCGTCACCGAAGAACCACAGTACCGAGTTGGTTGCCGATTTACGCGACGAACCGGTACCGACCACGTCACCGACGTAGGCGACCGGGAAGCCTTTGGCGCGCATGGCTTCGATCTGCTTGAGCGGACCGACCGAACCTGGTTGCTCAGGCTCGATGCCGTCACGGGCCATTTTCAGCATGGCCAGGGCGTGCAGCGGGATATCAGGGCGCGACCAGGCATCCGGGGCAGGGGAGAGGTCGTCGGTGTTGGTTTCGCCAGGCACCTTGAACACGGTCAGGGTGTACTTCTCGGCAATCGCAGGACGCTTGGTGAACCATTCGCCATTCGCCCAGGAGTCGAGCACAGCCTTGGCGTGGGCGTTGCCCGCCTTGGCTTTTTCAGCGACGTCATGGAAGGCATCGAACATCAGCAGGGTGTGCTTGAGCTGTTCGGCCGCGACGGCAGCCAGTTCGGCGTCGTCCAGCAGCGCGACCAGAGTCTCGATGTTGTAGCCGCCCTGCATGGTGCCGAGCAGTTCGGTGGCATGCTTGCGGTCCAGCAGTGGCGAAGTGGCTTCGCCCTTGGCGATGGCCGAGAGGAAACCGGCCTTGACGTATGCAGCTTCGTCAACGCCTGGTGGTACGCGGTTGGTGATCAGGTCAACGAGGAAGGCTTCTTCGCCGGCTGGCGGGTTTTTCAACAGTTCGACCAGGCCTGCAGTCTGTTCGGCGTTCAGCGGCTGGGGCACGATGCCCAGGGCTTTACGCTCTTCGATATGTTTGCGGTAGGCTTCAAGCACAGTTATTACCCTCATCAGTGGTCCCTAAAGGGAGTCCGGGACGCTCATCCAGGATTTGGCGCAGCCATGCGCAATACGGCTTTGTGAGCCGCCTAGCCAGGCGTGCGGAAAATCCTTGCAGAAGCTGTTTTCAAAGTTTTACGCCTGTAGAACGGAGCGCTGATGAGGGGTTGGCGCGGAGCATGCGAGGGCTGCATGGGCCGGCCAACACCGTTCTACCGGATTAACTGTGCTTCGTGACGCTTTGAAAACAGCTTCCAACGGACATTGTTGCCTTGAAAAGGCCGGTTGATTCTACGGCAAAAACTGAACAAAAGTAAGGCGCGGGATGCGACTTTAACAAGTGACCCTGGTTAGACAAAGGGCTAACATGGGAGCGTGTGCCACCGCCAAGCTGTTGTCTGTTCATGTCCAATCAGTCCATCAAAACCCCGTGCGTCGGGCTCTGCTCGACCGTCTACGGCGATCTTGTATGCCGCGGCTGCAAGCGCTTTCATCATGAAGTGATCCACTGGAACGGCTACAGTGAAGAGGCCAAGCTCGCGGTATGGCTACGCTTGGAGCAGTTGCTGGTGCAGGTGATGATGGCCAAGCTGGAAGTGTTCGACAAGGACTGCCTGCGCCAACAACTGGAGCAGCGCTCGATCCGTTTTGTGGTGCAGCAGTCAGAGTACTGCTGGGCCTATCAATTGATTGCCAGGGGCGCGCGGATGATCCGTGACCTTGAGGCCTATGGCATGGCGCTGTTGCCTGAGTTTCGTGGCTGGGATCTGCCACAGTTGCGCGACGCCATCGACCGGGAGTTCTTCCTGTTGTCCGAAGCACATTACCAGCGCTACATCGCACCGTCGTTTCTCAAGGACGTGCTGGGGTAGCCTTCCAGCTGCCGCGCGGCGCCAGCAGTCCTTAGCGTTCATCGCTCCTTCAAGCTGGAGTGACGTGATGAGCAGCCTTGTATTCATGCCTGAACTGAGTTTTACCGCCCGCTGCCGCTGGCAACTTGCAGATTATGTTTCGACCCCTGCGGTATGGGAGGACGGCGACGACCTGTCTCGGCCGCTCTGGACCGAATTCGATGGCTGGAATAGCGACAGTGGCTGGTTGATAGCGAGCCGCAATTATGACGAAACACGGCCAGATTCATTTCCGCCGGACGAATGGCACGGCGAAGATTCACGACAATCGCTCAGTGTCGATACCTTCTGGTTCGGCACCTATCGCCATGCGCTGGGCTACGTCTACGAGATCCGCCCGGCCTATACTGGCCGCAACAGCGACCAGTATCCCAGGCTCAACTACTGGTTGGACGTGAGCAGAAGCGGCTATCTGGGTTTTTACCCTGCAGCCGCCAAAGCTGGCAGCCTGATCGATAAAGAAGGGGTAATAACCCTGCACGATCCGGTCGGTGTAGCGTTGGCGGTAAGACTGCCGATAGACACACAGATTGATCTCGACTTGCCGCTCTACAAACTCAGAAAGGGCTTGAAGACGCCGCTCTGGCACATCGCAGGCCTGAATCCGGAACACTTGGTGGAGGGCGGCCTGCACCTGAACCTGTCTCTCTATGGCGGCCTTGAAGCTGTCAAGGTGCGCCGACTGGTAGAGAATGGGCAAGGGTATCTGAATACAGGCCGCGGCAGGCCGGGTGTGTTGCTGATGTGTATCGACAACCCATGCGTGCCGCCGCACCCGAACCCATCGATAGACTGAAACCGCCTACGCGCCGCTGTACTCGCAGCCGCTGGTGCAGGTTTCGTGAATACGCACCTTGGACAGTTCTGGCAGCAGCGGTTTCACCTGCTGCCAGATCCACACCGCGATTACTTCGCTGGTGGGGTTTTCCAGGCCAGGAATGTCGTTCAGGTAGTTGTGGTCGAGCTGCTCGTAGATCGGCTTGAAAATCGCCTTGATTTCGGAGAAGTCGCGGATCCAGCCGGTATGCGGGTCAAGCGGGCCGGTCAGGTGCAGGGCAACCTTGAACGAGTGGCCGTGCAAGCGGCCGCATTTATGACCAGGCGCGACATTGGGCAGGCGATGGGCCGATTCGAAGGTGAACTCTTTGAAAATTTCCACGGGGTAGTAACTCTGTTGCAAGCGAGAATGGCGGCGATTCTACCAGCATGGCCGCAGTGAGTGGTTGTGCCTGTGTGGTCAGCTGCCCGGTGGCGCTTGCGCACCTACTGCAACAGTGCTCAAGGCATGCGCTATCATGCCCGCGAGCAATTTCAGGTTGGCTTAAGGAGCCGTGGTTAATCTTAACCCCGTAGACAACTTGTACATTCCGATGGAGAGATACTCATGAAGACTTTGACTGCCTTGTTCACTGCTGCTGCCCTGTCTGTAGCTGCCACCGCTGCCCTGGCCGACGTGCCGGCGCATGAAATCAGCGCCCTGGAAAAAGCCGGCACCGTGCAGCCATTGCAGAAACTGGCCGAGACTGCAAAGGCCAAGCATCCTGGTTCAACCATCACCGATTCCGAGCTTGAAAACGAATACGGCCGCTACATCCTCAAGGTCGAACTGCGCGATGCGCAGAACGTTGAGTGGGACGTTGATCTGGATGCCAAGACCGGCGAAATACTGAAAAACGCCCAAGACAAATAATGAGCCCGCTATCGCGCAAGCCGCGCTACCTGGCGCTGGCCCTGATGGCCGTGTGTTCACTGGCGCTGGCGCGTGATCTTGACCAGGATGAAGCCCTCGCGCTGCGGCAAAAGGGCATCATCCTGCCGCTTGAGCATCTGCTCGACTCTGCCCTGGGGCGTTATCCCGGGGCACGTTTGCTTGAGGCAGAGCTTGAAGAAAAACATGGCCGCTATGAATACGAGGTCGAGCTGCTGACCCTTGAAGGGGTGGTGCGCGAAATCAAGCTGGATGCCCGCAGCGGTGTGCTGCTCAAAGACGAGGAGGACGACTGAATGCGCCTGTTGCTGGTCGAGGATAACGTGCCGCTGGCCGATGAGCTGACTGCCGGCCTGCAGCGTCAGGGCTATGCCGTCGACTGGCTGGCCGACGGCCGTGATGCGGTCTATCAAGGCCAGAGCGAGCCCTACGATCTGATCATTCTCGACCTTGGCTTGCCCGGCTTGCCGGGATTGGAAGTCCTCGCCCAGTGGCGTGCAGGCGGGTTGGCCACGCCAGTGCTGATCCTGACGGCGCGCGGCTCGTGGGCCGAGCGCATCGAAGGCTTGAAGGCCGGCGCCGACGACTACCTGAGCAAGCCGTTCCACCCTGAAGAGCTGCAACTGCGCATTCAGGCACTGCTGCGCCGCGCGCGCGGCCTGGCCAATCAGCCCAAGCTTGAAGCAGCCGGCCTGCATTTGGACGAAAGCCGCCAGTGTGTCAGCCGCGAGGGTGTCGATGTGCAACTGACCGCGGCGGAGTTTCGCCTGCTGCGCTATTTCATGCTGCATCCCGGCCAGGTGCTGTCCAAGGGGCATCTGGCCGAGCACCTGTATGACGGCGAAACCGAGCGCGACTCCAACGTGCTTGAGGTGCACGTCAATCACCTGCGGCGTAAACTCGGCCGCAGCGTCATCGAAACCCGTCGCGGGCAAGGTTACGTCTACGCCGGCAGCACGCCGTGAAGTCGATCCAGGCACGCTTGAGTGTTGGCCTTATCGCCGTATTGGTAGTGATCGGGCTGGGCTTTGCGCAGTTGACCCTGTGGCTGTTCGAGGCTGGCCTGCAGCGTTACCTCGAAGTCGGTTTGCGCAAGGAAAGCGAGAACCTGCTGGTGGCGCTGGGGCGCGGCCCGGACGGTTTGCAGCTGGATGAGCGGCGCATCTCGGCGGCGTACCAAAGGCCGTTTTCCGGGTATTACTTTCGCATCGATTTCGAGCAGGGCAGCTGGCGTTCTCGCTCGTTGTGGGACCTGGACATGCCCAAGCCGGCCAAGCCGGGGCTCGAAGATACCCATGTATTAGGTCCTGAGGGCCAACAATTGCTGGCCCTGCGTGCTGACTATCGACGCCTGGGTCAGGACATCTCGATCAGCGTCGCGCAGGATTATTCACCAATACGCCAGGGCTTTCAGCGCATGCAGCAGATCGGCCTGGGCATGGGCCTGGTCGCCCTGGTGCTGGTGCTGGTATTGCAGCGCATCACTGTTACCCGCTCGCTCCGGCCATTGGAGCGAGCCCGCCAGCAGATCGCGCAGCTGCAGCAAGGCCAGCGCTCACAGCTGGATGCCGAAGTACCCAGCGAGCTGCAGCCGCTGGTCGATCAAGTCAACCATTTGCTGGCCCACACTGAAGATAGCCTGCGCCGCTCGCGCAACGCGCTGGGCAATCTCGGCCATGCGTTGAAAACGCCGATGGCGGTTCTGCTCAGCCTGGCCTCCAGCGAGCGCTTGCGCGATTTGCCTGACGTACGCATGCAAATGCGCGAGCAGCTCGAACAGATCCAGCAGCGCCTGGAACGTGAACTCAACCGTGCGCGGTTGGCGGGCGATGCTTTGCCCGGCGCGCAGTTTGATTGCGATGCGGAGCTGCCAAGCCTGCTGGCAACCTTGGGCATGATTCATGGTGAAGGTCTGCTGCTGGAGCGCGACACGCCCGCCGGGCTGCTGCTGCCGTGGGACCGTGAAGACCTGCTCGAGCTGCTCGGCAACCTGCTCGACAATGCCTGCAAATGGGCTGACAGTGAAGTTCGCCTGGGTATCGCCACGAGCGCCACCGGTTATCAGTTATGGGTGGATGATGACGGCCCGGGCATTCCTGAGGAAAAACGCGTGCACGTGCTCGAGCGAGGTTCGCGGCTGGACGAACAGGTCAACGGCCACGGCCTGGGCCTGGGTATCGTGCGCGATATCATTGACGCCTGGGGCGGCACTATCGCCCTGCAGGAAAGCCCTCAAGGCGGCCTGCGAGTGAGCATCGAGCTGCCCGGCAAAGGCCGCTGAACGGCCTACGCCGATGCTGCAAAATTATTGAGCCCAAACCGCATTATTTTGAATTTGCCCCACAATAGTGCGCGCGGCACACTCTTGCTCTGAAATGGCTCATTCCAGCCAAGTTGAAGAGCACGTTCTGCCGATGTCTGCCTTGCGTCCCGAACCCCTTTTGCAGCGCCTGATGCCGGCGCCCCTCAATATTCCTCCCAAAGAATGGCTGCGCGCAGGCGTCGGTGCCTTGCTCGGCCTGTGCCTCGCAGGTTGGCTGTGCAGCCTGGCCTATGGTCCCTCCATTGCGCTGCATTTGCTTGGCCCTCTGGCGGCAACAGCCGTGCTGGTTTTCGCCGTGCACGCCGGGCCGCTGGCGCAGCCGTGGTCGGTGCTGGGCAGCTACGCGCTGGCGGGCGTAATCGGCTTGATCATGCGCCAGCACCTGGGCAGCGAGCTGTGGGTGGCTGGCGTTGCACTGGGCTTGTCGTTGTTGGTCATGTGTCTGCTGCGCTGCCTGCACCCGCCGGGCGGCGGAGTAGCGGTCAGCGCCGTACTGGCCGATTCCGGGCTGGTCGCCATGGGCGATCATCTGCTCGAGCCAATCATGCTCAATGCGCTGGTGCTGGTCGCAGTGGCGGTGGTCTACAACCGCCTGACCGGCGTGCGCTATCCCAAGCCTGGCTTGCCGCGCAAGGATCTGCACCACACCCACGACCCGGTGCCCAGCGCCCGGGTGGGTTTTAGCAGTGACGATCTTGATCAGGCCCTGGAAGACATCGGCGAGTACGTTGACGTCAGCCGTGACGAGCTTGAGCGTATTCTTCTGGCCACTGAACAGCATGCTTTGCAGCGCAGTCTAGGCGGTATCACCGCGGCTTCGGTGATGTCCCGCGATGTGCAGTTTGCCAGCCCGCAGACCACGCTGGAGCAAGCCTGGCAGATGCTCGCCAGCCACCACCTGAAGACGCTGCCAGTACTGGCGGAGGGACGCCTGGTCGGCATCGTCAGCCTCAGTGATGTGCTGACGGCGGCCATGGCGCGGGCGCGGTTCAGCTGGCGTGGGCTGTGGCGGCGCAGGCCGGTGGTGCTGGAGCAGGTGATGAGCCGACGGGTGATCAGTGTCAGCAGCCAGCACCCGCTGGAGCGCCTGCTGCCATTGCTGTGCGAGCAAGGCTTGCACTGCCTGCCGGTACTCGATGACGGCAAGCTGGTCGGGGTGATCACCCAGACCGACCTGATTGCCGGTCTCAAGCGCCAGTTGCTCAACCACAGCACGCGTGCTTCAGATGAGCGGGTCCCAGCGTTGTGACCAGTCACTGACGCCCGCTGCGACTTGCCGGCGCAGCACGCCGAAGGCCTGCTGCAAGGCGGCGCTGTCGTG
Source organism: Pseudomonas shirazensis (assembly GCF_014268785.2). Lineage (GTDB taxonomy): Bacteria > Pseudomonadota > Gammaproteobacteria > Pseudomonadales > Pseudomonadaceae > Aquipseudomonas > Aquipseudomonas shirazensis. The sequence continues at coordinate 1,836,507 of NZ_JABWRD020000001.1, read as the reverse complement.
CTTGCGGGTGTACACCAGAAAAGTCGGGTAGGTAAATTCCGGCGCTTGCGGCACCCGCTCGAACACGCCGCTGTCCAGATAAGCCTGCACCACCCGTGTACGGAAATAACCGCTGCCACCGTGCTCGAGAATGAACTGCAAGGCCAGCGGGCCGAGGTTGAAGCTCAGCGCTGGGCGGGCGCAGTCGGGCAGGGCGGCATCGTGCTGGCGGCGAAACGTCTCGCCCCAGTCGATATACACATACGGCTCTGGCCGTTCTACGTGGCGGATGCGCACCAGTTTTTCTTCCATCAACTGCTCCACCTGCAGGCCAGGCCCGTAGATGGGCTGATAGACCAGCGCAGCATCGAGCAAGCCGCGCTCGACCTTGCGCAGCAACGATTCGCCGTCGCTGACCTCGCTGCGGATGGCATGGCTGGGCATCTCGCGGTACAGCGCACTGACCCAGTCGAGCAGCAGCGGGTTGCCCAGGCTGGTTTCGCCGCCCAGGTGCAGCAGCTGCTGACAACCCTGCGGCAGCGGCAGGTCACGGCGGGCGGCCTCCCAGGTTTCCACTAGTTGGTGGGCGTAGGTGACGAAGGCTTCGCCGTCTGCGGTCAGGCTGGCGCCGCTGCGGCTGCGGACAAACAGCTGGCAGCCTAGCTGCTGCTCAAGACGCTGCACCCGCGCGGTGATTGCCGTCTGCGACACGCACAGGCCCTCGGCGGCGGCGACCAGGCTGCCGCAGCGGACAATCTCCAGGAAGGTGCGTGCCTGTTCGATATCCATGCTGTGCTCATTGATGAAGGTGATGGCTATTCTAGAGCCTTGCTCGCTGCTTGGCGCGCATCAAAAGCGCCGCCTTGATAGAGCCTGCTGCTGCGAATTTGCAGGTCGGTTATGGACTTTAGTCCCATGGCAGGGGCGTCAGGCAGGTCCATACTGCAGGCTCGCCCTTCAATAACAACAAGTATCGGGTTGCGACTGACATGACCTACCAGCACAGCTACGCCCGTTCCATTTCCGACCCTGTGGCCTTCTGGGCCGAGCAGGCCGACCAGCTGGCCTGGTACCACAAGCCGCGCCAGACCCTGATCAACAACACCGACGGCAGCCATTGCTGGTTTGCCGACGGGCGCCTGAACAGCTGCTACCTGGCCCTGGATTACCAGATCGAACAAGGCCGTGGCGAGCAGACCGCGTTGATCTACGATTCGCCGGTAACCGCCACCCAGCAGCGCTTCAGCTACCGTGAGTTACGCGATGAGGTGGCGCGGCTGGCCGGGCTGCTTCGCGAGTTGGGCGTGCGCAAGGGCGACGGTGTCGTCATCTACATGCCGATGGTGCCGCAGGCGGCCATGGCCATGCTCGCCTGCGCGCGGATTGGCGCAGTGCACTCGGTGGTGTTCGGCGGTTTTGCCGCCAACGAGCTGGCCCTGCGTATCGATGATGCCAAGCCGACGCTGGTGCTCACGGCCTCCTGCGGGCTGGAGTTTGATCGGGTCATCGAATACAAGCCGCTGATCGACCGCGCCCTGCAACTGGCCAGCCATCAGCCCCGCCACGTGCTGGTGCAGCAGCGGCCACAGGCAAAGGCCGCGCTGCAGCCTGGGCGTGACCTGGACTGGCAACAGGCGCTGGTCAACGCGCAGCCTGCGGCGCCGGTCGAGCTCAGTGCAACCGACCCGCTATATATCATGTACACCTCCGGCACCACCGGCAAACCCAAGGGCATCGTCCGCGAAAACGGCGGCAACGCGGTCGCCTTGAGCTACACCATGCGCCATATCTATGGTATGCAGGCGGGCGATGTCTGGTGGGGGATTTCCGATGTGGGCTGGGTGGTCGGTCACTCGCTGATCGTCTACGGGCCGCTGATGACTGGTTGCACCACGGTATTCTATGAAGGCAAGCCGATCCGCACCCCGGACGCCGCCGCGTACTGGCGGGTGGTCGAGCAGTATCAGGTGAATGCCTTGTTCTGCGCGCCGACGGCGATGCGCGCGATCCGCAAGGAAGACCCCCATGGCGAACTGCTCGCCGAGTATGACCTGAGCTCCCTGCGCCAGTTGTTCCTGGCCGGGGAAAAGCTTGATTCAAGCACCCATCAATGGCTGGAGCAGGTCACAGGCAAGCCGGTGCATGACCATTGGTGGCAGACCGAAACCGGCTGGCCGGTGACCGCCCCCTGTGTCGGCCTCGAAGGCAGTGCGGCGCGCCCGGGGTCGAGCAACCGCGCAGTACCGGGCTACCACGTGCAGGTGCTGGACGACGACGGCCATTTGCTCGGGCCGAATCAACAGGGCGCGATCGTCATCGCCCTGCCGTTGCCGCCGGGCTGCAGCCAGACGCTGTGGGGTGATCATCAGCGCTATCTGCAGGCGTATCTGCACACCTATCCGGGCTACTACCATACCGGTGACGGCGGCTACCTGGACGATGACGGCTTCGTCTACATCATGGGTCGCACCGATGACGTCATCAACGTCTCCGGGCATCGGTTGTCTACCGGCGAAATGGAAGATCTGGTCGCCCGCCATGCGGCGGTTGCCGAGTGCGCGGTGATCGGTGTGCACGACGACATCAAGGGCCAGGTGCCGCTGGCGTTGGTGGTACTCAAGGACGGCGAAGAGCTAGCCGAGCAAAAATTGCAGGCTGAACTGGTTGCCAGTGTGCGTGAGCAGATCGGTGCGCTGGCATGCTTCAACCGGGTGCGGTTGGTCAAGCGCTTGCCCAAGACACGCTCCGGCAAGATTCTGCGCGCGGTGCTGCGCAAGATCGCTGACGGTCAGGCCTATGTACCACCGTCAACGCTGGATGACCCGGCTGTGCTTGGCGAAATCGAAGCGGTGCTGGCAGATCTGCCCCGAGCAGGTTAAAGCACAGTCGTGCCGATCTGATGCAGCTGGCCGAGACGGCTGCGGCTGCGCATCAGGTCGGCAATGGCGCCACCCAGGCTCTGCTCGAGCGGATAGCGGCCAATCAGCACCAGCTCGCAGTCTTGGTCGTACAGCACATCGACCAGGTTGACGAAGCGTTGCTGCGCTGCGAGCGAACATTCGGCCAGGTCTTCCAGGTCGTCGATGATCCAGCGATCGTAACGGCTGGCCAGCTCCAGATAATCCGCCACTGCCGTGGCCTGCTCGCACAGATCGACAAAGCTGAAGTGCACCTGTCGATCCTGGCTGGCCAGAGCGCGCAGCGGGCGATGGTTGATGTCCAGGGTCAGCGGCTGGGTTTCAGGCAGCGCCAGGGCCAGGCGTTGCTCAGCTGTGCCGGGCCATACGTAGTGGCCCTGGGTAAAACGCTGGTGCGCGCGGTTGGCCGGCAGGCTGCGAAAGTCGATGTCGCCGCCCACTTCCATCACCAGCATGCGGCTGTTGATCAGGCGGATCACTGGCAAGAACCGCTCATGGTAAAGGGGGTTGGGCAGCAGGCCTTCGGGGGCATAGTTGGAGGTCAGGACGACAAATACATTGCGCTCGAACAGCGCGCTGAAAAGCCGGGTGAGCAGCATCGCATCGCCGATGTCGTGCACATGGAACTCGTCGAAGCACAGCACCTGGCAGTCGCCAATCAGTTCATCCAGGGTCGCCGCCATGGCATTGTCGGCGCCGCGATGGCGGTGCATGCCCTGATGCAGACGAGCGAAGAAATCGTGGAAGTGCAGGCGCAGCTTGGCCTCCACCTCCAGCGCCTGGTAAAAGCCATCGAGTAGCCAGCTCTTGCCGCGGCCAACCGATCCATACAGATACAAGCTGCGCGCCTGGCCATCAGCCAGCGCGGCAAACTGTTGCGTCATGCGCTCGATAACCCGGCATTGGCCTTCGCTCAAGCTATAGCCGCGCTCCCTGGCCTTGTCCTCAAAGTAGCTCAACAGCTGGCAATCGCCTTGCGCATCGGTACGCGAGCGGCGGCGCAAGTGGCGAAGCGGCGTGGAAATCCAGGCAGACAAGCGGGGGGGTCCTCGCAGGCGGGGCAGGGCGGTTGGCGCCCTCCAGTGAGTGACCATTTTCACCGCAAGCACCGCTGGCAGGCAATCATCCCGGAGGGTCGCAAGGCGATTGTGGGCGGCTACCGACCGGTCAGTGCCCGCTGGCAGTAATCATGCGCCACTGCCAAATGAACAGCCTCAGTCCTCGCGCTTGAGCTGACGGTCGATCATATACTTGATCGACAAGCGACGTTCCTTGAGGCGATGCAGGTCATCATCGCTGGTATAGCCCGCCGAGATGGCCTCGGCAGCCAGCACCTGGTTGTCGATATCGACGTACTCGTCGAGCAGGCGATCAAGGGTCTGATCCTGCTGGCGGCGCTGCTGAACGATTTCGCGTGGGTAGTGCAGGTCTTGGTACAGATCATGGGAAACTGGCATGACGCCCTCCTTGTAAGCGCTGGGATTACCTGACTATTGAGCAGGGCTGCGCGGATTTGGTTTTTAGCTGGGCGAGCTTTGCCGACAGGCGGTCGCACCGCGACTGGCTTCTAACTAACTTGCTGTTTTTTTGAGATTTTTTTTAAAAGAGGGGTTTTCATGATCAAGGATTGTTGTTAAAGTGCCGCGCATTCCCCGACAACAACTCATGTTGTCAGCCACGGGAATTGTTAGAGCGACAGTGCATTGCACTCGTTGCATCAGATACAGGGGCGTCGCCAAGCGGTAAGGCAGCAGGTTTTGATCCTGCCATGCGTTGGTTCGAATCCAGCCGCCCCTGCCATTATTTTCCTCGCTTTACCCTCTCTCTATTCCCGGGCAATCCAGCCAACGCTCCCCATCCGTATTGCAGTTGCTGAGCAACGGCTGAGCGCAGTGCTCAGGCCGCGCCCAGCAAATCGTCCAGGGTCTTCGCCAGCAGCTGATCCTGTACCGGTTTCTGAATGACCACACTGTCGCTTAGCTCGAAGCCTTGCAGTTCGGCATAGCCCGTGAGAATCACCACCGGCAATTGCGGGAAGCGCTCACGCGCCGCCAACGCGAGCTGCGCGCCGTTGAATTCGGGCATGGCAAAGTCAGTCAGCAGCACATCGACGTGTTCATCGAGCAAGCACAGGGCATGCTCGCCACCGTGCGCCTGGCGTACCTGATAACCGTGCGAGCGCAGCAGCTCGCCGATCATGTCGCGAACCAGGTGATCATCATCCACCAACAGCACGGTGCGATCACGGCCTTCTGCCGAGAGGGCTGGCGCCGCAGGCGCCGCGGGTGCTTCGACGGCTACAGGCTGCTTGACCGCAGGCAGGTAGACCGACACCAAGGTACCCTGGTCAGGCGCAGTATCGATAGACACGCCGCCACCCGATTGCTTGGCGAAGCCGAACACCTGGGCCAGGCCAAGGCCCGAGCCTTTACCGATGTCCTTGGTGGTGAAGAATGGCTCGAATACCTTGCCGACTACCTCTTCACTCATGCCGCAACCGGTATCGCGAATCGACAGCATCACGTACTCGCCAGGCTCCGGGTCTTCCGGTCGCTGGGCGCGTTCTGTGATCAACGTATTGCGCGTCGACAGAATCAGCTGGCCGCCATCGGCCATGGCGTCGCGGGCGTTGATCGCCAGGTTGAGAATGATCATCTCGGTCTGGGTCGGGTCAGTTAGTGCCTGCCACAGGCTGGCATCCAGATCCAGGCGTACCGAGACATTGCCGCCCAAGGTGCGTCGCAGCAGCTCTTCCAGGCCGGTGAGGGTCTGGTTGAGGTTCAGCGGCACAGGCTCGAGCCGCTGGCGCCGGGAGAAGGCCAGCAACTGTGAGGTCAACTTGGCACCGCGCTCGCCAGCCTCGCGGATGTGCTTGAGGCGGCTGCGGGCCTTGTCGTAGTTCTCTTTCTGCAGGTCACGCTCAAGGAAACTCGCGCCGGTCAGAATCACCGTCAGCAAATTGTTGAAGTCGTGCGCGACGCCGGCGGTCAGTTGGCCGACTGCCTCCAGCCGCTGCATCTGCTGCAGCGCCGCTTCGATACGCTCGCGCTCATCGATCTGCTCGCGCAGGCGCATGTTGGCCTCGGCCAGGCCCATCGACGATTCGCGCTCGCTGGTGATATCACGGGCGACGACATAGAGCAGGGTGTCCTCGGGCACGATCACCCACGACAACCAGCGCTGTTGGCCGCTGGCATGTTGAATGCGCCCTACAAAGCGGGCACTGGTGCGGCCCTGGCCGAGCGCTGCCAGCTCAGCGAGAAAGGCTTCCTGATCCGGCTCGGGTAGCAGCTGCAGCAGGGTGGTCTGGCTCAGGCGTTCACGTGAGATGCCCAGGCTGACTTCCCAGGCTGGGTTGAGCGCGACCGGGGTCAGGTCTCTGTTCAGTACCGCCAGCAAGTCCTGGGACAATTCCCATGAGCGATCGCGCTCCCGGGTACGCCGCTCGACCCGCTCGCCGAGCATCTCGTTGAGCTGCTTGAGCGCCGTGGTCGCCTGGCGTTGTTCATGAATGTCCTGCAATACGCCGGAAAAGCGCAGGCAGCGGCCGTCGACGAATTGGGTCTGGCCGCTCGAGAGTAACCAGCGCGGCTCGAGGCCGTCAGGCTGATTGATACGAAACTCGACCCGGTAGTGACCGCCTGCCTGGGGCTGCATGACCTGCTCGACAGCGTCACGAACCAGCGCGACGTCTTCGGGATAGATACCTGCGTAGAACACATCCAACGACATCTGAGTGTCGACAGGCAGGCCAAACAAGGTCTTGCAGCGGTCATCCCAGAGCAGCAGATCTTCCTGCGGGCGATAGTCCCAGGTACCCATGCCCGCAGCATCGATGGCAAACCGGGCGCGCGCCTCAAGCTCGGCCAGCGCTTCCTCGGCGCGGCGGCGGCGATGGCGCTCCTGCACTTCGGTCAGCGCCCGGCGCACGGCCTTGGGCAGCAGCGGCAGGTTCTTCTTCAGGACATAGTCGGTGGCGCCAAGGCGGATCATCTCCACCGCGTGCTCTTCACCATAAATGCCTGAGAGAAAGATGAACGGCACATCTGGCGCCAGCCGCTGAGCAATCGCCAGCACCTCGATGCCGGACGAGCCAGGCAACACGCAGTCGCACAGGATCAGGTCAAAACGGCCGTGGTGCAGCGCATGCTCGACGCCAATATGGTCGAACACCAGTTGCGACTCGATGTGCAGCCCGCTGCGCTCCAGGCGCAACAAGGTCAGCTCGGCATCCATCGAACTGTCTTCGACCATCAGTAGCTTGAGCGGGCCTGACAACATGCTAGTTGGACTCAATTGTTACCACGCCGAGTCAGCCGCAAAGAGCCAGGCGGCGGTTCATTAAGGACGGCCCAGAAGATCCCCAGATCGGAGATGGCCGTGACAAATTCCTTGAACTCGACCGGCTTCACCACGTAGGCATTGACCCCGAGCTCATAGGCGCGCAGCAGATCGGGTTCTTCCCGCGAGGAGGTCAGCATTACCGTCGGGATGCTGCGCAGCTCAGGGGTTTCGCGCACCGCCTTGAGCACCTCCAGGCCATCCACCTTGGGCAGTTTCAGGTCGAGCAGAAGCACGGCCGGGTTGCCATCGTCGCGCTCGGCGTAACCGTTGCGGCGCAACAGGTAGTCGAGGGCGTCGGCGCCATCGCGCAGTACGATGACTTCGTTGGCCAGCTGGCTGCGCTCCAGCGCGACAAGCGTCAACTCCAGATCCCTGGGGTTGTCTTCGACCAACAAGATCGGTTTTAGCATGATGTATACGTTACCTCAGGTGTTCGATGAATGGCGCGGGAGGGCGAAATGGAACGACGCTCCCTGATTGATCTCGCCGTCAGCCCAGACACGGCCGTCGTGACGTTCGATGATCCGGCGCACGCTGGCCAGGCCGATGCCGGTGCCTTCGAAGTCTTCCATGCGGTGCAAGCGCTGGAACACGCCGAACAGCTTATTGGCATAGGCCATATCGAAGCCGACGCCGTTGTCGCGAATATAGATTTCAGTCTCGTGCGGGTGTTGCTTGGCGCGGATCTCTATACGCGCAGGTTCGCGGCCACGGGTGTACTTGATCGCGTTGGCGATCAGGTTGTGCAGTGCCAGATTGATGAACGCCGGGTCGGCGATCACCTTGGGCAGTTTTTCCACATCCCAGATGATTGTACGACCGGCAAAATCCGGTGCCAGCTCGTTGCGAATGGTTTCGACCAGGGCGTTCAGGTCGACATCCGACATGCGCAGGGCGGAGCGGCCCATCTGGGAAAAATTGAGCAGGTTGTCGACAAGTGTGCCAGCAAAGTGCGCGGCTTCTTCGATGTGCTTGAGGAAGCGCTGGCCGCGTTCGCTGAAGTTCTCGCTTTCGACTTCGGTGAGCAGTTCGGTGTAGCCGGCGATGTGCCGCAGCGGTGCGCGCAGATCATGCGACACGCTGTAGGAAAACGCTTCGAGTTCCTTGTTCGACTGGCGCAGCTCACCGGCCAGTTGCGCCAGCTCTTCGGCTTTGCGCAGCACGATCCCCAGTACGGCTATGCGAAGTTCGGCCACGCCTTCGATGATCAGCGGGTCCCAAGGTTCGCAGTAACCGCCAACGTCTTCCTGCCAGCGCTCAAAGCTGTGCCGCGGGTTGAGGCTGCCCGCGGCGCTGATGGCTTTTTCCGGGCGCCCGGCCCAGTTGACCGTGCGTACCTGCTCGGGGCGGAACCACACCAGATAGTGCGAGTGAATCTGCGAAATCGCCACCGCCAGCACACCGCCGACGTGCTTGGCCAGCTCTGGTAAGTCCTGGATGTCGCGGCGCACGTTGTCGCTGCTGAACACCGACTCGGCGTCTTGCTGCGACAGCCAGTGGACCAGCGCATTGACCTGCGCAGCGGGCGGCGTCACGCCGATCAGGTCGCAGCGCTCGGCACTGATGATCGCCGCGCCGGTGGCACTGGCAAAATCGAGCAGGACCTGGGGCAAGGCATTCAAACCAGCACTGACGCTGTCGTGGTCGGCCATCGAAGCCAGCATGCGCACGATGCGCTGGCGCATGTCGAGCATGGTCTGGGTGCCGGTGTGCGCTTCCCGGGATTCGATCTGCAGCGACAGCACGCTGGCCAGCAACTCGCAGGCCGTGCGAGTGGGCAGGTCGACGGCGTGCGGCTGGTCGTGATGGCAGGAGATCAGCCCCCACAACTTGCCGTCTACCACGATCGACAAAGAGGTCGATGCCAGGGTGCCCATGTTGCGCATGTACTGTAGGTGCACCGGCGATACCGCGCGCAGCGCCGCATAGCTCATGTCCAGCGGCTTGCCGGTGCGCGGGTTGCTGTGGGGATACAGCGGCGAGGCAATGTAGTTGGCATCTTCGATGACCCGAATCCGATTGACTCGGTACAACTCGCGGGCCTGGCGTGGAATATCGGAGGCTGGGAAGCACAGGCCCAGATAGCTCGGGTAGCCGGGGTCGGCGACTTCGGCAAGTACCTCGCCGTTGCCTTCGGCATCGAAGCGGTAGGCCTTGACCCTGCCAAAGCCGGTAATGCGTTTGATCTGCAGGACCGACTGTTGCAACAGTTCGACGATGCAGCTGACCTTGAGCACGCTGCCGACGAAGGCGCGTACCAGCGGGTAGTAATCGCCATGCCCGGACGGGCCGCTGGCCGTGCGGATCGGTTCGAATTCAGTGATCAGGACCTGGTCGTGACGATGCACCAGTACGCGCATGTGGCTGCAGTCTGGGCTGGGCTGGCGTAGTTCAACGTCGCCGATATGAAACGGGAATACCTCATCGACCGGCAGATACTGCATCTGTGCACGCAGGTCGAAACTGTCGCTGATCAGCTCGGCGAAGGTGCGCCCAAGCAGCTCGGGCGCCGCAGCCCCAAGCCAGCGCTCAGCGTTCTCGCTGGCTTGCAGCACGCACAGGTCCTGCTCGTCGAGTACCAGCATGAAACCCTGCGGCTGGATGCTGCCGGGGACCTGAATAGGCTCCTGGGCGCAGCGCTCGACAGCCTGGTCGAATGCGGTGTGGGCAGTTGTCAAAGAGGTACTCCTGGTAATTCTGTCCTCGCCCGGCGGAAAGCGCATGGCACAGGATGTTGCTGCTGCAAAAGTATCAGATTGTCGGCTGCTTTGCCGGCATATGGCCATTTGAGGTCTGATTAGTTCAGGGGTTCGCCGGTTAGAGTACAAAAATAGCGTGCAGTGCCGTGAAAGGTGCGGAACGGGTGGCCTTTAACGCGGCAAATAGCCACCTAAGCCATTGTTGTTAATGCCAATGAAGGGTAGGGCAAACCCGGCGGGATCAGACTGCGCTGCTACCCTCAAGGTCATAGCCTGGAAACAGGGCCTGGAACAGGGATAGTGCGGTGGAAGTACGCGGAGTGGCCATGTGGTCGGGGCTGTTGTTGAGCGTGAACAGCCTGGCGGCGGACTTTCTGGTCGAGGTGCGGGTGCAGGTCGAGCGTGGTTGCATGCTGGTCAACCAACCCCGCGATGCGGCGGCGCAAGCATTGGGCCAGATCGACCTTGGCAGCGCAGCACGCCTTGACGGCGCCGCTGCGCCGTTGACCGGCGTGCTGCTCAGCCCGCGGCCACCACGGCTCGAATGCAACCCAGACACGCCTTATCAAATCCGCGTCGACGGCGGCCAGCATGGCGGCGTCGGCGAGCTGCGCTTCCTGGCCAGCGCGGATGCGCGAGCCAGGCCCATTCCCTATCGGCTTTACAGCGACGCAGGCTGGCGCCAGCCGCTGAGTGTTGGCGGCGCACAATCGGCGCGGGTGCCAGACAGTGGCTCGGTCGAGTTGCCGCTGTATGCTCGCATCGACAGCCTGGCCTGGGTGCCACGGCCTGGCCTGTACGCCGACTTGTTGAAAGTCACGGTCACCTGGTAGGGGCATCGCCATGAGCAAGGAGGCAACGTCATGAGTCGCACAGGCATTCTGCTCCTGAGCCTGGGCCCACTGCTGCTGCCAGGCGCCGTGCATGGCAGCACCACCGGGGTTATCGAAGCGCGCCTGGTGATCCGTGCTGCGTGCCAGATCAGCAGCGACCAGCCACCGGCGACGCTGGGTACGCCAGGGGTCATGGACTTTGGTTCGCGCGGGCCGAGCTGGCAGGAGCCGTTGCAGGGCAAGGTCGACGAAATCGCAGGCGATGGTGGCCTGCAGATCAGTTGCACGCCGTCGGTGCGCGCCTTCAGCGTGCGCATCAATGCTGGCCAGAACGGTGGCGATGGTGTGCGCCGGCTGAGCAACGGTCGCGAGATGATCCCTTACCAACTGGCGGTCGATCCCACCGGCAACAGCCGTTACCCGGTAGGCCAGGCGCGCACCTTCACCGTCAACAGCAGCCAGCAGATCCCGATTCCGATCTACGGCGTGGTCATCGCGCAGCCGCGCGCGCTGCCCGCCGGTCTTTACCGCGACACCCTCAGCGTGACCCTGGACTGGTAACACCCAAGGAGAATCCGATGCGCACACACCTCACCTGCTCAGTACTCGCCGGGCTCGCCCTGGCGCTGGCGTCCCAGGCTCAGGCAGCCACTGTGACCGGGACCATCAACTCGACCCTGACCCTGATCGCCGCCTGCCAGGTCAACGGCAGTGCCGGTACCTCCGGGGTCAACTTCGGTAACCTCAACTTCGGTACTCAGGACGCCTTGTTCGGTACCGCCAATGCCCAGGTCATGGGCCCGGGTGGCGGCGCCATGAGCATCCTCTGCTCGAATGGCACCGGGGCGTCAATTCGCGTGCGCGCCGGCGCTCATGATGGCTTGTCGACGGGAGGGACGCGGGCGTTGGCCGACGGCAATGGCAACTTTGTGCCGTATGACTTCTATACCGATGCCGGACACACCGTGCCGCTGGCCATCGACGGCAGCATTGCCGTGCCGACCAGTACCGGCGCCGCCCAGACCGTCAACCTGTATGGTCAGGCCAAGGGCAAGGCTGGCCTGCCGGCGGGCACCTACACCGACACGGTTGCCGTCGAGCTGACGTTCTGAGCCATGAATCGCTGGGTGCGCGTAACCACGGCGGGGCTGGGCCTGGTGCTGGCGTTGCCGTTGGATGCAGCGACCACCAGTACCTTTCAGGTCAGCGCGCAGGTCGTGGCCGGGTGCCTGGTTGTGGGCGGGGTGAGCGCTTACGGCAGCCTCGACTTCGGCACGCAATCAGCCCTGTCCAAGGCCAGCGTCAGCGCAGCGCTGGGTGGCAGCACGGTGAGCTTCCAGTGCACGCCGGGGGTGGCATTGAGCATGGCCTTGGACGGTGGCCAGAACAACAGCGGCGGGACCCGCAACCTGAAGCGCAGCGGTGGCTCGCAACTGCTTGCCTACCAACTGTATCGCGACGCCGGCTTCAGTCAGAGCCTTGCAATCGGCCAGGTGACGTCGGTCAGCTACAGCGACCCGACGGCGATCAAGCTGCCGGTTTACGGTCGCACGCAGCTGCCGGGGACATTGCCGGCAGGTACCTATACCGATGTCGTGCAGGTCACGGTGACCTGGTGAACGCAGGGATCAACACAACAAACCAAGGAGAATGGCATGGGGGCAGGCGCGAAGTGGGCGCAAGCAATAGTCGTTGGGTTGCTGCTGGCCAGTCAGCCAGCCGCGGCGGCAACCTCAGTGCTGATCTGGCCAATTGACCCGGTGCTGGAGGCAGATCAGAAGGCGGGAGCGCTGTGGCTGGAAAACCGCGGCACTACGCCGGCCAACCTGCAGGTGCGCGTATTTGCCTGGCGCCAGGGCGGCTTTGAGGAGCAGTTCCAGGCCCAGCGCGAGATTATCGGCAGCCCGCCGGTGGCGAATATCGCGCCGGGGCAAAAGCAGCTGATCCGGCTGACCCGTACCGGCAGCTCGCCGGCCGGTCAGGAGCAGGCCTACCGCATCATCATCGACGAAATCCCCTCACCCTTGCCGGTCGATGCCAGTACTCAGGCACCGACGGCGGCGATCCGCCTGCAGATGCGCTATTCGGTGCCGTTGTTCGTGTATGGCGAAGGCCTGTGGGGCAAACCCGACCCGGAAGGCAAGCGCAGTGCCGATGGAGTCGGCAAGCCGCAGCTGAGCTGGCGCGCGGTCAATGTGCAGGGCAAGCCCTTCGTCGAGCTGCGCAACAGCGGCCCGGTCCACGCGCGCCTGACCGATGTAGTGCTGCAGCAGGCCGGCCAGGACAAGCCGGTGGTTGAAGGCCTGCTTGGCTATGTGCTGCCCGGCGCCAGCATGCGTTGGCCAGTGCCCGCAGTCCCCACCGCAGCGAGTGTGCTCAAGGGCCGGGTCAACGGTCAGGACGTGGCCCAGGCCATCAGCCCGGGCAAGTGAACTTCGATGAATCGACGTCAGGGGCCACGGAGGACCCGACAATGGCTGGAAGCCGTGTGTGAAATGGCTGTCGTGTATGGCCCATCAGGTGTGCCTGGGCTTGCTGCTGGGGCCACAGCTGGCGCTGGCCAACGGCCTGCCGCCGCCACCGAGCGAGAGCAGCGTGGTCACCGATGCCACGCTGTACCTCGACCTGCTGGTGAACCAAATGCCCAGGGCTGAGCTGGTGCCCGTGCAGCAACGCGCCGGGCGCTTGTTTATCGCCAGTGAGGTGCTCACTGCAGCGGGCATCAGCCTGCCGGGGGTTACTCAGGGTGAGGTGGCGCTGGATGCTTATGCCGGCCTGCATGCCGACTACGACAGCGCCAACCAGCGCCTGCTGTTGCAGGTACCCGCTGCCTGGTTGCCGCTGCAGCGGGTTGGCGAGCGCGGCCTGTACCCGGCCAGCGACGCCCGCAGCAGCTTCGGCGCGCTGCTCAACTACGACGTCTACCTGAATGACACCGATGGGAGCGGCACCTACCTGGCCGCCTGGAACGAGCTGCGTCTGTTCGACAGCTGGGGCACGTTCAGCACCACCGGCCAGTGGCGCCAGGCCTTCAATAGCGCACCGCAGGCCGATACCCGTCAGGGATTTCTGCGCTACGACACGACCTGGCGCTATACCGACGAGCAACGCCTGCTGACCATCGAGGCCGGTGACCTGGTCACCGGCGCCTTGCCTTGGACCAGTTCGGTGCGGCTCGGCGGCCTGCAGCTGTCGCGTGACTTTGCCGCGCGCCCGGACCTGGTCACCTATCCGCTGCCGGCCTTTGCCGGCGAGGCGGCGGTGCCGACGTCGCTGGACCTGTTCATCAACGGCTACAAGGCGAGCACCACCGACCTGCAACCCGGGCCATACACCCTGACCAACGTACCGTTCATCAACGGTGCCGGCGAAGCGGTGGTGGTGACCACCGACGCCCTCGGCCGCCAGGTGTCGACCACGCTGCCGTTCTACGTCACCAGCAGCCTGCTGGGCAAGGGCCTGAGCGACTTTTCCCTGGCGGCCGGCAGCCTGCGCCGCGACTACGGCGTACGTGATTTTGGCTACGGCACAGGCGTTGCCAGCGTCAGCCTGCGCCACGGTGTCAGCGACAGCTTTACCCTCGAGGGCCATCTGGAGAGCGCCGAGACCCTTGCCCTCGGTGGCCTGGGCGGCAATCTACGGCTGGGCAATTTTGGCGTGCTCAATGCGGCGTTGGCGCAAAGCCGTTTCGACGGCGAGCAGGGTCAGCAGGTTGCACTGGGGTATCAATACAACAGCCAGCGCCTCGGTTTCAGTTACCAGCGCCTGCAGCGCCATGGCGACTACGCCGACCTGTCGCGGGTCGACACGCCGTACACGCAGCTGTCCAAGCGTAGTGAACAGGTCACCCTGAGTCTGAACCTTGAGCGCTATGGCAGCCTCGGTGCCGGCTATTTCGATGTGCAGGCCGGAGACGGCTCGCGTACCCGTCTGCTCAACCTGAGCTGGAGCCGCTCGTTGTGGGGCAATAGCAGCTTGTACCTGTCGGCCAACCGCGAGATCGGCGAAAGCCAGTGGGCCATGCAGGCGCAGCTGGTCATCCCGTTCGACCTGCATGGCAACCTGGCCCTGAGCATGGAGCGCAGCCAGGATGGCAGCCGCCAGCAGCGGGTCAACTACAGCCGCGCCGTGCCGGTGGGTGGCGGTATCGGTTTCAATCTCGGTTATGCCGATGGCGACCGCGAAGCCTATCGCCAGGCTGACGCGACCTGGCGCCTGCAGTCGGTGCAGTTGCAGGCTGGCACCTATGGCAGTAGTGACGCCATGACCCGCTGGGCCGACGCCAGCGGTTCGCTGGTATGGATGGACGCCGGCCTGTTTGCCGCCAACCGGATTGACGATGCCTTTGTAGTGGTCAGCACCGACGGTTACGCCGATGTTCCGGTGCGCTATGAGAATCAGCTGGTCGGCCGCACTGACCGCAACGGCCACTTGTTGGTGCCGTACAGCAGCGGTTACTACCGCGGCAAGTATGAGATCGATCCAATGGAGCTGTCGGCCGATGTGCTGGCACCGCAGGTCGAGCAGCGGGTCGCCGTGCGCCGGGGTAGCGGCTACTTGCTGGAGTTCCCGCTTAAGCGGGTGCTGGCGGCGAGCATCGTGCTGGTCGACGCGCAGCAGAACAACCTCAAGCTGGGCAGCCAGGTGACCCATCAGCAGAGCGGCAGCCTGGCGGTGGTCGGCTGGGACGGCCTGGTGTACCTGGAGAACCTCTCGGCGCACAACATCCTGCAGGTCGAGCTGGCCGAGGGCGGCCAGTGCCAAGTGGCCTTTGATCTGCCGGAAGGGCAGGGGCCTGTGCCGTTGATTGGCCCGCTGGTGTGTCAATGAACCGCTTTGCAGGGGCAGTGGCGCTGCTCGCGACGGTGATGGCGGCGCCGGCCTGGGGTCTGTGCAATATGGTCAATACCCTGCCGGCGAGCTTCGGCACGGTCAACTCGACCCTGGTGCGCGGCACAGTGCAAAGCGCCTCGACCAGCAATGCCGGTTTGCAGTGCACCGGTTCTTTGCTCAGTCTGCTGAGTTCGGGCGATCACTTCTACGCAACCATCACCTCCAGCACCAGCGGGCTGGTTGGGCCAACCGGTGACGTGATCCCTTACACTTTGTATGCCAACAACAGCACGAGCTTTCCGATCACCCGTGGCGTGGCGTTCGACTTCGCCCGCAACGGCATCCTCGACCTGCTTGGCCTGCTCAATGGCACCACACCCAAGACCGTGCCGCTGTATGTGAAGACCAACCTGGGTGCCAACGTTGCTGCGGGCCTGTACCAGGAAACCCTGACCATCGCCTGGGCCTGGGACTACTGCTCTGGCATCAGTGCCGGCACGATTTGCCTGGGCCGCGACAAGGGCAATGGCAGCCGCACCCTCAACGTGAGCCTGACGGTAAGCAATGACTGCCAGATCACCACCCCGAACATTGTCTTCAACAGTGCGCCGGTGGTAAGTGCGTTTACCACGGTCAACCAAAGCATCAACATCTCCTGTACCAAGGGCAGCAACTACACCGTTGGCCTGGATGATGGGGTAAACCCGGCTGGCGGCCGTCGACGGATGAAATCACCGGCCAATAACTATCTGGCCTATGACATTTTCAAGAGCGCCGGCAGCGAGCGCTGGGGCTCGCTGAATACAGCTAGGCGTGCCAGTACCGATGCCAACGTCAACCCGGGCGCAGGCACTGGCACCGGTAGCCAGATTTTCAACTACAACGCGCGGGTCTACAGCGATCAACCGACGCCGCCGGCTGCAAGCTACAGCGACAGCGTGATTCTGGATGTGCAGTTCTAGCTAGCGTAGATCACGCGCGATTTTCGCCAACGTCTCCAGCACCGCACCGGCCAAATCCTTCGAGCGCTGCCCAGACCAGCCTGTCTGCACATTGGGCGCGTCGTCGTGGTCCTTGAAGGGCATCTCCAGGGTCAGCGACAGGCAGTCGTACTGATGCCCAACGGCATTGCAGGCCAGGGTCATGTTGGCCTGACCAGGCTGGTCGCGGGTATAGCCGTGGGTGGTCTGAAAGTCTGCGGTGATGCTGCACAAAGTGCTGCGGAACTGCTCCTCGAGCTTCGCCAGGCGCGGGGTGTAGCCTGGGTTGCCTTCGCAGGCGGCGGTGAACACGTGGGGGATCTCTTCGTCACCGTGCACGTCGATAAATGCATCGACGCCGTATTGCTTCATCTGTGCCTGGGCAAACAGCACCTCGGGGCTGGTGTCGACACTGGCTGACTGCCAGGCACGGTTCAGATCCTGGCCCTTGAAGTTGGTACGCAAATGGCCGAGGAAGGCGCCGTCCGGGTTCATGTTCGGGATCAGATACAGGTCGGCTTGAGCGAGCAATGCCTGAATCTGCGCATCGTTGGCTTTGAGGCGTTCGATCACGCCCTCCATGAACCACTCGGCCATGTGCTCGCCCGGGTGCTGCTGGGCGATCAGCCAGAGCTTGCGCTTGCCGGGCGCACCTTCACCAGCGCGCAAAAGTGGGATATCACGGCCCTGCACGCTGCGTCCATGGGCCAGCAACTCGACTCCCGGCAACTGCAGGGCGCGGTCGATCAATTGGTTGTGGCGGGTACGCGAGTAGGGCTCGAAGTAGGCGAACCAGACCTGCGTCTGAGTGGCCTGTAACTCAAAGTGCAGGGCCTCGCCGTCGAATCGGCTGGGGACGCGGAACCACACCTGCTGATCGTACGA
Organism: Pseudomonas shirazensis; assembly: GCF_014268785.2. Taxonomy (GTDB): domain Bacteria; phylum Pseudomonadota; class Gammaproteobacteria; order Pseudomonadales; family Pseudomonadaceae; genus Aquipseudomonas; species Aquipseudomonas shirazensis. The sequence continues at coordinate 1,819,036 of NZ_JABWRD020000001.1, read as the reverse complement.
GGCCACTGCCTGATAACCGCTCCAGGCATTGGGGTAGGAAGACTGGCTGGCGTTGTCGAGGCTGAAACGGTGAGTGTGGCCAGGCGTCAGGCCATCTACCTTGAAGTGAAACCACTGGAAGTGGCCACTGTGGCTGTCCGGGCGAATGGCCAGATGCACCTGCTCTGGATTGCTGGCGTCGAGCACCTGAATATTGCCGGAATCGAAAGCGCAGTCGATGGTTACAGCGGGCGACGTCACGGTCATTGCCAGGCTCCTGTGGCTTTTTGTGACGGTTACTCTACACCGCTCGCAGCGCCGGCTGGGACTGCAAATGTGTTGCCGGTTGCCAGGGGGTGTTTCATCGAGTGGCGGCATTGCTCGGCAACGCAGCCAGGCCGCGCCTGGCTCAAGGGCTGGGTTTACTCACACCCAGTACGCCATCGCCAGCAGGGCGGCCAGGCCCAGGCCGGCCGCGATCGAGCAACCGCCCAGTGACAGCGCTGCCTGACCCTGCCGGTACCAACCGTCCTGCCCCAGTTGACGTGCCGGGGCGAGCAGGCGGCGCCAGTGCAGTTCGGTCTGGTGGAAGGCCTGCAAGTGCTCGTCGGCGGCGTCCAGCCAACGGCGGAAGTCGATCCGCTCGCTGGCAGTGACCTGTGGGTTTTGCAGGCGCATATACCAATGGCCGGCGGCGCTGGCAAAGCTGTCAGACCGAGCCTGAGTGCCCTGCAACGCTTGATGCATGTGGCGTTCGACGGCGTGTACGCTGAGATCGAGGCGCTCGGCGATGGCGGCGAACGGCAATTGTTCGAGGCGGCTGAGCAGAAACACTTGTTGCACCCGCCGCGGTAGACGGCGCAGACGGTGCAGCAAGGCGTCTTCATCGGTATGGCTGTGCAGGCGCTGTTCAAGGGGGAGCAGGCGGGTCATGGGTGGCTCCTTGCTCAGGTGTAGGGGTGGGGGCATCTTCCCTGATGCGCGAACAGCTTAATCTTAACGAGATTGATTCCCAAGTGCTGTTTGCGTAAAAGGCTGTTACATCCATTCACCTGTAGAAACACTTTTGCTATGATCGCGGCCATCAAGCGGTACCCATCTTCATTAGCCTGAAGACCAAAAAAAAGACCCGGCAAAAAGCCGGGTCAAAAACCGTGATTAGCCTGATGAGGAGATAATCTGAGAGTCCGACCTAAGGTCTCCAGGTTATCCAGCGGGTCTCGCGACCTGCTGAGTGCAATAATAATCGTTATCATTTGCCAGTCAAACGATATTTGTTGAAATCGGTAAAAAAATTACCTGCACCCCTCATCCTGTCCCGGCAATCGGGGCCATTGCCGTTACCTGGCGTTCACGTTCTGCTCTTATCTGTCGTCCGTCATCACTGCCTTTTTGTGCTCGAGCAGTGACCTTGCCATGTTCACCATATGCATCAGCGCCAGTGTCACCTCGCGGGTCATGCCGTCCTGGTGGGTGGCGGTTTCATGGGCCGTTGCCGCCGCGCAGCGCAGCAGGGCCAGCGCATGGTCATGGGCTTCGCCAATGGAAACCCCGGGCTGCAAGGTCCACACCTTGTTGTCCAGGTTGGGCCGCGGCGGGGTGGGGTTGAGGTAGTAGTCAAGCGCGCGGCGCGCAGCTTCACTGTCCAGATCTGTTTCGTCTTTTTTCATGGGGTTTCATCCTGATACCGGGAACGGCGCTGTGGGAAGGACTCTGCCTGATTCTAATACCTAATGTATTTGTATGCTTTCAAGGAAATACTACCTTATGTGTATTGAGCGCCTAGAGGCAGTCCGTATCGTGCCAGCGATGAATATGGATAAATGGATTGCCCTCATCCGTGACCGGATGGAGGAGCTCGACATCTCGCAGGAACTGCTCGCCGAACGCGTTGGCGTTTCCCAGGGCAGCATTGGCCACTGGCTGTGCAAACGCCGTCAACCACGGGTCGATTCGATGAACAAGGTGTTCGTCGAACTGGGCATGCCGCACTACCACGTCAGCCTGCAGTTGCAGGTGGCCGGGCAGATCGGTGAAGAGCGCGTGCGCTATGCCGTCGACGATAGCGTCGAAGATGAAGACTGGACCAAATACATAGTGTGCTTTCGTTACCCGCTGCGTGCGTGGGAGACACTGGGCAGCGAGGCGGCTAGCGACCCAGGCGTGTTCGAGCAGACCGATTACCTGGCCAAGGGCAACGCCTGGTGGCTACCGGTTGAAAACGATGCGATGAGCGCAGTCAGTGGCAAGAGCGTTGCCGAGGGCATGCTGGTGCTGGTTGACAGTGGCGTTGCCGTGGAGCCAGGGCGTTTGGTAGTGGCCCGCCAGCCCGGCAAGTCGGCGATCTTCCGCCAGCTGACAGAGGAGGGTGGCCAACGCTACCTGAAAGCACTAAATGGCAGTTACCCAACGCTGGTGTGCGAAGAGGGCTGTGAGTTCCTTGGCGTCGTCGTGCGCGTGCACGGGATCTTCTGAGCGGCGTACTCCGTGGCGCCGCAAAGCGGGACACGGAGAACGCACAGACGTTACTCCAGTTCGACCAGTACCGCGCCCTCAGCGACCATGTCACCTTCTTCGCACAGTAGCGCTTTGACCGTACCCGCCTGGGCGGCGCGGATGCTGTGTTCCATCTTCATGGCCTCCAGCACCACCAGCGCAGTGCCGGCCTCGACCGCCTGCCCAGGCGCGACCAGCACCCGCACGATGCTGCCGTTCATGGGCGCACTGAGCCCGCCGTGCTGGCTGTTGCTGGCCTCGGCCTCGGCAATCGGGTCGTAGGCGCTGACGGCATGCATGTCACCGTCCCAGCGCAGGTACAGGGTGGCGCCACGACGAATCGCCAGATGGCGCCGGCGCACGCCGTCCACATCCTGGCACAACTGTTCCCCCTCAAGGCGCAGGGTCGACGGCGCGCTGGCCTGCAGCGTCACCGCTTGAGCCTGCCCGCCGCTGTGCAGGTGGACGCTGCTCTGGCTGGGCAGGCCCAGGCGCAAGCCAGTGGGGGCGGCCCACGGTGAGTCGGCATCATCTTCGCGAACCCGCGTGGCTTCGCTCTGCAGCCAGGCTTGCGCTGCGGCTTCCCAGAACTGAACGGGCAGCTCACCAGCTGCCGGCAGCAATGCCTCCTGATGCCGGGGAATGAAGCCAGTATCCAGCTCGGCGGCAGCGAACGCCGGGTGCGCGAGGATCCGCCGCAGGAAGGCGATATTGGTCTTGACTCCACCAATAGCGAATTCGTCGAGCATCGCCAACAAACGTAGACGCGCCTGCTCGCGGTCTTCACCCCAGGCAATCAGCTTGCCCAGCATCGGGTCATAGAACGGTGATACCTGGTCCCCTTCACTGACGCCGCTGTCGACCCGGCGGCCTTCGCCCGGCGCCGACTCGCGGTACAGCGCCAGGCGCCCGGTGGCCGGCAGAAACTCGTTGACCGGGTCCTCGGCATACAGCCGTACTTCAATAGCATGGCCGCGCAGCGGCACCTGCGCCTGCGTGATCGGCAGCGGTTCGCCGCGGGCCACGCGGATTTGCCAGGCGACCAGATCAAGGCCGGTAATCGCCTCGGTGACCGGGTGCTCGACCTGCAGCCGGGTATTCATCTCCATGAAGAAGAACTCGCCGCGGGCATCGAGCAGAAACTCGACCGTGCCGGCGCCGACATAGCCAATTGCCTGTGCAGCGCGCACGGCCGCTTCGCCCATGGCTTTGCGTAGCGCCGGCGCCAACCCGGGCGCTGGCGCCTCTTCGACGACCTTTTGATGACGGCGCTGGATCGAGCAGTCGCGCTCGTTCAGGTACAGGCAGTTGCCGTGCTGGTCGGCAAACACCTGGATCTCTACGTGGCGCGGCTTGAGCAGGTACTTCTCCACCAGCATCTGCGCATTGCCGAACGAGGCCTGCGCTTCACGCTGAGCCGAGGCCAGCGCGTCGGCCAGCTGGCTGACCTCTTCCACGACCTTCATGCCCTTGCCGCCGCCGCCGGCACTGGCCTTGAGCAACACCGGGTAGCCGATTCGCTCGGCGGCTTCGCGGAACGTCTGCAGATCTTGCGCAGCGCCGTGGTAGCCGGGCACCAACGGCACGCCCGCGGCCTCCATCAGCGCCTTGGCCGCCGACTTGCTGCCCATGGCGTCGATGGCGCTGGCCGGTGGGCCGAGGAAGATCAGCCCGGCCTGCTCGATGGCTCGGGCAAAGCCGGCGTTCTCCGACAAAAAGCCGTAGCCTGGGTGGATCGCCTGGGCGCCGCTGGCTTTGGCTGCTGCCAGCAGCTTAGTGATATCGAGATAGCTCTCGGCAGCCTTGCTGCCCCCCAGATCAACGCGGATATCGGCCTCACGAGTGTGCAGCGCATCGCGGTCGATGGCGCTGTGCACGGCGACAGTGGTCAGGCCCATGGCTTTAGCGGTGCGCATCACCCGACATGCGATTTCGCCGCGGTTGGCAACCAGCAAGGTAGTCAGGGTGGGGTGGCTCATGGGCGTGCGTCCTTGTCGTTGGGTTGCCAGGCCGGGCGGCGTTTGTCGAGAAAGGCACGCAGGCCCTCCTGGCCCTCGGCGCTGACGCGGATGCGGGCAATGCTGTTTTCACAATAACGGCGTACTGCCGGAGTCAGCTCGCCGTGGCCGACCTCACGCAGCAGGTCCTTGCTGGCGCGCAGTGCCTGCGGGCTGTTGAGCAGCAGATTGTCGACCCAGGCCTCGACCTGCTGATCGAGTTGTTCCGCCGGGTAGGCTTCAGCGAGCAAGCCCAGCTGCTGCGCACGCACGCCACTGAAGCGTTCGGCGGTCAGCGCATAACGGCGAGTGGCTCGCTCGCCGATGGCCTTGACCACGAATGGGCTGATCACCGCCGGTGCCAGGCCGATGCGCACTTCCGACAGGCAGAACTGCGCATCCTCACTGCCGATAGCCATGTCGCAGCAGCTGATCAGACCCAGGGCGCCACCAAAAGCGGCACCTTGCACCACGGCCAGGGTAGGCAGCTTGAGGTTGTACAGGTTGTACATCAGGTCGCCCAACTGGTGGGCGTCGTCCAGATTGGTATTGAAGTCGAGCTGCGCCGATTGCTGCATCCAGGCCAGGTCGGCGCCGGCGCTGAAGTGCCGGCCACGGCCGCGCAGCAGCACGAAGCGCAGGCTTGGGTCGGCGCCCAGGCGGTCAACGGCGACGATCAATTCGCGCATCATCTGTGCGTTGAAGGCATTGTTCTTGTCGGCCCGGTTCAGCCACAGGGTGGCAAAGCCGCGGGGGTCCTTGATCAGTTCAAGGGTGCTGTAGTCGCTCATGGGGTCACATCCGGAAGATGCCGAAACGGCTCTGTTCGATCGGCGCATTGAGCGCGGCAGACAACGCCAGGCCCAGTACATTGCGGGTTTGCGCTGGGTCGATGACGCCGTCGTCCCACAGCCGCGCGCTGGAATAGTAGGGGTGGCTCTGGCGCTCGTACTGTTCAAGAATCGGCTGCTTGAGCGCGGCTTCGTCGGCATTGCTGAACAGCGCGCCGGCGCGTTCGCTTTGCTCGCGCTTGACCTGGACCAACACCCCGGCCGCCTGTTCGGCGCCCATCACGCCGATCCGTGCGTTGGGCCACATCCACAGCATGCGTGGGTCGTAGGCGCGGCCGCACATGCCATAGTTGCCAGCACCAAAGCTGCCGCCGATGATCACGGTGAACTTCGGCACCTGGGCGCAGGCCACCGCCGTCACCAGCTTGGCGCCGTGCTTGGCGATGCCGCCTTCTTCGTACTTCTTGCCGACCATAAAGCCGGTGATGTTCTGCAGAAACAGCAGTGGGATGCCGCGCTGACAGGCCAGTTCGATGAAGTGCGCGCCTTTTTGCGCGGCCTCGGCAAACAAGATGCCGTTGTTGCCCAGGATCGCCACCGGGTAGCCGTGCAGGTGGGCGAAGCCGCACACCAGGGTGGTGCCGAACAGCGCCTTGAATTCATCGAAGACCGAGCCGTCGACCAGCCGCGCGATCACCTCGCGCACGTCGAACGGCTGCTTGGGGTCTGCCGGCACCACGCCATACAGCTCGTCTGCACTGTACAACGGCGCAACCGGTGCGCGGCATTGCAGGCGGCCGAGCTTGTGCCAGTTGAGGTTGGCCACGCTGCGCCGGGCCAGGGCCAGCGCGTGTTCGTCGTTGTCGGCGTAGTGGTCGGCAACCCCACTGATGCGGCAGTGCACGTCGGCGCCGCCCAGCTCCTCTGCGGTCACTACTTCGCCGGTTGCGGCTTTGACCAGCGGCGGCCCGGCGAGGAAGATCGTCGCCTGCTGGCGGACCATGATCGCCTCGTCGGCCATCGCCGGCACGTAGGCGCCGCCGGCGGTGCACGAGCCCATCACTACGGCGATCTGGGGGATGCCCAAGGCGCTCATGTTGGCTTGGTTGAAGAAGATCCGACCGAAGTGTTCGCGGTCCGGGAACACCTCATCCTGGCGCGGTAGGTTGGCGCCGCCGGAGTCGACCAGGTAGATGCACGGCAGGCGGTTCTGCAGGGCGATGGTCTGCGCGCGCAGGTGTTTTTTCACCGTCAGCGGGTAATAAGAGCCGCCTTTGACCGTGGCATCGTTGGCCACGATCATGCACTCGACGCCCTCGACCCGACCGATGCCGGCGATCACGCCAGCGGCGGGCACGTCTTCGCCGTACACCTCGTAAGCGGCCAATTGGCCGATTTCAAGAAACGCCGAGCCAGCGTCGAGCAAGCGGTCGATACGCTCCCGCGGCAACAACTTACCCCGCGCTGTGTGCCGCTCCTGGGCCTTGGCGCCGCCGCCCTGGCAGATCTGGGCGAGCAGGCTGCGCAGCGCCTGAACCTGTTTGAGCATGGCCGCGCTGTTGTCGGCAAACTCGGCAGAGCGCGGGTTGATCTGGGTGTGCAGAATAGCCATGGGCGCAGGTCCTTGTGCTCAGCGGGTTTCGTTGAACAGTTCGCGGCCGATCAGCATCCGGCGGATCTCGCTGGTGCCGGCGCCGATTTCGTAGAGCTTGGCATCGCGCAGCAGGCGGCCCGCCGGGAACTCGTTGATATAGCCATTGCCGCCCAGAATCTGGATCGCCTCCAGCGCCATCTGCGTGGCGCGCTCGGCACTGTAGAGGATCACCCCGGCGGCGTCCTTGCGCGTGGTCTCGCCGCGGTCGCAGGCCTGCGCCACAGCATATAGATACGCCCGGCTGGCATTGAGTTGGGTGTACATGTCGGCGATCTTGCCCTGGATCAGCTGAAACTCGCCGATGCTCTGGCCGAACTGCTTGCGGTCATGGATGTACGGCACTACCAGGTCCATGCAGGCCTGCATGATCCCGGTCGGGCCGCCGGAGAGCACTACGCGCTCGTAGTCGAGGCCGCTCATCAATACGCGCACGCCGCCATTGAGCTGGCCGAGGATGTTCTGCGCAGGCACTTCGACGTTGTCGAAGAACAGCTCGCAGGTGTTGGAGCCGCGCATGCCCAGCTTGTCGAACTTGCTGCTACGCGAGAAGCCCTTCCAGTCACGCTCGACGATGAATGCAGTGATGCCATGGGCGCCCTTGTCCAGGTCGGTCTTGGCGTAGATCACGTAAGTGTTGGCATCCGGGCCGTTGGTGATCCAGGTCTTGCTGCCGTTGAGTACGTAGTGATCGCCGCGCTGTTCGGCGCGCAGCTTCATCGACACCACGTCGGAACCGGCATTCGGTTCGCTCATCGCCAAGGCACCGACATGCTCGCCGCTGAGCAGCTTGGGCAGGTACTTGAGCTTTTGCGCGTGGCTGCCGTTGCGGTTGATCTGGTTGACGCAGAGGTTGGAGTGGGCTCCGTAGGAGAGGGCCACCGAAGCCGAGCCACGGCTGATTTCTTCCATGGCTACGACGTGGGCCAGATAGCCCAGGCCGGCGCCGCCGTACTCTTCCGGCACGGTGATACCGAGCAGGCCCATGTCGCCGAACTTGCGCCACATATCAGCGGGGAACAGGTTGTCCTGGTCGATCTGCGCTGCGCGCGGCGCCAGCTCGGCGGCGACAAAGGCGCGGACCTGGTCGCGAAGCATGTCGATGGTCTCGCCGAGGGCGAAGTTCAGGCTGGGGTAATGCATGCTTGGGTACCTTATTGTTCTTGAAATATCACCACGCCCCTACACGGGAGCGATGTTGCGGCTGGTTGACGTTAACGTAAACCTGTGGTCGAAGACTGTCAATCGCATCATCACCTTTACGTAAACGTAAGCTTTAAGAGGCAGGTTTGGTCGGGATCTCACTCAATTAGAAAGGGCCGCAAAGCGGCCCCTCGGACTATAAACGCACTTGTTGACTATGCTCAGACCTTGACCGGCGGTTCCTCACTCGGCGGGTCGCCCACCGTAGGCGGCATGGTCGGCTTGATCGGCAACTCATCCGGATCATCCTGCGGCACCGGCGGCGGCAAGCTCGGGTCGTCGATGTTCGGATCGGGGGTCTCCGCCGGGATTGGAATGTTCATGGCCTGACCTCGCTGGGTAAATGAGGGATGCAAAGGCTTTGAACCACGCCTGCGCCATTTGCTCATTTTTTTTTGAACCCCCCACGCCTTCGACGGCTCTGAACCCTTACCGCCTCAAGCCCACAGGGAGCAAGGTCCGATGTCTCGCAACGAGCCCTTCGAAAGCGTGCCCATGGCCAATGACCACCCGGATCAGGCGATCAGCCTGGCCCAGGCGTTGCTGGCGCCGCGTCTGGTCATTGAAGACACCGCACCGGTACTCGACGGTGGCACCTTTGCCGCCAAAGCCATCAGCGGCCAGCCGGTGACGGTCAGCAGCAAAGTCTACAGCGACGGCCATGATCGGCTGATGGTGCTGCTGCACTGGCGTGAAGCGCGCAGCCGCGAGTGGCACAGTGTGCCGATGGAGGACGCGGGCAATGATCTGTGGCTTGGGGAATTCACCCCGACCGGATTGGGCCTGCACCTGTTCAGCATCGAAGCCTGGATCGATCCGTACGCCACCTTCTGCTATGACCTGGAAAAGAAATTCAACGCTGCGGTCGAGATCAAGCTGGAGTTGGAGGAGGGCCGCCTGCTGTTGGGCAAGGGCGCCGAGCGCACGGACGGCGCCTTGCGCGAGCAGATTCTAACGCTGCAATCGCGTCTGGTCGGGCTCGATGAGCAAGCCCAGGTTGCACTGCTGCTGGGCGAAGATGCCGCGCGCCTGATGGCCGAGGCCGAGCACCGCAGCTACCTGACCCGCAGTATCGAATTCCCTCTGGACGTCGATCGCCCGGCGGCGCAGTTCGCCAGTTGGTATGAGCTGTTCCCGCGCTCGATCACCGACGACCCGGCGCGCCACGGCACTTTCAACGACGTCCATGCGCGCCTGCCGATGATCCGTGACATGGGCTTTGATGTGCTGTACTTCCCGCCGATTCACCCGATTGGCCGCAGCCACCGCAAAGGCCCCAACAACTCACTGCAGGCCGGCCCTGATGACCCGGGCAGCCCGTATGCGATCGGTAGTGCCGACGGCGGTCATGATGCCATTCATCCGCAACTGGGCAGCCGCGAAGACTTCCGCCGGCTGGTGGCTGCAGCCGCCGAGCACGGCCTGGAAATCGCCCTCGACTTCGCCATTCAGTGCTCGCAAGACCACCCCTGGCTGGTCGAGCACCCCGGTTGGTTCAGCTGGCGCCCGGACGGCACCATCCGCTATGCGGAAAACCCGCCGAAGAAGTACCAGGACATCGTCAACGTTGACTTTTATGCCGCCGACGCCGTGCCCTCGCTGTGGCTGGCGCTGCGCGATGTGGTCATCGGCTGGGTCGAGGAGGGGGTCAAGACCTTCCGCGTCGACAACCCGCACACCAAACCGCTGCCGTTCTGGCAATGGCTGATCGCCAATGTGCGTAGCCAGTACCCTGACGTATTGTTCCTTGCCGAGGCCTTCACCAAACCAGCGATGATGGCCCGCCTGGGCAAGGTCGGCTATGCGCAAAGCTACACCTACTTCACCTGGCGCAACAGCAAGCAGGAGCTGCAGGAGTACTTCGAAACGTTGAACCAGCCGCCATGGAGCCACTGCTACCGGCCGAATTTCTTCGTCAACACGCCGGACATCAATCCGTTCTTCCTGCAGCGTTCCGGCCGTGCCGGCTTTTTGATTCGCGCTGCGCTGGCGACCATGGGCTCAGGGCTGTGGGGCATGTACTCAGGCTTTGAACTGTGCGAAGCGGCGGCGATTCCGGGCAAGGAAGAATACCTCGATTCGGAGAAGTACGAGATCCGCCCACGCGACTTCACCGCGCCCGGCAACATCATTGCCGAGATCGCCCAGCTCAACCGCATCCGCCGGCAAAACCCGGCCTTGCAGACGCACCTGGGCGTGGCGTTCTTCAACTGCTGGAACGACAACATCCTGTATTTCGCCAAGCGCACCGCCGACCGCGAAAATTACATTCTGATCGCGATCAACCTGGACCCGGACAACGTCCAGGAGGCGAACTTTGAACTGCCACTGTGGGAACTGGGCCTGGATGACAACGCTGACACCTACGGCGAGGACCTGATGAACGGCCACCGCTGGACCTGGCACGGCAAGACCCAGTGGATGCGCATCGACCCGAGCTATCAGCCGTTTGGTATCTGGCGTATCAGCGCCGCGCAGTAGCCTTGATCTCGTACAGGAGTCGCACATGGCCAAGCGTTCACGCCCGGCAGCGTTTATCGACGACCCGCTCTGGTACAAGGATGCGGTGATCTACCAGCTGCACATCAAGTCGTTTTTCGACGCCAACAATGATGGCATCGGTGATTTTGCCGGGCTGATCAGCAAGCTCGATTACATCGCCGAGCTGGGCGTCAACACGCTGTGGCTGCTGCCGTTCTACCCGTCGCCGCGGCGCGATGACGGCTATGACATTGCCGAGTACAAGGCCGTGCACCCGGACTACGGCAGCATGGCCGATGCCAAGCGCTTCATCGCCGAGGCGCACAAGCGCGGCCTGCGAGTGATCACTGAGCTGGTCATCAATCACACCTCCGACCAGCACCCGTGGTTCCAGCGCGCGCGCCATGCCAAGCGTGGCAGCAAGGCGCGGGATTTCTACGTGTGGTCGGACGACGACCAGAAGTACGACGGCACGCGGATCATCTTCCTCGATACCGAGAAGTCCAACTGGACCTGGGACCCGGTTGCCGGGCAGTACTTCTGGCACCGCTTCTACTCGCACCAGCCGGACCTCAACTTCGACAACCCGCGGGTGCTCAAGGCCGTTATCGATGTAATGCGCTACTGGCTCGACATCGGCGTCGACGGCCTGCGCCTGGACGCGATCCCGTATCTGATCGAGCGCGATGGCACCAATAACGAGAACCTGGCTGAAACGCATGTAGTGCTGAAAGCCATCCGTGCCGAGATCGACGCCAACTACCCGGACCGCATGCTCTTGGCCGAGGCCAACCAATGGCCGGAAGACACCCGGCCGTACTTTGGCGAGGGCACTGGCGACGAATGCCACATGGCGTTCCACTTCCCGCTGATGCCGCGCATGTACATGGCCCTGGCCATGGAAGACCGCTTCCCGATCACCGACATCCTGCGCCAGACGCCCGAGATCCCGGCGGACTGCCAGTGGGCGATCTTCCTGCGTAACCACGATGAGCTGACCCTGGAGATGGTCACTGACCGTGAGCGCGACTACCTATGGAATTACTACGCTGAAGATCGCCGCGCCCGGATCAACCTCGGCATCCGCCGGCGCCTGGCGCCGCTGCTGCAGCGTGACCGCCGGCGCATCGAACTGCTGACCAGCCTGCTGCTGTCGATGCCCGGTACGCCGACCCTGTACTACGGCGATGAGCTGGGCATGGGCGACAACATCTACCTGGGCGACCGCGATGGCGTTCGCACGCCGATGCAGTGGTCGCCGGACCGCAACGGTGGTTTTTCTCGCGCCGATCCGCAGCGGCTGGTGCTGCCACCGGTGATGGACCCGCTCTACGGCTACCAGACGGTCAACGTCGAAGCCCAGGCCCACGACCCGCATTCGCTGCTCAACTGGAACCGGCGCATGCTCGCTGTGCGCAATCAGCAAAAGGCTTTTGGCCGCGGCAGCATGAAGACCCTGACGCCGAGCAACCGGCGCATCCTCGCCTACATCCGCGAATACACCGATGCCAACGGCAATAGCGAAACCATCCTCTGCGTGGCCAACGTGTCGCGCGCCGCGCAGGCGGCCGAACTCGACCTGTCACAGTACGTCGATAGGGTGCCGGTGGAGATGCTCGGTGGCAGTGCCTTCCCGCCGATAGGCCAGTTGCCGTTCCTGTTGACCTTGGCGCCTTACGGCTTCTACTGGTTCGTCCTCGCCTCGCGTGAGCGCATGCCCAGCTGGCATGCCGAGCCTGCAGAAAGCCTTCCTGAACTGACCACATTGGTGCTGCGTAAACGTATGGAAGAGCTACTTGATGCCCCCGCACGAGACGCCCTGGAAACTTCGGTACTGCCGCAATACCTGCCCAAGCGGCGCTGGTTTGCCGGCAAGGAAGCACCGATTGACCAGGTTCGGCTGAGCTACGGCGTACGCCTGGCTACGGCCACCACGCCGGTGTTATTGGCCGAGCTGGAAGTGCTCAGCAACGGCGTGACCACCCATTATCAATTGCCGTTTGGCCTGCTGCCTGAAGACCAGATCCACAGCGCGCTGCCGCAGCAACTGGCCTTGTCGCGCGTGCGTCGGGGCAGTCAGGTTGGCCTCATCACCGACGCCTTCGTGCTCGAACCGTTCATTCGTGCGGTGCTGCGTAACTGCCAGGACGGCACCGTGTTGCCTTATGAGCATGGCGAGTTGCGCTTCCAGGCGACTGACCTGTTGGCGCCGCTTGGGCTGGATGAAGACAGCCCGGTGCGCTACCTGAGTGCCGAGCAGTCGAACAGCTCGGTAGTGATCGGCGATTGCGTAGTACTCAAGCTGATCCGCCGGGTCAATCCGGGTATTCACCCCGAGCTGGAAATGAGCGCCTACCTGACCGCTGGCGGCTTTGCCAATATCTCGCCGCTGCTGGCGTGGGTCAGCCGAGTGGATGCGCAGAAAGAGCCCAATCTATTGATGATCGCCCAGGGCTACCTGAGCAACCAGGGCGATGCCTGGGCCTGGACCCAGAACACTCTGGAGCGCGCGATTCGCGATGAAATGGAGCCCACCCGTACCGACGCTGAAACGCACACCGATGCCCTGACCGAGCTCAACGGCTTCGCCGCACTGTTCGGGCAGCGTCTGGGTGAAATGCACCTGCTGCTGGCCACGCCGACCGAGGACGAGGCGTTCGCGCCACGCGCCAGCAGCGCCGACGACAGCGCCCGCTGGGGCGAGCAGATCAGCGCCGAACTGAGCCACGCGCTGGACCTTCTGGCGCAGCACCGCGATAGCCTCGACAGCGAAAGCCAGGCCTTGGTCGACGACCTGCAGCAACAGCGCGACGGCCTCGCCAAGCGCGTCGAGGAGCTGGCTCAACAGGCCCAGGGTGGCTTGCTCATGCGTGTGCATGGTGACCTGCATCTGGGCCAGGTACTGGTGGTGCAGGGCGACGCTTACCTGATCGACTTCGAGGGCGAGCCGGCCCGGCCGCTGCAGGAGCGCCGGGCCAAGCACAGCCCATATAAAGATGTCAGCGGCGTGCTGCGTTCGTTCGACTATGCTGCTGCGATGATTCTGCGCAGCGACTCGGCAGTAGACCTATCCGACGCCGCGCGGCAGGCACGTCAGCGAGTAGCTAGGCAGTACCTGCACCAGTCACGTCACGCCTTCGTCGAAGCCTATGGTTTGGCCACTGCCGCCATGCCCCACGCCTGGGAGCAGGCCGACGGCGAGCGCGCGGCACTGGAGCTGTTCTGCCTGGAAAAGGCTGCTTACGAAATTACTTATGAAGCCGAAAACCGGCCAAGCTGGCTGGCCGTGCCTTTGCATGGTCTGCATGGACTGATCAGTACCTGGGGAGAGTCATAAATGAACGCAACCAAGCGTGACAACGGCGGCCTTCGGCAACGGGACATCGACGCCCTGGCCCGCGCCGAGCACGCCGATCCATTTGCCGTGCTCGGCCCGCACCCGGACGGTGCGGGCGGACAGTTCGTGCGTGCTTTTCTACCCGCCGCGCTGAGCGCCAAAGTCATTTCGCGCAGCGACGGCAGCGTGCTTGCCGAAATGCAACAGGGCAGCTTGCCCGGTTTGTTCAGCGCCCACATGGCGCAGCCGCAGGACTATCAACTGGTAATCAACTGGGCCGGTGGTGAACAGGTCACCGAAGACCCGTACAGTTTCGGCCCGCAGCTGGGCGACATCGACATGCACCTGTTTGCCGAGGGCAATCACCGTGACCTGGCCGGGCGTTTTGGCGCCCAGCCAATGCAGGTCGACGGCGTCGACGGCGTGCTGTTCTCGGTGTGGGCGCCGAACGCCAAGCGGGTCTCGGTCGTCGGCCATTTCAACAACTGGGACGGCCGCCGCCACCCGATGCGGCTGCGCCATGGCGCCGGGGTCTGGGAATTGTTTCTGCCGCGCCTGGGCGTTGGCGAGACCTACAAGTTCGAAGTGCTCGGCCAGGATGGCGTGCTGCCGCTCAAGGCCGACCCGTTGGCACGCGCCACCGAGCTGCCGCCCAGCACTGCCTCGAAAGTGGCCGGCCCGTTGGGCCACGAATGGCGCGACCAGGACTGGATGGAGCAACGCGCCCAGCGCCATGCCTACAACGCGCCGCTGTCGATCTACGAGCTGCACGTGGGCTCGTGGCAGTGCGAGCTCAATGACAGCGGTGAAGTAGCCCGACTGTATAACTGGCGTGAGCTGGCCGAGCGCCTGGTGCCCTATGTGCAGGAGCTGGGTTTCACCCACATCGAGATGCTGCCGATCATGGAGCACCCGTTCGGGGGCTCGTGGGGATACCAGCCGCTGTCGATGTTCGCACCGACGTCGCGCTACGGCACTGCCGAAGATTTTGCTGCCTTCATCGATGCCTGCCACCAGGGCGGCATCGGCGTGATTCTCGACTGGGTGCCGGCGCATTTCCCGACCGATGAGCACGGCCTGGCGCGCTTTGACGGGACTGCGTTGTATGAGTACGAAAACCCACTGGAGGGCTTCCATCAGGACTGGAACACGCTGATCTACAACCTCGGCCGCAACGAGGTGCGTGGGTTCATGATGGCCTCGGCGCTGCACTGGCTGAAGCACTTCCATATCGACGGCCTGCGCGTCGATGCCGTGGCCTCGATGCTCTACCGCGACTATTCGCGCAAGGCCGGCGAGTGGGTGCCCAACCGCCATGGCGGGCGCGAGAACCTGGAGGCCATCGACTTCCTGCGTCACCTCAACGGCGTGGTTGCCCATGAGGCGCCTGGGGCCTTGGTTATCGCCGAGGAATCCACCTCTTGGCCCGGCGTCAGCCAACCGTCCCAGCAGGGCGGCCTGGGCTTTGACTACAAGTGGAACATGGGCTGGATGCACGACACCCTGCACTACATCCAGAACGACCCGGTACACCGCAATCACCACCACAACGAGATGAGCTTCGGCCTGATCTATGCCTACTCCGAGCATTTCATCCTGCCGATTTCCCACGACGAAGTGGTGCATGGCAAGCATTCGCTGATCGACAAGATGCCCGGTGACCGCTGGCAGAAGTTTGCCAACCTGCGCGCCTACCTGGCATTCATGTGGATGCACCCAGGCAAGAAGCTGCTGTTCATGGGCTGTGAGTTTGGTCAGTGGCGTGAGTGGAACCATGACCAGCAGCTGGATTGGTACCTGCTGCAGTACTCCGAGCACCAGGGCGTCAAACAGCTGGTTGGCGACCTCAACCGCCTGTACCGCGAACTGCCGGCATTGCACGAGCAGGACTGCCAGCCTCAGGGCTTCCAGTGGCTGATCGGCGACGACGCGCAGAACAGTGTATTTGCCTGGTTACGCTGGAGCAGCAGTGGCGAGCCATTGCTGGTCGTGGCCAACTTCACCCCAGTGCCGCGTGAGGGCTACCGGGTTGGCGTGCCGTTTGCTGAGCACTGGCAAGAGCTGCTCAACACCGACGCACAGGAGTACGCCGGCTCCAACGTCGGCAATCTGGGCGCCGTAGCGACTGAAGCGCTGCCGGCTCATGGGCAGCCGCTGTCGTTGGCGCTGAACCTGCCGCCACTGGGCGTACTGGTGCTTAAGCCAGCCAGCTGAATCCAGTCCGGGCAAGCCGCAGCCTCGCTGCAGCTTGCCCGGATCGGTTCACCAGCGCATCTTCACACCCAGGCTGCCAATCAGCCCATTCAGATCATTGTCGTCGACGTCGCTGCTGTAGTCGGCGCTGACGAACAGCGCCACATCCGGCGTCATCCGCGCCACCAGCCCCAGGCCAAGTTCGACCGTGGTCGACTTGCGCGAGCTGGAAATCTTGTCGACCTGATCCAGCTGTACGCCATCGGCGTTGCTGAAGTCGTACCAGACGTCTGTCCGCAGGTAGGGTTCGACCGGCGTTCCGCGTACATCATAACGGGCCGACAGTTTGGCCCCGACGCGGCCGCTCCAGTTCGGCTGGCTGTCGAACGCCTGCAACGTCGCCTCCTGCGCCTGGCTACCGGGGAAGAACTGCTGATTGATCAATTGCGCCTGCGGCTCGATCACCCAGCCACCACCCAGACCAATAGGCAAACCGCCCTCGACCGAGAAGGTCATGGCGTGACCGCTATCGTCCAGGCGCTGGCCGCTGTCGCTGCGGCCGCTGACGTCGATGCGCGTGCCCATGGCCACGGCATCCAGGTGCCAGCCCTTGTCATTGCTCATGCTCCAGTACACGCCCAGGCTTTCGCCGCTGAGGCTGACTGCATTGCGCTGCTTGTCGCCAAGCAGCGGGCGCATGCCGTTGAACGAGCTCTGCAGGTTGTTCTGGCCGGCGAAGATGCCGGCGCGGTGCAGGTTGCCGGCGGATGATTCGCGCACCAGCAGATCAGGTCCGACGATCAACTGCTGGCTGCGGGCTTCGAGCTGATTTTGCATTGGGGCGCTGCTGCGCGGCAGGCCGGGAAAAAGCTGTGCCCATTGGTTGCCGTCCACGTCAGGCAGGGGCCGCTGCTGACGCCCGCTCAGCCGTTCTGAGAGGGCGCTCAGGGTATTGATGTTCAAGCCGCTGGCGCTGACCGGATCAAGCGAAAACTGCGCCGGAGCCGGTTGCTGCAAGAGGCTGGCGAAGGGCTCGTCGTCCTGCTGATCGAAAGCAAAAGTTTCCACCGGGGTTGCCAGAAGCAGCGACGTGGAAACCGCGTAGAAAACATGCTCCATCCGTGATGGATGCGCTGTCTTGTTCATGGCGGTTCTCCTCTGTTGTCATTGAATACAGCCAAGGGACCTGGCCTGTTGTCACGGGCTGTACGGCACACATCAGAGGGCGACCCAAACCAGCACGCAGGGCGTGTTCAACGCGCACGAAGGCGCGCGCCAGAGCGCCCGACGCGAAGTATTTACTACAGTTGGTAAGTTCAGCTAAGGAGACCGCAGCGCTTGCGTCAAGAATCTGTGAAGGGCGTGTGGATGAACTGTAAATGGAGGTAAAGGATTGGAATCGTTGAACAATTCAAGGCGCATAGCGAGGATCGCTATTTGCCCTGAATTGGCTATGCCGAAACATTGCTAGCGGCGTGTGACTTTTCGGTGTGTGACCTGCACCTCTGCAGCGATACAGCGCAGCAGAGGTGCATCAGCCATCACCCGCACTCAGTCTTCGTCCCGCTCCAGCACCATCAGCAGGAACGAACGGCCGGTCACCTCGAAGGTGGTGCCGAACTCCAGCCGCTCAGCCTTGCGCAGCTCAGGTCGGTCGGTGTCGATCAGGCAGTTCCAGTGCTCGCCCTGTGGCACCGAAGGCAGCAGGAACGGCACCTTGTCGTGGTGCGAGTTGACGATCAGCAGCACGGTGGCCTCCGAGCCTGGGCGGGCGATGCCGCTGACCTGCGCA
Organism: Pseudomonas shirazensis; assembly: GCF_014268785.2. Lineage (GTDB taxonomy): Bacteria > Pseudomonadota > Gammaproteobacteria > Pseudomonadales > Pseudomonadaceae > Aquipseudomonas > Aquipseudomonas shirazensis. The sequence goes on along the minus strand of NZ_JABWRD020000001.1, from coordinate 1,801,116 downwards.
CGGCCATCGATGAGCATGCCCAGGCACCGCCCGTGCGGATCTTCCCATTGCTCGACGCTCATCTCGTTGCCATCCGGCGCCAGCCAGGTGACATCCTTGACGCCAATCGCTTCGTTATAATCGCCGACCAGGAAGCGCGAGCGACGCAGCACCGGGTACTTCAGGCGCAGGCGGGTGAGGCGTTTGACGAAGGCCAGCAGTTCGCTACCTTCTTCGTCCAGGTCCCAGTTGATCCAGCCGATCTCGCTGTCCTGGCAATAGGCATTGTTGTTGCCGTGCTGGGTGCGGCTGAACTCGTCACCGGCAACGATCATCGGCGTGCCTTGGGCAAGCAGCAGGGTAGAGAAGAAGTTGCGCATCTGGCGCATGCGCAGGGCGGCGATCTCGGGATCTTCGGTCGGCCCTTCGACGCCGCAGTTCCACGACATGTTGTTGCTGGTGCCGTCCTGGTTGTTCTCGTCGTTGTCTTCGTTGTGCTTGTCGTTGTACGAGACCAGGTCACGCAGGGTAAAGCCGTCGTGGGCGGTGATGAAGTTGACCGAAGAATACGGGCGCCGGCCGCGGTTGTTGAACATGTCGCCGGAGGCTGTCATGCGCGCGGCAAAGTCGGCCAGCTGGCCTTCGTCGCCTTTCCAGAAGCTGCGCACGGTGTCGCGGAAGCGGTCGTTCCATTCGGCCCAGCCCGGCGCAAAGTTGCCAACCTGGTAACCGCCCGGGCCGCAGTCCCACGGCTCGGCGATCAGCTTGACCTGGCTCAGCAGCGGGTCCTGGCGGCAGGCGACGAGGAAGCTGTGGCGCTCGTTATAGCCATCATGGTACCGGCCGAGGATGGTCGCCAGGTCGAAGCGGAAGCCGTCCACGCGCATCTCGCCGGCCCAGTAGCGCAGCGAGTCGGTGACCAGTTGCAGTACGCACGGGTGGCTCAGGTCGAGGGTGTTGCCGGTGCCGGAGTCGTTGATGTAGTAGCGCTTGTCATCCGGCATCAGGCGGTAGTACGAGGCGTTGTCGATACCGCGCATCGACAGCGTCGGGCCTTGCTCGTTGCCCTCGGCGGTGTGGTTGTAGACCACATCGAGGATCACTTCGAGGTCGGCGTTGTGCAGGTGCGCGACCATCTCCTTGAACTCGGCGATCTTGCCGCTGGCCAGGTACGCCGGGTGCGGCGCGAAGAAGGCGATGCTGTTGTAGCCCCAGTAGTTGCTCAGGTCCTTTTCCAGCAGGTGCTGGTCGTTGACGAAGGCGTGGATCGGCAGCAGCTCGATCGACGAAACGCCCAGATCCTTGATGTGCTTGAGCAGATCATCGTTGGCCAGACCGGCGAAGGTGCCGCGCAGCTCTTCCGGCACCGAAGGGTGGCGCATGCTGATGCCACGGGTATGGGCTTCGTAGATGATGGTCTGATCCCACGGCACCTGCACCCGGTGGTCGCGGCCCCAGGTAAAGGCGGGGTCGATGACCTTGCACTTGGGCACGAACGGGGCGCTGTCACGCTCGTCGAACGACAGGTCGCCATCGGGATGGCCGATGGTGTAGCCGAACAGCGCTTCGGACCACTTCAGGGTGCCGACCAACTGTTTGGCGTAGGGGTCGATCAACAGCTTGTTAGGGTTGAAACGATGACCGTTCTGCGGCTCGTACGGGCCATACACACGGTAGCCGTAAACCAGCCCCGGGTGAGCGTCTGGCAGGTAGCCGTGATAGATCTCGTCGGTGTACTCAGGCAGCTCGATACGCTCGAGCTCCTGCTCACCGCTGGAATCGAAGATGCACAGTTCAACCTTGGTGGCGTTGGCCGAGAACAAGGCGAAGTTGACGCCCAGGCCGTCCCAGGTAGCACCGAGGGGGAAGGGCATGCCCTCGCGAATGCGCGAGGGAGCAACGGAGCGGGTTTTCTTTTGGGCACGGGGGCTCATGGCAGACCTCGATGGCAAGGGGAATGGGTGGGCAAAGGTGGTCGTACGGCGGGTAGCTGAAGCCAGCCCCGGCGCCGCTGCAAACTTGCTTCGCAGGACGGCGCCGGGGTACTGGAGGCGTTGGGCTCAACCGCTACGCATGTGTTGCGTTTCAGCTGCCGGCAGGTTTCTTCGCAGTGCGAGGCTTCTTCGCGGCGGCTGGCTTTTCTGCTGCGCTGGCGGCAGGTTTGGCCTGTGCTGCTTTGCTCTGGGCGGCGCTGGGCTTTGGCTGCGCGGCAGCTTTGGGCTCGGCAGCGGCCTTGGGCTTGGCTGCAGGTTTTTTACGGGGCTCGGCCTGGGGCGAACTGGCTTCCGCTTCGACGAGCTTGCGGGCCATTTCCCAATGGCGTTCCTCATGACCCTCTGGCTTGCCTTCGGACTCCCAGATTTCGTAGGCAAACTGGCGAATACGCTTTTCGTTGGCACTCATCATGACGCTCCTGATACTCAAGATTGTTGTATCAACAGATTGACCGGGCATTCCGCCAATACGTCGCGCAAATTCAGCGCTCTAGTAGGGCTGACCGCGCGGCTCGCAAAAAGTCCAGTCCAATGTGCAGTGGACTCGGCAAACGGCAGAATCAGCTGTGTGTTGCCCCAGTTCTGCGCTGGGATCAACGGTGTGCTGGCAGTGCCCAGCAAGCTGCTGGCCAGGCGCGGCACCACCACGATGGCGCGCTCGCCCTCGGCAACACGGGCAAACGCGAGGACCTTGTCGGCATGTTCGCCCTGTACCTCCAGCGGCAGGTAGTCACCACGGCGGAACAGCTGCGGGTGCGCCATGCGCAGGTCAAGCACCTCGGCGATCAGCGCTTGCTTGATGCGCCCATCGCGCCATTGCCCAAGCAGCGCGGCCAGTGGCGTGCTGGCATCCAGCGTGGCCCGTCTCAGAGCGTAGTCGACCGGGCGCCGGTTGTCCGGGTCGACCAGGCTGAAGTCCCAGTACTCGTTGCCTTGATACAGGTCTGGCACGCCCGGAGAGGTCATCCGCAGCAGGGTCTGGGCCAGGCCGTTGAGTGCGCCAGGGCAGGCCAGCGCCTGTGCAGCTTCAGCCAGGGAATTGCGCAGTTGCTGGTGATCACGCTCCAGCAACAGGCCATCGACAAACGCCGCCGAGGCGGCCTCGTAGGCCTCGTTCGGAGCACTCCAGGCGCTGCGCAGTTTGGCTTCACGCAGGGCTTTTTGTTGCCACTGACGGATGCGCTCGGCGTATTGCTCCAACGCGCCTAGATCGTTCAGATCAAGGTGCAGCGGCCAGCTGCCGAGCAGGGTCTGATACAGCATCAGCTCGTCGCCCGGGCTCGGCGCCGGGCCATCGTTCAGGGCCTCGCGCAGCGGCTCGGCCAGTTCGCGCCAGTGCTCGACACGGCCCGCCAGCCACGGCCCGCGTTCGCTGAGCACGGCCAGCCGAGCACGGCAATCTTCACCGCGTTTGTGGTCGTGGGTGGCGGTGGCCAGCAGGTTGTCGGGGAAATCACGCAGGCGCCGCTGCGCTTCTTCATGGAACGCCTCGGGCGGTGCGCTGAATCGCTCGGCTTCAAAGCCGACGTCATTGCGCGACAACAGCCGCGCCGAGCGATAGAAGGCGGTGTCTTCAACCGCTTTGGCGGCGCTGGGCGCGGTCAGTTGCTGGAAGCGCACACAGGCATGGCGCAGCTGCTTGCGCGCCCGGCCCGGTGGCAGGCTGCGCCAGCGCTGGCCGCCGAGCCACTGCTCGAGCTGGGCCAGCAGCGGCCAGTCGGCTTCGCTGAGGGTCTGCCGGGCGGCAAGCAGGGCCTGTTGGAAGAACGCTTCGTCTTCGGCAGGGCGGCCGAGGGCATTGATGTAGGTGCGGTACACCGAGTAGTGCTCGACCAACGCCTGCAAGGCGCGGCGAATCGCGCCCAGGGTCAGGTCGCGGGTCATCAGGTCGTCGCGGGCCACTTGCAACAAGGCCTGCGCCACCGATTCGCAGTCGCCGGCCAGGCTCGCGTTGAGCACCAGTCTGCGCGCCTGACGGACTTCTTCCTCGAACTCGGGGCGTTCGCTGACTTCGCGCCAAAGCTCGGTCAACGGCGCCTCACCGGCCGGGTCGTGCTGCACCAGCGACACCTGGTTCATGAACTCGTAACCGGTGGTGCCGTCGGTCAACCAGTCCTGATGCAAGTGCTCGTCGACGCCGAGGATTTTCTCCACGTAGATCGGGAAGTGCTCCACGGCGGCTTCCACTGGCCGGGCGGCGAGCAGGCCGTCGACCCGTCGGCGCAGTTTGCGGCAGTAACCACGAGGGTCGGCAAGGCCATCGATATGGTCGATGCGCAGGCCATCGACCAGGCCGCGTTCGATCAGCTCGAACAGCTTCGCATGAGTCGCCTCGAACACCACCGAACGCTCAACGCGCAGGCCTCCCAGCTCGTTGATGTCGAAGAAGCGCCGCCAGTTGATGTCGTCGGCAGCGGTGCGCCAGCTGGCCAGACGGTAGCTTTGCCGTTCGAGCAGCTCGTGCAGGCGATGGAAGCCTTGCTCGCTGCTGCTGTCGAAGGCGGCCAAGGCTTGCTCCAGCGAGGTGCCGGCATTGACCCGGCGGGCCAGTTCGGCGTGCAGAGCCTGAGCGTCTATCAGCGGCTGCGCCGAACCGCGCAAGGCACTGAAGTGCTGAGCCAGGTCTTGCAGCTGTGGAATGTGGCTGAGGATCTGGCCGTAATCAGCCGGACAGATCGGGAAGCGGTGATCGTAATGAGCAACCTCGAGCATGCCGGTCGTGGCATCGAAGGTCAGCGGCAGTTCGCCGTTCTGCAGGGCCTGGCCATAATCGCTGCCGAGAAACGGCAGCAGCAGTTGACCGGCCAGCAGCGGGTCGGCGGAGTGCCACTGGATATCGAAGAATTCGGCGTAGGGGCTGCGTCGACCCCAGGCCAACAGGCTCTGCCACCAGGGGTTGTCGGCGCCACCGACGGCCATGTGGTTGGACACGGTGTCGAGAATGAAGCCCATGCCGTGCTTGCGCAGGGCGGCGACCAGGCGCAGCAAAGCCGCCTCGCCACCCAGCTCCGGGTTGATCTGGGTCGGGTCGACCACGTCATAGCCATGACGTGACCCGGCGCGGGCCTTGAGGATCGGCGAGGCGTACACATGGCTGATGCCCAGGCGGGCAAAATACGGCACCAGCGGCACTGCATCGTCAAGGGTGAAGTCGCTGTGCAATTGCAGGCGCACAGTGGCGGTCAAGGCTTTCATTGGTCACGCTCCCAAGCTTGCTCGCGGGCTTGCGCCAGCAGTTCCAAACGCCGTGCAGCGTCTTCGTCATCGAGTAATTCAGTCACAGGCTTGGTAAAACGCCGCCGCCAGTTGGGGTGGCCTTCGGTAGTGCCGGGCAGGTTGGGCTGCTCATCGCTGCCAAGCAGGTCTTCCAGCGGGATCAGTACCAGCGGCGCGCGGGTATGGCCGACAAAGCGGATAGCCGCGTCAATCAACTCGTCATTACCGGGCAGCGAGCCGTAGTTGCTTTCCAGCAGGCGGCGCAGGCCGTCGCACTCTTTTTGCCGGTCGTGACGCCAGTGCAGCTCTGCGGCGGCATCGAGCAACTGCAAACGATGGCTCCAGTCGATATCGCGGCTTTGCAGCCAGCCGGCGAGGGGCGCCAGGTCATGGGTGCCGGTGGTCGCCATGGCGTCGTCCGGCCAGTCCAGGACCGCCTTGAAGTGGCCGGTCGAGTGCTGCTCGAAAGGCAGTACGCGCATGCCCAGCAGGGCCTTGCTCGCCATGGTTTCGCGCAGGCCGTCGGGCACCGTGCCAAGGTCTTCGCCAAGGATCACCGCCTCATGCTTGACCGATTCCAGCGCCAGCAGGCGCAGCAGGTCGTCGAACGGGAAATTCAGGTACGCGCCCTCGCTGGGTTTGGCGCCGTTGGGGATCAGCCACAGCCGGCGCAGGCCCATGACGTGATCGATGCGCAGGCCGCCGGCATGTGCCAGGTTGGCCCGCAGCATTTCGATAAAGGCGCGGTAGCCGTTGCGCTTGAGGCCCTCCGGGGAGAATGCACTGATGCCCCAGTCTTGCCCCGAGCGATTGAGAATATCCGGCGGTGCGCCGACGGTCAGACTGGCCAGCAGTTCATCCTGTCGGCTCCAGGCCTGGCTGCCGGCACCGTCCGCACCCACGGCGAGGTCAGCGATCAGGCCGATGGCCATGCCGCCGGCAACTGCCGCCTGTTGTGCGCGTTGCAGGCTGCGCTCAGTCAGCCACTGACAAAAGGCATGAAACTCCACCCGCGACGGATGTGTGGCGGCCAGTGCTTCGACTTCAGGGTGGTGGGGGTCTTGCCAGGCCGGCGGCCAGTTACGCCAGTCGCTGCCAAGGCCTTGGGCAACAGCTTCGGCCTGCAGCAGCTCGAAGCGGCAATGCATCGTCAGTGGCTCGCCGGCCGCTGCGCAGAAACTGTCAAAGTCATCACGCAGCGGATGATTGCCCTGATTGAAGTCTTTGTAGAGGACTTCCAGCACGCGCTGTTGCGCGTCGGCGGCCACCGGCCAGTTGACCAGCGGCTCCTGCTCAAGTGCATCGAGGGTTGGCTGCAACAGGCAGGCTTCCACAGCGAGGCGCACCGCGCGCTCACCGAGGACGGTGGCGGGGCTGGCATAGAGGCTGTTGAGCTGGAGCCGGCTGGAAGGCGAGTAGGGGCTGAAGTGCTGCTGATCGGCGAGGCTCAAGGCATGGATGGGGCTGATCGCGATGGCGTCGGCACCGCGCTCGGCAGCGCTTCGGGCGAGTTGCTCCAAGGCCATGCAATCGCCGTAACCGCCGCCACCTTCCCGGCGCAGGCTGTACAACTGAGCGGCCAGGCCCCACAGCCGCGCAGGCGGCTCGTCAACGGCTTGTTCAAGGCTGTAACAGCGCGGCGGGCAGACCGCCACGGTGAACTCGCGCTGCTCGATCTGCAGTTGATGGTAACCAAGCGGCAGGGTGCCCGGCAGGCGCGCCTGCTCGTCCAGTTGCAGCTCGAGCGGGTCGCCGTTTTCAAGCACGCACTGCACAGCGCTGCCCGCCGGGAAGTAATGCACCAGCGACAGCGCCTGGTCGACCTCGCAGGTCAACAGCGGCGGCAGGTGCTCGCCGTCTTCGGCGTGTTCCAGATCACGCAGGCTGGCAATGATCGCGGCATTATCGTCAGCAGGGTGGCCGAGGCCGGCCAGGACCTGGCGCAGGACCTCGTCACTGACCTGTTGCGGGCGGTTGTTGGCGTCTATCCAGTCTCGGGCCAGGCCGGCCCGAGCGGCCAATTGGTGCAGGGGCGAGTCGCTCATGATGGTTCCAGGCCAGAAGGGATCAGGCTGACCACGCAACTGTGCGCGGTCAGGGAAGTGTCAGGGTGGGCATCGGCGCCAGTGTCGAACAGGCGCCAGCGGGCGGCGGGCAGGTTGGCGTTGACGGCAGTACCGCCCAGGTTGAGGTCGATGCGCAGCTCGCTGCCGTTGCCCAACTGCCAGCGCGCGCTGACGGCCTTGTCGCCGAGCACTTCGCAGCCCAGGGCGCGGGTGCCGGGCAAGTGCGGGACGATATGCCGAGCGCGCAGTTGCAGCAGTTGCTGGTACAAGCCGTGCCAGCCGGCCAGTACTTGCTGGCCATCGAGCCGTGAGGCGCTGAAGGTCGCGGCGGCGTTCGGGTCGGGGATCTTGGCGCGGGTATCGGGGTTGGCAAATGCGGCGAAGTGGGCAAACTCGCCGCGGCGCCCCTCACGTACTGCATCGGCCAGTTCGTCATGGAAGTCGGTGAAGAACACGAACGGCTGACAGCTGCCTTCTTCATCGCCCATGAACAGCAACGGGATCATCGGCGACAGCAGCAACAGCCCGGTTGCGGCACGCAGCGCCTGCGGCGGGCAGAGGCGGGTCAGGCGCTCGCCCATGGCGCGGTTGCCGATCTGGTCGTGGTTCTGCAAAAACAGCACGAACGAGGTCGGCGGCAGATGCCCGCTGGGTTCACCACGCGGGGTGCCGTGGCGAGTGTTCTGCCCTTGGAACACGAACCCCTCGCTCAGGCAGCGAGCGAGCTTTTCAACTGGACGGTCCTTGTAGTCTTCGTAATACCCTTCCACTTCGTCGGTCAGCAGCACGTGCAAGGCGTTGTGGCCATCGTCGTTCCACTGCGCGTCGAAGCCCTGTTCGAGCAGGTCGGCCTGATTGTGCTCGTTTTCCAGTACCAGCCAGACCTGTCGTCCCGGCTCTACTGCAGCACGCACCCGGGCGGCCAGTTCGAGTAGAAAATCCGGTTGGTCGATAGCATGCACCGCATCCAGGCGCAGGCCGTCAATGCGGTAGTCACACAGCCACATCAGAGCGTTCTGGATAAAGTACTCGCGCACCTCGGGCTTGCGAAAATCAATCGCGGCGCCCCATGGCGTCTGCCGGTCTTCGCGGAAAAACGGGTCAGCGTAGGCGTGCAGGTAGTTGCCGTCCGGGCCGAAGTGGTTGTAGACCACATCGACCATAACCATCAGGCCATGGCCATGGGCTTTATCAACCAGTGCACACAACTGCTGCGGGCTGCCGTAATTGTGCTGTGGAGCGAACGGCAGCACGCCGTCGTAGCCCCAGTTACGCTCGCCTGGGAACTGCCCCAAGGGCATCAATTCGATGGCAGTTACGCCCAGCTCAGCCAGCCGCGGCAGTTGCCCGGCGACGCCGGCGTAGCCGTCCAGCAGGCCGACGTGCACCTCCTGGATAACTGCTTCATGCCAGGGCCGGCCCTGCCACGGGTGCAGCCAGGGGTATGCAGCAAGTTCGACCAGTTGGCTGGGGCCGTGTACGCCCTCGGGCTGATAGCGCGAGGCCGGGTCGGCCACTTCCAGTTCAGCGTTGACCCGATAGCGATAACGGCTGCCGGGCGGGCAGGCGACATCGATGCTGAACCAGCCATCGCTGTCACGCTGCATGAGGATTTCAGGTTGGTCTTGCAGTTGCAGGCTCACGCTGCGCGCATCCGGCGCCCAGAGGGCGAAGCGCGCCGACGTGGCGTCCAACATGTGTGCGCCATGTCTGTGCATCTTCGTAACTCCGATCAGTAATTGCTCAGCTGGACCTGTTTGACCAGATCTTCATAAAGGTGCGCATAGGGTTCGACCGCCTGACACCAGTTGAATGGCTGGGTCATCGACAGGCAGCGCATGGCATGCAACAGGTCTTTCTTGCCATAGATATAGAAGGCGCGGCTCAGCGCCTCGCGGTAGCTGTCGACGGTGGATTCGTTGAACAGGAAACCGGTGACACCATTATCGATGGTGTCGGCCAGGCCGCCGGTATTGCGCGCCACCGGCAGCGAACCGAAGCGCTGGGCGTACATCTGGCTCAAGCCGCAGGGTTCGTAACGCGATGGCATCAGCAGGAAATCGCTGCCGGCGAACATGCGCCGGGCGTCGGTTTCGTTGAAGCCAATGCGCACGCCGATACGGCCTGGGTGACGCAGAGCCAGCTCGCGCATGGCTTGTTCTTCTTCTGGCTCGCCGCGGCCGATGATCGCAATCTGACCGCCTTGCTCGACGATGAAGTCGGCAACGGCCAAGGTCAGGTCGAGACCTTTCTGGAACACCAGCCGCGAGACCACCGCGAACAGCGGGCCGTCGGATGGCTCGAGTTCGAACAGCTCGCGGACCTGCGCGGCATTGCGCGCCTTGCCGTCCCAGTCGTTGATGCTGAAGTTGTGCACCAGGTGCTTGTCGGTCGCCGAATCCCAGCTTTCGTCGATGCCATTGGGAATGCCACCAAGCAAGCCCTGTTGCGCCTTGCTGGCAAGGAAGCCGTCCAGGCCACAACCGAACTCGGGGGTGGTGATTTCCTTGGCGTAAGTGGCGCTGACCGTGGTGATGTGGCTGGAATAAGCCAGGCCGGCCTTGAGGAACGACAGCTTGCCGTAGAACTCCATGCCCTCCTGCTGCATGGCGTGATCAGGGATCGCCAGCTCCGGGCTGCAGCCACGGTTGTACACGCCCTGATAGGCCAGGTTGTGGATGGTGAACAGAGTCGGTGTCTTCAGACCGCGCCAGTGCATGTACGCCGGTGCCAGGCCAGCCGGCCAGTCGTGGGCGTGGACCAGTTCCGGGGTCCAGTGTGCCAGGCCCTCGCCAGCAGCGATTTCTGCTGCGGCCAAGCCGAGGCGGGCGAAGCGAATATGGTTGTCCGGCCAATCGCGCCCGTTGTTGGCGCCGTAGGGCGAGCCTTCACGCTCATACAGTTCCGGGCAGATCAGCACATAGATGACCAGGCCATCGGGCAGGTCCATGCGGCCGATCTTGCACGGCGGCAGAGCAGCGTGGCCGCCGAGTTCACCAACGATATGGATCGGGTAGTCGCTGTCGACCACCTGCGGGTAGCCGGGGATCAGCACCCGCACATCGTGCAAGTGAGCCATGGCCCGCGGCAGTGCGGCAGACACATCGCCCAGGCCGCCGGTCTTGACCAGATCGGCGAATTCCGAAGTAACAAAGAGAACCTTGCGCTTGTTCGGGTTGTTCTGGCGCTCTGCGCCAGGTGCCTTGCCTGCCGTCCCGCGCTCCATCTGCAGCGGCTCGCGGTTGTTCGGGTTGAAACTACTTGCGTGTGGCTCGACAGCGGCACTGATCATTCTTCTCTCCGTCCCTAATCTGGTCGGGTGGCTGGCACCCGTCGCATTGCTTCGTGTTGGGTTCTCTCTGGTCTAAACGGTGTAGTGCTATCCATGCTCCTGAACGTGCGCGCGGGCACTGCGCAATCAGCGTACTTGCCAAAGGCGGTCGATCAGTCCGGGATGGCTTGACCAGGGCTGGGTTTTTACCTTTGCCTGGCCTACTTACTTGCTGACCCACCGCCGTTTTGAAAAGTTCGACTTATTTGCGTCACTTGAAGACAGAGCAAATGGCGGGCCGGATTCGAGTGTAGGAGAGTAGGTGATAAAAAGGTGACCCGCCGGTCACTTTCGTTATGAGGCGGGCCAGACGCAAACGTTGGCGTCTGTAGATGGGTGTAAATCGCGAAGATGTCGACCATTTACGACATTTTTATGTCATGGATGCAATGCGCCAGCGGGGTGCGCCTTGGATCTGGCGCACTGTGTTGGTGCGCCACTTTGGGTGATGTCGGTCGGTTAGTAGCGACGTGTGCTCATCAGTTCGTCGAGCACGCGCGGGGCAACACGAAATGGCGCCGACATATGGTCTTCGCCTGGCTCGATCTGGAAATCACTGCGCAGGCCGTACTGCGACAGCTGCTCCAGGCGCAACTGCAGCGAGCGCGCGTCCTGGATCTCCTGGGGCATCTCGCGATCACCAATCAGCAGGTTCAGGCTGCTGTGGGTGAGGTCGATCTGCCCGGCATGGGCGCGTTGGGTGAACGTGCGCTCGTGTTCCAGCAAGTAGCGGTCCCGCCACCACAGGCTGGGGCTGATCGCCACGGCATGCTGAAACAGCGCCGGGCGGGTGAACAGGGTATACACCGCGAACATGCCACCGAACGAGTGCCCGACCAGGCTGCGTTGGTCTTGATCGACCTTGAAGCGGCTGTTGACCTCAGGCATCAGGCGCTTTTCGATGAAGTCCAGAAACACGTCCTGGCCGCCCTGCGGCGGCACGTTGCGTTCGGCTGGTTGCGGCGGAGACAGGTCGAAGGCGCGGCGCTCGAAGTCCAGCGGGGTATCACTGGGATAACCGATCGCCACCAGAATCGAGCCGCGCAAGCGCTCCTGCGCGCGCTTGGCGGCATGGAAGGCCGGGAAGTACGCGTTGCCGTCGAGCAGGTAGATCACCGGGTAGCCGCCGGTCCACGGCACATCGCCTTCCGGCAGGCTGACCATGATCCGGTACTCGCGGCCTTGGGCGCTTTTCATCGTCCATTGTTCAGTGCCGTCCAGTGTCACCGGCGCGGCGTGTGCCAGCCCGGCAAAAAACAGGGCGCTCAGGTAAATCCACAGTGTGCGCATCATCAGTGTTCTCCTTACCAGCGATAGCTGAGGCTGGTGACCAGGCTGCGTGCCTCGCCGCGATAGCAGTAACCCTGCTGGCAATTGATGTAGCGCTTGTCGAGCAGGTTGCGCGCGTTGAAGCCCAGGCGCACGCCGTCCAGGTCGCCGGCAAAGTCGTAGTGCACGCCAGCGTCGACCAGGGTGTAGCCCTCGTTCTTCTGGGTGTTGGCGGCATCGCCGAAGTTGCTGCCGGTGTAGCGCGCACCCGCGCCCAGGCCGAGGCCGAACGGCAAGCGGTAGTCGAGCCACATCGAGGCCAGATGGCGTGGCACGTTGAGCGGTTGCTTGCCCTGATTGCCGTCGTTGCTCTTGGTCACCTCGGCATCGTTGTAGCTGTAGCTGGCAGTCAGCTTGAGGCGCTCGCTCAGGTCGGATACCGCTTCCAGCTCCAGGCCCTTGGAGGTCTGCTCACCGGTGGCGATGCTGCGGGTCGGGTCGGCCAGGTCGCGGGTCAACACGTTTTGCTGGGTCAGGTGGTACAGCGAGGCGGTGAGCAGGGTCGAGCTGCCCGGTGGTTGGTACTTCACGCCCAACTCATATTGCTCGCCCTCAGTGGCCTTGTAGGGGCTGCCATCGGGCTGGCTGCTGCTCTGTGGCAAAAACGAGGTGGCGTAGCTGGCGTAGGGCGCGACACCGTTGTCGAACAGGTACAGCGCGCCGATCGAGCCGGTGGTGGCCGCGTCGTCGTCCTTGCGCTTGCTGCCGGCGAGGTGATTGCTGCGGCGAACATCTACCTTGTCACGGCGCAGCCCGGCCGACAGGCGCCAGCGGTCGATCTCGATCTGGTCTTGCAGGTACAGGCCGCTGCGGTGCTCCAGACCGTCCTCGTCGGCCCAGGCCGTGTTCGGGCGCGCAACCGGCTGGTGGTAGTCGGGCGCGTAGCGATCGATCGAAGGCCCGGGGCCCATGGCGTACAGCAGGTCGGTTTCAAGCAGGGCATAATCCCAGCCGCTGACCAGGGTGTGGCGCAGGCTGCCGGTATCGAAGCGGCTGACCAGGCGGGTGTCGGTCGACAGCGAGGTCATGTTTTCGTAGACGCCGACGGCTTGTCGATCGAGCACCGAGCCACGCTCCTGGAAGGGCTGCATGTACTGGTTGGTGGTGTCGACCTGGCCGTAGCGCAGGTTTTGCTGGAAGGTGAAGGTGTCGTTGAGGATGTGCTCGAACTCGTAACCCAGGGTCCACTGGCGCTGTTCGAGTTTGTCGAAGTATTCATCGCCCTGCCAGAAGTTGCTCAGGTGCTCGCCTTGCTGGTAGAGCATCGGTGAACCGGCGGTTTCACGCTCCTGGTATTGGGCGAGCAGGGTGAGACGGGTGTCGGGGTCGATCTGCCAGCTCAGCGATGGCGCGATCAGGCGCACGTCGTTGTTCAGTTGCTCGATGTAGTTTTCTGCATCGCGGTAGACACCGACCACGCGGTAGAGCAGGTCGCCTTGTTCGTCCAAGCGTCCGCCGAGGTCGAACTGGCCTTGTTGGTGGTTGTAGTTGCCGGCCTGGATCTGCACTTCGTTGCGTGCGTCCAGGCTCGGGCGCTTGCTGACCCTGTTGACCATGCCGCCGGGGCTGATCTGGCCGTACAGCACCGAAGCAGGGCCTTTGACCACTTCGATGCGTTCCAGGTTGTAGGCTTCGGTCTGGTACAGCGACAGCCAGCCGCTGCCGGGTTGGCGCAGGCCGTCGAGGAAGTCGGCGGACATGGTGGTTTCGAAACCGCGCACGCTGATCATGTCAAAGCGCGGGTCCAGCCCCGAGCTGCCCACACGCACGCCGGCGGTGTAAGCGACGGCGTCTTCGACGCGGTCGACCTTGCGGTCGGCGATCTGCGCAGCGGTGACGACACTGACGCTTTGCGCGGTTTCAAGGATTGGGCGGTCGGTCTTGGTTGCGCTGCTGGCGTTGCTGGCGTAGTAGCCGCTGACCGGGGCGAAGGCGCTTTGGCTGGCGTTGGCGTCGATGTTGGTGGGGTCGAGTTGCAGGCTGGTGTCGGTCGCGGTGGGCAGGATGACGTAGCCGGACTGGGTTTTGTGCGGGCTAAGGTTGGTGCCCTGGAGCAGGCGGGCGAGGGCTTCGTCGAGCGTGCCGCCTGGCTGGGTGCCTTGGGTTGTGAGGTTTTGAACGTTTTCTGGGGAGAAGGAGAGGGTGATGCCCGAGCGTTCGGCGAAGGTGCTCAGGGCTTGGGCCAGAGGGCCCGGGGGGATGGTTGGCGCGGTTTTTTCGGCGGCGCTGGCGCTGCTGGCCAAGAGGGCCAGGGCCAGGGCCAGGGCGGTGGGGAGGTTGCTGCTGTGGGGTGGCATTGGGGCGGGTCCGTTCGAGGGGATATCACTGCTAACCGGATGAGGTGGGGAAGTCCGACAGTTTTTTTCTGGCGGCTTCGGCTATTTGTGGGTTGTCCTCTGGCTCTGTGGGCTTATCCGTTTTCTGTGGTGGCTGGAGAGTGTCAGATTTTTTGTGTGCGGGCCGGTAATGGCCTGCCGCTGGGCAGGCCGGGCTTTTACCAGGTCGGCCTGATAAATCGGTCGCCGTACAGAATCGCAAATTGATTCATCGCATTTTTCCAATCATGCGCCGCCGAGCCCCAGTTTGCCGTAATGTTGCGAAGCCCAAGCCAGATCAGCTTGGTCGCTGCGTCATCAGTCGGGAAGTGGCCTCGCGTTTTGATGATCTTGCGTAGCTGGGCGTTGATGCTTTCGATAGCGTTGGTCGTATAGATCACTTTTCGAATGGCAGGTGGGAAGACAAAAAATGGGATCACTCGATCCCAAGCTCGTCTCCAGGCCGCCACGACCGCTGGGTACTGCTTTCCCCAAGGGCCATTTTCAAAGGCACCCAGTGCTTCCTCAGCCGCTTCTGCGGTGATGGCCTGATAGACCGGTTTAAGCGCCTTGGCCAGCTCACGGCGCTTATCCCACGCCGCATAATCGAGGCTGTTGCGGATCAAGTGGACGATGCAGGTTTGCAGCGTTGTCGCCGGAAACACTGCACTTAGCGCCTCTGGCATGCCTTTGAGACCGTCGGTAACGGCTATCAGCACGTCTTCTACGCCGCGGGTCTTGAGGTCGTTGAATACCTTCATCCAAAACTTCGCACCCTCAGTGTTTTCGATCCAGATGCCAAGAATATCGCGCGTTCCATCGGGTAAAACACCCAGCGCTAAGTAAATCGCCTTGTTGCGGACAAGGCCTTCTTCGCGGATCTTGACCCGCAGCGCATCGAAGAAAATGACTGGGTACATCGGCTCAAGCGGTCGCTGTTGCCACGCACCAATTTCCTCCATCACCTCGTCAGTGACTGAGCTGATGAAGTCATGGGAAACGTCCGTCCCGTATTGCTCAGAGAGGAAAGCGCGGATTTCTCGAACGGTCATGCCTCGGGCATACATGGCGATGATCTTGTCATCAAAACCGGTGTAACGCCGCTCATGCTTGGGGATCAGAATGGGGGCAAAACTGCCATCCCGATCACGGGGAATCTCCAGCCGCAGCGGGCCATCCCCTGTCAAAACCGTCTTGCCCGTTTTGCCGTTGCGCTGGTTGGTTTCATCCTCTGGGCGCTGCGCGCCCGGCGGATACCCCAGGTGGTGACCGAGCTCAGCACTCAATGCTCGCTCAATCAAAGCCTTCTTGAAGGCCGCAGAAGCGTCTTCGATAGCCTCTGCGGTCATCAGCCCTTCACCGAACTGCTCGAGCAGCTCCTTGGGGATTTTTGGTAGGTCACGCAGGGGTTTCTTTTTGGTTGGCATACATGCACCTCTTACTCATGTTATGCCCGAACACAAAATTTCTGACACCCCCGGTGGCTGTTAGGGCCCCTTTCGCCCTTACGGCGAGTCACTTTTTTGGCAAACGCCCCAAAAAAGTAACCAAAAAAATGCTTGGCTCCACATCCGGCCCCTCCGCTGCGCTGCGGGGTTCCCTCGCTTCGGTCTTGCTCCCGGGAGGACCGCGCTGTACGGGCCATCCTGGCCCGCAGCGCTTGCCGGGCATCCATGCCCGTCACCTCCCTTCGCAAGACCTGCGCTCGGCCTCCTGAGTCGCCGGTGGATCAAGAGCAAGATGAAGATCAAGAGCACGCCTCGCTGCGCTGGCGCAGATCAAAAGCGAAGGTCAAATGCTGGGGCCGCTTTGCGGTCCCGCCCTTGATCTGCGCCAGCGCAGCGAGGCGTGCTCTTGATCTTGATCTTGATCTACCAGCGACCTCAGAAGGCCGAACGCAGGCATTGCGAAGGGAGGTGCCGGCCATGGATGGCCGGCAAGCGCTGCGGCCCAGGATGGGCCGTACAGCGCGGTCCTCCCGGGAGCTATGCCGGAGTGAGGGGACCCCGGAGCGCAGCGCAGGGGCCGTATGTGGGAGCGAGCCCTTTTTTGGTTACTTTTTTGGGGCAAGTGACTCGCCGTAAGGGCGAAAGGGGCCCGCACTGCCACAACAGAAAATGGATAAGCTCACAAAACAAGCAGCAGACCACAGATCAAACCGCCACAACCCGAACCCACCACCGCGTCCGCTCCACCACCCTGACCGGCAACAACCGCTCGATATTGCCCAACAACCCCTCAGGGTCATCCAAACGAAACACCCCACTCAATCGCAGCCCGGCAACCCCTGCATCACACCCAAGCCACCCAGCCCGATACCGCCCAGCCTCGGCCAAAAACTCCCCAAGCCCCACATCACTGGCAACCAACACCCCCCGACTCCAACCAAACGGATCGATCCCCACGCCTACCAACGGCTTGATCCCTCCGCCATCTACCGCCACCCCATCCCCTGCAGCCAACTGCTGCATCCCGCCAGCCGCGTGCACCAACACTTGTCCCCGCGCCACATGCACCTCAGTGAACCCAGCCCGCTCCCGCACCACCGCACGCGCTCCGCGCCCTTCACAACTGGCGAAGCGGCAACCGGCAACCCAGCTCGGCCCATCCAGCAACACTTCACCCGAACGCAGCACCATCCGCCCAGCCTCGATATCCACTGCACTGTCGGTGTTCAACAGCACCTCACCACCAGCGGCCAACGGCACCCGCCGACGCTCCCCGGTAGCCGTGGCAAAGTCACTCCGCCAGCCAGGTGCGGTATGGCTCAACAGCAACGCGCCACTGCCAACCGCCAAACCCACCCCAAGCAAGGACAGCATCCGCCGTCGACCCACATCAACCTCGGCCCGGCGTAACACGGCCGAGGTCTGCGCTGCATCCGGTAACCGCCCGGGGTCAAACTGACCAGCCAACTGGCCCAAGCGCAGCCAGGCCAACTCATGCCGGCCATCGCGCTGCCGCCAGGCCATTAGCTGCGCCTGCAACTCGGGGTGGTGCGGCTGATCGCGCAGGCGCATTTGCCACTCGATGGCCTTGCACACGATCGCCTCCGGCAACCGCTCCGCGCTCGCGCTCACAGGGCATCCTCGAAGCACACCCGATAGCAGTGGAGCAGGGCGCTGGCTACGTGTCGCTCGGCCGTGCGGCTGGAAATACCTAACTGCTCGGCCACTTGCACGTGGGTCAGGCCGCTCAGTTGGTAAAGCAGGAATGCCTCACGCACGGCCGGCTTGAGACCGTCGAGCATTTGCGCGATGCGCTCCAGACATTGCAGCGCCTCATGGCGTACTGCAGGGGATGGAAAACTGGCCTCTGGCTGCAGGGCCAGGGTCTCAAGGTAGGCGCGTTCCAGTGCATCGCGGCGCCAGTGATCGATCACCAGGCCGCGGGCGATGCGCGCCAGCAACGCCCGCGGGGCGCGGTCGCTGATCGGCTGGTTGCGCACCAGCAAGCGCACGAACGTGTCCTGCGCCAGGTCGGCAGCCTGCTGCGAGCAGCCCAGCGAACGCCGCAGCCATGCCTGTAGCCAGCTGCGCTGGGTGCCGTAGAGAACCTCAAGAGGGATGATCGAATCTGTTTCATGCAGCGACATGCGACGCCCCTGGCAGACAGGCACAGTTGAATTGAGGACCGGGCGCAAGATAAAAGCGAATGGTTCCCAATTCAACTTATTTATTGTCTGCTGCGAAGCTCTTTTGGCGCCGCCTGCCGTGCCCTGCTAAGCCTGGCGCAAGCTTCAGCCAGCAGGCAGCAGCGAGGAATGATGATGGCTGATCAGCCACTCGCTGCCGGTCCAGTTGTAGGTAAAGGTATATCGAGCGGCCACTTGCTTGCCGGTCGCCGCAAAATCGAATGTGTACAGCCCGGCCAGTGACGCCTGGTTGCAACCGATGCTGACATGGTGACTATCGAGCGTGCCGGATGGGCGGTCAGCAAGGAAATGCTTGAAGTAGTCAACACGCTCGGCAGTGCTCAGCCGCGGCAGACTGGACACCGTGGGTAGCAACAGCGCGTCTGCTGTATACAGCCTGGCCACGGCCGTGGGATCACCGCTCTGCAAGCTTGCATTCCATTGGCTGAACAGTGACAGCACGTCATCGTCGGCAACTGGCTGGCACTCTTTGGTTACCGCAGTCGCGTACGCAGGCAGGCACAGGAAAGCTACAGATAGGTAAAGGCAGGGGCGGTTCATGTTGAAACTCCTTGGAAGCAGGCCGCCGGGTGGGCCTGCAAAGCATCCAAGGTAGAAACAACTACGTGCGATAAATGTAGGTAAAGGGTCTCAGCTAATGAGCGACTTTTCGCTGTTTTTGCCCTGCTCAAGCTGCAGGCTCAACTGCGCGACCTGTTGCAACAGCAGGTCACGCTCTTCCTTCAGACGACGCAGTTCATCACGGCGAACGGAAACAAAAAGGGTCTGGACAGGAGTGTTTTGCATCAAGGTACCCATTGCACACCTCGCAATTGGCTAGTGACATTCTAAGCGTAGCCGCTCATACGGCGCGCATTCTGAATTCTTTCTGCGAGCTTGGGAACTTTTTTGTTTATGGTGGTCAGGCCGTTCGTCGCTGAACCCTTTGCCGATGAGCTGGACTAATCTGAAAACCTGAACCGCCTTGTCATTTATTTCTGAGGGGAGCGACGCCACATGCAACTGGGAATCGTCGGGCTGGGCCGCATGGGCGGCAATATTGCAAGACGGCTGATGCGTGCCGGGCATCGTACCGTGGTCCATGACCGCAACCGCGACGCGGTCACCGCCCTGGAAAATGAAGGCGCCCAGGGTGCCCACGACCTGGGAGCAATGATTCAAAAAATGAAAGCACCGCGCGCCGTGTGGGTGATGCTGCCAGCCGGCGAGCCGACCGAGCAGACCATCCGCCAGCTGGCCGACCTGCTCGAACCAGGCGATGCGATCATCGACGGCGGCAACACCTTCTACAAGGACGACATGCGCCGCGCGGCCGAGCTGTCCCAGCGTGGCCTGCATTATCTGGATGTCGGTACCTCCGGCGGCGTCTGGGGCCTGGAGCGCGGCTATTGCATGATGATTGGCGGCGAGAAAGACGTATTTGAGCGCCTGGAGCCGCTGTTCAGCGCACTGGCCCCGGGTGTTGGCGAGATCCCGCGCACCCAGGGCCGCGAAGGTGCGCACGCACGTGCCGAGCACGGTTACATCCATGCCGGCCCGGCAGGCTCCGGCCACTACGTGAAGATGATCCACAACGGCATCGAGTACGGCTTGATGCAGGCCTATGCCGAAGGCTTCGACCTGCTGCGCAGCAAGGGCAGTGATGAATTGCCCGAGGCCCAGCGCTTTGACTTGAACGTGGCAGAAATCGCCGAAGTCTGGCGCCGTGGTAGCGTGGTCACCTCGTGGCTGCTCGACCTGACCGCCGACGCGCTGGTCGCCGACCCGGCCTTGGCTCAGTTCAGTGGTTCGGTGTCGGACAGTGGTGAAGGCCGCTGGACCATCGACGCTGCCGTCGAGCAGGCCGTGCCGGTCCCGGTTTTGTCCAGCGCGCTGTTTGCCCGCTTCCGTTCACGCCAGCAGCAGGGCACCTTCGGCGACAAGGTCCTGTCGGCCATGCGCCTGGGCTTTGGCGGGCATGTCGAGAACAAGCGCCCATGAGCCAAGCGAAGATACCCGCAGCACCGCCGTGCACGTTGTTCCTGTTCGGCGCCAGCGGTGATCTGGTCAAGCGCCTGCTGATGCCGGCGCTGTACAACCTCAGCCGCGACGGCCTGCTCGATCGCAATTTGCGTATCGTCGGCGTTGACCACAACGCCGCCAGCTCAGAGGAGTTTGCCGAGCGCCTGCACAGTTTCATGGCCAACCGCGAGCAGGGCGCGACCAAGAACCTCGATGAAAAGGTCTGGGCGCGGCTGGCCAAGCGGCTGGATTACCAGACCGGTGATTTCCTCGACCCGGCCACTTATCAGGCCCTGGCCAAGCGCGTCGAGGGCACCCGCCATGGCAACGCCATCTTCTATCTGGCCACGTCGCCGCGATTCTTCCCTGAGGTCGCGCAGCGGCTGGGCGAGGCGGGCTTGCTCGATGAGTCGGCTGGGGGTTTCCGCCGGGTGGTGATCGAAAAACCGTTTGGCACTGACCTGGCCAGCGCCGAGGCGCTCAACGCCTGCCTGCTCAAGGTCATGCATGAACGACAGATCTACCGCATCGACCATTATCTGGGCAAAGAGACCGTACAGAACATCCTGGTCAGCCGCTTCTCCAATGGCCTGTTCGAATCGTTCTGGAACAATCACTACATCGACCACGTGCAGATCACCGCTGCCGAGACCGTCGGCGTCGAGACCCGTGGCGCGTTCTATGACAACACCGGCGCGTTGCGCGACATGGTCCCCAATCACCTGTTCCAGCTGTTGGCCATGGTCGCCATGGAGCCACCAGCTGCATTCGGCGCCGATGCGGTGCGCGGCGAGAAGGCCAAGGTGATCGGCGCCATCCGCCCTTGGTCGACCAAGATGGCCCTGAAAAACTCGGTGCGTGGCCAGTACAGCGTCGGCAAGCAGGGCCGCAAGCGCGTGCCGGGATACCGCGAAGAAGCCAACGTAGCCCCCGACAGCCAGACCGAAACCTACGTTGCCTTGAAGGTGATGATCGACAACTGGCGTTGGGCTGGGGTGCCTTTTTACCTGCGTACCGGCAAGCGCATGAGTGTGCGTGACACCGAGATCGCCATCTGCTTCAAGCCAGCGCCGTACGCCCAGTTTCGTGAATCGGAGCTGGAGCGACCCAAGCCCAACTACCTGAAAATCCAGATCCAGCCCAATGAAGGTATGTGGTTCGACCTGCAGGCCAAGCGCCCGGGGCCGGAGATGATCATGGAGAATGTCGAGCTCGGATTTGCCTACAAGGACTTTTTCAAGATGCCGCCGGCCACCGGCTACGAGACCTTGATCTACGACTGCCTGACCGGTGACCAGACGCTGTTCCAGCGCGCTGACAACATCGAAAACGGCTGGCGTGCCGTACAGCCGTTTCTCGATGCCTGGGCCAGCGAGAGCAAGGTGCATGAATACCCCGCCGGCGAGGATGGCCCGGAAGCGGGCAACGAGCTGCTCAGCCGTGACAAGCGTGAGTGGCATAGCCTGGGCTGATGTTGCCGGGTCGGTAGAGCTTTTCGGTGATTTAACCCGCCCAACCTGTTCAACCCATGCCAAGGAGTTTCAATGCCAGCCCCGATCGAAGACTACGCTCTGCTCGGCAACTGCCGTAGCGCCGCCCTGGTCAGCCGCGACGGTTCGATCGACTGGCTATGCCTGCCGCGCTTCGACGCCCCGGCGGTGTTTGCCGCCTTGCTCGGCAACGAAGAGAACGGCCGCTGGCGCCTGGCGCCCTCCGATCCGGTTGAGAGCAGCACGCGCCAGTACCTCGAAGACAGCCTGATTCTGGAGACGGTGTACAGCACCGCCAGCGGTCGGGCGCGGGTGCTTGATTTGATGCCGCTGTGTGACACCAACTCAGTGATTCGCATCGTCGAGGGGCTTGCTGGCGAGACCAGCTTCGAGATGGACCTGGTGCTGCGTTTTGATTACGGCCGCAGCGTGCCCTGGGTGGAAAAGATCGACCTGCTGACCCTCAGCGCGGTGGCTGGGCCCGACCGCCTGATTCTTTCCAGCAGCGTCGCCACCCATGCCTGGGACCACCATACCGGTGTGCGCTTTCGCGTAGCTGCCGGCGAGCGCCAGGTGTTCAGCCTGCGCCATCAGCCTTCGCATCTGCCGGTGCAGCCCGACTGCGACCTGGACGAGGCATTTGTCCATACCCTCAACGAGTGGCAGACCTTTGCCGGCCGCTGCCCCGACGTTGGCCGCTATAGCGCTCAGGTGAGGCGTTCACTGATCACGCTCAAAGCGATGACCTATGCTCCAACTGGCGGCATCGTCGCGGCGGTGACCACCTCGCTGCCAGAACGGGTCGGCGGTGAGCGTAACTGGGACTACCGATATTGCTGGCTGCGCGATGCGACCATGACCTTGCTGGCATTCATGAACCTGGGCTACTTCGACGAGGCGCAAGCCTGGCGCGAATGGCTGCTGCGTTCGGTGGCGGGCAACCCTGAGCAGATGCAGATCATGTACGGCCTGGCCGGTGAGCGCGATCTGCAGGAGTACGACCTGCCGTGGCTGGCGGGCTATGAGCACTCTCAGCCGGTACGGGTCGGCAACGCTGCGGCCGGGCAGCATCAGCTGGATATTTACGGCGAAGTTGCCGATGCCATGACCCAGGCGATCAAGGGCGGCCTGCCGCGCCATCCCCGCAGCGCGGCCATTGCGCGGTTGATCCTGCCCTATGTGGAGAGCATCTGGCGCGAGCCGGACGAAGGTATCTGGGAAGTGCGCGGCGGCCCCCAGCACTTCGTGCATTCCAAGGTCATGGCCTGGGTCGCTTTTGACCGTGCCGCGAGCCTGGCGGAAACCACCGAAGAGGAGCTTGATCGCAGCAAGCATTACCGTCGGGTGGCGGACGAGATTCACCGCGAAGTCTGTACCAAGGGGCTCGACCCAAGCGGTGAGCATTTCGTCCAAGCCTACGGCTCCAGCGAAATGGACGCCAGCCTGCTGCAGATTGCCCTGACCGGATTCTTGCCAGCCGACGATCCACGTTTTGTCCGCACCCTGGAGCAGATCGAAAGCCGGCTGCAGAAGAACGGCTTGTTGCTGCGTTACGACAGTGACAGTTGCGGCGATGGGCTGTCGTCGGGGGAGGGGACGTTCCTGGTATGTTCGTTCTGGTTGGCTGACGTGTATGTGCTGCAGGGTCGCCACGAGCAGGCCGACGCGCTGTATCAGCGCTTGCTCGGGCTATGCAACGACCTTGGCTTGCTGGCCGAGCAATACGACCCAACCGGGCAGCGTATGCTCGGCAACTTCCCGCAGGCATTCAGCCATATCGGCATCATCAACACCGCGTTGAACCTGCATAAGGTGCAGTGTCCGGCGCGGGCGCGTTGTGGCTGAACCGGGCCGAGTCAGTTGACTGCGTCCTTGATCCCCTTGCCCGGCTTGAACACCACTTTATTGGCTGACTGGATCAGCATCGGCTCACCGG
This sequence comes from Pseudomonas shirazensis, assembly GCF_014268785.2. GTDB lineage: Bacteria > Pseudomonadota > Gammaproteobacteria > Pseudomonadales > Pseudomonadaceae > Aquipseudomonas > Aquipseudomonas shirazensis. The sequence continues at coordinate 1,777,804 of NZ_JABWRD020000001.1, read as the reverse complement.
TCTGTGGGTTTCTCCCCATCCGCTCGGCACGCGGGGTGAGGGAGAATCTGCCAAAATTGACAATTGCGATCTCTTGCCCTGATTCCAGCGTTTCGGTGATGACCTTGGTGAACGCGTCGAGAAAATCTCCAGCGTCCTTTTTGCTGATTGCCGCACGTTGGGCAATATCGTTAACCAGTTCATTCTTGTTCATCAAGTCACTCCGGATCAGTCCTTTAATTTTTCCGGCGCGGAGCCTTGGCTGGCATGCCCGGAGCAAGGTGCAACGATCAGAGTGTCAGCTGGCGCTGGCGCCAGCACAACTGGTAGAAATGTCAGGTGCGGGAGGTGCTGAACCGTGAGCCAGCCCATCAGCCTTGGCACATGCCTACCGCCTGCATTGACCCCCGCAATTTACGAACCAATCGCACTGAAAGATGCAGTCCTGGTTAACTCAACTCCGCCATTCCAATGACTAACCCGGCTGCCGGCTATGTTAGAAGTAAGCGCCCAGTCACCCATGGACCGCGCCAATGAACCTGTCCGCCACGCCCCGTTTCAGCGCGTTCTGCTTTGCCTGCTTCCTGCTTTCGATTGCCTATGGTGCAACTTTTTTGCTGTCGTTGCTGGTGCGCTCGTTCGGCGGCAATGAGCATGACGCCGGCCAGGTATTTGCGGTAGCCATGGCCAGTACCTTGGTCGCGGTGCTGGTTTCCGGCCACGTGCTGCAGCGTTTAGGCGCGGCCCGCTGTATTGCGCTGGGTGCATTGTGCCTTGTGCTCGCGTCACTGGGCTTCGCCATGGCGCCGGGGCTGGGCCTGATGCTGATGGCTTGCGGCGCACTGCTTGGCATCGGCTGGGGCGTGTTCTACACCGTGGGGCCGATCATGGTCGCGGCGATGGTCGCGCCGGCGCGACGCACGCACTGCTTTGCGCTGTTGTCCGGGAGCATGCTGGCCGGCATCGGCAGCGGCCCTTTGGCGGGCAAGTTGGCGGCGCTGGCGGGGCTGCCGGTGCAGGCCACGTTCATCACTGCCGCGTTGACCGCAGCGCTGGGCGGTGGCTACTTCTGGCGCTTGGGCGCGGCCACCGCCATCGCCCAGCAGCGCCCCAGCGAGCCGGTACAGATCAGCCTGCGCTCGGCGGCCGAGGTGCTGCGCTCGCGCTCGGCGTTGTCGATCGTGATGGTCGGCCTGGGTGGGGCGATCTTTGGCGGCATGGGCAGTTTCCAGACCAGTTACGCGGCCAGTCTTGGTCTGGACTATTCGCTGTTTTTCATCGGTTTCATGGGCGCCGCCATCACCTGCCGGTTGTTGATCGCTGGCTGGGTGGTCAAGCGCAGCCCGCTGCCGACCTCGCTGGCATTGACCACGTTGATGCTGATCGCCGTGCTGGGTTTTGCCAGCTGGGTGCATGACAGCCTCAGCTATGTGCTGGCTGCCGGCGTGCTGGGCATCGGCTATGGCCTGAATTACTCGGTGATCAATGGCCTGGCAGCCAATGAAGCGCCGCCGCAACTGACCGCGCAGGCGTTGCTGCTGTTCAGCCTGGCGTATTTCATCGGCGTATTCGGCTTCCCGTTCTTCGCCGGTAAGCTGATCAGCCAGAGCGGCGTCTCGGGCATGTTGTTCACCGTCAGCGTGATCGCGCTGTTGGTCTGGGCGCTTGCAGCTGGCCGTTGCCTGTTGCAACGCCTGCAGCGCAGAGCGCCGCTTGCCGAGTGAGTAACGCCGGCAAAACTGTTAGCCTTGACGGGTTTCAGTCGTTTTGGACAGGCCATGGCCAACCACAAGATCGAGATCCGCCGCCGTAACGTCGAAAAGATTCTCCACGCTGCCGAAAAGGTCTTCGCCGAGAAGGGCTTCGGCGCGACGTCGATGGGCGATATCGCCGAGCAGGCCGAGCTGCCGCGGTCCAACCTGCATTACTACTTCAACACCAAAGACGACCTGTACCGCGCCGTGCTGCAGGACCTGCTCGAAGTGTGGAAGCAGGACGCCCTGTGCTTCGAGCGTTTCGACGACCCGCGGGTGGTGCTGACCAGTTATATCCGGGCCAAGATGAGCCACTCGCGCTCGCGCTCGCTGGGCTCAAAGATCTGGGCTGAAGAGATGCTTCACGGCGCGCCGCTGCTCGGCACCAGTCTGGACGAAAGCCTGGTGCCGTGGGCGCAGTTGAAGGAGAACAAGATCCGTCGCTGGGTCGAAGAAGGGCAGATTCTGCCGGTCGAGCCGTCTGCCTTGCTGTACATGATCTGGGCCGCCACCCAGCACTACGCCGACTTTGGCTATCAGGTAACGTTGCTCAACGGTGGTGAGCCGCTGTCGGACATGGCCTTTGAGCGCGCCATCCAGACCGTAACCGGGGTGATCCTGCGCGGGATCGGCCTGGAGCCCTGAAACAGCTGCGCCGGGCTTGAGCCCGGCGCACTGTATAGCCGCTGTTCAGCCCTCAGCTGGCTTCGCGGTAGGGGTTGCGCGGGTCCTGGGTCCAGTTCAGATAAGGCTTGCCGGTGTCCTGCGGGACCATCTCGATACAATTCTCGACCGGGCAGGTGATCTGGCACAGGTTACAGCCCACACACTCCTGATCGATCACGCTGTAGATGTGCGTGCCATCAGCCTTGACCGTGCTGTCGATGGCCTGGTGCGAGGTGTCTTCGCAGGCAATATGGCAGCGGCCACAACCGATGCAGGCATCCTGATCGATCTTGGCGATGACCTGATAGTTGATGTCCAGGTACTTCCAGTCAGTCGTGTGCGCCACCGCCTGACCGCGGAACGCTTCCAGGCTTTGATGGCCATGCTGATCCATCCAGCGCGACAAGCCGTCCTGCATGTCCTCGACAATCCGAAAACCATGCAGCATCGCCGCCGTGCACACCTGTACCGCGCCACTGCCCAGGGCGATGAACTCGGCAGCATCACGCCAGTTGCCAATGCCACCGATGCCGCAGATCGGCAAGCCGCGGGTCTGCGGATCGCGGGCAATTTCTGCAACCATGTTCAGCGCGATCGGCTTGACCGCCGAGCCGCAGTAGCCGCCGTGGGTGCTCTGATCGCCAACGATAGGGTGGGCGACCATGCGGTCCAGATCGACGCTGGTGATCGAGTTGATGGTGTTGATCAGCGACACCGCATCGGCGCCTCCGCGATGGGCAGCGCGGGCCGACTGGCGGATGTCGGTGATGTTCGGCGTCAATTTGACGATCACCGGCAGCGAGCAGTAGGTCTTGCACCAGCGGGTAACCATCTCGACGTATTCGGGCACCTGGCCGACCGCCGCGCCCATGCCGCGCTCGGGCATGCCGTGGGGGCAGCCAAAGTTGAGCTCGATGCCGTCGGCGCCGGTGGCTTCGACCAGCGGCAGGATGAACTTCCACGACTCCTCTTCACAGGGCACCATCAGCGACACGATCAGCGCGCGATCCGGCCAGTCCTTCTTCACCTGGGTGATCTCGCGCAGGTTGATCTCCAGGGAACGGTCGGTGATCAGTTCGATATTGTTGATGCCCTGCACCAGCCGGTTGGCGCCGAAGTGCGCCGAGTAGCGCGACGACACGTTGACTGCGGCCGGGTCTTCGCCGAGGGTTTTCCAGACCACACCGCCCCAGCCCGCCTCGAATGCGCGAACCACGTTGTAGGCCTTGTCGGTGGGTGGTGCGGAGGCCAGCCAGAACGGGTTGGGCGCCTTGATGCCAGCGAATACGATCGACAGATCGGCCATTTATGCGGCCTCCACATTGAGCATGAGTTGGGCATGGATGGCTTCAGCGGCCAGTTTGCCGTGTTGCACTGCCTCTACGGTGAGGTCCTGGCCGAGCGCCGTGCAGTCACCGCCGGCATACACGCCGGGTAGGCTGGTGCGCAGGCACTGGTCGACGCGAATGCGCTCGCCGTCGCGGGCCAGTTGCGCGGCCAGTGGGTCGCTCAGGCTGGCGTCGTCGAAGCGTTGGCCGATGGCCTTGAAGATGGCATCGGCAGCCAGCTCGAAGCTTTCGCCGGTGTCGCGCAGGCGACCGTCGGCCATCTCGGTACGTATGAAGCGCATGCCACGCACGCGACCCATGTCATCCAGCAACACCGCATCGGGGCGCGCCCAGGTGTGCAAGCGGACTTGGTTGGCCTTGGCGATATCCTGTTCATGCTCGGTGGCGCCCATGTCGGCATGGCCGCGGCGATACACCAGGTTGACGTCGCGAGCGCCGAGGCGGCTCATCTGTACGGCCATATCAATCGCCGTGTTGCCCGCGCCGATCACCAGGCAGCGCTCTGCCAGCGGCAGTTGGCTGAGGTCATCAGCCTGGCGCAGCTCGCGGATGTACTCGGTGGCTGCAAGCAGGCCTGGCGCCTCTTCGTCCGCCAGACCCAGCTGGCGCACGGCATTCAGGCCCACACCGAGGAACACCGAATCGTATTGCTGATGCAGCTCGGTGAGGCTGAGGTTGGCGCCCAGGCGCTGGCCATGGCAAATCTCGATGCCGCCGATGCCGAGCAAGAAATCGACCTCGCGCTGGGCGTAGTCGTCCACCAGCTTGTAGCGGGCGATGCCGTATTCATTGAGGCCACCGGCCTTCTCCTGCGCTTCGTAGATCACCACGTCATGCCCGTGCATGGCCAGCCGGTGCGCGCACGACAGCCCGGCAGGGCCTGCGCCGACCACGGCAATGCGCTTGCCGCTGGCGGGTGAGCGCTTGAACGGGTGTTCACTGAAATTGGCATTGTCTACTGCGTAGCGTTGCAGCAAGCCGATCAGGACCGGTGCGCATTCCTGGGCGCTGTTGCGTACGCAGGCTTGCTGGCAGAGGATCTCGGTCGGACAGACCCGCGCGCAGCTGCCGCCGAGGATGTTCGCCGAGAGAATCTTCTCGGCCGCACCTTGCAGGTTGTCGTCGCTGATTCGGTGGATGAACGACGGAATGTCGATATCACTGGGGCACGCGTTGATGCACGGTGCATCGAAGCAATACAGGCAGCGAGCGCTTTCCACAGCGGCCTGGCGGGCGGTGAGGGGTGGGGCGAGATCGCCGAAGTTATCGGCCAGTTGTTCGGCGCCGGCACGCGGGCGCGGCAAGTGCTTCAGGGCATCGATCACGGTTGGAGCCTCTCTCTTTTTTTTGTCGGTACAGGCGGCGGTTACTCGCCTGGCCGGTCTGGGTTGATGGCAGACAACAGCAATACGGCTGCGCCCGGCCTCTCCCGGGCCGGTGCGCCTTGCAGGCTGAATCAACGCTCGACTGGCGTCGGGCGCTGGTGCTCGGCGCGGCGGCTGAGCACTTCGAATACCGAGGGGTAGGCGGGCCGTTCCAGGTAGCGCCCGGCGCCGGCTTCGGCGCGCAGGTCACCGTCAGCCCAGACCAGTCGGCCCTGGCTGATGGTGTGGCTGGGGATACCGCGCACGGTGCGGCCTTCGAAGATATTGAAGTCGACCCGTTGATGGTGGGTCTTGGCCGAAATCGTCCGTGTGCCTTGCGGGTCCCACAGCACCAGGTCGGCATCGGCGCCGACGCGAATCGCGCCCTTGCGCGGGAACAGGTTGAAGATCTTCGCGGTGTTGGTCGAGGTCAGCGCAACAAACTCGTGCATCGACAACCGGCCACTGTTTACGCCTGCGTCCCAGAGCACGGCCATGCGGTCTTCGATGCCGGCGGTGCCGTTGGGGATGCGACTGAAGTCATTGCGCCCGGCGCCTTTCTGGTCGGCGCAGAAGCAGCAGTGATCGGTTGCAGTGGTGTGCAGGTTGCCCGATTGCAAGCCGCGCCACAGCGCTTCCTGGTGCTCGCGCGGGCGGAACGGCGGGCTCATCACATAGCCGGCGGCTGTGGACCAGTCCGGGTGGCGATAGACGCTGTCGTCGATCAGCAGGTGGCCCGGCAGCACTTCGCCGTAGACCGGCTGGCCCTTGGCCCGGGCGTAGGTGATTTCGTCGAGTGCTTCGCGGGTCGAGACGTGCACCAGATACACCGGCGTACCCAGCGTCTCGGCGATGCGGATGGCACGGCTGGCGGCTTCACCTTCTACCTGCGGCGGGCGTGACAGCGGGTGTGCCTCGGGGCCGGTCATGCCCTGGGCCAGCAGCTTTTGCTGAAGGTGATAGACCAGCTCGCCGTTTTCGGCATGCACGGTCGGCACCGCGCCCAGTTGCAGGCAGCGCTCGAAGCTGGCGACCAGAGTATCGTCGGCCGCCATGATCGCGTTCTTGTAGGCCATGAAATGCTTGAAGCTGTTGACCCCATGCTTGGCCACCAACTCGCCCATCTCTTCGGCAACCTGTTCGCTCCACCAGGTGATGGCGACATGAAAACCATAGTCACTGGCCGACTTCTCGGCCCAGCCGCGCCAGCTATGAAAAGCCTCGAGCAGCGACTGCTGCGGGTTGGGGATGACGAAGTCGATGATCGAGGTGGTGCCACCGGCCAGGCCTGCAGCGGTGCCGGTGAAAAAGTCATCGCTGGCCACGGTGCCCATGAACGGCAATTGCATATGGGTGTGCGGGTCGATGCCACCAGGCATCAGGTACTGGCCACTGCCATCGAGGATCTCGCAGCCGGCGGGTACATCGAGGTTTTGCCCAATGGCCTGGATACGGCCATCGACACACAGGACATCGGCGGAGTAGCTCTCTTCGTGGGTGACCACGGTGGCACCACGGATCATCAGGGACATGCCGTCTTCCTCGCAGGCTGACCGGTCTTGGCCGGTTCTTGAAATTATCGTGCTGCCAGTAGCTGGAGGATATTTTCAATCCTGTCAGACCTGACAAGAATGAAATCTAGTTGTTGATCTACTATTGTTCAAGAAATATTTTTATAAGCATATATCGTTATTAAGCAACTGATTTATAAGGATAAAAATCAAAATTCACCAAAATGGTGAGGCATCTCACCATTTTGACGCACTTGACAAGATGCCAATTTGGTCAAGATTTCTCATGCGAAATCAGTTGTTTAAATCCAGTCACACTCAGGCACGTCAAACTGAAAATAAATTGCCTGCACCAGTTTGAAACCCACAGCGGTGAATAGGGTTTGACGTTCACCGGCCACCACCACCGAGGGCAACACCGAACAATGACTTGAATGCTTTGCACAACAGCACGTTACCTGCGGCCGGCGGCGGCAAGCGAGACAGGCCTTGGCCGACTCGGCACGTTTATTGAGTGCGCCCGCAGCCAGGCCGGGCCGCAGGTGCAGTACTGCTGGTGGTACTCCGGCCATCGCATTAGCCCGATGAGCAAACAATTAGAAAAACCTGGAGAAGGCCCCATGCAACAGAGCAGATCGCAAGTGATCGAAAAGGACGGCTTGTGCGAGTTGTCCGAAGGCTCCGACGTCCTCGACAGCCCGCGCTACAACGACGATATGGCACCGACCAAGGTGCACCAGCGCACCTGGAACAAGTGGCACATCACCGCGCTGTGGGTGGGCATGTCCATCTGCGTGCCGACCTACACCCTGGGCGGTGTGCTCACGGCGTATTTCGGCCTGAGTGTGGGCGAAGCGCTGCTGGCGATCCTGCTGGCCAACCTGATCGTGTTGATCCCACTGACCCTTAACGCCTTTCCCGGCACCAAGTACGGCATCCCGTTCCCGGTGCTGCTGCGCTCGTCATTCGGCATCATCGGCTCGAACGTGCCGTGCCTGATCCGGGCGGTGGTGGCCTGTGGCTGGTTTGGCATTCAGACCATGTTCGGCGGCCTGGCCATCCACCTGTTCCTCAGCTCGATCTTCGATGGCTGGAAGGCCCTGGCCGGCACCGGTGAGGTGATCGGCTTCATGATCTTCTGGGTGCTCAACCTATGGGTGGTGCTGCGCGGGGCTGAGTCGATCAAGTGGCTGGAGACGCTCTCGGCACCGCTGCTGGTGGCGGTCGGTTTTGGCCTGCTGTTCTGGGCCTTGCCGCATATGTCGATGACCGAACTGCTGGCGCAGCCGCCAAAACGCCCGGAAGGCGCCAGCGTGGTCAGTTACTTCTGCGCCGGGCTGACGGCGATGGTCGGCTTCTGGGCCACCTTGTCGTTGAACATCCCCGACTTCAGCCGCTACGCCAAGAGCCAGAAGGACCAGATTCTCGGGCAGATTTTCGGCCTGCCGCTGACCATGTTCCTGTTCGCTTCACTGGGCGTGGTGCTGACCGCTGCCTCGGCGTCGCTGGTGGGTGAAACCCTATCCGACCCGGTCAGCCTGATCGGCCGCATCCAGAGCCCAGGCTGGGTCGCGCTGGCGATGGCTCTGATCGTGATTGCCACTTTGTCGACCAACACCGCGGCCAACATCGTCTCGCCGACCAACGACTTTCAGAACATCGCCCCGCGCCTGATCGGGCGCACCCGCGCAGTGCTCCTGACCGGTGTAATCGGCCTGCTGCTGATGGGCCATGAGCTGCTGAAGAAACTGGGCTGGATCGTCTCCGACCTGAGCCTTGAGAGCGTGTATTCCAACTGGCTGCTGGGCTATTCGAGCCTGCTCGGGCCGATCGCCGGGATCATGGTGGTGGACTACTTCCTGATCCGCCGCCAGCAACTGGACCTGGCCGGGCTGTACCGCGACGACGTCTATCCGGCCTGGAATTGGGCCGGTTTCGTCGCCTTTGCCCTGCCAGTGGCGCTGACGGTGATGTCGATCGGCAACAGCAGCTTTAGCTGGTTCTACGACTACGGCTGGTTTACAGGTTCCCTGCTGGGTGCGGCGCTGTACTACGTGCTCGGCCCGCTGGCCGCCCGCAGCCCGGTGCGCCTGGCCAAGCAGTTGCCATGACGCCGGACGCACAACCACGCAGCCACTCATTTGCCTGAGGAGATATGCCCATGACCCCTGCCAAGGAAGTCCTGCAATCCAGCCACAGCCACGTCGACAGCCAGCGCTTGTGGCAATCATTGATGGAACTGGCGCGCCTCGGTGCCACGCCCAAGGGCGGCGTCTGTCGGCTGGCCTTGACAGACCTCGACCGCCAAGCGCGCGACCTGTTCGTGCAGTGGTGCGAGGCCGCTGGCTGCAGCGTCAGCATCGACGCAGTCGGCAATATCTTTGCCCGCCGGCCCGGGCGTAATCCTGCGCTGGCACCGGTGATGACCGGCAGCCATATCGACACCCAACCCACTGGCGGCAAGTTCGACGGCTGCTTCGGCGTCATGGCCGGGCTGGAGGTGATCCGCACCCTGAATGACCTGGGCGTAGAAACCGAAGCACCGCTGGAAGTGGTGGTGTGGACCAATGAAGAAGGTTCACGCTTTGCGCCGTGCATGATGGGTTCCGGGGTGTTCGCCGGCAAGTTCACCCTGGAAGAGACGCTGGCCAAGACCGATGCGCAAGGCGTCAGCGTCGGCGAGGCCTTGAACGCGATCGGCTACGCCGGCCCGCGCGCGGTGCTCGGCCATCCGGTGGGCGCTTATTTCGAGGCACATATCGAGCAGGGGCCGATCCTTGAGGATCAGGCCAAGACCATCGGCGTGGTGCTCGGCGCGCTTGGCCAGAAGTGGTTCGACCTGACCCTGCGCGGGGTCGAGGCGCATGCCGGGCCGACGCCGATGCACCTGCGCAAGGACGCTCTGGTCGGCGCGGCGGCGGTGGTCGAAGCGGTCAACCGCACCGCGCACAGCCATCAACCGCATGCCTGCGGTACGGTCGGCTGCCTGCAGGCGTATCCCGGCTCACGCAACGTGATCCCCGGCGAAGTACGCATGACCCTGGATTTCCGTCACCTTGAAGCCGATCGGTTGCAAGCGATGATCGCCGAAGTGCAAGCGGTGATCGAGGCGACCTGTGCCAAACATGGTCTGAGTTTCGAGCTGACGCCGACTGCGGATTTCCCTGCGCTGTATTTCGACAAGACCTGTGTCGAAGCCGTACGCAGTGCTGCAGGTGCGCTGGGGCTGTCGCATATGGATATCGTCAGCGGGGCAGGGCATGACGCGATCTTTCTTGCCGAGCTGGGGCCGGCCGGGATGATCTTTGTGCCATGCGAAAACGGCATCAGCCACAACGAAATCGAGAACGCTACGCCGGAAGATCTTGGCGCTGGATGCGCGGTATTGTTGCGCGCCATGCTGGCGGCCTCGGAGGCGATTGCCAGCGGGCGCCTGGCGGCCTAGCGGGGCACATGTGCAAAGGGCAGCAGGCGCTGCCCTGATGCACTTACCCGAACACGGGACGCATGAAGCTACGCTCGTAGCTGAGGATAAAGCGCTGTTCGGTTGCCAGGGCAAATGCGGCCTGACACTCAGGGTCGCTCTCCGAGTCCTTGCGGTACTGCTCGTAGGCGGCAAGGCTGGGGAAGCTGAACTGACAGTAAGCGATATTGCTCGCGCCCTCTGCGGGCAGCAGATAACCGTGATGGGTGCCGCCCATGCGATTGACCAGGCCGATCCATAGCCGCGCGTAGGTCTCGAATGCAGGTATCTGATAGGGGTCGATAACGTATTTCAGGTGGCAGGTGATCACAGCTTCAATCCTTTGCGTGAGGGAACTCGGCCGCCTACAGTAGCCGGATCGACCGTTGGCGTCGACCCGCCGCAACCGCCCTGAACTTTAGCCCTCAGTCTCGCCTCGTAATATCTAGACACATCCTCTGATCCAGTCAACCGAGGCACGCCATGTCGTCGCTTATTCATCCGCACGCCCGCTTCAAGCCCTATCACTCGGCGGCGGGAGGTTGGGGTTCGGCGCACTCCGTGATGACCATCCTCTGGCGTGAGCAGGCCTTGGCCAAGTCACCCAAGGCGCTGTTCAAGCAGAACAAACCGGACGGCTTTGCCTGCGTCAGTTGCGCCTGGGCCAAACCGGGTAATCCGCACGCGCTGGAGTTCTGTGAAAACGGCGCCAAGGCTACCGCCTGGGAGCTGACTTCGTTACGCACCGAGCCTGAGTTCTTCGCACGGCATACGCTCAGCGAACTGCGCAGCTGGAGTGACCACGACCTTGAGCAGCATGGGCGCTTGACCGAACCGCTGCGCTATGACCGTGCCAGTGATCGCTATCTGCCGGTGAGCTGGGAGCAGGCCTACCGTGAAATCGGCCAGACCTTGCGCAGGCTGTCGCCCGAGCAAGTGGTGTTCTATGCCTCGGGGCGGGCTTCGCTGGAAGCCTCGTTCATGTACCAGCTGTTTGCCCGTGCCTACGGCAGCAACAACCTGCCGGACAGCTCCAACATGTGCCACGAGAGCACCTCGGTTGGCTTGCAGGAGAGCATTGGCGTGCCGGTCGGCACGGTTACCCTGGAAGACTTCGAGCAGACCGACTGCATCTTCTTCTTCGGCCAGAACGTCGGCAGCAACAGCCCACGCATGCTTCACCCCCTACAGCACGCGCGCAGGCGCGGGGTACCGATCATCACCTTCAACCCGCTGCGCGAGCGCGGCCTGGAGCGCTTCGTCAACCCGCAGTCACCGCGCGAGATGCTTGGCCCAGACTCTACGGTGATCAGCAGCCAGTATCATCAAGTGGCCATCGGTGGCGATCTGGCGGCGGTGCTTGGCATCAGCAAGACGCTGCTGGAGATGGACCGCGTGGCGCATGTCGAGGGCCGGCCGGCGGTGCTCGATCATGCCTTCATCGCCGAACATACCGAGGGATTTGCCAGCTTTGTCGAACAGATCAACAGCTACAGCTGGGCTACGCTCGAGCAGCGCTCTGGGCTGCCCCGCGCAGCGATGGAAGCCGCCGCCACGGTATATGCCCGCAGTGAGCGGGTGATGCTGGTGTTCGGCATGGGCATGACCCAGCATCGTCATGGCGTAGCCAACGTGCAGATGCTGGTCAACCTGTTGCTGCTACGCGGCAACATCGGCAAGCCCGGTGCCGGGGTGTGCCCGGTGCGTGGCCATTCCAACGTACAGGGCCAGCGCACGGTAGGGATCACCGAAGATCCGGCCAAAGTGCCGGTGGACAAGATTGAAGCGCTGTTCGCCTTCAAGGTGCCCGAGCAGATGGGCCTGGCTACCGTGGATACCTGTGAGGGCATCCTCGCAGGCTCGGTGAAAGCCTTCATCGGTCTGGGCGGTAACTTCCTCCGGGCTATCCCGGACACCTCGCGAATGGAGCCGGCCTGGGCCAACCTTGAGTTGAACGTGCAGGTCGCCACCAAGCTCAACCGCACCCACTTGCTGCCGGGGCGCGATGGCTGGTTGCTGCCGTGTCTGGGGCGTATCGAGATCGACCGCCAGGACGGTGTGGCGCAAAGCTACAGCACCGAAGACAGTACCGGCTGCCTGCATGGCTGGCGCGGCACCGCGGAGCCGGCCAGCGAGCACCTGCGCGCCGAAGTAGCGATCATTGCCGGGCTGGCCGAAGCGACCCTGACCGCGGGGCAGGCGAACATCCCCTGGGACGCCTGGCGCCGTGACTACGCGCTGATACGCGAGGCGATCACAGCGGTGTATCCGCAGATATTCCACGACATGGAAACCCGCATGTGGCAGCGCGGTGGTTTCCATCGGCCGCTGCCGGCCTGCGAGCGCCAGTGGCAGACCGAATCGGGCAAGGCGCAGTTCGTCACGGCCGGGCATGATGATGACGTGTCTGTCAGTCCTGAGCGGCGTGATGTACTGCAGTTGATGACGCTGCGCAGCAACGATCAGTTCAACACCACCATCTATGGCTACGATGACCGCTTTCGCGGCGTGCATGGTACCCGCAGCGTGGTGTTCATGAACCGCAGCGATGTCACCCGGCTGGGCTTCGTTCCGGGCGACTGGGTCAACCTGCGTACCGCCGTCGAGCCTGACGTGCGCCGCGAAGTCGGGCCGATGCAGATCATCGCCTACGACATCCCCGCAGGTTGCGCGGCGGCGTATTACCCCGAGTGCAACGCATTGATCCCGCTGTGGCATCACGCCGAACGGAGCAAAGTGCCGGCGGCCAAGTCGGTGCCGGTGACGCTGCATCCTGGGCAGCCCTCGGCGCAGGACCTGCAGCGCGCGCTGGCGCAGGGCGAGCAGATTGTTTGAAGCCGCTGATGCCGGCGCCGCGTTGCTGGCGGCGCGCGCGCAGTTCGCGATCACCATCAGCTTTCACATCGTTCTGGCCGCCTTCAGCATTGGCCTGGCGCAGTGGTTGCTGGTGCTCGAGGCGCTGTGGCTGTGGCGGCGCAATCAGCACTGTCTCGACCTTTACCGCTACTGGCTGAAGATCTTCGCCCTGACCGTCGCGGTCGGCACAGCGTCGGGGCTGGTGATGGAATATCAGTTCGGCCTCAACTGGTCAGTGTTGTCGGTGAAGGCGGGCGAGGTGATCGGCCCGCTGATGTTCTATGAAGTGATGGTGGCGTTCTTTCTTGAGGCGGGCTTTCTCGGGGTGATGTTGTTCGGCCTGAACAAGGTCGGCCCGCGCCTGCATTTTCTGGCGACCTGTGCGGTGGCGCTGGGGTCACTGGTCAGTGCCTTCTGGATCATTTCGGCCAACTCGTGGATGCACACGCCAGCGGGTTACTCGCTGGCCGGCGACGGCCGCTTTCTGGCCGAGGACTGGTGGGCGATCGTGTTCAACCCTTCGTTCCCTTATCGGCTAACGCACATGCTGCTGGCGGCAATGCTGGGCACGGCGACCATGCTCGCCGGCGCTGCGGGCTGGCATCTGCTGCGCCAGCCGGGCAATCCGCGTGCTCGGCTGCAGTATTCGATGGCGCTGTGGGCAATCGCGCTGCTGGCACCGGTGCAGATCATTGCCGGCGACCTGCACGGTCAGCACACACTGCAGGTGCAGCCGATCAAGGTCGCTGCCATCGAAGGCAGCTGGACCCGCCCGCCAGCAGGTGCCGGTGAGCCGCTAAGACTGTTCGCCGTGCCTGACATGGCCGAGCAGCGCAATCATTTCGAAGTGGCGATTCCGCGCCTCGGTTCGCTGTACCTGACCCATGACCTGAGCGGCACCATCAGTGCGCTGGACGAGTTCCCGCGGGCCGACTTACCGCCAGTGGCCATCGTGTTCTACGCCTTTCGCGTGATGGTCGGCCTCGGTGTGTTGATGGCCGCGTTGGGCCTTGCCAGCCTGCTGCTGCGCTGGCGCGGACGGTTGTGGCACGCCCGCTGGCTGCAATGCGCGAGTGTTGCGCTGGCGCCGGCGGGCTTTGTCGCCATGCTCAGCGGCTGGATCGTCACCGAGGTCGGCCGCCAGCCGTTTACTGTCTATGGCCTGCTGCGCACGGCAGACAGCCTGTCGCCGGTGGCCGCGCCGAAAGTGATCTGGGCCACGCTGGCGATCCTGTTGGTGTACACGCTGGTATTTGGCCTGGGCCTGTGGCTGTTGCTGCGCCTGCTGGGCAAACCACCCGGGCCAGACGAGCGCAGCCCGGCGCCGGCCTTGAGCGAGGAGACTTGAGCATGTTCGGCGTGGATGCCTTGACCTTGCTCAGTGCCGGCGCGCTGGCCTTTGCGTTGCTCACCTATGTGATGCTCGATGGCACCGACCTGGGCGTGGGCATGCTGATGGGCATCAATCGGCGGCCTGAGCAACGCCAGGTCATGCTGCTGTCGATTCTGCCGATCTGGGATGCCAACGAAACCTGGCTGGTACTCGGCGGGGGCGGTTTGCTGGCGCTGTTTCCGCTGGCCTATGCGATTTTGCTGCCGGCGCTGTATGTGCCGTTCTTGCTGATGTTCATGGCGCTGCTGGTGCGTGCGGTGGGGATTGAGTTTCGCGAGCATTTACCGCGCAAGGGCATGGGCGATGCGCTGTTGCTGGGCGGCTCGCTGCTGGCCACGCTTTGCCAGGGCGTGGCACTGGGCACCTTGCTGCAGGGTGTGCCGCACAAGGCCGGGCAGTACAACGGTAATGGTTGGGAGTGGCTGGGCAGCTTTCCCTTGTTGTGTGGCCTGGCGTTGGTCGCAGGTTATCTGTGGCTGGGCGCCTGCTGGCTGTACTGGCGCAGCGAGGGCGACCTGCACCAGCGCAGCCGGCGCCAGGCTCGCTATCTGTCGCTGTTGGCGTTGAGCCTGCTGGCAGCAGTGCTGATCTGCACCCTGGGCGTGGATCAGCGCTACTGGCAGCGCTTGTCCGAACCGTGGATTGCGGGGCCTTCGCTAGCGAGCGTGACGCTGTTGCTGCTCGGCTATCAACTGGCCTGGCGCAGCCGGTGGCATTGCCTGCCGCTGTTGATGGCACTGGGCGTGGTGGCGGTGGCATTTGCGCTGATGCTGCTGGCGCTGTTTCCGCTGATCATCCCGCCAGACCTGAGCCTGGCCCAGGCGGCTTCTTCACCCACCAGCCAGACGTTCATGCTGGTCGGCTTCGCCATCATTGCGCCGATCACCCTGGCTTACAACACGCTCGGCTTCAGGGTGTTCGCCGGCAAGATTCGCGCGCCAGACGCTAGGTCCGAATGAATTCACAAAGGCTCTGTATGGCCTGATTCAGGGTCATCTGTAACTTATGCCGGGTGAGTGAGTGCTTTAGCATCGGAGCCTCTTGTGCCCAGCCAAGCGCTGCAGCACCTCACTTTCTTATCGGGTTACACGCCATGGACAGCCACTCGCTACTTGCCTACACCCTGGTCGCCGCGATCGCCATTGCCAGCCCAGGGCCGGCCTCGTTGATGGCAATCAACAACAGTATTCTGTACGGCGCACGTTCGGCGATCTGGTCATCGCTGGGCAATGTCAGCGGGCTGTTCTGCCTGTCGGCTGCGGCGATGCTCGGTTTGGGCGCGCTGCTGGCCAGCTCGGAAGTGCTGTTCAATGCGGTGAAGATTCTCGGTGCAGCCTACCTGTTCTATCTCGGCGGCAAGCAGCTGCTGAAAAAGAATCCGATGCTGGCGGAGGCGGGCGCAGCGCCGGTGAAAGTGCTCAGGCCGACGCGGCTGAAACTATACAAGTCGGCATTTCTGACCGCAGCGACCAACCCGAAGGCGACCATGTTTTTCACCGCCTTGTTTCCTCAGTTCATCGATCAGGGCGCGGCATTGCTGCCGCAGTTCTTGATCCTGACCGCGATCTTCATGGCGTTGTCGCTGCTGTCGCTGGCGGTCTACGCCAGCCTCGCAGCACGGGCCAAAGGCGTACTGACCCGGCCGCAGTTTGCCCGCTGGGTCAGCCGGGTGGTGGGCACTACCTTCATCGGCTTTGGCGCTGCGATCCTGGCCATGCGGCGCCAGAGCGCCTGAGCACTGCCGTTACAACCAGTAGGTCACCGCATACCAGCCCAGGCCGCCCATGACCACGGTGTAGGGCAGCGCCATCCACACCATGCGCCCGTACGACAGACGCACCAGCGGCGCGATCGCCGAGGTCAGCAGAAACAGAAACGCTGCCTGGCCATTGGGCGTGGCCACGCTGGGCAGGTTGGTGCCGGTATTGATCGCCACCGCCAGGGCCTCGAAGTGCTCGCGGCTCATGCGCCCGTCGATGAACGCCTGCTTCACTTCGGTGATGTAGATGGTGGCAACGAACACGTTATCGCTGATTGCCGAGAGCAAGCCGTTGGCCAGATAGAGCATGCCCGGTTGTTGCTCGGGCGGCAGGGCCAATACAGCTGCGATCAACGGGCTGAACAGCTGTTGCTGGTGGATCACCGCCACTACCGCAAAAAACACCACCAGTAGCGCGGTGAATGGCATGGCGTCCTGGAAGGCACGGCCCAGACGGTGCTCATCGGTGATACCGGTGAAGGCCGTGATCAAAACGATCACCATCAGGCCGATCAAGCCGACTTCGGCAATGTGCAGGCCCAGGCAGACGCACAACAGCAGCGCCGCCAGCCCTTGCACCCACAGTGCCAGGCGCTGGGCCGGCGTGCGTGCGGCATCGTCCTCGGCCGCGTGGGCGGCCAGCACCTGGCGCACGCGCGTCGGCATCAGGGTGCCGTAGCCGAACAGGCGTAGCTTTTCCAGCACGACGCAGGTCAGCAGGCCGGCACCCAGCACCGGCAGCGATACCGGCGCGACCTTGAAGAAGAATTCAGCGAAGTGCCACCCCAGCTCATGCCCGATCAGCAGGTTCTGCGGCTCGCCGACCAGCGTGCAGACGCCGCCCAGCGCGGTGCCGACAGCGCCGTGCATGAGCAGGCTACGCAGAAAGGTGCGGAACTGGTCAAGGTCTTCGCGGTGTAGGTGGGCGACCTGCTGGTCGCTGCCCAACTCCGAGTCTTCACGCGGATTGGCACCGGAAGCGACCCGGTGATACACCGCATAAAAGCCGACTGCGGCACTGATGATCACTGCCGTCACCGTCAGTGCATCGAGAAACGCCGAGAGGATCGCCGACAGTACGCAGAACAGCAGCGCCAGCACGGTCTTGCTGTGCACCCCGAGCAGGATCTTCGAAAACAGAAACAGCAGCAATTCCTTCATGAAGTGAATGCCGGCGACCATGAACATCAGCAGCAGAATCACCGGGAAGTTGTGCAGTAGTTCGTCGTACAGCGCCTGGGCGGTGGTCAGCTTGAGCAACAACGCCTCAATCAGCAGCAGCCCGCCTGGCATCAGCGGGTAGCACTTGAGTGCCATCCCTAAGGTGAAGATGAACTGGATCACCAGCAGCCAGCCCGTCGCTATCGGACCTAGAGTGGCCAGCACCAGCGGGTTGAGCAACAGGAACAGGCAGATGACCGCCTTGTACCAGCGCGGCGCCTGGCCAAGAAACGAATGGGCGATGGTGCCCGGCAGGGAGCGTTGCATGAATTTGTATCCTTATGATTCTGCAGTCGAGCACGGTGCCGCAAAGCACGCCCGCTGCGCAAGGGCAACAGTCCCGCTTTTGGCACAAGTACCGCCATGAGGGTGCGCTATAGTCCGGCGCAGACCCCCTTTGCCACCGGAGTGCCGCCGATGACCGACTACACCGCGTTCACAGTCGAACTGACCGACAACATCGCTCACGTGCAGATCAACCGCCCGGAAAAAATCAACGCGATGAACGCGGCGTTTTGGCAGGAAATCATCGAGATCTTCCAGTGGATCGATGACACCGATGCGGTCCGCGCAGTGGTCATCAGCGGCGCCGGCAAGCACTTTTCGTCAGGCATCGACTTGATGATGCTGGCCTCGCTGGCCAACCAGCTGGGCAAGGACGTCGGCCGCAATGCGCGCTTGCTACGCAAGACCATCCTCAACATGCAGGCGTCTTTCACCGCCGTCGACAACTGCCGCAAACCGGTACTGGCAGCGATCCAGGGCTACTGCCTGGGCGGCGCCATCGACCTGATCTCGGCGTGTGACATGCGTTATTGCAGCAGCGACGCGCAGTTTTCGATCAAGGAAATCGACATGGGTATGGCCGCCGACGTCGGCACCCTGCAGCGCCTGCCGCGGATCATCGCTGATGGCGTAATGCGCGAAATGGCCTACACCGGGCGCTATGTCGAGGCGCAGGAGGCGCGCCAGATCGGCCTGGTCAACCGGGTTTACCCCGATCACGCGGCGCTGCTCGACGGAGTCTTTGCCATTGCCCGTGAAATTGCGGGAAAATCCCCCATTGCCGTGGCCGGCAGCAAGCAGATGCTCAATTACATGCGCGAGCACAGTATCGCCGATGGCCTTGAGTACATTGCGACCTGGAACTCCGCCATGCTGCAGTCCGAAGACTTGCGGGTCGCCGTTGCGGCTCACATGAGCAAACAGAAACCGACGTTCGCCGACTGACCGAGGCGGTGGACGCGCTTGAAGGAAAGCCCACCATGTCAGCACGCTGGACTAGCGCAGTACTCGACCCCGATGTCGCCGGAGGGCTGGCCGTGGCCCGCGGCCCGGATGGGTTTCTGCTGGACGATAACGGCGTGCTGTTCCCGCGTGAATGGCTCAAGCGCCAGGACCTGGACATCCTCTGCGAGCACGGCATCGGTCATTTCGAAGGTGAGCCGGTGTTCCTGCTGGAGCTGCGCAGCGCCGCCGAGGTCAGCGGCTGCGGTTGGCGTGGTCTGCGCCAGTTCATGCTCGAAGGCGACTTCGATATCTACAAGCTGCTTGGCTACGCGGCGCAGATCGGCACCTGGGCGCGTGAGCATCGCTTTTGCGGCAGCTGCGGCCAGGCCATGACCCAGATCCACTGGGAGCGGGCCATGCACTGTGCCAGCTGCGACCTGCGCAGCTATCCGCGCATTTCGCCCAGCATGATCGTGCTGGTCACCCGCGGCGACGAGATCCTGCTGGCGCGTTCACCGCGCTTTGTCACTGGGGTGTACAGCACGCTGGCCGGGTTTGCCGAGCCCGGCGAGTCGGCTGAGGACTGCCTGGTGCGTGAAGTGCGTGAAGAGGTGGCGGTAGAGGTGAAGAACATCCAGTACGTCGGCAGCCAGTGCTGGCCGTTCCCGCACTCGATGATGCTCGGTTTTCACGCCGAGTACGCCGGTGGCGAGATCGTCATGCAGCCGGACGAGATCGAGGATGCGCAGTGGTTCAACGTGCATGCTCTGCCGCCACTGCCGGCCGGGCGTTCGATTGCCCGGCGCTTGATCGATCTGTATGTGGCGCGCCGCTTAGGCCTGGCCGAACCAGTGCTGCCAGGCTAGGCGCACGGTCAGCGCCAGGACCACGGTGATGAATACCGGGCGGATGAACTTGCTGCCGCCGCTGATCGCCGTGCGTGCACCAAAGAACGCCCCGACCATCACCGCCAGGCCCATGGCCAGGCCCACGATATAGTCGACCTGACCGGAGGCGATGAATACCGTCAGCGCCGCCGCGTTGCTGACGAAGTTCATGCTCCGCGCCACACCACTGGCGCGGACCAGATCGATCGGATACAGCAGCAGCGTGCTGACTGTCCAGAACGCGCCGGTGCCTGGCCCGGCGACTCCGTCGTAGAAGCCCAGGGTAAAGCCCTGAGGCAACTGCCAGGTTTTCTTGATCGGCGCATCGGCGTCCAGCGGCGCCTTGGGCGTGCCACCGAACAACAGGTAGATGCCACAGGCAAACACCACCACCGGCAGCATCTTGTTCAGCCACTCCGCCGGCAGGTAATGGGCGATCACCGCGCCGAGCAGGGCACCTAGCAGCGTGCCGAACAGCGCCGGACGCCACTGCGCCGGGTGGAATAGCTTGCGCCGGTAGTAGGTGAAGCCGGCGGTGGCCGAGCCGAAGGTCGAGCTGAGTTTGTTGGTGCCCAGCACCAGATGCGGCGGCATGCCCGCGGTCAGCAGCGCAGGGGTAGTCAACAGACCACCGCCGCCGGCAATGGCGTCGATAAAGCCGGCAACAAACGCAACCAGAGTCAGGATCAGCAGCGTCAACGGTTCAACGGAGAGTTCGAAAGGCATGAGGATTCAGGCTTAGCGGCAGTGCGCGGCAAAAGGCCGCGCCAAAGGCTGCCATGGTAAACGCCAGCGTCGGGTGTGGCCAGTATCGAGGCGGTTTTGCCGCCCGCTACAGGAACCAGTGATACTCGCGAGCGCTGACTTCATCCATGAAGGCCAGGTGGTCCTGGCGTTTGTTTTCGCAATACACCTTCACAAACTCCTCACCGAGCCCGGCACTGACCGCAGGATGCGCTTGCATCGCGGCCACCGCGCTAAGCATGTCCTTGGGAAAGTCGATGCCGCTGGCGCGATCATCATTGAGCGGGGCAATTGGCTCTTGCCGGGCCGCCAGGCCTTGCTCCATGCCGCAGAGGATTGCCGCCAGCACCAGGTACGGATTGGCGTCGGCGCCGGCCAGGCGGTGCTCGATGCGCAGGTTGCGTGAGTCGGACTCGGGAATGCGAATGCACGCGTCACGGTCTTCAAAGCCCCAGCTGGCGCGGCTGGCGGCGTTGACCATGGCGCCATAGCGGCGAAACGCATTGTGGTTGCCGGCAAAGATCGGCATGCACTGCGGCAGCAGCGCCAGGCAGCCGGCCACGGCATGGCGCAACGGCCGCTGCTGGTCGGCGGCGAGCACGTTGTTGCCGCTGCTGTCGTAGAGGCTGACATGTACGTGCATGCCACTGCCGGGTGCCTGCAGGTAGGGCTTGCTCATGAAGCTGGCGCGCAGGCCGTGCTTGCGCGCCACACCGCGGCTGCTGCGGCAGAACAGGGCGGCCCAGTCGGCGGCGCGCAGGCCGTCGTCGCAGTGGCCGAAGTTGATCTCGAACTGCCCCGGGCCAAGCTCTGCGGTGATGACATTGGCATCGACGCCTTGGGCGTTGGCGGTTTCGACCATGTCGTGCAGTACTTCGCAGAAGCGCGACAGACGTTCGATATGCAGGTTGGGTTGGTCGTCGCGATCGCCACTGATCGGGTCGCGGGGAAACTGCGGCAGTCCGTCCTGCAGCGCGCAGTCGAACAGGTAAAACTCCAGCTCGAATGCAATCACCGGGCGAATGCCCCGCGCCTGCAGACGCTGCAGCACCCGGGCGAGGACCTCGCGCGGCTCGAACTCTATGGGCGCATCGGTGCCGTCGGAGCTGATCAGCATCTGCCCGAGTGGCTGCGTCTCCCAGCTGACCGGCTTAAGCGTACCGGGGATCAGCCGGCGCAGTGCATCCGGGTCGCCATCGTTGAAGCAGTAATCGCCGATCGGAAACAAGCCACCCTGGGCACCGAGCAGCACGCAGTTCTGCGGCAGCTTCAGCGGGCTGCCGGCGGCGAGCTTTTCGAGCATGTCGATGGGGTAGCGTTTACCGTAGAAATGCCCGGGGATGTCCAGGCTGATCAGGTCGACATAGCGCACTTCGGGGTGTTGGCTGCGAAACGCGCGGACTTCATCCAGCAGGGTAGTGGGGGTCATTGCGAGCTCTAGACGGCGCTGTGATTCAGCCTGAAAAATCTAGCAGCTGGTGCTGGTTTCGCCAGCAAGCTTGTATTTATTGCAACGCCTGGCTGATGCTGGCGATGCCCATCAGCCGCCTTTCAGGACTTAAACCATGCGCCGTCTGCCCTCGCTGACCGCCTTGCGCACGTTCGAGTGCGCCGCCCGCCATGGCCATTTCGGCCGGGCCGCGGCCGAGCTGTGCGTCACCGACAGCGCAGTCAGCCACCAGATTCGCCAGTTGGAAGCGCAGCTGGGCGTGGCGTTGTTCGAGCGGGTCGGCCGCCAGGTGCGCCCGAGTGCTGAAGCAGAGCGCCTGCTGCAGCAGTTGCAACAGGCCTTCGAGTTGATCGGCAAGGCCTGTGACGAGCTGCGTGACCCGGCTTCGCAGGCAGTGCTGCGGGTTGCGGTGACGGCAGAGCTGGCGCAAAAATGGCTGATCAATCGGCTGGCTGATTTCAGCAGCCGCTACCCGCATATCACCCTGCATCTACTCGAACAGCCGATCAATGCCGGGGCGCCAGCACTGGACGTTGACCTGGCGATCACCTACGGCACCAGCGCGCTGGACGCCAGCACGCACTTCGTGCGGCCGTTGCCGCTGCTGCAGTTCTTTCCAGTGTGCAGCCCCGGCCTGTTCAACCAGAGCGCCATGAAGCGCCCGCGCGAGCTGTTGCGCCACTGTCTGTTGCACGACGACCAGGACGGCAAGACCTGGACTTCGTGGCTGGCCACCCACGCCGAAGACGGCCAGCCCAACCGCCAGCTGTACTTCCCCCATGCGGCGTTGGCGCTGGAGGCGGCGCTGCTCGGCCAGGGCGTAGCCATGGGCGACAACCTGACCTGCCAGGCCGACCTGCAAAGTGGCCGACTGGTGCGCCCGTTCAGCGCCAGTGTGACCGCGCAGGGGCAGTACGCGCTGGTCTGCGAGCGCTTGCGCCTAGAGCGCGGTGCAGTGGGCGACTTCGTTGACTGGTTCATCGAACAGATCAGCGAACCGTGAATTCAATTCACCAATCGCTGAGTTTTCATCGTTGGATGTGCGCCCGCTAGCGGCGTAGCTTCGGCTCATCCCACTCAGTCACGACGAGGTTGACCCATGGCGCGTTCGCTCAGCACTACCCCCAAGGCCGATGGTTTCCGCTTGCCCGGCGAGTTCGAAGCCAAGGGCGGCTGCTGGCTCGGTTGGCCGGAACGGCCGGACGTGTGGCGCAATGGCGCCAAGCCGGCGCAGCAGGTGTGGGTCGAGATCGTCAAGGCGATTGCCAGCAGCGAGCCGGTCACTGTATGTGCCTCCGCCGCGCAATACGCCAATGCCCGACGCCTGCTACCGGAGGCGGTGCGGGTAGTGGAGATGACTTGCAATGACACCTGGTTTCGCGACAGCGGGCCGTGCTTCGTGGTCAACGATGACAGCGGCGAGGTACGCGGCGTCGACTTCGAATTCAACGCCTATGGCGGCCTCGACGGTGGCCTCTACTACCCATGGGACAAGGACGACCAGATCGCTCGCAAGGTCCTCGAGATCGAAAACCTGGACCGCTACCGCGCGCCATTGATCGCAGAACTCGGCGGCATCCAGAGTGACGGCCAAGGCAGCCTGCTGACCACCGAGCAATGCCTGCTCAACCGCAATCGCAACGCTCATCTGGGCAAAGCAGAGGTGACCCGGCGCCTGCAGGATTACCTTGGTGCCGAGCAGGTGATCTGGCTGCCACGTGGCTGCAAGTTCGATGAAACCGACGGCCATGTCGACGACCTGGCCTGCTTTGTACGGCCCGGCGAGGTGGTGCTGCAATGGACCGACAACCGCGATGACCCGCAGTGGGAGATCTACCAGGAAGCCTATGACATCCTGCGCAGCACCCGCGACAGCCGCGGCCGTGAGCTCAAGGTGCACAAGCTGCCCCAACCTGATGTGCTGCAGTGGACCTCTGCCGAAGCCGCCGGGCTGGATCAGGTCGACGGCACTCATGTGCGCGAAGCCGGCACGCGGATCTGTGCGTCTTACATCAACTACTACGCCGGCAACTCGGCCATCGTCGTGCCGTTGTTCGGCGACCGCAATGACAGCGTGGCCCAGGCAACCCTGGCAGAGCTGTTCCCGGGCAAGCGCATCATCGGCATCGAAAACTCGCGGGAGATTCTGCTCGGCGGCGGCAACGTTGCCTGCATCACCATGCCGCAATACGCCGGAGGACCTCGCTGATGAAAACCTCTGTGCTGGCACTTGGGTTGGCGCTGGCCGGCAGCGCGGCGGCGGGGCACGCCGCCGATGCGGCGCAGCCCACCGTCAACCTGTACATCTGGGGCGAGTATTTGGCGCCAGACACGCTGAGCAATTTCGAGAAGGAAACCGGCATCCGCGTGGTCGCCGACCACTTCGATTCGCTTGAAACCGCCGAAACCAAACTGCTGACCGGGCGCAGCGGCTATGACCTGGTGCTCAGCGCCGGTCAGCACCTGAGTCGGGCCATTGCCAGCGGCGCGTTGCAGCCGCTGGATAAAAGCCGGCTGCCCCATCTGCAGGGTGTGGGCGAGGAGTTTCGTCAGCACATGGCCGTGTTCGACCCCGGCAACCGCTATGCCGGGACTTACGCCTGGGGCACCACCGGGGTCGGCTTTCAGCAGCAGGCCGTGACCGCACGCCTGAGCGATGCGCCGCTGGACAGCTGGGCGATGCTGTTCGACCCGGCGGTGGTAGCGAAATTTGCCGATTGCGGAGTCAGCCTGCTCAATGACCCCAACGAAGTGTTTGCCGCAGTGATGCGCTACATGGGCCTGGACATCAATCAGCAGCGCCTCGAGGACCTAAAGCTGGCTGAGGCACAACTGCGCAAGATCCGCCCGTACATCCGCTACTTCGACAATGATCGCAACATCAACGACCTGGCCAACGGCGAGACCTGCGTGGCGATGTCGTGGAACGGCAACGTGGCTATCGCCCAGGGCCAGGCGCAGCAGGCGGGCAAAACCTACAGCCTCGCTTACCGAATCCCCAAGGAGGGCACGTTGATCTGGCTTGACGCGCTGGTGGTGCCTAAGGACGCACCGCACCCGCAGGCGGCCTGGGCCTTGATGGACTACCTGATGCGCCCGGAGGTGATCGCACCGATCACCGACACCATTCACTACGCCAATGCGATCAGCGCCGCCGACAGCCTGGTCGATGCACAGATCCGCAACGCCCCCGGCACCTATCCGCCGGCCGAGGTGCGCGCGCGGTTGTACAGCAAGAACGACAATGGCAAGCAATTCAACCGCGAACTGACCCGAGCCTTCAGCCGACTCAAGAGCGGCACCTGAGGCCAGGTCGAAGGCTCAGGTAGTGGCCTTGCGCCTGGCAACCCTCGGCTTGGCCGCCTTGGGCTTGCCGTCGGCCGCTTTGGCCTTGGTGCCTGAGCGGCGCTTCTTGCTCCAGGGCGCCTTCTTGCCACCGGCGGGTACCAGCGGGCCGCTGATGGTCATGCGCATGCCGCTACAGCGCTCTACCAGCTTGCCCATCCAGGCCGATTGGCGGGCAACGAATTCCTCGAGAGTCATTTCGCCGCTCTGGACCATGTCCAAAGCCTGCTCCCAGATCGCCGTGGTGCCCGGGTCGGCAATGGCCCGTGGGACGGCGTCAATCAGGCTGAACGCGGCTGGGGTGGCGGCCAGGGCCTTGCCGTTCTTGACCAGATAACCGCGGTCGAGCAGGCCCTGGATAATGCTGGCGCGGGTGGCCTCGGTGCCGATGCCGGTGGTTTCCTTGAGCTTTTGCTTGAGCTTGGGGTCATCCACCAGCTTGGCGACGTTTTTCATCGCCTTGATCAGGTCGCCTTCGGTGAAAGGTTTCGGCGGCTGGGTCCACAGGTCCTTGAGTTGGACGTTGCGCACTGCGCAGGCCTGGCCTTGCTGCAAGGCTGGCAGCACCTGCGCCGGCGGCGCCTCACGGCCTTTGGCTGGCGTCAGCGCCTCTGGCAGGGCGCGGCGCCAGCCGGGTTCGACAATCTGCTTGCCGACGGCGCGCAGGGCGTGGCCGGCGCAATCGAAATCAGCCTGGGTGCGGTCGTATTCATGGTTGGGCAGAAACTGCGCCAGGTAACGCGCGCGGATCAGGGTGTAAACGGCCTTGTATTTGGGCGGCAGGCGCGCCGGGTCACTGGCGGCGGCAGTGGGGATGATGCCGTGGTGGGCGCTGACCTTGGCGTCGTTCCAGGCGCGCGAGCGGCGTTGCGGCTGCAGGTGCGCTTGCAGCGGCGCCAGGCTGGCATCGGCGCGCTGCAATGCAGCGAGAACTGCCGGCGCCTCGGCATGCTGGCTCATTGGCAGAAAGCCGCAGTCGCTGCGCGGGTAGGTGATCAGTTTGTGGGTTTCGTACAAGGCCTGGGCGATGTCGAGGGTTTCCTGGGCGCCGTAGCCGAACTTCTTCGAGCAGATTTCCTGCAGGGTGCCCAGATCGAACGGCAGCGGTGCGGCTTCGCGCACGCGCTCGGTGACCAGCTTGCTGACCTGCGCACTGCCAGCCGCAGCCATGTCGGCGGCGGCTTGCTGGGCCAGGCTCTGGTTAAGGCAGCGGGCCTGATCATCGCAGGCGTCTTCAGGCGCGCGCCACTGTGCGTTGAACAGGCTGCCGGCATGCTCAAGCTGCACGTCGATCGCCCAGAACGGCACCGGCACGAAGTCGGCGATGCTGCGATCGCGGTCTACCACCAGGCGCAGGGTCGGGGTTTGCACGCGGCCGACGGGCAACACGCCTTGATAACCGGATTGACGCCCGAGCAGAGTGAACAGCCGGCTCATGTTCATGCCGATCAGCCAGTCGGCACGCGAACGGCCCAGGGCTGAATGGTACAGGCTGAAGGTCTCGCTGCCGGGCAGCAGCTTGGCCAGGGCCTTGCGGATCGAGGCATCGTCCAGCGCCGACAGCCACAGGCGCTGGATCGGGCCGCGGTACCGGCAGTGCTCGACCAGCTCACGGGCGATCATCTCGCCTTCGCGGTCGGCGTCGGTGGCGATGACCAGTTCGCGCGCTTCGCCAAGCAGGCGTTTGACTGCCTTGAACTGGCTGGCGGTTTTTGGCTTGACCAGCATTTTCCACTGGCCCGGGATGATCGGCAGATCGTCCAGGCTCCAGCGCTTGTAGCGGGCGTCGTAACTGTCGGGCGGGGCGGTTTCGAGCAGGTGGCCGATGCACCAGGTAACGCACACGTCAGTGCCTTGCCAGCAGCCGTCACCGCGGCGGGTGGCGCCGAGCACTTTAGCGATATCTTTGGCCTGGGAGGGTTTTTCGCAGAGAAACAGGCGCATGGCCGAGAACGCTTCATGGGCAGACGATGAGCGTCAGGATGGACAAAGAAGCGCCGCCAGGCAAGTTTTATCTGTATGCATATACAGCTTGCTGGTGAGTCAATGTTGCAGAGCACGCAGCGGGCCATTGCAGCCCGCTGCGAAACAGGGCCGGTTTAAGCGGCCCTGAGATTGCTCAGGCCAGGTCGCAGGACTCGCGCACCATCTCCACATGGGGGATGCCGGCCTCGAGGAACTCCTCGCTGACCACCTTGAAGCCCAGCCGCTCGTAGAACGGTGTGGCATGCACCTGGGCGCTCAAGGTCTGTTGCTTGAGGTCGCGAGCCTGGGCTTCGGCGATCACCGCATGCATCAGTGCGTCGCCCACTTTCAGCCCGCGCCAGTCCTTGAGCACCGAGATGCGGCCGATGGTGCCGTCTGCCAGCAAGCGCGCGGTGCCGATCGGGTAGTCACCCTCGAGGGCCAGGAAATGCACAGCCTGGGGGTCTTCGGCGTCAAATTCCAGCTCAGGCGGAATGTGCTGCTCGGCAACGAACACCGCATCGCGGATGTGGCGGATGTCACTGTTGTCCTTGATCCAATCGGCAAGCCGAACGCTGATTCTATTCATTGGCAAAACCCAGACTTCCTTGTTCGACCAGCTGGCAGACCAGGGTCAGACCTTCTTCATCCTTGAGCCACTGGCCCAGGTTTTCGATGTGCAGCGCATCGGCGGCGCAGATCATCTTCAGCAGATCGCGCAGGTGACCCGAGAGCAGACGGCTCTGGCCGCTGGCGAACAGCAGCAGGTTGTCATCGACTTCCGACCAGGCCAGGCGTGCGCTTGGGTTACGAATAAGAATAGCGCCTTGTTCCAGGCTGTCGATCAGCTCTTCTTCCTTGAGCGGCTCGCCGGCGACCTGCTCAGGGTAGCGTGGCTCGGTCATGAACTGGCCGAACCAGGTCAGCAGCAGGCGCTCGTCACCCATGTGCTCGGCCAGCAGCGCCTTGAGGCGGTCCAGAGCGTCGTGCTGGATCTGGTGCGGGTCGCTGACCGGCTGGGCGTCGGCGTCGCTGTAGCGCTCTTCGTCCGGCAGGAACTGGGTGAGGAAGTCGGTGAAGTGGGTCAGCACTTCAGCAGCGCTTGGCGCGCGGAAACCGACCGAGTAGGTCAGGCAGTTGTCTTCGGCAACGCCGAAGTGGGCCAGGCGTGGTGGCAGGTAGAGCATGTCACCCGGCTCCAGGCGCCACTCGTCGGTCTGCTCGAAGTCAGCCAGGATGCGCAGGTCGGCGTGCTCGAGCAGCTTGCTGTCGCTGTCGCACATCTGGCCGACTTTCCAGTTGCGGGTACCGTGGCCCTGCAGCAGGAACACGTCGTAGTTGTCGAAGTGCGGGCCAACGCTGCCGCCGGGTGCGGCATAGCTGATCATCACATCGTCGATGCGCCAGCTTGGCAGGAAGCGGAAGCTTTCCAGCAGTTCGGCCACTTCTGGCACGAACTGGTCGACCGCTTGCACCAGCAGGGTCCAGTCGCGCTCTGGCAGGGTGGCGAAGTCGTCCTCGGTGAACGGGCCGCGACGCAGCTCCCACGGGCGTTCACCGTGTTCGAGGACCAGGCGCGATTCGACTTCCTCTTCCAGGGCCAGGCCAGCCAGCTCGTCAGGGTCGATCGGGCTTTCGAAGTCGGTGAATGCCTGGCGTACCAGCAATGGCTTCTTCTGCCAGTAGTCACGCAGGAACTCGCGAGCAGTCAAACCGCCAAGCAGCTGAAGTGGAGTATCAGAATTCATGTTCAACCTATTGAAAAAACGTAATTTTCGTCCGGGAATAAAAACGCCCGGCTAGGCCGGGCGTCAGACGCAGGCGTAATCTTAGATACGTTTGGCCTGCGCTACTGCGTTACCTATGTAGGTCGCAGGAGTCAGCTGCTTGAGCTCGGCCTTGGCATCGGCTGGCATGTCCAGGCCATCGATGAAGGTCAGCAGCGCCTCAGGGGTGATGCCTTTGCCACGGGTCAGCTCTTTGAGCTTCTCGTAGGGGTTTTCGATGTTGAAGCGGCGCATGACGGTCTGGATCGGCTCGGCTAGCACTTCCCAGCAGGCGTCCAGGTCAGCAGCGATGCGCTGGGTGTTGACTTCCAGCTTGCTGATGCCCTTCAGGCTGGCTTCGTAGGCGATAACGCTGTGAGCGAAGCCCACGCCCAGGTTGCGCAGCACGGTG
The DNA here is from genome assembly GCF_014268785.2 of Pseudomonas shirazensis. Classification (GTDB taxonomy): domain Bacteria; phylum Pseudomonadota; class Gammaproteobacteria; order Pseudomonadales; family Pseudomonadaceae; genus Aquipseudomonas; species Aquipseudomonas shirazensis. The sequence continues at coordinate 1,748,690 of NZ_JABWRD020000001.1, read as the reverse complement.
GAGTCGGTCAGGTCACGCTGCCAGCGCGAAACCGGCAGTTTGCTGGCCAGGTGCTGGAACAGGGCGTTGGCGATACCGAGGTTGCCTTCGGAGTTTTCGAAGTCGATCGGGTTGACCTTGTGCGGCATGGTCGACGAGCCGATTTCACCGGCAACGGTGCGCTGCTTGAAGTAGCCCAGCGAGATGTAGCCCCAGATGTCCCGGTCGAAGTCGATCAGGATGGTGTTGAAGCGGGCGATCGCGTCGAACAGCTCGGCAATGTAGTCGTGCGGCTCGATCTGGGTAGTGTACGGGTTGAACTGCAGGCCCAACTCGTCTTCGATGAAGGCGCGGGCGTTTTCTTCCCAGTCGATCTGCGGGTAGGCCGACAGGTGCGCGTTGTAGTTACCGACGGCGCCGTTGACCTTGCCCATCAGCGGCACGGCAGCGACTTGCGCAATTTGGCGCTCGAGGCGGTAGACGACGTTGGCCATCTCTTTGCCCAGGGTGGTCGGCGAGGCTGGCTGGCCGTGGGTGCGCGACAGCATCGGCACGTCGGCATGTTGGTGGGCAAGCGCGCGGATCGCTTCGGCGATCTGGCGCATCAGCGGCAGCAGTACGTCATCACGGCCCGCGCGCAGCATAAGCGCGTGGGACAGGTTGTTGATGTCCTCGCTGGTGCAGGCGAAGTGGATGAACTCGCTGACGTTGGCCAGCTCAGGCAGTTGTGCAGCCTGCTCCTTGAGCAGGTACTCGATGGCCTTGACGTCGTGGTTGGTGGTGCGTTCGATTTCCTTGACGCGCTCGGCGTGGGCCAGCTGGAAATCGCTGGCCAGGGTATCGAGAACGGCGTTGGCCTCGGCCGAGAATGCCGGCACTTCACCGATTTGCGGGTGAGCGGCCAGGCGTTGCAGCCAGCGCACTTCGACCAAGGCGCGGAAACGGATCAGGCCGTATTCGCTGAAAATAGGGCGCAAGGCCTGGGTTTTGCCGGCGTAGCGGCCGTCTACAGGGGAAACCGCAGTGAGCGAGGAAAGCTGCATGGGGTGTTCTCGGACAGTCAGGCTTTTGGAGGGCGCATATCATACATGAAAAATGCGCCGAGGTCGGGTGGCTGACCAAAGGTCGAGCCCGTTTGATGCTTATCGCAGCCCTTTCGCGACACGAGGCCGCTCCTACAGGGGGCGCGCAAGGCGGGAGTGCGCGGCATTCAGGAATTGGTGCGCATCATGCCGTACAGCTCGTTGAGCAATTTGCGCCGGCTGAATACCAGCTGCCAGCGGTGCCCGCCAAGCTGGCGCCACAGGCGTGCGGCGCGGATCCCGGCCAGCAGCAGTGCGCGGATCTTCGAGGCGTTGCTGGCTTGCTGCAGGAAGCGCATGTCGCCATGCACCTGAATGCGCTGGCGCAAGGTACTCAGGGTGTCCTGATACAAGGCGCCACTGGAAGCGATGACATTCTCGTGGGTCAGGCCGAAGTGATCGGCCTGACCCTGGATTTGCGGCAGGCGGTTGCCGATGGTTTCCAGCAGGTCGCCACGTTTGGCCAGCTGGCGCTCGAGGCCGAGCATCGACAGGGCATAGCGCAGCGGCTCGCGCTGCAGGCTGCTGGGCTCGCGCTCGAGTGCGCCGACCAGGGCGCGGTAACCGTCGCGCAGGTTCAGGTCATCACCACCGAACACCTCTAGGGTGTCCTTGGGGTCCATCACCAGCAGGCTGCCAAGCATGCAGCCAAGCTCGGCGTCATTGGACTGGCCGGTGCGTGCCAGCTTGTCGACCAGCACCGCAGCCTGAAACACGCCGCCCAGGGCAATCAACTGCTCGTGCAGGTTGCTCATGGGCGCGGGCTCCACGGCTCGGCAGTCTCGATCACGCCGCCGCCCAGGCACACCTCGCCATCGTAGAAAACCACCGACTGGCCGGGGGTGACCGCACGTTGCGGCTCGTCGAACACGGCGCGGTAGCCGCTTTCGGTGCGTTCCAGAGTGCAGCTCTGGTCGCCTTGGCGATAGCGCACCTTGGCCGTGAGGCGGCGCGGGGTGGCGAGGTCGATCGGGTTGACCCAGAAGATGTCCGAGGCGAGCAGGGCGCGGGAGAACAACCATGGGTGCTCGTTGCCCTGGCCGACCACCAGCACGTTGCGGGCGAGGTCCTTGACCAGCACGTACCACGGGTCGTCACCGGCGTCCTTGAGGCCGCCGATGCCCAGGCCCTGGCGCTGGCCGATGGTGTGGTACATCAGGCCGTGGTGGCGACCGATGACTTCACCTTCGGTGGTTTCGATGTTGCCCGGCTGGGCCGGCAGGTACTGCTTGAGGAAGTCGCTGAAGCGTCGTTCGCCAATGAAGCAGATGCCGGTGGAATCCTTTTTCTTGGCAGTCGCCAGGCCATGTTTCTCGGCGATGGCGCGCACTTCGGGTTTTTCCAGCTCGCCGACCGGGAACAGGGTGCGGGCGATTTCCTTGCCGCCGACGGCATGCAGGAAGTAGCTCTGGTCCTTGTTCGGGTCCAGGCCCTTGAGCAGCTCGGTCAGCTCGCCGGTGTCGCGCCGGCGTACATAGTGACCGGTGGCGATCAGGTCGGCACCGAGCGACAGCGCGTAGTCGAGGAAGGCTTTGAACTTGATCTCGCGGTTGCAGAGGATGTCCGGGTTTGGCGTGCGCCCAGCCTTGTACTCTTCAAGGAAGTGCTCGAACACGTTGTCCCAGTACTCGGCGGCAAAGTTGGCCGTGTGCAGCTTGATGCCAATGCGATCGCACACGGCCTGGGCGTCGGCCAGGTCTTCGCGGGCGGTGCAGTAGTCGGTGCCGTCGTCCTCTTCCCAGTTTTTCATGAACAGACCTTCCACCTGGTAGCCCTGCTCGATCAGCAGAAGGGCGGATACGGAAGAGTCGACGCCGCCGGACATGCCGACGATGACGCGGGTCTTGGCGGGGTCTTTAAGTGCTGGGCTGGTCATGGCTACCGATGTGTATCAGGGAAAAAGGTCGATTCTATCAGGCCCGCTCGTGCGCGTCAGTCGCGCAGCAAGGCGAGGCTGTGCAGCGGGCCTGCCAGGTAGTCGTCGATGCAGCGCGGCACCAGCTCGCTGCGCCAGCGTTGTGGCTCGGCCAGCAGCTCGGCGCGGGTCATCCACAGCGCGCGGGTTATATCGCTGTCGAGGGCGCGTTGCGGATGGTGCCGGACGGGGCGAGCAGCGAAGCAGATGCGTTGGTAGGTGACGCCGTTACTGGGGGCGGTGTACAGGTAGATGCCCACCACGCCGGTCAGTTCGACGTCCCAGGCGGTTTCTTCGAGGGTTTCGCGCAGGGCGGCCTGCTGCAGGGTTTCGTTGGGCTCGAGGTGGCCGGCCGGTTGGTTGAAGACGTGCTGGCCGGCTTTGAATTCCTCGACGAAGAGGAAGCGGCCCTGGTCTTCGACCACGGTGGCTACGGTGATGTGGGGGTGCCAGGTCATAGTGGAATCCTGAAAAGCACAAACCCCGGTGCGTGGCCGGGGTTTGTGGGGTTACTTCAAGCGAACCTTACAGCGCAGCAATCGCGTTGTTGAGGGTCTGGCTTGGACGCATCACCTTGGCGGTCAGCTCGGCATCCGGGGCATAGTAGCCACCGATGTCGACTGGCTTGCCCTGTACGGCGTTGAGTTCGGCGACGATGGTCGCTTCGTTCTCGGTCAGGGTCTTGGCCAGCGGGGCGAAGCGCGCTTGCAGCGCAGCGTCGTCGCTCTGCGCAGCCAGGGCCTGAGCCCAGTACAGGGTCAGGTAGAAGTGGCTACCGCGGTTGTCGATACCGCCAACCTTGCGCGAAGGCGACTTGTTGTTGTCGAGGAACTTGCCGGTAGCCTGGTCCAGGGTGTTGGCCAGAACCTTGGCACGTGGGTTGGCGTAAGTGTCGCCCAGGTGCTCGAGCGAGGCCGCCAGAGCGAGGAATTCACCCAGCGAATCCCAACGCAGGAAGTTCTCTTCGACCAGCTGCTGCACGTGCTTGGGTGCCGAACCGCCAGCGCCGGTTTCGAACAGGCCACCGCCGTTCATCAGCGGCACGATCGACAGCATCTTGGCGCTGGTGCCCAGCTCCATGATCGGGAACAGGTCGGTCAGGTAGTCGCGCAGAACGTTGCCGGTCACCGAGATGGTGTCCTTGCCTTCGCGGATACGGGCCAGGGAGAACTTGATCGCCTCGACCGGCGGCAGGACGCGAATGTCCAGGCCAGTGGTGTCGTGGTCTTTCAGGTACTTCTGGACTTTCTCGATCATCACGCCGTCGTGGGCGCGTTCCGGGTCGAGCCAGAACACCGCTGGGGTACCGCTCAGGCGGGCACGGTTGACGGCCAGCTTGACCCAGTCCTGGATCGGCGCGTCTTTGGTCTGGCACATGCGGAAGATGTCGCCGGCTTCGACGTTCTGTTGCAGAACCACGTTGCCTTTGCCATCAACGACGCGCACGACGCCATCGGCCTTGATTTCGAAGGTCTTGTCGTGGGAGCCGTACTCTTCGGCTTTCTGCGCCATCAGGCCAACGTTCGGTACGCTGCCCATGGTGGTCGGATCGAAGGCGCCGTTGACCTTGCAGTCTTCGATGGCAGCCTGGTAGATACCGGCGTAGCAGCGGTCCGGGATCACGGCCTTGGCGTCTTGCAGCTCGCCTGCAGTGTTCCACATCTTGCCCGAGTCACGGATCATGGCCGGCATCGAGGCGTCGACGATTACGTCGCTCGGCACGTGCAGGTTGGTGATGCCTTTGTCGGAGTTGACCATGGCCAGGGCTGGACGTACGGCGTACAGGGCCTGGATGTCGGCTTCGATCTGCGCTTGCTGGTCAGCTGGCAGGTCCTTGATGCGGGCGTACAGGTCGCCGATGCCGTTGTTGGCATTGAAACCGATGTCGGCCAGCGCTGCAGCGTGCTTGGCCAGCACTTCACCGTAGAACTCTTCGACGATGACGCCGAACATGATCGGGTCGGAAACCTTCATCATGGTTGCTTTCAAGTGCACCGAAAGCAGTACGCCGCTGGCCTTTGCATCTGCGATCTGCTCGGCGATGAAGGCTTTCAGGGCTTTGCGGCTCATGGTCGCGCAGTCAACGACTTCTGCGGCTTTGACAGCGGTTTTTTCCTTCAGAACGGTAGTTGCGCCGTTCTTGTCCAGCAGTTCGATGCGCAGGCTGTCGTCAGCTTCGATCAGTGCGGCTTTTTCGCTGCCGTAGAAGTCGCCTTGGCTCATGTGGGCCACGTGCGATTTCGAATCGGAAGCCCAGGCGCCCATTTTGTGCGGGTGCTTGCGAGCGTAGTTCTTGACCGAAAGCGGCGCGCGGCGGTCGGAGTTGCCTTCGCGCAGTACCGGGTTCACGGCGCTGCCCTTGATGCGGTCGTAGCGCGCGCGGGATTCTTTTTCGGCAGCGCTGGCAGGCTCGTCAGCGTAGTCAGGGATGGCGTAACCCTTGGCTTGCAGTTCCTTGATCGCAGCCTTGAGCTGAGGCACCGAGGCCGAGATGTTCGGCAGCTTGATGATGTTGGCTTCAGGGGTGGTGGCCAGTTGGCCCAGCTCCGCCAGATGATCGCTTACCTGCTTGTCTGCGCCGAGTTGCTCCGGGAATGCCGCAAGGATACGGCCAGCCAGGGAGATGTCGCGAGTTTCGACGGCGATGTCAGCCGAGGCGGTGAACGCTTCGACGATCGGCAGCAGCGAATAGGTGGCGAGGGCAGGGGCTTCGTCGGTGAAGGTATAGATGATCTTAGAGCGGGTGGGCATGCGGGTTAACTCTCTGTTTTGCTGAGCGTACTCGAGTCTCGGGGTGCGCTGGGTAGGCGCATCGCCCACGGCGCGCCATGGGCAAAAGGTCGAGAGGCTACGAGCGGTGATGGTGGATGCATCAGTCGAGCGTCAAGCGGCTGGGATGCGGTAACAGCCCAGACTTTGTGGCCTTCGAGGGCCGGGGGCAAGCCGCGATTTCCGGGGATTCGCCCCCATGACCTTACGGTCAGGGCCGGAGTATACCAAACCCTTTGGGCTAATCAGCAAGGCCAAGTGGTATCAGCGCATTTATAAGACCAAAGACTTACCTGCAATGTGGTGGATTGCCGCAGGTGCAAGCCCGGCCTTGCAGGTCGGCAGATGTGGTTTAGGCTGATTGGATCGCATGATGTCCAACCACACCCGACTCCGGAGTAGTGCAAGCATGGGATACCAGAAAATCACGGTGCCGACCGACGGCGCCAGGATCACCGTTAATGCCGACCATTCGCTCAATGTGCCCGACAATCCGATCATTCCTTATATCGAAGGCGATGGCATCGGGGTCGATGTTTCCCCGGTGATGATCAAGGTAGTCGATGCCGCGGTGCACAAGGCCTACGCCGGCAAGCGCAAGATCGCCTGGATGGAGGTCTATGCCGGTGAAAAAGCTACGCAGGTGTATGACCAGGACACCTGGCTGCCGCAAGAGACCCTCGACGCAGTCAAAGAATACGTGGTGTCGATCAAAGGCCCGCTGACCACGCCGGTCGGCGGCGGCATCCGCTCGCTGAACGTGGCCCTGCGCCAACAGCTTGACCTGTATGTGTGTCTGCGCCCGGTGGTGTGGTTCGAGGGCGTGCCGAGTCCGGTGAAAAAGCCGGGAGACGTCGACATGGTGATCTTCCGGGAAAACTCCGAAGACATTTATGCCGGCATCGAGTGGAAGGCCGGTTCGCCCGAAGCCATCAAAGTGATCAAGTTTCTCAAGGAGGAAATGGGCGTCACCAAGATCCGCTTCGACCAGGACTGCGGCATCGGCGTCAAACCGGTCTCCAAGGAAGGCACCAAGCGCCTGGTGCGCAAGGCCTTGCAGTATGTGGTCGACAATGACCGCGAGTCGCTGACCCTGGTCCACAAGGGCAACATCATGAAATTCACCGAGGGCGCGTTCAAGGACTGGGGCTACGAGGTGGCCAAGGAAGAGTTCGGCGCCGAGTTGCTCGATGGCGGGCCCTGGATGCAGTTCACCAACCCCAAGAGTGGCAAGAAGGTGGTGGTCAAGGATGCGATCGCCGATGCCATGCTGCAGCAGATCCTGCTGCGCCCGGCAGAGTATGATGTGATTGCCACGCTCAACCTGAACGGTGACTACCTGTCCGATGCGCTGGCGGCAGAAGTGGGCGGGATTGGCATCGCGCCTGGGGCGAACCTGTCGGATACCGTGGCAATGTTCGAAGCGACGCACGGTACCGCGCCCAAGTATGCTGGCCAGGACAAGGTCAACCCGGGGTCGGTTATCCTCTCAGCCGAAATGATGCTGCGGCATATTGGCTGGACCGAGGCTGCCGACCTGATCATCAAAGGCACCAACGGCGCAATTGCGGCGAAAACCGTTACCTATGATTTCGAGCGCCTGATGGACGGCGCTACGCTGGTGGGTAGCTCAGGTTTTGGCGATGAGATGATCAAACACATGTAGACACGAAAAACCGATCGCCTCGTTCAAGAGGCGATCGGCCCGTTCACATCTCAGCGGCAGGCAAATGGTCAGGCAGTGGCCTTCGTGCGTTCAGTCGCCGGATCTGCTGAACTTGTGACCTCGGCTTTGGCGTCGCTGATGTTCACCGCGTGCAGGCCCTTGGGGCCCTGGATGATGTCGAACTTGACCAGCTGGCCTGCCTTCAGCGTCTTGTATCCGTCCATTACGATGGCCGAATAGTGGGCAAAGAGGTCTTCAGTCTTGCCGTCTTCGTTGACGAACCCGTAGCCCTTGGCATTGTTGAACCACTTGACTTTACCGCTTGTCATCCCTATGTCCCTCTGCAAAGGACTCCATCACTGGAGTATCATCCACGTATCCGCATACGAACCTTGCGAAAAATCTGGTTGACTGCGCGGATCTTTATCGCCCACGGTGGGTTCTATTGGTTGTAACACCGTTTTGCCGATAGTCAAGGTCATGCGGCGCCTGCGCCGGCGCCAGCCCTATGCGGTCAACCCACAACCTTAACTTGTCGATGTGATGAAATTCTTTCCATGCATGCACACAGTCAGATTCGACTAACATTCAATCAGGATGGTCCTCAGACCAACGAGGACGATGGCTCCGGTCTGGCTGTTCAAGAAGCCAAGCCGATCCTGCAGGCGCCACCCATGTACAAGGTGGTTTTATTCAACGATGACTACACGCCAATGGATTTCGTCGTCGAAGTGCTCGAGACGTTCTTTAGTTTGAACCGCGAGCTGGCGACCAAGATCATGCTGACCGTCCATACCGAAGGGCGGGCAGTATGCGGATTGTTTACCCGCGATATCGCCGAAACGAAGGCGACGCAGGTCAACCAATACGCCCGGGAGAGCCAGCATCCGCTACTCTGTGAAATCGAGAAGGACGGTTAATCGCCGACCACTTGGGTATGAGGTGAAGCTATGTTAAACCGCGAGCTCGAAGTCACCCTCAATCTGGCCTTCAAGGAGGCCCGTTCGAAGCGTCATGAGTTCATGACCGTCGAACATCTGCTGTTGGCACTCCTAGACAATGAGGCGGCCGCAACCGTTCTACGCGCCTGTGGCGCCAATCTCGACAAGCTCAAGCACGACCTGCAAGAGTTCATCGACTCCACTACCCCCCTGATTCCGGTGCACGACGAAGACCGCGAAACCCAGCCAACCCTGGGCTTCCAGCGCGTGCTGCAACGCGCGGTGTTCCATGTGCAGAGTTCGGGCAAGCGTGAAGTGACCGGCGCCAATGTGCTGGTGGCTATCTTCAGCGAGCAGGAAAGTCAGGCCGTGTTTCTGCTCAAGCAGCAGAGCGTGGCCCGTATCGACGTGGTCAACTTCATTGCCCACGGCATTTCCAAGGTGCCAGGCCATGGGCCGAGCGCCGACAGCGACCAGGATATGCAGGATGAAGAGGGTGGCGAAACGTCGTCCTCGAGCAATCCGCTGGATACCTATGCCAGCAACCTCAACGAGCAGGCGCGTCAGGGTCGTATCGATCCGTTGGTGGGTCGTGAGCAAGAAGTCGAGCGCGTAGCGCAGATTCTCGCTCGCCGGCGCAAGAACAACCCGTTGCTGGTCGGTGAAGCGGGCGTCGGCAAGACGGCCATCGCCGAAGGCCTGGCCAAACGTATCGTCGACGGTCAGGTGCCTGATCTGCTGGCGCAGAGCGTGGTCTATTCGCTCGATCTCGGCGCACTGCTGGCCGGGACCAAGTACCGTGGCGATTTCGAGAAGCGCTTCAAGGCGCTGCTTGGTGAGCTGAAAAAACGTCCGCAGGCGATCCTGTTCATCGATGAGATCCACACCATCATCGGTGCTGGGGCGGCCTCGGGCGGGGTAATGGATGCGTCCAACCTGCTCAAGCCACTGCTCTCGTCAGGTGATATACGCTGCATCGGCTCGACTACCTTCCAGGAATTTCGTGGCATCTTCGAGAAGGACCGGGCCTTGGCGCGGCGCTTCCAGAAGGTCGATGTGTCGGAGCCGTCGGTGGAAGACACCGTGGGTATCCTGCGTGGGCTGAAAGGCCGCTTCGAGTCGCATCACCACATCGAGTACAGCGACGAGGCCCTGCGCGCCGCTGCCGAGCTGGCTGCGCGTTATATCAATGACCGGCATATGCCGGACAAGGCCATCGACGTGATCGACGAGGCGGGTGCCTACCAGCGTCTGCAGCCGGAGGCCAATCGGGTCAAGCGCATCGAAGTCGCGCAGGTCGAAGATATCGTCGCGAAAATCGCTCGGATTCCGCCAAAGCACGTGTCCAGCTCCGACAAGGAGCTGCTGCGTAACCTGGAGCGCGACCTGAAACTGACTGTATTTGGTCAGGATCCAGCGATCGACTCGCTGTCGACTGCGATCAAGCTGTCGCGAGCCGGCCTCAAGGCCCCGGACAAGCCCGTAGGCTCGTTCCTGTTCGCTGGCCCTACCGGCGTCGGCAAAACCGAGGCTGCGCGTCAGCTGGCCAAGGCGCTGGGCGTTGAGCTGGTGCGCTTCGACATGTCCGAATACATGGAACGGCACACTGTGTCGCGCCTGATCGGTGCGCCGCCAGGCTATGTCGGTTTCGACCAAGGTGGCTTGCTCACCGAGGCAATCACCAAGCAGCCGCACTGCGTACTGCTGCTCGACGAGATCGAGAAGGCCCACCCGGAAGTCTTCAACCTGCTGCTGCAGGTGATGGACCACGGTACCCTGACCGACAACAACGGGCGCAAGGCGGATTTCCGCAACGTGATTCTGATCATGACCACCAACGCCGGCGCCGAAACTGCCGCGCGGGCTTCCATTGGCTTTACCCATCAGGACCATGCGTCGGATGCGATGGAAGTCATTCGCAAGAGCTTCACGCCGGAATTCCGCAACCGCCTGGATACCATCATCCAGTTCGGTCGCCTGAGCCACGAGACGATCAAAAGCATCGTCGACAAGTTCCTTATCGAACTGCAGGCTCAGCTGGAAGACAAGCGTGTACTGCTTGAGGTCAGTGACGAGGCACGTGGCTGGCTGGCTGCCAGCGGCTATGACGTGCAGATGGGTGCCCGGCCGATGGCACGGCTTATCCAGGACAAGATCAAGCGGCCCTTGGCTGAAGAGATTCTGTTCGGTGAGCTGGCCGAGCATGGCGGCGTGGTGCACATCGAGCTACGTGATGGCGAGTTGGTGTTCGACTTCGAGACCACTGCCGAAGTGGCGTGATCGAGCAGAGTGGGCCGCCTCGGCGGCCCTTTTTCTTTGGCCACAAAAAAGCCCGGCACATTGGCCGGGCTTTTTCATGGCTGGAGCTTAACGAGCGCGGTAAGTGATGCGGCCCTTGCTCAGGTCATAAGGCGTCAGTTCGACGCGAACCTTGTCGCCAGTGAGAATACGGATGTAGTTCTTGCGCATTTTTCCGGAGATATGCGCGGTTACGACGTGCCCATTTTCCAACTCCACGCGGAACATGGTGTTGGGCAGGGTGTCGACGACAGTGCCTTCCATTTCGAAGCTGTCTTCTTTCGACATGCAGTAAAGCCCTCGGTATCCAGTGTAGGCCCGACGCGCAACTGCACCGGGCAAAAAAGTGGCGTGGATTATGCCCGAAAAGAGTATTTCAAGCCAATGCTTTCAATTGAGGCTGACCCAACGTTGGTTGATCAGCAGTTCGATGGGGCGATACTGGGTCTTGTAGCTCATCTTTTTGCAATTCTTGATCCAGTAGCCAAGGTACACCGCCTCAAGGTTCTGGCGCAGTGCATCGCTGATCTGCCAGAGAATGGCGAAGCGCCCCAGGCTGCGGCGTTCTTCATCCGGCTCGTAGAAGGTGTACACCGCCGACAGCCCGTTGGGCAGCATATCGCATACCGCCACCGCAAGCAGCCGTCCATGCAGACGAAACTCATAGAACCAGCAGAATGGCAGATCGCGCACCAGAAAGGTGGAAAACTGATCCCGACTGGGCGGATACATGTCGCCGTCGCTGTGGCGCTGCTCGATGTAGCGCCGATAAAGGTCGAAATATTCTTCTTTGAACGACGGCCGGGCGGCAGTCACCTGCAGATCGCTGTTGCGCTTGAGGATACGCCGCTGCTGGCGGTTGGGGATGAAGCGGGCGACGGGGATGCGCGCTGGCACGCAGGCATTGCAGTTTTGGCAATGCGGGCGATACAGGTGGTCGCCACTGCGGCGAAAGCCCATTTCGGAGAGGTCGGCATACACATCGACGTCCATCGGCTGGCTAGGGTCGAGGAACAGCGTGGTGGCCTGCTCATCAGGCAGGTAGCTGCAGGAGTGGGGCTGAGTGGCATAGAACTTCAACCGCGCCAACTCTGTCATGATCGACCCCTCGGCAAGACGTAGTCCTAAGTGTAAGCCAGCTGGGCAAACTCGCCTAGCGAACCCAGCTGACCTCGACGGGCTGGTCGAGATGGCGTGCGAGGTGCTCGGCAAAGCTTTCGCGGCTGATTGCGCGAGCGCCTAGGCTGTGCAGGTGGTTGGTGGGCATCTGGCAGTCGATCAGAACGAAACCAGCCGCGCGCAGATGCTCGACCAGGGTCACGAAGCCGACCTTGGAGGCATTGTCGGCGCGGCTGAACATCGACTCGCCAAAAAACAGCCGACCCATGGCCAGGCCGTACAGGCCGCCAACCAGCTCGCCGTTCTCGCGCACTTCAACCGAGTGGGCGAAGCCGCGCCGGTGCAGCTCGCAGTAGGCGGCGCGCATGGGGTCGGTGATCCAGGTGCCGTCGGCGTAGTCGCGTGGCGCTGCACAAGCGGCGATTACCGTTTCGAAGTCAGTATCGAAACTGACCTGGTAACGCTGCTGGCGGATCAGCTTGGCCAGCGAGCGTGACACGTGCAGCTCGTCGGGGAACAACACCGTGCGTGGGTCGGGTGACCACCAGAGAATGGGCTGACCATCCTGAAACCACGGAAAGCAGCCATGCCGATAGGCCTGAACCAGGCGCTCAGGGCTCAGGTCGCCGCCAGCGGCAAGTAATCCGTTGGGCTCCTGCAGAGCCTTTGTCAGGGGCGGAAAGGTCAGCGAGTCGCGGGTCAGCCAGGTCAGCATGGGCATCATGTGCAGTGGGGGAGGGGAGGGCTGACAGCATGGCCCGCCCTCGTCAGCAGGTCAATCCAACGCCAACCCGCAGCGCTGACGCTCGCCAAGGCAATTGCCAGCAGATTTTTCAGGCAATCGGCACCAACCCGAGGCTTTGTTGTCACACCTGTGCAAAAACACAGCATAAGCCTTTGTCACGCAAGGCAATGCGTGCTCAAATTGCACCCATGAAAGTTTGCTCACCGTTCGCGCCCATCCGGCGCGCCGCCATGGCGGCTGGCGGGCAGTAATGTTAAAAGTACGGGTTCATTGACCGGACATCGGGTCGATCACTACTGGACGCGCAGCAAGCGCAGGAATAGACGCGTTTTGAAGAAATCCACCGCAACTCCGCCCCCTCTGCCGGTACCGATGTGGCGCCAGCAGTTGCATTATCGCCTCAAGGAAGGTGCGCTGATCGCCGTCGGCGCGCTGTGCCTGTACCTGTGGATGGCGCTGCTGACCTACGACACCGCCGACCCAGGCTTCACTCACACCAGCAATGTCGATCAGGTGCAGAACGCGGCTGGCCGCGCTGGCGCGTATTTCGCCGACATTCTGTTCATGGTGCTGGGCTACTTCGCCTATATCTTCCCGTTGCTGCTGGGGATCAAGACCTGGCAGATCTTCCGTGAGCGTCATCAGCCGTGGCAGTGGAGTGGCTGGTTGTTCTCGTGGCGGCTGATTGGTCTGGTGTTTCTGGTGTTGTCGGGCGCAGCCTTGGCCCATATCCATTTCCACCCGTCGGCAAGTCTGCCGTTCTCGGCCGGCGGCGCGCTGGGCGAGAGCCTCGGCGACCTGGCCCGCAGCCTGTTGAATGTGCAGGGCAGCACGCTGATGTTCATTGCCCTGTTCCTGTTCGGCCTGACGGTGTTCACCGATCTGTCCTGGTTCAAGGTCATGGACATGACCGGCAAGATCACCCTCGACCTGTTCGAGCTGGTGCAAGGTGCGGCCAATCGCTGGTGGGAAGCGCGCAACGAGCGCAAACGCCTGGTGGCGCAGCTGCGTGAGGTCGACGAGCAGGTCGACACGGTCGTAGCGCCGGTGGTGGCCGACAAGCGCGAGCAGCTCAAGGCGCGCGAACGCATCATCGAGCGTGACGACGCGCTGACCAAGCACGTTGCCCAGCGCGTCCAGCAGCCGGCGCCGGTGATCATGCCAACCCCGGTCAAGGCGCCGGAGCCGAGCAAACGCATCCTCAAGGAAAAACAGACGCCGCTGTTCGTCGACAGCGCCGTCGAAGGCACTCTGCCGCCGATCTCGATCCTCGATCCGGCAGAAGAAAAGAAAATCGAATACTCGCCAGAGTCTCTGGCCGGTGTTGGCCATCTGCTGGAAATCAAGCTCAAGGAGTTTGGTGTCGAGGTCTCGGTTGACTCGATCCATCCTGGCCCGGTGATCACTCGTTACGAGATCCAGCCGGCAGCCGGGGTCAAGGTCAGCCGTATCGCCAACCTGGCCAAGGATCTGGCCCGTTCCCTGGCTGTGACCAGCGTGCGGGTGGTCGAGGTTATCCCCGGCAAGACCACCGTCGGTATCGAGATCCCCAACGAGAACCGGCAGATGGTGCGCTTCTCCGAAGTGCTGTCGTCGTCCCAGTACGATGACGCCAAGTCGCCAGTAGCATTGGCCCTGGGTCATGACATCGGCGGCAAGCCGGTGATCACCGACCTGGCCAAGATGCCGCACTTGCTGGTGGCCGGTACCACCGGCTCGGGTAAGTCGGTGGGGGTCAACGCCATGATCCTGTCGATCCTGTTCAAGTCCGGCCCGGAAGACGCCCGCTTGATCATGATCGACCCGAAAATGCTCGAGCTGTCGATCTACGAAGGCATTCCGCACCTGCTCTGCCCGGTCGTTACCGACATGAAGGACGCAGCCAACGCCCTGCGCTGGAGCGTTGCCGAAATGGAGCGCCGCTACAAGCTGATGGCGGCCATGGGCGTACGGAACCTGGCCGGCTTCAACCGCAAGATCAAGGATGCCCAGGAGGCTGGCGAGGTCATTCATGACCCGTTGTACCGTCGCGAGAGCATGGATGACGAGCCGCCAACCCTGAAAACCCTGCCGACCATCGTCGTGGTGGTCGACGAGTTCGCCGACATGATGATGATCGTCGGCAAGAAGGTGGAAGAACTGATCGCCCGTATCGCGCAGAAGGCGCGGGCGGCGGGTATTCACCTGATCCTCGCTACCCAACGGCCATCGGTTGACGTCATCACCGGCCTGATCAAGGCCAATATCCCGACCCGTATGGCGTTCCAGGTGTCGAGCAAGATCGACTCGCGGACCATCATCGACCAGGGCGGCGCCGAGCAGTTGCTGGGTCACGGTGACATGCTCTACATGCCGCCGGGTACCAGCCTGCCGATCCGCGTGCACGGTGCGTTCGTCTCCGACGAAGAAGTCCACCGCGTGGTGGAAGCGTGGAAGCTGCGTGGCGCGCCGGACTACAACGACGACATCCTCAACGGTGTCGAAGAGGCCGGCAGCGGCTTTGAAGGCAGCAGCGGTGGCGGTGATGACGATGCCGAAACCGACGCCCTGTATGACGAAGCCGTGCAGTTCGTACTTGAAAGCCGCCGCGCCTCGATCTCGGCCGTGCAGCGTAAGCTGAAAATCGGCTACAACCGCGCCGCGCGGATGATCGAGTCGATGGAAATGGCCGGGGTAGTCACCGCCATGAACACCAACGGCTCGCGCGAAGTGATTGCGCCGGGCGGCCCACGCGATTGATCATCACCCTGCCGGGCGCCAATCACGGCGCCCGGCCCATCTACTGTTCAACGAGGATTTCCATGCGCGCGATTCGCATGCTGTTGGTTTCCGCCCTGGCTCTGGGCACCCTGTCGGCGCATGCCGGCGAGAACGATGTGAGGCGCCTGACCGATCTGCTCGAGAAGTCGCAGACCATCGAAGCCAGGTTCTCCCAGTTGACCCTGGATGCCGGCGGCACCAGCCTGCAGGAAACTGCAGGCGAGATGACCGTCAAGCGCCCGGGCCTGTTCTACTGGCACACCGATGCGCCGCAGGAGCAGGTAGTGGTGTCCGATGGTCAGAAGGTCACCCTGTGGGACCCGGACCTGGAACAGGCCACGGTAAAAAAGCTCGATGTGCGCCTGAACCAGACCCCGGCGCTGCTGCTGTCCGGTGATGTCTCCAAGATCAGCCAGAGCTTCGATATCACCTCCAAGGAACAAGGCGAGGTGATGGACTTCACCCTCAAGCCAAAAACCAAGGACACCCTGTTCGATTCCCTGCGCATCTCCTTCCGCAAGGGTCTGATCAACGACATGCAATTGATTGACAGCGTTGGCCAGCGCACCAACATCCTGTTCACTGCGGTCAAGGCCAACCAGCCGGTGCCGGCTAACAAGTTCAAGTTCGATGTACCGCAAGGCGCGGACGTCATCCAGGAATAATCAGAGGCCGTCATGGACCTGTTTCGTAGTGAACCCGTCTCGCAGCCACTGGCTGCCCGGCTGCGTCCGTCCAACCTGGACGAGTATGTAGGCCAGGAGCACCTGCTGGCGCGCGGCAAGCCGCTGCGCGAGGCGCTGGAGCAGGGGGCGCTGCACTCGATGATTTTCTGGGGCCCGCCGGGGGTTGGCAAGACCACCCTGGCGCGGCTGCTGGCGCAGTTCTGTGATGCCCACTTCGAAACGGTCTCGGCAGTATTGGCTGGTGTCAAGGAGATCCGCCAGGCGGTTGAGGTGGCCAAGCAGCAGGCTGCTCAATACGGCCGGCGGACCATCCTGTTCGTCGATGAAGTGCACCGCTTCAACAAGTCGCAGCAGGATGCATTTCTGCCGTTCGTTGAAGACGGCACGCTGATTTTTATCGGTGCGACCACCGAGAATCCCTCATTCGAATTGAACAACGCCTTGCTCTCGCGGGCGCGCGTCTATGTGCTCAAAAGCCTGGATGAGGATGCGTTGCGAAAATTGGTCAATCGCGCCCTCAGCGAAGAGCGCGGCCTGGGCAAGCGTCAGCTGACGGTGGGCGATGAAGCCTTCAAGATGCTCATGGCCGCTGCCGACGGTGACGGCCGGCGCATGCTCAACTTCCTCGAGAACGCCTCGGACCTGGCCGAAGACGGCGCTGATATCGGCGTTGATCTGCTGCAGAGCCTGCTCGGCGACAGCCGCCGGCGCTTCGACAAGGGCGGCGAGGCGTTCTACGACCAGATATCGGCGCTGCACAAGTCAGTGCGCGGCTCCAACCCGGATGGCGCGCTGTACTGGTACGCGCGCATGCTCGATGGTGGCTGCGACCCGCTGTACATCGCCCGGCGCGTGGTGCGCATGGCCAGCGAAGACATCGGCAACGCCGACCCGCGGGCGCTGAGCCTGTGCCTGTCGGCGTGGGACGTGCAGGAGCGCCTCGGCAGCCCGGAAGGCGAGCTGGCAGTGGCCCAGGCCATCACCTACATCGCCTGTGCGCCGAAGAGCAACGCGGTGTACATGGGCTTCAAGGCGGCCATGCGCGAAGCAGCCGAGCACGGCTCGCTGGAAGTGCCGTTGCACCTGCGCAATGCGCCGACCAAATTGATGAAGCAACTGGGCTACGGCGAAGAATACCGCTACGCCCACGATGAGCCGGATGCCTACGCTGCAGGCGAAGACTATTTCCCGGACCAGCTCGAACCACGACCTTACTATCAACCCGTGCCACGCGGCCTGGAACTGAAGATCGGCGAGAAGCTGCGCCACCTCGCCGAGCTCGATCGCAACAGCCCTCGCCAGCGGAGAAAACCATGATTGCCTTGATTGCGGCCGTCAGTGCCGGCGGCGTCGCCGGCACCCTGCTGCGGTTTGCCACCAGCAACTGGGTCAGCTCCCACTGGCCACGGCACTTCTATCTCGGTACGCTGGCGGTCAATCTGGTCGGCTGCTTGCTGATCGGCCTGCTGTACGGGCTGTTTCTGTACAAACCGATGGTCCCGGTCGAGCTACGCGCTGGTTTGATCGTCGGTTTTCTCGGCGGGCTGACCACGTTTTCGTCATTTTCGCTCGATACCGTGCGCCTGCTGGAAAACGGCCAGATACCTCTGGCCCTGGGCTATACCGCTATTAGCGTATGCGGCGGGTTGCTTGCCACCTGGGCCGGCCTGTCGCTAACCAAATTCTGAACCAACACACCTATAACGAGAGAACGATATGCTCGATGCCAAACTGTTACGCGGCCAACTTCAGGAAGTGGCGGATCGCCTGGCCTCCCGTGGCTTTAGCCTGGATGTCGCGCGCATCGAATCACTGGAAGAGCGCCGCAAGGCGGTGCAGACCCGTACCGAACAGCTGCAGGCTGAGCGTAACGCCCGTTCCAAGTCGATCGGCCAGGCCAAAGCCAAGGGCGAAGACATCGCGCCGCTGATGGCTGATGTCGAGCGCATGGCCAACGAACTGGCGGCTGGCAAGACCGAGCTGGACGAGATCCAGGCTGAGCTGGACGGCATTCTGCTGACCATCCCCAACCTGCCGGACGCCAGCGTGCCGGTCGGTGCCGATGAAGACGGCAACGTCGAAGTGCGCCGCTGGGGCACCCCGCGTGCCTTCGACTTCGAGGTCAAAGACCACGTTGCCCTGGGTGAAATCAGCGGTGGCCTGGACTTCGAGACCGCGGCCAAGCTCTCCGGCGCGCGCTTTGCCCTGCTGCGTGGACCGATCGCCCGCCTGCACCGCGCCCTGGCGCAGTTCATGATCAACCTGCACACCAGCGAGCACGGCTACGAAGAGGCCTATACCCCGTACCTGGTGCAGGCGCCTGCCTTGCAGGGCACCGGCCAGCTGCCGAAGTTCGAGGAAGACCTGTTCAAGATCAGTCGCGAAGGCGAAGCTGACTTCTATTTGATCCCGACCGCCGAAGTTTCGCTGACCAACATCGTTGCCGGCGAAATCCTCGACGCCAAGCAAATGCCGATCAAGTTCGTTGCGCACACACCGTGCTTCCGCAGCGAAGCCGGTGCGTCGGGCCGCGATACCCGCGGCATGATCCGTCAGCACCAATTCGACAAGGTCGAAATGGTCCAGATCGTCGAGCCGAGCAAGTCGATGGAAGCGTTGGAAGGCCTGACCGCCAACGCCGAGCGCGTCCTGCAACTGCTGGAGCTGCCGTACCGGGTATTGGCCCTGTGCACCGGCGACATGGGCTTCAGTGCGGTCAAGACCTATGACCTGGAAGTGTGGGTGCCGAGCCAGGACAAGTTCCGCGAGATCAGCTCGTGCTCCAACTGTGGCGACTTCCAGGCGCGCCGCATGCAGGCGCGCTGGCGCAACCCGGAAACCGGCAAACCCGAGCTGGTGCACACTCTCAACGGCTCCGGCCTGGCGGTAGGTCGTACCCTGGTCGCGGTACTCGAGAACTACCAGCAGGCCGACGGTTCGATCCGTGTGCCGGAAGTACTCAAGCCGTACATGGGCGGCGTCGAGGTCATCGGTTAAATGGATTACCTGCCGCTGTTTCACAAGTTGCGGGGCGGCCGGGTACTGGTCGTCGGCGGTGGCGAAATCGCCCTGCGCAAGGCGCGCTTGCTGGCCGATGCCGGCGCCGCGCTGCGCGTGGTGGCGCCGCAAATCGACAGCCAGCTGATCAGCTTGACCGAGGCAACCGGCGGCGAGGTACTGGTGCGTGGCTACCAGGTCACGGACCTGGAAGGGTGCCGGCTGGTGATCGCTGCCACCGACGATCCGCAGCTCAATGCTCAGGTGTCGGCCGAAGCTCAGGCACGCAGCCTGCCGGTCAACGTGGTCGATGCGCCGGCCCTGTGTACGGTGATCTTCCCGGCCATCGTCGATCGCTCGCCGTTGGTGGTAGCAGTGTCCAGTGGCGGCGATGCGCCGGTGTTGGCGCGGCTGATCCGGGCCAAGCTGGAAGCCTGGATTCCGGCGGCCTATGGGGAACTGGCCGGGCTTGCCGCGCGGTTTCGCCATCAGGTGAAATCGCTGTACCCGGACGTCAATCAGCGCCGCGGCTTCTGGGAGACGGTGTTCCAGGGCCCGATTGCCGAGCGTCAGCTGGCCGGGCAGAGCGCTGAAGCCGAGCGTTTGTTGCAAGCGATGGTCGACGGCGCACCGGTGCAGCAGGGCGGTGAGGTGTATCTGGTGGGGGCTGGCCCGGGTGATCCGGACCTGCTGACCTTTCGTGCCTTGCGCCTGATGCAGCAGGCCGATGTGGTGCTGTACGACCGCTTGGTGGCACCGGCGATCATCGACATGTGCCGGCGCGATGCTGAGCGGATCTACGTCGGCAAGCGCCGCGCCGATCACTCGGTGCCGCAGGAGCAGATCAATCAGCTGCTGGTTGAGCTGGCCTTGCAGGGCAAGCGCGTATTGCGGCTCAAGGGCGGCGACCCGTTCATCTTCGGCCGCGGTGGCGAAGAGATCGAGGAGCTGGCCGAGCATGGTATTCCGTTTCAGGTAGTCCCAGGCATCACCGCTGCCAGCGGTTGCTCGGCGTACGCCGGGATTCCGCTGACTCACCGTGATTACGCGCAGTCAGTGCGCTTCGTTACCGGTCACCTGAAGGACGGTAGCAGCAACCTGCCGTGGCACGATCTGGTTTCACCTGGGCAGACTCTGGTGTTCTACATGGGCCTGGTCGGCTTGCCGACGATTTGCGCCGAACTGATTCGCCATGGCCGTGCGGCGACTACGCCAGCGGCCTTGGTGCAGCAGGGCACCACGCGTAATCAACGAGTGTTCACCGGCACGTTGGCAGATCTGCCGGCGATGGTGGCTGAGCATGAAGTGCATGCGCCGACCCTGGTGATCGTGGGTGAGGTAGTGCAGTTGCGCGAGAAGCTGGCTTGGTTCGAAGGCACTCAGGACTAAGCTGCGCTGCTATGTTTGAAAACTCGGGGCCATGGCTGTCAGGTTGTAAAAACCTGCGGCAATGGCCCCGAGTCTTCTTAGGGTTGTGGGCCTAGAACAGCGGCACCGAATAGCTGACGGTCAAGCGGTTCTGATCCTGATCCCACTCGCTGGGCACGCCACTGCGCAACATGCCATTGCGCCAGCTGAACCCCAGCCCCTTGAAGGTGCCGCCCTGCACCACATAATCCAAGGCGATATCGCGCTCCCATTCCTTTTCGTCGCCGCCTGAGGCCATGCGGATATTCGTGCCCTTCAGGTAAGTGACCGATGCCACCAGCCCTGGCACACCGAGTGCGGCGAAATTGTAGCCGTACTGACCAAAAGTGGTGCGCTCGCCAGCGCGGGTAAAGCTGGTCACCAGGCGGTCAGTGAACAGGTAGATGCTCGACCCTGCGGCGCCTTCGCCGGTATTGCCCTGGTTGAGCTGAACGAAGTTACCACTGTCGGACACGCGCTGATGCCCGAGCAGTACGCTGTGGCCGCCAATGGCATAGGTGAACATGGCGCTCCAGGTATCGTTGTCGATCTTGCCGGGCGTATCTGCCAAGCCACTGACGCGATACCCCTCGCCGCGCCCGCTGGCCGAATCGTTGCGCCCGCTTGCATCGGTCTTGAAGTAGCGCAGGTCGGTGGTCAGCGACTGGTTGTCGCTCAGTGCCCATACATGCACCAGGCCGCCGAAGTGCTGCACGTAATAATCTTCGAGCTGGGCGGCGTAGTACTGCAGCTTGAGCGCCTTGCTCAGTTGATAGTCGGCACCGGCGAAGATGAACTCGTTGCTTTGCTCGGTGCCGCCCGCCACGGCCAGCCCTGAGCGGTTGGTCGAGGCGCGCCCGGTGGCATGCTCGAGGCGACCGCCGATGAGGGTCAGGCCGTCGATTTCTTGCGAGGTGATCATGCCGCCTTCAAATGTCTGCGGTAGCACCCGACCATCGTTGGCCACCAGAATCGGCAGCTTGGGCTGCAAGGTGCCGTAGCGCGCTTCGGTTTTGGACAAGCGCATCTTGCCGGTCAGGCCCAGCCGGCTCCATTCGTCGACGGCGCTGCCGTCGCTGTCGTCGGGGATCATCGAGCTGCCGCGATGATTGCCGGCGCCGCCGTCCAGGCGCACCCCAAGCAGGCCGAGGGCATCGACGCCAAAGCCGACCGTGCCGTCGGTGAAGCCTGACTTGTAGTCGAGCATGAAGCCCTGCGCCCATTCGGCCGTCTTGCTTTGCCCGGCGGCACCGGGGCGGTCGCGCATGTCGTTGTTGAAGTAGTAGTTGCGCAGGTTGAGCGTGGCCTTGCCATCTTCGATGAAGGCCGCCTGGGCGGCGGGGACGAGCAGGGCGCTGGTAGCGGTCAGCAGTGAAAGGTGCATTAAGGGCTTTCTTGTCATTGTTGTTTTCCTGATGCGGTGGGGCGCCCAACGCGCGGGCGCAAGAAAGCCGGGCGCGGCAACGCCCGGGTGATGCTCTTCAATAAGGACAGTCAGTCAGGCAGCCATTCCTGCAAGGTCAGCTCGACTGTGATGAACGACAGGTTGCGGCCACGCTGCAGGCGGCCGGCGAAGATCTTGCCGTCGGCGTCGGCCAGCACCGCTTGCAGGCTGCTCGCGCCGGGGGCGATTTCGCCACTGAGGCTGAGGATTTCCACACCCGGGCCTGGCACATGGATGTCCTGCATGCCGCTGCGGCCCAGGTACTGCAACTCGCCGTCGATCAAGCTGCCGAGGCCGCCACGGACCACCGCCAGGCTGATTCCGTGGCTGGCGCAGAGGGCCTCGGCGCTGTCGATGATGTCTTCGTTGGGTTTGAGCCGGGCCACTACAAGGCGGCCAAGCCGGCCGCTCTGTACCTGCGCTTCGCTCTGGATTGCTGCAGTGTTCATGACGCCTCCTGGAACACCGGATGAAGCAGGTTGAAGTGGGTCTCGGCATCAGGCTTGACCTGATAGGCGACCTGGTCGAACAGGCACAGGCGCAGCACCAGCGGTTCGCTGCCGACCACCAGCCGGTCGAGCACCAGATGGCCGCCATGCTGCTGACCGTCGCGGTCGATGAAGCCGGCGTGGCAGTGCAGCAGCGGCGCGCCGTGGGCATCGCGGCCGACGGTGAGGGCGCCGCTGACAAAGGTGATATAGCCGTCCAGCACCACCGCCTGGCCATAGTCGTAGGGCCGTTGCTGGTCAGTGGTGGTGACCATGCGGTGATAGCTCAGGTGCGCTGCGCCGCCACACAGAATGCGCCCGACTGCACTGCGATAGCGGCGGCCCTCCAGCGCCTGCAGGAGGCCTTGGGCAACGTTGCAGGCCAGTGGCAGCACTACGCGCAGTTCTTCGCAGTCCGGCACTTCACAGTCGAGCAAGCGCGGCTGTTGCGGTTGGCCGCCGTGGATGAAAACGCGCACGCCGTTGCGCTCTTCAAAATGCGGGTTCATAGCACCGCCTCGCTGGCGTCGAGCAGGGCGCGGATCTGTTTTTTGACGATTTTGCCGTAGCCGGACTTGGGCATCTCGGTCCAGCGCACAAAACGCTTCGGCCATTTATAGCGGGCCAGGCGCGGCTCCAGGTGGGCCAGCAGTTGCTCGTCGCTGACCTCGGCAGTGACCACGATCACGGCGCAGCCGCACTCGCCCCACTTCTCGTCGGGCAGCCCCAGCACTGCGACTTCGGTGACTGCCGGATGAGTCAGCAGCGCCTCTTCGATCTCGCGTGGATATACGTTGGAGCCGCCGGAGATGTACATGTCCGAGGCGCGCCCAGTGATGAATAGATAACCCTCTTGGTCAACGTGGCCGAGGTCACCGGTGTGGAACCAGCCATGGCGGAAGCACTCGGCGTTGGCCTTGGGATTGTTGTAGTAGCCGGCGAACACGGCCGGGCCGCGCACGCAGATCTCGCCATCGCTGCCGGTTGGCAGTTCAGTGCCGTGCTCATCGAGGATGGCCACCTGCATGCCGGTGCGCGGGTAGCCGCAGGAGCCGACCTTGACCTGGGGGCTGTCCTCGGCATCGTGGCAGTCCGCCGGCAGCACGGTGATGTTGCCGGTCACTTCGCCAAGGCCGTAGTACTGCACCAGCACCTTGCCCAGGGTGCGCAGAGCGTGGCACTGATCGGCGCGGTACATCGGCGCGCCCGCGTAGATCACATAGCGCAGGCTGCTGTGGTCGTAACGGTCGACGGCCGGGTCTTCGGTGAGCATCTTGACGATGGTTGGCACGGTGAACAGGTTGTCGACCCGGTGCTCCTCGACCAGCCGCCAGGCTTCGTCGCAGTCCAGCCGGTCGCCTGCCGGTAGCACGCAGGCGGCGCCACGGGCGGCGTTGATCAGGGCATGGATACCGGCGCCATGGGACAATGGCGCCAGCACCAGCGAGCGCGAGTGTGGGCTCAGGCCGGGCATCAGGTCAGCCAGGTGATTGTTGATGACGAACGCCATTTGGCCGTGGGTGAGGATGCCCGCCTTGGGGTGGCCGGTGGTGCCGGAGGTGTAGAAGAACCACAGCGGGTCGTGGTAGCTCACCTCGGCGGGGCGAAACGCTGGTTGCAGTGGCGCGCCTTGGTCGAGCAGGGCGTCATAGCTCAGCTCGCCGTCGCGCGGGGCGCCGATGGCGATGACCATGCGCAGTGCTGGCGAAGCTTCGCGAACTGCGTCGACATAGGCCGCCATGCCATCGTCGTAAAGCATCGCCACCGCGCCGCTGGAACTGCCCAGGTAAGCCGCTTCGGGCGGGGTGATGCGCACGTTGGTCGGCACCCAGACCATGCCCAGGCGGAACGCCACCCAGGCACTCTCGAACAGC
This sequence comes from Pseudomonas shirazensis, assembly GCF_014268785.2. GTDB lineage: Bacteria > Pseudomonadota > Gammaproteobacteria > Pseudomonadales > Pseudomonadaceae > Aquipseudomonas > Aquipseudomonas shirazensis. The sequence continues at coordinate 1,724,520 of NZ_JABWRD020000001.1, read as the reverse complement.
TGCAAATTGTTGCGCGAGTGCACCAGCAGCTTGTCGCCCTTGCCCAGGCCGCGCTCGCGCAGGGCTGCGGCGACGCTGTCGACGCGGGTCAGCAGTTGCTGCCAGCTGTAGCTGTCGGCACCGCGGATGAAGCCGGGGGCATCGGGCAGGCGCCGGGCGATCTGGGCGAGCAGCTCGCCGAGGTTCATGACATTGTCGATCCCGGTCATTGCACAGCCTCCAGGATGCTGACGTAGTTGGTTACCGCCGCGCCGCCCATATTGAACACCCCGGCACGGTCAGCCCGTGGCAGCTGCATGTCGCCAGCCTGGCCGGTTAGCTGCATGGCGGCCATTACGTGCATCGACACGCCGGTAGCGCCGATCGGGTGGCCTTTGGACTTGAGCCCGCCCGACGGGTTGACCGGCAGGCGGCCATCCTTGCGGCTGATGCCTTCGGCAATCACCCGCGCGCCCTGGCCGCGTGGCGCCAGGCCCATGGCTTCGTATTCGAGCAGTTCGGCGATGGTGAAGCAGTCATGGGTCTCGACCAGTGACAGGTCGGCCAGGCTCAAGGCGGCCTCGCTCAAGGCCTGCTGCCAGGCGCGTGCGGCGCCTTCGAACACGGTCGGGTCGCGGCGTGACAGCGGCAGGTAATCGTTGACCTGTACCGCAGCGCGGAAGCGCACAGCCGGTTGTTGCCCGGGCAGTTGTTCGGCACGGCTGATCACCAGCGCCGCAGCGCCATCAGTAATCAGCGAGCAGTCGCTGCGCTTGAGCGGGCCGGCCACAAACGGGTTTTTCTCGGACGGGTTACGGCAGAAGTCATAGCCGACATCCCGGCGCATATGAGCAAACGGGTTGAGGGCGCCGTTGGCGTGGTTTTTTGCAGCGATCATCGCCAGCGCGTCGGACTGATCGCCGTGGCGCTCGAAGTAGGCCTGGGCGATGTTGCCGAACACACCGGCAAAGCCGTTTTCGATCTGCGCTTCTTCACGGGCATAACAGCACTTGAGCAGGATCTTGCCGACTTCGGCGGTGGGCAGCCCGTTCATCTTCTCGAAGCCCACCACCAGGGCATGGCGGGCCTGGCCACTGAGCACGGCCTGCAGCGCCGAGTGGATCGCTGCGGAGCCTGTCGAACAGGCGTTTTCAACCCGCACCGACGGGGTGAAGCGTAGCGCCGGCAGATGATTGGCCAGCAGCGCGGAAGGGAAGTCCTGGTAGATCAGGCCTGCATTGAAGTGGCCGACGTGAACCGAGTCGATCTGCTCGGCGTCGAGCCCGGCGTGCTGTAGGGCGCCGATGGCGGCATCGGCCATCATCTGCTCGGGGTCGATATCGGGAAACTTGCCGAATGGGGAGTGGTACCAACCGCTGATGACCGGGGAATCCATGAGGTGCGTCCTCGCATGATGTTGTTTGCGAGGTCAATAGCAAGGGCGGTGCCAAGCTCGGTAAGAGCCCTCTAGGCTGGGGCTTTGCTGGCGCAAGAGGGTGGTTATCGGTAGCGAATGCCGGTCTACAGGTGTCGCCCTGGCTGCCAGGGCGACAGTTCAAGGAGACACCTGTTACACCTGCTGGGCGCCTCTGACAGGCCTGTCACAAAATCTAACAAGCCCTCGGATAAATAATTTCTCAAGAGAAATCAGTTGCTTGCCCGGTGCTTGCGAGCCTGCAAAGGGGGCCTGCTGAGCGCTGTTACTCAAGCGTGGCACCCGTATTGCTAACAACATGCCTATCATCGCCGCAACTCGATCAATAAGAACAAATAGGTCAGGAGAGCTTCATGAGCGATTTCACCCGCCGTTCCTTTATCAAGACCGCCTCGCTGGCAGGGGCTGCTGTCGCCGCTGCCGGGATGGGCCTGTACAGCGGCAACAGCCGCGCCGCCGACTTCAAACTGAAGTTTGCCAACAACCTGCCCATCAGCCACCCGATGAATATCCGTGCCCGGGAAATGGCCAAGGCGATCAAGGAGGAAACCAATGGCGCCTTGAGCGTGCAGGTGTTCCCCAGCAGCCAGTTGGGCAGCGACACCGATACCCTGGCGCAGGTGCGCTCGGGGGCGGTCGACCTGTTCTCGCTGTCGCCGGTGATCCTCGGCACCATGGTGCCGTCGGTGCAGATCAGCGCCGTCGGCTTTGCCTTCAAGGACTACCAGCAGGTCTGGAGTGCCATGGACGGCGCGCTCGGCGCTCATGTGCGCAGCGAGATCGCCAAGACCGGCACCCTGTTCGCCTACGACCGGATGTGGGACAACGGCTTCCGCGTGACCACCACCAGCACGCGCCCGGTGGCCACCCCGGATGACCTGCGCGGGATGAAGCTGCGTGTGCCGCCAAGCCCGATCATCATGTCGATCTTCCGTGCGCTGGATGCGGCGCCGACCAGCATCAACTTCGCCGAAGTGTATTCGGCGTTGCAGACGCGCATCGTCGAAGGGCAGGAAAACCCGCTGACCCTGGTGTCGTCGGCCAAGCTGTACGAGGTGCAGAAATACTGCTCGCTGACCAACCACGTCTGGGACGGCTTCTGGATGCTGGGCAACAGCGCTTCGATCGGGCGCCTGCCGCCTGAACTGCAAGAGGTGCTGCGCAAGCACATCGAGAAGGCAGTGATGGCCCAGCGCGCCGACCTTGCCACCCTTGAAGGCAGCACCCGCGACATCCTCAAGGGCAAAGGCCTGGAGCTGGTCGAGTCGCCGGCCGAGCCGTTCCGTGAGAAGCTGCGCAGCGCCAATTACTATGCCGACTGGCATGGCAAGTTCGGTGACGAGGCGTGGGCGATTCTTGAGCAGTTCTCCGGGAAGCTGGCCTGATGAGCGCGCCAGCCGTCATGGCCCCTAACCAATCGCTGCGCCTGCCGGCCCGGGCGCTGATCTGTCTGAACAGCTGGATCATGCGCGTCGTTGGCGCACTCGCCGTTACCTTGATGGTAATCGAGACGCTGGTGCTGCTGGCGGGGGTGATCTCCCGTTATGTGCTGCACAGCCCACTGATCTGGACCGACGAGCTGGCCTCGTCGCTGTTTATCTGGCTGTCGATGTTCGGCGCGGTGCTGGCACTCGACCGTGGCGAGCACATGCGCATGTCGGCCTTGGTCAACAAGCTGCCGATTGCTTGGCGCGGGTTCAGCGAGACGTTGTCGGCGCTGATCGTATGTTTGTTCGTGGCGATGATCATCTCACCGGCCATGGAACACTCCCACGAGCAGATGTCGATCACCACGCCGGCGCTGGGCATTCCCGACGGTGTGCGGGCGGCGGCCTTGCCGGTTGGCGCGGTTTTGATGCTGCTGGCTGCGGTGGCGCGGATGGCGCGTTATTCGACGGTGCGCCAGTTCATGGCCGGGCTGGTGGTGGTTGCGGCAGTGGCCGCGGTGCTGTGGCTGGCGCAGCCGCTGCTGGCGGCCATGGGTAACTACAATCTGGTGGTGTTCTTCCTGGTGTTGCTCGGTGCCTGCGTGTTTGGCGGTATCCCGATTGCTTTCGCCTTCGGCACTGCGACTATGGCCTATCTGGCGCTGGTGACTCATGCGCCGCTGTCGATCGTGGTCGGCCGGATGGACGAGGGCATGTCACATCTGGTCCTGCTGGCGGTGCCGCTGTTCGTGCTGCTCGGCGTGGTGCTGCAGCTGTCGGGCATGGCCCGCACGCTGATCGACTTCATGGCCTCGCTGCTCGGTCATGTCCGTGGCGGCCTGCAGTATGTGCTGCTGGGGGCGATGTTTCTGGTGTCGGGGATTTCCGGCTCGAAAGTGGCCGACATGGCTGCAGTCGCACCGGCGCTGTTCCCTGAAATGAAAAAACGCGGCTCCAAGCCCGAAGAACTGGCGGCGCTGCTGGCTGCTACCGGGGCCATGACCGAGACCATTCCGCCGAGCCTGGTGCTGATCACCATCGGTGCGGTGTGCAGCGTTTCGATTACCGCGCTGTTCATCGGCGGCCTGATGCCCGCCGTGGTCGCGACCATTGCCATTGCTGCGGTGTGCTGGTGGCGTTCACGCAAGGAAGACGCGCCGAAGATCGAGCGCGCGCCGATGTCGCGGGTGGGCAAGACCTTCCTCATCGCCTTGCCAGCCTTGGCCTTGCCGTTGCTGATCCGCGTGGCAGTGCTCGAAGGCGCGGCGACCGCGACCGAGGTGTCGACGATTGGTGTCGCCTACGTGGTGCTGGTCGGCCTGGTCATGCACTTGTTCATGCGTCATATCGACTTTGCCCGGCTGTATCCGATGCTGCTGGAAGCGGCGTCGCTGTCGGGGGCGATCCTGCTGATCATCGGCATGGCATCGGCGATGGCCTGGGCACTGACTCAATCTGGCTTCTCCGCCTCGCTGGTGGAACTGATCGAGGAAATCCCGGGCGGCACCTTCGGCTTCATGGTGGTGACGATTCTCGTGTTTCTGATTCTGGGCAGCGTGCTTGAAGGCATTCCGGCCATCGTACTGTTCGGCCCGTTGATGTTCCCGCTGGCCGAGATGCTTGGCATTCACCCGGTGCACTACGCCATGGTGGTGATCCTGGCGATGGGCGTGGGCTTGTTCGCGCCGCCGCTGGGGGTCGGTTTCTATGCCGCCTGCGCCATCAGCAAAACCTCGTCCGACCACGTTATTCGTCGCGTCTGGGGTTACCTCGGGGCGCTGCTGGTAGCGCTGGCGGTAGTAGCCTGCTTCCCGTGGATTTCCATTGGTTTCCTTTAAGAGAGTGCTGTCATGAGCCAAGCTGCGAAAACAACAACACGCAACGCGCCGGGCTATGGTCGGGTGGCCGTGGTGACCGGGGCTGCCATGGGCATCGGTGCTGCCATTGCCGAGCGCCTCGGCCACGATGGCCACACCGTGGTGGTGGCCGATATCAACCTTGCGGCGGCAGAGGAGATGGTCGCCGGGCTGCGGGTGCAGGGCATCGAGGCCCAGGCGATGGCCATCGATGTCGGTGATGCGCAGTCGATCAGCGCGTTGTTCGCAGCGCTGCGCGAGCGCTTTGGCCGCTGCGATGTGCTGGTCAACAATGCCGGCGTGGCGCGCACCCAGGCGTTTCTCGATACCGAGCTTGAAGGCTGGCAGCGCTTGATGAATATCAACCTGACCGGCACCTTGCTCTGCAGCCAGCACGCCGCGCAGCTAATGCGCGAACGGGGCTGGGGGCGCATCGTCAACGTTGCCTCGATCAGCGGTATGCGCGCCAGCATGGGCCGTACCGCCTATGGCACGTCGAAGGCGGCGGTGATCGGCCTGACCCGGCAGATGGCTGTGGAGCTGGCCGAGCACGGCATCACCGTCAATGGCATCGCGCCAGGGCCGGTGGATACGCCGCTGACCCAGGCGCTGCATTCGGCGGCCACCCGTGAGTCGTATGCCCGCGCGGTGCCGCTGCGCCGCTATGGCACGCCGGCGGAGATGGCTGGTGCGGTGGCGTTTCTTGCGTCCGAGGATGCCTCCTACATCAGTGGCCATGTGATCCCGGTGGACGGCGGGTTCATGGCTTCGGGCATTCTCGAAATCTGAGCGTTATCCCTCCAGCAGCCGCTGCGCGTGGTCCTCACGCGTAGCCTGCTCGCCGGCTTGCAGCGCCGCCTCGACGAAGGTGGCAATGCACGGGTTGTGATTGTCTGCCTTCCACACTGCGACTACTTCGATCACCGGCGCGTTGCGCAGCGGTTTGAAGCTGGTGGTGGCCAGGCGCATGTTGCGCATCGAGCGCGGCACGATGGCCACGCCCAGGCCTTCGCCGACCAGGTTGACGATGGTCTGCTGCAGGTTGATCTCCATGCCGATGTTCGGTGTCACGCCGTGTTGCAGGCAGTAGTTGCAGATCATGTCATGCAGCGCCGGGGCGATTCGCCGCGGCACGATAATGAACGGCTCGCCCGCCAATGATTGTGGCTCGATCAGCTCCTGCTGCATCAGGCGGTGGCCGGGTGGCAACACCAGGGTCATCTCTTCGCGGTACAGCGTGACCGTCTCCAGCCCGCTGCAGTCCTGCGGTCGGTACATGATGGCAACGTCTTTGTGGCCGCTGCTGATGTCCTGTGCCAGGTCCAGCGGCAGGGTCTCGGTCAGCTTCAGATTGACCTGCGGGAACAACGCAGCATACCGGCGGGTGATGGCCGGGGTGATGCTGTAGGCGGTCGACATCATGAACCCCACCGACAACTCGCCCGCAGCGCCGCGTGCCGCTGCCAGGGCGTTACGCTTGGCCTGCTCGAAGGCGGCGAACACCGTGCCGGTATCAAGGTAAAAGCGCTGCCCGGCCTCGGTCAGCTCGACCCGCCGCCGTGAGCGGTCGAACAGCTTCACCCCCAGTTCCTCTTCCAGCAGGGCAATTTGCCGCGACAGCGGCGGCTGGGAGATATGCAGGCGCTCGGCGGCGCGGCCGAAGTGCAGGGTCTCGGCCAGGGTGCGGAAGTACTGAAGATGGCGAAGTTCGATCATGATGCTCGCAAAGGTATCAGTGGATGCTTGATTATGTATTGGAAAATATAAGTCCGCCTACTTAATGTGATCAGGCCACACCCCATCGGCCCCGGCCACGCCACAAGCGTCGCCCGCCGACATAGTCACAAGCTATAGAACAATAAAAGGTGACGCTGATGCATTCCCTGACCGACCCTGCTGTTTGCCACGCCGAAGTTGCCGAAACCGATATCGCCCACGACAGTGACCCGCAGGTGCGCCAGGCGTTTCGCCGGGCGCTGCGCTTGATGGAGCGCGGCATCGCGGTATTGATCCGCGGTGAAACCGGGACCGGCAAAGAGATCCTCGCCCGCGCCCTGCATGCCCACAGCCAACGCCGCGCCGCGCAGATGGTGGCGCTCAACTGTGCCTCGATCCCGGAGACACTGATCGAGAGCGAGCTGTTCGGCTACAGCCGTGGGGCGTTTTCCGGGGCATTGCCCGGCGGCAAGAAGGGCAAGGTGCAGCAGGCGGATGGCGGCACCTTGTTCCTCGACGAGATCGGCGACATGCCTTACGAGCAGCAGACTCGCCTGCTGCGGGTAATCGCTGAGCGTGAGGTGACCCCGCTGGGCGCCGAACGCAGCGTACCGGTCAACTTCGCCCTGGTCTGCGCGACCCACCAGGACCTGTCGGCGCGGGTAGCCGACGGCAGTTTCCGCGAAGACCTGTTCTATCGCATCGCCACCGGCGTGGTCGAGCTGCCGCCGCTGCGTGAGCGCGCCGACCGTGGCGAACTGCTGTGCAACATGGTCGCCCATGAATTGCCAGGCTGTGACCCGCGCCAGGTGATCAGCGCCGAAGTCTGGTCGCTGCTGTTGACCCACGCCTGGCCGGGCAACCTGCGCCAGATGCGCGCGGTGATCCGCTATGCCTGTGCGGTGATGGAAGGCACCCGGATCACCCGCGCCGACCTGCCAGTGGACTTTATCGCCCAGCTTCCCGTCGCCAACGCTCCTGTGCGCGTGGTGGTGCCAAACGTTACGCCGATCCGCCCGAGCCGCGCCGGTGACGAGCGCGCCGATGTGCTTGAGGTGCTGCAGACCTGCCGTTGGAACATGTCGGCGGCCGCGCGCGAGCTGGGCATCTGCCGGCCCTCGCTGTACCGGGTGCTGCGTCGGCTGGATATCCCGCCGCTCAAGGAACAGCTGGCGCTGGATGCCTGCCGCCGCGCCTGAGCCGCAACCCACCTGATCCTCTTTGCTTGAACACCCCTTGCTGCGCAGGGGGTGAGCCTGAGTTCGCCCTCATCAAGGAAATAACAATAATGAGTACAGCTGCCGCCTACGCCCCGATGAACTTCAGCCTCGCTGGCCGCACCGCTTTGGTGACCGGTGCCGCCCGCGGTATCGGCCATGCGATTGCCGTCGCGCTTGGTCATTGCGGGGCCCAGGTGGCCCTGGCCGACCTTGATCCGATTGCAGCCGAACGAGCTGCCGAAGCGCTGCGTGCGCAGGGCATTCAGGCCATCGGCGTGGCAGTGGACGTGGCTCAGGAGGAGCAGGTGCTGGCGATGGTCGATGAGGTCGAGCGGCTGCTCGGGCCGGTCGATATCCTCGTCAACAATGCCGGCATCGTATCCACCGTACCGCTGCTGGAGCTGACCACGGCGGAATGGAACCGGGTCATGGCGATCGACCTCAACAGCGTGTTCTTCTGCGCCAAGGCGGTGCTGCCGGGCATGATGGATCGCCGCTGCGGGCGCATCATCAATATCGCCTCGGTGGCCGGCAAGCGTGGAGGAGGGCTGCTCGGCAACAGTTGTTATGCCGCCGCCAAGGGTGCGGTGATCGCCCTGACCAAAGGTTTGGCGCGCGAGGCGGGGCCGTTCGACATCACTGTCAATGCGGTGTCACCAGCCCTGACCGACACTGAAATGACCAGTGTGCTGGCACCGCAGGCCCGCGCCCAGCTGCTGGCGCAGATGCCCTTGGGCCGGGCGGGTACGCCGCGGGATATTGCCGCAGCGGTGTGCTTTCTGGCATCGGCGGAGGCGGGCTTTGTTACCGGCGAGATCATGGACGTCGACGGCGGCTTCATGCGCGACTGACTGCGCTTGAGATGCCACCGCGTAGACCGCGGTGGCGGTCTCGGCTCAAGCGCCTTGCCAGATACCTTTGCCAGGCAAGCGCTGACGATCATGCGCCGCGTTGAAGTCCTGCAGCGGGCCCTTGGGCACGATGCCGTTGGGGTTGATGGTCTTGTGGCTGAGGTAATAGTGCTTCTGGATATGCTCCATGTTCACCGTCTCGGCCACGCCCGGCCACTGATACAGCTCACGCAACCAGTTGGACAGGTTCGGGTAATCGCTGAGGCGGCGCAGGTTGCACTTGAAGTGGCCGTGATACACCGCATCGAAGCGCACCAGCGTGGTGAACAGGCGCACGTCGGCTTCAGTCAGGTACTCGCCCGCCAGGTAGCGTTGGCCACTCAGTAGCTGCTCGAGATGGTCCAGTTCGTTGAACACCTCATCGAACGCGGTTTCGTAGGCTTCCTGCGAAGTTGCGAAGCCCGCCCGGTAGACACCATTGTTGATGGCCGGGTAAATCCGCTCGTTGAGCGCATCGATGGTAGGGCGCAGGGCTTCGGGATAGAGGTCGAGGTGGTTGCCGGTCAGCGCATTGAAGGCGCTGTTGAAGATACGGATGATCTCGGCTGACTCGTTGTTGACGATGCGTTGTTCCTGCTTGTCCCACAGCACCGGCACAGTGACGCGACCGGTATAGCTGGGGTCGTCGCGGGTGTAGCGCTGGTGCATGTACTGCAGGCCATCGAGGTAATCCCCGCTGGAGCCTTGCTGCTGATCAAAGGTCCAGCCGTGCTCGCCCATGAGCCAGCTCACCACCGAAACATCGATCAACGGCTCAAGGCCTTTGAGCGCGCGGACGATCAGCGTGCGATGCGCCCACGGGCAGGCCAGTGACACGTACAGGTGATAGCGACCGGCTTCGGCCTTGGGCAGCTGATTGCGCCGTTGGGCGTTCTCGCGCTGGAACGCGCCGTCTTTGTTGGTCTGGTACCACTGGTCATGCCAGCGACCGTCAATCAAAAGGCCCATGCTGAGCTCCTTGTACAAAAGTGATTTGTCTTTGGAGCCCAGTCTAGGGACTAGCGTTCGGATAAATAGCGCAAAGACTGCGTGGTATCTATCGAATTAGTCGATCTTGTTGCGATCCGCCCAGAACCGCTGCGCGTCGGCAAAGGCCTGATCGCGATCCTTGCCCAGGCCTCGCAGGGCCAGCGCCATGGTGGCGACCACGGCCATTTCGCCGTAGCTGTCCTGCGCCTCGCCGCGCCAGACCGCCAGCAGGTGCTCGGGTTGCAGGGTGGCCGGTTTGACATGGCGCTGGGCGCTCATGGCGGGCCATTCCTCGTCCCAATTCTCGCCGCCGCTGGCGCCGTACAGATGGCTGGCCACGTCCGGGTTGATCTCGATCTCGCCACCATCGCCCTTTATCACAATTACGTGATCGCCGAGCAGGCGGCTGGCCTCGCGGTGTACGGCCTGATAGCCCGGGTGGAAGATGCTTTGCAGGCCGCAGCGCGCCGCCAGCGGGTTGAGCACCCGCGCCAGAGAGTGGATCGGCGAGCGCAGGCCAAGGGTGTTGCGCAGGTCGATCATGCGCTGCAACTGCGGCGCCCAGTCCTGCAGTGGGAAGAACGCCAGTTGCTGATCATCCAGGGTGCGAGCCAGCGATGCCCAGTCTCGGCACAGCGGGATCTGCAGCAGGCCGAGCAACTGTTCGGTATACATACGCCCGGCGGTGTGCGCGCCGCCGCCGTGGAGCATGATGCGCACGCCGTTGCCTGCCAGACACTTGGCCGCCAGCAGGTACCACGGCAGGTGACGTTTCTTGCCGGCATAGCTCGGCCAGTCCAGATCGACCGCGATCTGCGGGGCTTGCAGGTGCGCGCGCAGGGCTTCGGTGAAGCCGGCGAGCTCTTCAGCGCTTTCTTCCTTGTGCCGCAGCAGCATGAGAAAGGCACCCAGTTGGGTGTCCTCGACCTTGCCTTCAAGCAGCAAGGTCATCGCCGCACGGGCTTCTTCACGGCTCAGGCCGCGGGCGCCGCGCTTGCCTTTGCCGAGGATGCGCACGAATTCGGCGAACGGGTGCTCGGCAGGGGTGTGCAGGGTCAGCGGGCGCGGTTCGGGGAGTGGCTCGGTCATATGCAATTGGTCGGCTTGGGCAGGCCCGCCAGCTTGGCGGCAAGTTTGGCGGGAGTGCCATTGAACAGGCGGTTGAGGTGCGGGCTGTTGCCTTTTTCCACGCCCAGCTTGAGCGCGGTGTACTTGATCAGCGGGCGCGTGGCCGGTGACAGCTGGTACTCCTGATAGAACCCGCGCAGCACCTCGAGCACTTCCCAGTGCTCGGGGCTGAGCGCGATACCTTCGCGCTCGGCCAGAGCCTCGGCGACGGCGGGGGACCAGTCTTGCAGGTCGAGCAGAAAGCCGTCCTTGTCCAGAGCGATGTGATGCTCGCCGACAGTCAATGCGTTCATAGCCAGCTGTTCACTTTGTCGAAGCGCAACGACAACTCGACGAAGGCGGGGTAGTCCACCGCTTCGGCCAAGGTGCTGTCGATGGCACGCGCCTGGGCATCCTCAGCGAGGGCGAACAGGCGGTGCTGCAACCGTGCCGTTTGCAGCAGTTGCTGCGGCGCGGTGCCTGCGCGCAGTGCGTAAACCGCATCGCCGCAGAGCAGGATGGCGTCATCGGTACCGAGCAAACGCAGGCAGCTGGCCAGGCGATTGTCGCCAAAGGGCGAGTGGCTGATTACATGCAGGGTCGTCATCAGAGCGTTACCACCTGGTCATAACGGCCAATCAATGCCGCCAGCGCTGCATCATCCAGCACCTCGACCGGCAAGCTCAGGCTGGCCGGGTCCAGGCCGCGTTCAGCCACACTGTGGGCACAGACGAACAGCTTTTCTACGCCAAACATCGGCAGCGCCTGGAGGTTGGCGGCGAGGTCTTTGAGCTGCAGCGAGGCTGGCTGCTGGGCAGCGGCGAGCTGGAACACGCCGTCATCCATGAACAGCATGCCCAGCGGCAGATCAAAGGCGCCGCCAGCCAGGGCGATGTCCAGCGCTTCGCGTGCGGATGGGCCGCTCCACGGTGCCTGGCGGCTGATGATCAACAAGGATTTGGCCACTTCAATCGCCTCCAAAACAGACCAGACGGTCGGCAACCTGCGCCGCCTCGTGCAACTGGCCCAGCCCTGACAGCTCCCAGGGTGCCGGCAGGTTCACGGCAGGGCGCTGGTAGCGGTTGGCTTCGGTGGCATCCAGCACGCCGCGGCGCAGGGCGGCAGCGATGCACACCACCGCGTCGAGCTGATTGCCTTCGATGAACGCACGCCACTGCGCAGCCACGTCCAGTTCATCCTGCGGCGTGACGACGTTGGCCGAGGCGCTGTGCACCCCGTCCTGATAGAAGAACAGTCGGGCAATCTGATGCCCGCCGGCCAGCGCCGCCTCGGCGAAGCGCAGGGCGCGACGCGAGGAGGGCGCATGGGCCGGGGAAAAAACCGCGATGGCGAATTTCATGGGAGGCTCTTGCAACGTGATCCGGCCATGATAAAGCAAAACAACCCCGCCACCGCTACCGGCGGGGCAATGCTCACTGTTGCGCCTTGCTCTCGGGCAAGAACCAGTTCAGTACCAGCGCGCAGATGCCACCGGTGGCCACGCCCGACTCCAGCACGTTACGCAGCGCCGACGGCATGTGCGCAAGAAACTCCGGCACCTGCGCCACGCCCAGGCCCAAGGCCAGCGATACCGCGATGATCAGCAGGGCACGCCGGTCCAGCCGCGTGCTGGCGAGGATATTGATCCCCGAAGCAGCAACGGCGCCAAACATCACCATCGCCGCGCCACCCAGCACCGGCTCCGGCACTGCCTGAATCACCCCGGCAACGGTTGGGAACAACCCCAGCAATACCAGCATGGCAGCGATCCAGATACCAATGTGGCGGCTGGCAATCCCGGTCAGTTGAATCACGCCATTGTTCTGCGCAAAGATCGAACTCGGGAAGGTATTGAACACCCCAGCCAGCAGCGAGTTGGCGCCGTTGACCAGCACGCCACCCTTGATCCGCTGCATCCACACCGGGCCTTCGACCGGTTCACGCGAAACCTTGCTGGTCGCCGTTACGTCACCTATGGCTTCCAGCGACGTCACCAGATAGATCACCAGCATCGGAATAAACAACGCCCACGAGAAACTCAGGCCAAAGTGCAGCGGCGTCGGTACCTGGAACAGTGCCGCCTCATGCATGCCGGTAAAGTCCAGCCGGCCCATGTAACCGGCCAGGGCATAGCCCGCCGCCAGTGCGATGACGATGGCGCAGCTGCGCATCCACACCACCGGGATGCGGTTGAGCAGCACGATGATTGCCAGCACCACCCCCGACAGCAGCAGGTTTTCGCCGTTGGCAAAAGTGCCATTGGCCATCGCCGTGAAGCCACCGCCCATGCTGATCAAGCCGACCTTGATCAAGGTCAGACCGATCATCAGCACCACGATGCCGGTCACCAACGGGCTGATCAGGCGTTTGATAAACGGCAGAATGCGCGACACGCCCATCTCGACGAAGGAGCCGGCAATCACCACACCAAAGATCGCCGCCATCACACCCTCAACCGGCGTGCCTTGCTTGACCATCAACGCACCACCGGCAATCAACGGCCCGACAAAGTTGAAGCTGGTGCCCTGTACGATCAACAGCCCCGCACCAAACGGCCCGAAGCGCCGACACTGAACAAAGGTGGCAATCCCCGAAATCACCAGCGACATGGATACGATAAGGTTGGTATCCCGCGCTGAAACGCCCAGCGCCTGACAGATCAACAGGCCCGGGGTAACGATCGGCACGATGATCGCCAGCAGATGCTGCAGGGCAGCGAGCATGGCAATCAGCGGCCGCGGCTTGTCCTCCAGGCCAAGGACCAGTTCATTGTCAGGCGCTGCCGCGCCGGGCCCTTGTTCGATCGAACTCATGGGTAGCTGCCCCGGAAGAAAAAAGGAGCGCATTCTAAGGTCCGCTGACCGATTCGGGTAGCCTAAATGCAGCGCTTCAGCCCTATCCCTGGTGGGATAGGGCTGGTGATGTCGGCCGCCGCCAAACGTCGCCCACAAAAAAGCCCGCCGAAGCGGGCTTTTCTGCGTTACCGGTCAATCAACGATCAGTCATCACGACCCATGATGCCGAACAGCTGCAACAGGCTGATGAACAGGTTGTAGATCGATACATAAAGGCTGATGGTCGCCATGATGTAGTTGCGCTCGCCGCCGTGAATGATCGCGCTGGTCTGGAACAGAATGCAGACCGACGAGAACAGCACGAAACCAGCGCTGATTGCCAGTTGCAGGCCGCTGATCTGGAAGAAGAAGCTCGCAACCACCGCGCCCAGCAGGACGAAGAAGCCAGCAGTGATGAAGCCGCTGAGGAAGCTCATGTCTTTACGGCTGATCAGCACGTAGGCCGACAGACCACCAAACACCAGTGCAGTCATGGCAAACGCCGAGCTGACCACTTCCGCACCACCGGCCATGCCGAGGTAGCGGTTGAGGATCGGGCCAAGAATGAAGCCCATGAAGCCGGTCAAAGCGAAGGTCGACACCAGGCCCCAGACCGAGTCACGCAGTTTGGCAGTGAGGAAGAACAGGCCGTAGAAGCCGATCAGCACCACGAAGATGTTCGGGTAGCCGACACGCATCTGCTGCGCAACGAACGCCATCAGACCACTGAATGCGAGAGTAAGCGCCAGCAAGCTGTAGGTGTTACGCAGGACCTTGCTGACCTCCAGTTGATCGGCCTGCTGGCCGTGTTGTAGGGCATAATCCTGTTCGCGCATGGCGACACTCCTGTGGGTAGAAACCTATGGATGCTGAGAGCATACCAGAGCCACCGCAGGCCGCGACACAGAGAGTTTGACAGCGTGTTTCATTACGGTATTATGGCGCCCGCTGTATCCGGAAGCGTGGCCGAGTGGTTTAAGGCAACGGTCTTGAAAACCGTCGATGGGCAACTATCCTAGAGTTCGAATCTCTACGCTTCCGCCATATTCAAAGCCCTGATTATTCAGGGCTTTTTGCGTTTTTGGGTAGGCAAAACCGCTCCGTGGGACACCATTGGGGATGGTTGGGCTTGGCGAGTGCTCTTACTCGGCGATAAACCCGCTCGGCGATGTCGCCCTTGGTGTGATCCAGCAGCAGGCTGGCGTGGTCGACATATGCGATCTCAAACGCTGCCTTGGGGCGAATGTCGCGGTACTGGGACTGGCTGATTCTGTCGGCCACTATCTGGTCACCTGCAGCGACTGCATTTTCAACCGCCTCCTTCCTGGCGTCGTCCCAGCGATGACTTAGCATTAGTCATATTGAGAAACCCAGTCGATAGCAAATGCGTGTCTCGGTTTAAATTCTTTATCTTGGCTCGAACCTACCGCTAGGTTGCAGCCACCCCAGTCCGTGGGCTTTCCGGACCGAGGCAGGCTGCCTTACTGGTTGCGCTCTACGTCGGCCAAATGGCTATCGAGTACCAGGATTGCCTCCGTGAGCCCATCAATGGCATCCGGGAGGGCCTTGACGATGTAGAGCATTTCATCGCCTTGTTTCTGCGCTTGAAGCAAAGCGAAGCGGGAGGGGGTTTTGGCCATTTCGATGGCCGACTGGATGTGGGTTCTCATAGCGATATCCCTGTCAGTGAGTGGTCGCTAAAGCTACTACGCCAGGTGGCGGCCTAATAGTGGCATTTTATCCATGCTGGATGGGTGGACCGATCATCCTTTGGTTGTAGTTTTCCGGAGAAAAAAACTGACATCGTGCCTCGTCTGGGACCGATATGCTGCTGCAGCAGTTTCTGATGGTCTGAGAGGAACGATCGGCAATACCACCAGCTTGCATATCAAAGAGGCAGCGAAGCGAGCAGCTGAGATTGCGAATGCTCTGTTAATCGAGCCTAACTGTGGCTGGCTTGGAGACAAGGTTGGCCAGAGAAGGATGTTTGCCCTTGGGACAATCGACCTCATTTTTTTGCGCCTGTGTTTTTCCATCTGCTGCAAACACGTGACCCAGCCTGGATCACTTTGGCGATGGTAATTTCAATCGGCATCGTTTATTCGATGCTTTATGGGCCAGAAGGGGCATTCAAGTGAAGGCTTCGATAGAAGCAATTTCAGCGAAGTAACCGCTTCCAGAGGAGTGGTGCCTGGATCACCGCTAGGCGCCACCCATTGTCTGCTCTCTTGAGTGAGCCTGATGTGAAGAAGCCTATATGATTGCTAAAGCATGTTAGTCGCTGAAGCACCCGAGGCCCGCAATCTAGAGAGTTCTAACCGTCCGGTATGAGAGTGATTGCGTATCCCCATCGACGGTGCTCGGTATCTCGGTGTGGGCTTGAGGATTTAGCGTTTCGAGCAATTTGCTCGCAAAAGATGGCATTTTGCTCGTAATTAAAAGCCAGTTGACAGGTTCCCAGCTTTGAGTGTTGGCGTAGCATCGTTTGTGAGGATTTGGAATTCTCGATCCAAACGGTGCGCGAGGCAGCTTATCTGCTTCGCGGGGACGGAGCCCGAATGCGCCATTGGCCTGAGCCCCAGGCAAAAATCATCAAAAGCCCTGAATAAATTACAAAAGCTAGGGAGCAAACATGATTTCACTTCGTAAGCTGTCAATTCTTGCAATTCTTCCATTATTTACCGGCGTTGTCTCTGCTAAAGAATATACAGAGATTCGCTTCGGTGTGGATGCCAACTACGCTCCTTTCGAATCCAAATCTCCAGACGGCAATCTTGTGGGCTTTGATATCGAATTGGGCAACGCCATCTGTGCTGAGCTCAAAGCTGAATGCAAATGGGTAGAGAGCGATTTTGATGGATTGATTCCAGGGTTACGTGCTAACAAATTTGATGGTGTCCTGTCCTCAATGACAGTCACGCCTGCACGTGAAAAAGCGGTAGATTTCACTGATGAGTTGTTCTCCGGCCCAACATCCTATGTGTATAAGAAGGGTTCCGGCCTCAGTGCGGATGTGAATGCTTTAAAAGGCAAGCGTGTTGGCTATTTTCAGGGAAGTATCCAGGAAGGTTACGCTAAGGCGGTTCTGAAGAAGGCGGGGGTTAAGGTTCAGTCGTATCAGAATCAGAACCAGGTTTACTATGATCTAGTCTCGGGCCGTCTTGATGCCTCCATTCAAGACACGCTTCAAGCCAAAGCAGGATTCTTGAGTTCTCCTCAAGGCGCAGGTTACGAGATGAGTGAGCAGGTCGAAAGTGAACTGCTGCCATCCAAAACAGCTATTGCGGTTGTCAAAGGTAACGATGATCTTAAAGCGCAGCTGAACAAGGCTATCAAGGCAATCCATGAAAATGGGACTTATGCCAAGCTCCAGTCAAAATACTTTGGTGATTTGAATCTTTACAGCGGTAAATGATTGTAGGCGCCTATATCGCATAGGCGCTTCATTTCACCAAGAGTTTTCGATCATGATTGATAATTTCTTTGAAGCTGTAGGCCTTCCAGGGCTTAGCATGCAGGGCTTTGGGCCACTGCTGTTGGTAGGGGCCTGGATGACCGTCAAGCTATCAGTACTGTCCCTTGTGTTGAGCGTCATCTTGGGTCTAATTGGCGCGAGTGCCAAGCTTTCATCGGCATATGTAGTCAGGTTGCCGGCGCAGTTGTACACGACTCTGATTCGTGGGGTGCCCGATCTTGTGCTGATGCTGTTGATCTTCTACAGCCTTCAGACCTGGCTAACCGACCTGACACAGTACCTTGGGTGGAGTTATGTTGAGATCGACCCATTTGCAGCGGGCGTAATAACGTTGGGCTTTATTTATGGGGCCTACTTCACTGAGACTTTTCGGGGCGCAATGCTGGCGGTGGCAAAAGGGCAGCGAGAAGCCGCAGTTGCTTATGGGCTGAATCGCTCTCAGCGTTTCTTTTTGATCACCTTTCCCCAAATGATGCGGTTTGCACTTCCTGGTATTGGGAATAATTGGTTGGTTTTGCTGAAAGCGACTGCTTTGGTTTCCATTATTGGCCTTGCAGATCTGGTAAAAGCAGCCCAGGATGCCGGTAAAAGCACCTTTCAGTTGTTCTATTTTCTCGTGCTTGCGGCCCTTGTCTATTTGCTTATTACAACGCTCTCAAACTACGTATTGCGGCGGCTTGCACGTAAATATTCTGCTGGCTCGCGTGAGGCTTTGCAATGATTGAATTACTGCAGGAATATTGGAAGAGTTTCCTGTACACGGATGGAACGGAGATCACTGGTCTGGCCATGACACTATGGTTGCTGACGGCATCTATTGTCCTCGGCTTTTTAGGGGCCATTCCACTGGCAATTGCAAGGGTTTCAGAACGAGCCTATATCCGTTGGCCCGTGCAGTTCTATACATATCTGTTCAGAGGGACGCCGCTTTATATCCAACTATTGATTTGCTACACCGGCATTTACAGCATTGCTGCAGTGCGATCCCAGCCCGTCTTGGATGCGTTTTTTAGAGACGCAATGAACTGCACAATCTTGGCCTTTGCACTCAATACGTGTGCCTACACGACTGAAATTTTTGCAGGTGCAATCAGAAATATTCCCTACGGGGAGCTCGAAGCAGCTAAAGCTTATGGACTGAATGGTTGGAGGCTGAATGCGTTCGTGGTAGTGCCGTCTGCATTGAGGCGAGCGCTTCCGTATTACAGCAATGAAGTCATACTGATGCTGCACTCTACTTCGGTAGCCTTCACCGCCACGATTCCTGATATTTTGAAAATTGCCCGTGATGCCAACTCAGAAACGTTCCTGACATTTCAGTCCTTTGGGATCGGAGCGCTGATTTACCTAGCTCTTTCATTTGCGTTGGTAGGGTTGTTCCGTTTGGCTGAGCGACGCTGGTTGTCGTTTCTAGGCCCTGTACATTGACTTTAGGATTGCCGCCGATGACCAGTTTAATAACACCAAATAGCATTGAGCAGAGCCAGCGCATGGGCAAAAATCTTGAGTCAGGATACAAGCTGACGGTTGAAAATCTGCACAAGAGCTACGGCGATCACCAGGTTCTCAAGGGCGTATCGCTTAAGGCTAATAAAGGCGATGTCATTAGCCTCATTGGAGCCAGTGGGTCTGGGAAAAGTACATTTCTGCGCTGTATCAATTTTCTGGAAACACCTACAGACGGTTCTATGACGCTCGATGGAAAGCAAATCCCGATGGTCAAGGACAAGCATGGCCTTCGTGTAGCCCAAGCTGCAGACCTCCAAAGGCTGCGCACACGTTTGGCGATGGTTTTCCAGCACTTTAATTTGTGGAGTCACTTAAGTGTCATGGACAACATCACCTTGGCTCCCCAGCGAGTTCTCGGTGTAAAGAAGGCCGATGCGGAACAGGCAGCGCGTGAGTATCTAGAAAAGGTGGGCCTGCCCTCTCGGGTGGCATCGCAGTACCCGGGCTTCTTGTCTGGCGGTCAGCAACAACGTGTTGCAATCGCTCGGGCGTTGGCCATGGAACCTGAGATATTGCTCTTTGATGAGCCAACGTCAGCTTTGGATCCGGAGCTGGTGGGGGAGGTGCTGAAGGTTCTCCAGGCGCTGGCAGAGGAAGGTCGAACCATGTTGATGGTGACACACGAGATGGCTTTTGCTAAGCGAGTATCCAGCCAGATTCTCTTTTTGCACCAAGGGCTAGTTGAAGAGCAGGGTGGTGCAGACATCCTGACCAACCCTCGAAGTGAGCGATTGCAGCAGTTCTTATCCAACGGTCTTAAATGAAAGTCAATGTTATGCCTACAGGCCAATCGAATTAGATTGGCCTTTGTATTTCGGCGATAAGGTGGTCGTCAATGAAACTCATGTTCTCGCACAAGATTATAATTTCCGCTGCGTTAGTAGTCGCTACTTCTTTTACGAGTTTTGCGGTGTATAACGACACCCTCCAACATGATGCGTTGTATCGGGGCATTGAAGCAAAGCTTTCGGGCCTGAGTCAATCAACTGCCAGTGGCATTTCACAATGGATGTCTGGCAGATTGCTGTTGCTCGATAGTTTGCAGGGGTTACTTGCTTCATCTGAGGAGGCGGGCAAGCAGTTGGCTGTTCTTGATCAGTCGGTCTTGAACTCAGTATTCGCATTTACGTACTTTGGAAAGTATGACCCGCGTACGCGCCCCTGGTACAAGTCAGCAGCATTAAAGAGTAGGACTGAGTTAACCGAGCCTTATCGGGATGATACGAACGGAAAGCTTATGCTTACTGTAGCGTCTCCTGTGCACTCGCTTTATCTTAAAGTGTTCGTGTTTACCATGAGCGGAACCGTGGCTTTCTTTGAATCCATTGGGCTTCCTGGATTTCTGGCTTGGGTGATACTCCTGGTTGAGATCATCACCGGTGCTATGCTTATCTTTAAGATTGAGCCCCATATTGCTGCGGTTTCGGCAGTTCCAGTATTGCTTGGTGCAACCTGGGCGCATTCAGGAAATGGCTGGTTGTTCAGTAACACCGGTGGAGGATGGGAATACCCATATTCTGGACGATGACGCTAATTTCCATCGCACTGACCGAATGGCAGGCCAGTAAGTCACTGGTTGTGGGTCAAAGAGAATCATGTGTATTGCCAAAGGCTTAATCCGGTCTGTTGTTATAAGTGACAAATGGATCTCGTACAACATTAGGTGGAGGGGAGGCGTAAAGTCTATATGCCGACTGTCGTCAAGGCAAGTATCAGACGATTGACCATGTCCTAACAGAGTCATTAATGAAAATCCCCGAGTTACTGCAGGCTGCAGGAGCTCAGGGATTTTGTTTTTGTATTATGAGAGTGTTTTATTTTTCTACCAACACCTTAGGATTTGAGTTTCCCCAGACGGTGTACAAATCAGCCAGCAGTGCGCCGTTTATATCCTCCATTTCAGCTTGTGAAATTTCTGCCTCACCCTGTTTTCCAAACAGCACTACTTCGTCCCCTTCTTTGATGTCAGGGAAGACTGTGACATCTATCATCAGGGTATTCATTGAAACCTTGCCGACTACAGGGACGCGATGACCATCTATAAGCACGAAACCTTTATTGGTGAAGGCTCGGCGATAGCCGTCGGAGTACCCGACTGGTAAATTGGCCAGCTTCGAGTCGCGCTTCAACGTCAGTGTTCGATCGTAGCCAACCGTGTTTCCTGCGGGGTAAGGGTTAACTGACGCTACACGAGACTTGAATTCCATAACTCGTTTATATTCGGTATGCGAGGGGACAGTGTCACCAAAAAGTGCCCCGCCGGGTCTGACCATATCCAGGCGAGCTTCAGGTACTTCAAGGGTGGCGAACGAATTCGCAGTGTGTAGTGTGATCTTGCTTCTCTCGAGTTTCCCATTCTCAATGAGCCAGGTCGACTGCTTCTTAAAATCCTCTAAGCCCTTCATCACATCTGCTCGATCCTCAACAGCGTAATGAGTCATAATCGCCACGATTTCGAGGTTCTTATCATGTGTGAGGCTCAAAGCATCTTGACGGCCTTGCTCGCTTTTGAGCTCAAACCCATTACGGCTCATGCCGCCTGCATTAAGTGCGACGTGTATCTTAAGTTTTTTCCCCGTCTGTGCAGCAATGGCCCCAGCCTCTTTTGCTAATTGGGCATTCCCAATGAGCTCCTCAATGTTGTACTTCAGTGCATCCTGAATTTCACCGATTGACGCAGTTCGGACACGTACCAGATCACCGGTGAATCCACTTTCTCGCACCACTCTAGCCTCCTCGTTGCTTGCAACGGCGACGCAGGGTACGTGCATTGCAATAATCGAAGGCATCACGAGTCCGATACCGTGTCCGTAGGCGTCAGCCTTAAGAACCGCGCAAATCTTGGATTTCCCTTCCAAGGTAGACTGGAGGGTTCTTATGTTGTGCTCGAATGCGGATTTGTTAACTTCTACCCAAGCGTTGCTCGCTTGGATGGTAAGGTTAGCGCTGCCATTGTGAAGGCTAAGCGGGGGCGCCGCCCAAACAGGGGCTTGGCAAAAGGCGAGGCCTAAAGATATAGCGAGAAGTGAACGACGGAATGGCATATGAATCTCTCCGTGGGCGAACTGCTTAGTCAATCTTTGTTGTTGGGCTGCCGGGTGCCGATTACGCTCAAGTGCTACCTCCCTCTGCATTTGCTAGTGCAGTTTCATTAGGGGGAATAGAAAGGCAGTTAAGCGCTGCTCGTGACTTCTTCGTTTTATCACTAATTAGAGGAGGATGTGTAAAGGGTCAGGTTAGATTTTCTAATGGTGCTCTAATTTTACTTACCCGAGTAGCAGGGTGTAGGGCGTCGGCAAGCTTATTTTGTGGTGATGGCTTTAATTGTTTAAGGTGGTTCGTGAGACTGATTAGATTGCTGATGACTATCAATCTTTGAGATTTTTTGCTGCTGCCAGCATCGCTACTCCGATTTTTTGCTCGCCCTGCGCTATCAACGCAGACCCCGCCCCAATCATGTCTGTTGCCCCATCGTCTTGGTTAAGTTTGGATTTTCCTAACAGGCTGGTGATTTCTATTTCGATGGAAACGATGTGGGTCAACAGCTCGCTTATATAGTCTTTGGGTGCGTCGGACATCTTCCAGGGGCTATCCATAGACGCTTCATGGCGCTTTGTTAGTCGGGCAACCATTTTGCGCACATGGACTTCATCGTTGTGAAATGTTATACGGCCTTTTGCGTGAGCAACCAAATAGTTCCATGTCGGCACCTGACGCTCGGAGTCTTTTTTACTGGGTAGCCAGGTGGGGGAGATGTAAGCGTTGCCCGCCTGGAATACAACTAGTACTTGATCCAGAGCGGTTATGTCGTTTAGGAGAGGGTTGTTTTTCGATACGTGAGCCATCAGTGTTCCCAGTTCGCCTATGTTTGGCTCGAGCTCGAATGGTAGGTGGTTGGCGTCAAGTCCTGATTGTCCGTTTGAAACTAATGTTCCAAACGGATTTTCAATGATTAGCTTGTGCAGAATTTCCTTTCGATCTTCCATGAAGTGACGTGGTACATACATGTCTACAGTCTCTAATAAGAAGGGCTTGGTTGACATGATCTGAGGTGGCTTGCAAGCGTGAGCGCAGGGGGGGCTCCAGGCAGCCACGGGGCTGCTAACAGCGTTCAGCAAGCGCCCTAAGAGGGAAGCAAGCTTCTCATGGCGTGCTTGCGCACGGCTGCAGTCAAGAGCTCAAGATTCTTTGAGTTACAGCGCCATCGATGCCAGTAAAGGGGGATATCTACATAGTGGTTCGGGGCAATATTGACTAGCAATTTAGAGTCAATAAGTGTCGTGGCCACTACCGCTGGTGCCATTCCCCAGCCCAGTCCACGTTCAAGCGCTTCAAAAAAACTGTGAAAGGTGGGGAGGTAATTAACGGGTGGGGCGAGATCTATGTTTAAAATTAATCTCATGAAAGAGTGTTGGATTTCGTCTTTGTGGTTGAATGCTAGCAGGGGCGCTTTGGAGAGCGTCTCTGTACTCAAACCAGCAGAGAAATGCTTATTATGAAAGCATCTTGACGCTAGCGCGATATAGCGCATTTTTCCGAGGTGTTCTACCTGGCAACCTGGTGCGGCAGTGTGGCTTCCACTCACGGCAGCGACTACATTGCCGTCTCGAAGTAAAGCCTGTGAGTGATCTTGGTCTTCAATTCGGATGTCGAAAGTTAGGTTTGACTGATTTTTAACCCATTCCACAACATCTATGAACCAAGTATCAAGGGAGTCGGCATTTACTGCGATGGGAATCCTGGTCTGGTTGTGAAATCCATTATCGAGAAGGCCCAGGTCTTGGTTTAATTCGTTTTCAAGAAAGTCGATTTTTTCGGTAAACTTCAATAGCGTGATTCCTGCTGGAGTAGCTTTGCAGGGCGAGCCTCGCATGATTAATACCTGTCCAACCCTGTCTTCTAACTGCTTGATTCTCTGGCTGATCGCGGAGGCAGTTATGTGCAGTTTTCTAGCCGCGCCCTCAAAGCTGCCCTCCCGAATCACTGATGAAAAAGCGGTAAGCTGCAAATTATCGATCTTCATAATCAGTATTCCGCTTTGCTAATTGTCAGGAGTGCTGGTCAAGTCGTCTTTGTTTCAGCTTATACGTCTTGGTTCGTATAGTACGGGTGCCCCGGTATGGAGCAGCACTGGAACCTGAATCAGCTCTTCAAGAATGTAGAAAAGTGATCATGCCAGCCCTCTGCGGCGGCAAAGGGTAGTAGGCCGCTAACCATTCCACGATGCAGCAGGCCGTGGGATAAAACATGGCTCAACATTTCTGACTTGTTCATATTTCCAGGCTTACCATCTGCAAACACAAAAATTAACCTTTCCTCCAGATCAGCTTCAGTGGCCGCTTTGGTGTAGTTGACAAACCAATTGTTTGCTTCTGTGAATTTCAATGACAGGTCAGATAAACGCTGCGGCTCTTCTGTTGTAGTCGAGTCACACGGCATGGCATCGCCGAGCAACCGCCCAATGAAAAGGTTGTCCACGATGTTGATGTGAGCGAGATGCCAGAGCGCCTCCGACTGGTGGGGTGCAGTGAATGTATTAGGCGACTCTGCCAAAATTTTGAACAGCTCGGATTCAGACCAAGCTTTGTATTGAAATAACGAGTGGAAAACGCCTGCAGCAGTCATTTTTTCTCCTCCGCTCTCACGGGACTGGGTGGCTTTGCCGTCCGGGCAAATGCTGGAAGGTGAGGCGGCGGTCAGTATATTGACTTTTTCGGTCGATGGCACGAAGCTGTGGTGGCGCTTGGTGAAAAAACACTGCGCAGTGGGTTCTGCGGCTGCCTCTAAGCTCCCAGGGCGGGCCAATCCTTAACCGGAAAGCAAGCTTGCTTCGATCGAGTCTGAGGGTGTCTAGGTGCGGGGCTCAAACAATAATTTACGTGTGTGTGATTGCTTTGCGCGATCCGGAGGTGGCGATGAAACGCACTTTGGACAAAATCGATGAAAGGATCATCGAGGAACTTACTAGGAATTCGCGTTTAGCTCACAATGATATTGCGATGAAAGTTAACCTTTCTAGAAACGCTGTCAGGCTTCGGATTGAGCGATTGGAACGAGATGGATATATAAAAGGGTATACCATAGTAAAGGGGTCTGCCACTTCAGAGCACCCTCCGATACGAGCGCTCGTGTTTGTTTACCGACAGGATCGCATGAGAGGAGCGGAGGTGGTGCGCTCTGTGGCTGCAATCCCTGAAGTGGTTGCGTGCAATGTTATGAGTGGCGATCTTGATATTGTTCTGACTGTCGAAGCTTGTTCTCCAGATAGAATAAATAAGGTGTGGACTGATATTTCCAGTCTCCCTGGCGTGGTGAACACTGTGACTTCCTTTGTGTTGTCCCATACAAAATAGGTAACAGGCAAACCGACATGCGACGCGAGCATTTTGCTAGCAAAAACGGTCTGTTTGGCATATTTGGTAAAGCAGGGTTGCGGCTTACGATTTCCTCCCGTGGTAAACAACAATATGAGGCCGTTGCTGTGACTGAATACAAAATTGCTTTGCTGGGTTTCGGTGGTGTGAACCGTGCTCTGGCCCAACTGGTAGCCGAGAAGAATGAACTGTGGGCTGCCGAGCTTGGCTTTACGCTGAAAATCGTTGGCGTTAGCGACATTTTCTTGGGTTCGGTGATTGGTAAGGACGGCCTGGATCCCAAAAAATTGGTAGCGGTGCCTGTAGCCAAAGGCGCCTTTGCAGCTCTGGAAAATGGTAGCGCTGAGCCGGCCAACGAGACGGTCATTCGTTTTTCCGGTGCAGATATTGTTGCTGAGGCCACATTCACCAATCCGGTTGATGGTGAGCCAGCAACCACATTCTGTCGCTGGGCTCTGGAAAAGGGCCTTAGCGTTGTGACTACTAACAAAGGCCCAGTGGCTCTCCACTCGACTGCGCTCAAGAAGCTGGCTGCGACGAATGGTGCAGCCTTTGAGTTTGAAGGTGCCGTGATGAGCGGTACTCCAGTGATCCGTCTGGCCCAGGAAACATTGGCCGGTTCGGAAATCACTGGCTTCAAGGGCATTTTGAACGGCACCTCCAACTTCATTCTCAGCAGCATGCAAGCCGGTCTCGACTTCAGCGATGCCTTATCGAAGGCTCAGGAGCTGGGCTATGCCGAAGCAGACCCAACTGCTGACGTTGAAGGTCACGATGTCCGTCTGAAGGTCGTCATTCTGGCC
Organism: Pseudomonas shirazensis; assembly: GCF_014268785.2. Taxonomy (GTDB): domain Bacteria; phylum Pseudomonadota; class Gammaproteobacteria; order Pseudomonadales; family Pseudomonadaceae; genus Aquipseudomonas; species Aquipseudomonas shirazensis. The sequence goes on along the minus strand of NZ_JABWRD020000001.1, from coordinate 1,698,905 downwards.
AATGAGCTGCTGGGCGCGCAGCTGACCCCGAGCGATGTGTGCTGTGAGGGCATCTCGAATATTACTGCTGCAGACATTCAAAACGCGGCCCGCAATGACTCCCGCTGGAAGCTCATCGGCAGCGCTCAGCGTACCTCGGCAGGTACTGTAATTGCCTCGGTCAGCCCGCAACTCCTCCCCAACTCTGATGCATTGGCTGGAGTAAGTGGCGCCACAAACGCTGTCAGCTTCGAAACCAACCTGCTGGGCCCGGTCACTGTTGTAGGTGCTGGTGCTGGCCGTATTGAAACTGCCTACGCACTGCTGTCCGACATCATCAGCATCCACAAGAACAAAACCAAACAGGCGATCTGAATATGAATAGCTTGAGTCTGGCTCTGTCCACAGATTACGAAGAGATCACAGTATTCAACCCGTTTGATGGTTCTGTGATTGGTGAGGTAGCCAAGGTTCCTGCCACTTCTGCTCACTTGGTGATCGATGCTGCCAAGCACGGTGCTGTGACCGCTCGCAACCTTTCTCGCGCTGACCGCTCTCGTATTCTGGAGCACGCAGCTGCACTGGTGGAGAAGGACAAGGATGATTTCGCGAAACTCATTTCAGCGGAGTCTGGTAAAACAATTCGCCAAGCGCGCAAGGAAGTTCTCCGCTGTGTAAACACGCTCAAGCTTTCAGCTGAAGAGGCCAAGCGTAACGCCGGAGAGGTGATTCCATTCGACTCTTATGTTGGTTCTGAATCTCGCCAAGGGTGGTTCACTCGCGAGCCTCTGGGTGTGATCTTGGCTATCACCCCTTATAACGACCCGCTGAACCTGGTTGCTCATAAGCTGGGCCCGGCCATCGCCGGCGGCAACTCAGTGGTGCTGAAGCCTTCCGAGCTCGCTCCGCTGTCCGCCGTCAAGCTGGTGAGTTACCTGAACAAGGCTGGGTTGCCTACTGAAGTTGTTTCGGTGGCTACCGGTGACGCTGAACTGGGTAAGGCGTTGGTTGCCCACCGCGCTGTACGGATGATCTCCTTCACAGGTGGTTTTGCTACAGGCGAGCAGATTACCAAGACTGCCGGCCTCAAGAAGATTGCGATGGATCTTGGTGGTAATGCGCCAGTGATCGTCATGGCCGACTGCGAACTTGAATCCACCGTCGAGTCGTGCGTTTCGGGCGCGTACTGGGCGGCAGGGCAGAATTGCATTGGTACCCAGCGGATTCTGATCGACAGCAAGATCTATCAGATCTTCAAAGAGAAGTTCGTCGAGCAGTCCCGCGCTTTGGTAGTAGGGAATCAGTCAAACGAGGCGACGGACGTCGGCCCAATGATCTCTGAGGCAGCGGCCAAACGTGCAGAGGATTCTGTACAGGAAGCTGTCAGCAAGGGGGCCAAGGTTCTGCTTGGTAACAAGCGGGAGGGCACACTGTTCTATCCAACCGTCCTGGAAGACGTGAGCTTTGAGTGTAAGGTCTGGCAGGAAGAGGTGTTCAGCCCCATCGTTATTCTGCAGGAGATCAGCACGCTCGAAGATGCTCTGGCGCTCGCCAACGAGCCAGAGTACAGCCTGCACGCTGGCATTTTCACCAGCAATCTGAACACCGCTATGAAGGCAGCAAAGCTGCTTGAGGCGGGTGGTGTGATGATCAACGATTCGTCTGACTACCGTTTCGATGCAATGCCATTTGGTGGCTTCAAGTACGGCAGCATGGGGCGTGAGGGTGTGCGCTTCGCCTACGAAGATATGACCCAGCCTAAGGTCATTTGCCTGAACGGGCCCAGTGAGTAACGACTGAAGACACTTCAGGGGCCGGTTTTTCGTCAGGTAGTAAAGGAGGGGCATCCGTGCCCCTTATCCAAGATCAGGGGAGCGATAATGAGCAACCTTATTCAACGATACCCTAGCCAGGCACCACTCCCTCTTTCCAGGGCAGCGAAGGCGGGTGGTTTTTTATTCCTTTCAGGGCAGATTCCGGTTAGCGCATCTGGTGATCTCATAAAGGGTGACATCAGGGCTCAGACCAAAGCTGTGTGCCTGCGCATTGGTGAAACCTTGGCTGCGGCTGGGTCCAGTTTTGATCAGGTCGTCAAGGCAACAGTATGGTTGTCAGATTTGAGTCATTTTGATGGCTTGAATGAAGTCTATAAAGAATTCTTCGGCACAAATCTGCCTGCGCGCTCGACGGTTGTTTCTGAGCTGGTACTGGGTGTGGATGTTGAGATAGAAGTTCAAGCTTTTATTGGCGATTCTCACTAACTGTCGTGCGGTTATAGATTGTCTGCTGGCTACATCCAGGTCTACCTGGCTTGGAGTGTGCGGGTTGATGACTTTTCGATGTGAATATGCTGCGTATGTAAGGTGTGTATGACTTGCACCTTGCCGTAATAAAATAACAAGGTGTTGGCGTATGAGCTTTAAAGAGAGTGTGTCTGCTGGCCCAGCTAATGAGCGTGCAAGCCGGGTTAAGTATGTTGGTGCGGAAGACGTCGGTTACAAAAAGACGTTGCGAGCTCGTCAAATACAGATGATCGCCATTGGTGGGGCGATTGGCAGCGGTTTATTCCTAGGTGCAGGTGCTCGACTTTCTGAGGCCGGCCCTTCACTTGTTTTTGCATTCGCTGTGTGCGGTGTTTTTGCGTGGTTCATCATTCGCGCTCTTGGTGAGTTGGTTCTTCACAGGCCGTCCACCGGGTCATTCGTGTCCTATGCCCGAGAGTTCTATGGTGAAAAACTGGCTTATGCCGCGGGTTGGATGTACTGGACAAACTGGGTAACGGTTGCGATTGCTGAGCTCACTGCGACGGCGCTTTACCTCAATTTCTTCAAGGCGTATGTCCCATTCCTTGAAGATGTCCCACAATGGGCCTCCGCACTGGGTGTGCTAGCGATTATTACTGGTATTAACCTGGTGTCAGTCAAGATTTTTGGCGAGCTGGAGTTCTGGTTTGCCTTTTTTAAAGTAGCAGCCCTGGTTACATTCCTCTGCGTGGGTGTGTACATGGTTATCTTCGGTACACCCATCGATGGCCATGTTCCTGGATTTCAGTTGATTTCAGATCATGGGGGGTGGTTCCCTTATGGTGTGATGCCGGCTGTAATTTTGATACAAGGCGTAGTGTTCGCTTACGGCAGTATTGAACTTGTTGGCACAGCAGCAGGGGAGGCCCAAGATGTTGAAAAGGTCATGCCTAAAGCCATTCGCGCAGTTGTCTTCCGTATTGTTGTTTTCTATGTTGGCACTATATTGCTGCTTTCGTTGCTTATGCCGAGTTCCTCTTACATCCCAGGAGTGAGTCCACTGGTGACCTTCTTCGGTGCCATTGGGGTGCGCGGTGCTGATGCAATCATGAATATGGTGTTGTTCACTGCTGCCATTTCATCTCTCAATGCTGGGATTTATACCACTGGACGTATTCTTCGCTCGCTTGCTGTAACAGGCTCTGCGCCGCCATTCCTTGTGAAAATGAACAGCAATGGGGTTCCGTTTGCAGGGATTATGTTCACGACAATTGCCTCCTTGGTTGGCGTTGCAATGAACGCATTTCTCCCTGGTCAGGCTTTTGAAATTGCTATGTCGTTGACGGCTATTTTGATGCTTGGTGCATGGGGAGTGATTATTCTGTGCCAGCTCAAGCTCTTCAAGCTTTCCCAGCAAGGCCTTATCGAACGGCCCAAATTCAGGATGATGTTTGCGCCTTATAGCGGTTATGCAACCCTGGCATTTTTCGTTCTGATCTTCATTTTGATTGCTTGCGACTATCCAGTGGGTACGTACTCCGCAGCGTCTATTCCCTTCTATGCAGCGGTTCTTGTAATTGGCTGGTATGTTGTTCGAGGTCGAGTTTACGGGATCGCAAACGGTAAATTGAAATTCGATGAAAATCAGGAGTTGGTCTCAAACGCTGCTGCTGAAGCAAACGAACAGTTGGCTGTTAAGCCCACATTAAAAGAAGTTCAATAAGTAAGAGGGTATTAAGATGCGTCCTGATAAAGAAAACCTGGCCACGTTGGGCGTTAGCAGCCAGGCAGTTCATGGTGGCAACGTTATGGATGTCACCACCGGCGCCGTGCGCACCCCGCTGGTTATGGCAAACTCTTATCGTCTTCCTGATGACCCGGAAGATATGGACTGGTCGAGCCCAGATGGGTTGGTCTACACCCGTAACGCAGGCCACAACCAGGTGTGCCTGGAGAAAAAGCTCGCAGCTATCGAGGGTGGTGAGGCTGCAGCTGCGTTTGCGACCGGCGTTGCTGCACTGCACTCCGTGTTCTTCACCTTTCTGAAAAGTGGAGATCACATTGTTGTCGGCGACGTGACCTATGAAGCGGTGTGGCGTTTGTTCGCAGAGCTGCTTCCTGAGCGCTATGGCATTCAAGCAACCTTCGTCAACATGGGGGATTTGGACGCGGTACGTAAGGCAATGAAGCCTAACACCAAGCTGATCCACACTGAGTCCATCGGGAACCCGACCACCAAGGTCGCTGATATCGAAGGCTTGGCAGAAATTGCTAAAGCGCATGGCGCTCTGCTGTCGGTTGACGCAACCTTCACCCCGCCACCGTTCTTCCACGCCTTGAGCAAAGGGGCTGATCTGGTTGTTCACTCTTTGACCAAGTACATCAACGGTCATGGTGACGCCATGGGTGGTGTTGTGATCGGCAGCAAAGAACTGATCGGCAAGATCAAGCATGACGCCTTGGTTGACTTGGGCGCTGTCATTTCCCCATTCAATGCCTGGCTGATCATGCGTGGCTCAGTGACCCTGCCTCTGCGTATCCGTCAGCATCTCGCTACGGCTGAGAAGGTGGCTGCGTTCCTGGATTCCGATGATCGGATTGCCTACGTCTACTACCCGGGCCTGCCTTCTCACCCTCAGCACGAACTGGCCCGTCGTCAGTTCGAAGGTAAAGGGTTCGGTGGTGTGATGGCGTTTGCTGTCAAAGGCAGCTCTGACAAGCAGAATCGCTTCGTTGCGAAGCTTAGGGTCATCACTTCAGCCGTTTCCATCGGCCACGATGAATCACTCATCGTTCACGTGGGCCCTGAAGCCCGTGGTGGCTCCGAGCACTATCCAAAAGAGTTCCTTGAGTATGGTCACCTGCGTCTTTCTATTGGTCTCGAAGATGCTGACGACCTGATCAAGGATATTTCGGCAGCCCTGGACGAGACTTTCAGTAACTGAAATGCATTCGGGAGACCTCATGCAATCTCCCGAATCACTGATCTTCGTAGGTAACCCTCTTTGCCTCCCTACCTGGGAGGCTTTTTTTACTTGAAAAAAGTTACTGGTGTAGCTCGGCTACGGTCATGGCGAAAATGACGGTCTTATTTCCATTGTTAATGTACCGATGGGGAGCATCTGTTTTCGCAATTGCTGAGCACCCCTGCTCAATGATAAGCGTCGTCTCGCTGATCTCCAGAGTCAATGTACCTTGTTCAACATGAAACAGCTCAAAGGTGCCAGTGGGATGGCCGCCGGACTCGAAAATTTCACCAGGTTTAATTTCCCACTTCCACAGCTCAATCATGTTGGGCCCGCTGGTGCCTGCGAGTAAGCGGGCTGTGCCACCTTCAGGCCCATTCCAGAGCGTTGGGATCTCCTGCGCCTCAATAAGGCGGGCCGTGGGGGTGCTTGCCACATTCACGACATCAGCGACGGACAATCCAAGCGCTGCTGATATCTTGCAGAGGATGCCGATACTTGGGTTGGCTTTGCAGTTTTCAATCTCCACTACCATTCCCTTGCTGACGCCTGAGCGACGGGCAAGCTCATCAAGAGAGATTTTCTGCTGCTTGCGTACCTCCCTAAGCCGCTTGGCGACTGCCTCGCTGACCTGTTGGACATGGGTTTCTGGGTCGGTCGATATATTGACTTTTATGGTCATCGGTCAGTAAAATGCTCTAAATTGGTCAGTTTAGGAGATTCTCTGATGCTTTCTGTACATCCGTCAATTGACCCAAGGATTGCCGAGCTCACTCCTGGTTTTCGAGCCGTCAGCGTTGTTGTAGAGGCGGCCCCTATCGTCAATCCTGGTGTAGCCGCTGAAGCGATGGAGCGTGCGTACCAGGTCGTTGAGGCAGGCACCGCACATTGGGCTGATGCTCACCTCGCTGCTTGGGGGGACGCTTTCCGTAAGTTTGGTGTAAAGCCGCAGCGTACCCCATGCTCTGCTGAGGCGCTTCTAAAGCGGGTCAAGAAAGACGGGAAACTTCCAACGATTGATCCGGTTGTCGACCTTTACAATGCAATCAGTATTCAATATGCCATTCCAGTGGGTGGCGAGAATTTCGCTGCCTACGTTGGCATGCCACGGTTGACCATTGCTGATGGCAGTGAAGAGTTTGACACTATGAAAAGTGGCGAGCTTGCGAATGAACCACCGGATGCTGGTGAGGTTATTTGGCGCGACGATCAGGGTGTGACCTGCCGTCGTTGGAACTGGCGCCAAGGTGTACGAACCCGTTTGGATGCAAATGCAAAGCAGATGTGGTTCATCCTTGAAAGTCTACCTCAAATGCCGATCGAGGCGCTGAACGCAGCAGCAGATGATCTCGTCACTGGCTTGTCGAAAATGATGCCAGATGCTGTCATTACTAGTGAGCTCGTTGAAGTTTGATTTGAGTTCAGGACTCTAGTGCCCAGGGGACGACCCCTTATAATTGGGTTAATCTTGCCGGGACGACCCGGCTTCTTAATGGAGCCGTCGATGGCTTGGTTCAGTTTGATTATTGCAGGGATACTTGAGGTCGTGTGGGCCTTTTCGATGAAGCAGTCAGAAGGCTTCACTAAGGTCGGAGCGTCAGTTGTAACTATCATTACTGTTGTCGCCAGCTTTATTCTGCTTTCGTATTCCATGAAAAGTTTGCCCTTGGGTACCGCTTACACTATCTGGACTGGGATTGGTGCCATTGGAGCGTTTGCAGTAGGCATTGCATTTCTCGGCGAGCCCGCTGGCACCCTCAGAATTATCGCTGCCATTATGATCATCGGTGGCTTGGTGCTTATGAAGTTTTCGTCTGCAGTATGAGCTTCATGAAGTGACCCAAAAGGCCGCCATTGAGCGGTCTTTTTTCATCTCATAATGTGTAAGCACGTTTGGATTCCAGAGGTTGTGCGAGCAAAAAGCTCTTCCCTGAGCATTTTGACCATAAAATAATGCGATTTGTCTTATTCAATTGCTGATGCTGCATGCATAAAGTGCTTTTTAGGGCTGCTTGATGAATTTTCTAGCAGCACAGGATGGTCGCTTAATTACTATTTGGAGTAAATATGGACTACGTAAGCACTCGTGGTTCTGCTGAGCCTGCCAATTTTCGTAGCGTCATTCTCTCGGGTATAGCATCTGATGGAGGGCTCTACGTGCCAGAGAACCTCCCACGTTTTCATAGCGAAGAAATTGCCAGCTGGTCATGGCTTCCCTTTGATGAGCTCGCGTTTCGTGTGATTTCCCCGTTTGTTGGCGGGGAAATTGAAGGTGTTGCCTTGAAGAGAATGCTGAAAGACTGCTACCAAGGCTTTGACCATCGAGCGGTAGCTCCTCTTCAACAGATTGGCCCAAATGAATGGGTTTTGCAGTTGCATCACGGGCCGACTCAGGCGTCGAAGGATTTCGCAGCCCAACTCCAGTCTCGGCTTGTTACTCATTTCCTGACTCCCCCCAGCCAGGCAGTCGTTATCGGGGCGACCAATGGTGATACGGGGCTTGCAGCTATCGAAGCATTCAGGGATGTGCACAATGTGAAGGTGTTGGCCCTCTATCCCCGGGACGGTGTGCCTGCCGATCGCCTGGCAGGTTTGATGGGTTCAAGCTCGGATCATGTTCAGTTGATCGAGGTTAGCGGTAGCTTTGATGATTGCCAGACACTCGTTTCCAAGGTGCTGAGAGCTTGGCCGGTGGGAGATGTTCTTCCCATCAGTTTCAACTCTACAAACTGGGTGGGTGTCTTGGCTCAGATCGTCTTCTTTTTCCACAGCGCTTTGCAGCTTGGGGGAGGGGTGCGCCCGGTTGGTTTCAGCATACCGGGTGCGAGCTTTGCCGAGATCTATGCTTGCTTCATTGCCCAAAAAATGGGGCTGGCCATCAACCAGGTCATTGTGTCGACCAACACCAATGACTCTCTGCATCGCTTCATCAATCAGAATAGCTACTCTACCCAAGAGGTCAGCCATTCGCTGTCTCCCTCAATGGACTTTTCACTCTTTTCAAACCTCGAACGCTTTATCTGGGAGCTCTATGATCGTGACGGCAGTACCGTGCAGCGCCTAATGGCTGCTTTCGAGGACTCCGGTAAACTGAGCATTGGGAACAAGCAGTGGCTGCAGGCACGTATGTTGTTTGACTCCTATGCCGTTGCGGATGAGCAAGTCAAGGCGGAGATGCTTACTTTGTACAAGGAGGCGGGAACCGCCGTCGATCCGCAGACTGCAACGGGCGCCCTCGCAGCGCGGCTTCATCGTCGGAGCATTGCGAGCCCAATGGTAACCTTGGCGCAGCTTGCTCCCAGCAAGTCCTCCCAGCTTTTGGCTGAGCTGAACATGTGGAAAGGTGACGTGACTGCGGCAGCCAGCTTGTCCGTGGATCATCTTGTGCTGAGCAAGGGAGATATCGATGGCCTTTCCAGCTTTATTCGGGGCATATAGGAATACTGTATGAAACGTCTGTTCGATCCACAGGATGAGCGGATCCTGGCTTAGCTCACTGCCAACGCCAAAATTGCCCATGGAGAGCTTGGTACCAAGGTCAACCTTTCGCGCAACGCAGTCCGTCAGGTTTCATTGGGTTAGACTCGGTTTCAAGGTGAGCGGTGACGGATTTCCAGCACCGGTATACGGGGGGACTGCTTAGAGAAGGGTTCGAATCTCTACGCTTCCGCCATATTCAAAGCCCTGACTTGTCAGGGCTTTTTGCGTTTATGGAGCATGGAAAAGTTGTACAGGGGATATCCTTGTGAGCAGCGGATTTCGGAAGCGCTTCCGATAGTTGCCGACCACATTCGTTTGGCTGACCGGTTCGCAGACAAAGCTTTTCGATCAGCATCTCGAACAGCCCATCGCCAATCCTGTATTCAAGCAGACAGAACGCCGTCAATCACGTCGAGCGCCTCATAAACTACCCAGCCGCCCTCGCTCGCATCACCTTTATTGTCGATCACATAAGCACCTGCCTTGAAGTAGAACGGGTACTTGCTCCACTTCGAGTTCACCGGCGCGCTGGCGCTGAGCTCGTCGAGCGTGGCAGTTAGCTGGCTGCGCTCGTCGACCTGGATGCAGTAATCGAACACTTGGCCCAGCGGCATCGGCTTCTTGAGCAGGGTGCGGGTTACGCCGAGCGGCACATCGCGGATCTCGATGCGCACATACCCATTCCACCAGATCACCATCAGAAAAGGGTTGAGCGCATTGACTGCGTGGATCTGGCCGATGATGACCTTGCCGCTGGAGGGCGCCTGCTCGACCCGCACCCGGCCGGACATGGAGTGCCTGGCGCTGCCCGGTAGCCAGTTGAAAGACACGGCGGTGCCTGGCAGCGTTTGCCGTCCCTCGGTGCGTGGATTCTTTGAACTGCCGCTGGTGCCAGCCTGGACCGAGCACCAGTAGTTGGTGTGGCCGTTCTGGTCGACCCAGAGCAGGTCTCTGGGAAGCTCGGCTGGGTAAAGATAGACCTTGCCGTTTGCGGTGATGTTGCCGAATGCGTGCATGGTGATCTCCTTGCTCAAGGTAGTAATCCAGGCCGCGTTGTAGACATGTAATGGCCTGGGTGCATCAAGGTGGTCACGTCCGGCTGGGCAGAGCGTTATGGCTACCGAAGCGAACATAACTTGTGTTATTGATTGATGATAATCCAGGTTTACCTTATGTCAATAACACAGGTTATAATTTCTGGCATGGAAACCCGCTGCGTGGGGGACCCTTGCGTGCCGAAGGTTTTCAACGCTTGAGAACTGGGCGCCGCGAAATATCAGAAAAAAAAGCCCAGCTCGATGGCTGGGCCTTGGCAGGGTAAGCGCTTTAAAGCTTGATCATGGCGCGCACGACCACGCCGACAATGCGACAGCCCTCCATGCACGGCTCTACTGGGTAGGCAGGATTCAGCGGCTTCAAGAAGCGACGGCCTCCATCCTCTACCAGCTTCTTGAAGGTGGCCTCGTTGCTGTCGGAAAGTTTGGCGATGACCAGCTTTCCGGAAATCGCTTCAGCCTCCGGGTCTACCAGGATAAGCATGCCTTCAGTGATGCTGGTGCCTACTGGGGAGGTCATGGAGTCACCTTTGACTTCAAGCCAGAAGGCAGTGCCCTTCGAGTCGTAATCGGACATTTCATACCTGTCCGAGTAGCCAGGCGGGAAGGGTTCTACCGCTTCGGCCCAGGCGCCTGCCGCAACCCAGCTGATCACCGGATACCGGTATGACTCTGGCAGAACGTGCGTCGCCTGCACGTTACTCCTTGCTGGAGGAGCCTCTTTGCCCGAGCCCAGCCACTCCGCGGTTACGCCGAGCGCCCTCGCGATTTCCAGCAACTTCTTCGAGGTCGCATTTCGTCCACTCTCCAGATGCTGAATGGTGACCTGGCTCACCCCTGATCTTTCCGCGAGCTGCTGCTGGCTCAAGCCCAGGGCTGTGCGGCGTTGATGAATTCGATCTTTGAGCATTTCAGGGGATTTAGTCATACCGTCAAGGGTAAAACACACGTTATGGGGCTTCAAGTAACATATGTTTTTGTAGCCTATAGCTTGAGTTATCATCGGGTATGCGGTTCATTGGGGCTGCGCCGACATGCCGAATCGAAGTCAGGAAGAATACGAAGACTCTGACTGAGACGGCCGGCTTCGGCACTGATTAACGGATCTGGATGTGATGCTATGGGAGAGCCGCCGAGCCTGTGATAATAGCCGCAATCACAAGGGCCATGTCATGCTGATCATCTCCAACAACGTGCATCTGCCGGACAGCGACATCGAACTGACCTACATCCGCGCCCAGGGTGCTGGTGGGCAGAACGTGAACAAGGTGTCCAGCGCCGTGCACCTGCGCTTCGACATCCGTGCCTCGTCGCTGCCCGAGTTTTACAAGGAGCGGCTGCTGGCGCTGCGTGACAGCCGTATCACCAGCGACGGCGTGTTGATCATCAAGGGCCAGCAGTACCGCACCCAGGAGCAGAACCGTACCGACGCCTTGGCGCGGCTTGCCGAGCTGATCATTGCTGCCGGCAAGACCGAGAAGAAACGCCGCCCGACCAAACCGACCCTGGGCTCGAAGACCCGCCGCCTCGAAGGCAAAGCCAAGCGCAGCACCATCAAGTCAGGTCGGGGCAAGGTGGATTTCTAGTACTGCTGGCGGGAGCAAGGCCACTGAAGCTTTTGCTATAGCAGGATTGAACCAACTGACCGGCTTGAGGGCTTCAGCGAGGCAGATCCCCAGGTATTCTTTTACAACCCAGAACGTCGAGTCCGTCACGTGGGTCCAGCCGATGGCGCCGGCGCCGATGGCGATCACCAGGATCTCGGGGCTGTACTGCGGGTTCGCGTGGGCCTGCTCCACGCAGTTATTGTTAGTTGTTTACGATGGATTAGATTTCAGGCCGACGGTAGCGACAAACGATGAATCGTCAGGCGCTAGCTGAACACACTTCACCTATTGATGTAATCTGCGGCCCTGTAACTCAGCTTCTGCTGGCGCACGGTTGGCTACGGATCGGCCGCGTCACATCACAACAAACAGAAAGGATCTCTCGTGAATTTCAGCTTGATTGCCATCGCAGTGCTTTCATTGGTCTTTGTCAATAACGCCCACGCGGCTACCGACAAGAAGAGAGTAAAGATTGAAGCGCGGTGGTATACGCAGGCTTACATCAAACAGCACCTTGCCCAGAATGATCCGCGCCGGCTGGCATCTGCTTATCCCTCGACGGTTAGCTATATTTTCGCTGCGGATGCTTCTGGCGTGCCGTCTGCGGGTAAGAATTTGCTGAAAAAGGATGTCACGAGCGTCAAGAGTGATTTTGTCCGATGGCCCTCCAGCAGGGACACCAGACCCCTCAAGACGCAGTTGGATGACATGTGCGTTCGTTTGATTGCCGGAAGGCTCAGGGGGCTGGGGCAGGGAGTCAGGCAACGGTCGCAGAAGACGACACCCAAAAATATCGTGGTTGCCGAGATTTACGCGGGAGAGTTGACAGCCGCGCCGTTGAGCCTGGAAAGAACCACAGGTCCAGATGCTATCAGAGTGATCCCACCTACGGGCGAGGGCAGAATGCTCTGTAATATTTACAAGACAACAAGAGGGGGCGACATCATGTACGACGTCTCTGTCGTTCTTGTTGCCAAAGTGGCCTACCCAAGGAGTCGCTAAGCTGACGAGCGCTGTTGGTCTCGAAGTGTCAGGCTTTTACATGCCCGCTTCAAGGCCATCCCTTTCAAGGTCTCTGCATTTTTCTGGACTTTTCTCTCGCTTGTGATCGCTGGGGCCGCTGAGCGCCCCTTTCGCGACACAAGGCCGCTCCCACAGAATCTCAAGCCATGTGCAATTTCAGAACGCCTTGAAAGGGATGCACTTCAAGGCGACAGCCTCGGACCGACCTCAGCTGATCCTACGGACCTTTTTATCCGTAGTGGCTAGCCTCGATCGCCTGCGCCTTCTTCCAGCTCTCAAGCGTTTTCAGATTGAGCAGATACTTCCCGATGTTCGGGTATTCACCCTTGCGGTCAAAGCGCTGAATAAGCTCAGCCACAAAGTACATCATGAAGTCGGCGCCGCTCAGTTTGCCGCCCACCAGGTAGTCTTTGTTCTCCAGCTGGTCATTCACATAAGCGAAGATCTTCTTGCCCTCGGCCTGGGCATAGCTCGGCAGGAAAACCAGCTCGGCCGTCTCGCGCTGCATGAACACCTGAAGCAGCGGCGGCAGCATGGCGGAGCTTTCAGAGAAGTGCAGCCATTGCAGGTACTCGACGTACTCATCGCTGTCTCTCGCCGGCGCCAGGTGCGGGGCGTAACGTTCGATCAGAATCTCGGTAATCGCACCTGACTCCGCGACCACTTTGCCGTTGAGTTCGATCACCGGGGACTTGCCAAGTGGATGAATGGCTTTCAGCGACTCAGGGGCGAAATGGGTCGCTCTATCTCGGGTATAGAACTCTGCTTTGTAAGGCACGCCCATCTCTTCCAGCAGCCAGAGCGTTCGAATGGAGCGCGATTCGTTCAAGTGATGCAGGGTGATCATGATGGTGATCCTCAGTCGTGGTGGAGGCGAGGGCATGAATAGAGCCGTCGCTCTGCCGAATACATACTGACCGCGTGATGAGCTTATGTTCACAGAACAGGTTTTGCAGTCGCGCTGCCGGCGGTTGCAGGAGGATCACCCTAGCCGAAACATGCGCTCACCACTGCGTGCTATTGCCATCCCAACACCCCTTGGCCAAAATGAGAGTCATTATCAGATCCTGCGCCAGGCCGCTTCTCATGTCTTCTGTCGACTACTCCCAGCAAAACGCCGTGCAGTCACTCTACCAGACCCATCACCAGTGGCTTTGCGGCTGGTTGCGCCAGCGCCTCGGCTGTGTCGACAACGCGGCGGACCTCGCCCAGGACACCTTCATTCGGGTAATCACCCAGCGCAAGGCAACCGAATTGCGTGAGCCTCGCGCTTATCTGAGCACCATCGCGCGCAGTTTGATGATCGACATGTTCCGCCGTCGCTACCTGGAACAGGCCTACCTGGAAACCCTCGCGCTCAGCCCCGAGCCGCTGGATATTTCGCCTGAAACCCGCGCGCTGATCATCGAAACCCTGATGGAAATCGACCGCATGCTGGACGGCCTGGGTGGGCGCGCACGCGAGATTTTCCTGCTGGCCCAGCTCGATGGGCTGAGCTATGTCGAGATCGGCCGACGCCTGAATATCTCGGTGAACACGGTCAAGAAACACGCAGTGCGCGCCCTGACTCATTGCCTGCTGCTGGCAGATGACGAACGTGCGTGAGCAAGCCCTTGACCACGCAACACTCGAGGCCGCCGCGCGCTGGTACGTCGACTTGCGCACCGAAACGCCCGATGCTGCCTTGCGTGAAGCGCATCTGCGTTGGCTGGAACGTGATCCGCGGCATGTTCAGGCGTGGGAGCGACTGGCTCGACTGCAGGACAAGCTCGCCCAGGTCACACCAGGCATAGGCCGGCCAACGCTGAGCAGTGCCCGGGCCAAACGCCGCGACGTGCTCAAGGTCCTTTCGCTTTTGCTGGCCGCAGGCGGGGCTGGCACGCTGGCCTGGAGCACGACGCCACTGCCAACCTTGATGGCCGACCAGCGTACCGTTACCGGCGAGCGGCGTCGGCTGCGCCTGGATGACGGCAGCTTGCTGGTGCTCAATACCGCCACTGCGGTGGACATTCACTACAGCGCGAGCGTGCGTGAAATCCAACTGCTCAGCGGTGAAATCCAGATCGAGACGGCGCCGGACGCGCAGGCGCGACCCTTCATCGTGCATACCCCTTCGGGCAGCATCCGCGCCCTGGGTACTCGCTTCGTGGTGCGCTACGACGCGCAGCGTACTCGGGTCAGTGTGCAGGAGCATGCGGTTGAAGTGCGCTGCGCAAGCGCCATAGGTTCGGCGGTACGCGTCAATTCCGGTCAACAACTGGACTTCGTCAGCACCGAGGCCGGCACGCTGCAGCAGTCCCCGTCGCAGCTGGATGCCTGGACGCGCGGCATGCTGGTTGTCGAGGACTGGTCCCTGGGCGACTTCATTAGCGAATTACAACGCTATCGCCCGGGCCATCTGGGGTGTGCGTCGGCGGTGGCTCAGCTGCGGATTTCAGGTGCCTTCCACCTCGGTGACAGCGACGTCATCCTCGACAATCTGACGTCGACCTTACCCGTGCGCCTGCGTCGGTTCAGCCGTTACTGGACGCGCGTCGAGCCGGCTTGAAACCGTAGGAAAAATAATCCAGCGCAAGGGGTTGTTGATTTTTATTCTCGTTCGACTTGGTAGGTAGAGGCGCACACAGACGCCGTCACCTACTGCCACCGGGCGCAAGGAAACCGCATGATCCCCCGCAACCCTCAACCGCGCGAAATCTTCAGCAAACCTGCAGGCAAACCCCTGAACCGTGCGGTGCACGCCGCGCTGCTGGGGATGGCGCTGTCTCTGCCAGTCGGCACCGCGCTGATTGCCCAGCCGGCGTCGGCTCAGACCAACATTGAAAGTAGCTTTGATATCCCCGCCGGCGCACTGGGGTCGGCGCTCACTCAGTTCGCGGCCGCTGCCGGCGTGACGGTCTCGTTCGATCCGGCCCACGCTGCCGGGCAGCAGACCAGCGGCTTGCTCGGCCGCTACAGCACTGATGCCGGGCTGCAGAAGCTGCTGGCCGGTACCCGCTTGCAAGCGGTTCGTTTGGCCAGCGGCAGCTACTCGCTGTTGCTGCGTGAGCAGGGCGCCGCCATGCAACTGGACGCTACCAATATTTCCGGCGAGGTCATCGAGTCGGCCTACGGACCGGTCGACGGCTATGTCGCCACGCGCAGCGCTACCGCGACCAAGACCGATACGCCGATTCTGGAAATCCCCCAGGCGATCAACGTGGTGACGGCCGATCAGGTCGCCGTGCAGGGCGCGCGCAACCTGACCCAAGCACTGCGCTACACGCCGGGCTTGACCACCGGCGGCTTCACTGATCGCAACGTGATCGCCGACGAGATCACCAGCCGCGGCTTCGCCCCGACGCCGCTGTATTTCGACGGTGCCTACATACCTTATGCCGGTAGCCTCGGCGGTGCGCCGCAGATCGACCCCTATACCCTGGAGCGCATCGAAGTGCTCAAAGGGCCGTCATCGGTGTTGTTCGGGCAGAACCAGCCGGGCGGCCTGATCAACCTGGTGTCCAAACGCCCCACCAGCGAACAGCGCAGCCAGATCAAGCTCGGCGCGGGCAGCTACAACCGGGTCAACGGGGCAATCGATACCAGTGGCCCGCTCGACGAGCAGAAGACATTCAGCTATCGCCTGGTAGGCGTCGCCAAGAAAGGCAACGAACAGGTTGCGCATACCCACTCCGAGCGAATGTTGCTGGCACCGAGCCTGACCTGGACGCCCAACGAAGACACCTCGTTGACCCTGCTGGCGCAGATCCAGCGCGACGATGGCCAGGCCGACTATCAATCGTTGCCGCGGATCGGCTCACTGGACCGTGGCCCGACCGGGCAGAAGATCAAGCGGGAGTTCTTTTCCGGTGATTCGCGATACAACGACTACAAGCGTGACCAGTATATTTTTGGCTATGACTTCAGCCACAACCTGAGTGACGACCTGACTTACCGCTCCACCGCACGCTACACCGACGTGCGTGACCAGTACAAGGGCTTTTATCTGCGCAGCTTCGTCACCGATGCGGCCGGGGTGGTTGATCAGACTCGGGCCAATCGAGTCAAACTCGACTGGCGCCAGCACAACATTGCCTACACCATCGATAACAACCTGGAATACACCTTCAACACCGGTGCGCTTGAGCACACCCTGCTGACCGGCGTCGATTATCGTCACTTCACTCGCAAGTACGATGGCTATAACGCCTACACCGTGTTGCCGGTCGATCTGTATGGCAAGAACAACTACGACAGCTCCAGCGTAACCCCGGTGCTCGACACCCAATGGGACAACACCCTACGCCAGACCGGCGTGTACCTGCAGGACCAGATCCGCTTCGACCAATGGGTCCTGACCATTGGTGGTCGCCAGGACTGGGCGGAAATCGACAACAAGGACCTGCTCGCCCACACCGTAGCGTCGCAGCGGGACAACAAGTTCACCGGACGAGTCGGTCTGACGTATGTCACCGAGTTCGGCCTGGCGCCCTATGTCAGCTACTCCGAGTCGTTTCTGCCGACCCTGGGCACCGCCGCCCCCGAGCGCGGTGGCAAAGCCTTTACGCCAACCGAGGGAGAGCAGTACGAAGTTGGGGTGAAGTATCAGCCCTTCGACAAGACGCTGATTACCGCGTCGGTGTTTCAGGTCAAACAGAAGAACGTGCTGACGGGCGACACCGAGTACCCGCAATACTCGACGCAAAGCGGTGAAGTGCGCGCACGGGGTATAGAACTGGAAGCCAAGTCCAGTCTCGACAATATCGATGTGATGGCCGCCGCCACCTACATCGACGCGTTCTATACCAAAAGCACCTATGGCGATGAGGGCAACCGCAGTGAGGCAACGGCGCCCGTGTCGGCCTCGTTGTGGGTCGACTATCACTTCACGCAGGCAACGCTCGCTGGCCTGACCTTCGGTGCCGGCGCTCGCTACACCGGACGCAAGCCAGGGGACTCGGCCAACTCGTTCGACGTGCCCGCCTATGTGGTTTATGACACCACCATCAGCTACGACCTGGGCGCGCTGGATGCCGGCCTGCGCGGTTTGCGTACCAGCCTGAACGTGCAGAACGTGTTTGACCGCGAGTTCATTTCGGACTGCAACTATGCGTTTGGCTGCTACTACGGGCAGGAGCGGGTTGCATCTGTGGAAATGACTTACGATTGGTGACAGCGAGCCGAATCGAAAAATCTGCGAACCTTTGCTGCTGCCCAATGATCCAAGCGCAATGGCTTGGATCTGGGCGCGCTTTGCCGGCCCTGCCGCCACTCCGGGTCGCAGTTATCTGCAGACCCCAGCGTACCTTCGCAGAGGACTCCGCAGTGCCGCCCAGTGGGATTAGAGTAGACAATCGATTCACTGCTGAAGTCATGGGCCATCCGAAGGACATTTTCTTCGCCGCCGTCGAAAGCACGCGCATGCCGATGATCATCACGGACCCCAACCAGCCGGACAATCCCATCATCTTTGCCAACCAGGCCTTTCAGGAAATGACCGGTTATGGCGAAGATGAGTTGATCGGCCACAACTGCCGGTTCCTGCAGGGCAAGGATACGGATCAGGAAGTGATCTCTGCGATCCGCCAGGCCGTCGCTCAGCGCTATGACTTCTCCACCGAGGTACTGAACTACCGTAAAGACGGTAGTTCGTTCTGGAACGCGCTATTCATCTCGCCGATCTATAACGACAGCGGTGAACTCAAGTACTTTTTCGCATCCCAGCTGGACGTCAGCCGGCGTCGAGATGTGGAAGATGCATTGCGCCAGTCGCAGAAGATGGAGGCATTGGGGCAGTTGACCGGCGGCATAGCGCACGATTTCAACAACCTGCTGCAGGTCATCGGTGGTTATGTCTCCCTGGCCAAGTTGGCTGCCGAGAAGGAGCAGCCCGATCTGGCCAAGATCGTCAGGGGCCTGACCAATGCCACCGAGGCGGTGGAAAGGGCCAATACGTTGACCAAGCAATTGCTGGCCTTCTCGCGCAAGCAATCGCTGCAGGGGCGGGTGATCAATATCAATCAGATCGTCACTGACGCACAGGTGTTGATCAACCAGACGTTGGGCGATGGTGTCTCTGTATCGCTCAGCCTGGATGACGAATTGCACAACTGCCGTATCGATCCGGCTCAGGCGCAGATCGCCTTGCTCAACGTCATCATCAATGCGCGCGATGCCATGGCTGGAGATGAGCACCAGGCACTCAATATTGAAACCAAGAACGTCATCGTGACCGAAGATGCGCGAGCGTCTTATGAAGGGCTGCATGCGGGACATTACGTCTGCGTCTCGGTCACCGACAACGGTGAGGGCATGCCCGAGGCCGTGCGCGGTCGAGCGATGGACCCGTTCTTCACCACCAAGGACGAGGGCAAGGGCACCGGACTTGGGCTGTCGATGGTGTATGGCTTTGCCAAGCAGTCCGGTGGCGCAGTCAAGATCTACTCGGAAGAGGGCGTAGGGACTACCGTGCGCTTTTACTTCCCCGCCGATGCCAGCGAGCTGCACCCCTTGGAGCGTGCGAGCCTGCTCAAGTCCAAAACCGGTGATGAGCGCATCCTGATCGTGGAAGACCGCGCCGATGTTGCCGAGCTGGCCCAGGTGATCCTCGAAGAACAGGGCTATGAGACCCAGGTGGCCAATGATGCCAAGGATGCGTTGATGATCCTGGAGAAGGGGCTGCACTTCGACCTGCTGTTCACTGACCTGATCATGCCGGGTGGCATCAATGGCGTGACGCTGGCGCGCAAGGTGCAGTTGCAGCATCCGTCGATGAAGGTTCTGCTGACCACTGGCTATGCAGAGAGCTCGATCGAGCGAACTGACATTGGCGGTTCTGAATTTGAAGTGATATCCAAACCGTACTTACCGCAGGAACTTGGCCGCAAGGTGAGGATGGTGCTGGATTCTCCGGGCGGCGTGTAACAGTGTCCCGGCAGCGCTGACTTACAAGGATGCGCTGTATTTGACGGCTGCCGCTGCCCGCGATGGCACGTTGAGGGTTCGCAGCAATCCGGATACATGGATGCGCACGGTAAACGGCGAAATATCCAGGGCCTTGGCGATTTCCTTGTTGGTCTTGCCTTGAGCGATCAGCCGCAACACTTCCTGCTGGCGCGTAGTGAGGGTGTTGGTGTCCAGAGGTAATAGCCCTGAGGGTGCGAACTTGACCAGCACCTCGCCTTCGCGGATGGCGAGCAGCGCCTGGCCGATCTCTTCGGGCGCGATGTTCTTGCCGATGAAGCCATCGGCTCCCATCGCCATCACCTGTTCGATCAACAGCGTGTCATCGACCATCGATACCACGATCAATGTGGTACGCCGCAGCTGCTTGCGCAGCTCACCCAGTTGGCTGATGCAGGTCAGGCCGGGGAAGCGCAGGTCGAGGATCAGCGTGTCCACGTCGCTGTCGCGTTCGAGCATGTTCAGCACTGTGTCCAGATCGCCGGCCTGCTCTACCTGAGCCTCGGGCAGCAAGCGTTGCACCGTGCGCAGCATCCCCTCGCGAAACATTGGGTGGTCGTCAGCGATGATGATGCGGCATGTCATGGAGTGCCCCTCCCTGGGGTCAGGTGTTGCGCCTGCGTGGTACTTTAACACTCTGCTCAGGGCCTGCCTGCTCGGCGTGCCAGCATGACGATGACCGTACAAGGACGTTGCCCGTGAAGTTCATGAAAGACGCTGAACTGGATCAAGCCAACCTGCGTATTGTGGTAGCCCTTTGCGCCATGGTGTACATCGGTGTGCTTGGCTTCTTGCCAGGGCAGTCGGTGGCGCACTACGTGCCGGTGATGCTCTATATCGTTGTGTTCCTGCTGGCCTCGATCGTACTTCGTCAGGTCATCGCGCGCTGGCCCGGGCATTACCCGGCGCGGCGGGTTTTCGGGATGATTCACGACTATACCGGCACCTCGTTCGGCCTGGTGATCGGCGGCGAGGCGGCGTTGCCGTTGTATGCGGTGATGGTCTGGGTCAACCTGGGCAACGGCATGCGCTATGGTTCGCGCTATCTGGCGATTGCCACCGTCCTTGGCTTGCTGGCGCTGATGATCGTGTACGGGCTGAATCCGTTGTGGCAGGCGCAGCCCTTCATGATGCTGATGCTGATGATCACCAGTACGGTGATTCCGGTCTACGCCCACCTGCTGCTGGAGCGCACGCGCAAGGCCTCCGAGGAGGCCATCGCCGCCAACCTGGAAAAGTCGCGCTTCCTGGCCCAGGCCAGCCATGATCTGCGCCAACCCATTCACTCCATCGGCCTGTTCACCGCCTGCCTGCGTGAGGCACGCCTGGGCGATGAAGAGCGGCGGCTGGTAGATAACATCGACCGGTCGCTGCTGAACGTCTCGCAATTGTTCCGCTCCATTCTCGATCTCTACACCCTGGACAACGGCCGCTTGCTACCCAAGTATCAGGAAGCTCACCTGGGCGAGTTGCTCGCCGAGCTGCTCCGCCAGAACTCCGAAGCCGCCCGTTGGGCCGGGGTCGAATTGCGCCTGCGGCCATGCAAACACTGGGTGCGGGTCGACCCGGCACTATTGGCGACCATGGTGCAGAACGTGCTCTCCAACTGCTTCAAGTACGGCCGCCAGCGCCCTGTACTGGTCGGCGTGCGCCGGCGCCACGGCGGCCTGGTGGTGGAGATCCACGACCAGGGGCAGGGGATTGCCGAGGAGCATCTGTCGCGGGTGTTCGAGGAGTTCTATCGCGTTCGCCAGCTGCGCGATAAAGACGTTGAGGGTGTCGGTCTGGGCTTGTCTATCGTCAAGCGCCTTGGGCTGTTGATGGGCATGGACGTGACGCTGCGCTCGCGGGTGGGCCGTGGCACTTCGGTCAGCCTCAGCGGCTTGCCGCTGGCGACCGCCCCTGAGCAACACGTAGTGCGCGACGATCCACGTCAGGCGGGTCTGTTGACCGGTTTGAAAGTGTGCCTGGTGGAAGATGACCACAACGTGCTGCTCGCCACCCAGGCATTGCTGGAGCGCTGGGGCTGCACGGTGCAGGCGGAGTCGAGCGGGCATGATCTGGTCAGCGATTGCGACATCATCGTCGCCGACTATGACCTGGGCAACCACGCCACCGGTATCGAATGCATCGACCATCTGCGCGCGCAGCGCGGCGTGGCGGTGCCAGCGCTGATTCTGACCGGGCATGATCTCGAGAGAATCCAGGCAGCCCTGCACGATCGGCAGATCGCCATTCTGTCCAAGCCAGTGCGCCCCGCTGAACTACGGGGCGCTCTGCGTGAGCTCAGTCAGGGGCCGCTTACTGGTTGAACGGGGTCAACCCATTACCGCGGGCGCCTTTTGGCTGGCAGTAGGCGGCGGGTTTCATCATGCCGAAGCTGGCCACGGCGAACATTCCGCCACTGGCACCGCTGGGCACGGAGCAGTTGTAGTCACCGGAAGCGGTGCTGGCGATGTAATAGGTGGACATGGAGTCACTGCGCACATTGGAAACGCGCTTGACCGTCTCACCGATATTGGTTTCCGAGAGCGTTCTGAGATGGTCTTCGGTGGGTTTCATATGGCTGCAACCGGCAACGCCGATCATCAGGGCGCCGAGCAGGGCGAGGCGGGTGACTGGAGCGTGCAGTTTCATGGCGTTTCTTCCTTGGGGGATGTTTTGGTTTTTTCAACGCGCAACGATCCCTTGCACGGCGATTTCGCCGTGCTGGCGGGGAGCATTGGGGTTGCTGGCGAATATAGCGCCAGGTGGGTGCGGGGTCGATTAGCACAAGTGTGCTAGTGGCACTTTAGGGCCGCGGTAACAGGAACGCGTTGATCGCTGAATCAACGCCGCCAGACGTCCCCGTGTTCACTGACGACCCATGGCTTTTGCTCAGCAACGATCTGCACGCCGCCAACCCAGCGCTCAGCTGGGGCACAGTCGAGCCAATTCACGGTGCCTCGTAATACCCGCTCACCCAGGTCGGTGATTCGAACAAGACGGTGCTGCCACTCACCGCCCGGCTGTTCCTGCACCAGTGGCTGCGGCGCATCGATGAGCGGACGCAACAGCGTAGCGAACATCAAATCCCCCAGAAAGGGCAGAGGTTCATAGTCCTTTCTCAAATGAGCGAACACTTTGCCGGCAGGCAACGCTCCGTGATCTGCCAGTATCCGCAGGGTCAGACGCTGGGTCAGACTCAAGCCATCCGAGGCGCCCGGGAGTTCCTGGAGTTGCCTGGCCAGCGCGGGACCGAGCAGCGGCAATGCCGGATGCACCGGGCCTGCCATCCGCGCCCAGTTGCCAGGGTCGGCTGAGGTGTAGGCCGCCCATGCCTCCCGTGCCAGCGCCAAGGCGTCTGCAGCCAGTGCGCGCCGTTGTGGCCAGAGCCATGCAAGCACATCCGGCGCCAGCTGGCCCAGCCCAATGAAACGCTCAATGCCCGGCACGCGGTTGATCTCGATCAGTTCCAGCCTGCGCGGCACCGTAGCCAAACTCGCCAGGAGCCGAATCAGAAACAACTGATCATAGGCGTCGCCCTCGCACCACAGCACCAATTCACTATCGTGGCCAAGTTGCGCGAGGGCCTGGCGTTGTGAGGCTTGGCGTTGCTGGGCATCACGTGGCGATAAGCCGAATGCCTGCTGAATGAACGCTGCACGCACTTGCCAGTAATCGTCGTCAGGCAGGGCCGGAACAGGACCCATGACCATCGGGTCATCGAACATATGAAATGTGCCCGTGAAGCCAGCGACTCGCAGGCTGTGCTCGATATCGTTGCCGCAGCGCCAGTGCTGAACGGTGGCCTCGTTGCTTGCAGCAAAGTCTGGATGACGGGCGGCGAAGGCGACACTGTCGGCATGTGCGATCAGCTTTGGCCAACTGGGGAAACCTGCTTCACGCGCTACCAGCCACTGCGTGTCGGCAAGCTTGTAGTCAGGGCCCGGCAGACCGATCGTGCGTAACTGTACGCGGGCCTGTTCGGCTTGATTGCTCTTGAGTGCTTTGAGTAAGTGCTTGGCGCGTTTGCGCAGCGAGGGCAGGTCAACAAGACCATGATGGCGGGAAGCATTAATTGCGGGCATGCCAACTCCTTACAGGGCTCGGTCCGCCGACAAGCCGGGAGCTGGAATGGGCAATGTACAACGCATGCCTGGGAAACCCCTTCGCGCGGACCGCAGGCGCAGCACACGCCCAGGCGTCGACTGTAACGGCCAGGCGTCACGGAGGTAAAGCCTGATCGCGAGTTGGCACACATAAAAAAGCCCGGCGAACCGGGCTTTATCAAGCAAGACGCTACTTACTGAGCAGTCTTCAGCTTGAGCCAGTGCCACCGGCCTGATGCTGTTCGGCTTGATCCAAATATTGGGCGGCGGCACTTTACCAGATCAACCAGATGTTCTGAAATTTGGCGGTCTGCAGGGCCGAGCTGGTGTAGGAGCGGCCTTGTGTCGCGAAAGGCCAGCGTAGCTGGCCCGGCGATCCTGCGGCGAGGCATACATCCAGGGGCCGCTGCGCGACCCTTTCGCGACACAAGGCCGCTCCACGTTCAACAGCTCGGTGTAATTCCCGCGTCACTGTCAGAAGCGCCACTTGGCATTGATCACCGCATTGCGGGGCCGCGGCGCCCCTTGATGACCCGTACGAACGTATCCTGGACCAGGTCGGCGGCATCGCTGTGACACTGCAGACGCCGGCGCAGCCAGCCGAGCAGCCAGCCGCTGTGGCTACTGTAGAGATCCTGGGTGGCGCATCGAAGGGCAAGGTCGTCAGCAGACATGGCTTGGTCACTAATGATAACTAATTGCAATTAGACGCTGTTGCGAGAAATTTGGCAATGATTTCGCCGGGGCTGGCACGGCGGGGGGGTGGGGAGAGCGGTCGCGTTCAGTCAGTACGGACTTTGCAATTGGTCTGCGCGCTTGTAACAATCCCGGCCTTTTGGCGGTCATGCAGCCGCCGCAAAAGCCCTGCCCATTTTGACAAGGAGTTTCAACCGTGGAATCACGCAGTCTTGCTGCAGAGATCTTTTTCAGCATGCCATCCCATCTGTGGGTCTTGCCAGTAGCGGGCGTGGTCGCCTTTTTCGGGATGCGCCTGGCCGCACAATCGCCCGAGCGGGAGTCATTGTTCACAGGCGTGACGTATCTGATCCTGCTGGCGTTGGCATTGTTGCCCAACGCCTACTACCTGCTGAGCCCGCCGACGCCGGACATGGCCGAACTGCTGGCACAGGGTGGGCTGCTGCCCAATTACAAAGGCCTGGTTTATCTGGACGCGTTCTACACATTCGCCGGCTGGGCATTGAGCTGGGTCGTGCGGCAGAAATTCGACGCCTGAGGCCGCTCAGATCACTGCAGGGTCGTCGGCTTGAAGGTGTCCTGCAACTGGGCGAAGGTCTGCTCGATGCCTGTAATCAGCTTGTCCAGATGATCAGCTTCGGTGTGATTGCCGACTGCGCGCTGACGATCGCGCTGCTGACGCAGGGTGAGTAGGTTTTTCTGCAGTGCTAGGGCGGACTGGTCGTAGTTTTCCATCTCGATTCTCTGGCTCATGGCGTCCCTGCCGTTGTAGGAATGAGCCGACCGTATCAGCTCATTCTGGGAGCCGGAACTGCGTTTTCGTACAGGTGTTGCACTGCTGTAGGTTTAATCCTACAAGCCGACCAGAGTCGTCCTACGATGAGTGTGTGCCGATATTTCGAAACGTTTGTATTTAATGCGCTCGCAGGCCAAGCGGTGCAGTGTTTCCAAGGTTTTTGTCTGCGCTCTGAAATAATTTCTTACTGCGCCTCTACCGCCTAACTGCGCGGCTCCCGTGAAACGACCTGTTGCAATTGCCCCGGCTCGGCGGCCTCCTGCTCTAGCCATTGGGTGACCAACGCGGCTGCCGAACCAACGGCCGCAGCTTCCCCAGTAAGTATGTAGAAGCCCGCACCGGTGGGTAACTCATGGCCCGCCAAGGCCAGTACCAGCGTGCCAGCCTGCAGGGCGTTGGCTACCAGCAGTGCTGGCACCAAGGCGATGCCCATGCCTTGCTCGGCAGCCTCTATCGCCAGAATGGTTTGCGAGAATGCTGGGCCGGTAAACCGGGTGCCTGGCTGGCCGTAGTGATCGAACCAGCGCTTCCAGTTGTTGTGGCTGTCGGAAACAAGCGGTGCACTGGCCAGATCAGCAGGTACCTGCCAGTCACCCGCGTTACGTAGTGACGGCGCGCACACGGGCAGAGCCTGGCCCACCAGCAGGTGACGCGCGTGACAGCCCGCGAAAGGGGCAGTGCCCCAGCGCACGGCCATGTCCACCGCGCCTTTGCCGGTCAGTGGCCGGGTACTGTCGGAGGCATCGATCATCAGCGCGATCTGCGGATGTGCGGCCGCCAGCCGGCCCAGTCGTGGGATCAACCAGCGGCTGGCAAAAGCTGGCGTGGTGCTGAGCACTACCTGGTGGGGATCGCCCGGGGCACCTTGAGCGAGGAGCTCGGTGGTGGCGTCTTCGATGATGTGCAATGCCTGCTGCACCCGCTGCAGGTACTCGCGGCCCTGGGGCGTCGTGCACAGGCCGCGGGGCAGGCGTTCGAACAAGGCCATGCCGAGCTTCTCTTCCAGCGTGCGTACTTGCTGGGCGACTGCGCCCTGGGTGACGCTCAGCGCCTCGCCTGCGGCGCGGAAGCTGCCCAGCCGGGCAGCGGCCTCAAAGGCAAGCAGATGATTGATCACGCTGGGCGCGGTGCGTCGCTTGGCGGTGCTCATGGGGGCGGCTTCCTGCGGCGCGTGTGGGCTGATCGGCTGATTCTGGCGTCAGTCTGTCCCGCGAGCAACAAGTTTGCCGGCAGTTGCGCTAGCATGGCGGGCTTTACCGAAATGGGGGACAGTTTGATGACCACGCCGACCTTGCGCCAGGCCAGCTTGCAGGATGTGGAGCGCTGCTACCAGATCGAAACCAGCGCCTACGAGGGCGATGAGGCGGCCACTCGGGAAAAAATAGCCATGCGCATCGAGCAGTATCCAGAGGGCTTTCTGATTCTGGAACTGGATGGCGAGATTGCTGGTTTCATCAACAGCGGTTGCGCCGAGCAGGTGGTGATGTCCGATGAGGCCTTCAAGGAGCTGGTCGGGCATGATCCGCGCGCTGCCAATGTGGTGATCATGTCGGTGGTGGTAGACCCGGCGCTGCAGGGGCGCGGCTTTGCCGGGCTGCTGATGGCGCACTTCGTCGAGCAGATGCGCGCGCGGGGCAAGGCGACTATCCATCTGATGTGCAAGCAGCGCCACGTCACACTGTACGAAAAACTCGGCTATCGCTATGTGCAGCCATCACCCTCCGATCACGGTGGCATGAGCTGGCACGAGATGATCATGGCGTTGTAACGCAGTTATATGATTTCGGGCGCGCCAGCGTTGGCCCGACGCGCACTCAGCCAGGGAGAGGCAAGTGAAGTACGTTGTTATCCAAGCGCATCGATCCGGATACCCGCGACCCATCCGGGTCGCCAAGGGCGATCTGCTCGAGATCGGCCAGCGTTACGAGGGTAACGAGAGCTGGCTGGACTGGTACCTGTGCACTTGCGCCGGGCAGGAGCCTGGCTGGATCCCGGCGCAGCTTATCGAGCGGGTTGGCGTCGCCCATGGCAGGGCGCTGGAGCACTACTCGGCGCATGAGCTGGATGTTGATCCGGGGCAGCAGGTGCTCGCCCTGCTGCCCATGAATGGCTGGTTGTGGTGCCGCCGTGCTGGCAATGGTGAGTTGGGCTGGCTGCCTCGCGAGAAGCTGCAATTGCTGGAGTGACGCGTTGAAGAGGTGCCTGCGGCCAGCTGCTGGTCTCATCTGATCTGCTTTTTTTCCGCGAACCTGCATCTGTAACCGTATCAGCCGAAGGCGGAAAATACCTCACAAGCCCAATCGACTGACCGTTGCACGCCAAGCTACTTGTGCCGCGATGGTCCGCCCCGGGCCAGCTACGCCAATTCGTGTTCACACTGTAGAGGTTCCAATGGGCAAGCTTGCGCTGTTCCTCGGTGGTTTTCTGCTGCTGACAATCTGTATCGGCCTTTTGGGCACCATTCCGCCGCCTTGACCGGCGATACCTCGCTGCCGGCCCGTTGCTTCCCCAGGCGGGCCAGAGCTGCGGCGCTCACCCTTGTGCACCTACCCATAGCCGAGTGGCCTACAAGCCGACTCGACGTTGTCGTATGTGCGATAAGTCGTTCTTTGTCTTGGGAAAACTGTCCACAGAAAACGTGGGTAGGTCTGTGGATAAATCGCTGCAGGTTAGGTAGTTAGCGGCCTGCGTTAGATTGAGCAGAATTTGAGCAGCGATTATCGGCCTGGATTCAGACGGTCTGCCGTAGCGCCTGTTCGGCGAGCTCGACGCAATTGCGGCCATGTGCCTTGGCGCGATACAGCGCCTTGTCGGCGCATACCAGCAGCGCGTCCAGCGCAGGCGATGGGCCGCCCTCGGCACAACCTGCCAAACCGATGCTGACGGTCATCTGCAGGCGCGGGTCGGAGTGGGTCAGGTGCAGGTCCTGCACTGCCCGGCGCAGGCGCTCGGCAGTGAACTGGGCATGCTCGGGCGCAAGCCCGGGCAAGATCACGACAAACTCCTCGCCACCCAACCGGGCAAACAGCTCGCCATCGCGCAGCTGCTCTTGCAGGGCATGGGCGAAGGTGCGCAGCACCTGGTCGCCGACACCGTGGCCATGGCGGTCATTGATGCTCTTGAAGTGATCAATATCGAGCATCATCAAGGTCAGCGGCATGGCCTGATCAAGCTGCTGGCGGCTGTCGAGCAGGGCATTGGCCAAACGCGTGAAGGCGCTGCGGGTGAGGGCGCCGGTCAGATGATCGATGGTTGCCTGATGCTCAAGCCGCGCCAGTAGACTCCGGTTGGCATTACTTACGCAGGCCACTACCAGAGGGCCCAATACCAGCATGGCGATGCCCAGCCGTGCCGACATCAGCGTGGTCACCCCCGGCACGCTCTGCGGCACGCTGAAGTGCATGAGATTTTGCGCCACGGCGACGATCAAGCTGCTGCCCGCCATCAGCGCCAGTAGCGACAAAAGGAAGGGTGAGTAGGTCCAGGCACACCAGAGCAAGGCGGCGATCGGGAACGCAATCGCGCCAGGGCCGCCAAATAC
The DNA here is from genome assembly GCF_014268785.2 of Pseudomonas shirazensis. Classification (GTDB taxonomy): domain Bacteria; phylum Pseudomonadota; class Gammaproteobacteria; order Pseudomonadales; family Pseudomonadaceae; genus Aquipseudomonas; species Aquipseudomonas shirazensis. The sequence goes on along the minus strand of NZ_JABWRD020000001.1, from coordinate 1,670,486 downwards.
GATGCTCAGTGCCAACGAACCCACCAGCACCAGCAGCGGTGCCAGGCGAATGGGCTTACCGCCGCCATGCAGCAACACGCCCCGCGAGGGCGCGGTCAGCAGGGCCGGCACGATCAATATGCAGGTGGAGAACTGTTCGCTGAACCAGGCCAGCCAAGTCGCGCGCATCGACTCCTGAAACCACGGTGCCGACATCAGGCAGGCCATGCTTGCCGCCACCATGGCGCCAGCGGCGCACGCGGCAAACACGCAAAGCACGCCCTGAGGGCTGCGCATGCGCCGGTGCTGGCGCGGCAAGCGGACCAGCAGCAGCCAAACCGTAACGATCACGCTCAGATTGCACAGGTTGAACCACAGCGCCGGTTGCCAATTACTCCCGCAGGCCAGGTCGGCAGCCACCATGGCCAGCCACACCAGGGCGAAGCCTAGTGGAGTTGCCTGGCGGGGATAGCGCAATAGGACGCCTGCCAGCACTGCATTGACCGGCCAGAACAGCGACAACGACTCGATCGGGCGGGCGAGAATGCCGCCCAGGGTAAGGGCCAGGGTCAGGCTGAACAGGACAACATAAGGCAAGAGCTGCGAGCGTGCTGGAAACACCATGGGTTCTACCGGCTGGCATAGACGGATCCAGGACAACGACTGCAGGCACCTGGGACATTAGTGTCAGTGTGTTTCGCCGGCCCGCCTGCTGTCAAATTGCCTCACTAGAGCCCAAAGAACCACGGCACCATCACCACAGTTACCAGCATCACCAGCAAGGTGAACGGCACCCCCACTTTGACGAAGTCAGCAAAGCGGTATTGGCCAGGCCCCAGGACCAAGGTGTTGACCGGCGAAGACACCGGCGTCATGAACGCCGCCGAGGCTGCCAGTGCAACAGTCATGGCGAACGGGTAGGGCGACATGCCCAGTTGATGGGCGGTGCTGATCGCCACTGGCGCCATCAGTACTGCGGTGGCGGTGTTGGAGATGAACAGGCCGATAATCGCAGTCACGGCGAACAGGCAGGCAAGAATGGCGCTGGGCCCGGCATTGCCGAGCAGGCTGACCAGGCCGCCGACCGCCAGATCGATGCCGCCGGTCTGCTGCAGGGCCAAGGCAAATGGCAACATGCCGACGATAAGCACCAGGCTCTGCCAGTGGATCGCGCGGTAGGCGCTGTTCATGTCGATGCAGCGCCCGGCGCCCATCAGCAGGCAGCCGATCAGCGCGGCGATGACGTTGGGGACCAGCCCGCTGACCATCAAGCCAACCATCACCGCCAGGCTGATCAAGGCGTATGGCGCGCGGCTTCGTGCCGGCGCCACCTGATCGATCTCGGCAGGCAGACTCAGCACCAGAAAATCCCTGGGCTGGCTTTGCAGCTGACGCACGGCTTTCCAGGGACCGACCACCAGCAAGGTATCGCCTTGGCGCAGTTTTTCTTCCACCAGTTGCTCGTCGATGGCGGCCTGTTCGCGGCGCAGACCGACTACGTTGAGGTCGTAGCGGCTGCGGAAGGTCAGCTCAAGAATGCTTTTGCCGATCAGCTGCGAGCCGGGTGGCAGCGAAACTTCGGCCATGCCCAGTTCCTGCGACTGATCGATGAAGTAGGCCGCCTTGAAGTGCAGCGGCTCAAGGCGCATCGATTGGCACAGGCTGCGCAGATCATCGCGGTTGGCGAACAGATCGAGTAGCAGCACATCGCCCTGTTGCAAAACGCTGTTGGAGTCGGCGCTGATCACCCGGGTGGTGAACTTGTGCTGGCGCTCGATACCGATCACGTTGGCGCCGTGGCGAGTGCGTAATTCCAGTTCACCCAGGGTATGCCCCACCAGCGGTGAGTCAGGGCGAATGCGCAAGCGCCGTTCGCGGCCATTGAGCTTGTAGTCGAGCACCAGGTCGAGCAACGTGCGGCGGCTTTCGGTGCGGCCATCCTTGCGTACTTCGCCGTTGAGCCAGCGTCGGGTCAGCAGCATGTAGCCGATGCCCAGCACCAGCACTACCAGGCCGAACGGGGTAAAACTGAAAAAGCCGAAGCCCTGCTCGCCATGACGCACCAGCTCGCTGTGCACAACCACGTTGGGCGGCGTGGCCACCAGGCTGAGCATGCCGCTGATCAAACCGGCAAAGCTCAACGGCATCATCAGTCGGCTGGGTGCCAGGCCGAGCCGCGCGGCAATGCTCAGCACCACCGGGATAAAGATAGCGACGACTCCAGTCGAGCTCATCACCGAACCCAGGCCGGCTACTGAAACCATCAGCAAGACCAGCAGACGCGCTTCGCTGTTGCCTGCGCGGGCGCTCATCCATTCACCGATGCGGTAGGCAATGCCGGTGCGCACCAGGCCTTCGCCGATGACGAACAGCGCCGCGATAAGGACCACGTTAGGATCGCTGAAGCCGGCCAGGGCTTGCTCGACAGTGAGGATGCCGGACAGCGGCAGAAATACGATGACCAGCAACGCAACCACGTCCATGCGTGGGCGGTTGAGGATGAATAACAGGATAACCACGGCCAGCAGGCCGAGCACCATGAGTAGCTCAGGGTTCATGACGAGGAAGTGATCCTTCACGCAGGGGGCACACAAGACAGTAGCAGTCAGTGTGGCAGTTTGGCGTGATGGAGGTGTTGATGTGATGCAGGTTTTTGACGCGCTGTGCTGGCGCAGGGCGGGATCAGCCTAAGCGTTGTTAGGGTAGGGCGGCTTGCGATTGCCGGGGCTGCAACGTGGCCCCGGCCTTCTGAGATTGCAATCAGTGGCGATGGCGGCGCTTGTGCTTCTTCTTGCTGCCGCCGTTGTCGCCCATGTGGTTACCCAAAGCGCCACCTGCTGCGCCGCCCAGGCCAGCGCCGACGGTCGAACCGGTCGAGCCGCCGAGGGCGCCACCGACCAGCGAGCCACCTGCCGAACCAAGGCCGCCGCCCAGCGCTGCCTCGGTGCGATTGCCTTTGCGCGCGCCGACGGCGCTACCGGCTGCGCCGCCCAGGCCCGCGCCGATAGCTGCGCCGGTGCGGCCGCCCATCTGTTGACCGACCACATTACCGAGCACGCCGCCGAGGCCGCCGCCGATAGCTGCAGTGCCGTCACCGGCAAAAGCGCTTTGGCTCAGCAACAGACCCAAGGCGAGAGAAGGCAGAGTCAGACGCATAATGGTGAACCTCAAAACAAGTGGCTAAGTCAGGTCATTGATCCGTAAGGGATTACGGGGTACTCAGTAGGACCGGGTTCGATCGATTTGGTTTCTTCGACAATGAATTTTTTGTCACGCGAGGGAACGCTCGGGCTTGATGGCTGCTGATCTGTCCCGTTCGGTCATGGCCGGTTTGCGCAGGGCGCCCTAGACTATCTTCAGGCCGCAGTGAGACGGCCACCCGCTGCCTGGTTAACCAACATGATCGCCCATACCCCTACACTGTTCGCCGCCGTCGCGCTGGTCGCCACCATCATGGCGTTCTGTCTGTTGCTGGTGGGTCAATACAACCGCCGTGACAACCTGCTGCTGACCGGCTGCGGCCTGCTCGCGCACGCCCTCGCATACATCTGCTACACGCTGTATGCCCAGGCCCCGCTGTGGGTCAGCTATGCCTTGGGCAACAGCCTGCTGTCGCTGGCGTTGGCGTTCTACTCGGCAAGCTTGTTTCGGGTGCGTGAACTGAAAGTACCGTGGCGAGTTATTTTCATCATTCCGTTATGCATGTTAGGCGGGCTGCTGCTTCTGCTGGAGACGCTCGAGCCACGCATGCTGCTGGCCACCGTGGTGCTCATGGCTCAATGCGGGCTGTTGCTGCATTGGGCGCGGCGTCATGCCGAACGTCCCGGTCGGGCGCATCTGCTGTTGGTGATCGGCGCTTCTATAAGCCTGGTAGGCCTGGGCATGCGGGTTATCGCGGTGCTGGCTGGGGAGGCAGCCGATATGCGCTACGACATCAGCAACCTCAAGCAGACAGTATCGGTGGCGATCGGCACGCTAACGGTGATGATGTATTCGCTCGGCCTGGTGCTGATGGCCAAAGAGCGCAGCGAGTCGCGCTTGCAGCACATGGCGCTGCACGATGTGCTGACCGGAACTTACAACCGGCGGGCCATCCTGCAGCGTTTCGACCAAGAGCTGGAGCGCGCACGTGATGAGGGCAATTACCTGGCGGTGGCTATGATCGATATCGACCATTTCAAACGGATCAACGATCTGTATGGCCACCTGGCTGGGGATGAGGTGTTGTGCCACTGCGTTCGCCAGCTACAACGGCGCCTGCGTGCGGCTGACAGCCTGGGGCGTTATGGCGGGGAGGAATTCCTGCTGCTGTTGCCACATACCGATCGTGAGGGCGCGATGGCGGCACTTCAGGGCTTGCGCCAGGCCATCGCACAAAGCCCGGCGCAGTTCGCTGACGACACTATCGAGCTGCGCTTCAGCGTCGGCCTGTGGTGCGCAGTGCCCGGGCCTGATGACAGTGCGGCAGCGCTGCTCGGGCGAGCGGATGCGGCGCTGTATCAAGCCAAGGCGGATGGGCGTAACACCGTGCACATGGCAGCAGTGTCTGGCCCCTGCTAGATCACTTCGTGTGAATGGCCAGCACGACGCCGTTGGTGATCTGCACCAGCACGAAGCGATTGCCCATTTTCACCCAGTGGCTTTCTTTTTCCGGCGCTGGCAGGCCGTTGGCTTTCCAGTCAACCACGGCGGCATCATCGCGTTTGTATTGATCCGGGGCCTTGTCACCGACCTTCAGCTCGCGGTCGTGGGATTCCGGCGCCTTGACGCTCTCGACGTTGCTTTCGGCTGCAGTAGCAGCCAATGGCAGGCAAGGCAGGGTGGCGGTGAACAGCAGGGCGGACAGCAGTGGGCGCATTTTCATGCACAGTCTCCAAATGCAATAGGTGTGTTAATGCGACAACAGCTGAGCGTCGAGAATTCACTTGTGCAGGCACGCAAATGCTAGAGTCGTGTTCTTTTTTGCCCACGAGGATGAAACATGCGTGCAATTGTGCCGATGGCCGCAGCATTGATGCTGCTGGGGTGTGCCTCGTCGACCATGGATGCCGCGCGCGGCACTGCGCCGACTGCACAGCTGAAGTCGCAAAAGGCTGCGGAACTGGTTGCCCAGTGCATCCAGTTCAGTTGGCAGGATGAGGCTGTCTTTGGGGTCGACGCCAGTGGTTACCTGCAGCCGCGCAAGAGTGGCGGCTTGACGGTATATACCCGTGAGGCAGAGTCGTTTGCCGACATCTACCCGCAAGACGGTGGCACACGCGTCGACTATTACGCGCGAACAGCCGACACCACCGCACTGCGCCGCCGGGCTGCTGCTGCGACCTGTCTGTAACCGGCCGGCTCAGGACAGAAAACCACCGTCGACATTGAGCAGGGTACCGGTGGTGTAGCTCGAGGCGTCGCTCGCCAGGTACAACACTGCGCCGGCCATCTCGCTGGGCGCCGCTACACGCTTGAGCGGGATCTGCTGCAGGGCGACGTTGAGGATGGCGTCATTCTTGACCAGTGCCGAGGCGAACTTGGTATCGGTCAGGCCTGGCAGCAAAGCGTTGCAGCGGATGCCGAACTGCGCGCACTCCTTGGCGAACACCTTGGTCATGTTGATCACCGCGGCCTTGGTCACCGAGTAGATGCCCTGGAACAGCCCCGGGGACACGCCGTTGATCGAGGCCACGTTGATAATGCTGCCACCACCGTGCTCACGCATCAGTTTGCCGGCCTCTACCGACATGAAGAAGTAACCGCGGATGTTGACGTCGACGGTCTTCTGAAAGGCGCCCGGGTCGGTGTCCAGCACGTTGCAGAACTGCGGGTTGGTGGCCGCGTTGTTGACCAGGATGTCGAGCCTGCCGAACTGCTCGCGAATGCCGGCAAACACCTGTTGGATCTGTTCCAGCTCACCGATATGGCAGGCCACTGCAGTTGCTTTGCCGCCGGCTGCGATGATCGCGTCGGCGACCTGCTGACAGCCGTCGAGCTTGCGGCTGGAGACAATCACATGCGCGCCTTGCTGCGCCAGCAAGTGGGCGATGGCTTCGCCGATGCCGCGGCTGGCGCCGGAAACGAAGGCAATCTTGCCGTCGAGGTCGAACAGTTGCGTCTTGGCCATGCTGTGTCCCTTGTTGTGTGTGGTCAAAGTGCGGACTTGCCGATCACTTGCAGTGCCATCTGCTCAAGCAGGCGGTTCATGTGAATGAACTGCGCGAAGCGTTTGTCCTGCGTCTGGCCGTGGTGGAAGCGGTAATAGATCTGCTGGACGATCCCTGCGAGGCGGAACAGTCCATAACAATAGTAGAAGTCAAAGTTGTCGATGCGGATGCCGGCGCGCTCGGCGTAGTAGGCAACGAACTGCGCCCGGCTGAGCATGCCCGGGGCGTTGCTTGGCTGGCGCCGCATCAGTTGCATGGGGGCGGGGTCATCGGCCTCGATCCAGTAAGCCAGGCTGTTGCCCAGGTCCATCAACGGATCACCGAGGGTGGCCATCTCCCAGTCCAGAACGCCGATGATCTGCATCGGGTTGGCTGCGTCGAGGATGACGTTGTCGAAGCGGTAGTCGTTGTGCACGACGGCTGAGCGCGGGTGGTCGGCTGGCATCTTTGCCCGCAGCCAGTCGATGACCTGCTGCCAGCGCGGTGCATCCGGGGTGGCGGCCTTCTCATAGCGGCTGATCCAGCCCTCGATCTGGCGCTGCACGTAACCCTCGGGTTTGCCCAGGTCAGCCAGGCCGCAGGCGCGGTAATCCACTTGATGCAATTCCACCAAACGGTCGATGAAGCTTTTGCACAGGGCTTCGGTGCGCTGGGCATCGAGGCCCAGCTCCAGCGGGATGTCCGAGCGCAGGATGATCCCTTTGACCCGGTCCATCAGGTAGAACTCGCTGCCGATCAGGCTTTCGTCGGTGCAGTGCAGGTACGCCTTGGGGCAGTAAGGAAAACCGCTGTTGAGCTGATTGAGGATACGAAACTCACGGGCCATGTCGTGCGCTGACTTGGCTTTGGCGCCAAAGGGCGGACGCCGCAACACGAACTCACGCTGTGGGTAGCTGACCAGGTAGGTCAGATTGGAGGCGCCGCCCGGGAACTGGCTGATCAGCGGCATGCCTTCCAGGCCAGGCAGATGAGCTTTGAGATAGGGATCGATGACGCTGGCATCGAGTTCTTCGCCGGGGCGTACCTGGGTGGACTGGTCAGTCAGCGTCATGCGTGATCCTTATTCTCGGTGTCGAGCATTATTGGCTAATCTAATCGGCCTGAGGTAATGGAACAAGCGTGCCAATCGCCATATAGGCAGGCGTGTTGGCGCTTGATCAGTGCGCTTGATGCGCGGCCTCTGCACTGTGCGATGAACGCCAGATCAGGCAAAAAAAAACCGAAGCCGGTGCCGGCTTCGGTTTCTTTCATGCAGTCGTCGTTGCCACTCAGGCAGGGAACAGCTCGCTGAGCTTCATCGACAGCATCATGTCGCCTTCAACACGCAGCTTGCCGCCCATGAACGCTTGCATGCCATCGGTTTCGCCGCTGACGATGCCTTTGAGGGTTTCGCTGTCCAGCACCAGGGTGCAGTTGGCATCTGGGTTTTCACCTTCCTGGATGTCGCAGGTGCCGTCTTTGACGACCAGCGCGTATTGCTTGTCTTCGTCGGTGATGTTGAAGCCGAACACCAGGTCCAGGCCTTCAGCAGCAGCGGGATTGAACTTGGCTTTCATCGCTTCGACGGCTTTAGCTACATCGCTCATGGTGTATTCCTTGTTAAGTGAAATTCGCGTCCGCAGGGACACAACAGGCCGGGCTCACCTATAGGTGATGAGCTCCGGCGCCTTCAACAGCTGCACATGGGCCTGACAGTTGAAGGAAGCCAGTGCCACGTCATGGCCGCGAAACTTCAGCTGGCTGAACGACGTGTTGATAATCTGCCAGTTCAGCGCAAACGCTTGGCTGGGGGTGATGCCGGTAATCAGGTGGAGCAGGGCGGCGATGCTGCCGCCCGAGGTGAAAACAGCCACGTTGTCGCCGCTGCCGGCGGCGTCCAATACCCGCTGCAGGGCAATGCGCAGGCGGCCGGTAAAAGCCTCCCAGCTCTCCAGCCCATCGGCCGGATGCTGGCCGTCGTGCCAGCGCTGGACCATCAAGGCAAACAGGCGCTGAAACTCGCTGCGGTTTTGCGCAGCGTTGCTGAGCACATGCAGTGCCTGCGGCTCATCTGGCAGCAGCGCCGGCAGCAGTGTGCGGATCACCCCATCGGCGTCGAATTCATTGAAGCCGGCATCGGTCTCCAGCGCCGGCACCGCGCAGCCCAGGGTACTCATGGCTTCAAGCGCGAGCAGGGCGGTGTCCTGTTGCCGGCGCAGGTCGCCGGCGATGCAACGATCCAGGCGCAAGCCGAGGTTGGCTAGATGGCTGCCCAAGGCCTGGCTCTGACGCACGCCGACCGGCGACAGTACGTCGTAGTCGGCGGCACCAAATGAGGCTTGGCCATGTCGGATCAGGTAGAGGTTGCCCACATCGATATCCGGCCGAGTGAAGTTGCTGGGAGGTTAGGATGCGCCAGAGTGGCTGTCAACGAAAAAACATACAAGCGTTTGAAAAGCTTGTTTGAAAGATGTTGCCAGCGTTTTCGCCTGCTGGCAGTGCCCCGTACGCCCCGGTATGCTGGCAGCAGTTTCGCACCGTGCAGGTGCTGATTTATCAAGGAGTCAACGTGGAGTTTCTTGCAGAATACGCAAGCTTTCTCGCCAAAACCGCCACCCTGGTGATTGCTTTTCTGGTGGTGCTTTCGGCTATTGCCGGCCTGCGTGGCAAAGGCCGCGGCAAGCCCGGCGGGCAGTTGCAGGTCACCCGTCTCAACGACTTCTATAAGGCGCTGCGTGAGCGACTCGAGGCGGGCCTGTTCGACAAGGCTCAACTCAAGGCCCTGCGCAAGCAGCAGGCCAAGGCCGACAAGCAGCAGAAGAAAGCCAAGGGCGAGGACAAGGCGCGGGTCTTCGTTCTTGATTTCGATGGCGACATCAAAGCCTCTGCCACCGAAAGTCTGCGTAATGAAATTACCGCGCTGCTGACCCTCGCCACCCCGCGTGATGAAGTCGTGCTGCGGCTCGAGAGCGGCGGTGGACTGGTGCACAGTTATGGCCTGGCCTCGTCGCAACTGGCGCGCATCCGTCAGGCCGGTATCCCGCTTACCGTGTGCATCGACAAGGTTGCTGCCAGCGGCGGTTACATGATGGCCTGCATCGGCGACAAGATCGTCAGCGCACCGTTTGCCATCCTTGGCTCGATCGGTGTGGTCGCTCAGTTGCCGAACGTCAATCGCCTGCTCAAAAAGCACGACATCGATTTTGAAGTGCTGACCGCCGGTGAGTACAAACGCACGCTGACCGTATTCGGCGAGAACACCGAGAAGGGCCGCGAGAAGTTCCAGGAAGACCTTGACGTCACCCATCAGCTGTTCAAGGACTTTGTTGGTCGTTACCGCCCGCAGCTGCACATGGACGAAGTAGCCACCGGTGAGGTCTGGCTGGGTGTTGCGGCGCTGAACATGCAGCTGGTTGATGAGCTGCGCACCAGCGACGAATACCTCAGTGACCGCGCCCGTGAAGCCAACCTTTACCACCTGCGCTTTGCCGAACGCAAAAGCTTGCAGGAGCGCATTGGTGTGGCCGCCAGCGGCGCGGTTGAGAACACCTTGGTGGGGCTGTGGAGCAAGCTCGGCCGCCTGCGCTAACACCTTGAACCCCTTGAAGATTTTTTCTGACATGGGGGTTGCAAGGCCAAGCGAATGCAGACATAATGGCGTCCATTGAAGCGCAGCAAGCTTGAAAAAGCACTGAAGTTTCAAGGAGATAGCAGGGCGCAAGCCGCTAGATCCAACCTTTGAGGCCGAGTAGCAAAGTGGTTATGCTCCGGATTGCAAATCCGTCTACGCCGGTTCGATTCCGACCTCGGCCTCCATATTTGAAAGCCCCGCAGATTAACTTCTGCGGGGTTTTTCTTTGCGGGTCGGAAAAGTATGGAGTGAAGCAGCTGAAGTCCAATGTTTATTGGTGGGTGCCGAATAGGCAGAAATGACCGATGAGGCACCTGGGCAACCGAGCGGGCTCGGGGATGACTCGGCTGTGGCCGGCGCAGTCAGGGTCAGCCGCGTGGACACGGCTACGCTAAATGCAGCAGTTTTCTCACCTCGGCAATAATTGCGTCGATATTGAAGGGCTTAGGCAATACCGCGTCAAATAAATCCGGTCGCTGCATACCGATATGTGCCTGGGCGCCGCTTATCAGAATAATCGGGACTTGAAGTAGCGATGGCAGGGCTCGCACGGCGGTAGCGAACTCCAGGCCGTCCATGGCCGGCATCATGAAGTCGGTGATGATCAAGGCTGGCTTGACTCTGTCCAGAGCATCGAGCCCTTTTCGGCCATTGCTGGCCGTTACCACGGAAAACCCCTCATCCTCCAGCGCGAAGCTGAGAATGTCAGCAATTAAATATTCGTCGTCGACGACCAAGATGGTAGTCACTTTATTGTAATCCACTCAAAAACCTAAGAGATCGAACCAGGACATCACTCAGTTGGGACTGATGGTTCATGTCTTGAAGCCTTTTTGAGTAAAACATCCTGGGCTTGGATGACGACCTCGAATCGGGAGGGGTCATAAGCGCTATCTCGAACTTTGAGAACGGAAAGCGTTCTCTTTAGTTCAAAGTCATTCTCGGCGAAGCGCATCAGCATCAGGTTGTCGACGATGCTCGACAGGTCGGAGTTGGGCGCGCTGACCTCGGAGCCCAGCAGATCGCGCATTTCCCACGTTGCCAGTACCGTGACACCTCGGGCGCGCAGCTCGTTCATCAGCGCACTGAGGAAGTCAGTAATCCTTGCCGTATTGGTTGCAACCCGGGTCATGCCGCTAAGGCTGTCGACGAACACACGCTTGATGCCATTTTCTTCGACGATACTCAGCAAGCGTGCGCCAAGCCCGTCCAGCAGGCCTTCAGTCGTGGGCTGCCAGGCGATGGTCAGGGCGCCGCTGTCTTCCATGCCTTTGATGTCGATGCCCAGTGAGTCGCCCTTGAGCCGCAGGCGTTGCGGGCTTTCGTAGAAGCCAAAATGCAGCCCTGGGCTGTCCACCGTCGACTCCGCCAGGAACTTCAGACCCAGCGTCGTTTTTCCGATGCCGGAAGGGCCCATGACCAAAGACACGCTGGAACTATAAAGGCCGCCTCCCAGTATCGTGTCCAGCGAGGCAATCCCACTGCCAATGCGCGTCATGTCAGCACTGTCGGGTGCGGACGGGTGGCTGTACAGGCTTTCCAGACGAGGATAAACCACCAGCCCGTTGTCGGTAATCTCACACTCGTGAAGGCCTGCCAACGCAGCACTGCCGCGCGTTTTACGCAGTTGAATACGCCGTACCGAGCGGGTGCCGAACAGCTCTTCGCCTATTTCAATGACGCCATCGACCATGGTGTGCTCAGGGCTACCGTCGTCCAGCCGTGAACTGGTTAGAAACAGCACGGTGCAACCAGCAAAAGCGGCGTGACCCTGCAGCTCTGAAATGAACTTTTTGGTGTCGATGTGTGAGTCGGCTTTGGAGCGCGCATTGAGCAGGCCATCGACGACCAGTACGGTAGCTTTGCGACGGCTGATCTCGCGACGCAGCAGCTTTACTACCTCATCCAGACCTTCGTTTTCCAGTGTGTCAAACGCGCTGACGAACTGAATTTCTTCGCCAATCTTGGATGAGTCGAAAAAGCTCAGTGTGGAAAGAAACTGGAAAAGGCGGTCATGTGACTCGGCCAGCAGCGTGGCAACCAAAACGCGGCCGCCATTGTTCGCATGATGGAATCCAAGTTGGTTGGCCAGGATCGTTTTGCCTGAACCTGGGCGCCCTTGGATAATGTACGAGGCACCTGCGACCAGCCCGCCCTTGAGCAGAGCGTCCAGTCCTTCTATTCCACTTTGGAGGCGTTTGAGCTTTTCCACGATGCGACCCTGATCTGAAAAACAGGCTGTTAAGCCGACTAAGAGTGTGATGCTAACGCCAATTTCGTTCAGGGGCTATTGCCGACTAGTGCGCAGCAGTCGTGGCTTTTGTTGCGCTGGCGACTTGGGGCGCAAATCTGCCGCCATGGCGCGAGCCACCACAGGCTTTTGCATGAGCATCTACCCAGCCATGCTTGGCACATCAAGCCCGACTTTCACACGGTCTAGCGCGACGATTGTCTTGAACCAGGTAACGTTGGAGTTTTCGGCAAACAATCGCCGCGCCAGAGTCTGGTATTCCTTCATGCTGGCGACGGTGAGTACCAGAATGAAATCCACTTCGCCGGTGACGTAGTAACACTGCTGAACTTCGGGCACCGCGAAGTGTGCCTTCATCGCCTCCAGCGCTTCGATGCTGGTGCGCTCAGCCATCACTTCCACGATTATCGTGATCGGCCGGCCTACGGCGGTGGGATCGACGATGGCTACGTTGCCCGTGATGACTCCCCGGTCTTCCATTCGTTTGATGCGGCGCTGAACGGCGGCCGTGGAAAGATTGACCTGCTCGGCCATAAGGCGCAGCGGCATGGTGTTGTCGCGCTGGACCAGGTCCAGGATGGCACGGTCAAATTTGTCTAGCGATTCAGGTTCAGCGTCGTTTTTGGCCATTGCAAATCCGTGAGAAATTTTCTCGAAAACTACCAGAAAACTGCGGCCCTTTATCTAGGCAAGAGCAATATTATCTTGCCAGCAGTCTGCGTACGCAGCCTATTCGGGAACACACACAGGATATTATTGGCATGCTCGCACTGTTCCATCTTTCCCCGGTCCTGTTGGTTACAGTCATGCTCGTGGTATTGCGCCGGCCGCCCGTTCACGCCGCCGTTGCAGGCACTCTGTTAGTCATTGTGCTCTGGCTCGCCGGCGCGGCAGACGCATGGCGCCTGAGCAGTATGGTGGCCGCCGCTCAAGATACCGTCGTGCTGTTTGCAAGTACCGCTTTCGTTATCGTCCCAGGTCTGCTCTTCGTGATTTTTATCGAGCGCATGGGCGTCAATCTGGCGCTGAGCCAATGGGTGCGGTCACTGGGGCTTGGGCGCGGCGATCAAGTCGTGTTAATCGTCCTTGGGTTGGCACCGTTGCTCGAAGCGATGACTGGTTTCGGCGTGTCGTTGATCGCTACGGTGCCCCTGCTGCTCAGTCTCTTCGAGCGTCGGGTCGCGCTCCGGATCGCACTGGCCGGCATGGCCATCATGCCCTGGGGAACGCTGGGCCTGGCATCTGTCATTGGTGCTTCGTTGGTTAACCTGGACGCACCCATGCTGGCATCGACCTCGGCATTGACCAGCGCCCCGGTTTTCTTCGCTCTCAGTGCATTCGCGCTTTATCTTGCAGGCGTTCGTGACTCGCGGGGATGGGGGGCGTTGGGCGTTTTCTGGCTGCTGTTTGTGGGCGTTCTTTACAGCGCAAGTCGGTGGCTGGGGCCGGAAGTAGCCGGCGTTGCTGCGGGCCTGGTGACGGCAGCAGCGGTACTCTCTGTTGGGCTGTGGCGCCTGCGCCGCTACGACAGCGAGCGCGGTCCGGTGCAATGGCCGCGTCAGGCATGGCCGTATCTGGTGCTGATTGTCTGCATTGTCGGCTTGAAGATGCTGTGGGCGATCACCTCCTGGCAGGAGCACTGGGTTGTACAGAGCGCCCAGGTCAACTGGAAGCCACTCGCCTCACCAGGCCTGGCGTTGGGCATTGTCCTGATCGTGCTAGGCGTTCGTGCGCGCAGCATACAATCCCGGACCGCACACGACGTTAACCTGCCTGCTGCGCTGTTGGCTCGGGCGAAGCGGCCATTGCTGACCATTTTCTTCTTTCTCGCGATGTCGCAGATGATGGTTAAGGCCGGCTTCCTTGCGGGGTTGATGCAACTGCTGGCTGGGCTGTCGCCCACCGCCGCGACGTCGTTGGTTGCCCTGTTTGGCGCGTTGTCTGGCTACATGACCGGGTCGAATGTTGGTGGCAATGCGATCTTCATGCCGGCCATCGCGACGTTGCCAGAGTCCTCCCGCCTACTGCTGGCTGCCGTCCAGAACAGCTCGGCGGGGCATGCGGCGCTGGGCTCGCTATCGGTTGTCATGCTGATTCTGGGGCTTGCCAAAACCCAGGCCAGGGAGGAAGGCGAACTGATAAGGTTCGGCTTCATGCTGGTCTGCCTCAATACCGCGTTAGTCGCGTTGGGCGCCGCGATGCTGAGTGGATGGCTTGGCTAGCCTGGTGTTGGCGGATGGCACTTTCCCACACAGCCTGAACCCGAAGCAGGCGCTCACTGGTCGCTAGCTTCAACACTGGCGATCAGCAACTCGCGCAGCATGCCGCGCCACTCGCCAGCCGAACACGATCGCAGGTCCCAGCGTGGTGCCTGGGCCTGGGTAGGTGCCGCGAAAGATTGAAGCAAGGTCATTGCCGCAGGCGTATAGCCCATCGATCACCTGGCCTTGCATGTTCAGCACCTGGCCATCGGCGTTACCACTCAAGCCTGCGCTGCAGGCGAGATCGGCCGGTTGCACTGTGACGGCATAGTAGGGCCCATCGCCTAGCGGGCGCACGCAGGGGTTGGGTAGTTGCTGCGGGTCGCCATTGTGACGGTTCATGGGGCTGGTACCGCGGTTGAATGCAGGGTCGTCACCGTTTGCAGCGGCGGCGTTGTAGGTTCTGACGGTGTTTGCCAGCCCCTCGGCATCAACCTTGAGCTTGCTGGCAAGTTCGCCCAGGGTGCTGCCTTTGATCAAGTAGCCGGCTTTGACGAACCTGGCAATATTGATGGCGCTGCGCAGCGGCATGACCAGGCCCAGGCCGTAGCGTTGCAGGAAGTTCTGGTCACAGATCAGGTGAGCAGTGGCGCTGCCGTCGTTAAGCATCCCCATGACGAAGTCGTGGTAGGAGTTCGACTCGTTGACGAAGCGCTTGCCTTGGGCATTCACGGCGATCAATCCAGGCTTGGCGCGGTCGAGCAGGATGTGTGGCCATATGGCCTGGTAGCCGTCCTTCGCGGTGCGGATCGAGCAGGGCATCCACAGGCCTGGACTGTCGTGGCCGTCGTCGAGCTGGATTGAGTCAGAGGCTATGATATAGAAATAGGAATTGAATTCCAGTTAATGAGTTTATTCCGATTTATGTCCAGATTTTTGAACGAGTTTCGACTTTCGCAACTGACGGCCTTGGCTGATGAGGAAGCTCAAGATGGTTGAGAGCACTTGCGCGGTGAACAAGCAGTCGCCATCCAAGCCGGCTGTGCAGCCGGTTGGCCTTTACCAGGCCTTCCTGTTCTGGCTCAAGCTAGGCTTCATCAGTTTTGGCGGGCCGGCCGGGCAGATTTCGATCATGCACCAGGAGCTGGTCGAGCGCAGGCGCTGGATCAGCGAGAAGCGTTTTTTACACGCGCTCAACTACTGCATGTTGTTGCCAGGCCCCGAGGCCCAGCAGCTTGCCACCTACATCGGCTGGCTCATGCACCGCAGTTGGGGAGGGGTGATTGCCGGCGCATTGTTCGTGCTGCCTTCGCTGTTCATGCTGATCGGTTTGTCCTGGGTGTACATCGCTTTTGGCGAGGTACCGGTAGTGGCGGGGATCTTTTATGGCATCAAGCCGGCGGTCACGGCGATCGTCGTTCATGCGGCCCACCGGATTGGTTCGCGCGCGCTGAAGAACGGTTGGTTATGGGGCCTGGCCGGTGCCTCGTTCGTTGCTATCTTTGCCCTCAACGTGCCGTTCCCGCTGATCGTGCTCGCCGCTGCCATCATCGGCTATATGGGTGGTCGCTTCGCTCCTGGCATATTCGCCATCGGTGGCGACCATGGCGCGGCGAGCAACAGCTACGGCCCAGCCATGATCGACGACGATACCCCGACGCCTGAACATGCACGTTTCAGCTGGGCGCAGCTGGTGCGCCTGCTACTCATCGGGGCTGGGCTTTGGTGTCTGCCCATGGGGTTGCTGACGCTGTCGTTTGGTTGGGATGGTACGCTGACGCAGATGGGCTGGTTCTTCACCAAGGCTGCATTGATGACCTTTGGCGGCGCCTATGCTGTGCTGCCTTATGTCTATCAGGGCGCTGTGGGGCACTACGGTTGGTTGACGCCAGCTCAGATGATCGATGGCCTCGCTTTAGGTGAAACGACTCCAGGGCCGCTGATCATGGTGGTCGCCTTTGTCGGTTTCGTCGGCGGCTATGTGCAGCCGATGTTCGTTGCGCAGCATCCATTTCTTGCAGGCGCAGTCGCGGCCGGGCTCGTCACCTGGTTCACGTTCCTGCCTTCGTTCATCTTCATCCTTGCCGGTGGGCCGGTGGTGGAGTCGACGCACAACGACCTGAAATTCACCGCGCCGCTGACAGCCATCACCGCTGCTGTGGTCGGAGTGATCCTCAATCTTGCCCTCTTCTTCGGCTATCACGTGCTCTGGCCAAAAGGCTTCAGCGGCGCATTTGACTGGCCTGCAGCGGTGATCTCGGTTGCTGCCGCTATTGCCCTGTTCCGCTTCAAGCTAACAGTGATCCAGGTTCTATTCGCTTGCGCCATTGCAGGTTTGGCAGTCCATATGCTGCGGGTTTGATAGATGAGCGCGCTAGCGCAGTGACAGGCTAATGCTCGACTGCTTGCCAAGCATCACTGCCGCAGTTATCGCCGCTCGCGCCTGCGGGCTGTTCTTCCAGCAAGTTGACCCCAGCGCTGCCGAAGCCTGCGCCAGAATGTCATCTACGTTCGAATCGCCCAACATCTGCAGTGACTCGATGCCCATCTGCTCAAGCCTGCTGATAACCGTCGGGCCTACGCCCTTGAGCGCCAGCAGTGCTGCGCGTTCGTCCGCTGAAAACGGCATGGGTACATCCTCTCTCCGTGAGTTTCGCCAAGCTTCACTCATATTCGAGACCACCACAACCGAGGCAAGAGCGCGAAGTTTTACGCTCGTTAATCTTGCTGATATCTGCGTAAATTTGGCAGGGATCTCTCTTTATCTGGCTTTAAAGTCCTGCTTACGTGCTTTGCGGTGTATAGTGGCGGGCGAGTCCTCTCTCTGGGTGGCTCATCAGTGAGGTATCAGCATGTCCCAGTCTGCGACCCATCACGCTCAACTGCGCTTGAATGAGCAAATTGAGCAGTTCTTGTCCAAGGGCGGCGAGATCAAGGAAGTGCCACGAGGCGTAAGCGGTTTCAACCCTGCCGCGCCCAAGGTGCACTGGACCAAGGCTCAGGCTGCCAAGACGCCGTGAGTCTGCTGTAACAGGTGTCCTTCGGCGCGTGCGCGTTTGCGCTGCGCTGGCTGGACGCCGAGTTGCGCGATTGCCGAATCACAGGCAAAGAAAACCCGCCAACGGTGGGCGGGTCTAAAGATCGTACGGAGCCTGTGTAGTATCTGGCCGGGCTTGTCAGTAAAACGTGAAGACGATGTAGCAAGATCATTCAGGTAATCTGCAGGCGAAAAAAAGCCCGCCGTAAGGCAGGCAAGGATTCTTGAAGGGAGCTCAGGCAGGGTGCAATGCCCTGGTTAAGTCGGGATTAACAGTTCAGCCGTTGACCTGCACCGATGATCACTTTATACAGGCGAGCTATTCAAGGAGCCTGGTATGAGCGACGAACACGACCTCCACGAACCCGAACACGATCATCTGCTTGATCACGAATTCCTCTATGAAGACTTTGCGCCCGAGGCCGATGCCCAGGGTTTGCTGGATGAGGTCGAGGATGACGAAAGCACGCTCGATGAGAGCACCCTCAATGACAGCGACGACGAATACGACCATCCTGCCTGGCACGATGACGTAGACGACTGACTCACACCAGCACGCAGATCAAGCCGAAGGCAAGCACTCAGCGCCGATCCAGCGAGAACCTGCCAGCGCCCGTCACGGCGAGCAGCAGCAGACCACCGACAATGCTCATGTTCTTGAAAAACTGAGTCATGTTGGCGCTGCGCGCAGGCTCGACCATGTCCCAGAACGGGTGGCCAATCATTGCGGTGCCGACCACGAAGAGCGCGAACAGCATCGCCAATGGTCGCGTATAGAACCCGAGAATCAGCACGATTGCGACGAAGAACTCCATGATCACTGCGATGGCTGCTGCCAGTGTCGGCGCAGGTGCACCTATCGAGGTGAAGTAGCTGACCGTGCCTTCAAAGCCTGTTAGTTTGCTCCAGCCCGAGAGCAAGAACAGGATCATCAGCAGGATGCGGGCGAGCAGGATGATGGCATCGCGTTGACCGGCGAACAGGGTATAGCGCATGGCGGGATACCAGTGAGGTTGGATGATTTCACTGTAGCAGGAGTTGCGAACAATTCTTGCGCGCAAACAAAAGGCGCCCCATGGGGCGCCCTTTACGCAATAAGTGGTGCGAGTGGCGGGACTCGAACCCGCAAGGCTCACGCCGGCAGATTTTAAGTCTGCTGTGTATACCAATTCCACCACACTCGCACGCTTGAAAGGGTCTGTGCGACCGGCACGTTAAACAGATGCTCAGCAATCAAGCGCGCTTTATAACCCATCGTTATAGATGCGTCAACAAAACACTCCTCCATGCAGGCATTTCCGGCTGATCCCTGAGGGCTGAACCCCAAGCAATTGACACGATAGTGTCATTAAGCCACTGTTCGCGACTTTTCAGGCGACCATGCTGCTCACTGCGAGCGATATCGCCAGCCCGAAGCGGCTCCGTCAGACGGCTACTCGTCAAGAGCTTCGCTTAGCCTGTAAAGGGCGAGTAGACTCAACATCATGTTTATGCCTCACCCTGTGGTGCCTGTGGAGTTTTCATGGTTTCAACCGACCACCCGGACCAATCCGAAATGACCGCCAACCGCTACGAGCAGCTCGTTCAGTCGGTGGTTGATTACGCTATCTATATGCTTGATCCCTCTGGCCACGTAGTGTCGTGGAATGCGGGTGCAGAGCGTATCAAGGGCTACAAGGCCGCCGAGATCATCGGCCAGCACTTCTCCGTTTTTTTCACGCCTGAGGACTGTGCCCAGGATCGCCCCGAGCAGATCCTGCGCGAGGCCTTGGAGAATGGCGTCGCCCAGGATGAAGGCTGGCGCGTGCGTCAGGACGGCACGCAGTTCTGGGCGTTGGCCGCGTTGGACGTAGTGCGCGATGAGCAGGGCCAGATCATCGGCCTAGCCAAGGTTACGCGCGATATCACCGACCGGCGCGAGTCTGCGCTGCAGCTCGACGCGGTACGCGCGCAGTTGTTCCAGGCGCAAAAGCTCGAAGCCCTGGGGCAGTTGACCGGCGGGCTGGCGCATGACTTCAACAACCTGCTGACGATTATCCTCAGCTCGGCGCGGATGGCCAGCAGCAGCCAGGATCCGCAGCGGGTCCAGCGCTTGCTCGAACACATCATCGATGCAGGGCAGCGCGGCACTCAACTGACTCAGCAACTGCTCAGTTTTGCCCGCCATCGCCAGTTGAGTTCGGTGAGCATTGCTCCGCTCGCGCTGATTGATTCGACCCGTGGCTTGATCGAGCACGCGCTACCCGGCAGCATCGAATTCGAGCAGCAGCTGGCGACAGAGCTGCCGCTGATCGAGGCCGACCCTGGCCAATTGCAGATGGTTCTGCTCAATCTTCTGTTCAATGCGCGCGATGCGATCGAAGGTGAGGGGCGGATTCGCCTCGAGGTCGATTGCGTGCAATTGGCAGGTGAGGTCGAGGGCCTGCACGGGCCATTCGTGCGGTTCAATGTGCAAGACTCCGGCGTGGGTATCGAGGCGCATGTGCTGCCGCGCATCTTCGAGCCGTTTTTCACCACCAAGTCGTTTGGCAAGGGTACCGGGCTGGGTCTTAGCCAGGTGTATGGCTTTGCCAAGCAGAGCAACGGTGCCATCTGTGCGTCCAGCAAGGTCGGGGAGGGCACCAGTATGTGCCTGTACTTGCCGGCGGTGCTGAGCCCCCCTTAACGCGAACCCGACAGGTAGCGGCCATGGTTGAAGTACTCAAGCGAGTCGAGACAGGTATCGAAGGGCTGGATGCTTTGCTGCGTGGCGGCCTGGTCGCTGGCGCGTCCTATGTCGTTCAAGGCCCGCCTGGGGCCGGCAAAACCATCCTCGCCAATCAGTTGGCGTGTGGCCACGTGCGCAATGGCGGACGGGTGCTGGTGGCCACTCTGCTTAGCGAATCACATGAGCGGTTGTTCCAGTGCCTGTCGACGCTGGAGTTCTTCGACCCGGCGCTGGTAGGCGATCAGATCCAGTTTGTCAGCGCGTTCGACACCCTCGAACAGGAGGGCCTGGATGCCGTGGTGCGGCTGATGCGTCAGGAAATTAGCCGGCAGCAGGCCAGCCTGCTGATTGTCGATGGCCTGCTCAATGCCCGCATACGTGCCGAAACCACGCTCGACACCAAGAAATTCATCTCCGAGCTGCAAGGGCATGCCGCCTTCGCGGGTTGCACCGTGCTGCTGCTGACCAGTTCGCGCCTGCAGGAAGGCAGCCCCGAACACACCATGGTCGATGGCGTCATCGAACTGGGTGAGACGTTGGTTGGCAGCCGTGCCGTGCGTACTATTCAGCTGCGCAAGACCCGCGGCAGCGCTGCGTTGTCTGGCTTGCACGAGTGCCAGATCGATAGCGCCGGGCTGACGGTGTTCCCGCGTCTGGAGGCGCTCTACAGCCATCCCAGCCACCTTGGCTCGGAGACAATGGAATCTATCAGCACCGGCTCGCAAGCGCTGGACGACATGCTTGGCGGTGGCGTCAGTGTCGGCTCAACCACATTGATAATGGGGCCTTCGGGGATCGGCAAAACCTCTCTGGGCCTGGCATTCGTAGCGGCTGCGTCACCTGTGCAGCCGGCGGTGCATTTTGGCTTCTACGAATCGCCTACCCGATTGCGCCAGAAGGCCAGTGCCTTTGGTTACGACTTCGCTGAGCTGGAGCGCTCAGGGGCTTTGCTGTTGAGCTGGCAGCCAACCACCGAGGGCCTGCTCGATCAGGTCGGTGCGCGCTTGCTGAAACAGGTTGATAGCCTCGGCGCCAAGCGCGTGGTGATCGACAGCCTCGGTGCACTCAGCCGGCTGGCATTCGATCCGGCACGCATCAATGGCTTCTTCCGCGCCCTGATCGGCGAGCTGCGTGCCCGCGATGTGACGATGTTGATGACCTGGGAAGTGCGTGATCTGTTTGGTGCCGAAGTCAGTGCGCCGTCACCCGACCTGTCGAGCATCGTCGATAACCTGATCCTGACCCGATTTGTCGAACTCGATAGCCGGCTGCGGCGCATGCTGTCACTGCTCAAGGTGCGCGACAGCGACTACGACCCTGCGCTCCATGAGCTGTGCATGGGGCCGGATGGAGTGGTAGTGCGCAAGGCGTTCGAAGGTGCCAGCGCAGTGCTTAGCGGCACGCCTACGCATTCGGAGGGGGCTGACAGTCCAGCGATGAAGACCATTTTGATCGTCGATGACGAATACCAAATCGCTGAGATCCTGGGTTATGCCCTGGAGGACGAGGGTTTCCTGGTGGAAAAGGCCAACAATGGCGAAAAGGCGCTGGATCTGCTGCGCCAGAAGCCTATTGATCTGGTGATTACCGATTACATGATGCCGAAGAAGAATGGCCAGGAATTGGCCAGGGCAATTCGAGATGATCCTGCGCTGGCGCATTTACCGCTGATCTTGATGAGCGGCGCGCAAGCCGCGCAAGCGGACTGCGATTTGTTCGGTGCGGTGTTTCAGAAACCATTTCATGCCAATGAACTGGTTGCCAAAGTGCGGGAGCTGCTGGGCGGCTGAGGGCCTGGCAAGATCCCGCATCGGCGGGCCGATCGGTCAAGCGCATCCGTGCGGCTTCAAGCGATGCAGGTTTCAGTGTTGCTCGTCGTGGGGCTTTTCCGGTGCAGGGCTGCCTGCCTGGATGCGTTTGAAAATCTCCTCGCGATGAACCTGAACATCTTTAGGCGCATCGATGCCGATCCTCACTTGCATCCCTTTGACGCCCAGAATGGTCACTTTGATATTATCGTCGATGACGATGCTTTCGCCGACCTTGCGGGTGAGTATCAGCATGTAGTTCTCCTTGGGTAATAACGAAAACCGTGCGGTCAGTTACCGCTGCGGCGGGAGCGTGTCCCTCTTCCTTCTCATTAAAGACGCTTTCGGAGGATAGTAATTCCCCCGTAAATAAAATCTGTTTCATGTCTCTAGCTGCAGGTGCCGGTTTTGCGGGTTGAAGTGCCCCGGCGGAGGTGCTCGGGGGCAAGAATAGGGGGCTTACGCGCAGATTGGAAATTTCTCTGCTTGATAGCGCACATAGACCCGCTCAATCGGACTCCTGCAGCGCCCGCAAAAAGTGCATCAAGGTCACTTCTTCTGGCTCAAGCCCCTGGCGAATGCGGGCTCGCGGCAGAGCACCGAGGCGCCCCAGCTGGAAATGTTCAAGCACTGCCGGGTGGATGTAGCAGCGCCTGCACACTGCCGGCGTGTTGCCCAAGCGTGCGGCAACCTGACGCACAATGGCGGTGACCTGGCGCTTGGCTTCGGTTTCCGGCTCCCAGGCCAATGGCCGTAACAGGTGCAGGGCCAGGCTGCTGCCGGCCCAGGTGCGGTAGTCCTTGGCGGTAAAGTCAGCGCCGGTCAGCTGTTGCAGAAACAGGTTGATATCGCTCGAGCCGATGCTGTGCCGCTCGCCGTTGTCATCCAGGTACTGGAATAACGTCTGCCCGGGCAGCTCCATGCAGCGTTTGACCATGCCGGCCAGCCGCCGGTCGCGCAAGGTAACGTTGTGCTCCACGCCGCGCTTGCCCCTGAACTGGAAGCGAATGGTACTGCCCTTGACCTCGACATGATCGGAGTTGAGGGTGGTCAGTCCATAGGAGTTGTTGTCGCGCATGTACTGGCGATTGCCGACGCGGATCAGGGTCGAGTCGAGCAGGCTGACCACCAGCGCCATGACCTTTTCCCGGCCCAGCCCTGGGCGGCGCAGGTGGGCGTCGAGCTGCTTGCGCAATTTGGGCAGCACCTGAGCAAAGGCCAGCATGCGTCCGTATTTATGCTGATCGCGCACTTCGCGCCATTGCGCGTGATAGCGATATTGTTTGCGTCCGCGGGCGTCGCGGCCGGTGGCTTGCAGATGGCCCTGCGGGTCGGCACAGATCCACACGTCGGTGTAGGCCGGTGGGATGACCAGCGCCGCGATGCGCGCAAGCGTCGCCTCATCGCGCACCCGTTCACCGTCGGCGTCCAGGTAGATAAAGCGATCACGCCATCGGCGCCGGCTCAGGCCAGGCTGGCTGTCGTCGACATAGTGCAGGGAACGGGGCAGCGGGCAATCGAGCATGGGGCGGCATCCAGCGACCAGGTGTCTGCTCAATGGACAACGCCGTTGGCGTGGATGCTCAGAGTAAAACAGCGACCGATTTGATTTGCGCCCATAGCGCCTGGCCCGGGTGCACGCCGAGCTGGTCGGCGGAGTAACGGGTGATGCGCGCCAGCATCGTGGTCCCGGCCGCATCCAGACTGACCAGCAGGTGGGCCGGGTTATCGGCGGCGCGCAGCTCACTCACGCGCACGGGCAAGCGGTTGAGAATGCTCGACTGGCTGTCTGCCGCCAAGGCCAGGCTGACATCGCGCGCCTGGATCTTCAGCCGGTGCGTGCTACCGACCTGCAACGATGGGTGAGCGATACGCAGTGGTTGGCTGTCATTGCCCGGCAAGCGCAGGTCGAACAGTTGATAGTGCGGATCATGGCCAACCACCAGCCCTTCCAGCACCACGCCGGCATCGTCGCCCTGAGCCAACGGCAGGTCCAACCGGGCCAGTGTCTCGCTGATGGGGCCGCTTGCAAGCACCTTGCCCTGCTCCAGCAACACCAGGTAGTCAGCTAGCCGCGCCACTTCATCCTGGGCATGGCTGACGTAGACCAGTGGAATCTGCAGCTCTTCATGCAGGTGCTCCAGATACGGCAGAATCTCGCGTTTGCGTGGTCCATCCAGCGCTGCCAGCGGCTCGTCCAGCAGCAGCAAGCGCGGGCTGCTGAGCAGGGCGCGAGCGATGCCGACCCGCTGCGCTTCGCCGCCAGACAAGGTGGCTGGACGGCGCTCAAGCAAATGACCAATGCCCAGTAGCGCACATGCCTGTTCAAGGCTGACCTTGCGCTGTGCCGCCGGCACCCGGCGCCAGCCGAACTCCAGGTTGGCGCGCACTGACAGGTGGGGAAACAGGCTTGCTTCCTGGAATACATAGCCGATCGGGCGCCGATGTGGGGGGAGGAAAAACCCGCTGGCACTGTCTTCCCACACTTCACCGTTGACCTCGATGTAGGCGCTCGCCGCACGCTCCAGACCCGCCAGGCAACGCAGGCACGATGTTTTGCCCGACCCGGAGTGGCCGAACAAGGCGCTGATCCCTGAACCTGGCAGTTGCAGGTCGACATCCAGAGTGAAATCGTCGCGCGCCAGGGTCAGTCGCGTCAGTATTGAAGCACTCATCTCAACTCCAGCCGGGCTTGCCACGGCGCCCCGCGTACAGCAGGAGCAACACCAGGAACGAGAACACCAGCATGGCTGCGGCCAGCCAGTGTGCTTGTGCGTAGGCCATCGACTCGACATGGTCGAAGATCTGCACCGACACCACGCGGGTCTTGTCAGGGATATTGCCGCCGATCATCAACACCACACCGAACTCGCCCACGGTGTGGGCAAAGCCAAGGATGCTGGCGGTGACGAACCCCGGCCGAGCCAGCGGCAGCACGACGTGAATGAAAGTGTCCCAAGGGCTTGCACGCAGCGTGGCGGCGACTTCCAAAGGCCTTGATCCAATCGCGCTGAAGGCGTTTTGCAGGGGTTGCACCACAAACGGCATGGAGTACACCACCGAACCAATTACCAGGCCGGTGAAGCTGAATACCACGCTGCCCAGGCCGAGTGCCTGGGTGGCTTGGCCCAGCCAGCCGTGCGGGCCGAGGGCGATCAGCAGATAAAAGCCGATCACCGTCGGCGGCAGCACCAATGGCAGAGCGACCACCGCGCCGACCGGGCCGCGCAACCACGAGCGGGTCCGCGCCAGCCACCAGGCAATCGGTGTGCCTATGACGAGCAGAATCAGAGTAGTCAGGCTGGCCAGTTTGAAGGTCAGCCAGATCGCTCCGAAGTCTGCAGCATCAAGCGGCATCAGATCTGATAACCATAAGATTTGATCACGGCTGTGGCCTTGGGGCCTCTGAGGTAGTCGATAAACGCCTTGGCTGCGGGGTTGTCCTTGCCCTTGTTGAGGATTACCGCATCCTGGCGGATCGGGTCATGCAGGCTGGACGGGACGATCCAGGCCGAGCCGTTTTCGACTTTGCCATCTTTGTAGATCTGCGACAGGGCGACAAAGCCCAGCTCAGCGTTGCCGGTGGAAACGAACTGGAACGCCTGGGTGATGTTCTGGCCTTCGACGAGCTTGCCTTTGGTGGCTTCAGTCAGGTTCAGCTTGGCCAGCACCTGAGTCGCTGCCAGGCCGTAGGGAGCGGTCTTGGGGTTGGCGATCGACAGGTGCTTGTAGTCATTTGTTTTCAGCACTTCGCCTTGCACGTCGACGTAGCCTGGCTTGGCAGACCAGAGTGCCAAGGTGCCGATGGCGTAGGTGAAGCGCGAGCCGGCAACGGTCTGCTTTTCTTGCTCAAGCTTGGCCGGAGTGCTGTCATCGGCCGCCAGGAATACTTCGAAAGGTGCGCCGTTATTGATCTGCGCATAGAACTGGCCCGTCGCGCCGAAGGAAGCCACTAGCTTGTGCCCGGTGTCCTTCTCGAAGTCTTTGGCAATCGCCTGGATCGGCGCGGTGAAGTTGGCTGCGACAGCAACTTGAACTTCATCGGCCCAGGCATTGGTGCAGGCGAGCAAGGTGGCCGCCGTTGCAGCCAGGTAGGACAAACGCATACGCATGAAGCAACTCTCCGGGAGCAGGTTATCGTTATATACGGGACTATATAGCGAGAGTCGGCTCTACGGGAAGGGCCATAGTCGCGGGATCGAATCAGCGCCCTAACTGTTCCAGCGCGCGCTCGGCAATGTCTCTGGTCAGCTCTGTCGCAGGCAGGTGTCGGCCAAGGCGCAAAGCCTGGCCGGCCCACAGATTGCTGAAGTCACTGCTGCCGGCGCTATCGCTGATCGCCCGCAGCGGCATCAATGCGCCTCCTGCCAGGGGGAAGGCGGGTGCCAGATCGCTCATCGGGCCAAGTTCGCGCATGATGCGGTTGTTGATGCCACGCGCGGGCCGCCCGGTGAACAGGTTGGTCAGCGCTGTGTCACTGGCGGGGGCGGTATCCAGCGCCTGGCGGTGTGCTGCAGATACCTTCGCCTCCGGGCAGAACAGGTAGGCAGTGCCGATCTGCACCGCCGAGGCGCCAAGAGCCAGTGCGGCCACCAGGCCGCGGTGATCGGCAATGCCACCGGCGCCGATCACCGGTAGCCGCACTGCGTCGACAATTTGCGGGATCAAGGCGAAGGTGCCGATCTGGCTGGTGATGTCATCGCTGAGGAACATGCCGCGATGGCCGCCGGCTTCATAGCCCATGGCGATGATCGCATCGCAACCGTGCTGTTCCAGCCAGAGCGCCTCCTGCACCGTGGTCGCACTCGACAGCACTTTGGCGCCGGTGGCCTTGACCCGCTGCAGCAGGCTGGCAGCGGGCAGGCCGAAGTGAAAGCTGACCACCTGCGGCCGCAGTTCTTCAACCAGTTGGCAGCTGTGCTCATCGAATGGCGCGCGGTTGGATACCGGCGTCGGCGCGGCGAAATCAGCGCCCAGCTCCTGATAATACGACTGCAGGGCCTGCTTCCAGCGCAGTGCGCGGGCTGCATCAGCGGGCGGCGGTTGATGGCAGAAGAAGTTCAGGTTCAAAGGCCCTGCGCAGGCGGCGCGGAACGCTGCCACTTCACTGCGCACCTGATCCAGGCTGAGCATGGCGCAGGGCAGAGCGGCCAGGCCGCCAGCCGTGCCCACAGCGATGGCCATGGGTGAGCCGGTGGCTCCGGCCATCGGTGCTTGCAAGATCGGCACATCGATGCCGAGCAGATCCAGGATACGGCGGTCTGGCCAGTTGCTCATGTGCACTCCTGTCAACGTCTATTCCAACTCGGCGCCCAGCCAGGGCCAGGTTTACAGGGCCTTGCTGACCTTGATGTCGCTGATCTTGGCGACGTCATCGCCATGGATCTGTTGCAGCGCCAGGCGCGCCTGCTCTTCGGAGTTGTCCGGCATCACGGCGAAGTCGAAGCGTTGCTCGCCATCGAGCTTGTATTTGATCACGTACTTGATGTTCTGGGTCATGGCGGGCTTATCTCAGTTGCGACGACGAGCGACGCACGATTTTGATCTTGTGCGTGAAAGTTGGCTTGCGCGTGACCGAGATCGGCCGGGGCGTGGTCGTGTCGAGGGTGATGTTCCAAAAGCCGGTGCTGGGCACGACGATCTTCGCCGGGAACTGGTCGAACGCGCCGCCATGGTAGGTATGACGCCCGCCATTCTTGAAACTGCGGAAATTGGCGTCGTTCATCAGGCGAATGTTGCAGCGCTGGGAGCACTCGATCACGACAATGTCGTCCTCGTTGAGGTGCTCGCGCTGGTGTACGAATTTCATGTGATGCTCCGCAAAGTTTATTCGTGCAATTGCGCAAGATATCACGATGTAGCGGTACACTCCCGCCCCTGATGGCCGGGGTAGGGATAAATCCGCCAAACCAGGGAGCAAACCCGCCCGGTTGTTGTCATACACATTCTTTAAAGCAGGCAGAGGTATTCCAATGAAGTGGGCGGTGGCGGCGATGACCTTGACTCTGGGCGGCTGTGTAAGTGTCGCTGAGCTGGAGCAATCGCGAGAAACCATGGATGTGATGTCTGGCAAGGCGCCTCAGGTGTACGCCGATTGTATCAAGGCCGAGTTGGCGAGTAGCCGCGACGCGCTGGTGCAGGAAAAGCGCGGCGACGGCCTGCGCCTGATCGTGCCGCAGAAGCTGACCGCGGGTGCGGGTCCTGCTGCGTTGCTCGACATCGACAAGCGTGGTAGCGGCAGCAGCATCAAGCTGCGCGAGCGGCTGAACAACTTCCCGCTGCGCCTGGGTGATGTGCGCGCAGCCACGACCAAATGCATCTCCGGATCTTGATCCAGCTCAGCTAAACGGCCATTTAGCGGGCCAATTCTCATGTTCTTGTCCGGTAGGCGTTGTTGCCTGCCGGAGGATAAGCCTACTATTTTTGTGCTTATACCTTTTAAGCCTAAGCTTATAACAAGGAAATGGAGCGTCCCGTGATGAATCCGTTGAGTCGTTTTGCGATCAGCACTGCGCTGATCCTGGCCTGGCCCGTGGCGCATGCCGCCGAAGGTCAGAAAATTTTCACCCAGGGTGGGGCTAACCCCGCTGCGATGGCCTGCCTGGGCTGTCATGGGCCCGATGCCAAGGGCATCGCCGCTGCAGGGTTTCCGCGGCTGGCCGGCTTGTCGGCCGGATACCTGAACAAGCAGCTGCAAGACTTTCGCAGTGGCAGCCGCAAGCAGCCGGTGATGGAGCCGCTGGCCAAAGCCTTGAGCGCGCAGGAAGCCAAAGCCGTCAGTGAGTACCTGGCCAGCCTGCCGAGTGCCCCGGCGTCTGATCTGCGTCGCCAGCAGATTGCCACCGACCCGGTGTCGCGCTTGGCCCTGTACGGCGACTGGGACCGGCAAATCCCGGGTTGTGTGCAGTGCCACGGGCCAGGCGGCAGCGGCGTCGGTGAGCACTTCCCGCCACTGGCGGGGCAGCCCGCGGCGTACCTGGTGGCGCAGCTCAATGCCTGGCGCGACGGCAGCCGTAGCAATGACCCCAATCAGTTGATGGTCGGCGTGGCCAAGGCCATGACCGATGCCGAGATCACGGCAGTTGCCGAGTTCTTCGCCCATCCACTGGCTCAGGAGGTCAAGCCATGAAGCCGATCATTGCAACCCTGTTGTTGGCCATGGGTAGCGCCCAGGCTGCCACGCCGATTGCCATGGAAGATCAATCCCAGCTCAAGGTGCCCGGCACGCAGGCTGCAGTGCAGTTCGCGCCGCCCGCGGAAAGCCAGATCCCGGACAACGCCTTTGGCCAGATGGTCCGCGAGGGCCATGCCTTGTTTGTCGATACCCGCCGGCTGATGCCCGAGGCCGTGGGCAACGGCATGAACTGCAGCAATTGCCACCTTGATCAGGGCCGTATGGCGTTTTCTGCGCCGCTGTGGGGCGCTTATCCGATGTACCCGGCATATCGCAGGAAAAACGACAAGGTCAACACCTTCGCCGAACGCATCCAGGGCTGCTTCCAGTTCAGCATGAACGGCAAGCCGCCTGCGGCGGATAGCCCGCAAATGACCGCACTGAGCGTTTACTCATACTGGCTGTCGACCAATGCGCCGACCGCGGTCGAGGCACCTGGGCGTGGTTATCCCGAAGTGCCTCAGCCCAAGGGTGGGTATGACTTCAAACGCGGCAAGCAGGTGTATCGCGAGCAATGTGCGATCTGCCACGGCGACCAAGGCGAAGGCCAGCAGGTGGCAGGTGAATACGTGATGCCACCGCTATGGGGCAAGGACTCCTACAACTGGGGCGCTGGCATGCACCGGATCAATACGGCGGCGTCGTTCATTAAGTACAACATGCCACTTGGCAAGCCCGGCAGCCTCAGTGATCAGCAGGCATGGGATGTCGCTGCATGGATCAATCGCCACGAACGGCCGCAGGACCCGCGCCTGCTGGAAGGCTCAGTCGAAAAAACCCGATTGAAGTTTCATGCCAATGACGGCGTCAACCTGTATGGGCAAAAGGTCGATGGCATGGTGATCGGGCAGGGCACAACCCGGTAACGCTTGCGGTAGACACTTCTGATGCGCGTCTTTTTGCGTATGCACTGGCGTGAAAATGACGCGCCTCGAAGCGGGTTCAGGGCTACCAGAGCCCGCTGTCAGCGGGCCAAACCTGCCGGCAACAGGCTGAATATTTGCGATCCGTTGGAACTAACTACACTGGGGTATCTCTATCATGGCAGCGGTCGCTTCAGGCTAGGCATTGTAAGGTGCGCGCCGCCTGATTAGACTGCGCCGAATTTCGTACGCTAAGCCCTTGTTAAGGACGTATATGATCAAGAAATGCTTGTTCCCGGCAGCCGGCTACGGAACCCGCTTCCTGCCAGCTACCAAAGCCATGCCCAAGGAAATGCTGCCAGTGGTAAACAAGCCACTGATCCAGTATGGCGTCGAGGAGGCACTGGATGCCGGCCTGAGCGAGATCTCCATCGTGACCGGTCGTGGCAAGCGTGCGCTTGAAGACCACTTCGACATCAGCTACGAGTTGGAAAATCAGATCAAAGGCACCGACAAGGAAAAATACCTGGTCGGTATTCGCCGTCTGCTCGACGAGTGCTCGTTCTCGTACACCCGTCAGACCGAAATGAAAGGCCTGGGCCATGCCATCCTGACCGGCCAACCGCTGATCGGCGACGAGCCGTTTGCGGTCGTGCTGGCGGACGACCTGTGTGTCAACCTCGACGGCGACGGCGTGCTGCAGCAGATGGTCAAGCTGTACAACCAGTTCCGCTGCTCGATCGTTGCCATTCAGGAAGTCGATCCGCAGGAAACCAACAAGTACGGCGTTATCTCTGGCGAGATGATCCGTGACGACATCTACCGTGTTAACAGCATGGTCGAGAAACCAGCACCGGAAGATGCCCCGTCGAACCTGGCCATCATCGGCCGCTACATCTTGACCCCGGACATCTTCCAGAAGATCCGTGAAACCGAGCCAG
The DNA here is from genome assembly GCF_014268785.2 of Pseudomonas shirazensis. Lineage (GTDB taxonomy): Bacteria > Pseudomonadota > Gammaproteobacteria > Pseudomonadales > Pseudomonadaceae > Aquipseudomonas > Aquipseudomonas shirazensis. Next base: position 1,639,766 of record NZ_JABWRD020000001.1, on the reverse strand, counting down.
GCAAAGGCGGCGAGATTCAGATCACCGACGCGCTGATGAAGCAGGCGCAGGAAGGCTGTGTGATTGCCTACAAGTTCAAGGGCAAGCGCTTTGACTGCGGTGGCGCCGAAGGTTACATCGAGGCGACCAACTTCTGCTTCGAGAACTTCTACAAGGCTGGCAAGGCTTACTAAGCCTGCAGGCTTGCAGCCCGTATGAAAAACAGCCACCCTCTTGGGTGGCTTTTTTGTGGAGTCTGGATTGTGACTTACGATTTTGATCTGTTCGTGATTGGTGCCGGTTCCGGCGGTGTGCGTGCCGCGCGATTCGCGGCGGGTTTTGGCGCCAAGGTCGCTGTGGCCGAGAGCCGCTACCTGGGCGGTACCTGTGTCAATGTGGGCTGCGTGCCGAAAAAGCTGATGGTGTATGCCGCCCACGTCGCTGACGAAATGGAGCAGGCTGCCGGCTTCGGCTGGACGCTGGAAGAGGGGCACTTCGACTGGGGTACGCTGATTGCCAACAAGAATCGCGAAATCGAGCGGCTCAATGGCATTTACCGCAACTTGCTGGTCAACAGTGGGGTGACCCTGCTTGAAGGCCATGCGCGACTGACGGGCGCCAATGAAGTCGAAATAGACGGTCAGCGCTACTCAGCCAAGCATATCCTCATCGCTACCGGCGGTTGGCCGCTGGTGCCGGACATCCCTGGCAAAGAGCTGGCGATCACATCCAACGAGGCGTTCTACCTCAAGCAGCTGCCCAAGCGCATTCTGGTTGTCGGCGGCGGCTACATCGCGGTCGAGTTTGCCGGCATTTTCCAAGGGCTTGGCAGCGCCACCAGCCTGCTTTATCGCGGCGACTTGTTCCTGCGCGGCTTCGACGGCTCGGTGCGCACTCATCTCAAGGACGAATTGGACAAGCGCGGCGTTGACCTGCAGTTCAATAGCGACATTCAACGGATCGATCAGCAGGCAGACGGCAGCCTCAAGGCCACCCTCAAGGATGGCCGTGAGCTGCTCACCGACTGCGTGTTCTACGCGACAGGCCGCCGGCCGATGCTGGACAACCTTGGCCTGGAACACACGGGTGTGGAACTCGACGAGCGTGGCTTCGTGCGTGTCGATGATCAGTACCAGACCACTGAGCCTTCTATTCTGGCGATTGGTGATGTCATCGGTCGAGTCCAGCTCACCCCTGTGGCTCTGGCTGAAGGCATGGCCGTTGCGCGGCGTCTGTTCAAACCGGAGCAGTACCGACCGGTGGATTACCGGAACATCCCCACCGCGGTGTTCAGTCAACCGCCGATTGGTACGGTTGGGCTGACCGAGGAGCAGGCCATTGAGGCGGGTCACAAGGTGCGAGTATTCGAAAGCCGCTTCCGAGCAATGAAGCTGACCCTCACCGAGATTCAGGAGAAGACCCTGATGAAGTTGGTGGTGGACGCCGATACCGACAAGGTGCTGGGTTGTCACATGGTCGGGCCAGACGCGGGAGAGATCATTCAAGGCCTGGGTATTGCGCTCAAGGCAGGCGCGACCAAGGCGCAATTCGACGAGACTATTGGCGTGCACCCTACAGCGGCCGAAGAGTTTGTAACCATGCGCACGGCAATGCGCTGATCCTGCTGGTGGGGTCAGGGGCCGACGCTAAGTTGCCTAGTTTCCTACGGTGTCCGGTGACTTAGCGCCTGTTGCAACTACCAGAGCCGACATCAAGTCAAGCACACCTTGCAGATACTGAGCCGGCACCCCAGCGGTGGTGCCGTCCAGGCAAAGGCCTGAATGCTTATTTGAATCAGCAAAGGTGAACATGAACATGGTATCGAAAGCCTCGCTTGCGGCTTGCTGCGCATTGCTTGTGGCAGCTACTTCCGCTAATGCAACGGATGGCGTGATCAGCTTTTCCGGGGAAGTGGTCGCGCCAACCTGTGTGATCAATGGAGGCAGCAATGATCTGCCTGTGCGTTTGCAGCCAGTCAACGCCTCTGCCCTGTCGCGTGCCGGCCGGATTGCCGGTAATACAAACTTCCAGTTGCGCCTGAGTGCATGCGCTCCAGGCATCAGTCGTGTATCCACCTATTTCGAGCCAGGCCCGACCATCAGTCCTGAGGGGCGCCTGATCACCGACGCCGGGGGGGCCCGCAACGTCCAGTTGCAACTGCTCAACAACGCCAGCGTTCCAATGAACCTGGCTGGCGCAGACGGCAGCCAGAACTCGCAGCTCGTTGCAATCAGCAATGGCGGCGCGCTCCTGCAGTATTCGGTCAATTACTATGCGACTGGCGCAGCCACGCCTGGCACTGTCAGCTCGCGCGTTCAGTACTCGCTGAACTACCTGTAAGTGCAGTAGGCAGCTCTGTTCGGAGCTGCCTTCCAACCCTCAGCGAGTACTCCCCATGCAATCGTTCGTTCCCGCCCGCGTGTGCGGGCTGCTGCTGTGCGTCTGCGTGCTGCCCTCTCAGGCAAGTGCCAGTGTGGTGATTGCCTCCACTCGGGTGATTTACCCGGCGCAGCAATCCGAGGTCACCGTAAGGCTCAGTAACGAAGGCAGCAGCCCTTCGCTGGTTCAGGCCTGGATCGATGACGGCCGCGCTCAAGCGGCCCTGGAGGATCTGGACGTGCCGTTCAGTCTATCGCCACCGTTGTTTCGCATCGACCCCAAAAAGGGCCAGAGTCTGCGCATTGCCAAGCTTGGCCAGGCACTGCCGGCAGACCGTGAGAGCTTGTACTGGCTGAATATCCTGGATGTACCGCCCAAGGCTGACGGTAACGTCTTGCAGGTGTCGCTACGCAGCCGGATCAAGCTGTTGTATCGGCCCGTGGGGCTGAGCGGCAGTGCCGCAGAGGCCTACCTCCAACTGACTTGGAAGCTGGTAAGCGATACCCAGGGTTGGGCCCTTGAGGCCTATAACCCGACCCCGTATTTCATTAACTTGAGCAGTCTCGACATGCTTCAGGGGGGAGGCGAGCTGCACGGCGAGCCCAGCCACGTGCCACCACTGGCGAGTACTCGATTTGCCATCCCGGGCTTGCAGCCTGCGCCGGGCGCAAGTGTCAAGGTCAGTTATGCGGCCATCGACGACTACGGCGCCTTGCGCGAGAGCGTTGGGCTAGCGCGCCCATGAAAAGCTGGATCACATCCCGCGGGTTGACCGTCCTGGCCAGCTGCCTGGCCACCCGTCTGACCTTCGCGGTTGAATTCGAAGCGGGGTTTCTGCGACCTGGCACCAGCCTTGATCTGCAGCGTTACGAGAACGACCAGAGCGTACCGGAGACCGAAGTGACCCTCGATATAACGCTCAACCAGCGCTGGCTGGGACGTCACTCGGTATTACTGCGGCGCCAGGCGCTCAACCTGCAAGCCAGCCCTTGTTACAGTGCCTCACTGCTGCAGGCGCTGGGCGTGGATAGGGGGCAACTGCCAGCGGGTGCAGTTGAGGCGCTGGCTGATACGAGCGCCTGCCTGAGCTTGCCGGCATTGCAACTGTCAGCCAGTGAAGACTTGAACTTCGCCGAACTACGCCTGCACCTTGAGGTTGCTCAGCAGGCCTTGCTCAGGCAACCGCACGGTTATCTGCCGCCCAGTACGTGGGAGTCCGGTGTCACGGCGGGCTTTATCGACTATCGCCTGAACCTGTTCCAGCAACAGGATTTGCAGCAGCACAGCAGCAGTCGGCAAGGTTACCTTGGCGTGCGCGCCGGGGTGAATACCGGCGCCTGGTACTGGCGTCACGAAGGCAGCTGGCAAGCGACCAGTGATGGCCGTTCGCACTATCTACCTGCGGCGAGCTGGGTCAGGCGGGATATCCCCAGTTGGTCGGCGCAGTTCACTGCAGGGGACGGTCACAGTGCCGGCGATGTGTTCGAGACGAGTGCGTTCCGGGGGCTTCAAGTCAGCAGCGATGAACGCATGTTGCCGCAGTCGATGCGGGGCTTTGCGCCGGTAGTACGTGGTGTAGCCAAGAGCACTGCATTGCTGAGCATTCGCCAGGGCGGGGTGTTGCTGCATGAGTCGACCGTGCCGCCCGGGCCGTTCGAAATCGAGGATATGTATGCCAGCGGCATCAACCAGGATCTGCAGGTAAGTCTGCGCGAGGCTGATGGCAGTGTGCGCAGTTTCACCATACCCTACCAGGCCGCGCCGTTGGCATTGCGTCCTGGTTCGCATCGCTTCGAGCTCAACGGCGGCGTCTGGCGTGACGATCAGGGCGACACGGGGCCCGGTTTCGTCCAAGGCAGCTGGCAGCAGGGGCTGAACAATCAGCTTAGCGCCCACGGTGGCGGCTGGCTGAGCGACGATTACCTGGCCAGCGCTGTGGGCGCGGCGATCAACAGCCATTTCGGCGCATTCGGCCTGACCGCTTACCTATCCCGTTCCGCGCCCCATCCCGGGCAGACGCTGCAAGGCCAAGCGCTGCGATGGAGCTGGCGCCATCGGTTCGAGTCCAGCGCCACCGATCTGGGTTTGAGTCTGACCCAGACTGACAGCGCGGGCTATCAAACCTTCAACGACTTTGCCTTCGCCCGCGCCGATGGCCGCAGCGATCAGGCCCGCTGGCGTGCCAGCGCCAGCCTCAATCAAGACCTCGGGCCTGGCGGCGGTCGGCTCAACTTCAGTGCCATCAGCAGCCAGCGCTGGTTTGGGCAGGGCACTACTACCGGTTACAACCTGGGGTATCACAATGCTTACCGCGCGATGGGGTATGGCCTGAACCTGAGCCGTGAGCAGCGTGCCGATGGCCTTGCTGTCAACAGCCTGACGTTTACCGTCAGCGCCCCCCTCGGCGAGCGGCGGAGCGGTTCGATCAGCAGCGGCCTTAGTCTGGACAGCGAAGGCCAGTCGAGTGCCAGTCTGCGCTGGAGCGCCACCGCCGGTGAGGATGATCAATGGCGCTATGGTTTGGCCGCGGTACGCCAGGGTGGCGTTGACAACGCCACCGGGCTTGACGCCGACCTGCTGCGGCGCAGCGCTGCTGGCGAGCTCAGCGGCTCGCTGGCCAGCCGTCCGGGTCATCGACAGGCCGCGCTGGGCATTCGTGGTGCGCTGGTCGCCCATGCGGGTGGGGTGATCGCAGCGCCGGCGTTGGGCGAGAGCTTCGCCATCGTTCGCGCGCCCGGCGCTGCCTCGGCGCGGATTGCCCAGCACCCCTACATACGTCTGGACAGTCGCGGTTATGCCGTCACGCCGGCCCTGACGCCCTACAGCGTCAACACCGTCGAGCTCGACCCGCGCGGCATGACCGATCAAGTCGAGCTGCAATTGACTGCACAATCCCTGGTGCCGCGCGCTGGCGCCGTCGGCTATCTGGAGTTCGCCACTCGCAGCGGTCGCCCATGGATTCTCGAAGCCCGCCGCGAGTACGGCCAGGCGTTGCCTTTTGGCGCACAGGTGACCGATGTGCACGGCACTGAGCTGGGTCTGGTTGGCCAGGGCAGTCGCCTGCACCTGCGCAGTGATGATCAGCAGGCAACGCTGGATGTGACCTGGGGTAGCGCTGCCGGACAACGCTGCCGAATTGAGCAACGTACTGAGGTGCCTGCCCAAGCGTTGGTAGCTGTGTGCCTTGCCCACCCTGAGGATCAAGCATGAAGTGTTCGTTCGGCCTACTCATGATCAGCCTGGTCATCACGCCGTTGGCAACCGCCGAATGCCGGTTGGGCTCGGGGCAGCAGCCGGCGCGCCTGGCGCTGGCATTACCGGCGCAGTTGCAACTGCCGGCGGCGGCTGGCATTGGTCAGGTGCTGTTCAGCAAGCAGGTGAATGGCCCGTCACTACAGGTGAGTTGCAGCCAGCCAGCACCGTTGCGCGAGGGCTGGTTGCACGCGCCAGGTGCAGGAAATGCTCAGCCCGGTCTGCTGTCGACCAGTATTGCCGGCATCAGCGTGAGGTTACGACCGCTGCCAGGCGAACGCAGCGGCCTGACCTGGCCGATGAGCGAGCGGATGCTGCCGGCAGGTGAGCACCGCTTCGACAGCGGTTATGAGCTCGCGCTGATCAAGACCGGCCCGATCAGCGCCGGTGAACTACGGCTGCCAGCGGTTGCGGCCGAGGCTTATGCGGGCTCGCAGCTGATTCAGCGTCTTGGTCTGACACCGGCGGTGATCAGCGTGGGCGTGCAGCAGCCGACCTGCCATCTGGAGGGGTCAAGCCGGGACACTCAGGTCAACCTCAGCGTCCAGTCCTGGAGCCGTTTCCGGGGCCTTGGCAGCCAGTCGGCGGCTGTCGACTTCGAGTTGCGGTTGCGCTGCCAGCCGAGCACAAACGGCCGGTCAGTGCAGGTGCTTGCGCAGTTCGAAGATGCCAGCGGTGGTGGCGCAACTGATCACCTGCAACTTGCCGGCGAATCAAGTGCTGCGGGCCTGGGGGTGCGTCTGATGCGCAGTGATGGCGGCTTGCTGCAGTTGGGCACCACTCGGCATAACTTGGCCAGAGTGCGACTTGGGGAGGACTTTGTGCGGATAGGTCTGCGTGCGGCGTATGTGCAGATTGCGCAGAGCGTTCGGCCGGGAGTGGCCAGGGCGCGTGCCACTGTGCTGCTTTCCTATGAATGAAAGGATCTACCGGAGTGAGCCGCTTATAGCCAAAACCAATCAAGAGCATGAGCTTTGCCAATGAGCCATCGCCGGTTTAGGTGGTTAGTATTCTCCCCGTCAACCACTTCTTAATCCCATGACGGAGCTTCTCTCATGCCTATCATCAACAGCCAGGTCAAACCGTTCAACGCTACTGCCTTCCATAACGGCGAATTCGTTCAGGTCAGCGAAGCCGACCTGAAAGGCAAGTGGGCTGTCGTGTTCTTCTACCCAGCCGACTTCACCTTCGTCTGCCCGACCGAACTGGGCGACCTGGCCGACAACTACGCCGAGTTCCAGAAGCTGGGCGTGGAAATCTACGGTGTGTCGACCGACACCCACTTCACCCACAAAGCTTGGCATGACACTTCGGAAACCATCGGCAAGATCAAGTACCCGCTGATCGGTGACCCGACCCACGTCATCTCGCGCAACTTCGACGTGCTGATCGAAGAAGCTGGCATGGCTGATCGCGGTACCTTCGTGATCAACCCAGAAGGCCAGATCAAGATCGTCGAAATCAACGACGGTGGTGTAGGCCGTGACGCCAGCGAGCTGCTGCGCAAGGTCAAGGCTGCCCAATACGTTGCCGCTCACCCAGGCGAAGTCTGCCCGGCCAAGTGGAAAGAAGGCGAAGCCACCCTGGCACCATCGCTGGACCTGGTTGGCAAGATCTAAGATCGTGCGCCAGTCGCGGGCGGTGAACAGCCGCCACAGCTGAAGTCATCACCGCCCTGCCAAACGCCCGGGCACTTTTGCCTGGGCGTTTTTGTTTACCCTGATTGCTCAAGGAATCGCCCGTATGTTGGACGCCACGCTTAAATCGCAACTGAAAACCTACCTGGAGCGGGTCACCCAGCCGATCGAGATCGTAGCCTCCCTCGACGACGGTGCGAAGTCCCGCGAAATGCACGACCTGCTGGTGGAGATCGCCGGCCTGTCGGACCTGATTACCCTGAACAAGGACGGCAGCGACGCGCGCCGGCCCTCGTTCTCGCTGAACCGCCCGGGTGCTGATATCAGCCTGCGCTTTGCCGGCATTCCCATGGGCCACGAATTCACGTCTCTGGTGCTGGCGCTGCTGCAGGTCGGCGGCCACCCATCCAAGGCCAGTGCCGAAGTGATCGAGCAGATCCAGGCATTGCAAGGCGACTTCACTTTTGAAACCTACTTCTCGCTGTCGTGCCAGAACTGCCCGGACGTAGTCCAGGCGTTGAACCTGATGGCGGTGCTCAACCCCAATGTGAAACACGTGGCCATCGATGGCGCGCTGTTCCAGGACGAGGTTGAAGCACGCAAGGTCATGGCCGTGCCGAGTATCTATCTCAACGGCGAAGTGTTTGGCCAGGGCCGCATGGGCCTGGAAGAGATTCTTGGCAAGATCGACACCAGCTCCGGCACTCGCCAGGCCGAGAAGATCAATGCCAAAGACGCTTTCGATGTGCTGGTAGTGGGCGGTGGCCCAGCCGGCGCCGCAGCTGCAATCTATGCTGCGCGCAAAGGCATCCGTACCGGCGTTGCCGCCGAGCGTTTCGGCGGCCAGGTGCTCGACACCATGGCGATCGAGAACTTCATCTCGGTGCAGGAAACCGAAGGGCCAAAACTGGCCTCGGCGCTGGAAGAGCACGTCAAACAGTACGACGTCGACATCATGAACCTGCAGCGCGGTGAGGCATTGATCCCGGCTGCTGCTGGCGGCCTGCACGAAGTGCGGCTGGCCAGCGGCGCTTCGCTCAAGGCCAAGACCGTGATCCTTGCGACCGGTGCACGCTGGCGCGAGATGAACGTGCCTGGCGAGCAGCAGTACCGCGCCCGCGGTGTTGCCTACTGCCCGCACTGCGATGGTCCGCTGTTCAAGGGCAAGCGCGTGGCGGTGATCGGTGGCGGCAACTCAGGTGTGGAAGCGGCCATCGACCTCGCCGGTATCGTCGCTCAGGTGACATTGATCGAGTTCGACAGCCAGCTGCGTGCCGATGCGGTATTGCAGCGCAAACTGCACAGCCTGGCCAACGTCAAGGTGATCACCAGTGCGCTGACCACCGAAGTGTTGGGAGATGGCGAAAAGGTCAACGGCCTGCGCTACAAGGACCGCAACAGCGATGAGCTGCATGACATCGCGCTGGAAGGGATCTTTGTACAGATCGGCCTGCTGCCCAACACCGATTGGCTCAAAGGCACGGTCGAGCTGTCGCCGCGTGGCGAGATCATCGTCGACGCCAAGGGCCAGACCAACATCCCTGGTGTGTTCGCTGCCGGGGACGTCACCACCGTGCCGTACAAGCAGATCGTGATTGCGGTGGGCGAGGGTGCCAAGGCCTCGCTGTCCGCCTTCGATCACCTGATCCGCAGCTCGGCGCCGGCCTGACGTAGACGCCTGCTGCGCTGGCTGGGTTCAGCCTTCCAGCAGGGCCAGGCGTTCTTCCAGTGCTGCAATTCGTGCCTCCAGCGCGCTGATACGTTCTTCAGCGATGCTGGGGGCCGAGCTGCGTTCAGCGCCGCCTTGCTGGCGCGCCGCAAGAATAGCCTCGATCTCTGCCGGATCACCCAGCGCGTGGGTATAGCGGTCTTCCCGCTGCCCAGCCTGGCGCGGCAGGTGTACCGCCAGCTCACGTGAAATCAAGCGCTCGAGCTGATGCTGGACCTGTTGGTCATCCTCGAACTCATGCAAGCGGTTGCTGCGGGTTAACAACTCGTTGATCGTCTGCGGCCCGCGCAAAAACATCAAACCCATCAGCACCAGCTGCGCGGGCACCAGTTCCAGCGCCTTGTCTACGCGTTGCTCCCAGCGGTCAGCGCGGCTGCCCATCTGCAGTTTGGTAAAACCACGCCCTTCGAGCGCTCGCAGCGCTTGGCCAACCTGGCCCTGAGAGAGGTTCATCACCGGTTCGCGGCTGGTCTTCTGGTTACAGGCGACCACCAGCGCGTTGAGGGTCAAGGGGTAGGTTTCAGGGCTGGTGGCCTGCTTTTCGATCAGCGAGCCGAGGATGCGGATCTCGGTGCTGTTGAAGCGGCCTTCACTGGCGTTGTGTTGTTCTGACATGGCCCTGTCTCGTTGCGAGGAAAGGCCACTAGCCTAGGTAAAGCGGCGCCGTTAAGCAATTGCCAGCGGCGCCGCCTTATCACTCAGGCTGCGCGTCGCTCCCGGGCCTTACAGGCGGCGGCGGTGAAGATCACATCGGTCGAAGAATTCAGCGCTGTTTCAGCCGAGTCCTGCAGCACACCGATGATGAAACCGACGGCGACCACCTGCATGGCGATTTCACTGGGAATGCCGAACAGGCTGCACGCCAGTGGGATCAGCAACAGAGAACCACCGGCCACGCCCGATGCGCCGCAGGCACACACCGCAGCCACTACGCTAAGGAGTACGGCAGTGGGCAGATCGACACTGATGCCCAGGGTATGCACGGCCGCCAGAGTCAGTACGGTGATCGTGATTGCCGCACCGGCCATGTTGATGGTTGCGCCCAGCGGGATCGAGACCGAGTAGGTGTCCTCATGCAGGCCGAGTTTCTTCGCCAGTGTCAGGTTGACCGGGATGTTGGCGGCCGAGCTGCGGGTGAAGAACGCCGTGATGCCGCTCTCGCGCAGGCACATCAGCACCAGCGGGTAGGGGTTGCGGCGGATCTTCCAGAACACGATCAGCGGGTTCATCACCAGCGCGACAAACAGCATGCAGCCGATCAAAACCGCCAGCAGGTGCAGGTAGCCAAGCAGGGCGCTCAGCCCCGACTGGGCCAGGGTCGCTGCGACCAGGCCGAAGATCCCCAGCGGCGCAAAACGAATGACCACGCGCACGATATAAGTCATCGCATTGGACAGGTCGTCGACTACGGTGCGGGTGGCCTCGCTGGCATGGCGCAGGGCGATCCCCAGGCCGATGGCCCAGGTCAGCACGCCGATGAAGTTGGCATTGAGCAGCGCCGCTACCGGATTATCGACAGCGCTGAGCAGCAGGTTCTGCAGCACTTCGGTGATACCGCCCGGAGCACTCAGCGACGCCTCACTGGCGCTGAGCAGCAGGGTCGAGGGGAACAGCATGCTGGCGATCACGGCGACCACGGCTGCGCCAAAGGTGCCCAGCAGGTACAGCCACAGGATCGACCGGATATGGATTTGCTGGCCGTGCTTGTGGTTGGCGATCGAGGCCATCACCAGCACGAACACCAGGACGGGCGCTACCGCCTTGAGCGCACTGACGAAAACCTTGCCGAGAAACGCCAGGTCCAGCGCCACGGCAGGCGCGAGCAAGGCCAGGGCGATGCCGGCGATCAGGCCGATGACGATCTGGGTAACCAGGCTGGTGCGGGTGAGCAGGCGAAGAACAGGCAGCATGTGCAGCGAATCTCAGGGATTTGGACGGGCGCGACTGTACCATAGACCAGCGCTCCCGGCCGCTGCTTACCAGTGGAACAACTCTTTGCGCGCTCCCTCGGTAATCGCGACGATCCCCGGGTGCTTGACCTTGCGCTCTACCGAGATCGCATAGAACGACTCGTTGACCGCCTCGGTATGGCCGATCAGCACCACCGCATATTGGCGGCACACCTCATCGGCAATCACGCTGGGCGCAACGAAAATGCCGCTGCCGGACTGACCGAAGGCCTGCATCAAGGCACTGTCATCGAACTCACCGACGATCCGCGGCTGCACCTGCTGCTCGGACAGCCAGCGCAGTAAACGGCTGCGTACAACTGTCTCCTGACCCGGGATCAGCAACGGCGCATCATTCAGGCAGGCCGGAAATGCACCCGAGTATTCTGCCGCCAGAGCTGGGGTGGCAAAAAAGCTCAAGCCGCATTCGCCGAGTTTCTGGCTGTAGCCTTTGATATCCAGATGGCTGGGCATGGGGCTGTCGGAAATCACCAGGTCCAGACGCTGGATGGCCAGGTCGGCCAGCAGCCGCTCGAGTTTGTCTTCCCGGCAATTGATGCGCAGGGCGCCGTCCAGCTCCATGGTCGGGGCCAGCAAGCGATAAACGATGGACTTGGGGACCACATCGGCAACGCCGACGCGGAACAGGATCTGCTCCTGCGGCCCGGCGCGCAGCATGGTCTCGAGCTCGCTGCCGATCTGGAACATCTGTTCGGCGTAGACCAGTGTCTGCCTGCCGCTCTCGGTCAGCTCAAGCTGACGTCCGACACGCTGGAACAATTCCAGACCATGGGTCTGCTCGAACAGGCTGATCTGCCCACTGATGGTTTGCGGCGTCAGATTCAGCTGCTCACTGGCGCGGGCAATACTGCCGGTGCGTGCGACTACCCAAAAATAATGCAGCTGCCGGTAATTGAGCATGGTTGTTTCCGGATTCGTAAAAAACGAAGTATAGCCGCTAAAAAAACGAATTTTCCGGATGTTTCCGCTTCATTAGAATGCCTTTCATCAGGCGCCACGCGCGCTGCCCAGACATGACAAGTGAGGATCCTATGCTACAACTGAAATCCATCGGTACCCCGTTGGTTCTTGTGCTGGCGCTGTTCAGCCTGGCCGGGTGCGATCAGGCTGAGAAATCTGCCCAGCAGGTGCTCGATCAGGCGGCGCAGTCTGCCAAGCAGGCCATCGACAAGACCAATGAAGCCGCTCAGCAAGCGTTGAATGACGTCATTGGCGGCGAGGGTGAGAAATCGGCCAAGCCCGCCGATGGCGAAGGCAAGACCCAGGACATCTGACCCACAGCTGCGAACACAGCCCTAACATAGCCAGAAACAGGATTGATTCATGGAATATTTGCTGGAACTCGCCGCAAGCCCGACCGCCTGGGTAGCTTTGGCCACATTGGTGGCAATGGAAGTTGTGCTCGGTATCGACAACCTGATCTTCATCTCGATCCTGACCAACAAGCTGCCTGTCGAGTACCGCTCCAAGGCGCGCCGGATTGGTATCAGCATGGCGTTGATCATGCGCCTGGCGTTGCTCAGCACCGTGGCCTGGATCGTTCAGTTGACCGATCCGGTAATCGAGATCTTCGGCAATGCCTTCTCCTGGAAGGACATGATCCTGATCGCCGGTGGCCTGTTCCTGCTGTGGAAGGCAACCAAAGAGATCCACGAGAGTGTCGATCCGCACGGTGCCAAGCATGAGGCCACGGTCTCGTCCACCGTGACCCTGGGCTTCGCCGCGGCGATATTCCAGATTCTGCTGCTGGACATCGTATTCTCGGTCGACAGCATCATCACCGCAGTTGGCATGACCGAACACCTGCCGATCATGATCATCGCTGTAGTGGCAGCTGTTATCGTGATGATGGTGGCCGCCGATCCGCTTGCCAACTTCATCAACGACAACCCGACCGTCGTGATGCTGGCCTTGGGCTTCCTGATCATGATCGGCATGACCCTGATCGCCGAAGGTTTCGGTGCCCATGTGCCTAAAGGTTATGTATATGCAGCGATGGCGTTCTCGACTGCGATCGAGATGCTCAACATCTTTGCCCGCCGCGCTCGCCTCAAACGTGAGGCGGCACAGGAGTAAGGTGCGCGGGGCGCTTGGCGCCCCATCCGCAATAGCATTTTCATCAAGCGACCGCGTATGCCTTCAAGCTGCGCGGTTTTTTGTTTTGCGCTGACGCGATGTCAGTGCGCTGCAGCGGGCTGACGAGCGCGTTGCACGGGCAAGGGCTTGGCCTGAACCGGCAGTGGATGATGTGAATGCCTGCGGACAATCCGCAGAACGCCCCATAACATGGCAGCGGCCACACTCAGCCACATACCTACCAATAACAGAATTCCCATAGTCAGGCTCATGTGTGCCTCCTTCTCTCGGGCTTGCCCCAGGCTTACCTTCCAGACACTTACTTAGTCTAGCGTTACCTTCATGACGTTCAATTGAGCTTAGGTCGAACCCTTGGTCCGATTTGTTACTAGCCTGCGTCGGGCTATTCCTGCGCGCGCGTCCGCCCTATGATCAGAGACCATCGCCGGATGCCAGCCCGGCTTCAGACAAGTGAGTGTCCATGTTGCAAGCTTCCCGCAAGTCGTTGCTCAACCCTTCACAGCGCCTGCTCGCTGCATGCCTGCTGGCGGCCAGTCTGGTTGGCTGCGCCGGCGCGCCTCCAGCGGATGTAAAAGGCTTGCCGCAGCGGGTCGAGATCAGCAGCGTGCCGTTCTTCCGCGGCAACGCCAATCACAGCGGCGCCATGGCGCTGGCGGTCATGCTCTCGCAGCAAGGCATTCGGATCACCCCGGGCTTGCTCGACAAGCCGCTGAAGCTGCCTGAAGCAGCCGAAGCGCTGGAAACATCGATCCCGCCTGTGGCGCGTGATTACGGCATGCTGGTGTATCCGCTGGACAAGCGTCTGGATGCATTGCTCGCCCAGGTGGCGGCGGGCAACCCGGTGCTGCTGCGTTATCAAGAGGGTTCGGCGTGGTGGAGTGAGCCGCGTTATGCGGTACTGGTCGGCTATGACAGCTACAAGCAGCGGGTGCTGCTGCGTGCAGGCATGCAGCGGCGGCAGATGATGTCGTTCGACGCGTTTGCCAAGGCGTGGGCGGAGCAGGGCAGTTGGGCAGTGTTGATTCAGCCACCGCAGCAACTGCCTGCACAGGTTGATCGCCAGCGCTGGTTGCAAGGCGCCGATGAACTTGCCCGGGCAGGGCAGGAAATGGCGGCCAGGCAAGCCGTCAGCAGCCTCGGCCAGCCCTGAACGCAAACGGCCGGCGCTGATGGCCGGCCGTCTTCATCCGCTATGGCTCAGAAGCCCAGGCGATCGCGCAGGCTGTAATACCACGCACCCATGGCGCTGAACGGTACTCGCAGCAGTTGGCCACCCGGGAACGGGTAGTGCGGCAGGCCGGCGAATGCGTCAAAGCGTTCGGCCTGGCCGCGCAGCGCTTCGGCCAGGACTTTGCCCGCCAGGTGGGTGTAGGTCACGCCGTGGCCGGAGCAGCCTTGCGAGTAGTAGATGTTGTCGCCGATGCGGCCGACCTGAGGCAGACGTGACAGCGTCAGCAGGAAGTTGCCGGTCCAGGCGTAGTCGATCTTGACGTCCTTGAGCTGCGGGAATGCCTTGAGCATCTTCGGCCGGATGATCGCTTCGATGTTGGCCGGGTCGCGTGCGCCGTAGACCACCCCGCCGCCGAATATCAGGCGCTTGTCGCCGGTCAGGCGGTAGTAGTCGAGCAGGTAGTTGCAATCCTCGACGCAGTAGTCCTGCGGCAGCAGGGTACGTGCCAGCTCCTCGCTGAGTGGCTCGGTGGTGATCACCTGAGTACCGCATGGCATCGACTTCGAGGCCAGCTCCGGCACCAGGTTACCCAGGTAAGCGTTGCCGGCAACGATGATGTACTTGGCGCGGATCTTACCCTGCGGGGTGTGCACGACCGGGTTGGCGCCGCGCTCGATGCGTATGGCTGGGGTCTGTTCATAGATCACGCCGCCCAGCGACTCGACCGCAGCCGCTTCGCCCAAGGCCAGGTTGAGCGGGTGAATATGGCCGCCGCTCATGTCGAGCATGCCGCCTATATAGCTGTCGCACGCGACCACTTCACGAATGCGCTTCTGGTCCATCAGCTCCAGTTGGGTGTGGCCATAGCGTTCCCACAGGCGTTTTTGCGATTCCAGGTGGGCCATCTGCTTGGGCGTGATGGCCGCAAATACGCCGCCGTCCTTGAGGTCGCACTGGATGTTGTACTTGGCTACGCGCTCGCGGATGATACGCCCGCCTTCGAAGGCCATCGCGCCCAGCAATTGTGCTTCGCGCGGGCCAACAGTGCGTTCGATCACGTCGATGTCACGGCTGTAGCTGTTGACGATCTGGCCACCGTTGCGGCCGGATGCACCAAAGCCAACCTTGGCCGCTTCGACGACGGTGACCTTGAAGCCGTTCTCCAGCAGGAACAGTGCGCTGGACAGGCCGGTATAGCCCGCACCAATTACGCAGATGTCGGTTTCCACCTCACCCTGCAGCGCCGGACGTGGCGGCACCGGGTTGGCCGAGGCGGCGTAGTAGGACTGTGGGTAGGGGGTATTAGCCATGCTCGAGAGACCTCGTGTTTTATATTTTTAACGAATGTACCGATGCTATCAATAATAATAAACACCCGCTAGTCGTACGGTGAAAATCCTTTACGCAGCGGTGGCGCGTGACTATTAGTAAATATTTTTATGATTCAGTGGCTTAGCGTGGAAAAAACAGTTGACAGGGTTTTTGGATTCCGTAGAATGCGCCCCACGACAGGCACATAGCTCAGTTGGTTAGAGCACCACCTTGACATGGTGGGGGTCGTTGGTTCGAGTCCAATTGTGCCTACCAAATCGAAAAGGGGTGATCCGCAAGGGTCACCCTTTTTTCATTTACGCTGCTGTTGGTTGCTGAGACTGGTGGGGCGACCACAGTCTCAGGGGCGTGCACCAGAGTGCGCCGCTCGGTGGCGCAAAGGTTTTGATTTTCTTCAAAAAAAAGCTTTACAGGGGTGCGCTTCACTCGTAATATGCGCCCCACGACAGGCACATAGCTCAGTTGGTTAGAGCACCACCTTGACATGGTGGGGGTCGTTGGTTCGAGTCCAATTGTGCCTACCAAACTTGAAGAGGGTGATCCGAAAGGGTCGCCCTTTTTGCATTTGTTTCGCGCCTGAAACACCCTGCGGCAGCCTGCCCATCGGCGCTAGCCAGCCATCATGGTAGAATCCGCGCCTTCGATTCTGGAGTTAGACGCGTGCGTAAACTTGCGGTGGTAACAGCGATGCTGGCCTTGGCGGGCTGCAACAATGAAGTGGATGGCGTGCACAAACAGGTGGCCGAACACTTGAGTAATCCCAAGACCGCCAAATTCGCCAACGTGCGCTTCGATACCGATGGCTCGATCTGCGGTCAATTCCGTGGCAAGGACGCTGACGGCAAATTCGAGGCTTACCGCAGCTACGTTGCTATCAAGCGGGATGGCCAGTACCGGATCATCGTCGACGAAACCGGCGACGACCTGCGCATCCGCGAGATCTGTGGAGGGGCCGAGCTGCAGCGTCGCGCCGAAGCCCTGGCCGATCAGCCGGCGCCAGAGGGCTGGGATGTCGAGGTGGTGCAGGGGCCGAACATGGGGGCTCTGAGCGACATGACTGCGCGCCTTATAGAAAAGGGTATTCCCTCTTCAGTCGAGTACCGTGATGGCAAGCCGGTGGTGCTGCTGGGTCCATTCCCGACCAAAGAAGAGGCGCAGGCGCGCAAGGCCGATGTGATGGCGCGTCAAGGCACTGACTCTGTGGTGATCCAGCATGGCGCCCAGCGCTGATAAGTGACTGATGAGGCAGGCGGGCTGTGCCTGAGCGCGATCGTTGGCTATGCTTGGCTAAGCGGGCGCTGAACAGGGAGAGGTCGCATGTCTACATTGGAACGGGCCATCGCTGTAGCCGCAAAAGCCCACGAGGGGCAGTACGACAAGGGTGGGGCCGCCTACATTCTTCATCCGCTGCGGGTAATGATGCGAGTGTCCACACCTGAGCAGCGGATTGTCGCCGTGCTCCACGATGTACTCGAAGACACGCCCCTGACGGTATCGGACCTCGCTCTTGAGGGTTTCCCGCTGAAAATCCTCGCCGCCTTGCTCTCGCTGAGTCGACGTCCTGGCGAGAGCTATGAGGCGTTTGTGATTCGGGCCGGCGCTGACCCTCTGGCACGAGAGGTCAAGTTGGCTGATCTGGCCGATAACAGTGACCTCAGTCGCATCGCCTGCCCAGGTCCCGCTGACCTTGCCCGGCTCAGCCGCTATCAACATGCCAGTGCCTATCTGCAAGCCTTGACTTGAACGCTCGCCTCGGTTGCGCTGTCTACCCTATAGCACATTTACCCGCTTGGTCGGTAATATGCCCGACCTTGAAGCTCGGTAACTCAAGAGGTAGCAATGGATCGAGAAGGCCCTGCGGAGCGGGTCGAAGCGATGGTCAGGCCCGACCGTCTTCAGGTTTTCCCGACTGATGCCTCGGAGCGTCTGCAACTGGCTCTCGATGCTGGCGCCATCATTGGTACCTGGCTTTGGGATATTCGTAATGACTGCGTGACGGCGGATGAGCGCTTCGCCCGCTCATTCGGGCTGTGTGCAGAACGCTGCACCAGTGGTATTCCGATCTCCGAGGCGTTTGCCTCCATCCACGAGCAAGACCGCGAACGGGTTGGCCGTGACATCGAACAGGCCATGGCTCGCGGTGGGCGCTTTCGCTGTGAATATCGTGTTCTCCATGAGGACGGCTGCTATCGCTGGGTAGAGGCCAATGGTCGCGCCGAGCTCGATGAACAGGGCATGGCTGTGCGCTTTCCAGGCGTGCTGATGGACATTGAGGGACGGCGTGTTGCCGAAACTGAGCGCGATCGCGCAAACGCCTTGTTGCGCACGTTCACGGCGGCAGTTCCTGGCGTGGTGTATGCCAAGGACCGCCAGGGACGGATGCTGGTCGCCAACCACGGCACTACGCAGCTGATCGGCAAGCCGCCCGAGGTTTACCTGGGCAAGACCGACCTGGAATTCCTTGAAGACGAAGCGCAGGCGCGCCAGGTCATGGCGAACGACCAGCGCATCATGGACAGCGGTCAGGCTGAGCAGATCGAAGAGCGGGTCGACATGCCGGACGGTTCTGTAGCCGTTTGGCTGTCGGTGAAGGCGCCGTTGCTGAGCGACGCCGGTGAGGTGATCGGTTTGATCGGCTCCTCAATGGATGTCACCGCGCGAAAGAACGCCGAATCCGCCTTGCTCGAGCTAAATCGTACGTTGGAAGTCCGCATCAGCGTCGCCGTTGCCGAGCGCGAGGCAGCTCAGGCTGCGCTGCGTCAGGCACAGAAGATGGAGGCTGTGGGCCAACTGACCGGGGGCATCGCTCACGATTTCAACAATCTCCTGGCCGGCATCAGCGGTAGCCTCGACTTGATCAGGCTGCGTTTGAATCAGGGGCGCACGGCCGACCTGGAGCGTTATCTGGGCGTTGCTCATGGTGCCGCTCAGCGCGCCGCTGCCCTTACCCATCGCCTGCTCGCATTCTCCCGTCGGCAGACGCTGGTGCCGGTCGAGACGGATGTGCATGCCTTGATTGGCGGCATGGAGGAGCTGATCCGGCGTACGGTCGGGCCGGCAATCAGCCTGAAGGTGGAGTTGGCAGCCCAGGCCAGTGCTTGTCTGGTCGACCCGGCGCAGGTTGAAAACGCCTTGCTCAATCTGTGTATCAATTCGCGCGATGCCATGCCGGGTGGCGGCAGGATTCTGATAAGCACTCGCGACCAGCGGCTGACGACTGGGCCCGAGCTTGATCCAGAGTTGAGCCCCGGCAACTACCTGAGCATTTGCGTGGCGGACAGTGGTAGCGGCATGAGCGCCGAAGTGCTCGGCAAGGCCTTCGAGCCGTTCTTCACGACCAAACCGGTTGGCGCCGGTACCGGGCTTGGCTTGTCGATGATCTATGGTTTTGCCAAGCAATCCGGTGGTCAGGTGAGGATCGAGTCAGAACCGGGCAAAGGCACGCGGGTGCTGCTGCAGTTGCCGGGCCACGCCGCTGCGCTGGACGCCCCGCAGGCGCAACCTGGCGGGTGTGCCGAGCCCACGGCCGCAGCTGGCGAAACGGTTTTAGTGGTCGATGACGAGTCCTCCGTGCGCATGTTTGTCAGCGAAACCCTGGGCAGTTACGGCTATGTGGTGATCGAGGCGGCGGACAGCCTGGCAGGGTTGCAACTGCTGCGTTCGGACATCCGCATTGATCTGCTGGTGACCGACATCGGTTTACCCGGTGGGCTTGACGGGCGGCAGATGGCGGAGGCCGGAAGGCAGTCGCGGCCTGACCTGCCGGTGTTGCTGATGACGGGCTATGCGCAACCTGAAGTGCTCGATCGCCAGCCGCTGGAGTCGACCACGGCGATACTGACCAAGCCATTTACCCTCGAGGCACTGACCTCGCAGGTCAATGCTTTGCTCAGGCCGCAAGCGGACGATGCTACCGCCAAGGCTTGAGTTCCTGCTCAGTCTTCCTTGGGTACAGTCCAGAATATCTGCACGCCGCCATCATCCCGGTAGGCAAGGGTGACGTTGTCGTTTTCAGCGATCTCTTCGAGTAGTGTTGCCCAGTCGTCCGGCAACTCGTGCTCCAGCCGAAAGATCAACGCAGACTTGCTGCGCTGGGCGGTAGGGCTGTTTATGATTTTCTGAATGCGCTCGCCCAGTTGTTGGTATGGGCTTGGGGTGGCTTGAGAGGCAGCGGCCATCGGGGGTGTTCCTTGTTGTGCTGTATGTGCGTACAGTATTTCACTGCAGGCAATTTCGCAACAACCTCGTGAGCCTTGGCCCAGTGACTGTCGCGGGCCATACAGCCCGCGACAGCGGTGAGCAAAGCGTTGCTCGGCTCAGGCAATCAACAGATCAATATTCCCAGAAGATCCGCTGCAGCTCTTTGCTGTCCTGGGTCTTGGTCATTGCGACCATCGCCAGAATTCGTGCCTTTTGCGGGTTCAGGTCATGGGCAACCACCCAGTCGTTCTTGTCATCCGGCTGCTCGGCGTTGCGCAGTACGAAACCGCCCTGGTTTACGTGGGAAGAGCGAATGATCTGCACGCCGTTCTTACGCAGCTCTTGCAGGGCTGGTACCACGCGGGACGATACCGAGCCGTTACCGGTACCGGCATGGATCAGCGCCTTGGCGCCATTTTGCGCCAGAGCCTTGTAGGCGGTGTCGGTGACGTTGCCGTAGCCGTAGGCGATGTCTACGGCAGGCAGGCTACTGATTTGCTTGATGTCGAACTCGGAGTTGGAGGTGTGACGCTTGGCTGGCAGGCGGAACCAGTACGATTTGCCTTCCACGACCATGCCCATCGGGCCCCAGGCGCTCTTGAACGCTTCGGTCTTGATGTTGATCGACTTGCTGACGTCACGGCCGGACTGGATTTCGTCGTTCATGGTCACCAGTACGCCTTTGCCGCGCGATTGCTTGTCGCTGGCGACGGCTACGGCGTTGTAAAGGTTGAGCATGCCGTCAGCCGACATTGCGGTGCCCGGGCGCATCGAACCGACCACTACGATTGGCTTGTCGGTCTTTTCTACCAGGTTGAGGAAGTAGGCGGTTTCTTCCAGGGTGTCGGTGCCGTGGGTGATAACGATACCGTCGACGTCGTTGCTGTCAGCCAGCTCGGCGACGCGTTTGCCCAGCTTGAGCAGGTCGTCGTTGCTGATGCTTTCGGATGCGATCTGCATGACCTGCTCGCCGCGCACATTGGCCAGTTGAGCCAGCTCCGGTACGCCGGCGATCAATTTGTCGATGCCTACCTTGGCAGCCTGATAGGTAGCGCTGTTGGCGGCGCTGGCGCCGGCGCCGGCAATGGTGCCGCCGGTGGCGAGAATCACCACATTGGCGAGCTTTTGTTGCTGCTCGGCTTCTTTGGCAGAAACTGCAGTTGGCAGGATAAGCAGCAGGGCGAGGGCGCCCGGGGCAAATGTCTTCAGTGCGGTTTTCATCGTTATTGTTCTCTCGATCTTCCTGGTGAGATTTATATGTCGCGCAGCTGAGCACGCAGGTTTCATACCAACGCAGCGGCGTATCTGGGTTGAGCCGCTCCAGGCGGGAGTTCGCTCATATGCCGAGACAAATCCAGCGATGGGATGTATTCGGCTTACCGAACGGATACAGGTAAATTTGTTCGGTTTTCCGTGGCTAATCCGCGTAACCTGCCGCTCGCCCCGGTTTGCCAAAACAGCGTCTCAGGCAATTGACAAAATCAGGGCTTGTTTCCATAGTGGCTTAACGCAAACGATTGCGATCCGATAAAAAACACAAGATTCGGAGTCATCTCATGAAACTGCCGTTCCCCGGTCGTCTGCTGTCCCTCGCTATCGTCTCCTCGTTGGCGCTCGCACTCCCCCTGCCAGGTCAGGCTGAGGAAAAACCCAAAGTCGCTCTGGTCATGAAGTCATTGGCCAACGAGTTCTTCCGCACCATGGAAGACGGCGCCAAGGCCTACCAGAAAGAGCACCCTAACGACTTCGACCTGGTAGCCAACGGCATCAAGGACGAGTCCGACACCAGCAACCAGATCCGCATCGTCGAGCAAATGATTGCCACTGGCGCCAACGCGCTGGTGATCGCGCCGGCTGACTCCAAGGCGCTGGTGCCGGTGATCAAGAAAGCTATGGATGCCGGCATCACCGTCATCAACATCGATAACCGTCTCGACCCCGAAGTGCTCAAGAGCAAAAATCTCAGCGTGCCCTTCGTTGGCCCTGACAACCGCAAGGGTGCCAGGCTGGTCGGTGACTATCTGGCCCAGCAAAAGCTCAAGCCAGGTGATCAGGTGGGTATTATCGAAGGCGTCTCCACCACTACCAACGCCCAACAGCGCACGGCTGGTTTCCAGGACGCCATGCAGGCGGCACAGATCAAGGTCGTTTCGGTGCAGTCTGGTAACTGGGAAATCGACAAGGGCAATGCGGTGGCGGCGGCCATGCTCAACGAGTATCCAGAGATCAAAGCGCTGTTGGCCGGCAACGACAGCATGGCGCTTGGGGCTGTCTCGGCTGTGCGTGCTGCAGGCAAGAAAGATCAGGTTCAGGTAGTTGGCTATGACAACATCAACGCCATCAAGCCGATGCTCAAAGATGGTCGCGTGCTCGCCACGCTCGATCAGGATGCCAAGAAGCAAGCCGTATATGGTATCCAGGCTGCGCTGCAGATGATCAAGGGCGAAAAAACCGCTGTCGATGCCGACAATGTCATCCAAACCCCGGTTGAATTGATCACCAAGCCGTGATCCAGGCAGGAGACCCGGCCATGTCTGCATCGGCCACGCAAACGGTGCTCGCGGTCAGCGGGCTGGGCAAGAGCTACGCCCAGCCTGTGCTGGCTGACGTCGAGCTGGAGCTGTACGCCGGCGAAGTGCTGGCGCTGACCGGTGAGAACGGCGCCGGCAAAAGCACGCTATCGAAGTTGATCAGCGGCCTGGAAATTCCCACCGTTGGGCACATGAGCTACCTCGGCCAACCTTACAGCCCTGCCAGCCGCAGTGCGGCAGAGGGGCTTGGGGTGCGTATGGTGATGCAGGAGCTGAACCTGCTGCCCACCCTGACGGTTGCCGAGAACCTGTTTCTCGACAACTTGCCCAGCCGTTTCGGCTGGATCAATCACAAGCGTCTGCGCCAGTTGGCGGTCGCCGCTATGGCGCAGGTGGGCCTGGACGCGATTGACCCGGATACCCTGGTCGGTGAGTTGGGTATCGGCCATCAGCAGATGGTCGAGATCGCCCGCAATCTGATTGGTGATTGCCGGGTGCTGATCTTCGACGAGCCTACGGCGATGCTCACTGCCCGCGAGGTCGAGCTGCTGTTTGTTCAGATCGAGCGCCTGCGTCAGCGCGGCGTGGCTATCGTGTACATATCTCATCGCCTTGAAGAGCTGCAGCGTGTGGCCCAGCGCATTGCGGTGCTGCGCGATGGCAAGCTGGTGTGCGCCGAGCCGATCCAACGTTACAACAGTGCCGAGCTGGTCAACCTGATGGTCGGGCGTGACGTGGGCGAGCATATCGACCTGGGCAGGCGCCAGATCGGCGCGCCGCTGCTCAAGGTCGACAAGCTCAGCCGTGCCGGCAAGGTGTGCGAGGTTTCATTCGAGGTGAGGGCAGGGGAGATCTTTGGTATCTCCGGCCTGATCGGCGCCGGCCGTACCGAACTGCTGCGGCTGATCTACGGCGCCGACCGCGCCGACAGCGGCAGCGTTGCCCTTGGTCAGCCGCCGCAGCCGATCACTGTCGACTCGCCCAAGGCCGCTGTGCGTGCTGGCATTGCATTGATTACCGAGGATCGCAAAGGTGAGGGGCTGCTGCTGACGCAGTCGATCAGCGCCAATATTGCCCTCGGTAACCTGGGCGCCGTGTCCCGTGCTGGGGTCATCAACAGCGCTGCCGAAACCGCCTTGGCCGAGCGCCAGATCAGCGCCATGCGCATTCGCAGCGCAAGCCCGGCGCAGGCTGTCAGTGAGTTGTCCGGTGGCAATCAGCAAAAGGTGGTGATTGGCCGCTGGCTCGAGCGCGACTGCCAGGTACTGCTGTTCGACGAGCCGACCCGCGGTATCGACGTTGGCGCCAAGTTCGACATCTATGGCCTGCTTGCCGAATTGGCGCGCCAGGGCAAGGCACTGGTGGTTGTTTCAAGTGACCTGCGCGAGCTGATGCTGATCTGCGATCGCATCGGTGTGCTCTCTGCGGGGCGCCTGATCGACACCTTCGAGCGCGATACCTGGAGCCAGGATCAACTGCTTGCCGCGGCGTTTGCCGGTTATCAACAACGTGATGCTCTGCTGCATGAAGCAGCTCCCAGGATGGACCCATGAACAGCTCTCCCGTCGACACTCCCGCTCGCCGCAGCGGCACCTATCTGGGCCTTGGTACTTATCTGGGGCTGGCCGGCGCATTGCTGGCAATGATTGTGCTGTTCTCGTTTATGAGCAGCCATTTCTGGTCGTACGCAACCTTCAGTACCCTGGCCAACCAGATCCCCGATCTGATGGTGCTGGCAGTAGGCATGACGCTGGTGTTGATCATCGGTGGCATCGACCTGTCGGTGGGCTCGGTGCTGGCCTTGGCAGCCTCGGCAGTCAGCGTGGCAATCCTGGGGTGGGGCTGGAGCGTGTTGCCCGCTGCGCTGTTGGGCATGGCAGTCGCCGCCCTGGCTGGCAGCGTCACTGGCTGCATTACCGTGGCCTGGCGCATTCCATCCTTTATCGTCTCGCTCGGTGTGCTGGAAATGGCCCGTGGCCTGGCCTATCAGTTCACTGATTCGCGCACGGCCTATATCGGCGATGCCTACGCCTGGTTTTCCAATCCAGTAGCATTTGGCATCTCGCCAGCCTTCATCATTGCCTTGCTGGTCATCGTCGTTGCCCACCTTGTACTGACACGCACGGTGTTCGGCCGCTACCTGATCGGCATTGGTACCAATGAAGAAGCTGTACGCTTGGCCGGGATCGACCCGCGGCCGTACAAGATCATGGTGTTCACCCTGATGGGCCTACTCGCCGGCCTCGCCGCGCTGTTCCAGATTTCTCGTCTGGAGGCCGCCGACCCGAACGCCGGTGCTGGCCTTGAACTGCAGGTAATTGCCGCCGTGGTGATCGGCGGTACCAGCCTGATGGGCGGGCGTGGCTCAGTTATCAGTACATTCTTCGGGGTGCTGATCATTTCGGTGCTGGCCGCCGGGCTGGCTCAGATCGGCGCTTCCGAACCAACCAAACGCATTATCACCGGGGCGGTCATTGTGATTGCCGTGGTGCTCGACACTTATCGCAGCCGGCGCGCGAGCCGGCGGAACTGAAACCATGGCAACCATCAAAGATGTCGCGGCAATGGCGGGGATTTCCTACACCACCGTTTCCCATGTGCTGAACAAGACCCGTCCGGTCAGCGAGCAGGTGCGCCTGAAGGTCGAGGCGGCCATCGCCGAACTCGACTATGTGCCCAGTGCTGTAGCCCGCTCGCTCAAGGCCCGCAGTACTGCCACTATCGGCCTGTTGGTGCCTAGCAGCGTCAACCCGTACTTTGCCGAGCTGGCCCGGGGCATTGAGGATGGCTGCGAGCGTAATGGCTACTGCGTGATCCTGTGCAACTCCGACGACAATCCGCAAAAGCAGCGCAGCTACCTGCGCGTACTGCTGGAAAAGCGCATTGATGGCCTGGTGGTAGCGTCAGTCGGTGAAGACAGTGACTTGCTGCAAAGCCTGGCCTGTGTGCGCACGCCGATGGTCATCGTCGATCGCGCGCTGGAGGGCGTTGATGCCGACCTGGTGCGGATCGACCACGAACAAGGCGCTTACCTCGCCACCCGTCACCTGCTCGAGCTCGGCCACCGCGACATCGCTTGTATTGGCGGGCCAGCCGAGACCGGGGTCAGCCAGTTGCGCGTGGCCGGTTTTCACCGGGCGATGGCCGAGGCGCAGGCTGAGATCAGCGCAGCACGTGTGTTGCACTGTGATTTCACCAGCCCAGGCGGCCACGCTGCTGCGGCGCAGTTGCTCGACGGCCAGCGGCCCACGGCGATTTTTGCCGGCAACGACATGATCGGCTTTGGCGTCCTGCGCGCGGCCGCCGAGCGCAATATCAGCGTGCCGGCCGAGCTATCGGTGATCGGTTTCGATGACATCGAGCTCAGCCGCTACGTATACCCGCCGCTGACCACCGTAGGCCAGTCGATTCGCGAGCTGGGCGAGAGTGCTGCCGAATTGCTGCTGTCGCGCATCGCCAGGCCGCGGCACGACGCCCCGGCCGAGCAGCGCATCATCGCCCCGCGCATCATCATGCGCGAATCTACCGGGCCACGCCCGGACCTGTTCAATGATTACCGCTAAGGACGTCCCATGCATGCCAAGGTAGTAGTGGTCGGCAGCCTCAACATGGACTTGGTGGCCCGCGCCGAGCGCTTGCCGCGAGCCGGCGAGACGCTGACCGGCGACGGTTTTTTCACGGTGCCCGGCGGCAAGGGTGCCAACCAGACGGTGGCCGTGGCGCGCCTTGGCGCCAGCGTGGCCATGATCGGCAATGTCGGTGATGACGCCTATGGCCCGCAGCTGCTACAAGCGCTGCAGGTCGAAGGCGTTGATTGCCAGGCAGTGGCTAGCTGCGCGGGTGTTTCCAGCGGAGTGGCGCTGATAGTGGTGGACGCTGCCAGCCAGAACGCAATTGTGGTGATCCCCGGTGCCAACGGCCTGCTCAGCGCCGAGTCGGTGCAGCGCGCTGACAGCTTGTTGCAGGCCGCTGATATCGTAATCTGCCAACTGGAAGTGCCCCAGGCAACGGTCGCCTGGACCTTGGTCCGAGCCCGTGAGTTGGGCAAGACGGTGATTCTCAATCCTGCCCCCGCTACCGGCCCGCTGCCGGCAGACTGGTTTACCAACATCGACTACCTCGCGCCCAACGAAAGCGAGGCCCAGGCTTTGACCGGCATTACGGTGAGCGACCAGGACAGCGCCCGCCGCGCTGCCGAGCAGTTGCTCGCGTTCGGGGTCGGCAAAGTGATCGTGACCCTCGGTAGCGTGGGCGCTTTGCTAGTGAGCGCGCAAGGCTGCCAGCACTATCCGGCAACGCCGGTCAAAGCGCTCGACACCACTGCGGCCGGTGACACCTTTATCGGTGGCTTTGCCGCTGGCTTGGCGCGTGGGCTGAGTGAGGCTGAGGCGATCATCCTCGGTCAGCGCGCGGCCGCCATATCGGTCACTCGTGCGGGAGCGCAGCCCTCGATTCCCTATCTGACGGAGCTGCAGCCATGAAAAAGACCGCACTGCTCAATATTGCTCTGTCGCGCACGATTGCCGGCCTGGGTCATGGCGACATCGTGGTGATCGGTGATGCCGGCTTGCCGGTGCCGGCTGGCGTGGAATTGATCGACCTGGCCATTACCTCGGGCTTGCCGGACTTCGCCAGTGTACTGCGGGTGGTGCTGAGCGAAATGCAGGTCGAACGGCATGTCTTGGCGGCCGAGCTGTTCGAGGTCGCGCCACCGGCGTTGGCTGAAATCCAGCAGCTCAGCGCGCTGGGCTTGCTCGGCGTTCGCCAGCAGATGCCGCACAGTGAGTTCAAGCTGCTGAGTCGTCAGGCCAAGGTCATTGTGCGCACCGGGGAGTGCAAGCCATTCAGCAATATCGCATTGGTCGCTGGCGTCACGTTTTGACCTGTTGGCTTCGATCCGCCGTGGCGGGCCCTGAATTTGCAAACTGTTGGCGCAGGAGTGCCTTATGTTGAAGAAACTGCTGCAAGGAGCCGCCCTCATGGCCGCTGTAACCACCTCGATGCTGCACGCCGCCCCGCACGAGTTGATCATCGACACCGACCCTGGTGCCGATGACCTGGTGGCGCTGTTTTTGGCTATGGCTTCACCCGGGGAGCTGAACATTCGCGCGATCACCACGGTTGCCGGCAACGTGCGCCTAGAGAAAACCGCCCGCAACGCGCGTCTGGCCCGTGAATGGGCTGGGCGCGAAGACATACCGGTCTACGCCGGTGCTGGGCGACCTTTGGTGCGCGTGCCCATCTACGCCGCTGAGGTTCACGGCGAGGAGGGCATTACCGGCGTGCAGGTGCATGAGCCAAAGCAAGGCTTGGCCGCGGGCAATGCGGTGCAGTATCTGGTCGATACCCTGAGCGCAGCCAAGCCGCACAGCATCACCATCGCCATGCTTGGGCCGCAGACCAACCTGGCCTTGGCGCTGATCCAGCAGCCAGGAATCGCCCAAGGCATCAAGGAAGTCGTGGTCATGGGCGGCGCCCACTTCAATGGCGGAAACATCACGCCAGTCGCTGAATTCAATCTGTACGCGGACCCGCATGCCGCTGAGGTGGTGTTGGCCAGTGGCGTCAAGCTCACCTACCTGCCTCTGGATGTCACCCACAAGCTGCTGACCAGCGATACTCGGCTCAAGCAGTTGAGCGCGGTCAACAACCGCGCCAGCAAGCAGGTCGTGGACATCCTTAATGCCTACATTCAGCATGACATGCAGCTCTACGGCTTGCCCGGCGGGCCGGTGCATGATGCGAGCGTCATTGCTTATCTGCTCAAGCCAGAGATGTTCAGCGGGCGGCAGATCCACATGAGTGTTGATAGTCGCGAAGGCCCGACCTTCGGTCAGACCGTTGCCGACTGGTATGGCGTGCTCAAGCAGCCCGCCAATGTCATGTGGGTAGAGCAGGGCGATGCCCAGGGCTTGTTCGATCTGCTCAGCGAGCGGCTGGCTCGATTGCCATAGCTGCCGCCTGGGGCGCGTAGCGCTCCAGCACTTGCTCTATAAAGCTGCGGGAGCCTTCGTTGCCGAGTTCGTGTACCAGCAGGTCCACGGCAATCAGCATAAGCTCCTCGGCGGTGCCTGGTGCGTACGAGCGATGGCCCGCGGGTAAGTGGACCTGGATGTCGGCATCGATGCTGAGGCTGCGCATTGGAAATTTCTCGTTGGTTCGGACTATAGGTCGAACACCGGGCCCTGGCGTTCGTAGGGAGGCATGCTGCACTCCACTTATTGCAGTAAATCATGCCTTTGCGTCAAGAGCCCTGCGACTTAGGCATAACAGTCCGTGCGCGACAAACTATTTATTCGGTGCAAAACCTGGTGACGATTGCTGTTTCCCCTCGCGGGCGCGAGTCAGGCACACTTGGGCGTTTTGCAACGAATATTGCGCACTACTGTCGCATATAGCAGTTCCCATGATGATTAGGAGGATTCATGTTCCGTACCCGTGCTTCTCTGGCAACCGTGCTGGTAGCTGTTGCGCTGGCTGGTTGCAGCACTGGCAGCGCGCCGGACGGTGACAGCAGTGCACCGGCAGCCTCGGCTGGCACCGATGGCCGCTGTAACGCCAGCGGCGCTGACTTCACCGTAGGCAAACCGGGCACGCCCCAGCTGCTTGAGCAGGCGCGTAAAGCCAGCGGCTCGCAAATGGCCCGCATCCTCAAGCCGCACGATATGGTCACCCTGGAGTACCGCTCCGAGCGGCTCAACCTCAATGTTGACGAGCAGGGTAACGTCGTCCGCGTCAACTGTGGCTGATTTGCTCTTTAATGGTCGCTGGCGCCATGGGCGGCGGCGACCAATCTGTAGAATTCAGGCATAAAAAAACCCGCCACGAGGGCGGGTTTTTTTACAGCATCCGAATTACTCCGGACGAACCTGTGCAGCCTGCATACCCTTCTGGCCTTTTTCGGCAACGAAGGAAACAGTCTGGCCTTCTTTCAGGCTCTTGAAGCCGTCGGATTCGATGGCTTTGAAGTGTACGAACAGGTCGTCGCCGCCGCCTTGAGGAGTGATGAAGCCGAAGCCTTTTTCATCGTTGAACCACTTGACGGTGCCGGTTTGGCGATTGGACATGGGGTGAATCTCCAGAAACGTAATTTTTTATCGGTGCAGATGTAGCCGAAGCTGCGTGCGCCAGGTACATCATAGTCTAATTCTGCGCGTGTCGCGCCTTTTAACTGCGAAGAAAACTGATACAGCGCAAATAAAGGCTCGGAAGCCCGCTGTTACGCGGTCAACCTTTCGTCGTGCACGCCTGTTTTACCACAGTTTGAGCCTTTTGCATCAATTTCGCGTCAACACCGTCCTTGCTGTCGAGGTCTTCGATCTCAGCCTTGCTGAAATTCTTCTCGATTGCCTGGGCACCACACTTGCAGTGGGTGTCGGCATCCTTGGCGCTGACGCCTTGCTGGGTGGCCACCTGCACGCATTGCTGCATGTAGGCGTCTTTCTTGCCGGCTGGCCAGTCGGCTTGGGCCGCCATGGGCAGCAGCAGTGCCCCCGCGGCGGTCAGGGCCAGAAGAGACTGAAGTCGCATAACCAGACACTCCCTTGATATAGGTCTGATGAAAATCGGATGCATCAGCAAATCTGATAGGCATTTTTACTCACAGTTCACCGGATTTACGCATTTACCAAATATTCGTGCCTGGCCGCTAACCTGCGTGCTAGCATGCTCGGCTTGCAGTTGCCCAGAGGCAGCCAGCAGCTATCTTTCTATTTCCAGTCACTCTGGTTCGCCCCTGACAAGCCGAAAGGCTTCTGCCACTGTGAGGCAGGCTTCCTCTATTAAGGAAGGCAGGTCGGATCTTGTACTGGCTCATCCCAACCCACGTGACCTTTGGTAGGGGTCACCACTAGGAGAGGAGGCGCCATGCCCACCATTACTCTTCCCGATGGCAGTCAACGTTCGTTCGATCACGCTGTATCCGTAGCCGAAGTCGCCGCCTCGATTGGCGCTGGCCTGGCCAAGGCCACCCTGGCCGGTAAAGTCGACGGCAAGCTGGTCGATGCCTGCGACCTGATCGAACACGACGCCACCCTGCAGATCATCACCCCCAAAGATGAAGAGGGGCTGGAAATCATCCGTCACTCGTGCGCCCACCTGGTCGGCCACGCAGTCAAGCAGCTGTACCCGACCGCCAAGATGGTAATCGGCCCGGTCATCGATGACGGCTTCTATTACGATATCGCCTACGAGCGCCCCTTCACCCCTGATGACCTCGCTGCCATCGAAAAGCGCATGCAGCAGCTGATCGAGAAAGACTACGACGTCATCAAGAAGGTCACCCCGCGCGCCGAAGTCATCGACGTGTTCCAGGCCCGTGGCGAAGACTACAAGCTGCGCCTTGTTGAGGACATGCCGGATGAACAGGCCATGGGTCTGTACCATCACGAAGAATACGTCGACATGTGCCGCGGTCCGCACGTGCCCAATACCCGCTTCCTCAAATCGTTCAAGCTGACCAAGCTGTCCGGTGCCTACTGGCGCGGCGACGCAAAGAACGAGCAGCTGCAGCGCGTGTACGGCACCGCCTGGGCTGACAAGAAGCAGCTGGCTGCCTACATTCAGCGCATCGAAGAAGCCGAGAAACGCGATCACCGCAAGATCGGCAAGCAACTCGACCTGTTCCACCTGCAGGAAGAAGCGCCGGGCATGGTCTTCTGGCATCCGAACGGCTGGACTGTTTATCAGGTGCTCGAGCAGTACATGCGTACTGTGCAGCGTCAGAACGGTTACCTTGAGATCAAGACCCCGCAAGTGGTCGATCGAATCCTTTGGGAGCGTTCCGGTCACTGGTCCAACTACGCCGAAAACATGTTCACCACATCGTCGGAAAGTCGTGATTACGCGGTCAAGCCGATGAACTGCCCGTGCCACGTGCAGGTGTTCAATCAGGGTCTGAAGTCGTACCGCGACCTGCCACTGCGTTTGGCCGAGTTCGGTGCATGCCACCGTAACGAGCCATCCGGTGCGTTGCACGGCATCATGCGTGTGCGTGGTTTCGTTCAGGATGATGCGCACATCTTCTGCACCGAAGATCAGGTCAAGAAAGAAGCGGCCGACTTCATCAAGCTGACCCTCGATGTCTATAAAGACTTCGGTTTCGTCGACGTCGCCATGAAGCTTTCGACCCGTCCGGCCAAACGTGTCGGTTCGGACGAGCTGTGGGATCGCGCCGAAGGCGCCCTGGCTGATGCACTCAATGAATCCGGCCTGGAGTGGGAATATCAGCCGGGCGAGGGCGCCTTCTACGGCCCGAAAATCGAGTTCACCCTGCGTGACTGCCTCGGCCGTAACTGGCAGTGTGGTACCCTGCAGTACGATCCGAACCTGCCTGAGCGTCTGGACGCCAGCTACATTGCCGAAGATAACGCGCGCAAGCGCCCGGTAATGCTGCACCGCGCCATCCTCGGTTCGTTCGAACGCTTCATCGGTATGCTGATCGAACACTACGCTGGCGTATTCCCGGCTTGGCTGGCGCCAACCCAGGCAGTGATCATGAACATCACTGACAAGCAGGCCGATTTTGCCCTTCAGGTTGAAAAAAATCTGACCGATAGCGGTTTTCGTGCCAAGTCTGACTTGAGAAATGAGAAGATCGGCTTTAAAATCCGCGAGCATACTTTGCTCAAGGTCCCGTACCTTTTGGTTATAGGGGATCGTGAAGTCGAAACGCAAACCGTCGCTGTGCGTACTCGCGAAGGCGCAGACCTGGGCTCCATGCCCGTCGCCCAATTCGCCGAGTTCCTTGCGCATGCGGTTTCCCGGCGTGGTCGCCAAGAATCGGAGTAATGATTATTAAGCGTGATATGAGAAACGATAAACGAGCTGCACCGAAGGCCCCGATCAACGAGAATATCTCTGCACGCGAGGTTCGGTTAATTGGTGCTGACGGTGAACAGTTGGGCATCGTCTCGATCGAAGAAGCGCTTCGTATCGCTGAAGAAGCGAAGCTGGATCTGGTAGAGATTTCTGCTGACGCCGTACCTCCTGTCTGTAAAGTCATGGACTACGGCAAAAGCCTGTTCGAGAAGAAGAAGCAACAGGCTGCAGCCAAGAAAAACCAGAAGATCATCCAGATCAAAGAAATCAAGTTTCGTCCAGGGACGGAGGAAGGGGATTACCAGGTAAAACTACGCAACCTGGTACGTTTCCTAAGTGATGGGGACAAGACCAAGATCTCTCTGAGATTCCGTGGTCGTGAGATGGCCCACCAGGAGCTGGGTATGGAACTGCTGAAGCGGATCGAAGCTGATCTCGCCGAATACGGGACCGTCGAACAGCATCCGAAGATGGAAGGACGCCAACTTTTGATGGTCATCGCCCCCAAGAAAAAGAAATAACCACCAGGGCACGGCAGGCCTTGCGGTTATGTTTATCCACCCCAATGCGGAGTTACGAACATGCCAAAAATGAAAACCAAGAGCGGTGCAGCGAAGCGTTTCCTGAAAACGGCGACCGGCTTCAAGCACAAGCACGCTTTCAAGAGCCACATCCTGACCAAAATGTCGACCAAGCGTAAGCGTCAACTGCGTGGTAGCAGCATGCTGCACCCGTCTGACGTGGCAAAAGTCGCGCGCATGCTGCGCGTTCGTTAATTCTGGTCTAGATAGAGGAAGTTACTCATGGCTCGTGTAAAGCGCGGCGTAATTGCTCGTAAGCGTCACAAAAAAATTCTGAAACTGGCTAAAGGTTACTACGGTGCACGTTCGCGCGTATTCCGTGTTGCCAAGCAGGCTGTCATCAAGGCTGGTCAATACGCCTACCGTGACCGTCGCCAGAAAAAGCGTCAGTTCCGCGCTCTGTGGATCGCTCGTATCAACGCTGGTGCTCGCGTCAACGGTCTGTCTTACAGCCGCCTGATCGCTGGCCTGAAAAAAGCGTCGATCGAAATCGACCGTAAAGTTCTGGCTGACCTGGCAGTGAACGAAAAAGCGGCGTTTGCTGCGATTGTCGAGAAAGCTAAAGCCGTTCTGGCTTAAGTACCCACGACAATCATCCGGCGGCGCATGCGCCGTCGGGTGTTGAACGTCATCGATAGGGGAAGAGCCTTCAAAGCTCTTCCCCTATTTTTGTATCTGGAGTCTGTACATGGAAAACCTGGACGCGCTGGTCTCCCAAGCCCTGGAAGCTGTGGAGCGCGCTGAAGACATCAATGCCCTGGAACAGATCCGGGTTCAATTTCTCGGCAAGAAAGGCGAGCTGACCCAGGTGATGAAGACCCTGGGCAACCTGCCAGCCGAAGAGCGCCCCAAGGTTGGAGCGCTGATCAACGACGCCAAGGAACGCGTCACCGAAGTGCTCAATGCGCGCAAGGCTGGCTTTGAAGAGGCCGAGCTCAGCGCTCGCCTGGCTGCCGAATGCATTGACGTGACCCTGCCGGGCCGTGGCCAGACCACCGGCGGCCTGCACCCGATCACCCGTACCCTCGAACGCATCGAACAGTTCTTCACCCACATTGGCTACGGCATCGCTGAAGGCCCTGAGGTCGAAGACGACTATCACAACTTCGAAGCGCTCAACATCCCCGGTCACCACCCGGCCCGGGCGATGCACGACACCTTCTACTTCAATGCCAACATGCTGCTGCGCACCCACACCTCGCCAGTGCAGGTACGTACCATGGAATCGACCCAGCCGCCGATTCGCATTGTCTGCCCTGGCCGCGTCTATCGCTGCGATTCGGATATCACCCATTCGCCGATGTTCCACCAGGTGGAAGGCTTGTTGATCGATCGCGACATCAACTTCGCCGACCTCAAGGGCACCATCGAAGAATTCCTGCGGGTGTTCTTCGAGAAGCAGCTGGATGTACGTTTCCGTCCGTCGTTCTTCCCCTTCACCGAACCGTCCGCTGAAGTCGACATTCAGTGCGTGATGTGTTCCGGCAAAGGCTGCCGCGTGTGCAAGCAGACCGGCTGGCTGGAAGTGATGGGCTGCGGCATGGTCCATCCGAACGTGCTGCGCATGTCTGGCATCGACCCGGAAGAGTTCCAGGGCTTTGCCTTCGGCATGGGCGCCGAGCGTCTGGCCATGCTGCGTTATGGCGTCAACGATTTGCGTCTGTTCTTCGACAACGACCTGCGGTTCCTGGCGCAATTCCGCTAGGCCACACCTCGACCATATTCAGGAGAACAGCATGAAATTCAGTGAACAGTGGCTGCGCGGTTGGGTAAACCCGCAAGTCTCCCGCGACGAGCTGGTTGCTCGTCTGTCCATGGCCGGCCTCGAAGTCGACAGCGTCACGCCGGCGGCTGGCCAGTTCAGCGGTATCATCGTCGGCGAAGTGCTCAGCACCGAGCAGCACCCGGATGCCGACAAGCTGCGCGTGTGCCAGGTCAGCAACGGCCAGGAGGCCTTCCAGGTCGTCTGCGGCGCGCCTAACGTGCGCCCGGGCCTGAAGATCCCCTTCGCCATGATCGGAGCCGAGCTGCCAGGCGACTTCAAGATCAAGAAGGCCAAACTGCGTGGCGTTGAATCCAACGGCATGCTGTGCTCGGCTGCCGAGTTGCAGATCAGTGAAGAAAACGACGGCTTGCTTGAACTGGCCGCCGATGCGCCGGTTGGTCAGGACATCCGTGAATACCTCAACCTCGACGACGCCAGCATCGAAATCGGCCTGACCCCGAACCGTGGCGACTGCCTCTCGGTGGCCGGTATGGCGCGCGATGTCAGCGCCCTGTACGACGTGCCGGTTACCCGCATCGACGTGCCGGCCGTTGCCCCCAGCCACGACGAAGTGCGCTCGGTCGAAGTCTCGGCCCCGGCCGCGTGCCCGCGCTACCTCGGCCGCGTGATCCGCAACGTCGACCTGGCCAAGCCAAGCCCGCTGTGGCTGGTAGAACGCCTGCGCCGCAGCGACGTGCGCAGCATCGACGCTGCAGTCGACATCACCAACTACGTGATGCTCGAGCTCGGCCAGCCGATGCACGCCTTCGACCTCGCCGAAATCAACGGTGGCATCCGCGTGCGGATGGCTGAGGAAGGCGAGAAGCTGGTCCTGCTCGACGGTCAGGAAGTCGCCCTGCGTAGCGACACCCTGGTCATCGCCGACCACACCCGGGCCCTGGCCATTGCCGGCGTCATGGGTGGCGAGCACAGCGGCGTGAATACCGAGAAGACCCGCGATTTGTTCCTTGAGAGCGCCTTCTTCGAGCCGATTTCCGTCGCTGGCAAGGCCCGTTCCTACGGTCTGCACACCGATGCCTCGCACCGCTACGAGCGCGGCGTCGACTCGCAACTGGCCCGCGAAGCCATGGAGCGCGCGACCGCGCTGCTGCTGGAAATTGTCGGTGGCGAAGCCGGCCCGATCGTCGAAGCAGTCAGCGAGCAGCACCTACCGAAAGTTGCGCCGATCACCCTGCGCGCCGAACGCATCAGCCAGATGCTCGGCATGGACATGGACCCAGCCCAGGTCGAGCAACTGCTCAACGCCCTCGAGCTGACCACCAGCGCCGATGGGGCAGGGCAGTGGACGGTACAAGTGCCAAGCCACCGCTTCGATATAAGTCTTGAAGTCGACCTGATCGAAGAACTGGCCCGTCTGTATGGCTACAACCACCTGCCAGTGCGCTATCCGCAAGCCCGTCTCGCCCCCAAAGGCGCGCCGGAAGCCCGCGGTGAGTTGCCAACCCTGCGCCGTCTGCTGGTAGCACGCGGTTATCAGGAAGCAATCACTTACAGCTTCATCGACCCGAAACTGTTCGAGCTGTTCAGTCCTGGCGTCGAGCCGCTGCTGCTGGCCAACCCGATTTCCAACGACATGGCCGCTATGCGCGCCTCGTTGTGGCCTGGCCTGGTCAAAGCACTGCAGCACAACCTTAACCGCCAGCAAGACCGCGTGCGCCTGTTCGAGAGCGGCCAACGCTTTGTCGGCCAGCTCGGCGACCTCAAGCAGCAGCCGATGCTCGCCGGCGTCGTCACCGGTACCCGCTTGCCAGAAGGCTGGGCCAACCCACGCGATGGCATCGACTTCTTCGACGTCAAAGCCGACGTTGAAGCGGTGCTGGGTTACTCCGGCGCGCTCGGCGAGTTCAAGTTCGTCGCGGGCAAGCACCCAGCCCTTCACCCAGGCCAGACCGCCCGTATCGAACGCGACGGCAAGGAAGTCGGCTACCTCGGTGCTCTGCACCCAGAGCTGGCCAAGACCCTCGACCTGGACCGCCCGGTGTTCGTCTTCGAGCTGATCCTGGAAGAAGTGGTCGAAGGTTGCCTGCCGAAATTCAGCGAACTGTCCAAGTTCCCTGAAACCCGCCGCGACCTGGCCCTGATTGCCGGCCGTGATGTGGCCGCCAGCGACGTCCTTGAAGCAATTCGTGACAATGCAGGCGAATGGCTCACAGACCTCAGGCTGTTTGACGTCTACCAGGGTAAAGGCATTGATCCTGATAGAAAAAGCCTCGCGGTCGGCTTGACCTGGCAGCATCCATCGCGCACTCTTAATGACGATGAGGTGAACGCCACCCTGCAATTGATCCTCACCTCGCTCGAACAAAGGTTGAACACCACGTTAAGGAAATAACGGCATGGGTGCTCTGACGAAAGCTGAGATGGCCGAGAGGCTGTACGAGGAGCTTGGGCTTAACAAGCGAGAGGCGAAGGAACTCGTCGAGTTGTTTTTCGAAGAGATCCGCCACGCGCTTGAAGATAACGAGCAGGTCAAGTTGTCCGGATTCGGCAACTTTGACCTTCGCGACAAACGCCAACGGCCGGGCCGCAACCCCAAAACCGGGGAAGAAATCCCGATCACCGCACGCCGCGTCGTCACCTTTCGTCCAGGGCAGAAATTGAAAGCCCGGGTTGAGGCCTATGCTGGAACCAAGTCATAACGACGAGCTGCCCCCCATCCCGGGCAAACGCTACTTCACCATTGGTGAAGTCAGCGAGCTCTGTGCGGTAAAACCGCACGTGCTGCGCTACTGGGAGCAGGAGTTCCCCCAGCTCAACCCCGTCAAACGCCGCGGCAACCGCCGGTATTATCAGCGCCAAGACGTGCTGATGATCCGCCAGATCCGCGCGCTGCTGTACGACCAAGGCTTCACCATCGGCGGTGCGCGATTGCGCATGTCTAGTGATGAAGCCAAGGAAGACACGACGCAGTACAAGCAGATGATTCGGCAGATGATTGTCGAGTTGGAAGATGTGCTGGTGGTGTTGAAGAAATAACCTGATCCGACGAGTGGAAAGTTTTTCGAAAAAAAGCTTTCATTAATCAAAAGGTTAGGGTAGATTTTGTAACGTTCTCAGCAGTATCGAGAGCAGTTCGGGGCGTAGCGCAGCCCGGTAGCGCACTTGCATGGGGTGCAAGGGGTCGAGTGTTCGAATCACTCCGTCCCGACCAATAATCCCAATGACTTAGGCCATTTCCGCAAGGAGTGGCCTTTTTCATTTGCGTGACTTTTGCGTGACTTCTCCATTTTCAAGCCTGCCTCCTTTTCAGAATCGTGAGCACCGGCCCACGCGAGTCCGTTGCTGAAACCTTGTTTGCCGCCTCTATCAACTGCCCAAGCTCAGCGCCTGAGTAGTGACTGGTCACGCTCCCGTTCTTGTGGCCAAGTAGGGACTTCCGATCCTCCTCTGTTACACCCGCTGCCTTTAAGCGCCTGCCAAAGGTATGCTTCAGGTCGTGAATCCTGATGGAAGCGAATCCAGGGTGGGCCGGCCGCAAGTGTTGCTCCTGCCAGAGCTTCGCCGCGCGCACCCTCGCTTTCTTCCAGGCCGAATCGTTCATCCGGTGCATCCCTGTGTCGTTGTACGGGAATACCCACTCCCGGCTGATCCCGCGCTGCCTGTCGATGATCGACTTCGCCACGCTGTTCAGCACCACCAGGCGCTCATCCCTGTTCTTTACGCCTGAGTTCTCATGTCGGCCGCCAAAGTCGGCCGGGATCAGAAAAACACTGGTGCCAAGCTCCGGCACCAGAATCTCCCAGTCCCACCTCAACTTGCAGACCTCCTGCTCACGGCAGCCAGTGTTCACCTTGAACAGGGCCATCTTGTGCAAGTGGTCCGGCAACTCCCCGAAGAGGATCGATTGCTCATCCCATGACAACGGGTAGGGCTTTCGGCTTGATCTCTTCTCCTCCAGCTTGGCCAGCAGCGGAATGCTGTCGAGCCAGGGCCTGCGCTCCTCATCCCGCCACTTACGGCAAGCCAGCGACAGGACGCGAATCACGCGCTCAATGGCGATATTCACGGTTCTGTTGCTGACAGCCTTGCTGATCCTGCCGTCAGGCAGCGTCCTGTCGGTTTGCCTATCCCTAATGAACCCTGCGAGAGCCTGGTCGTCGATGTGCGTCAACGGTAGGTGGCCCAGGTAAGGGTCAAGCTGCTGTAGGCACAATGCGGTCAGCTTTATCGATGGCTGATCCTTGTGCTCGAGCAGATACCGTGTCGCCGCCTCGCGAAATGTCCTGACCTGCCGTATGCCATACACCTTGCGCTGGCGGATCTGCTCCAACCGGTGGATCAGGTACTTTTCCGCTTCCGCCCGGTCACCAACTCCAGTGCTCTCGTAAATTCTTTCTCCGTTGACCTTCTTGTCGATGTGCCAGATCCCGTTACGCTGGGAGAGGCCTGTGATTGTCTTTCGCGCCATCCCTTATCTCCTGATGGGCGCTCGCTGCCGGGCGATTGTCGTCCCTGAGCGCCTTCTTTCGCAATTGCCATGGACTGGATGTAGTCGTTGACCCAGGCGTCGAGCTCCTCACGATCAAAGCCGATGCCGCGCTCACCGATCGGGAACTCGCTCACGTAAGGCCGGACGGTTTTGTTGAACTCCGCACGGCACATGCCGAGGTAGTTGGGGGCTTCGCCGGCGCGAATGACGCGCGGCAGAATGCGTGCGGCCGGTGCCGCGCTGGCGTTTGCCATGTAGGTCTCCACGCCGCCGGTGGCGGCAGGTTGGTGGTCAGCTGGATGCGCGAGCTGCTTTCGCGTGCCCCACGCATACGCGAAGAGGCTCGCCGCGCTCATCGAGGTCGGCGTGGCACATGAAACCCTTGCGGTCATGCGCCATGAACTCGGCATCGCTGGTGGTGATGGGCGACTGATTTGCGATGGAGCCAAGCCGGTAAGCGCAGCCATGACACGCCCCAGCGGGATCGCACTTACCAGCGATCTGCACGCCTTGGCAGGCCCCGAAGATGGTCGGCAGGTTCACGCTGTCGAACTTGTCGGGGTGGACGCCGCATTCATTGATGAGCACGGTGTCGCTCATCTCGGCGCAGTTAGCTGCGACAGAATTGGCCATGCCGATGAACTGGGCGAACATCTCTGCCAGCCTCGCGGTTCCGTGCTGATCCACTACGGCTTGAATCATCGTTCGGCGCATGCTCAGGCCGTGCTGGCCAATGCCGGCGATGATCAGCGCATCATCCGGCGACATGCTGTATTCAGTATTCTCAGGCACAGGTTATCCTCGCCCGCGCATGTCGGCGGGCTTGAGTAGTAGGGGGAGGGGTTAGGCGGGGCGTTTCATGAACGTGATCCAGTGCGTCTTCTCGCGCTTTCCGGACTTGTGGCCAAATAGAGGTTTCTCACTGGTCAGGGCAAGCAGCTCACTGACCAGCACCTGGGCTTCGGCCCACTTGAAAATTAGGATGCCTTCGGGCTCAAGCACGCGGAAGCACTCAGCGAAGCCCTGCCGGATGTCCTCCCGCCAGTCGCTGGTGAGCACCCCATACTTGGCGCGCATCCAGCTATCGACGCCGGCCCGGGTGAGGTGCGGCGGATCGAACACGACCAGCCGAAAGGTCGAGTCCTCGAAGGGCAGCTGGCGAAAGTCCATCAGCACGTCGGGCTCCACCTTTAGCACGCGGCCGTCGCAGAGCAGGTGTTCCTCATCGCGGATGTCGCCGAACAAAGCGCGCTGGTCTTGCTTGTCGAACCACATCATGCGGCTGGCGCTGCAGGGGTCGAGCACCTTGGCGGCAGCACTCATGGCTGGCTCTCATCTGGCTGATGAACCGGGCACGGCCAGCGCAGTGAGCCGTCGCCGGATGGGCAGGTGCAGGTCTTCGGTACGATCAGGTCGGTCATGGTTCCTCCTTGTGGGCCTGCTGAGAGCGATACCTTTCAGCGCTGCTCGAGCATCCACCACCTTGGCAACCGTGCTCGTGGCAGGCTGTCGAGGTGCACACTGATCGATAGCCCGTCCCGGCACACATGCTGCAGTTGTCACCTGTATGTGAAGGGCAGGGGTAAATCTCCGATGGCAATCCCCATTTCTGCCTGTGCAGCATTCCAGTGCCTGCGTCTGGCACCGGCGTATCGCGTTGTCTGCTCACAGCTCATACCTCTCATCAATCCAGCGCCCAGGCGCAAGTGCGGGTGTAGGTCCTGAATCTTTTTCGTGCGGGGAGAGCTGGCGCTCGTTGCCGGCCTGCAGCTGGCAGACCTTGGTTTCGCGACCGACGAACATGCCCACGCAGAAGACCTGAACCAAGGCGAAGGCGCCAATCATGGCGCCCATAAAGACCAGGTGGCGCTTCATGGCTTCGCCTCGCGGCGAGCCCACCAGCAGACAGGGCCGTCGTCGGTGTCGTGGATGGCCAGACA
Source organism: Pseudomonas shirazensis (assembly GCF_014268785.2). Lineage (GTDB taxonomy): Bacteria > Pseudomonadota > Gammaproteobacteria > Pseudomonadales > Pseudomonadaceae > Aquipseudomonas > Aquipseudomonas shirazensis. The sequence goes on along the minus strand of NZ_JABWRD020000001.1, from coordinate 1,598,934 downwards.
GAACCAGTCGCCGCCAGTAGGTCGCTCTGGCTCCCAATAGCTGCAATTTGGGTCATGGCTTTCGAAGTACCGGCTGGCAATCGCCTCATCGGCGTATTCCAGGCTGACCATGCAAACCTGCAGGCCCTGCTCGGCAATCCAGGCCTTGCAGTTGTCGCCGTCACCCTCGTCGAAGTCGGGAAGGTCGGGGTGTTGAAACATCCCATTTTCGTCGCGCACCACCGGCGCCCATTGGATCAGCTTGATTTCTTCAGGCATGACGATTCCTTAGCCGCCATTCAGCGGACAATCAAAATTAGGATGGGATAAGTGCTATTCCGGCAGGTCCATCGGGCAGAAGCCTGGAAAAAGGCTCTGTCTTGCAGTGCAAAAGTTGGGGAGACGGAACATGCCGGATATCGAAAGGCGCTACCGAGCTTATAAGCTGTTGCGAGAACTAGATTCGCTCACTAGCACCACTATGAACCAGGTCGCTTATGGTCGCCTGGGTGGCCCAGAGTGGCGCGCCGCCTGCGCTGCGCACCGCGCGGCGTTCGAACAATGGATCGAATTCGCCGAGTCACTGGAGCAAAAAACCGAAGCGGATAAAGGTCGCTCTTAAGCACAGCTTTCGGTTAATTACTATACAAGATAATAAACTTGTACAACTTATCGTCCCGGTCGTCAGTTGCACAGATCCAGTGCGCCGAATGACTTGATTGCAAACTTTTGTGCGTTATCTTTTACCTTTCAACAGGACAATAACCGAAGGACGGTGAGATGAGAGTTCGTGGAGACATTTTCTGGAAATGGGCCGACCCTACACTTCACCACCGCACCCACGACGAGACGCTCGACGATGGGACGCACGTAGATGTTCAAGTCCGACTCTCCCGGACTGGACAAACGCAAATGTTCATCGGTATTTATGCACCTAGCGGGATGGCCCTTCACGAAGAGGCTTTCGACTCCCGTCCAGGCGAGTCGATGACCAGAGCACTGGCCTGGGGCGTGGGGCTTGCTCGCCGAATAGCAACTGAAGGTGTTCCTGCAGCTGACCGCCTCGCCGCATCGAAATAGAGGGGGAGAGGGGTTACAGCTGGGTGGAGTACAGATGTGCTCTTTGCGGCGCGTCGCTTACTCGCCCTCGTTGGCCAGGGCGTTCAGGCGCTGAAGTGATGTGCCCGGGATGCCGTGTCCCCGCTCATCGGGCGGCACATCTTCGTCGCGCAGGTCGTAGCGCTTGAGCAGGTCAATCAGCTGGCGCTGGTCGTGGATGGCCTGGATGCAAGGGCGTCCCGGTAGATCGTCTGGCTTCTCGAAGCAGATCCGGTCATAGCCATTGCCGCCGACATGCCAGGCGATCGGTGCGCTCGGCTCTGCGCTGGCGGATAGGGCGACAAAGGTGCGCAGCTCTTTCACGAAGTCGTGCTCGTCTTCTTCGTCGAGGAAGTTCTTGTAGCCCTCATCCATCCCCAGGCAGGCACGCTTATTCAGGCAGAATTCGACCATGCCTACCAACGTTGAATAGGCCTCCTGCCCAAGCACTCGGATAGGGTGCGGCGCATCCCGCTTGGCCAGCTGGGCGCGCTGATTCGATATGCGCATACTCTGCCGCATTATCTGCGCGTCAGAGTGCTTGATCACTTCGCGCAGTCTCCGGTTTTCGTCGCGCAGTCGCTCGACCTCGGCAGGATCGGCGCTGGTGTAGAGCTTGGCGCCGAGCTTCGGCATCCGCCCGGCTGCCCAAGCTATCTCGTGCAGCCCTTTCCCGAACGCTACAACCTCACCCACCGGCTCGCCCTGATGCTGATCGGCTGGCTGAGCAAGGAGGGCGCGCATCCTGCGGGAGAAATCAAAGATTTGGGCCTTGGCGAAGCGCTGACATGCAGCTTCAAGCTCATCGCGCGGCACGCTGACCATCTGGTTACTACTCATGCTCGATTCTCCGATTGATACCTTGCCTGTCGCTTCTTCGAGCAGGCCTTGTGGTTACCGTGGGCGCGACTACCGCCACACTCGTCGCACGTATTTGTGAGCTGGAACCGGGGCATGCCGACTCGGGGCCGGGAGTAGGAGCGGGGGATGGGCTTCATGCGGCCTCCGCGTTTTCTGTGGGCATGGGGAAATCTCGCGGCTATGATTCGCCGTTTTCAGGGAGAGTTGAATGTGACTGATCAGGAATACCCAGCCGAAAAGCTGAAGCCCTTCAACGACGAAGCGCGGAAGTGCTTCGTAAAGATCTGGATCAGCTTGGCTATATCAGTCGCTGTTCTGGTGCTTGCACTCATCCCAGGCCTTATTCCGAGCGGCCAAACCCTTCCCAGTTGGTTCCAGAGAAGTGGCTCTCTGACGACGATAGGGGCCGTCATCGTCGGAATCTATGCGACGCGTATGAGAGACCACCTTGAAGGAAAATTTATGGGTGATCTCTACGGGATTGAAGTATTCAAGAGAGTCAAATTGCCGTTCACGATCGCAACTGTTAGCGCCTTCGTCCTTTCTGTCGTCGGCACAATCGTATGGGGTTACGGCGACCTTCTAGTGTCGAGCGCTCTGACCGGCCTTTGCCAGGCGCGCTGAGTACTCGCCGGGGAGGCGTTATCGTTGAATAGGGGAAGGCGCTGGCGGGCAGCGCTTCTGGTGATATGCTTCGCCGCTTACCAAACAGGGAGAGTGGTAATGGGATGGAAAAGTAAGCTGGTAGCGTTGAGACAGCGATTCACGCGCCGGCAGCGTCTAGTTGTGGGTGGAACAGTGTTTGTGGTCGCCCAGGTAGGATCTTTCTCGTACCCGAGCCAGCACTGGCTTTACCTGGTGATCTTCGGGGTCATCGTCTTCAGCAGCGCTTGGTCACCAGAGGTGCACCGGAAAGGCTGATCCGCTGGCGGCCAGCGCGGGAGGGTCAGGCGGCTTTCCGTGCGTTGAGCACGCGCTGGCGGGCCGCTTCGTACTCGCTGCTCACTACCTCAACCAGACCATCCACGCCATCTGTGGAGGTCAGAGAGCCGAGGTTGAGGTACACGATGCCGTTGTACTCGAAGCACACGCCGCCGCTGAGCCAGATGCCGCCGCGCTCGACGCCCATGGCTTCCCACATTTCGTCTTGGTCGATGGAGTCGGGGCAGTGCTCTTTCCAGAGATCCAGCAGCCGCTGGTGTTCCGCCTTCTCGGCGGCGCGCACTTCCTTGTCGCTGCCCTTGACGTGCTTGGCGGCGCGGCGCAATGACCGGTAACCGTACTCATCGGGTCTGCACCAGTGCACATCCAGCTCGCGGCTGGCGCTGAGCTTGATGCCGCCCACGTAGTTGCGGGTTCCGCTGTACCTCGGCGAAGAGGCCGCGCCGAATACATGGCCTAGCTTCTCGCGCTGGGCGTGCCAGGCTGCTTTCTTTTCGTCCCAGGCGCGCACCGCGGCCAGGACCTTTGGGGATTCGGTCTTGTAGAAGTAGCTCATGGCTTTCTCCATGCATGCGCCGCCCTCCGTGGCCGGATGCGGCATGGTGGCAATTTGGTTTGGGATGGGGTATTACGGGTGGCCGGCATGGGGCCGAGTTAGGGAGAAGTGAATGAGCCAGAATGACGGGGCAATCGAAATCAGTCACAACGGTGTGCTAGTACATGCTGCGCCGTATGGACCTCAAGACGGCACTATCAAGCATTTCCACATAGTAAAACCTGGTTCGCTTGAGGTGCTGCATACCGTCGAAGGACCTTGGGAATCGCAAGCCGAGGCCAAGGAAGGAGTGATCGCAGCGGTTGAGAAGCTTATTGAGGATGGCAAGATTTAGTCTGCCAGCTCGATTCTCAGCGCCTCGCGCGCCCTAAAGTTCGCAAGCTTTCGCGCCACAGCAGGTGAAACTATGATTTCGTGGCGCGGAGGTTCCAGCAGCGGCAGCGCGCCGCCCGGGCCCAGCCCATGCAAGTGGTGGATCATCAGCGTCATCGCCTCTCCCTGTTCCTCTATCCCAGCCCACTCCATCAGTTCCAGCAGGGCCAGTTTAGTCCCTGGTCGAACCTTCAAGCGCAGGTCTTCTTCCTGCAGGCGCTCGGCCTTGGCGCGGCGCTTCTCGTCACGCTGCTGCTGCGTCAGAGCCATCATCTTCTCCATTACGCACAAAGCGGGTGCCCGGCCCGATGTCGAGCAGGTCGCACACCCGGTTGATGATCTTGAGCGCGGCGTCGAACACCTTGGCGTCGTCAGGCTCGCGGGATAGGCGTTTCAGGTTCGGCTGATGCTCCAGGCAGACCTTGTCGACGAGACGCCGGGCCAGCTTGCGCAGCTCATCGGCGCTGTCGTGAAACTTCAGGCTCAGCGCAAAGGCCAGGGCCACATCATCAGGCCGGTACTGGCCGCCGCTGCGGGTGATGTACAGCTTGCGCACCGGCTTTCGCGCCGACGCATCGAATGGGGTTGCCATGCTCGACCTCCTGCAGGCCACTTGGGGGAATACTCAGGTGCTCACGCCGCCTTGTTCTTTGCAGCGCGCTTCGGATTTTTCTGCTCAATCTCGAGATCCATGTCATTCCAGCCGGCCAAGAACCAGGCGCCGTGGAATGTGGTGGGGCTGAAGGGGCTTGCCAGCTTGCTTGCGCCGTTGCGCCGGCACTGGCGGCCATCGTAGTAAACGCTGGGATGTTCGCCTTGATCACTCATTCGCTACCCCCCGTCATCGCTTGAGCGGAAAGTCGATGTCGAAAGCGGCGATGATCCGCTGCAGCTTTCGGTCGCCGATTCCGAGCTGGGCAGTGACCCGGCAGCGGGAGGCGCCGGTATCACGAAGGGCGATGATCTGATCGGCGGTTCGCCGGTCGGCCTCGGCCTGGTCAATCACTGCCTTCTCTGGCTTGACCTTCTTGGGAGGCGAGAAGAACTTGAAGCCCTCCCTCGCGGCGATACCCCACATGGCGCCTTTGGTCGTGCCCAGCAGCTCTGCCACCTCGCCGCAGCTCATGGTCTTGGCCAGCTCTGCGACCTTGGCGGCGCGCTCCCTGGCCACAGCCTTCTGCTTGTTCAGCGCCTTCTCGTGCCGCGGGCTGGATCGCTTTGGCTTCGGCTCAGGGTGCTTGCGCTGCCGAAAAGGTTGGTAGGTGAATCCCTCCAGCACGACAAGCTGGCCGCCAGAGGAGAAGAAGGCAGCTTTCGCTGCCTCCAAGTCGATTGATGGGTTCATGCTGCCTCACTTGATTCGAATCGAGCTTTCGCCGCGCTCAAGGTGGGCCCAAGGCGCGTCAGGGATCAGTTCGTGTTCGCAGTCCTCGCCGGCGGCCATGCGCTTGCGGACTGCTTCGTTGTGCTCGCGGTTGGCCTTGAGCTTGGCGGCAATCGCCTTCTTGTCCGGGTCCTCAGTCACCTGCACCCGGACTAGCTCATCGGGGATCTCATCCAGCTTGTCCACGATCACTTTCTCGGGGGCCGCGGCCAGGGTGATGGTGAACAGCGGGCGCTTAATCGATTTGATGTTGGCGGCCTCCATGTTGCGGCGCAGGTAGTCGCTGATCTGCGTGACCGCATTTTTCTTGAGGCGCTTGAGTTCGGCGAGGCGCTCAATCTCGGCATCGATGGCTAAGACCTCGCCGTCAATGTTGCGGCGCAGCATGACGATGTTGTCGGCCTTGTCGCCGAACTCACCCGCGATACCGTCCATGGTGTCTTGAATGGCCTGCTTGAGGCCCTCGTCGTCGGTGTCGGCCATGGCGGCCAACTCCATCATCTGCTTGGTAAGCGGGTAGAGGCTGCTCATGCGGCGGCCTCCTGGGTGAATTTCGGCGCGAGATCGCTCAGCTCCTTGGCAACCCGCTTGATTGCAGTGTCGTCATTTCGAGCCTTCAAGCGGCGTACGGCATGATCGTGAAGCTTCTTCAGCTCTTGCAGCGACTGGGCGCCCTGCATGGTTTCGACTACGGATTTGATGTAGTCGAGGCGCTCCTGTTTCTGCCTCTCCATCTCGGCTTCGCGATCTTCGGCTTGCTCGATGGCCTGCTCGGCCTGCAGCTGCTGGACGTAGTTTTGGTCGTCGAACATTCCGAGGAATACGTCGGCGCTGAAACCGAGCATGGAAAGCGCTTTCTTGATGGCGTCAGTAAGCGACTTCTTCGGTGCCTCGCCATCGGTGGTCATGCCGTAGTTCGTCTTGTACTGGTACCGGGTGCAGCCGTACTGCTCGATCTCGCCTCGCTGGCCGTCCTGCACGAACCACAGGCAGATCTTCACGGTGTGGCCGATCTCGCGGCCAATGCAGGCGCGCTTGTCGCCTTCGCCAGCGTAGATTTCGTGGCCATCGTCGAAGCGCTCTTCGATGATCTTCCAGCCCCAACCGATGCCCACCGGGCCGAACAACTCGGTCGCCTTCATGACCATCGCGGTGCCGTTCAGGCTGGTGATCTGCTGGCCGCCGACCTTGGCGTCCTTGGTGAATCGGGTATCGGTGGTCTGCACCTGCTCCCAGATGCGCAAATTGGTATTGGACATTGGAAAACCTCGCGCCAGGCCGGCGCCGTCAGTTGGAATAGGGGAATGCCAGGTCACCCAGGCACGGAGGTACGCTCCAGGCCCTGGCTGCGGTGGATGGTTGCGCGCTCTCGCCGCTTACGCTCCCGAAGGGGTACGGTTATCCCGAAGGTCCGCCGTGCGCCGGATGTGTGATCAGGAAGTGATTGAGCCAGCCAGTGCGCTGGCGAGCATGAAGAAGGTGCAGGCGAAGATGGCAGAGAAGGAACCGCGCCATATCACCAGGCGGCGGGCGCGTTGGTAGCGGGTCACGGGCATGGCCTCGGTCGCGCCATGGGACGGCGCTTCAGCCAGTCGGCCTTGATCGGGTAGGGCAGGTCTGCCACACGCATGCCCACTGGGAAACGCAGAGTGCCGCGCACTTGGGCGGCCTTAACTTCCTCGATCTGCTCGTCGATGAGCGTCTTCACGATTGGTGTAGTCACGCGACCTCCTTGCGCCCATCAACAATCCTGTTGAGGCGCCCGCAGTAGTGGTTGAACTCTTCGATGGTGATGCGCCCGTCACCCAGCATTGCCGTCAGCTGATGAGAGATGATCATCGAGTAGCTGGTAGGCGTGCCGGGGTGGGTCATGGCATCCAGTTGCTGATCGATCAGGACATGAGGGCTTCTCACTGCGCCTCCTCGGCCTGAGCCAGAACTCCTTGCTCAGCAAAGGGGGCGATCAGCTCTGCAGCGATTTGGCGCAAAGCTGCGTCAGGATCGGCCACCGAAAGCAGCTTGTGCGTGCTCATCTGAGCGTCTGCCCCATTCCGGCGGTGACCGTCCAGCACCAGGTGCCCCAGGGCGGAGTTGCTGCGAGACTGGGCAAGCTGATCCATTGCGAACTCGTCCACGGCCAAAGCGAAGCGCTCGTAGGTCACGCCTTGCTGAGGTCGCATACGGCGCTGGAACAGGTAGTCCGAGCCCCGCATCAGTTGGTCGATGCCTTCCTCAATCCAGTGGCGCTCTGCGCGCTCCTGCGGCGTTTCACTCACCTCAGGAGGCAACCGGTTGTCGTACTGCCATTGTGCTGCTTGAAGTGCGGACATGGTCGCCTCCTGGTGGTGGGTTACTCGGTGGGTGGGGAAGGGAGGGGCTGCCAGTGGGTGACACCGTTGCTCAGGTACATCTTCGTGTAGAGCTGGTTGCCGGCTTCATCCAGACCGGCGGTGACATCGCCGAAGTAGTCTTGGATGTGCACCATGTCGATGCCGCCCTTTGGCCACGCATGGCGCCCGGCGTGCTTTGATGTGCCGTCTGCGTAAGCGAGAACAGAGTCATCCTGTAGCTCGGGCAGCCTGTCGCTGCACTTGATCCAGCCGCTCATGCTGCCTCCGGGTGCTTCTCACCGCAGAACATGCAGTAGCTGCCAAGCACGTTGATGGTTGCCTTGGCCTTGATCTCTTTGCCCTTGGCGGTAGTGCGGGTTCCGACGACCTCACATTCCGCATACTGGCGCCCAGCTGGGATAAGCATGTAACCCTGCAGGGTCGCCTTGGCACCGGTGATTCCCGGATACCGCTCTACTGCGGCTTGCTCGAATTTCTGTCTGCAATCGCACATTGCGAAGTCCTCTGGCCGCATTGGTCAGGAGCCAGGCGAAGGTGACCAAACCCACCGTGAAAGGTGGCCTGGCGCCTGCCAATGCGGTCGAAGTGAAGGGAAGGGGATGCGGGATGCATCGGGGTGTGATCTGGCCGGCGCTGATCTCCGGCTTGGCTATTAGCGGCCTCAGTGACACCGGGGTTTCACCGGGGCGAAGGTTTCAGCCGCTTATTGTTGGACTCGCCATGGCCATCTGGGCGCTTACTCACTTTGCCGGCCATGATTCCCGCGATCCACCAGGTCTTACACTCGCGCATCAGCCTGCGCATTCAGATCACACTCCGATGCAGCCTGCGATGGGGAACAGGGCATCGGGCCGTCTTTCCGGCTGTCAGGGAATCAGTCAGCCAATGGCTGGCCGAGCGAGGAAGTCATTCAGGTTCTGCTGCTTGGCGTCCTCACCATCCAAGAAGCGGATCGCCCAAGGCATCAGCGTCTGGACCGTGCCATCTGCCATCTCGACGATGGCGACGCTGTAGTTGCCAGGGCCGTTCTCGAACTCTTCGTACTCGACGCCCCAGCCGTGGAACTTGCCTTCGGCCGCGTCTACGATCCCCGTCCGGCGGCCACGGTCATCGTGCACTGCCGCCATGGTCATTACTGGTCGCATCTTCATTTCCTCCAGTGGATTCCCAAAGCACCCGGTCGCCCAGGTGCTTCAGTGAATCGTCAGGCACAAAAAAGCCCGCGATTTGCGGGCTACAGGAAGCATTCGTAGGCCTACAGCCGGCCTGCGCGCTTCAGTATGTCGTGAGCCGCGATGACAGCAGCTTCACCCGAGTCCTCTGGCCTCCAAGGGGTCTGGGAGCCATATTTGAATTGTGCGTCCCGCTCATAGGCACGGTAGAAGTTCTCCAGCGCGTCCAGTATTTCCTTCTTGCTCGGCTTCTCGCTGTTATTCACTGCTGGAACTCCTCAGTTTCAAGTCCGCATTTTACCCTTGATTTCCAATGCCGCCTCATCGAAGCGGCATCAGTAAATCGCTCGGTCAGCGCAGCTGGTTGGCCAGCAGCAGGCGAGCTTGACTGTGGAATGCCCCGTCTTTGTGGCGGGTGGTTCCGGCGCTGCCGACTGCGGTACCGTTCACCGCGATGTAGCGGGCCTTGCTGTGCTTGAGGATCAGCGAGCGTGCGGATGGGCGATTAGCTTGTGGATGCGACATGGTTGCTCTCCGGGTTGATTTCCCAATGCAGCCTGTCGCCAAGCTGCATCAGTGAAATCTTTGTCTTGCTTGCTGCAGCCTCCACCAATTCCCCGGCGTGGCCCGCTGTACCAGTGCATCAGCCCGTTCTGAGGGCTACCTGGCAGGGAGCGTTTGCAGCTCAACCCTTGGCCCGCTTGACGCTTTCAGTGAGGGAGCGCGCCGCATGGCTTCGAGCTGGCCAGTTCCAGAGCTGGCATGGGGATCGAATTTATTGCTCGCGCTGTACCGTTGCCGGGATCGATCCGCGAGGTTCCCATCAGTGTTAAAGAGCAGGTGATCCGTGAGGGCCTCTGCAGTCCCTGTTTGGTGACTGCGTGAAACAAAAGTAGCACTGCTGTTATTACCGAGTCAACAGCAGTGCTGCTATTTTTTATGTGAGCCAAGAAAAACCCCTTACCTGACTACCGTGGACGGTGGTGGCGCTCTGCTACAATGCGCCGACCAAATACGTGGAGACTGGAATGAAAGGGATCATCGCGGTGTTAGCGGCAGCTGTTGCGCTCGGCGGATGCGCAGCGGGGCCAACGTGGCAGGCCACTGGCACTACTGACGAGTTCACGGATAAGACCACGATGATGGTTACGACGAGCGAGTTCCCGGCCTCGGGCTCAATCGTGACCAGGTCGCTTCACTTCTATCCAGTTGTGCGAAAGGAGGGCGATGAGATCTACGTGGGGCTGATGTCTGGAGGCCGGTTCAAGATTCCAGTTGGGACAGTTCAACTGCGCATCGACCAGAATGAGGCCTGGACTATTACGCCTCAGGAAACCCCTGTGAGCATGATACCTTCGGCGCCCCAATACGCTGTAAACCTTCCGCCCGAACAGGCTGCTATGGTCAAGCAGGCCCAGGATCAGGCAATGCTCAATATGACTCAGTTGATGAGTCCATACACTGTCACTGGTGGTGAGAAGGCCAAGAAAATCCTGAAGCAGATGCTTGCGGGGCAGACCTTGAAGTACCGGACGGTTGGCATCAATCAAGCGGCTTCAACAACAGGGGAGGCAGTGATCGACCCTACGCTTGCTGAATCGCTGAGGGCCATCGGGATCAAACCAGGTGACCTGTAATCACCCACAAAAAAAGCCCGCTCATTGGCGGGCTTCGATATTTCGGATGAATCACTCGTCGGGGCTTGGCTTGGCGATGAAGTCCTTCGGGATGTGCGGCACCTTGGCGACCTTGCCGTCCTTCATCTCGAACGAAACGGACTTGGCCCCGCCGAAAGCCGTGGCATGGGTATACACCCACATCTGGCCTTCTTCCCTGGACGTGACCATGTAGGGGTTGCCCATGATCTCGTAAAGCTGGTCCTCGGTCATGCCGACCTTAACCTGGCTGGCTTGCCCGAACGTGAACGGTGTTCCCGCGCAACCGGCCAGGACGACCACGACAGCTGCGAGAATGAATCGGTGGATCTGGCGAATCATTGACGACCTCCCTGTTAATTAAGCCGCCATCCTACCACTCTGGCTTCAGCCATCACGCAGGCATGAAAAAACCCACTCTGTGGTGGGCTTTTGATCACCGCGGGGTGTTTTGAGTCAGTCCACGGCCGGGCTGGAGTGACCTAAAAACTTATTCACGACCCTTGTCACAGCGAACGGCATGAATATCAGGGCGAGTCCACCCAGAAGGAATGCTGCGGAAGAGTCTGAAATTTTTGAAATGTACTCAGGATAGGCAGAGCAGAATACGAACGCCAGCCCATTGGGCAGCGTTGAAAATGCAAACCCCCTGACCAAGCATTCAAAAACTCGAGAAGAGTCGAACTTGTACCGGATGAAGCACACAATCCCTGACAAAACCCCGACGAGGGTGCTGGCGGGCTGGAGGTTTGCGAAATAAATGTCAGCAGCTTCAAAAATGGTCATCGCGATTCCCTTGCTTTGACCGACACAATCGCCCCAATGACGAGACCTGCCACTGCCGCTGCCAGCCCCAAGCCAACTGGAGCAGCGGCTTCGGAAACGAGCGACCAGGAGACCCCGGAAATAGAATTGAAGAAGAATCCTGCTCCGATCATCACGGGAACGTCCATTAGGTCGTAATGCAGGTAGCCCTTCATGATTTTCCTCCTTTTATCAACTGCAATCCTGTGCATATAGGAAGTGTACATCACTAAGATCTCTTCGGTATCCACCCCGACCACTACAGATGTCTCTGTGTTGTCGAGGTAGGAGAAGAAGCCTACGGCAGCGTAATTATCATCCGAGCAGTAGCTCTCATACTCCGCAGCCTCAAAGTAGGCGCACGCCGTCATAGCTCAGGCCACCCTTGTTCCGATGCCATGGCATCATAGGTCTGAGGTGCGTGGAAAAAACGAGTATCTCCGCATTGGCTGCAAGTGGCAGCGAAGAACCAAACGCCCACTTTAGCGATGTTGGCGGCCGGGGTGGCTATCACGCCCGCAGTTCCACCTTTCGGCGACGGGGCTGGCTTGTAAACTCCGGCGGAACAAAAAACACAAGATTTTCCAGGTCGCATCCGCTCCAAGAAGTCCTCCAAGGACTGCAGTGGGACCTTGGCCATTTTTTGCTTCCGTCTTGCCCCGGGCGTAATCGCGACCTCCGCGCCTTCTTCATCAGACACCTGCAACTCCTTGTTGTTACCGCTCATAAATCACCCCCACGCCAAATTACCTGCCCGATGATCCGGTGTTCGTTGTCCTCGCTGCGGAAGAAGAAACGATCCGGGTGCTTGTCCTTGTCCTGATTGTCGCTGCGCAGTAGCCACCGCCCAAGCGGGCCCTGAACAAGCCTCTTCACGATGGCGCCGTCGCCGCCAGCCAGCACGAATACCTGGCCATCGACAGGCTCAAGCCGAGAGCGATCGATGAGCAGCACATCTCTGTCATTGATGGTCGGCCACATGCTTTGCCCTTCGGCATAGATGACTATCAGTTGATCATCCTTGGCCCCTTTTGCCCTCAGCCATTCGCGCTTGAAGGCGAGGGTAGAGCGAATCTCGACATGCGGGTTTTCGCTGCCTAGGCCTGCTGCTGCCTTCGCGTCGTACTGAGGCACGAATGCATAGCGATCATCCTCCGACTCGGGGACGTCAGCGGATACTGGGAGAGGGGAGTTTGCTGACGGAGAATCGTGAAGATGCTGCTGAGCTGAAGACGCGCGCCTGATACCAGCGGCCAGGGTTGGGCTGACCTCAGAAGGTTCGAAGTCGAGCGCCTCCGACAGCTTGACCAGAGCCTCAAGGTTGAGCGCCACCTTGCCCGTCATGTACTGGCTGACTGTGCTCTGGGGAGACCTCCATTCGCACCGCTCACCAACTTCTGCCTGAGTAAGCGGAGGCTTTGACGGGTCTTGCCTAGATTCCTTGGCGCGCTTTTTGTAGATGTCGTGAAGCCGCTTCGCATCCGCGAGCTGATCGACAGATAGAGGGGTTCTGATCGGTTTCTTCATGCGCGTGATTTAGTAGCACCGCTGCTTCTTTCGCAAACAGCACTGCTACTCTTTGTCCTTGAAAAGTGTAAAACAGCAGTGCTAATATCCGATAAAACCCCTATGAGGCAGACCAGATGAACACTGTTTCCCTTGAGGAATACCTGGCCGGGCATGGAACCCAGAGCGACCTCGCCAAGGCTCTGGGGATTCAGCAAAGCGCGGTCTCCCAAATGTTCCGAGCAAAGCGGGACATCCGAATCACCTTGCACGACAACGGGCACATCGAGGCGAACGAAGTTCGCCCGATCCCAGCTCGCAAGTCCGCCGCTTAAACCACTTCAACCAAAAGGAGCAGTACCTACATGAGCTTCATGGACCCCGAAACCCAGCGCCGAGACATTGCTCGGAAGGTCCGGCTTTACCCGCTGCTTGATCGCCAGCTGAAACGCGCTGCCCACAAAAGCCGTCGCGAGTATGCGACCTACCTCTTCGAGATGCTGGAGTGGGCCGCTGTCAACGGAGCTATCGAAGCGCTTATGCCCGAAGACGTTAAGGATATCGCGGGCTAGAGGCCCTCAGGAGGGCACGATGCAGTTTTCTGAAGAAAACGTGCCACCAGAGACTAGGGCCAAGATTCACCGCCTGATGGAAGCCCGAGGCTGGACGTTCGAGGAGGCCGTAAACGAGGTCTTGCTCGAAGCAGTTGCCTCTGGCGGGACTGCCTTCGCTGGCAGGAGAAAGGCACCGGTTCTGGAGTTGGTGGGACTCAAGAGGCCCTCGACTGGATAGTTGAGGGCCTCAAGAAGGGGCCTCTAGAGGGCCTCACCAAATCGCAGAGACAAAAAAGCCGGGTTCGCGGCCCGGCTCTCTGCAATACACAACTTGTGAAGGGGATTATGCATATGCAGACCCAAAGTGTACAGGCCCTCAACCGGCCCGCGCCACAAAATGGGAGCCACGATTTTGTGGCGCGGACCATGTCGTCCCGCGAGATTGCCGAATTGGTGGAGGCTCGCCACAACGACGTGGTCGCCACCATCGAGCGGCTTTTCGCCAAAAACCTTTTACGATCAAGTCGTAAAAGCCGCCGAGAGGCAACTGGTGGGCGCCCGATCGAGGTCTACGACTTGATTGAGCGTGACACCCATCTGGTCATTGCCGGCTACAGCGATGAGCACCGAGCCAAGGTGATCGACCGCTGGCAAGAGCTGGAATCCCAAGTCGCCGTGGCTCTGCCCGACTTCACCAACCCTGCCGCCGCCGCGCGCGCATGGGCGGACCAGGTCGAGCAGAAGCAGGTCGCCGAGCAAGCGCGCCTGCTGCTCACCGTCGAAGTGAAGGCCCAGGCCAACAAGATCGAGCACCTCGAAAACCTGTTCAAGGAAGGCATGACCCCGGCCCAGTTCTGCAAGGGCCTGAATGGGGTCAACGTGATGCAGGTAGGCCATTTCCTTGAGGGCCGCAGCTGGCTCTACAACGAGAGCAAGTCAGGCACCCGCTGGCGCGTTGCTGCGTACGCCCGCGACCGATACATGACCGAGCATCAGCAGCAGATCACCCCTCACGGCAAAGACCCATTCATCTCGTTCACGCCGATGCTGCTGCGCAAGGGCGCCGTTCGCCTGTACGAGCTGTACCTGGCCGGCGAGCTGCCCATGAAGAAGAACTGGGACGGCCTGCACACCCACGACAAGGCCGTGCGGGGTGCAGCATGAGCATGCCGAACTGGAATGAAGCCCCACAAGACGCGCAATACGCGCGGCACTGGCTGGGCAAATGGCACTGGTTCAAGCGCCACCCGAAGCTCAAGAACATGTGGCAAAAATTCGACAGTGGCAAGTGGTGGCTCACCTCCATGGACAAATGCACTTTCATCTCCCTGGAGAGTCGGCCATGAGCAAGGACGGAATCAACATCAGCGATGCTCCGGATTCATTCAAGAGGCCGGAAACTCCACCACCAGCACCACCAGCACCACCAGCACCACCAGCAGCCGAGCCAGATGAAGATCTTATTTGCCCGGTGTGCGAAGGATCTGGCGAAGGCTGGACGATGTCCGACTCAAGCCCTGACGCGCACATGATCCAGGTCGATTGCGGCGAGTGTTCAGGCTCAGGCTCGCTGCATGGCGCCTATCAGACCGTAAAGACACAGCGAGACAGCCTTGCCACCCGGCTCTCCGAGGCGGGTGGGCAGATGCTGTTCATGCGCTCTGAGATCGAATCACTCAAAAAAGAACTGGAATCGCACAAGCGAATGCTCCTGGCTGCCGCCTGCGACCTCGGCGCTATCGGCGAGGCGCTGGGCGCTGACATGGACGATGACGGGAGCGCTATTGAGGGCCTGGCTCAAGAGCTGAGCAAGGACGCCGAGCGCCTGGACTTCCTGGAGTCGCTTGCCCGCACTTCCTACACCGGCGCGAGCATCGTAAAGGGAGAGGCCAAGAAGTCGCTAGAGGTTATGTGGTTCCACAAGCGCGCTGGAGCACAACCAAGCCTGCGCGAGGCGATTGATGCCGCCCAGAACACCAAGGAGGCCCAATGATGGCCAGATCCCGAAACATCAAGCCAGGGTTCTTCTCGAACGAGCACCTGGCAGAGTTGGACTTTGCCACGCGCCTGCTGTTCATCGGCATGTGGACCGAGGCTGACCGGGAAGGGCGCCTAGAGGATCGTCCACGCCGCCTGAAGATGGCCCTGTTCCCAGCTGACAACGTCGACATCAATCGGATGCTGGATGACCTGGATCATTTGGGGTTCATCAAGCGTTACACCGTGGGCGATGTTAAAGCGATCCAGGTGATCAACTGGGCCAAGCACCAGAACCCACACGTCAAAGAGGCGAAGAGCACTATCCCTGAAATGCCCGGTTTAGAAGGGTCGCAGGGTGAGCATGGTACAAGCACGGTGCAAGCACCAGACTCGCATGGTTCTTTCCCGGCTGATTCCCTCTCTCTTGATTCCGGATTCCTGATTCCTGATTCCCTCACTCCGTCGCCTGCGGCTCCTGACTCTGCCGATCTATTTTCGCGGTTCTGGAAGCTGTACCCCCGCAAGGTCGGCAAGGACAAAGCCGAGAAGGCGTGGGCGAAGATCAAGCTGACCCAGACACTGTTCGACGAGATCATCGCCGCGCTGGCCAAGCACTCTGTCACTCCGGGCTGGACGAAGGACAACGGCCAGTTCATTCCCCATGCGTCGACTTGGCTCAACGGGAAGCGCTGGGAGGACGAAGTGCCTGAGGTCGCGGCCAACGTCCACCAGCTGCCAGTGCGCCGCAGCGAGCCTGATTTCAACGACACCGAGTGGGCTCGAAACCTGGTGGTGCGCACATGAAATCAGCTAACCAACTGATGGCTGCCATGCAGAACCGTCCGCCGGAGCTTCACGGCGGGCCGGTGGTGGTCTCGATCGAAACCGCCGAGGTGGTGAACGACCTGTTCCGCCGCCTGCGCGGCATCTTCCCGGCCTGGCGCCAGGCGTGGCCATCTACTGAGGCCCTGGCCGCTGCCAAGGAGGAGTGGATCAAGGAGTTCGCCTCCGAGGGAATCCGCACGCTTGAGCAGATCGAGTTCGGCATCGAGAAGTGCCGCAAGCTCAAGAAGCCTTTCGCGCCGAGCGTGGGCGAGTTCATTGCGATGTGCCAGCCGACGCCTGAGGACTTCGGCATGCCTGCTCCTGCGGATGCGTGGATCGAGGCGCTGATGGGCATGTACAGCCACGAGGGCGTGAAGATCGCCGCCGTGGCCACCGGCCTGTTCGACCTGCGCTCAGCCCGGCAGAACGACAAGGGGCTGCAGGCTCGCTTCGATCGTGCCTACCAGATCGTCCTGCGCCGCGCTCAGGAAGGCGAACCGCTCGACGGGAGGATTGCTACCGGCATCGGCCACGACAGCCAGAAAAGCCTGCTGGAGCTCGCAGACGAGCACGCCAAGCAGAAGCAGGCCCGCCTGCTGGAGATCCAGCAGATCCCAACCACAGCCGCAGCCTGCCGTGCGCAGCTGATGGCCAAGTTGAACATCAAGCGCGCCGGGCAGCCGGCCGGGGAGGGGGTGTGATGAGTACCTACCTCAAAGCCATGCTGATGATCGTGCTGGCACCGACCGTGATCATCGCGGCATCTGCGGCCTTCACCCTGTGGATCAAGTTCGCCGTGGAGCTGGATCTTTCGTGGCCCGCGAAGCTGGCCCTCATGGCGGGGCCTTCGATCCTGCTGGCCGCCGTCCCCACCGCCTGGCTGATGAACAAGCTCGAGGAGAAGCACTGATGGACACCAACAAGATGCGCGAGCAGTTCGAGGCCTGGGTCCTTCGGGAATTCCCTGAGCAGTCGCTGGCCCGTTTCACTACAGGTGAATACCAGGGCTTCACGGTCGAGCACTGCTGGAAGGCCTGGCAGGCATCCCGCGAGGATTTACAGGTCTCCTCAATCAGTCCGGAAGCCTCTGCGCTAATGCAGCGTATCGATGACGAGGAACGTGGGCAGGCGCTGCGTGCTGAGGTGTTCGTCCGCGAATCGGGGCGTGCCTCGATCTCCGCCCTTCAGCGGCATTTCAAGATCGCCTATGGGTCTGCGTGCCGGCTTATGGATCGGCTGGTTGCTGACGGCGTTGTCAGCCCAATTGACTCGGATGGCCGCCGCCAGGTCCTGCCAAAGGTAACACCATGACCGAGAAGATCAGCGTCAACTGCCAGGCCAAGCTCTCCGAGGCCGTGACCATGCTCACCAGCCTGTACCGCGACAAGAAGTTCGTCGTGGTCAGCATGCGCCCGGGCAAGGACCGCACCCTGGATCAAAACGCATTGTGGTTCGCGTTTTACAAGCGCATCTCCGAGATGACCCAGATCGGCGACCCATCGGACGCCCGCAAGTACTGCAAGCTGCACCACGGCGTGCAGATCCTGCTGAACGAAGACCAGGACTTCCAAGCGGCCTGGTACCGAGTCATGCGCCACCTGTCCTACGAGGAGAAGCTGGACATGATGGGCGACTGCAAGCTGTTCGGGCCGGACGGCATGCCGGTGACCAGCCTGTTCAACCGCGCGCAGGGCATCGCCTACACCGAGCGGGTGGTGGCGGATTTCTCTTCCCGCGGCGTGGTGTTCGGCGATCTGCTGGGTGAGGTGGCTGCATGAGGACAGCACTCAAGGAAGTGAAGCAGAAGACCTGCAAGGCCTGTGGCGAGAAGTTCACCCCCAGCTTCAACAGCACGCAGGTGGTGTGCAGCATCAAGTGCGCCCAGGCTCATGCGCCTGCGAATCAGGAAAAGGCCCGCAAGGCCATCGCCCAGCGCGAGCGCCGGGAGATCAAGGTCCGCAAGGAGAAGCTCAAGAGCCGCGGTGACTACCTGCGTGAGGCTCAGCAGGCGTTCAACGCCTTCATCCGCATGCGCGACCAGTTGGCCGGCCACGTCTGCATCTCGAGCGGTCGCCCGCTGGACTGGAACGGCAACGCGGTAGATGCAGGTCATTACCGCAGCGTCGGGGCTGCACCTCACCTCAGGTTCGACGAGCGCAACGTGCACGCCCAGAGCAAGCAGGACAACCGCTACCTGTCCGGCAATGCGACGGACTACCGGATCGGCCTGATCCGCCGCATCGGCCTGTCCGAGGTCGAGGCCCTGGAGCGGGACCAATCAGTACGCAAGTACACCATCGACGACCTGAAAGAAATCGCCGCCCTGTACCGGGCCAAGCTCAAAGCGCTCAAGGGGGCAGCATGACACCAGCATGGGGTTTTCTGATTTTGGCCGTACTCATGGTGGTGAGCGGCCTGGCGCTGTCGTGGGCCGGTGCGGTCCGCCGCAGGCTCAACTACCAAGAATTCATCGTGAGAAAGGCCAAGCGGGCAGGGGGTGGAAAGTGAACTATCAGAACGTGGTATCAGCGGTAGTCCGCGCCCTGGCGGCAGAGACGATCAACAGCGCGGGGGGATGCGACTTTGAGCCCAAGGTGCAGGCCGCCAAGCAGAAGGGCGCCATCGTGGGGAAGGAGGCGGCATTCCTGATTGACTGCATGGTGCACGCCCGTCTGCGCACCCAGCTTCCCATCGAGCACTGGCTGGTGCTGGTGGCGCAGTACTCGACCCATGCCGAGCGAAAGCATGAAGCGATCATCGCGATTGCCAAGGCCATCCGCTCGCCCGCGCCGGAGCGCTTCCGTCACGCCGCAGTGGTGACCTGGGCAATGCCGAAGCTGCCCGGGCAGGATGGGAAGCGATCCACCACTGTGCTGCCGGCTGCATGGTACTGCATGGATAACTGGCTGGATGAGCCGGTCGCCGAGCGCACCCAGTACCGCTGGAAGGCAGGCCTTTGCAAGGAGCTGAGGCGCCGAGTAGACCAAGCCCTCACAGAGGCTCAGGAGATTCTCGATGCAGAAGGACTGATAGAAAAAATTGCAGCTTGACGATTAGTGGCAGAGTGGCATACATTTACCTCTATCTTGTCCTTCTTGCGTGTTAAGAATGACAACCAGAAGCCCGGCCTCAGTGCCGGGTTTTTTATTGGCCCTGAGAGGGCCTCAAGAGTCCCGGCGACTGAGCCGGGATTTTTCGTTTCTGTGGTAGCAGGGAACCACTGCCAGGGTGGCCCGCAAGGGATGCCTGGACGCGGATAGCCGTCAAGTGCCGCAGGCATGCTGCACCGATTGGTCGATTATCCCAGCAGCTGAAGCCGCACATCCGAGATACCCAAATCCGAGACAGCAACCCGTTGCTCATCAATCGTGGGAGTTGCGCGCTTGCGCATGTCGGTCACGGGATCTGAATGGGTATGCAGACTCAAGACTGCAGCCAGGGCGTCATGTTGCTGAAGCTCTACATCGGATTCGCATATCCAGAAGCGCGGTTGGCTCTTCAAGTTGTAGTCGATTCGGTATTTCATGCGCTCCCCGACCTCCGCCATCTGGTATCGGTTATGCCATACCCCTCGGCCAAAGGGCGCGAGATCTTCTTGAGGCTGGAAGCGCCGAACTTGGGAATTACCCCCACCCCAGCGTCACAGGCGGCCCAGTGCCACGCTTCGGCATTGTCCATCTTTTCCGCACGGATGATGAAAGTGCGGGCTTCGCCGTGAAGCTGGTAATCGATTCCGTACAGCGAGCTGTTGAGCATTCTAAGATCCAATAAGGGCTGTCCAGGCCATCAATCTTTTTAGCGCTTAAGTGCAGTCGCGGCAAGGATAGTAGCCTCACGCTGACCACAGACGTGCTTTGAATCATAGTTTGGAGAACAAATGGACCCAACCGACCTTGGCCCAGGCACAGCTACCTGGCTGGGCGGAACGGGCATGGTACGGATTCATTCACGGCACTTCCGCACAAGGCCCTTAAGTAGATCCTGAACAAACCACCCTCCGAGGCCAGAGAAGTAGATGAGCTGAAGTACCTCAAGCCTCTGAATTGGCTGGTCACTCAGGCCAAAAGCGGTCCAGATGTAGGTAGTCCAGAAAATGAAGCCAATATTTACACCAAACTCAGCCATAAATTGCGCGACGTTCGCGATCATTTTCCCCGTTAACTGGCTCATTCGTTCCAAAGCTGCGGATTTGCAGATTTGGTTAGCAATGACGGTAGCGATGATGGTGACCACCGTTGTAGTGATGATTGTTATGAGGGTGTCCTGGGGCATCCGTTAGCCTCAATGTCCTTGCCTGATATGAGAGTCGACAAGGGTAATTGAAGGGCGACTACGCCACATAGAAAATCCTGCCGATGGCTATTCGGCGGGGCCAATCCTTCATGCATAGCGAGAGGCCGAGCATGGATTTATTCCACCGCCTGCTCGAGAAGTTCGACTGGATGATCGCGGGCCTGTTGGGAGCCTTGGTCGCCACGCGCTGGCACAAGGACGACCTGACTGACCGCAAGGCCTGGTTGCTTTTCCTGTTCACCGGCATGGCCTGCGCCCACTACCTCACCGGTATGGTCAGCGCCTACTTCGGGATCACCGAGCCGCGCAGTGTCGCAGGCGTGGGCTTTCTTCTCGGCACATTCGGCGGCTCACTCATTGCCGCCATCAACCGGGCGATCAAGGCCGCCGATCTCTGGTCTGTCATCAGGTCCAAGTTCGGAGGGCCTAACCCATGATCCTCGAATACGTGAATGCTTTCGCCGCTGGCGGAATCGCCTTCTGGGCAACCTGGTCAATCCTGAGCGGGAAAGTCCGGGACGGTGTGATCGGAAAGATCCTGTATGCGGTCATCGCCATGAGCGGCTACGCAATCCTGGCGCGGTCTGATCGGATGTTCTTCACCCCGAACACTGCTGGCGTGACGATGCATGTTGCGCTGGCGCTGGCAGGGTTCCGGCACATGTTCGTTCTGACGTACTGGCCGCGGGTGAAGCGCTGGATCTGCCGCCATCTGGATTGCGAGCGCTGCAAGCCTGCTGAGTAATTCGCGCCACAAAATAGCTAAGCGACGTTTCGTGGCGCTCAACTGCATCGCCAGAGTGATAAGATTCGACACCGCCTTCCCCTTGGATGGGGCTTAATCACTTTCGAAGGTCAGTCAGGCAGATGCTCGGGAAAACAGGGAAGATCGCTTCAGCAGTTCTGGTTGTCGGCGCAGTGATCGCGGTCATGACGGCTGGCGGTATCGCCGTCGCAAATTCATACCCGTCTGCCTCCCTTGCGATGACGCCATTTGATGCGGAGGCGCCTGGGCGCGGCCTTGATCTGTATGCCAAAAAGGTAGTGGAGCACGCCGTCGTTTACGGCCTGTATGCGTCCTCCGCAGCACTTCTTGGGATGGACAAGGAGGCGCGCCAAGCGGCGGACTGGCTGATCCAGAACCCGTCCAGCGAGGAAAAAATGGGCTGGGGCCTGCCATTTGCCTGGGACGCCTTCGGTGACAAGTCGGTGAACCCGATCACCACCGTCTACGGTGTCACGGTGGCAATGGCCGTAAGAGGTCTGTTCGACGTCTACGACCAAACAGGCGAAGAGTCCTATCGGGACGCCGCAGTCCAGGCTCTGAACGATTACCTGCCGAATTTCCACGAAACGGAAGATGGTGGGTATTTCGGGTATTCCGACCAGCCGGCTGACCAGAAAGAGGTCTACAACATCTCCAGCGTCCTCATGGGGCAATATGCCCGGGCGTACCACTACACCCAGGACAATCGATTCTTGGAGGTGGCAGAGATGGCCAAGTCGCAGCTCGATGCTTCCCGGCGTACCGTTGGTGATGATGTCTACTGGACCTACACTTCCGCGATCACGCGGCCGAACGACAGTGTTCACGCAGCATTCACGGTGCAGGGCTACCTGGACTATTCGAAGTACGTGGACAAGAGCCTGGACGTGAGCCGCGAGGTGAATTACCTGGGCAGGTTCTTCGACGGGGATGTCATCAAGGAATTTCCTGACCATGCCAAACTGTCCGCCAAGGTTATGGCATTACCTGCCCGAGGGTGGGGTGTCGGCATGCTGGCCTACACGCTCGCAGATAGCGGCGACATCAAAGGCGGCATGAAGGCGGCAAAGGCCCTTGAGCAATATGGCGCTGGTAACGGCATCTACGCCATGACGCCAGGCACCAAAGATTTCGCACCTCGCGTGCAGGCGCATGTATCCATGGGTCTCGCGAAGCTTCATCAGGTCAGCGGCACGCGCTGCAAGCTGGCTTTCTTCACCTGCCTGTAAGCAGGAGATTGAAAATCCGATAGCGGGGAGGGCATCGTGATCAGACCTATGCCACCCGCCGATCTGCTCGATTCGCTATGGCTCACGCTCCGTCCCGCCCCTGAGGTCTGGGAATGGATACAGGCCGAGATCCTCGCCAACACAGGCAGCATCCACAACGAAGAGCACGCTCACCTCATCGACGCGAATGTCGGCGTGCTGTGGGCGTCGTCTGCGTTCGCGAAGAAGGGTAGGACGGTGCTGGGCCAGGCCGAGCAGCTGATGATCCGGGCGGGCGGTTGGCAGAAGGCCCGACAAGAGCAGCAGATGCGTGACTGGTTCGGCGAAGAGCCTGAGTTCCTGATCACCCTTGCCGCTGACTACTGCGCCCAGTGCACCGAGGCTGAGTTCTGCGCCCTGGTCGAGCACGAGCTCTACCACATAGCGCACAAGCTCGATAAGTACGGCGCCCCGGCATTCACCCAAGACGGCCTGCCCAAACTTGAGATGCGTGGGCATGACGTCGAGGAGTTTGTCGGCGTGGTGCGTCGCTACGGCGCCAGTCATGACGTACAGCAGCTGATTGATGCTGCAAGCCGGCCGCCTGAGGTGGCCAAGATCAACATTTCGAGGGCCTGCGGAACCTGCCTGCTCAAGTCGGCCTGAATCCTGACAGGTCATGACGGATGACATTCACATGGCAGCACTACGAAGCGAGGTCAAAGCCTTCATTGTTCAGGCTCTGGCCTGCTTCGATACACCGTCCCAGGTGGTGGAGGCCGTCAAGAAAGAATTTGGGGTAGATGTCAGTCGCCAGGTGTGCGAGGGCCATGACCCTACAAAATACGCTGGGCGTGGTCTGGCTCAGAAATGGGCGGACCTGTTTCATGAAAGCCGCAGGCGCTTTCGTGAAGAGACGGCGGATATCCCGATCGCCAACCGAGCGTTCCGGCTGCGCGGGCTTGGGCGGATGGCCGAAAAGGCCGAGACCATGCGCAACCTGGCGCTGACCGCCCAGCTGTATGAGCAGGCCGCCAAGGAATGCGGCGACATGTATGTCAATCGCAAGCTTGAACCCGACAAGCCCCTGGGCTCCCAGGCGGACCAGCAGCACGCCGTTGCTGAGTACACGCTGGAGCCAGACGAGAATGTCCCGACTACCCCGCACCTATGACGCGCCGGTAAAGCTGACGCCGAAGCAGGCGAATATCTACTGCTGGGGGTTTCAGCCTGAGGCGCGCTTCCGTGATGCGGTGTGCGGCCGACGCTTTGGCAAGACCTTCCTCGGCAAGGCTGAGATGCGCCGTGCGGCCCGCCTGGCTGCTGAGTGGGGCGTGAGCGTTGAGGACGAGATCTGGTACGGCGCGCCAACCTTCAAGCAGGCCAAGCGAGTGTTCTGGCGTCGGCTGAAGCAGGCGATCCCCGAAGCATGGCGCGCGGCCCGGCCAAACGAGACCGAGTGCTCGATCACGCTGAAGTCCGGCCACATCATGCGTGTGGTCGGTCTGGACAACTATGACAACCTGCGCGGCTCTGGCCTGTTCTTCGTCCTAGTGGATGAGTGGGCCGACTGCCCGTGGGCGGCGTGGGAAGAAGTATTGAGGCCGATGCTCTCGACCTGCCAGTACACCATCGCGAGCACTGGTGAAAGCCGAAAAGGTGGCCACGCCCTGAGGATCGGCACGCCGAAGGGGTTCAACCATTGCTATGACACCTACCGCGATGGCCAGGCGGGCGGTGAGCCTGACCACAAGAGCTGGCAATACACCTCACTGCAGGGTGGCAACGTCCCGGCGGAAGAGCTGGATGCGGCCCGGCGCAAGATGGACCCGCGCACGTTCCGCCAGGAATACGAGGCGGGGTTCGAGAACTACGCTGGGGTCGTCTACTACACCTTCGACCGAACCGAGTGCCGAACTACTGAGCGAATTCAGCCCGGCGAGGCACTGCACATCGGCATGGACTTCAACGTCATGAAGATGAGCGCAGTGGTGTACGTCGTGCGTGACGGCTTGCCGCTGGCGCTGGATGAGTTCCACGCGGTACGGGACACGCCGGAGATGATCGAGAAGATCAAAGTGCGTTTCCAGGGGCACAGCATCTCGGTCTACCCGGACGCCAGCGGCCAGAACACCAGTAGCAAGAATGCCAGCGAGTCGGATCTGTCCTTGCTGAAGAAGGCGGGCTTCACCGTCGTGGTCGACTCGCAGAACCCGGGCGTCAAGGATCGCGTCAACGCGGTCAACGCCATGTTCCTGAACACTTACGGCGAGCGGCGCCTCAAGGTCAACATTGACCAGTGCCCGCAGCTCACGCAGTGCCTCGAACGGCAGACGTACACCGACAAGGGCGAGCCGGACAAAGACCCCAAGAAGGGCCACGACCACATGAACGACGCCGCCGGCTACTTCATCGCCAAGCGGTACCCAATCAAGAGCCAGTCGGCCGGCACTCGCCGCATCGGAGGTTTGGCGTAATGCCTGTTCAATCCACCAACCCAGACTACGACGCTCACATTGATGAGTGGCGGATGATGGACGACGCGCTTGAGGGCGAGGGCGCCATCAAGAGCAATCAGCGCAACCTCCCCAAGCCCAGCGGCATGGTGGAGGCGGAGAAGCTGGACGGGCAGGGCAACGCCTACCTGTACCAGAACTACACGGCGCGAGCGCAGTACGAGCACTGGGTGCGCGACTCGCTGCGCTCAATGATGGGCCTGGTCTCTCGACTCATTCCCGAGGTCAAACTGCCCAGCGGGCTGAAGGATCTGGAAGAAAACGCTACCGCCGACGGCTTCGGCCTGGCCCAGCTCTTCCTACGCATCGTGCGGCAGGCGATCTCGCACGGCCGGGTGCCGCTGGTGGTCAATGTCGACGATGCTGGCCAGCCTTACTTTGCTACTTACGCCGTGCGCAACGCGATCAACTGGGACACTGCCGACCAGGGCGGGCGTCAGGATCTGGTGCTGGCCGTGTTCCGGGAGTTTCGGAAGAAGGACGCTGAGGACCGTTACAGCCATGAGTGCGTGACGGTCTTCCGCGAGTTCTACATGGAGGGCGAGGTCTGCTACACGTCAGTGCGCAACCAGGCTGGCGAGCTGATCGAAGATGCCCGGCCACTTGGCACGGTTGGGAACGACAACCGGCTGGTGCGAGGTCTCGAGTACATCCCGGTCATTTACTGCGGATCGACCGACAACTCGCCCGACGTGGACGAGATTCCGCTGTTGACCATGGCGCGCGCAGCCCTCAAGTCCTACCAGCTCAGCGCCGACTACTTCACTGCGCTGCACCAGACCAGCCACCCGCAGCCGTGGGTATCCGGCCTGGACGAAAGGGTTGAGCTCAGCGTGACCGGGCCATCGGCGGCTTGGGACCTCGGTCCAAAAGGCCAGTGCGGCTATCTGGAGTTCCAAGGCGCTGGTGTCGAGGCCGTGCGCACCGCCATGTCTGACCAGAAAAGCGCAGCCCTTGAGGCTGGCGCCAAGGTCATGGACGTGTCCGGCACCGAGTCAGGTGAGGCACGCAAGACCCGTCAGAACGACCAGCATGCCACGCTGCACAGCATTGTCATTACCGCAGCTGCCGCGATTGAGCAGGCTCTGCGCTATGCCGCCGAGTGGACTGGCTACAACCCGGACGAAGTGGTGTTCACGGTCAAGCCTGAGTTCGTCATGCCAGAGGTCAACGCCCAGGTGCTGGCCGAACTGCAGAAGAGCGTCATGGCCGGCACGATCAGCGCCGAGACCTACTGGCAGTACCTCACCACCGGCAAGCTGCCCGAGCGGGCCTACGATGAAGAAGCCGGGCTGATCAGTGATGAGCGTGAGTCGGCCGGCTTCAACCTGGACAAAGACGATGACGACGAAACCGACACAAACAGCGGACGAGTTGCTGCTGGAGCAGGTAAGTCGGCACGCGGTGCTGCTGGAGCGGCTCAAGGCAGGTGAGGTCCAGAAGTTCGAGACGGTCTTACGCCAAGTGGATACGCAGGTTCGGGACCAACTCACGCGAAGGGAGCTGACCACCTACAGCCGCAGCCGGCTTGAGGAATTCCTCGGACGGGTGGGCGGCAAGCTGCTGGGAATCTACCAGGCATTCGGCGACCGCATGCAGGCGGATCTGGTCGACATCGCACTGTACGAGGCCGCGTTTGAGGGCAAAAGTCTGGCCAAGGCGCTTTTGATCGACGCCATCATGCCGGCTGACTCTCTGATCCGAGCGGCGATCAACACTCAGCCGCTGCAGGTGTCTGGAATTGACGGCGGCACTCTGCTGAAGCCGTTCCTCAACGGTTGGACTCGCACTGAATCAACACGAGTCACCAATGCGATCCGGCTCGGGGTGGTGCAGGGCCAGACCAACGCCGAGATCACCCAGGCCATACGTGGTACTGCGGCGCAGAACTTCACCGATGGCGTGCTGGCGGTCAGTAACCGCAATGCCAAATCGGTGGTGCATACCGCCGTGCAGCATGTGTCCGCCACGGCGCGCATGGAGACGCTTGCCGCGAACGCAGAGTTCGTGCCTGGCTACCGGATCGTCGCCACACTCGACCGCAAGACCAGCCAGCTATGCAAGAGCCTGGATGGCCGAGAGTTTGAGATAGGAAAAGGACCGGTGCCGCCGTTTCACGTCAATTGCCGGACGACGATCACACCGATCACCACGTTGTCGGCACTGTTCGGGCAGGGTGCCACTAGGGCATCCGTTGGCGCAGATGGCGGTGCACAGGTCTCGGCGAGCCTCAGCTACTACCAATGGCTGAAAACGCAGCCAGCGGCGTTTCAGGACGTCGCGCTGGGGCCGGTGCGCGGCAAGCTGTTCCGCGATGGCGGGCTGACGGCCGAGCGCTTTGCAGCCTTGCAACTGGGCAAGAACTTCAAGCCGCTGACGCTGGATCAGCTTAAGGAGCTGGAACCGTTGGCATTTGAGCGGGCTGGTTTGGATTGATCGACTGCGCAGCTACGGTATCGTGTCTACCCACTTCAGGAGACGCGCATGCTGACAGCTACTAAGCCTAGGGAATATTTGACTGATAGTTTCATTGGTACGGATGAGGGTTGCGGAATATTCATCCCTGCAAACCGCATGCTTTATCAGTTCGTGCGTGAAAATCCGAGCAATAGCGATCCGGCTCAAATCGCATCCAAAGCGCTCATCATCGGCCGAAGCATGGCTGCGTCTGCCGAGCGTCGGGCAGTGAAGGATGGCCCTATCCCATCTGGTTCGTTCTACCACGCGCTCGCAGAGACCATTTCTAAATCCATGGTTGACGAACTGCTTCAGCTTTTGCCTCAAGACAGTGCTATTTCGCGATCTTCGATCACTGAGGTGGTGAAGGTGCATGCCCGGCTTTGTGAGGCAGTTACAAGCCTCACCGGCCGAGACTGTAGCAGCTTCGCTTCCAAGTATCTGCACTTCCATCGGCCCAACCATTTTCCGATGATGGATTCTAGAGCGCGAGAAGCTCTCAAGTGGTTAGCGCAAGAGGAAGAATGGGTGTTCGCTTTTACCACTGCCGGTTCCGCAAAAAACTACCGTCAGTATGTGAGCATTTATCTGGACGCTAAGGATCTGTTTGAGGGAGAGCTTCGGAAACCCTTAAGCCTTCGCCAGATGGATAACATCCTTCTCAATAGATACGACAATTGGATTTAAACCAAACCCGCCTAGGCGGGTTTTTTTATGCCCGCAAGGCGGGCCAATCAATCCCAAGGGGATAACCACATGCCTTTTGACTTTGACCCGGCCGCCCACGGCCTCACCCTCGACGACACCCAAGCCGCGGCGCTCAAAGCTGCACTCGGCGGCGAGGTGCAGAAATTCTTGGACGGCGAGGTCTCGGGCCTCAAAACCAAGAACCAGGAGCTGATCGGCTCCAACAAGACCATCAAGACCGAGCTGGACAAGCTCAAAGGGCAGTTCGAGGGTCTGGACATCGAGGCTGTTAAAGGCCTGCTCACCAAGGCTGGCCAGGATGAAGAAACCAAGCTGATCGCCGAGGGCAAGCTGGACGAGGTCGTCAGCCGCCGTACCGAGCGCCTGCGCGGCGATCTCGACAAACAGATCAAGGCCGCGAACGAGCGTGCCGAGAAGGCTGAAGCTTTCGCTGCCAAGTACAGCGATAAGGTGCTGGCCGACTCAATCCGCGCTGCCGCCATCAAGGCTGGCGCGCTGCCCGAGGCTGCGGAGGACATCATCCTGCGAGCCCGCGGCACTTTCAAACTGAGCGAAGACGGTGAGCCGATCGCCACCGACCGTGATGGCCAGGTCATCTACGGCAAGGACGGGAAGAGCCCACTGTCTCCTCACGAATGGGCGGAATCGCTGCGCGAGACCGCTACTCACCTTTGGCCAAGGGCTCAGGGTGCCGGGCAGACCGGCGACAACGGTGGCAAGGCCACGAAGAAATGGGGCGAGTACACCGAGACCGAGCGCGCAGCGATCGCTCGTGACAACCCCGAAGCGTTCAAGCGACTCCAAGCCACCCAAGGAACCTAATCCATGGCTACTACCCAGCTGTCGGACATCTTCGTCCGCGATTACTACGGCGCGCTGGCGCCGGTGAACACCCCGGAAAAAACCGCTGTCTTCGAATCGGGCATCGTGACCCGCTCGCCGACGCTCGATAACATCGCCAACAACGGCCAGGGCACCTCCGAGATCAGCTACTGGCAAGATCTCGACGCAGACGAAGCGCCGAACATCTCCAACGACAACCCAGACGACCTGGGCGAGGTAGGCAAGGCCGAGCAGGGCAGCATGCGCGCCCGCACGCTCTACCTCAACAAAGGCTACGGTGTCGCTGACCTCACCGCCGAGCTGGCCAACAGCGAGCCGATGCAGCACATCCGCAATCGCTTCGGCACCTACTGGACCCGTCAGTGGCAGCGCTACCTGCTGGGCGCCGCGCGAGGCGTCATCGCTTCCAACATCGCCAACAACGGCGGCGATATGGTCAAGGATGCTGGCCCGAGCATCAGTGCCTCCGCTTTCCAGGATGCAGCCTTTACCGCCGGCGACGCCGCCGACATGTTCGGTGCAATCGGTGTGCACTCGGTGGTCATGAACCAGATGGTCAAGCAGGACCTGATCGAGTACCTGCGCGACTCCACCGGCAAGATCATCCTAGCCACTTACCTCGGCAAGCCGGTGTTCATGGACGACAGCCTGACCTACGCGTCCGGCCAGTTCCTGTCGGTTTTCTTCGGTCAAGGCGCGTTCGGTTACGGCGAGGGCAGCCCGCATACTCCCGTCGAGATGCAGCGCAAGCCTGACGGCGGTAACGGTGGTGGTGCCGAGGTGCTGTGGGAGCGCAAGACCTTCATTCTGCAGCCTGCCGGCTTCAGCTGGAAAGGCAGCAACAACCTGAACCTGAGCCCGAATGCCACCCAGTACGCGAGCGCCGCGAACTGGGAGCGCGTGTTCGACCGCAAGCAGGTGCCGTTCGCCGCTGTCATCAGCGGCACCGCCACCCCTTGACCCGTCATGCGGGGCGCTGTCCTGGCGCCCTGCGCAGGAGAACATCATGAAAGTGATCTACACCGACAAACCCGGCCGTGAGCGTGGTGTGTGCTACCGGCTCTTGAGCCAATTCTTTGGGGTCATCGACGGGGCAACGCAGGTTGTGGTCGACGGCGATGCGCCAGAGATTGTCGAAGCCTACGAGGCCGCTGGCATCGAGGTTGGCGACCAAGCCGTATCCGACCAGGCAGAGACCGATCCGCACAAGATGAAGGTGCCGGAGCTCAAGGATTGGCTGACGGCGCAGGGCATTACCTTCGACCCCGCCCTCAACAAGCCAGATCTGCAGGCCCTCATCCCGTCGAAGGAATAAGCCATGACCGACTTCATCACCGTTGCCGACGTCGACGAGGCGCTCGGGCAGGGCTGGGCAGGCGGCGGTGATGCAGTCCTTGCCGTATCCATGGCAAATGCCTGGCTCACGGCCAAGATCAAGCGCCCGGTGCCAGTTCCGGTGCCGGATGCCATCGTGACAGCCGGCGCGCAGGTGGCCAAGCTGGCTGCAGTCGGCAAGCTCTACAAGGACACCCAGCGCGAGGTGCAGAGTAAGTCGGTGTCGGCCCAGGCTGGAACGTCGACCAGCAAGACCTACGTCGCGGGGTCTGTCGATCGCTCCGCTGCCGAGAACTTCGCCTTGGACCTTATTGCCCCGTGGATCCGGCGCTCTGGCACCGTGATGTTGAAACGGGTGTAACTGCCTTCAGTTTCGCCAGGTCTGTTTCAGTTCCTGATCAAACCATCGCTCAGCTACATCGTTCGCGGGCATCACGCTTTTGAACTCTAGGTAGTGCCCATAACCTTGGGCCCGAAGCCAGTCTTTGAACTCTCCGAAACTCGGATGCCAGCGTGGCGGCTGCTCCTTGGTTCCCGCCCAGGTGTGAACCAGTTGGCGTATCGCCATTTCGCATTCAGCTTTTTTTGTCATGTCCGATCTCTGTTATGGGGTTGGCTGGAGTTTATTTGAAATGGGCATGCAAGAAGAAATCCAGGCCGAGCTGGCGGAAGCGTTCGATGATCCGGACGGCTTGGCCGATGCGGTGAAGCCGGTTGCAGGGAGCCGTACCGTAAAGGGCGGATACGACCCCGAGATCGGCGGCACCGTCCCGGCCTCGACCATCAATTACACCGGGCGTGGCGTATTCGGCAGCTACCTGGCCAAGGAGATCGACGGGACCCGCATCCAGACCGAGGATGTGAAGTTGCTGGTGCTTCAGAACGAACTGTTCGAGGGGCAGGCCGGCGCTGTCAGCGATGTCACCGCAGCGCCCAAGATCGGCGACCAGGTGAGCGGATACCGCGCGCTCAATGTGTCCGAGGATCCAGCCCAGGCGACTTGGACCATCCAGCTGAGGAAGTGATATGGCACGCGGCTCACACATGGCCCAGCGGTACGGTGGTCAGCAGGGTGGATTCGCCGAGGCTATCCGGGCATTCGCCGAGCAGGCGGAGCAAGCCTTGGACGCCACCTTCCGCGAAATTGTGATCGAGATCGGCAGCAGCGTGATCCGCATGTCTCCGGTCGGCAATCCGGAGCTGTGGGCGGCCAACGTGGCCCACCGGGCCAAGGCAAACAAGGCTGCCGATGACTACGACTTCAAGGTCGCTGTACGCAACACCCTGATCAACCTGAACCAGGACAACTTCACCAAGGCCGGCAATCTGCGCAAAGGCGTGAAGTACGCCAAACCACTGACCAAGACCGAGCGCGAGCAGAACTTCGCCACCAATGGATTGGTAGCGGGCCAGGGCTACGTCGGTGGACGGTTCCGCGGCAACTGGCAGTTCTCTATCGATTCGCCGGCTACCGAAGAGCTCGACCGAATCGACCCGTCGGGTAGCGAAGCGCTTACCGCGCTCATCACGCAAGTGCAGGCGCTGACCATCGGCCAGACGGCCTACATTGTCAACAACCTCCCATATGCGGTTCCGCTTGAGTATGGCCATTCGACTCAGGCGCCCGGCGGCATGGTCAGGGTGACCCTGGCCAACTTCCAACGCATCGTCGACGAAGCCATCAGGAACAACAGCGTATGAGCCAAGCAAAAGCCCGCCAGGCCATCGAGATCAAGCTGATGGCCTGGGCCGCGGCGCTCCCGATCCGGGTCGCGAACTTCGAGCAAGGATTCGAGGCCGGGGTCGACGAAACCTATCTACAAGCGTTCCAGCTGCCGGCGGGCACCACCTGCCGCTACCTGGGCGGCGAAGCCTACGAGTACACCGGTGTCTACCAGGTGAGCATCGTCTGCCCTGCGGGCCAGCCCCTGGCAACCGCTGAGAACCTGGTCGACGAGCTTTCGAGCCTCTTCCGGGTGGACTCGACGATCAGCCGCAACGGCTTCGAAGGCCTAGTCACCGAGCCAGTTGACCAGGGCCCAACCATCACCGAATCGGCGACCTACACGGTCCCGGCCAGCTTCACCTACCGCGGCGTCGCGGACCAATCGCCCGTAGGGGCATAACCACCCGCCACCAGGCGAACCTTCAAGAGGAAATACCCCATGGCCGCACGCTTCCCGCTGCCTAACGGCGCCGTGCTGGAGATCGCACGCGTCATTGGCGCTGCTGTCCCTTTCACTGCATTGACCAATGCGAAGCCCCCAGTTGCTACTGCCGCAGATCACACGATCCAGAACGGCGACGTTTTGCTGGTGAACTCTGGCTGGGCGCAGATCAATGACCGCGCGGTCAAAGCCTCCGGAGTCGCAGAAGACGTTTTTGCGCTGGCCGGCCTGGATACCAGCGATGCCGAATACTTCACAGCAGGGGCTGGCGTCGGTTCGGTTCTGCCTGTTTCCGACTGGGTGCAAATCTCCAAGGTGACTTCATTCACTTCTGCCGGCGGTGAACAGCAGTACACCACGGTGGGCTACCTGGAAGACGATGATGACAAGCAGTATCCGTCCAACCGCAACCCACGGTCGCTCACCATCGTTGTCGAGGACCAACCGACTGCACCCTACGTCGGTACCGTTGAGGGCTACGACGCCTCCAAGGAGCTGGCCGTGATTCGCATGAAGCTGCGCAACGGCGACCAGATCCTTTACCCGGGCTTCGTAAGCATCACCCCTGATCCAACCATGGAACGAAACAACGTGATGACCCGCACTATCAGCGTGGGTCTCTCGGCTCGTTCTCTTCGTTACCTGGCTGGCGCGTAAGGGGCTCTCATGGCGAAGATCAAGATTGCGCAAAACCCAACCTTTACCGCTCCAGTGCAGGTGCCGCGCATCGGCGGCGAGGCGGTGCCAGTGGAGTTCGAGTTCCGCTACATGGATCGGGTGACTTTGGCCGGCATGTTCGACCGCTGGAACAAGGCCCGCGACGCTTGGGCCGAAAAGGCCAAGGAGCAGGACGCCAGCTGGGAAGTGGTGACTGCAGGGGAGATCACTCTGCAAGCCGAGCAACTGGGGGAGATCGTCGCGGGCTGGGACTTGGAGGATGAGTTCTGCCAAGAGGCAATTCTTGACCTGGTGCGAACCTGCACGGGCGCCCCCAAGGCCGTGATCGATGCATTCCAAGCGGCTTACAGCCCGGCACGCTTGGGAAACTGAGAGCGGCGGCCCGGGCTTGCTATGAGCAAGGGCCATCTGCTGAGCAATTGGCGGCCCTTGGCCTGACCCCAAACGACATCGAGGAAGAGGAAGTGGAGGTGTGGC
The DNA here is from genome assembly GCF_014268785.2 of Pseudomonas shirazensis. Classification (GTDB taxonomy): domain Bacteria; phylum Pseudomonadota; class Gammaproteobacteria; order Pseudomonadales; family Pseudomonadaceae; genus Aquipseudomonas; species Aquipseudomonas shirazensis. Next base: position 1,565,446 of record NZ_JABWRD020000001.1, on the reverse strand, counting down.
CAGATGCTTGGCCTGCCTTCCGCCTGTTTGATGCCATGGGCACACAGTGGCGGCTCGGGCCGGGCGGTCCATCTGGGCTTGACTACACCGCCATACCGACGACGGCCTCAATGCTCGGCATCAAGCGCCGCGACCTCACTGAAATTTTCCCCGATCTCCGCGTCATGGAGGTCGAGGCCCTGGCCGTCATGGCCGAATCGCTGGAGTAGATCATGACCACCATTGCCTCTCTCGGTCTCCAGATCGACTCCGGTGATGCTGTTGAGGCGAAGGACAACCTTGACCAGCTGACGGACGCCGGCAAGCGTAGCGAAGAGTCAGCCGGAAAAACCGGGCGCGCATGGGAAGCAGCTCTTGGAAGCCTGCAGGGCGACACTCGGCAGATCGTTCAAGAGCTGCAGGCCCTCAACGCCAAACAGGCTGAGCTGGCGCAGCAGATGGCCACCGTGAGTCGAGCTGTCACGACCGCTTCCACAGCGTTCAGCAGCGCTGCAGCAAACATGGGGGCTTTCCGGGCCGAGGCCGCGCAGGCTGGCCAAGCACAAGCAGCGCTGACCACTGCCACGGATGCTGGCGCGCAGGCAGGGCGCCGTGCTGCCGAGACCACTGAGGAGCAGCAGTCCAGGCTTCTGGCCATGGCACGGGCCTCGCTGGAGGCAAGCGAGTATGTGCAGTCGCTGAATCGGGCCACTGCGCAAACGGTCGAAGTTACTGGGCAGGCCAACGCCGTTCTATCGGACAATGCCTCACGACAGGCCGCGATCAACAGCAGAGCACAGGCGCTGCTGGCGACTGAAGAACGATTGGCGCAGTCGGCCAAATCTTCAGCCGCAGCCCAGCGTGATCAGGGCCAGGCACTTGATGAGCTGCTTGGCAAGATAGACCCCACCGTCGCAGCGATGGGCCGCTTGGACGCCATGGAGCAGAAGCTTAAGGGCTTCCGTGCGAGCGGCGCGCTTGATGCTGAAGCCTTCGGCGAGTACCAGACGAAGATCGACCAGGCGCGCACCGCGCTTGGCGCCGCAGACAGTGCGCTCGGCAAGACCGGCATGACCGCGAAGGCTACAGCTGCGGCACTGCGCGGCGTTCCTGCTCAGTTCACCGATATCTTCACATCGATCGCAGCAGGCCAGCCTATCACCATGGTCGCGCTGCAGCAGGGCGGGCAGCTTAAGGATATGTTCGGCGGGCTTGGTCCAGCCGCGCGCGCCTTGGGCGGCTACATCCTTGGTCTGATTACCCCCCTAACCGTGTCGGCTGCTGCTGCGGTAGCGCTTGGATATGCCTTCTACAAGGGGACTGAAGAGACCGATGCTTATAGCAACGCCCTGGTCTTGACGGGTAACTCCGCCGGGCTTACGGCCGACCAGCTGGGCAGTCTGGCCAAACAGGTGAGCGCGACTGTTGGCACAACTGGGGCAGCTGCATCGGTTCTGGCGAGTTTGGCCGGTAGCGGTAAGATCGCAGGCGACAGCTTCATGGATGTTGCGCAGGCAGCTGTATCGATGGAGGAGGCAACAGGCAAGGCGGTTTCCGAGACCATTGCCGAGTTCGTCAAGCTGGCGGACGACCCAGTCAAAGCATCGGTAGCGTTGAATACCCAGTACAACTACCTGACGAGTTCTGTCTACTCGCAGATTACGGCACTTGAGCAGCAGGGCAAGCACGCAGAAGCCGTCAAGCTCGCCACCGAAGCGTTTGCGGACGCCATCAACGAGCGCACTCCGAAGATCATCGAGAATCTGAGCTGGTGGGAGCGTGGCTACAACGCGGTAGCCAAGGCGGCGGACAATCTGAAAAACATCGGTCGATCTAGCATCGATGATGATATTGCCCGCATGGAGGAAAACCTGGCTAGCGCGCAGCGCGGCGATGTGGGGGCTTTCCAAAATCAGAAGGAAATGGTCACGTTCTATACCGACCAGCTTCAATTTTTGAAGGACAAGAAGGCAGCCCAAGAAGATATCGCTGCATTCGACCGCCAGGAGGCGGAAGCCAACGAGAAAACCATCAAGGCTATGGCCAAGGTCGATGCCTTGGAGAAGTCAGCCTGGACCAACTCCAAGAAACGCAGCGAGGAGCTCAAGGAATACGAGAAATCGCTGGATGTAATCAGGAAGAAAAATCCAGACGATGCCAGGCTCAATCCTGAAACCATAGAAAAGGTTCGCAGCAACATTGCTGAGAAATACAAAGATCCCGCGGGGCGCCCTGGCACTGTTGATCTCGCAGGCTTTAACAACCAAAAGAACGCCTTGGCCGCCATCCTGGCCGAGTACAAAAACAACCAGAAAGAACTGGACGCGACGCAGAAAGCCGGCCTGATCTCGCAGGAGTCATATGCAGCCCAGCGCGCAGCGATCGTTGAGCAGCAGAAGGCCGAGGTTACAAACGCTTACGAGGCCGAGATCAAAGCGCTGGAGGATGCGAAGGCGCGCAGTAGCACCTCCGCCCAGCAGCGGATCCAGCTTGACCAGAAGATCGCGGACGCTCGCGCTGCCATGGTCAAAGCCCAGAAGGATGCTGACACCGAGCTTTCTGTCCTGGCGACCAATGAGCAAGGACGGCTGGCCAAGCAGGAGCGAGCGATCTCAAGCTACGTGCAGGCTCTCGAGCAGCAACAGAGAGCATTGGAGCTTGCGGGTCAGCGGGCAGTTGTTGGAGTAGGGCGCGGCGACCGGCAGAACGCTCTCAACGGGGAGCTGAACACCCAGCAGGATCGATATGCGCAGCAGGTGCTCGATCTGGAAAATCAGCGTTCTGACCCGTCGCGCAACATGTCCGAAGCTGAGTTCGAGCGCAAATCTCAGGCTTTGGCTTCAGCAAACAAGAAAGCCACGGACCAGATCCAGCAGAACTACGCCGATGTCGAAGCCGCCCAGGGTGATTGGACCAAGGGCGCTTCGGCTGCGTGGGAAAACTACCTCGATAGCGCCAAGAACATTGCTGGCCAGACTAAGACGTTGTTCGGCAATGCCTTCAGTTCCATGGAGGATTCGATCGTCAATTTCGCGATGACCGGGAAGGCCTCTTTTGCGGACTTCGCGAGATCCATCATCGCTGACATGGCGCGAATCGCTGCGCGGCAGGCGGCCTCTGGATTGCTGGGCGGACTGGTCAACCTTGGGGTTTCGGCTGCATCCGCCTACTTTGGCGGGGGCTCGGGCAACGGCATGGAAGCGGGCTCAGCAGGCGCTGTGTCGTCCAATCTCGGCGCATCTCAGGCCGGATATGGCAGTGCCTACTTCCCCCAGGCGTTGGGCGGGGCATGGTCACAGGGCGTGCAGATGTTCGCTGACGGCGGCGCCTTCACGAACTCGATCGTCAGTACGCCCACTGCTTTCGGCATGGCCGGAGGACGCATGGGCGTGATGGGGGAGGCTGGTGATGAAGCTGTCATGCCGCTGACCAGAACCGCCGGTGGGCAACTCGGCGTGCGGGCAGTAGGCGGGGGTGGTGGGACCTCGATCTCCATGCCCATGTCGCTGACGCTTGTCACCGAGGACCGCAGCGGTGAGGGCATGCAGTTGGACCAGCAAGCCTTGCAGCAGAACATGCAGGCCCAGATGAAGGCCGCCGGCGAGAAGGCAGTAGCTGACTCCTGGCGACCAGGCGGTATCAGCTATCGAAACTCACAGGGGAGAAGGTAATGGCCATCGAGACATTCCGCTGGTCCATCCAGCGCGGAGAAACTCCGGAGGTCAGCTATCGGGTGCGCGAGTCCAAGTTTGGCGGCGGCTACAAGCAGACTGTGGGTGATGGGCCGAACAACAAGGAAGACAGCTACCCCATCACCGTCACCGGTCCGAAGGCGAAGATCAAGCAGGCTTCTGATTTCCTGGACCGACATGCAGGCGCCAAAGCATTCCTCTGGAAAACGCCTATGGGCGCACTGGGGTTGTTCACCTGTGCCGATCCCAAGCCTACCCCTGTCGGTGGTGGGATATTCAAGCTAACTGCCACGTTCCAGCGTGCTTACCATCCTTGAGGTCAGTTCATGTCTTTGATTCGCGATATCCAACTGCTGGAGCCTGGAAACGAGGTCTTGCTGTTCGAATTGGACGGTTCGGACTACGGCGCTGATGTGCTGCGCTTCCATGGGCACGCAATTCCTCACACGGCGGAGGATTTAGCGGCAGCTGGCGCAGATGCGGATCAGTTGCCCGCCAAGTCAATCTGGTGGCAGGGCAACGAGTACACCGCATGGCCGATGCAGATCGAGGGCATCGAAGCCAACTCGGATGGCACTGCGGTTAGACCCACTCTGCAGGTGGGCAACGTCAACGGGCGAATAACCGCGCTGTGCCTAGCCTTCGACGACCTGCTCGAATTCAGGTTGACGCTTCGGTTAACCCTGACACAGTACCTTGATGCCAGGAATTTCCCCGCCGGCAATCCTGATGCTGCGCCAACTGAAGAGAGTGTCGAGGTCTGGTTCATAGACCAGAAAACCCAGGAGAACGGCGCGACCGTAGCTTGGGAGCTTGCCAGCCCCGGCGATGTGGGCGGTGAGACGATCGGGCGCCAGATGACCACGCTGTGCCACTGGGCAATGACAAACGGATACCGTGGGCCGGACTGCGGCTACACCGGGCCGTACTTCGATTTCGACGGGAACCCCACGGACGACCCCGCCAAGGACGAGTGCAATGGCTGTCTGGATACGGGCTGCGTCGTGCGGTTCGGCCAAGGCAATCAAATTCCATTCGGCGGCTTCCCAGCCGTGTCTCTGATCGCTCGGAGCTGATCATGCGCAAACACATCCTTGCCGCAGTGCAGCAGCATGCAGCGGCGGAATACCCTCGCGAGAGCTGTGGGCTGCTGCTGGCCGTGGGGCGCAAGCAGGTCTACTACCCGTGCACGAACATGGCCACCGAGCCGACCGAAGAGTTTCGGATCGCGCCGGAGCAGTACGCCGAGGCCGAAGACCACGGCGAGGTGATCGGCGTCGTGCACTCGCATCCAGATGCGACCAGTCGGCCGTCGCCGCGTGACCTGGCCATGTGCGAGGCAACGGGGCTGCCATGGCACATCCTGTCATGGCCGGAGGGCGACCTGCGCACCATCACCCCAACGGGCGAAACGCCGCTGCTGCGCCGGCCCTTCGTGCACGGGGCATGGGATTGCTGGCAGGTCTGTGCGGACTGGTATCAGCGTGAGTGGGGTTTGGAGTTTCCAGCCTACGTCCGTGAGGACGGTTGGTGGGAGAGCGCCGAGGGACCGAGCTTGTACGAGCAGGCCTACGAGGAGGCTGGCTTCTACCATGTCAGCCAGCCGCAGCGCGGCGACATGGTCGTCATGGCCGTTGGCCGAACCGCGCACCCAAACCACGCGGGAATTTTCCTAGGCATCGAACCGGCACTACCGGGCGAGCAAGCAGATGTGTTCGGGCCCGGCCCGTTCCTGCTGCACCACCTGTACGGCAGGCCATCAGAAATCATCGTGTTCGGCGGGCCTTGGCTCGCCCGGGCACGTCTTTTGTTGCGTCATCGGGACGCAAAATGAAGCGGTACGGCCGCTGGAGAGGATATGAACAAAAAACCATCGGAAGTGAAGCCAGTTGCATTGCCATTTATCGTAGGGGGTGATGGTCGCATCTACATCAACGAGGCATTGATAGCAGCTTCGACCATCACCAAGGGCAATATTACTGCCCCAGCTCGCGCTGCTTCTTAGCGAACTCTTCATCAGAGAGCACAATTGGAAGTGCTTTACCTGGGAATACTTGTTCAAAGATCTGCAGGGCATAACCGTCGCCGAAACCACTGTTGCGGCAGGCTATTACTGCTCCACCCAGCCTTGCTAAAGTGTGGTCATGGTTTACAGCAGCTTGGGAGTGAGCGAGAGCCAAGACAACAGTCACGAGTTGGTTGATGGCTTGTTCTTGTGTCATCGGTTCGTAGGACAATTCGACCTCCTAGGTCATAGATACCCCAGTCCATGGGCTTTCCGGCAACGGACCGGGGCGGTTCGTTGGGAGGTGCAACGCTACTACGCAGCTGTAGTGGCGCGGTACTGGCATTTCATCCACGCTGGATGGGTGGACAGGAGCGAGGAGCGCGGCGCTTAGCCTAAGCCTTCGTCCAGCCATTGGGGTCTTGGTTTTGGATTTCGAACACTTAGCGCAAGGTGATAGCATCCTGTCATTGTCATGGAGGGGCCGTGGCTAGTGAGCATGGAGTTCAAATGTTCGTCGTTCGACTACTTGTTTTGGGGTTTCTCGCATTCTTCAGCTTCGCCATGGGAACCGAGCGAGGAGGACTGAATGCCTTCGGCACACTGATGGCCTTTAGCGGGATCATATTTGTGCCTGCCTTCTACATGCTCCCCACAATTGAGGCGGGGTTGCGGAAAAGTAACAACCTAGGAGCTATTGCCGCTCTCAACTTTTTCCTTGGGTGGAGCTTATTGGGCTGGGTTGCCGCATTGGTGTGGGCGTTCAAAAATCCATCGCCAGTAGTGATCACGGCACACTCCCCCGAGTCCGCCGGGACTACTATCGAGTCATCTGTCGATACTGGCCAGAAGCCTAAGAAAGACTGTCCTTTCTGTGGAGAAGAGGTGCTGGCCGTGGCGATCAAGTGCAAGCATTGTGGTAGCGACTTGGCTGCCGAGGGGGTCGCATGAAGTCTTTCCTTCTATGCGTGGGGCTTATCCTAATTGCGGGATGTGCCACATCTGCTACTCCCGTCGGCGAGGCCAAACCTGTTCCTGTCGATGAGCTTTATGCTTTTCAGCAGAAGCCTGCTGGGGTCAGTGGGACGTTGACTGTAGTCCGGGATTCAGGCGCTCTTGGATCAGGCTGTGATGTCGTCGTCTACATCGATGGCCGCAGATCGGCCAAAGTTGGCCCCGGGCAGCGGGCGAGTTTTTACTTACAGCCAGGCCAACCAAACATCGGGATCGGCCTTGCGGAGTCAGGGCTGTGCAGCGGAATGGCTGTGCGCTCGATAACCGGGAAGGTGGAGGCTGGCCAGACAAGCCTGTATCGAATAAGTGGTGATGCCGGTGGCGTTTACATCGGACCGTTTATTGAGTACCGCTGACATAACCGCCCTCGGGCGGTTTTTTATTTTGGAGAGATCATGATCGCAACTGCTGCTCACTACGAGCCTCTGACCTCGATCAAGCTGTCGGGATCCCTCGCGAAGAAGTTCGGGAGGCTGCATCGCCGCTTGCTCGAAGAGGGGAGCGTGCTGGAGGTCTTTCGTGCGCTGAAAGCGACAGTGCCAGGGTTCGAAGAGGAGATTAAACGGCTCAGTGGCCTGGGCATACGCTTTGCTATTTTTCGGAATAAGAGGAACGTCGGCGAGAGTGATCTATCAAGAGGGGGAGCCCGCGAAATTCGCATTGTGCCGGTGATCGGTGGTAGCAAACGTGGTGGAATTCTGCAGACGATTTTGGGCGCAGTGATGATTGTGGCTGGCCTTTTCTTCTCAGCGACCCCGTTCGGTGCGCCACTTATTGGTGCGGGCATTGGGCTCGTGGCAGGCGGCGTGATCCAGATGCTCAGCCCACAAGCCAAAGGACTCTCCCAGAGCGGAAGTCCTGCGAACATGCCCTCATACGCATTCGGCTCCGCCAAGAACACCACGGCCAGCGGCAACCCTGTGCCGATCTGCATCGGCAGGCGCCGCTGGGGCGGAGCGATTATCTCCGCCTCGATCTACGCCCAAGACAAGGCGTAGCAGCCCGCAAGAAACAACATCAGCCGCCTCGAGCGGTTTTTTTACGCCTGGAGGAAAGCATGGGCGCAGCAGCTCACCTGGTGATTGCCGGGGAAAAAGGTGGCGAGAAGAAGCCGAAAACCCCGGTAGAGGCGCCGGACAGCCTGCGCTCGACCAACATTGCCAAGATCCTGTTGGCGGTGGGCGAGGGGGAGTTCGATGGGACGCCGAGCGCGCGGGACATCTACCTCGACAACACGCCGATCATGGACGCCAGCGGCAACCTCAACTTCCCGGGTGTGAAGTGGGAGTGGCGGCCAGGCAGTGTCGAGCAGGAGTACATCAAGGGCATCCCGTCGATCGAGAACGAGACCACGGTCAACGTCGAGCTGCGCAGCGATAATCCCTTCACGAGAGCGCTGAGTAACACCCAGCTTTCCAGACTTCGTCTGCGATTCGCCTGGCCGCGCTTGGCGAGACAGGACAAGAGCAGTGGAGACACAAACGGTTACCGCATCGAGTACGCAATCGATATTGCGACTGATGGTGGATCGTTTGTAGAGGCTCTTCGCGGAGCGGTCGACGGCAAGACTACCTCTGGCTATCAACGATCTGAGGCGGTAGACCTCCCACGGGCCACCACGGGGTGGTCCTTTCGAGTGCGTCGGATCACGCCCAATGCAAACGACGGCTTGATCGCCGACACGATGACTATCGCGGGTTACACCGAGATCATCGACCAGAAGATCCGCTACCCGAACACCGCGCTGCTCTACATCGAGTTCGACGCCGAGCAGTTCCAGAATATCCCGGCTGTGACCGTCAACTGCAACGGCCAGCGCTGGCCGGTACCGAGCAATTACGATCCCGTGACCCGGACCTACACCGGCGTGTGGGACGGCACCTTCAAGCAGGCCTGGACGAACAACCCTGTTTGGGCCACCTACGGCTTGTGCGTCAATGATCGCTTTGGCCTGGGCAAGCGAATCCAGCCGTGGATGGTCGACAAGTGGGAGATGTACCGCATCGGTCAGTACTGCGATCAGTTGGTGTCTAACGGCGTGGGCGGGATGGAGCCGCGCTATCTGTGCGACCTGAACCTGCAGGGCAAGGCTGAGGCCTGGACGCTGCTGCGTGACCTTTCTGCGATCTACCGTGGGATGGTGTATTGGGCGCAGGGCTCGCTGTACATGCAGGCGGATATGCCGCGGGCACAGGACATCGACTACACCTTCACCCGTTCCAACGTGATTGACGGCGACTTCGTGTACGGCGGCGCCGGGCGGGACACGCACTACAGCCGCGCACTGGTCAGCTACGACAACCCGGCCAACAACTACGACACCGACGTCATCCCGGTTACCGACAACGCGCTGCAGCGCCGGTACCGGGATCGGCCGATCGAGATATCGGCAATCGGCTGCACTCGGGCAAGCGAGGCCCAGCGCCGCGGTAAGTGGGCGCTGCTGAGCAACAACCAAGACCGGACCGTTTCCTTCAAGACCGGCATGGAAGGGGCGGCGGTGCTACCGGGCTTTGTGATTCCGGTGGCCGATGAGCTGGTCGCCGGCAGGCCGAATGGTGGCCGTATCTCCGCCGCTGCGGGCCGCACCGTGACACTGGACCGTGACACGCCGGTGAAAGCGGGCGACCGCCTGATCGTCAATCTGCCAAACGGTACCGCTCAGGCCAGGACCGTGCAGTCGGTGGCTGGCCGCACCGTGACGGTCACCACGGCATACACCCTGCAGCCCGAGCCGCAGTTGCAGTGGGCGATCGATTACAGCGACCTGGCCGTGCAACTGTTCCGTGTGCTCAAACGCAAGCGCACGACCGAAGGCGAGTACGAGTTCACCGCGCTGGAGTTCAACCCGAGCAAGTTCGCCGCGATCGACAATGGCGCCAAGCTGGAAGAGCGCCCGATCAGCGTCATCCCGATCACCACGGTGCCACCTCCAGCCAGCGTTACCCTTACCTCCGGGTATGCGATTGACCAAGGCATTGCGGTCAGCACCATGACGATCGAGTGGCCAGCTGTCGAGGGCGCGGTCGCCTATGACGTTGAGTGGCGCAAGGACAACGGCAACTGGATCCGTTTGCAGCGCGTCGGCGCAACATCCGTCGACATCACTGGCATCTACGCTGGCGCCTACCTGGCGCGTGTGAGGGCGGTGAGCGCATTCGACATCACTTCGATTTGGCGCGATTCCATGCTCACCGAGCTGGCTGGCAAAGAAGGTCTGCCGCCGGCAGTTACGCACCTCACAGCAACGCCGCTTGTCTACGCCATAGGCCTGGGATGGGGATTCCCGGCTGGCGCCGAGGACACCCAGCGCACCGAGATCTGGTACGGCAAGACGAACGCACGCGAGTCGGCGACCAAGCTCGCGGACTTCGCCTACCCGCAGCAGGACCACACGCTGCAGCTCGGCGCCGCCGGCCTGCAGTTCTTCTTCTGGGCACGCCTGGTCGACCGCTCTGGCAACATCGGGCCGTGGTATCCCGCCGCCGCGGGCGTGCCGGGGGCATCCAGCAGCAACCAGTCAGAATATGAGGAGTACTTCAAGGACAAGATCGGCAACGGCGCGCTTTATCCAGCGCTGCGCCAGGACATCGCGCTGATCTCTGGACCACCCACCATGCCCGGATCGGTGAACAACCGGCTCCAGGCGATCAACGATCAGCTGCAGGAGCAGATCGACAGCATTGCAGACCTGGCTGACTCGATGCCTTACAAACCCGACCAGCCCTACGAGATTGACCAGGGTGTGCTGGGCGACGACGGTAAGCTGTACCAAGCCAAGAAGGCGGTACCGGTCAACACCCCGCCGCCGAACGCCACCTACTGGACCGATGTTGGCCAGGCAGTGCGGACGGCTGATGGGCTGGCCGCGAGGGTGAGCACGGTCGAGACCAAGGTTACCGAGCAGGATGGGAAGCTGACGGCTCAGGCGCTGCGCATTGACGGCGTCCAGTCGAGCCTTGCGGGCAAAGCTGATGCGTCGACGGTCAACTCTCTCTCGACCCGCGTGACGCAGACAGAGCAGGGGCTGACCAGTCAGGGGCAAGCCATAACGGGCCTGAGCAATCAGGTAGCGGGGAAGGCTGACTCGACCGCACTTCAGGCGCTGGACAACAAAGTGACAGTTCAAGGCGGCGCTATCACCAGCCAAGGACAGGCCCTGACCAGCTTGCAAGCGAGCGTCGGCAACATTGGCGGGGCAGGCACAAACCTGCTGGAAGATACGTACAGCTGGCTCACGTCGGCCACCTTGCCTGCGGTTAGCGGCAACGCGGTTACTCGTGAAGGCGTGGCGGTGGCAGCTGCAGACTCTGGCTTCGGCTACTCGTTGGCCTACTCCACGACGAACGCATCAGCCTACTTCGTGTTCTCGCCGACAAATGCTGCGGCTCACTGGAACGTGCGGATTGAGCCTGGCGTGTACCTCGTCTCGATGTACATTCAGGGGAGCGCCGCTGGGCTGGCTATGGCCAGCCTGTATGACGGCGCTTCACGTTCCTCTGCCAACATCCCGTACACCACTGTGCGCACGCGCGTCACATTCCCGATCACTGTCACCGATAGCGCCCGAGTGTCCCTGTTGCTGTATCCGAATCGGCATGCAGCAGCCAGCGGGGCGGTCGTGGTCGATTCGGTCATGATCGAGAAGCGGATTGGCGAGGGAAATGTGCCTTCGCCTTTCGTATCTGGCTCGTCGGCACGCGCAGTAGGAGGTCAAGCTACCGCGATCAGTCAGATGGCTGCGACTGTGGATCAGCAGGGTACGGCCATCACCGCGCAGGCCAACCGGTTAGACGGAATCTACGTTCAGGTGAATCCGGAGATGGAGGGCGATTCTTCTGGCATGGCTGGCCAGCAAGGCAGCTTGGTCGGCGTGTGGACGGAGCAATCGGCGCGCACGGACGAATTCATCGCCACCGGCAAGCGAGTCGACACGGTGCAAGCCCAGTTCGGTGAGGTGAACGCTTCGGTGCAGACCATCAGCGAAACAGTCGCCGGCGTCGACGGCAAGGTCTCGGCCATTTCCTCCTGGAAGACCGAAACCAACGCCAGCGGCCGGCGGGTGGCCACTGGCATCGTGCAGGGTAGCAATGGGGAGGTGGGTGAGATCCTGCTGATGGCACAGCGCTTGGCCATCGTGGACGGTGTGAACGGCGATATGGTTCTGCCTTTCGTTGTGCAAAACGGCCAAGTGTTCATCAACCAAGCGGTGATCAACGTAGCTTTCATCCAGGAGATTGTCGCCGGCATGACGATCAGGTCGGAGACGCTAAACGCTCAGGGACTACCCCTCCTTGAAATCAACTTCAAGGCTGGCACGTTCACATTGCGCGGCCAGAGCAATGACGGGTCCACCCTGATTACCAATGGCCAAGTGAACACGTACTACGCCAATGGTGGGCCTGCGACCAAGATGGGTATAGGCATATGAGCACAGGTTTTCTTGCGTTCATGGAAGATGGCACTGTCATGACTGACATGACAGTGTTCATCAGCCAGACCATGGGGAGCATCGACACTAATGGGCAGAATGGAAGCGCAACGCTTCCAGCTCTTCCCTCGGGCAGGTCGCGTTTCTATATGGTCGTGGCGTTAGTCGATTTGAATAGGGAGCGGGGCAAGAAGCCAGGCGTGACGATATCCAATAACACCATGACCTGGGCTTATTCTTTCAGCACCAACGGCTGGGGCTATTTTGCAGCCAATTGCAGGATCTTCTACGGGTACTACTAATGGCAGGCAAGTTTGTTGCTTACAGAGAGCAGGACCAGTCACTCCTGTTTGACACCGAAAGGATCTGCTACGGCTTGAAGAAAAGCGGTTACCTACAGCTGGTGGCGCATTGGCCTATGAAGTATTTGAGGTCGGATCAGCTAGATCCCAACAATGGCGCCAATTGGGCAGAAAGCAGTCCTATAGAACCTATATACGGAATCTCGCTGAGCGGGTGGACTTCGCCGATGGCGTTTCTGGTTGGAGACGGAAGCCCCTGTGGGGAAATACTCGAGAACGGCATTAAGACCCTCTTGTTCGTTGGCGCCTCAGCGAGTACGAAGTGCTTTGTGTTTGACCTGATGAGCGACGCGGGTCCGATCACAGGTATGAAATGCTTCATAGAGTCCGACGGTAGGCTGTCATTTAATTCTTCGCAGCCGCCGCTCAATATCCTTGCCTCGATCAGAGCGCCTGAGCCTGGTGCTCGGGTGGCGTCAGGCAGCGATTTACGATACACGGCGTACACTGGTGGTTACAACTCGGTAAGCAACCCCGGTCGACCAGTCATGAAGTCTTATGTTGATGTGCCCCTAGGTGGGGGAGAGCTGGCCGCATATATAAATTTTTCTAGAAGTGCGGCTTGTAATGGGTCGAACTCTGGCCTTGGAGGGTTTGAATATGGGTGTCAGGAAGGCGCCTTTGGCTATTCTGGAGGCGTACGCTTTATGTTCACCATCGCCGCAGTCACTACTCAAACAATTACAGGTGGCGCCCCTTACAACTATTGGCGGCAGATACCGATTGATCGATTCCCGACCGCGCTAGTGGTCAGAACAAACGGACTTCCATTTCCTTTTAATTGAGTCAAATGCACATGGCCAAACAAGCGATAAATCTCGGTATCGCTCCGGCGGGGGCTGGCGGTGATGATCGCCGCAGCGCCTGGATTAAAGCGATCTCCAACTTCAACGAGCTCTATGACTGGCTGGCAGGGAGCGCTGGCGCCACGAACTTGCCGGTGGCTCTGCCCGTCACAAAGGGAGGTACTGGGGGGACTACCCCGGCGCTCGCGCGATCGGGTTTGCAACTTGGGACAGCAGCTGTTGCCGCGATTGTTGGCCAGGTCAGCCAGGCCGGCGGCGTCCCGACGGGCGCAATTTTTGAACGAGGTAGCAACGCCAATGGCGAATACACCAAGTACGCCGACGGGACCATGGACTGCTTCCTCTACGCCACGGTGACGGATCAGGCTTGCGACATTACGTATGGAAGCCTTTTCATTGGTACTCGGAGCTGGACGTTCCCGATGCCGTTCTCTTCCCCCCCTGCAGTGAGTGTTAACGGAAGGATTGCCACTGGCGCAAGCTGGGCAGGAATTGGGGGAGGGGTTTCTAACTTCTCTGCTACGGCTCGATTCGTGGACGCTTTCTCGCGCGCGGTTGGCGTTACAACTGTGCTCTCATTTACAGCTAAGGGAAGGTGGTACTGATGCAACTGACTCTATCCCCCGTCCGTATGGACGAGCAACTCACGCTGGATCGGGATGGCGACACCCTCTACGTCAATGGTGAGGCTTTCGACTTCAGTCCTCTGGCCGAGGGGGCAACCCTCCCGCAAGAGGCTGTACTGTCCGATTGGTTCCCAGGTGAAGTCAGCCGCATCGATGGCGAACTTCATTTGACCATCCGCATCCCGCATGGAGCCAATGCACCTCATGCCACCCGGTTCCCTGAGCCGATGACCATCACCCGAAATGGCCCCGTTGCACTCCCGATCTATAACTTGCAGCCAGCACTGCCGCTGACAGAGGTTTCTGCGGATGAATAATATCGATTGGTCCCAAGTCATCACGGCAGAGCAGAAAGCTCAAGCAGCCGCCGAGCAGATGCTCGCCGCGGTGGTAGCTGAGATAGCACAACGCCGGGCCTCTGCTGACACAGCCATCGCGCCGCTGCAGGACGCTGTCGACCTTGATGAGGCGACCGAACTTGAAGCTGCTGCGCTGAAACAATGGAAGCGCTACCGCGTGGCGCTGAACCGCCTGCCTGATCAGTCAGGTTACCCGGCCACTATCGACTGGCCTGCGCCGCCGGCCTGATCCGCACGAATCCACAACCGCCGCCTGGCGGTATTTTTTTGCCTGGAGAAACCACAGATGCCCATCACCGCGCAGCAGCTGCTGCAGGTTCTGCCCAAGGCCCGCACTGTCGCGGGCATTTTCTTGCCCGCGCTGAACCGGGCCACGCTTCGCTGGAAGATCGACAGTCGGCTGCGCGCCGCGGCTTTCTTGGCCCAGATCGGCCATGAGTCCGGCCAGTTGCGCGTGCTGGTGGAGAATCTCAACTATAGCGCCGAAGCGCTGGTGCGCACCTGGCCCAGCAGGTTCACTGCCCAGACTGCACCGGCATATGCCCGGCAGCCGGAGAGAATCGCCAACCGCGTCTACGGCGGTCGGATGGGTAATGGCCCCGAATCATCGGGCGATGGCTGGCGTTACCGAGGGCGTGGCCTGATCCAGCTCACCGGTCGCGATAACTACCGAGCGGCGGGCGCCGCGCTGGGGCTGCAGCTGGAGGATCAGCCGGAACTGCTCGAGCAGGCCGAGCACGCTGCACAGTCCGCTGCCTGGTGGTGGGCGAAGCACGGGCTGAACGAGCTGGCCGATGCCGGCCGCATTCAGGACATCGGAAGCATCATCAATACTGGCAAGCCTGGCCGCGTTCCGCATGGCGCTGCTGAGCGCAAGGCGCTGTATGACATCGCCGTGCGGGTGCTGGCATGAATGCCTGGGTGCTGCGCCTTGCTGGGGCCGGCCTGCTTATCCTGCTGGGTATCACCGTGGGCGCCCGGGCGACAACTCACCACTTCCGCCCGCTGCTGGATGATCAGCAGGCCAAGGTTGCCCAGTGCACTGCCGCGCGCGACAACTTGGCCGGGCTGGCCACCGAGCAGGGCAAGGCCATTGGCGACCTGATGCTTGCCGCCGCCGGTCGCCAGGCAGCCGCCGAGCAGGTCGTGAAGACTGCTGAGGTCGGCGCGAAGGCGGACTACGCCGCGGCGAACCGCCTGCAGCAGGAGAGGACCGGGGGTGACCAGTGTGCCGCCGCCACTTCGATCATCGACAAGGAGCTTGGCCTATGACCATTGCAGTCAAATTCCTGCACGGGGTGGGGGTGCTCGCAGGCGCTTGCGTGCTGGCCGGCTGCGCGGGGCGGGCGGAGCCTGAACCCCAGTACATCCGCGTCGAGGTTCCCGTGCAGGTGCCGTGCCGCGCTCCGGATGTGCTGGCTCCACCGTGGGCTGCCGAAGGCCTGCGGAAGGCCGACAATCTGGAGGTGAAAGTGCGAGCACTGCTGGCAGAGCGCCGGCAACGAATTGGCTACGAGCGCGTGCTCGAAGCTGCTGTAGCATCCTGTCGATAGCCTATGGCAGTTTCGAGTGCTTCGCCTGCCTAAGGTCCATACAGGGTACGTTCTTGAGCTATAACGATGCCACGAATGGCATAATCGTCCCTTTTGGGACCGAGAGTTATCGTGATGAATCGCAGGAGCTTTTTAATATCAGCAGGGATCGTTGGCGCATTCACTTCGATTCCGTTCGCCAGAGCGGGCGCGCCGGCTGCACCGCTACTGCTCAATGGCGCATATAGTTTGTGGTACAACCGGCCTGCGGTTGCGGTCGGTCCAGGCGGTTTTTTGTTCGGGTATGTGACCTCTAATGGTGAGGTTCTTGTTTCGGCAATCAACGACCAGCTGAAGCTCATCAGTACCTCTCGCATCCACAAATTCGAAGACGCGAGCGACCATGGATCGCCATCGTTGATCAGGGTGCCAAGCGGGAAGCACGAGGGGAGCGTCCTCGCTTGCTTCAGTAATCATTCCTCACCGTTGATGTGCTCACGAACCCCTAGCTCCCAAGCATCCTCCGAATGGAGCAAGGCTCGTGTCATCGACTCCGGGCGGTCGACCTATGCATCGCTAGCAGCGCTTCCCGACGGAAGCATCATTCTGATGCACACGCAGCAGGAGCGCATCGGGCGGCACCCCTCGGGCGAGTGGCGCCGTGTTGTTGCTCGGACAACCAAAGACGGCGGCGACACCTGGAGCGAAGCAATCATGATTGCTGGCGAGGGCGCGGGGACCTTTCCCTACTCCACGGCGCTTTCCGTATCGGGAGGGGGTAAGTGCGCCATGGCCTACGCCATTTACTCTGCAGCGGAAAAACGCCACATCGGGCTCACGGTGGTCGTCACCCAAAATGCTTTCCAATCCAAGACTGAAATCCCCATCGATCTCGGGCTAGAGGCTCATCACGACACTGTCCCTTATGAAACGCGATGGATCTCTGACAGCGTCATAGCGGTTTCCTACAGCCAAGTTAGCGCGGATGGCAAAAGCGCGCTAAGCAGGCTTGTTACAGTCGATGTGGATACTGGGCGGCAGCTGCAGAACGTATCGGTATTACCAGTAGCTGTGCATACCTATGCAGGGGGCGCGGCAATCGAGGCGAGCGGGAAGTCGCTGATCTGCTCACCAGTTACAGGCGGACTTGTTCGAAAGTACCTAGACTCGGATACGGTGGAAGAAATTGTCACAGCGGGGGAATATTCTTCCCCGTGGGTGTTCAGCGCCGGAAGCCAGAACATGCTCGTAGCATTGAAGAATCCCTACGTAAAGACCACTCGGGACTTCGGAGCGGACATACTGATCATGCCTCTTTCATAGGGTGGCGCTCTGAGCTCGCGCTTAGAGTCACTGTGCATTCACCAAGGAATAAGTCATTGAGCCCTGATACAGGCCTAGTCCTGATGCCAGACCATGAGATGTACTTAGAGGTCATGGCTGCGCTAAAACGCTACCACGATGCGAAGGACAGGGGCGCTCCAGCCCATGAGGTTGAGCGGCTGCGGCAAATCTACGATGCTCACGCCCGGGCGGTCACTGACTACCAGCTGAAAGCCCTGAGCGGCAGAGGCGCGCCCGCGCACTGATCCTTGCCCGCCAGGCGGTGATTGCCGCCGTCCATTTGCGGCTTTACGATACTGTTTTTATATACAGTATTGGGTGCCGCCATGTCACAACACTTACCTCCGCTTTGGGTTGCTGAGCTCGATGATGTCGCTGCCTTGACCGACGACCCCGATGGAAGATCGGCTGTGCTCGAGGTAATGGCCTTGGCCGCTCACCGCAGAAATGAGGTAGACGCCGACCAGCTCGCCGACATGCTCGAGCTGGCAGAGGCGGCTCGTCTCTATGGCCTTGAGGCTGGCCAACCATGCAGTCCGTGAGTGCTTTCGCTGCAGCCGAAGACCTGGAGGCCATTTCCCTCGACGAACTGCTGCAGGTGCATGCGCCCAATGTTTACCTGGTCAAGATAGACGGCGACAGCATGCAGGGTGCCGGGATCTTCGATGAGGACGTTGTGATCGTCGACAAGGCGATCGATGCGCGTGCAGGCCACATCGTCATCGCGGCAGTGAACGGCGAGCCAGTCTGCAAACGGCTCGACTATGTTGGCCGGCAGATCGTGCTGCGCTCGGAGAATCCTCGGTATGCGCCGCGGTTCATCATGGAGGGTGACGAGTTCACCGTCTGGGGTGTGGTGACCTACAGCCTGCGCAGCCACGGGCCGATGTCATGTATTTCCTGATTGTACGGCGGCGCAAGCTAGGCGTGGCCATCCCGAGTGATCAGCTGGGGAAGATCCAGGCCCTGAAGGCAGACATTCACATCGGCGATCACCACAGCGCACCGTTGGGCAGGGTGTCCACGCAGGCCTGGGTATTCACTCATTCGCCCGGCGCCGATGTCATCCCGCGCCTCCACGATGCCAAGGTGAATGGCATGGCCCAGCTTGGCATCAACATCAACGGCGTGGAGGAGGTCGACGGCGTGCTGTATGCGCAGTCGTGGTGGTGTCGGACGGTGTAGCCATATAAAGGAAGGTGGAGGTCGGCAGAACGCCGGAGACGTGAGAAGGCCCGCGTGACTTTTGCGTGACTCTTCCCAGCAGTTGAAAGCACCTATGAGCAGTCGATTGCAGCGAGCGCCGAGTGAGGTGCCGTGTTTACTGGGGGTTAAGGCCTACTGCACGCATGGGGTGCAAGGGGTCGAGTGTTCGAATCACTCCGTCCCGACCAAATAATCCCAATGACTTAGCCACCTCAGGGTGGCTTTTTCATTTCTGCGTGTTGGGACTTTTTCGGGGGATCATCCAATTTCCCTTTTCAAGATCGTCAGCACGGGCCCACGCGAGTCGGTAGTTGATACCAGGTTCGCAGCCTCAATCAGCTTGCCCAGCTCAGCGCCGGAGTAATGACTGGTGATGCTGCCGTTCTTGTGCCCGAGCAGTGACTTTTGATCCTCTTCAGTTACACCTGCGGCGCACAGAGTTTATTTTCAGCTTTCGCCGGAGCCAGTCCACCGTTGAGTTGATGGGGTCGGATCCAGTTGTAGTGGTTCATCAGGTATTGGCTAATGTCTCGTTGAGCTTGCTGCCCGGTCATGTAACCCGTGGTCGGTATCCACTCTGATTCCACGCTACGGAAACTCGCTCCATCGGCGCATTATCCCAGCGTTTTCCTCGGCGGCTCATGCTCTGGCGCATGCGATAGCGCCACAGCCTTTGGCGAAACTGACGGCTGCCATATTGCGATCACTGGTCGTAAGCGTCTGCCGAACACATCTTGCACCAGCCAGTTCTGGCGAAGGGTCAGCATATGAGCGAAGGTCAGTGCGCTGTGAACCAGCTGGGGTGTAGCACAGGAAAATGTTGCTTCAGCCAATCCACAAATGCGTCGACCTGAGGCGCAAGATGCGTTCTGCTTGGATAAAGCACGGATACTAGGCGAGGCTTTGGACGAAACGCCCTGAGCACTTCAACCAGTTCTCCGCTTGCGAGGAATGTCTCAACGGCAATGCCAGGAGCTTGAACAATGCCGAAGCCTGCAACACCGCACTGAACGTAGGCATTCGACTCATTCACAGTGATTCCACCATGAGGCGTGTGTGGACGATCTTTGCCGTCTACCGAGAAGTGCCAAGGCAGCGGTCTGTTATTTTGACCGGAAAGGAAGTTTACACATTGGTGGTCTGCTAGATCTTGTAGGGTTATGGGAGCGCCGCAGGCTTGGAGATAACTTGGAGACGCACAGGTCACCATGGTGGCGGTGCCGATTTCTCTGGCCACCATGCTTGAATCCGGGAGGTCACCAATTCGTAATACACAGTCGATGCCCTCGGCTACCAGGTCTACTGTACGGTCGGTCACGCCTAGCGCAAGCTCGATTTCGGGAAATGCCTCTGTAAATCTCCTAAGGCTTTCCATGAAGCTGCGCTGGGAAAATGCAGTTGGGATGTCAATTCGAAGCCGACCTCGCAGCGTCGATCCACTACGGTCGAACATGGAAGTGGTTTCTGCGATGGTTGCTAAAATCTCTTTGACGCGTTCGTAAAACCGCTCGCCCTCAGCGGTCAGTTTTACTTTACGCGTAGTGCGCTGGAACAGACGGACACCCAGCGAGGCTTCCAAATCCTGAATGGTGCGTGTGACGTGCGGGCGTCCGGCCTGCATTGCCTCAGCGACTTTGGTGAAGCTCCCCAACTCCGCTAGCTTGGCGAATACTTGCATCGACTGTAGAAGCTCCATACGTCTCTTCTCGGGAACCTGTTAACTGGGTGATTGTTGCTGATCAGGATAACAATCCTGTTCGTTTCTGCACATTTATCTATAGCCGGGAAACCTCAACAATGTCCTCAGCGTAAGGGAGGAGCTTTCCTCACCTGCACATTCAAAATTGTTGGAGACAAAGAATGAAAGCGTGGCTTCTGAAAGATTTCGGCTTGGATAATCTGGTACAGGGCGAAACGGAAACCCCCGTGCCCCAAGCGGGTGAACTGCTGGTTAAAGTAGGCGCTGTATCACTCAATTTCCGGGACAAGGCGATCGTTGACGGCATCTATGAACCTCACCTGGTGCCCAAGCCACTGATCCCCGTCAGCGATGCGGCGGGGACTGTCGTGGCAGTTGGTGATGGTGTCAGCCGCTTCGCTATCGGAGACCGGGTCAACTCACACCTCTACTCACGCTGGTTGGACGGCATGCCTGGGCCGGATGAGCCTAACTACTGCTTTGGATCGCCATTGCCTGGTGGTCTGGCGGAATACATGATCATCCATGAAGACAGCGCGGTAGGTGCCCCCGACAACATGTCAGATGAGGAAGCAGCGACCCTTCCAATTGCTGCTCTGACGGCGTGGTATGCGCTCGTCGATTATGGCCAGATCGAGACCGGCCAAACCGTTTTGGTTCAGGGATCTGGAGGTGTTTCTGTTTTTGCAGCACAAATTGCTACGGCTTTGGGAGCCAAGGTTATCGTCACCTCCAGCCGTGATGACAATCTGGAAGCTGTAAAAAAACTGGGCGCTGTTGCTGGTGTGAATTATCGCACTACCCCTGAATGGGCAGAGGAAGTTATGAAGCTCACTGACGGCAAGGGAGTGGATCTGCTGCTGGATGTAGCAGGCGGTGACGGCCTCAATCAATCGATTGCTGCAACAAAGGTAGGTGGACGTATCGCACAGATCGGCTTTCTGACAGGCCAAACCTCTACCCTGAACCTGATGCCTATGATTTTCCGACAAACAACGATTCGCGGCATAGCCGTTGCTCCACGTTCGTCATTTGACCGAATGAACGAATTCTTGAATGAGCACAAGATTCGCCCGGTAATCGACCACGTGTATCCATTCGATCAAGCACGCGAAGCGTACGAACATTTGGCCAGAGGCGCCTTTGGTAAGGTAGTAATCAAAATCGAGTAGGATCAGGTCACCAGTCCGGGGGTTAGTAGACCACTACAAAGGCTTCCTCGCTGAGAGAGCTCAGGTGGTAACGCTGTATGTGGCTTCCTCCTATAGCCTCAATAGTGGAAGCATTAAACGGGTCAGGTATCCCTAGCAATTCTCAATTGTGATGGGCTGCATTCTGTTCAGATGCGTATCCTGCCATAGCTACTTGGGCATGTAGTTGCGCTGCCAGCGACGTGGGATGGCTAGCGATGACGCGGCGAGTGCAAACACCAGTAGCCCGTTGATCACAAAGGCTGTGATACCAAGATACCCTTGCAGCAGGGCACCGACGATTGCTCCCAGCAGCATGCCAACCCAAGGCACAAGCTGCACCCTCCAGCCTGGCTTGCGCTCACCCATCAACCACCGGCCAAGCCCGCGGCCGAAGCGTGACAGGGCGCCGGTGACGTAAGTCAGCCCGATCGGCAAACCATTTACTTCCTCGACCACGGCATTGATCATGCCCATGGCTATGACAGTGCACACCAGTGAGAAAAGTGCTATCGAGATCAAGCCCGCCAGGCAGAGCAGGGCGCCTACGCAGAGCAGCAATGGCCAGGAGCGGCGGCCGACCAGGCGCGTGACGATCACGCCGATGGCATTGCCAGCGATGAACGCGCCGATCAGAGTGCTGATGGTGAGGATGGAGCTGTAGTCCCGCTCACCAATTGAAACGGCGAGGCGGGTGGTATTGCCGCTCATGAAGGATACGAAATCACCTGTTGCGGTGAACCCGACTGCGTCAGTCATGCCGGCGAGGAAGGAGAGTGCTGCGACCATGCACAGCCCAACTTTGCCACGCAGTCGCGCTATGCGTCTTCCGCGTGCTGTATAGAATGCTGAGTCAGGGAGCATCAGTGCCTC
The DNA here is from genome assembly GCF_014268785.2 of Pseudomonas shirazensis. Taxonomy (GTDB): domain Bacteria; phylum Pseudomonadota; class Gammaproteobacteria; order Pseudomonadales; family Pseudomonadaceae; genus Aquipseudomonas; species Aquipseudomonas shirazensis. The sequence continues at coordinate 1,543,328 of NZ_JABWRD020000001.1, read as the reverse complement.
AGAGGCTTTTGGAAACAACGTATTACCGGACAATAAAACCTGTTTCAGGCCGCGTCAAATCATGTCCAAAGGCAGATTTTTCCGCTTCCCTGTAGTCCATTTCCCAAACATACTCCTAGCGCCTTTAACCTCAAGCAGGCCAATCTCAGCGCATCTAGCCTCATGCCGTCGCCGCAAATGCTGCGACCGGCTTTGATATCACGCGGTTTCCGTAGGAGCGGCCTTGTGTCGCGAAAGGGCTGCGCAGCGGCCCCAGTGGTCAGCTTCGCGACCAATATCGCCGGGCTCGCTACGCGAGCCTTTCGCGACACAAGGCCGCTCCTATAATGATTTGCCTGATGTCCAGACAATCTTCAGAAGTAAGTCGTCATCCCGACAAAGTACGCCCGACCCGGCACGTAAAAGCTGGTCGACTCATCCCGCGGGTCTTCATCGAGCAGGTTCTGCACGCCGGCATTGAGTGACAGCCAGTTGGTCGCCGCCCAGTTGGCGCTCAAGTCATAGGTGGTGTAAGACTTGACGAAGTCAGTGCCCAAACCGCGCTGCTTGCCAACATGCTGCGCCGACAGCTCAGTGCCGATGCGATCGCTGATTTGCCAATCGATGGCGCTGAACAGCGACAGTTTCGGCGCGCTGATCAGGTCGCGTCCGGTCGACAGGTTGCGGCTTTCGAGCATGTAGGTGGCGTTGGTGCGCCAGCTGGCGTTTTCCCACAGCGGGACTTTGCTACTGCCTTCCCAGCCGCGAGTGCGGGCTTTGTCGGCGTTCTCCAGCATGGTCCACCAGCGGCCCTGGAAGTTGCCCAGCGGGGCGTATTCGATCTTGTCCTTGAAGTCGGTGTGGAAGTAGGTGAGGCCTGCTTCCCAGCCGTCGTGGTCAAAGGACACGCCGATTTCTTTGTTGGTGCTGATTTCCGGGCGCAGGTTTGGATTGCCGGCCATCCAGCATTCGCCGGTGACGTATCCCAGCGGCCGCAGCGACGTGCAGCCGCGACCGCCGGAGTTGGTTGCCGCACCGGCGCTGCCTTCTTTCAGGCTTGGCGCACGGAAACCTCGCGACACACCGCCGCGAACTGTCCAGTCCGGGTGCGGGTGGTAGACAAGGTAGGCGCGCGGGCTGTTGTGGTTGCCATATTCGTCACTGTGGTCGAAGCGGTTGCCCAAGGTCAGCGAGAGGTTGTCGAGCAGGAACAGTTCGTCTTCGATGAACAGCGCCGAGTAGTCGCCCTCAAGTTCCGCACCGCTGACTGGCTTGCCCTGATAATCGACGGGGACGGTACCCAGCGTATCGGTGTTGGTCAGTTGCTCGCGCTTCCATTGGCCGCCAACGGTGAGGCGCTGGTTGATCAGCAGATCGAACGGGATGTTGAGGCTGCCTTCGACGATCTTTTCCTCGGAGCTGGCCTTGCCCCAGCTGATGTCGTTCTTGAATTTGTTCAGGTAGGCGTCGATGCGCGAGGTGCCAAAGCCCCAGTCCGCGTTGTGCGAGATGATGAAGCTATCTCGGGTCAGGCGCGCAGCACCAAAGCCTTCACCAATGGTTTCGTCCCAGTCGCCGAAGGTTTTTTTCGATGACCAGGAGCGCTCCACGCCCTGGGTGGCTTCGAACGACAGCTGATGGTTGTCGTTGACTTGCCAGTTGAGCAGGGCGTTTACGCTGTGGTCCTTGGCCCCGCCAGCGCCGTCGTTGTAGACGAAGTCGCCGAGGGTATCGACCCGCGGTTCGACTTCGTCGGCCGCCCGCCGGGTGAGGTTGGCGCCCAGGCGCAGGCCCAGCGATTCTGTGATCGGGCCAGACAGGTTAACGCTGGTCTGGTTGGTCTGGCCGCGGTCGGAGTCTTCCGGGATGGTCGTGTTGGCGTTGAGCGAGCCGCTCCACTCACGGGAGACCTTGCGGGTGATGATGTTGATAACGCCGCCCATGGCGTCCGAGCCGTACAGCGACGACATCGGCCCGCGCACGATCTCGATCCGCTCGATCATGTTCGGCGAGATCCAGTTGATGTCCTGGCGGCCCAGGTCGCGGCGGTAGTTGGTGTCGGCGGAGCTGCCGATGCGTTTGCCGTCCACCAGAATCAGCGTGTACTTGTCGTCCAGGCCGCGCAGCTTGATCTTCGATTGCTCGCCCACCGGGCCAAAGCCGCCGGTCACACCGGGGATACGCCGCAGCAGGGTGTTGAGGTCGTACACCGGCTGGCGCTCGATCTCTTCGCGGGTGATGACACTGACGCTGGCCGGGGCATCGCGCACATCAGTGCCGCCGCCGCTAGCGGTGACGAACGAAGCTTGCAGTTCAGTGGCAGGCAGCGGCTCTAGCTCGAGGGTTTCTTCGGCCTGAACAGGGCTTGCGGCGATCAGCGCCAGGGTGAGCAGGGCACGGCAGAACGGTGGGCGTGGCATCGTGGAACAGTCCTTGTCGATCGGTTGGATTCAAGAGGCAGAACGCAATCGGGGTCGGACGGTATCGCAAATGAGAACCATTTAAAAGTAATTACCCAATTTTGTTTACACAAAACTGACAAATACTTTACTAAGCGCGTTGCCGCTGCATGTTCGTCGAAGGCGGGTCGGGCCTTCACCCAGACGTGAAAAAGCCCACTCGGCAGTGGGCTTGGCGGGGATCGATTCAGGCTCAGGCAATCTTGGTCGCTTGCTAGCCTCTGCGGTTCCTACGCAGCCATTCGTCTGCGACATCACCCATCGTTGCTGGAACACCGCTCTTGATCCAGGCCATGAACGGACGGTCGAACTTAAAGCCATCACCGCATTCGGCGGTCAGGAACTGGCGAACCTTTTGGGTGTTACGGTATTGATCGTCCAAAGGAGTGGAACGACTGAAAGGGCCTGAATGCCAGTTGAAGCTCATGGGCCAGTCCTGCGACGACGATTTAGATTTTGCAGAGTAGCATCGCCGGTTGATAGCCGCGAGCAGCTACACGCCGTCCCCGGCCTGCGCCAGCATTCCCACTGCGCCATTGATCAGCGCGCGCACTCCATGGACCAGTGCTGCCTCCATCTCAAGCTTCTCGGCCTCCTGATCGACCCCTGGCAGCGGCTCTAGGCTGGTGGCCGAATACACCGTATCCGCGACTGCAAAACAATGAAACGCAACAGTCGCCAACAGCCAGCGTGCACTGTCTTGCGAGAGCACGTAAGCCTGGGCGATATGCGCCTGGTGCCCGATGATCTTGGCCAGCATCGACTCGGTCGCCACCGAGCGACGGATGATGTACTGGGCAGTCAGGCGTTGGCTGCGCAAGACAATCAGCAGCAGGAGCAGCAAGGCAGCGCTGCCGTGCTGCCCGCCATCCACATCGAAGGCACCGCACTGCAGGCAGGCCAACCGGAAATGTTCGAGCGGATCGAGCTGCTCAAGGGGCCGTCGGCGTTGCTCAACGGCATGCCGCCGAATGGCTCCGTGGCGGGCACGGTCAACCTGGTGCCCAAACGCGCAGGCGAGCAGCCGCTGACTCGGCTGACCACCAGCTACATGTCTGATGCGCAGTTAGGTGGGCACCTCGACGTTGGCCGGCGGTTTGGCCAGGGCCAGCAGTTTGGCGTGCGCTTCAACCAGGTCTATCGCGATGGTGACACAGCGGTCGACGGGCAGCGGATGAAAGTCGGCGTCTCGGCATTGGCGCTGGACTGGCGAGGGGAGCGGGCGCGCTTGTCGGCAGACTTTTACAGTGCCGATGACAAGGTCAGAGGGCAAAACCGGGGTATCAGCCTGGCACCGGGAGTGGCAGTGCCCAAACCGCCAAAATCCGACACACTGCTCAACCCGGACTGGGCCTATGTCGAAAGCAAGGACAAGGGGGCGATGCTGCGCGGCGAGTTCGACCTCAACGAGCATGTGCTCGCCTACGCGGCGGTCGGTGCCAGCAAGACCGACTACGCCTTCAGCGGGACCATGTCTGCCCAGGTGATCAACGCTGCAGGTGACTACAACACCACCATGGGCCAGCTGAAAATGCAGCTCGAGAAAAAATCTGCTGAAGCCGGCCTGCGCGCAACCTTCGAGACCTTCGGCATCGGTCATCAGCTGACGGTGAATGCCACCCATTATGATGACGAGCAAAAGGACTTTGGCCGCCGCTCGGTGCCGGGTGCCAATGTCACCACCAATATCTACCATCCGGTCTGGGGGCGGCTGCCGACGAGTCCTGGCCGGCCGTGCAACATCTGGAAAATCGCCTGGCCAGCTACGGTGTCGCCGATACGCTGTCGGTGTTGGATGATCGGTTGCAGTTGACCGTCGGCGTGCGTCGTCAGCAGGTGCTGACTGACACCTTCAGCGTTGTCACCGGCGATCGCACTTCGCGTTACGACGAAAGCGCCACGACGCCCGCCGTCGCGTTGCTGGTCAAAGTAACGGATGACTTGTCGCTGTACGCCAACTACATCGAGGGGTTGAGCAAAGGCGCAGTCGCGCCGATGACCAGCGCCAATTCCGGCGAAGTGTTTGCCCCCTATAAATCCAAGCAGAAAGAAGTCGGCCTGAAGCTCGACCTGGGCAGCTTCACCCATACCTTGGCGCTGTACCAGATCGAACGCCCAGGCAGCTATACCGACCCGGTCAGCAACGTCTTCTCTTTTGGTGGCGAGCAGCGTAACCGCGGCGTGGAGTGGGGGTTCTTCGGCGCGCCGCTCAGTGACGTCCGGTTGATGGGCGGGGTAGGCTATGTCGAAGCTGAAGTGACCAAGAGCGCCAACGTTGCCAGCGAAGGCAAGCTGGCCACTGGCGTGCCCAAACTGCAGGGCAAGTTGGGCCTGGAGTGGGATACGCCGCTGGTGCCGGGCCTGACCTTCACCGGCAATGCTACCTCGGTCGGCAAGCAGTACATCAGCAGCGACAACACACTGTCGATCCCGGGCTACACCCTCTATGACGTAGGTGCCCGTTACACCACCCAGGCGGCCAGCTATCCCGTGACCTTGCGCGACAGCGTGACCAACCTCACCAACAAGGCCTACTGGGGCATGCCGTTGACGTCCAGCCTTGGCCTTGGGGCTCCGCGCACTGTTCAGCTATCGGCGACCGTCGATTTCTGACTCAATATCGACTGGCTACCGCGGCGTGCTGGTGCGCCGCTATCCGGAGGGCAATGCAATGAAGTCGATCAGAGCTAATCAGCCATGGCGTGGCGAGCTGTGGCTGGGCAATGACTTCGCATTATTCAGAGGCCTGACCGGCCACGCCAGCCCGCACCGGCATTACGCGCATCAGTGCCTCAGCGTGCTGCTGGCGGGCGAGCCCGGCCCGTGGCAATGGACCGAGTCGATGCAGGCTCATGCAGTCGAGGTGACCGATGCCGAGGTCTTGGCTGTCTATGCCGAGCCGTCTTCTTTCGAAATCGCCAGCCTGCGTGCCATCGCCGAAGCGGACCACAGTTCGCTGGCCGCGCTGGCGCGCACGGTTCAGTCTATTCGGCGGCAACCTTTGCCAGAGCGTTTGCAGGCGGTATTGCGGCAGATGGATGACCACCTGCTGGAGAAACTCAGTGCGGCAGAGCTTGCTCGTCATGTGCATACCTCAGTGAGTCACCTACAACGGCTGTTCGACAGCCAGCTGGGTGTTTTGATCAGGCGTATGGTGCTCTGGCGGCGACTGCGCCTGGCCTTGATGCTGGCCATGCAAGGCAGCTCGTTGACCGAGGCCGCTCACGCGGCAGGCTTTGCCGACTCTGCGCACCTGTCGCGAACACTGCGCAGCATGTTCGGCATCAGTGGCCGCCAGAACCTGCGTCACCTGCACCTGCGTCTGCTGCCTGCACACCACCCAGATGGCACGGCAGGCGTGGCTCCGGGTGCTTGCTTGCCGGGCGCTTGAAGGGCTGGGCCAGCTGCTGCAGGTAGGCCTTCGGATAGTCGGGTTGCGAGCCAATCCCCAGGTCGCTAGACCGCAGCTCGCATCCGCTGCGAGTGAAAGCCGTGCCCAACAATAGATCCCAGAAACTGAAGAACAGCGCGAAGTTGACGTCACCTGCGCGGCCGTACTTGATGTGGTGATAGCGATGCACCGGTGCCCAGGCGAACAGTCGATCCAGGTAGCCGACACGGATGTCGACATTGCTGTGCTGCAGCAGCAACTGGATAGCGATTGCGAACGCCAACAGCCCTGCAACGTTTTCTGGCAAACCCAGCAGCAGCAACGGGCCGATCCCGGCCAGCGCCTCGAGCAACTGATGCAGCGGATGTTTCATCAAACCATTGAAACCATACAGCCGTTGCGGGCTGTGGTGCACGGCGTGCAGCCGCCACAGCCATTTGTTGCGGTGGCTGGCCCAGTGCATCAGCGTGATGCCCAGGTCGGCAAAGATGATCGTCACAATCACTTGCACGACGAACGGCCACTGCTCAGGCCATAGCCCCAGATCGGGCAGCCAGCGCGCGAACCAGGGCAGTGCCATCAGGCTCAGGCAATTGAGGCCCTCGTTGCACAGTGCATGCAGGCAATCCCTCAGGCTGTCGCCTTGGTTGCGGTTCCATTCGGCCTTGAATGGCAACCACCTTTCCATGCCGAACGAGACGATGATTGCCAGTACAAGCAGTGGTATCAATGCCCACAGCGGAACCTGGCGAGCAACCAGCCAGCAAGCCGTGGCAATAAAGCCGAACAGAAACAGCGGGGCGTAGGCAGTGCGCAGAAAACGGATCATGACAAGACTCCAGAACGAGGAGCCTCATGATCGGCAGTAGGCACGCCTGATACTTGAACAAAGCAATCATTTTGCGCTGGCCAGGGTGCTGCTTAAACTGAACTGCTCCGCAGGTGGGCTGCCCAATGTCCACACACTGAGGAAACTGCCATGACCGATCCAAAAGACGACAAGCAAGACAGCCAGGTGCCTGCTCATTCCACCGAAGAGGAGAAGGCTCGGCTCAAAGACAAGAACAAAGATGGGATTCCGCCCGGCGCCGAATGAAAACGCTGCTCGGCGCTAGTGCCCAATGAGTCTCCAGTTACCTCAATCCATCTGCAGATAATTGATCGAAATCGCCACCACCTCCGCCGCGGCATGCAGTAGCACCGGCACCAGCAAACCGCCGCTGGCTACCCGTGCGATGGCGAGGATCAAACCGACGGCAACCAGCGTTACCAAGGTGATCAGGTTGTCGTACTGGTTGTGCAGCGCAGCAAACACCAGCGTGCTGACCATGATCGCTGTCCACTGCCAGAAGCGGCCACTGTCCAGCGCAAATACGCGCATCACGTAGTGTCTGAACAGCAGCTCTTCGGCGACCGGCGGGAACAGCACCAGAGTCAGGCAGAGCAGGGCGATCTGGGCCGGGCCAAGGCCGTCATAGAAGTGCACCATGAAGCTTTCGCGAGGTATCTGCAAAAGGTGCATCAGCAGCGCGCACAGCGTGTAGGCACCGACCATGGCGATCAGACCGAACAGCAACGGACGCCGCCAGCGCTGGCCGAGGATCACCTGCCTGAGGCCTTGCTTGCGGTACTGCAAGCACAGCAGCACCAACAGGCCGATCGCGGCGTAGCCTACCGAGTTGATCAGCTTCTGGCTGGTGAGCGGCGCGGACGGGTCTGGCAGGACCACCAGCACACTTGCGGCAAAGTAGATGATGAGCGCCAGCGCCAGCATGCCAAGACGCTTGAAGACGTTATAGCGTGACGGCGCAGGGGCTACCGCTGAGGGCAGGGATGATGCTGAGGTTTGCACGGGGACGTTCCTTGTTTGAGCAATTCGGCGGGCATCTTGCCGTTGTCGCTATCGTCTGACAATCGACGATCGTAGATAAACAATATTTACCCTTGGCGGCGCCAGCGTGGCTAATACTCAGGCCCCGGAAACCAGCTTGCTGACCCTGGTGGTCTGCTGGTTCCGGATCATCTCGTAATGGCTGGACAGCACAACGCTCGTTTCCCAACTTCCCATAGCAATGTGCCTGAATGGTGCAGAGTTGCCTCGGGATGAGTCATAAAGCACACGCCTGAGGCCGTCATGTTGAATAAAGTGTGCTGACTGCACAGTGATCATTGTTGCAGACGCACGCTTTTTGCGAGATCAGCGGCCCCTTCGAAGCGGCCCGCATATTGCTCTAGCTGCTCCATCCATAACCCGGAGCAGCATCGATGAGCGCCCCTAGCGAATTCCCGTTATCCGAAGCCCCGCAGTCAGCCCGCAAGGGCCTGCTGCCAATCGCCATGGTTTTGTTCAGTTTCACCTTCTTCACCGGCACCATGTTCGCCGGCGGCAAGCTGGGCATGGCGTTCAATTTCGTCGACATGCTGTGGATCGCCACCATCGGCAACTCACTGCTGGCGCTGTACGCCGCCAGCCTAGCGTTCATCGCCTCGCGCAGCGGGCTGAACACGGTATTGATGGGGCGCTTTTGTTTTGGCGAGGCGGGCAGCCGGCTCTCAGACTTCCTGCTGGGCTTCGCCGAGCTGGGCTGGTACGCCTGGGGCACCGCGACGGTGGCGATCGTGCTGGTGAAGATCCTGGGCCTGGCCGAGGGCTTCACTGTGCCGCTGATGGTGCTGTTCGGTCTTGGTTTCAGCATTACCGCGATCATTGGTTTCAAGGGCCTGGACCTGCTGTCGCGGGTGTCGGTGCCGTTGATGTTCGTGCTGTTGCTGGTATCGATGTACATCGCTACCGGCGACGCCGGTGGTTTTGCTGGCCTGGCTGCGGTGGTGCCGCACGAGGCGATGACGTTCTCAGCGGCGGTGACCATGGTCTTTGGCACCTTCGCCAGCGGTGCGACTCAAGCCACCAACTGGACGCGCCTGTCGCGCAGCGGGTGGGTCGCGGTAACCGCCAGTGTGGTCAGTTTTCTGCTCGGCAATGGCTTGATGGTGGTGGCGGGAGCATGGTGCGCGATGGTCTATCAGCAGGCCGATATCGTCGAGGTGATGATCCTGCAGGGCTTGTCGTTCGCTGCAGTGATCATGCTCTGCCTGAACCTGTGGACCATCCAGGGGCCGACCATCTACAACGTCTCGGCAGCGGCCTGCCATCTCTTGCGCAGCGAACGCCGGCGCACGGCAACTCTGGTCGCGGCGGGGCTGGGCATCCTTCTGGCGATTGGCGGCATGTACGAGCTGCTGATCCCGTTTCTGGTGCTGCTGGGTTCGATCATTCCGCCGGTCGGCGGGGTGATCATGGCTGATTTCTGGTACCGCCACCGCGGCAAGTACCCGGCGCTGGCCTCGGTTCAGTTGCCACGCTACAACCTCAAGGGGCTGACTGCCTATGCCGTCGGTGCGCTGTTGGCCTACTGCTCGCCGTGGGTCGCGCCGCTGGTGGGAATTGGCGCTTCGGCGCTGTGCTACATCGTTCTGCTCGAGCTTGGCGGTCGGCGCCGGGCGCTGGCGCAGGTCGAGCCGTGAGCCTGGCATTGGAAGAAATTCTGCGCCTGCCCGGGCTTGCACAGATGACCGTGCGCGCTGGCCAACGCAACCTGCAGCGGCGGGTGCGCTGGCCCTATGTGGCCGAGAACGAGGGTATTGCCGAATGGGTGATGGGCGGTGAATTGGTGTTCGTTACGGGCATCAATCACCCGCGCGGCGAGGCCAATCTGCTGAGCCTGGTCGAGGATGGCGACGCGGTGGGCGTCGCCGGTCTGGTGATCCTCACTGGCGGCAGCTTCATTCAGCAGATTCCGCCGAAGGTGATCGAACGCGCCGAGCAACTGGGCCTGAGCTTGATCGAGCAGCCCTACGCGCTGAAGATGGTGGTGGTGACCCATTTGATCGGTACGGCGTTGGTGCAGATGGCGCAAGCGCGCCGCTCGCGGGATGACATCATCGGGCAATTGCTGACCGGCGATTATCCAAGCCTGGCCATCGCCCGGCAACGCGCCGCGCACTTGCAGCTGGCGCTGGACGAGCCGCGGCGGCTGGTGGCGCTGCGGCTGGCAGGCGATGAGGTATTCGAACACCATGCTCCGGAGCAAGCCGAGCGCCTCTGGCAGTCCAGCCAGCAAGCGCTCGAAGACTGCCTGCAAGCATGGTGTCGCACCCAGGTGGGCGCTGTGACGGCACAGTTGCCGGGCGATCTGTTCGTGCTATTGCTGCCTGACGTGCCGAACCTGCGCGGTGGCTTGGCGCAGTTGCATCAGCAATTGCGGGTTATTGCCGGTGACGCCGGGGTATATCTGGGCATGTCCTGCCTGGCCGAGGACTGCGCGCACTATCGCCAGGCACTCAACGAAGCCCGTCAGGCGCTCGACGTCGCCCAGCACCTGCGCCCGGCCAGCGGCCTGTGCGACTTCAGCGAGCTGGGCGTGCTGCGCCTGTTGCAGGGGATCAGCGACCGCGGCCTGATCGACAGCTTCGTCAGCCAGACCCTCGGTCGCCTGATCGAAACCGGGCGCAAGCATCCTTATGCGTTGTTGCACACACTCGATGCCCTGCTGGGCGCCAACGGTAACGCCTTGCAGGCCGCCGCGCGCTTGGGCCTGCACCGCAATACCATCAATCAACGCATGGGCAGAATTGAACAACTGAGCGGGCAATCACTCGATGATCCGCTTTTTCGTATGAATGCTGCGGTCGCTATGCTCATATGGCGCATGACCGCAGCCCAGGGCAAGGAGTAAAACCATGAACATCATCAATGCACGCCTGCGTGGCAAGGACGGGCTGTTTCGCATCGAACTCGAAGGCGAGCGCATCGCTGCGATCCAGGTGCAGACCGGGTCGCTGGCGCTGAATAACGCCAGTGATATCGACGCCGAGCACAACCTGGTGGTGCCGCCCTTTATCGAGCCGCATATTCACCTCGATGCCACCCTCACCGCTGGCGAGCCCAACTGGAACATGAGCGGTACCTTGTTCGAGGGCATCGAGCGCTGGGCCGAGCGCAAAGAGCTCAATACCCATGAAGACACCAAGACCCGCGCCAGCAAGACCATCGGCATGCTGGTCGATCACGGCATCCAGCATGTCCGTACCCATGTCGACGTCACCGATCCCAAGCTGACCGCACTCAAGGCGATGATTGAAGTCCGCGAAGAAATGCGCCACCTGATCGACCTGCAGATTGTCGCGTTTCCGCAGGAGGGCATCGAGTCGTACGCCAATGGTCGCGCCTTGATGACCGAGGCGGTAGCGATGGGCGCGGATGTGGTGGGCGGTATCCCGCACTTCGAGAACACCCGTGATCAGGGCGTGTCGTCGATCAAGTTTCTAATGGACCTGGCCGAGCGCAGCGGTTGCCTGGTCGATGTACATTGTGACGAGACCGACGACCCGCAGTCGCGCTTCCTCGAAGTGCTGGCCGAGGAGGCGCGGGTGCGCGGCATGGGTGCGCGGGTTACCGCCAGCCACACCACGGCAATGGGTTCGTATGACAACGCGTACTGCTCGAAGCTGTTCCGCTTGCTGAAAATGTCGGGCATCAACTTTGTTTCCTGCCCGACCGAGAGCATCCACCTGCAGGGCCGGTTCGACACCTACCCCAAACGCCGTGGCCTGACCCGCGTCGCCGAAATCGACCGCGCCGGGATGAACGTGTGCTTTGGCCAGGACTCGATCGTCGACCCCTGGTACCCACTGGGCAATGGCAACATTCTGCGCATTCTCGAGGCCGGCTTGCACATCTGCCACATGCTCGGCTACGAAGACCTGCAGCGCTCGCTCGACCTGATCACCGACAACAGCGCGCGCACCCTCAATCTTGGCGAGCGCTATGGGCTGGAGGTCGGACGGCCAGCGAATCTGCTGGTGCTGTCGGCGCCGGATGATTACGAGATGGTCCGCAGCCAGGGTTACGCACTGGTTTCAGTGCGCAATGGCAAGGTGCTGATGCGCCGCACCCCGGCCCAGGTGCAGCGCCTGGCTTGATCCAGACCATCGCCCGGGCAGGCTTATCTGCGTGGGCGATGGCTGGCGATCGGTCTAATTCGCATTTGCCCCTGAGCGCGATCAGTGGCACGCTTGGCCGGCGATTTTGCATCGCCCCTACAGCGATATAAGGAAACGCCCAGGTGAGTTGGGAAAAAGTCGGTAAAGCCCTCGTTGGCCTGCTGGTCGCTGGTGCCTGTGCAGGCGGCGTGTATCTGGCATTCAAGCAGGACCCAGCCCTGGAAGCGCGGCTTACCTACTCCTACCTGACCTACCCAAGCCAGTTCAGCGAGCGCATCAGCACGGCCAACGACATGCTGCGCTACGAGCGCTTGCACGGGCAGATAAGCGATATCAGCCAGGGCCAGTTGAGCAATCAGCAGGTCGACAAGCTGGTGGACGCGGCCCAGGCGCCGTATGTGGCGTTGTTTGCCAAGCCGTTCGAGGCAGGCCTGGTCGACCATCGTACCGGCTTGGTAATAGAGCTGAAGAACACCCGCGAAGCGCCACTCAAGAACGTCCAGATTCGCTTGCCGGCCAAGGGCCTGGTGCAGGTGCGCGACGATGACGGCAACGACATCATCCCACAGGCGGCAACCAACCTGATCGACATCGCCACCATCGGCGGGCGCGAAGACTGCAAGGTATGGGTGTACTTCGATTCGGATTACTCGCAGATCCGACAGGGCGGCCTGAGCATTCGCCACGCTGACGGCGAGGCGCAGATTCTCGCTTACCGCGAGTTCGTCGGCCTGCCAGCCACCATTGCCAGCTACAGCCAACTGCTGCTGGCCTTGCTCGGTGCACTGGCGATCGGTGTATTGGGCCTTGGCTACGCATGCCTGAGCCGCAGCCAGCAGGCTACGGCCCAGCGCCGGGCTTAAGGCGCGACCAGCTCAAAGCGCCCCTGCGGATCTTCCAGCCCGGACATCAGGCGCAGGAACTTGATCCGCTCGCCGGTGATGCTGATATCGCCCACTGTGACCTCCTTGACGAAGCCGGTCTGCTTCAAGGCGATACGATCGAGTGTGGCTTTTTTCATGCTGACCTCGACATCCGCACGGCGGTGGCGCGTGCGGTCGCGGTGGGTCAGCACGCCGTTGCGCACGGTCAGCGCATAATCTTCACCCAGGTCAGTGAAGCGCCAGTTGATGGTCAGTTCCTGCTCGGCTGCCTTTTGCGCATCGAGGCGCACGCTGAGCAGATCGAAGAACAGAGGCGCTGCCAGGGCCCGCACCATGTCATCGACATTGCCGGGGGCAGGGCTTGCGGCAACACCGTCGCGCAGCTCCTGGGCGCCAGTCAGGTACGCATTGCGCCAGGGGGCGTTCTCGCTCTGGTAGCCGAGTTGCTCGAACGCATCGGCCTGCAGCTGACGTGCTGCGCTGTTACCGGGCTGGGCGTAGATCAATTGCCGAGTCAGCTCGGCGACCCAGCGGTAATCACCTGAAGCAAATGCTTTGCGCGCAAGGCTCAGCACCTGGTTGGCGCCGCCCATGGCTTCGACATAGCGCCGGCCGGTGTCGGTCGGTGGCAGTGGGTCGAGGGTAGCGGGGTTGCCGTCGTAGCTTCCCATGTAGCGTTGATACACCGCGCGCACGTTGAGGCTGAGCGAGCCGTAGTAATCGCGGCTGTACCAGCGCTTGGCCAGGCGCGGGGGCAGCGTGGCGAGTTGCGCGGCAATTGCGTCCGGGGTCAGGCCCTGATTGATCAGGCGTAGCGTCTGGCCATCGATATAGGCGTATAGGTCACGCTGGTCGGCCAGGTACTCGCGCACTGCCGCGCCGCTCCAGGTTGGCCAGTGATGCTGGCCGAGGACGATCTCGGCCCGCTCACCGTAACGCACCAAGGCCTGGTCGAGGTAGCGCGACCAGCTTCTGGCATCGCGCACCGGCGCGCCACGCAGGTCGAGCAGGCTCAGTTGACTGTGGGCGACGTTCTCGCCCATGACCAGCGCCTTGAAGCGCGGCAGCCAGAGGTTCATCTGTGCCGGCGCGTCCTGGCCTGAGGTGAGCTGGAATTCGATGTCGATACCATCAATGCGCACGGTCTCGACCGCTTTGCTTATCTCCCGCGTGGGGGCGATCAGGCTGATCGTGGCGTTGCTGGATATATCTTTGCCCAGGCCTGCATCGACCTGACCGCGCGGCCCGCGGGGCAGGGCGTTGCCATACAGGTATTCGGCGCGGCGCTGCATCGCTGGGCCCGCCAGCACGTTCTCGCTGATGGCCTGCGCATAGAAACCGCGCGGTGCCAGCACCTGAACCCTGCCGGCCTTGACCTCGGCGGGGTCGACCACACCGCGCACGCCACCATAGCTGCTCACCTGGGGGTTGCTGTAGATCACTGCCAGCACAGGCTTGCGCGGGCGATGCTTGAAGTACAGCTCCATGGCAGCGCGGGCGGTTTCTACTGAATGCAGTGGGTCGATCACGATCAGGCCGCTGTCGCCTTCGACCAGGGTCATGTTGGCGAGGTCCAGGCCACGTACCTGATAGATGCCCTCGGTGACCTGGAACAAGCCAGCGATGGCGTTCAGTTGGGCTTGGCGCCACAGGCTTGGGTTGATGGTGGCAGGCGCTTCACCGTTGATGAAGGCGTAGCGCTGCAGGTCCCACACCGGTTGGCTGTCGGCATTGTCGATGCGGCCATCGAAGCGCTCGATCAAGCCGCGCTGAGCGGCGTCGAAATCGGCGCGGTCGTTGAAGGGGAGGCGCTGCAGCCATTGTTGATTGCTTTGGCGGGTGAAGCTGGTGGCGTCTTTTTGCGGTGCATCGGCGGCAGAGGCGAGCGGGCACAGCAGCAATAGCGGCAGTAACAGGCGATGCGGCATAGGTATTCCTTGGCTTGGACGATGCGCAAGGGGGAACAGTAGCCTATGGCATGGAGGTTTGGGCAGGTGGTAACGCTCTGGCTGTGAGTTTTAGGGCTGCTGAGCAGCCCTAGAACCAAGCGGCGTGTTGTTCAGCGCTGGAAACCCAACCCCGACGACAAGTCAGTCTGCGCAGGCTCGTGCCGATCCGGCGCAGTATTGTCCTTCACCGTCTGTGTCACAGTTCCCTTGACCTGCTCACCCTTGGCCTTGAGCGTGTCGGTCAAGCGGTCGCTGTGCTCGCCCATCAACTGGTCCTCCTTGCGCGTAGTCGGCAGCACCGCGCCCAACGCAGCGCCCAGGGCGATGCCCAGTGCAGCCATTACCAACGGTTGCTCCTTGAGTAGATGGTCGAACTGGTTCTTAAGAGCGGTGGCTTGATCGCCCATCTGATGCGCCGTGTCGCGGACGCTGGCGGCTGAACCACCGACCGAATCGCGCAGATCATGTGCCTTGGCTTGCACGGTATGCTTGGCATCGTGGAGGGCATCGCCAGCGTGTCCGAACGCGCCTTTGACCGCACCGACAGCCTCGCCCAGCTTATCCCCCAGGCCCGGCCCGGTGTGTGCAGGCCCTGGGCTGAACGGCCGGTTCTGGTTCATCGCCAGCCAAGCCATGCCCACTGCGGTCAGGGTCGCTGGTACAGGGTTGTTCTTCAACGTGGTGCCCAGATTATGAAAGAACTCGCCGCCATTACCCTTGCCGTACGCCAGCACCTGATCCATCAATTGGCCGGGGCTCAGGCGCTGTTCCAGAGCATCGACCAGGTCACTGATGTGCTCACGCTTGGCGTTTATCTCCTGCTCGAGCAGGTCCGGGTCTTTGTCTGCTTCATGTTCGAAAGAAGTGCTCATGGCAGTTTCCTCTTCAGCGTGTCCTTGTCCTGTTGCATGGCATGCAGGGTGCGGTCAGGCATTAGATGGTCGGGCTCGAACTGCTTCTTGCCCGACTGGAGCATGATGAAGCCGATGATCACCGTGATCGCACCGACGATCAGTGCCGCCAACCATGGCTCAACCACCATTGCCAGCGCGTAGACCGCCGCCAGCAGCAGGATGATGAAGCCTGCCAGCAGCACAATGGCGCCAGCGGCAACTGCCGCAGTGCCAGCCTTCAGGGTGTTGAGGTTGTGCGTCAGCTCGGCTTTGGCCAACGCCAGCTCTTTGCTGAACAGCTCGGGCACTTCACGCATCAGTTGGCGCAGCAGGCCGCCGATGCCGACTGGATCTTCGCTGGCCGGTTGCACCGGAGGCGGGGTGTGGAGCGAGTCGTTGTTCATCATTCGGCTCCTTCAAGCGGGTCACGTTGCTGAGCGCTGGCGGTCACAGGGGTACCGGCACCGACGCCGATCGGGTCGACCGGGGTGTAGGGCTTGTGCGTGGAAACATCGCTGGCGCGATCCGGGGTGGGCGGGGTGCTGTGGTAGGGCTCGTTGCTGCCATAGGCGGGGGCGGGCGTTGGCGAAGTGGTGTCATGGTGGCCGCTGGCGCGCAGGAACCGCGACAAGGCAAAGCCGACGGCAACACTGCCGGCGAGGAACAGCCCGGGGTTGTCGCGTGCCAGCCGCGTGCCTTTGTGCAGCAGATCCTCGGCGCTCTCGTGGCGGATCTGCTCGGCAAAGGTGCCGATGCATTCCGCGGCCTGGCCGAGGTAATGCGAGATACCCAGCGTGTCGTTGTCTCTCAGCGCAGATGCCGCCGAACGAGCACCCTCCTGGAGCGAGTCCAACTGGTCGGCAGCTGTGTCGCGGTAGTGCTCGAATTGCTCGGCACCTTGCGTCTTCGCCTCGCCGAGCAGGGCACCAGCCTCGTCGGCGATTGTGTGCAGGTGATCCTGATTATTATCGGGTGGCGATGAGGCGCTGTGGTCGGTCTTGTCCATGGTCGTTTCCCTCGATGATGAAAGCCCCGGCACAGGCCGGATTGTTTTCGTTCATTCGGGGGACGCGGTCGAATAGCAGGGAGTTCATTCAACTTGATCGGTGACGTTTAGCGCTCGCGCCAATGATTTGTGCGGCGTTTATCGCAGATCGAGGTAATTTGCGCACAGATTTTGACGCTGGTTCAGTCGCTGTCGTGCAACAGCAGCGCTTGACGCAGCCGTTCGAGCAGGGCCTCACGCACGCTGTCAGGTGCAGTGACCTTGATCGAGCCGGCATGTGCCAGCAGCCAGCTGATGAGGGCGTGGTCATAGGCAACCGTGGCCACCAACCTGGCGTCGCCTTCGGCAAGCGGCTCCAGCAACATGTCGTCCGACAGCGGCTGCGCCGCCAACTGCCGCGCCAGCCCCGGCGTCACCCAGGCACGCAAGGTGATCGGTTGCGCCATGCCACGATCGCTGGGCTGCGGCGGCTGCAGCAGCTCGGTGCTGATCTCGGCCTGCCAGTACCAGCCATACGGGGTGCCCTTGCTGTTGCAGCGCACCGGAAACAGCTCGGTCAGCTCGTTCAGATCACGTTCCACCGTGCGCTTGCTGGTGCCATGGCCGACCTGGTGCAGGGCCTGCTGCAACTGATTGGAACTCATGCCCGGGTGGCGGTCAGGCAGCAATTTAAGCAGCTGCCACTGGCGGGCGATGGTCTGGCGCGTGGGGTTGCTGGGCAAAGCGGGTTCCTTGGCGCGCGATCACTGCACGGCTTTAATGATAGCAATTGGCTATGTTCGCCAAGCATACCTGTTGCGGGGCGTGCAGCCAATGTGCCGTGACAACCGACCTGCGACTGCGGTATACCTGAGCGCTACCAAGGGGAGCCCGGAGACGGGCTGAGAAACCGCTGGCGAGATGCAGCGCGGTGACCCTTAACACCTGATCCGGATCATGCCGGCGAAGGGATGGGACAGCCGACCTGCCTTTGCGCCGGCCTCACTGCGAGGCCGCACCATGCATCACCCGCCTGGCCTCGCTGCCACCTCCCAGAGGACAGCAGCATGAGCGAACGTTTTACCCATTATTTGCGTGAGCAGAGCGAACCTACCTGGTCGGCTGCCGTTGGCCACCGCTTCGTGCGGCAGCTATGTGATGGTTCCCTGGCGGATCCGGTCATGGTCCGTTACCTGGTTCAGGACCATCGCTTTCTCGACAGCTTCCTGACCCTGCTCGGTGCGGCTATTGCCACAGCCGATACCTTTGAAGCGCGCCTGCGTCTGGGCCGTTTTGCCGGGATGATCTCGAGTGACGAAAATACCTATTTCCTGCGTGCATTCGAGGCCCTCGGTGTAAGCCCGGCGCAGCGCGACGAGCCTGCCGACAGTGCGCCTACTGCAGGCTTCAAGGCGGTCATGGCCGAGGCGGCGGCAAGCCGCTCCTATGCGGCAGCGCTGGCGGTGCTAAATGTGGCCGAGGGGTTGTACCTGGACTGGGCGCAGAAGGCGCCGCAGCCACTGCCCGAGCATTTCGTCCACGCTGAGTGGATCACCTTGCATGACAACCCGTTCTTCGAGGATTTTGTCGCGTTCCTGCAAGCCGAACTGGACCGCGTCGGGCCAAAGGAGGCCGAGCTCAGCCGCGACTATTACCTGCGCACCGTCGCGCTGGAACTGGCCTTCTTCGATGCCGTATACGATGGCGAGGCCTGACATGGATATTTTTGATCGGCTCAAGGCCGCCGCTGCGCTGCAATGGGCGAGCTACGTCGAGCATGACTTCCTGCAGCAGATGCAGACGGGCACCCTCAGTCAGGCGGCGTTTCGCGAGTATCTGGTGCAGGACTATCTGTTCCTGATCCAGTTCGCCCGCGCCTGGGCGCTGGCCGCCTACAAGAGCCGCCTGCCAAGTGACATCCGCGCCGCGCAGGCCGGGCTTGCGGCGATTCTTGACGAGACTGAACTGCACCTGCGCCTGTGCGCCCGCTGGGGCTTGTCGCAAGCCGACATTCAAGCTGCCCCCGAGCATCAGGCGACCGTGGCCTATACCCGCTATGTGCTTGACTGCGGCGCCGCCGGCGACCTGCTTGAACTGCACGTTGCGCTGGCGCCGTGCGTGATCGGCTACGCCGAAATCGGCCAGCGCCTGGCCGGCGCAATTGGTGATCTGAACGAGCATCCGTACCGCGAATGGATCGGCGAGTATGCCGGTGAGGCCTATCAAGACGTGGCGGCGTCTGCCCGCAAGCACTTGGACGAGCTGGCCGCGCGGAGCATGACCGAGTCACGTTTCACCGAGCTGGCGGCGATCTTTGCCCAGGCCTCACGGCTTGAGGCGGACTTCTGGCAGATGGGATTGCAGGCTGCCGAATGATCGGCTGGTCAGCGTGCTTGAGGTGCCTGCAGCCATAGCTGTGGTACCTCGATGCTGCCTTTGGCGTCGCGGTCGTCGACAGCGGCTGTCACACTTTGTCCCATTTGCGCCAATGCATCTGATTAGGATTCTCTTTTACAGTGGAATCCACAGGTCCCTTGCATGCGCGCACCACGTCGTATTTTCAGCCGTTCCTCCACGTTGGCCGTACTTCTGGCGGGTGCCGCGCACGCGCAGACAAACCCTCCAGAACCCGTCCCATTGACCCTTGAAGAAGTGGTTGTGACTGCCTCGGGCTTCGAGCAGCGGGTTGAGGACGCGCCCGCGTCGATCACCGTCATCGACGGCGAAGACCTGCGTCGCAAGTCGTACCGCGACCTCGGTGACGCAGTGCGTGATGTCGAGGGTGTTACCGTCAACGGCGGCGCCAACGAAAGCGACATCTCGATGCGCGGCATGCCGGGCGACTACACCTTGATTCTGGTCGATGGCAAACGCCAGAGCGCCCGTGAATCAAGAGTCAACGGCAACGCCGGTTACGAGCAGAGCTTTGTTCCGCCAGCAGCCGCTATCGAGCGGATTGAAGTGGTGCGCGGGCCGATGTCGTCGCTGTATGGCTCGGACGCTATCGGGGGGGTAATCAACGTCATTACCCGCAAGGTCTCGCTCGAGTGGGGCGGCTCGATCGGTTACGACTATTCGGCGCGTCAGCACAGCGCAGAGGGCGACGCCGGGCAAACCACTTTCTACTTGAGCGGTCCGCTCAAGGAAGACCTGCTTGGCCTTCAGGTTTGGGGCCGCTACCTGGACCGCCAGGCCGATGCTGACCTGGAACAGACCAACGGCCACAGCAAGGCCGATCACCGCGACCTGACCACCCGCCTGGCCTTCACGCCCACTATCGACCACGACATCCTCCTCGAAGCCGGCGTTACGCGCCTGAAAAACGGTGATGGCGTCAGTGCCAACTGGGCCACCCGCGAGCAAGAGAACAACCGTGATCATTGGTCGTTGTCGCACCAGGGTCGCTGGGGCTGGGCTACCTCTGACGTCGCTCTCTATCAGGAAACCACCAGCCGCGAAGGCAAGGCGACGCCAGACCAGACCGACATCTACGGGCGCAAGCCTGAAATCCGCAACCGCGTGCTCGACGCCAAGTTGGTCGTGCCGACCACCTACAACGTCAGCACGGTTGGCCTGCAATGGCAGAAAAACCAGGTTACCGACTGGAACCAGGGCTTGGGTGACAAGGTTGATTACGAGTTCTCGGTCCAGCAAAAAGCGCTGTTTGCCGAAAACGAATGGTCGGTCACCGACACCTTCGCCTTGACCGGCGGGCTGCGGATGGACAACCACGAAGAATACGGCAACCACTTCAGCCCACGCCTGTATGGGGTCTGGCGCGCGACGGATCAGTGGACGCTCAAAGGCGGCGTTGCCCGCGGCTTCAAGACCCCTGAGCTGCGCGCCGTGGTTGAAGGCTACGCCTACCTGCGCCGCAACCGGTTCGTCATGCTCGGCAACCCTGACCTCAAGCCCGAGACCAGCACCAACTATGAAGTGTCGGCGCTGTGGTCCAACCGCAATGACCTGTCGGCAGGCGTGACGTTGTTCTACAACGACTTTCAGGACAAGCTCTCGACCGTAACCACTGACCGACGCTGGAACGGCTACATCGTCATGGACCGGGTCAACGTCGACAAGGCTGTTATCCGTGGTGTCGAGTTGACCGGCCAGTGGGACATCCGCGCCGACTTGCTGATCAAAGGCAACTACAGCTACACCGACTCAGAGCAGAAGACCGGTGCCAACGCCGGTGCGCCGCTTGCCCTGACGCCGAAACAGAAAGCCAACCTGCGCGGCGAATGGCAGGTCAATGACCGTGCCCAAGCCTGGGCCGCGCTCAGCTACTACGGCGAAGAAACAGGCAACACCATCACTGCCGAATCGGCGCCCGGCTACACCACTGCCGACATCGGCGGCTCGTATGACCTGACCCATGCGCTGACTGTGAATGCCTCGCTGAACAACATTACCGACAAGCGTCTGGACGACGAGACCTACGGCACGGTGAACTATGGCCGCACGCTGTGGATGGGCGCGACCTACAACTTCTGATCAGAGCAGTTGCAAACGGGGCCGTACATCGGCCCGGTTTGCGTTTGCGCTTGTCAGCCTTGGCCGACCGGCAGCCGCACCAGCGCGCACAGCCCGCGTGGTTTGCGGTTTTCCAACAGCAGTTCACCGCCATGGGCCTGAATGCAGGCACGGGCGATCGCCAAGCCCAGACCGAGGCCGCCACCGCTGCGGGCGTCGGCACCACCGCGGCCGAGCTGGACAAAGGGTTCAAAGACTTTTTCCAACCACTGCTCAGGCAGCCCCGGACCTTGATCAGTGATCTCCAGGCGCACCTGGCCGTCAGCCTGGCTGAGCGTCACGTGGGTCGCACCGCCATGCTTCAAGGCGTTGTCGATCAGGTTGGTCAGGGCACGTTTGAGCGCCAAAGGTCGGCAGCTTAGCCAGGCCTGTTGCTGCACATCCCAGGTCAACGGTTGCCCAAGCAGGCGATAACGTCGGTCCAGCTCGTCAAGCAAGTCGTTCAGGCGCAACTGACAGGTCGCCTCCTGCACTGCATCGCCGCGCACGAACTCCAGAGTTTCTCCGACCATCGCCGTCAGCTCGCCCAGGCTTTCCAGCAAGTCGTCGCGGGCGGCGCCGGGGTCCAGCAGCTCAACCTGCAAACGCAATTCGGTCAGCGGCGTGTTGAGGTCATGGCTGATCGCTGCCAGCAAGCGGGTGCGGCCTTCGACATGCCGGGCCAGGTTGGCCTGCATCGTGTTGAAAGCATGGGTCAACTCGCGTGCTTCGTGCGGGCCGGTTAACGGCAGCGGCGCAATCCACTCACCACGGCTGACCCGCTCGGTGGCTTTGGCCAGGGCCTTGATCGGGCGCAGCACGCGGGCAAAGCCGAACATCATCACCAGCAAGACCGGCAGGGTGGTCATTGGCAAACTGTAAGCCAGTACAGTGCCCCACTGATAAGCTCCGCTGGGGTGCTGCTCGGCATTCAGATACTGGCCGTTGCCCAGCGCCAGGCTGCTGCGCAAGCGTAGTGGCGCCCAACCGCCAGGACTGAACGGATAAGCGCGGGCGTCGGTGCCGTTGACCCGCTCCAGTTGCACGATCAGCGAGTGTTGCGGGGATAGCTGCAGGCGCTGGCGCAGGTCGCGGGTCAGCCGCTGTTCTTCAGAGCGAGCGGCGAAAGCACTGACCTCGGGGGTTGCCGCGATCCAGAAGCGGGTTTCCGGGTTTGCCATCTTGGCCAGCATCCTGTTGGCCTGCGCTGCGGGCAGGTCGCGTGCCAGGTTGAACGCAGTTGCCAGGCGCTCCAGGCTGGCTGCCCGGGACAGCGGATGAAGCAGGCTGCCGTGGCGGTGCAGCAGAACGATGCCGATCAAGTGCGAGGCCAGCAGCGCCAGGCACAGCAGCAGCAGTAACTGGTGCAGCAAGCGCTGCGGCCACAGCCGGCGCAGGCTATTCAAGCTCGACATCGGCGGCCAGCAAGTAGCCGCTGCCCCACAGGGTGCGCAGCAGCTCGGCGGTTTGCCCGTCATGGCTGAGCTTGCGCCGCAGGCGGCTGACCTGGCGGTCGATGGCGCGTTCGCTGATGTCGCTGTCGTGCGCTGCCGTCAGGTCGACCAGCCGTTGCCGGGTCAGGCTGCGATGCGGGTGGGCCAGAAACACCTGCAGCAGCTTGCCCTCGGCGGTGCTCAACTGAACTGACTCGGCACCTTCGCGGCTGAGCGAGGCGCTGCTGGCGCAGAAGTGCCAACCGGCGAAGCGATAGCGGCGAACTGCGGGAGTAGCAGCAGGCGCCGCGTGGAGTCGCGCTTGGGTTGCCTGATGCCGGCGCAGCACGCTGTTCAGGCGCGCGACCAGCTCACGCGGCTCGAACGGCTTGGTCAGGTAATCATCGGCGCCCAGGTCGAGGCCGCGAATGCGGTCTGCAGTGGTGTCGCGGGCGGTCAGCAGGATCACCGGCAGGTTGCAGCGCCGGTGCAGTTGCTGGCACAGCTCGAAGCCATCGCCGTCGGGCAGCATGACGTCGAGCACGGCCACGTCGAACGCCTGCTGCTTGAGCAATTGCCAGAGTCCGGCCGCGTCGGCGGCGGTGCGCACCTCGAAACCATGGCGGCGCAGGTAGGTCGCCAGCGGGTCGCGGATCTTGCGGTGGTCGTCGACCACCAGCACTCGCGGCGCGGGCGTGGGTTGTTCAGCTGGCATTGGCTATCGCGCGTGATGTGGGGGCAGGGCGCAATATTACTACGAGTCATTATCATTTGTGACTGCCCGCTGTGGGCAGATTGTCACAGCGGGTATCGTCACCTGCAGTCGCTGGCACTAGATGGCCGAGCGGCGCACCTGCTTGACCAGGATCTTCTCCAACAGCTCCCACATCGCCGGGTCGGTGCTGAACGCGACGTTGAAGCGCATCCACCCAGTCGCCTGGGCGTCGACCATGAACAACTGTCCGGGGCCGAGCATGATGCCTTGCTCCAGCGCGTCATCCAGCAGGGCCGCGCTGTCCGGGATGGCCCGGTGGCGCGCCCACACGTACATGCCTTCGTCCGATTCGGTGAACAGCTCGAAGCCCAGCCGGTGCAAATGCCGGCCCACTTCTTGGTGTGCTTCGGCCAGGCGCTGGCGCAGGCGTTTGAGGTGCTTGCGCCAGCGGCCATCGATGATCGCCGCGTAGACCACCCGTTCCATCACTTGGGAGGTGGTCAGCCCAGAGCGCATTTTCAGCCGCAGCAACTGCTGCATCAGTTCCGGGTTGGCGAACAGGTAACCAACCCGCACGTTCGGCGAAATGCTTTTTGAATAGCTGCCGACGTATACGACTTGCTGCAGGTGATCGAGGCTGGCCAGGCACGGCTGCGGCTCCGCGATCATGTCGGCGTACAAGTTGTTTTCCACCAGCCGGAAGCCATGCTGGCTGGCCAGCTGCAGCAAGCGGTGCAGTTGCGGCAACGGCGTACGCGAGCAGGTCGGGCTGTGCAGGTGCGGCTGGGTGAAGAAGACACTTGGGCGGTGTTCGCTGAGCAGTTGCTCCAGGCGATCGAGGTCGTAGCCGGCCGGGGTGCGCGGCACGCCGATCAGGGTAGCGCCCTGAAACCGCAGAATGCTCATCAGGTTGGGGTAGCCCGGGTCGTCGACCAACACTACGTCACCGGGGCGCACCAGCGTGCGTACCGCCAGGTCCAGCGCCTGGCTGGCGCCGTGGGTGAGCATCAGCTGCGCCGGGTTGACCACGATCGACAGCTCTTGCTGCAGGTTCTGCGCGGTCAGCGTGCGCAGCTCCGGCAGGCCCATCGGCTCGCCATAGCCGGACAGCTCCAACGGGCTACCGGCGACCTGACGCATGCCACGGCGCAGGCCATCTTCGTACATCCAGTCGTTGGGCAGCCAGCCACAGCCGGGTTTGAACGGCAACTGACGGGTTTCGAAAATCTGCTGCAGGTACCACTCGGCATTGAACGACGGCCGGCTGTTGTCGGCGCCGTGGGCCGGTCTGTCGAGTTGCTCGCTGGCCGCACGATTGACGAAGAAGCCGGTGTTGCCGCGGCTGACCAGCAGCCCTTGCGCAACCAGGCGGTCGTACGCTTCGACCACGGTGAAGGTGCTCACCGAGTAGGTGGCGGCAAAGGCGCGGATCGACGGGACCTTGGCACCGGGTTTGAGCGCCTGGCTGTCGATCAACTCGCGCAAGCCGTCGATGATCTGGTTGACCAGCGGGGTGGCGGAGTCTGGATGTAGTACGAGCATGGGTGTGCCTTCAGGTGTGCAGACGCGGGGCATCTGCCGGGTGTCGCGCGGTGTATTGCATGGGCGGCCTGTACAGTGCAGTGCGACTTTCATGCCACTGTGCATGGCTCTATCAGCGCGACATTTTTACATTAGGTGTCTGAGATCGCCAGACACCTTTTGTTTCAGTTCGTTCGAGGCCCGCCTCGAGCGAGCCACAGGCCGCCACGGAAGGCCTGCTCGTGCCCTCGCACAGCGCCTGCGCGCATCAGTATCGATGTACAGGTGAAACCGCTTGCCATCGGGGTTTCACGCAATTCCTTAGATAAAAAGAAGCACGGGGACACAACTGATGGACGCAACATCTACAACTACCGCATCCGAAAAAGGGGCGCCGGAGAGCAAGCTGAATGCTTCGCTCAAGTCGCGCCACCTGACGATGATGTCGATCGCCGGGGTCATCGGCGGCGCACTGTTCGTCGGCTCCGGCAGTGTCATTCACAGCGCCGGCCCAGCTGCGGTGCTGGCTTATCTGGCTGGCGGCATCCTGGTGGTGCTGATCATGCGCATGCTCGGTGAAATGGCGACGTCTTCGCCAGACACCGGCTCGTTCTCGACCTACGCTGACCGCGCCATTGGCCGTTGGGCGGGCTTCACCATCGGTTGGTTGTACTGGTGGTACTGGGTCATCCTGATGGCCTGGGAAGCGTACGTGGCGGGCAAGATCCTGCACGGCTTCTTCCCAGGGGTAAGCACTAATGTGTTCGTCCTGGCGACGACCCTGGTGCTGATTACGGTCAACTTCTTCAACGTCAAGCACTACGGCGAGTTCGAGTTCTGGTTTGCCTTGATCAAGGTGATCGCGATCGTCTGCTTCCTGATCGTGTGTGGCTCGGCGGTGTTGAATATCTGGCAGTTCGGTGAAGTCCGCGGGATCACTCACCTGACTGCCGAAGGCTTCATGCCGAACGGCTTTACCACGGTGATTGGTGCGCTGCTTGGGGTGATGTTCGCCTTCCTCGGTGCGGAGATCGTGACCATCGCTGCCTCCGAGTCGAAAGACCCGGCCGGGCAGATCGTCAAGGCGACCAACTCGGTGGTCTGGCGGGTGTGCCTGTTCTATGTCGGCTCGATCTTCCTGATCGTCTGCCTGGTGCCGTGGAATGACCCGCACCTGGGTGAGTCGGGCTATGGCGCTTATCGCCGTACGCTGGAACTGCTGGGCGTGCCATATGCCGAGCTGCTGATGAACTTCGTCGTGTTGACCTCGGTGAGCAGCTGCCTGATCTCGGGCCATTACACTGCCTCGCGCATGCTGTTCTCGCTGGCTCAGCGTGGCGACGCGCCGTCGTTCTTCAAGATCACCCGCGCCGGCACTGGCGTACCGGTGTTCGCGATCGTCGGTTCGTGCGCGGTGGCAGTGGTGTGCGCGCTGATCAACTTCAGCGAGACGCTGCGGCCCAAGGACGTGCTCGACACCTTGATGAACACCACGGGCATGATCGCTTTGCTGGTGTACCTGGTGATCGCCTTCTCCCAGCTGCGTATGCGCCGCAAGTTGATTGCCGAAGGCAAGGAGATCCGCCTGCAGATGTGGCTGTTCCCTTGGCTGACCTACCTGGTGATTGCGTTTATCGTTGCTGCGCTGGTGACCATGGCGTTCATGCCTGACTACCAGATTCTGGTGGTTTCGACCGGTATTGCTGCCTGTGTGGTGGTGGCGATGGGTGTTGTGCATCAGATCCGTTCGGCGAAAAAACTGCACTAAACAACGCGCTGTATGATGTCGGCCGGTTCCCGCAAGGGGCCGGCCGCGTTTGTTTGTGCGGGTCTCACCGCGAAGCCCTCGACATGGCTTATGCTAGGCGCTCAGCCGCCTACAGGAGCCGCCCATGGCCTGGTCTGCCAACCAATATTCGCTGTTTGAAGACGAACGCAGCCGCCCCGTGCGCGATCTGCTGGCGGCGGTGCCGCCGCGTCCCGTGCGTCACGCTACCGACCTTGGCTGTGGGCCGGGCAACTCCACCGAAGTGTTGTTGCAACGCTGCCCGGACGCTCAGGTGACAGCGCTCGATAGTGATCCGGACATGATCGACAAGGCCAATAAACGACCGCGTTTGAGTGTGCCGAGGGTCAGCTGCAAGATTGCCGACATCGCGACCTGGCAAGCAGCCGAACCACAGGACTTGATCCTCGCCAACGCTTCGCTGCAATGGCTCCCTGAGCACGCCACGCTGTATCCGCACCTGGTCCGCCAGCTCAGCGAAGGCGCCAGCCTTGCCGTGCAGACTCCGGACAACATCGACGAACCGGCCCACCGACAGATTCGCGAGATCGCCAAGCGCGGGCCATGGGCCGACAAGTTCGCTGACTTCTCGCTGCCGCCGCGGCATACCGCAGGGTTCTACTACGACTTGCTCAGCCCGCTGTGCAGCCGCGTCGACGTCTGGCGCACGACTTACCATCACCCCTTGGCCGGCGG
The DNA here is from genome assembly GCF_014268785.2 of Pseudomonas shirazensis. Taxonomy (GTDB): domain Bacteria; phylum Pseudomonadota; class Gammaproteobacteria; order Pseudomonadales; family Pseudomonadaceae; genus Aquipseudomonas; species Aquipseudomonas shirazensis. The sequence continues at coordinate 1,516,122 of NZ_JABWRD020000001.1, read as the reverse complement.
TGCGCAGGCGGTGGTTGAATGGTTCAAAGGCTCGGCACTGCGACCTTACCTGGATCGTCTGAACGAAGCAGAACAGGCGGACTTCCTGCAGTTGTATCTGCAGGCGATGGAGCATGACTACCCACCGTCCAGCGACGGCAAGGTGCTGCTGCCGTTCCCGCGCTTGTTTGTGGTTGCTACTCGCTAACTGCGAAACCAGCGCCAGCTTAGGCAGGGCAGGCAGGGCTCAAAGCCCTTCCTGGACCAGCTGCAAAAAGGTCGCTACCACCCGGCGGGTACGTTGCTCGCTGAGGCAGACCAGTGTTTCAGTCAAATGCCGCTTGCAGTCCACGATCGGCAGCGCACATACCCGAGCGTCGGCGCCAAACTCGGCAGCCGACACCACGCCAACGCCAATCCCCACTACCACCGCCTCGCGCGCAGCTTCGCGGCCTTCGACCTGAATTGCCGCGCGGATGCGCAGCCCTGCCCGGTGCATTTCCTCCTCCAGCGTCTGCCGCGTCACCGAGCCTGGTTCACGCAGCACCAGCGGCGTGTCGTCCAGATCAGCCAGGCTGATCGAGGCGCGACTGGCCCAGGGGTGGTTGTGCGACACGAACGCCACCATCGGGTCGCGGCGCATTGGCACGCAGTACAGGCGCTCGTCATCGACATCGCGGCCGAGCAGGGCGAGGTCGGCCTGGTAGCTGAACAGGCGCGCCAGTGATTCATCGGTGTTGCCAGTCTCGATCTTGACCTGAATGCCGGGGTAACGCTGGCAGAAGCGGGCGATCTGCGGCAACACATGCACCGGCGCATCCACCGCCAACACCAGGCGGCCGGTGTGCAATGCACGCGAATCCTGTAGCAACTCGACGGCTTCGGCTTCGCAGGCGAACAGGCGCTGGGTCACGCCCAGCAGTCGCTCGCCGAGGTCGGTCAGTTGCACCGAGCGTTTGTTGCGATGAAACAGCAGCACGCCAAAGCGCTCTTCGAGCTTGCGCACCTGGTCGGACACTGCTGGCTGAGTGAGAAACAGTTTTTGCGCCGCGCGCGTGAAGCTACCGTGTTGAGCGACCGCATGAAACGCCTTGAGCTGTGCCTGAGACACCGACATACCGCCTCCACTTACAAGCTGAGCTTATGTGTGAAATACGATAAATCGATTTTTGTTATCAGTCAGTAACTGTTTCTATGATCGACAGCTCCAGTGCGCAGCAAGACGCAGCGCGCTGGTGGCCATAGCAGCGGCGCGGTCATGTCAGCCCGCCCTGTTATCTGACCCGACGATGGCCACCGTCATGTAGTGCGACTCAAAACAACAAGACAGGCGTTTTTTCACATTCTGCCGGCACACTTGAGCGAGAGGTCAGACTCCCATGAACCAAACCCTTGCCACCATCAAACGGTGGCGTATCCAGATTTTCGCCATTACCTGGCTGGCCTACGCTGGCTTCTATTTCACCCGCAAGGCCTTCTCGGTGGCCAAGCTGGGCATCGGCGAAGACCCAAGCTTCATGCTCGACAAGGCGGCAATGGCCAACCTCGATGCCATCTATCTGGCTGCCTACGCAGTCGGCCAGTTCACCTGGGGCATGCTTGCCGACCGTTTCGGGCCGCGCGTGGTAGTGCTCGGCGGGTTGCTGATTTCAGCGGCGGCGGCGGTGGTGATGGGCAGCTACGCAACCTTCCCGATCTTCGCCACCTGCATGTTGATTCAGGGCCTGGCGCAGTCGACCGGTTGGGCGGGGTTGTGCAAGAACCTTGGCAGCTTCTTCCCATCGTCGCAGCGTGGCCGGGTGTTGGGGCTATGGAGCTCGTGCTACGCCTTCGGCGGCCTGGTGGCATCACCGTTTGCCGGTTGGTGGGCGTATACCTTGATCGGCACCTGGCACGCGGCGTTTTTCTCCAGTGCGGTGGTGGTGGCGCTGGTGGCGGTGTTGTTCTTCTTTCTGCAACGCAACAAGCCTGAAGACGTCGGCCTGCCGGCGGTCGAGCCAGAGCCGCAGAGCATGGCTCCAGGGCCAAACCTGTGCAGCGTATGGCAACCGCTGCGTGAGATCCTGCGTAATCGCACGGTGCTGACACTGGGCCTGGCCTACTTTCTGTTGAAGCCAGCGCGCTACGCCATCTTGCTCTGGGGCCCGGTGATCGTGTTTGAACATATGCCGTCGGTGGGCAAGGTGGGTGCTGCAATCATTCCCACCGCATTCGAGCTGGCCGGGCTGCTCGGGCCGATCATCATCGGGCTGGCGTCGGACAAGCTGTTCGGGGCCCGGCGCATGCCCGCCTGCGTGATCAGCCTGCTGCTGTTGACGGTGACCCTGGCGTTGTTCATGGCAGCGATGAACAGCGGCAGCATTGCCCTGGTGGTGGGCCTGCTGTTTGTCATGGGCCTGACCTTGTACGGCCCCGATTCAATGATCAGCGGCGCCGCTGCAATTGACTTTGGCAGCGCCAAGGCCGGTGCTACCGCCGCAGGCTTCGTCAACGGTTGCGGCTCGGTGGGCGCGGTGCTGGGCGGCTTGCTGCCGGGCTACTTCGACAGCGTCACGGTATTTATCGTGTTTGCTGGCTGCGCGCTGTTCTCCGCGTTGGTGCTGCTACCGCACTGGAACAGCCGACCGGTCGCCGCCGAACAGGTGGTCGACGTTGCCCCCAACACCAGCATGGCAATCAAGCCACTGCGCAGTTAAAGGAAAGCCCAAGCGATGAGACCCTTCTGGCTGCAACAAGCCCTGGATCAGGAGCAGGACACACTGTGCCCGCCGCTGAGCGCCGACATCCGCTGTGATGTTTGCATCGTCGGTGGTGGTTATACCGGCTTGTGGACGGCATTGATGATCAAGGAGCAGGCGCCGCAGCTGGAGGTGGTGCTGATCGAAGCCGATATCTGCGGCGCCGGGGCCAGTGGCCGCAACGGCGGTTGTGCGTTGTCCTGGTCGGCCAAGTACTTCACCCTCGAGCGCTTGTTCGGCGCGGCCGAAGCGGTGCGCCTGGTGCGCGAATCGGAGCGCAGTATTGCAGCCATCGGCGACTATTGCGCAGCCAACGGCATCTATTGCGACTACCGCATGGATGGCACCCTGTATACCGCCAGCAACGCCGCGCAACTGGGCGGCACCGATGCGGTGATTGCCGCCTTGGCGCGTCAGGGCATCAATTCTTTCGAGCGACTGGCGCTTGAGCAGGTGCAGCAGCGGGCGGGCTCTGCGCGCCATCTAGAAGGCTGGTTCTCGCCGGCAGCCGCTACAGTGCAGCCGGGCCGGCTGGTGCGTGGTTTGCGCCGCGTTGCGTTGCAGCGCGGGGTGCGCATATACGAAGGCACGGCCATGACCAGCCTTGAGCATGGCGCTCCGGTACAGGTGCGCACTGCTCATGCAACGGTCCGTGCTGATCGAGTGGTGCTGGGCCTCAATGCCTGGATGGCGCGGGCGTTCCAGCAGTTCGAGCGCAGCGTGGCGATCGTCTCCAGCGATATGGTGATCACCGAGCCGTGCCCTGAGCTGCTCGATAAAATCGGCCTGGACAGCGGCATCAGCGTGCTCGACTCGCGCATCTTCGTGCATTACTACCACAACACCAGCGACGGCCGGCTGATGCTCGGCAAGGGCGGCAATACCTTTGCCTACGGCGGGCGCATGCTGCCGGTGTTTGACCAGCCTTCGCCGTACCAGCCGCTGCTGCGCCAGACGCTCAACGACTTCTTCCCGGCGCTGGCCGAGGTGCCGATTGCGGCGAGCTGGAACGGGCCGTCGGACCGTTCGGTAACCGGCTTGCCCTTCTTCGGGCGGTTGGACGGGCAGGGCAATGTCTTTTACGGCTTCGGCTATTCAGGCAGTGGCGTCGGCCCGTGTCATATGGGCGGGCAGATTCTCTCGTCGCTGGCCTTGGGGCTGGACAATCCCTGGACCCGATCAGGGCTGGTCAAAGGCCCGCTGGGGCAGTTTCCGCCGGAGCCGATCCGTTATCTGGGCTCGCTGCTGGTGCGCGATGCGATCCGCCGCAAAGAGCGGGCAGAAGACCGCGGCATGCGGCCACGGCGGCTGGACGTGCGCCTGGCCAGGTATGCCGCAGCCGCCGGCAAAGCCGACAAAGGCTGATATTGATCAAGCCTCAGTGCCGGCTGGCGGTGCAGGCGCGAGATTTTTTGCCGAGGGCCGTATAAACTGCTGCCACTTTGGCCGGTCGCTTCCTGAACCGGCCCGCTGAAACGTAGAGAGTCGACATGGGCGCACAGTGGAAAGCCAAGCACAGAGAAACCGCAGCCAATGCCAAAGGCAAGATCATGGGCAAGCTGGCCAAGGAAATTCAGATCGCTGCCAAATCCGGCGCCGACCCTGACTCCAACTCGCGTCTGCGTCTGGCGATAGAACAGGCCAAAAAGGCCTCGATGACCCGCGAGACACTCGAACGGGCGATCCGCAAAGGCGCAGGCCTGGATGGCGACGCGGTGCAGTACACCGCCGTCAGCTACGAAGGCTTCGCGCCGCATCAGGTGCCGCTGATCGTCGAGTGCCTGACCGACAACGTCAACCGCACCGTCGCCCAGATCCGCGTGCTGTTCCGCAAGGGCCAGTTGGGCGCCAGCGGTTCGGTCGCCTGGGACTTCAACCATGTTGGCCTGATTGAAGCCACCCCGGACAGCGCTGACGCCGATCCGGAAATGGCTGCCATCGAGGCCGGCGCGCAGGACTTCGAAGAAGGTGAAGAGGAGGGCGCGACCCTGTTCATCACCGACACGACCGACGTCGACGCTGTACAGAAGGCGTTGCCAGCGCAGGGCTTTACCGTGATTTCGGCAAAAATCGGCTACACCCCGAAAAACCCGGTAAGTGCTGCCAGCCTCAGTGCCGAGGCACTGGCTGAAGTTGAAGCGTTCCTCGAAGCGATCAACGACAACGATGACGTGCAGAACGTCTACGTCGGCCTGACTGACTGATCAGTGCATGGGGGCCGCACTGCGGCCCTTTCGCGGCGCAACGCTGCTTTTGTGTGGTACGTCATGCATCCTGTCTTCGCTTCGCTCAGTCTCTCCCATCTTCGGACCCTCGATTGCCTGCTTGAGCTGAAAAACCTCAGCCATGCCGGTGCGCGCCTGGGCGTCAGCCAGTCGGCCTTGAGCCGCCAGTTGGCCAGCTTGCGCGAGGCGTTCGATGATCCATTGCTGGTCCGTCAGGGCCGTGGTTACGTGCTCAGCGAGCATGCCGAGGCGCTGGTCGAGCCGCTGCGCCAGGTGCTCGAAGCCTTGCAAGCGCTGCGCGAGCCGGCTGTGTTCGACCCAGCGAGGTGCGAGCGGCGCTTTTGTCTGGCCGCGTCGGATTACGTTGCCGAGCATATGTTGCCGTTGCTGGTGGCGGCGCTTGAAGTTGAGGCACCAGGGGTGTCGCTGGATTTTCGTACCTGGCAGGCAGGGCAGTATGCGCAACTCGCCAGCGGTGAGATCGACCTGGCCACGACACTGTTCGACGAGTCGCCGGCCAACCTTCATGGCCGCCTGCTCGGCGAAGACCGCGCCGTATGCCTGATGCGCGCTGATCACCCACTGACCGCCCGTGAGCTTTTGAGTCAGGATGATTATCTGGCCTTCAAGCATGTGCGCATCAGTGGCGGCGGTGACAAGGACAGCTTCATTGATCGCCATCTGCGGGCACAGGGTTTGCAGCGCCGGATCAGCCTGGAGCTGCCGTTCTTTTCGGCTACCGTACAGGTGGTTGGCAACAGCCAGGCGCTGGTGACGGTGCCGGAGCACATTGCTCGGCAGCTGGCCCGGTTGCACGGCCTGGCCTGGCGGCCATTGGCCTTTGTCGAGCACAGCCAGCGCTACTGGGTGGTCTGGCATCAGCGCTTGCAGGCGTCGGCCGAGCACCGCTGGCTGCGCAACCGGGTCTATGAAGTGTGGCGCCAATCGCAGTTCGGCGTGTACGGCGGGCATGCGCCTTCGCCATAGTACCTATGCACCAGGCGGGGTTATTGCGCGACGGCCACGCGCCTAGACTGGGCGGCAGCAACAGCAGCCGATTCTCAGCCCGCAAGGAGCCCGCGCGTGACCCCCGAACAATTTCGCCAACACGGCCACCAACTGATCGACCTGATTGCCGACTATCGCCAGACCATCGCCGAGCGCCCGGTCATGGCGCAGGTCGAGCCCGGCTATTTGAAAGCCGCCTTGCCTGTAGCTGCGCCGCATCAAGGCGAGCCCTTCGAAGCCATCCTCGACGATTTCAACAAGCTGGTCATGCCCGGCCTGTCGCACTGGCAGCATCCAGACTTCTATGGCTACTTCCCCTCCAACGGCACCCTGTCGTCAGTTTTGGGCGACTTTCTCAGTACCGGCCTGGGCGTGCTCGGCTTGTCCTGGCAATCCAGTCCGGCCCTGAGCGAGCTGGAAGAAACCACCCTCGACTGGCTGCGACAATTGCTGGGTTTGTCTACCCAATGGAGCGGGGTGATCCAGGACACTGCATCGACCAGCACCCTGGTGGCGTTGATCTGCGCGCGCGAGCGCGCCAGTGACTTTGCCCTGACCCGTGGTGGTTTGCAGGGCCAGCCCAAGCCGCTGATCGTATATGCCAGCGCCCACGCCCACAGCTCGGTGGACAAAGCGGCTTTGCTGGCAGGGTTCGGTCGCGAGAACATCCGCCTGATCGCCACCGACGAGCAATTCGCCATGCAACCAGCGGCGTTGCAGGCGGCCATCGAGGCTGACCTGGCGGCGGGTAATCAACCGTGCGCGATAGTCGCCACCACCGGCACCACGACCACCACTGCGCTGGACCCGCTGGCAGCGATCGGCGCTATCAGCCAGGCGCACCAACTATGGCTGCATGTCGACTCGGCCATGGCTGGCTCGGCGATGATCCTGCCTGAGTGTCGCTGGATGTGGGACGGTATCGAGCTGGCCGACTCGGTCGTGGTCAACGCGCACAAGTGGCTGGGGGTGGCCTTCGATTGCTCGATTTACTACGTGCGCGACCCGCAGCACCTGATTCGGGTGATGAGTACCAACCCGAGTTACTTGCAGTCGGCGGTCGACGGCGAGGTGAAGAACCTGCGTGACTGGGGCATTCCGCTGGGGCGGCGCTTCCGTGCGCTGAAGCTATGGCTGATGCTGCGCAGCGAAGGGGTGGAGGCCTTGCAGCAGCGCTTGCGCCGCGATCTGGACAACGCTCGCTGGCTGGCCGCTCAGGTCGAGGCCGCAGAAGATTGGCAGGTACTGGCCCCGGTGCAGTTGCAGACGTTGTGTATTCGTCATTGCCCGGACGGGCTGGAAGGTGCGGCGCTGGATGCCCATACCCGGGCCTGGGCCGATCGACTCAATGGTTCGGGGTTGGCGTACGTCACGCCGGCAACGCTGGAAGGGCAGTGGATGGTGCGGGTATCGGTAGGGGCGCTGCCCACCGAGCGTGAGCATGTCGAACGCTTGTGGGCCAACTTGCAGGCGGTGGTCAGCGCTTGAAACGGCTGGGGCTGCATGCAGCCCCAGGCAGTTTTTACTGAGTTGCAGCAGTGTTGAGGCTGCCTTTGCGGGTAGCTTCGTAGGTATCTTTGTCCATCGGTTTGGCGTTCGGGTTGCCGAGGTCTTCCATCGCCAGACGGTGCGTCTCGGGAGCCACGTAGGCAGCCAGGGCGCAGATGCAGGTGATGAAGAACGCCGAGCCACCTACCACCAGCCAGATGTTTTCCGAGCCTGGCGGCGCGATGGCAGCGAATACCGCTGGCAGCATGGCAGTGAACATGGTGCCGATGTTCTGCGCGATAGCCATGGCCGAGACGCGGTAGCGAGTATTGAACAGCTCCGGGAAGAAGCTTGGGAATACCGCGTTGTAACCTTGGTAGACCATGCCCCACATCAGGATCGATGCGCAGAAGGCCAGCGGCACGTTCTGAATGCTGATCGCATACAGGTAACCGAAGGCCAGCAGGCCCGAGCCCAGGCAGCCGGCAATCATGGTTGGACGACGGCCGATCTTGTCAGACAGGTTGCCAACGAACGGGATCACCAGCACTGCCACGATGTTGCCGACTACCGGGATCCACAGGTACACGCTCTTGTCGAAGCCGATGCCGTAAGCCGGCTGCACCGCATAGGCTGCACCGAACACGGTGGCAACGACTGGAATCACGTTCATCAGGGCCATGAACATAACCAGGACCATGTGCTTCCAGCTGTACTTGAACGCTTCCTTTACTGGCGAGCGGGCGATCTTGTCCTGCTTCTCTTCCTTGACGAAGGCCGGGGTCTCGTGGACTTCCCTACGGATGATGAAACCGGCTACCAGGACGAATGCGCTGAGCAGGAACGGAATGCGCCAGCCCCACTCGTTGAAAGCTTCGCTTGGCATGAAGTAGGCCAGTGGCAGGAACACCGCCGCAGCCAGTACCTGACCTGCCTGAACCCCTTGCAGGGTGAAGCTGGCGAAGTAACCTCGGCGTCCGAACGGCGCATGCTCCATGATCATCGAGCTGGCACCGGAGATCTCACCGGCGACCGCAAAGCCCTGAACCAGGCGCAGCAGCACAAGAATGATCGGGGCAATGATGCCAATGTCATGGTAGGTCGGCAGCAGGCCAACGGCCATGGTCGAGATACCCATGAGGAACATGCACAGCAGCAGAACGTTTTTGCGGCCGCGGGTATCACCCCAGTGACCGAGGACAACGGCACCCACCGGACGGGCCAGGTAACCGACACCGTAAGTCGCCAGCGAGGCGATGATGGCCATTTTCGGGTCCATCGACGGGAAGAAGATCTGCGGGAAGATCAGTGCTGCGGCTTGGGCGTAGATGAAAAAGTCGTAGTACTCGAGGGCCGAGCCTATCCACCCACTGGCGGTCGCTTTCTTGGCTTGAGAGCTGGAGTGAGCCATTGTTGTCTCCGTTGTTCTTGTTATTGAACTTATTATGTCGTGACGCTGGGCTTGTCGGTACAGGGTCCGCTGAACGTTCGCAGGGCAGTGAGGAGTTCGAATGGTCTGTAACTGGATTCATGGTTGCCCAGGCTCGAGCACCGAATCAATTCGCCAAATTCGCTTTTGTTCGGTAATCGAACAAAAACTAACTGTTTCGTACAAAAGTCATTGATGGCAGGACTTTACCCGCGAATAATCGATTCTGCCAAGCACCTGCAAGGGTTTTTCGGCTGACGCTTCTCAAATAACAAGGAACTCCAGCATGCAGCGTTCGATTGCCACCGTGTCCTTGAGCGGCACTCTGCCAGAAAAACTCGAAGCCATCGCCGCAGCCGGCTTTGACGGCGTCGAGATTTTCGAAAATGACCTGCTCTATTACGCCGGCAGCCCACGCGAGATCCGCCAGATGTGCGCCGATCTGGGCATCGCCATCACCCTGTTCCAGCCATTTCGTGACTTCGAAGGCTGCCGCCGCGACCGTCTGCAGAAAAACCTCGACCGCGCCGAGCGCAAGTTCGACCTGATGCAGGAGCTGGGAACGGATTTGGTGCTGGTGTGCAGCAACGTGCAGGCGGACGCGCTGAGCGATGAGCAGATCCTGGTCGACGACCTGCGCCTGCTGGCCGAACATGCTGGTGCCCGCGGCCTGCGCATTGGCTACGAAGCCTTGGCCTGGGGCCGTCACGTCAATACCTACCAGCAGGTCTGGAACCTGGTACGCCAGGCCGATCACCCGGCGCTGGGGGTGATCCTCGACAGCTTCCACACCCTGTCGCTCAAGGGCGACCCTAGTGCAATCCGGCAGATTCCGGGCGACAAGATTTTCTTCGTGCAAATGGCTGATGCGCCGATCCTGGCCATGGACGTGCTGGAGTGGAGTCGCCACTTCCGCTGCTTCCCGGGGCAGGGCGAAATGGACCTGGCCGGTTTCCTCGCGCCGATTCTGCAGACCGGTTACCGCGGGCCGTTGTCGCTGGAGATCTTCAACGATGGCTTCCGCGCTGCACCTACCCGGCAGAACGCTGCCGATGGCCTGCGTTCGCTGTTGTACCTGGAAGAAAAAACTCGCCTGCAATTGCAGCGAGAGGCCCAGCCGATCGAGCCTGAGGTACTGTTTGACCCGGCGCCAGCCAGTACCTATGACGGCGTCGAGTTCCTTGAGTTTGCCGTCGATGAAGCGGTAGGGGCGCGTCTGAGTGGTTGGCTCAAGCGCCTGGGCTTTGTCGAGGCGGGTGCACACCGCAGCAAGGGTGTCCGGCTGCTGCGCCAAGGCGATATCAACATCGTGCTCAACGCTGAGCCCTATTCATTCGCGCACAACTTCTTCGAAGCCCATGGCCCTTCGTTGTGCGCCACCGCACTGCGGGTCAAGGACGGCCAGGCTGCCTTGCAGCGTGCCACCGCCTACCGTGGCCAGCCATTCCGTGGCCTGGTCGGGCCCAACGAGCGCGAGATCCCGGCCGTGCGTGCGCCGGATGGCAGCCTGATCTACCTGGTCGAGCAGGCCGGTGCCGGCCATACCATCTACGATAGCGACTTCCGTCTGGATGGCTCCAGCGGCGCCAGTGGTGGCCTGCAACGCATCGACCACATGGCCCTGGCCCTGCCGGCCGAATCGCTGGACAGCTGGGTGCTGTTCTACAAGAGCCTGTTCGACTTCGAGGCCGACGACGAGGTGGTCTTGCCCGACCCCTACGGCCTGGTCAAGAGCCGTGCCTTGCGCAGCCAGTGTGGCACCCTGCGCTTGCCGCTGAATATCTCGGAGAACCGCAACACTGCGATTGCCCACGCGTTGTCCAGCTATCGTGGCTCGGGCGTCCACCACATCGCCTTTGACTGTGCCGACATCTTCAGTGAAGTGGCGCGGGCAAAAAACGCCGGTGTGCCGCTGCTGGAAATCCCCCTGAACTACTACGACGACCTCGCTGCGCGGTTTGATTTCGACGACGAGTTCCTCAGTGAGCTGGCCTACTACAACGTGCTGTACGACCGTGACGCCCAAGGTGGCGAGCTGTTCCACGTGTACACCGAACCGTTCGAAGAGCGTTTCTTCTTCGAAATCATCCAGCGCAAGGGTGGGTATGCCGGTTACGGCGCAGCCAACGTCGCGGTTCGCCTGGCGGCCATGGCCAAGGCCCGCAGCGGGGCAGCACGCAAACCAGTGTTGTAAGGCAAGCGCCGGCCCAGCGGCCGGCGCACCTGTCACAAAACCTGACCAATGCGACCATCTGCGCGCTTCCCTGCGTCGCAGCAGTCACGGATAATCCCTCCAATTCCAATAATTAGCCTGTGAGTGGGTATGAGTGATTCCGTAGTCAGCCTCGGCGAGCCCGCCCTGGAAGGGGCGCGCAAATCGCGCAAGAACAACCCGGAGAAGACCCGCGAGGACATCCTCCAGGCCGCCATTGGCGAGTTCGTTCAGCAAGGCCTGGCCGGCGCCCGCGTCGACGCCATCGCCGAGCGTACTGCCACCTCCAAGCGCATGATCTATTACTACTTCGGCAGCAAGGAGCAGCTCTACGTCGAGTGCCTGGTCAAGCTCTATGGCGACATTCGCAAGACCGAGCGCAGCCTTGATCTGGAGACCTTGCCGCCAGAGCAGGCCATCCGCCGGCTGGTGGAGTTCACCTTCGACCACCACGACCACAACGTCGACTTCGTACGTATCGTCTCGACTGAAAACATCCACTATGGCGAATACGTCAAGCAATCACCGGTCATCCGCGAGATGAGCAGCGTGGTGCTGGAGACACTGGGTCACACGCTCGAACGCGGCGTTGCCGAGGGCGTGTTCCGCGAGGGTATCGAAGTCATCGACCTGCACATGCTGATGAGCTCGTTCTGCTTCTACCGGGTCTCCAACCGGCACACCTTCAGCGAGATCTTCCAGATCGACATGACCGATGACCAGGTCAAGCAGCGCCACAAACAGATGATCGGCGACGTCGTGCTGCGCTATATCCGTGCCTGAACCGGACTATTCGCCCAGGCGTTGCTCGCGCGACGGCGGATAGCCAAAGTAGGCTGCATAGCACTTGCTGAAGTGCGACACCGAGACAAACCCACAGGCGACGGCGACTTCCATCACCGACAGGTCCGAGTACTGCAGCAGGCGCCGGCTCTTGGTGATGCGCAGCTCCATGTAGTAGCGCCGCGGCGAGGTGCCCAGTTGCGCCTGGAACAGGCGGTCGATCTGGCGCCGCGAGCGGTCACTGTAAGCGGCCAGCTGGTCCAGGCTGAGGGTCTCTTCGAGGTTGTTTTCCATCAGTTCGACAATGGTGCGCAGGTGCAGGCTCATGGATTTTTTCGCGCCAGGTCCAACCTGGCGATAGCGCGCCCCGGAGAACGATAGAATCTCCTCGACGCCTTCGGCCAGGGCGTCACCGTACAAGCGCCGTACCAGCCCAAGCATCAATTCCATCGCGCCATTGGGGCTGGCTGCTGTCAGTCGATCACGGTCAAGGGTAAAGCTTGCCGGGGTGATCCGCGTTTGCGGGCTGCGCTCGGCCAGGCTGGCACGCTGTTCGGGGTGAACGCTGCAGCCATAGTCACTCAAAACTCCGGCCCGCCCGAGAAACCACGCACCGTTCCACAGTCCGCCCAAGGCCAGGCCATGATGGTTGCAATCCTGCAGTAGCCGATCCAGCGCCGGGTACTTGAGTGGAGTACGCAAACCGCCGCAGATGATCAACAGATCAGCCTGTTTGAGGGTTGCCGGATCCAGATCGGTGGCGATCAGCTCAAGGCCCAGGTCGCTTTGCACGCGTTCGCCATCCAGCGACAGCGGGGTGAAGCCGAAGCTGTCGGCGCGCAGCAGGTTGGCCGTGACCAGGACGTCCATGGCCACGGTGAAACTGGCCATCGAGAAGTGTTCGAGCAAGACGAAATCGACCTGGTAGGGCTTCTGCACACTGGCATCTGCGGACTTGGTCCGGAACATGTTGCTGGTGCTGGTCTTCTTGCTGAATTGACGAGGTGTGGCCACTGCCGGCTCCGCTTCCTGGCTGACGCGGTGAGTGTGCTGCCGGCGCCGGGCAAAGACAACAGAGGCGGCGCTGGGGTGGTAGTTGAGGTCGTTATTGGCGACATGCTCTATGCTGGCGGGCCGTCAATCCGAGTAATCCAGATGAAACTCGCCGCCGCCCTGTTACTTGCCTGCCTGCCGCTCGTGGCCAATGCCGTTGCAGTTGGCGATCAACTCGCGCCCTGGACCCTGCAGGATCAGCATGACCAGAGCTACACTCTGGATGGCGACACGCGCATTCTGCTTGTGGCCCGCGACATGGACGGCGCCAAGCTGGTCAAGGCGGCCATCGCCGAGCAGCCCAAGGGGTATCTGGAGGCGCGGCAGGCAGTGTTCGTCGCGGATATCCAGCGTATGCCATCTATAATCAGCAAGCTGTTCGCCATTCCAGCCATGCGTGACTACAGCTACCGGGTCATGCTTGATCGTCAAGGTGAAGTCGCCAGCCGTTACCCTGGGCAGGAAGGCCAGGTGCTCTGGTTGCAACTGGACCACAGTCGCGTGGTAGCACAACAGCAGTTCAGCGATGCCAAGGCGCTGCAAAGTGCGCTGGATCAGGTGACGAAGCCCTGAGACGGGCTGAATCGGAATGAACCCTTGCGCCCTCTGCGGGACCAAAGCATTACATGCTCACGGGAGGACGCTTATGGAAATCGGAACGATCTGGATCATTGTCGCCGCTGTGGTCATCGCCCTGGAAATCTGGGCGATCTGGAACATCATCGGTAGTGAACGGCGAGCGGAGCGAAAAATGCTCTGGATCGTCTTTGTCGTCTACGCGCCAGTGCCTGGGCTGTTGTTCTGGATGTGGCGCGGCCCGCGGGCAGTCAAAGGCCGTCATGTGCTGGAAGAAAAATAATCCTCTTGACCTCGGGTTAACCTGAGGTTTGATACTCGGTCGTTCTTTCACTCGATGGAGCGACCGCATGTCCCACGTTTTCCAATTGACCAATCCCGACAGCCTTTATGACCCCAGCGCCAATGCTTATTCGCATGTTGCTCAGGTCCGCTCCGACAGTTGCCTGCTGTATGTAGCCGGGCAGGGCGGCGAAGACGCTCAGGGCAACCTTTCAGCACTGTTTGCTGAACAGGCGGCCCAGGCGTTGCTCAACCTGCAGCTGGCGCTGGCTTCCAAAGGTGCCGGTCTGGGCGATGTATTCAAACTCACCTTGCTTATCGTTGATCACAGCGAAGAGCGTCTGCGCCAATGGGTGCAGGCGGCAGATCAGGCTTGGGGCGCGCACATGAAGCCAACCTGCACGCTGATCCCGGTGCCACGTCTGGCGCTTGATGGGATGCTGATAGAGGTTGACGCAGTCGCTGCCATCGCAGGGCATGGCGCATGCGACCGCTAGGCTCTGAGCTGTCCTGCAGCCTGATGATCAAGACCACTGCAGAAGGGGTCGAGACGCCCGAGCAGATGGAACTGCTGCGCGCCGAGGGTTGCTCGCATTTCCAGAGGTTCTTGTATGGACGGCCGGTGCCGGCCAGCGAGCGCTTGATTACACTGCGCCAGATCGACGGCGCTCGGCCCGCTGCAACCAAGTTGTGACAGCTGTCTTTTAGCTGTGAGTCAGGCCTGCGTGGAGTCTGCAGGCCCGATCATCTGCACGACCTTGTCGCGCAACTGATCGATACTGAACGGCTTGCCGATCGAGTGCATGCCTTCCGGCACGCTCAAGCTGTCGGCATAGCCACTGGCAAACAGCACGGGTAGCAGCGGGCGAATTTCCCGTGCTTTACCCGCCAGATCCTGACCGCTCATATCGGGCAAGCCGACGTCGGTCATAAGCAGGTCCAAGGGCGTTGCAGGGTCATTGAGGATAGCCAGGGCACTGGTGGCGTCTGCTGCTTCGATCACCTTATAGCCAAGATCCTCGAGCACTTCGACCATCAGCATACGTACGATGCCGTCGTCTTCGACTACTAGAAGGGGGTGCATGTCGGGGTCCTGTACCAGATAAGTGTCTCTACTCTGTGCCCGTATCAGGCCCAGAAGTTCCCAATATAACGTTCACTGCAATCAGATGGAACGATTGGCGCATCCCGTTCTCAAATACTGGCTAAATGCCCCTGCCATAAATGGCAAAGCTGGTTAGACTTCGCTGTCAGACCCGCCAGTGGGACACTGCAGCAGCATCTTGCAGGTGCCGGCACCTCGGTATTCAACAGTTAATTCGCTCGGGCGTTATCAGATGATTCAAGCAGCTTCTATGGACCAGCAGAGCTTTCGCAAGCTGTTAAGCCGCAACGTCGGCTTGCCACTTGGCGTGGGCCTGCTTGGTGCCGTGGCGTTTGTCGCGGTAATCAGCTACCTGCTCTCGGCCATGCAATGGGTCGAACACACCGACCGCGTGATTGGCAATGCCAACGAAACGCTGAAACTGTCGATCGACATGGAAACCGGCATGCGCGGGTTTCTGATCACCGGTGACGAGCGCTTCCTGGACCCTTACGAGGTGGCCAAGCCGCGTATATTCGCAAGCCTGGACAGCTTGCGCGAGCTGGTGGCAGACAACCCGGCGCAGGTCGACCGGATTGATCGGCTGAGCGCGCTGCAGCATGCCTGGAACGATTTTGGCCAGGAGATGATCACCCTGCGCCGGACTCAAGGCGGATTCCAGCAGGCGATCACCAACGGTCGCGGCAAGCGTATCACCGACGAGGTGCGCAAAGAGTTTGACGACTTCATCGGCAACGAACAGCAACTGCGCCAGGTCCGTAACCAGACCGTCAACACGGTTACCGTCACGGCGATTACCACCTTCGTACTGTTTATCGTCGCGCTCAGCGGCCTGCTGGCGTATCTGGGACGCCGCGATTTGCTGGCGTTGTCGGACAGCTACGTAGGTAACATGCAGGCGCAGCAGCGCGCCAATGAACGCCTTGAACACAATGCCTGGCTGCGTAATGGCCAGACCCAGCTGGCCGAGCAAGTGCTGGGGCAGTTGACCCTGCCGATGCTGGGCGACAATATCCTGCAGTTTTTTGCGACGTACCTGGGCAGTGTGGTTGGCGCGTTGTATGTGCGTAACGAGCACGGCAGCCTGGTCCGTGTCGCCAGTTACGGCCTGAGCGCCGAGGAGCAACTGCGTACGCAGGCGCTGGGCGTCGACGAGGGCTTGGTGTCGGAAGCAGTGCGCCAGTCGCGCGTGGTGCGCCTCGATCAGCTGCCAGAAGATTACTTCCGCCTCAGCTCGGGTCTGGGCAGCGGCTTGCCGCGCAGCGCACTGTTGATGCCGACTCGCGACAATGGCCAGATCAATGGCGTCGTCGAACTTGGTTTCCTGCGCCCGCTGAGCGAGCGTGACCAGGAGATGGTCGAGCGCGTTGCCGAAAACCTTGGCATGTCGATCGAAAGCGCCCGCTACCGTCAGCGCCTGCAAGAGGTGCTGGCCGAAACCCAGCAGCTCAACGAAGAACTGCAGGTGCAACAGGAAGAGCTCAAGACTGCCAACGAGGAGCTGGAAGAACAGTCCCGCGTGCTGAAGGAATCGCAAGCGCACCTTGAGACGCAGCAGGCCGAGCTTGAACAGACCAACGAGAGCTTGTCCGAGCGCACCGAGGCACTCGATCGCAAGAACAGCGAGCTTAATGAAGCCCAGCAGGAGCTGCAGGCCCGCGCCGAAGACTTGCAGCGCTCGAGCAAGTACAAATCCGAATTCCTCGCCAACATGTCCCACGAGCTGCGCACGCCGCTGAACAGCTCGCTGATCCTGGCCAAGCTACTCGCCGAAAACGGCGAGGGTAACCTCACCGTCGAACAGGTCAAGTTCGCCGATTCGATCTATTCGGCTGGCAACGATCTGCTCAACCTGATCAATGACATTCTCGACATCGCCAAGGTCGAGGCGGGCAAGCTTGAAGTGCGCCCCGAGACGACCCAGGTCGAGCGCCTGGTCGAAGGCCTGCGCAGCATGTTCGTGCCGCTGGCCAAAGACAAAGGCCTGGACTTCCAGGTCGTGCTCGAGCACCCGCTGCCGGCGACGCTGTTCACCGACCGCCAGCGCCTGGAACAGATTCTCAAGAACCTGCTTTCGAATGCGATCAAGTTCACCGAGCGTGGCCAGGTCAGCATGACCATCAGCAAGCAGGCCGGCGTCGGCCTGGTGTTTGCCGTGCGCGACAGTGGTATCGGCATTGCGCCGGATCAACAGCAGGCGATTTTCGGCGCCTTCCATCAGGTCGACGGCACCAGCAATCGCCGCTACGGTGGAACCGGGCTGGGCCTGTCGATTTCGCGCGACCTGGCCCATCTGCTCGGTGGCCAGATCAGCCTCGACAGCAGCCCCGGCCAAGGCAGCGTGTTCAGCCTGATCATGCCCGAGCGCTATGAGTCGGATGAGCCGGTCGAGGTGCAGACCCTGCGCCCAGCTGTCGATCAGTTGCCGGCCGCGCCGCAGGTACCAGCAGCAGTACCGCTGCCGCGCCACGCGTTTGCCGATGACCGCGAGCTGGCGCCGTTCAGCAAGCGCTGCATTCTGGTGATCGAGGACGAGCCGAACTTCGCCCGTATTCTCTTCGACCTGGCCCATGAACTGGGTTACAACTGCCTGGCCGCGCAGAGCGCTGACGAGGGCTTCCAGCTGGCGGCGCAGTACCTGCCGGATGCGGTCCTGCTCGACATGCGCCTGCCTGACCATTCCGGCCTGACCGTGCTGCAGAGGCTCAAGGAACAGGCCAGCACGCGCCATATTCCTGTGCATATCATCTCGGTCGAAGACCGTGTCGAAGCGGCCATGCACATGGGCGCGGTCGGTTACGCGGTCAAGCCGACCAGTCGCGAAGAGCTCAAAGAGGTGTTCGGCCTGCTCGAGGCCAAGCTGACCCAGAAGCTCAAACGCATCCTGCTGGTTGAAGACGACGACCTGCAGCGCGAGAGCATTGCCCGCCTGATCGGGGACGACGATATCGAAATCACGGCGGTGGCGTTGGCACAGGATGCACTCGAGCTGCTGCGCGAGAACATCTATGACTGTATGATCATCGACCTCAAACTGCCCGACATGCTCGGCAACGAGCTGCTCAAACGAATGACGGCCGAAGATATCCGCGCGTTTCCGCCGGTCATCGTCTATACCGGGCGCAACCTCACCCGCGAAGAAGAAACCGAACTGCTCAAGTACTCGCGCTCGATCATCATCAAGGGCGCGCGCTCGCCGGAGCGTCTGCTCGATGAAGTGACGTTGTTCCTGCACAAGGTCGAGGCGCAGTTGTCCAACGAGCGTCAGCGCATGCTGAAGACGGCGCGCAGCCGTGACAAAGTGTTCGAGGGCCGCAAGATCCTTCTGGTCGATGACGACGTGCGCAACATCTTCGCCCTGACCAGCGCCCTGGAACACAAGGGCGCCATCGTCGAGATCGGCCGCAATGGACGCGAAGCGCTGGAGCAGCTGGAGCTTCACGACGACATCGACCTGGTGCTGATGGACGTGATGATGCCGGAAATGGACGGCTACGAGGCTACTCGCTTGATTCGCCAGCAAGCGCGCTGGCGCAAACTGCCGATCATTGCCGTGACCGCCAAGGCGATGAAAGACGACCAGCAGCGCTGTCTGCAGGCTGGGGCCAATGATTATCTGGCCAAGCCGATTGATCTGGACCGGCTGTTCTCACTGATCCGCGTCTGGCTGCCGCAACTGGAGCGAATTTGACTAGCGAGCGCAACACCGACATCGAGATCCGATTGCTGATCGAGGCGATCTATCTCAAGTACAGCTACGACTTCCGCGATTATTCCGGGGCGTCGATCAAGCGCCGCATCCTGCACGCGCTGCGTCAGTTCGACTGCCGTACGGTGTCGGCGCTGCAGGAGCGGGTGCTGCATGACCCGGGCATGTTCATGCAGTTGCTGCAGTACCTGACGATCCCGGTCAGCGAGATGTTTCGCGACCCTGGGCATTTTCTTGCACTGCGCGAAGAAGTCGTGCCGTTGTTGCGCACCTGGCCGTCGCTGAAGATCTGGATCGCTGGTTGCAGCACCGGTGAAGAGGTGTACTCGATGGCCATCCTCCTGCGCGAGGAAGGCCTGCTCGAGCGCACTATCATCTACGCCACCGATATCAACCCGCATTCGCTGGAGAAAGCCAAGCAGGGCATCTATTCGATGCAGAACATGCAGGGCTATGAAGAAAACTATCGCAAGGCCGGTGGCCGCCGGGACTTCAGCGAGTACTACACCAGCGCCTACGGCAACGCAATCATGGACAGCAGCCTGCGCGACAACGTGACCTTTGCCGACCACAGCCTGGCCACCGACAGTGTGTTCTCTGAAACCCAGTTGGTGTCGTGCCGCAACGTGCTGATCTACTTCAACAAGAGTTTGCAGGACCGCGCCTTTGGCCTGTTCCACGAGTCGCTGTGCCACCGCGGCTTTCTGGTGCTGGGCAGCAAGGAGTCGGTGGATTTTTCTGCTTACAGCGAGCAGTTCGAGCCCTTGGTCAAACCTGAACGGATCTTCCGTAAATCATGACAGGCTTCGATGCGGTAGTGATCGGCGCTTCGGCGGGTGGCGTCGCAGCCCTGTTCACCGTGCTCGGCAGCCTGCCGCAGGGCTTCGCCGTGCCGGTGCTGTGTGTGCTGCATCTGCCGGATGACCGCCACAGCCAGCTTGCTGAAGTGTTGCAGCGCAAGGTGCAGCGACCCGTGCTGGAGGCGCGTGACAAGGCGTTGATCGAGCCTGGGCTGATCTACGTGGCCGGGCCGGCCTATCATTTGTCGGTCGAGCAGGATTTCAGCCTGTCGCTGAGCCAGGAGGAGCCGGTGCATTTCTCTCGCCCGGCGATTGATTTTCTGTTTACCTCGGCAGCCGATGCCTATCGCCAGCGGCTGCTTGGTGTGCTCCTGACCGGTGCCAATGAAGACGGCGCGCGCGGGCTCGCCTACATCAAAAAATGCGGAGGCCGGACAGTGGTTCAGGACCCGCAGGACGCACAAGTCGCGCTGATGCCGGAGGCCGCCTTGGCCCTGCACAGCCCTGACTACATACTTACTCTGAGCGGCATCGGGCAATTGCTCGGCAGCCTGGAAACCAGCGCATGTTAAGCCAGATTACCGCCAAACTGCTGATCGTCGACGATCTGCCAGAGAACCTGCTGGCCCTCGCCGCGCTGATCCATGGCGAAGACCGTGAAGTGCACCAGGCGCAGTCTGCCGAAGACGCGTTGGGGCTGTTGCTTGAACACGAATTTGCCTTGGCCATTCTGGACGTGCAGATGCCCGGCATGAACGGCTTCGAGCTGGCGGAGTTGATGCGCGGCACGGAAAAAACCAAGCACATCCCGATCGTCTTCGTCAGCGCCGCCGGGCGCGAGATGAACTACGCGTTCAAGGGCTACGAAAGTGGCGCCGTCGACTTTTTGCACAAACCCCTCGACACCATGGCGGTGAAGAGCAAGGTGTCGGTGTTTGTCGATCTGTACCGCCAGCGCAAGGTGCTCGACCGCCAGCTGCAGGACCTGGAGCGCAGCCGTCAGGAGCAGGAAGTGTTGCTCGGTCAGTTACAGGTGGCGCGGGGCGAGCTGGAGCGCGCGGTGCGCATGCGCGACGACTTCATGTCGATCGTGTCCCATGAAGTGCGCACGCCGCTGAACGGGCTGATTCTGGAAACCCAGCTGCGCAAGATGCACCTGTCGCGAGGCAACCTGGCTGCATTCAGCGAAGACAAGCTGCAGGCAATGGTCGAGCGCGACGAGCGGCAGATCAACAGCCTGATCAGGCTGATCGAGGACATGCTCGACGTATCGCGCATCCGCACCGGTAAATTGTCGCTGCGGCCGCGCCAGTTCGACCTGGCGCAGCTGGTCAGCGGCCTGGTGGAGAACTTCGAAGCGCAGGCGCTGGCCTCCAACACCCACATCGAGCTGCAACGCTGCGATACAGTTGAGGGTGAGTGGGATGAGTTTCGAATTGAACAGGTGGTAGCCAACCTGTTGTCCAATGCATTGCGTTACGGTCAGCGGCAACCGGTGCAGGTACGGGTGTTCGAGCAGGCCGGGATGGCCTGGGTGCAGGTGCAGGACCACGGTATCGGCGTTAGCGCCGCCAACCAGCAGCGGATCTTCCAGCAGTTCGAGCGTGTTGCAGCAGAGCAGGCCATCGGAGGCCTGGGCTTGGGTCTGTATATCTCCGAGCAGATTGTCAGGGCCCATGGTGGGCAGATCCAGATCGACAGCGAGGTAGGCCAAGGCGCGACATTCAGCGTGCTGCTGCCACTGACGGCGCTGTCACAACAAACCGACCAGGCGCAGGCAACCTCTGCTTAAGCCCGGGGTCAGATGGCCAACTTGCTGAATTCCAAGGCGTTGTCATGAGCGAAGATGCACAAGATGTTGTACTGGTAGTCGAGGATGAACCGGCCATTCGGATGATCTTGCGCGACTATCTTTCAGGTGAGGGCTACCACGTGCTGGTTGCCGAAGACGGCCAGCAGGCGTTCGAGATTCTCGCGCGCAAGCCTCATCTGGACCTGATCGTCACCGATTACCGGTTGCCGGGTGGGATCTCCGGGGTACAGATCGCCGAGCCAGCGGTCAAGCTGCGGCCTGATCTGAAGGTGATTTTCATCAGCGGCTATCCAGCCGAGATTCTCGAATCCGGCAGCCCGATTGCGCGCAAGGCGCCGATCCTGGCCAAGCCGTTCGACCTGGATACGCTGCGTGACAAGATCCAGGATCTATTGCAATGACAGGTTGCTCGCTGATCTGAGCACGGGTATCGATTTGTCCGCTCTCGGATCAGCAACGGCGGTGGTTGCGGCTCGGTGACAACGGCTATGCTAGGCACATGACAGCCAGCCAGCCGATACGTCAACCTTGCCCGCCCGGTGCCTGCGACTGCGGGCGCGATGACTTGCAAGCCGCATCGCCTGCAGCGCAGCGTATCCTGCGCCTGACTCGCCACGAAGAAAAACGCCTGCTCGAACGCCTGGAAAACCTCAAGGGCCTTGAAGATCTGCACCGTTTGCAGCAGCTGATGCATGATCAGCTTGGCATCCGCGTGCACATTGCTCCCAGTTTCAACGAAGTGCGCACCATGCGCGGTATCCTCATCGAACTGGCCGAGCAGCCTGGTCTGTGCCGCAAGACCCGCCAGGCCATCCCCGCAGCCATCCGCCGGGGGCTGGAGCGCAACCCGGAAGTTGCTTTCCGCCTGCTCGATGCGCACGACCTGTTGCGTGACGCCTGAGTCAGCGCATCGCCGCCAGTTTTATCCCGAAGCCAATCAGGCAAGCACCCGCCAGGCGCTCGAGCACATTCGACAGTTTGGGGCTGGCGCGCATGCGTTCGGCCAGGTGATGGGTCAGCAGCACGGCCACCAGCCCGTAAAGCAATGTCAGCGCGGCGATGGTTACCGCCATGAAGGCGAAAGTGACCATGCCCTGGTGCCGAACCGGGTCGATGAACAGCGGAAAGAACGCCATGTAAAACATGATCGCCTTGGGGTTGAGCAGGGTGATCATCATCGTCTGGCGCAGGTAATGGCCGCTGTCCATGCGGCTGACGCGCGGTGCGCCGCCGGCCTTGCTGAGCAGCATGCGCAGTCCCAGATAGGCGAGATAGGCCGCGCCGGCCCACTGCACCACATGGAACGCCGCGGGGTAGGCCGCCAGCAGCGTGGCAACCCCAGCCACCGCCAGCCACATCAATACCTGATCGCCGAGAATCACCCCGCACGTGGCAGCCAGGCCACCTTTGATGCCCGCCTTGCCGGTAGCGGTGATCAGCGCGAAGTTGCCAGGACCGGGGATGGCCAGCAGGATCAGAAAAGCGATGACGAAGGCGCCGTAGTCGGTCACACCGAGCATTGTTGTTCTCCTCGAAGCGCTGGGCAGATGTAACTGGATGTATGACAGCATTGGCGGCGCTTGCAAAGACCACGGGTGACTAATTTTGCCCGGGGCTTTTACGTTCTCTTGAAGTCAGTGCCGTTGAGACGGCCGCAACCATCGCCCCGCGCCGACCGTGCTGGGGCGGGCAATTTTCAAGGAGACAGACAATGACTTCCGTTTTCGACCGTGACGATATCGTTTTTCAGGTGGTGCTCAACCATGAGGAGCAGTACTCGATCTGGCCTGATTACAAAGCGATCCCGGCGGGCTGGCGCGCAGCGGGCAAAAGCGGCCTGAAGCAGGAATGCCTTGCCTACATCGATGAGGTCTGGACCGACATGCGACCGCTGAGCTTGCGCCAGAAGATGGCAGCAGCGGCGGCGCAGTGAGCGTCTGCCGATGAGCGTAGTCAACCTGTTGTGCCTTCCCTACTCAGGCTCCAGTGCAATGGTCTATGGCCGCTGGCGGCGCAAGCTGCCTGCCTGGCTGCAGGTGCGTCCGGTGGAGTTGCCAGGTCGCGGTGCGCGCATGGGCGAGGCGTTGCACACCGACCTGCTGGGCCTGGCCAGGCAATTGGCCGCTGAGCAACGATTGGCAGCCAACGCGCCTTACGCGCTGCTTGGGCATAGCCTGGGCGCGCTGGTGGCGTTTGAGTTGGCCCACGAACTGCAGGCGCTGGGTTGCCCGCCGCCGTTGGCGTTGTTTGCCTGCGGTACCGCCGCGCCCACTCGGCGCGAGGACTACGACGGCAACCGCTGGCGCGAGCCACGCAGCGACGCCGAGTTGATCGCCGAGCTGCGCAGTCTGCAAGGTACGCCTGAGGAGGTGTTGAACAATCAGGAGCTGATGAACCTGACCTTGCCGATCCTGCGCGCTGACTTTCTCCTGTGTGGCCGCTATGCCTATCGCCAGCGGCCATTACTGCGCTGCCCGTTGCGGGTGCTCGGTGGCGAGACGGATCGCGCCAGCCCCGATCAGTTGCAGGCCTGGAGCCGAGAAACGCTTGGGGAGTTTTCTCTGCAGCACTTTCCGGGTGGGCATTTCTTCATTCATCAGCACGAAGACCGCGTGCTGAGCGTGCTGACCGAGGTCCTCGAGCCGCTGCGCCTGACTGCCTGATTGACGTCCTCCCTTGCTTGCGAGAGGCTTGAGTTTTCCTAAGCAAGGGATGGGCAATGTTGATTGATCCGCTCAAGGCCACGCTGTTGGTCGTCGATATCCAGGAAAAATTGATTGGCGCCATGAGCGACCCGGCCGGTACCCGGGCGCGAGCGCGCTGGTTGCTAGCGGCAACTGCCGAGCTGCAGCTGCCAACGGTAATCTCCGAACAATACCCGCAAGGCCTCGGGTCAACCCTGACCGAGCTCACGGCGGCGGCTCCGGCCGCGCAGGTGGTCAGCAAGCAGCACTTTTCCTGCGTGGCCGCGCAGTGTCTGCCGGCCAGCTTGCTCGAGCGCGAGCAAGTGATCGTGTGCGGCATGGAGACCCACGTGTGCGTACTGCAAACCGTGCTTGGCCTGCTCGGTTTGGGCAAGCAGGTCTTTGTCGTCGAGGATGCCTGCGACAGCCGTACCGTGGCGAATAAGGCTGCAGCGCTGGCGCGCATGCGTGCCGCCGGTGCGCAGATCGTCACCCGCGAGATGGTCGTGTTCGAGCTAATGGGCAGCGCTGCCCATCCGCAGTTCCGCCATATCAGCAAAACCTACATGGTCGGAGAACAACCCTGAACCGGCGTCTGGCCGGGGCCGGCGTGGTGATTCTGGCCCTGCTGCAAGGGTGTGCCGGTCAGCGTGAGAGTGCTCCCGAAGCAGACCCGGCCAAGGTTCGCGCACAACTGCTGCGGCTGCTGCCCGCCCAACTCAACGACCGTCAGGGCTGGGCCGAAGACATCCAGACGGCGTTTACAGCTCAGCAACTTGATCCGAGCAAGAGCAATCTGTGCGCGGTATTGGCCGTGACCGAGCAGGAATCAACCTTTACCGCCGACCCGCAGGTGCCCAACCTGGGCCGCATCGCCCGCGCCGAGATCGACCGCCGGGCCGGCCGGCTGCATATCCCCAAACTGCTGGTGG
Organism: Pseudomonas shirazensis; assembly: GCF_014268785.2. GTDB lineage: Bacteria > Pseudomonadota > Gammaproteobacteria > Pseudomonadales > Pseudomonadaceae > Aquipseudomonas > Aquipseudomonas shirazensis. The sequence goes on along the minus strand of NZ_JABWRD020000001.1, from coordinate 1,491,306 downwards.
ACGCTGCGTTGCTGACGCCCTCCGGCAACGGCAAGTCGTATCAGCAGCGGCTGGCGGCGGTGCGCAGCGAGAAGCAGCTCAGCGCGCTGTACGACGAGGTCATCGAACGTTTGCCGTTGGGCAAGACGCTGCTCGGCGGGCTTAACCCGGTGCACACCGGTGGGCCGATGCAGGTCAGTATTGACTTTGCCCAACGTCATGCCAGCAATTACCCCTATAGCTATCAGGGTACCATTCGCCAGGAGGTGTTCAGCCGACGCGGCGGCATGTATTTCGGCATCGCCCACCTGTTGGGGTATCCGGCGCATTACCCGCGCCAGCTGTACCGTTTTGGCGACTTCAATGCGGGTTGGTACGCCAGCCGCAACGCGGCGTTTCAGGCGGCGCTGAGTCGCGCCAGTGGCGTCAGCCTGGCGCTCGATGGTGACCTGATTGCACCGGGCTCGATCATGCCCGGCGCTACCGAGCAGGCAGCACGCAAGCTGGGGGTGACGCTGGGCTTGCGCAACACGCAAATACGCAGCCAGCTGGAGGAGGGCGAAAGCCTTGCGTTCGAGGAGAGCGAGTTGTATCGCGAGGTATTTGCGCTGGCAGATGCCAAAGCCGGCAAGTCGCTGCCGCGCGCGGTGTTGCCAGGGATCGAGCTGAAGAGCCCGAAGATCACCCGCAAGCTGACCACGGCGTGGTTCGCTGGTCGAGTAGATGAGCGTTATCAGCGCTGTATGAAACGCTGATGGACGAGCATTTCAGGGGCTGTTGGCAGCCCCTGAAACCAGGTTAGCCGAGCAGAGCGGCGATGACCTGTTCGACACTGGCTTTGAGCCCGGCGACGCTGTCTTGTGGATCACTTTCAACTATGACCAGTTTTGCTCCGGCTGCCTTGATAACCTCGGCGACTTCGGCAGCGGGTTGGCGATGGTGAACCACCAAGGCCACGCCCTGACCTTTGAGCGTGTCGGCCAAGGCCTTGAGCGCAGCGGCATCCCACTTGTCATCCGCCGGCAGCGGCTGATCGACCACATCCAGATTGAGCCCGCTGACCAGATAACCGAGACGCTCGGACAGGTTCACCACACTGAGGTTGTCGGCCTCGGCCAGGCGCGTCTGGCTGCTGGCGTTGAGTTCCAGCATCTGCCGTTTCAGGCCTGCCAGATTGGCCTGGATCCTGGCCTTGTCGCTCGGCGACAAACGCTCGAGATCGTTGGCCACGACGTCGGCCATGCGCCCCATGTTGGTGGGGTTGAGCCATGGATAGCCGGCAAACGCGTTGTCTCCCTGGATCGCAATGCCTGGCAGCGCACCGTCTACCGGGCGTGCGGCATCGATCTCGACGATGCGGATGTTGCTGCGCCGGGCCATTGGGTAGAGCGGGTCATCGCGCCAGATCGAACGCAGGCCAATGGCGGCGTCGGCCGTTTGCGCGGCCTTGTCCAGGCTGGCGCCACCGCGGCCACTGAAGTACGACGGCTGGCGGGTCGCTGGCAGGTTCGCCGGCGCCGCGCTGTTGAGCTGTACCGACGTGCCTTCGAGCAGCGCGGTGGCCAGGCTGTGGGTGACCGGCAGGCTGGTCAGCACGGTAACCGTTGCCGGTTTGGCCGCCAGCGCCAGCGCGGGCAGGCCCACCAGGGCCAAGGCCAGAGTCAGTTGCTTGAGGGTAGAAGTCATGCCGGGTTTCCTTGCAGGCGTGGCACCAGAGCGCGGGCGAGGGCGGCAAGGGCGAAGCAGACGCCGGCCACCAGAATGATCGCCGCACCAGACGGCACCGGCAGGTCGAAGACGATCGGCAGCAGAATGCCGCACAGCGTGCTCACCGTAGCGATCAGCACCGAGATGAAGAAAAAGCCTTTCAGCGACTGGCTGACCAGGCGTGCTGCCGCTGCCGGGATCACCAGCAGGGCGCCGACCAGAATCGCGCCGATGACCTTGACTGAAGCCACGGTCACCAACGTCACCAGCACGACGAACAGATAGTCCAGGGTCTTCACCGCTACCCCGCGGACCGCCGCCAGCTGTGGGTTGAAACTGGCCAGCATGATCCGGTTGTACAGCGGCAACGCCAGGGCCAGCACCAGTACTGCGACGATGCCCAGCACCAGCAGGTCCTGAGCACTGACCGTCAGCACCGAGCCGAACAAGACGTTCTCGAGGATGTGCACGTTGATCTTGCCTGCGAGCATCAGCAGCAGGCTTGCGCCCAGTGCCAGCGACACCGACAGGAACACCCCGATCAAGGTGTCCGGCGACAGCCCGGTGCGGTTGCGCAGGAAATTGAGCAGGATGCCGAACAGCAGGCAGTAGCCGAACAGGCTGCCGTACGGCCCGGTGTAGGGCTCGCCGAGCAGGATGCCGATGGCAACCCCGGTCAGCGCGGCATGGCCGACCGCTTCGGAGAAGAAGGCGAAGCGTTTGACCACGACCAGGGTGCCGAGGCCACCCAGCACCGGGCCGATCATCACCCCGGCAATCAGCGCGTTGATGACGAAGCCGTAGGCCAGCGCCTCCGGCAGATAGCCAGCGCTGGCCCATTCCTGGATCAGTTGGCGGAAGGCTTCAAAGCTCATCGGGCGAGGCTCTCGCTGCGAGGGTGGACGGAGAACAGGCCAAGCAGCCGCTCGGGGGTCAGGGCCTGGGCCGGTGGCGCATCGAACAGTACTTTGCGGCTGAGGCCGGTCACTCGGTCGGCCAAGCGCAGCACCGCTTCCAGGTCATGCTCGATCCACAGCACGGTGATGCCGCTCTGGCGCCAGCGGTGCAGCAGTTGCTCGAACACCTGGATACCGGCTTCATCGAGGGCCGACATGGGTTCGTCAAGCACCAGCAGTTGCGGCTCGGGAATCAGCCCTTGGGCCAGCAGCACGCGCTGGCGCTCGCCACCAGACAGCGCGCCCATGCGCCGCTTGCGCTTGTCGAGCATGCCCACCCGGGCCAGTGCTGCATCGATGGCAGGTTGGACCCGGCGCGACAGGCCGAGAAAGGCCGGTCGGCGCTGGCACATGGCAGCCATGAAGTCGTCGACAGTCATAGGTAGGCCACGATCAAACTCCAGCGCTTGTGGCACATAGCCGATGACTTCGTGCTCGCCCGGCCAGTGCAAGGTCAGCTGACCCTGATGCGGCATCTGTCCGAGCAGGGTCTTGATCAGCGAGCTCTTGCCGCCGCCGTTGGGGCCGACAATGGCATGCACGCTGCCGGCTGCCACGCTGAAGCTGACCTGTTCCAGAATCGAAGTCCGCCCGAGAGTCAGGTCGATGCTGGCGAACTCGATACGCGGGCCCATGGCCACGCTGAGGTTGGCCGCCGCAGTCATGCGTTGTTCTCCTGAATCGCTCGGACCACGGTATCGAGGTTGCGCTGCATCTCGACCTCGTACTTCTCCTTGGTGTATTCGCCGTAGGAGATGTGCGTCAGCGGGTAGATGCGCACGCCAGACTCACGCTGAATTGTTTCGACGTAGGCCGAAGGGAAGTCCATCTCCGAGAAGATCACTTTGACGTCGAGTGCCTTTAGCTGGTCGATGGTCTTTTTCAGCTGCGCCGGGCTTGGCTCGATGCCGTGAGCAGGCTCGACCACAGCGGTGACCTCCAGGCCGAAGTCGCGCACCAGATAGTCGTAGGCGGCATGAATGGTCGCTACGCGGAAATCCGCGTGGGGCGCTTCGGTGACCTTGGCCAGGGCGTCGGCGCGCAGCTTGCGCAGGCGCTTGGCATAGGCACGGGCGTTCTGGGTATAGAACTTGGCGTTGTCCGGGTCGAGCTTGCCCAGCTCGCGGGCGATATTGTTGACCTGGGCGATGGTGGTGCTGATCGACAGGAAGGTGTGCGGGTTGACCACCTTGCCTGCACCACGGGCGGCAATCCCGGTCGCGGCCAGCAGCGGCACGTTGGCATTGGCCTCGATGGTTTTGATATCAGGGGTTTCGCTGGCGGCGATCATGCGGTCGGCGAAGTCATCATGGCCGACGCCGTTGAGCACGATCACATCCAGGCCGCCAATGCGTTTGATGTCTTCGGCGCGCGGCTCGTAGGCATGCGGGTTGAAACCGGCAGGAATCAACGGCACCACTTCGGCCTTGTCGCCGACGATGTTGCTCACATAGCTGTAATAAGGATGCAGGGTGATGCCGATGCGCAGTGGCTTGCCGGCCTCGGCATGGGCCAGGGCCGGGAGGGCGCAGGCCATGAGCAGGGCGAGGGCGCGGCGGGCGAGGGCGGAGCGAAGCATGGAGGAGTCCTTGGATTCAGTGACGGTGTTGACGGGTAACCCCGGCGTCGTAATGGCTGACCACTTGCTGCCAGCCAGCGGCGATCAGGGCCACCGGCTGCAGGTCGTCCGGGACCACCGCTGCGGTGTCGCGACGCAGCCAGACATCGGCCCGTTCATCCGCCTGCGCGGGCACGATCAGCAGGAAGCTACCGGCAACCGCGCTGTCCTGGCTGCGCCCCAGATAGGCGCCGGCAGCCAGCCACTGCCATTGATGGCCACCGCGGCTGACGCTGCTGGCATCGCTGACAAACGGCGGCAGGCCTTCTTCGGCGAGGCTGGCCACTTCAGGCATGGAACCGCTCTCTTCGCGCAACTGGCGGATCTCGTCGAACGCCACCAACAGGTCTGTGAAAACCCCTTGTTCGGCCGCTGTCAGGTCGCGACGGGCGTCGATCTGGTGGCTCTCGATGCTGACTTCATCCTCACGCTCGCCGCGCAGCGTTACCACCGTGGCGGCCAGCGCCAGGATCAGCAGGGCTGTCAGCAGTACATATAGCGTCTCGTGCCCGGCACCGGCCGGGCGGATCACCTGGGCGCGGCTCATGGCTCGCCTATATCGGCATGGTCGATTTCAACGACGTGCCCGGGGCCGGCGTCGAACAGCACGTAGAATTCACCGTCTGGGCGCTTGAAGGTCAGCGTCGAGTCGTCTCCCAGCTTGCTGCCGACCAGCACCTGCTCGTCGTAGCCGATCACGTCCAGGGTCACGCCGGGTGCGCCGCTGCCATCGGAGAAGCCACCGGTGCATTTGATCTGCTCCGCATCGACCGGGGCGCACTCGCACATCGGATTGTGCGCCAGGGCAGGGCCCGCGCAGAGCAGCAGAATTGGCAGGGCCAGCCTGCGAGTCAGGTGTTTCATTTGGTGCCTCCTTGTTTCTCGAGCCAGGCCACGGTTGCCGGTGAGGCCTGGGCCAGGGGGACGGATGCCTGGTGCATGCTGCCGTCCCAGCCTTCGATAGTGATCCAGACCTGTGCGTCAGACCGTGTGCGCGGCGGTACCGGCAGCGAAGTGATCATGCGGTACGGTGCCCCGAAGAAAATTGTCCCCGCAGCGCGCAGGCTGCGCGGCTTGCCGATACGCAGGTAAACCGCTTTAACCTCCGTGGTACAGGCTTTGCACAGGGCTGCGTTGAACAGTTTGAAATGACCCGCCGGGCCATCCGCCCTGGGCGCTTCGTCGCGCAGCTCGGCCAGGTCGAGCGTGTACGGGCCTACCTGAATGTCGCTGACCTGATTGGCGCCCAAACCACTGTCGCCGCGGAACATGGCCGCGTCGGCGAAGTACTTGGGCATGAACCCCAGCGGGATCAGGATCAGCAGGATGTTGATGTGGAATCGCCACTTCAGCCAGAACTGCTTGAGCGGGCTCACCTGTACTGCTTGCGCCTTGCTCATGGCTGCGCCTCCACTGAAGTTTCACTGCGTGCCGGTTGCGCGCGCGCGACTCGATCGGTGCGCTTGAGCGCTGCGGCGGTGGCCTGGGCGGTGCGCTTGGTCCAGATCAACAGCCCGCTGAGTACCATCAGGGTCAACACCAGGCCGAAGAAGAACCAGATCAGCTTGATCGCCAGGCCGCCGAAGTCGCCGGTGTGCAGTGGACGCATCGACTCGGTGACGAACTCCAGTGCGGAGCGGTCTTCGAGCAGGAACTTGCTGTCGACATTGCTGGTGTAGGGGTTGACCGATGCGGTCTGGAACATCAGCGGGTACCAGCCGCGGCCACCCATTTCGACATGGCTGTAAGCTGTGCTGGGCAGGCTGATGAAGGTGATCTCCAGGCCGGGAATGGCCTCGGTGGCGATGCGCGCCGCTGCATCCAGGTCGATCCGCGGTGCCGGGCTGCCGTCGGCAGTCAGCGGCACGTCTTCGCGGGCAATCACCGGCACGATCGGCTCGCTGGAGATGGTTATATGGTTGTCACCGAGGATGGCCTGGATCAGGAACCATATACCGGTAATCGAAATCACCGTGATGAACCAGATCGACCAGACCCCCGCCAGCCGGTGTACGTCACCCCAGAAGATCCGCGAGCCGTGGCCGCTGCGCACCGGCTTGAAAAAGCCGCGCCAGAACTTTTTGTACACCACAAGGCCCGTCACCAGCGAGGCCAGCATCGGCAGGCCTAGCAGCGATACCAGGTACCAGCCCCAGCTGTAGCCGTTGGTGAACGGCACCAGCCACCAGCCGTGCAGGGCGCGGGTGAAGGCTTCGAAGTTGAAGTCCGGCGCCTTGCCCTGGATCACCCCGGTGTACGGGTTGACGTACAGGGTTGGGGTGGTGCCATCCGGGTTGGTGACGCTGGCGGCGAGGGCAAAGTGCGAACCCTCAGGCTGCACCAGCATGCGCACGGCCATGTCCGGCTCGGCCTTGTGCAGGGCGTCGATGATCTGCTGAAAGCTCAGCCGCTCGGCGCCGTCGCTGGGTTTGCTCGCGCGCACGTCAGAGTTGGCCAGCCAGACGATCTCCTGGCTGACCACGGCCAGCATGCCGGTGAAGCAGACGATCAGGACAAAGAACCAGATCGGCAGGGCGAGCCAGCTGTGGACGAGGAACCACAGCTTGGACTTGGACTTTTTCGTAGATTGGGCCATCGGTCATCTTCTGAAAATAAGGGTCGAACGCATGCTCAACCGTGTAAGGCTGCATTAATAAAGACGAATGAGAATGAAAATCCTGCCTTTTTAAATGCAACCAGATATTTCAGAAGGTGTTCTGTACCCTCAGGCGTTGCTCGCGGCGGCCATTACCGCCGGGCGGGCACAGCGCTGGGCGAGGTCCTGATAGAGCGCCTGGCCGATTTCCGCGGCACGGGCGGGCAGCACCGACAGCAACGTATCGCTCAGGCCATGAGTGGTTTCGCAGAAGCCTTGCAGGTACACCGAGGCGTGCATGTCCGGGCTGGCCAGGACTCGATAGTTGCGATCGGCACTGAAGTCGTCCAGATAGCCCTGCAGCGGCGCCAGCAGTTCTCGGTGCGAACGGCGTTCGTAGCCGGTGGCGAGGATCACCGCGTCATAGCGGTGAGTCTGTTGCAGGCCGGTGGCGAGGTCGCGCAGGGTCAGCTCGATGCCATCGGCAGTGGCTACGACCGCATCCACGTTGCGCCGGCACAGTACGTTGTGGCGATACTGGTGGGAGACCTTCTGCCGGTAGAGGATGCCGTAGATGCGGTCGATTAGGTCGAGGTCGACCACTGAATAGTTGGTGTTGTGGTATTCGCCGATCAGCTTGCTGCGCAGTTCGGCAGGCTCGTTGTAGACGAGGTCGGTGTAGTCGGGGGCAAAGATCTCGTTGACGAAAGGACTGTCATCGGCAGGCTTGAGCGCAGTGGCTCGCAGGATCATATCGACCTTGACCGATGGGTAGCTGTCGTTGAGGTCGATGAAGGCCTCGGCGGCGCTTTGCCCGGAACCGATCACCGCGATGCGCATCGGCTTGCCTTCGGCACAGGGCAGTTTGGCCAGGCCGGTGATGTAGCGGGAGTGGTGGAAGACGCGCTTGTCGTCCTTGAACCCGGCGAATTTCTCCGGGATTTTCGGCGTGCCGCCGCTACCAATTACTACCGAACGCGTGCGCCGGCTGTACTCACGGCCCTGACCGTCGCGCGAGACCAGCCGCAGGTGCTCGACCCGGCCAGCGTGCAGTTCCGGTTCGATGCGCAGTACTTCTTCGCCGTACACGGCCTGCTCGGCAAAATGCTCGGCGGCCCAGCGCAGGTAGTCGTTGTACTCCAACCGGCACGGGTAAAAGGTGCCGAGGTTGATGAAGTCGGCCAGGCGCTGCTTCTGGTGCAGGTAATTGACGAAGCTGTACGGACTGGTAGGGGTGCGCAGCGACACCAGGTCCTTGAGGAAGGAGATCTGCAACTCGCTCTGGGTGGCCAGCGTATCGCCGTGCCAGCGGTAGTCTTGCTGCTTGTCGATGAACAGGGCGTCCAGGGCATGGCCCTGGCTCTGGGCGAGTTCTTCCAGGGCGATGGCCAAGGCCAGGTTGGAGGGGCCGAAACCCACGCCGATCACATCTTTGACTGTTTCTGGGGTCTGGCTCATGGCTGCGTTCCCTGAAGTTCGAATGAACAGGCGCGCCGGAGTTTGGCCCCTGCGCCTTCTACACAGTTTGGAACGAGCCAGCTTTGAGGGAATTTAGCCAGCCTGCAGCGCAGGTGCTGCCCACTTCAAGATCTGCTGCGCGCGGCCGATAACCTGGTTAACGCAAGGACCACTTCAGGGCAGGTACGCAACATGGTTACAGTTACAGGCATCTCGATCGCTAGCGCTGCTTCGGCGCAAGTCGCCGGCAAAACCAACCGTGAGGACGTCGAGCAGGTCGAGAAGGGCGGCGCCATGCCTGTCGACCTGTCAAAAGTCGCTGGCGGCGCCAAGGCGGCACAAGCAGATAGCGGCTCGGACAGCAGCGAGCCGCCGCACATCAAGCAACTGCGCGAACTTATTAAGCAACTGCAAAAACAGCTCGCCGAAGAGCAGAAGCAATTGGCCGAGATGATGGCTAAAGACACAGATGATGGTGCGATGATCGCTTTGATTAGCGCCAAGCAAGCCAGCGTCAGCACGCTGACCGGCCAGGTCATGGCGGCGACCGCGCAGTTGCTCGAAGCCCTGACCAAGACCGGTGGCAGCAGCGCCGGCGGTGCGGTCAATACTCAGGCCTGAGGCGACGCCCGGCGGTTGGCCTGGCGTCGCCCTGAAGCGTCAGGCTCAGTCGGCAACGACCTTGCGTCGCTCCGCTTTGTATTGCATGGCCACGGCCGGTGCAGGTTTGGTCGCACCGGTTTCCAGCCACTGACGCATGCGGCTGGCGTCGGCGAAGTGGGTGTACTTGCCGAAGGCATCCAGAATCACCATCGCCACGGGGCGGTTGTCCATCCGGGTCAGAAGCACCAGGCAGTGCCCGGCTTCATTGGTGAAGCCCGTCTTGGTCAGCTTGATGTCCCAGTTGCTCTTGTTGACCAGATGGTCAGTGTTGCGAAAGCCCAGTGTGTAGTTAGGCTTGCGAAACGCCACGGTCTTTTCGCGAGTGGTCGACAAGTCGCTCAACAACGGGTACTTGCGCGATGCCAACAGCAGCTTGCCAAGGTCGCGTGCGGTCGACACGTTCAGCGTCGACAGGCCTGTAGGCTCGACATAGCGGGTATGGCTCATGCCAAGGCTGCGCGCCTTGGCGTTCATGGCCTTGATAAAGGCGCCATAGCCGCCTGGGTAGTGGTTGGCGAGGCTGTTGGCTGCGCGGTTTTCCGACGACATCAAAGTGATCAGCAAGGTCTCGCGACGATCGAGCTGGCTACCCAGGCGTACCCGCGAGTACACACCCTTCATTTCCGGGTTGTTGGCGATGGTCATGGTCAACTGCTCGTCCATAGGCAGCTTTGCATCAAGCACTACCATGGCCGTCATCAGTTTGGTCACCGAGGCAATCGGCACCACCCGGTCGGCATGGCTTGCGTACAGCTCCTTGTTGCTGTTGAGGTCGATCAGCAGCGCGCTGCCCGAGGCCAGGTGCAGTTTGGCCGGATCGCGCTGAGCCTGGCTCGGCGGCGGGGCAGCGGCAGCGGTAGTTGCGAGGGTCGAAGTTCCAGTGAGCAACAGCAGCAGGCTGAGGATGGACAGAGAAGTTTTCACGTTGAGGCTCACTAAAAGGAGGTATGTCGTTGGCTTTGCAGGGTTTTCCCCAAAAACCGCTGCATTGTGGAGTATGGCTGAAAGCGTGTCGAATGCCTTATGACTAAAGGGCGCAAGGTGAACGAATTTTAATCCTGGCGCGATGTGTTACCTGGAACAGTTACAACGGGCGGGTGCATTTACTCCTCATCAGGACTGCTTCGCAGCCTCATTGCAGCGTTTAATGAGCAATCTCCGGATTCATGATTCAATACGGCACTTTAAGGAGGATACCCATGCGCAAGGACAACACTATCCCTTTCTACGCAGCAGGCGGATCGATGCTGGTAATCGGCATTGTCTTCGCTGCTGTGGGCGCGTCTGGCCAGCCTGCGTTTAGCTGGACTGCGGTCGGTCTGCTGATCCCCAGCGCTGTTCTGTTGCTGCAGGCGGTTCGGCGTAAGCGTGGGAGCAATAACGATGGCTCGAAGTGAGCAGGGCCGAGAAACATCGAGCTGAGCAGGTGTGCCGTTGGTCTTGTCGTGGGCACTTGCGTCGGTGGCGCTGCTCTCACGTCTAGGCACAGAGCATCTGTGCATCGACGAGGGTAGTGCTGTGGATATCGACGAAAAAGCACCTGGCAACATCTCCCAGCAGGGCGTAGGCGGCAAGACCGACAACGAGACGGCTCATGACTCAATGCCCCCGCTGCCTGAAGATGAAGATGCCGGCCTGGACGAAGAAATGCCAGACGTAGAGGCGAACAACACAGTGTCCAGCGAGCATCCAGATCCAGTCTGAGGCCTGCCCCAGCCCGCAAAAAAAGCCCGCCAATAACGGCGGGCAACAAGGGCACAAGGAGCAACACACAACAAATTCGTTCAAGCCATCAAGCTGCCGCTCTGCAACTGATCGGCCATTGCCAGCGCACACGCTTTGGACGCCAGCGGTCCGCTGACCTGCTCGCCATTGCGCATTAGATACCAGCAGGCCAGCAGCCCCTGCTCACGCAAACGAGTAGGAACTGCGCTACCAACAACCGACATGATCTGGATAGTGGCCATGCTGACCTCCTGTAAGACGTGCGCCAACCTTACCCAGCTGCTGACGGCGTTTGAAATCAACTTCCTCAATAGTGGTCATCAGCTCTATCAACAGTAGTGTCGAGACCACGCTTCGCAATGGCTCCTACTATGGCCGCTGTTACTGTCAACTGAGCGCCGGGAAAGGGTAAAGGTTGTGTAAGCAATGCCCTCTGGTACGCTGGAGCAACGATTCAGCTCAGGCAAACGGAGCAGTTGATGAGTCACATTCCCAGCAGAAACACGCAGTTGTGCATCTCCCTGGCCGGCCGTCCCGGCACCTTTGGCGTGCGCTTTCACAATCATCTTTATGACCAGCTGGGCCTGGATTACTACTACAAGGCCATGACCACAGATGATCTGCCCGCTGCGGTGGCTGGTATCCGCGCATTGGGGATTCGCGGTTGCGGTGTGTCGATGCCGTTCAAGGAAGCTTGCCTGGCGTTGGTCGACGAGGTTGATGCGTCTGCGGCTGCCATCGAGTCGGTTAATACACTGGTCAACAGCAACGGCTACTTGAAGGCTTACAACACCGATTATCTGGCCGTGCAGCAATTGTTGGCCAAACATGAGGTAGATCCAAGCACCGCGTTCGCGCTGCGCGGCAGCGGCGGCATGGCCAAGGCAGTGGCCTGTGCGTTGAGTGACGCCGGCTTTCGTGAGGGGCTGATTGTTGCCCGCAATGAACAAGCTGGGCGGCAACTGGCCGACATGCTGGGTTATCGCTGGCAGGCAGAACTGGGCGACCTGGCGCCGCCGATGCTGATCAATGTAACGCCGATAGGGATGGCCGGCGGCCCCGAGGCGGAGCAACTGGCGTTCCCGGAAACCGCGATTGCAGTGGCAGAGCGGGTGTTCGACGTCGTGGCGATGCCGGCGCGCACACCACTGATCTGCCGCGCCGAAGCACTGGGCAAACCGGTCATCACAGGGCTTGAGGTGATTGCCCTGCAAGCGTTGGAGCAGTTTGTGCTGTATACCGGCGTGCGCCCCACTGCAGCGCAGATCGACGCTGCAGTTGCCTATGCGCGGGGCGCCTAGTTAGCTGTACTTATAAGGGCGTTGGCTGAATCACTTCGACCCAGTAACCATCCGGGTCTTTGATGAAGGCCAGATGGTTCATGCGGCCGTCGCTCAGTCGTTTCTGGAACGGCACCTGCAAGGCCTCGAAGCGTTCGCAGGCCGCAACTACGTCAGGCACCGAAACGCAGATATGGCCAAAACCGCGCGGGTCGGTATTGCCATCGTGATAGGCGAAGTCTGCATCACGTTCAGTGCCGTGGTTATGCGTCAACTCAAGTACGCCAGGGATCGACTTCATCCACTGGTGGCGCGCATCGTCATCAGCTGGAATTGTCGCTGGGTCAACCAGCGCCAGGAAGTACAGGCTGAACTTGGCTTCGACGAAGTCGCGCTTGTCCACCAGTTTGAAACCAAGCACGCGGGTATAGAAGTCCAGCGACTTCTCGATGTCCTTGACGCGCAGCATGGTGTGGTTGAAAACGAATTGCGCAGTGGCAGGGTCCGCTTGGGCAGTAACGCCAGGCAGGGTGTTGAGGTCGTTCAGGCTCATGAAAGCTCCAGAGACGAGGCCGGGCCCGCAGGCACCAGCGGTAAGACAGGCCGTCCATGATACGGGAGGTGAGCGCGGAGGCAAAATGAAAGCGCCCTGCACGAGGGCAGGGCGCTGAAATTAGAGGCCCGCGTGTGCGGGCGCAGATGGGGTCGCTAATCCGTTAGCTGGAAATGATCATGGCCGACAAGCTGTGAAAAAAATGTGAAGTGTATGTCCATGTTTCATGGACGCAACCAACCATCAACAGTGCTGGCGCCGTATTCTTCTTTCCAGGCTTTAAGCCCGCGGTGGTTACCGCCCTTGGTTTCGATCAATTCGCCGGTGTGCGGATTCTCGTAAACCTTGACCACGCGGGCGCGGCGCTGCTGTTTTGGCGCTGCCCCGGATGCCTTCGCGGCCGGTTTGCTGCTGCCCTTGGGGTCAAGAATGGCGACGATATCGCGCAGGCCCTTTTCGTAAGTCTTCATCAGGCCCAGCAGCTTTTGCTCGAACTCGATTTCGCGTTTGAGACCGGCATCCTGCTTGAGCGCCTCGAGTTGGGCGATCTGTTCCTGAAGCGCTTTTTCGGCAGCGCGAAACTCTGCAAGTCTGGACACTTTCATCACTCCTTAAATACGACTGCGTCAAAACGTGACGAACATTGCAAGAAGATATAACGTCGGCCACGCAGGGGATAGTGCTGTTCACTAGTCCCGAGTGTAGTTGCCGGCGGCGCCAGGGTAAACCATAAACTTTGCAAGTAGTCAGGGAACTTTACTAGTTTTATGTACGTTGATTTTTTTGCTGTTCCCCCAGAGCCTTAACTGCTCGACTTAGTGTCGGCTCAAGGCGACACTCAGGGTCTGGCACTGGCGGCAACCCCGATCGGGAGCGAATAATGAAACAGTTGTTATTGATCGGCATCGGCCCTGGTGATCCGCGGCAGGTGACGTTCGAGGCAGTCGATGCGCTCAAACGGGCCACGGTATTCTTCGTCCTCGACAAGGGCGCCCGCTCTGATGAGCTGGTGCGCATGCGCCGGGCAATTCTCGAGCGCTACCTGCACACTGGCGACTACCGGGTGCTGCAAGTCGATGATCCGCAGCGTGATGCATTTGCTAGCGATTACATTGATGCCGTACAGGATTGGCATCAGCAGCGCGCAGCGCTCTACGCAAGATTGATCGATGACGAGCTCGGTCCGGACGACGTGGGTGCTTTTTTGCTGTGGGGCGAGCCAAGCCTGTACGACAGCACGTTGCGGATTCTCCAGCTGGTACGCCAGCGCGGTACACGACTGCAACTCGAAGTGATCCCCGGCATTAGCAGCATTCAGGCCCTGGCAGCTCGTCATCAGATCCCGCTGAACCGCATTGGCGAGCCGCTGACCGTGCTTCCCGGGCGGCAGCTCGGCGCAGTGCAGCAGATCGACAATGTGCTGGTCATGCTTGATGGCCAGTGCGCGTTTGCCAATATCGACGACCCACAACTGCATATTTACTGGGGCGCCTACCTCGGCACGGTGGACGAGCTCCTGTTGGCAGGGCCGTTGTTGCAAATGAAGATGCAGATCCTCGCGGTGCGTGAACAGGCACGGCTACGCAAAGGCTGGATCATGGACACTTACCTGTTGCGCCGGGAGCTTTAGCGCGTCGGTGCTGTCGTACCTGCTGTGACAAAGTGTTCGATCAGCGAACGCTAATATGGCCGGTAGGCACGGCAACCCATTACCGGCTATCGCAATTGCGCGCATCTCTTCTAGAATTCGCCCATATCCAGGCAGCCTTGATGGCGGCCGGATCTTGGCGGAGTAGCTGCCAGGTCCATATTTGAGTACGCCATGAGTTCGAGTACACCGCTGTCCGGAGTCAACCAGCCGCTGCGAGGGATCGCCCTGGTGGTGGTCGCCACTTTCCTGTTTGCCAGTCATGATGCGCTGTCCAAGTTCCTCGGTGGTCTGTACCCGATCATCATGGTGGTGTGGGTTCGGTATCTGGTGCACACGCTGCTGATGGCCGGGATCTTCCTGCCCAAGTCGGGCATGGCAGTCCTGCGTACTCGCAAGCCTGTGTTGCAGACGCTGCGCGCACTGAGCCTGCTGAGTACCAGTCTGCTGTTCACCGCAGGGTTGCAGTATTTGCCCTTGGCCGAGGCCACCTCGGTCAACTTCCTCGCACCGGTGCTGGTGACAGCCTTGTCGGTGCCGCTGCTCAAAGAGCATGTCACCACCGGTCAGTGGGTCGCAGTGGTCATGGGCTTCATTGGCGTGTTGGTAGTGGTACACCCAGGCGGCTCGATGTTCACGCCGGCTATTCTGTTCCCGTTCGGCTCTGCGTTGGGTTTCTGCTTTTATCAGATACTCACGCGCAGAGTGGCTGCCTACGACAGTCCGACCACCAGCAACTTCTTTGCCGGGCTGTGCAACACCCTGGTGATGACGGCATTGGTGCCGTTTTTCTGGAAGATGCCCGAGTGGGATCACCTGCTGCTGATGTTGGCGCTGGGGGGGTTCGGCATGTCTGCGCACCTGCTGTTGACCCAGGCCTTCCGCTTTGCCGCCCCGGCCATGCTGGCGCCGTTCAGCTACTGCCAGATCGTGTTTGCCGGGCTGTTGGGCTTTGTGGTCTTCGGCCAGGTGCCAGACCACCTGAGCATGGTGGGCATCGCGATCATCTGCCTCAGTGGTCTGGGCGCTGCGTGGATGCAACGGCGCAAGTAAGCTGCCGCCGCGCACGCAGGTCTTGGCGGGCTGACAGACTCACGCTATCGCCAGGGAATACGGGCTCTATTAGACCTCTGCCAGCGCTCGGCTAGTCTTGCTCAAGGGACAAGCCTGCGGCGGCGCTGTACCTGCTGCACTGCGCGCCGTATCAGGCAATCCCTTTGCACGCTTGTGGCGGCCTGACCGCTCCACCTGATGAGCAGACGGCCGAGCCTGTGTGCTCGGCTGATCAAGCTGGCCTAGACCGGAACTCTGACAGAACCCGACCCGAAGGTACCCGCAGATGTCGAACGAATCGAAATGCCCGTTCCATCAAACCGCAGGTGGTGGCACCAGCAATCGTGACTGGTGGCCTGACCAACTCAACTTGAACATTCTGCACCAGCATTCACACAAGTCCGATCCAATGGACCCCGATTTTGACTACGCCAAAGCCTATGCCAGCCTTGATTTTCAAGCCCTGAAGCAGGACCTGACCGCGCTGATGACCGATTCGCAGGAGTGGTGGCCAGCCGACTTTGGCCACTACGGGCCGTTGTTCGTCCGCATGGCCTGGCATAGCGCCGGCACCTATCGCATTGGCGACGGGCGCGGTGGTGCAGGCTCCGGGCAACAACGCTTTGCGCCGCTCAACAGCTGGCCAGACAACGTCAGCCTGGACAAGGCGCGGCGTCTGCTGTGGCCGATCAAGCAGAAATACGGCAAGGCTATCTCCTGGGCTGACTTGATCGTACTGACCGGCAACGTCGCCCTCGAATCGATGGGCTTCAAGACCTTTGGCTATTCCGGCGGCCGAGCCGATGTGTGGGAACCCGACGAAGACGTCTATTGGGGTTCGGAAAAGGTCTGGCTGGGCGGTGACACCCGCTACGGCAAGGCCCAGACGCCGGGTCAGGGTGACCTGGTTGCCGAGCCCGCCAAGCATGGTGAGGAACAAAGCCGCACCGATGCCGGGCGCAACCTGGAGAATCCGCTGGCGGCGGTGCAGATGGGCCTGATCTACGTCAACCCGGAGGGCCCCGAAGGCAATCCGGACCCAGTCGCATCGGCCAAGGATATCCGCGAGACTTTCGCCCGCATGGCCATGAATGATGAAGAAACCGTGGCCCTGATCGCTGGCGGGCACGCCTTTGGCAAGACCCACGGTGCCGGCCCGGCCGACAATGTTGGCGCCGAGCCCGAGGCTGCCGGCCTGGAACAGCAAGGTCTGGGTTGGCACAACAAGTTTGGCACCGGCAAAGGCCCCGATACCATCACCAGTGGCCTCGAAGTGACCTGGACCTCGACGCCGACGCGCTGGAGCAACGAGTATCTGGAAAATCTGTTCCGCTTCGACTGGGAACTGAGCAAAAGCCCTGCTGGCGCCCATCAGTGGCAGCCAAAGAACGGTGATGGGGCAGGGCAGATCCCCGACGCGCACGACCCAAGCAAGCGCCATGCGCCGTCAATGCTGACCTCCGACCTGGCGTTGCGCTTTGACCCCATCTATGAGCCGATAGCGCGTCGCTTCAAGGATCACCCCGAGCAGTTGGCGGATGCCTTTGCGCGCGCCTGGTACAAGCTGATCCATCGCGACATGGGCCCGCTGGCGCGCTATCTGGGGCCGGAGCTGCCGCAGGAAGAGCTGCTCTGGCAAGACCCTCTGCCCAAAACCACCCCCTCGGCACTGAGTGAGCAAGACATCGCCTCGCTCAAGAGCAAAGTGCTCGCCTCGGGCCTGAGCGTAGGCGAGCTGGTCAATACCGCCTGGGCTTCGGCCTCGACCTTCCGTGGCTCGGACAAACGTGGCGGTGCCAACGGCGCGCGCATACGCCTGGCGCCGCAGAAGTTCTGGGCCGCCAATCAGCCGCAGCAGCTGGATAAAGTGCTGGGTGTGCTGGAAGGCATTCGCAGCGGTTTCGCCACTGACGGCCAGCAGATGTCGATGGCCGACTTGATTGTGCTGGCTGGCAGTGCTGCCGTCGAAAAAGCGGCGCGTGATGCCGGCCATGCCCTGACTGTGCCGTTCCGTCCGGGTCGTGTCGACGCTTCGCAGGAGCAGACCGATGTCGAATCGTTCGGTGCGCTGGAACCGTTGGCTGACGGTTTCCGAAACTTCGCCAAGGGCAGTTACAACGTCAAGGCAGAGCGGCTGTTGCTGGACAAGGCACAACTGCTGACCTTGACCGCGCCAGAGTTGACCGTGCTGATCGGTGGTCTGCGTGTGCTGGGCGCGAACAACGATGCGAGCAAGCATGGCGTGTTCACCGACAAACCTGGGCAGTTGAGCAATGACTTCTTCCGCAACTTGCTGGATATGAGCGTTGAATGGAAGGCGACCGGCGCGGACAACAATGCGTTCGAAGGCCGTGACCGCAAAACTGGCCAGCCCAAGTGGACGGGTACCCGGGTAGATCTGGTGTTCGGCTCCCATGCGCAGTTACGCGCATTGAGCGAGGTCTACGCCAGCAGTGATGCCAGTGAGAAGTTTGCCAAGGACTTCATCGCGGCCTGGGTGAAGGTGATGGAGCTGGACCGTTTCGATCTGAAGTAGCCATTGGCGCCCCGGGCAGCCCCAGGCAATCTGGGCTGCTCTGGTGGCGGCGACATCTCATCGCTTCATTTTTTTGTAATGATCGCGATGGTCGGGCGTGCTGGCGTTATTGCTATGATGGGCGCCACGCAATGCACGGGTGAACCTTGCATTTCACTCGAGACCGGAGGTGATCCGCTTGATCCGCACGTCCATGCCTGTTCCCCAGCTTGGTTTTGCCATCGAACCGCAAGCCATCAGCGCTCTGCCTGATGCTGCAGCTTATCGAACGGTGTTGCTCGAACGCATTGCCAGCGCGCAGCGGCGCATCGTCATCGTGGCGCTGTACCTGCAGGAAGACGAAGCCGGTCAAGAGGTGCTGGACGCGCTTTACCAGGCCAAGGCGGCGCGGCCTGAACTGCAGATTGTCATCGTGGTTGACTGGTTCCGCGCGCGTCGTGGCTTGCTTGGCGCTGGCCGCCAGCCCGGCAACGCCGCCTGGTATCAGGCCCAGCGCGAACAGCGCGGTCTGGACGTCGTCATCCACGGCGTACCGGTACAAACCCGTGAGCTGTTTGGCGTGCTGCACCTCAAAGGCAGCGTCATCGATGATTGCGTGATCTACACCGGTGCCAGCCTCAACAATGTTTACCTGCATCGCTTCGATCGGTATCGCCTCGACCGTTATCACCTGTTCGAGTGCCCAAGCCTTGCCGATGCCATGGTCAGCCTGGTCCACGAGGTGCTGGCCAGCGTTGCCACGCCGCGCCTGGACCAGCCCGCGCCGCCGGCCACGCGCACTATGCGCGCTGCTATCCGTCGCTTGCGCGTACGCTTGCGGCGCATGACCTATCCATTGCCGGCTGAACCGGCCAGTCAAGGCCTGCGGGTCATCCCGCTGCTCGGCATTGGCCGTGGCAACCCGCTCAACCGTGCGATCTGCGCGTTACTCGCGGCAGCGGACGAGCAGATCGTCATCAGTACGCCCTATTTCAATCCGCCGCGCCTGGTCATGGCCGAGATCGATCGGGCACTGGCGCGTGGTGTGGCGCTGGAAATCATTGTCGGCGACCGTACTGCCAACGATTTTTACGTCGCGCCTGGTGAGCCATTCAGCGCCAGTGGTGTATTGCCGTACCTGTACGAAGACACCCTGCGCGCCTTTGCCAAACGCCGCCAGGCGGCGATCGACGCGGGTCAGTTGACCCTGCGCATCTGGAATGACCCCGGCCACACCTTCCACGCCAAGGGCGTTTGGATCGATCAGCGCTACAGCCTGCTCACCGGCAACAATCTCAACCCGCGCGGCTTCAACCTCGACCTTGAAAACGGGTTGCTCATCGATGACCCGCTGGGCCAGTGGTTGGCGCCGCGCGAGAAAGAGTTGCAAGCGCTCAGGCACCATGCGCCGGCGCTGCGCTCGGCCAGTGAGCTGGGCGAGCCGGGCGAGCATCCGCAGCAGGTGCGCAAATTCCTCAAACGCTTGCGTTTCAGTCGGCTGGAGCCGTTGATCAAGCGGGTACTGTAGGGCAGGGCGCTGCTTCGACCAGCTCAGGCAATGGCGAGCGTGGCCAGCCGCGGCCTGAATTCACCCAGAAATTCACCGACAACGATGTCGACAGCGACTCGACTTGATGAAACCAGCCTTCGGGCAAAAACAGCAAGTCGCCAGCCTGCAGCACAACTTGCAGGAACCGCACCTCGCGGCAACGCGGGAATTGTGCGTAATCGGGCGCTTTGGGGTCAACGTCACAGCCTTCCAGGCCCCCGTCTGGCGATGTCGCCCAGCAGCCCAGGGCCTCGCGGTGATGGGGCGCGGCGAGTATGAACGACTTTTCTCCCCAGACCTGAGCGAACAGGTTGTCGCTGTCGTCGCGATGCAGGGGCGTCAGCGTGCCTTTGGGGCCGATCCAGATGCGCGGCGGGATGAATTGCTCGGCTTCGAAATAGCCGGGGTAGCGGATGTGTTCGAGCAGTTGTGCCGGCAGGATGTTATTACCCATGTATGCGGGCGGCTTGCCGTCAGTGCTTGCCGCTATGGGGTTGTCCAGGCTGGAGACAAAATCAGCCATGGACGTCGAGCGGAAGTCGCGCTCGGTGGAGAAGGTTTTCTCGACATAGTCGCCGTGGCGGGTAATGCCTTGCAGGTTGGCGAACAGCTCGAGCGAGGCCTCATGACCATTGCTGAACAACGGCCAGTCGTGCAGCGCGTCGCTGATCACCAGCGGAATGCCGTGCAGCATGTAGTGTTGGCGGAATTCGTCCACGGACAAGCCGTCGCGTGGCCGCCGTTCGATGCGAATTAACGGCGGCTGCGCTGCAGACAGCGCATCGCTGGGTCGGGCGCTTGGCGGATAGCGGCGATTGGCTTCGACCGCAGGCGCCTGGTTACCGCGCAGCGCCATGTCGATCGCCAGCGGCAGCAGAGTAGCCAGGCCCAGGTTGCCGTCGATGATCAGGCGGCCGCTGGCGAATAGTTCTTCGACATTGGCCTGCCCGGCCATGATCGCCATGAAATCTGCGCTGGCAACGGCAATGCTGACGTCTGCTGAGCCGTGCTGGCCGCTGCCGCTTTCGGCATGGCCGCCGGCCTCGTACCAGTACGCAGTATGGCCATCGAAGACGAACTGAAACACGCCCTTGAGGCCAACGCTGGCGGCGTTGGCGAACAAATTGCCCAGAATGCTCTGCAGGTCCACGGCTTACTCGCTTGGTTGGCTCATTTGTACAAATGACGAGGGCCGTGGGCGGAAATTTATCATGCGGTATTAGTGGTAGTCGGGCGTCGCTGCCAGAGCCAATGATCCAGGCTCAATCGGCCGGCGCCCCTCAGCAGCAGGGCAAGCAAGACCACCAGGTAAATCAGCGGTAGTTTGAAGTTGCCATAGCCTTGGTCGGTAATCGCATAACCTTTGGCCAGCTCGGCCAGGCTCGACCAGTCGGCAGGCCAGTGAACTGCGGCAATGGCTACCACGGTCAGGATAATCAGTGTCACCGAGGCCAGCCGGGTGCCCAGACCCAGCATCAGCAGCAGCGGGGCGACCAGCTCGACCCACATCGACAGCTGCCAGTTGAATTGTGCAGGCACAAGGTTGAAAGGGAACGGGAAACTCGCTTGCAGGTCGCCAAACCAGTTGCCGCCGTTGAATTTTTCCCAGCCTGATTCAAAAAACTCCCAGGCCAGGAACAAGCGCAGCGGTATGTCGGCAGTCCAGCCTGCGAAATTGTCGAAACTGCTGAAGGCGCGGTTTATAGCGTTCATGGTCAAACTCCGCTGCATGAAGAGGGTGAGAGCAGAGTCTGCGACGCTGAGGTATCGGCAATGTGTCGACCAAACAGCGTTGTGTATCGCTGTGTACTGCAAGCCCCGGCTACGCCTTCAAGGCACCTCGATTTGGGCGCAGAGTCCACCGCCCGAGCGATTGCTCAACGTTAGCCTGGCGCCCATCGCAAGCGTCAGTTGTTGGGCAATCGCCAGTCCAAGGCCGGTGCCACCGGTCTGACGATTGCGTGAGCCTTCAACCCGGTAAAACGGCTTGAGTACCTCGTCGAGCTCTTCCTGAGGTATGCCCGGGCCGTCATCGAGCACGCGGATGATCGTCAGGTCGTTATGCCGGGATACATCCAGCTGCGCAGCCCCGGCAAACTTCAGCGCATTATCGAGCAGGTTGACCAGCACCCGGCGCAAGGCATGCGGCCGGGTCTGCACGGTACCGCCGGTATGTCCCAGGCGCTCGACCTGGGCTCCGCTGTCCTGGTAATCGAAGACGATGCTGTCGATGAAGGCGTCAACATCAACGCGGCACGGCGCTTCGGTGCCGCCGTCCATGCTGCGGGCATAGGCCACGCCCTCGCGAACCAGATGCTCCATGGCGCTCAGGTCGCTCGATAATTTGTCCTTTTCCTGCCCATCATCCATCACCTCCACGCGCAGTTTCATGCGGGTAATGGGCGTCTGCAAATCATGGGAAATCGCCGCGAGGATTTGCATGCGCTCTTTCAGGTAGGCAGCGATACGTGCTTGCAGGGCGTTGAAGGCCACTGCCGCATACCTGACCTCACGTGGGCCGCTTTCATCCAGTTGCGGCCCGGGGGCGTTGGGGTCGAGGTTGTCCACCGCCTGCGATAGCCTCGTCAGTGGGCCGATCGCCAAGTGCACGGCGAGCCAGGTACAGATCAGCAGCAGCACCAGTTGTATCAGCAGCACAACCGGCAGCCAGCTGGCTACCGGTGCCAGGGCTGGCGTTACATCGATGGTCAGCGGGGCGCCGTCGGCCAGGCGCAGATGGACCTGGAAGTGCGCGTCCTGATCGGGGATCTCCAGGAACGTCAGGTGATAGTCCTTGCCAATTGCCTTGACCACCGACTCGGCCGCCATCGGCGGGTTCTCGCTGGGCATGGCCTGGCCGCTCTGGCCGTTGTCGAGCCGGTAGCGGTAGGTGCTGCGCTCCAGCCGCGGCAGCCAGGCGGCGCGCTCTGCTGCGGGCAGGCGGTCGAGAATTGCCACCGAGGTGGCTACATCCTGTTCGAGATTGGTGAGCATCATCGAGCGGCTGCTGACAAAGCGCTCATAGGCCTGCAGGCTGAACGACAGCCCGTAGGCCAGCACCAGCCCGCTGAAGAAGATCAAGGCCAGCCGCGAAGCCAGCGTATGCGGCCATTTCATAGTGTTGGCTCGAGCAGTTGAACCGCCAGCGAGAAAACGTAGCCTTCGCTGCGTACGGTTTTGATGCAGGTCGGCTCACGAGCATCGTCGCCCAGACGCTGACGCAGGCGGCTGACCAGCAGGTCGATCGAACGATCGAAGATATCCGCCTCACGGCCCTGGGTAAGGTTGAGCAACTGCTCGCGGCTGAGCACCCGCTGCGGGTGGTCGAGGAACACCCGCAGCAGCCGATACTCGGCGCCGCTCAGGGCCACCAGCGTGCCTTGCTGGTCAAGCAGGTGGCGTGCGCTGGTATCCAGCCGCCACTGGCCGAACGCCAATAATCGGCTGCTTTCACTGATGGTCAGATTCGGCGGCAGCATCCGGGTGCGTCGCAGCACTGCGTTGATCCGCGCCAGTAGCTCACGGGCGGAAAACGGTTTGGTCAGGTAATCATCTGCGCCCATCTCCAGACCGACGATGCGATCGGTCTCGTCATTGCGCGCAGTAAGCATCAGAACCGGCGTAGTACGCTGGCGACCGGCGCGTAACTCACGGCACAGCAGCAGGCCGTCGTCGCCGGGCATCATGATGTCGAGGACGATCAGGTCGACCGTGTTCGACTCCAGAAAGCTGCGCATCTGCCGGCCGTCTCCGACAATGCTGGTGCGCAGGCCGTTCTTCTTCAGGTAATTGCCGACCAGCTCGCGGATTTCGCGATCGTCGTCGACGATTAGGATGTGGTCGATGTGATCCATCAGGCAAGTCCGTCTCAGCGAGAATGGACGCAGTGTACCGAGCGCCAAGGCGCTTGCCTGCGCGGCTTTGTATTGCAGTGTATCTCGCAGTGCTGCAGATACACGGGCTCGCAATAACGCCGCTTCGGCGACACAGGGCAGATACCTGTCGGGGGTGAAATGGCACTCAACGGGAAGCGTGGTCTTCCCCACCTAGCCCGGAGAGTTGCCATGAACTTCAAGACCATTGCCAGTGCAGCCTTGTTCGCCGTTGCCAGCAGCGCCACCATCGCTGCGCAAGCCAGCAGCGTATCGGTGGAAAGCAGCAGCTCTATGCACTATCGCTATGGCGATCGGCTGGACGTGAAGAAAGTACTGTCGGTAGAAGATGACCGCAGCAATGCGTGCGGGGTCGTCAACTCGCGCATCGAGTATCTCGATTCGCACGGCCAGCGCCAGAGCGTTGAATACCGCAGCTATGCCACCAGTGGCTGCCATGAAAGCTGAGGCAAGCGGGCTGCAACCTCGGCAGCCCGTCGCCCGGCATTTCAATCCATGCTGGCGAAATGCGCCTGCATCCTGCTGGCGTCTGCGACTCTGCCGCTGATCAGCTCGAAAGCCTTGACCGCTTGAAACACCGCCATGTTGCCGCCGTCGAGTGTACGGCAGCCGAGCGCACGGGCGTGGCGCAGCAGTGCTGTCTCAAGCGGGAAGTAGATGATCTCGGCAACCCATAGCCGCGCGTGCAGCAGTTCCACTGGCAAGGGTGTGCCTGGCAGCTTGGCCATGCCCACCGGTGTGGTGTTGACCAAGCCATCGGCATCGGCCAAGGTGGCAGCGAGATCACCGCCCAGGGCCGCTCGACCTGCGCCGAAGCGCTGGTTCAGGTTGTCGACCAGGGCTTGCCCGCGCGCAACATCGACTTCGAACAGCACCAGCTGTTCGACTCCTTCAGCGAGCAAGGCATGGGCCACTGCAGCACCGGCGCCACCGGCGCCCATCTGCACCACCAAGCGCTTGCTGACGTCGCCCAGCCCGCGTCGGAAACCCTCGGCGAAGCCCAGGCAATCAGTGTTATGGCCAATGCGCTTGCCGTCCTTGAAAACCACTGTGTTCACCGCGCCAATGCCACGCGCTTCATCGGACAGTTGATCGAGCAGCGGCAGGATCGCCTGCTTGAACGGGAAGGTGATGTTGAGGCCGGTAAAGCCGGTGCGCTGCGCGGCCTCAAGCAGATCGGGCAGGGCGCTGTCTTCCAACCCCAGCTGGTCGGCATCGATCAGCCGATACAGGTAACGCAACGATTGCGCATCGCCCTCATGCTCATGCAGGGCAGGGGTGCGGGATGCCTGAATGCCGCGGCCAATCAGGCCGGCCAGAATGCTCGATTGGCTCATGCTGGTTGCTCCGCGAGCATCTGCCCAAAGTGCGCCAGCGCCATGCGATAGCCATGGCTACCCAGGCCGCAGATCACCCCAACGGCAATCGACGAGACAAACGAGATATGCCGGAACGGCTCACGCTTGTGCACATTGGACAGGTGTACTTCGATCACTGGCACCTCGCTGGCGACCAGCGCATCACGGATGGCTACCGAGGTGTGGGTCCACGCACCAGGGTTGATCACGATGCCGGCGCAACGACCGCGGGCGGCGTGGATCCAGTCGATCAGTTCGCCTTCGTGGTTGGTCTGGCGGAATTCGATATCCAGGCCCAGAGCGCGGGCGCTGTCGGCGCAGCTGTTGGCGAGGTCGGCGAGCGTCTCGCGGCCATACTGTTCAGGTTCGCGGGTGCCGAGCAGATTGAGATTGGGGCCGTTGAGCACGAGAATTCGGGGCGTCATGGCAGATCACTTTGTTGTTTTTGATTGCCCCGATATTTGTACTATCTGGTTAATTCGTCAATCGGCTAGCACGTTTGCTAGTTGAAAATGGGCGATTACCGAACCAGGATGCTTTATAGCGCTACCACTGTGACCCAATAGCGAGTGGTCTGTACTACGCGCACTGGCAGGGTCGTGCTCAGTGCGCGCAAGGTCTGGTCGCTGTCGTCGATGGCGAAGGCGCCGCTGATGCGCAGCCCTGCGACCGCGGGGTCGCAGCGTAACCAGCCGGGGCGATAGCGGCTCAGTTCAGCCAGAAACGCATCCAGACGCTGATCATTGGCCACCAGCATGCCCTCGCTCCAGGCGTCCTGACCGGCATTGATCGGTTGCACCGCGCCAAG
Source organism: Pseudomonas shirazensis (assembly GCF_014268785.2). GTDB lineage: Bacteria > Pseudomonadota > Gammaproteobacteria > Pseudomonadales > Pseudomonadaceae > Aquipseudomonas > Aquipseudomonas shirazensis. The sequence goes on along the minus strand of NZ_JABWRD020000001.1, from coordinate 1,465,947 downwards.
CTGGTTGGCGTTGAAGCGGCACTGGGTGCCTGCATCGAGCACCACTGGCGCAGCGCCATTTGGGGTGACACGCACCTGATGTTGAAAAACGCTGACCAGCGTGCTCGCGCCGTCGGCCCTGACGGCGAAGCGCGTGCCCAGCGCCTGAATGCTGCCCTGTGCAGTCTGCACCAGCAGCGGCCGACGGGCAGGGTCGGCGGCGCTGGTCAGCAGCAGCTCGCCTCTGTGCAGTTGTATTCGGCGTTGGGTAGCGCTGTAGAGCACGTCGACGGCACTGGCGGTGTTCAGTTGCAGGCGCGATCCGTCGGCGAGCATCGTATTGAGCCGCTCGCCGGTGCGTGTGTGGTGGTCAGCCATCCAGCCTGCGCGTTGGCCTTGGCGATAACCTGCGTAGCCAAGTGCGCCGGTACCCACCATCAAGGCGAAACCTTTGAGCACGGCGCGTCTGCTATCCAGCGCGGGCTGATCGGCAAGGCGCAGCGCTCGCCCGGTAACGTTCGTGGGCATGCCATGCAGACGTTGTTGCAGTTGTTCGACCTGAGCCCAGGCCCAGCGATTGTATTCATCGCGGTCGAGCCATGCTTGCCAGCCAGCCTGGTCTGCAACCGAGGCTTCCTCGCACTGCAAAAGCCCAAACCATCCTGCGGCTTGTTCCAGGGCTGCGCGTTGTCGAGCGTGGAGGACGGTCATCAGCGTTCGGCGCCCAAGCTGAACAGCACGCAATGCTGGGTGGCCTTGGCTATATAGCGGGTAACCGTCACCACCGAAACCTGCAATTGCTCTGCAATCAGCTTGTAGCTCATGCCGTCGAGTTGCGACAGCAAAAACGCCTGGCGCACGTTTGGGCCCAGGCCGGCAAGCATCGCATCCAGTTCGCACAGGCTTTCGAGGAGGATTGCGCGGGTTTCTTCGCTGATGCTGACCGCCTCGGGTTGCTCGGCCAGGGCCTGCAGCCAGGCGCGTTCGAGCCGAGCCCGGCGAAAATGGTCGATCATCAGGCGGCGGGCGATGGTCGCCAGGTAACTCTTGGGTTCGCGCACTGCCTCAAGCTGATTCTGTGCATCCTTGGCACTGAGCACCCGAATGAACACATCCTGCACCAGGTCTGCGGCAAGCTCACGGCAGTCGACGCGCGGGCGCAGCCAGCTCAACAGCCAACGCTGATGTTCCTGGTAAAGGCGCTGCACCTGACGGGTCAGCGGGCGTTGGCTGGAGGTCATAAAAGGCTCGAAGCGCAATTGGGAGTCATTATCATTTTATGAGCGGCCTTGACGCTAAGCAAGCACGCCAGAGGCTGCAACAAGTACGCCGCGCTGATCGGCAAAGACTTGCGCGACAAAAATCCGGATAATGGCGGCCATTTCGTTTCGCTTTATCATGGTAATCCCGCATGGAAATCAAGGTTAACTTTCTCGACAACCTCCGACTTGAAGCCAAGTTCGATGATTTCACGGTGGTCGCCGATCAGCCCATTCGCTACAAGGGCGATGGCTCGGCGCCGGGCCCGTTCGACTACTTCCTGGCTTCGTCGGCGTTGTGTGCGGCTTACTTCGTAAAGTTGTACTGCGAAACGCGCAACATCCCCACCGACAACATTCGCCTTTCGCAAAACAACATCGTCGATCCGGAAAACCGCTACAACCAGATCTTCAAGATCCAGGTCGAACTGCCGGCTGATATCTCCGACAAAGACCGCCAGGGCATCCTGCGTTCGATCGACCGTTGCACGGTGAAGAAGGTGGTACAGGCCGGCCCAGAGTTCGTCATCGAACAGGTGGCTAACCTGGATGCTGATGCGCAAGCCTTGTTGATGCTCGACAGCGATCCGCAGGCAAGCACGTACATCGCTGGCAAGGACCTGCCACTGGAGCAGACCATTGCCAACATGTCGGGCATCCTCGCGGGCCTTGGGATGAAGATCGAAATCGCCTCGTGGCGCAATATCGTGCCCAACGTCTGGTCATTGCATGTGCGCGATGCGCATTCGCCCATGTGCTTTACCAACGGCAAGGGCGCCACCAAGGAAGGAGCCCTGGCTTCGGCGCTGGGCGAGTTCATCGAACGCCTCAACTGCAACTTCTTCTATAACGATCAGTTCTGGGGCGAAGACATTGCCAGCGCCGAGTTCGTGCATTACCCGGACGAGCGCTGGTTCAAACCCGGCAGCAAGGACGCCTTGCCTGCCGAGATCCTTGATGAGTACTGCCTCGAGATCTACAACCCCGACGGCGAACTGCGCGGCTCGCACCTGTACGACACCAACTCGGGCAATGTAAAGCGCGGCATTTGTTCGCTGCCGTTCATACGCCAGTCCGACGGTGATGTGGTGTACTTCCCCTCCAACCTGATCGAAAACCTGTACCTGAGCAACGGCATGAGCGCCGGCAACACTCTGGCCGAGGCGCAGGTGCAGTGCCTGTCAGAGATTTTCGAGCGTGCGGTAAAACGGGAAATTCTTGAGGGTGAACTGGCCCTGCCGGATGTTCCTGAGGATGTGCTGGCCAAATACCCGGCCATCCTCGCCGGGATCAAGGGGCTTGAAGAACAGGGCTTCCCGGTGCTGGTCAAGGATGCCTCGCTGGGCGGCGAATTCCCGGTCATGTGTGTGACCTTAATGAACCCGCGCACCGGCGGCGTGTTCGCCTCGTTCGGCGCGCACCCAAGCCTGGAAGTCGCGCTTGAGCGCAGCCTCACCGAGTTGCTTCAAGGACGCAGCTTCGAAGGTCTCAATGACCTGCCGCAGCCGACGTTCGAGAGCCACGCAGTGACCGAGCCGAACAACTTCGTCGAGCACTTCATCGACTCCAGCGGTGTCGTCTCATGGCGCTTCTTCAGTGCCAAGGCCGACTTTGAATTCGTTGAGTGGGACTTCTCTGGTGAAGGGGAAAGCTCCAACGAGGAAGAGGCTGCAACCCTGTTCGGCATCCTCGAATCGCTGGGCAAGGAAGTGTACATGGCCGTGTACGAGCACCTTGGCGCCAAGGCCTGCCGTATCCTGGTGCCGGACTATTCCGAGATCTATCCGGTTGAAGACCTGATTTGGGATAACACCAACAAGGCGCTGCTGTTCCGCGAAGACATCCTCAACCTGCACCGCCTGGACGATCGCAGCCTGAAGGCACTGGTCAAGCGTCTGGATAACTGCGAAGTGGATGAATACACCGACATCACCACCTTGATCGGTGTCGAGTTCGACGACAACACGGTGTGGGGCCAGTTGACCATTCTGGAATTGAAGCTGCTGATCAAGCTCGCCTTGAAGCGCTTCGACGAAGCCAAGGAACTGGTAGAAGCGTTCCTGCAGTTCAACGACAACACCGTTGACCGCGGCCTGTTCTATCAGGCGCTCAACGTGGTGCTGGAAGTAGTGCTCGATGATGAACTGGAACTGGCCGACTACGAGGTCAACTTGCGCCGCATGTTCGGCAATGCGCGGATGGATGCGGTCGTGGGCTCGGTCGAGGGCAGTGTGCGCTTCCATGGCTTGACGCCGACCAGCATGAAACTGGAGGGGCTTGATCGGCATCTGCGGCTGGTCGACAGCTACAAGAAGTTGCATGCCGCGCGAGCCAAGTTCGCCGGCTAGGCAGATACACCAAGGGGGCTGCCACAGCCCCCTTATTTTTTGCCTTTCTTTGCCTTCAAACGCGCCTTGGCCTTTTGCACAGCCTCGATGCGCTCGCTCTTCTTCATCTTCTTCCACTTGCGAATATCGTCTTTGCTGCGCCCGCAGCCCAGACAAACTTCGTCGCGGATCTGGCATTTGGATATGCACGGGTTGTCAGCGTCTTTGCCCAAAACTCTAGTCCTCAACCGGCACCGCTCAGCAAACGGGTAGCGGCCAGATTACAGCCCTGTCTGCAATCGCGCTGAACTATCGCTTTGGCCGAGCGATCTTCATTAGGCCTCCAGGCGCAGTCTGTGCAGGGAGGGACCTCTGGATCGATGAAAGGAGCCACCGTGAACGACTCAACCCTCTATCGCTGCCGGCCAGGAGCGCTGCACGCGACCCTGCTGGCCGGTACCGTGCCGCTGTTTCTCGGCGCCTTGCTCAGTGACATCGCCTATTACCAAAGCTACCAGATTCAATGGGCCAACTTTGCTGCCTGGCTGATTGCCGGTGGCTTGCTGTTCTGCGGATTGGCATTGCTGTTTGCCCTGGTCAATCTGATCCGCGCCGAGCACAAGGGCGGGCGCCCAGTGGTGTACTTCGTGCTGCTGCTGGCTACCTGGCTGCTGGGCCTGATGAACGCCTTTGAGCATGCCAAGGATGCCTGGGCCGTGATGCCGTCGGGGCTGGTGTTGTCGGTCATCGTCAGTGCGTTGGCGTGCATCGCAACCGGCCTCGGCCTGACCAATCTGCGCTCCGGAGGTGTGCGATGAACCGCGTACATGCATTGACAGCCTTGAGTATGGCGCTGCTGCTCAGCGCCTGCGGTGGCGAAGGCGACGCCACGCAAACCTACGGCGCCAACCCGAAACTGCCTGATCAGCAGCGCGGCCTGTTGCCGAGCATGAAAATCGCCGAGCCGACCGCCTGGGGCGATCTCAAGCCAACCGTACCGCAGGGCTTCAACGTCACTGCGATTGCCACTGACCTGAAGATCCCGCGGCAGACGCTGGTGCTGCCCAACGGCGATATTCTGGTAGCGGAAGGGCGCGGCGGCAGTGCGGCCAAACTCAAGCCCAAGGACGTCATCGCCAGCTCTATCAAGGCCAAGGGCAATACCCAGGTCAAGGGCGGTAACCGCCTGACCTTGCTGCGTGACGCTGAAGGGGACGGCAAGTACGAAGTGAAAACGGTGTTCGCCGAAGGCCTCAACGCACCCTATGGCCTGGCCTACTTCGAGGGCAGCGTGTACGTGGCCAATCAGGATGCGCTGGTGCGCTTTGACTACGCGGATGGCCAGACCAAGGCCAGTGGGCCGCCCAGTAAGGTCAGCGACCTGCCGGCCGAGATCAACCACCACTGGACCAAGGCGCTGACGATCAGCCCCGACGGGCGCTACCTGTACGTCGGCATCGGCTCCAACAGCAATATTACCGAGCGCGGCATGGAGGTCGAAATCGATCGGGCCATGGTCTGGCAGATCGACGCCCAGACCGGCGCGCACAAGCCCTATGCGACTGGCCTGCGTAACCCGACTGCGCTGAGCATCGAACCCACCAGCGGTGAACTGTGGGCTGTTGTCAACGAGCGCGATGAGCTTGGCCCTGACCTGGTGCCTGACTACCTAACCTCAGTCAAAGCGGGGGGCTTCTACGGCTGGCCCTATAGCTACTGGGGGCAGAACGTCGACCCCCGTGCGCAGCCGCAGAACCCCGAGAAAGTCGCTGCGGCGATCAAGCCGGATTACAGCCTCGGCTCCCACGTCGCTGCTCTGGGCGTTGATTTTTCGGTGGCGGCCATGGGCGCGCAGTTTGCCGAGGGCGCGTTCGTCGGCGAGCACGGTAGCTGGAACCGACCGAATCCGGTGGGCTACAAGGTGATCTTCGTGCCGTTCAGCAATGGCAAGCCGGCCGGCGAGCCGATCGACTTTGCCACCGGCTTCCGTGGTGAAGATGGCAAGACCCGCGGTCGTCCGGTGGGTGTGACGGTGGATCCGCGTGGGGCGCTGATCATCGCCGACGACCTCGCCAACACCATTTGGCGGGTAACGCGCAGTCAGTAATGCTGCGCTGATCACCAATACCAGGCCATCTGCGTGGAGCCTCAGCGCAGATGGCCTGTTTGTTAGCGCGAAAAATGTCGGCGCTCAGTGAATTTTTTCGTAACCCTTTGTATCTGATGCCTTAGAGCCTGGCCATTAAAACAATGGCAACCGGTAATGGACACGTCAGTAACAGAGTGGCAGATATGAAATCACGCAAAAAAAGCGTCAAGCCGATCGGCTTGAAAGACATCACCATTGTTGACGACGCCAAGATGCGCAAGGCGATCACCGCCGCAGCGCTTGGCAACGCCATGGAGTGGTTCGACTTCGGCGTCTACGGCTTTGTCGCCTATGTGCTCGGCAAGGTCTTTTTCCCCGGCGCTGACCCCAGCGTACAGATGATCGCAGCGTTGGGTACGTTCTCGGTGCCGTTCCTGATCCGGCCCCTGGGCGGGCTGTTCTTCGGCGCCCTCGGTGACAAATACGGCAGGCAGAAGGTCCTCGCCGCCACCATTGTGATCATGTCCCTGAGCACCTTCGCCATTGGCTTGATTCCGTCCTATGCCGCGATTGGCATCTGGGCGCCCATCCTGCTACTGCTGTGCAAGATGGCCCAGGGCTTCTCGGTGGGGGGTGAATACACCGGTGCCTCGATTTTCGTCGCCGAGTACGCCCCGGACCGCAAGCGCGGCTTCCTCGGCAGTTGGCTCGACTTCGGCTCGATCGCAGGCTTTGTTGCCGGCGCCGGCCTGGTGGTGTTCATCTCGGCCATGATCGGTGAAGAGAGGTTCCAGGAGTGGGGCTGGCGGGTGCCGTTTCTGCTGGCGCTGCCGCTGGGCATGATCGGCCTGTACCTGCGCCATGCGCTGGAAGAGACCCCCGCCTTCCAGCAGCATGTCGACAAGCTCGAGCAGGGCGATCGCGAAGGCCTGGCTGGCGGTCCCAAGGTGTCGTTCAAGGAGGTGGCTACCAAGCACTGGCGCAGCCTGCTGACCTGCGTAGGCGTAGTCATCGCCACCAACGTCACCTATTACATGCTGCTGACGTACATGCCCAGCTACCTGTCGCACAACCTGCATTACAGCGAGAGCCGCGGGGTGCTGATCATCATCGCGATCATGGTGGGAATGCTCTTCGTGCAGCCTTTGATCGGCTTCCTCAGCGATAAATACGGCCGCCGCCCGTTCATCCTGTGCGGCAGCATCGGCTTGTTCGCACTGGCCATCCCGGCCTTCATGCTGATCACCAGCGGTGTGCTCGGGCTGATCTTCGCCGGTTTGCTGATGCTGGCGGTGCTGCTCAACTTCTTTATCGGGGTGATGGCTTCGACGCTGCCGGCGATGTTCCCGACGCACATTCGCTACAGCGCGCTGGCCAGTGCCTTCAATATTTCTGTGCTGATCGCCGGCCTGACCCCGACCATCGCCGCCTGGCTGGTAGAAAGCACCAACAACCTGTACATGCCGGCTTACTACCTGATGGTCATTGCCCTGATCGGCCTTATCACCGGTATCACCATGAAAGAAACTGCCAATCAGCCATTGCGCGGCGCTGCGCCCGCCGCCTCGGACATCGAGGAAGCGCGTGAGCTGCTGCAGGAACACCACGACAACATTGAGCAAAAAATCGAGGACATCGACGAGCAGATTGCTGAACTTGAGGCCAAACGCACGCATTTGGTACAACAACATCCTCGTATTGATTAGCTCGAAACGAGCAAGTCGGATCAGGCTGTGAGAGGATGGCCGGCAAACCATGTGTCTGGCAGAACAGGACCCTGAATTAAACCTGATGAAGACTCCAAAACGTATTGAGCCGCTGATCGAAGACGGTCTGGTCGACGAGGTGTTGCGGCCCTTGATGAGTGGCAAGGAAGCAGCGGTGTATGTGGTGCGCTGCGGTACCCAGGTGCGTTGTGCCAAGGTCTACAAGGAGGCCAACAAACGCAGCTTCCGCCAGGCGGCCGAGTACCAGGAAGGGCGCACGGTGCGCAACAGCCGCCAGGCGCGGGCCATGGCCAAGGGTTCCAAGTACGGTCGCAAGGAAGCCGAAGATGCCTGGCAGAACGCCGAGGTGGCCGCCTTGTTCCGCCTGGCGCATGCCGGGGTGCGAGTGCCCAAGCCCTACGACTTCCAGGACGGCGTGCTGTTGATGGAGCTGGTGGTCGATGCCGACGGCAACGCCGCGCCACGCCTCAACGACGTGCACCTGGAGCCGGATCAGGCGCGTGAATACCATGCGTTCGTGATCCGCCAGATCGTCTTGATGCTCTGTGCGGGGCTGGTGCACGGTGACTTGTCCGAATTCAACGTCCTGCTCGGCCCGGATGGCCCGGTGATCATCGACTTGCCCCAGGCCGTCGATGCTGCCGCCAACAACCATGCCTTCAGCATGCTCGATCGTGACGTGGCGAACATGAGCGGTTACTTCGGGCGCTTTGCTCCCGAGCTCAAGGACACCCGCTACGCCCGTGAGATGTGGTCGCTGTTCGAGGCCGGGGAATTGTTGCCCGATAGCCCGCTGACCGGCGAGTTCGAGGATGACGACCACGACGCCGATGTCGGCGGCGTGCTGCGCGAGATCGAAGCGGCGCGGATGGATGACGAACGTCGCCGTGCCGGTCGTGAAGAAGCCGAGCGTGGGCCGGTCAAGAGCGAGGAGCCGCCACCGCCGCCGTGGCTGCAGTAACCCGTGGCTATCAGATTCGCCTGATTGCTGCCTGCCCACTGGCCGACCATGATTGCGCGATTGTTCAGGTGCAATGCCTGCACAATCGCAATGGTGGCTGCGGGCGGGCGGTCTTACGACCAACCGAGTTAACCGACCTTATAGCCCGACCTAGCGGGCCCGCTCGTAGTCGCCACCCATCACTTGCACTTGGCCATCACCACCTGACAGGTCTTCGGCGTACCGCCTGAACGGCTCGCATAGCGCATGCAGCTGTCCATGGATTTCTTGCGCGCCGCGCTCAACGTGTTGCCCCATGCCAGGCCACCCTCGCCAGCGGTCGGCACTGCCTTGGCGAAGCAGTTTGCGCCTGCTTGGGCATAGCGCGTAGCGCTGGATTTGTTCGAGCATCCCGTCAGCGATGCAAGGCTGCCGATGAGCAGGATCAGCAGCAACCACGATGGGTGGTAGCCAGGTATCGCAGTGCGGGCCATGGAGGTTCCTGTAAGCCTGATGATGTTCGTGCCTCAGTTTAGCCCCGATCGCGCCTACCCTTGAAGGGCAGAACGATGCAACCTATGGCTGCAACGCTGTGCCTAAGACTTTTAGTGATTAACGCCCGTTGTACCCTGAGAGGAAGCCCCACCGATGTTGGTCGTCGAGCAGCTGTGCAAGTCATTCACTACCGCCCAGGGCGTTCTGCCTGTGCTGCAGGGCGTCGACCTGCAACTGGCGCGGGGCAGCAGCCTGGCGCTGATGGGCGAATCCGGTAGCGGCAAGAGCACATTGCTGCACCTGCTCGCCGGCCTCGATCGGGCCGACAGTGGCAGGATCCTGATCGAGGACCTACCCCTCGATACGCGAGACGAAACGGCGCTGGCACGCTGGCGCCGCGACAGCATTGGCCTGGTGTTCCAGCAATACAACTTGATCAGCAGCCTCGACGTTGCCGCCAACCTGGCGTTTCAAGCCCGCCTGGCCGGGCGCCACGATCCTGCCTGGACCGCGCAGATGGCGGAGCGGCTTGGGCTGACCGAGTTGTTGCAGCGCTACCCCGAGCAGCTGTCGGGCGGCCAGCAGCAACGTGTGGCGATTGGTCGTGCGTTGGCGGGACGGCCGGCGCTGGTGCTGGCCGACGAGCCCACCGGCAGCCTCGATGAGGCAAGCAGTGAAGAAGTCCTGCAACTGATGCTCGAGCTGGTTGCCCAGGCGGGTAGCAGCCTGTTGATGGTGACCCACAGCCGGCAGTTGGCGGCGCGGCTCGAACAACGGTGCTTCCTCAAGGCTGGACGTGTTCAGCCGGAGCCGGATTGATGGCCAGCCTGCTGATCACCTTGCAGGCGCTGCTCAGCCATTGGCGCCGGCACCGCTTGCAGTGCTTCAGTATCTTTACCGGACTGTGGCTGGCAACAGCATTGTGGACCGGCGTGCAGGCGCTCAACAGCCAGGCCCGCAGCGACTATGCCCGTGCCAGCGGTGTGCTTTCAGGTGCCAGCCAGACGCAACTGGTGCCGCGTCAGGGCGAGCATCTGGCGCAAACGCTGTATGTGCAACTGCGTACACGAGGCGTGCAGGTGACGCCGGTTCTGGAAGGTCGCCTGCAACTTTCAGGAAGCGCGACTCAGGCAGTGCGCTTGATCGGTATTGAACCGCTGAGCCTGCCAGCGAAGATGGCCGTGGCCGGGGTACAGGCGCAAGCGTTCGAGCTTTCGGCCTTCATCGACAGCCCTGGGCAATCCTGGATCGGTCCAGACACGCTACGCCAGTTGAACCTGCAGCCGGGTGAGCGCGCGCGCACCCGCGATGGTCAGCTGATGCCGCCGTTGGTCCTGCAAGAGGAACTGGCGCCTGGGGTGATCGTGGTCGATATCGGCCACGCGCAGGCGCTGCTCGGCGCGCCAGGACAACTGTCGCGTCTGCTGCTCGAAAAAGAACCCCCCGCGCTGCCTGCCGACATCGCTGCCCAGCTAATGCTGCAAACCGGTGGCGACGACGGTGACCTGCAGCGCCTGACCGACAGCTTTCACCTCAACCTGACTGCGCTGGGCTTGCTGGCATTCGTGGTCGGCCTGTTCATTGCCCATGCGGCCATTGGCCTGGCGCTGGAGCAACGGCGCGGCTTGATCAGAACCCTGCGTGCCTGCGGTGTCAGCTTGCGGGTGCTGTTGACCGGGCTGGCGCTGGAGCTGGGTGTGTTCGCGTTGCTCGGCGGCCTCGCCGGGGTGGTCAGTGGTTATCTGCTGGCCAGCCTGTTGCTGCCTGACTTCGCGGCCAGTGTGCGCGGCTTGTATGGGGCGCAGATCGCCGGGCAACTGAGCCTGTCGCCGCAGTGGTGGCTGGCCGGCGTCGGCGTGAGTCTGCTCGGTGCGTTGTTGGCCGGTGTCAGCAGCGTGCTGCGCGCTGCGCGCCTGCCGCTGCTGGTGCTTGCCCAGCCACAGGCCTGGCGCCTGGCCCAAGGGCCGTGGCTGCGTCGTCAGGCGTTGGTCGCCTTGTTGCTTGGTTTGGTAGCGCTGGGGTGCTGGGAGTGGGGCAATAACCTGACTAGCGCCTTTGTCCTGCTCGCGGCATTGCTGCTGGCAGCGGCGCTATTGCTGCCGGCCTTGCTCGAGCTTGCCCTGGCCGGTTTAGCGCGCTTGTGCCGGCGGCCATTGCCGCAATGGTTCGTGGCCGACAGCCGCCAGCAATTGCCGGCGCTGAGCCTGGCGCTGATGGCCTTGCTGCTGGCGTTGGCCGCCAGCGTCGGTGTGGGCAGCATGACCGAGGGCTTTCGCCGCACCTTCACCGGCTGGCTCGATCAGCGCCTGTCGGCAGACCTGTACCTGACCCCGCGCGACACTGCCCAGGCAGTGCAGATCAGCGACTGGCTGGCATGCCAGCCCGAAGCCACCGCGGTGCTGCCCAACTGGCGCGTCGAGTGGCGGCTGCAGCAATGGCCGACGCAGGTCCAGGGCATCATCGATCACCCGTACTACAGCAACCACTGGCCGCTGCTGGAAAAATCCGCCGGTGCCTGGGAGCAGCTTGCGCAGGGGCGCGGGATCATGCTCAGCGAACAGTTGGCCAGGCGCCTGCAGCTGGGTCTTGGCGACGCCTTGCAACTGCCCGAGCCATCAGCACAAACGATGCCGGTAGTGGGCATTTATGCCGATTATGGCAATCCCAAAGGGCACCTGCTGATCAGCGCCGACTGGTTACGCCAGCACTGGCCGCAGGCGACGTTGAGCAATCTGGGCCTGACCGTGGCTAGCGCGCATTTGCCGGCGCTAAAGCGGGCGCTGGGCCAACAGTTCAACCTCGATGACAGCCGCATGGTCGAGCAGACCACGCTCAAGCGATGGTCTGCTGCAGTGTTCGAGCGCACCTTTGCCGCTACCGCCGCACTCAACAGCCTGACCCTGGGTATCGCCGGTGTGGCGTTGTTCATCAGCCTGCTGAGCCTCGGCCAGAGCCGCCTGGGCCAGTTGGCGCCGTTGTGGGCGCTGGGGGTCGAACGCCGTCGGTTGATCTGGCTGACACTCGGCCAGACCCTGATGCTGAGCAGTTTCACCGTGCTGCTGGCGATTCCGCTTGGCTTGCTACTGGCCTGGTGCCTGGTGGCCGTGGTCAACGTGCAGGCGTTTGGTTGGCGCCTGCCGCTGTATGTGCTCCCCGGTCAGCTGCTGCAACTGGCAGTGCTCGGCGTGCTGACCAGCTTTCTGGCCAGCGCCTGGCCGCTCTGGCAACTGGCGCGCAGGCAACCCAGCGATCTCTTGAGGCAGTTTGCCAATGAACGTTAAACCCTGGCTGACCGCGCTGTGCCTGCTGCTTGCAGGCTGCGATGGGCCTACACCCGGGCCCAACAGTTTTGCCGGTCTGGGTCAGCAGGCCAGCGCCTTCCAGCAGGTCACGCCGGGCCATGAGCTGCAGTTCCCGCGTGATCATGGCGCCCACGACGGCTTCCGCATCGAGTGGTGGTACGTCACCGCCAACTTGCAGGATGCCCAGGGGCGGCAGTGGGGAGCGCAGTGGACCTTGTTTCGTTCGGCACTGCGCCCTGGCGCAGAAAGCGCCGACTGGAACAGCCCCAATCTGTGGATGGGCCACGCGGCGCTGACCGGGCCGGGCGGTCATCAGTCCAGTGAGGTGCTCGCCCGCGGTGGTATCGGCCAGGCTGGGGTTGAGGCGCAGCCATTTCGCGCCTGGATCGATGATTGGTCGCTGCAGGGCGGCAATGGGATCGGCCAGCTGCAGATGAAAGCCACAGGCAGGGATTTCCGCTTTGATCTGCACTTGGTCAGTGAGCGGCCATTGGTGCTGCACGGGGCCAAGGGCTACAGCGAAAAATCCGGCAAAGGCCAGGCTTCCTATTACTACAGCCAACCGTTCTATCAGGTCAGTGGCGAAGTCGAGCGTGACGGCCAGCGGGTGGCCGTTACCGGTCAGGCCTGGCTCGATCGCGAATGGAGCAGCCAACCGCTGGCGGCCGGGCAGTCAGGCTGGGACTGGTTTTCCCTGCACCTGGACAGCGGCGCCAAGGTAATGCTGTTTCAGGTGCGCGAAGCTCACGGCGATGCCTATAAAGCCGGCACCTGGGTCAGCGCCGACGGCAAGACCCAGGCACTCCAGGGGGCGCAGATCGAGCTGCAAGTGCTGGCCTCGAGCAAACAGGCAAACGGTAAAACAGTACCGACCCGCTGGCGCGTGCGGCTGCCGGAGCAGGGCGTCGATATCCAGGTCGAAGCGCTGTACAAGCAGGCCTGGATGAACACCCGGTTCCCGTATTGGGAAGGGCCGGTGCGGGTCGAGGGCGGCAGCGGGCAGGGCAGGGGTTACCTGGAAATGACCGGTTACTGATCTTTGTGAAGAAGCGCACTGTCGGCCAACTCACACCGCTGCGAGCAAGCCATCCTTGCCCAGGTGATAACGCTGCAGGTCCCGAGCCAGCGTCAGTTGCCCGCTGTAATGAGCCAGCGCCTCCTGGCGCACATCATCGATGGACGGGCTGCGCTGCGGGTTGTCCTGATAACGGGCGCTGAAGTGAGTCAACACCAGGTTCGGTACACCTGCAGCCTCGGCAAATTGCGCGACAGCCGCCGCAGTGCTGTGGCCGAAGTTCGATTGCGAACGTTGCAGCACGGGTTCGGTGAAGGTGGCTTCATGCACTAGCACATCGGCACCTTTGGCAACCTCGGCCAGCAGCGCAGGTGAGTCGTTATCGCCGCAGACGACGATGCGCCGGGCCGCTCGCGATGCCTTCAGGTAAGTCAGCGTGTCGAGCACACGACCTTCATGTTCGACCTGCCGGCCATGGGCCAGATCACCCCACAGCGGCCCGCGCGGGATGCCGTCGGCTTGCAGGCGCTCGGTGTCCAGACGCGGCTCCGGGTTGATCTCGGTGAACACAAAGCCATAGCTCGGCACCCGGTGCGACAGCTCTACGGTAGTCACCGCAACCTGCGCGCTGCGCCAGTCCTGCAGCGTTTCTACCGCCAGCAGATGCAGCTCGAAGGGCAGATAGGTCTGGCTCACCGCCAGGCTCAGGCGCAGCCACTCATGCAGTGCCAGCGGCATGATCAGTTCGAGCGGTTCGCTGCGCCCGGACATTCCCGCGCTGGCGAGCAATCCCGGCAGCCCGTAGCAGTGGTCACCGTGGACATGAGTGATGAATATCCCGCGCAGATCACGCATCGACAGCGGTGTGTGCAGCAACTGATGCTGGGTGCCTTCGCCGCAGTCGACCAGATACCAGCTTTTGCCGGACGCCTCGATGACCGCTGTCGCGCTGACGTTGCGGGCCTTGGTAGGTACCCCTGACGAGGTGCCCAGAAACTGCAGGTCCATTGCAGGATCCTCTTGGGTTTGGAGGGCTATTTTAGCCTTGCGTTGGCTGACTGATGAAGACTCTCAAAGCAGGTTTGAGAGTTTTGGCTGTCAGGAAAAGTGTCCGGCCGTAAGACTTTTCGCTCACTGTAGTAGGACGCATCCTGTTCGCTTTTGGCGGGGAAAAATACCGGTCAGAAGCTGCTAGTTTCCCTGGCTCAACAAGCACAGGGCGTTTGCAGATGCGCGTGATAATTGACGGTAAAGGTCAAGCTGTCGATGGCGATGATACGACAACGGGGGCGGTGTGCATCGCCACGGGTGATGGCTACATCTGTGATGGCCGCATGGTGCTGCGTGTCGGCGACAAGACCACAGCGTGCCCGTTGTGCGCCGAACCCGGCACCGTCGCCGAAGGCGCGCCGTGCTTTATCTCCGATGGCAGCGAAGTAGCGGTCGATGGTTCGCTGGTGCTGTGCGCTTGCCCGCCCGGTACGAACCGAGTTGTAGCGCCACCTGACTTTGTCCCGCCCTGGCGGGAGACAAGATCTTCGCGCGTGGTCGGCCCAGGCGCGCAGAGCTTTGGTCAGCCTGTGCATTTCGTTGATAGCCGGCCGTATATCAATGAGCCAGGCTTTCATATTGTCCAGCGCAACATGTCCTTCCCTCAGGTGCTGCTGCACTTGGCTGAGCAGGACGGCACCTTGCCGATCTCGCGCCTGCAGATGCTCAACCCGACGTTCAAGGACGGCTTCAAGGCCGGCGAGATTTTCGTCATCGGTGACCCCGACAACGGCGATGCCTGCACCCGCGAAGAAGCTCAACTGATGGCCGCCGCACAGCAGGCCCGCGACTCGCTGGCGCTGCTCGACTACGACGAAGCCGAATTCATGATGGAGCATCAGGCTGAAATTGCAGGGCTGCTGACAGGCGCGAGTCAGTCCATGGGTGTCGGTAAGGACGTGCTGGAGCAAGGCCTGAGGCAGGTCCGGGCGACCTTGCTGGAGGTCGATCAGTTGCATAAGCAGCAGTTCGCCAAGTTCGGCCACCTGAATAGCCCGGAGTTTTTTGCTAGTCGACAGAAGTTGCTCAGGCAACTGGATGGACAGTTGAAAGCGGCGTTTTTGAACAAGCGTCTGAATCTCGGCCCGTACGAGCGTCTTCGCCGTGATCTGAAAATATCTACCAAAAGCCTGGTTCATCATTGGTCAAAAGCCGGTGGGGCGGGGCAGATCCCGGGGTATGCCACGCATTTGGATGAGGTCGCGAAAGTGGCGAAGTATTTACAGCATGGTGGGGCTGTCGGTACTGCTATAGGGGGTGGGGCTTCTTACCTAAATGTTCAAGAAGTATGTCGTTTTGGTGAAACAGCGGAGTGCAAAAAAATCAGATTGACGGAGGTGGGGAATTTTACGGGAGGAATTGCTGGAGGTGCAGTAGGCGCGAATTTGGGTACGTCCGTTGCCTTAGCGGTCTGCGGTGTGTTCTCTGTTGTATCTGCGGGTGTCGGGGTGCCGGTGTGTGGGCTCGTCCTCGTAGGGGCTGGTTCGTTGGCAGGTGGAATGGTAGGTGGAATTGCGGGAGAAAAAGTAGGTGAGATGATGTATGGCCAGTATTATGATTGAGTTCGATAGTTGGCCATTTATGCTGCGTATCAGTGTGGTGTTGACCCCGGTAGTGATAGGTATGTCAGGTGTGGCGTTAAGCTTTTACATAGCCTGCACGCGTGAGTTCTTTGTGGTCGTAGCCGCCCTCAGTAGCACTGCCTGGATTGAAGGTCAGAAGCGGTACATGAAGAGCTTGAGCTTGAAATCACGTTGGATCATTGTGTGCGGTGTATGCGGATTGCTTATCGTGCCAGGGCCACAGATTAGAAGAGGGATGTTAAGTGTTGAGGGGTTAAAGGCGTTCCCGAACGGACTGAAGAAAAGGATGGTGGCGTCCGTATGGCTTACGTTTGTTGGTTTTATAGGGATGATTGTTGTCGCTGCATTCATCAAAATGGGTAAGTTGTAAGTGCTCGCTTGGTCGTTTTTTTGTTAACGAGAGCAGCTTCGCGTATCCAGCTGAAAGTACTTCCGCTCCCTGTAGGCGTATGCGTCCTGTTCGACTATGGTGGGGGTATTATCTGTCAGACACTGCTAGCACTCCTGGCCCAACAAAGCGCTGGAAGTTTGCAAGGATGCGTATCTAGCTTTGGTGCCTGTGGGCGTATCGCGTACGGTGTCGCTTTAGTCGTGGGTGGCTCATTGGCAGGGGGGGCGCTTGGAAGTGGCGCAGGGGAAGGAGCAGGTACAGTTATTTATGAGTTGACTGCGCCATGATCCCGAGTCCTCGGTCATGGCCGGTAGTTTGGCAGATGTTGATGATCTTCGGTCCGCTGACGGTTATGATCTTGGGCATGTTAATAAACGCCTGGACTGCCTGGGGGCGTGACCTTGATCGCATGATGTCAGCTCTTCAGAGCAGTGTTTGGCTCGAGATGCAAAGACGGATATGGGGTGAAAAAACACTTTTCTCCCGATGGATACTGCTCGGCACTATTAGCGGAGTTTTGGCTATGTCACGTATTCATATAAAGCGTGGTGAGCTTGATGCGAGCGAGTATGTTAATTTCCCAAGATCCTTAAGGTTACGAGTTGTCCTAGCGGATGCCATGATGTTAGGCGCGATCTTGGTGTTGTTGAGTATTCTTGGGCTTTATAAGCTGCATGAGTGATGTTCTGGTCCAGGTGCTGAGTGAGACTGATGATCATTCCTCTTTGGGTTAGTTGCATTCGCATCTACTTCCATTGGTGCGAATGAAGGGCGATAAGGTTGCTACTTCGCTATTTTAATTATCGGAGTGCTCCAGGTGAGCTATGTTCGGATGTCACGTAGTTTCTGAGCGAGCGGTACTAGGGGCGGATTATGCTCAATTATCTTGAGGGATTGCTGGGCGGGCTCGGTGTATTCATCTACGCAATGCCATTTGTTTTCATAGGTGTTGGTATGGTCATGTGGGTCTATATCATGATGAGTGGTGATATTGACGTCATGCGAGAAATAGTATCTGCCAATCCGCGCTTGAGGATTTTAATTGCTGGGGCTGTTCGCACGTTGCGAGATAAGTGGTGCTTTGTGACTAACTTTTCCTCATTGACGGATTGCCATCATCTCTATATTCGACGCGGCAAGATAGTGCCTGAGGACTTGCATGCTATACCTCCCAGCTTACGTCTTCGGCTTCGAGTTGGAGGTGGGTGCTACTGCTTGGGTATTGCATGGGCTGCACTCCTGTACGTTGCTAAGGCCATTTATGAGTGGTGAGGTCGCCAGCGTTGGCCGAGTGAATGGCCCTGAGTCAAGAAAGCCGGGACCAGAGGGCGGTGGAGCAGGCGAGGGCATTGGTGAATGCTTCTGTGAGCTTATACATTAATGATCGCTCTGGTCAGTGCTTGGCCGACCGAAGTGAAGCTGCTGCTCTACCTCGTGCCTATGATCTTAATGTGTGTGGGGCTAGCACTCCGATTCTTGATGATTTTAGGGCGCGATTTGGAGGATATGGAACGAATCGTCTCCGGCAATAGGCGATTGGCATCTGTAGCCAGGAAAGACAACTCAACTTTGAAAGATAATGGTTTTTTATTGCAGGGTTTTCTGCGTTGATAACGTATAAGCGCCTCCTGATTTGGGGGGCGGATTGTCGCGGAGGATCTAAATTGTATTCCGCGAAACTTACGCATGCGCCTACGTATTTCAACAGTGTGTCTGTATGTTGGGTTTTTTTGGATGATGCTACTTTACTTTGTTAAGAAAATGTCATCTGGGTGAGTAAAAGTGCGTGGGAATTGCATTCATGAAATTGCAAGCAAGCCTGAGAGTGTCAGAGAGTTACTGAGATTGGAGAATGTGAGGGGTATTTGGGTGGTTGAATTCAGTAGTTGGTCGCCAGCGTTCCGCATCGTTATATTGGCGTGCCCCATACTGATTGTTCTGTCAGGCTTGGTGTTAAGCTTTTATATTGCCTGCAGTCGAGACTTCTTTGTCGCGTTGTCTGCCATCAAAAGCAGTCCGTGGCTTGAGCGACAAAAGAACTGCACGGATTTTTCAAGTGCGCATTCTCGATGGATGCTTGTTTCCAACATATTCGGTCTATTGCTTCTACCAGGTCCGCACCGTCGAAGGGGTTTACTGAGCATTGAAGAGTTGCAGGCGTTTCCGGTCAGGTTGAAGAAGATGATGCTGGCGTCTACGTGGCTGACGATTATTGGGTGTGTCTGGATAGCGATAGTTGCTGCAATAATAAAGTTGGAGAATATATAAGTACATAGGCCGGAAGGGCTCGCGAAAGCCAGCCCCTTCCAGCCCATCTCCCTTAATCCGCCTTACGCCACACCAACTCACTCACGTCATACCCTTGCTCACTCGCCGTAGTCAGCAATTTCTCACGCGTTTCACTGCTGATAGTCGGCGTGCGCGACAGCAGCCACAGATACTCGCGGTTCGGGTGGCCGACCAGGGCAACCTGGTAATCCTGATCGTGGTACAGCACCCAGTACTCGCCCTTGGTCAAGCCGGGCAGGAGCTTGCTGAACCAGTTGTCGAACTTGACCCAGAGCTTGTCTGTCTTGCCAGGCACCTGTGGTTCGGCGGTGCCGTGGACTTCGTTCCACTTGCCGTCTTCTTCACGGCAGCGATTGGTAACGTCGATCAGGCCGTCGGCGCGCAGGCCATATCGCGCTTCTGACTGCACGCAGTTGCGCTGGAAGAACATCGGCAGGCGGGCGACTTCATACCAGGTGCCTTGGTAACGCTGCAGGTCGACCTGCATGGTTGCCGGCGGTTTCTGGTTGTCGCTGGAGCTTGCGCAGCCGGCCAGCGCCAAAGCCAGGCATGACAGCAGCAAAGTGTTGCGTAGGATCATCAGGCACCTCCTGGAAACAGTCGAATGGTTTGTCTGCAATCTTCGATCCCAACGCGCTGGGAAAGTGCCGATGTGCGGCCCAGCAGGTTGCAACATCACCGTCGAGTCAGCCATTGAGTTGTGCAAAGCTTTGAGTATAGGGTAGCCGCCCACCATCGCCCGAGGTCTCCATGGAACTGCGCCAATTACGCTACTACCTCGGTGTACTTGAACACGGCAGCCTCGGCCGCGCCGCCCTTGAGCTGGGGGTTGGCGCTTCGGCGTTGAGCCAGCAGCTGTCCAAGCTCGAAGGTGAGCTGTGCACGCGGCTGTTGACCCGCACCAGCACCGGCGTGGCGCCGACCGCGGCCGGGTTGGCGTTCCAGCACCATGCCCGGCTGACACTGCGTCAGGCCGAGCACGCTGTGCTGGCCGCGCAGAGCGGGCGCATGAGCGGCTATGCCAGCGTTGGCCTGGCGCCCACAACAGCATCGATCCTTGGCCTGCCGCTGATTGCGCGCATGCGCGAGCGTTATCCAGACGTGCGCCTGCATCTGGTTGAGATGCTTTCGGGTTATCTGGTCAACCAGCTCAACGCGCGCCATCTGGACCTGGCGGTACTGTTCCAGGCCGATGTGGGGCCGCGTTTGAGCCTGCGACCGCTGCTGCAAGAGCGCTTGTTTGCGTTGGTGCCAACGGCGCTGGTGCGGGCGGAGTGGGGCGATAGCCTTAGCCTGGCACAGCTCAAGGACCTGCCGCTGGTGTTGCCCAGCGCCCAGCACGGTTTGCGCACGACGCTGCGTTCAGCCTTCGAGCGGGTGGGGCATGAGCCTGACATCGTCATGGAGATCGACGGCCTGTCGTTGTTGATGGACGCGGTGTGTGCCGGCCACGCCGCAACCATTCAGCCAGGCGCCACGGTAGCGCGATCGCTGCAGGCGGGGCTGAAGGTGTTCGAGATCAGCGATGCCGACGCCGAGCGGCGCAATGTGATGGTGAGCCTGGCCGAAGACGAACTGTCACCGGCGGCACTGGCCACGCGCATCGTGCTGTTCGACGTGGCGCGTGAGCTGGTCGAGCAAGGCCGTTGGCCCGGTGCACGGATGCTCTCTACCTGACCCTTTAGCAAAACTGTAGGCACATGTGCCGACAGCCCGTTTCGCCGTCCTGGGCAGCGCTCTAAAGTCGCCGCCATCGCGAGGAGCAACCGAACGCCCGTCTCCTCGCTGAACAGGAGGCGATATGATTGATGTGCTCGTCATAGGGGGCGGCAACGCAGCCCTTTGCGCTGCGCTGATGGCGCGCGAGGCCGGTGCCAGCGTGCTGTTGCTGGAAGCCGCGCCGCGTGAATGGCGCGGTGGCAACTCGCAGCACACGCGCAACCTCAGGTGCATGCACGATGCGCCGCAGGATGTGCTGGTCGAGAGCTACCCGGAAGAAGAATTCTGGCAGGACCTGCTCAAGGTCACCGGCGGCATGACCGATGAAAAGCTGGCGCGCTTGGTTATCAGAGCTTCGGCGACTTGCCGCGACTGGATGCGCAGCCATGGCGTGCACTTTCAGCCGTCGTTGTCCGGTGCCCTGCATACCGCGCGCACCAACGCCTTTTTCATGGGGGGCGGCAAGGCGCTGGTCAATGCCTATTTCCGCAGCGCCGAGCAGCTCGGCGTAGGCGTTCGCTACAACGCACCGGTCAGCCACATCGAGCTTGACGGTGATCGTTTTGTGGCCGCCCATATCGGCCCACGGCACGTCGATGGTCGCGACCTGCCCGCCGAACGTATCGAGGCGCGGGCCTGTGTGCTCGCCGCCGGCGGCTTTGAGTCCAATCGTGAATGGCTGCGCGAGGCCTGGGGCCAGAACGAACGTGGCGAGTGGACTGCAGACAATTTTCTGATCCGTGGCACACGTTTCAATACCGGCGTGCTGCTGCGTGGCTTGATGGAGCAGGGCGCTGACACCATCGGCGATCCGACCCAGGCGCACATGGTTGCCATCGACGCGCGTGCTCCGCTGTATGACGGCGGCATCTGCACCCGTATCGACTGCGTATCGCTCGGCGTGGTGGTCAACCGTAGCGGCCAGCGCTTCTACGACGAGGGCGAAGATTTCTGGCCCAAGCGCTATGCCATCTGGGGCCGTCTGGTCGCCCAGCAGCCAGGGCAGGTAGGCTTTTCGATCATTGACCAAAAGGCGCTCGGGCGTTTCATGCCGCCGGTGTTTGCCGGCACCAAGGCCAATACCCTCGGCGAACTGGCACAGCAGCTCGGCCTGCCCGAAGGCGAATTCGTCGCCACCGTGCAGGCCTACAACGCGGCCTGCCAGGTCGGCACGTTTGACCACACTCGGCTTGATGACTGCCATACCCAAGGCGTGCAACCGGTCAAGAGCCATTGGGCGCGCCCGCTGGATACCCCACCTTTCTACGGCTACCCGTTGCGCCCCGGCGTGACCTTTACCTACCTGGGCCTGCGCACCGATCACACCGCCGCCGTGCACTTTGCCGGCAAGCCCAGCCCGAACCTGTTCGTTGCCGGTGAAATGATGGCCGGCAACGTGTTGGGCAAGGGCTACACCGCCGGCGTCGGCATGTCCATCGGCACCGCTTTCGGCCGGATTGCCGGCACCCAGGCGGCGGCAGCGCTCGGCTATCACCATCCTTCCAGCGAGATTACCCATGACTGCGCAACTGCTTGAACCGCGGCTGGTCGAGCCCAGCAAGGGCCACGGCGAACTGATCGCCGTGCTGAATGTGGACGAAAGCGAAGTCGACCGGCAGATGCGCATCTGTAATGCCTGCCGTTATTGCGAGGGCTTTTGCGCGGTGTTCCCGGCAATGACCCGGCGGCTGGACTTCAACAAGGCCGACATCCACTACCTGGCCAACCTGTGTCACAACTGTGGTGCCTGCCTGCATGCCTGCCAGTACGCCGCGCCGCATGAGTTTGCCGTAAATGTGCCGAAGGCGCTGGCCACCGTGCGCGGCCAGACTTACTCGGACTACGCCTGGCCAAGCGCCTTGGGCCGGCTCTACCGGCATAACGGCACGCTGCTCGCCAGTGCACTGGCAGCCGGGTTATCGCTGTTCCTGCTGCTGGCGCTGCTGGTCAATGGCACGCTGCTACCAGGGCGGCTGGCGGGGGATTTCTATGCGGTGTTCCCGCATAACACCCTGGCGTTGATGTTTGGCGTGGTCTTTGCCGCAGCCATGCTGGCTTTGAGCATCGCCGTCAGACGCTTCTGGTGCGAGGTCGCACCGGCAGACAGCCCGCCCGCAAGCAAGCACGCTGCGGTGGTGGAAGCCTCGACTGCGGCGCTGACGCTGAAGTACCTGGACGGTGGCCATGGCCAGGGCTGCACCAACGAGAGCGACCGTTACACCTTGTGGCGCCGGCGTTTTCATCACCTGACCTTTTACGGTTTCATGCTCTGCTTCGCGGCGACGGTGGTCGCCACCGGTTACCACTACCTGTTGGGTGAAATGGCGCCTTATCCGCTGCTCAGCTGGCCGGTAGTGCTGGGTACTGTCGGCGGTGTGGGCCTGGTCATCGGCCCTGTCGGCCTGCTGGTGCTCAACCTGCGCCGCGACCCAGCGCATGGCGATGTCAGCCAGCGGCCGATGGACCGCGCGTTCATCTTGCTGTTGTTGCTGGTCAGCCTGACTGGCCTGGCCTTGCTCGGCTGGCGCGACACCGGAGCGATGGCAATCTTGCTCGCGGTGCACCTGGGCTGCGTGATGGCGCTGTTCCTCACCTTGCCCTACGGCAAGTTCGCCCACGGCATTTTCCGCAGCGCGGCGTTGCTCAAGTTTGCCATCGAAAAACGCCAGCCCGATCCGCACGGACTGGGGGGCGAATGACGTCCGCTCAGTACCAGCGCAAGCCAGTCGCCGTGCACGGCTCAGCTATTCGGCCATTTCTCCAGCAGAATGGCCACGAACTTCTCGGCAGCCGGCGACAGCGAGGCGCCGCGCCGATAGACCAGGCCGAGGGTGCGGGTCACCTCTGGCTCGCTCAGCGGCACGCTGACCAGGGTAGGGTGGTCGGCTGCCGGCATGGCCAGGCTGGGCATGGCGGAGACGCCAAGGCCAGCCTCGACCATGCCCAGCGACGTCGACAAGTGCTGCACCTCATAGAACCACTTGGGACGCCAGCTCAGGCCGGACAAGGCATGGTCGAGCAGCATCCGATTGCCGCTCAAGCGGCCTACGCCGATCAGGCGGTAGTCGGCCAGCTGCGTCCAGGTCACCGACGCGCGGCTGGCCAGCTCATGGTCACGGCGGCAGGCGAGGACGAACTTCTCCTCGACCAGCGGCACGAACTCAATGTCCGGGTGCTGGCCACTCATCATGTTGATGCCGAAGTCGGCTTCACCGCGCAGTACGGCCTCAAGCCCGTCGTTGGCGCTGAGATCGAGCAGGCGAATACGGATCTTCGGGTATTGCTCGTTGTACAGGCGAATCACCGACGGCAAAAAGTAGAACGCTGCCGTCGGGATGCAGGCCAGGGTCACCTGGCCGGTCTGGCGTTCGGCCAGTTCGCGGATGCTCAGGATCGAGTCCTCGAAGTCATCCAGCAGGCGTCTGGCCTTGGGCAGGAAGTCGCGGCCGACACTGGTCAGGCTGACCCGGCGCGTAGTCCGTTCGAGCAACGGCGTACCCAAGCCTTCTTCTAGCTTCTTGATCCGCCGGCTCAGTGCTGGTTGAGACAGATGAAGCACATCAGCAGCTTCGTGAAAGCTGCCCAGTTCGGCGATTTTCACGAAAGATCTTATATCCTGGAGCTCATATTCCATGACGATTCTCTTCAGCAGTTCACGTCTTGATTCATTTGCTACGCGCAATAATAGCTACGATCTTTGCATTGGATTGATTTATCGGTCCCTGTCACTCTTGTTTCCAACACATCAATACCCCCTATTGATCAACAGGAGTCAGTAGTCATGCAACGAATTCCTTGTGTTCTGATGCGCGGCGGTACCTCCAAGGGTCCGTTTTTCCATGCCTGGGACTTGCCGACCAATGTGGTCGAGCGTGACGAAATGCTGATCAACCTGATGGGCTCTGGCCATGAGCTGGAAATCGACGGCATCGGCGGCGGCAGCCCGCAGACCAGCAAAGTGGCGATCCTCAGCCCCTCGCTGCATGCCGATGCCGATGTCGACTACCTGTTCGTTCAGGTCATGGTCGCTCAGCGCCGCGTCGATACTGCACCTAATTGCGGCAACATGCTCTGCGCAGTCGGCCCATTCGCGATCGAAGAGGGCCTGGTCAAGGCCACCGAAGGCAAGACCCTGGTGCGCATCCGCAACTTGAACACCGGAACCTTCGTCAACTCGCTGGTGGAAACCCCCGGCGGCATCGTCCGCTACGAGGGCCGCACTGCGATCGACGGCGTGCCGGGTACCGCAGCGCCGGTGCAGTTGACCTTCCTCGATGCCGTTGGCAGCAAGACCGGCAAGCTGTTCCCCACCGGTCAGGCCAGCGATGTGATCGATGGTGTCGAGCTGACCTGCATCGACATGGCCATGCCGATGATGATCATCGAGGCCAGCAAGCTTGGCGTTACTGGCGGCGAAAGCCCAGCCGAGCTCGAGGGCAACAGCGCGCTGATGCAAAAGATCGAAGCGCTGCGGATCAAGGCCGGCGCGGCGATGGGCCTGGGCGATGTCACCGGTATGGTCATCCCCAAACCCGTGCTGATCTCGCCAGCCAAATTCGACGGCACCCTGCAGGTGCGTTACTTCATGCCGCACGACTGCCATCGGGCCTTGGCCATCACTGGCGCCATCGGCCTGGCGACGGCCTGCGTCAGCCCAGGCACGGTGGTCATGCAGATGCTCGGCGAGCGCGCCAATGGCCTTAATCAGGTGCGCCTGGAACACCCGAGCGGCAGCATCGATATTGCCCTGGAACGCACCGCAGGCAAGCCGATTCAAGCCTCGGTGGTACGCACTGCCCGGCGGCTCTTCTCCGGCTACGTCTACGCGCCGTCCGTGCGCCGGCTCGCCGGCTGATCGCTTTAAACGCTTCGTTTGACGATTGACATACAATCGCTCGCTGCCTTGCCGGGCGTCGAGCGGGTCAGGCGCCGTCTGCCCGGCAGACGTGCACATTTACAATAAAAACAAGAGATACAGACATGCTCGCACTCCTCGGTTTGGTCATGGTAGTGACGTTCACCTACCTGATCATGAGCAAACGCTTATCCCCAATCGTAGCCTTGACGGTCGTGCCTATCGTATTTGCGGTGATCGGCGGCTTCGCCCCGGAAACCGGCAAGATGATGCTCGACGGCCTGAAAGTGGTTGCGCCATCGGCAGCCTTGTTGCTGTTTGCCATTCTCTTCTTTGGCCTGATGATCGATGCGGGCTTGTTCGATCCGCTGATCCGCAAGATCCTCAAAAGGGTCAATGGCGACCCGCTGAAAATTGCCATCGGCACCGCGCTGCTGTCGCTGCTGGTCGCACTGGATGGTGACGGCACCACCACCTACATGATCACCTGCGCCGCGATGCTGCCGCTGTACAAGCGCATCGGCATGAACCCGATGATTCTGGCGACCATCTCGATGCTGTCGTTGAGCATCATGAGCGGCATGAGCCCATGGGGCGGGCCGGCTACTCGCGCCATCGCTGCCTTGGGCCTGGACGCCACCCACTACTTCATCCCGATGCTGCCAACCATGATCGGCGGCGCCGCCTGGGTTGTGTTCACCGCGTTCCTGCTGGGCCGTAGCGAGCGCAAGCGCATTGGTAACATCAAGCTCGAGTCCGGTGGTGGCGACTGCTACATCAAGGCGATCCTGGAAGATACCCCGCACAAGCGTCCGCGCCTGGCCTACGTCAACCTGGTGCTGGTGATCGCGGTGATGACTGCGCTGGTGCTGGGTGTGATGCACGCGGCGATCCTGTTCATGATCGGTTTCGTTGCTGCGCTGATGATCAACTACCCGCAGCTGGACATCCAGAAAGAGCGCATCCTCGCCCACTCGGGCAATGCCATGACCGTGGTCCTGCTGGTGTTTGCCGCCGGTATCTTCGCGGGCATCTTCTCGGGTACGAAGATGGTCGACGCGCTGGCGCAGACCCTGGTTGACTGGATCCCGGATGCCTGGGGCCACTGGTTCCCGCTGGTGGTGGCGATCACCAGCATGCCGCTGACCTTCGTCCTGTCCAACGATGCCTACTACTTCGGCGTGGTGCCGATCCTGGCCAACGCCGCTGCTGCATACGGCATCGACCCGGTGGAAATCGCTCGCGCCTCGGTACTTGGCCAACCGGTACACCTGATGAGCCCGCTGGTGGCTTCGACCCTGCTGCTGGTGGGGATGGTTGACCGCGATATCGGCGACTTCCAGAAAGCCACGGTTAAATGGGCGGTGTATACCTCCCTGGTAATCACCGCCCTGGCAGTCCTGACCGGCGCCATTTCGTTCTTCGCCTGACCTTGTTGGACGGGCACCGCTCGGTGCCCGCGCAGCCCTTCAAAAAACAATAAAAGAGTCCTCTGACATGCAATCACTCCTTCTGCGTGGGGCCGCCTGCGGCCTGTTTTGCGGCTGCCTGCCTGCGGCCGTCGCCGGCGGTTTCATCGAAGACAGCAAACTCAAGCTGCAACTGCGCAATGTCTACTTCAACGAAAACTTCCGTGACGAGCAGGGCATGACTGCTCGCGCTGCTGCCACTGCCAAGAGCGAGCGCACCGAATGGGCGCAGGGCTTTTTGCTGGATTACCAGTCAGGCTTCACCCAGGGCACCATCGGCGTTGGCCTCGATGCCATGGCGCTGGTCGGGGTCAAGCTCGACTCCGGTCGCGGCCGCAGTGGCACCGGCCTGTTGCCCGTGCATGACGATGGCCGCGCGGCCGACGAGTTCGCCAGCGCTGGTGTAACCGCCAAAGCCAAGCTGGCCAATACCGTGGTCAAGCACGGCACCTTGCTGCCCAAGACCCCGGTGCTGGTGCACAATGATGCACGCTTGTTGCCGCAGACCTACCAGGGCACTCAACTGCTCAGCACCGATATCGATGGACTGACCCTGACTGCGGGCCAGCTGGACCGCTTCAAGCAGCGCGATTCGTCCGACAGCACCGGGCTCTATGTCGACGGCTATCGCGGCGATGAGACCGGCGATTTCCGCTACGCCGGTGCTGACTATGCCGCCAGCAAAACACTGCGCCTGAGCTACTTCCATGGCGAACTGGAAAACTTCTACCGCCAGGACTTCGCCGGTATCCAGCACGACCTCAAGCTTGGTGGCGGCGTGTTGACCAGCGACCTGCGCTACTTCAGCAGCCATGACAGCGGTTCGGCCTACGCCGGCCGGATCGACAACGACATGCTCAGCGGCCAGTTGGCCTACGCCCACAGCGGCCATACCGTAGGTGCCGGTTACCAGGTGCTCAACGGCGACGCCGGGCTGCCGTACATCAGCGGTGCGACCGTGTACTCGTTCAGCAACGTCGGCATCGGCAAGTTCATCGAGGAAGAAGAAAAGACCTGGATGGCCAGCTACGCCTACAACTTTGCTGCAGCCGGTGTGCCAGGCCTGACCTTCATGACCCGCTACCTGAGCGGTGACAATGGCCGTTCCGGCGATGCTGGCCTGAGCGAGTGGGAACGTGACATCGAGCTGGCCTACGTGGTCCAATCGGGCACCTTCAAGGGGCTTGGCATCAAGGCACGTAACTACGTCTATCGCGCTGACTTCGCCCGCGGTCGTGACAGCAATCGGCTGTACCTGACCTACGACGTTGCGCTCTGGTAAACGCGTGGCAGGGGTAGGCGGGTTTCAGGCCTTGGCCAGGCGGATGATCTGCCTGGCGCAAAAGGCACCGGTGATGATCACGGCAAACAGGCGCAAGGTCTGCATTGCCAGCACCAGCCCGACATCTGAGTGGGTTTCCACCGCAATGATGGCCATGGCATCCAGCCCGCCTGGGCTGGTTGCCAGGTACATCGAAAGAAAATCATGCCCAGTGACCCACGCCAGCAACCAGGCGCAGCCGGCGCACAGCGCGATCAACCCGGTCGCTCCGGCGATCATGGTCGGCAAGCGGCTCCCCACATAACGCACCGTGGCCCGATCGAAACGCAGGCCTACGTAGCATCCGATGGCGCCATAGGCAAAGGCCAGCAACCAGCCGGGCAGGGCAATCTGCATCAGGCCACTCAGTTGCAGCGCACTACCGATCAACAACGGTGCCAGCAGCGCGCCCGCAGGCAGTTTGGCGGCCAGGGTTATCCCGATCACAATCACGGCCAGGCATGGCAGCAGTTGGTTCAGTTGTACCGCAGGGGTGCTGGCGGCTGGTACCAACGCCTTGCTGGCGATATCGCCGGCGCCAAGCAAGTGGCTGACCAGCGCGCCGATCATCACTACGCAGACGACCCGCACGTATTGCATGGTTGCCACTACCCGCGGATCGGCGCCGTGTGCTTCCGCCATCGAGACCATCGCCGAAGCTGCGCCAGGGGCTGTGCCCCAGGCTGCAGTCGCGGCCGAGATACCGCCGTAACGCACAGTGGCCAGGCCTACCATGGCGCTCAACAGCACAGTGAGCAGCGTGGTTATCAGCATCACCGGCCACGACTGCGCCAAGGCCGCCAGTACCGTCCAGCTCATCGAGTGGGCAACCATCAGGCCGACGCAGCCCTGGCCAAAGCGAAACACCTGTTTGTGCAGGCGCAGCCCGGCGCCACTGACGCCAAAGGCGATCGCGGTCAGCATCGGCCCGAGAAACAATCCTGCAGGCAATGCCAACGCATGCAGTAGTTGGCCGCTGGCGGCAGCGCAACCGATCAGGGCCAGCCAGCGTAGGATCAGCAGGGGATTTGATAGCAACAACTGCACGTGGTGATTCTCCTCGACCCGGTAACGGCGCTTGCTGGAGAAAATTATCGACGGCGCAATCGATCAAGTCTATTTTCTACTTTCGATGAACCTATAACTGAAATTCATGAATCATGGACCTTCGTGACCTGACTTACTTCGCCACCATCGCTGAGCTTGGCCATCTTGGCCGGGCTGCCGAACGGCTCAACCGCAGCCAGCCCGCCTTGAGCAAAAGTATCCAACGGCTGGAAGAATCCCTCGGCACGCGGCTGTTCAAGCGTGATGGTCGGCGTATCAAGCTGACCGACGTAGGCGAGTTACTGCTTGAGCGAGGTCGGCAATTGCAGCTGAACATCGCCGAAACCGAGCGCGAGGTCCGCGATTTTGCCGGTGGTTTGATTGGCAACATCCGCCTCGGTTGCGCGGCGAGCATGGCTGAGTACTTGTTGCCGCGGCTGACCGAGTCGCTGTTGCAGCGCGCGCCCGAGCTGACCTTGCAGCTGTCCATCGGCCAGGACGATCTGCTCAAGGAGTCGCTGCGCTCGGGGCGGTTGGATGCCATCATCTGCCCGCTGATCGTCGATGATCCGCACGTCAGCAGTTACCCGATCTTGCAGGATGAGGCCGTAGTGGTAGCCAGTGCCGACCATCCATTGTTTGCCGCGCCGATCACCTTGCACAGCCTTTGCCAATACCGCTGGGTGCTGCCGGCGATCACGGTCAGTTCCAGGCGCTGGATCGACAACGTGTTTGCCACTCACCATTTGCCGATGCCACAGGTGCAGATCGAAGCCAACAGCATCTCGATGCTGCCCCGCCTGATCGAGCGCACCCGGCTGCTGAGCTTTGTAGCGAGGGAAACCCTTGAGCACGGCCACGGTATGTCGCGCTTGCGTGCGGTGACCCTGGATGAAACCACCATGCATCGCACTGTGGCGGTGTCGATTCGCGCCGAGGGCTATCTGCCACCGGCCGTGGCCGCGATGGTCGAATTGCTCAAGGAACGCGGGCGCAGTTTTTTCGGTGACAACTGAACGGGCCGATCAAGCACTGCTTGTTGCAGTCCACACCGCCAGTTCGTAGCCGTCCGGGTCGATGAAGTGGAAGCGGCTGCCGCCGGGGAACGAGAAGGTCTGCCGGCTGATCTGCGCGCCAGCAGCCAGCAGCCGCTGCTGAGTCGCATCCAGATCGTCGGCGTACAGAATCACCAGCGGGCCGCCGGGGCGGACCGGCTCGCCGGTAGTGAACCCGCCGCTCAGGCGACCGTCACTGAATTCGGTGTAGGTTGGGCCGTAATCGACAAAGGTCCAGTCGAATGCCTTGGCGTAAAACGCTTTGCTGCGGGCAATGTCGCTGACATTGAATTCGATGTTGTCGATCTGCCGGTCGTTACCGCGAACAGTCATGATGGCTTCCTTGCTCGGTCGTGAACTTGAAGCTGTGAGCATGAGGGCTTTTGGACAGCTTTGTCCACATAGCTCAAACGGTGCTCAATCTCGAAGCCACAGGTTCCATGCTGACAATCAAATGACTTTCACCGCCCGGCCAATAAACTGAATCGGCCCAGTCGGCTTGCCAGTCTTCGATCCGCCGGCATTCTCCAGTGTCAGTTCGAACAACTGGTTCGCTTCAAGCGGCGGCAGTTTGTCCAGCGGCACCGAAATCTTCTCCCCTGGCTGGACCAGACCCAGCGACACCGGCCCTTGCCAGTCATCACCTTTGGTCCAGAACTGCAGGGTTTTGTCGGCCGGCACAGTGACTTGGCCGAGTGGAATCAGCTCGACCTCACGCGGACTGCTGGCCTGAATCACCCAGCCCGGGGCGCGGTCTTGCGGGGCGACCAGCACGACCAGATAGGAGGTCTGCGGCGGCGTGACAGTCTGGCTCGACAGCGCCACGGCCATCACCAGACTCGCCGCCAGGCCAGCACCTGCCAGGCCACGCCACAGCGGCAGCAGGTTCCACCAGGAGGTGTTCACGCTGCGTTCGGGGGCTGCTTCACGTGGAGCGAGGCTGTCCAGGCTGCGGCCAACGCGCTGCCACAGTTGCATCGAGGGTTGTTGCGCCGGGGCGAGGGTAGTCAACTCCAGAAGGCGTTGCTCCCAGGCATCGACAGCGGCGCGCAAGGCACCGTCATAGGCCAGGCGTTGTTGCACGGCGGCACGTTGCTCGGCATCGAGCGTGCCCAGCACGTATTCACCGGCCAGTTGCTCCAGCTCATCGGCGTTGCTCTGGTCGTTGTTCATCCCATGCACTCCCGCAATGCTGCCAGGCTGCGCTTGATCCAGGCCTTGACCGTGCCCAGCGGCGTGCTCATGCGCTGGGCGATTTCTGCATGGGTGCAGCCGTCGACGTAGGCGTGCAGGATGCAGTCGCGCCGCGCCGGCTCCAGCTGCTCCAGGCAGTGGTAAATCCGCGCCGAATGCGCCTGCGCGGTAAAGTCCACTGGCTGCCACTGCGCAGAGGCTTGCAGCGCCTCGTCGTGTTGCTCATCCAGAGGCACCTGGCGCGCGCCATCACGCACGAAGTTCAATGCCAGATGCCGGGTGACGCTGTAGATCCAGCCACGTGCCGAACCTCTATCTGGATCGAAGCTTGCGGCATGCGTCCAGATCCGCACGAAGGCGTCATGGACGATGTCTTCAGCCACCGCCGGTTCGCGTGCGATGCGCAGGGCGACCCCGAGCAAACGCGCGCTTTCCTGCTGATACAGCTCGCGCAGGGCTCCACGATCGCCTGCAGCGCAGGCCAGCAGGCAACGTTGATAATCAAACGCGGGTTCAGGCAAGGACAAATTCTGTTCAGCCATTGGCAAGGGGTGCGGACCCCAGCCGGCTGGCCGGGGTTTGTCGCAGAGCTTAGACGACTTTTGTAGTCAGCACTTGCCGCGCACGTCGATCACTTGGCAGACCAGAAGATGTAGTCGGCCTGATATTTGACAACCTGTTTCTCACCCTTGTTGGCGGCAGTGCATACGCTGGCGGGAGCTACGCCGCCTTTGGTCGCGGTGCGCTGAATGTAGCTCACGCCCTGCATCGCGCCTTTGCCGTCGGCGGGGTTGGCCTTGACCAGTTGGTAGGGGATGTCGCCTTTGCTGGCTGGGGAGACGGCGACCTGGGTGCCGGTGACTTTCGAACCATCCCTGGCCTGCCAGGTTGCAGGTGGGCCAAAGTAGTCGCCGACTGCCTTGCCCTTGCGGTCATTGAGCACGGCTTTGGGGCCGACGAAGAACCACTCGGTCTGGCCGGCGGCATCTACCTTGTCGCGGCACTCGTAGGTGATCTCGCCTACGCCGACGGTTTCCATCATCACTTTGTTGCCGTCCGGCACCTTGACTGCATCCGGCAGGCCCATTTGCGCCTGGGCGGTCTGCATGAACAGGGACAGGCCGCCGATGGCCAGGGAAGCGCTGATCAGGCTGAGAGTACGTTTGCCATTCATGGTGTATCTCCTGGTGAGTAACCGAGTGGCAGCGATGGGCTGCTGACAGTACTACCCACCAGTAACGGGTTTGGATGCAGCCTGATGAAAATAATTTTCCCCATGGTGCTCGATCATCCGCAAGGCAAGAAAAATCGAACTCGCCCCCCGGCTTGCTTGCCCACTTCCTAGCTAATGAAAATTTCCCGCAAGGAGACAGCAATGCCCAGTTCAGATGGCAAAATCCGCTACGCAGTAGTCGGCGGTGGTTCGATCTCGCAGGGTGCATTCATGCCTGGGGTCAGTCAGACCGGCAATTCGACCCTCGCCGCATTGGTTACCGGCGACTCTGAAAAGGCTCGCCAGTTGGCCAGCCGCTACCAGCTCAAGGCCTGGGCCTACACCGACTACGCAGCACTGCTTGCCTCCGGTGAGATTGATGCGGTGTACGTTGCCACGCCCAACTTCCGTCATCGCGAATTCGTCATCCCGGCGCTGGAAGCCGGTATCCACGTGCTGCTGGAAAAACCCATGGCGGCCAGCGATGACGACTGCGTGGCCATGCGCGATGCGGCGCAACGCACCGGTACCAAATTGATGATCGCCTACCGCTTGCACTGCGAGCCGGGCACGTTGGAGATGATCGAGCGGGTGCATAGCGGCGAGTTCGGCCAGCCGCGTCTGTTCACATCGATTTTCACCCAGACCGTCAAACCGAGTAATCACCGCGCCCACAGCGGCTTTGCTGCCGGCCCGGTAGCGGACATGGGCCCGTATCCGCTGAACATGGTGCGCCAGCTGTTCAATGCCGAGCCGATTGAGGTGAGTGCGATAGGCAGCCATTCGCCAGGCAGCCAGATCGACACGTGGGACACCGTCAACGTGTCGCTGCGTTTTCCTGAAGAGCGCCTGGCGCAGTTCACCGTCAGCTACTGCCTGCCTGATTCCGAGCGCTTCCAGCTGCTCGGCACTGAGGGCGAAATCGAAGCATCGCCTTGTTATGGCTATGGGGAAGATGTCGCGATCAGCTACCGCGCCACCCTCGATGACACCACCCGCGTGCATGTGCATCCGGTGGTGGATCAATTTGCCGGCGAGACCGCGTACTTCTCCGACTGCATCCTCAACGACCAGGCGCCGGAGCCGGATGGCGATGAGGGCTGGCGTGATGTGCGCGTAATCATGGCCATCGAACGCGCGTTGGTCACCGGCCAGGCGCAGACGCTCGAGCCGCTGCCGGCCAGGCGTTTGCCGCAGCGTGATCAGCGCCGTGCGTTTGCCCTCGCCGAAGTGCCGCCATATGTGAATACCGAGTCGCCTACTGAGTAGTCAGACGCCCGGGCCTAGGCTTGGGCTGGCTGCGCAGCCTGCTTGCGGATTGCGCGCGGTCTGGTTGATCAGCGAGGCCAGCCGCATCAGGTTGCGCTGATGGGCCGTAACCACTGCATCGATTGATGCGCCGGCCGGGCTTTGCACCACACTGCGACAATCCAGGCTGGCGCCTGCGGCGACCCGCAGGCGCCACTTGGTATCCAGCAGTGCGTATTGGCCGGGCACGGAATCAAAGCGCTGCACAATGATTCTTACCGAGCGTTGCTGGCCAGGCACGCCACTGCTCAGTTGCTCGACCAAGGCGCTGCGCAGCTCATCGGCCAGGCTGGCGCCCCACCATTGCGTTTCCAGAATGGCCAGGCCGCTGGCGCCCTGGCGAATCACGATCTGGGCGCGGTCGACCTGCGCGGGCACACTGACGCTTTCGATGGCGATCTCGCTGCCGGCCGGGGAGCGGCTGACCTGGGTTGGCATCAGCGTGTGAAACTGGATCGGCTCGCTGCGACACGCTGCCAGCAGCGCAAGCGAGACGAGCAGCATGAGCTTGCAGGGTGAAGTCATGGCTATCGCTCCGGGTCAGTTGCGCGGCGGGCCTTGCAGGTCGATAGGTGGCGCATTGCTTGGTCGACCACGGATCAACGCCTCTGGGTTACGCCCAAGGTAATCGGACAGATCGCGCAACGAGCGAGACATGCGCCCGAGTTCGTCGAGGGTCTCACTGAGCTTCTCACGCTGCGGCGAGTCTTCGGCGAGCGTGGCGCTGGCCGACTGCAAGGTCTTGCTGACATCCGCCAGGGTGCTCTGCACCCCCGGCAGGGTGCGGCTGTTGAACTGCATCAGGCCTTTGCGCAACTCGACCAGGTTGCCGTCGAGGTTGCCGGCGATGCGCTCGACGGGCAGCTTGTTGATTTTTTCCAGCATCGCCTGGAGTTGCTCCTGGAGGATTTCCAGGCTGCCGGGCAGGGTCGGGATCGCAATTGGCCTGGCGTTCAGGTCGAAGGCGACCTTGGGCGCCTTGGGGAAGAAGTCCAGGGCGATGTATAGCTGACCGGTCAGCAGGTTGCCATTGCGTGCCTGCGCGCGCAGGCCGTTGGCGACGAACGAGCTGAACACCTGGGCGGTGGCGGTCATGTCATCCGGATCATGCTTGAGCGCTTTGAGCATTTTCTTGTGCGCCTGGCCCAATCGTTGCGCATACACCACGATGCCGACGTTGATCGGGAAGCTGCGTTGCACTTCATCAAAGTCCAGATTGACCGAGACCACTCGGCCGATCTCGATACCGAGAAACTCCACCGGCGCGCCCACTTTGAGGCCGCGCATGGCCTGGTCGAAACGCAATGTCAGGTACTGGGCTTTGCCGCTCGGCGGGGCCAGCGCGGTTTGCTGATCGTCAAACAGCTCATAGGTGCGGGCTTCGGCGGCGGCGCTATCGTTGGGGCTGTACTCAGGTGCGCGGAAGGCGATGCCGCCAACCAGCAGGGTCGACAGCGATTCAGTCTTGATCGCCACACCGTTGGCGCCGACGTTGACGTCGATGCCGCTGGCGTTCCAGAAGCGCGTGTTGTCGGTGACATAGGCGTCATTGGGGGCGTGGATGAACACTTCGATATTGACGCCTTTGCCATCGGCATCCAGCGCGTAGGCGACTACCTGGCCCACAGGGATCTTGCGGTAGTACACCGGCGAGCCTATATCCAGCGAGCCAAGGTCCTGGGTGTGCAGGGTGAAGCGCTTGCCGGGTTCGCCGTAGGTGATCGGCGGCGGGTTTTCCAGGCCCTTGAAGCGCTTGGCGCGGCCCTCGGCCTGGCCGATGTCGGCGCCGATATAGTCACCCGAGAGCAGCGTGTCGATGCCCGACACGCCACCGGCGCCAATACGCGGGCGCACCACCCAGAACTGCGAGTCTTCGCGGGTGAAGCCCTCGGCTTGCTTGTCCAGCTGGACGGTAGCGTTGACGCTGCGTTGATCATCGCTCAAGGCCACCGCCGAAACGTGACCGATGACCACGCTGCGGTATTTAACCTCGGTCTTGTTCGCCACCAGGCCACTGCCGGTCTTGAAGTTGAGGGTGATGGTCGGGCCTTCCTGCAGTTTGCTGTGAATCACCAACGACAGGCCGACCAGTACCGCCACCAGCGGGACCAGCCACACCAGTGACACGCTGAAACGGCGCGTCTTGATTGGCGGTGGTCCCGGTTCTGCCGGTGCTTCAGTGGCGGGCGACTTCATCCATGGCCTCCTCAGGTCCTGCTTGCCAGATCAGACGCGGGTCAAAGCTCATCGCCGCGAGCATGGTGAACACCACCACCAGGCCAAAGAACAGAATCCCCACGCGCGGCTCGATATCGCCCAGCGCCTGGAACTTGACCAGCGCTGCAACCAGCGCCACTACCAGCACGTCGAGCATCGACCAGTAGCCGATCAACTCGACAAACCGGTACAACTGCGAACGCTCGCGGCACGCCCACTGGCTGCGCCGCTGGACGGTGATCAGCAGCAGCGACAGCGCGACGAACTTGACCCCCGGCACCGCGATGCTGGCGATGAAGATGATCAGCGCGATGTCCCACGCGCCGTGCGCCCAGAACTCCAGCACGCCACTCATGATGGTGCTGTCGGCACCGTCGCCGAGCATGGTCGTGTTCATCACCGGCAGCAGGTTGGCCGGGATGTAGAACACCAGCGCGGCCAGCATGAACGCCCAGGTGCGGGCCAGCGAGTTGACCTTGCGCCGGTGCAGTGGTGCGTCGCAGCGCGGGCAACTGTGTGGCTCGTCGCGCATGTCGCAGGCCAGGCCGCAGCTGTGACACAGGCACAGGTTGAGCTCGGCGGCCGTCGGTGGGTGGTCTCTGGCAGTGCGGTTCATGGCAGCGCCCACAGTTCGCGGATATCGCGACCAGCGATGCGGATCAGCAGCAGGCTCAGCGCGGCGAGGGCGAACAGGCCGATACCGGGCAGCACCGCCAGCATCCCGGCCAGCTTGAACACCGCAACCATGGCGCCGAGCAGGCAGACTTCGAGCATGCTCCACGGGCGCAGGGTTTCCAGCCAGCGCATGCACAGTTTGAACGCCGGCGCGCGGCGCTGGCTGAGGGCAAAGGCCAGCACCCAGATCAGCAGCATCAACTGAAACGCCGGCGCGATGATGATGGCGATGGCTGCGACCATGGCAATGAAGGTGATTGGTCCCTGGCTCAGCGCCAGTACCGAATCCCACAAGGTGGCGCTGTTTTTCAGGCCTTGCAGGCTGATGGTCATGATCGGATAGAAGTTGGCGAACAGCCACAGCATGGCTGCGGTGATGGTGAGCGCCAGGCGCTGTTCCACCGTCAGGCCGTTGTAGCGCTCCAGCACGCCGGCGCAGCGCACACACAAGGACTTTTGATGTTTGCCGAGCACAACCTGCTGGTAAACGCAGTCGCAGTGCTCGCAAATGATCAGCTGGGCGGTGCTGGCCATGGTCGCCATCGCATGAGGCAGGGTTAAGTGAATATAGAAGTGCTGGCTTATTCGGCAACTTTTTCCTGAAGGTAATCCGCTGACAACGGGTGATGCCAGCTGAACCTTGACCCCGTTCTGCAACTCCACTGGCTGACGGGCAAGTCAAGCAGGGAGGTACTGATGATTTATCTGGGCTGTGCCGGCTGGAGCATCTCACGTACTTACGCTGCACAGCTGGCAGGCGAGGGCAGCCATCTGCAGCGCTACGCCCGCCAACTCACTGCGGTAGAGATCAACAGTTCGTTCTATCGACCGCATCGCCCAGCCAGTTATACGCGCTGGGCTGGCGCGGTGCCGCCGGGGTTTCGCTTTTCGGTCAAGCTGCCGCGTGCCATCAGCCATGAACGGCGTCTGGTCGATTGCGCGCAAGCCTTGGCTGAGTTCTTTGCGCAGTGCACGGCGCTCGGGTCAGCGCTGGGTTGCGTGCTGGTGCAACTGCCGCCGTCGTTGGCGTTCGAGCCGCTGCTGGTGGAGCGTTTCATGGCTGATGTGCGCAAGGTGTATCCAGGGCCTGTGGCATTGGAAGCGCGCCACCCCAGCTGGGCCGAGGCCGGACCGCTGATGGAGCAGTTGCAGGTGGCACTGGTGGGCGCAGACCCGGCGCGCTTTGCCCTGGATGCGCAGCCGCGTGGCTGGTCAGGCCTTGCGTACTGGCGCCTGCATGGCTCACCGCGTACCTATTTCAGCGATTACCCCAGCACTTGGCTGCAGGCGCTGGCGCCGCAGTTGCTGGCCCGCGCCGAGGCAGGCGCGGCGACCTGGTGCATTTTTGACAACACGGCAGGCGATGCAGCCTTGGGCGATGCCCTTGAACTGCAGACGCTACTGGGTAATTGAGCGCAGCACACTTTGCAGAAATGGCGCCGTCCGGCTGTGCTTGCAGCGGGCGACCTCGGCGGGCACGCCGCTGGCGACGACCTGGCCACCCGCAGTGCCGGCGCCGGGGCCGATGTCGATGACCCAGTCGCTTTGCGCCACCACACGCATGTCATGCTCGACCACCACCACCGTGTGCCCGCCGTCGACCAGCCTGTTCAGTTGCAGCAGCAGGCGGTCGACGTCCTGCGGGTGCAGCCCGTTGGTGGGCTCATCCAGCACATACAGGGTGGCGCCGCGCGCGCTGCGTTGCAGCTCGGTGGCCAGCTTGATCCGTTGCGCTTCGCCACCGGACAGCTCGGTGGCCGGTTGGCCAAGACGCAGATAACCCAGGCCAATATCGGCCAGCACCTGCAAGCTGCGCCGCACGGGCGGCTGTTCGGCAAACACCTGCAGCGCTTGTTCGACGGTCATGCCGAGCACATCGGCAATGCTCATGTCCTGCCAGGTCACTGCCAGCGTTGCCGGGTTGTAGCGGGCGCCGTGGCAGGTCGGGCAGGGCGCGTAGACGCTGGGCATGAACAGCAACTCGACGCTGACAAAACCTTCGCCTTCGCAGGTTTCACAACGGCCCTTGGCAACGTTGAACGAGAAACGTCCGGCGTCGAAGCCCTGCGCCTTAGCCTGTTCGGTAGCGGCAAACAGCTTGCGGACGTGATCGAACAGCCCGGTGTAGGTGGCCAGGTTGGAGCGTGGGGTACGTCCGATCGGCTTCTGGTCGACCTTGACCAGCCGCTTGATCGCCTCCACGCCAGCGGCGATGCGGCCACTGCTGGCTTGTTCCGGCTCGTCTTCCAGGCTTTGTTCGTCAGGCTCTGCGGCTTGCTCCGGCTGGCCGAGGTGGGCGCTTACCAGCTCGAGCAGGGCCTGGCTGACCAGGCTGGACTTGCCCGAGCCAGAGATCCCGGTAACCGCCGTGAAGCAGCCCAGCGGGAATTGCGCACTGAGATCTTGCAGGTTGTTGCGGGTCACCCCCTCAAGCGCCAGCCAACCCTGTGCGGCTCTGGATTGCTGGTGTTGCGGCCTGGCCTCGGCGAACAGATACGCGCGGGTGCACGACTGCTCGATCTCGGCCAGGCCCGCTGGCGGGCCGCTGTAGAGAATCCGCCCGCCGTGCTCGCCGGCGGCAGGGCCCACATCGATCAGCCAGTCGGCGCGGCGCATGGTGTCCAGGTCGTGCTCGACCACAAACACTGAATTGCCGCTGCTTTTCAGCCGTTGCAGGGCCGCGTACAGCGCCTCGCTATCGGCTGGGTGCAAGCCGGCCGAGGGCTCGTCGAGCACATAGATCACGCCGAACAGTTGCGAGTTGAGCTGAGTGGCCAGGCGCAGCCGCTGCAGCTCGCCGGACGACAGCGTGGGCGTGCTGCGCTCGAGTGCCAGATACCCCAGGCCAAGGTCGATCAGGGTGTTGATCCGTTCCAGCAGTTCGGCGGCAATGCGTTGCGCGGCCAGGCGTTTCTCCAGCGACAGATTGGGCGTGTGGCGCACATCCGGGCCGCCGCTGTGCGCCGGCTCGCCCTTGGCCGCCCGTTGCTGGCGTGCCTCGCGGGTTTGCTGATGAGAGAGGGTAGCGCCGCTTTGCTCTGCGTTGGTCAGATAGTCGGGATTGGCCACCGTGCGCAATACCACGGCCAGGTCCTGCAACGGCAGCTGCGACAGCTCGGCAATGTCCAGGCCGGCGAAGGTGACGGTCAGGGCTTCGCGCTTGAGGCGTTTGCCGGCGCACAGCGGGCATGCACTTGGGCGCATGTACTGGCTGACGCGCTTGCGCATCTGCGCGCTTTGCGAGTGCATGAAGGTGTGCAGCACATAGCGCTTGGCGCCACTGAATGTGCCTTGATAACTCGGCTCCAGTTTGCGTTTGAGCGCTGTGCGGGTCTGCTCGGGAGTCAGCCCGGCGTACACCGGCACAGTCGGGGTTTCCTCGGTGAACAGGATCCAGTCACGCTGTTCTTGCGGTAGATCGCGCCATGGCTTGTCGATGTCGTAGCCCAGGGTGACGAGGATATCGCGCTGATTCTGCCCGCCCCAGGCCAACGGCCAGGCCGCCACCGCACGCTCGCGGATAGTTAGAGAAGGGTCGGGCACCATGCTCGCCTCGGTGACTTCATAGACGCGGCCCAGGCCATGACACTCCGGGCAAGCGCCCTGCGGCGTATTCGGCGAGAAGTCCTCGGCGTACAGCATTGGTTGCCCGTCGGGGTAACTGCCGGCGCGCGAGTAGAGCATGCGGATCGAACTCGACAAGGTGGTCACGCTGCCCACCGAGGAGCGCGCACTGGGGCTGCCGCGTTGCTGCTGCAGGGCTACCGCTGGCGGCAAGCCTTCAATGGCGTCGACATCGGGTACCCCGACCTGATCGATCAGGCGCCGTGCGTAAGGCGCCACCGATTCGAAATAACGCCGCTGCGCTTCGGCATATACGGTGGAAAACGCCAGCGAGGATTTGCCTGAGCCGGACACACCGGTAAACACCACCAGCGCGTCGCGAGGGATGTCGACATCGACGTTCTGCAAGTTGTGCTCGCGGGCGCCGCGCACGCTGACGAAGCCGGTGAAGGCGTGCTCTGGGGATGTGCTGCGTGGTGGCATGGAAGACGGCCCTGATCTGCTGGAAATAACACCTTAATGAGTAGGACCGCATCGGCCAATGGCCGTGCGGGAGAGTTTCGAATCAGGTTCTACTCAGAAGTTTTTCTACTGGCTCTCGTGATTATTCATGACTGCTGACGAGCCTGCTCTCGGGTGTAGCCTTTAAGCGTCATCAATGTGTACTCAGGAGCAATCATGTCAGCAGACAAAGTAGCCATTATCACCGCCGGCGGCAGCGGCATGGGCGCCGCCGCCGCCCGCCGACTAGCCGCCGACGGCTTTCACGTCGCGATCCTGTCCTCTTCCGGCAAAGGCGAGGCCCTTGCCGCTGAACTAGGCGGTATCGGCCTGACCGGCAGCAATCAATCCCCTGCCGATCTGCAAGCACTGGTCGATGCGGTCTTGACCAAATGGGGCCGCGTCGACGTGCTGGTCAACAGCGCAGGCCACGGCCCACGGGCGCCAATTCTGGAGCTGACCGATCAGGACTGGCAGCTTGGCATGGACACGTACCTGCTCAATGTAATCCGTCCCAGTCGCCTGGTTACGCCGATCATGCAGCGCCAGCAAGGTGGCGTGATCATCAATATTTCTACCGCCTGGGCTTTTGAACCTAGCTCCCTGTTCCCGACTTCAGCGGTATTCCGCGCAGGGCTGGCCGCGTTCACCAAGATTTTTGCCGACGAATTTGCCG
This sequence comes from Pseudomonas shirazensis, assembly GCF_014268785.2. Classification (GTDB taxonomy): domain Bacteria; phylum Pseudomonadota; class Gammaproteobacteria; order Pseudomonadales; family Pseudomonadaceae; genus Aquipseudomonas; species Aquipseudomonas shirazensis. Next base: position 1,424,687 of record NZ_JABWRD020000001.1, on the reverse strand, counting down.
GCGATAACGTGCGCATCAACAACGTCTTGCCCGGCTGGATCGACAGCTTGCCCAGCACCGAGCAACGCCGCGACAGCGTACCGCTCAAGCGCTATGGCACCAGCGAAGAAATCGCTGCCACCGTGGCATTTCTGGCCAGTGAAGGCGCCGCCTACATCACCGGGCAGAACATCCGCGTCGATGGCGGCATTACCCGCAGCCTCTAACCGCTGAGCGGGCCATGGGCAAGTTCGCAGGAACCCCTCAGCGCTGCGCTGACTCAACCGGGAAACCAGCGCCGGGTAACTGCCAATGAATGTCTTCGATGCCTCCTTGCAGCCACAGGATCAACAGCGGATCTCGGCACTGTCGGGGTGGTATCAACTGCTGGAGGACCGCCAGCAGCGCATGGACTGCCCCAACACCTACCACGAGCGGCTGCTCTATCAGGCTGACGAAATGGACCGCCTGGGCTTGGTGACGTGGCAAGAGTGGCGTGACCTGAGGCTTGAGGCAGACAAGGCCTACCTCTGGGCCGTGCACGGTGGCGACTACCGCAACTGACTGTGCAACGGGGCCTCAACGACCCCGCAGACATGGCTTAAACGGCGGGGTTAGGCTGCCCTGTCGGCACCTCGTCATGCAGTGAAACCCGCGAAGTCTCCGGCAGCGCCAGGCCACCGATCAACGCCAGCAAGGCGATCACCACCAGATAAAACGCAGGTGCCAGGCTGCTGCCGGTCTGGCCAATCAGCCAGGTCGCAACCAGCGGCGCGGTGCCGCCGAACAGCGTGTAGGCAACGTTGTAGGTGATCGCCGAGGCGGTGTAGCGGGTGCGGGTAGGGAAGCTCTCCGAGAGCAGCGCGGCAGTGACTACACCACTCATCAGCGCACCGACCGCCAGCAGGATCACGCCGAGCAACGCGCCGGACATCGACCCCGAGCTCGCCAGCCAGTAGGCCGGGAACACCGCAATCATCACCCACAGGCAGGTAAAACCAATGGTCTTGCGTCGGCCAATGCGGTCCGAAAGCAACCCGGCCAGTGGGCAGCCGGCAGCGGCGAACAGCAGTGCCACAGTGGTCACCAGCAACGACTGCGCGCGGGTCAGGTTGCCGACCAGTTGCAGGTAAGTGGCAAAGTAGGTGGTGAACATATAGAACGACAGTGCCGTCAGCGAAATGAATGCGCCGAGGTTGCGGATCGCCCGGCCGTGATTGCGCAGGGTCTGCTTGAGCGGCGAATGGCTGTGCACCTTGCCTTCGGCGATGGCCGCACGGAACGCTGGGGTTTCCTCCATGCGCCAGCGCAGGTACAGACCGACCAGGCCCAATGGCGCCGCGATCAGAAACGGCACACGCCAGCCCCAGCTGTTCATCGCGTCACTGCTCAGGTTTGCCTCGAGGGCGTAGGCGATCACTGCTGCGCAGGCAAACGCCGAAAAGGTCGACACCGGCACGAAGCTGCCATAGAACGCGCGTCTGTTTTGCGGTGCGTGTTCCATCAGATAAGCGCATGCACCTGCGTACTCGCCACCAGCGGAAAAGCCTTGCAGGCAGCGCGCCAGGGTCAGTAACAGCGGCGCGGCGATACCGATGCTGGCGTAGGTGGGCAGCAGGCCGATGAGTGTGGTCGAGCCCGCCATCAGCAGAATGGTCATCGACAACACGCGTTTGCGCCCGAGCCGATCTCCCAAAGCACCAAACACGATGCCGCCCAATGGCCGCAAGGCAAAGGCTACGGCGAACACGGCAAAGGTTTTGAGCAGGCCGGCGCCGGGGTCGGAGCTGGCGAAGAACTGGCTGGCGATCAGTGTGGCAAGGAAGCCGTAGACGGCGAAGTCGAACCACTCGACGAAATTGCCAACGGCCGAGGCCGCGATGACCCGGCGCAAGGTGGCCGGTGATACCTCATGGGAAGTGGACATGCGGATACGCTCCGATTTGCCATGGCAGCCTGATTGAAAGTGCCGCAGTCGGGCCGCAGCATCGTTGTTATGGCTATCAGTAGATCGGCAGGTTGCGCCGCGCGCATATTCGGGGGCGACACTGAGCTATCTGTTTCAACCAGCAGGCAAGCGGTTGCGCCGGCCTAGACCGGGAACACCACGCCGGTACGCGAAGCTGCGTTGCGGATATGCTCCTGCATGGCCCGCTGCGCGCCCAGTTGCGAGCGTCGGGCCAGGGCGCGGAGGATCTTGCTGTGCTCCTGCCAGGTTTCCATGGCCCGCTCCGGACGTATGAACGGCAGCTTCTGGCTTTCCAGAAAGATGTCCTGGCTGGCGGTGATCACATGCAGCATGGCGCGGTTGCCGGAGGCCTGCAGCAGCGCCTGGTGGAAGGCAAAGTCCAGCCGCGCTGCCGCTTCGAAGTTACCCGCACGCAACTCCTGGCGCATGGCCTCGACATTGGCGGCAAGCCGGTCAAGATCGTCGGCCGTCAGGTTCAGCGCCGCCTGCCCGGCGGCAAAGCCTTCCAGTGCATAGCGCAGTTGGAAGGTGTCGGCGGCAGACACCTGCTCGGCGTACGGCCAACTGAAGCCCACCGGGGTTGCCGGCACTGGGGCCAGCACGAACACGCCCTTACCGGGCTGCACGCTGACCAGGCCCAACGCGCTGAGGGTCGATAATGCTTCGCGCAACGAGGCCCGGCTGACCCCCAGTTGCTCGGCCAGGTCGCGCTGCGAGGGCAGGGCATCACCGGGCAGATAACCACCGTCATCGATCAGTTTGCGGATTGCCTGCAAGGCGATTTCCGGGACGGCGCGGGGGAGGGTATCGAGCATGCAGTTCAGACCGGTCAGAGGGCAGGGTTCGACCCTTTTACGGGCAATGCGCGGCGCTGGCAAGCCTTGCTCCGTGCTGGCGCAGGGTGAACGGAGCTTGCACAAATGCAGGGCGTCGCGCGGCGCGCTTGCCTTAGTCAGCAGGCAACTGTTCAGACCAGTAAGACCGTGGCGCAGACGGTCTGGCCTGCTTTTGCGGGGTTTAGGGAGCTTTCTGGCATGGCCCGTGCACTTGTGCTGTGTAACTGCCAGTCCAGTTGCCCACTCTGACCCTGCGAGGCTCGTGCATGACCAAGTTCCGTACCCTGTTTCTGGCTACCGTGTTCTGCGGCGGTGCCCTTGGCGCAGTTCAGGCCCAAGCCGATGCGCTGGCCGACATCACCGCCCGTGGTGTATTGAAAGTCGCTGTGCCGCAAGACTTCCCGCCATTCGGTTCGGTCGGCCCTGACCTCAAACCGCGCGGCCTGGACATCGACACCGCGCAGTTGCTGGCCGACAAGCTTGGGGTCAAGCTGGCGCTGACGCCGGTCAACAGCACCAACCGTATCCCGTTCCTTACCACCGGCAAGGTTGACCTGGTGATTTCCAGCCTGGGCAAAAATCCGGAGCGGGCGGCGGTGATCGACTTCTCGAAACCCTACGCACCGTTCTACCTGGCTGTGTTCGGCCCGGCCGAGACCAAGATCGACAGCATCGATGCCATTGCTGGCAAGACCATCAGCGTCACCCGCGGCTCGATCGAAGACATGGAGCTGTCGGCAGTGGCCCCCAAGGGCGCAACCATCAAGCGCTTTGAAGACAACAACTCGACCATCGCCGCCTACCTGGCTGGGCAGGTCGAGCTGATCGCCAGTGGCAGCGTGGTCATGGCCGTGATCGCCGAGAAGAACCCGGCCAAGGTGCCGGTACTCAAGGTCAAGCTCAAGGACTCGCCGGTGTATGTCGGCCTGGCCAAGCAGGAGCCGGCACTGCTGGACAAGGTCAACGCCACGCTGGACGCAGCCAAGGCTGACGGCAGCCTCAATCGCAATGCGGAAAAATGGCTGAAGCAGCCGCTTCCGGCTGACCTTTAAGCCGCGCCTGGAGTTGCTGTTCGATGGCCTATCAATTTGATTTCGCCCCGGTGCTGGCCCAGGCTGACCTGCTCCTCAAGGGCGCGCTGTTCACCCTGCAACTGACGGTGGTCGGTACCGTGCTGGGGCTGGCCATCGGCGTGCTCGGCGCGGTGGTCCGGGCCTGGCGCCTGCAGCCGTTTTCAGCGGTGTTCGGGGCGTATGTGGAGCTGATCCGCAACACGCCGTTTCTGGTCCAGCTGTTTTTCATCTTCTTTGGCTTGCCGGCGCTTGGCGTGCGCCTGAGTGAATGGGAAGCGGCAGTGCTGGCGATGGTGATCAACCTCGGCGCGTACTCCACCGAGATCATCCGCGCCGGCATCATGGCCATCCCCAAGGGCCAGCTGGAAGCGGCTGCAGCGTTGGCCATGAGCCGCTTCGAGGCGTTTCGACATGTGATTCTGCGGCCGGCACTGGCCAAGGTCTGGCCGGCGCTGAGCAGCCAGATCGTGATCGTCATGCTCGGTTCGGCGGTGTGTTCGCAGATCGCCACCGAGGAGTTGTCGTTCGCGGCCAACTTCATTCAATCGCGTAATTTCCGCGCGTTCGAGACTTATCTGCTGACCACCGTGCTGTATCTGCTCATGGCCATCGGCGTGCGGCAGTTGCTGGCCTGGCTCGGCCAGCGCTGGCTGATGGGGAGACGCTGATGGACTTCACCTTGTGGGATATCGTCCGCAACCTGCTGGCCGGCTTGCAATGGACCTTGTTGCTGTCGCTGGTGGCGTTTGTCTGCGGCGGCGTTGCCGGCTTGCTGTTGCTGCTCGCGCGGATCTCTGACAACCCTTATCTGCGCGGCCTTGCCCGGGGCTATATCGAATTGTTCCAGGGCACGCCATTGCTGATGCAGCTGTTCATGGTGTTCTTCGGCATCGCGCTGTTCGGCATCGACGTTTCGGCGTGGATGGCAGCAGCAATTGCCCTGACGCTGTTTACCAGCGCGTTCCTTGCCGAGATCTGGCGCGGTTGTGTCGAGTCGATCGGCCGTGGCCAGTGGGAAGCCTCCGGCAGTCTGGCGCTGAGCCGACTGGAGCAACTGCGCTATGTGATCCTGCCGCAGGCCATGCGCATCGCCATCGCGCCGACAGTGGGCTTCTCGGTGCAGGTGGTCAAGGGTACGGCGGTCACGTCGATCATCGGCTTCACCGAACTGACCAAGACCGGCGGCATGCTCGCCAACGCCACCTTCGAGCCGTTCCTGACCTACGGCCTGGTCGCCGTGGGCTACTTCATCCTCTGCTACCCGCTCTCATTGAGCGCCCGTTATCTGGAAAGGAGGCTGCATGCCCCTGCTTAGAGTGTCTGCGCTGCACAAATATTACGGCGACAACCACGTGCTCAAGGGCGTTGACCTGAGCATCGAAGAGGGCGAAGTGGTCGCGATCATTGGCCGCAGCGGTTCGGGCAAGAGCACCTTGTTGCGCACCCTCAACGGCCTGGAGTCGATCAGTGACGGCGTCATCGAAGTCGACGGTGAGTACCTCGACGCTGCCCGCGCCGACCTGCGCAGCCTGCGCCAGAAGGTGGGCATGGTGTTTCAGCAGTTCAACCTGTTCCCGCACCTGAGCGTCGGCGAGAACGTGATGCTGGCGCCGCAGGTGGTGAAGAAGACCAGCAAGGGCGAAGCGCGGCAACTGGCTGAGCAGATGCTGGCGCGGGTCGGCCTGGGCGAGAAATTCAACGCCTACCCGGATCAACTCTCCGGTGGCCAGCAACAGCGGGTGGCCATCGCCCGTGCGCTGGCGATGTCGCCGAAAGTGCTGCTGTGTGACGAGATCACTTCGGCATTGGACCCGGAACTGGTGACCGAGGTGTTGGGGGTGGTACGCCAGCTGGCCAAGGAGGGCATGACCCTGATCATGGTCACTCACGAGATGCGCTTTGCCCGGGAAGTGGGCGACAAGCTGGTGTTCATGCACCAGGGTAAGGTGCATGAAGTGGGCAATCCGCGGGAGGTGTTCGCCGCGCCGCAAACCGCCGAGCTGGCCAACTTCATTGGTGCGGTGGCGCAAGCGTCCTGAGCTGCTCGACCAACTGAGCAGCTAGGACCTGTCGCAGAACATGCTCGCGCGTGCCCGGCACGATACCCATGATCCGGCGATCGAGTACCGCATCGCTGATCTGGAGAGCCTCACGCTGCCAGCAGCAGGGTTCGATCTGGCCTACAGTGCGCTCACCTTCCACTATATCGAAGACTTGCCACGGCTGATCGCAACGCTGTACCAGGCACTGGTACCGGGCGGCCAGTTGGTGTTCAGTTGTGAACACCCGATCTACATGGCCGCTGCCGGCGCGCACTGGCAGCCATCAGAAACGCACGTCCATGGCCAACTCGAGCGCACGCGGCGCGCCCATGTAGTACTGCAGGCCGTATGCCTGCTTGGCGTAGACCTCGTCGGTCAGGTTGCGCACCCGTGCTGTCAGTGCGGTGTTCCGGTCGACCTGATAGCGCGCGAATGCACCGAACAGGGTATAGGCCGGCGCCTTCAACGTGTTGGCGTTGTCGGCGTAGACCGAGCCGACATAACGACCGTCAACGCCCATCGACCAAGCCGTATCGAAGCTGTAGGTCAGCCACAGGTTGCCGACATTGGCCGGCACGTTGACCGGCGCGTTGCCTTTACGCGATACCGAGATGCCATTGGCGGCCTCGTTGAACTCATCATACTGCGCATCGACATAGGCATAGTTGGCTTCGGCCAGCAGCGTTGGCGTGACTTGAAAACGCCCAGCCAGTTCGATCCCGCGTGAGGTCTGCTGACCGGCTTGCACCGTCAGGTTGGGGTTGCTCGAATCGCGCACGGTAAAGTCCTTGCGCACGATCTGATACAGCGCAATGGTTGCCGCGCCGCGGCCTTCGAGAAAGTCGAACTTGCTGCCGGCTTCCCACTGCTCGCCCTTGGACAGATCGAACAGGCCGACGTTGGAGTAGGTGGCAGCTGCCAACGACCCGGCCGGCAGGTCGGCAGCGGTGCTGTACTGCAGGTACACGCTGGCGCTTGGCGTCAGCTCGTAGGTCAAGCCGACCCGCCCGCTGAGCGATTCCCAACGGCGTTCAAAGTAGGCTGGGCTGGTGGGCGAAACCGTGCCGTAGTTGTCCACCTGCATTTCTAGGTAATCGTAGCGCAGGCCTGTGAGCAAGGCCAGGCGATCGGTCAACTGCAGGCGGTTTTCAGCGAACACTGCGCGATTGTCGATCTGGTGATGGCGCTGGCGGGTCAGGCCGGTATTGACCCCCGGGATATCACCGAAACTTCCAGGGTCGAAATGGTCTGGGTCGACCACGTCGCTCCAGCTGCCCGCAGTGGGGTAGAGATCCTGGCGCATGCGCGAGTAATCCACGCCCATCGCCCATTGGCTCGACAGGCCAAGCAGGGTGTTGGCGTGGCGCAGTTCGATACGGTCGCCCAGTACCGTTTGCTCATGGCGCTGCAGGTATGGGCTGCCGCGCTGCACATTGCTCGCGGCGTTGTAGCTGTACCGCTCAAGGTTGCGGTAGTCGCGTTGGGCGTCGTAGTGGTACAGCGTGTTGTGCACGCTGGTGGCGTCGCTGATCTGGTAGTCGAGCATCGAGCGCAACCAGCGCACGCGCTGTTCATAGCGGCCGTCGGCGACGTTGTAGTTCTCGAAGCGGCGGCCGTTGTCGATCTTCATGGTGCTGCGCCCCGGCAGGATCGGCGCGCCCCAGTAGGGGCTGACTTCTTTGTCCTGCTGGTATTCGATGGCCAGCGTGTGGGTGAGGTCGGGGGTCAGCTCACTGAGCAAGGACAACGCCAGGCTGTCGGTGTCGCGCTCATTGCGGTCGATGTATCCGTTACTGTGGCCGCGGCTGAAATCCAGACGCACGAAGTGATGAGCCTCGGCCGGGTTGCTGGCCAGGGCCTGGTTGATACCGAAAGCGATTTCCGAATCGTCGAAGCTGCCATAGCGCAGGCGGCCATCGATGGTCTGCTGATCGCGGCTGGCCAGCTTGCTGATGTAGTTGATCGAGCCGCCGACTGCACCGGCACCATGCAGGAACGACGACGGCCCACCGATCAGTTCGACGCGGTCGATGACCCAGGCGTCCACCGGGCGAGTGGCGCTGCTATAGCCAAGGTTGATGCCGTTGAAGAGCTGGGTGACCTGGTTCTGGGTGAAGCCGCGGTAGCTGACAAAGCCGCCGTAGCCGGGGTTGGCCGAGGCGTTTACACCGGTCATGGCGTTGATCACGTCCTGGGTGTCTTTGGCCCCACGTTGTTCGATCACGCTGCGGTCGGAAACACTCACCGAGGCAGGCGTTTGCCGCGCGGTCAGGCCGAGCTTGGAGCCGGTACGGATCGGCTCGTCCAGTTGCACGCCCGAGGGCGCTGCACGGCTGGCGTCGATGCTGGTGGCGGAGAGTTCGATGGCCGAGTGGTCGGCCCAGGCGATACTGCAGGTGCTCGCCAGGAGCACCAGGGAAGTCTGGCGGATCATGTTGTTGTGGTTTCCACGCAAAAGTCATGGCTGAGCACACACCTGCGGGCAAGTGGCCCGGGCGACTCAGACGAAGGTTGCTGGCGTTGCGTGGATGGCAGGGGAGGCGCGTGGGTTGAGGGCAGGGCGCACATAGCGTGGCGGCGGTTGGGCCCAGCTGCGCTCGACCATCGGCGACGGCGCGCTGCCGCGCAGGCGCTCGAACCACCAGCCCGTGCTGCTTGGTGCCACCGCTTGAACAAACGATGAGCACACTGGGCAGTCCAGCTGCGCCATGTGCTGATCACCGCTGGACTCGCCAAGGTCGACCACCGGCCCGTGCTCGCTGGACAGCGAGCAGAAGCCACCGTTGAGCCCGGACAGTTGCAGGCCGCTCATTTGGCCGTGGTGCAAGCCGCAGATCAATAGGCTGAAGAGGACGCTGGCATACAGCGCCCAGGCAGTCAGCGCACGGCTCTGGCGGGGGATTTTCATGGCGGTGAATCTACCATCAGCTCAGCATCGCCTGAGTGCTGACTGGCTGTGGTGGATTGTCGCACCTGGGTGTCAGGCGGCGCGTTCCAATACATCGAGCAGGTCGACGAACTCGCGGGCCAATTTGTGCGTGGGCGCCAGATGGACCAGCGGCACGGCGGCCTGGTGCGACTCGCGCATCTTGATCGAGGCACTCAGGTACACCGGCAGAATCGGCAGGCCTTCACCGCGCAGTTGCTCGACCAGGGTCTGATGCAGTGCGGTGCGCCCGGCGTACTGATTGACCACCACGCCCTCGACGGTAAGTTCGGCATTGTGGTCGTGGCGCAGCTCTTCAACTTCGGCGATGACGTTGAGCAGCGCCTGGCGCGAGAAGCTGTCGCAGTCGAACGGGATCAGCAGGCGCTCGGCGGCGAGCAGGGCGCTGAAGGTATAGAAGTTCAGCGCAGGCGGGGTGTCGATATAGATCCGCTCGTAATCTTCCGACAGCGCGACCAGCAGCTTGCGCAGCTTGTTGATCTTGAATTTGCTTTCCAGACGGGTCTGCAAATCGGCCAGCTCAGGGCTGGCAGTGACCAGGTGCAGGTTGGCGTAGCGTGTCTCGCTGATGGCCACACGGTTCTTCTTGCCTTCAGGGCTGGTACTGAGGGTCTGCCTGAAGAAGTCGGCAATGCCGGGTGGAATCTGGTCGTTGCTCAAACCGGTGAGGTAGTAGGTGGCATTGGCCTGGGGATCGAGATCGACCAGCAGTGTCCGGTAACCCTCTGCAGCGCTGGCAGCGGCAAGATTGCAGGCAATGCTCGATTTGCCCACTCCACCTTTCTGATTGAATACGACTCGACGCATGCTGCGGTTCATCCCTGAAATAAGCCGTGGGGCCATAGATGGCAGTTCAGAGACAATCCTATGAAGTAAACATGACATTATTAAGACAAGGGTTGTTACATTTTGCCCGGTGCTTGAAACCCGCATCCTGAACGAAGCCGGCAGGCTCGAATCGCAATTCGAACCTGCCGGCGTTTAACGTGCGACGGCCCGTGAATTAGCCGCCGCCACCGCCGCCACCTGCGCCGCTACCGCCTGCACCGCCGGAGCCGCCGCTACCGGAACTGCCTGAGCCAGTGCCGCTGCCCGAGCCGCCCATGCCGCCGCTGCCGGTGCCACTGCCGCCGGTGCCGCCCTGGTTGTCATCGCTGTCAGTGGTGCTGCCGCCCATGCCGCTGCCACCGGTACCGCTGCCGTTCATGGTGCCAGTGCCAGTGCCGTCACGCTGCATGGTGCCGGTGCCCGTGCCGTCGCTGTTCATGGTGCCCGGGCCAACGCCGGTGGCGCCGCCGGTCTGGGTGCTTGGCGCGTCGTTGTCATTCATGTTGGTCGCGGCCATTGCCAGTGGCGCGGTGGCGCCCAGGCAGACTGCGAGACAAAGTGCATGCATCCGCTTCATGGTGTATCTCCCGTTCATGTGAGTACATGCGTTGGGCCTTGCCTCGTCGGCGAGGGTGCCCCGGAACTGACGGACGGTGCCCAATCAACCGCCGGCGGCAGCGCCATCAACGTAGCGCTGATAGAACTCGAGGGTGGCGAGGTTCTTGTGCTTGGCCTCGAACATGATGTCGAAGCCGCCCATGAAGCCCAGCGCGTAACGGTTGGTCCAGTCGTTCCACATGCGCTCGCTGTGCTGGTACAGATCACGCTTGTTGACCTGCTCCAGCAAGGCTGGAATCTCCAGCTTCTGCTGGGCGGCAAAGCCCAGTTCCTGCAGGCGCTCGGGCGGCTGCGAGTAGTGCATCACCGGGCGCACGCCGCGCCAGCTGGCGATGATCGGCGCCAGCCGTGGGTCGTCATGGGCGATGTAGTCGTTCTCGTGAATCCAGCAGTGATGGATATCCAGCACCACCGGCGCAAGGTCGGCCAGGCCCAGGCAATCGTCGACGCCGTAGGTCTTTTCATCGTTCTCGAAGGTGATGACATTGCGCGCCTCCTGCGACAGCCGCGGCCATACGGCACGAACGCCAGCGGCGCCCAAGCGCCCGGCAATGTGCACGTTGCACTTGAAGTCCTGAAAGCGCTGGCCGTAGCCCATCATGCGGATCATGTCGGCGTGGTACTCGAACTCGGCCAGGCTGTTCTCGACCACGTCGGCGCGGTCCGAGCCGAGTACGCAGTACTGGCCGGGATGAAACGACAGGCGAATATCCGCGCTGCGGGCAAACGCTCCAATCGCGCCGAGGCGTGTCTGCAGGTCAGCCTGAACGGTCGGGTTACGGTAGAACTCGGCCACTTGCGGGTGGCTGTAGAGCGGCAGCAGGTCGCTGCTCAAGCGCACCATGCGCAGGGTTGGCGGTAGTTCGGCAACATACGCCAGCAGGCGCAACTGGGCACCGAGATTGTGTTCGACCAGCTCCAGCAGCTTTGCCGCAGCGGCTTCGACGCTGGCGCTGTTAAGCCAGCGCAAGGTCGTGGTGCGCGGGTTGAAAGCCTTTTCGATGGCCTCCAGTTCCTTGATCGACAGGCTGCGATGCGGGTGGCGGTACATACAGGCAAAGCCCAGACGGGGCATGGTCATCTCCGGATCGATAGGGGCTGCAGCTTGGACATCAGCGCCGCGGCAAACGCTCAGCTCAGCTGTGCGCCGCCTCGCCACTGCGCGCGACCTGGACCTGATTGCGCCCGTTCTGCTTGGCCACATACAACGCAGCGTCGGCCTCGCTGAGCACCTCGGCCGGCAGGCTGCCAGAGTTGGACTGCCAATGGGCCACGCCCAGCGACACGGTGATCGCACCGACCGCAGCGAGCGGTGTGTCCTGCACGCAAATGCGCAATCGCTGAGCAACCACGGTGGCGATCTCCACGCTGGCGCCAGGCAGGATCATGATGAACTCCTCGCCACCGGTGCGGCAGAGCACGTCGACTTCACGGCAACAGCTGCGCATCAGCTCGGCCAACTGGCGCAGGGCCTGATCACCCACTGCATGGCCGTAAGTGTCGTTGATCCGTTTGAAGTGATCGATGTCGAGCACGACAGCGGCGAAGTTACGCTCCTCGGCCTTGAGCAGCGACAGGTTGTATTCAAGGCTGCGGCGGTTACCGAGCCCGGTCAAGGGGTCGGTTTGCGCGTCCCGGTTAAGCCGGCCGATGCGCTCCTGCAGCAGATTGAGGCCAAACAGCAAAGCGCGCTTCAACTCGGCCGCTTCGAAGTACCAGGCGCGCACCTTGTGCAGATGTTCGGACGTGCCAGGGCGGTCCAGCGCCAGCGCGCCCGCCGCCAGTTGCCACAGCGGCCGGGTGATGGCCAGGGCAAACCACCACAGGGCGAGAAAACCAAGCAATGCCAACGGCGCCGACAGCAGCACCACATTCAGAATCAGCTGACGCATTGGCGCTACTGTCTGGCTCAGCGGTTGTTGCGCGATCACGCCCCAACCGGTGCTGGGCACGGTGGCAAAACCGGCGAGCATCTCCACGCCGGCACTGTTATGGATCTGCCGTGTGCCCTCAGACAGGGCGGGGAGCTGATCGATCAGGGAATTGCCCTCGACCACTGTACCGACCCGCTCCGGATCCGGGTGATAGAGCAGGCGCCGGTTGCGGTCGACCACGTACAGGTACGAACCATCCTTGTAGTAGTGCTCGCCGAGCATGCTGTTGAGAAAGTTGCGTTCACGCAGGTACACGCTGCCGCCGACATAGCCCAGGTATTTGCCTTGCCCATCGAAGATTGGCTGTGACAGCACCACCACCAGGTTATTGGCTGCCGACAGAAAAGGTGTTGATACCAGCGGGCGGCGTTCGCGCAGGGCCTCTTGCGAGCCTGGCGTCTGCACATGGGTGCCGATCAGGTGGCGCAGTGGCGCGGGCGAAACGGCGCGCAGAAACCCCTGGGCGTCGACCAGAAAGGTCGAGTTGAAGGCGATGCTCTGCTGCAGCACCCGCTCGGTCTCCGCCAGCAGCGAGGGCGCATCGTTCAGGTTGTGCGCCTGCACCCCGGCACTGAAGCCCAGTTGCTGCAGCGCGTTGCCCAGAAACGTATCGGTGATTGCTGCAAGTTTTGCCGCGTAGACCCGGTTGGCTTCCAGAGAGTGGTCGATCAGCAGTTGGCGTTGTACTCGGTAACTGGCGAAGTAGCTGGTCAGCAGCATGGTCACTGCAGTCAGCGCCGACAGTACGAGGATGAGTGTGCGCAGATCCAGGCGCAGTCCTTTCTTGGCGTGTGGCAATCCTGACCTCACTGACGGGTTACTGCGAAATACCTTATGCGTTTCGCGTGATTGCAGCTACAGCTAAACCGGGCTGTTCAAGGCAGCGCTTGCAGATCGTCCTCGACCTGCTGCATACGTTGCGCGGCGAGGGCCTGCACCGCTTTGTCCTGGGCGCTGGCGCGCATCAGACCGGTGAGCTTCTCGCTGAGGCGTTTGCCCTGCTCGGTGTCGCCGAGTGCCTTGGCTGTCTCGGGATTCTGCGTTGCCTCGACGATGGTCTCGAATTCGGCATCGCTGAAGTTGGCTGTGCTGTACAGCTTGAACAGGTCGTTGCGCTGGTCCTCGACGGTGAGGTGCTTGCGCAGCACCTGTTTGATCTGCTCTTCGGGGACCTGCGGGTGGTCCATGGCCAGCAGTGAGGCCATCCTGCCGATGTTGTGCTCGTAGGCGGCTTGCAAGGGCAGCTTGGCGAGGATCTGTTGTTCGCGGCTGGGCTGCTGGTCGCAGGCAGCGAGGGCGCCGAGCAAGAACACGGGCAGCAGCAGGTTGAGCAAGCGATTCATCGAGCAGCCCTTGGGCACGGTGGGGTGGCAAGTTTACCGTTTTTCCAAGGCCTGCGTGGCAGTTGCGCTGCGTGGGAAACGGCCTGCACAGATGTCAGGAAAGTAAACACATCGTTTTTGACAGCGGCTGCCCAGCTGCATCTCAATACCCCCTCGATTTGTGTGGGCGGGGGAGCGATATGAATATCTGCGTGATTCAGGGCGACATGCTGGCGGAGCGGACTGCCGAGCAGTACCCACGGGTAACCCTTTGCGACGAATGCATCCGCCGCGATCGGTTGGCCGGTGAGGAAGCGCTTATCGTGGCAGTCGAAGGGCCGGCCGAGGTGCAGGCCGAGCAGGTCTGCGAAGGCTGCGGAGCCGAGCAATGAGTGGATTGATTGCCCGCTCTGGTGGCCTTGCGCCGGTGTTGTTCGTCTCGGCGGGTTTGCTCCAGCCAAAAAAGCGCGATCACCCCCTGGCGCGCCGACAGTTGTACCTGAACTACGGCGCACTGGGATTGGCCTCGCTGTGCAGCCTCAACGGCATCGAGACAGCGCTGGTGCATGGTGAGCACGAAAACCCTGAGCAGTTGGTCGCGCGCTTGCACCAGCAAGGGCGGTTGCGCCTGGCGACTCAGGTGATGCTGTCGATGCCAAGTTTCTACGCGTTGGAGTGGGCCCAGCGTTTCTGCGCTGCGGTCAAGGCGCTCGACCCGCGGATCCGCATCTCCTCGGCGGGCGTTGGGTCACCAACCCGGACAAGGCGTGGCTGAAGGAGCGCATGCCGCACGTCGACCTGATTGTCCAAGGCGCGGGCGAAGATGCAATGGCGCACTTGCTCGGTTTTAGTGGGCAGTGGCAGGCCCCTGCACACTGCGGTCTCGATCACAGTCTGGTCGAGAACTTCCAGCGCTATCAGCCCAGCGTTGAAACCTCGCGCGGTTGTGGCCGCGGTTGCGCATTTTGTGAAGAGCGGGCAATGCCTTTGACCGACTTGAAGACGCCGGCGCGGATCGTCAAAGAACTGCACACGTTGATCGACGTGTATGGCGATCAGTCGGTGCGGCCATACTTCCAGTCATCCTATCTGGTGCCCAAACGCAAATGGGCCGATGAGCTGGCCAATGCGATACAGGCTGCCGGTATCAACATCGCCTGGCGCTGCGAGAGCCGGGTCGACAGCGTCAAACCCAACGCCGTGCCAGGCCTGGTGGCGGCAGGCATGAAGGTGATTGATCTGGGGCTCGAGTCTGCCTCGCTGCTGCAGCTGGAGCGGATGCAGAAGGCTGACAAGCCACAGCGCTACCTCGATGCCGCATCCAAGTTGCTCGAGACCTGCGCCAGTCATGGCATCTGGGTCAAGGTCAACGTGCTCTTGTATGGCGGCGAAACCGCGCAGACGCTCGATGAAACACAGCGCTGGCTGGATGCCCACGCGCAATACCTCAAGGGCGTGTCGGTTGGCCCGGTCGTGGTCTATGGGCCGCCCAGTCATAGTGAGGAGTTTCTGGGCGAACTAGCTGAGTTTGGCGCACGCCCGGTGGAGGTATCCAGTGCTGAAGAACGTGGCGTCACCCAGGTCCACCTCAGCGCCGAGATCAATCACGAGCAGGCCGAGATCGAGAGTATTCGCTTGTCCAGGCGCTACATGACGCAGGACGACTACTTCGACCTCAAGCGGTTCTCTTACTACCCACGTGACTACAGCGATGAACAGTTTCGCCGCGACGTTGCGGACTGTGATCCGCAGCGCTTGCCGTTTCGTCAGTCAGCTTGAGCGCGCCCGTGCAATTGCGCACGGGCTGGCGATCGGGTAGAAGTTGGCTTTCACCTCGCTTCAAGGCTTGAGCGCAATGACAGACTGGATCATCACTTCGGTAGCCGCCGATGCCATCGACGAGGTGGTCGCGTTCGTCAACGACTCGCGTCGGGAGCTGTTTGCGCTGCTGGCTGATGCGCCGTTGCCGGCTGACCTTGCCCGGTTCAGCGACACCTACCTGCAAGGTGGCGGCTGTTTCTTGACCGCGCGCGACAACGGCCGGCTGGTCGCAGCCATCGGCTACCTGCCTTACGACCACCGCTTCAGCCAGCTGAATTATCACGACTTCACTGTGGTGGAAGTGGTGCGGCTGTTCGTTTTGCCCGAGTACCGCCGCTGTGGTCTGGCCGCAGCGCTGTTTGCAGAGCTGCGGTTGCGGGCCAAGGCTGCTGGAATCGAATGTTTGTATCTGCATACGCATCCGTTTCTGCCAGGTGCGATTCGCTTCTGGGAGCGGCAAGGGTTTGTCATCACCGATATTGAACAGGACCCTGTATGGCAAACGACGCATATGCAGTTGCTGCTGGTGTAGGGGGTGAGAAGGCATTTTGTGGGGTGAGCTAAGGCGGCGCCGTCGGCAGGTTGCAGTGACCGTTTGGCGAACCGACTGAGGTAGATAAGCGAAGACGCAGTGAGAGCTTCTCGTTCCGATCAGCTTCGCTCTGCCTGCCTCAAAACCCACCCGTAAGTGGATACTCCACCGCTACCCGAATCTGATCCGCATCCAGCTCAGCTTGCGCCGTGTTCCCACGATGCACGTCATGCCGCAGAGAGAACACCATGCCTTTGGCCTTGCCGCTCTGCACCACATAGCGCGCTTCAAGGTCGCGTTCCCAATGCTTGCCGCCGCGACCGTAACCGAGATAGGCATAACCGCCGCGTGGATCGACACGACTGCCGTCGATGTCGAAACCGCGTACATACAGCGCCGTCAGGTTCAACCCAGGCACGCCGTAGGCGCCCATGTCCAGGTCGTAGCGCGCCTGCCAGGACTTCTCGTTGGGGGCGTTGAAGTCGGACAGCTGCACCGCGTTGCTGATGAAAATGGCGCCGCGGCTGACGTAGTCGAACGGGGTGTCGCCGTGCACTCGCTGCCAACCGAGACTGAAACCGTGTGGCCCGTGGTTGTAGCGCGAGACCAGGCTCCAGGTGGTGTTGTCGATCTGCCCGGACAAGGCCTTGCCGGTGTCGCGGGTGCGGTACAGGTTGAGGTCGAGGCTGACGCTGCGTTGGTCGCTCAGGGCGTGGCTGAGGGTGCTGCCCAGATAGTGCTGGTTCCATGTGTCTTCATAGCGCGAGGTGTACAAGCTGGCGCTGATGGCATCGCTCGGGTTCCAGACCATGCCGGCGAGGTCGAAGCTGTCGCCCTTGAGGGCATTCGAGTAGTTCACCACCAGGCCTTGGTTGTGGCTGCTGGCATTACGGTCGGCGCTCTCGGTGAAGTGCCCGGCAACCAGTTTCAAGGTGTCAACTTCGTTGCTGGTCAACAACCAGCCGGTTGCAGTCTCTGGCAGCAGGCGGCTGTCGGAGGCGTTGAATACCGGCGTTTTTACCCGCTGCTCACCGTAGCTCAGCGCCGTATCGGCCATCCGCAGTTTAAGTGCGGCGCCAGCGCGGCTGTACTCGGTTTTCGGGTGGCCTTGATTGTCCACGCTGAGCAAGCGCGCCTTGCCCGCACGGCCGCCGCCGCTGTCGAGTTGCACGCCGAGGTAAGCGTGGGCATCGACGCCAACCCCGATCAGGCCCTGGGTAAAACCTGACTGCAAGGTGCCCATCAGGCCATAGCCCCATTCTTCGGCTTTGCCGCTGCGCTCGCTACGCGGTTTGTAGGCGTTGCGCGCGCCGCTGTTGCTGGCGCCGCGACGATAATCGCGCTGGTCGAATACGCTGCGGTTGAGCAGGCTCCAGTTGCTGTCTTCAATCAGCCCGTTGGCCTTTGCCTGGGCAGGCTCGGCGGCTGCCAGAGGGGAGACAGTGATCAGCGGCAGCAGAGCAACAGCGCGCTTGAAATGGATCACTGACTTGCTCCCAGTTTCTCCAGCTGTACTTGCAGACGGGCCTTGGCCCGGGCTGGCAAGGTCGCCGGCAGGGCCGGCCTATTGACCGCCGGTTCGCCAACCTGGATCAACATGACCATGCCCATCGCCAGGTGCGGTATGCACTGAATGGCGTACAACCCCGGCACGCTGAACTGCTGCTCGTGGGGCTGATTGAGCTTGCTCTTGAAGGCTTCGGCGCCGGCTGGCAGCAGCTCGGCAAGGGTCGCGGCATTGTGCCCGCTCATGGTCGGCACAAAGCGCACGCTGTCGCCGGGAGCGATGCGCAGGTGGTCCGGCTCATAGACCATGGCACCGTCGCTGCCGCGGTTGAGCATCTTTACTTCATGGACTTCGGCGTGAGCCAGAGGGGCGAGCAGGGTGCTGCACAGCAATAAGGCGAGAAGGCGTGAAAACATAGTGAGAACATCCGTGTTCAGGGGGCGCGAAAGCGCAGGATGCGCGCGCCGTCGTATGGGTCGGTGAGGTAGTGAGCGTGTACGCCGAAGGTGCACAGCAGGCGCTCTGGCGTGAGCACTTCATGGGGCTTGCCAAGGGCTACCAGGCGGCCTTGGTCGAGCACCGCGAGGCGGTCGCAGGTCAGTGCCTGGTTAAGATCGTGCAATGCCACCAAGGTTGTCACCGGCAAAGCCTGGACCTGTTGCAGCAGGCTTAGTTGGTGCTGGATATCGAGATGGTTGGTCGGCTCATCGAGCAGCAACACGCTCGGCCGCTGGGCCAGGGCGCGGGCGATGTGCACGCGCTGCCGCTCGCCGCCGGACAGGCTGTGCCAGAGGCGCTGGCGCAAATGCAGGGCGTCAAGATCGGTAAGGGCCTGCTCGACGATGCGCCGATCCTCGGGGGAGTACGGCGCCAGCGCCGACAGCCATGGTGTGCGACCCAGGGCCACGGCGTCATACACGCTGATGGCATCGCTGGTGTCGGCCTGCTGCTCGACCAGAGCCAAGACCTGGGCGATCTGCCGCCGGGGCATGCGCGCCAGTGGCTGGCCGAGCAGTTGCACTTCACCACTGCTCGGTTTGAGAAGGCCGGCAAGCAGTTTGAGCAGGGTCGATTTGCCGGAGCCATTTGGGCCAACCACGCCGAGGGTTTCCCCGGCGATCACCTCAAGCTCGACCGCTTCGAGCAGATCGTTGCCACCCAGACGCAGGCCAAGGCCTCGGCAACTGAGCGGCGCGAGATTCACGGTGTTGAGGTTGGTCATGCGCGCCCCCGGCGGCTTACCAGAATCAAGGCGAACAGAGGCGCGCCAATCAGCGCAGTGACCACGCCGACCGGAATCACCTGCCCAGGAATCAAGGTCCGCGAGAGGATATCGGCGCTGATCAGGAACAGCGCACCTCCCAGGGCACTTGCCGGCAGCAGGCGGCTGTGACCGGTGCCGAGCAGCAGGCGCAGTGCGTGAGGAATGACCAGGCCGACAAAGCCGATGGCGCCGACAATCGATACCATCACTGCCGTAACCAGCGCCGCGCAGCTGATCAGCAGCAGTTGGCTGCGGCGCACCGGAATACCCAGCGAGGCCGCCGAGTCGGCGCCGAAGGTAAAGGCGTCGAGAGTGCGCCGATGCCACAGGCATACTGCCAAACCCAGCAGCGCCACTGGCACCGCCAGCCACACTGACGGCCAACGCACGCCGCTGAGGTTACCCAGCAGCCAGAACAGAATGCCGCGCGCCTGTTCGGCAGTCGCCGACTTGGTGATCAAGAATGCCGTAAGCGCGCTGAACAACTGCGAGCCAGCGATCCCAGCCAGAATCACCTGGGCATTACCGCCGCCAGCACCGCTGGCCCGCGACAGCAGCAGGACCAGGCCGAACGCTGCCAGTGCACCAATGAACGCGCCGCCCGACATCGACAGCGCAGCGCCACCAAGCCCGAGCAGGGCTACCGCGACCGCACCCGTCGAAGCACCCGCCGACAACCCGAGCAGATACGGCTCGGCCAGCGGATTGCGCAGCAGCGCCTGCAGGATCACCCCGCAGGTCGCCAGCCCGGCGCCGCATGCGGCAGCCACCAGGGTGCGGGTCAGGCGATAGTTCCAGATGATGCCCGCGTCGATCGGGTCGACTGGGTAACCGGCGTCCCACAGGTTGTTGGCCAGGACCCGCAAGACCACGCTGGGCGCCACTGGCGTTTCACCAATGGCGATACCGGCAAGCATCGCCCCCAGCAAGGCGAGCAGGGCAGCGGCGCAGTAGGGCAGCAGACGCATCATGGTTGCTCGGCTTTCCCCGAAGCAAACGCGTTGGACAGCGTCTCCAGGCCACGGAACAGGCGAATACCGGCCTGCATCGCGTCGGCATCGAGGACGATGATGCGGCCCTTGCGAACGGCGTCCATGTGTTTGGTGACGGGGTCACTACGGAGGAATTCGAGCTTCTTCTGGTAGTCATCGGCAGGGAAGCGGCGGCGGTCCATGCGGGCGATGATCAGCCAGGTCGGGTTGGCCTTGGCCAGGGTTTCCCAGCCAACCGTTGGCCACTCTTCGCTGGACTCGACCACGTTGCGCACGCCCAGGGTCTGCAGCATGAAGTCGGCCACGCCCTGGCGGCCGGCGACATATGGGTCGATGTCGAGGTCGGCACTGGAGAACCAGAACAGGGCGGAGGTCTGCGTCAGGTCGTGGCCGGCCAGTTGTTTGCGGGCAGTGTCCAGGCTCTGCTTGAGCTCGTTGTTGAGCGCTTCGCCACGCGCCTGCACGTCGAAGATCTCGGCCAGTTGGCTGACGCTTTTGTAGATGCTGGCGATCTGGAACGGCTGCAGCCGGGTGCCGTCGGCACCGACCAGGTTGTCCTTGCCTTCGCAATCGGACGGCAGCACATAGGTCGGCACGTTCAGCTCGTTGAACTGCTCACGGGTGCCGACCACACCCTGTGCGCCGATCATCCATTCGAACTGCGCAGCTACCAGTTGCGGGCGCTTGCCGACCACTGCTTCAAAGCTTGGATCGTTGTCAGCGAGGCGCTCGACCTTGTCGTTCTGCGCCTTGAACTCGGGCAGCACGTTGTTGAACCACAGCGAGGTGCCCACCAGCTTGTCGCCCAGGCCTAGTGCATAGAGCATTTCGGTACCGGCCTGGCCGATGGTCACTGCGCGCTGCGGCGCCTGGGCAAAGGTCTGCACCGCGCCGCAGTTGTCGATGGTCAGCGGATAGTGGGTGGCGGCGGCCTGGGCCAGGCCAGACAGGCTCAGGCCTGCCAGCAGGGTCACGAAACGGGGCAGCATGGGTGGGCGATCTCCTATCGAACAATGCGGGGAATGAACCCACGGACAGGCATCGCCTTGCCCATTGCGCACGGCAACGGGCAGCACCCTGGGAAGGGTGGAGATGGCCAGCCCGGACACCCCGCCGGTTGGTAAATGCTTGCCGGCAGGTCTCCTGACTGGTGCGTCATGGCCTGGCTCCAGCCTTCCCGGGTCAGCAACCCAGTGGCATCGATGGAGCAGGCTCGGCACTTACAGTTGCGGGGGCAGTTCCGTTTCGCCTGCATTGAGGGCAGGCCTGGGATTCCCTGTTAGTTCCGTGATGGAAACCGGCGGGCGGCATGGTAGACCATCACGCCGCCGGGGGAAAACGCTTTTCAGAGATACTTGAGCCAGCTGATGTCGCGGCGGCGTGCCTTGAGTTGGGCAAACTGGCGCACCGGCAGGTACAACGCCGCCGCCAGCAAGACTGCAGTCAGCCAGATGAAGCCGATGCTGTCGAAGCCGAAATAACCACCCTGATTGAGCCCGAACAGCGCGACACAGGCCAGGTACAGCAGCTTGAGCACATACAGGTGCAGCAGGTAGAAAAACATCGGCGCCGCGCCGAACACCGCCAGCACACTGATCCAGCGCGCCTGGCCGGCGCGTTCGAAGCCGCGTAGCAACAGCAGCCCGGCGCCCAGCGTCAGTGCCAGGAACAGCAGTGATGGCGGGTACTTGGTGATGTTGCAAAAGCTCATCACGGTCTGCACCAGGCTTGGGTAGCTGCTCCACGGTGCTTCGCCGTAGCCATTGAGCAGACGCAGGCCGACGAAGCCGAGCAGGGCCGCTACACCCGCCAGCAGCAAGCGCCGTTGGCGCACGCCGGCGACGCTGCTGCGGGCGAACCACGGGCCGAGGGCGTAGCCAAGGGCAATTACACCAATCCACGGCAGCACTGGGTAGGAGGTGCGCATGCGCAGGCTGTCGGACACCTCCAGCCAGCCGCGGTCATGCAGGATCGCCCACGGCACATGCATGACCGAGCCGGGCGCAAAGTGCACGCCGTCGAGCAGGTTATGCCCGGCGATGATCAGTGCACCGAGCGCGATCAGCGCCGGGCGTGGCAGCCAGACCAGCAGTGACAGCGCGATCATGCTCACGCCGATCGCCCAGATCACCTGCATGTAGATCACCGTCGGGGGCAACTGGAAGGTCCAGGCGAAGTTGACCAGGGTGAATTCCAGCACCACCAGAAACAGTCCGCGCTTGAACAGGAACGCCGACGTGGCGCCGCGGCCTTGATACTTCTCGCCATACAGCCAGGCCGAAAGACCGGTCAGCAGGACGAACACCGGGGCACACAGATGCGCCAGGGTGCGGCTGAAAAACAACGAAGGTTCGGTGCTTTCGATGGTCATCGGGTCAACCACCTGGTGATGCATGAAGAAGGTCTCGCGTACGTGATCGAGCAGCATGAACAGAATGACCAGCCCGCGCAGGGCATCGATGCTCTGCAGGCGTTGGCTGACGAGGGTGGGGGAGGTTAGGGCGATTGTCATGAAAATTCGCTGGTGAGGTTTCGTGTAACGTTATCTTATAACTATTAGTTTTCCTGTTGAAAGTCTTTTGTCGGCGAGCGTAGTGACCATGAAGGCCCTGGCCAGCCCTTTGCTGCGCGGCCAGCCAGGGTAAATCGCGTCTAGAAGCTGTAGTCCAGCGTGGCGAAATACGAGCGTGGTGCGCCCAGCAGCCACTGCTCGCCGCTGTAGGCGGCCGTCACGTAGTTGCGGTTTAACAGGTTGTTCAACTGCAGGCCCAGGCGCACGTCAGGCAGCACTTGCCAGCCCAGGTTGGCATCGACCACGGTGTAGCTGGGGATGCTCTGGCTATTGCCGGTGTCGGCGTAACGCGTGTCGACATAACGCAGGCCGACGCCGGCATCGACGTCCTGGCCAAAGCCTTTGCTCAGCCACAGGTTGGCACTGCGTCGCGGCACATTGGCCGGGCGTTTGCCGCTGCGGTCGGTGGCAACGCCTGCCACGCTTTCATTGAAGTCGTCGTACTTGGCCCGCAGCAGCGCGGCGTTGGCCGACAGCTGCCACTGGTTGGCCAGGGCCAATTCGAGGGTCGCCTCCAGGCCATCGGAGGTCTGCTGGCCGGCCTGTTGCGGTTGATGGCTGACAGGGTCGTCGACCAGCAGCTTTTTCTTGACGATGTGATAAGCGGCCAAGGTCCACTCGCCACCGCCATCAAGAAAGCGCTGCTTGACGCCAAGTTCGGTCTGGCGCGCTTCGGTCAGGTCGAAGTTCATCTGTGCCGAGCTGAGGCTGACCAGGTTTTCCACACCGTCTTCACTGGTCGAGTACTGGCCGTACAGCGACAGGTCCGGCGTCAGCGCATAGACCAGCCCGGCGCGCCAGTTGCCGCCGCTGAGACTGCGGTCGGTGCGGCTGCCGTCGATCAGGTTGTCGCGCTCGATGTGGTTCTGATCACGGCGAATACCGGTCACCAGCGACAGCTGCTCGGTCAGCTGCGTGCGGTTTTCGGCGAACAGCGCTGCGCTGTGGGTGGTGCTGAACGAGCGCGGTTGCAGCGGCGTGGCGCTGGCGAACTGGCCGGGCGCGGGCTGCCACGGGTCAATGTAGTCGTTGCCGATATCGTTGTAGGGCCAGTTGTTGGTCAGGCGGAAACGGATCTTGTTGTATTCGGCGCCTACCACGGTGGTGCTGGCCAGGCCAAACAGGCTGTGCTGGAAGGCGAAGCTCTGGCGATCGCCGATCTGCTCCTGGTTGTGCTTGATCTGGAGAAAACCATTACGCAGCAGTTGGCCGACGTCTGCATCCCAGTTGTAGTTTTCGGCGTTGCGCCAGTGGCGACGGCTCTTGATGTAATAGAGTTGGTTGCTGGCGCTGACGTTGTCACTGATAGCCCACTCGCTGCTCAGGCGGGTCCATTCGTCGTGGTAGCGCAATTCGGCGTCACGCACGTTGTAGTTCTTGTCGCGCAGGCTGTCACGGTAGTGCCCGGCAATCAGCGGTGTGCCGAAGTAGTTCATCGGCTCGGCGTCGCCGCGTTCGTGGGCGAAGGTGAAACTCAGGGCTTCGCTGGCATCGAAGCGCAGTGCCAGGCCCAGGGCCAGGTTGCGTGAGTCGCCGCGGTCGATATAGCCATTGCCTTGCTGCTGGTTGATGGTGGCGCGGTAGCTGAGGCGCTCGCTCAGGCTGCCGCCGCTGTCCAGGCCCAGTTGCTGGCGGTCCCATGAGCCGTAGCCCAGGCGCAGCTGGTTGTGGATCTCGCCTTGCACGGGCTTTTTCGGGATGACGTTGACCACCGCGCCGGTGGCGCCTTCGCCGTACAACACCGACGCCGGCCCGCGCAGCACTTCGATGCGTTCGACCAGCCATGGGTCGACCGGGAAAGTCTGGGTGCCGGCACCGGTGTACAGACGCGCGCCGTCGAGCAGGGTCATCACCGAACCATGGCCGTTGAAGCCGCGTGCGCTGAGGCCAGTGCCGCCATCGCCTGGGGTGCCGATGGAGGTGATGCCCGGGGTGCGGGTGACCGCATCCTGCACGGTGAGGTTGCTGCGCTGCTGGATCTGTTCGGCGCTAAGGCTGCTGACACTGCCTGGTGTTTCGAGGGCAGTGAGGCCGAGGCGCGAGCCGGTCTCGCTGCTGCTGGTGAGGTCGGCGCTTGCGTCGCGGCGTTCGCTGATCGCGATAGAGGGCAGGGCGACGACCTTGCTCGCCGGCTCTGCGGCCACGGCTGGCGAAGCGGCGGCAATGCAGGCCGCCAGAAGAGTAAAGGTATTGGTACGGGACATGTCGTTCCACTGGTGCAGGAAGTAAGGATCCCGGTGGAAACAACGCAAAGACAAGCGGGCACGAACGCTGGGCACACGCGCAAACCGGCCTGCGCCCGCCCACCGCGGGTTTGCCAACTGAAAGTTGCAGGCCGGTCTCCGGGCTTGCGAGGGCTGGAAACCTTCACCTTCCCGTGCACGGGCACAGTGGTGTGTCGAAGGTTTCACTCGCTTACCGTTGCGGGGGCAGCGCCGGACTAGTCATGCAGATGACGCACCGGCTTCCCGTTTCACCCTGCGCACGGCGGCGCAGGACACCTGAAACTGGCGCGCATCTGAGCATCGAAAGTGGCCTTAGTCAAACCTTGGCGCTGAGAAAAATTTGTGACGCATTAGAGGTTTGCGAGTTTTTACTGATTCTTTTTCGAACTTTTCACATTCGGTGTGCATCGAAGCGCTCGATTGTCACAGAAACACCCACGTCATGGAGACCTTTACCTATGTCAACCCGTAACCTGTTGCGTCATTCCTGCCTGCTGGCCCTGATCGCTGCCCCGCTTGCTGCCAGCGCTGCGCCAAGTACCGATCCGCTGTTCACTTTCGGCTTGCTCGGCAGCTACGACAAGTTCAAGTTCGAAGGCGGCTCTGAATCGGAGACCGATCACCTTGGTCAAGGTGGTCTGTTTGCCAACTATGGCAACAAGATGACCGCCGAATCCGGCTTCATCTACCAGATTGGCGCGGACGCCAAGTATGGTAAGAAGAGCGACAACAAGCTCAAGGAAGCCAAGGTTGATCTGGACCTGGGCTGGCGTGCTGCGATGGACGCGCGCAACTTCCTCGACTTTACCGTGGGCGCCGGCTATGACTGGTCGCGCTTCGAGCCTGAGCTCGACGACCTGGACAACGAGCTGACCTACAAGTCGCCGTTCGCCAAGGCTGCCATCGGCTACAACCACCAGTTCGATGCCTCGACCCTGCGCGTTGAAGTCGGTGCTCGCCGTAGCATTGACGGCCGCGCCAAGCTCAAGGTCGACGATTTCGGCAGCGACACCGTGGATATGAAAGACCGCACCAACCCTTATGCCGAAGTCAGCCTGCTGATGAACCAGCAGGGCGGCATGCCGGTCTACGGCAGCGTCTACTACACCCGCACCGAGTACAAACTCGATGAAGACTCGGATGTGGCTGACAATACCAAGCTCAAGCGTGATGAGTTTGGTGTGAAGGTTGGTTTGGCGTTCTGATTTAGCGATTTGTAGTGGGGCTGCAAAGCAGCCCCAACTACTCCGACCTATAGCTACTTGCCACGCCGCCGCGACACCCGCGCTTCAATGTTCTTGCGCCCGATCAGCAGCGCAGGTTTCTCCACCACCGGCTCATCCGCCAGCCATTTGTACATCACCAGGCAATCCACCAGCCCCAGCCGGGCATGCCGGTAGGCCTTGGGCAGGCGGCCGACTTCATCGAAGCCAAGCTTGCGCCACAGCGCCACGGCCACCTCGTTACTCGCCACCACCGAATTGAACTGCAACGCCAGAAACCCTTCCTGGCGGGCAAGCTTCTGTGAGTGCTCGCACATCAGCCTGGCCACGCCACGCCCGCGTGCAGCCGGGCAGACCATATAGCCACAGTTGCCCACATGGGCGCCGGGTCCGGCGGCATTGGCTTTGAGGTAATACGAGCCAAGCAGCTCGCCGTCCTGCTCCGCCACCAGCGTATGCAGCGGTGCCTCCAGCCACAGCTGGCGCGCCTGCTCGAAGCTGATCTGCGGGTCGAAGGCGTAGGTTTCGCGGGCCTGGACGATGTTTTGCATAGTGGGCCAGAAGCCGTCGAAGTCGGCGGCGGTCATGGGGCGGATGTGGATCATGGCGGTACCTGCACGGGCTGAGCCGGCAAGTCTGGTGGTGCAGGCGCCGCCGCGCAAGTGCGGCGACGCCGACAGGCTTACTCGTCGGCTTGGCCCAGCGCATCCAGAGCTCGGGTCGAATAGACCAGCGCAGCTCCAGCGTTCATCGCCACGGCGACACCGAGCGCCTCGGCGATCTGCTCGCGGGTCGCGCCCTGCTTGAGGGCTTCCTTGGAGTGCACGGCAATGCAGCCGTCGCAGCGGGTGGTGACGGCAACCGCCAGCGAGATCAATTCGCGGGTCTTGGCATCCAGGTGGTTGGTCTTGGCCCCGGCGCCGCTGGCGGTCACGTAGCCCGCGACGGTGTCCGGTGAGAGTTGCTTGAGGTCGCCGATGCCAGCCATCAGCTGCTTACGGTAGGCGTCCCAGTCCATCATGCTCATTGTCTTCACCTTGTAGGGTTGCGGCAGGAGCTTTCAGGCTAGTCGAGTGGAGAGGGTTAGCGAGCGGGATAATAGTCGAAAGCGTGTTGCACTTAGGTAGCAAGCATTCAGCGCCGCCGGCATGACGGCGCCTTGCCAGGCTGTCTCAGATGTAGATGAACACCAGCACCAGGGCCGCTACCACCAGCCACTTTTCCAGGTAATAGCGCATGCGGTTGCGTTTTTTCAGCGCCTTGCCACGCTCGCGGATTTTGTAGATGCGGGTGAACAGGCGGTTGATCGCGCCAGTCTTGTCATTAGCGTTGTTGGGCGCTGCAGCCGCGGCCATCACCTTGCGGCTGAACCAGCGGTTGAAGGCGGTAGCCCAGTGGTACTTGAGCGGCCGCTCGACATCGCAAAAGAGGATGATGCGGTTGTGCTCGGTGGTGTTGGCGGCGTAGTGGATGTAGGTTTCGTCGAAAATCACCGCCTCGCCGTCGCGCCACGAGTACTTTTCGCCATCGACATCGATATAGCAGCCATCGTCGTTCGGCGTGTCCAGGCCTAGGTGATAACGATAGGAGCCGGCATACGGGTCACGGTGGCGAACCAGCTTGGCGCCTGGGGGCAGGGTGGCGAACATGGCAGCCTTGACCGTACCGATGCCTTGCAGCAGCTCGGTGGTGCGCGGGCACAGTGTTGTCGCCGACGGGTGGGTCTCGCCATACCACTTCAGGTAAAAGCGCTTCCAGCCGGTCTTGAAGAACGAATTGAAGCCAACGTCGTCATGGTTGTCGGACTTTTTGATTTCGCCAACGTGCAGCAGCTGCTGGGCTTCAGCGCGAATTTCCTGCCAGTTGTCCTTGAGCGGTTGCAGCTCTGGGAAGGCATCGACCGGCAGGTAGGGTTTGGCCGGCAGCCTGGAAAACAGATAGAGGAAGCTGTTGATCGGCGCAAGGAAACTCGAGTGGTCCCCCAGCTGGCGCGTCAGCTTGTGACGCACATGGCCACGCAGATGCACATAGGCAATCGAGAGGACGAAGATCAGTACGAAAGCAATTTTCATCGACAAACACTTGTAGAGAATGGCCATGAGCCATGGCTAGATCGCGTCAGCATAAACAAACCGAGTACGACTTTGTACTTATTGTTACATTTGATCGACGGTACTTTGGTGGCATTGCCTACGTGTCGCGCAAACGTTTCCGCTAGGATTTTCGGCTCATCTCCGATCCGTCAGGCCGGTACACTCGACTGATCCGTTCATTAATCCGGAGCGAACATGGCCAAGGAAACGCGCCCCAGCGGCAGCCCGTTCAAGCGACTGTTTTTTGCCCTCCCAGTCAGTGATGACCAGCGCCGCAGCGTCGCCCAGTGGCGTCGTCAACTTGAGTTGCGCAGCGGCAAGCCAGTGCCCGCCGACAACTTCCATCTGACTCTGCTGTTTCTCGGGGATGTCGACAGTGCGCAGTTACCCGCTCTGTGCGCTGCGGTCGACCAGATCAAACGCCCGGCCGCGCCGTTACGCGTGTTGCTCGATCAATTGCAGGTGTGGCCACGGGCCGAAGCGCTGGTGTTGCAGGCAAGTGATGCGCCGCCCGCCCTGCGCCAGTTGGTGTATGCCCTGGAACAGGCCGCGCTGGGCCTGGGCATCGCCCGCAGCAGCCGTGAGTACCGCGCGCACCTGACCCTGGCACGGGACTTTCAGGGGCAGGTGCCGGAGGCCAGCGTGCCGGCTGATTTTTACCTCAGTGCGCGGCACTTCACCTTGTACGAGTCACGCAAGGGCCGCTATTTGCCGTTGGCGCAGTGGCCGCTGAAGGTCTGAGAAGCGCTTCAGAACTGCGGCGTGTACTTGACCGAGAACATCAGATTACGCGGCTCGCCATAGTTGTTGCTGCCGTTGAGCTGGTTGAAGCCGGCGACCCAGTATTTCTTGTCGAACAGGTTGTTGGCGTTCAGCGCAAGATTCACTTCTGGGTTCAGCTGATACGCCACCCGCGCGCTCCATACCGTGTAGCCGGGCACCTCGTAGCTGCGCTCGTAACCCAGGGTGTGGCTCTGGCTGGTGAAGCCCATGCCGGTGCTCCAGCGCTGGCCGTCGACCGGCAGCTGGTAATCGGCCCACGTACGCAACATGTGCTTGGGCGTCCACTGGCTGAAAGTGCGGCCTTCGTTTTCCGGGTCATCAAGAAACGTGGTGGTGTTGTAGGTGTAGCCGGCGAACAGCTGCAGGCCGCTGACCAGTTCGCCGCTGATCTCGGCTTCGACGCCCTGGCTGCGGACCTTGCCGGAGGCCATCGAGCAGTACCAGCCATCACATTCCTGGCCCGATGCGATATCGGTAACCGCGCGGTTTTCCTGGTCATAACGGAAGATCGCCAGCGAGGTGTTGACCCGGCCATCGAGCAACTCGCCCTTGAGGCCGGTCTCGTAGTTGCTGCCAACGATCGGCTTGAGTGGGGCATTGCCCAGGGCACGTTCGGTCTGCGGCACGAACACATCGGTATAGCTGGCGTACCACGACCATTTCTCTGTGACGTCATAGATGAAGCCGGCATACGGGGTGACCTCACCGGACTCGGTCATACGGCTGGTGGGGTAGCGCCTGCCCGGATCGGTCGGGTTGTTGAAGTCGATCGAGTCCCAGCTGTAGTCGAACCAGCTGACGCGGGTGCCTGCAATCAGCGTCAGGTCCTGCACCGGCTTGACGCGCCAGACGCCGTACAGGCCCTTTTGCCGAACGTCGTAGCTGGCTTGGTTATGGCGACCAAAAGGACCGGCCAGCAGGCTGTCGCGGCTCGGTTCCGGGCGGTCATGATCGATGTCGAAGATGTTGCCGCTGCCGGCGTTGAATTTGCGCCAGTAGGCGTCATCCGAGGTCAGCTTGGCATAGTTGCCGCCGACGGTGATTTCGTGCGCCACCGAGCCGGTATCGAAGTGGCCGACCACGTTCATATCCAGCCCCAGCTTGCTGGAGTGGAAGTCAGTGATCCAGTCGGCGTAGCTGACGCCATCGCCGTTGGCCTCCAGGCCTTCGCCGGACGTCTGCACGCGCTGATGGGTGGAGGTGTTGGTTTCGTCCATGCGCACGGCGGCAGTCTTGAATGTCCAGTCGTCGTTGAAGCGGTGCTCGAGGTCCAGGTAGTAGGTGGTGACGTCGGTTTCGGCGCGGCTCCAGCGTGCGCCGGTGAAGGTCGAGCGGGGTAGATCGACCGGCTTGCCGCTGGCGTAACGCGGGATACCGCGCAGCATCGGGCGTGACTGTTCACGGCTGTAGCTGATACCTGCGCCAACCGTGGTAGCGTCGTTCAGGTCGATGTCCAGCGCGCCATACAGCGAGTGGGTTTTGCTCCATTGATAGTCGATGAAGCTGTCGCTCTGGTCTTCATCCAGCACCATCCGCCCGCGCACCTTGCCATCGCTGGTCAACGGCCCGCCGGCATCCAGTTGCAGGCCGTAATGGTCCCAGGAGCCGGCCTTGCCGGTGATGGCCACGGTCGGCGCCGCCTGGCCGCGCTTGCGCACCAGGTTGATCGCACCACCCGGGCTGCCGGTGCCTTGCAGCAACCCAGAGGAGCCGCGCAGCACTTCAACGCGATCGAAGAACACCAGATCCTGGGTCGCCCAGTTGCCCAGCGAGTAGTTGTTGCGCTGGATCGGTACGCCGTCGTACTGCCAGTCATCGATCTGGAAACCGCGCGAAGTCACTACCATGCCCGGGCCGATACCCTGCGCGCCGACGATGCCGGTGGTGTGATTGAGCGCGTCCTTGAGGTCGGTGATGCCCTGGTCGTCCAACTGCTTGCGGGTGATCACCGTGACCGACTGGGGGATCTCTCGCAGGGTATGGGTACCTTTGCCCAAGGTGACTGCGCGCGCGGCATAGGAGCCGCTGCCTTCGCTGGTGGCGTCGAGGTAGTTGTCATTGATACTGGTCGCGCCCAGCTCCAGCGCGTCGCCGCCGACACTGGCCGGGGCCACGCTGAAATGGCCGCTGCCGGCCACCCGCAGTTGCAGGCCGCTGCCGCTCAGGGCGGTCTGCATGGCCTGTTCGGCGCTCATCTGGCCGACCACTGCTGGCGCCTGCTTGCCGCGCACCAGGTCTGGCTCCAGCGCGATAATGCTGCCGCTCTGGCTGGCGATGCGGTTGAGGGTGGCGGCCAGGCTTGCGGCCGGCAGGTTGAAGGTCAACGTCTGCGCCTGAGCCAGGGCACTCAAGCTGCTCAGAGCGAGGACCAGGGGCAGGGCGCGGGGCCAGGTGTTGTGCACGGTGTTCTCCCGTTGAAAAGTGGCTGTCAGGAGATAGGTGCGACGAGAAATGAAAACCGGACACGGCTGCGAATGATTTTTAAAGATATTCTCACTATGCTGGCATTGGCCCGATCAGTGTCAGCCACGGTGCGTAGTGCTCGACCTTTATAGGCAAAGCTTCGGCGAGGGCGGCCAAGGCCTGTTGCGGCTGGTCCAGCGGGAACACACCCTGCACGCGCAGGCCGCGCACTGCCGGGGCCAGGCGAATGTAACCACGCTGGTAAGGGCGCAGCGCCTCGACCACGGCGTGCAGTGGCTCATCGAGGACCTCGAGCTTGCCGTCGACCCAGGCGGCGCGCTGCAGCTGCTCACCACTGAGTAGCTGAATGCCGTCAGCGCCAAGCAGCGCGGCCTGACCTTGCTGCAGGACTTGCTCCTGCCCATTCGGCAGGCTGGCGCGCACGCTGTGCTGCAGCACGGTAACCCGTGTTGTGGCTGGTTCCTGGCCGACCAGAAAACGCGTGCCCAGGGCCTGGATCTGACCTTGCGCGGCGCGCACCCGCAGCGGCCGCAGCGGGTCTTTGGCAACGTCGATCAACAGCTCGCCGTGACGCAGCACCACCAGCCGTTGCTCGCGATCAAAGCGCAGGTCAACCGCGCTGGCGCTGTTCATGCTGAGACGGCTGCCGTCTTCGAGCGTGAAGGTGCGGCGCTGGCCGCTAGCGGTGTGCAGATCAGCCATCCAGTCCTGCGCCGCGTCGCTGCGCCAGCCGGCCCACAGGCCGCCACCCAGCAACCCAAGCCCGGCGAGACTGCGCAGCACATCACGGCGTGTGCGCGTCGGTTGCAGCAGCAGTTGGCGGGCCTCACTGGCTTGCCCGGGCACGCGCTGATCCAGTGCTCTCAGCGCTGCGCACGGCCGGCCCAGGCGTTGCTGTAACAGATCCCAGGCGTGTTGATGGCGCGGGTCTTGCGCCAGCCACTGGTCGACCCGGCGCAGCAGCGCTGGGTCCGGGCTAGCGGCATTGAGCTCGACCATCCAGTCGATGGCTTGCTCGGTCACGCTGTCCAGGCTGCGCGCACTCATGGCTGCAGCTCGCTCAGGTAGCACTGGCGCAGCGCCTGTTTCATGTAGCGGCTGACGGTGCGTTCGGACAGCTGCAATTTGGCCGCGATGTCGACGTAGCTCATGCCGTCGAGCTGACTGTAAAGGAATGTGCTCTTG
The DNA here is from genome assembly GCF_014268785.2 of Pseudomonas shirazensis. Taxonomy (GTDB): domain Bacteria; phylum Pseudomonadota; class Gammaproteobacteria; order Pseudomonadales; family Pseudomonadaceae; genus Aquipseudomonas; species Aquipseudomonas shirazensis. Next base: position 1,392,518 of record NZ_JABWRD020000001.1, on the reverse strand, counting down.
ACGATCGCGGGGAGGCCATCGAGCGCCTGGTCGATAGTCACCAGGGCCTCGATCAGCAGCAGTTGTTCTTCAACTGACGGCGCCACTTGCTCCGGCAGATGGCTCAGGCGTTCCAGGTAAGCCTGCTCAAGTTGGCGGCGGCGGTGACGATCGAAAATCAGTCGACGGGCAATCGTCGACAGGTAGGCCCGCGGCTGCAGGATGCTGTCTGGATCAACCCGCGCACCGAGCATCTGGCAAAACGCTTCGGCAGCCGTGTCTTCAGCATCTGCGCGGTTACGCAGGCGCTTGTGGATGTGTTGGAGCAGCCAGCTGTGATTATCGCTGAAAAAGAAGCCCAGCTTGCGGGTCGAGGTGCTGTCCAACGGTTGATATCCGATCGTGAGTGTGAATCGTTCTCAATGGTAGCTGGATCGGTAGAACTCCCGCAATGGCAGCGTGCTGGCGGTTCACTGCCGTATCAGGGGGCAAAGAGGTCAGGCGCTTATCGCAACCTTGTCGAACAGCTTCTGCCCGATTGAGCGCGCGCTCGCCAGATGGGCAAGGCTCTGGCCGCTCTCGCTGTCATCCAGAAGCGCCGAGCCAAGCACCCGAGCACCGCAGTAATCAAAGATTCCATGCTCTATCTGAGTCGCCATGGCATGGCCGTAACCATGCCGAACGAACGTGCCCGCGTCGGCGCCAGCCAGGCCAACCAGCTGTACCGGCAGGCCGTGGAGCTTTTTGATCAAACGCCCGTCTGGCAAATAGTCGAACGCCCAGCCGTTGCTGAATACGCGCTCGACCCAGCCTTTGAGCAAAGCTGGCATCGACCACCAGTAAACGGGGTAGACCAGCACCAGAGCATCGGCGCATTCGATCCGCGCCTGTTCGCTTAGAACATCAGCCGGAGCTGTCGCCAGGCGCCGATGCACGGCGTGGTCAGCAAGGCCAAAGCGCGGGTCGAATCTCTCAGTGGCCAGGTCGGCGAGGCTGCTGCTGTGGCCCGCGTCGGCAAGGCCCTCGGCGATCTGCGCGGCGAGCGCATGGGTAAGGGACTCAGGATCATGGTGGCCGATGACGATCAGTGCGTGCATGAAGATTCTCCGGAAGGGGCTGCGAGACGGCAGGCGTCGCTATATACTATCGGTAAGTTACCTTTGGTAAGTTACTTTTGGTAGGTTGCGATGTCAAGTGAGCAGAATCCGCAGTCGCGCAAGCGCCTGTCGCGGGAACAGCGCCGGAGCCAATTGCTGGAAGTGGCTCGGGAAATCGTCAGGCTGGAGGGCACCGATGCGCTCAGCCTCGGCCAGCTGGCACAGCAGTCCGGTGTGACCAAGCCAGTGGTCTACGACCATTTCGTATCGCGAAACGGCTTATTGGTTGCGCTCTATCAGGAATACGACGCGCGTCAGTCGGCGATGCTGGATGCATTGCTGGCGAGCTGTGAACCGACCCTGACGGACCGCGCACGGGTGATTGCCGCGGCCTATATCGATTGCGTGATCAGCCAGGGGCGGGAGATTCCCGGCGTCAGTGCAGCCTTGACCGGTTCGCCCGAGATGGAAACGCTGAAAAACCAGTGCGAAGCGCCGTTTCTGGACAAGTGCCGGCTCGCGCTGGCTCCGTTCGCGCCGAGTGGCGATATTGCTGCGGCAGGGTTGCGCGTGCTGGTGGGCGCGGCGGATGCCTTGTCGCAGGCCGCAGCAAACGGCGCGCTTGAGCCGGAGCAGGCGAGGCAAGAGTTGCAGGCGACGATTGTCGACATGGTCTTGCGTCAGTAACGCCTGTAGCGCGCTGCATGGCTGAGGTGCTCAGACCGAAGCGGAAAAATCGTTCAGGCTGCCTGGCGCAAATCGTTGGTAAGGCTGCTCATCCCCTGGGCTCTGGGCAAACTGACGCTTGTATTCGCGGCTGAACTGCGAGGTGCTCTGATAACCGACCCGGTGCGCCGCCTGTGCCACGCCCAGGCCTTCGCCGATCAGCATCTGCTGCGCCTTGAGCAGGCGCAGGCGCTTGAGGTACTGCATTGGCGCCATGTCGGTGCAGCGCTTGAAGTGCTCATGGAAGGTCGACACGCTCATGTTGGCGCAGCTGGCCAAGGCTTCGACGCTGAGCGGCTCGGCGTAATGCTCGCGCAGATAAGCAAGCGAGGCGGCTACTCGGGCAAAGTGCCCTTGCTGCTCGACCAAGGCCCTCAGCACACCGGCCTGCGGCCCACGCAAAGCGGTGTAGAGCACTTCGCGCATACGTGCCGGGCCTAGCACCTGGGCATCCAGCGGGTCCTGCAGGCACTGCAGCAGGCGCTCGACGCTATCGCGCATGGCCGCATCGAGTGCCGCCGAGGTCATCGACTGCGGGGTTTGCGCCTGCACACAGGCATCTGGCGCCAGCTGCATGCTCTGCACCAGTTCGCTGAGTACGCTGCGGTCGATATCCACGGCCACGCCCAGCAGTGGCGCTTCGGCAGTCGCGAAGGTCTCGCACATGAACGGCACCGACAGCGCCTGCACCAGGTAATGACCCGCGCCGTACTCCAGGGTACGCGGCCCCAGCCTTGCCAGTTTGCTGCCCTGGGCGAGGATCATCAGGCTCGGTTCATAGATCTGCGGGCTGCTGGCGACGTAGTGATCCCAGCTAAGCACCTGCACCTGCGGCAGATGGGTGGAGACAAACCCCGGGCGCGTTGCCAGGCGGCGAATCAGGTCGCAGAGCGGGGCGTTGGCGTCGACGTGGCGGGTAAGCTGCATAAAGGGCCTGGGCAGAGAATCAGACACTGGCATTCTCGCAGATTTATAGCCTGGCGCTATATCGGATGTGGCGGTTTCGGAGAATCAGGCAAGCATGCCGGAGAATTCACGGTGGCCTCGCTCGCCATCTGGCAGGAGAATGGCTGGCATTGAATCGTTTCACTTGAGAGGTCTTCGCCATGTATACCGCAATCGGTTATGCCGCCCAAACCCCGACCAGCCCGCTGCTGCCGATGAGCTTCGAGCGTCGCAGCCCGCGTGCCGATGACGTCGCCATCGAGATCCTTTATTGCGGCGTCTGCCACTCCGACATTCACCAGGCGCGCAACGAGTGGGGCATCGCTGTGTACCCGCTGATGCCGGGCCACGAAATCGTCGGCCGGGTGACGGCGGTCGGTGCCAACGTCAGCAAGCACAAAGTCGGCGACCTGGTCGGCGTTGGCTGCATGGTCGACTCGTGCCGCGAGTGCCAGGCCTGCGCCAAGGACCTCGAGCAGTACTGCCTGGCCGGCCCGACCATGACCTACGCGACCCCGGACCGGGTCGATGGCAGCAACACCATGGGCGGCTACTCCAACAGCATCGTGGTCAGCGAGCATTTCGTCCTGCGCATGCCGCAAGGTCTGGACCTGGCCAGCGCGGCGCCGCTGCTGTGCGCCGGCATCACCACCTACTCGCCGCTCAAGCACCACGGTGTCGGCCCTGGCCACAAGGTCGGCATTCTCGGCATGGGTGGCCTGGGCCACATGGGCATCAAGTTCGCCAAGGCACTGGGCGCTGAAGTGACCTTGTTCACCCGCTCCGCAGCCAAGGCAGAAGAAGCTCGCCGCCAGGGCGCCGATCACGTCATCGTGTCCAGCGATGCCGAGCAGATGCGCGCCGCCGCCGGGCGTTTCGACTTCTTGCTCGACACTATCCCAGTGCAGCACGATCTCAATCCCTACCTCGACACCCTGACCTTTGATGGCGTGCACATCCTGGTCGGCCTGATCGAGCCGGTCGAGCCACCACTGCATGCAGCCAACCTGGTGCTCAAGCGTCGCGTACTGGCCGGTTCGTTGATCGGTGGCATCGCCGAAACCCAGGAAATGCTCGACTTCAGCGCCGAGCATGGCATCACCTGCGACATCGAGATGCTCGATATCCGCAGCATCAACGAAGCCTTCGAGCGGGTGATCGCTGGCGATGTGAAATACCGCTTCGTCATCGACATGGCCACGCTGAAAGCCTGACTGGCAGGTGACGGGTCACCAAGCCAGTGGCTTGTCCAGGCCCTTCCAGAACAGCCAGCGGCGTAGCTCGCCGTGCTCGCCAGTGCCGATCTGCCAGTCAGGGCGGCCGCTGTCGAGGGCGATCAGCGAGATGAAGCCGGCATAGCTGGCGGCGACCAGGGTTTTGCCATCTGCGCTGATGTCCATGGCGCACAAGGTCGAGCCCAGGTAATGCTGCCAGTGCTCCTGACCGTCTTCGCCAAATGCCCGCAGATAGCCGTGCGCATCACCCACGATGTACTCGCCGGCGCGGGCTACGCCAGCGTAGATCCGCGCGCCATCCTCGACCAGCGGCGTGCGCGGGTCTTCGCTGTAGTAGTCGGTATCGAGCCCCGGCAGGTCAGCCGTGCGCACACCCAGGGTGTTGCCGTTGTAAAAATGGCAGGCATTCAGGATCAAATGGTCGCCGCGCTGATTGAACAAGGCAAAGTGTGGGTATTCACCGACTGGGCCGACTTCGGCGACCACCTGCAGTTGATCATCCAGCACCAGATGGCGCGCGCCTTGTTCGCCGATGGCGAGCAGGCGGCCATCGGGCGAGACTGCGCCGTGCTCCATCGACAGGCCCAGGGCGATATCGTCGGGGTCGATCCCTTCTGCCAGATCATCGAGAATCGTCTGCTGCTGCGGCAACAGGCGAATCGCCCGCTCGCCGGTGAGCACAAATATCCCTTCGCTGCTGACCAGCAATACCCGCTGCCCATCCGGGAAGGGGATCAGCGCGCTCGGTGTGGGCGGTAAATCGAACGGTTCGAACGGATAGCCTCTGGGCAAACCTTCAAGGCCATGGGGCCAGGCCATCCGCGCGACCTGCGGGCCACCCCAACCATCAGTGACGCGGATACCCTCAGCGTTGGCCAGGGCGAAATAACGTCGCTGCGGGCAGCGGCCAAAGTGCTCGACGCCAATCACCGGGGTCACCGTGCGCCCATCGATGCGAACCACCTGGCCTTTTTCGTGAGGCATGCCAATCCGTGCCAGCAGGCTGCCGTCATCGAGCATGAGCACGCTGGCGATGCCTTGCCCGTGCTGTTCCAGCAGCGGTACCAGCGGCAGGTGGGCGGGCGGCCAGTCGCTGCGAAATGCGCGGCGTTGCTGCTCATCGATATAGGGCTGATTGATCGCCTGTAGCGCCGCCTGCCAGGCCGGCAGCAGGTGCTCGGTGGCAGGCGCGACCGGCTCCTCGAGGTTGTCCCAGCCTTGCGTGCGGCCTTGCGCGACGTAGTGGTTGATGGCCTTGGCATAGGCGATTACGGCCTGCTGCCATTGTTGCTGGGCGTGCTGCTTGTCCATGAACGGATCGGACTCCTTGTTCCGCGGTCTGTCTCTAGAGCGCACATGTTACTCCGCCCGCACTGCGGTTGTGAGGCCCTGGCTTGGCGCGTACCATGGCCGCCATCCTTGATACATATCTATCCGCACCTGCCGCATGCTTTCGCAGCGGGCTGGGTTGCGTGCTTGTCGTCTTTTTTCAGGAGCTGTAATTCCCATCCATGAATGGTCCGATCCCTACATCCATGCCCACACCGGTGGGCGGCGGCAGCTGGCTCAGTGTCATTGCGTTGGCCCTGGCTGCGTTTATCTTCAATACCACCGAGTTCGTTCCGGTGGCGCTGCTCAGTGACATCGGCCGTAGTTTTGACATGAGCACTGCGCAGGTCGGCCTGATGTTGACCATCTATGCCTGGATAGTGGCGCTGGCGTCGCTGCCGATGATGTTGCTGACGCGCAATATCGAGCGGCGCCGCTTGCTGCTGTGGGTGTTTCTGGTGTTCATCGTCAGCCACTTGCTGTCGTGGCTATCGCAAAGTTTCACCATGCTGGTGCTCAGCCGTATCGGCATTGCCTTGTCGCATGCGGTGTTCTGGGCAATTACCGCTTCGCTGGCCGTGCGGGTGGCGCCAGCGGGCAAGCAGGCCAAGGCATTGGGCCTGCTCGCGACCGGTACCACCCTGGCGATGGTCCTGGGCATTCCGCTTGGCCGGGTGGTGGGCGAGGCGCTGGGCTGGCGGGTGACGTTTCTGAGCATCGCCGGCGTGGCGCTGGTGACCATGCTCTGCCTGATGAAGTCGCTGCCATTGCTGCCGAGCCAGAACTCCGGCTCGCTGCGCAGCTTGCCGGTGTTGTTCAAGCGGCCGGCCCTGGTGATTACCTACCTGCTGGTGACGTTGCTGATCACCGCACAGTTCACCGCCTACAGCTATATCGAACCATTTGCCTTGCATGTCGCACAGATCGGCGGCGATCGCACCACCTTGTTGTTGTTGCTGTTTGGCGGTGCCGGGGTGATTGGTTCGGTGCTGTTCAGCCGCTACAGCGAGCGTTTCCCGCAGCTGTTCCTGCTCGGTTCGATTGGGTGCCTGGCCGCTTGCCTGCTGCTGCTCTGGCCACTCTCGGGCAACTTCACTGTATTCGCCGTATTGAGCATGTTCTGGGGGGTGGCGATCCTCAGCTTCAGTCTGGCGTTGCAGTCCAAGACCCTCAAGCTGGCCTCGGACGCCACCGATGTGGCCATGGCGTTGTTCTCTGGCATCTACAACATCGGGATCGGCGGCGGCGCGTTGCTCGGCAGCATCGTCAGCGGCCAGTTGGGCGTGGCTTACATCGGCCTGGCTGGCGGTTCGGTGGCTGTGCTCGGCCTGATCCTGGCGCTGGTCAGCCTCAAGCGCTTGCGCGAGACGCCTGCGCTCGGCTGAGCCGGGCCGCTACAGCAGCAGCGCCGACCACGCCGAGGCAATCAGCAAGCACGCCAGCAGCTGATTGAACCGGCGCAGGCGCTGCGGCGACTGCAACCAGCGGGCGCTACCAGCACCGAGCAGGGCCCAACTGGTCATGCTCGGCAGGGCCACCAGCAGCAACACCAGCGCCAGCTGCCAGACCGGCTGGCCCGGCGCTGCATACACGCCGATTACCGCCACGGCCAGCAACCAGACTTTGGGGTTGATCAGTTGCAGCGACGCAGCACTGATCGCGCCGAAGGGCTGTTGTTCGGCACTCTGGATCGGCTCGCCGGCACTGCGCAGCAACTGCCAGCCCAGCCACGTCAGCCAGATCACGCCGAGCCAGCTCATCACTTGCTGCGCCAGCGGATAGCGCAGCAGCACTTCGCCCAGGCCCAGGCCAACCGCCCAGACGATCACCGCCGCAGCCGTGGAGGCCGCCACAATCGGCGCCACGCTGGCACGCAGCCCGGCGCGGGCGCTATGGGCGAGGATCAGCACGTTGGTCGGCCCGGGGCTGATGCTGGTGACCAGCGCAAACAAGGTAAAGGGCAACAGGGACTGCAGCATCAACGGTAACTCCAGAGGGATGGAGCACCATGGTCGCTGCCGCCGCCGGTTCAGTCTGGAAGCTTTGAGCAGCGTCGTTGGTAGGCTGCTGGGGTCAGGCGATACGCCCGGCGGAACCAGCGGCCGAGGTGGCTCTGATCGGCAAAGCCAAGCGCCGTGGCCACTGCAGCGGGGCTCTCGCCCAAGGCCAGCAGGCGCCGCGCTCGAGCCAGGCGCAGCTGAATCAGGTAGGCGTGCGGGGCCAGGCCGAAGGCCGCCTTGAACGCGCGACTCAGTCGAAAACGATCGACCCCGCAGGCCTGAGCCAGCTCGACCAGGCCGATATCCTGATCGATATGCGCGTGCAGGTAGTCCCGCGCACGCTGCGCGGTCAGCGGCAGGCGTGGGTCGGGATTGAGCCGCTTGCGCCAGTGCAGGTGCTGGGTCAGGCAGGCGAGCATGTCGTCCATGGCCGTCTGGCGCACGATGCGCAGGTCCTGACTGTGCACGGCGTCGAAGGCGCGCATGATCGCCCCGCTCAAGCGCACATCGTTGCACTGGGTGTCGGCAAAACTGGGCAGGCTATTGGCCGGCGCTTGTTCGAACAAGCCCGGCAGTTCGGCCTGCAGCCAGTCTGGCTCCAGGTACAAGGTGAAGTAGGTGAAGCCGTCGGCAGTCGGCGCCAGGCCATCGTGGATCTCGCCGGGCTCGAGCAGAAACACCTGACCGGGCGTGCTCACATGGCTGGCGCGGCGGCAGTTGAACTGCTGCACGCCTTGCTCGGTGGCGCCGACCAGGTAGCTGTCATGCCAGTGCGGGTCGTAGGCGTGCCCGGTGAAATGCGCGCGCACCGACTCGATGCCGGTATCGGCGTCCTGGCTCAGATCAATCCAGTTGGTCATGGGCGGCAGCTGCTGGTGAGTGGGCCCACTACCTTAACCCACAAGGGCTGGTCAGGTTTAGAACGGATGTGCAGCAGGTTGCGCAGCATTTTCGTCATTGGCATGAAAGTGTTGCTGTATTTTCAGCGGTTTCTATTGGCTGCAACAGCGCTAAGATGCGCGTCGAATCTGCACACCTCAGGAGCTTTTCGATGGACACCGTTACCCTGGCCAAGCGCCGTTACACCACCAAAGCCTACGACGCCAGCCGCAGAATCCCGCAAGCGACCATCGATACCTTGCTCGAGCAACTGCGCCACAGCCCGTCTTCGGTCAATACCCAGCCTTGGCACTTCATCGTTGCCGACAGCGCTGAAGGCAAGGCGCGGATAGCCAAGAGCACCGAAGCGTTTGCCTACAACACCGCAAAGATTCGCGATGCCTCGCATGTGCTGGTATTTGCCGCGCGCACCGAGATGCCTGAAGCGCATCTGCAGGCCCTGCTGGAGCAGGAAGCCCGTGACGGCCGTTTCCATACCGAGCAGGCCAAGGCCGGCCAGGACCTGACCCGGCGCAGCTATGTCGACCTGCACCGCTTCGATCAGAAAGACCTGCAGCACTGGATGGAAAAACAAACCTACCTTGCTCTTGGCACTGCGCTGCTGGGCGCTGCCGCGCTGGAGCTGGATGCCACGCCGATCGAAGGTTTCGACAGCAAACTATTGGACGCCGAGCTTGGCCTGCGCGAGCGCGGCTTCACCAGTGTGGTGCTGCTCAGCCTGGGCTACCGCAGTGCCGACGACTTCAACGCTGGGCTGGGCAAGTCGCGCTTGCCGGCGTCGAGTGTATTCACCTTCCTTTGACCTGCGGGTCCAGCACCGGTATCAGCTGTGCGCTGAGCGCTTCGACCAGTGCGCTGACCTTGGGCAAATGGCGCCGATTGCGGCGCCAGGCCAGGTGAATCGGAAGGCCCTCGCTGGCGAACTCTGGCAGCACTTCGACCAGGCTGCCCTGATCCAATTGGCGCTGAACCAGCCAGGTCGGTAACTGGGCGATACCGTGGCCGGCCATGATCGCTATCGCCTGGCCTTCGGCGTCACCGATGGCCAGGCGGCCGCTGATGCTTTTCAGTTGCGTCGCGCCTTGCCGGCCACTGGCGAAATGCAGGGGCGGTGTGCTGCCATCGGCGCAGGCGTACAACACGCAACCAAGTGCCTGCAAGTCGCGCTCATCACGCGGCGTGCCGTGCTCGGCGAGGTAGCTGGGGGCGGCGCAAAACACCGTGCGCTGACTGCCCAGATAGCGATGCTCGACACCAGCCGGCCACACCTGCGGCCCGCCAATGCGAACGATGACGTCGATGGCGTCCTCGAGCATGTCGACAAAGCGATCGGACAAAGTGATGTGCGGTTGCAGGCGCGGATGGCGCCGGGCGAAGTCGAGCACGGCGGGCAGCGCATGCAGGCGGCCGAAGCTTGCGGGCAGATCGACCCGCAGCGGCCCGCATGGCTCGTTCAGTTCATCATGCAGGGCCATCTCGGCTTCGGCGATCTCGGCCAGCACTCGGCTGCAGGTTCGGTAATAGGCTGCCCCGCTGTCGCTGAGCAGCAGGCGCCGAGTGGTGCGTTCGAACAGCCTGACCTGCAAACGTTTCTCCAGGCGCGCCACACCCTTGCTGACGGCTGAGCTGGTCAGGTTCATGCGCTCGGCAGCGGCGGTGAAGCTACCCGCGTTGGCGACATTGACGAAGAAGTCGATGTCCTTGAGATGCTCGGCGACAGGCATGGAGGCGGGCCTTGATTAGTGAAAATGGTTCAGCAAATTACGGAAAATCTACCCGTAATAGGCCTGTAATTCCATATTAAGCTTCGCGGCTGAAAGTTTCCGAGCGATAGACGATGCAAAATTCTTCCCTGACTGCTCCCGCAGTCGCCGACTCCGGGCAGCGCACCGGGCTGTCCATTCTGTTGTTCGCGGTCGGCGGCTTTGCCCTGCTGACCACTGAATTCATCATCCTTGGCTTGCTGCCGGGGCTGGCCCGCGACCTAGGCCTGTCGATTGCAGCAGCGGGCCAGTTGGTGACCCTGTTTGCGGTGACTGTCATGCTGTTCGGGCCGTTTCTGACCGCCTGGTTGTCAGCCTATCCGCGCAAGACCCTGTTCATTGCCATCGTGCTGGTGTTTGCCGCGTCCAACGCACTTGCCGCAGTGGCGCCAAACGTCTGGGTGCTGGCGCTGGCGCGTGTACTCGGCGCACTGGCGTTGCCGGTGTATTGGGGCACCGCCAGCGAGAGTGCAGGGCAGTTGGCAGGGCCCGGCCGTGAGGGTTGGGCGGTGGCCAAGGTCTATCTGGGCATCACGGCGGCGTTTGTCTTCGGCATTCCGCTGGGCACTGTCGCCGCCGGGCTGGTCGGCTGGCGTGGCAGCTTCTGGCTGCTGGCCGGGTTGTGCCTGCTGGTCGCGCTGCTGATGTGGGCCTGGTTGCCGAAGTTGCCGCCCGCGCCGCAGCGGGCGCAAGGCGAACGGCAGACAGTGATCTTGCGTGACCGGCGCTTTATTGCCCATGTGCTGTTGTCGGTGCTGGTGTTTACCGCGATGTTCAGCGCCTACACCTACCTGGCAGAAATCCTCGAACAGGTGGCGGGCGTGCCTGCGGCTCAGGTCGGTTGGTGGCTGATGGGCTTTGGTGTGGTCGGCATGCTTGGCAACAGCCTGGCCGGGCGCATCGTTGACCGTAGCCCGCTCGGAGCGACGGTACTGTTGCTTTTCATTCTCGCGATTGGCATGGGCGCGGTTGCTCCCGTGGTCGGCAATCCAGCGCTGCTGCTGATTGCCCTGGCGCTGTGGGGCGTTGCCTACACGGCGTTGTTCCCGGTGTGTCAGGTGCGCGTCATGCAGGCCGGCGCCAAGGCTCAGGCCCTGGCCGGGACATTGAACGTATCTGCTGCAAACGGTGGCATCGCGGTTGGCGCTGCGCTGGGCGGGCTGGTGATTCAATGGTACGGCACTGCAGCGCTGGGCTACGTAGCCAGCGCGGTGGCTGGCTTGGCCGTATTGGCCACGCTGCTGCTAATGGCAGGCGCGAGGCCGCGCGCCTGAACATGTCGCGTGTGGTTACCAGAAGGTCGGCGCAGCAGTCGCCAGCACGCGGGTAAACACCTTGATTGCAGCATCCACATCAGTCTCTGTGGTGTAACGGCCTAGGCTGATGCGCACACTGCTGCGAGCTTGTTGATCGGTAAGGCCCAGCGCTAGCAGCACATGTGACGCAGCATTGCTGGCGGAGTTACAGGCCGAAGTCGTCGACAACGCCAACTCGCTGGCCAGCGCTGCGCTGTTGAAGCCTGGGGTGGCGATGCGCAGGTTCAGGGTGTTGGCGATGCGTTGCTGCGGGCAGCCATTAAGTGCGACACCCGGCAGCGCCAGCAGGCCGTTTAGCAGGCGTTCGCTGAGTTGATGGATGCGCTGCTGCTCGGCCTCGGCAGATTCGCCTGCCAAGGCGAAGGCGCTGCCCATGCCCGCGATCTGGTGGGTCGCGAGGGTGCCCGAGCGTAGGCCGCCTTCATGGCCGCCACCATGCATCTGGGCACGCATCAGTGGCCGCGCTCGCGGACCGACATACAGCGCACCGATGCCCTTGGGGCCGTAGACCTTGTGCGCTGAGAAGGACATCAGATCGACGGCCTGCTCGCGCAGGTCGAGCGCGATCTTGCCGACTGCCTGGGCAGCGTCTACGTGCAGTATTGCGCCATGGGCACGAACGATCTCGCCAATCGCGGCATAGTCGGTGACGGTGCCCAGTTCGTTGTTGACCGCCATCAGCGACACCAGCCGCGTGTCGTCGCGCAGCGCCTGGCGAACCGCATCGGGCTGAATCAACCCGGCCTGATCGGGCATCAGGCGGGTCACTGCCCAGCCTTGACGCTCAAGCTCGGCCACCGTGTCGAGCACTGCCTTGTGTTCCAGCGCGCTGGTAAGCAGGTGCCCAGGCTTGTCGGCGCCATCGGCGATGCCTTTCAGGGCGAGGTTGTTGGACTCGGTGGCGCCTGAGGTCCAGACCAACTCCTCTGGCTGCGCGCCAACCCGCTCGGCGACCTGCTGGCGGGCCTGCTCGACCACGGCACGTGCCGCTTGGCCATAGGCGTGACCGCTGGAGGCAGGGTTGCCGAAGTTGGCGTGGTGGCCGAGGCAGGCGAGCATGGTTTCGATAACCCGCTCATCGACGGGGGTTGTGGCGGCGTAGTCAAAGTACAGTGGGGCGCTGGGCATGATGGACTGATCCGGGCATGTCGCCTGATGGTGGCGAACGTTAGCGACATGCTATCGGTCTGCAGCCAAAAATTTTTTCCCTTGTTTTCCCGCTAATCCCGATCGGGTAGAAGAAAATTCTCCTAAAACCTGTCAAACAGGATCAAACATTTTTTCCTCTTCCACCACAACCCGCTCACATAGCTCGATGATCTGTTCGCGCATCCAGCGGTTGGCTGGGTCCTGGTCGGTGCTTTCATGCCAGTACAGGTGAGTTTCCAGCGGCGGTACGTCAACCGGCAGTGGCAAGTGGCGCAGTTGATGGCGGCGGGCGAAACGCTCTGGCACAGTCATTACCATGTCAGTCTGCTGCAACACTTGCGAGGCCATCAGGTAGTGTTGTGAGCGCAGCGCAACCTTGCGTTGCAGGCCCATCTTGCCCAGCGCCAGGTCGACATATCCCAGGCCGTTACGCCGGCTGGAGATATGGATGTGGCTCATGCCCAGGTACTGCTCCAGCGTCAGCTTGGTCTCGGCCAGTGGGTGGCCCTGACGCATTGCGCAGACGAAGCGGTCCTGCATCAGTTTGACATGGCGCACCTGCGGGTCGGTGTTGAGCGGCGCATCGACGGCGAAATCGAGGCGGCCAGCGGCCAGTTCCTTGGTGGTTTCGCGCCGTTTGCACAGGAAGCTTTCGATCATCACCGCTGGTGCCAGCCGGCGCAGACGCTGGAACAGCGGCGGCAGCACTACCGCTTCGGTCAGGTCGGTCATGCTGATGCGGAAGGTTTTATTCGCCTGTTGCGGATTGAAGATGCGGCTTTCCTGCACCGAAACCCGCAGCAGCGCCAGCGCGTTGCGTACCGGGCCGATGATGTTTTGCGCCATCGGCGTCGGCACCATGCCTTGGGCGGTGCGCACGAACAGCGGATCGTTGAAGGTCTCGCGCAGCCGCGACAATGCGTTGGACACCGCCGGCTGGGTAATGCCGACGATCTGCCCGGCGCGGGTTAGGTTGGCTTCGGTGTAGATCGCATCGAAGACGATGAACAGATTGAGGTCAACCTTGCTGAGATTCATTGGGCGCCGCTCGACGTGATGTTATCGCTGGATCATATATCGGTTATGAATGTTTATACACGCTGAAAATAGGCTAGGTGGATTGGCGCGCTTGTTCTAGGCTCAGGCCCATGTTCTTCATCCTGTGAAGGTAAGCCCGATGGATTTCGCCTATTCGCCCAAGGTGCAGGCCCTGCGAGAGCGCGTCACTGCGTTCATGGACCAGCATGTGTATCCTGCCGAAGCAGTGTTCGACCGCCAAGTTGCCGCGGGCGACCGCTGGCAGCCGACGGCGGTAATGGAGGAGCTCAAAACCAAGGCTCGCGCTGAAGGCCTGTGGAACTTGTTTCTGCCCGACTCGGAATACGGCGCGGGCCTGAGCAACCTTGAATACGCGCCTTTGGCGGAAATCATGGGCCGCTCCCTGCTGGGGCCGGAGCCGTTCAACTGCTCGGCGCCCGATACCGGCAACATGGAGGTGCTGGTGCGCTACGCCAGCGAGGCGCAGAAGCGCCAGTGGCTGGAACCGCTGCTGCGCGGCGAGATCCGCTCGGCGTTCGCCATGACCGAACCGGACGTGGCTTCGTCCGATGCCACCAACATGGCGGCCACGGCCGTGCGCGATGGTGATCAGTGGCTGATAAACGGGCGCAAGTGGTGGACCTCCGGCGCCTGCGATCCGCGCTGCAAGGTGATGATCTTCATGGGCCTGTCCAACCCGGATGGCCAGCGCCATGAACAGCACTCGATGATTCTGGTACCCACCGACACGCCCGGGCTGAAGATCGTCCGGCCATTGCCGGTGTTCGGCTACGACGACGCCCCCCATGGCCACGCCGAAGTGCTCTTCGACAATGTGCGCGTGCCCTATGAAAACGTCCTGCTGGGCGAAGGCCGTGGCTTCGAGATTGCCCAGGGGCGGCTGGGGCCGGGGCGGATTCACCACTGCATGCGTTCGGTGGGCATGGCCGAGCGTGCGCTGGAATTGATGTGCCGGCGCTCGGTTGAACGCACGGCTTTTGGCCGGCCATTGGCGCGGCTTGGCGGCAACATCGACAAGATCGCCGACTCGCGTATGGAAATCGACATGGCCCGCCTGCTGACGCTGAAGGCGGCCTACATGATGGACACCGTTGGCAACAAGGTCGCCCGCAGCGAGATCGCGCAGATCAAGGTGGTCGCGCCCAATGTCGCGTTGAAAGTGATCGACCGGGCCATCCAGATCCATGGCGGGGCAGGGGTCAGCGCTGATTTCCCGCTGGCCTATATGTACGCCATGCAGCGCACCCTGCGCCTGGCGGACGGGCCGGACGAGGTGCATCGGGCCGCCATCGGCAAGTATGAAATCGGCAAGTATGTACCGGCGGAGTTACTGCGCATGGGCCGCTGAGGGTGGCGCGCCTGGGCAGCGCGCCGAACTTGCACTTGGCTAGCGGTTCCTCAGCGAGTCAGGATTTTCAGTGATCGCTCCCTCCTGAATTGAGCGTGGTGTTGGCCGGTGATGAGCCACGGGGTCTGGTCCATGACCAGGCTGGCCACCCGCTGTCGCATCATTGCGGGTCTTGAGCAACGACAGCACGACCCCGCCCAGCAACAGTGCAAAAGTCACCCCCAGCGAGAGCAGCGCCGGCACCTTGCCGATGAGGCCGTGATAGAAAATCTTGCAGCCGATGAAGATCAACACCAGGGCCAGCGCGTACTTCAGATATACGAACCGATGCATCAGGGCGGACAGCGCGAAGTACAGCGAGCGCAAGCCAAGGATGGCGAAGATGTTCGAGGTGTAGACAATGAACGGGTCTTGAGTAATGGCAAAGATCGCCGGCACGCTGTCGACGGCAAACACCAGGTCGGCCAGTTCGATCAACACCAGCGCCAGAAACAGCGGTGTGGCGTAACGCAGCGCTTTGCTTTCACCGGGCGGCGTCAGCCGGACAAAGAATTTTGCTCCGTGCACGTCGTCAGTGACGCGCATATGCCGGCGTACAAACCTCAACACCGGGTTGTTGGCCAGGTCCGGTTGGCTATCCTCCTTGGACAGAGCCATTTTCACCCCGGTAAACAGCAGGAACGCGCCGAACAGGTAGAGCACCCAGGCAAAGTTCTGCACCAGCGCAGCGCCAACGCCGATCATGATCGCGCGCAGCACCACCACCCCGAGGATGCCCCAGAACAACACGCGGTGCTGGTAGCGGCGTGGGATGGCGAAGTAGCTGAAGATCATCGCCATGACGAACACGTTGTCCATCGACAGCGATTGTTCGACCAGGAAGCCGGTGTAGAACTCCAGCGCCGACTGCGCGCCCAACTCGAACCAGACCCAGGCGCCGAAGAGTACGCCCACGCTGAAATAGCCTGAATACAGCAGCAGGCTTTCACGCATTTCGATTTCGCGTTCTTTGCGGTGCAGGACGCCAAGGTCAAGCACCAGCAGCCCAACCACGATGACGACGAAAACCAGCCACAGCCAGGCGCTGGTACCGAGTACGGGAGTAGCGAGGTAGGTCTGTAGAGCTGTCATGAGCCCCTCCTTGATTGTCGACGTTGCATGGCAACAGTGATCCGACATGGCGGCGTGGCAGCCGTCAGAGGGGCCCGGTATCACATGGGTTAGAGCCTAGACCCAGATGCCGGAGCTGCCGAGTGGCAGCCTGTTACATTTCTTTGCGTGGCCCTCTGCATTCCTCAATACACCCACACCTCGACCCGGCGATTGCGTTGGCGGCCTTGCTCTTGCTCGTTGCCCGCTACCGGCAGCTCGGCGCCCATACCCAGCACGTCGATGTTCTGCAGGCCTTCATGGGCCAGTTCGCGGCGCACTGCCATGGCCCGCAGGCGCGAGAGCAAGGCGGCCCTGCCCGGTGTTTCCTTGGGATCGCCGAAGCCGACCAATAGCGTCCTGGTTTGCTCGTGGCCGGCCTGCTGCAGGAAGTCTGCGACCCGGTGTACGTCGCGCAGCGCTTTGCTGTCCAGGCTCGCACTGCCTTCCTGGAAGCGAAAGTTCACGGTCAGTCGACGTCCTTTCAGAGCAAGGCTGCGGTAGCGCGCTGGCATGTCTGCCTGGGCGGGGATCGGCAAAGCTTTGACTTGCTGATTGACGAAGCCTTGCTCAGCAACGATGACCTGGCCTGCCGGGCTTTGGGCAAAATCAGCCAGCGCCTGGGCCAGCGGATGCGGACTGGCCGGCAGGTAGAAGTACAAGCGCCGCGACAGCGGATAATCTTCACTGGCAACCAGCGCGCGGCTGGGCGGCAGGGCCGGCGCATCGCCAGCAGCAATGGCCAGGACCTTGGCCCCATGCACGGCCGCAAGGCTGCTGAAGCCAATCGCTTGGCGGTCGCTCTGGACCTGCTCGACCAGCGCGTCGCTGGACTCGAAGCGCCTGGCCTCGCCACTCAGTGCGCTACGTACAGGGTCGAGGACCAACGCCTTGAAGGTCTCGAAGGTGCCGGAGCGGTCATCGCGCGCATACAGTCGGATAGCACCGCCCGCTACGCCCAGTTGCTCCCAGCGGGTTACCTGACCGGCAAACACCTGGGCCAGCTGCGCTGTGGTGAGGCTGGTCAGTGGATTGTCTGGATGGACGATCACGGCGACGCCGTCGAGGCCGATGACCTGCTCGGAACGGCCGCTGCGCAAGTCGCCGAACGCCTGCAACTGATCTACCTCGACGTCACTGATCGGTCGCGAGGATGCAACCAGGTCTGCCGCACCACTGCCCAGTGCAGCGAAACCGGTACTGCTGCCGTGAGCTGCGATCAGCACGCTGAGGAGTTCGCCATCGCGACCCTGCGCCGTAATGGCGATTTCGTTGGGCACAGCCCCTGTGGAATGCTCGATCGCCGTCGCGTCCTTGCTGCGCAGCATCCCCTGAACCAGCGCAGGCCCAAGCGCAGTGCCGATGGTGTTAGAGCCCTGAATGCGCAATTGCACCGGCTCAGCCAGGCAGAGCAGTGGCAGCGACAACAACAGGAGTGAGAGCAGACGCGGCATGCCGGAAACCTGGGGCACAGTGATGCCCCGCAGATTACGACAGTTGCATGACTGGCAGATGACGGTGCTGGCTCAGCCGTGCTGCGCCAGACTGTAGCGCAACCCTGGCCAGCAACTGTGCGGGTCACGAGCGGCAAAAAACCCTTATGCTGTTACGAAATATGTCTATAACAGTTTGGATAAGGACCTGATGATGCCGCTCAAGGACCTGTTGATCGCTCTAGTGGTGATCATCATCTGGGGAGTCAATTTCGTGGTGATCAAGGTAGGCCTCGATGGCTTGCCGCCGATGCTGTTGGGCGCCTTGCGCTTCTTGCTGGTGGCGTTCCCGGCCGTACTGCTGGTGAAGCGACCGAACCTGCCGTGGCGCTGGCTTATCGCCTATGGCGCGACGATCTCCCTGGGCCAGTTCGCCTTCTTGTTCCAGGCCATGCACAGCGGCATGCCGCCTGGGCTGGCGTCGCTGATCCTGCAGTCGCAGGCGTTCTTCACCCTAGGCTTTGCCGCGCTGTTTCTCGGCGAGCGCTTGCGCCCGGCCAGTGTCCTTGGCTTGCTGGTAGCGGCAGGCGGGCTTATGTTGATCGGCAGTGAGCACAGCAGCCATGTGCCGCTGATTGCGCTGTTGTTGACGCTATGTGGCGGTGCGATGTGGGGCATGGGCAACATCATCACGCGGCGCTTTGGCTCGGTGAATCTGGTGGCGCTGGTGGTGTGGGGCGGGTTGATTCCGCCGCTGCCGTTTCTGGCCTTGTCGTGGATGCTTGAGGGCCCCGAGCGAATCAGTCAGGCGTTGACCCATATCAGCTGGAGTTCAGTGGGCGCGCTGCTGTTTCTGGCGTATGCGGCAACCATGCTTGGCTACACCCTTTGGAGCACGCTGCTGTCGCGCCATCCGGCCGGCAAGGTTGCGCCGTTTTCATTGTTAGTGCCGGTAATCGGCCTGAGCTCATCGGCGTGGTTGCTGGGTGAGCGGCTCAGCGCTATTCAGGGCTGGGGCGCGCTGCTGGTAATGGTCGGCTTGTTGATCAATGTGTTTGGCAGTCGGCTGAGCCAGCGCCTGCGCGCGGCGCTTTGCTAAGATCGCTTCTTTTGCCCCGGCCATGCAGGCCGGGCAGCAGCAGGAGTATGTGCATGATCATCTCTACCACCAGCCAGCTCGATGGCCGTCCGATTGGTGAATACCTGGGCTTGGTCAGCGCCGAATCGGTGCAGGGGATCAACTTCGTCCGCGATTTCTTTGCGCGCTTTCGGGATTTCTTCGGGGGGCGTTCGCAGACCCTTGAAAGTGCATTGAAGCAAGCCCGCGAGCAGGCTACCGCTGAGTTGATCGCCCGCGCGCGGCAGATGAATGCCGATGCAGTGGTCGGCGTGGACTTCGAAATCAGCATGCCCTCGGTGCAGGGCGGCATGGTGGTGGTGTTCGCCACGGGTACTGCAGTCAGGCTCAGATAAGGCTAAGTGCCACTGGTCAGTTATGGGTTTTTCGCCCGAGCAGTCCGAGAATGACCGGCTAGTCTCAGTTCAACAGCCGGGCTTTATCGGGCAAGCGAGGGGCTTGCCGGCGCGGCTAACTGTGCAGGGAGTTGGGCGATGAGCGAAGCCTTTGTCGAAGACCTTAATGACGTGTTTCCGATCAACAATCAGGTGCGCTGCGGGCAAGCTGCGTTTCGCCTGGGTTTTGCCCATATGACCCTGGATGACTCCGAGCAGATGCAGCCGGTGGCGTTGCAGCGCTGCAAGAAAGGGCGGTTCACGCCGCGGATTCCGGCGCGCAAGTAAAACAGTGTCATTGGCAGCGTGCAGCGGTCCCAAGACAGGAATGCCTACAGGATTTTCGCCCAACGGCACGCTTATGATGAGCTTTGTTGATTTTGCGCAAGTTAACAGTGAGTTGCACTCGCAGATGTAACAATGCTGTGGTCTGCTTGCGCTGTACTTTCACAAAAGGAGGATTGACTGCAATGCGCATCAGGGAAGAAGCCTACCGGCATTGGGCCCAATCACAGCTGCCCAGCCGCAGCCATGAAGAACAACTCAGCGACGGTATTACCATTGACGTGCAGGTCCGCCTGTCACGGCTGGGCGCCACGCAGATGTTCATCGGCATGTACAGCGACAACGGCACAGCATTGCTGGAAGAGTACTATCCGACACGGCCCGGCGAGACGACTACGCGGGCGATGGTGTGGGGTGTCAACCGGGCGCGGGCCATGAGCCTTGACGCTGCGCCGCAGCCGCAGCGGCTACGCGCATGAAAAAGCCCGGCCTTTGCAGGCCGGGCTCAACACCACAATCAGGCCGCTCAGTTCAGTGGCTCGATCAGCTTGGCTACTTGCCGCTCACGGGCTGCAGGCCATTCCTGTTGCAGCGTTTCCAGCACGCGGCCAACGAACTCGGTGTCGGCTGCAGCCTTTTTGCCAACAAAGCCCTGGCCGCGACGGTAGACCCTGAAGCTGGCGCAGGTGCTGGGCAGGTGCGCTGCAAATTCGTCTTCAAGGCTGTTCGGCGGCAGACGATCAAGGCGAACCTCGCCAGTCTGGCTGATCCACAGCAGGTGATCGTCAAGGCTGTCCTTGCGTGCAGCGAACAGCTCGGCCAATTGGTCAACAGTCGGTTTGTCGTTCAAATTCATGTTCATCATAAAGCCCCTATTACCCGTCGTTTAGTGATTTCACACTTGGCGCTCTACACATGTAGCGCGCTACCAAGGCTGCTACCGCAGCGTTGCAACAGGGGCTTTTCACATGCTGCCTTTTGGACAGTTCCCTCTCCACGAACGCCTTGCGTTACCGCGCAAGCCGTCTGGACTACCCTTGCCACCGCTCCCGATCAGGGAGACGGCTTAATCATGCCCAACGCCGATCAACGGCGTCAACAGTTTTGTAGTGAATATTTTTCCTCACTACATAATGTCCGACAATCCATCAGTCACTGCCCGGAAAGGATCTGGTAGGCCGCTTCGACACGGGCTTCATTGGGGTAATTGCGGTTGGCAAGCAGGGCGATACCCAGGCCTTTGCTGGGGATAAATGCAACGTAGGCACCGAAGCCACTGGTTGACCCCGTCTTGTTGTACCAAGCGCCAGCGTCGGCGGGGCTGGCCGGGCTCAAGCGGGTTACAGCCTGCGGCTCGCGGACCATACCGGCACCGTTGCCCGCGAGTAGTGTGGGCAGAGTCACGGGATGAGGGTAGCGCTCCCAACCAAGGCCCTGAGTCATGCGGCCCACCTGAAAGTAACCTTGGTGGGTGAGGGCGATGGCTTGCTTGAGTGGTGCAGTCAATTGCTCGGGCTGTACCTGCACGCGCACATAGCGCAGCGCGTCGACGATCGTCGTCTTGATGCCGTAGGCCTCATCAGCGAAGGCGCCGGGCGTGACCCGTACTGGCCGCTGCTGAGCGTCATAACCCTGGGCGTACTGGCTGTGTGCGCTGGCAGGCACCTGCAGGTAGGTGTGGTTGAGGCCAAGCTTTGGCAGCAGCGACTCTTCCATCAACTTCGCGAAGGGCAGCTTCTGCGCGCGCGCTGCCAGGTCGCCAAACAAGCCGAGGCTGGGGTTGGAATAGCAGCGCTGCGTGCCTGGCGCAGCCTTGCGTTGCCATTGCTGGAGGAACACCAGCGCCTGGGCGTCGCTCTTGACGTCATCCGGGAACTGTAATGGCAGGCAGTCGGCGCTATACGCGCCCAGCTCCAGCAGGGTGGCCTGGCCCAAGGCCGTGTTGCTCAGCGCAGGTTGATAGCGGCTGGCTGGCGCGGCCAGATCGACTTTACCTTCGGCACTGGCCAGCGCCACCAGTGTCGCGGTGTAAGTCTTGCTCAACGACCCGACTTCAAACAGGGTCTCGCGGCTTACCGGCTGGTGGTCGACCTTGTTAGCTTCGCCATAGATAAAGATATGTTCTCGGCCATCGGCGAACACAGCAACTGCCATGCCTGGGATCGCGTGTTTTTCCATCAACGGTTTGATCACGGCATCGACCCGAGATTGCAGATCATCAGCAAGGCTGTGCGTACTGGCCAGCGAGCAGGTGAGGCCAAGCAGGGTGAGAAATGTGCGGGAAGTGAGCATGGGGATTCCTGTCTGCAGCGTACGCGGTGTCCGTTGCGCGACACTGGCGGGCGTTCCAGCGTTAGCGCAGATAAGCCGCAGACCTTATCGTCGTGCGCTGCACGATGACAACAAGGAATGAGTAATGAAGTACTTCCGCATGCTGTTCGACAACTTCACCCTGGCCCTGCTCGGCGTGGTGCTGATCGCTACGCTGCTGCCGTGCTCGGGCCAGGGTGCAGTGGTGTTCGGCTGGTTGACCAACCTGGCTATCGGCCTGCTGTTCTTCCTGCATGGGGCCAAGCTGTCGCGCGAGGCAATCATCAAGGGTGCTGGCCACTGGCGTCTGCACCTGCTGGTGTTCTCCTGCACCTTCGTCCTGTTTCCGCTGCTGGGGCTGGCGTTCAAGCCGCTGTTCGTGCCGTTGGTAGGCAACGAGCTATACCTGGGCGTGCTCTATTTGTGTGCCTTGCCGGCCACGGTGCAATCGGCAATCGCCTTTACCTCGCTGGCGCGCGGCAACGTCCCGGCTGCGATCTGCAGCGCAGCGGCTTCGAGCCTGCTGGGGATTTTCCTCACCCCGCTGCTGGTGATGTTGCTGCTGGGTGCCGACGGCAATACCGGCTCGGGCCTGGACGCGGTGCTGAAAATCACCCTGCAGTTGTTGGTGCCATTCGTGGCCGGCCAGATCGCTCGGCGCTGGATCGGCGACTGGGTCAAGCACAACGCGCGCTGGCTGAAGATCGTCGATCAGGGCTCGATTCTGCTGGTGGTCTACACCGCGTTCAGTGAAGCGGTTGTCACCGGGCTCTGGCACACGGTGTCGCCGCAACATCTGGCCGGCCTGTTCGCCGTGTGCGGGATACTGCTGGCGGTAGTGCTGTTGGGCGTGCGGGTGCTCGGCCGAGCGCTCGGCTTCAGTGTCGAAGACCGCATCACCATCCTGTTTGCCGGCTCGAAGAAAAGCCTGGCTACCGGTGTGCCCATGGCGCAGGTGCTGTTCGTCGGTAGCGGGATCGGCGCGATGATCCTGCCGTTGATGCTGTTCCATCAAATTCAATTGATGGTCTGTGCAGTGCTGGCCCAGCGTTACGCCAGCCGCAAGGAAGAGGTCGAGGGCGAAGCTGCATCATCCTGAACGTAACTGGCCGGGGCGCAGCCCCGGCACGTATTACTGGTTAATCCAGGTCTTGCGCAGAGTGACGCTCTGCAACCTGCGTGGCCTCATCGCCCCAGGTGCGGTTGACCCGCGTGCCGCGTTGTACTGCCGGGCGCTGGGCAATTTCTTCGGCCCAGCGTTGCACGTTGGGGTATTCCTCGACGGCGAGGAACTGCGCCGCGTCATACAGGTTGCCGCGCACCAACTGGCCGTACCAGGGCCATACGGCGATGTCAGCGATGCTGTACTCGTCGCCGCCCAGGTAAGGGCTTTCGGCCAGACGCCGCTCGAGAACATCCAGCTGACGCTTGGCTTCCATGGTGAAGCGGTTGATGGCGTACTCGATCTTCTCCGGCGCATACACATAGAAGTGGCCGAAGCCGCCGCCCAAGTAGGGTGCTGCGCCCATCTGCCAGAACAGCCAGTTGAGTGTCTCGGTTCGTGCGGCTGGGGCGCTCGGCAGCAGCGCACCGAACTTCTCTGCCAGATACAGCAGGATCGAGCCCGATTCAAACACCCGCACCGGTGGCTGTTGGCTGCAGTCAAGCAGTGCCGGGATCTTCGAGTTGGGGTTGACCGCCACAAAACCGCTGGAAAATTGCTCGCCCTCGCCAATGCGGATCAGCCAGGCGTCGTACTCGGCGCCGCTATGGCCGAGTGCCAATAATTCTTCAAGAAGAATGGTCACCTTGACGCCGTTGGGCGTCGCCAGCGAGTACAACTGCAGCGGCTGTTTGCCCTGTGGCAAGGCCTGCTCGTGGGTGGCGCCTGCCACCGGACGGTTGGTGCTGGAGAACTTGCCGGCATTGGCGGGCTCGTTGCGCCAGACCTTGGGCGGTACGTACTGTGGGTTGCTCACAAAGAAATCTCCTCAAATGCGCGGTTTCTGTTAAAAAGCTCTCCCATAGATCTATGCCACGGCGGTGTCGTTCAGGGCAAATGCCTTGTCGGCATGCCGTGCTGGCCCATGAATGGCAAACATGACCTAGAGTTAGCTGCAGCGCAGCGGGCATACGAGCGATTTATTGCAGTTTTTTCCCAACTATTCATATCCGCGGATGTCATTCAATGCGAAGTGAATGATCGATGGCATCTCAGCAAGTTTTCGGAGTTAACGGCATATGGCAGCACTGCAAGGCAGCACCCTGGAAGCGATCGTCGGCAATCAGCCACAGTTGCTCAATGATTGGCAGGCAGCGCTCGAAGCCAGTGGCGCTTCGCGTAACGTCAAAGAGCACGACCTGCGTCAGCAAAGCCGTGAGTTTCTGCAACTGATCGTAGATGGCTTGCGCCATGAGGGCAGTGCTAACCCAGCGGCTGCGGGCTGGGAAGAAACCCGCCGCTTCCTCGACAAACTCTCCGCCAGCCGTGCCCAGCTCGGCCAGGAGTCGCATCAGACTGCCTCGTTCATCTTTTCGCTGAAAGGCCCGCTGTTTGCGCTGCTGCAAACCCAGTACCGCGATCAGCCAGCCGAGCTTGCCGAACAACTGTGGCAAATTTCCGAGCTGTTCGATGCGTTTGGCCTGCACACCATCCGCACCTATCAAAAGACCCGTGAAGGAGTGATCAAGCGCCAGCAGGAAGAACTGCTCGAGCTGTCCACTCCAGTGGTCAAACTATGGGAAGGCGTGCTCGCGCTGCCATTGATCGGCACACTTGACTCGCACCGCAGCCAGACCGTCATGGAGTCGCTGCTGCAGCGCATTGTCGAGACCGGTTCGGAAATTGCCATCATCGACATCACCGGCGTGCCGACCGTGGACACACTGGTTGCTCAGCACCTGCTCAAGACCGTCACCGCAATCCGCCTGATGGGCGCTGATTGCATCATCAGTGGCGTGCGCCCGCAGATCGCCCAGACCATCGTGCACCTGGGCCTGGACCTGGGCACCCTGACCACCAAGTCGAACCTGGCCGATGCACTGAAACTCGCGCTCAAGCGCCTGGGCACCGACATCGGCGAGCGGGCGTAAACGATGGAGCGTATCCCGATCCTGCAGATGGGCCAGTTTTTGCTGGTGACCATCCAGGTAGACATGCATGACGAGCTGGCGCTGCGCCTGCAGGATGACCTGACCAGCCGCATCGACCAGACCAACGCCCGCGGCGTGCTGATCGATATCTCGGCGCTGGATATGGTCGATTCGTTCATCGGCCGCATGATCGCCACTATTTCCGGACTGTCGCGCATCCTTGACGCCGAGACGGTGCTGGTCGGCATGCAGCCTGCGGTCGCTATCACCCTGGTCGAACTGGGGCTGACCTTGCCCGGTGTCAGCACGGCACTGAACGTTGATCGCGGCATGCACCTACTGCGCCAGCGGGTAGGCCAGTCATGAACGTCCGCGATAGCGGCAGTCAACCGGTACGCATCGAGCAGGATGTGGTGCTGGCGCGTCAACTGGCGCGCAAGCTGGCCAGCGAATGCGGCATGCGCCTGGTCGACCTGACCAAGATGGTCACCGCTGTCAGCGAGCTGGCGCGTAACACCGTGGTGTATGGCGGTGGCGGCGACATGGACTGGGAGATCATCGACGGCCTTGGCCGGGTGGGTCTGCGTCTGGTGTTTCGTGACGAAGGTCCGGGTATCCCCGATACCAAACTGGCCCTGACCGATGGCTGGACCTCTGGCAATGGCATGGGTCTGGGCCTGACCGGGGCGCGCCGATTGGTCGACGAGTTCGAGTTGGATACCGTCCCAGGGCAAGGCACTCGGGTGACCATAACTCGATGGACATGACTTTTGCGGCCAGCCTGACCCAGGTGTTGACGCTCGATGACAGCAGCCAGGTGGGCCATGCTCGGCGCACCGTGCAAAAGCTTGCCGAAGACCACGGTTTTGATCAGGCCGACGCAGGCCGTGCGGCGCTGGTTGCCACCGAGCTTGCCAGCAATGTGCTCAAGCATGCCGAACGCGGCGAACTGCACCTGCGTGTCTTGCCGCATGGCGCGGCACATGCACTCGAGCTCTTGGCCATCGATCGAGGCCCTGGCTTTGACGTGCACGCCTGCCTGACGGACAGGTATTCCACAGCTGGTACCCAAGGCATCGGCCTGGGCGCGGTCAGCCGCCAGGCGCAGGTGTTCGATGTGTATGCGGACGAGCGCGGCGCGGCGGTGCTGGCGCGTTTGCATCGTCGCGATGTCAAGGGCGCCGACGTACGCATTGGCGTCAGTCAGCATTCACTGCACAACGATCCAGCCTGTGGCGACACCTGGTATGTCGCCCGCGATCATCAGCGCCTGAGTGCCCTGGTGGTCGATGGCCTCGGTCATGGCAGCGAGGCTGCCTCAGCCGCCCTGGCGGGCGCTACGGAATTTGCTCGAACCCCCTTCAGCGAACCCGAACAGTTGCTCGCCGAAATGCACCACGCCATGGGCGGCACGCGCGGCGGCGCGGCGGCGATTGCCCAGTATGACGCTGCAGCGGACAACCTGGCCTTTATCGGTATCGGCAACATCGGTGCGACGCTGGTAGGCGGCGAACGTCCGCGCGGGCTGACCTCGTATCCCGGCATCGTCGGCGGTCAATACCGCAAGGGTCAGGTGTTCAACTACGCTCAGGTACAGGGAAATCTGTTGATCATGTACAGCGACGGGCTGCAATCGCGTTGGAACCTGCAAGCCTACCCGGGCCTGGCCCCGCGCCACCCGGCGATCATCGCTGGGGTTCTGCACCGGGATTTTTGCCGCGGTCGTGATGATGTCACCGTATTGGTCATCGACCTGGAGGCTGCTTATGCCTGAACAGATTCCCGATTCGGCGGAGCAGGCCGCCCTCATCAGCCGCTTGCAAGCCGACAATGAAGCCTTGCGCGACGAGCTTGAAGAGACCAATCAGGGCGTGCTCGCACTGTATGCCGAGCTGGACGTGCAGGCTGAGCAATTGCGCCAGGCATCCGACCTCAAGAGCCGCTTCCTGGCCTACATGAGCCACGAATTCCGCACGCCGCTGGGCTCGATCCTGAGCATCACCAGCCTGCTCGCTGACGAAATCGACGGGCCGCTGAGCAAAGAACAGCAGTTGCAGGTCGGCTTCATCAGCTCGGCGACCCGCGAGCTCAGCGACATGGTCGACGACTTGCTCGACCTGGCCAAGATCGAGGCCGGGCGGATCAATATCTCGCCAGCCTGGTTCGATATGCTCGACCTGTTCGCCGCCTTGCGCGGGATGTTCCGGCCGATCGTCGACATGGGCGCGGTCGACCTGATCTTCGAAGAGCCGCAAGGCTTGCCGCAGCTGTATACCGATGACAAGAAGCTGGCGCAGATCCTGCGCAACTTCATTGCCAACGCCCTGAAATTTACCCTGCGCGGCGAGATCCGCGTGTCGGCCCGTCTGCACGGTACTGACCGCATCCGCTTTGCCGTCAGTGATTCGGGTATCGGTATTGCCTCGGAACTGCTCGGCGCCCTGTTCGAAGATTTCGCCCAGGTCGACTCGCCTTTGCAGAAACGCCTGCGCGGGACTGGCTTGGGCCTGTCCTTGTGTAAACGCTTCGCTGCGCTGTTGGGCGGAGAAGTGGGCGTAGAAAGTGAACCCGGGGTCGGCTCGACGTTCTTTGTAATCATCCCGCTTGCCATCGCCCAGGAGAGCGCCGATGAGCTCTGAGATCCGCCTGCTGATCGTCGACGACAACGCCACCACCCGTTACGCGCTGCGTCGGCGGCTGGCCCTGCACGGCTATCAGGTGCTCGAGGCAGGCACTGGCGGCGACGGCCTGGAGATGATCCGCAATGAACAGATCGATGCGTTGATCCTGGATGTGAACCTGCCGGACATGAGCGGTTTCGATGTCGTGCGCCTGTTGCGCGCCGATCCCGAGACGGCGTTGCTGCCGGTGATCCATGTCTCGGCTGCGTCGATCCTGACCGGCGACATCATTACCGGTCTTGAGGCCGGAGCCGATGCCTACCTGGTGCACCCGGTCGACCCGGATGTGCTGCAGGCGACTCTGCGCACCTTGCTGCGGGTGCGTGACACCGAGCGCGCCCTGCGTGAAAGCGAGGCGCGTTTTCGCGAGATATTCAGCAACGTGTCGGCGCCGATTGCAGTGCTGGATGCGCAGTTCAAAGTGCACGAGTGCAACCAGGCATTCGCCCAGCTGATTCAGGATAATCAGCAGCCTGAAGTGCTGCTGGAATGCTTCACCCCGGGCCAGGAACGTGCCCTGGCTGCCTTGCGGCGGCACCTGGCAGACGGCGAGCGCTGGCGCGGTACCTTGGGCATGACGGTGAGAGGCCAGTTGCGCGACACCGACTGGCAGTTGTCGCCATATCGCACCCCCGGCTTGTGCCTGGTGTTCGTTGAGGACGTCACCGAGCATCGCCACCGCGAGCGCTCGCACCTGGCCAAACTCGATGATGCCAACACCCAGCTGGCCCGCGAAGTGGCCCAGCGCGCCCGCACTGAAGCGCAGCTGCTGCAACTGCAGAAGATGGACGCTCTGGGCAGCCTGACTGGCGGTATCGCCCACGACTTCAACAACTTGCTGACCGGGATCATCACCAGCCTCGAGCTGATCCGTAAACGCGTCGGCGAAAACCGCTTGGAAAAGGTGCCCAACTATGCCGATGCGGCGCTGAGCTCGGCGATGAGCGCGGCCTCGCTGACTCATCGTCTGCTGGCCTTTGCGCGGCAGCAGCCGCTGGATACGCATCCGGTCGATGTCAACGAGCGCGTACGTTCGCTGCAAGAGCTGCTGACCCGCACCATCGGTGAACGCATCGATCTGCAGTTGCAGCTGAGCGAGTGCCCGGCGACTGCGCTGGTCGATCCGGTGCAACTGGAAAGCGCCGTGCTCAACCTGGTGATCAACGCCCGCGATGCGTTGATCAAGGGCGGGCATATCTGGGTCACTACCTCCGCAGTGGTGGCCAGTGCCGACCCCAATCTTCAGGATGGCGCTTACATCGCCGTGACGGTACGCGATGACGGCAGTGGTATCGCCCCGGACCTGCTGGAGAAGGTCTTCGACCCATTCTTCACCACCAAACCTTTGGGGCAGGGCACCGGCCTTGGTCTGTCGACCATCTACGGCTTCGCTCGCCAGTCCGGTGGCCATGTCGCGTTGCGCAGTGCCCAGGGGCAGGGCACGGAAGTGACCCTGCTGTTGCCTGCCAGCAACCGCGAAGCGGTCAGCGAGGCGCTGGTGGCCCACGTCGATCAAAGAGGCGCAGGTGAGCACGTGCTGATCGTCGAGGACATGGCTTCGGTACGCCTGTCGGTGGCTGAGGTGATGGCTGACGCTGGCTACCGCTATACCTTGGCGGAAACCATCGAGCAGGCGCTGGACCATCTGCGCAACGACAGCAGTATCGAACTGCTTCTCACCGATGTCGGTCTGCCAGGCATCAGCGGTCGCGAGCTGGCTGATATGGCCCGGGTTTACCGGCCAGGCTTACCGGTGCTGTTCATGACCGGCTACGCCGAGACCGCGCTGGATCGGCAGGCGTTTCTCGGCTCGGGCATGGATATGCTGATCAAGCCGTTCCAGATTGGCGAGCTGCTGGACAAGGTCCGTCGTTCCCTCGTGCGGGTCAGCCCAGACTGACCCTGGCTGCAGCCTGGCGAGCAGGGCTGCAGGTCAGATGGACAAACCCACCACCCGGCTATGCACGCTTTCCTCCTGATTGCGGCGCTTGTTCACCACCAGTTCGCCAATCGCGATCAAGCGGGTGCGCGTGACATTGCGCGACAGCCCCAGCAACTGCGCGGTATGCACCTGGTTGTAGTGACAGAAGTGATACGCCGAACGCAGCAGGGCGTTCTCGACTTTCTCGAACAACTCACCGGACTGCTCCTCAAACAGCCGGCTGAACGCTTGCTCCAGCAGCTCTTCTGCCGAACCAGCATGGCTGGCGGCGGCATCCTCCTGGCGCTCCAGGCGCAGGTTGGACATGCGCAGATCCTGCGCCTGGATTTCACCGTTGCCGCAGGTCAGCAGGCTGTGATGGATGACGTTTTCCAGCTCGCGAATATTGCCCGGCCAGCTGTATTCGACCAGCTTGGCCTGCGCGCGTGGGCTGAGCTCGACCGGGCCATAACCCAAGCGTTCGCTGTAGCGGCGGATGAAGTGGCGCACCAGCGGCATGATATCGCCGGGGCGATCGCGCAGAGGGTGCAGCGACAGCGTCACTACGCTCAGGCGATAGTACAGGTCTTCACGAAAATGCCCGGCATTGATGGCTTTTTCCAGCTGCACGTTGGTGGCTGCCAGCACCCGCACATTGATCGGGATGCTCTTGCGCGAGCCTAGCCTGACCACCTCGCGCTCCTGCAATACGCGCAGCAGCTTGACCTGGATCGGCAAGGGCAGGTCGCCGATCTCGTCGAGAAACAGCGTGCCGCCATTGGCTTCCTCGAACCAGCCGGCCTTGGCGGCGAGCGCGCCAGTAAAGGCACCTTTCTCGTGGCCGAACAACTCGGCCTCGACCAGCGACTCGGAAAACGCCCCGCAGTTGACCGCGATGAACGGCCCGTTGCGACGCCTGCTAAGGTCGTGGATATGGCGCGCCACCAACTCCTTGCCCGTGCCGGTCTCGCCGATGATCAGCACGCTGGCCTCACTTGGCGCAACCTGTTGCAAGTGGGCCAGCAGCGCCTGCGACCTGGGGTCTTCGAAGACCTGCGCAGTCGCCCGGATCGAGGTGGCCAGTGACGGTGACGGGGGGAGGGTGAGCAATTGCATGGGCGTGCCTTTAGGAATAGAAGGACGGGACAGGGCGCTTGCCGTTGAGAGCCCACTCGCCGAGCTCGTGGATGCGGTAATCCACGGGGTCGTGCAGGGTTTGCGTGCGCAGGTTGCGCCAATGCCGGTCGAAGCGCAGTGAGGCATGGGTGGCGCGGGCACCGGTGACTTCGAACAGGCGGTTGCAGATATCCAGGCCGTGGCGGGTTGCCGCGACCTTGGCGGTGCCGATGGCCAGGGCGAGGTCGCCGCGTTGCTCTGCACTCAACGCATGCTCCTGCTGCCAGGCAGCATCGAGCTGGTCGGCGGCGCGTTCGATCAGCAAGCGCACGCTTTCCAGGCCCACCCAGAACTCGCCATAATGGCGCAGCACATAAGGGTCTTCGCTGACCTGTGCCGCGCTGGAGCGGAACCAGGGGCGGCTTTCCTTGAGGCTGTACTGGCGCGCTTCTGCAAAGGCGCCTTCGGCGATGCCGAGGAACAGGTTGGCGAAGTGCAACTGAGCAATCAGCGGGCGCAATGCAGCGAATGGCGTGCTCAGCGGGCCAGGGTCGAGCAGTAGTTCGTCTTGCTCGACCCGCACCCGTTCGAAGGTGGCGCTGCCGCTGTCGGTCTGGCGTTGGCCAATGTTGTTCCAGTCGTTGTGCAGGCTGATGCCGGTGCGGGCGCTGGGGATGGCCGCGATCAATAGCTTGCCGCCGGCACGTTCGTCCACGGCCGAGGCGATCAGCATCTCAGAATCGCTGGCGCCGGAACAGAAGCTCTTTTGCCCGGAGAACTCGCACCAGCCGTCGAAGTGCTTGACCACGGTGCGGGTGTCCAGAGGGTTGAGGGCGTTGCCCCAGAACCAATGCTTGCGCGCCGTCTGCTCGAACCATGGTTGCCATTGCTCGGGCCGCGAGAACAGGCGCACGGTGGCCAGCATTAAGTGGTGGAAGCCGAACACATGGGCAATCGAGCTATCGACCCGGGCGAATTCGCGCACCACTTCGAGCGTTTCGCGCCAGTTGGCGCCCTGGCCGCCATAGGCGGTGGGGATGGTCAGCGCGAGCAGGCCACTGCTGCGCAGGGCGTCACGCTCGCGCTTGGGCGTGCCGCCGCGTTCGTCGCGCTCGACTGCGGTTTGAGCAAACTGCTCAGCCAGCTCGCGGGCAATGCCAAGGGCCGAAGAGCGAGCGGGGTGGGCAATACCGCCGGCCAGGGCAGCGTTGTCGAGCGGGTTGCTCATGTGCGAGTCTCCAGGTCAATTGAGTGGGGGACTTTGCTTGAGCAATCGTCGAGGCTGTTGGGGCTTGCTGTTGATGGGGTGCTGCGCTGCAGACAGTTGGCCAGCTGTTGGCGGCTGTACAGTGCAGACAGTTATAGAAGAACTGGGTTTATTTAAAAAGGAATAAGAAAGAATACTCTTATTCCTTTAAAGGGGTTCTGTATGCGTGGCCGTCTGCGCAGCGAGTCAGGAATGCGGCGAAGCGTGCTCACCACCGGCATATTCGGGCTTCAGATGGCCCTGGCTGTCCAGCAGCCAGGCATCCATCACCTCGCGCACCACCGGCCCGGCGACGCGGCCGCCGGCTTCGCCATTTTCGATCATCACCGCCACCACAATCGAGGGATGCTCGGCAGGGGCGAAACCGACGAACAAGGCATTGTCGCGGTGCCGCTCCAGGGTCTTGTTGCGGTCGTAGCGCTCGCCCTGACGAATCGCCACTACCTGCGCGGTACCGCTCTTGCCGGCAATCCGGTACTGGGCGCCAGCCGCCGAGGCGCGGGCGATGCCGCGCGGGTCGTGCATGACCATCTGCATGCCCTGGCTGACTTGGTCCCACGCGCGCTTGTCGTGCAGGACGATATCCGGCATCGGGTGCGGATCCCGCGGCGGCTCGCCACCAATGCTCCGGGCCAGGTGCGGGCGGTGCCACACGCCTTTGCTGGCGAGTAGGCTGGTGGCCTGGGCCAGCTGCAACGGGGTGACCTGCATGTAGCCCTGGCCAATCCCCAGGATCAGCGTTTCACCGGGGAACCACGCCTGACGGCGAGTCGCGCGCTTCCATTGCTGCGACGGCATCAGCCCGGCGGCTTCCTCGAACATGTCCAGGGAGACCTTCTGGCCGAGGCCGAACTCGGCCATGTAGTCATGCAGGCGGTCGATGCCCAGCTTGTGCGCGAGGTCATAGAAGTAGGTGTCGTTGGAGCGCATGATCGCGGTGTACATGTCTACCCAGCCATCGCCGCTGCGGTTCCAGTTGCGGTACTTGTGGTCGTAGTTGGGCAGCTCGTAGTAGCCGGGGTCGAACACCCGGTTGGCGGGCGTCATTACGCCGCTGTCGAGGCCGGCGATGGCCACCTCCGGTTTGATCGTCGAACCCGGCGCATACAAACCGCGCAGCACCCGATTGAACAGCGGCCGGTCGATCGAATCGCGCAGCGCGGCGTATTGCTTGAAGCTGATGCCTTTGACGAACAGGTTAGGATCAAAGCTTGGGTTGCTGACCATCGCCAGCACATCGCCGGTGGCGGGGTCGAGCGCCACCACCGAGCCACGGCGATCGCCCAGGGCTTTTTCGGCGGCCTGCTGCAGCTGCACGTCAAGGCTGAGGATGATGTCCTTGCCCGGGATCGGGTCCTGATGGCGGAGCACGCGCATGACCCGGCCCTGGGCGTTGGTCTCGACCTCTTCGTAGCCGACATGGCCGTGCAACCGATCCTCGTAGAAGCGCTCGACGCCAGTCTTGCCGATCGACTGGGTACCGCGGTACTCGGTGCTGTCGAGGGTCTTGGCTTCCTTCTCGTTGATCCGGCCGACATAGCCCACCGAGTGCGCAAAGTGCTCATTGAGCGGGTACTCACGGATAAACTGCGGCTCTACATCAAGCCCCGGCAGGCGGAACTGATTGACGGCAATCAGAGCGATCTGTTCTTCGCTCAGGCCCACCATCAAGGTCACCGGTTCGAACGGTTTACGCCCACGGCGCAGATCCTTGTTGAACTGCTGACGGTCGTCGTCGGCCAGGCCGAGGATCTGCGTCAGGCTGTCGAGCACCTTGGCTGAATCGCCAGCGCGCTCGCGGGTCATGGTCAGGTTGAAGCTGGGCTTGTTGTCGGCCAGCACGACGCCGTTGCGGTCGTAGATCAAGCCGCGCTCGGGCGCGATCGGCAGGACGTGGACGCGGTTGTTTTCGGAAACGGCGCTCTGCTGGTCGTGCTGCAGCACTTGCAGCACGTACAGGCGAGCGATCAGCACCGCAACGAGGCTGCAGGTCAGCACGGCGCAGACCAACAGGCGGCGGTTGACCAGCTGCTTTTCCTGTTCGTGATCCTTGAGGGGGATGGGTTGGGGCATGCGCGTTCTTCGGGGTGGAGAGGTCACCGGGTCGGCAATGCTACGCAAGCACCCGCTGCTGCTCAAGCAAACCGCCCCCGGCGAGCCTGCCCGGATGGCCCGTCAGCCCCGGCAGCACTGAGCCGCAGCCTTGCATGAATATTCATTCATGTGACTCATCAGGGCACGGCTTGCTGCACTGCTACTGCATGGCGTGCTCGTCTGATCGAGGCCTCTTGCAACAGGGTCATCACCCGGTATCGGACTTCTGCCCCAGGTGGCGACAGCGCACTGGGTCAGCCACCTGACATCATGGCGCTGGCGGAGCTGTTCCAGGTGTTGCCACAGCTGTTTGGTGTCGGCTAAGTCGAGCTTGGCCTGGCCTTGAGCGTCTTTAACACCGCCAAGGGTGTGTACCGAAAAAGCCTTGCCCATGTGCGCCGGGTCGATGCCTTGCGCAAGCGCCTCTGCTGCTCAAGTCAATGCTGCGCTGAGCAGCGCCGTTGGGCACGCATGTTAATCAGCTTGTGGTCGCGTCTGGCAGTCCGATTTCAGCCGAATAACCAGACCACTCCGGGCTTGGCGGCAGGCTTATTGGCTTCTCAAAGCCTTGGCCAAACAAGACATGGCCGTCTCGATTTCATGCTCGGTCAGGGACGAGTAACCTAGCAGCCAGCCTTGCTGCTTGTGCTCGCCCGCGTAGAGCCGGCTCAGGCCAGGCAACTGCACGCCGGCGCTGGCCGCTACGCGGATGGTGTCCTGCTCGCTCCAGCCCGCCTCGAGCAGGCAGGGAATCTGCAGCCCGCCTTGCGGGTGCAGGGCGGTGGCAATGCCTGGCAGGTACCTGGCGATGGCATCGAGCATGTACAGGCGGCGCCGGCTGTAGAGTTTGCGCATGGCGCGCACGTGGGCGTTGTAATGGCCGTCTTCCATGAAGCGCGCCAGGGTCAGTTGCAGGATCTGCGGGGTATGCCCGTCGATGATGCTGCGGGCGCAGGCAAACGGCTGCACCAGTTGTTCGGGCAGGATCATGTAGCCCATGCGCAGGCCGGGGAACAGGGTCTTGCTGAAGGTGCCGAGGTAGATCGTGCGCTGGTAGCGGTCCAGCCCCTGCATGCAGGCGGTGGGCAGCCCGTCGTAGTGAAACTCGCTGTCGTAGTCGTCCTCGATGATCCATTTGCCGTGCTCGGCCGCCCAGCCGAGCAGCTCCAGCCGGCGCGCCAGCGGCAGGGTGGCGCCGGTGGGGTATTGATGCGACGGCGTCACGTACAGGCAATTGGCACCGCTGCGATCGGCACGCAGCAGGTCGATGCGCACGCCTTGTTCATCGACGTCGATCGGCACGACCTTGGCCTCGGCCGCTTCGAAAGCTTTTTTCGCGCCAAAATAGCCGGGGTTCTCCAGCAGGATGGGTTTGCCCGCGTCTACCAGCAACTGCGCGCACAGGAACAACGCTTGGCGGGTACTGCTCAGCACCAGAATTTGCTCGGGCTTGCAGTTGGCGCCGCGCTCAAGGTTGAGGTACGTGGCGATGGCCTTGCGCAGCGGCTCGGCACCCTGCGGGTCACCATGCAGCAAGACGTTGGCGCGGTAGTCCTTCATGACCTGGCGTTGCAGGCGCTCCCAGGTCTCAGTGGGGAAGCTGCGGGTTTCCGGCAGGCCTGTAGCGAAGGCCTTGATCGCCTGCTGGTCATGGATGCCGCCGCTGGCGAGGATCTGCTGGCCGCGCTGGCTCAGCCCGGCCGCTTGCGTGGCGGCTTGAGCACGGCGTGCGTTGCGTTGTTGCATGCGCCGGCGAACGGCGCCATGCAACTCGCTGCCCAGGGTTTGCGCGACGTAGCTGCCGGCGCCGCCGCGGCGGTTGATGTAGCCATCGCGCTGCAACTGCACATAGGCGTTTTCGACGGTGTCGCGGGCCACGCCGAGCGAGCGCGCCAGCACTCGCGTGGCGGGCAGCTTCAGGCCGGCACTCAGCGAGCCTTCGAGAATCAGTGCACGCAGTGCGCGCTGGATCCGCTGGTGCAGATCGAGAGTGACAAATTCGCTGTCGGCCAAGCGCATCTGCAGGGTTTCGAGTTCGAACGTTTTTGCCATGTGGTCTGCCCTGACTGCATGAATTGGCCTGAAGCGGCAGGCCAGTCTATCCGTAGACTCTGCGCCTCGCCACTGCCTGGAGCTTGTTTACCATGTCACTCAATGCCTCTCGCTGGTCGCTGCGCCCGAGCGATCTGCTGCACCCGATCATTGCCGGTCTGGTATCGGTCATCGTCAACTATGGCGGCACCTTCATCCTGGTGTTCCAGGCGGCCAAGGTGGCCGGCCTTAGCCCTGAGCTGACGGCCTCGTGGGTCTGGTCGGTGTCCATTGGCGTGGGCATTACCGGGATGTACCTGAGCTGGCGCTATCGCGCACCGATCATCACCGCCTGGTCGACCCCGGCTGCGGCGTTTCTGGTCGTCGCGCTGGCAACTACGCCTTATGCCGAAGCGGTAGGCGCCTACATGGTCTGTGCCGCGGCCTTCGTGCTGCTGGGCTGTTCCGGCTGGTTCGACAAGGTCATCGCGTTGATTCCACCAGGAGTAGCAGCAGGGCTGCTGGCCGGGATTCTGCTGCAGTTTGGCATTGGTGCGTTCAGCAGCGTCAGCATCGATCCGCTGCTGGCCGGGCTGCTGATCGCCTGCTACCTGCTGCTCAAGCGCTTTACTGCGCGCTATGCAGTGGCCGGCATTTTGCTGCTGGGGTTGAGCTTTTTGCTGGTGCAGGGCCGGCTTGACCTGTCCGGCCTGCACTGGCAACTGACCGAGCCGGTGTTCACCGCGCCGCAGTTCTCGCTCAATGCGCTGCTGAGCGTGGCCCTGCCGTTATTTCTGATCACCCTGACCGGGCAGTACATGCCGGGCATGCTGGTGCTGCGCAACGATGGCTACGACACTAGCGCCAGCCCCATCGTGACGGTGACCGGGCTGGGTTCGCTGTTGATGGCGCCATTCGGCTCGCATGCATTCAACCTGGCGGCGATCACCGCGGCCATCTGCACCGGCAAGGAAGCCCACGAACAGCCGTCAAAGCGCTGGATCGCCGGCATTGCCGCTGGTTTGCTGTATGTGTTGGTAGGGGTGTTCGGGGCGACCCTGGCGGCGCTGTTCATGGCCTTGCCGGCAAGCTTCATCACCACCCTGGCCGGGCTGGCCTTGCTGGGCACCATCGGCGGCAGCCTGGCCAGCGCGACCGCCGATGCGAAAACCCGTGAAGCGGCGTTGATCACCTTTCTGGCCGCTGCCGCCAACATTACCTTGCTGGGTATCGGCGGTGCGTTCTGGGGCTTGCTGATTGGTCTTGCTGCGCATGCGCTGCTTAATGGCTTCAACAAAGCCGATGCGCCCGCGCGGGTCAGCAATCCAGCTGCTACGCGTTGAGAGCTTGCCAGCCGAGCTCCGCCTCGCAGCGGCGCTTGGCTGTGAGCAGATTCAACTGCTCAGGATGCATCGATCCAGATGGTTTTAAGCTCGGTGTACTGATCATGCGCCCAGATCGACTTGTCACGACCGCCAAACCCGGACTGCTTGTAGCCGCCGAACGGCGTCGAGGCATCGCCTTCGCCGAAGCAGTTGACGGTCACCACGCCCGCGTGGATTTCCCGTGACAAGCGCAGCGCATTACGCAGGCTGCCGGTGTAGGCTGAGGCCGCCAGGCCATAGACGGTGTCGTTGGCCAGCTCGATGGCTTCGTCCAGGCTGGCAAAGCTGGTGACGCTTAGCACTGGGCCAAAGATCTCTTCGATGAACAGCGGGCTGTCCCGGCCAACGCCATCGACGATGGTCGGCTGCACGAACACGCCGGCTTGTGTTGCGCCGCCTTGGACCACTTGCAGGTTGTGCTCGGCAACGTAATCGAGATAACTGCGCACCTTGTCGAAATGCGCTTTGCTGACCATCGCACCTAGCCGGTTCTGCGGATCGAGCGGGTCGCCCAGTTGCCAGTTGTGCAACTGCTTGCCAATCAGGCTCAGCAGCTCGTCCTTGACGTCTTCATGAACGATCAACCGCGAGGTTGCCGAACAGTTCTCACCCATGTTCCAGAACGCACCGGCAGTGACGTACTCGGCGACCTGCTCGAGGTCTTCGCAGTCATTCATCACCACCGCCGGGTTTTTCCCGCCCAGCTCCAGCACCACGCGCTTGAGGTTGGACTCGGAGGCATATTTCAGGAATAGCCGGCCGGTGTCGGTCGAACCGGTGAAGCTGACCATGGCAACGTCCATGTGCCGACCAATCGGCTCGCCAGCCTCGCGGCCGCCACCTGGGGTCACGTTGAATACCCCAGCCGGTACGCCGGCCTGATGCGCCAGCTCGGCGACGCGCAGAGCGGTGAGGGTTGTTTCCTTGGCCGGCTTGACCACGATCGAGCACCCCGCGGCCAGCGAGGGACCGATTTTCCAGGCCAGCATCAGCAACGGGAAGTTCCACGGCAGCACCAGGCCGACCACACCGATTGCTTCGCGCACAACCAGGGTCACCGCGCCATGCCCGGTCGGTGCAGTGCTGTCGTAGACCTTGTCGATCAGCTCGGCGTGCCAGCGCAAAGTGTTGATGGTTTCTGGCACATCGACTGTCTGGCATTCGCTGACCGGTTTGCCGCTGTCCAGGCTTTCGAGAACAGCCAGCTCATGGGCATTGTCTTCCAGCAGTTGTGCAAAGCGCAGCAGCACTTGTTTGCGTGCAGCTGGTGCTTGCTTGTGCCAGCGGCCATCGGCGAATGCAGCCTTGGCGGCGGCAACGGCGATATCTACGTCGCGGCTATCACAAGAGGCGATTTCAGCAAGGGTGGCGCCGGTCGCAGGGTTGCTGGTAACGAAGGTGTTGCCGCTCTGGGCTGCGCAGAAGCGCCCGTCGATGAACGCCTGGGTGCGGTATTGCATGTCCGCCGCGATCGCGGCGTACTCTTCTTTGCTCAGCAACTCGCTCATCTCAGACTCCTCCAGTAATTTGTGCAACAGCGCGCTTGAGGCTCGCAACGACATCTTTCAGCTCGGCTTTTTCGCTGTCTTGCAGGCCTTTCAGTGGAGCTCGAACACCGCCTGTGCGCAGGCCATTGAGCTCGCAGCCGTACTTGATCGACTGCACGAACTTGCCGCCTTCGAGGAAGTCCATTAACGGCATCATCGCCGCCATGATCTGCCGACCTTTGACGAAATTGTTTTCGATCACGCAGGCCTGGTACAACGCCACATGCTCACGCGG
The DNA here is from genome assembly GCF_014268785.2 of Pseudomonas shirazensis. Lineage (GTDB taxonomy): Bacteria > Pseudomonadota > Gammaproteobacteria > Pseudomonadales > Pseudomonadaceae > Aquipseudomonas > Aquipseudomonas shirazensis. The sequence goes on along the minus strand of NZ_JABWRD020000001.1, from coordinate 1,353,613 downwards.
GATGAAGTTGGAGCCGGCACAGACCCAGCTGCGCGCGCCCCAGGCGAAGAATTCGAGGGCCTGATCGTCCCAGCCGCAAGACAGGGCGATGTGTGGCAGCTTGGTCGCCAGGCGGTGCAGTTGCGCCATGTCGCCGGAGCTTTCCTTGATGGCGACGATGTTGCGGCAACCCGCCAGCGCGTCGAACAGCTCCGGGCCCATGTGCACACCCATGCGCGCTGGATAGTTGTAGAGCATGATCGGCAAGCCCGCGGCGCGGTCGACTGCGAGGACGTGCTCGGCGACTTCCTGCTGAGTCGGCAGGGCATACGGTGGCGAGCCGACCAGCAGGGCGTCGGCCTTGATCGCCTTGGCCGCTTCAGCGTAGGCCACCGAGTCTTCGGTGCGGATAGCGCCGGTGCCAACGATCAAGGGCAGGCGCCCGTGCAAAACATCCTTGGCCTGCGCCGCCAGGTCGAAGCGCTCCTGAGCGGTGTGAGCGTAATACTCGCCCGTGGAGCCGCCGATGATGATGCCGTGGACCTTGGCCTCGACCAGGTATTCGAGGACCTCGGCGAAGGCGGCCTTGTCGATGTTGCCGTCTGCGTCCAGAGGGGTGATGGCCGGGGTATAGATGCCTTCGAACTTCATTGATGGTGCTCCAGGTAGTTTCACTAGCGGTAAGACGACGCGGGCCGATACGGCCAGCGCAGCGTGCGGTATCAGCCAAGCGCGGCGGCTTGCTGCAGGTTGAGCGAACGTGTTTCCGGCGCCAGCAGCCACGACAGCAGCAACCCGATCAGGGTGATCAGTGCCGCGATGTACATGGTTTGGGCGATGCCCAGGGTGTCCAGCGAGATAGGCACGAGGTAGGTACCGACGGCCGCACCGATGCGCGAGAACGAGGTGCCGACCCCTACTGCAAATGCGCGGATTTCAGTGGGGAACAGCTCATTCGGGTACACCAGCGTGAGCACTTGGGCGCCGCCGATGAACAAGGCGTAGATGGCAAAGAACAACAGGATCCAGAGCCCGGCACTGGCGTGGAACAGGCCCAGGCAGAGCAGCGCCAGGCCGGAGAACAGAAAGCTGTAGAGCAACATGCTGCGCCGGCCGATGCGGTTGATGATGCGCGTGGCAATCACGCAGCCAGCGACGAAGAACAGGGTGATCAGGATTGAGCCGATCGAGGCGCTGTCGCCTTGGACGTTCAGCGCAGCCAGCACTTTGGGGGCGAACGCATACACCGCGAACAGCGGGATGATGCAGCAGGTCCAGAACACGATGACGAACAGCATCCGCGCGCCGTAGCCGGCATACAGCAGGTTCCAGATGGTGACCTTGAAACGGGTTTCCTGTTCCGGCAGGTTCTTTAGCCCGAACTCGCTGCCGTAGACCTTTTTGATCACCGCTTCAGCTTCGGTTGTGCGGCCCTTGCTCAGCAACCAGCGCGGCGATTCCGGGGTGCCCAGGCGCACCAGCAGCAGGGCCAGGCCAATCACCGCGGAGCTTGCCAGCACCCAACGCCAGGCCTGATCACCGCCCAGGCGCAGGATGACCTCGCCGACCATGTAAGCGGTGGCGGCGCCTGCGAACCACAGGATGGTCAGCATGGCCAGGCGAGGGCCGCGGTATTTCTTCGGCATGAACTCCACCAGCAACGAGGTCGCCACCGGATACTCGATGCCTACGGCGATGCCGATCACCAGGCGCAGCAAAAAAATGCTCAGTGCGCTGTCTGCCCAGAACTGCGCCGCCGAGGCCAGCACGAACAATACCGGGCCAACGAAGAACAGCCGCCGCCTGCCGAGGCGATCGGTCAGCCAACCGCCGAGAAAGCCACCGAAGAATATCCCGATCAAGGCAGAGGCTGCGATCAAGCCTTCCCACAGCGTGGTCATGGCCAGTGCACTGGAGATATGTGCCAGGGCCACGCCGATTATGCTGAGCACATAGCCATCGACGAACGAGCCGCCTCCGGAGCGCCAGGTGAGCAGTTTGTGGAACGGGTTGAGCGGGACGTCTTCAACTGAGAGAGCAAGGCTTGTCATTGTTGTTCCTGATCATGCGTGTTCGGGTTGCCGCGGCAGCGGCGGACGCACCGCCGCACTGAGTGCGCTCAGCCTTCCTGCCCTGCGCGGTACTGGCCCCACAACAGGTTCAGGTTGACCCCCATCGACACCAGCGCGGCCGGCGGGTTGGCGCTTGGCCCAGGCGAGCGCAGGACAAAATCGATCAACTCGGATCGCTCCCCCGCCAGCCAGTCCGCCAGCAACTTGCCGGTGGCCGTGCCGCGAGTCACGCCCAAGCCGTTGCAGCACAGTGCGCCGTAGACGTTGCCAGCCAGCTCGCCGAAGTAACCCGCGTGGTTGCGAGAGAGGGCGAGGGCGCCACCCCAGGTGAATTCAAACGGCAATTGCGTAAGCATCGGGAAGCGGCGCTCGAACGATGCGCGATGGCGGGCAGCGAAGCGCGCCAGGTATTTGGGGTCGCTGCGCCCGTCCGGGTTGAAGCTGAAGCTGTTGCGGATCAGCAGACGTTGGTCGGGCGTGCGTCGTACGGTGGTGCCGAACGGGTCGGCCGGGATCACCCCCCAGTACGCCTTGCCGCCCAATCGGGCCTGCTCGTCGGCGGTCATCGGCCGGGTCAGGCTGGCGTAAGTGAACACCGGCAACATGCGCCCCTTGAGAAACCCAAAACTCATGCCGAAGGCATTGTTGGTGAGGATCAGCTTGTCGGCAGTGATCGACCCATTTGCGTGTTTGAGCACGCTGCGGGCGCCGTACTCGACTTCGCTGATTGGCGTGTTCTCATACAGAGTAACGTTGCTCGGCAGGCTGTCGGCGAGGCCCTTGACCAGCGCCGAGGGTTGGATCAGCGAGGTGCCCGGGGTGAACAGCGCCTTGCGGTAGAAGCGCGTGCCGATGTGCTCGGGCAGGGCCTCGGCGTCGATCATCTGATACGGCTGTTCGAGCTTGTCCAGCCCAGAGCGATAAGCCTCGAGCACGGCGATGCCGCGATCTTCGACGGCAGCCTGGTACTTCCCGCAGTGGCTCAGCTGGCAGTCGATACTGAAGCGTTCGACCAGCTCGGTCAGGTAATTTTTACCACTGAGGTTGAGCTGCAAGGTGGTCTTGGCGGTGGCGATGTCGCCGATGTAGTCCGGCGCGCCGATGTCATGGGGCAGGTCGATGACAAAGCCTGCGTTGCGCCCCGAAGTACCGAAGCCGACTTCCTGGGCATCCACCAGCACGATGTGTTCGTCGGGGAAGTGCGTCGCCAGCTGGCGGGCGGTTGCCAGCCCGGTGAAGCCTGCGCCGACGATTACCCAACGGGCACGGCTGTGACCTGTATGGGCAGGGCGCACCGTGCGGCCTTTGCTCAGGTGATACCAGCCACAGGTTTGATCATCGCCCGGTAATGACGCTACTTTCATGGTGGACATCCTGTTTGATTCAACCGAGTGAAGGCGCTGCCTTCCGTTAAAGTTCAAAGCGCGCTTCTTTGGAAGGTGGGTAGCCAAACAGGGCGCTGTAACATTTGCTGAAGTGACTGGATGAGACAAAGCCGCAGGCCATTGCGATATCAACCAGGGCGCCGCCGGAGTTTTGAATAAGGCGCCGTGCTTCGGTGATTCTTAGTTGCAGGTAATAGCGTTGTGGGCTGGTCGCCAGTTGTTCACGAAACAAGCGCTGCATTTGCCGTTGCGACAACTTCACATAGTGAGTAAGTTGCTCAGGCTCCAACGGTTCTTCGAGGTTGGCTTCCATCAAGCTGATGATTTCCCGCAGCGGTGCACTCAGGCGCGGCTGGCGCTTGTTGAGCGCGCTGCGAAAGCGTGACTGGTCATAATCAAGCATGTCGAGGACAGCATCGGCCAGGGTTGTACTGGTGCACTGGCGCAACCACTGGATAGTCATCTGGAACGCCCCGGCAGGGCTTGCAGCGGTCAGGCGATCACGGTCACAAACCTGGCTGTCGAAGCACACATTGGTATTCGGCGAGCGCTCGGCCAAGGCCGTGCGTTGCTCAGGGTGGATGGCACAGCGGTAGCCATCCAGCAGGCCGGCCTTGCCGAGGAACCACGCGCCATTCCACAGGCCACCCAGGGCCACCGGCAACCGCGCCAGGGTGTGCAGCAAGGCAGTCAACCACTGTGGGGCCACGCGGGGCGTGCGCAGGCCGCCGCAGATGATCATCAGGTCGAGGTCGGCGATGCGCACGTCGGTCAGCGGTGTGCTCGGCTGGATCGGGATAGCCAGGTCGCTCATGACCGCGCTGTTGTCATGGCTGAACGTGTGCACCCTGACCGAACCTGGCTTGAGCAGATTGGCGGTGGTCAGCACGTCGAGCGATTGGGTGAAGCACGGCAGGGAAAAGTTATCCAGAAGCAGGAAACCGACAGTGGCCTTTTGCGTGCATTCATCGCGCGTGGACAGCGACTGCAGATTGCGCTCGGCGAACGTACTGCTGAAGGTCTTTATTATACTTTTCATGATGACTAACGCTCAGACTAAGTGGCCAGTAGCACGCAGGCGATTGGCTCAGGCGCTACGGCTGATGACAAAGTTATGCTTCATGGAATGCAGCGTCCAACGACATTTCCGGACAACTATGGATAACCCGGCGTTATAAATCCGCATGGGGAGATAGTCAGTCGTTGAGGAAACTCTCATCGAACGGATAGTGGGTCAGCAGTTCATGTCCGGTTTCGGTGACCAGTAGTTGATTTTCCAGTTTTATACCGTCGCGCCCGCCGACCTCGCCAATATAGGCTTCGACACACAACGTCATACCGGCTTGCAGTTCACCTTCATAGCCATACGCAGCGACGTCCTCCGGGTACCGAATACTGGGGTATTCGTCGCATAAGCCAACCCCATGGAACAGCACGCCGTAGCGCTGGGCGCGGCAGGCTTCGGGCAGGCGATGGGCCTTTGCGCTCAACTCGCTGAAACGCACGCCCGGTTTGACCAAGGCCATGTTATGGCTGATGTGCTGATGGGCAATCCGATACAGCCGTTTCTGCTCGGCGCTTGGCTGCAGGCCGCCGCAAATCCAACTGCGCGACATGTCGACGCACATGCCATATACGCCGATCAGATCGGTATCGAACGACAGCAGGTCGCCATCGCTCAGTACCCGCGGGCCACATTCCTGGAACCAGGGGTTGGTGCGCGGGCCGGAGCTGAGGATGCGCGTCTCGATCCATTCGCCGCCGCGACGAATGTTGCCGGCGTGCAAGGCGGCCCAGACGTCGTTCTCGCTGATACCTGCGCGCATCGCCGTGTGCATTTCGCCCACCGCCGCTTCGCACGACGCCACTGCACAACGCATGGCACTGATTTCATCGGGGCCTTTGATCAGGCGGGCCATCTCGGTGACTTGCTGCCCGCTGCACACCTCAATACCCAACGCATCCAGTGCCCGCAGGCCGGCTATTTCGATGCGGTCGACGGCGAGCCGGCGGTTGCTGCCGGCGTGTTGGCGCAACAGTTGTTCAAGTTGATCGACAAAGCGCCGCGCATGCTCATCGGTGCGGTCGCCTGTTTCGAAGTAAAAGAACGAGGCGCCGCTGCGCAGTTCACTGACCAGCGGCAAGTGCGCCGACAAGTGATCGCAGCCATGAAAGTCCCACAGTACGACATGGCCGCTGGCAGCGACAAAACAGGCCCGCGCCGGGTTGTGCGTGGTCCACAGCTGCATGTTGCTGCTGTCTGTGGCGTAGCGGATATTCAGCGGGTCGAACAGCAGGATACCGCCCAGGTCGCGGGCTACCAGTTGCTCCTGGATCCGCCGCAAGCGGTATTCGCGCATGCGTGCCAGGTGCGGCGGCTGCAGGCCGAGCTGCGCCCATTCAGCGAAGGCCAATGCGGTCGGGCCGGTTTCGACGCGGTCGTTATCAGCAACCGAGCCGTCGGCCTTGAAGGCATTGGCAGCTCGCCTGGTCGGGTCAATACGGCGGGCGTTGCTGGCAATCGAGTAGGGTGAGGTAGTCATGCGCCAAGGTTATCCTTGGCGGGGCAGGCGAACCTGCCGCGCCGTTCACGGGTGAGGTTAGTTGCTCTTCTGAGTAGCAGCAGCGCGCGCTGTCTGCAGCCAGGCATCGAATTGCTGGCGGTGGGCGGCAACCCACTCCTTGGCGTGGCGGGTGATATCAGCCGGCTTCTTCTCGCCTTGCTGCATGCGCAGGTTCTGTGCGCTCTCATCAGCGGTGCTGATCTGCACCACCGAGAGGAATTTCAGCGCCGCTGGATTTTCCTCGGCGAATTCCTTGTTAACCACCGCGACGATCTTGTCCACGGCAAAGCCGAGGTTCTTGCCCTTGTACATCGTGTCGACGCTGTTGTTGCCGTCCGGCAGGTCGGTTTTCGGCACTTCCAGCCAGACGACATCCTTGTCCTCGACCAGCACGGTGGCGATCCACTGCGGAACCCAGGTGAAGTACAGGATCGGCTTGCCTTCCTTGTAGCGGGTGATGGTGTCGGCCATCAGGGCGAAGTACGAGCCTTGGTTGACCTTGACGGTCTTGTCCAGGCCATAGGCTTTCATGTGATGGTCGATCACCAGCTCGCAGCCCCAGCCAGGATTGCAACCCGTCAGGTCGGCCTTGCCGTCGCCGTCGGTGTCGAACAGCTTGGCGATCTCCGGTTTTTTCAGATCGGTGATGTACTTGATGTTGTGCGCTTCAGCGGTTTTCTTGTCTATCAGGTAGCCCTGCAGAACACCCGGCATGATATCGCCGGCCTTGAGCATGACGTCGTCGCCACCGGCCTGCTGGTAGAACTTGTCGTGCAGCTTGTCCCACAGGTGCACGGTGAAGTCGGCATCGCCACTGGCCAGTGCCATCATCATCACGCCATATTCGGTTTCCTTGGGCTCCTCAACCTTGTAGCCGAGCTCGCGCAGGCCCTCCATGGCGACCTCGCCGCGAAAACGCTCTTCAGCGATCGCCGGGAAGATCGGGGTGACCTTGACGCCGTCACCGGGCTTGTCAGCCGAGGCGTGCGCGCACAGCGTAGCGGCGGCCAGGGCCAGCGCGCTGGCGCACTGGAGCAAACTGCGGGGGAGCATGGGCATGGACATCGTCGCGTACCTTCTTCTGGTTATTAGCATCAAGTGCGGCAGGTCGAATCGGTCAGGTCAGGCGGTCTTGCGCCGCTCTGCTGGTTTAGCGCTGTCGCAGAGGCGCAGCACCACGCCAACGGGCCCGGTCTGGTACCAGCGCAGGCTTGGATCAGCGCTGGTTCTGGCGCCCATGGCCTGGGTCAGGCGGTCGAGAAAGATCGCCAGCAGCACCAGGCCGGCACCGCCCACGGTGGCCAGGCCCATGTCCAGCCGGCCGATACCGCGCAGGACCATCTGGCCCAGGCCACCTACGGAGATCATCGAGGCAATCACCACCATCGACAGCGACAGCATCAGGGTCTGGTTGAGGCCGGCCATGATGGTCGGGGTTGCCAGCGGCAGTTGTACCCGGGTGAGCATCTGCCGCGGTGTGCAGCCAAACGCGCGGGCAGCTTCGATCTTGTCCTCGGGCACCTGGCGGATACCCAGGTTGGTCAGCCGGACCAGTGGCGGCAGGGCGAAGACGATGGTGACCAGCACGCCGGGTACATTACCGATGCCGAACAGCATCACCACCGGCACCAGGTAGACGAACGCGGGCAGCGTCTGCATGGCATCGAGTAGCGGACGTATGACCTGCTCGAGGCGGTTGCTGCGGGCGCAGACGATGCCCAGCGGCACGCCAATCACCGCGCAGAAGAACACCGAGGTCAGCACCAGCGCCAAGGTGGTCATCGACTCCGACCACACGCCGATAAGGCCCAGCAGGGTCAGGGTGACGAAGCTCAGCAGTGCCATGCGTTTGCCGGCCAGCTGCCAGCCAAGCAGGGACGAGAGAATGATGCCGATGCTTGGCGGGATGCTCTGCAGGGTGAACTCGATGCCGTTGAGCACCTGATCGATTGGCCAGCGGATCGCACGGAACACATCACGGAAATTGTGCACCAGAAATTTCAGGGTGCTTTCGACCCAGTCGCCCAAGGGAATAGTGGCGTACTGGAACGGGTCCAACAGACTGAACTCGGACATGGTGGCTTACCTCGTTGGGGCGCAGTCGCTCAGTGGCGGCTCAGGGTCTGCAGCAGCTGGTTTTTCGAAACGGTGCCCTGGAAGGCACCTGCGCGGTCCAGCACCGGCACCGGGTAGGGCAGGCTGGCGGCGATATCGAGCACTTCATGCAGCGGCGTGTCGGTGTAAACCGGTTGCAGTTGATGCTGGTTGCACGGTGCAGGTGTACCTGCAGCGGCTGTATCGACTACGCCCAGCAGAGCGCCACGCTCATTGAGCAGATAGCCGAACGGCACGCCGAGCTGGAACTGCGGCGCCTTGGCGTTGACCCGGCACACCGCTGCCGGATCAAACGAGGCAACGTCGCCTGCCTTGAGTACCCGCGAGCTGTCGAAGCCCTTGAAAAAAGTGCGTACGTAGTCGTTGGCCGGTTGATTGATCAGCTCCTGTGGGGTGCCGATCTGGACTACGCGACCGCCTTCCATGATTGCGATGCGATGGCCGATACGGATGGCTTCTTCGATGTCATGCGAGATGAAGATGATGGTGCGCTTTTGCTCGGCCTGAAGGCGAATCAGTTCGCCTTGCATCTCGTGGCGGATCAACGGGTCCAGCGCGGAGAACGCCTCATCCATGAGCAGAATGGCGGGATCATTGGCCAGCGCTCGGGCCAGGCCGACGCGCTGCTGCATGCCGCCGGAAAGCTGGTGTGGGTAGCTGTGTTCCTGACCTGCGAGGCCGACCTGGCTGAGTGCTTCGCGGGCGCGGCTGTGGCGTTCCTGCTCGCTGACGCCAGAAATTTCCAGGCCAAAGGCGGTGTTTTCCAGCACGCTCATGTGTGGCATCAGGGCAAAGGACTGGAACACCATGCCCATTTCCTTGCGGCGCACGTCCAGCAGGGCTTTATCGGACAACCCGGTTATTTCACGGCCGTTGAGGTAGATCTGCCCGGCGGTGGGTTCGATCAGGCGGTTGAACAGGCGCACCATGGTCGACTTGCCCGATCCGGACAAACCCATGATCACGAAAATCTCGCCACGCTTGACCGCGAAACTTGCGTCGAAAACACCAATGACCTGGCCGGTCTTTTCAAATACTTCGTTTTTAGTTGCACCCGACGTCAGCATATTCATGGCGACACCGGGTTGATTGCCAAACACTTTATAGATGTTGTTAACGGAAATTATTTCATCTGCGCGGCTCATTGCGCCCCTCCTGTGCGTGCGAAATTACAAGCCTGCGTTCTCAGTGCGAGTCGCCAGCTTGGTAATACGGAAGGGCAGTACCCAGAGGGATATCGATGCATGACAATTTCCTATTTTTTATTGTTAGCCCCAGGAACTGGGCTTTCATCCAATTTATTAGCTAGCCCTCGGCAAATCCAACGACATTTACAGGGCGTTATAGATAACCTAAGGTTATTGATCGCTGTCAGGCCGACCATCCTGCGACGTTTGCGACACCTGTGTGGATGTCACCGGGGTGCTGAGATAGGCTGCGTGGCGTTTAAAAAACCTACAGAAGGCTGGCTACCATGCTTAACAGACACGCTGATCCAGACACCTTGCTCCTGAGGATGCCTTCGTTGCGGGCGGTCAAGGCGTTTGTGGCGGCCGCCAAGTACGCAAGCTTCACCCGCGCCGCCGAGGCGCTGTGTGTATCGCAAGCGGCCATCAGCCGGCAGATTCGCGAATTGGAGGAGTTTCTCGGTGCGCAGTTGTTCGAGCGGGTTGGGCGCACGGTGCAACTTACTCCAGCCGGTGCGATCTTCTTCGAAGCGGCACAGTTGTCCTTTGTCAATATCGCCCAGGCGGCCGACCGTATTCGCTCAGCGCCGACGCAGAAACATGTGCTGACTATCTGTTGCTCGCCGGCGTTTTCTGCATTGTGGTTTTCCGATCACTTGCCCGAGTTTCGCGCCAACAACCCCGACATCGAACTCAACCTGATCACTACGCAGAACTTCGTCAATCGCGAGCCTGGAGTGGATCCGGATATTGTCATCTCCAAGATCAGTAACGTGGGCGAGGGTTACAAGATCTACCCACTGTGTCATGACATTATCTATCCGGTCTGTTCGCCGGCTTATCTGGCTGCACATCCCGAGATTGCCAGCCTCGAAGGCCTGCGCGATTGCGCCTTGCTCGACCTCAGTCCATATGGCCGTGCCGGGGTCGCCGAGCACGTCGACTGGAGCGTCTGGTTGGCGTTCCAGAATGTCGACATCGACGAACGTCCTGCGGCCAGCCCACCGGTGTTCCATGCCAATGACTACAACTTGATCATCAACATGGCGCTGACCCATCAGGGTATTGCGCTGGGTTGGAATCAACTGGTCAGCGGGCTGCTGGAAAAGGGCCTGCTGGTGCGACCGCTGCAACAGCAGGTGACCCTGCGCAACAGCCTGCACTACCTTGCTTGCAGAGAAAACTGCGACTGCGAGGAAGCCTCTCGGCGGGTGCGCGATTGGGTGCTGTCGAAGTTTTCGCGGTGGTGCGTGTAGCGCACTGCAGCCCTCTGATTGATAACCTGCCTTTATCGTTTGCTCGTTGAAAATGTAGTTTGTCGGCTGTTGTAACCGTCCCGTAGCCTTGCCTCATTCATACGGCATACGAGCAGTGCCGTTTAAGGCTGGTGGATGGAGATAATAATGAACAGTCAGCAATCTGTGGTTGGCCTGATCCAGAAGCGTAAAGCGCGGCATGCATTACCGCGTGAGCTGTATATCGACAACGAGGTCTACCGCCAGGATCTGGAACATATCTGGCACAAGGACTGGATCTTCGTCGGGCACACCGTCGAACTGGACAAGCCAGGTCAGTATTTCACCCTGCAGATCGGCGACTACCCCGTTGCGGTGGTCAAGGGCAAGGACGGCCAGGTCCGGGCATTTCACAATGCCTGCCGGCACCGCGGCGCCAAAGTTTGCGAGCATGCCCAGGGCAAGGTGGCAAAGCTGGTATGCCCGTATCACAAGTGGACGTTCGAACTGGATGGCAGCCTGCTGTTCGCCGGCAACATGGGCGCTGATTTCGACAAAAGCCAATACAACCTCAAGCCAGTTCACTGTGAAGTCGTGCACAGCTATATCTACGTGTGCGTCGCCGACAAAGCCCCTGATTTCACCAGCTTCCGCAACGCGGTAAGCCCCTTTATCGCCCCGCACCAGTTGGAAAACTGCAAAGTGGCGTTCGAGTCCAACCTGATCGAGAAGGGCAATTGGAAGCTGGTATTCGAGAACAATCGCGAGTGCTTCCACTGTGACGGCACACACCCGGAGCTGATGAACTCCTTCGTGGAGAACCTTTCGGTGGCGGGTGTGGCGACTGCTGAAGACCCTGAACTCACCGCTCACTGGGACCGTTGCGAGAAGGCCGGCATGCCCAGCCGCCTGCTGATGGATCCGCAGGGCCGCTATCGCATGACCCGCATCCCGTTGTCGGCAGGCGCTGTCAGCTACACCATGGATGGCCAGCCGGCAGTCGCTGGCCGGCTCGATCAGAGCGGAGAAGCTGATATCGGCGCCTTGCTCTACTTCAACTACCCGTCTACCTGGAACCACTTTCTCGGCGACCATGCCTTGAGCTTCCGCATCCTGCCGTTGAGCGCCACTGAAACCCTGGTCACGACCAAATGGCTGGTGCCGGCTACCGCGGTTGAAGGGGTGGACTACGACATCGAGCGTCTGACCAAGGTCTGGCTGGCGACCAATGATCAGGACCGGCGTCTGGTTGAAGGCACCCAGGCCGGCGTGTCGTCGCCAACTTATGAGCCCGGGCCGTTTTCCGAGAACGCTGAAAATGGCGTCTGCCAGTTCGATGACTGGTACTGCGACACCATGCTGACGCGCCTGCAAGGGCCGATTGCGCTCAAGTCCGTGGGCTGAACCGGCCTGTTGCTCAACGTGGTCCATCCACCCATGGAGGGTTCGATGTCTGAATTTCAGTTTGCCGGGATCAACCTTGCGATCACCACGCCCTTTGAGGGTGATGGCAAGATCGACTACCCGCGTTTTGCCCAGCTGATCGAGGCTTACCTCGAAGCTGGGGTGACGGGTTTTGTGCTCAGCTCCGGCACCGGTATGCACGTGTACCTGAGCAAAGAAGAATCCAGGCAACTGGTCGCTTTCGGCGCCAAGGCGATTGCTGGCCGGGCGCGAATCATCGTGCAGACGTCCGCGTTGGTGCTTGACGAGGTGCTGGAACGCACCCGGCATGCAGCAGAATGTGGCGCGGACGGGGTCATGGTGCTGCCGCCGTTTTTCGAGGGGCCGACCGACGACGACAGCATTGTCGCGTTCTATCGCAGCGTGGCCACTGCCGGCCTGCCGATTATTGGCTACAACGTGCCTCAGGCGGTTGGAGTAGAAGTCACCCCGGCGCTATTCGCCAAACTCAACGAGATCGCTAATTTTGTGTCGGTCAAGGACAGCAGTGGCGACCTGGCAGCGCAGGCTTCGCTGATTCGAACCGGCTTGCCAACCATGAACGGCGCCGACCCGCTGGTGCCGTATGCGCTATATGCAGGTTGCGCTGGGCTGATCTGGGGTGGGGCCAATATCGCCCCGCGTTCCTGTGTGCGTTTTGTCGACGCTGCGCTGGCGGGTCAATGGGAGCTCGCTCGCGAGTTGTGGCGGGATCTTGAGCCGTTGATGTCGCTGATCTGGCAGGGCGACTATGTGCAGTCGGTGTATGCGGCATCGGCGCTGACCGGCTACGGCGCTGGCGATCCACGTCGGCCACTGGCGCGGCTGGCTGCCGACAAGCTTGCCGCGCTGGAAAGTGCAGTGGCTCCGTTGCTGGCGCATGAGCGGGTCAACGGCTGATCCATCCTGGGCTTAGAGAGATCGCAACGGTGCCCGCTACACGGCACCGTTGGTAGTGTTGTACTTCGGCTATTCAGCCAGCTGCAACTCCGGCAGCTTCACCTGGAACGCCCGAGTCAGCCCAAGCAGGCACAGCAAGCCCAACCCCATCCAGCTCAAGCCGATCGTGAATGACATGCTCGACAGGCTGCTCCACAGCCACAAGGTACTGAGAAAACCCAATGCCGGAATGGCCCCATACAGCAGGTAATTGCGCGGTCCGCGCAGTTGCTGGTCGACCAGGTAGTGCTTGACCACCGCCAGGTTCACCGCCGAGAAGGCAAACAGCGCGCCGAAGCTGATCATGTTGGCCACCGTGTCCAGGGTCAGCACCAGGGCCAGCAGAGACATCACACTGACCAGCATGATAGCGCTGGCCGGCACGCGTTTTTTTGTCCGCAACTGGCCGAACACCCGCGGCAGCGCGCCGTCGCGGCCCATGGCGAACAGCACCCGCGACACGCTGGCTTGGGACACCATCGCCGAGGCAAAGCAGCCGGCGACATAGGTGGCAGTGAAGGCGCTGACCAGCAGCTCGCCGCCGACCCGGCGCATGACATCCACCGAGGCCGAGTCGGGGTCGGCGAAGCTGGCCCAGTCGGGGAACACCTGCTGGGCAAAATAGGACACCAGCAAGAACAGCAGGCCGCCCACCAGCGACACCACCATGATCGCCAGCGGGATGCGGTACTGCGGGTTGCTGGTTTCCTCAGCCATGGTTGAAACCGCATCGAAGCCGAGGAATGACAGGCACAGCACGGCCGCGCCGGTCATCACCAGCGGCACACTGAAACCGTCGTGGTAGAACGGCTTGAACAGCGACACTGGCTCGCCCTGGCCACTCAGGCTGCTGACCGACAGCGCCACGAAGACCACGATGAACACCAACTGCACCACTACCAGAATCCAGTTGACCCGAGTAATCGACTCGATGCCGATCAGGTTGAGAAAGGTCACCAGGCTGATCGAGCCGAGCACCCAGACCCAGGCCGGCACTGCCGGGAAGTACTCGGACATGTAGATGCCGATCAGCAGGTAGCTGAGCAGCGGCAGGAAGATGTAGTCGAGCAGCAAAGTCCAGCCGGCCATGAAGCCGAAGTAGCTGCCGAAGGCTTTACGGGTGTAGCTGTACACCGAGCCAGAATAGGGATGGGCCTGGACCATGCGGCCGTAGCTGTAAGCGGTCAGCAACATCGCGCCGAGGGTCAGCAGGTAGGCCGTGGGCAAGTGCCCTTTGGTCATCTGGGTGACCAGGCCATAGGTGGTGAACACGGCCAGCGGGACCATGTAGGCCAGGCCGAACAGCACCAGCGCGGGTAGGCCCATGGATTGGCGAAAGCGGCGAGACGCCGGGGCTTGCGCACAGTGAGTGTCGGCTGAGCTTGTTGTTATAGTCATTGCGAACTCCTGGAAGGCGAATACAGGACGCTGCAGTAGGCGAGGTGTACTCGCTACCGATGATGAAGCCGTGTCGAGAGGGTGCGCAGCGCTGCACGCAAGGCGCCCAGCCGGATCGGGCTGGGCGTTGCGCTCGGGTCAGAGGCGGCCGATGCTGCGCGCGGTGCGGTCGACGGCCAGGCGGGTTTTTTCGACCAGCTCATCAAGCTCGCTGCGGCTGGCGATCAGCGCCGGGGCCATGATCATGCGGCCCAGGGTCGAGCGGATGATCACGCCTTCCTCAAAGCCATAGGTGCGGCACTGCCAGGCCAGGTCGTTTTCATGGGCGAAGCGTTTGCGGGTTGGTTTGTCCTCGGCGAACTGCAACGCCGCCAGCAGGCCAGTGCCCTGAATCTCTCCAATAAGCGGGTGAGCGGCAAACGCCTCGTGCAGGAGTTGCTGCAGATAAGGACCGGTGTCGTCCTTGACCCGGCGCACGATGCCTTCGTCACGCAAGGCCTTGAGGTTGGCCACCGCCACTGCCGCCGCAACGGGGTGGCCGGAGTAAGTCAGGCCGTGGGCAAATACACCGCCGCGCTCGACCAGCGCCTCGGCGATGCGCTTGCTCAACACCAGCCCGCCCATGGGGATATAGCCGCTGGTCAGGCCCTTGGCGATGGACAGGGTGTCGGGCTCGAAGCCGAAGTGCTGGTGGGCGAACCATTCGCCGGTGCGGCCAAAGCCGCCGATCACCTCATCGGCGCACAGCAGCACGTTGTACTGGCGGCAGATGCGCTGGATCTCGGGCCAGTAGCTTTCAGGCGGGAAGATCATGCCGCCGGCGCCCTGGAACGGCTCGGCAATGAAACCAGCGACGTTGTCCGCGCCCAGTTCGAGGATTTTTTCTTCAAGCTGCAGCGCGCAGCGTCGGCCGAATTCGGCGGGGGTCAGCTCGCCGCCGTTGGTGTACCAGTACGGCTCGTCGATGTGGGCGATGTCGGGGATCATCCCGCCCATCTCATGCATGAACTTCATCCCGCCCAGTGCGGTGGCGGCCAGGGTCGAGCCGTGGTAACCGTTCCAGCGGCCGATCATGACCTTCTTCTGCGGCTTGCCCAGCACCTGCCAGTAACGGCGCACGGTGCGGATCAGCACTTCGTTGGCTTCGGAGCCGGAGTTGGTGTAGATCGCGTGGCTGTAATGGCCCGGCAGCAGGCTGAAGAGCAGTTCGGACAGCTCGATTACCGCCGGGTGAGTGGTGTGAAAGAACATGTTGTAGTACGCCAACTGATCCATCTGCGCAGCAGCGGCGCTGGTCAGGTCCTTGCGGCCGTAGCCCAGTTGCGTGCACCACAAGCCGGACATGCCATCCAGATAACGGTTGCCGTCGTTGTCCCACAAATTCAAACGCTCGCCGCGGACCATCACCCGCGGCCCTTCGGCGTTGAGGGCCTTTTGATCGAGAAACGCATGGATGTGGTGGGCGGCGTCGGCCTGTTGATAGTCCTGGGTGTTTCGTTGCGGGATGAAGGGTGCGTTCATGACGTTTGTTCTCTTTTTTGGGAGTCGCGCAGGGCGGATGCAGCTGATGTCCCGGAAATGCTCCCACACCTCGAAAACCACCGAAATCACCCTTTGGGGTGAGCTGCGAACTGGTGTGGCTGCAGAGCTTTTTCATGGGGCCGGACCACATTTTTGCGAATTTGCCTGCTGCTGCGAGTGGCGCACGATTGTCTCCAGTCAATAACAACGGACCGGCAAACGGTCGCAAGAGGAGTGCAGCGTGTTCGACCTCAACTACTGGCAACAGCGGGCCCAGCGCCAAACCTTCATCGACACCGCGCTCATCGGCGGCCGGGCGGTGCAGTCGTCTACAGGGGCGACTTTTACCGCTATCAACCCCGCAACCAATCAGGAGTTGGCGCAGGTTGCAGCCTGCGGTGAGCGTGAAGTGGACCTGGCAGTGCGTTCTGCGCGCCAGGCCTTCGACCAGGGGCCGTGGGCACGCATGGCGCCAGGTGAGCGCAAGAAGATCCTGCTGAAACTGGCCGAACTGCTGCTGGCGCACCGTGAGGAGTTGGCCTTGCTCGACTCGCTGAACATGGGCAAGCCGGTGATGGACGCCTACAACATTGATGTGCCGGGCGCAGCCGGAGTGTTCGCCTGGTATGGCGAGGCGCTGGACAAACTCTACGATCAGGTCGCGCCGACGGCTGCCAACACGCTGGCCACCATCACCCGCGAGCCACTGGGCGTGATCGCTGCGGTGGTGCCGTGGAACTTCCCCCTGGACATGGCGGCCTGGAAGCTGGCGCCGGCACTGGCTGCCGGGAACAGCGTGGTGTTGAAGCCAGCCGAGCAGTCGCCGTTTTCCGCCTTGCGTTTAGGCCAGCTGGCGCTGGAGGCGGGCATTCCAGAAGGGGTGCTCAACGTTGTCCCGGGCCTCGGCGAGCAAGCCGGCAAAGCCTTGGGGCTGCACCCGGATGTCGATTGCCTGGTGTTCACCGGCTCGACTCAGGTGGGCAAGTACTTCATGCAGTACTCGGCCCAGTCCAACCTCAAGCAGGTCTGGCTGGAGTGCGGTGGCAAAAGCCCGAATCTGGTGTTTGCCGACTGCCAGAATCTCGATCTGGCAGCTGAAAAAGCTGCGTTCGGGATCTTCTTCAATCAAGGCGAAGTGTGCTCGGCCAATTCACGGTTGTACGTGCAGAGAGCTATTCACGACGAGTTCGTCGAGCGGGTGATTGCCAAGGCGCAGGCGTGGCTGCCGGGTGATCCGCTCAACCCGGCGAGTGCCGCCGGGGCCATTGTCGACAGCGAGCAAACCGCGCGGATCATGCGTGCTATCGGGCAAGCGCAGGAGGAGGGCGCGCAGCTGCGTTGCGGAGGCCAGCAACTGACGTTCAATGGCTCATCCAACTTTATCCAGCCCACTGTATTTACCGAGGTAAAACCGGCCAGCAAGCTGGCCCGTGAAGAGATTTTCGGCCCAGTGCTGGCCGTCACCGCCTTTGACGATGAGGCGCAGGCGGTAGCGCTGGCCAATGACAGTGTCTACGGTCTGGCGGCCTCGGTGTGGAGCGACGACCTCAACCGCGCGCACCGGGTTGCCAGGGCGCTGAAGGCTGGTACGGTGTCGGTCAACACCATGGACGCGCTGGATGTCAGCGTGCCGTTCGGTGGCGGCAAGCAGTCCGGCTTTGGTCGTGACCTGTCGCTGCATTCGTTCGACAAGTACACCCACCTGAAAACTACCTGGTTCCAGCTGCGTTAAGCGCTGACCCAAGGCGCACATGAGACGCCCGTGATGAGTACAGACCGGCTTGGATCCGAACAGTGGTTTCAGCACATGGCACAGGTGACCGATTGCATCGGCACCTCGGCCTTTGTCGAGTCGCTGTATTCAGCGCTGATCCTGCTGGCGCCGGCCAATGCCATCACGGTGTTTCTGTTTCCCCATGAAGGCCTGCCGTCGACGCTGTTCGAGCGCGACGATGAGGGGCCGTGGATGCCTGAGGGCAGCGTGCGCAAGTATCTGGAAGGCTTCTATCTACTGTGCCCGTTCTACCGCGCGAGCCTGGAGGGCATTGCGCCCGGCTGCTATCGCCTCAGCGATGTCGCGCCGGACCACTTCAAGCGCAGTGAGTACTACCTGTCGTTCTATCAGCATGCGCGGCTGGAGGAAGAGATCAATTACCTGGTGCCACTCGGGCCGAAGCTGACCATCGCCGTTGCGCTGGCCAGCACCTCGCGATTGAGCAGGCAGCAAGTTGCCGAACTCAAGCGCATCGCACCGTGGGTGCTGGCGGTGGTGCGTCGGCATTGGGGCGACCTGGATGCGCACATGCTTGGTGGGCGTTTCGAGAGTGCGCTGGGGCGGCAGATCAATGCAGCGTTGGTGAAGTTTGGCTCGTCGTTGCTGACCGAGCGGGAATGCCTGGTCGCGCAGTACATGCTGCGTGGGCACTCTATACGCTCATTGGCAGAGCGACTGGGTATCAGCGAGGACACGGTCAAGACCCATCGCAAACACTTGTACGCCAAGCTCGACATCGGCAAGCAGTCCGAGCTGTTCTCGCTGTTTATCGCCTCGGTCGCACAGGCACAGGAAGGGTTGAGCAAAGACCCGCTGGAAAGCTATCTGCGCCGCCGGCCCTGAGCGGGTGGCTTAGATAAGGATGTAGTCGCTGCGCTGGCGAATACCCTGATGCTCGCCCTCGACCAGATGCACATAGCGCCCAGCCAGCAGATCGATCGGCAGGCAATCATCAACGTCGAGTATTGCGTCGGTATGCGGCTTCAACCAGCCAGCGGCCATGCGCTGCTTACCCAACTGCTTGGCCTCGGCTTTGTCCCTGGCAGCCACCAGCAGATAACGGTGCGCTTCGCCGAACACCTGCCGCTCGTAACCGCCCAGATTGAGGAAGAACAAGCGCAGTGCCCCGGGTTGCGGCGCTGCCTGGCTGAACTCGACGCGGTAATTGTCAGTGCCGTGCACTTCCAGCCAGGAGTCGACGTGCAGCCCTTTCAGGCTGCCGAACCAGGCATTGCGTAGTTCAGGGTAGAGCTGCTCGAGCGAGTCGCCCTGGGCAAAGACTACATCGTGGACTTCGATGCTGGCGCGCGGGTGGCGCCCGCCGAGCATGACAACGTAAAGCATGAATTATCCTCGCGCTGGGCGCTGCGGCTTACGCCAGCGCCTGTTCAAAATGTCACGGCCCACAGCGCAGCCGCCAATGCCGGCGGCATGACCAGCAAGCCCAGCCGCAGGAAGCGCCAGGCGCTGACATTCTCCCCCTCACGGCGGATGGCTACCAGCCACAGCAGGGTCGCCAGTGAGCCGGTGATCGACAGATTGGGACCCAGGTCGACGCCGATCAGCAGCGCCGCCGTGGTTTGCCCAGGCAACTGCACAATGTGCCCCATCGAGCCTGCGATCAGCCCGCTGGGCAGGTTGTTCATCAGGTTACTGGCAATCGCCACACCGACCCCGGCAGCCCAACTGGCTTGCGCTGGCGACTGTTCGGCGAGTGCCGCCAGGGCATGCGCCAGATGATCGATGACGCCGGTCTGGGCCAAGGCTTCGACCAGCACGAACAAACCGGCCACCAAAGGCAGTACCCCCCACGCGACATGGCGCAGCACCGGCATCGGGCTGCGGCGCTGGCTCAGGTGAATCAAGGCGGTGGTGGTCAGGCCAGCGCAAAAGGTTGGCAGGCCCAGCGCAGTGTCCAGCGCCGAGGCGGTCAGCAGCAGCGCCCCGGTCAGGACAATGCCCAGCGCGCACAGCTTGGCCCCCGGAGTCAGCGGCTGCGAGTCGACGGTCAGCGCCAGTGGCTTCATGATCTGTTTACGCTGGGTCAGGCGCAGCACTATGTAGGTCAGGCTGATCGCTGCCAGCGAAGGCAGGCTGAACTGCCTCAGCCACTCCAGCAACGGCGGCATCTGGCTGCCGAAGACCACCAGGTTGGCCGGGTTGGAAATCGGCAGGACGAAGCTCGCGGCGTTGGCGATGAATGCGCAGATGAACAGATAGGGCAGGGGCTCGGCTTTGGCCGCCTTGCACGCCGCATACACCGCCGGGGTCAACACCACGGCGGTGGCATCGTTGGAGAGGAATACGGTGACTAGGGTGCCGACCAGAAAGACCAGGTCGAACAAGCGCTGCCCGGAGCCGCGGGCGTGGCTTACGGCATAGCGCGCCAGCCAATCGAACAAGCCTTCCTGGCGCGCCAGTTCGGCCAGTACCATCATGCCGATCAGAAACAGGTATACATCGCCGCCTTCGGCCATCGCAGCCAAGGCTTTTTGTGGCGCAATCAGGCCGAGCATGGTGAGCAGCAGCGCGCCACCCATGGCCCAGACGTATTCGGGGATGCGCCAGGGACGCAGGATGACGCCACAAGTGGCGAGGGCCGCCACCAACCAGATGATCAGAGCAGTATCTACAACAGGCATGGTGGATTCAGCTTCCTGCCACAGTAGGGACGACCGTCGGCGCTTCGGCCGAGCGGGAGGAGGTTTCCGGCAGCGCGACCAGTACCAGCACGAACGCCGCAGCGGCGATGCCAGCCAGGGTCAGGAAGGCTGCGTCATAACCGGCCGACTGTACCACCAAACCAGCGATTCCCGGGCTTAGTGCAGCGCCGAGGCTGAACACCGCGGTCAATGCGCCGAGGCTGACATTGAAGCGCCCGGTACCCTCGGTCAGGTCCTTGACCACGATCGGGAACAGCGCGCCGAAGATCCCCGCGCCGATGCCGTCGAGCAGCTGCACGCCGACCAGCCAGAAGGGATTGTCCGAGAGGACGTATAGCGCGCCTCGTAGAGGCAGGATCAAGAATCCCACCAGTAGAAACGGCTTGCGCCCCCACTGCTCGGCCTTGGCGCCAACCAGTAGTGCCATCGGCACCATCACCAGTTGCGCCGCGACAATGCAGGCTGAGGTCAGCGGTGTGGCCAGGCGCAGGTCCACCTGGGCCAGCTTCTGGCTTACCAGCGGCAGCATTGCTGCGTTGGCCAGGTGGAAAAGCGCGCAGCACACGGCGAACAGCAGCAGTGTGTGGTTGTGCAGCAGCAGGCTCAGTCCGGCTGGCTGGGTGTCGCCGGTTGGCGTGTGGGACAGGCCACGGGCCAACTGGTGGTCGATGGCTGCTGGCGGAACTCGTTTGACGGCAATGATGCTGGCGATTGTCAACGCGGCCATCAGGTAGAACACCACCACCGGCCCATATACATAGGCCAGGCCGCCGGCGAGCAACGCCGAGAACGCATTGCCGGCATGGTTGAAGGTCTCGTTACGGCCCACGCGACGGGTAAATGCCTTTGGGCCGGTGGTGCCGAGAGTGATGGCGGCGATCGCCGGGGCGAATACCGAGCCTGCTATGGCGCTGATGGTCTGGGTCAACGCCACCAGCCCGAACGATGAGATCAGCGGCAGCAACAGGCAGCTACCGGTAACCAGCAGCGCGGCAATCGCCACCACTGCACGTTTGGCTGGCGTGCGGTCGATCAATGCCCCGGCCGGTGTCTGCGCCAGCAGCGCGGTAACCCCGGCGATAGTCATGACCAGGCCGATGCTCGCCGGTTGCCATTGGTGCACGGCGAGCAGGTAGATCGCCAGATACGGCCCCAGGCCATCGCGAACATCAGCCAGAAAGAAGTTCAGCCAGTCGAGTGCACGATCATGAGAGCCGGTTTGCCGGAGGTTGTCCAAGGTTTGAGTCTCGCAGGGGGGGCGTGGGGATGAAGCGTTATCGACACCCGTCAGGTCACACCTCACTTGAGCAGAATGACTGGTGTAATGAGCAATAGGTTCCAGACTCAGAGCGCCTGTAGGAGCGGTCGCGAAAGGGCTGCGCAGCGGCCCCAGATCTCAGCTTCGCCGCCGAAATCTCCGGGCCCGCTCTGCGGGCCTTTCGCGACACAAGGCCGCTCCTACAAGGGTTCTGCGTGATGGCGCGAGGCTCGGCCGACACCAGCACCTCTGCAACGCCTGTTTCAGCGATAAACAGTGCGTATGCCACTCAACCGTCACAAAGCTGTAACAAGAGTGCTGCAATGTGTGCGGGCCATCACACGGAGCGCCTTTTCCATGATACGCCTGATGAAGTCTGCTGCACTTGCCGTTGCGGTATCTCTTAGCGCCACTTCGGCAACCTTCGCCGCAGAAAACGTGCGCCTGACCGGTTCCGGCGCCAGTTTCCCAGCACCGATCTACCTGACCTGGTTCAAGGATTTCAGCAAGAACACTGCTGGCGTCACCGTTGACTACCAATCCAAGGGGAGCGGGGCAGGGGTTCAGGACTTCCTGAACAAGACCGTCGACTTCGCCGCCAGTGACTCGGCGATGAAAGACGAAGACATCGCCAAGGTCGGCGAAGGCGTACAAATGCTGCCAATGACCGCCGGCGAAATCGTTCTGGCCTACAACCTGCCAGGCAATCCCAAGGGGCTGAAACTGTCGCGTGAAGTGTATTCGAACATCTTCCTCGGCAAGGTCACCCAGTGGAACGACCCACAGATCGTTGCCGCCAACCCCGATCTGAAGCTGCCTGCCACGCCGATCACCGTAGTTGTTCGTGCTGACTCCAGCGGTACCACCGCGGTGTTCACCAAACACCTGTCGGCAATCAACCCTGCGTTCAAAGAAGCACTGGGTGAAGGCAATACCGTCAACTGGCCAGCCACTGACAAGTTCATCAAGTCGCCGAAAAACGACGGTGTAACCGCTACTGTTCGCCAGACCCCAGGCGCCATTGGCTACATCGAATACGGCTTCGCCAAGCTGGCCAAGGTCGACTTCGCCCAGCTGGAAAACAAAGCCGGCAAATACGTCGTGCCTAACGCCGAGAGCGGTGCCGAAGCGTTGGCTGCGGTGAAAATGCCGGAAAGCCTGGTCGCTTGGCTTCCTGATCCGGACGGTGCCAAGTCGTACCCGATCACTTCCTACACCTGGATGCTGTTCCGCAAGGACAACGGCAACCCGGCCAAGGCCAAGGCGATGCGTGAAATGGTCGAGTACAGCCTGACCAAGGGCCAGCAGATCGCCGACTCGATGGGCTACATCCCGCTGCCGCCGTCGGTTGTAGAGCAAGTACGCAAAGCCTCTGCAAACATCCAGTAACACTGCCAGGTCGCTGCGGACTGAGCCTTCAGCCCGCAGCGTTTGCTCCCTGTCCCGGAACTCGCCAATGAACACACCTTTTGCCATACCGGATAACCCCGACTCGGCGTGCCGGCCACCGTCCACCAAGGATTTTCTGGTTGACCGCGCCTTCCGCGCGCTCGCCCGCATCGGCGTGGTGCTGATCCTGGCGCTGGTGGTTGCGCTGGTTTTCGAAGTCGGCCGCAAGGCATTGCCCGGTATGGAGAAGCACGGTTTCGACGTGCTGTTCGGCACCGTCTGGGATGTCAACCAAGGCAAGTACGGCATTCTTCCCGCTATTTGGGGCACGCTCTACAGCGCCCTGATCGCCTTGCTGATCGCAGGCTTTTTCGGCGTCAGCATGGCCATTTTCCTGACCCAGGACTTCCTCCCTGCAAAGCTTGCAGCGGTGTTTCGTACCATCGTCGAGCTGCTCGCCGCGATCCCCAGCGTCGTTTACGGCCTGTGGGGCATCTACGTGGTGATCCCGGCGATCCGTCCGTTGACCGCGTGGCTGAACAGCGAATTGGGCTGGATCCCCTTTTTCGGCTCGTCCCTGAGCGGCCCAGGCTTGCTGCCTGCGGCGCTGGTACTGGCCATCATGATTCTGCCAACCATTGCCGCTGTGTCCCAGGACGCCCTGACCAGCGTGCCGATGAAAACCAAGCAGGCCGCCTACGGCATGGGTACCACCCACTGGGAGGCTATCCTCAAGGTGATGGTGCCAGCCGCTGCAACCGGCATCTTTGGCTCGCTGGTGCTTGGTCTTGGCCGCGCCCTGGGTGAAACCATGGCTTTGGCGATGTTGGTGGGCAACGCCAACACCATCACCCTGTCGCTGTTCGCCCCGGCCAACACCCTGGCCGCCTTGCTCGCGCTGAACTTCCCGGAAGCCGGGCCGAACGAGGTCGAGGTGCTGATGTACGCCGCACTGGTGCTGATGTTCATCACCCTGCTGGTGAACGTGCTCGGCTCGATGATCATGCTTTACGCGCAACGGGGTAACAAATAATGACTGACCTCTCGTCGCCAACAGCTGCAGTGCCAAGCCTGCAGCGCCGGTTCGAAGGGCGCGCCCTGCGTAGCTTGAGCCTGACCACGCTGGTCTGGTGCACGGCGTTTCTGGCCAGCGTGCCGCTGATTTCCGTGCTGTACATGCTGATCATGCGCGGCGGTGCTCGTCTGAGCCTGGAAGTCTTCACCGAACTGCCACCGACCGGTTTCGAAATGGGTGGCGGTTTCGGTAACGCCATGGCTGGTACCTTCGTCATGGTCGGCATCGCTGCCGCCATCGCCGTTCCGGTTGGCATTCTGGCCGCCGTGTTTCTTGCCGAACTGGGCCCTGAGAGCAAGCTGGCAAACGCCTCGCGCTTCGCCGCACGGATGCTCACCGGCCTGCCTTCGATCCTGGCCGGGGTGTTTGCCTATGCGTTGGTGGTCATGACTACTGGTACCTATTCGGCACCGGCCGGTGGCGTGGCGCTGGCGGTGTTGATGCTGCCGATCGTGGTGCTGACCGCTGAAGAAGCCATGAAGATGGTGCCCAAGATCATGAAAGACGCCGCCTACGGCATGGGCTGCACCCGCGCCCAGGTGATCTGGAAGATCGTGCTGCCCACCGGCCTGCCGGCGATCCTCACCGGCGTTATGCTGGCGGTTGCCCGCGCTGCCGGCGAGACCGCACCGCTGCTGTTCACGGCGCTGTTCAGCAACTACTGGATCTACCATGACGGCAGCCTGGCCGTGATGAACCCGACGGCATCGCTTGCCGTACTTATCTACAACTTCTCCGGCATGCCCTTCGACAATCAGCTCGAACTGGCATGGGCCGCCTCGTTGGTATTGGTGATGATCGTGCTGGTAGTCAATGTCGTCAGCCGTATCTTCGGCAAGCCCAAGTACTGAACTCAGGAGCAACTGAATTGAACGTATCCACTGCGCGAAAAGCCGCTCCGTTTGTCAGCCAGGCACCCGTGGTAATGGACTGCAAACTGGACAAGATTTTCTACGGCAACTTCCTCGCTGTGCGCGACAGCCATGTGCCGATCGAGAAGAACAAGATCACCGGTTTCATCGGCCCGTCTGGCTGCGGCAAGAGTACTGTGCTGCGTAGCCTCAACCGCATGAATGATCTCGTCAAAGGCTTCCGCTTCGAAGGCCATGTGCACTTCCTCGGCCAGGATGTGTATGGCAAGGGCGTCGACCCGGTCGTCGTGCGTCGGTATATCGGCATGGTGTTCCAGCAGCCCAACCCGTTCTCGATGAGCATCTTCGACAATGTGGCGTTTGGTCTGCGCCTGAACCGTTACAAGGGTGACCTCGGCGATCGCGTCAAGCACGCGCTGCAGGGCGCTGCACTGTGGGACGAGGTCAAGGACAAGCTAAAGGCCAGCGGCCTGTCGCTGTCCGGTGGCCAGCAACAACGGCTGTGCATTGCCCGTGCCATTGCCACCGAGCCTGAAGTGCTGCTGCTGGATGAACCATGCTCGGCGCTGGACCCGATTGCTACCCGCCGGGTGGAAGAGTTGATGGTCGAGCTGAAGAAGGACTACACCATCGCCCTGGTGACCCACAACATGCAGCAGGCGATCCGTGTTGCTGATACCACGGCGTTCTTCTCGGTGGACATTTCCCAAGGCACACGCACTGGTTATCTGGTCGAGATGGGGCCGACCACGCAGATCTTCGAAAGCCCGCGTGAGCAGCTGACCAATGACTACATCAGCGGCAAGTTCAGTTGATTCGAGCCAGTCTCAGCGCTGTCGCCTTTGTTAAATTGTTTCTCGGGATTGCCAATGTCTGCAACACGTCGTCTTGATCTACGCGCTATAGAGCGCGCACTGCGGGAGGTGCAGAGCCGCTTCGGCGAGCTCAGCCAGCACTTCACCGAGCAGCGCGATCCGTTCACCGACGAGGTGCTGCAGAATGTGCTGGAAGGCTATGCCCTGGTAGACGATTATGTTGCCCGCGGCATCGACCTGTTCGACCTGCAGCAGCTGAACCTGATGCTCGAGATCAACGCCACCGTGCTCTGTGGCCGCGACCCGGCACGGCGGGTGGAGTTCGCTCAGCACCTGGCTGCAACTGAAGAACACTTCTTCAACAACGTCGAAGGCGGCATCAAGGATTTGTACAACTGGTACTGCTCGTACCACAGCGATTCGGTGTGGAAGCGCGCAGCCGGTGTGTATGTGTGCATCCTCAGCAAGCCGCAGCTGTTTATCGAAGGTAACAACCGCACGGGCTCGCTCCTGGTCAGTTACCTGTTGATGCGCGAAGGGCTGCCGCCGTTTGTGCTGACGCTGGACAACGCCGAGGGTTATTTCAACCCGTCCTCGGTCATCCGCAACTCCGCCAAACACGGTGTCAAAGCCTTGTACGAATTGCCCAAGATCAAAAAGAAGTACGCCGCCTTCCTCGAGGCGAAAGCACCGGCCGCTACGGTGTTCTTCCTCAATACGCCGCCTGCGCGCCGTTATCAGGGGACTCACCGATGAGCCGCTCGCCAGTGCTGCAAAAGTGCCAGGCCGGCATTGCTCGTGGCTGGCAAGCGGCAACGCGCCTGCTGGGCCGCCCACAGGTTCGTATTTCGTTTGATATCGACGACACCTTGGCCTGCCACCACCACAATTGCCCGGCCGAGAGCAGCAAGCTGCCAGGGTTCATGCATGACTGGCTGGGTGAACCGCTGCGCGCTGGTACTCGTGAGCTGATTCGCGACCTGCGCCGGCAGAATTGCAGCGTTTGGATCTACACCTCGTCCGGCCGCACCCCGGCCTACATCAAACGCTGGCTGCTGCTCTATGGCATCCGCGTCGACGGCGTGGTCAACAATGACCGGCATTTGCACATGATGGCCGAGCATGGGCTGTCACGGCCGCCGTCCAAGCATCCGGGCCTGTTCGACATCGATCTGCATGTGGATGATTCTGACGGGGTTCGGGCTGAGGGTATCGATCACGGTTTCCGCGTCGTGGTCGTCTCTCCGCAGGATGACAACTGGACGCAGAAGGTCCTGGATGCCACTGCCAAGGTGCATGCGCAGCTGGCTTGGCATCAACCGCAGCGCTACGGCCAGCTGACTCGCCAAAGTGTGGCGCCGCAGTGGTCCGCAAATCAGTCGCTTGGCCAGTAGGTTGTCGAAGCTGGCCGTGTATCTGCGCGGAGCCGGCGCGGTAGCAGCCATCGAAAGAGCATCCTGTTCCGTATGCGGAGGATAAAGCGCAGCGACGGTTGCCTGCGAATGATCTGGCCCATTTCGCACAGGACGATCAGCACGACGCCAAACCACACGGGATCGAAGCCGAGGCTGACAACGATGGGCACGATCAGAGGGGCGGTGGTGATCAGCATCGCCAGCGTGTCCATGAATGCAAGTCAAGGCGAACAGGTCGAGCATCACGCGGGGTTTGAGGCCAAGGTGGGCATAGACGATCAATGATTCCTGGGCCGAAACCCTTACTGACCCGCGATCCTGCCCGATGAGCCGCTCTGGATCCCAATACGCCCGCTGATGCTTGCGCGTGCTGCGAAGAGAAATGACTTGGTATCGGACGCTATTGTTAAATAGAATCAATACCATTCATTGAAGTGCAGAGCCTCACCCCATGGTTGACGCCGTTACGCCACCCGATCAGCGCCTGAGCGTCCTGTACCGCGAGCACCGCAGCTGGCTGGAGAACTGGTTGCGCCACCGCGTCGGCAATAGCTGGGATGCGGCTGATCTGAGTCAGGATACCTTCCTGCGGGTACTCTCTAGCGCGCAAAAGCT
This sequence comes from Pseudomonas shirazensis, assembly GCF_014268785.2. Taxonomy (GTDB): domain Bacteria; phylum Pseudomonadota; class Gammaproteobacteria; order Pseudomonadales; family Pseudomonadaceae; genus Aquipseudomonas; species Aquipseudomonas shirazensis. The sequence goes on along the minus strand of NZ_JABWRD020000001.1, from coordinate 1,325,899 downwards.
CGAGGAGTTACGCGAGCCACGGGCCTATCTGCTGACCGTGGGCAAGCGTCTGCTGAGCAACTTCTACAGCCGGCGTAGCCTGGAGGCGGCCTACCTCGAAGCGCTGGCGCAACTGCCTGAGGAGTGCGTGCCGTCTCCAGAGCAGCGCTGGCTGCTGCTGGAAACGCTACAGGCGCTTGACGAACTGCTGGATGGCCTGCCACGGCTGGTGCGCCGGGCATTTCTCTGGAGCCAATTGCACGGCCTGGGCTATCGCGAGATCGCCGAGCGGCTCGACGTGTCGGAGCGCACGGTCAAACGCTATATGGCGCAAGCTTACGAACACTGCTTGCTGGTGCAGCTTTGATGCGCACGGCGCCCACCAGCGAGATGCAAGAGGTTGCCCGCGCAGCGGCGCGCTGGTTGGCGTTGCTGGAGTCAGGCACGGCCACCGAAGCAGATCACATCCGCCTCCAGCACTGGCGCAAAAGCAGCGCCAACCATGAACACATCTGGCAGAAAGCGCAGCAACTGCGCCAGCGATTTGAAGCGCTGCCGCCGGCCTTGGCCATGGCTTCACTGGATCGTCCCGACCTTGCGCGCCGTGCCGCAATCAAGCGCGCATTGGGTATTGCCGCAGTCTTGCCAACCACCTGGTTGATCGCCCGGCAGGTGCCCGTACAGGTGTGGCTGGCCGATGTGCACACCGCCATCGGCGAACAGAAAACCCTGCAACTGGCCGACGGCAGCCTGTTGCAGCTGAACACCGACAGCGCGGTCAATGTCGACCTGAGTAAGCGTGAGCTGACCTTGGTGCGCGGTGAGATGGCACTCAGGGTGAATGACAGCGCTGGGCTGACCATTCACTTGCCGTACGGTCGGGTTGTGGTTGGCCGCAGCGATGTGTGCGTGCGCCTCAATGACCGCGACTGCCAGATCAAAGTCGCCAGCGGTGCAGCCCAATTACACCCGTTGCAGGGGCCAGCGCTGTTCTTGCGTGAAGGTGAGGAGGTCAGGTTGCGGCCTGGCGGGGCGGGTGAGGTCGGCCGCTTCGATGCTTCGCTGCCCGGATGGCGCGAGGGTGTGCTGATTGCCCAGAACCAGCCGCTGGGCGATTTCCTGCGCGAGCTGCGGCGCTTCCGCCCGGGGTTGTTGCGTTGGGCGCCTGAACTGGAAAACCTGCGGGTGATCGGCAGCTTTCGCCTGGACGATACCGACCGTGTGCTGTCTCTGCTGGCGGCGAGCCTGCCGCTCGAGGTGCAGTCACGCACCCGCTATTGGGTCACCTTGATACCCCTCAACGCTCATGTGTAACAAAACTCAGGCGTAACCCATGTCCCTTTTTTCCGCCTCACCGGTCATTCCAGGTAAGTGAACTGAAAACGAGAGCTTGCCCCCTATGTCCATCGTGATGCCTGGCCGTTCAGGCCGTGAGTCTTTATTGCGCGTAAGCCTGGTGCTGAGCCTGAGTGCTACACCACTTTTCGTCCCGGTCAGTTGGGCCGATGACGTTGGCCGGCGCAGTTACGCAGTGTCAGCTGGTAGCCTGGGTGTCGCGCTGACCCGTTTTGCCACGCAATCAGGGGTGAGCCTGTCGGTGAGCCCTGAGTTGGTCAATGGGCGCTCCAGTGCCGGGCTTTCGGGCAGCTACAGCGTCGAGGAAGGCTTCGCCCAATTGCTGCAAGGCAGCGGATTGCGGCTGCAGTCAACAGGCGCTGATGCGTACACCGTGGTGCCAGTAACGCAAGATGCCAGTACCCTGGAAATTGCGCCGACCACGATCAGCAGCGGGCACATGGCCGATGACGGCGTGCCCTACGCCGGTGGCCAGGTCGCTCGCCGCAACTCGCAGGGCCTGCTTGGCTCGCGTGACTTCATGGACACGCCGTTCAGCATGACCACCTACACCAGCCAGACGGTGAAGAACCTGCAGGCGCGCACCCTCAACGATCTGGTCGCCAGTGACCCCTCGGTGCGCGCGACCAACCCTGCAGGTGGCCGCTTCGAGCAGTTCACCATCCGTGGCCTGAGCCTGTTCAACAGCGATGTTTCCTACAACGGCTTGTACGGTGTATTGCCAACGTATTCCATCGACATGGAAATGGCCGACCGCGTCGATATCCTCAAAGGCCCCAGCCAACTGATCAATGGCATTTCGCCGCGCGGCAGCGTCGGCGGAGGCATCAACGTCGTGCCCAAGCGGGCAGGGGACAAACCGCTCACCGAGTTTACCGGCAGCTACGCCTCGGACAGCCAGGTGGGCGGCGCCGTGGATATCGCCCGCCGCTTCGGTGAGGGTGATCAGTTCGGCATGCGCTTCAACGCGGTCAAGCAGTCCGGTGACACCACCTGGGATCACCAGAGCGTCAACCGTGAAATGGCGGTGCTGGGCCTGGATTTTCGCGGTGAAAGGCTGCGCCTGTCCACCGACCTCGGCCACACCCAGCGCGACACCGACGCCCCGCAGGAGCGAGTGCTGATCGGTGCCGACGCCAAGGTGCCAGACGCCAAGGATGTACACCGCAACTACGCCCAGGCCTGGACCAAGGCGCGTACCGAGGACACCTTCGGCACAGTGAACGGCGAATATGACCTAAGCGATTCGCTGATGGCCTATGCCGCGTTCGGCGCGCGCGAGAGCAACCACGACTTTTTGCGCCACAACGTGCCGGTCAGCAATGACGCCGGCGATTTCAGTGTGCTGCCGCGCGATTTTACCCGCGACGAATCGGTGCGCACGGCAATGGCCGGACTGCGTAACTGGTTCACTACCGGCCCGGTCAGCCATGAGCTGAACCTGTCAGCCAGCTACTTCTACATGGACTTCACCAACGGCGGCGCACGCTATGCCGCAAGCCCCAGCAACCTGTATAACCCGGTCGCCATCCCGACACCCGGCACCCCGACCCGCCCTGATGCCGAGGTGTACACCGAAAACCGGTTCACCGGTGTGGCGTTGGCCGATACCCTCGGCTTCTTTGACGACCGTGTATTGCTGACCCTGGGCGCGCGCTGGCAGCGGGTCGAAGTCGACGACTGGCGCAATGGCGCGAAAGGCCTCACCGGCTATGACGAGGAAAAGTTTTCGCCGTCGGGTGGTGTGGTGTTCAAGCTCAGCGAGCAGTTGTCGCTTTACGCCAGCTACATGGAAGGCCTGAGCCAGGGCAAGATTGCACCCTCGACCTCGCGCAATTCTGACGACATTTTCGCGCCCTTCATCAGCCGCCAGATCGAGGTAGGCGCCAAGTACGACCTCGGTACGTTCGGACTGACCGCCAGCGCCTTTCGCATCAAGCAACCTGCCTACGAAACCAACGCTGCCACGCGCGTGTTTGGCCCCAACGGCAAGCGTGAAAACAAGGGCATCGAGCTGAGTGTGTTCGGCGAGCCGCTCGAGGGCGTCCGCCTGCTCGGTGGCGTGATGTTCATCGACAGCGAGTTGACCGGCACGGTCGGCGGCATTGCCGACGGCAACCGCGCCCCGGCCACGCCTGAGTACAACGTCAGCCTGGGCGCTGAATGGGACGTACCTGCGCTGCAAGGATTGACCCTGACCACGCGCGGCATTCACTCCAGCTCACAGTTCCTCGATCAGGCCAACAGCAAGAAAATCGACGGCTGGGAGCGCTTCGACCTCGGTGGGCGCTACGCCTTCAAGGTTTCGGACAAGGATGTGACGGTACGAGCCAGCGTCGAGAATGTGCTGGATGATCGCTATTGGGTTTCGGCCGGGGCGTCGGATGACAGTGAGCCGGGTTTGAGCTTGTCGACGCCGCGGACGTATCTGGTTTCGGCGACTGTTGGGTTTTGATCGATAGGCTTGAAGGGCTGGCCCGGCACGGGAGTGTGGCGCCGGGCGGGTGTCCGTGACCGAGTCGTGGTCAGGTTGGTTTTCGTGCAGAACCTAGCCCGCAGGTACGAGAATCACGAAGTTCTTCTTCATGTCTTCCAGCACGGTCCATTTGCCCTTGGCGCCACGTTCGATAATGAACGTGTCGCCAGCGGCCAATGTGACCGGGGCGCAGCCCTCAAGCTCAATGACGCAGCGGCCGCTCAGGACGTGGCAGAACTCCCAGACTTTGTAGTCGATGCGCCACGCGCCGATGCTGGCTTGCCATTCTCCGCAAATGCGACCTTGCTGTTCATCGTGGTAGTACTTGGACGTCAGCGTGTGCGGGGTGCCTTCCAGGACTTCTTCGAAAAAGGGCAGGTCGAGGACCGGTTGGATATCCAGTTCGCGGAATACGGTGAGATTCTTGTTCATTGATTGTTCTCGGGCACGTTGTGGATAGGGCGATACATCAAATGGGCTTCACCGGTCACGCGCAGCATCGGGTGCGCAACGATCTGGCAGGTTTTAACGATTTGAAAACCGTGACGTTCGTAAAAGCGGCGGGCACCGTGGTTTTCTGCATAGTCGATCAGGCATAGCCCATCCAGCCCAGCGTCGTCAGCGCGCTGCTGCGCGTGGCGGAGAAACTCGACGCCCAGCCCCTGGCTGCGCCATGCCTCATCCAGCGCCAGGCTGGAGATGTACAAGGTGTCGGGTATTTCCATGTCGGCATAAGGCGCGAGGACCGGGTCGGTCTCGGCAGGCGCGTCGTGGCTCGCGCGCAACGCATAGCTATGCATCATGCCGATGACGCGCCCGTTGGACGTGGCCATCAGGCAGTTCTTGTAGGAAAAGTCTCCTTGCTCCCTGGCATAGCGGGCCGCTCCGACACTCAGCAACGCTTCCCCTGGTGCGCCAAGCTTGCTCCAGATGTAATCGGCCATGCCCTCCGAAGTCAGTTGAAAGAAGCGCGCGATATCGTGCGCGTCCGAGGCGTGAGCGGGTCTGAAGTCGATAGACATGTGGGGTGCTTCCATGGGCTCGGGTGGCTAGTTTTGAAGGATTGCGCCTTTAGCAGCGGGCAGGGTAGGCGAGTTGGACGCTACCCATCATGCTCTGGGCGAACACCGTCAGCACGACATGCGACGTTGCGCTCATGCTCATGGTTGTCTGAGGAGTCGCTGTGCCTGGCTATTCTTGATAGGTCGCGCTGCCTTGCATTAGGCAGGTAAGGCCGCGCGCCGCAGCAAGTTGCTTGCTCAGCGCGCGGCGGTGCAGATCACCAGGTGAAGTTCACCGAGGTCAGCAGGGTGCGCTCGTCACCGTAGCTGCAGGAGGTGAAGCTGCACTGTACGTAACGCTTGTCGGTCAGGTTGTTGGCGTTGACGGTCACGGCCCAGTTGTCGTCGATTCGGTAGCGTGCCATGGCGTCGAACAGGGTATAGGCCGGGGTGGCCGAATCGACGCCCGAGGCCTGTGTTGTACCCATGTAACGGGCGCCGGCGCCCACAGTCAGTTGCGCAAGGCCCCAGTTGACGAAGTCATAGCTGGTCCACAGGGCTGCCTGGTGGTAGGGGGTCTCGTCGGTACGTTGACCCACTTCGGCGGCGATAGCGCTCTTGGTGGTGCGTGCATCGGTATAGGCGTAGGTAGCGATCATGCTGAGTGCCGAGGTGATATCCGCCTTGGCTTCCAGCTCCAGGCCGCGTGAGCGCACTTCACCGGTCTGGCGGTACGCTTCGGTGGCTGGATCCTGCTTGAGTACATTGGTCTGGGTCAGCTCATAGACTGCTGCGCTTAGCAGCAGATTGCTGTCCTTGGGCTGATAGCGCACACCCACTTCGTACTGTTTGCCTTCGGTGGGATCAAATCTCTGGCCAGTGACTTGCGCAACGGAAACCGGGAAGAACGACTCGCTATAGCTAATGTAGGGCGCCAGGCCATTGTCCGCCAGGTAAACCAGGCCGGCGCGCCAAGTGGTGGCCTCGTCGCTCTGGCTGGCTTTGGCGCCATTGCGGTGCGCCTTCTGCTGCTGGTCGGCCCAATCGTGGCGGCCACCCAACTGCAGCACCCACTTGTCGTCGAACTTGATCTGATCCTGGAAATAGACACCTTTTTGCAGCGTATCGAGCTGCGAGCCACGGTCTGTGGCGGGGTTTCTGTTGACCACTACGGGTTGACCATAGTTGTAGCGGCTCAAGTCCAGGCTGGGGGCTGACCCTCGGAAGTTATGCGAGTCGTAAGAGATATCGTAGCCGTCGAAACCGACCAGAGCAGTGTGCTCGACGCTGCCGACCTGCCACTTGGATACGATGTTGGTATCGGTGGCCAAGGTCCGCGCACGCTCATGGCGATCGCTGTATTGCCGTGCAAGGATGCCGGTATTGGCGGCATTGCGGATAGCAGTCGCGGACGTCTGCGCTTGCAGGTATCTCCACTTCACATCGGACTCGGAATAACGCAGCTTGTGATTTGCCGTGAAGTGCTCGTTGAAGTTGTGGCTGAACTCGTACCCCAGGGCCGACATCTCGCCGTTCATGTCGTCGTAGTCCGGCTCGCCGATAAAGTCGTGGCGACCGATAGTGAAAGCACCTTTGCCCACACCTTCGACCAACTGATAGGCCAGAGGCGCGGGGAAACGCGTGTCGGTCTTCTGGTAGAAGGACAGCAGAGTAAGTGATGTGTCTTCGTCAGGGCGCCAGGTCAGCGCCGGGGCGATGTAGAACCTGTCGTCGTTCAGATGATCCTGCTGGGTGTCGCTGTTGCGGCTAAGCAGGGTAAGGCGATAGCTGAGGGTGTCGCTACCGGCCAGTGGGCCGCTGAAATCGGCGGAGAGCTGCTTGCGGTCATTGGAGCCCGCCTGCAGATTCAGCTCATGCAGCGGCGCCTCGGTTGGGCGCTTGCTGACGCCGTTTACCATGCCACCGGGCGAGAGCTGGCCGTAGAGCACCGAGGCAGCGCCGCGAATGACCTCGACGCGCTCCAGGCCGTACGGTTCCTGAATGTCGTCGTAGGAGTTGGTCTGCAGACGCAGGCCGTCGCGCAGCGAGCCGCCGGTGGCGGATTCGACCGAGAAGCCGCGGATGCGGAAACGGTCTGCTGTGCGGTTGAAAGCGGTCGAGCTGGCGGTGAACCCAGGTGTATAGCTCAGCGCCTGGGCCATCGTTTCTGCCTGGCGGTCACGGATCTCGTCGCTCGTGACCACCGACAGCGACTGCGGCGTTTCGATGATCGGCGTGTCGGTCTTGGTCGCGCTCATGTTGCGTTTGGCGACGTAACCGAGCACATGCTCGGTGGGCCGTTCGAGGCTTTGCCCGGTAACATTGGTGGCGTCAATCTCCACGGGCGCGGGTCCCGGATTGGCCTCAGCGGCCTGCAGGCTGCCTGAGCAGAGGCTGGCCATGGCCAGTGCCAGTGCCGTAACGCTGAAGGCTGGGTGTCGGGCGGAACGTTCGGGGCTTGGGTGCGTAACTTGGCGCATGGCGAAGGAACATCCTTTGGTCTTCTCATTATGTTCGCGCGAAGCGGAGGACGATCTGTGGCCCTTCACGGCAGTGCGCGGTGGCAGTCAGCAGCAGCGCGCGAACTTTACATCTAAACAAGAAGTATTTGCACTAGCGCGATGATAATAGTTATTAATAAGTCATTGCTGCAAGCTGTGGCCTTTATATGCTCCGAAGCTTGGATGCTGCCTGAAAGGAGATTGCCGGCCACGGCGTCGTGATCATTGATTACCTGATTGGGCCATGGCTGGACACATCAACGGGGTGCGCTGCATCGCTGGCGCCCTTGCTGCGCTATCAAGCAGCCACCACCTGTCCGTTGCTGATGTTGCTCACTTGCCATAACTGAGTGAGCGTCGACGGTAAACTTCCTCCAGATCGGCCTCGCACATCATTCCCAGCGATCAGGTGATCCTGGCAATTGGAACGTAACTCCCTTGCCACCAGCGGGATGTGCCGATAGTCCGAATAACCGGGATACGTCACGAACAGATTGGAGCCCATGCGGACTGTTTAGCGCACACCTGGGTGCAACTCTTGGATCGCCCGGTCGGTGAAGCGCAGTTCCAACTCAGTGTGCCGTTGAATCTGCACGGTCTTGTAGGGCGTGTGTACGCCACTTTTCAGATTGTCTGCGTGGGTAAACGTGCCGTCCTCGAAACGTGACGCGACAACGCGGTTTCCGCGTGCGACCGCAGGATCAAAGCGTGATTGCGCCATGAACAGATAATTGTCGCCCGAGTCGGCATAGATGTGCCCGGCCTCACGTTGAATATGTTCGATCACCGGATAAGCCGACCGATTGAGCCGGCATGACCAACCCATCGCAATCCTTCCCTTTCATGAGAGGAGGAGTTGCAAGCGCAGCCCAAAGCATTTGAAGAATGGATGAGCTTCGCTATCAGTATCACAAAGATATGTAAAACTATTGGGTAAAGTTATACAAAAGTCCGTAAGTGTATAGATTTTCGCCGATTGTCAGATTCAGTTCTCAATTCCAGCGATTTCGGTTGTCTACAGGGATAGGTTCGCTATTTTAAGTACCTAGTAGGAAAGACAAGCGAAATTCTAAGGAGGCTATATGAGAACTCGAGGACAAACGTACTGGGACTGGGCCGACCCTAGCCTTCACCACCGTACTCATGACGAAATTCTGGACGACGGCACCCAGATCGACGTGCAGGTCAGATTATCCCGCACAGGTACCACGCAGATGTTCATTGGTGTCTACGCGCCATCTGGGGTCACGCTGATTGAAGAAGCGTACGATTCCCGGCCTGGAGAGTCCATGACCAGGGCGCTAGCTTGGGGCGTGGGGCGCGCTCGCCGATTTGCTTGTGAGCCATCCTCCATCAAATCTAAGCCAGCCTTGGCGAGTGGAAGATAGCGGCACAACAAGGAAGAGGCCAATATCTTCAGTTAACGAATTGGAAATTCCAGTTGGAGCAAGCATGTCGTATCTTTACTCCTGAGTTCAAGCGCGAAGCAGCCTGCCTGGTGCTCGAACAAGGCTACAGCCATGCTGAAGCAGCCCGTTCACTCGGCTTGGTCGAGTCGGCCCTGCGCCGGTGGATCAATCAGCTTCAGCAGAGCGCGGCGGCATCACGCCGGCCATCAAAGCGTTGACGCCAGAGCAGCAAAAAAATCCAAGAGTTAGAAGCTCGCATCACGCGTCTTGAACGCGAGAAGTCGATACTAAAAAAAGCTACCGCGCTCTTGATGGCGGAAGATCTTGAGCGTAGGCGCTGATCCGTCAGCTCCGCGGCGTGTATTCTCAGAATTGCTTTTAATATTTCTCGAACCCCCTGAGGTTCATGAGGCGCAGCACCACCTGCAGCACGATTAACGCCCAAGCTTGGGCATGCCAGCCCCAGACTGACCAAAGTATGTTGCTGGCAACGAATTCAACTAGCGGGACTGGCAGCAATAAACGTCATGCACGTAGCTATTTCTGGAGAGGAGAGGCCACGGCGCAACCCCTAGGCTGCCCGGATGATCGACTCCTTTGAGCTCTGGCAATTCTCGCGGTCGGGCCTCAGTGGGTTAACATTGTGAATTTACGAAATGCGTAATCCTTCGATCGTTTCTATCAGTACCTCATATTGCACAGGCTTGGTCAGGTGCTGATCAAATCCGGATAAAGTAGAGGAAACCTTGTCACCATAGCCCGAAAGAGCGATGGCAGGCGTCTTCTGCAGATGGTTGATTTTGCGCAGTTCGCCAATCAGTTGATGCCCGTCCATACCCGGCATGCCAATATCCGAGATGATGACATCGTAGTGGGTAGCTTTGGCGTGCTCGACCACTTGCAAGGGATCATGAAATGCTGTGACCACAGCTTCTTCCATTTCAAGTAACTGTTTCGTGATGTCCACTATTTCGGTCGAGTCGTCGACGAGCAAAATCCTGAAGCCGTGCAACCGCGCAGCTTGCACCGGGTGCTGGGAAGGTCCATTGACCGATGACTGAGCACAGAGCGGCAAAGTGATCGTAAAGGTACAGCCGAGGCCGATACCTGCGGAAGTGGCCGCAACGCTCCCACCATGGGCTTCAACCAGCTGCCGAACCAAAGACAAGCCAATGCCAAGGCCTTCCCGCTTGTGCGTGGAATGCTGATGCGCGGCTTGACTGAACAGGTTGAATACACGATCCAGATCCTGTTTCGACAGTCCGACCCCGTTATCGACAAACTGTAGATTTACCGTGTCGTTGACTTGCTTGACAATGATTTGGATGACGGGATGCGCTGTGCAGAACTTGAGGGCATTATTGAGTAGATTCCAAATCACTTGTTCAAGGCGTGTGACATCGCCGTTAACCCAGCAGTCACCCCTGGCCTCAGGCTCGATCTCGAGCGTGATGTGGCCTTCAGGACACTCGCTGGAGGCGACGGCAAAAATTTCTTCTAGGATGGCCGTGATTTCAACCGGCTGCTTTTTGAGTTTCAGTTTGCCTGTGCGAATACGGGCGACGTCCAGCAAGTCGTCAATGATTCGCGCTTGGCTGGCAACCGCATCACTGATGGTTTTCACGGCCTTGCTGGCGCGCTCCGCTGCCCGAACTGCCGGTACGCGTCGCAAGATTTCAGCATTGAGCTGTATCAAGTTTAACGGGTGCTTCAGCTCATGAGACATCACAGCGAAAAATTCGTCCTTCATGTGACTGCTGGTCTGGGTTTCTTTAAGGATACGGCTTTGCTGTTCTTGCATGCGCTTGTGCCCAGTGAGGTCGCGGGCAATTTTTACATAACCGGAGAGTGAGTCGCTTGTCAAAGTGGCGACTTCGCCACTGCAGTAGAAGCGTTCGCCCCCTTTACGCACATGCCAACGCTCGTCTAGGCAGCGGCCCTCCAGGCGGGCCTTGCGCAGCTCCTCTGCCGGTACGCCGCTCGCGCGGTCTTCGGCGGAAAATATCAGCTCAAAGTACTTGCCGATAACTTCCTCTTTGACAAAACCAAAAATCATCTCTGCGCCCGTGTTCCAGTCGCTGATCATGCCGTGTTCGTCCATGACAATGATGGCGAAATCGTGGGTACTTTCCGCTACCAAGCGCATGCGTTCCTGCCCCAGTCGCAGACTTTCTTCAGCGGCGCGGCGCTTGGTAATATCGATGAACGTCAGGACCGTCCCATTGATCAGGTTTTCATTTGACCGGTACGGCAGCAAGCGGGCGATATACCAGCGCTGGTTGTTGCTGGGGACTTCGCGTTCGATGATATTCAACGTTTCAAAGACAGCCGCCGCATCGTCGGTAAGCTGCGGATAATCCAGCCGGTGGGTAATGTCGAGCAAGGAACGGCCCGTGTCGCTGGTCAACATGTTGAAAATGTCGGTGGTACGGGGCGTGAACCAGCGAATGCGCATGCTTTTATCGACAAAGATGGTCGCGATGTCGGTGGACGCTATCAAATTGCTAAGGTAGTCGTTGACTTTGTCGGTTTCTTCGACTTTGGTCTTCAGCTCGTAGTTGACGGTCAATAGTTCTTCATTGATCGACTGTAGCTCTTCCTTGCTGGTTTCCAATTCCTCCGTGGCTGAGCGCAGCTCTTCGTTGATGGCTTGGGCTTCCTCGTTCGAGGCTTTGAGTTCCTCACTCGAGACTTCCGACTGTTCAATGGTATCCTGAAGCTGCAGTTTGGTTTGATGCAGTTCCTTTTCCAGCACGGCCAAAGCATGATCGTCTGCGCTCGACGATGCCTCTCGCCGCTCAGGCGAAGACGGCGGGCCAGCCTGAAAGACGACCAGGAACACGTCATGATCGGTGGCTTCGTCGCGGTATGGCTCAATGAGCACCCGTACACGTTCGTCGCCGAGTGTCGCCACGCGCGAACTCGCCCGCTTACCGCTTTGCTGGGCCTGGTAAAGCGTTGTGCGCAACTCCAGACGCAGCGCAGGATCGATCAAATTGACCAGATTACGGTTAACTTCACCGGCGACATAACGCAGAAAGCGCCCCACCCCGTTATCCAGATGCAGAATATCCAAATTGCCGTCGACCACCAGGCTGGGCGGCTGGATGCTTTCCAGCGCCCGCCGATGGATATCGGCAAAGGAAATTTTCCCGGCACGCTTGGGCACCACTGGCACCGACTCATCGGTGCTGCTGCGCATATAGCCTGCGCGTGGAATGGTAGGTGAACGCCGTTCCGTACTGCTGAGTTTCGCGCGATAAATACGATTACGCTTATCAATGGCGACAAATAATTCAGGACACACATCGGCGGACTCGGATGAGCCCAGAAACAGGTAACCCCCGGTACGAAGCGCGAAATGGAACATCTGCAGGACTTCACGCTGAACCTCGCGGTCCAGATAGATCATCAGGTTGCGGCAGACAATCAAGTCGATTTGCGAGAAGGGCGGATCCGCCAGGATGTTGTGCTTGGCAAACAAAACGATATCGCGCACTTCCTTGTTGATCCGGTAATGCGATCCTTCCTTGACGAAGTAGTGGCGTAAACGGGTAGGTGGGACGTCGGTCAAAATGGCTTCGGAGAACTGCCCGGCACGGCCTTTGGCAATGGCGCGCTCATCCACGTCGGTGGCGAACAGTTGAATTTTGCGCTCGCTGCTTTCCAGCGACTGATGCTCCATTGCCAAGATCGCGAGGCTATAGGCTTCTTCACCGCTCGAACAACCTGCCGACCAGACGCGAACCTCTTCTCGCTGGGATGGGTTCTGAGGCTTTCGTGCGAAAATTTCGCCGAGAACGCTTCGTTCCAAGGCTTCAAACGCTTCGCGATCTCGGAAGAAATTGGTGACGCCAATCAACATGTCGCCTAGTAGGGCTTTGGCTTCTTCGGCATGCGCTTCAATGTAGTTGAGGTAGGCGGCCAGGTCAGCTTGCGTGGTCACCTGCAGGCGACGCTCGAGTCGCCTCAGCACTGTCGCGCGCTTGTAGTGTTTGAAATCATGCCCGGTACGGTTACGCAGCACAGCGAGTATTTGCCCCAGCAGTTGTTCATCGTCATATTCGGGGGAAACCGCGACGGCGTGGCAAGGCTGCACAGCATTGGAGGCAGGGAGTCGAATCGTTTGAGCGTTGCGCCACAGATCGAGTAGTTTTTGTGGCATCTCGGCAACTGGCAATATGACATCTACCAACTGCGTTTCGATTGCAGCCCGTGGCATGCCATCAAATTCCGCATCCTCCGGGTTTTGCACAAGCGTCACGCCGCCTTGCTCTTTGATTCGCGACAAACCCACCGCGCCGTCCGAACCGGTTCCCGAGAGCACCAAACAAAATGCACGGTGCTTGTGAACGTCTGCCAGGTCTCGAAAGAACAAATCGATGGCTACATGCGCCCCCTGAGGTCGGGTTGCAGCGCTGGCATGCAGGTAGCCATCGTTCATCGCCAATTGCCTGGCCGGCGACAACACGTACACGTGATTAGGCTTGATCTCGCAACGCCCGGTCACTTGTTGAACTGGCATTTTGGTGCTCGAAGCGAGGATTCTGTCAATGACGCTTTCGTGATCGGGTGAGAGATGGAGCACCACCACGAATGCCATACCGTTTTCGGCTGGCATATTCTCGAGAAATCTTTTGAGCGCTTGAATGCCACCGGCCGACGCGCCGATGCCAACCACTGGAAACGGCAGCTCGCTCGGCATTACGCCTTTGCGCTGCGGTAATGCGGTTTTGTTCTCGTCAGCGCTCATAGCAAGGTTCTCATCGGAAGGACAAAAGCGGCCAGTCTAGCTCAGCCCGACGCGCAAAAAACAGGCTTGTAAGGACGGCCCTTTGTTCAATCGCTGAACGTAAGCGTACGAACGTTATAATGCTCGTCGTTCGTGGCGGCCGGTGCCGGCGCCAAGGTGTGTGCAACGTCGTTGCTGGCCGGGGGCTCAGGGAAGTCCCTGTCGATAATAGCGAGGTGTTCTAATGCATCTGCATAACAGCGCAGCGCTGAAGCTTTCAGTCGTTTATAGCGTTCGAACTGCTCCGCATCCAATTGGGGGTGAGTCAATAGTTGTTCCGCTTCCTCGATGCGTCGATGCGCCTCGCCGAGCAGGCGTTGATTTTGCTCAAGCGCAAAGGCTCGGCATCGTTTCAGTTCATTCGCTTCATCAGGCTGCATCGCCGCGTTCTCCATATAATACCCTTTACCATGTGACTGGCTACGCATCAGCGGGGTGCTATGGAATGTGTTCGAAAATCTGAAACGTGTGAGCGCTTAACGCATCGATTTTTTCAACCGATAAGTTGCATATGGCTCGAGCATGCAACAGAAGCGAACAGGCAACTGAATATTCCCGAATCAGAGTCCGCAGGGACAGGTATCTGCTGCAGCCGTTTGTCCATTTTTTGGCACTCTGCCGAAGGGCAGGTGTTCAACCGTTCACCTAGAGCCTTTCAGGAGCAACGGTCATGCCTCGTGGAGACAAAGACAAATACACCGAGAAGCAAAAACGCAAAGCTGAACACATCGAAGAAAGCTATGAACACAAAGGCGTTTCCAAAGATGAAGCAGAGTCCCGCGCTTGGGCCACTGTCAATAAACAGTCCGGTGGCGGAGAGAAAAAGGGCGGTTCGGGCAAGCACACGCCGGCGAACGAGAAGAAAACCGCGCGCTCCGATTCGGCCAGGCGCGCAGCTAAAACCCGAGAGGGCCACGAGCGCACCTCGGGATCTTCGCTGCAAAGCCAGACCAAGGAAAGTCTGATGAAGGAAGCCCGCAGCAAAAACATCAAGGGGCGCTCAAGCATGTCCAAGGCGCAATTGATAGAGGCGCTGCAAAAACGCGGCTGAATCGCCAGCATGGGTTGCTGCAAGGAGTTTACATGACGGGCGCCGTTCGCTCACCGTGGTGGAGGCACGCTGTGATCTACCAGATTTATCCACGCTCGTTCGCCGACAGCGACGCCGATGGTGTGGGTGATATTCGCGGCATCTGCACCCGGCTCGACTACCTGCAGGCGTTGGGGGTCGATGCGTTATGGCTTTCTCCGATATTCCGCTCGCCTATGTGCGATGCGGGCTATGATATTTGCGATTACCTTGATGTCGACCCCTTGTTCGGGTCGCTTGATGACCTTGACTCGCTGATCGATCAAGCCCATCGACGTGGCCTGAAGATCATCCTCGACTTCGTTCCCAACCACACCTCAGATCAGCATCCGTGGTTCATGTCTTCACGTGCCAGCCGCGATAGCGACAAGCGTGACTGGTACATCTGGCGCGACCAACCCAATAACTGGCGCGCAGCCATTGGAGGCGGTAGCGCTTGGAGTTGGGATGAGCAAAGCCAACAATACTACCTGCATTTCTTTTTACCCCAGCAACCCGATCTGAACTGGCAAAACCCCCAGGTCGTCGCTGCCATGCATGAGGTTCTGCGCTTCTGGCTCGACCGTGGCGTGGACGGCTTTCGGGTGGATGTGGTGCATTGTATCGGCAAGGACCCCCACTTCGCCGACGACTCGCGCTGCCTGGCGGGTGAAGCGATGGTGCATATCAACGACCAGCCCTACAGCCACGAGATACTGCGAGGCTTGCGTCGGTTGGTCGACAGGTATAGCCCGGGGCGTGTGTTGATCGGTGAAGTCAACATACGCTCCACACGTCAGGTTGCCGCCTATTACGGTGCCAGTGACGAGCTGCATATGTCATTCAATTTTCCGCCGCTGGA
This sequence comes from Pseudomonas shirazensis, assembly GCF_014268785.2. Lineage (GTDB taxonomy): Bacteria > Pseudomonadota > Gammaproteobacteria > Pseudomonadales > Pseudomonadaceae > Aquipseudomonas > Aquipseudomonas shirazensis. The sequence continues at coordinate 1,310,454 of NZ_JABWRD020000001.1, read as the reverse complement.
TGCCACCTGGGATCCGGTCATATTTCGTCTGTGTATCCGCGAAGTGGAAAGCGAGTTGGGTCCCTTGCAGGCTTGGCCGACGTGGGTGTTGTCCAATCATGACAACAGTCGCCACCGGACCCGTTATGGCGGCTCCGAGCTACGCGCCCGTGCAGCGGCAGTGCTCTTGCTGAGTTTGCGGGGCACGCCTTTCATCTACCAGGGTGAGGAACTCGGGCTGGAAGATGTGCTCGTCGACGCGCAGACGCGGGTCGACCCAGGCGGACGTGATGGCAGTCGGGCGCCGATTCCTTGGACGCTCCGCCCCCCGCACGGCTGGGCGGGAGGGTCGACCTGGCTGCCCTTTGCTCCCCAAGCAGGGGCGTCGTCGGTGCAGGCCCAGTCCGGGCGGGCAGGTTCGTTACTGGAGCTCTACCGTCGGTTGATTGCCTGCCGCCGCGCCAGCCTGGCGCTGACAACAGGCGCCTGGCAGGAATTACCTTCGCATCCGCAAGTGCTGGCCTATCGGCGCTGGTGTGATGACGACGAGCGCGTGGTGTGCATAAATTTCAGCGACACCGAACAGGTCTTTGCCCTCTCCGGGCAATGGCAAGTCCAGCTTGCCAGTGATAGGCAAGGTGAAGGCTGCCCGTTCACTGGGCGGCTGGCGGGCGAGCAGGCGGTCATTCTGTACAGAGGGCGTCATGACAACGAATTGGCATCTGACCACGATCATCTACCAGATTGATCCCTCGTTATTTCTTGACAGTGATGGCGACGGCTGTGGTGATCTGGGTGGCATTATCGAGAAGCTGGATTACCTGCAAGCGCTGGGGGTAGGTACGTTGTGGCTGACCCCCATCTACGAAGCCTGCTGGCGCGACGCCGGCTATGACGTGACCGACCATCGGGCGCTGGACAGGCGCTTCGGTAGTGAAACGCAGCTTCTTGAATTGGTGCACGAGGCCAAGCGACGAGGCATGCGTATCATCCTGGAACTGGTCATGCAGCACGTCTGCGACCAGCACCCTTGGTTCGTCGCAGCGCGCAACGACCGAAGCAGCCCATACCGCGATTATTTCATTTGGTCCGACACGCCTGTTGACGATGGCAATCAGCCGATCTTTCCTTCCGTCGAAGACAGCATCTGGCAGTGGGATGATCAGGCAGGTCAGTATTATCGTCATCTTTTCTACCGTTACCAGCCAGACTTGAACCTGCGCAATCGGCATGTAATCAGGGAAATCGAGCGCATCATGTCGCGTTGGCTGGCGTTGGGCATCGATGGTTTTCGCCTCGATGCCGCATCGCATATGGTCGAGCAGGCGGGCCGCGGCCGTGAGGGCGAAGGTGTCTGGTTGTTGCAGCGGCTGCATCGCTGGATCACCCGTATCAACCCAGAGGGTGTTCTGATGGGCGAGGTGGATGTCGAGCCTGAGCGTTTCCCGCATTATTTAGGTGATGGCCAGCGAATGAGTCTGGTGCTGGATTTCTGGCTCAACAATCATCTGTTCCTTGCCATGGCCAGGCAACACGCCGAACCGCTCTACCGGGCGATCGAGCAGAGGCCGCCAGCGCCCGAAAACGCTGGTTATGCGGTGTGGCTGCGTAACCATGATGAATTGGACCTGGAGCGGCTGAGCGAGCAAGAGCGTGCTGAAGTAATGCGCGTGTTCGCCCCTGAGGCGAACATGCGTGTGTATGGACGCGGAATCCGGCGTCGGCTGGCGCCAATGCTCCAAGGCAACATCGATCATCAGGCACTTGCCGTCGCGCTGCTGTTGTCATTGCCGGGGACGCCCATCCTGCGTTATGGCGATGAAATCGGAATGGGGGACGACCTCAACCTGCCCGAGCGTCTCTCGGTGCGCACGCCGATGCAATGGACGCAAGGGGGCAACGCAGGGTTCTCTTCTACCACTGGCGAACTGGCCGCGCCCCTCATCGACCAAGGGCCTTTTGCATATTCGATCATCAATGTGGCCGCCCAACTCCAGGCCAAGGAGTCACTCTATGCAAGGGTCAACGCTTTATTGCGCGTGCGCGCTGGCCTGCCGGAAATTGCCAGTCAGCCCATGCGGTTGGTCAGGGTTGACCACCCGGCCGTGTTTGCCATTGCCTACGGCGAGCAGGTCAACGTATTGATGGTCGCTAATCTGGGCGGCACGCGTGCCAAGGTAACGCTAGCACATCAAGGCTTGAAGCCGATCATGGCCGATGCCGAATATGCCGAATATGCCGAATATGCCGAATATGCCGAATACGCCGAATACGCCGAATACGCCGAATACGCCGAATACGCCGAATACGCCGAATCGCGACACGCCTCGCAAGAACTCAACCCTTATGGATACCGTTGGTTCAAACGCGTGCAGGGCGGGTCAGACCAATAAGCCGATCAATGCGGCGGTCAGGAACAGCGCCAGGATGGCGCCCCGCGCCGTCAAGGCCAACGCGCGGGTTCGCGCCCCGCGGGTGAAGCGTCCGGCGACCTCATGTAGTCCGCGTACCGGCTCGAACAAATTGTCTGCTTGAGCAGGTTGTTGCACTGGGCCTTCCATTTGACCGGTCCAGGCGTCCCGTGCCAGCTTGCGATCCAGCAGGGCGGGGAAGAAGAACGTGCCTACGATGGCACCTAGGGTGGGTAGGCCGACCCAGAGCTCGCGCGGTGGTGCATCGACCACACTTAGAATGGCCCGTGCCGCCACATAGGGATCATGGACAGGCGGAACAGGGCATACCCGCCTATTCAATTTATTGCATGCCCAATCGAACTGCGGTGTGTTGATGGCCGGTAGCTGTACCATGCACAGTTTGATCGCGCTGCGTTGATGAAGCAGCTCGCAGCGCAGCGCATCGGTAAACCCTCTTACCGCGAATTTTGCCCCGCAATAAGCGGCTTGCAGAGGTATTGCCCGATAGGCCAATGCCGAGCCAACCTGAATGATCAGGCCTCGATTACGCGGCCGCATGACAGTGAGCGCAGCCAGGGTGCCATGCACTGTGCCCAGATACGTAACGTCCGTGACCCGTTTGAGCTCGTCTGCTGCGAGCTGCTCTGCGGGCGAGAAAACCGTCACCATGGCTGAGTTGATCCAGATGGCAATGGGTCCAAGCTCGGCCTCCACGCGTCGGGCAGCTTCATCGAGCTCATGCGCATTGGCTACGTCCAGGCTGATAGCCAGCGTGCGCACGGGATAGACCTGCACATCTTCGACAGTTTGTGCCAAACCTTCGGTGCCCCGTGCAATCAGCGCCAAGGAATAGCCCGCCGCTGCAAACACAAGGGCAGTAGCGCGGCCGACGCCGGCGCTCGCCCCACAGATCACCACGACCGAACGATCACTGTTCATTCTGATTGCCTGAATTAACGGCTTCATTGCTGTAGAGACGCCTTGGCCGAAGGGGTTCAATGCACGGCTTCAACGCGTCGATGGGAGAGGGCGCTGATCAGCCCGCGCCAAGGCTCGGACTGATCAGCCATGCCAGCGTGAAACCAGGTCAGCATGCTGACCTGGCCTCAGTCACGCGAGGTCATTCACTTTTGCGACCACCACCGTGGCTGTGCTGGCCACCAACGCGGCCGGCTTCGGATGCACGTTCACGGTCATTGGCGAAGTTGCCGCCTGAAGCTTTCCCCCCTTTGCGCCCGGCCTCGGACGCCTTTTCCCGATCGTTTGCGAAATTGCCTGGGTTGTTTTGAGCAGTGCCGCCTTGATTGCCACGGTTACTTTGATTATTAGCCATGATCTTTCACCTCATGTCAGCACACAGGAAAGTCTGTGTTCAACTAGGACGGTAGGCGCGGCGCGATTGTCTCGGGTGATGTGGACATTTGCCGATGAGTTGCACTAAAGATAAAGTCGGCAATCTATGGCGCTCAAATGCTTTGGCATCAAGGTATTAGGCAACGTCAACACGCTTTTGACTTGAACCTGAGCTGTAGGGAACCAGTCCACCGTCATATAGATTGGTGAAGGAGGTGGGCATGTCCAAGCCAGGCAAGCTCAGGTCAAGAGCAACAGTGTTGTGCTTTCGCGGGGCCAGGGTGTTGCTGGTGCGCCGCAAATCGCGCAAATGGAATTTTCCAGGGGGCGGCGTCAAGCCGCACGAGGCCCCGTTGAATGCGGCCATTCGCGAACTCCAAGAGGAAACAGGCATTTGCCGTGAGCGCTTGGTCCCGCTGTGTACCCTTCGTGCGGGCGATATTGTTCATCACATCTTCACGATGCAGATCGATGAGCGAGACCACCCTGTGCCGCAAAACGAGATCGTGGCGTGTAAGTGGGTACAGCGCGAAAAATTGGCACCGTCACTGCTCAAGCCCGCTGCTGCCGCACTGCTGGCACGCGAGCTACCCGCACTGATCGCCTGACACGGCTCAAGGACTTGAGCGGCTGTTGGCATCGTTTGGCGTCGGGGACGCTGCAGGGCTATGCACATGCTGGCCGGTCGGGTCCGTGAGCTGAATGATATTGCCGTGCTCCCACCCGTTGCGTGATGAACAACGGGCGTTATCTTTCAGTGCGGTTGCGCAGCACCGCGTAGGCGCAGGCGCCCACCAGCAACGACACGGCGACACCCACTAATAGGGGGACTTTTTGCTGGCCTTCACGCCATCCGCCATGTACCTGGCGCTCGCCGCTTGGCGGGGCGAACAGGTTTCCCGATGAAACGCTGACGGCGGGGCTGTGGCTCAATCCGAGACGCGCCAGCCAGCCTGCCATGTGGCCAAGCCGTGGAACGATATAGCTGGCCAGGTGCGCTACGCGGGCTGCGCTTCCCACCGTCGTGGAAGCCCTCGGTGTGATCGCACAGTTCACCATTGCCTTGGCTACGCGCTCGGGGTCATAGATTGGCCCTGGCGGCTTGAGTGCATGCCCGATGTAGTTGCCACCGTCACGAAACCCCGGGGTATCCATCACGGCGGGATAGATATCGCAGACATGAATATCTGCAAACTCGGCGAGCTCGCCGCGCAGGGCTTCGGTCAGGCCGCGCAAGCCAAACTTGCTGGCGGAATACGCAGCCGCATAGGGTTGAGCGACCCAGCTTCCCAGCGACAAGGTATTGATCAAGATGCCGCTTCGCTGCGCCTTGAAGTAAGGCAAGGCTACATAGGCGCCGCGCAAGTAGCCGATCAGATCGGTCTGAATCACTTGCTCGTGGGCTTCAAGGGGTGTTTGGTCGAAACGCCCCACGGCACCCACGCCTGCATTGTTGATCCATATATCGATGCGGCCTTTGCCGAATTCGGCGGCGCGCGCTGCCAACGCTTGCATATCCGCGCTTCGGGTAACGTCAGTGCTCACCGCAACGGCATCGGTACCGCACTCGGTGCATTCATCGAGTACTTCGAACAGGGCGTTCTCATCGCGTGCAGCGAGGACCAGGCGTGCGCCTTTGCAGGCAAACGCATGCGCTGCAGCGCGGCCAATGCCACTGGATGCACCGGTGATAACCACCACTTTGCCACGCAGTGGTCCTGTGAACGTTTTGCCGTTTGGCTCGCTCAAGGGCTGATCAGCCTCCGGCAATTCATCGTCCACACTGGAAGCAGACATATCAGCCTCGATTCGCGTCAGTTCGAGTGACGTCCCGTCGACCAGCTTCAACGTGAGGTTTTCAATGCGACCGGCAACCCGATCGGGGAAAACCGGTTCGCCCTCGGCATTCAGGCTGTCATAGATAAACCGCTGCCCGTCGAGCCAGCCAACGGCGCTCAGCAGCTCGGGCCCCAGATAATATTTACCGTCCAGAAAAAAGCCTGCAAATTGATGCGCACGTGCAACGTTCTCGACGCAATAGCGTTCTCCTGGCTTCATACCCGTTGCTTTATCGATCATGGCTGACACCTCTGCCTGGTTTCAATGGGTTATGGCGTGGGCATTGCCCAGGCGCATCAGCCATCGGACTGCTCTTCGGGTGGCACCTGATCGTCAGGCCAATCGGGAGCCTGTTGGCCAGGGTCAGGTTTGGGCGCGGGTTCACCTGGGTTCTGAGGGACATCATCGATATACGGGTCGTGTTCGTTGGGGGCTTCCATGGGGTGGCTCCTGTGCAGTAGGTTTGCCTTCCATTAGGCAGCCGTCATGCTCTGGCTGTTCCATCTGATTGTTCGGCAATTCAACCCTTGCCGAGGTCCGGCAACTGATCGTAGTGTTTACCGGCCTGTTGATGGTGGTACTGATCGTCGGGTTGGTGTCTCTCTACCGGATTGCCGGGTCACTTGATCAAACGTGTGCAGTGGGCTTTTGATGAAGACAACGTAGGCCCCACGCTGTTTACCGCTGACGGCGTGTTCGTACTCGATGAATGACGGCAGCCGCTACGCCATGGTCGATGGACGCACTGAAGGAATCGGGCGTTCGGTTGCACATGAATGACTTCGGCACCGGTTACTCTTCGCTGGGCTATCTGAACCTAGCCGTTGGACAGCATTCAGTTCGACAAACGTTTCGTTCAATCCTTAGGCAAGAGTGCGAGTGCATGAAGTGCAAGGTTTCCTGCTCAGCAAACCGGTCGACATCGACACCCTGATACGGCTCATGCTCGCTCGACAGCCGAGAGCTGAAATGCCCCGATGCACTGATTAATGAAGCTACGGCTTATCTTGCCCGAATGTTTTGTGCCCAATATCTTCGAGCGTTTCGTCAGGGATCGCACAATTTCTTTCACCTTCAAGCCGTTGCTGCAGGTCATTAGTGAACACAGAACATCCTGTGTTAAACAACATGAGGTGAAAGATCATGGCTAACAACCAAGACAATGACCGTAACAACCAGGGCGGCAACGCCAACACCAACCCAGGCAACTTTGCCAATGATCGGGAGAAAGCATCCGAAGCAGGTCATAAAGGTGGCCAGATGTCGGGCGGCAATTTCAAGAACGATCCTGAGCGTGCATCCGAAGCAGGTCATAAAGGTGGCCAAATGTCGGGCGGCAATTTCAAGAACGATCCTGAACGTGCGTCCGAAGCGGGTCACAAAGGTGGTCAAGCATCAGGCGGCAACTTCAAGAACGACCCTGAGCGTGCCTCCGAAGCAGGCCAGAAAGGTGGCCAGGCCTCTGGTGGCAACTTTGCCAACGACCGGGAAAAAGCCTCGGAGGCAGGCCGCAAAGGCGGCCAGCACAGCCATGGCGGCGGGCGCAAGAGCGATGATGATCGCTGATCACCGTTGAATCGACCGGGGCGGCTCTGGCCGCCCCGGCGAGCTGATGAGGATTTTGCCAATGTTCATGCACAACAAGCGATTGCAATATACCGTGCGGGTCGCCGAGCCCAACCCTGGTCTGGCCAACCTGCTGCTGGAACAATTCGGTGGCCCGCAGGGCGAACTGGCTGCGGCCATGCGCTATTTCACCCAGGCGGTGACGGAGGACGACCCAGGGCGCAAGGACATGCTGTTCGACATTGCCACGGAAGAGTTGAGCCACTTGGAGATTATTGGCTCGATCGTGGTCATGCTCAACAAGGGGGCCAAGGGGCGCCTGGCCGAGGGGGTTGAAGCGGAAGGTGAGCTGTATCGCTCGCTGACCGGCGCCGGCAACGACTCGCATATCACCAGCTTGCTGTATGGCGGTGGTGCGGCCCTGGTGAACTCTGGCGGCATCCCTTGGACTGCCGCCTACATCGACACCATCGGCGAACCTACTGCCGACCTGCGTTCGAACATTGCCGCCGAGGCCAGGGCGAAGATAGTTTACGAGCGACTGATCAATGTCACTGATGACCCCGGTATCAAGGATGCCCTCGGCTTTTTGATGAGCCGGGAAATCGCCCACCAGATGTCGTTCGAAAAGGCCCTGCACTCGATTCAACCGAACTTCCCGCAGGGCAAGCTGCCCGGTGATCCGGCCTTCAACCGCACCTACTTCAATATGTCTGATGGGGCAGAAGTGCGGGGGTCGTGGAACGAGGGACCGGATTGGAATTACGTCGACCAGCCCGAACCTGCCGTGGATGGCGGCGATGGCATGGCAAGTGTTCAGCTTGACCAGGCTTCGGCTGCGGCTGCCGATGCCATGAAAGTCAGAACTCAATCCAATCCCGAAGCACAACCCTTGACCGGCGCTGAACTGGGCAAGGTCAACGGCGACCAGCCGGCCTGAAAATACCCGCAGCGGAAAGTGTCCGCTGCGGGCCTCATTCTAGCGTTTGGCCTCGGTGTCCGGGTTGGCAGACCGGGCCAGGAACGCCCGGGTAATTTCCGGCAGGTGATCCTTGAGCCACTGAGCCATCGCTTCTTCTTCCTTGAGTATGGACCTGCAGGCTTGCGCGGTGGCGGTGTCACCGGCCGCTTCGGCCGCCTCTATCAATACCGTGTACGACGCGATCTCCATGTTTTCGAATACGTAGCCAGACATGGCGCCCTTGACCACTTCATCGCTCATGACCATGCCACCGACAGCCTGGCCGAACGCCATGAGCTTGCCGGCAAGGTCTTTGAGCGTCGAAGTGCTGCCCCCCAATCGCTCGATGCATTCGAGCAGCAGGCGTTGTTGCCCTTGGGTTTCTTCGATGTGCTGAACGATACGTCCCTTGAGCTCCGGATAATGTTCGAGACGTTCGGCCTGGCCCTTGAGCATGCTCTCGGCCTGTTGCTCCATGGCATGTGCGTCGCGCAGCCAGTCCAGCAGATTGTCTTGTACCGTTGTCATTTCAAGTACCTCACTTCCAGTGATGGGTACAGTTGGGAAAACGTCAGTGCTGTAATGATCGATTGAAACGACAGATGGCACCCAAAGCATCAAATTATAGCCAGTCGTCAGCCATGCTGAACGCCAACGCTCCAGCCTGAATCAACCCAATGAGTCGTCCCCGTCTGCAAGCCTCGGAGAACCCAGCGATGGCCAAGTACCTGTATTTGATCAGCTACATCCTCGACAACCAGCCCGGCACTTGCGAATTTCGCAGCGACGAAGAAGACCTTAGCCGGGAGGCTGCCCGCGAGTACCTGCAAGGCTTGCACCGCAACGAAGCGTCCTCTTTCACGGACGTACAAGTGCAGCGGCAGAAACACGATCATGAACCGGGCACGTCGCCCGGCCATTATCAACAGCCTTGAATCAGGCCGCGGGCAAGGGGGCGAGATGCCCCCTCATGCCCTTGTTCAAGCGCCTCTGAGGCCTCGCTCTTCACGGCCTTCCCTCAGCCGGTTGGCTTCCTCTGGCAAGGCGGTGACTTTGATTGCGCGTACCGGCACGGCGAATTTGGCCCCTACCGTGGAGAAGCGCTCCAGTAGCCGAAAATTGATGGCCTGCTGAATATCCATGTACAGGTTGTAGCCTGGGTCCTTGACGATATAGACACATTCGAACTCCAGCGCTTCCTTGCCGAAGCCGCGCAGATGTGCGCGGTCGAAGCGTACCTGCTGTTGGTCTTTGATGGCTTCTTCCACGATGGCCGGCGCTTTTTTCACCGCCTCGGTAGGCGTGTCATAAGAGAGGCCGAATTCAAACACGATCCGCCGTTCTTGCAGGCGCTTGTAGTTCTGGATCGTGCTGCTGATCATGCTGGCGTTGGCCATCACGATCTGCTCGCCACCGAGGCTACGGATGCGCGTGGTTTTAAGGCCAACGTGTTCGACGGTGCCAGCCAGCGGTCCGATGACGATGAAGTCCCCGACTTCGAAGGGCTTGTCCACCGCAATCGACAGCGAGGCGAACAGATCGCCGAGGATGTTTTGCACGGCCAAGGCAACCGCGATGCCGCCCACGCCCAGACTGGCGACAAAGGCGGTAATGTTCACCCCCAGGTTCGACAGCATTGCCAGCAGCACCACGGACCATAGCAGCACCCGCGCGCCCCAGGCCGAAAGGGTGGCCAACGCACTGCCTTGGTTCAGGCCGGTGGCATTGTGGCGGGCGAAATAGCGGCTCAACCCCAGGCCAATGGCGCGGTTGGCCCACAGGCCGATCTGCAAGGCGGCAACCACGAACCACAGGCTGCTGACCCGAGTCAGCCAGCGCTCTGGCAGGTCGAGCATGCTCAGGCCCACCAACAACGAGGCGAGGAACAGCAAAGAGTTGCTGGTGCCTGACAATACCTTGGCCAATACCTGGCTCAACGCGCCATCGTGCTCGGACCAGCGCCGGACCCGACGCAACAGAAAACTGATGGCAGCGCGGGCCACCAGAAACGTAAGCAGTGCCACGCACAGTGCTACAAGCACATTGAGAATGGAGATACCGAATACGGTGGTGTCGGTGAACAATGCAATGAGTCGATCATTCATTGGCGGTTAGCCTCCTTGGTTGCCCTGGATTGATAAGCAGGTCAATGTGCTTGGACGTCAATGAGGCGCCGCAGGTCGATCGGATTTCACAAACCCAGCATGTTGTAATGCACGTAGTACATGATCCACAGCGAGAGCCCCACCAGCAGCACGATGATCACGACGGTAAACACCAAGGCTACCAAGCTCCAGCGTTGCTCACGGGCGGTAGTCAGGTGCAGGAAGAACACCATGTGCACGAGGATCTGGATCACTGCGCAGATCAATATCAGCAAGAAGGTGACACTGCGCGAGAGGCTGGGATACAGGGCCAGTGCGAACGGAATCAGCGTCAACAATGCGGCCAGCACGAAGCCAATGTTGTAGGTCTTGTGGCTGGATTGGCTGGCGCCGGCACTGCTGTGAACCTGGCTTTCGCTGCTCATCAGATCACCCCGAACAGGTAGACGACGGTAAATACACACACCCACACGATGTCGAGAAAGTGCCAGAACAGGCTCAGGCAGCTAAGCCGTGTGGAGTTGACGCAGCACAGGCCGCGCTGTTGCACTTGAATCATCAGCAGGGCCATCCACACCAAGCCAACCAGCACATGCAGGCCGTGGGTACCGACCAGCGTGAAGAACCCGGTGAGGAATGCGCTGCGTTGCGGGCCGTAGCCTTCGGCGATCAAGTGATGGAACTCGTTGATCTCCATGGCGAGGAACCCCAGGCCTAGCACAAAGGTGATGCCCAGCCACTGCAGCACTCGACGCTTGTCTTTGCGATGGTTGGCCAGCATGGCGTAGCCATACGTAATGCTGCTGAACAGCAATAGAAAGGTTTCTGCAAGCACGTAGGGCAGTTCGAAGATGTCCGCCGCGCTGGGACCACCGGCCACCGCCTGGCCCAGTACGGCATAGGTGGCGAACAAGGTGGCGAACAAAATGCAGTCGGTCATCAGGTAAATCCAGAAGCCGAACAGGCTCAGAGAGCCGGCATCCTCGTAACCGTGCTCCTGCTGATGGACAGACTCATTCAGAACGATATGCGACATGGTTCTGGCCTCCGCCATCAGTTGGCGCCGTTCGGTTTCTACGCGTTCGACTTCCTCGGCCGTGACGTAGTACTCGGTATGCTGGTCGTAGCTACGTACGACCAAAACTGCGACTGTGGCAAGCAGGCTGGTAATCACCAGCCACCAGATGTGCCACACCAACGCGAAGCCCAGGACAGTGCTGAGCACGCCGATCACCACGCCCAGGCTGGTATTGCAGGGCATGTGAATCTTGCGGAAATCCGCCTCGATCAATGTCTTGACGCCACGCTCCTTCATTCCCCAGTACGCGTCGATACCGTGGACCACCGGCTGCTCGGCGAAGTTGTAGAACGGCGGCGGCGACGCGGTAGCCCATTCCAGTGTGCGTCCGTCCCATGGGTCACCGGTGTGGTCGCGGTTTTCGTGGCGCTTGCGAATGCTCACGACCAGTTGCATGACCTGGCAGGCCACGCCACAGAGGATGATCAGCACACCAACCATTTCCAGTAACAGGAAGGGGCGCCATTCCGGCACGTTGAAGTGGTTCAGGCGCCGGGTCATGCCCATGAAACCGAGGAAGTAGGAGGGCATGAAGGCAAAGTAGAAGCCGGCCAGCCAGCACCAGAACGCTGCGCGGCCCAGCGGGTCATAGAGCTTGAAACCAAAGGCCTTGGGGAACCAGTAGGTGAGGCCGCAGAGGTAACCGAATACTGCTCCCCCAATGATCACGTTATGGAAATGCGCAATCAGAAACAGGCTGTTGTGCAGCAAGAAGTCGGCGCCCGGCACGGCCAGCAGTACACCGGTCATACCGCCAATGCTGAAGGTGACGATGAAACCTACGGTCCACAACATCGGCGTTTCAAAACGGACCCGACCGCGGTACATGGTAAACAGCCAAGTGAAGATTTTTACCCCGGTGGGCACGGCAATGATCATGGTCATGATGCCGAAGAAGGCGTTCACGTTCGGCCCTGCGCCCATGGTGAAGAAGTGGTGCACCCAGACGATGAACGACAGCACGGTGATCACGATGGTCGCCCACACCAGTGAGTGGTAGCCGAACAGGCGCTTGCGTGAAAACGTCGACGCCACTTCCGAGAAGATGCCGAAGGCTGGCAGAATCAGAATGTAAACCTCCGGGTGACCCCAGGCCCAGATGAGGTTGATGTACATCATCGGGTTGCCGCCCATCTCGTTGGTGAAGAAATGCATGCCCAAGTAGCGGTCCAGGCTAAGCATGAACAAGGTGGCGGTAAGGATCGGGAAGGCTGCCAGAATCAGGATCGACGTACACAGCACCGTCCAGGTGAATACCGGCATGCGAAACAGTGTCATGCCGGTCGTGCGCATTTTGAGAACAGTGACGAAGAAGTTCAGCCCCGTCAGCAAAGTGCCTATGCCGGATATTTGCAGTGACCAGATGTAATAGTCGACCCCCACCCCAGGGCTGTAACCGATGCCCGATAGCGGCGGGTAGGCGACCCAGCCGGTGCGGGCGAACTCACCAATACCGAGCGAGATATTCACCAGCAAGGCGCCCGAGACGAACAGCCAGAAGCTCACTGCGTTGAGGAACGGATAAGCCACATCACGCGCGCCGATCTGCAGCGGCACCACGATGTTCATCAGGCCGACCACAAACGGCATGGCCATGAAAAAAATCATGATCACGCCATGGGCGGTAAAAATCTGGTCGTAGTGTTCCGGCGGTAGATAGCCGGGTGAGCCATCCGATGCCATCGCTTGCTGCGTGCGCATCATCAACGCGTCGGCGAAACCGCGCAGCAACATCACCAGGGCGACAACGATGTACATCACACCGATGCGCTTGTGATCGACTGAAGTGAACCACTCCTTCCAAAGGTACGTCCATTTGCGCTTGTAGGTGATGGCACCGACCCCGCCAATGCCGATCAGACCGACCACGGCGAGGGTATACATGATGATGGGCTCGTCGAGGGGGATGGCGTCCCAGCTCAATTTTCCGAACATGTGCGTTACTCCTTGCTGCCTTGCGGCGTTTCACCTTGCGGGTCGCTCAAACGCCGCTCGACCTCGCGAGAACGGTTGACGCCCTGATACTTGTCGATGAGTGACTGGAACAGCTGAGGGGTGACCGCAGCGTAATGCTCCACCGGGTGAGCGACGCTCGGTTTGGCCAGCCGGGCATAGCCGTCCGGGTCGAGCTGACGTTCTGAGCTGCGTACTTTGGCGACCCAGGCATCGAAGCCAGCCTGGTCAAGCGCCAGCGCCTTGAAGTGCATGTCCGAGAACCCTGGGCCATTGTAGTTGGCGGCGATGCCGGTGTAGGTGCCTGGGTGATTGGCGATCAGGTGCAACTGCGTCTGCATGCCAGCCATGGCGTAAATCTGGCCGCCCAGTGCAGGGATGAAGAACGAGGTGATGGCGCCATCAGCGGTCACGCGAAAGTCCACAGGCGTATCCACGGGCATTGCCAGTTCATTGACGGACGCAATGCCGAGTTCGGGGTAGACGAACAGCCACTTCCAATCGGTGGCGATCACCTGGACTTTGACCGACGGCTTGTCGGATTCGAGCGGTCGATACGGGTCCAGAGCATGGGTAGAGCGCCAGGTCACGATACCGAGCACGATGATGATGACCAGTGGCACACCCCACACCACCGCTTCGATGGCCCGAGAATGGCTCCACTCCGGGGTGTAGCGGGCCTTCTCATTGGAGGACCGGTAGTGCACCGAGAAGACCAACGCCATGATCATGACCGGGACCACCACAATCAGCATCAGCAGCGTGGCCAGGATTATCAGGTTGCGTTGTTCCAACCCCACCTGGCCTTTGGGGTTGAACAACACCATGTCGCAGCCCGCCACCTGCAACATGACGAGCCCCAGCAGCATCAGCCCGAGCAGCCGGGTGCCCTTTGTGGATACGTTTGCCATGTCCTTGTCCCGTAAATGTTGGCGAATGTTTTGGCTTGTTCATTTAGAAGGATGAGCAGGGCAGGAAGGTTGACTGCAATTCGCCCATAGACGACGAATGGCAATCATCCAAAAAGAACGCTTTGCACAAGCCGGCAGGCTGTTCAACGTGGAAGTACCCAAAAAACTGCAAGTCGTAGCGCTTTCGTTCCGCCACGCGAATGCGACGCTACAGGTGCGATGACCGGTCAGTCAGAATCGCTGAATTTTTTTGCGTTCGTTCGCTCCATTAGCCTGAATCAATGGAGGAGATTCCTATGGCAGAACCGCAGCTTTACGTAATCGAGTATGAGCTACATGGAGAATTCCGGACCTTCATCATCCGGCTTGAGCGGATGAACAACACCGAGGCCTGGCACTGGGCAAGCTGCGATGCGGGGGTGGGGATCATTCCCAGATTTGGCCAGCACAATCTAAAGAAGGTCAGCCGGCCCATGGCGGAACGGTATGGCATTTCCGATGTACGTTGGCGGGCGTCAGGCCAAGGGGCCGAGTTTGTCGCTCCGCCTATCGATGTCAAGAAGTTCTCGAACAGCGGCACGAGCAACGCATAAGGCCGTCGGTAGCACGAAAACGCCAGGGATAATCCGTCCTGGCGTTTTAAAAACCGAGGTGGGAGCGGTATGTCGCGAGGCGCTTGGGCGTACTGTGAAGACGTTCATAGTATCTCAGCAGCCTTCGAAGAAACCCGGTGATACTTTAGGAGACACGACATGCCTGCACGTAAGACAGTTGACGACCTGTTTATCCATGAGCTTTCTAGGCGCAAGCCAGAAGAACTAAGGAAAGCCTGGTGAGAGCTAAATGAAGGGATTTACTCGACGGGTATGATCGATATCTTTCCGTTGCGCTCCACAATGGCAAATTTGATCTGCTCGATTTTTTCAACTCCTTGGCTATCACGTGCCGATTCGAGGATGTCGTCTTCCGTCAGACGTGCTCTGCGCATGCGGTGGTGCAGAAAACGTCCGTGCTCGACGACCAGCGTTGCATGGCCATCCAGAAGCCGCGCTAATGGTTTGGAATTCAGCTTGGCGAGCGACAGGCCCACATCCAGGACGATCAGCGTCGCGATGACCAGCATGGCGTTGGTAAAGGAAAAGTCATCACCCAGCAACGCCTGCTGGGTCGCCTCGCCGATAATCAGCAACAGCACGAAGTCAAAGGTTGTCAGGTCCGCCAGAGAGCGTCTTCCAGCGATGCGAAACAACAGCATCAATGCGATGTACATGCCTGCGGCGCGAAGGATCGAATCCATGAATGGCTCCTAAGGAAACAGGAAGGTGGAGAAGTGGACTGCACTGGATGGACCTGCCCTGACCACGCCTTCAAGCGTGCCCACATACTCGCTGCGCAACGTCAGGTAAAGAGTGGCAACCCCATCGTCGCTGGTACCCAGCTCAAGCAAGATAGCCTTGCCTTGTGAGAGCGACGCTTGCGGTTCAGGCTGAATGGTTTCAATGCTGGCTTTGCTCAGCAGCGAACCGTCGAGTTCCAACATGATTGGTTTACGGGCGCTACCGCGCACAGTAATACGCAAGTTGTCAGTCGTTCCGCTTCGGCTGAGCCGTTGATATTCGACATGCAGCCGGCCATCCGCGCTGATGGTCTGGGCATTACTGAGAGGGCCATTGCCGAAGAGGCCGGCCAATCCAAGCAATACAATGACCACCAGCAGATACCAACCCACGCGTTCGAAGCGCCAGACGCGCTGCTGCATGGCCATGTCTTCCTGGACGGGTAGACTTCTTGAAACCAGTTCATCATTCGCCATGGCCATTTCCTCAAGCGCACTCACTGCGGGAAAGTCCTGAGGCCCGCAATAGCGAGCCTCAGCACCACGCTTACAGGATGGGTTTTCCTCCGGTCACAGCATAGCGCGAACCGGAAATGTAGCTGGCTTCATCCGATGCCAGCAAGACGTAGATCGGTGCGACTTCAACCGGTTGGCCAGGACGACCCATCGGGTAGCTCGCGCCGAAGTTCCTGACGGCTTCATCTGGCATGGTGGCAGGAATCAGCGGTGTCCAGATCGGACCGGGTGCCACGCTGTTGACCCGTATGCCTTTCTTGCCCAGCAGTTGGGCGAGGCCTGCGGTGAAATTGGCAATCGCACCTTTTGTGGCGGCATATGCCAACAGGCTGGGTGACGGGTCGTCAGAGTTGACCGAGCTGGTGTTGATGATCGAGCCGCCTTTTGGCATCGAGGGCAGCGCACGCTGGCAAATGCGGAAAATGGCGGTGATGTTGGTATCGAAGGTCTTCACCCACTCATCGTCGTCAATCTCGTCCAGGCTCTCATGAGCCATCTGGAAAGCGGCGTTGTTGACCAGAATATCGATACGACCGAACTGCGCCACGGTCTTGTCGACAATGTCGTAGCACTGTTGTTTCTGCGCCAGATCGCCGGGAAGCAGCAGGCACTGACGGCCAGCAGCTTCAACCCAGCGCGCAGTCTCTTGCGCATCTTCGTGCTCATGCAGATAGGAAACGGCAACGTCTGCGCCCTCACGGGCATACGCAATGGCCACAGCCCGGCCGATGCCGCTGTCGGCACCCGTGATCAATGCGACTTTACCTTCAAGCCGGTTGTTACCGGCATAGGTCTGTTCACCACAGTCTGGATAAGGCTCCATCTTGCGCTGTGAACCTGGCACGGTTTGCGGTTGGGATGGAAATGGAGGAGTAGGGTAGTCGCTCATGGTGGGAAGCTCCTGCAGTTAAGAACACTCACCTCAGTTCGAAAGGTTGGAGAAGCCACTGTTGAACTGAATGAGTAAGTGATGAGCACGCTCGACATTTACCACACGATAGCGTTCGCCGTTTTTCATGCCTGTCGCTTGGTCAATCATTTTCTCAACCCCTTAGGTCAGTTGAGTGCGGGATGCTCAACCTTTGCTGTGTTCATCGGAGGTCGGCCCTGTGCCGCGTTTGATCCCGCGCGGGCCAGCGATACCCCAAATAGCTAGCCCCACAAGGGGAAACACCACGATCAGCAGTGCCCATAGCGCCTTGGTCGCATCGGATTTGTCGCTTCTGAACACACTGACAATGGCCCACAAGTCAACAAACAGGAGACTCGCCGCGATCGCGATCCAGAAGTACATCGCTAGATCGTTCATATTCTTGTCTCCCGTGCGTTACACGTAGTCAGGGCCCAAGGTTCCGGCAGCAGCCCCGGGGACGAGGATGACCTTGCGGCAGTTGTCCTGTTTCTGGTCGAACATCTTGTAGCCCAGAGCCGCTTCTTCCAGAGCAAGACGGTGGGTGACGATCAGTTCGGGTTGCAGGCGCCCGGCCTCGATGTGCTCGAGCAGCTCAGGCAGGTATTTCTGTACGTGGGTCTGGCCCATCTTGAACGTCAGTCCTTTGTCGAAAGCGTCACCGAACAGAAAGCCGTGGATGAAACCGGCATAGACTCCTGGAACGCTGACCACACCACCGCGTCGAACTGCTGCAATGCTCTGACGCAATGCTTTGCCGCTGCTGCCTTCGATCTTCAGTGCGGTCATTACCGTTTCGGTGGTGCTCCCCTTGGCCTCGAAACCTACGGCATCAATGACCGCATCCACGCCACGCATGCCCGGCGTCTGGCGAATGATGCTGTCGGCGGGGTCGTCATCCTGCTCGAAGTTGATCGGGATAACGCCGTAGGTATCCTGGGCGTAGGCCAAGCGGTAGTCGTTGTCATCGACCATGAAGATCGTCTGGGCACCGAGCATTCGGGCGCAGGCGGCACTTAGCAAGCCGACCGGCCCAGCACCGTAAATGGCCACGGAAGAACCCCGGCCAATCTCGGCGTTGATGACCGCCTGCCAGGCGGTCGGCAAAATGTCGGAGAGAAACAGCACCTTGTCGTCGCCCAGGGTGGTGGGTACCTTGAAGGGCCCGACATTAGCCTTGGGCACCCGCACGTAATCGGCCTGGCCCCCCGGTACACCACCATACAAGTGGCTATAGCCAAACAGGGCGGCGCCCGGTGGGATGCCTTTCTTGTTGATGATCGAACCGCGCCCGGTGTTGGTGGTTTCGCAGGCGGCGAACAGGTCGTGCTGGCAGAAGAAGCAACTGCCGCAGGCGATCACAAAGGGGATCACCACGCGGTCGCCAATTTGCAGATCAGTCACGCCTTTGCCGACGTCCTCGACGACGCCCATGAACTCGTGGCCGAAAATGTCGCCGGTTTCCGTCTGCGGGATCTTGCCGTGATACAGATGGAGATCCGAGCCGCAAATGGCGGTGGCGGTCACCCTGAGGATGATGTCATCCGTCTCCTGGATGACGGGGTCAGGGACGGTATCGACTCTGACATCGTTGGCTCCGTGGTAGGTCAGTGCTCTCATCGTGATCAACTCCTGCAGCCGCATGAATGAATAATGGGTATGCAGGTGAAGGCATTATGGGCAGCAAAGTTCAGAGCAATAAACCGGGCGGCAGGGTATGGATTTCTTCAGTGAAAAGCGCTGAGCAATCACCTCCCAACTGGTATCGAATGATACTCCCTGAAGGCTTTAGGTTCTTCACGGTAAGCAAAAACCGCTGCCTGCCGTTGCCGTTGCTGTCTACCAACGACTTCATGAGGCCAAGTTGAGGTCTTGCGCAGGGAGGTGGAGCCCATGGATGGCCGTGAGGGCGGAAGCAGCCAGTGGTGCCGCCACATCGGGTGTGCCCCGACAATTCATGGAGAACCAAACTTTAGCCGTCAGATTGTTCTTTAGGAGGCACCTGACCTTCCGGCCAATCTTGAGCTCATTCTCGTCCCGCGATGAGCACTGGCGCACAAGCATACCTACGCAGTGAATGGCTCGTGGAAGCTCAGATTTGCTGCGTTGGCTTGCTTGACTTCACAGACTGTCCGGGTCGCCAAAGAACATTTGGGCATCCATGCTAATCAACAAGTTATGAGCGGGAAATTGAATTTGTACCCCCAGAAGTACCCCTTTCTGTAGTGGTTACGAGTGGACGATAGTGGACGCACTGAAGGGCGGTGTTGAACGTGCTATCACTCGCCAAAGCGTGCCGCTTACGCTTTGGGCTCGTCCCAGTGGCTACGCGTCGCAGCAGTCAGCGCATCCCAGTCATCAGGAGGGTTGCCGCGGCCCAGCATTTTCTCGAATACGGCGTAGGGATCGGATTTGCTGCCTGCGGAGCGTAGGGTATTTTCGTCGTTGACCCATGCATAGACGATTACCTTGGATCTCGAGTCGTAGCGAAAGAACAGCCGAAAGCGCCTGCCGATTTTTGCCCGCCGCCAATGTCGGTAGGCGGTGCCCAGCGTGTTGCCTTGGCGGAACTCATCACGGCCAGGGTCGGCCGGCACAGCCTCCATGATCAGATGGCTCAATGCCCGGAACAGCTTGACGTTGGCGTTGCTCTCAAAACCTTGCGAGTCGTTCTGCTCGGCTCGGGCGGCGGCTTCTTGCAATTTGCGTAGCTGTAGAGTCACACCTTCATGGAACAACAGTGTCCAGCCATGTCGCACCATCAGATCGCGACCTCGCCGTCGATATCTTCGTCCAGGTTTACAGGGTGGTTTGCGTTGGCGAGCATGGTTTGCGCCAAGTCTTCCGGCAGGGGGGTGAGATTGCGGCCGCCTCGGATATCAGCCTCCAGCAAATCCAGGAACGCACCGATGGCAGGGTCTTCGTGGGTGGTTTCTACGCGGCTGACTACGATTTCACCCCCGCGTACGTCGAATGCAATTTTGCCACCGGTGTCAATGCCCAGCAGTTGGCGAACGGATTTGGGCAGTGTGACCTGACCCTTCGAGGTCAATGTCGCGATTTCGTGGATGGCAGGCATGAGCGTTCTCCCGGATGTACATATTCAATGGTAAGGAATAATCCTTACATGGTCAATCTTGGTTTTCTGCTGATCAAGCATAGGCGGGGAGGACGCTCAATAGCGCCGCAGGATGTGTGACACCACTTCCAGGGACATAAGAGGTTTCTCGGGACGGGCTCATCCGGAATGGTGGTTGCCGTGCGTACGGTTGATGGCCGCAGAGGGGCAACTGGACGAATTGATGTCACTCGCAGCGTCGATGGGTGACGGCTGGCGCAAGCATGTGGTCAGCGATGCCTGCCTCCGAGCTGCGGCTCAAGTCAATGTCAGCATTGTCGAGCGTCCCGACTTCATTGAGCTCTCGACGACACCCTATGTTGCTGCTATCAGGGCTGGCTGCACACTGTCTGTTACGCCCTTGAGTGCGGATATCCCGATTGATTGGCTGGAGCTGGACTACCGTAAACGGAGGGTGGGGCTGGCGAGGTTAGTACACCACTGGTTTTTCAGTACCGTGCATTTGAGTTTTTGCATGGCCGCAGAGGCGCAAACTGAATTCAGCATTGTACGCGCACCAGTTTATGCGGATCGAGAAAACATTACAGACTTCCTGAATGCCCTCTCGGGCGTCGCGACACAGGTTGCGAATCGCTGGTGGCGAGGAGAGTTTGTGGATTTCCATGACCTCTATGAGTTACTGGAGCCGCTCGAGTACCGACATTTTCGACAAAGCTACGACTGGCAATCATCGGCTGATGATTTTCGGGCAGCGCTGCATCGCGTGGCCTGTGATGTCCGACTCGGCAGCATCCTGTTAGGCCATGACGTCGAAGCTGATCTGACGGAGGCTACGTTGTCCGCCTCACGGACCTTCAAGTGGTTCGATGCCGTGTCCTTCCGTGAGCAGTATGCCTCTGGACGTTTGACGAAGATGTCCCATGAGGCCGCCGCAACCTTTGTGAGATCCCAACACGAGCTTTTTGATGCGGAAGTTCGTCAGGAGACCAGCGTGCATTTGCAGACGCCGCTGCAACTGTGTGGAATCGCCGTTGCGCATGGTTTGGAGGACCCCGCGCGTGAACTATGTCGACAGACCTGGGAGCTGGCAACTGGCTTTTCGCATCGCAAAGACCCGACGTTGAGCAAGACTCTTGATGCGATAGGCTTCCTGGTCGACCCCGCGCCAGAGGCTGCACGCCAACTGCTGGCGCAGGTGGCTTCTCAAGTCCACTCGGTGCTCGACTACACGGACGGCAGTGGTACCCGACATGTGTTGGCCGAGGCAGACGTGTTGCTGGCCAAGCTGACTCCTGCCGCATTAGTGACCAAATATGAAGAGCATGTGAGTGCGGGGCAGTGGACTGCGGCTGAGAATAGCCTGAGTACCTACATTGAGCAGGGCGTGAAGTCTGGCTGGCAGCTTGACGCGCTGATGCGCACAGGGTTGCATCCGAATGTTGGCAACGTGCTGCAGCGCCTTTCCAAAGAGGGTATTCCGGGTGCCGCTGAGCGACTGCAGGAACTCATCGCTCACGGAGGATGGGATATCGGTGTGCTGGATCGCGAGGAGCATACTCGCTCTAACACCGATCAAAAACCTTTTGATGGTGATGTCTCAACCTTCGAGCCCGAACAACTGGAGGCTTTGCTGGATCGTCTCTCGGGTCGTGGCTACGACGACGAAGCGGTGGTCCAGGACTGGTATCGGTACTGGGAGGGTAAAGGTCAAGGGAAGCGGCTTCTCGAGGCGCTCGATGTTCCGTTGTTGTCGGCCCGGGGACTGGGCCGTGGTTTACTTCATATGTCCGGTCACGCCTTCCACACCCGACGCAAAATGAGTGGTCTGAAGGCGGCTTGGAAGTATCTCGTGGAGGCACAGATCAACAGTGGCGGGTGGATGAACTTCATGGAGGGCGAAGAGAAGACGCTGGCACGGTTGGACCTTGTGAAGAAGCATTACCCGAAGCGGTGCGACGAATTCGTAAGTGAAACGACCTATTCCATGTTCGGTGAGCCAGAGCGGCCGCGATTGGCTCCGGGCGAAGCCATGGTCTATTTCTATGCGAAGCAAAAGCGCATTGATGAAGCGGTCGCATTTGCGCAGGTGATGGTCGATTGCGTACTCGAAGATACTCGAACGCTACCCCTGACTGTGCCGCGCTGGGGAGTCGAACTGGCGACAGTAGACCTTCAGGAGGAGTGATGGACGATCTTCGAATTCTCATTGCTCGTCTCGGATGGCCAATACCTGCAGGCCGATGGTGGACAATGCAGGAGTTGGCAAAACGACTGGGCGCCCCTGCCACAGCGGCAGAAACCGAGGCTGCGCTCCTGAGATTGCTGAACTCGTGCAAGCTTGAGGCGGAAGTCGTCGAGGCGCTTTGCATTTTCTGGATTGCTGCGGCGGTGGACGGATACGTTGCCAATCTGGACTTGTTGAAGCGCACACCCAAACCGTCCCTGCTGTCCAACCTGTTCTTAGAGGCCCTCGGTTTTGAGGCGCAGGCGCTCGATGTCGACCTTAAAGTGGCGCCTCCAGACTTCGAGATCCCCGCTGACTTCGATGGCATGCAGGGGCTGCAACTGGCCAGGAACTTACGAACGAATCTGAGCCGGCTAGAGAATCGGACCTCGCTCCCGCTAGTCCGCCAGATGGCGTTCGAATGGACTCAGAACCAGACGGCTTATCCTGAGTCGCCCATGCAGGGGGACTTCTGGCACTTTGCGCAGTCGCTGGGCGAAGGATTCGTGGGGCCGTACTCGAGTCGTGCCGCCCTTCGTGGGATTTCTGCCTATCTGCGTAACCTTGGTGGTTGCAGAACAGTTGGGGGGGGCTGCCGGCCGGCGTCGTTCGCCATTACGCGCTTAAAGCACTGCCCGTTCATCCAGCGCTGGCTGCGCTGAGTCCGTCACGTCCCGCATGGGGGCTGATGCGGGGGGACTTCAGTGGGGACTCAAAGGTGATTGAGGAAATCCTGCGAGGTGTCGTCGACCGCGTTGCGGCCGAGCGGCCCGGCGATGAGTTAGTTGCGCTCAGCTCTCCCGTAGAGATGACGATGGGGCGTTGTGTTGAGGTAACGCTGGTGCGTTGGTTGCAGGTCGGTGAACGTGAGGTGGCGGATCAGGACTTGGCAGTACATATCGATACCTACTGGCACGACATGCCTACGCTGTCGAGCGTTCCTACGAAGCCGCTCGACGGAAAGATATGGCTGCGTAGAATGCCTATTGATGAGCTTCTGGAAGACCCGTCGGCGTCTTTGCCTTTGGCGGGACGGGTTGACTTTGATCGCATGGGATACCTGCAGCTGAACCTCTATCCATCTAGATTATTTGTGCCTACTCTCGTGCAGACTGCTCAAATCGAGGTGCGCCAAGAAGGCGGTATGCTTGAGGTCCTAGATGGCGAACAAGTGGTTGCGGATTATTCCCATTGGAATGCGGGCTGGGGGCCGGTGCGGCCGACGCAGCTGAGTGGGGCCTGTGGTGCAGCCTTGGTGTCGCGCGGAACGGCCTACCGCGAAGTGCCGGCCTCTGAAGGCCAAGCGGTTCGGTCATTCTATCTCTGGCAAGTTCGGATACTTCAGCGGGACAGCACGCTGGAAGCGTTCGATGAGGTGTTGAAGGGCGGGGTCTTCTTTGTCTAATCAGCTGTCGCTTCCACGCTGACGGGGTAGGGCGGCACTGATACCGCGCCGTGACGCCCTTGAGCTGGGCGACCAGTCAGCGCAAGGCTGACTCAGTCAGTCCAAGCGAACGAGTGCCATCGATACTGCTGTAGCTTTGTTCTAGGCACTGTACGAAGAGAGATGTTTTAAACATCGCCGGCAGCAGGCCAATGTGACCATGGCGAGATGACTTGTTGCGAGTTTGCAGTAACGCTTGGCCAGCCGGCGGTGCTCTTTCAGCCAGCCCAATAGACGCTCGATGACATCCCGCTCCCGGTACTTGGGCTTGTCGAATAGCCGCGGGAGGCCGGGCTTCGGCTTGCGTTTCATGGCTCGGTAATCTCTGGCCGTTGGTTAGCGTCGATAATCCTACGCGCCAGGTCTGTTGGAGCAGACTGGTTTTCGAAGGTGGTGAGCTTAAGCGGCGGTCCTACTCTCGGGAGCACTCTGGAAAGCGAAAAATCACTGCGAATACAGTCTTTGGCACCAAGAGGAACAGCGTGGTTGGCAGATTACCGAAAGCGCTGAGCATCTTCGGTTGGGGGCATCCTTTTCAATCCATCCAAAGCATGCCCTCAAATATGCCCCAAATGTAGCAATTAGCTGGAACTAAATGGCTTTTTGAGGCTAGAAAAACGCAGAATGATCAGCTAACAAGCATGCGCGAAGCCCCTAAAGGCTCTCAGGGTCGCCAAAGAACATCTGTATCCGCGACCTTAACCACCGCTCCGCAGGGTCATTATCCTGCGCTCCACGCCAGGCCATATGCAACTCAAAGCTCTGCACGTCAATCGGCAGATCCTCGGCCCGCAACCCACCGCCTGCTGTCAGCACTGCGGCGGTGTAATCCGGAACCGTGGCAACAATGTCGGTCCCGCCCAGCAAACTCCCCAACCCATTGAACTGCGGCACCGCCAGCACCACATGGCGCTTGCGGCCAATCTCATCCAGCGCTTCATCGATGAACCCGGACAGGTCGCCAGCGAACGACACCAACGCATGCGGCCGGGCGCAGAAGTCGTCCAGGGTGATGCTGCCGGGCATGCTGTCCGCGCGCAGCAGCTTGGGCTTGCTGCGGCGCAGCACCTTGCGCTTGGCGTTAGCCGGGAGGTCGCTGGTATAGCTCACGCCTACCGAAATTTCGCCTGACCCGAGCAGGGTCGGCATCAACAGGTAGTTGACCCGGCGCACCACCAGCACGATACCTGGCGCCTCGGCGCGGATGCGTTTGAGCAGCTGCGGCAGCAGGGCGAATTCGGCGTCGTCGGACAAACCAATGCGAAACACCGAGGTGCTGGTAGCCGGGTCGAACTCGGCGGCGCGACTGACGGCGGTAGAGATCGAGTCGAGCGCGGGGGAGAGCAGGGCGAAGATTTCCTGAGCACGCGCCGAAGGCTCCATGCTGCGGCCGGTACGCACGAACAGCGGGTCGTCGAACAGATTGCGCAGGCGCGACAGCGCAGCGCTAATCGCGGGCTGGCCGAGGAACAGCTTCTCGGCGGCGCGGGTCACGCTGCGTTCGTGCATGAGGGTCTCGAACACGATCAGCAGGTTGAGGTCTACACGACGCAGGTCGTTACGGTTCATCGATGCGCTTAGCCTATCGCCAGAGGTGGGCAGGGGTGAATCTTACGGCCAAAGGCTGTTACCCTGCACCGATTTCCGGGAGCCAATCTGCGATTTTGCAGGGGGCCCAATCAATGACAGGCATGTCGACTATTAATCACCACTGATGGTCTAACGGTGAAAGCCCGGATAAAGTTCGTGGTAATACGAGATTCACACAGGCGAGGTATGCGATGTCCCGCATGATCCGATTCCACTCCTTCGGCGCCGCCGATGTGCTCCGCATCGAGGAGCAGGGCGCGCCGTCGCCCGCTGCCGGCGAGCTGCAGATCCGCGTCGAAGCGATTGGCGTCAGCTGGTATGACGTGCTCTGGCGGCAGAACCTGGCACCGTCCAAGGCGCGCTTGCCAGCCGGCATCGGCCAGGAAATGGCCGGCGTGGTCACCGCAGTAGGCGCTGGCGTCGACGATATAGCCGTTGGTGATCGGGTAGCGAGCTTCCCGGCCACCAGCGCCAATGATCATCCGGTGTACGGTGACGTTATCGTCTTGCCGCGCACGGCGATCACCCGCTACCCGGACATTCTCTCTCCGGTCGAAGCGAGCGTGCATTACACGCCCTTGCTCATTGCCTACTTCGCCTACGTTGATCTGGCGCGGGCCAAAGCCGGCCAGACCGCGCTGGTCACTGATGCCAGCCATTGCGCCGGGCCGGCGTTTGTCCAGCTGGGCAAGGCGCTGGGCTTGAAGGTGTTTGCTGCAACCAAGGACCCGGAACAGCGCGAATACCTCCTGGGCCTGGGCGCTGACAAAGTCATCGTCACTGAGGAGCAGGATCTGCTCATGCAGATCGGCAAGTACACCGACGGGCGCGGCGTGGACATGGTCCTCGACGGCCTGGGTGGGCCGCAAATGTCGCTGTTGGGCGATGTTCTGGCGCCGCGTGGCAGCCTGGTGCTGTATGGCTTGCAGGGTGGCAACCAGACGCCATTCCCAGCGTGTGCTGCGTTTCAGAAGAACATCCAGTTCTACGTGCACTGCATCGGCAACTTCATCGGCAAGCCGGAGCTGGGTATCAGCCAGGACCAGGTTGCCTTGCAGCGCGCGCTACGCGATATCAACCAGTTCACGGCTGATCAGTTACTGACGCCGCAGATCATCAAGGTGTATCCGTTCAGCCAGGTGGTCGAGGCTCATCGCTACATGGACGAGTGCCCATGCGGTGGCCGGGTGGTGCTGGACATGGGCCAGGTTTGAAACCTGCTGCCGCCAGGCTGGCGGTAATCAGTCCCACCTTTGAGAGGGCCGCATTGCGGCCCTTTTTTGTTGTTGATTGCGGCTAATTCCGTATCAAAGCGTTACTTCGGACAAATCCTACACGTGTTAAGTAAATATCCTACAGCTTACCCTGTCGCTGAAACTTCCCCGTCTAATTTACGATTGAGCTGCTTGATTGTTGTGCTTGCTTGCCGATGGTTTTCTCGTTAATTCTTGGATGAAGAGTTTATTCCCAGAGCTGTGACGTTAATCGCTCAGGACGAACTCATTAGCTTGCAAGGCTCACAGCACGCGCCGCAGTCACAGGCGCTCAGGCGCTGGTCCGGAGGAGGGGCGAGCGAGCGCTTGCGCCTAGAGGATGTGAAGCTCAGCAACTAAGCCATGGTTTCGCAATTGCTTGTGGGAAATTTCCCAAAAGTTTATCGACACAGTGAGATTACCCATACTTGGTAGTTCGAGGATGAGTGATCTGAAACAGGGAGTGCCGTCATGAGCAATATCCATGAAGAAGCGTTGGAATATGTCTACACGCAAGTGCTTGATCACTTGATGGAGCATATGTCGCAAGCACTGCGCGCTTCGATGCAGCTGCTGATTCAACGGCTTATGGTCGCAGCGGGAGGGGTTGACTGTCTTGGCCAGTTTCAACTGCTGGTGATTCACGGCGCAGACCGTGACAGCGCTTTGTTGCTGAGCACGCTGCGCGCAGCTCAGCTGACCATCGCCCAGCGTGCGCCGCAGACGTTCAGGCTGAAAGTGCTGGTTGCCTCGCTGCCGGCGGCCAGCGAGGCCGTGCTGGACTATCACGAGCGGTGTTTCAGCACCTTGTTTCTGCAGGACGATCCGCGCGTGGAGTTGCTGATGATCCAGGGCCAGCACCTGGTGCCCTTCAGCCGCAGGCCGCAAACACAGCACGCGGACTGGATACCGACCCGCGATGCGTTATTGCTGTTTGGTCATCTCAATGGCGGCGCGCCCGAGGCGCTGCTTGGCAGCCGCCTGCATTTGCAGATGGCCAGCGCGTGTAACCAGGTGCTGAGCGATGCGCAAGGCGTACTGGCACTGATCACCCTGCTGCCGCCCCGCCAGCGGTACCGTTACCTGGCGTGGTGCCGGCGTTGTTTGCGCCTGGCTGATGAGCCCGGCTTGCACCCGCTCTCGCTGGATATCGCCTACCTGATCAGGGCGCTGGCCTGGCTGCATGACGTTGTCGCTACGCCGTCGCAAGCTGCGCTTGCGCCTACTGATAGCAGCGATGGTGCGTCCTTGCAGGTGATCGCAGTTGGCGACCTGCTCGATCAAAAGCCGGCAGACCTTGAGCTCGAGCGGCTGTTGAAAGCGCCCCTCGTCGCGGCTGAGTGTCTGCCACCGCTGGCGGTGTGTTTTGAGGTGGATGCCTTGACCCAGCTTCGCCAGTTGCGCGTGCGCATTGTCCAGCGTCGGGTCAAGGGCGCAAACCTGCGGCTGGGCCTTAAACCACGCACAGAACAGGCCGCCGACGAAATGGCGCAAGCGCGTCTGATGCAGGTGCTGGAACTGACCGAGAAGCAGTTGATCTGTTTGCTGCATGCCCCATTTGCCGGTCACGGTGCTGGCCTGGTGAGCTTTATCGAGTGCTATCATCCGGGGATGCTGGTGGCCATGCCCTACCTGCATCGGGCCCTGCTGGGCAAAACATGCCCCGATGGCGTCCTGCATTGGCTGGTCGAGGCAAGCGGCATGAGCCTGGTGCAGTTGCGTGCGGTGTATGGGCGGCAGGTGGGGCAGCCCGCCAGGCGCATGCTGGAGTACCTGGCCCGACGCGACATGGCCCTGTGCTTGCTGCGCAGTGCCGATGAGCTGACGACCATTGATCAGGAGTGCTTGCCAGGATCGGCTATCTGTATGTATAACCAGTAGCTGTCCCCGCTGCCTGACCCGTACCGTGATTGCCCATTCCGTCGATGATCCGCTCTACTACCTGCATAATTTTCGCCAGGTGCTGGGGTGGGTCGCCCAGCGTTACCACGATCTGCTCGATGAATCCGAGCACACTTTTCTGATTGCGTTCGAGCGCCTGCCGCAGCCCGCTCAGGCGCTGCTGGTACGAATGGTGATGCGCAAAGGTGAGCTGTTTCGCACTGACAAGCTGACCTATGCCGAGATTGGTGATGCCCACTCAGCCCTGCGACCGCTAGTGGATCTGGGTTGGATCTGCGAGCGCGCACCTCTGACCCTTGAGCAGTTGTTTGCCTTGCTGCGCAAGGACGAACTGGCAGCATGCTTTGCCGCGCAATTGGCCAGGCCTCGAGCAGCCAAGGCTGATCTGCTGCTGCAGCTGCAAGCCCTGCAACTGGAACCAAAGCCGCTGTCCCAATGGTTCGCCGGCTTTGACGTGAAGGTCATCCACTGGCGATTGCAGCCGCTGTGTGATCGGTTGCGCCTGCTGTTTTTTGGCAACCTCTATCAGGATTGGTCAGACTTCGTGCTCGCCGATACCGGCGTGCTGCGCTTTGAGAAGGTCCCCTTCAGTGATGACTCGCGCGCCCTGCGCAAACGTGCCGAAGTCGACCTGGCCATGGCCCTGCATCACTGCGCCGAGCGCCTGGAGCAGGGCGAGGCGCCGGCAACCTTGCTGGCGGAGCTCGATGGCCTGCACAGTGACAACCCCTGGCTGGCGCGGCGGCGCTCGCGGTTGTTGTTCAGCGTTGGTCAGCATTGCGAACGCCTGGCCGAATGGGAGCTGGCATTGGCGGTCTACGAGCAGAGCCGGCACCCTGAGGCACGTATTCGCCAGGTGCGTGTACACGAGCGCAGCGAGCAGTGGAGCAGGGCGCATACGCTTGCGGAGCAGATGGCCAGTGCGCCTGCCAACCCGCTCGAAACGCAGGCCCTGGCGCGCATGTTGCCGCGTCTGGCGCGCAAGCTCGGCGGGCCATCGACGCCGCGGCGGCGGGCTGGCGCGGTTACC
Source organism: Pseudomonas shirazensis (assembly GCF_014268785.2). GTDB lineage: Bacteria > Pseudomonadota > Gammaproteobacteria > Pseudomonadales > Pseudomonadaceae > Aquipseudomonas > Aquipseudomonas shirazensis. The sequence goes on along the minus strand of NZ_JABWRD020000001.1, from coordinate 1,281,011 downwards.
CTCCTCGAACTCGAACTGCCCGCCGAGATGGCTGCGCTGGGTGTCGAGCGGGCCGTGCAGGAGCACCTGGCACAGGAGGGTGGCTCGGTGCACTACGTCGAGAACACCTTGTTCAACAGCTTGTTCGGGCTGCTGTGCTGGGAACCGATCTTCGCGCCCGTGACCGGGGCATTTTTTCACCCGTTTCAAAGCGCGCCGCAGGACTTGCATGACGCTGACTTTCGCGAGCGCCGCAGCGCGCTGTTCGACAGCTGCCTGGGGCGGCTCGATGATGCCAGCCATGGCGAGTTGATCCGCGCGTGTTATCAGGCCAAATATGGCCTGCAGTCGCCGTTCGTGTTCTGGTCGATGCTGCCCGCGGAGCTGCTTGAACTGGCCCTGAGCTGCCTGCCGGCAATGCATCTGAAACAGTGCTTCCTGCGCTTGCTGCAGGACATCCGCAACAACCGCACAGGCATGCCTGACCTGATTCAGTTCTGGCCGGAGCAGGGCAGCTATCGCATGATCGAGGTCAAAGGACCGGGCGATCGGCTCCAGGACAATCAGCTGCGCTGGATCGAATTCTGCCGCGAACACGGCCTGCCGGTTACCGTCTGCCATGTGCGCTGGGCGGCTGTCCAGGCATGAGTTATACCGTCGCCGTGCGCGCCTTGTGCGAATTCAGCGCCAAGGTCGGCGACCTCGACCTGCGCTTTACCCCATCACCCACTGCGCAGGAGGGCATCGCCGGCCATCGCCGGGTAGTGGCACGCCGCAAGGTGGGTTATGAAGCTGAAGTCAGCCTGCAAGGCCAATACCTCAGCCTGCAGGTGCGTGGCCGCGCCGATGGTTATGATCCGGCGCGCAACCGCCTCGAAGAAATCAAGACCCACCGCGGTGATCTGGCGCGCCAGCCTGCCAACCATCGACAGTTGCATTGGGCGCAGGCCAAGGTCTACGCCTGGTTGCTGTGCCAGGCGCGGCAGTTGCCCAGCATCGACGTAGCGCTGGTGTATCTGGATGTCGACAGCGACCGCCAAACGCTGATCAGCGAGCACTACAGCGCAGCAGACCTGCAGCTGTTTTTCGAGGTTCAATGCCAGCGCTTTCTTGCCTGGGCACAGGCACAGGAGCAACGTTTGCAAGCGCGCGACCAGGGCTTGCAGGCAATGAGTTTCCCCTACCCGCAGTTTCGCCAGGGCCAGCGCCAGTTGGCCGAGACACTGTACAAGGCCGTCAGCACCGGTCGCTGTCTGATGGCCCAGGCCAGTACCGGCATCGGCAAGACCCTTGGCACCTTGTTTCCATTGCTCAAGGCGGTGGTGCCGCAGCAGCTCGACAAAGTGTTCTTCCTGACCGCCAAGACCCCGGGGCGGGCACTGGCCCTGGATGCCCTGCGCCAGCTCACCGCTGCCAGCCCGCAGTCGGCTCTGCGCAGCCTTGAGCTGATCGCTCGGGACAAGGCCTGTGAATATCCAGGCAACGCCTGCCATGGCGAGTCGTGCCCACTGGCCAAAGGCTTTTACGATCGCCTGCCGACTGCCCGCGAGGCCGCTGGCGCTGTGCCGCTGCTGGATCGCGAAGCGTTGCGCGAGGTCGCGCTGGCGCATCAGGTGTGCCCTTATTATCTGGGGCAGGAGATGGCGCGCTGGGCTGACGTGGTAGTGGCGGACTACAACTATTACTTTGATGCCCACGCATTGCTGTTTGGCCTCGCGCAGCTCAATCATTGGCGCGTGGCAGTGCTGGTGGACGAAGCACACAACCTGGTCGAGCGTGGTCGGGCGATGTACAGCGCCAGTTTCGATCAGGGCCAGTTGCTGACGCTTCGGCAAAGCAAACCGCAAGGGCTGAGCAGCGCGCTGGATCGGCTCAACCGCCAATGGAATGCCCTGCATAAAGACCAGCGTGTACCGTATCAAGCCGGCGAGCGCCTGCCAGAAGCCTTTATCGGGGCGTTGCAACAATGTGTTGGCTTGATCCAGGAGCAGCTCAACCAATCGCCGCTGGGCATTGATCCGCTGCTGCTGCAGTTTTTTTTCCAGGCCCTGCAGTTCACGCGCATTGCCGAGCTGTTCGACGAGCACTTCCTGTTTGATGTCAGCGTGCGTAATGGCCCGCGTAACAGACGCCTGAGCACGCTGTGCCTGCGTAATGTGGTCCCGGCCCGCCTGCTTGGGCCGCGCTTGAGCGCTGCGCGCAGTGTCACGTTGTTTTCTGCCACGCTCAGCCCTCGGCATTACTATGCTGATCTGCTTGGGATGCCGGCCGACACGGCCTGGCTCGATGTTGCCGCGCCGTTCCAGGCCGAGCAATTGCAGGTACGCATCATCAGCCAGGTGTCGACGCGTTACCGCGAACGGCAGGCGTCACTGGCGCCTATCGTCGAGCTGATCGCCGAGCAGTACCGCAGCAAGCCTGGCAACTATCTGGCCTTTTTCAGCAGCTTCGAGTACCTGCAACAGGTGGCTGCACTGCTTGCCGAGCGCTATCCGCAGTTGCCGCGCTGGGAGCAGGCCAGCGGCATGGACGAAGCTGCGCGCGAAGTGTTTCTGGCGCGCTTTGTCCCGGATGGCGAGGGCATTGGTTTTGCGGTGCTTGGCGGCGCATTCGGAGAGGGCGTCGACCTGCCGGGGACCCGCTTGATCGGCGCATTTGTTGCCACGCTGGGTCTGCCGCAGGTCAACCCGATCAATGAGCAGTTCAAGCAACGCCTGGGCCGGCAGTTCGGCGCCGGCTTTGACTACGCCTATCTGTACCCCGGCGTACGCAAGGTAATCCAGGCCGCAGGGCGGGTCATTCGTGGCGATCAGGACCGCGGCGTGTTGCTGTTGATTGACGAGCGCTTTGCTGAAACACGTGTTCAGCAGATGTTTCCCAAATGGTGGCAGATAGCTAGCGAATAATCCCGGCAGGCCCCATCGCAGGGCATTGCAACTCCCAGTACACTGCGTGTTCCAACACTCACATTCGTTGAACTCGAGGTTTCTGCATGACGCTCAGTCCTTTGGCAGGCAAGCCGGCTCCGGCCAGTGTGCTGGTCGATATTCCCCGCCTGTTGACCGCCTATTACACCGGCCGCCCTGATGCGTCCGTGGCAGCCCAGCGCGTGGCCTTCGGCACCTCGGGGCATCGCGGTACGTCGCTTGAGTTGAGCTTCAATGAGGCGCATGTGCTAGCGATCACCCAGGCCATCTGCCTGTACCGTGCGCAGCAAGGCATCGACGGGCCGCTGTTCATTGGCGCCGACACCCATGCGCTGTCGGCGCCGGCGGCCGCCAGCGCGCTGGAAGTGCTGGCCGCCAACGGCGTGCAGGTGATGCTGTCCAAGGACGATGAGTACACCCCAACGCCTGCGGTGTCGCACGCGATCCTTTGTTACAACCGCGGCCGCCAGAGCGGCCTGGCAGATGGCATTGTCATTACCCCGTCGCACAATCCGCCGCAGAGCGGTGGGTTCAAGTACAACCCGCCCAATGGCGGGCCGGCCGACAGCGACGTGACCAAGTGGGTCGAGGCCAAGGCCAACGAACTGCTTGGCGCAGACCTGGCTGGGGTAAAGCGCATGGACTATGCGCAAGCGCTGCGAGCGCCCACTACCCAGCGTCACGACTACTTGGGCAATTACGTCGCCGACCTGGAAAACGTGATCGATTTCGAGGTAATCCGCTCGGCCAACCTGCGCCTGGGCGTCGATCCGCTGGGCGGTGCCGGGGTGCGTTACTGGCAGGCGATTGCCGACCACTACCAATTGAACCTGGAAGTGGTCAACACCGAGGTCGATCCGACCTTCCGCTTCATGTGCGTCGACTGGGACGGGCAGATCCGCATGGACCCGTCTTCGCCGTACGCCATGCAGGGCCTGATCGGCCTACGCGACCGCTTCGATGTGGCCTTCGCCTGCGATCCTGATCACGACCGCCACGGCATCGTCACCGCCGATGGCCTGTTGCAACCCAACAACTACCTGGCCGTGACCATCGACTACCTGTTCCGCAACCGCCCGCAATGGCGCAGCGATGCTGCAGTGGGCAAAACCGTGGTCAGCAGTGGCTTGATTGACCGCGTAACTGCAGCGCTTGGCCGCACCCTTTACGAAGTGCCAGTCGGTTTCAAGTACTTTGCTGCGGGTCTGTTCGACGGCTCGCTGGGCTTTGGCGGCGAAGAAAGTGCCGGCGCCTCGTTCTTGCGTCGCGACGGATCGGTCTGGGCCACGGACAAGGACGGGCTTATTCCAGCCTTGCTCGCTGCGGAGATGACTGCCCGCACCGGACGTAACCCGAGCCAGGTCTATGCCGACCTCACTGCGAAGCTGGGCAAGCCCTACGCAACCCGAGTCGAGGCCAAGGCCGATCCACGGCAGAAAGCCCTGCTGAGCAAGCTGGCTCCCGAGCAGGTGACGTCTACTGAACTCGCGGGCGAGCCGATCGAGCAGATTTTGAGCCACGCGCCGGGTAACGCTCAGGCTATAGGCGGGCTCAAGGTAATGACGGCCAACGGCTGGTTCGCTGCGCGGCCCTCTGGCACAGAAGACATCTACAAGATCTACGCCGAGAGTTTTATCGATGAGGCGCATTTGCAGCGCTTGGTCAAGGAAGCTCAGGTGCTGGTGGATGCGGCTATCGCCTGACAAGCGAGCTGAGTTGAATATCGAAAGCAGAGAAGGGGCCTTGTGCCCCTTTTTTGTGGGCGAGCCTTGCGGCCTTCAGAGAAGTGGCGTTGCCGCCAATCATCGGCAATTTACATAGCCCCCTAATCAAGGCTTTGACATTCACTGCCTAAGCAGTAATATTTGCACACACATTTGTCTGAGCTGGGGTGCAAGCCAATGTCGCATTTCAGTCCTGAAAACTTTCAGACCTGCACGATCGGCATGCTGTTGGGCCGAGCGGCGCTGCTCAAGGACCGCATTCTTGACGCGCATCTCGAGGGTGAAGGGGTTACTGCCGCGCAATTCAAGGTGCTGATCATCGTCACTCAGTACCAGGTCGACACCCCGGCCGAGCTGTGTCGCTACCTGGGCCTGGACAGCGGTTCAATGACGCGCATGCTCGACCGCCTCGAACACAAAGGGCTGATCCTGCGCAATCGCTGCCCTGACGACCGCCGTCAGGTGCGCCTGGCGCTGACCGCCGACGGTCAGCGCCTGGCCGATCGCGTGCCCGAAGTCGGCGCAGCAGCAATGAACGAACTGGTCGGCGTGCTCCAGCCTGAAGAATTGCAGACCCTCGAAGGCCTGTTGGCCAAGGTCCTGCTCAATGCCGGCGACCCTCTGACGATCCGCCGCTTCGGCGATCGTTGATCCCTGTTACGAATTCTCCAAGGTACTGTCATGGCCACTCCTGCGGACACAACCCAATCTTCCCCGGCTCCCGAAAATTCGCGCAAGCGCAAGACCTGGCTGCTGGCCGTGCTCTTGCTGGTGATACTCGGTGGCGCTGCTGCCTGGGCCTGGTACAGCCTGGTCGGGCGCTGGCACGAGAGCACCGATGACGCCTACGTCAACGGCAACGTGGTGGAAATCACCCCTCTGGTGACCGGCACCGTTACCAGTATCGGCGCCGACGATGGCGATCTGGTGCAGGCCGGCCAGGTATTGCTGCAATTCGATCCCGCCGACAGCGAGGTTGCCTTGCAGTCCTCCGAGGCCAAATTGGCGCGTACCGTGCGCCAGGTCCGCGGCTTGTACAGTAACGTCGACTCGCTCAAGGCGCAGATGCAAAGCCGCGCTGCGGAATTGAAGAAAGCCCGCGATAACTACAACCGGCGCAAGGTCCTGGCCGACAGCGGGGCGATCTCCCGTGAAGAAATCTCCCATGCCCAGGATGACCTGAGTTCCGCGCAAAGTGCCTTGGACAGCGCCCAGCAGCAGCTGAACACCAGTACTGCGCTGGTCGACGACACGCTGTTGGCCTCGCACCCGGAAGTGATGGCTGCCGCTGCTGATGTACGCCAGGCGTATCTGGATAACGCTCGCACGACCTTGGTTGCACCCGTTACAGGCTATGTTGCCAAGCGCACCGTGCAGTTGGGCCAGCGCTTGCAGCCGGGCACTGCGACCATGGCCGTGATCCCCCTGGATGAGGTGTGGATCGACGCCAACTTCAAGGAAACCCAGCTGCGCAATATGCGGATCGGCCAGCCGGTAGAGATCAGCGCCGACCTGTATGGCAGCGACATCAAGTACACCGGTACCATCGACAGCCTCGGCGCCGGTACCGGCAGCGCGTTTGCCTTGCTGCCTGCGCAAAATGCCACCGGCAACTGGATCAAGATCGTCCAGCGGGTGCCAGTGCGTGTGCAGCTTAACCCCGAGCAGCTGCGCGATCATCCGCTGCGCATCGGCTTGTCGACGGTGGTTGAAGTCGATCTGCACGATCAGACCGGCCCGACCCTGGCGCAACAGCCTCCGCAACAAGCCAGCTACAGCACACAGGTGTATGAGCGCCAACTGGTCGACGCTGACCGGCTGATCGCGCGCTTGATCCATGACAACAGCGCCGCAGGCAAGACGGCCCAGCGATGAACGGCAACGGGGCTGCGCAGTTCACTCCGCCAAGCCTGCTGCTGACCACCATTGGTCTGTCGCTGGCGACGTTCATGCAGGTACTCGATACCACCATCGCCAACGTCGCCTTGCCGACCATTTCCGGCAACCTCGGTGTCAGTTACGAGCAGGGCACTTGGGTGATCACCTCGTTTGCGGTGAGCAACGCGATTGCCTTGCCGCTGACCGGCTGGCTAAGCCGGCGTTTTGGTGAGGTCAAGCTGTTCATCTGGGCGACGCTGTTGTTCGTGATGGCGTCATTTCTGTGCGGGATCGCCCAGTCGATGCCTGAGCTGGTTGGCTTTCGCGTGTTGCAGGGGGTGGTCGCCGGGCCGCTATACCCGATGACTCAGACCTTGCTGATTGCAGTGTATCCACCGGCCAAGCGGGGGATGGCGCTGGCGCTGCTGGCGATGGTGACGGTTGTTGCACCGATTGCCGGGCCGATCTTGGGCGGCTGGATTACTGACAGCTACAGTTGGCCGTGGATTTTCTTCATCAACGTTCCAATCGGCCTGTTCGCCGCTGCCGTGGTGCGCCAGCAGATGCGCACGCGACCGGTAGTGACCAGTCGGCAACCGATGGACTACATCGGTTTGATCACCTTGATCATTGGGGTGGGGGCGTTGCAGGTGGTGCTCGACAAGGGTAACGACCTGGACTGGTTCGAGTCGTCGTTCATCATCATGGGCAGCCTGATCTCGGTGGTGTTCCTGGCCATCTTCATCATCTGGGAACTCACCGACCGCCACCCGGTGGTGAACCTGCGGCTTTTTGCCCATCGCAACTTTCGCGTCGGCACCATCGTACTGGTTGGCGGCTACGCAGGCTTTTTCGGCATCAACTTGATCCTGCCGCAATGGCTGCAGACGCAGATGGGCTATACCGCCACCTGGGCCGGGCTGGCCGTGGCGCCGATTGGCTTGCTGCCGGTGATCATGTCGCCTTTCGTGGGCAAGTATGCGCACCGCTTCGACCTGCGAGTGCTGGCAGGCCTGGCATTTCTCGCGATCGGCGCCAGCTGTTACATGCGCGCCGGCTTCACCAGCGAGGTGGACTTCCAGCACATTGCCCTGGTGCAGCTGTTCATGGGCATCGGCGTGGCGCTGTTCTTCATGCCGACCTTGAGCATTCTGCTGTCTGACCTGCCCCCGCAGCAGATCGCCGATGGCTCAGGCCTGGCGACATTCCTGCGGACCCTGGGCGGCAGTTTTGCGGCATCGCTGACAACCTGGATCTGGATTCGCCGGGCCGATCAGCATCACGCCTATTTGAGCGAGCACATCAGCCAGTACGATCCCGCCACTCGGCATACGCTCGAGCAACTGGGGGGCGCCAGCCCGCAGAGCTACGCGCAGCTTGAGCAGATGGTCAACAGCCAGGCCTACATGATGTCGACGGTGGACTACTTCACCCTGATGACCTGGGTATTCGCCGGCCTGATCCTGTTGGTATGGTTTGCCAAGCCGCCGTTTACGGCCAAGGCCGGGCCGGCCTCTGCGGGGCATTAGTTGTCAACTCAGGCAAGCAAGCGTTAGCCTTGTGCCATCAGTCGCCCAGGGGCAATCGATGGACAAGGTTATCGTGATTACCGGCGCCAGCCGTGGCATCGGCGCTGCTTCAGCGCGGCTTGCCGCTGAGCAAGGCTATCGTATCTGCATCAATTATCATGCTGACGATCAGGCAGCCGAGCGCATCCTTGCCGAGGTCCGCGAGCGCGGTGCCGAAGCGATTGCCGTGCGTGCCGATGCCAGTGTCGAGGACGAGGTCATCCAGCTGTTCCAGCGCGTTGACCATGAGCTTGGGCCGGTAACGGCACTGGTAAACAACGCTGGTACCATTGGCCCGCAGAGCCGCCTGGAAGACATGTCCGAGTTCCGCCTGCTCAACCTGATGAGAACCAACGTGGTCGGGCCAATGCTGTGCGCCAAGCACGCGTTGCTGCGTATGGCTCGTCGGCACGGCGGCCAGGGTGGGGCGATCGTCAATGTGTCGTCGTTGGCGGCGCGCCTTGGTTCACCTGCGGAGTACGTTGATTATGCTGCGTCGAAAGGCGCGTTGGATACGTTCACCATTGGCTTGGCCAAAGAGGTGGCCGGCGAAGGCGTGCGCGTCAATGGGGTGCGGCCCGGTTATATTCACACCGGCTTTCATGCGCTCAGCGGTGATGCCGAGCGCGTGCACAAACTTGAGGCAGGGTTGCCGATGGGGCGCGGTGGCCAACCAGAGGAAGTCGCCGAGGCGATTCTCTGGCTGCTGTCGGATAAGGCGTCCTACTCGACCGGCAGCTTTATCGAACTAGGCGGCGGGCGCTAGCCGAAATCCCCGTCATTCAGGACCGGCTTGCGATGGTGCTGACGCCGCCAACAGTTGACTGACGCGTTGGGCCAAGGTCTTAAGGTCAAAAGGTTTGAGCAGTATCTGCGAATCTCTCGGCAGTGAGTTGCCAGGCAGTCTCTGCGGGTCGTAGCCGGTGATGAAAAGCACGGGGGTATGGGGTGTCAGCTGATGGTAGGCGGCGGCAAGCTTATACCCATCCAGGCCTCCAGGCAGGCCGATATCAGTGATCAACAAGTCGGACTGCAGTCCATTTTGCAAAGCTGCAAGTGCGGCTGTGCCGGTATCGAACAGGCGCACGCTGTGACCGAGTTCTTCAAGCACTTCGCTGATCACCGTGCGCATGGCTGGCTGGTCCTCAACTACCATCACCAGCCGACCAGGCTGAACCGCTGCGACCCGTTGCAGTTGTGCTATGTCCTGCCCAGAGGCAGGGATAGGGATTTGATGGCGGGGCAAGTAGAGCTGGACACAGGTGCCTTTGCCCAAGTCACTGTGAATAATGACCTGTCCCCCGGACTGGCGCACAAAGCCATAAACCATTGATAGCCCGAGCCCGGTGCCATGTCCCTGCGGCTTGGTCGTGTAAAAGGGTTCAAAAGCACGCTGGATTACTTGCCTGGTCATGCCTGTGCCGTTGTCGGTGATTGCCACACGTACGTAATCGCCAGCAGGCAGATCAAGCCTCTGCGCCAACTCGCTGCTACAGGTGTAATTTTCACCGCTGATTTCGATCAAACCGCCACTGGGCAATGCGTCGCGCGCGTTGATACAAAGGTTGAGCAATCCACTCTCGAGTTGCGGCGGATCAACAAAAGTCAGCCAGAGGTCATCGGCGAAACGGCTGCGCAGTTCAATCGTATGGCCGATGCTTTGATTCATCAGATCGGTGAGGTCTGCCACGAGCTGATCTACCCTGGTCGCCTGTGGCAGCAAGGTCTGTTTGCGTGAAAAGGCCAGCAGCCGGTGTACCAGCGATGACGCGCGCTGCGCAGAACCATTAGCGGTCTCGAGCATATTTTCCAGCTCGGTGAAGCGGCCTTGGTCGATCCGTTGCTGAACTAATTCGAGAGCGCCAAGGACCGCGCCAAGCAGATTGTTGAAGTCATGCGCGATGCCGCCACTTAATTGCCCCACTGCTTCCATTTTCTGCGCCTGGCGCAGGGCTGTTTCAGCCTCGCGCAGGCGTTGCTGGTTGAGCACACGCTCGCTGACGTCATAGGCAAACAGGTACGCGCCCTGAATAACGTCCGCTGCATCGCGCAGTGCGTTAAAGCGCAGCTCAAAGTAACGCTTGCCTGCCCCCCGGCCAAATGCCTCGACTACGGTCAATCGCTCACCCGCTAGCGCGCGCTGCCAGAGCGGCATTATCAAGTCGCGATCATCGAGGTTTGCGGCCATGCTCTCGGGCATGTAGTGGCCAATTCGCGGCATTTGCCCGTAGAGATGGTGAAAATCCAGCCGGGCCTGGTGATTGATCGCCATCCACCGCAAGCTGCAGTCAATGACATGCACGTTGGCTATGCTGTGATCGACCAGTTCGGCAAACAGACGTCGTTCGGCTAAGGCCGCACTGGAGCTGAGCTCCAGCTGCTGATTGAGTTGCTGCAAAGCTGCATCGGCATGGCGTTGCTTGGTGATGTCTTTGAACAACACGGCAACCTGGTGGGAGTCTGTTGGCTCGATCCGAAAACAGGTAATTGCGAGGATTCTGCCTGTCGCGTCCAGCGTCTGCTCGAGCTGCTTTGGCTCACCGGAGCGCAAGACCTGGCCGTAGAACTCGACCCAGAAGTCCGCCTGACGGGGGGCCAACTGGCGAATAGTTCTGCCCAGTGGGTCGATCCCGGCATGGGTGAAGCAAGCTGCATTGGTCAGTACATGCCGATAGTCGCTCAGCGGGCCTGCCGGGCCGTCGAAGAATTCAATGATGCAACAGCCCATGTCCATGGTGTCGAAGACAAAGCGATACAGACTTTGCTCGCTTGACTGGCGCTGCGCGAGTTGTGCTTCAAGGGCGTTGTTGCGTTGCTGCAAGGCGTCCAGTTGCTGGCGGAAGGCACGCAGTTGAGGGTCGTGCATATGTGCATCCTGCGCTATGTATGACTGCGCAACTGTAGCTTGACTGGTCGGTCACCGCTAGAACGAGCGCACAATTCGCCCCAAGGTTTCCATGGCTTGCTCGGCGCTCGCATCCCATGGGCTGCCGTAGTTCAAGCGGATGCAGTTGCCGAAGCGCCGCGTCGGCGAAAAGATCGGCCCAGGGGCAATACTGATGCCTTGTGCGGCAGCCATGTGAAACAGCTTTAGCGCATCCATTTGCTCTGGCAGCTCAAGCCACAGGAAATACCCACCAGAGGGCTGGCTGACCCGCGTCTGTACCGGGAAGTAGCGCGCAATCGCTGCCAGCATGCTCGCCTGCTGACCCTCCAGCGCATAACGAAGCTTGCGCAGGTGACGGTCATAGCCGCCGTGCTGCAGGTAATCGGCGATGGCCGCCTGCGCAGGCATGGATGCGCACAGCGAGGTCATCAATTTGAGCCTCTCTACCTTCTGCGCAAAGCGCCCGGCCGCGACCCAACCAATGCGATACCCGGGCGCCAGGCTTTTGCTGAACGAGCCGCAGTGCATTACCAGGCCATCGGTGTCGAAGGCTTTGGCCGGTTTGGGCGCTTGCTGCGAGTAGTACAACTCGGCATATACGTCGTCTTCGATGAGCGGCACTTGATGGCGCCGCAGCAGCTCGACCAACTCCTGTTTCTTGTGGTCGGGCATGCTCGCACCGACCGGGTTCTGGAAGTTGGTCATGCACCACACCGCCTTGACCGGGTGCTTGTCCAGGGTCTGCGCAAGCACTCCAAGGTCCATGCCTTCCCGCGGGTGTACGGGGATTTCCACAGCCTTGAGCTTGAGCCGCTCCAGTACCTGCAGGCACGCATAAAACGCCGGCGCTTCGATGGCCACCAGGTCGCCTGGCTCGGTGACTGCCTGCAAGCACAGGTTCAATGCCTCAAGCGCGCCATTGGTGATCAACAGCTCTTCCATCGGCAACATCAGCCCGGCGACCATGTAGCGCAGGGCGATTTGCCGGCGCAGTTGCGGGTTGCCTGGCGACAGGTCGGTGACCGCCATGCGCGGGTCCATCGCGCGGCTGGCGCTGGCCAATGAGCGCGACAGGCGTTGCAGTGGGAACAACGCAGGACTGGGGAATGCCGAGCCAAACGGGACCGTGTTGGGGTCTTTGATCGAGTCGAGGATGGAAAATACCAGCCCGCTGACGTCAACCTCGGTTGACTCGCTGACTGGCGCCATGATCTGCGGCTCACTCATCTGCTGCGGCGCATGCACATTGACGAAATAGCCCGAGCGCGGTCTGGCACGGATCAAACCTCGCCGCTCGAGCAGGTAGTAGGCCTGAAACACTGTCGACGGGCTGACCCCGTGGGTCTGGCTGGCGTAGCGCACAGAGGGCACCCGCTGGCCAGGGCCGAGTACCCCGGAGCGGATCAGTTCAGCAATGTCATCGGCAAAGCGTTCGTAGCGTTTCATGGGCGGTCGGCAGGCATGGTGATGGCTCAGTGTAAGGGATCAGCGGTTCAACGGCGCGACGAAGCGGCTGCGCGCGCTGCTGCGAATGCTTGGCTCGTCGCTGTCCTGGATCTCGAAGGTCAAGTCCTGGGCGCTAGTGCTCGGGTGCTCTGCAAGCATCGCGACCGATACCGGCAGCTCGCCCATTTCGCCGGCGCGCAAGGTGAATTTGGTGCTACCGTGCAGCTCGAAGCCGTCCGCATCCACCAGGCTCAGCTGGTAGCGCTGTGGCTGCTGGGTCTTGTTGATGACTTTGAGCAAGTAGATATTCTCGATCTGGCCCAAGGCGTTTTCGCGGAACAAGCCGCGGTCCTTGATCACATCCAGCGACACCATCGACCGCTCCTGCAGGGCGAGCACCAGGGCGCCGATCATGAACACCAGCGCGGTTACATAGCCGAGCAGGCGTGGGCGCAGCCAGTGGGTGGAGCCGCCTTGCAAGGTGTGCTCGGACTTGTAGCCGATCAGCCCACGCGGGTAGCCCATCTTGTCCATCACCCCGTCGCAGGCATCGATGCAAGCGGCGCAGCCGATGCAGGCCATCTGCAGGCCTTGGCGGATATCGATACCGGTCGGGCAGACCTGCACGCACAATGTGCAGTCGATGCAGTCGCCCAGCTGCTGCGCGCGCGGGTAGCTGCCTTTCTTGCGTGGGCCTCGCGCTTCGCCGCGACGCGGATCATAGGCGACGGCCAGGGTATCCTTGTCGAACATCACACCCTGAAAGCGCGCGTAGGGGCACATGTGCATGCACACGGCTTCGCGCAGAAAACCGGCATTGAGGTACGTGGCACCGGTGAAAAACAGCACCCAGAACAGGGCAACACCCGTCAGCTGCAAACTCAGCAGCTCCTGCGCCAGGGGGCGGATAGGGGTGAAGTAGCCGACAAAAGTAAGCCCGGTAAGTACGGCAATCGCCAGCCACAGCGCGTGTTTCAAGCTCCGCCGGGCAACCTTGTTCACGCTCCATGGCGCCGCTGCCAGCTTGATGCGCTGATTGCGATCGCCTTCGGTGATTTTTTCGCACCACATGTACAACCAGGTCCAGGTACTTTGCGGACAGCTATAGCCGCACCAGACCCGGCCAGCGAACACGGTGATGGCAAACAGGCCAAAGGCGCTGATGATCAGCAGCGCCGACAGCAGGATGAAGTCCTGCGGCCAGAAGGTGGTACCGAATACATGGAACTTGCTGTCGGCAAGATCCCACAGCACTGCCTGGCGGCCACCCCAGTCCAGCCAGGCCGTACCAAAGAACAAGGCAAACAAGGCACCGGCAAAACTGATCCGAAGATTGCGGTAGATGCCGCTGAAGCTACGCGTATGAACGGCGCCGCCGCTGTAACCGCTGCCTCTTTGGGCTGCTGGGGGTGTTACCTCAATCACGTGGTACGGAATTTTATCGCTCATGTCGCGTGGCTCATCAGGCTTCAACAGACCCGGGCACTATGGGCCGGTGACTGTTTGCAGCACAGACTCAGCTAAAGCGATAAAAACCGTATCAGTTATCTCGTGGGCCGCGCCAAACCCTTAGATTACCGAGCCAGGCTCACTTGCCTTCAGATGCCTGCGGCTATCTACCGCACCGATAACAGTGAGCGCGTCAGCCTCCGCTTCGGTGATCGGTATGCGCTCCCCCGCAAGCACAGCGACGGACATGCGCAACTGCTCGTCAGTGACGATCTCGACTTCCGGGCCAGTGCCCTCGATCCGCAGCTTGTCGCCGATGAGCGTGCAGTGGCGACTGTTCTGGTCAACTTCTATAGGCATGTCAGCGTCCTCTGGGTGGTTGCTATTAGTGACCGCACGGTTGCCCTGGTTGCTGCATTGGCTGATCGAAACGGCACTTCGGCATAGGCTGAGGGGTCAACCGTCAACACGGGCAGAGGAGGGTGTTGATGGAAAGCGGCTGGGAGACGATTTTGGAGACTATCCAGGCCGAGTTTGCCGATGTGACCAATGTCGAGGAGGTCACACGCATTCTGGTGCGTTTGCTGATGGCCGCGCTGTTGGGCGCCGTGCTGGGCTTTGAGCGTGAACATCGCGGCAAGTCTGCTGGCGTGCGTACGCACATGCTGGTCTCCCTGGGTGCAGCACTGTTCGTGCTGGCGCCGAGTATGGCCGGCGCAGATGCTCAGGCGCTGAGCCGGGTAATCCAGGGCATCGTTGCAGGTATCGGCTTTTTGGGTGCGGGTACCATTCTCAAAGGCAATGGCAGGGATCCCAGCCACGTCAAGGGGCTGACTACTGCGGCGGGCTTATGGATGACCGCAGCCATTGGTACGGCTGCCGGGATGGGGCGGGAGGCGACTGCGCTGATCAGTACTATCCTGGCGCTGCTGGTGCTGAGCACCATGCCCAAGCTGGTAGACAAGGTCGAAGGAGGCAATGATCAGAAGCAGCGGGAAGAAGAGGGCTGATAGCACTGAGGGGAGCCGAAGCTCCCCTCAAATCGTTGCTGCCTGCTCTGTTGTTATTATTGAAGACTGGCCTTTTGTTGTTTTTGTAAGCCTGCCTCGGTGCTGCGAGCAACCCCCATGCGGGGTCAAGAGCAAACGTATTTTTTTGAGCGCTGACCTGCTTTCATCATGTTGATCCGACCGTGACTGTGGCTACCTGGAGGTAGTTTTGTTGTTCTGTGTCAGGCCGCGGGGTTAACCCCCAGGAAATCAGTTCTACTCCAAAAAAATCTGCTTGCTACGCCTCTGCCGTGTTGTTCTTGTTATGTCAGAGCCGTTACCTGTTGTTTTTATTGGGTGTCACGTTTTTGTTCTTGTTATGTCAGAGATATAGCAGGTGGCGTGCCAACTTTTCAAAACCCTTGAAAATCAACGGCTTGGCTATTTCCTGCGTCTTTTCACTGCGAGAAATTCTGTCGAATTGTTTCCCTGTTACCCGAATTTCCGCTGCGGAACGTGGGGGCGGTAACACCAGGCCCACACATTGATGACATTAGTGTGACTCATTGTGCGCTACGGGCCCGCGCGACACGCGAGCCTGTCGGTCGCCCCAGCACCTGGCTGATGCGCTGGCCGACGGCGATCAGCCGGTCGAGGTCTATGCCGGTCTCGATTCCCAACCCCTGCAGCAGGTAAAGCACATCTTCAGTGGCGATGTTGCCGGTAGCGCCCTTGGCATAAGGGCAGCCGCCAAGCCCGGCGACCGAGCTGTCAAACACCTGGATACCTTCCAGCAGGCTTGCGTAGACGTTGGTCAGGGCCTGGCCATAGGTGTCGTGGAAGTGCCCGGCCAGTTGTGCACGCGGCACCTGCGCTGAGACCACTTCAAACAATCTGCGTGTGTCACCGGCAGTGCCGGTACCGAGGGTGTCGCCCAGCGATACCTCATAGCAACCCATGTCATACAGCGCCTTGGCTACCGGAGCAACCTGCTCGGCGCTGACTCGGCCTTCATAAGGACAGCCAAGCACACACGACACGTACCCGCGCACCCGTACGCCATGGCTGCGCGCTGCCTCCATGATGGGTTCGAAGCGCTGCAGGCTGTCACTGATCGAACAGTTGATATTGCGCTGTGAGAACGCCTCGGTAGCAGCGGCGAATACCGCTACCTCTTTGACACCCGCAGCAACCGCGTCTTGAAAACCACGCAGGTTCGGCGCCAACGCTGCGTAGGTGACACCAGGACGATACTTGATCGCGCTGAAGACCTCGGCCGAGCCGGCCATCTGCGGGACCCACTTGGGCGAGACGAAACTGCCCACCTCGATGTAGGACAAACCGGCCTCGCTCAGGCCATCGACCAGGCGCACCTTGTCGGCGATGCTGATCGGCTGGGCTTCGTTCTGCAGCCCGTCGCGTGGGCCGACTTCAACCAGGCGAACGTGTGTTGGCAATGACATGGCAGGGTTCCTGTGGCGAGTCAGCACGTGCTGTCGGAGGGTTTGGGCGTGGCGGCAAGCGCTTGCTCGCAGCGCTCCTGAGCGGTATCCAGTTCAAGGTGCATCTGCTCGATATCAAGCATTTGCTGCTCCAGCTGCGCGCGGCGTTCGGCAATTTTCACCAGCATGCTGTTGAGCTGTTTGAAGTTGCCACCGCGCGGGTCGTACAGCTCGATCAGCTCGCGGCACTCAGCCAGGGAAAAACCGATGCGCTTGCCGCGCAGAATCAGCTTGAGCGTGACCTTGTCGCGGGCACTATAGATGCGCTCCAGCCCGCGCCGCTCAGGGCTGATCAGGCCTTGCTCTTCATAGAAGCGGATGGCCCGGGTAGTGATGTCCAACTCACGGGACAGGTCGGAGATGCTGTAGGTCTGGGTGCTCATGCTTGGGCTCGGAAGATTTATCCCGCTAAGCTACTGGGGCCTTGACGTTTACGTCAAGGCGTCCCGGCTTAATCAGTACTTGCCATGCGCACAGGTGGTTCAGTGCTAGCAGGCATGCTACAAACGAGGCTGATCATTTATAAATTGAATTCTGCGATGTCTATCAGCGTTAAATCGAATAGGGCGTTGTTCGATCTCGACTTGTTGCGCGCGATCGTTGTGGTGGCCGATTGCGGCAGCTTCACCACTGCCGCGGCGCGCTTGCACTCGACTCAATCGACCATCAGTCAAAAAGTCAGGCGGCTGGAAGAAATGGTCGGCCATCGCCTGCTGGTGCGGGGCAATCGTGATGTGTTGCCTACCGATGCCGGACAGACCTTGCTTGGCTATGCCAGGCACATGCTCGCGCTCAACGATCAGATGCTCGAAGCCCTGGCCGGCGCGATGGTCGGCACTACGGTGCGGCTTGGGGTGCCGGAGGATTTCGTCGGCGGGCGCACGACCAATGCGCTGTCTGACTTCAGCCGGCGCCATCCGCAGGTCAAGCTCGAGGTGACCAGCGGGCTGTGTCGCGACCTCAGCCAAGCCTACGACAATGGTGAGCTGGACCTGGTGCTGCTCAAACAACGGCGCAACAGCCGCGAAGGGGTGGCCTGTTGGCCCGAGCGCCTGCAGTGGATCGACAGTGCACGGCTGCCGGCATTCGAGCTCGATCCAATTCCTCTGGTGACCTTCCCCCCGCGTGGGCTGTACCGCGATGACATGATCAACGCTATCGAGGGCATGGGCCGGCGCTGGCGCATCAGCTTCACCAGCTCCAGCCTGAGCGGGATTCAGGCGGCGGTTGCTGATGGTATGGGGGTGAGCCTGCTGCCGCCGCGTGCTGCGACGGCTGAACACCGCGTACTGGGCACTGAGCACGGCTTGCCGGAGGTCGACAGCTACGAGATTGTCATAGTGCACAGGCCAACTGCCGAGCAGATGGTGCGCTCGTTGGCGCAGGTGCTGACAGAGCTTCTGATGGTTCATGCCATCTGACAGGCACGCAGATTGTCCTGTCAGCGAGACAATCAGTGCTGTTTACACCGTCTATTGCACGATTATCACCGCAGGTAAGCTTGTACCCAGTCAAAAAGGAGACCTCTCATGAAAGACATTCTGGGCGTTCATCAAGCCCCTGCCGGGCACTGGGTGGGCGATGGTTTTCCGGTGCGCAGCCTGTTTACCTATGACCAACTGGCTCGGCATATCAGTCCGTTTCTGCTGCTGGATTACGCCGGCCCGCACGAGTTTGCGCCCACTACCGCTCGGCGCGGCGTTGGCGAACACCCGCACCGCGGCTTTGAGACTGTGACCATCGTCTACCAGGGCGAAGTCGAGCATCGCGACTCCACGGGCGCCGGCGGTTTGATCGGGCCGGGGGATGTGCAGTGGATGACCGCTGCCGATGGCATCATCCATGAAGAATTCCATTCGCCAGCGTTTGCCCGCAGCGGCGGAGCACTGGAGATGGTGCAGCTGTGGGTCAATCTGCCGGCGCGGGACAAGCGTGCCCCGGCGGGTTACCAGACACTGCTGGCAGCGAATATCCCGGTTGTGCCGCTGGCCGACCAGGCCGGCAGCCTGCGGGTGATCGCTGGCGAGTTCGAGGGCGCCGCCGGGCCGGCGCGCACATTTACCGAGATGGACGTCTGGGATCTGCACCTCAATGCCGGCGCTGCATTGCAATTGCCGGTCGCCGCAGGGCGTAACGCTGCCATCGTCGTACTGCGCGGTAGTGTCAGGGTCAATGGCGAGCGCGAAGCGGGTCCGGCCAGCCTGGTACTGCTCGACCGCGCCGGCACCGGGGTTCATATTGAGACGCAGGAAGGGGCGGTATTGCTGCTGCTCAGCGGTGAGCCTATTGACGAACCGATCATCGGTTATGGGCCTTTCGTGATGAACAGTCAGGCGCAGATTGCCGAAGCATTCGACGACTATCAGGCTGGCCGCTTTGGGAAAATGGGTGGCGGACACGGCCCTGCGCACTGATCGCCAGTCATGGCCTGACCGCCCGTCGCGCCATGCCACTGGCAGAACGAACGGTCGCCGCCGCCCGATGATCTTCCACTAAGGTGCTAGTGGATTGCTGCGTATTGGATGTTCTGGCGAATGGACCGTCGCTTGAACGCGAGCAACATCGGCTGACGCCTCGCCCTAGACGGCGTACTCAAAGACAACAGGCCATCCCACGAAGAGGGTCGTACCATGTCGTTGATAGGTGTTTCAATGCTGGAAATGCGGCAAATCATCGAACAGGCCTGCCTGCCTGATCGGTGCGAGGTCAGTTGCCCTGACGGGGCCAGCCTGACCATCCGCCTGGGCGAGGGCCCAAGCCTTAAGGACTGCGTGACATTGACCGAGGTGCCGATCGACAGTATTAACAGCTGCCGCGATCTGGTTGGCTTGGTAGCAGAACTTCGCGCTCAACAACGGCAGGCTCAGCAGCCGATCGTGACCAAGCGGATCGCCTGATCGCTGGCCGTGTCGGTTACTGCAGTTCGACCAGCAGATTGATCCCGCCATCGCCGCACTTGCCGTGCTGGCGTACTACCCCGTGATAGCTGCGCCCGTCGAAGCTGAACGCCACACTGTGGGCGCTCTGTAACTTCGCCGGCAGCGGCGGCGAAACATGCAACCTGAGCGCTGGCGCACCTTGTAGGTTAACCGGGGCAAATTGCACGTGGCATTCGGCGCGGTGTGCCACGGGGCCAAACAGCGTGTCGCGGACGTAATCCAGCTCCAGGCAGGCACTGGCGGCGCGGTAGGTGCTTTTGCTGGCTGGGCGGTGCTCGGGTGGGCATTCGGACGCGGGCATTTTGAAGGCTCCTGAATGGCTTAGGCTTGTATCAGGATATTGAAGCTGGAGGCGGGCAGACGTTCATTTAATTGAACGTCTGTTGAGAATGAAGTGCGGTTTGGCATGTTGGGGCTGCTGAGCAGCCCCGTTGTACCTTCACTCAATCTGAAGAAATTCAGCGCTGCGGATTGAGTGTCAGGTGCACATGACGGTTGACGTCCTTGTACAGCAGGTAGCTGAACGGACCCGGGCCGCCGGCATAGCAAGCTTGCGGGCAGAACGCCCGCAGCCACATGAAGTCGCCAGCTTCGACCTCGACCCAATCCTGGTTCAGGCGATACACGGCTTTGCCTTCCAACACGTACAGACCGTGCTCCATCACATGCGTCTCGGCGAACGGAATCACGCCGCCGGGCTGGAAGGTGACGATGTTGACGTGCATGTCATGGCGCATGTCGGCCATGTCGACAAAGCGCGTTGTGATCCAGCCACCGTTGGTGCCCGGCATCTCGATCTTGGTCGCATTGTCGCGGTGGGTGACGAACGCTTCTGGAATATCCAGGCCTTCGACGCGCTGGTAATGCTTGCGCAGCCAATGGAAGGTGACGTTGGCCTTGCTGTGGTTACGCAGGCTCCACTCGGCGCCTGGTGGAATGAACGCATAACCGCCAGGAGCCAGGGTGTGATGCTTGCCCTGCAGGGTGATGTCGATTTCACCCTCGACCACGAACAATACCGCTTCGGCATTCGGGTCCAGCTCTGGACGTTCACTGCCGCCTTCCGGGGCAACTTCAACGATGTACTGCGAGAAGGTTTCGGCAAAACCGCTCAGAGGGCGAGCGATAACCCACATGCGCATCTTGTCCCAAAACGGCAGGTGGCTGGTGACGATGTCACGCATCACGCCTTTAGGGATAACGGCATAGGCTTCGGTGAACATGGCACGGTCAGTCAGCAGCTCGGTTTGAGCGGGGTGCCCACCGTGAGGGGCGAAGTAGGAATGGTTCGACATGGACAGTCTCGACTTGTTGTTCTCTCCCCGTGCCGGAAACCGCACCGGCCGGTGCGCCGCAGGGGATGCACGGACAGGATAGGGGCCGTGCACAGCCATCCACAAATTAAATGTTGAAATACCCGCTATTCGATTACTAAATACGCACCTTGCGCCCTGCGTGTTGTTCCGGCAAGCGATCACCCTGGCCGAACAGCTTGTGACGCAGAGTGCCTTCCGCGTAGGCCAAAGGGTAGCGGCCGCGCCGCTGCAGCTCCGGAACCAGCAGCTCGACGACATTGCTCAAATCATCCGGTTGTACGGCGTAAGTGAGGTTGAAACCATCGACACCGGTCTGGTCGATCCAGCGCTCCAGTTGGTCGGCAACCTCGCTGGCGGAGCCGATCAAGACTGGGCCGCGCCCGCCAAGGCCGATGAATTCGGCAGCTTCGCGCACCGTCCACTGCCGGCTTGGGTCGGCTGCGGTAAAGGCGGCCAGGGCTGCGCGACCCGCATCATTCTCGACGTATTCAATCAGCGCATCCGGATCGAGGCCGGCGAAGTCGATGCCGGTCCAGCCGGACAGCAGTGCCAGGGCGGCGTCGAGATCTACATAGCTGCGGTACTCGGCAAAGCGCGCCTGCGCTTGTTCTTGGCCGTCCGCAACGATCAACAGCGCCTGCGCGTAAATCAGCACCTCGCCAGGGCCGCGTCCTGCCGCAGCGCTGGCCTGGCGCACGCCCTCGGCATAACGGCGCAGCACCGTCGGCGTCGGCCCGCTGATGAATACGCACTCGGCGTGCTCTGCAGCGAAGGCCTGACCGCGCGCGGAGGCGCCGGCCTGGAACAGCACAGGCGTGCGCTGCGGCGAGGGTTGACACAGGTGCATCCCAGGGACCTGGAAGTGCTCGCCGTGATGGCCAATCGGATGGACCCGCGAGGGTTCGATGTAGCGGCCCGATTCGCGGTCCAGCAATACGGCATCGTCATCCCAGCTTTTTTCCCAGAGCTTGTACAGCACCTGCAGGTATTCATCGGCCAAGTCATAGCGCTGGTCATGGCCCAACTGCCGAGCCAGGCCAAGATTGCGTGCAGCGCTGTCCAGGTAGCCAGTGACGATATTCCAGCCGACCCGGCCATTACTCAGGTGGTCCAGGGTCGACATGCGGCGGGCGAACGGGTACGGGTGCTCGTAGGTCAACGAGAAGGTCACGCCGAAGCCCAGATGCTCGGTGACCCCGGCCATGGCCGGGACCAGCAGCAGGGGATCGTTGACCGGGACCTGCACGCCACCACGCAGGGCCGCTTCGGGCCCGCCCTGGTAGACGTCGTAGATGCCCATGACATCGGCAATGAACAGCGCGTCGAACAGGCCACGTTCAAGCAGACGAGCCAGGTCAGTCCAGTAATCCAGCCGGTTGAACGCCACGCTGGCATTGCGTGGGTGGCGCCACAGCCCGGGGGACTGATGACTGGCGGCGTTCATGCTGAAGGCGTTGAAGCGAATCGGGCGGGGCATGCGAGGCGTTCCTTGGCGTCAGGGCAGGACGGCGGTCGGATACACCGCGTCAGCTACGTTCAACTTGTGCGGGATCAGCCCCAGGCCCTGGAAGGTGTCGGCCAGTTTTTGCTGTTCGGCAACGATGGCTGGGGTAATCGGCACGGCGTTGTAGTTGCGCCGCTCGCTGGCCACTTCCAGCACTTCGGGCTTGATCCCCAGTTGCGGGGCCAGCAGGCTGGCGACTTCGGCTGGCTGGGCATTGGCCCACTGGCTGACCTTGGCCAGCTCGCTGAAGAAGGTCTTCAGCCATTCGCGGTGCTGGTCGGCAAAGCTTGCGGTGGAGAGATAGAAGGTCCGGTTGTTGGTCAGGCCGCTGCCATCGCGCAGGTTTTTCAAGCCCGGTTGCTGCTCGGCTGCTGCCAGGAACGGGTCCCACAGCGTCGAAGCCTGCACGCTACCCGATTGCAGCGCGGCGACGGCATCGGCGGCGTTGTTGACGTATGCCGGGGTAACGTCCTGATAGCTCAAGCCAGCTTGCTGCAACGCGACGGCCAGTAGGTATTGGGCATTCCAGCCGCGGCCAGTGGCAACTCGCTTGCCCTTGAGCTCCTGCACGCTGGTGATGTGATCCTGTTCGCGTACCACCAGCCCAATCCCGCGCGGGTAGGGCTGTTCAGCCGCCAGATAGACCACAGGCTTGCCAGCGGCCTGGGCGAACACCGACGGTGCATCAGCGGCGTGACCCAGGTCGATCGCACCGGTGCTCAGCGCTTCTAGCAGTTGCGGACCGGCGGCGAATTCGTGCCAGCTGACCTTCACGCCCTGTGCAGCGAGCGCCTTTTCCAAGGCGCCCGTGCCCTTAAGGATGTTTACGCTGTTGAATTTCTGGTAGCCGATACGCAAGGTCTTGGCATCGTCGGCTATGGCTTGTGACCAAGGCAGTATGGAGCTGACTACACTGGCCAGCAGGCCGCCGAGCAAGAGACGGCGAAGAGTAGAAAAGGCACGGTTGGACAAGGCGGGTGCTCCTGAGCGAAGGCTGGAATGTGGGCTCCAGCGTAAGGGAGGCGGCTCAGGGCTTTCAATTTTTTAATTCCATTTTGTTAGATTGTTTTGTTCTTTTTATATCCTTTTGTGTTTATAGGGTTTGAGCGTTATCCCTTGTGTTTCAGCTCTGCGACCAGCACTAGCGATTGCGGCACGGGATTTTGTGGATGCTGCGGTTCCCGTAGTTGGAGGAGGGTTAGTCCGGCCATGTCCAACGCCGCGAGCCAGCTTGTCAACGTGCGCATATACCACGGCATCGGCTTCCAATCACCCTCGAACCCAGCGAAGGATTCTTCACGCCAGCCATCTTGATAATCACCGTTGGCGGCGCTCCATGGGTGTAGCGACTGGATCACCAGCACGCCGCCCGGAGCCAGTAAGGTGGTCATCGCGCTCAGCAGCGGGATGATGTCCTGATGAAGCAGTGCGAAGTTGGCGCAAATCGCGTCGTAGCATTTGCCCAGTCCCACATCGCCGCTGGCGAGTTGTTCGTAGCTGCAGTGGTGGACGGGTGATGAGCCGGCTGCGCGTGCGGCCTCGACCAGGGTTGAGTCGCCATCCACGCCTACAGCTTCGATACCCCGAGCAGTGAGGGCGCGCAACAGCCATCCCTCACCGCAGCCGAGGTCGAGAACCCGCTGTGGCTGGCGTGACAGGATGGCCAGCAGGATCGCTTGATCGGTGACCTGGCGGCGGCTTTCGATGCTGCCACTGCGCACGGCTTCGATCCAGGCGTGGGCGTTGTCATGCCAGCTTTGCTGGAGGCGGGTTGCAGGGTCAGGGGAGGGCATGGCTGGCTCCGGCAGTGACAGATAGGTACAAGCTTAGGCGGTGCACTGGGCCCAATGACATCGATACTTCATCCGACCAGCCAGCCGCTGTCGCCCTCGATCAGCGTGCCGCCATGGTCAGTGGTGTCCCCAAGTCGCGCCACGGCCTTGCCTGCGATGGCATAACTTGGCGAGCCGCTTGCAATGACGGCGCCGCAGCTTATGCGGTCGCCAACACAAGCAACCTCGCGCCCGCCGACCATTGTCGCAGAGGTGCCCGAGACCACTTCGCCGGTGCCGTGAATTGGGCAGTTATGTTTGTGGCCGATCAGCACGATGGGTTTCATCGGTGGAGGACTCCTTGTCTGTAGTGGACTGGTTGCCGGGCTTGGCTCGCCTACGGGTAGCGCGTGGTTTTTTCGCCGGCCGCTGGCCCGGGCGGATGGCCCAAAGATGGGCGTTCTGACGCAGGCGTTCCTGGATATGAGGCGGCCTGTCGGCCAAGGTGGTTAGCGGCGGGATGGGTTTACCGGGCAGTCCTGCTTCGCGGATGATCTTTGGCCAGCGCGGCTTCCAGCACAGCAGCAGGCTTAGCCAGTGGCCCAGGCCGATGATGAGGAAGGCGGGCGAGATGAGAACAAGGCCTAACTTGATGATCTGCGAAGAATGCCGGAAGTAATGGCTAAGGCCCTCGAACTGCGGAGTGAATGCCTGCCATGGCCAAGGGAAATGTGAAGTGATGCGTGGGCGGGGGAGGCCCTCAGGGCCTTCGTCCATGAAACGGCGGATGAACTCCCATTCGGCCTGGATTTCATGAGGGTTAGTGGAAACTTTCCCGATCCATACAATTTCCGGATATAACATCTTGGTAGTTTGGGATGACCAGAAGAGAGAAAGCGTGAGAGCTCCGCCGTTGCCGCCTGGTGCCGCCGATGATGTAATTCCGTGCCATGGTAAGGTCACCACGCCACCGCAGTATAAAGGACGGTGGAGGTGGACCTGGCCGGTGAGTCTGTTGAATCGAACCAGTAAGTGCCGCGAGGTGAACATTTCCAGGCGCGTGATTTTAAGCCCATATTTAAGATATGCTGCTGTATAGCAGGAGGTGAGCGCCAGAAAAAATGTCACCAAAAATAATGCGTGACCATCAATGGTGCTGTCGACGTTAGCGATGCTAGAGATCAATTCAGTTGCGTAGTGTGCTGTGGCCACAGTGCCTAATATGATCAGAGCGATCACCATAGTTGAAAGTATGCTTATCAGCCCCCGTTTGTCTTCGGAAGCTCCAGCGCGAGCCTCTAAGATGTGATCTGAATATTTATATACAGGGCCTCTCATTTTTGGCCTGCTGCTGGCTTTTTGCCGTGCCGCTTGAACATCCTTCTCTTCATCAGAAGCGTAAACCAGCTGTGATGCGGATTCACTGTTTTTGGCTTTGGGGTCAGTGCTATGTGCTCGATCAATTAAAAGCATCCACATCTGCCATTCAATAAGATACATTACATATCCTCGTGTGCAATGCTGAATAGCTCTGAGAGCTCTTCGTGGTCAGTTTCATAGCCCCTATCTACTGCGTCAATTCTAAAGCAGCATCTGCTGCACCATTTTTC
The DNA here is from genome assembly GCF_014268785.2 of Pseudomonas shirazensis. Taxonomy (GTDB): domain Bacteria; phylum Pseudomonadota; class Gammaproteobacteria; order Pseudomonadales; family Pseudomonadaceae; genus Aquipseudomonas; species Aquipseudomonas shirazensis. The sequence goes on along the minus strand of NZ_JABWRD020000001.1, from coordinate 1,255,521 downwards.
GAGAGCGTTATCATCAATGATCACGATTAGCGCTGTAGCTGCGAGAATTACCCATCCACCTCTGAATATCATCCTGCTCAGCAACAAGTTTGCCGCTCTGTTGGCGGCGAGCTGGGCTGAAAGCTTTACCATTACTTGCAAAAATGCTCTTTTCTGTCCTGTATTTCTGAGTGCGAGCCATTCAAATAAAGGCCCAGCTTGTGCGAATGCAGCGCCTGCTTGGCCCAAGATCAAGGCGGATGTCGCCCCGGCTCTTATGGCGTAAGCGGCGGTTAAACTTGTTCTTCTGTTTTTGGAGGATGTGGCACCTCTACTTGTATTGATCACATCTGCTACGTCCAAAGCAATGCTTACAAGCCCACCAGCACCGGCTAAGGCCGCGCCCCATATTCGATACCGCCCCAGACTGATACTCGCTCCCCTCGCCGAGGCACTCCTCCGGCCAAGAGATGCCAGTGCCTGCTCTGTCCCCACTGCCAACAGCTCCATCCCCGCCGCCGCACTCGTCAACGCCCCCGCAGCCACCTCGCTCCAGAACCGTCGATTCTTATCTTCTCGCCTGCCTTGCAGCAGCAACAGACTCGCTTCCAGCAACAGCAGCGCGCTGCTGACCCTCAGGCGGTAGAAGCTGTTGCTGTGCGCGCCGCTCAGGCTGTCGACATAGGCCTGATCAAGCCGGCGCATGATCGGTGCGGCAACGCGGCCCGGTGAGGGGGTGTGGCCGGCTTGGGCGTGTTCGGCCATGCGCAGGTTGAGGGCTTGCTCACCCAGCGAAGCAGTGAGGAGGGTTACCAGACGCCGATGCAGTGCTCGGTCCACAGCGTTGGGCGCACCGGCGCTCAGGGCTTCACGCCCTAAATGACCAATCCAGGCCAGTGCGCCGGCAGTATTGACGTGACCGTGTTGGGCTAACTGCTCCAAATGGCCGTCGATTGCACTGAATTGCGCCGCCAGTGCCTTGGCTTGTTGCAGTGCGGTTTCCAGTTTTTGCCATTCGTCCGCTGGCCCGTGGAAAATGCGCAGATCGCTTTGGGTCTTTGCCAGTACCTCGGCAACCGATTTCTGATTGAACACATAAGCGCGCATGGCCAAGTTGCTCACTTCAACTTCGCCGCTTTGCCACCAGCGGCTGAGCAATTGCGCGCCTTTGACGGTGCCTTCCATACCCAGCACGCAGAGGCCGGTCTGGTGCGCAAAGCACAGACCGCTGGTGAGATCTTCCTGATCATAGAGATCCAGCGCTGCAAGCAGTCTGGGATGCTGCAGCCACATCAGGTGGTACCTGCGCAATTTGTTTCAACGCTCACTGTCATAGCGCTCAATTCCCTGATCGGGGGAGGGAGTTTGTGCCGAGGCGTTTGTCTCATTCCGGCTAGAAGCTCCGGCTGGCGATAACGCGGAATCGGCCTTGGGGCGACGGCGGGGGTTCCGTGGTTTTTTCGCCGGCCGCTGGCCCGGGCGGATGGCCCAAAGATGGGCGTTCTGACGCAGGCGTTCCTGGATATGAGGCGGCCTGTCGGCCAAAGTGGTTAGCGGCGGGATGGGTTTTCCGGGTAGCCCTGCTTCGCGGATGGTTTTTGGCCAGCGCGGTTTCCAGCACAGCAGCAGGCTTAGCCAGTGGCTTAGGCCGAGGATGAGAAAGGCGGGCGAGATAAGAACAAGGCCTAACTTGATGATCCGCGAAGAATGACGAAAGTAGTGGGTAAGCCCCTCGAACTGCGGAGTGAATGCCTGCCATGGCCAAGGGAAGTGTGAGGTAATTCGTGGGCGCGGGAGGCCGTCAGGGCCTGACTCCATAAAACGGCGGATGAATTCCCACTCGTCGTGCATTTCAGATGAGGTGTTGCACATCTTGCCGACGAAAGCGAACTCTGGGTGCAAAGTACCGGTTACGCTGACCGGCCAGTGGAGGCTTAATGGAATACCCATCCCTGCAGCATTGGATTTCAAGTTGATCCCGGAATAAATAACACCCTCCCAAGGCAAAGTGACAATACCTCCGCAATAACTTGGTCTATGAAGATGGACCTGCTGAGTCGTGCGATTGAATCTGATTAGCATGTGCCGGGAGGTGAACATTTCGAGGCGGGTAAAGCGCAGGCCGTACTTCAAGTAAAGATACCCTCCTGCTAGCGTAAGAAAGCCTAACGCTATTATTAAAAGTACAGTACTCCAGTGCTGCTCTCCGGTGTTTTCCAATACGGCGTTAACGTGTTCAATGGAAAGTGTGACAAGGATGTACAAGAAACCTGAAAGCACCCGTACGACGGTAGCCGTCAGAATGGTGAGCAATCCTCTTTTGGCTTCCCACAGACCGCAGCGAAGCTCCAATACATGATTGCTACAGGCGAAGACTGGACCTCTTGTCCTAGGTGTAGTGCTTACACTTAATCGGGAAGCGATATGTTCTTCCGTGATATCGCTCTCGTAAGGAGCGTTTCGCGGTTTTTTATGTAGTTGATCACTCGCGCTGTCATTTCTTCTAGCGGCTGGAGTTTCCAGCATGCCCTGCCACGACAACCATTCAAGAAAATACATTACAGCACGCCTTGAATGGCGTTAAATAATTCCGAAAGCTCTTCGCCATTATTACCGAACCTCTTCCCGTCGATTCGACTGAAGCAACTCTTGACGCACCATTTTTCTAATGCATCCTCATCTAAAATAAAAATCAGGACGCTTGCAGCTATCACAACAACCCCACCTATCCAGATCATTCTACCAAATAGGAGAGTGGCACCTTGATGAGAGGCTACGCGTGTAGATAGTCCGGAAAGATAATTAAAGAGGTCTGCAACTGATGACGCCTGCCGGGACATCGCCCGCCATCTAAAGTAGGCGCTGGCTTGAGCAAACGCCAATCCACCCTGCCCTGCTAGCATTGTGGAAGTCGCAAACACTCGGGCTATGTATGCGCTGGACAGCAGGTTTCTTCTCGAGCGGGGTAGAAACAGCTTGTCAGTTACCTGTAAAGCATCATCTATATCCCACCAAATACTCACGAGCCCGCCAGCGCTTGCCATAACCGCTCCCCAAAACCGGTAACGTCCCAAGCTGATCCTTGATCCACGCCCAATCGCGGAGCCGTTACCAAACTCGCCAAACACCTTCTCTGTCCCCACCGCCAACAACTCCATCCCCGCCGCCGCACTCGTCAACGCCCCCGCAGCCACCTCGCTCCAGAACCGTCGATCCTTATCTTCTCGCCTGCCTTGCAGCAGCAACAGACTCGCTTCCAGCAACAGCAGCGCGCTGCTGACCCTCAGGCGGTAGAAGCTGTTGCTGTGCGCGCCGCTCAGGCTGTCGACATAGGCCTGATCAAGCCGGCGCATGATCGGTGCGGCAACGCGGCCCGGTGAGGGGGTGTGGCCGGCTTGGGCGTGTTCGGCCATGCGCAGGTTGAGGGCTTGCTCACCCAGCGAAGCAGTGAGGAGGGTTACCAGACGCCGATGCAGTGCTCGGTCCACAGCGTTGGGCGCACCGGCGCTCAGGGCTTCACGCCCTAGATGACCAATCCAGGCCAGTGCGCCGGCAGTATTGACGTGGCCATGTTGGGCTAACTGCTCCAAATGACCGTCGATTGCGCTGAATTGCGCCGCCAGTGCCTTGGCTTGTTGCAGTGCGGTTTCCAGTCTTTGCCAGTCGTCCGCTAGCCCTTGGAGAATGCGCATATCGCTCTGGGTCTTTGCCAGTACCTCGGCAACCGATTTCTGATTGAACACATAAGCGCGCATAGCCAAGTTGCTCGCTTCAACTTCACCGCTCTGCCACCAGCGGCTGAGCAATTGCGCGCCTTTGACGGTGCCTTCCATACCCAGCACGCAGAGGCCGGTCTGGTGCGCAAAGCACAGACCGCTGGTGAGGTCTTCCTGGTCATAGAGATCCAGCGCTGCAAGCAGTCGCGGATGTTGCAGCCACATCAGGTGGTCGCCTGCCCGAGCATCAGCCTGGCGTTGCGCTTCGCGGCTGACGGTCTCGAACCAGCCCAGCTGAACGTGCATGGCGGGCAGATCGACCCTTGGCAAGTAGCGCTCTTCGAAAGCCTTGGCAAACTCGCCAGTGGCAGCACGCGCCTCGAGATCCTTGCGCTTGAACTGCGCATCAACTTCAAGAATGCCTTCGCGTGTCTGCGCCCACCATTCGCGGGTTTGACCGGGCGGCAGGCTTTGTTCGCCGTCTGTCAGGTACTCACGCAGGGTCTGGGTATGGCGGCTCAGCAGGGCGCCGACCTTGCGCTCACTGAACTCGGCGTGCAGTTGAGTGAACGCTTGTGCCACCAGCACCTTGCGCTCGTTGCTGATCCCCGGCTGGTCTGGTTCCGCGCCGGGCGTGGTGGTTTCCAGCCAGCCTTTGAGGTGTTCCAGGCCCGCGTTGCGCCAGGCATTGAGATCCTGGGTAATGCCGATCGCGTCCTCGACCACGATGGCGATACCTCGCGGCGTATCGCTGTTTGGCTTTGGCTTGAGCATCTGCCGAGAGGCCACCAGCGACATGATCTTCGGCGTCGAAGATAGCTGTGCGTCAAGCATCTTGCGCAGGTCTGGATCGTTCTCTGCGGCGAAATCGGCCACCAGGTCGAGTTGACCGTAAGTCAGTACATGGGACTCAGGGACTGAGCAGGAAGGGGCGGCATACTTGGCCACGTTCACGGCCGGCAAGCTGGAAGCCTGGTGGAACAGCCGCATCAGCGTAGCTCTGCTCAGTGGGTCAGGGCTGTAGAACAGCCGCAGCCCGACCAGGTCATCCACATCGTGGATAGTCAGAGCCCATGCCAGGTTGCGCATCACGTCCTGCGCCGTCAGCGAGGCCGGCGGGGCTTGCCAGGGATCATCGAAGCTGGTGATGGCCAGTGAGCCATCTGCCGAAATGCGGAACGGGTCAAGAAATAACAACCTGTTGCCTATTCGGCGAGCTTCCATGACGTAAAGGAATCCTTCACGCAGTGGCCGTATCGCGTAGGCAGCCTGAGCCAAGGCGCCAGCCTGATGCGCGTGATGCAGGTTGTCTGGCAATTGCGGCAGGCGCTCGCGCAAGCCGGAGTTGCCGCCGACGGCGGCGTAGCGCAGCGGGAGAATGGTGAAAGTGCGGGTGCAGCTGACTGCAGGGCCTGCGGCTAGCGGCACGCTGAGGGCGTCGCAGGCAGCCTGATTAATAGCGAAGAGCTTGTCCATGCTGATCATGGTGGCGTCCTTATCGAGGCTGGCAGGAGAGGGGGGCTTGCAGGGCGTCAGCCAGCGAACGTTTGAGCTCGCTTGCTTCGGCAACGGCTTGCTTCCATGCGGCCGACTCAGCCAGCGCATCGCCGTTGAGGGTCATCATGGTCACGTAGCTGATCAGGTCCTGCTGGCGGCTCAGGCCAGCTTTGCGCGCTGCACTCAAATGCGCGCGAGCAATGCCTAGGCGAATGGTGTGGCATTGGCCGGTCATGCCCGCAGCTGCCATCGCGGTGCCGATGGCGTCGGCCAAGGTGTATTCCAGCGGGTCGCCGGTCAGCGCCTGCCAGCACGCCGAGTCCAGCTCGAAGGCGTCGCCTTGGCTGGTCGGCGCGCGATCCTCTCCCTCGAGGCATACCCAGCGCTCGCGACCTGGGTCAGGTACCGGTAGCCATATTTTATGGACAGGCGCGAGCCACTCGCGTACCGCCGGCAAGTCGCGCCGTGCATGCAGAACCTGGAGACTGCGTGCGATGTGCCAACGCAGCAGGTAGCTATTGCCATCAGGCGCAACCGTGCGATTGGCCTGGCTCAGGTGCACGAGCAATTCTGGCGGCGGCATCGCACTGACGACCCACGCGCAGATGCCCTCTTTGCCATAGTGCTCGACATCCCAGTAGTTGCTCCACTGACCGTCCAGGCCGTAGTGGGGCGCTGGAGTGATCAAGCGCGGCCCAAGCGCCTGCAGGTTGGCGAATTCGGGCTGCTGAAGTAATGGCAACGCGTATTCCTTGATACGGCGCAGCAGTTCGCTGCGATCTCGCTCGCTCAAGCGGCTTATCTCGACGATGCCAGTCAGGCGGTAACTCGGGTTGCGCAGTACTTCGACGATCTCGTTTCCAAGATTTGTGGCTGTTGTGTTCATGCGTTGACCCCTTCGAGGCGGACAACACTGCGCCCCTCTTGAATCGCTTTGAGCAGGCAACTCAGGCAGACAGGCTCACCCGGTTCAGGCTTGCCGCTGATGCTGAAGGCGTAGGAACTCCCCTCAGGTGCTTGACCGATAGGCCCTTTGAAATTTATCGCGACACCGTCGAGGGTTATCCCGGAAGCATCCAGGCGTAACGTGCCGCCCGGCGATTTGATCGAGAAGCTGCCAGCGACCTCGATCTCGAAGTCCTGGGTCTGGTAGCGAATCGCTTGGCCGGCTTTCAGGTCGACGTGGCCAGCGACCTTTTGTTCGAGGTGCCCGCCGATATCGACGGTGTGGTTGGCAGTTGTGGTGTCGCGGCGGTGGTTGCCGACCTGCTCGATGCGGTCCTGAGCGATAGTGATGCAGTGGTGGCGGCCGATTTCGAGGACGTCATCCCGACCAGTTTGATGCTGACGATCCTGACCAATCGAAACCTTTTCATCATTGCCGATCGACTCTGTGCGGTCATGGCCGACGTTGAGGGTCTCATCACGCTCGACTTGCTCAGCGCGATCATTGCCGACTTTGGTGGTTTCGTTGTGCCGGACCACGTTGTTCTGGTCTTTCTGGGCGTGAATGAACACCTCTTGCCGGTCCAGCTCATCCTCGAAGCGCAGCTCATTGAAGCCTTGCCCTTTGTGGGTCTGGCTTTTGATGGTCATACGGGTCTTGTGCTGCGGCAGTTCATAGGGCGGCAGCTGGTTGGCGCAGTAGGTGCGGCCGGTAATCAATGGCTGATCGGGATCGGAATTGACGTATTGAACGATCACTTCCTGGCCGATTCGCGGTATGGCCATCGACCCCCAACTGCCGCCTGCCCAGCCCTGGGCGACGCGGATCCAGCACGAGCTGAACTGGTTGTCCTTGCTTTCTCGGTCCCAGGGAAAGCTGACCTTGACCCGCCCCCACTGGTCGCAATAAATCTCTTCCTCGGGCGGCCCGACCACCGTCGCCATGTGCGGCCCGTCAATTCGCGGCCTGGCCAACAACGCGGGCTTCCAGTCGATGCGGCCCGGTACCAGCTCAGCATGCTGGACATAGTGTGTGCCCTGATCGGCATCCGCCGCCTCTTCCTGCAGACTGGTGAACTGGCTGCCGACGTGACGCACGCTGATCACCCGCCAGTGGGCGTTGAGGTCCTCACGGGGATGATCGATCAGATTGAAACTCAGCCCAGGTTGCAGACGAACATCGTCGCCTTCGACTTCAGCCAGGCGCACCGCGTGGCGGCGTGCGGTCAGCCGCGTCTGGGTGAACGGCTTGCCAACCACATCAAGGTTATAGCGGCCGGGATAGTCGAAGCGTTCGTACTTGTTACAGGGCAGCTTCCACTGGCTGGCAACCACCCCGTGTTGTTGGCGGTAGGCTGGCCGCAGGAAGGTATAGTCGCGCTGCTGCTGGTGAGTGGTTGCCACCTGCTCGCAATAGCGAAGCCTGCGCAGGCAAGGGCCGGCGGGATCGCCGCCACTGTTGGAGTGATACAGCACGCTAAGCGGATCGGCAGTGTCATGATCGGCATTACTGCGTAGATCGTCTGCGGGCTTGATGACGCTTCTGTTGATCTGCCCGAGGCTCATCACCCGGTCGGTAACGCGCAGGGTGTGGGCAGTAGCGCTGTGGTCAAAGCTGTAGATGTAGCCTTCTTCTGCAGCCAGACGTGCAATGAAGTCGAGGTCGGTTTCGCCGGCTTGCACGCAAAACTCGCGGACCTGGTGCTCGCACGTTGTGCTGAATTCGATCTGGGTCAGGCCTTGGCGCTTGAACATGACCGCGAGGATCTGCGCTGCGGGCTGCTGCTGGAAGATTCGCCAGTTGGAGCGCAGGCGTGCGCGTGCCAGTTGTGGTTCGATGACGGCTTGATAGCGGGTGCGATAGAAACCACTTTCGCCCTGGCTGAGGCTGCTGATCAAACCATGCACGTAGCGCACTGGCTGCTGGTCGCGGCAAATGGTGAACAGCGCTGGTTTGTCAATCAGCTCGGCGAAATCGACATCAACTCGGTAGCAGATCAGCTCCAGCGTGAGCTTGAAAGGCGTGCTGAGGGTTTCTTCGAGAGTGAATGACACCACTTCGAACGGCGTGCGGCTGGCCAGAGGCTCGAAGCAGAAGCTCAGGTCGGATTGGCTGGGCATGGGACGTCCTTTTCAGCGTCTGCAAGCGTCGCCGATAGGGCCGATGAGTTGCCGACGGGGCTGGGGGCGGGCCGCTGTTTTCACGGCTTTGATTGCCTGCCAACCATACCGGTGTAGGGCTTTTGACGGACCTATCCGGCTTCTGATAAGGATGTAGGAAAATTCGCTATCGAGGGTGAAAGGCTACCCGGCTGGCTGCTTAGCCCCGCCGCGTCGGCAGCAACGCCAACGCAACCCCACCGAGCACCACCAGCGAAGTCAGGCCCAAGCGCCAGGTCAGTGGCTCGCCGAGCAACAACCCCCCACCAAGCGCTGCCAGCACCGGCACACACAACTGCAGGGTCGCCGCCTGCTGCGAGCTGATGCACTTGACCACGCTATACCAGAGGCTGTAACCGGCACCGGAGGCCAGCACGCCTGACCCGAGCGCATACAGCACGCCTTCGCCGCTCCAGCGCAGCGATGCGCCGCTCAGCGCCATTGCCACAACAGCGACAAGCACCAGCGGCAGGCTGCGCAGGAAGTTGCCTGCAGTGGCCGCCAGCGGGTCGGCTGACCCTTTGCCCAGCAGTGAATACGCGCCCCAGGCAATGCCTGCGGTAAGCATGACCAACGCGCTGGCAAGCGGCGGTGCGTCGGTGCCGGGTAACAGCAATGCAAGCAGTCCAGCGAAGGCAATCAACATCCCTAGCAGCACCTTGCGCTGCAGCGGTTCGCCTCGCCACATGCCGAAAGCGAACATGCTGATCTGTACTGCCCCGAACAGAATCAGCGCGCCGGTGCCTGCACCCAGTTGCAGGTAGGCGAGCGAGAACAGCCAGGCATAGGCGAACAGGGCCAGTCCTCCGGCCCAGCTGCCTGCCGTATTGCGAGGCCGCCGAGTGCAGTACACCAATGCGGCGAGCACTGCCGCGCCACTGCCGAGCCGGATCGCCGTGAAGGCGGTGGCATCAATGGCGCCTTCGCGCAGGGCCAGACGGCAGAATACCGAGTTGGCGGCAAACGCCAGCAAACTCAGAAGAATGGGAAGCAGCAGCGATCGGTGGGTTACCGGCACGCTGAACGTGGTCTTGTCGTGCATAAGCAACAGGGGCCTGAACGGCTTGGCGAGCAAGCCTGCGTCGGGTGGTCGTGGACGTAGTCTTGCCGGGCTTGGGCTGGACCGCAACGGTACTTTCGAGATGTATTGCTTCGGTGTGTGCACGAATCATCTGTGCCAGGCCTGATTGCTCGACGGCATATGGCTATCTAAGCTGCAACGGCATTCCACCAACCAGGGAAATTGGCCATGTCCGCACGAATCGTTCTGACCGACACCGGCACCACAGATGTAATGCAACTGGAGCCTGTGCAACCGCAGCAGCCGGGGCCGGGTCAGGTCTGGCTTGAACAGACCGCCATCGGCGTCAACCCGCTCGACCTGCTGCAACGCAAAGGTGCTGCGCCGCTGGTGCTGCCAAGTGGCTTGGGGCTGGAGGGTGCAGGGCGGGTAACGGCTGTGGGCGAGGGCGTCGCCTCATTGCAGGTTGGCGATCGGGTTGCCTATGCCACCGGCCCGATTGGCAGCTACGCCAGTGGCCGCTTGTACCCGGCCGAGCGTCTGGTCAAGTTGCCGGCCTCGGTCAGTGATGAACAGGCCGCCGCAGTGTTGTTCAAGGGCATAACCGCACAGTACTTGATCAAGACTACCTATTCAGTGGGTCCCGGCACTCAGCTGCTGGTCTACGGTGCTGGTGGCGCGGTGGGCCAGTTGCTGGTGGCGTGGGCCAGGCACTTGGGGGCGACGGTGATTGGTGTTGTTTCCCGGCCTGAAAGTGTCGGTCGCGCAAAGGAGGCAGGCTGCGCGCACGTGCTGGTATTTGATGCGGCGACCTTGGCCGCCCAAGTCAAGGAACTGACTGCGGGGCAGGGCGTGGACGTAGTGTATGACAGCATCGGTAAAGTTTCGCTGCAGGCCTCACTGGACAGCCTGCGAACGCGCGGGCTGCTGGTGTCGTTCGGGGCGACCTCGGGTGCCCCAGCGCCCATCGAGGTGAGCACGCTCAATGCCAAGGGCTCGCTGTACCTGACACGGCCATCGCTGGCCGCCCATACCCAGACTGCCGAGGAATATCAGCAGCGCGCGGCAGACGTGCTGGAGGCTGTCAGCCAAGGTATCATCCTGCCGCGTATCTGGCGCCGCTACCCGCTGGCTGATGTTGCCCAGGCTCATACGGACCTGGAGCAGGGCCGTTCCGAGGGGGCGCTGATACTGATCCCTTGACTTTGTTTGAGAGCCTGCCCATGGACGCCTTCGACAGCCGCCGCGCGGATGAACTGGCAAGCTTGCTGGCCTTGCACGAGCAAGGTTCATTCGCCGCTGCCGGGCGCCAGCTCGACCGCCACCCGTCGGTGCTGTCGCGGCGATTGAGTGCGCTCGAGCAGCGCCTGGGAATTCGTCTGGTCGAACGCACTACCCGCCAGTTGCGTTTCACCGATGAGGGCGAGCGACTGGTGCAGCGGCTGCGCCAGGCGAGCCGCTTGATCGATGAAGCCGAGCAGGAAGCGGCCGAGGGCGCTGCGACCGTTCGTGGTCGTCTACGCCTGGCGCTGCCGGCGGCGATGGGCAGGCGCTGGCTGAGTGGGCTGCTGGCGGACTTCGTCCTGGCGCATCCGCAGGTAACGATGGAGGTCGAGTACTCAGACCGTTTTGTCGATCTGGTGGCTGAAGGTTTTGACGCGGCAATCCGTATCGGTGAGCTGGCAGACAGCCGTTTGGTGGCAAAAAAGCTCTGCGATCATCTGCGCATTCTGTGCGCATCGCCGGAGTACCTGGCCAAACATCCCACGCTTCAAGTTCCTGCTGACCTGGCCGAGCATAACTGCCTGGGTTTCAGTGGCTTGCGCTCGTTTCCTGAATGGAACCTAACGGCCGGCGCGCAGCATGTAAGAGTCAAGGTCGCAGGTTCACTGCGCAGCAATGACAATGAAGCCTTGCTGGAGGCTGCCCGCCGGGGTGTCGGTATTATCGCTGGCGGCGACTGGTTGATGATCGAAGACCTGGCCGCCGGTAGGCTGGTGCGCGTGCTGCCAGACTGGCAACTGGATGTCACGGCCGGAATCTACCTGGTACGGCCCTCGGCGCGATTGCACACTGCAGCCGTCGGCGCACTCAAGGACTGGCTGCAGCGCTCATTCCATTCAGGATCGCCGTGGCGAATCAAGGCCTAGAATATTTATCATGAAGTTCTTATAAGCTACTGATTTACATCGTTATCGCTTGGCAATTGCGTGTTGCACGCATTGGTCAAAATAGGTTTTCTTGATGGCCGCAGGCTTGAGTCGAGAGCGGCTGTTGTAGGTCTGTTCCGTGATCCCGAAGGCGGTCATGCGCATCCACGGTTTGGGGAACTTGCGCGCCTGCAGGCGCTTGCGTGTGGCGTACACGTTGATCCCGGAAAGCTTGGCTTGCTGCGCCTCGGCGGCAATCTGCGACCCCCAGCTACACACGTTGCGATCGTTCTGGCTCAAGGCTTTGGCCTGGGCTGTGATAGCGAAGGTCGCCAGCAGGCAGCCGGCCATGGTTGCTAGAAATACCCGCATGATGCTGTCCTAAGCTTCTGAAGGAAAACGAAGTTTGCCTTCGCTTTCGAGGTTTGGGGGCCAGCAATTTGCCGCCATCCAGCACGGGCGCCGAGGAGTAAAACAGGCAGTGCCAAAGTATCAATAAAAACCCGCAGTCTGCGTATGTGATCGTACAACTGCTTGCGCTATCATGGTGCCTGTCTCTCAAGGTGAACTACAGGGCATGACAGAGCAGCAGGTACAGGCAAGGACCCGGCGCAAGCCGCGCAGTCTGGCCCAGGAATTGGTCACGGTGCTGACCGAACGCATCCGCAGTGGTCAGCTCAAGCGCGGCGACAAGCTGCCGACCGAGTCGCAGATCATGGCTGAGGAAGGCGTCAGTCGCACCGTAGTGCGTGAGGCTATCTCACGGCTGCAGGCTGCCGGGCAGGTCGAGACTCGTCACGGTATCGGCACGTTCGTGCTCGAGGCCTCACCTGGCAGTGGCTTGCGCATCGATCCCGCCACCGTGGTCACCTTGCGTGAAGTGCTCGCGGTGCTGGAGCTTCGCATCGCCTTGGAGATCGAGTCTGCCGGGCTGGCGGCGCAGCGCCGTACCGACGAGCAGCTGAGCGGGATGCGTGCGGCCCTGGATGAGATCAACGAAGGCGCTGCGCATGCGTCCGATGCGGTATCGGCAGACTTCCAGTTCCACCTGCGGATCGCCCAGGCCAGCGGCAATCACTATTTTGCCGACATCATCAATCACCTCGGCACCAGTATCATCCCGCGCACGCGGCTCAATTCGGCGCGTATTGCCCAGGATGACCAGGCGCATTACATGAGCCGTCTGCGCCACGAGCACGAAGCGATCTACGAGGCGATTGTGCGGGGCGATAGCGAAGGGGCGAAGATGGCGATGCGCATGCATCTGTCCAATAGCCGTGAGCGGCTGCGCCAGGCGCATGAGGCTGCAGAGGCGCAAGGGGTGTAGATTTCTGGGGCCGCGCAGCGGCCCCAAAAAGCTTAAAGCGAGCCGTCACTCCACTGCCCATTCACCAACCGACGCAATCCCAGCGGATTGCCATCCTTGAGCGCCTCAGGCAGCAACGCCTGCGGGTAGTTCTGGTAGCACACCGGCCGCAGGAAGCGATCGATCGCCAATGTCCCCACCGAGGTCCCGCGCGCATCCGAAGTTGCCGGATATGGCCCGCCGTGGACCATCGCATCGCAGACCTCAACGCCAGTCGGGTAGCCGTTGACCAGGATCCGGCCAACTTTCTCTTCGAGCAGCGGGACCAACCAGGCATACGCCTCGAAGTCTTCTGCCTCGCCGATCAGGGTTGCGGTCAACTGGCCACGCAGGCCTTGCAGGGCTGCGCGCAGTTGCTCGTTGTCCTGCACCTCGACCGCCACGGTGGCCGGGCCAAACACTTCTTCCTGCAGCAGTGGATCGGCATTGACCAGCAGGCTGGCGTCCGCTTTGAACAGCTGAGCACGCGCCTGTGAGCCTTCCTGCGCCTGGCCCGCCAGGTGTTCGATACCGGCATGTGCCTGCAGATGCTCGAGGCCGCTGACATAGCTGCGCAAGCCGCCGGCGTTGAGCATGGTCTGCCCGGCCTGAGCGTCCAGCGCCTGGCCAACATTGGCCAGCAAGGTGCTGAACTCAGCGGAACGCAGGCCAATGACCATGCCTGGGTTGGTGCAGAACTGCCCCGCGCCCATGCACACCGAGCCTGCCAGCTCGCGGGCGATGGCTTCGCCACGCTTGGCCAGCGCGCCCGGCAGGACGATCACCGGGTTGATGCTCGACATCTCGGCAAATACCGGGATTGGCTGCGCACGTTCTGCGGCCATGCGGCACAGTGCGTCGCCGCCTTTGAGCGAGCCGGTGAAGCCAACCGCCTGGATCGCCGGATGCTTGACCAGCCACTCACCGACGCCGCCCCCGAATACCATGTTGAACACGCCTTTGGGCATGCCAGTGCGCTCGGCGGCGCGGGTGATCGCGCAACCGACCAGGTCGGCCGTGGCCATGTGGCCGCTATGCGCCTTGAACACCACCGGGCAGCCTGCGGCCAATGCTGCTGCGGTGTCGCCGCCAGCGGTGGAGAAGGCCAGTGGGAAGTTGCTTGCGCCAAACACCGCGACCGGGCCGACACCAATACGCATCTGGCGCAGATCGACCCGTGGCAAGGGTTGACGATCAGGCAGGGCCAGATCGATGCGCGCACCGAGGTAGTCGCCACGGCGCAGCACCTGTGCAAACAGGCGCATCTGGCCGCTGGTGCGGCCGCGCTCACCCTGGATGCGGGCAGCGGGCAGGGCGGTCTCGCGGCAGACGATGGCGACAAAGGCGTCGTCCAGTTCGTCCAGCTCGGCGGCGATGGCATCGAGGAATTCGGCGCGACGGGCGGGTGCCAGCTGGCGGAATTCGACGAATGCTGCGGCGGCAGCGCGGGCGGCCTGGTCCACTTCGGTTTCGGTGGCCTGCACGAAGTTGTACGGCAGCGCTTCGCCAGTAGTGGCGTCCAGGCTTTGCAGGCGTTGGCTGCCAGCTGCGCTGCGCTGACCGTTGATGAAGTTGTGGCCGAGAATCTCAGGCATGTCTTGCTCCTGTTGAAGTACACAATGGATAGGACAGATCCCTCTGCGGCCCACGCTGCAAGCGCGGCGGCAGAGGGCAAAGCGATCAGGTGATCGGTGCCGGGTTGAACAGGGTGATGTCGTTGTGCAGGCGGTGCTGTTCGGCCCACGTCTGCTTGCGGCCGCTGGCCACGTCCAGGTAGTAATGGAACAGCTCCCAGCCCAACTCTTCGATGCTCGAGCGGCCGGTGGCGATGCGCCCGGCGTCGATGTCGATCAGGTCTGGCCAGCGCTGGGCCAGCTCGGTGCGGGTACACACCTTGACCACCGGCGCCATGGCCAGCCCGTACGGCGTACCGCGGCCGGTGGTAAACACGTGCAGGTTCATCCCCGCCGCCAGTTGCAGGGTGCCGCAGACAAAATCGCTGGCAGGGGTTGCGCAGAAGATCAGGCCCTTGCGCTCGACCCGTTCACCCGGGCCAACCACCCCTTGAATGGCGCCGCTGCCGGACTTGACGATCGAGCCCAGCGACTTCTCGACGATATTCGACAGGCCACCTTTCTTGTTGCCCGGGGTGGTATTGGCGCTGCGGTCGGCCGCGCCTTGCTCCAGGTAACGGTCGTACCAGTCCATTTCGCGCACCAGTGCATCAGCTACGGCCGGTGTTTGCGCGCGGGAAGTAAGCATGTAGATGGCATCGCGGACTTCGGTTACTTCCGAGAACAGCACGGTGGCACCGGCGCGCACCAGCAGGTCGGCGGCAAAACCCAGCGCGGGGTTGGCGGTGATACCGGAGAAGGCATCGCTGCCGCCGCATTGCATGCCCAGGATCAGCTCTGCGGCCGGCACGGTCTCGCGGCGGCGCTGGTCGAGCTTGATCAGGCGCGCTTCGGCCAGCGCCATGATCTGTTCGATCATTTCGACAAAACCGAGGCTGGCGTCCTGCAGGCGGTACAGCCACGGGTCGCTGAGGTCTACCGAGGGGTCGTTTTCATGCATGACCTGGCCGGCCTGCAGTTTCTCGCAGCCGAGGCTGATAACCAGGGCTTCGCCGCCCAGGTTCGGGTTACGCGCCAGGTTGCGCACGGTGCGGATCGGGATGTAGGCATCACGGGCATTGATTGCCACGCCGCAGCCATAGCTGTGGGTCAGTGCCACCACATCATCGACATTGGGGTATTTGGGCAGCAACTCGCTGCGGATGCGCTTGACCGCATGGTCGAGCACGCCGGTCACGCACTGCACGGTGGTGGTGATGCCAAGAATATTACGCGTACCGACGGTGCCATCGGCGTTGCGGAACCCTTCAAAGGTAAAACCCTCCAGCGGCGGCAGAGGGGCAGGGACAGCGTCACAGCGCGGCAGGCTGTCGAGTTCGGGGGCGGCGGGCATCGCCAGCTGGCTTTCCTGCACCCAGCTGCCTTTGCGCAGCGGTTCCAGGGCATAGCCGATGATCTGCCCGTAGCGCCGCACCGGTTCGCCCTGGGCGATATCCAGAGTGGCGACCTTGTGGCTTTGTGGTACTGCTTCAACCAGGGTCAGGCCGTCGGCAAAGCGGGCGCCTTCGCCCAGGCCACCGTCGTTGACCACCACCACTACGTTGTCATCCTCGTGCAGACGCACGTAGCGGGGCGAGTCGGAAGTTTCGATCAGCTGCATGTTCAGGCCCTTCTTGTAGTTATCTCAGGCTTTGTTCGAGACGCCTGCACCCGCTTCAGCAGGTGCAGGCGCAATCACTCAGTGGCGCGAGCTGGCCAGTTCGCTGCTGGCCGGCTGAGCCGGTTCATCGTTGGGCACGTCACGCAGCTCGATACGTTTGATCGGGCCGACGATCACCAGGTAGCTCAGCACCGCGATCAGGGCGTTGGCACCGACATACACCAGTGCCCACTTGAACGAGCCAGTAGCACTGATGATGTAACCGATGATGATCGGCGTGGTGATCGAGGCGATGTTGCCGAAGGTGTTGAACATGCCGCCGGACAGCCCCGCGATCTGTTTGGGCGAGGTGTCCGATACCACCGCCCAGCCCAGCGCACCAAGGCCTTTGCCGAAGAACGCCAGGGCCATGATCGCCACCACCATCCATTCGGCGTCGACGTAGTTGCAGATGACCATGCTGGTAGAGAGCAACAGGCCGACCACGATCGGTGCCTTGCGGGCGAAGGTCAGTGAATGACCACGACGCAGCAGACCATCAGACAATACGCCACCCAATACACCGCCGACGAAGCCGCAGATCGCTGGCAACGAGGCGATGATGCCCGCCTTGAGGATCGACATGCCGCGTTCCTGCACCAGATACACCGGGAACCAGGTCAGGAAGAAGTAGGTGATGCCGTTGATGCAGTACTGGCCAAGATAGATACCGACCATCATGCGACTGCTCAGCAGCTGCTTGATGTAGGCCCACTTCGGCCCGCTGGCGCCGGCTGCCTTGGGTTTATCCATGTCGACCAAGCCGCCGTTGCGCTCGATATGGTCGAGTTCTTCGGCACTGATCATCGGGTGTTCTTTAGGGTTGTAGATCAGCTTCATCCAGGCCGCCGAGAAGGCGATACCCAGTACGCCCATGACCACGAATACGTGTTCCCAGCCCCAGGCGTGGACGATCCAGCCCATCAGCGGTGCGAACAGGACAGTGGCGAAGTACTGCGCCGAGTTGAAAATGGCCGATGCGGTACCGCGTTCAGCAGTCGGGAACCAGGCCGCCACAATGCGGGCGTTACCCGGGAACGACGGCGCCTCTGCAAAACCGACCATGAAGCGCAACATGAACAGGGCGATGATCGCGTTGGCCACCGGTAGGTAACCGACAAAGCCCTGCAGCACGGTGAACAGCGACCAGGTGAAGATACTGAAGGCGTAGACCTTCTTTGAACCGAAGCGGTCGAGCAGCCAGCCGCCGGGAATTTGCCCGAGCACGTAGGCCCAGCCGAAGGCCGAGAAGATATAACCGAGGGTGACCGCGTCTATCCCTAAATCT
The DNA here is from genome assembly GCF_014268785.2 of Pseudomonas shirazensis. Taxonomy (GTDB): domain Bacteria; phylum Pseudomonadota; class Gammaproteobacteria; order Pseudomonadales; family Pseudomonadaceae; genus Aquipseudomonas; species Aquipseudomonas shirazensis. The sequence continues at coordinate 1,238,147 of NZ_JABWRD020000001.1, read as the reverse complement.
TTCTGCAGACTGGAGCCGGCGATCGAAATGGTCGCTCGATCTGCATAGTTGATCGTGGTCACGACGAAGAGCATGAACAAGATCAGATAACGTACATGCGTTTTTTTCGTCGCTTGCATGAAGGTGTACTCCCACTAGTTATTTTTGTGCGGGGATCGATAAAACCGGAGCGGGCGTGGCCTCGCTCCGGTTGCGGCATTGGCAGGCCGCCGGGTCGCTTATTGCGGGCCCATCTTGTCCATCAGGGCGGCGAGCATTTCATACTCTTCGCCGGTCAGGTCGGTCAGTGGCGAACGCACTGGGCCTGCGTCGTAACCGGCGATCTTGGCGCCGGCCTTGACGATGCTGACGGCATAGCCGGCTTTGCGGTTACGGATGTCCAGGTACGGCAGGAAGAAGTCATCGATCAGCTTGCCGACGGTGGCGTGATCTTCGCGAGCGATCGCGTGGTAGAAGTCCATCGCGGTCTTCGGTACGAAGTTGAACACCGCCGAAGAGTACACCGGCACACCCAGCGCCTTGTAGGCAGCTGCATACACTTCAGCGGTCGGCAGGCCGCCGAGGTAGCTGAAGCGATCGCCCAGGCGGCGGCGGATCGACACCATCAGCTCGATATCGCCCAGGCCATCCTTGTAACCGATCAGGTTTGGGCAACGCTCGGCCAAGCGCTCGAGCAGCGGCGCGGTCAGGCGGCAAACGTTACGGTTGTAAACCACTACACCGATCTTGACCGACTTGCACACGGCTTCGACGTGGTCGGCTACGCCGTCCTGGCTGGCTTCGGTCAGGTAGTGCGGCAGCAGCAACAGACCTTTGGCGCCCAGACGTTCGGCTTCCTGGGCGTACTCGATGGCCTGGCGGGTAGAACCGCCGACACCGGCCAGAATTGGTACCGAATGCTCGCACGTATCGACTGCAGTCTTGATCACCTGGCTGTACTCGCTGGCGGCCAGGGAGAAGAACTCACCGGTGCCGCCGGCGGCGAACAGCGCAGACGCGCCATACGGGGCAAGCCATTCCAGACGCTTGATGTAGCCCGCCTGATTGAAGTCGCCCTGGGCATTGAAGTCGGTTACCGGGAACGACAGCAGACCGTGGGAGAGGATGGACTGCAGCTCTAGTGGATTCATTGTTATTGGTTTCCTGTGGCGCTTTTGGGGTGGTGAATCAATGTGAGAGGTAAGTTATCGTACAACCTAAGAAATGACTAGTCCCTCGGCGCAGTTTTTTCTCGTAGTCGCTTTCCGCACAAATGCGGCAGGTACTTGCAGGGGGATAGGTGTGAGGTCAGGGCGCGGGATAGAGGGGAATAATAAATCAGCCGTTAGTCATCATATCTCTGCACGGATGGCAGAAAAAGGATCGCGGGGACAGGCACAAGCCCACCCCGCGCTGCCACGGTAGGTGTTCTGGGACCAGCAGAGGATGACCGGGGAAGCGGGGGGGGGCGGCCTTGCGCCGCCCCGCGATCAAACTAACGAAGCAGGGAGTCAGGCAGCCTGGTTACGCTTGCTGGCCTGGGACTTGCGGACCTGAGCGCGGCAAGCATCGCCAAACGCCTCGAAAATCTTGATCGAGTCAGGGTTTTTCGCCGCTTGCCACTCGGGGTGCCACTGCACAGCGAACAGGAAGGGCGAGATGCTCGGGCCATGGATGGCTTCGACCAAACCGTCTTCAGCCTGGGCGATCGGCTCAAGGCCCTCACCCAGGTTGCGCAGGCCTTGGCCATGCAACGAGTTGACCCGGATCTGGTCAGTGCCCAAGGCATCCCGCAGCCAGCTGTCCGGCTTGATGGTGACGCTGTGCACGGCCTGGTATTGCACTTCAACCGGATCCTCGGGGTTTTCCCGGTGATCGTTGAAGCCCGGCTCGGCGTACACCTTCTGGTAGATATCGCCGCCCAGTGCGACGTTGATTTCCTGCATGCCGCGGCAGATGCCGAAGATCGGCAGGCCACGGGCCAGAGCCAGTTTGACCAGCGGGATGTCGAACAGATCGCGGTTCTTGTCCTGGCCTTTGCCTGGCGTCTCGTTCTCCTGGCCGTACAGGGCCGGGTCGATGTTGCTGCCGGCACCGGTCAGATAGACGCCGTCGGCCATATCCAGATAACGCTCGAGGTCATCGGTGCCGCAGCAGGTCGGAACCAGCACAGGCAGGCAGTCGGCGAAGTCGACCAGCGGGGTAATGTATTTGTGGGTCATGACCTGATAATCATGGCCTTTGCGCTCTTGGCTACCCATGGTCATCAGGACGACGGGTTTGCGCAGGGAAGTTTGCTTGTTGCCAATGTTGCTGTTGGACATATGTCACCTTGGGACAGGTACTTCCTGTCGATATTGTGCAGGCGCACAGCCTGGGCCTTGTATGCGGCCTGGAGCCCCGAGCACTGCCGGCTCGCAGAAGGAGACGATGCCGGTCGGGGCTTGTCTCTAGCTTGCCAGAGCCGTTCGATATGTCAAACGAGGCGTGAGCGCTTTGGCGCCGGTTTCAGGGCGCTTGAGGGAAGTGGAGCCTTGGCTGGCAAGGGTTTGCCAGGGGTTTTGGTAAATATAATTAACGACGCAGTTGGATCATTGCAGCGCTGCAATGATCCAGCCCTTGCGCTGCGCCTTATCAGTGCAGAATCTGCTTGAGAAATGCCTGGGCCCTGGCAGTTTTGGGTTGGCCAAAAAACGTCTGTGGCGGGCTGTCTTCGATGATCTGGCCACCCTCAAGAAACAGCACACGCTCTGCCACCTGACGGGCAAAGCCCATTTCATGGGTGACGCAGAGCATGGTCATGCCGGTGCCGGCGAGCTTCACCAGCACATCCAGGACCTCGGCGACCATCTCCGGATCGAGCGCCGAGGTTGGCTCATCGAACAGCATGATCCGCGGCTTCATGCACAGGGCACGGGCAATCGCCACGCGCTGCTGCTGGCCGCCGGAGAGCTGGCTGGGGTATTTGTCGGCCTGACTGGCGATGCCGACCTTGCTCAGGTACATCCGCGCCCGCTCTTCGGCGTCCTTGCGCGACAGCCCGCGCACGCTGGTTGGGGCCAGCAGGCAGTTGTCGAGCACGCTCATGTGCGGAAACAGATTGAAGTGCTGGAACACCATGCCGATTTCGCTGCGCACCTGAGCGGCCTGACGCGAAGGCTTGGCCAGGTCGATGCCGTCGACATGAACGCTGCCTTGCTCGGCGATCTCCAAGCGGTTGATGCAGCGGATCAAGGTCGATTTGCCCGAACCGGAGGGTCCGCAGAGGACGATACGCTCGCCCTCGCGGACCTGCAGATTGATATCGCGCAGCACGTGGAAGGCGCCGTAATGTTTGTTCAAACCTTCTATGTCGATCAGCACTGGGCGGCTTTCGGCTTCAGGGGCAAGGTTGGCAAGGTTCAAAGGTGCGGTCATGTTGTTGTTCTCCCGCTGGTTTAGTCAAAGCGTGCTGCGCGGTAAGGCGCAGGGTCGGTGAACGGCTGCTCGCCGGTCATCATCTCGGCGAGCAGGCGGCCGGTCACCGGACCCAGGGTCAGGCCGTGATGGGCGTGGCCAAAGTTGAACCACAGGCCCTTGTGCCGCGGTGCGGGGCCAATTATCGGGCGCATGTCCGGCAGGCAGGGACGCAGGCCCAGCCACGGCTGCTCGTCCAAGCGTTCGCCGAGCGCGGGGAACAGCCGACGAGCAAGGGCTTCACAGCGCTGCAACTGGATCTCGTTGGCCGGGGCGTCGCTGGCCGCAAACTCGATGCCGGTAGTCAGGCGGATGCCCTGCGCCATCGGCGCCAGCACATAACCACCCTGGGTGTCGCAGATCGAATGCTGCAGTTGCGCGTCGCCGCGGGTGCCATAGTGCATGTGATAGCCGCGCTTGATGCCCAGCGGAAACCGATAGCCCAGCGGGCCGAACAGCTCGGCCGATTGTGGCCCCAGGCAGACCACGACCTCGTCGGCCGTGACCGCGCCACGCTGGCTCTGCACCTGCCACTGACCGTCAAGCTGGCGCAGGCTGCGCGCATCACCATGGAGGAACTGCCCGCCGCGCTGGACGAACAGCGCGGCATAGCCGCGGGTGAGGCCGCCAGGGTTGCGCACGGTCTTCGGGTCGAGCCAGTGAATGCCGCCTACCACGCCGCCGTCCAGTTGCTGCTCGCGGGCCTGCAGTTGGTCACGTTCGAGGATTTCGTACTGCAGGCCATAGCGCGCCAGGTTTTTTACGTCCTCCTTGGCCTGAGCGAACAGCCTCGGGTCGCGAAACACTTCGATCCAGCCTTTGGCCTGAACCAGTTCGCTCAGCCCGGCAGCGGCAATCAGCGCGTCGTGTTCCTCGACGCTGCGCTGCACCAGCGGCAGCATATCGGCGGCGGCGCCGGCCAGCCGGCCGGGTGCTGACTGGCGCCAGTAACGCAGCAGCCAGGGCGCCGCCTTGGGCAGGTGCAACAGGCTGTAGCGCACATCCGGCTGGCGGTTCAGGCCATAGCGCAGCAGTGCGCCGACGTTGCGCGGGAAGGCATAGGGGATGACGCTGGAGCGTTCGATCAGGCCGGCGTTGCCATGGCTGGTGCCGCTGCCTGGCTGGTCACGGTCGATCAGAACGACCTGGCGGCCGCGCGCTTGCAACTGCAGCGCGGTGCTGACACCGACGATCCCGGCGCCCAGAACAATGGTTTGGCAATGCATGGAGCGTATCCTTGGGTCAGTTCAGGTGGCGGCCGAGGCGGCCTTCCAGGTATTTCAGGGTGCGCCGGACGATTTCCACGATCAGCAGGTAGAGCACGGCGGCCCACAGGTAGATCTGGAAGTCGAAGCTGCGCGAGAAGGCCAGCTTGGTCACGCCCATCAGGTCGTAGATGGTGACCAGCGAGGCAATCGCACTGGCCTTGATCATCAGGATCAGCTCATTGCCCAGCGGGCCGATGGCGACCAGCAGCGATTGCGGCATGACGACCTTGAAGAACGTGGTCGAGCGCTTGAGGTTAAGCGCGCGGGCGGCCTCGAACTGGCCTGGGGCGATTGCCAGCAGGCTGCCGCGGAAGATCTCGGCCTGATAGGCGGCCGTATTCAGGGTGAATGCCAGTAGCGCGCAGTACCAGGCCTCACGGAAGAACCACCACAGCCCGACGTCCTGCCAAAAGCTCTTGAACGAGCCAAGGCCGTAATACAGCAGAAATAGCTGCGCGAGCAGTGGTGAACCGCGGAAGAAGTAGATATAGCCAGCCGCCATGCGATTGAGCACGGTCTTGTTGGAGATCCGCGCCAGCGCCAGCAGCAGGCCAAGCACGGCGCCGAGGGTGAACGAAATCGCCACCAGCTTGGCAGTCACCAGCAGACCATCGATGAAGCGCGGCCCGTAGCGCTGCAGCAGGTCGGGGTCGACCACCAGCGCCATTAATTGTTCGAAGCTCATGCCCGTGCTCCTTGCAGGTGGCGGCTATAGCGTCGTTCGATGAAGGCAAACACGCGCCCGGACAACGCCGAGAACAGCAAATAGCCCAGGCAGGCGACGCCATAGAAGAACATCGGCTCCTTGGTCACGCTGACGGCGAGGTTGGTCTGGCGCATCAGGTCGACCAGCGAGATAGTCGAGACCAACGACGTGTCCTTTAGCAGCGACAGCCAGTTGTTGGACAGGCCGGGCAGGGCGATCCGGGTCAGTTGCGGCAGTACCACCTTGAAAAAACCGGTGCGTTTGCTCAGCCCCAGGGCCGAGCAGGCTTCGAGCTGGCCCTTGGGCAGGGTCTTGAACGCCGCCAGCCAGATTTCGCTGGAAAACGCAGCAAACACCAGGCTGAAGGCGATCATGGCCGCCAGGAAGGTATTGATCAGTACCTCACCTTCATAGCCCATCGCCGCCAGCAGCTTTTGTGCCGCGATCTGGCAGCCGTAATAGATGATCAGCAGCGTGAGCAGTTCAGGCAGGCCGCGAAACACCGTAGAAAAGGTGGTGGCCCAGGCCCGCGGCAGGCGCTTGCGTGAGCGCGCGGCCATTGCCACTAGCAGTCCCAGCGGCAAGCCGATCGGCAGGCAGGCCAGCGCCAGTGACACCGTGACCAGCGCGCCGGCCAGCAACGCCGGGCCCCAGCCACCGCTGGCAAAAGACAACAAAGACAATTGATCGAGCATGGGTGCTTCCCCAGCCAGGTGAACTTGGCGGCGCGCAAGGCAGGGCGCCCACGGCGCAATGCCTGCCTTGCGCTGACCGATCAGTTATAGATGTCGAAGGCGAAGTACTTGCTGGCGATCTTCTGATAGGTGCCGTTGGCGACAATCTCGCTCAGCGCCTTGTTCAGCCGCTCGCGCAGTTGCTGATCGTCCTTGCGTACGGCAATCGCCGCATTGGCCTTGGTCTGGTTGACGTCACCGAGCACCTTGCAGCAGTCCTTGCCGTTTTTCTGCTGCCAGTCGAGCAGCGGAAACTTGTCGGCGATAACTCCGTCCAGGCGGCCGGCAGCCAGGTCGGCATTGGCCTCATCCATGGTCGGATAGAGCTTGACGTTGGCGCCGGCCGGGCCATAAACGTCCTCGGCATAGATAGCCTGGGTCGAGGACGACTGGGCGCCGACCGTGTAGCCCTTGAAGTCGGTCTGGGTATCGGTGATCGGGCTGTCCTTGGCGACCGCCACGGACAGTGGTGTGCGGTAGTAGTGGTCGGTGAAGGCGATCTTCTTGCGCCGTTCTTCGGTGTCGATCATCGAGGCGACTACGGCATCGTACTTTTTCGCCATGAGTGCCGGGATGATGCCTTCCCAGTCTTGCGCCACCAGCGTGCACTCGACTTTCATCTGCTCGCACAGGGCGTGGGTGATGTCGATGTCAAAGCCATGCAGCTTGTTATCGGCATCGACATAGTTGAAGGGCGGATAAGCGCCCTCTGTGGCGAAACGCAGGGTCTCGGCGCTGGCCGCACTCGCCAGCAGCAGGGCACACGCACCCACCATAGCCATGGTCTTGTTCATCTCGCACCTCTGGGTTGCACTCTTGCTATTGTTGTTTGTCCGCGGGCCACGAGGTGTAGCCGACGAACTCGTTATGTAGAGCGGCAGTCGCTTCCAAGCGTTTTTCAACATCCGGCCCGAGCTTCTTGCAGACCTCGTTGACCATCAGGTGCACCCACGACAGCATCGCCGAGGTGGATTCCCAGAACAGATTGAATTCGGTGGGGATGCGGAACACCTCATCGGCGTTGGCATCGGCCCAGTCACAGAAGGTGTCGGTCACCAGCGTGACCGGGATACCTGCCTGGCGTGCCTTCTGGCACAGCAGCAGGGCATGGCGCGAATAGCGGCGGGCCTCGAACACCACCAGCGCGCAGTGTTCGGGGCGGGTCAGCAGCACGTCGCCAAAGTGCCCGGCGCTGCCATCCACAGCCTGTACGCCATCGCGCAGGTAGTGCAGCAAATGGGTCATGCACTGGGCGACGCCGCGTTCGGTCTGAAACCCTGCGACAAACACTCGTGGCCGCTGCGCCAGGCGCTGAGCAACCCGGTGCCAGGCCTCGCTACGGCTGTATTCATGGACGCGCACCAGTGCGGCGATTTCCAGCTCCAGGCTGCCGGCGCTCTGGCTGTCGTCATGCTGCTGGCGGTATTCCTGCAAGCGGTCACCGACCAGCCACGGCCCGTCGCCGAGGTCGTTCTGCAGGTCCTGCTTGAGCGCCTTGAGGTGGGCGTAGCCGAGCGAGCGGCAGAAGCGGCCTACGCTGGATTCGCTCACTCCGAGCTTTTCAGCGATGCTGGCGGAGGTCTGGAACGGCACTTCATGCAGGTTGCCGAGCATGTAGCTGGCGATCGTGCGGCCTGAGGCAGCTGCGCCGTGCAGGCTGTTCTCCAGGCGTTGCTTGATCGATTGGCTCATGTCGGACTCCGGTCGGTAGGGCGTGGAATAGAAAATGAATGTTTTCTGTCATCAAGTCAACAATTGACAGATAGCTGTCATGTGGCTGACAGTTTTCACCCGTGGCACACTCCGAGCCAAACAATTTCAACAAGGAGCTCCAGATGTCTGCATCCTCCACCAGCGGTAGCGTGCGCATGCCCTTTGCCGAACTGCAGACGTTATTGCAGGCGATCCTTGAACAGCACGGTTGCAGCGAACCGGTTGCGGCAGCGCTGGCATTCAATTGTGCCAGTGCCCAACGCGACGGCGCTCATAGCCATGGGGTGTTTCGTATTCCGGGCTACGTGTCGACGCTGGCCAGTGGCTGGGTTGACGGCAAGGCGGTGCCTGCGGTGACCGACGTAGCCTCTGGCTATGTTCGGGTCGATGCCGGCGGCGGTTTTGCTCAGCCCGCGCTGGCGGCGGCACGGCCGTTGCTGCTGGCCAAGGTGCGCAGTGCTGGGATCGCGGTATTGGCGATCCATAACTCGCATCACTTCGCGGCGCTGTGGCCGGACGTCGAACCGTTCGCCGATGAAGGCCTGGTGGCCTTGAGCGTGGTCAACAGCATGACCTGTGTAGTCCCGCACGGTGCTCGCCAGCCGCTGTTCGGCACCAACCCGATTGCCTTTGCCGCGCCCTGCGCCGAGCATGACCCGATCGTGTTCGACATGGCCACCAGCGCCATGGCTCATGGTGATATCCAGATCGCGGCCCGCGAGGGGCGGCAATTGCCGCTGGGCATGGGAGTAGACGCCAAAGGCCAGCCGACCAGCGATCCGCAAGCGATTCTCGACGGCGGCGCGCTGTTGCCGTTTGGCGACCACAAAGGCTCGGCGCTGTCGATGATGGTCGAGTTGCTCGCGGCGGCGCTGACCGGCGGTAACTTCTCCTGGGAGTTCGACTGGTCGGCGCATCCCGGGGCGAAGACGCCCTGGACCGGGCAACTGCTGATCGTCATCGACCCGAGCAAGGCCGAAGGCGAGCGTTTTGCGCAGCGCAGCCGTCATTTGCTGGAGCAGATGCAGGCGGCCGGCCTGTCACGCATGCCCGGCGAGCGGCGCTATCGTGAGCGTGCCACGGCCGAGCGTGAAGGTGTCGCACTGAGCGAAACCGAGCTGCAGGGCCTGCGCCAATTGCTCGGCTGATCGTCATCTTGCATGGGTTGAAATACCTGGGCCGTGCAACCTTGCACAGACCCGTTGCAGCAAGGTGATGTTTCTCTGCCTCGACTCCGGGTATCCTCGCTCAAGCTTTTCCGAACTGTGCTGATTCAAGGAGCTGTCCGCTGTGTTCAAACATGTCGATGCCTATGCCGGCGATCCGATCCTCTCGTTGATGGAAACCTTCAAGGCCGACCCGCGTGCGGCCAAGGTCAACCTGAGCATCGGCCTGTACTACGATGCTGCCGGCATCGTGCCGCAGTTGGCGGCAGTGGCCGAGGTTGAAAAACGCCTGGCCAACCAGCCTCACGAGGCTTCGCTGTACCTGCCAATGGAAGGTCTGGCCAGCTATCGCCAGGCGATCCAGGCGCTGCTGTTTGGTAACGACCACCCGGCAGTGACCGGCGGTCGCGTCGCTACCGTGCAGACCGTAGGCGGCTCGGGCGCGTTGAAAGTTGGCGCCGACTTCCTCAAACGCTACTTCCCGCAGTCCGAAGTCTGGGTCAGCAATCCGACCTGGGACAACCATCGCGCCATCTTCGAAGGTGCGGGTTTCAAGGTGAATACCTACCCGTACTTCGACACCACTACCCGCGGCGTCGACTTCGCCGGCATGCTGGCTGCGTTGCAGACTCTGCCCGCAAATAGCGTGGTGCTGCTGCACCCATGCTGCCACAACCCGACCGGTGTCGATCTGGACCAGAACCAGTGGCAGCAGGTTGTCGAAGTGGTCAAGGCACGCGAGCTGATCCCGTTCCTCGACATCGCCTACCAAGGCTTCGGCGAAGGCCTGGAACAGGATGCCTACGCCATCCGCGAAATGGCCCGTGCCGGCGTGCCGTGCCTGGTCAGCAACTCGTTCTCGAAGATTTTCTCGCTGTACGGCGAGCGCGTTGGCGGTCTGTCGGTGGTGTGTGACGACCAGGCCAGCACCCAGAGCGTGCTTGGCCAGCTCAAGGCAACCGTGCGCCGCAACTACTCCAGCCCACCAGCCTTCGGTGCGCAACTGGTTGCCGGCGTGCTCGGCGATGCCAGCCTCAATGCACAGTGGGCAGCCGAGGTCGAAGTGATGCGCCTGCGTATCCTTGAGATGCGCCAAGGTTTGGTCGACCTGCTCGGCGAGCTGCTGCCAGGGCAGGACTTCACGTTCTTCCTCGAACAGCGCGGCATGTTCAGTTACACCGGCTTCAGCGTCGATCAGGTCCGCCGTCTGCGTGACGAGTTCGGCGTTTACCTGATCGACAGTGGCCGGGTGTGCATGTCCGGCCTGCGTCCAAGCAACCTGCGCCAGGTTGCCGAGGCGTTCGCCGCAGTCCAACGCTAATCAGGGCAGGGGTCGGCAATCGGCCCCTTTGACCCAGCCTCGCAAACCTGGGTTGCCCCTGGGTTGTCATGACAAGTGCAACCGCCGCTCGGACAGGGCTTCGCAAGCGCCACCTTTCAGTGCACAATCGCGCCCCTCTTTTTCGGTTGAGGTGCGCGAGCCTTGTGTTTCGCCACGCTCAGCCTGTTGCAGTCTTGCGAGTGGAGTTGCACCCGGATGAATGAGCAGGCCTCAAGCGTTGAACAACGCTTCGAACAAACCACCAGCGCCACCCTCGGCAGCTGGGCACGACAAGACACCACCTGGATGCTCGGCCTGTTTGGCACCGCGATTGGCGCCGGCACCCTGTTCCTGCCGATCAACGCCGGCCTGGGCGGTTTCTGGCCGCTGCTGATCCTCGCCGCGCTGGCGTTCCCGATGACCTATTACGCCCACCGCGGCTTGACCCGCTTCGTGCTGTCCGGGCGTGGCGGCGACATCACCGAGGTGGTCGAGGAGCATTTCGGCCTCAAGGCTGGCGCGCTGATCACCGTGCTGTACTTCTTCGCGATCTTCCCGATCCTGTTGATCTACAGCGTGGCCCTGACCAACACCGTCAGCAGCTTCATGGAGCATCAATTGCACATGACCCCGCCACCGCGGGTGTTGCTGTCGTTTGGCTTGATCCTCGGCCTGCTGGCCATCGTGCGTTGCGGTGAACAGGCCACGGTCAAGGTCATGAGCCTGCTGGTTTACCCGTTCATCGTCGCCCTGGCCTTGCTGGCGCTTTACCTGGTGCCGCACTGGAGTGGCGGTATTCTCGATACCGCGATGCAGGTGCCATCGGGCTCGGCGTTCCTGCACACGGTGTGGCTGGCAATCCCGGTGATGGTGTTCTCGTTCAACCACTCGCCGATCATTTCCGCGTTTGCTGTCGACCAGAAGCGCCGTTACGGCGAGCACGCCGACGAGCGCAGCGGGCAGATCCTGTCGCGTGCGCACCTGTTGATGGTGGCTATGGTGCTGTTCTTCGTATTCAGCTGCGTGCTGACCCTGGACAGCGCCCAGTTGGCAGAAGCCAAGGCGCAGAACCTGTCGATCCTGTCGTACCTGGCCAACCACTTCAGCAACCCGACCATTGCTTTTGCTGCACCGCTGATTGCCTTCATTGCTATTGCCAAGTCGTTCCTGGGTCACTACATCGGTGCCAGCGAAGGCCTCAAAGGCATTATCGGCAAGACTGGCCTGCGCCCTGGGGCCAAGGCTCTGGACCGCATGGTCGCAGCGCTGATGCTGGTTGTGTGCTGGATCGTCGCCACCCTCAACCCGAGCATCCTGGGCATGATCGAATCGTTTGGCGGGCCGATCATTGCCGCGCTGCTGTTCCTGATGCCGATGTACGCCATCCGCAAGGTGCCGTCGATGCGCAAGTACAGCGGGGCGATGTCCAACCTGTTTGTGGTCTTCGTCGGCCTGGTCGCGATCAGCTCGGTAGTCTACTCGCTGGCCGCAAGCGTGCTCGGCTGGTGATGGCTTCTATATAAGAGGATGCCCGGACCGCCTGCTGCGCTCCGGGCATTTTTTTGTTCACACGAATTCCCCCGGCAGTAGAACAATTTCATCGCTACCCATAGGCTTGAGCGGCGCTTCATGCTTAACTCGGTGTCCTTTTCAAACACCCGCATAAGGATTCCGCTCATGGCTCAAGTGACCCTCAAAGGCAACCCGGTTCAGGTCAAAGGCAACCTCCCGCAAGCTGGCGCTCAGGCACCTGCGTTCTCGCTGGTTGGTGATGGCCTGGCTGACAAGTCGCTGCAAGACTACGCCGGCAAGCGCAAAGTGCTGAACATCTTCCCAAGCGTCGACACGCCAACCTGCGCGACTTCCGTGCGCAAGTTCAACGCCCAGGCCAACGAGCTGAACAACACCGTTGTGCTGTGCGTATCGGCCGACCTGCCGTTTGCTCAGGCGCGCTTCTGCGGTGCCGAAGGCCTGGAAAACGTCCAGAACCTGTCGACCCTGCGTGGCCGCGAGTTCCTCGAAAACTACGGCGTAGCCATTGCTGACGGCCCGCTGGCTGGCCTGGCGGCACGCGCTGTTGTCGTCATCGACGAGAACGACAAAGTGCTGCACAGCGAGCTGGTTGGCGAAATCGCCGAAGAGCCGAACTACGAGGCGGTCCTGGCTGTCTTGAAGTAAGCGCAGCGGGGCCGCTCTGCGGTTCGCGTACGCAACAAGCAATACCCTGAAACGGCCTGGACCCTGCTCCAGGCCGTTTTCATTTAAAGTTCATCGCGTTAGCAACGTCAGCCCAAGGTAAATGCCCTGTAAAGCTGCTTTGCTAAACCGATATCAATGCTTATCGTTCACCCTCCCAAGTCGCCGTTTCCGAACAAGGTTCGTTCAAGCCATGCAAGCTCCTGTCTCCCGCTCCCCCCGTCGCTGGCTGTTTGGCCTGCTGATCCTGGTCCTGGTGGCCCTGTTGGCCTGGTGGCTGTGGCCTGCCGCGTCGACGCCCAAGGATCAAGCCGGGCGCGCAGGCAAGAGCGGCCGGCCTGGTTTTGGCAGTTCTGCCGAGGCCGTGCCAGTGCGGGTAGAGCCGGTGCAGGTGGGCGACTTCCCGCTTTACTACAAGGCCCTGGGCACCGTGACCGCCAACAACACAGTCAACGTGCGCAGCCGCGTCGCCGGTGAGCTGGTCAAGGTCCACTTCAAGGAAGGCCAGCAGGTCAAAGCCGGCGACCTGCTGGCCGAGATCGACCCGCGCAGCTACCGCATCGCTTTGCAGCAGGCCGAAGGCACCTTGGCGCAGAATCAGGCGCAGCTGAAAAACGCCCAGGTTGACGTGGCCCGCTATAAAGGCCTGTACGCCGAAGACAGCATCGCCAAACAGACCCTGGACACCGCCGAGGCGCAGCTGGCGCAGTTCCAGGGCCTGATCAAGACCAATCAGGCCGCAGTCAGCGACGCCCGGCTCAACCTCGACTTCACCCAGATCCGCGCACCGATCAGCGGTCGCCTGGGCTTGCGTCAGCTCGACCTGGGTAACCTGGTCGCGGCCAACGACACCACGGCGCTGGTCGTGATCACCCAGACCGAGCCGATCAGCGTCGCCTTCACCTTGCCTGAAACCGAACTGACCACCGTGCTCGAGCGCTATCGCAGCGGCGCTGTTCTGCCCGTCGAGGCCTGGGACCGCAACGAGAGCAAGCTGCAGTCCAGTGGCGTGCTCGGCAGCCTGGACAACCAGATCGACACCACCACCGGTACTCTCAAGTTCAAGGCGAGCTTTGCCAACAAGGATCAGGCGCTGTTCCCCAACCAGTTCGTCAACGTGCGCCTGCTCGCCGACACCCTCAAACAGGTGGTCATGGCCCCAGCGGCTGCGATCCAGTTCGGCAGCGACGGCAGCTTTGCCTATGTGGTCAACGCAGAGAGCAAGGTCAATATCCGCAAGCTGAAGGTTGGCCCGAGTGATGGTGAGCGCAGTGTGATCCTCGACGGCCTGGTCGCGGGCGACCGCTTGGTACTCGAAGGCACCGACCGCCTGCGTGAAGGTAGCGCGGTAGAAGTGGTGGAAGACAGCTCGCAAGTACCGACCACCCCCGGTCAGCATCTGCAAGGCCAGGATGGCAGCGGCACCAGCGAGGCTGGCACGTCGGGCAAGGCGGGCGCATGAACCTCTCGCGGCTGTTCATCCTGCGCCCGGTCGCCACCACGCTGAGCATGCTGGCGTTGGTCCTGGCTGGCCTGATTGCCTACAAGCTGTTGCCGGTAGCGGCCTTGCCCCAGGTCGATTACCCGACCATCCGGGTCATGACTCTATATCCCGGTGCCAGCCCGCAGGTCATGACCAGTGCCGTCACTGCGCCGCTGGAACGCCAGTTCGGACAGATGCCGGGCCTGACCCAGATGGCCTCGACCAGCTCCGGCGGCGCCTCGGTGCTGACCCTGCGCTTCAGCCTGGACATGAACATGGACGTTGCCGAGCAACAGGTGCAGGCCGCGATCAACGCCGCCAGCAACCTGTTGCCCAGCGACCTGCCAGCGCCGCCGGTGTACAACAAGGTCAACCCGGCTGATACGCCGGTACTGACCCTGGCAATCTCGTCCAAGACCATGCCGTTGCCCAAGCTCAACGACCTGGTCGATACCCGGGTTGCGCAGAAGCTTGCCCAGATCAGCGGTGTGGGCATGGTCAGCATTGCCGGCGGCCAGCGCCAGGCCGTGCGGATCAAGGTCAACGTCGATGCCCTGGCGGCCAACGGCCTCAACCTGGAAGACGTACGCACCTTGATCGGCGCGTCCAACGTCAACCAGCCCAAAGGTAACTTCGACGGCCCCACCCGGGTATCGATGCTTGATGCCAACGACCAGCTGCGCTCCCCCGAGGAATACGCCAACCTCATCCTCGCCTACAACAATGGTGCACCGCTGCGTCTGAAAGATGTGGCTGAAATCGTCGATGGCGCCGAAAACGAACGCCTCGCGGCGTGGGCCAACGAGAACCAGGCAGTGCTGCTGAATATTCAGCGTCAGCCCGGCGCCAACGTCATCGAAGTGGTCGACCGCATCAAGGACCTGCTGCCGTCGATTACCGACAACCTGCCGGCTGGCCTGGATGTGATGGTGCTGACTGACCGCACCCAGACCATCCGCGCTGCGGTTACCGATGTGCAGCACGAGTTGCTGATTGCCATCGTGCTGGTGGTGATGGTGACGTTCGTGTTCCTGCGCCGGGTCAGTGCCACCATCATCCCGTCGATTGCCGTACCGCTGTCGTTGATCGGTACCTTTGGTGTGATGTATCTGGCGGGTTTTTCCATCAACAACCTGACGTTGATGGCGCTGACCATCGCCACCGGCTTTGTCGTCGACGATGCCATCGTCATGCTGGAGAACATTTCCCGCCATATCGAGGAGGGCGAGACGCCTATGCAGGCCGCGCTCAAGGGCGCCCGGCAGATTGGCTTCACCCTGATCTCGTTGACCTTCTCGCTGATTGCCGTCCTCATCCCGCTGCTGTTCATGGCTGACGTGGTCGGCCGCCTGTTCCGCGAGTTCGCCATCACTCTGGCGGTGGCGATCCTGATTTCGCTGGTGGTATCGCTGACCCTGACGCCGATGATGTGCGCGCGCTTGCTCAAGCGCGAGCCGAAGGAAGAAGAGCAGAGCCGTTTCTATCGCGCCAGCGGCGCCTGGATCGACTGGCTGATCGAGCACTACAGCCGCGGCCTGCGTTGGGTATTGCGCCACCAGCCGCTGACCCTGCTGGTTGCCATCGCCAGCATGGTGCTGACCGTGGTGCTGTACATGGCAGTGCCCAAGGGCTTCTTTCCGGTGCAGGATACCGGGGTGATCCAGGGCATCTCCGAAGCACCGCAGTCGACTTCGTTCGCCGCCATGAGCGAGCGTCAGCAAGCGCTGAGCAAGATCATTCTGCAGGACCCTTCGGTGCAAAGCCTGTCGTCCTACATCGGCGTGGATGGCGACAACGCCACGCTCAATAGTGGCCGCTTGCTGATCAACCTCAAAGCCCATGGTGAGCGCGACGTCAGCGCCACTGAAGTGATCGCACGCCTGCAGCCGCAAGTCGACAAGCTGGTCGGTATCCGCCTGTTCATGCAGCCGGTGCAGGACTTGAGCATCGAAGATCGGGTCAGCCGTACCCAGTACCAGTTCAGCCTGTCATCGCCCGACGCCGACATGCTTGCCACCTGGAGTGGCAAGCTGGTTCAGGCCCTGCAACAGCGGCCCGAACTGCGTGACGTGGCCAGCGACCTGCAGGACCAGGGCTTGCAGGTGTACCTGGTAATCGATCGCGATATGGCCAGCCGGCTGGGCATCAACGTCTCGCAGATCACCAACGCGTTGTATGACGCCTTCGGTCAGCGGCAGATTTCCACCATCTACACCCAGGCCAGCCAGTACCGAGTGGTCCTGCAGTCGCAGAACGCCGCCAGTATCGGCCCGGCGGCGCTGGAGTCGATTCACGTCAAGGCCAGCGATGGCGGTCAGGTGCGGCTGTCGGCACTGGCACGTATCGAGCAGCGCCAGGCGCAGCTGGCGATCTCCCACATCGGTCAGTTCCCGGCGGTGATGATGTCGTTCAACCTGGCACCCGGTGTGGCGCTGGGTGAGGCGGTGGCCGCGATCGAGCAGGTGCAGCAGGAAATCGCCATGCCGATCGGTGTGCAGACCCGCTTCCAAGGCGCTGCCGAGGCCTTCCAGGCGTCCCTGTCGAGCACCTTGTTGCTGATTCTGGCGGCTGTGGTGACGATGTATATCGTGCTCGGCGTGCTCTACGAGAGCTACATCCACCCGATCACCATTCTCTCGACCCTGCCGTCGGCGGCGGTCGGCGCCTTGCTGGCGCTGCTGATCAGCGGCAATGACCTGGGCATGATCGCCATCATCGGCATCATCCTGCTGATTGGTATCGTCAAGAAGAACGCGATCATGATGATCGACTTTGCCCTGGAGGCTGAACGCAACCAGGGCATGACCCCACACGATGCGATCTACCAGGCGGCGCTGCTGCGCTTCCGGCCGATCCTGATGACTACGCTGGCGGCGTTGTTCGGCGCGGTGCCGTTGATGCTTGCCACCGGCTCCGGCGCCGAGCTGCGCCAGCCGCTGGGGCTGGTGATGGTTGGCGGGCTGCTGGTCAGCCAGGTGCTGACGTTGTTCACCACACCGGTCATCTACCTGTACTTCGACCGCCTGGCCCAGCGCTGGCGGCCGCGCGATGATGCCAAGCAGGCGCAAGCATGAACCTGTCCGGGCCATTCATTCGCCGGCCGGTCGCGACCATGCTGCTGAGCCTGGCGATCATGCTGCTGGGCGGGGTCAGTTTTGGTCTGCTGCCGGTGTCGCCGCTGCCGCAGATGGACTTTCCGGTGATTGTGGTCTCGGCCAACCTGGCCGGCGCCAGCCCCGAGGTGATGGCCTCCACCGTAGCCACACCGCTGGAACGCAAGCTCGGCGCTATCGCCGGGGTTACCACCTTGACCAGCAGCTCCAACCAGGGCTCGACCCGGGTCATCATCGGCTTCGAGCAGGGCCGCGACATCGATGGTGCCGCGCGGGAAGTGCAGGCTGCGATCAACGCCACCCGCAACCTGCTGCCCAGCGGTATGCGCAGCATGCCCACCTACAAGAAGATCAACCCGTCGCAGGCGCCGGTGATGGTCATCGCATTGACCTCCAGCGTGCTGCAGAAGGGCCAGCTGTACGACCTGGCCGATACCATTCTGTCGCAGAGCCTGGCCCAGGTCAGCGGAGTAGGGGAAGTGCAGATCGGCGGCAGCTCGCTGCCGGCGGTACGCATCGCGCTCGAGCCGCAGCTGCTCAACCAGTACAGCCTGTCGCTGGATGAGGTGCGCACGGCGGTGAGCAATGCCAACCAGCGCCGGCCGATGGGCTTTGTCGAGGACGACGAGCGAAACTGGCAGGTGCGCGCCAACGATCAGCTGGAAAAAGCCAAGGATTATCAATCGCTGGTAATTCGCCAGAAGGACGGCGCCATCCTGCGTCTGTCGGACGTCGGTACGGTCACCGATGGCGTCGAGAACCGCTACAACAGTGGTTTTTTCAACGACCAGAGCGCGGTGCTGTTGGTGATCAACCGGCAGAACAACGCCAACATCATCGAGACCGTGGCGCAGATCAAGCAGCAACTGCCCGCGCTGCAGTCGCTGTTGCCCGCCAGCGTCAAGCTGGATATCGCCATGGACCGCTCGCCGGTGATCAACGCGACGCTCAAGGAAGCCGAGCACACCTTGCTGATTGCCGTAGTTCTGGTGATCCTGGTGGTCTATCTGTTCCTTGGCAACCTGCGTGCCTCGCTGATCCCAAGCCTTGCGGTGCCAGTGTCGTTGGTCGGCACCTTTGCGGTCATGTATCTGTGTGGCTTCTCGCTGAACAACCTGTCGCTGATGGCGCTGATCCTGGCCACCGGGCTGGTGGTCGACGACGCCATCGTAGTGCTGGAGAACATCTCCCGCCATATCGAGAACGGCCAGCCGCCCATGCGCGCGGCGTTTCTCGGCGCCAAAGAGGTGGGCTTTACCCTGCTGTCGATGAACGTCTCGCTGGTCTCGGTATTCGTCTCGATCCTGTTCATGGGCGGCATCGTGCGCAGCCTGTTCCAGGAGTTCTCGATCACCCTGGCGGCGGCGATCATCGTCTCGTTGATCGTTTCGCTGACGCTGACGCCAATGCTCTGCGCGCGCTGGCTCAAGCCCCACGAGCAACAGCCCAACCGCCTGCAGCGCTGGAGCGACCGCCAGCATCAGCGCATGGTCGCCGGTTACGACCGTAGCCTGGGTTGGGTCCTGCGCCATCGTCGCCTGACCTTGTTCAGCCTGTTGCTGACTATCGGCGTCAATGTGCTGCTGTATGTGGTGGTACCCAAGACCCTGATGCCACAGCAGGACACCGGCCAACTGATGGGTTTTGTGCGTGGCGACGACGGCCTGTCGTTTACCGTGATGCAGCCGAAAATGGAAATCTACCGGCGTGCGCTGCTGGCCGACCCGGCGGTGCAAAGCGTGGCTGGCTTCATCGGCGGCAACAGCGGCACCAACAATGCCATGGTGCTGGTGCGCCTGAAGCCGATCAGCGAACGCAAGATCAATGCCCAGCAGGTGATCGAGCGCCTGCGCAAGGAGCTGCCCAAGGTACCCGGCGGGCGCTTGTTCCTGATGGCCGATCAGGACCTGCAACTGGGCGGCGGGGGCCGTGACCAGACCTCTTCGCAGTACCTGTACACCCTGCAGAGCGGGGATCTGGCTGCGCTGCGCGAGTGGTTCCCCAAGGTCACCGCGGCGATGCGCGCGCTGCCCGAGCTGACCGCCATCGACGCCCATGACGGTGCCGGCACTCAGCAGGTAACGCTGGTGGTCGATCGTGATCAGGCCAAGCGCCTGGGCATTGATATGGACATGGTCACCACGGTGCTCAACAACGCCTACAGCCAGCGGCAGATCTCGACCATCTACGACAGCCTCAACCAGTATCAGGTAGTGCTGGAGATCAATCCCAAGTACGCCTGGGACCCAAGCACGCTGGAGCAAGTCCAGGTGATCACCGCCGACGGCGCGCGGGTGCCGTTGTCAGCCTTTGCCCGCTACGAGAACAGCCTGGCCAACGACCGAGTCAGCCACGAGGGCCAGTTCGCCTCGGAAGACATCGCTTTCGACGTGGCCGAGGGCTACAGCACCGATCAGGCCATGGCCGCGGTCGAGCGGGCAGTAGCCCGGCTGGGCCTGCCGGAAGACGTGATCGCCAAGCTTGGCGGTACCGCCGACGCGTTCAGCAAGACTCAGGAAGGGCAGCCGCTGATGATCCTCGGCGCCTTGGTGCTGGTGTATCTGGTGCTGGGGATTCTCTATGAAAGCTACATCCACCCGCTGACGATCCTCTCGACCTTGCCATCTGCTGGCGTGGGTGCACTGCTGGCGATGTACGTAACAGGCGGCGAGTTCAGTCTGATCTCGTTGCTGGGGCTGTTCCTGCTGATCGGCGTAGTCAAGAAAAACGCCATCCTGATGATCGACCTGGCCCTGCAGCTTGAGCGCAACGAAGGCCTGTCGCCTGAAGAGTCGATCCGCCGTGCCTGCCTGCTGCGCCTGCGGCCGATCCTGATGACCACCATTGCCGCCATCCTTGGCGCCTTGCCGCTGTTGCTGAGCAATGCCGAAGGCGCCGAAATGCGTCAGCCATTGGGTCTGACGATTATCGGCGGGCTGGTCTTCAGCCAGGTGCTGACGCTTTATACAACGCCTGTGGTCTACCTCTACCTCGATCGCCTGCGCCACCGATTCAACCATTGGCGCGGTGTACGTACCGACGCTGCACTGGATACCCCGCTATGAATTTTGCCCAAACTCCGCTTCACCGTGCCTTGCAGCTGCTGGGCCGCGGCCGAGGCTCGCGCCTGTTTGGCGCCAGCCTCTGCGTACTGATGCTCAGTGCCTGCACCTTGAGCCCGGATTACCAGCGGCCCGAGTTGAGCACACCCGCCCAGTTCAAGCAGGCCGAAGGCTGGACTCAGGCCAAACCGTCGGATGCGATTGCCCGTGGCGCCTGGTGGGAGCTGTACGGTGATGCCCAGCTCAACAGCCTGGTCGAGGAGCTCAACCGCAGTAACCAGACCGTTGCCCAGTACGAAGCGCAGTACCGCCAGGCCACCGCATTGATCCGCAGCAGCCGCGCCTCGTTGTTCCCCAGCCTCGATCTGTCGGCAGGCAAGAATCGTTCGGCGCAGGGCACCGGCAGCAGTAGCTCGAGTCTGTCGAACAACAGCAGCGGTATCCGTAATACCTACACCACCCAGCTCGGGGTCAGTTGGGAGATCGACCTGTGGGGCAAGCTGCGGGAAACCCTCAATGCCAACGAAGCCAGTGCCGAGGCCAGTTTTGCCGACCTGGCAGCGATGCGCCTGAGCTTGCAGTCGGAGCTGGTGCAGAACTACCTGCAACTGCGTGTGATCGATGAGCAGAAGCGCTTGCTCGAGGCCACCGTTGCCGCTTACGAGCGCTCGCTGAAGATGACCGAAAACCAGTACCGAGCTGGGGTGTCCGGGCCGGATGCGGTCGCCCAGGCGCGCACCCAGCTCAAGAGCACCCAGGCCGACCTGATCGACCTGATCTGGCAGCGCGCCCAGTATGAAAACGCCATCGCCGTGCTGATGGGCAAGGCTCCTGCGGACTTTGCCCTGGCTGACAGCAAGTCGATCCCTGCGCTGCCGCAGGTGCCGCTGGCGCTGCCGTCGCAATTGCTCGAACGGCGCCCTGACATTGCCTCGGCGGAGCGCAGTGTTATGGCTGCCAACTCGAGCATCGGCGTGGCTCGCGCGGCGTATTTCCCGGACTTGAGCCTGAGCATGAGCGGCGGCTACTCGAGCAGCAGTTTCAGCAACTGGATCGAGCTGCCGAACCGCTTCTGGTCGGTCGGGCCGTCATTGGCCATGACCTTGTTCGATGCCGGTAAACGCAGCGCCGAAGTGGACCGCACCGTCGCGGTGTACGACCAGACCGTGGCGCAGTACCGGCAGACCGTGCTCGATGGCTTCAGGGAAGTGGAAAACTACCTGGTCCAGCTCAAGGTCTATGGCGATGAAGCAGTGGTACGCCAGGAAGCGCTGGAGGCCGCACGCCAGTCGCTGCGCCTGACCGAAAACCAGTACCGGGCCGGCCTGATTGGCTACCTGGACGTGGTCAATGTGCAGGCCACTGCGCTGAGCAACGAACGCAGCGTGCTCAATTTGCTGCAAGGGCGGCTGATCGCCAGCGTGCAATTGATCACCGCGTTGGGTGGTGGTTGGGATAGTCAGCAGGCGTTCAGCCAAGCGCAACAATAGGGCGGATCCGACGCCGGATTGACGCCGTGAAAGCGGCGTTTTCCCCGGTTTGGACGCGACCGTTCTGCGTACTGGCATTCTTATGGCTCAGCCCCGCGAAATGCCGTGCGTTTCGCCAAGGCTTGAGTACAATCAGCGGCTTTTCCGGGCCCTCCCTGCGCCCGATGCCGGAACCCCCATGCTAATCGGTAGTTATTCCCCCGCGCTGGTGTTGATCTCACTGTGCGTGGCTATTCTTGCGTCCTATACCGCACTGGACCTGACCGGGCGCATTGCCACGGCCAAGGGGCGTGCGGTTTATCTGTGGATGTGCGGTGGGGCTTTGGCGATGGGCAGCGGGGTCTGGTCGATGCACTTCATCGGTATGCTCGCCTTCAGCCTGCCGATCGACCTGGGCTATGACCTGACTCTGACACTGGTGTCGTTGCTGATCGCAGTGCTGTCATCCGGATTTGCCCTGTGGTTGATCAACCAACCGAGCCTGCCTTTGCTGCAGCTGGCGTGCGGCGCCCTGATCATGGGTACCGGCATCAGCAGCATGCACTACATGGGCATGGCCGCGATGCGCATGCAACCAGGGATCGATTACGATCCTCAATTGTTCAGCGCTTCATTGGCGATCGCGGTATGTGCATCCGCAGCAGCGCTGTGGATCGCTTTCCGCCTGCGCCGGCAGACCCCTTACGTGCGGCAAATCCGCGGCGCTGCGGCCGTGCTGATGGGCATTGCGATCGTTGGCATGCACTACACCGGCATGGCCGCGGCAAGCTTTCCTGGGGGCAGTTACTGTGGCGCGCTTGGTACGGGGCTTAAAGGCGATGGCCTGGTCTATCTGGTGCTGATCACTACCCTCGCGGTACTCGCCGTGGCCTTGCTCACGTCGGTGCTCGATGCACGACTGGTCGCGCGTACCACCGAACTTGCTCGCTCGCTGACGCTGGCCAACCAGGAGCTGACCCAGCTGACCCTGCACGATATCCTCACCGGCCTGCCCAATCGCACGCTGTTGGCTGACCGCATCGAGCAGGCCATTGGCAAGGCGGGCGAGCAGGGCACCTGCTTTGCCCTGATGTTCATCGACCTAGACGGGTTCAAGCCAGTCAACGATGCCTTCGGCCATCATGTCGGCGACCAGTTGCTCAAGGCCGTGGCCGAGCGCCTGCGTGGCCACTTGCACAGCCAGGACACGCTGGCGCGGATCGGTGGCGATGAGTTTGTGCTGCTGGTGGAGCTGCAAGAGCCGGGGGATGCAATGGGCGTCGCAATCAAGCAGGTGAACCTGGTGTCGCGGCCGTATCGAGTGGCGGAACACGACCTGCAGTTGACTGCCAGCATTGGTATCGTGCTTTATCCAGGCAACGGCACGGACCAGCATGAGCTGCTGCGCAACGCCGATGCGGCGATGTACCACGCCAAAAACGCTGGCAAGAACGGCTACAGCTTCTTCGACGTCTCGATGAACAGCGATGCACGCCAGCAGTTGCAGTTGCTGCAGGACTTGCGAGTCGCGCTGCAACAGGGCCAGTTCCGCCTGCATTACCAGCCCAAGTTCGACGCCGTCCGGCGGGTGCCGATCGGTGCCGAAGCCTTGCTGCGCTGGGAGCATCCGCAACACGGCTTGCTGTACCCGGACCGCTTCATCAGCCTGGCCGAGAAGACCGGGCTGATCATTCCGATCGGTGAATGGGTGCTTGGCGAAGCCTGTCGGCAGATGCGTCAATGGCTCGAGCAGGGGCATGAAGACTGGCGCATCGCGGTAAACCTGTCGGCCATCCAGTTTTGCTACGCCGGTCTGGTCGACGGTGTTGCCCAGGCATTGCAGCGCAATCAGCTGCCCGCCAACCACCTGACCCTGGAGATCACCGAGACCACCGCCATGCGTGACGCGGATGCCAGCCTGCTGGTATTGCAGAGGCTGTCCGATATGGGCGTGGATATTTCCATCGACGATTTCGGTACCGGCTACTCGAGCCTGATGTACCTCAAACGTCTGCCGGCCAATGAGCTGAAGATCGATCGCGGCTTCGTCCGTGACCTGGAGCATGACAGCGACGATGCAGCGATCGTCTCGGCAATCGTGGCTCTAGGCCAGGCGCTGGGCCTGCGTATCGTTGCCGAAGGTGTCGAGACCGACAGTCAGCAGGATTTTCTCACCCGTCTGGGCTGTGACTCGTTGCAGGGTTATCTGATGGGCCGACCGGTGCCGGCAGAGCACTTCATGGCAGGGCTCGCGCCGCGCGAAGCGCCTCGGGTCAGCTAGACCGCGGTGCGCAGGGCAAGGGAGGGGATGAAAGCGGCCATTTCATCTTCGACAGCTTCAATGATGCGCTCGACATCGCTGGCGGCCATGACCGCGCTGCAGGGGATACCGGCGATGGCCAGCACGGTTTCGCCCGACTCGCGATCGAACAGGCGCACAATCATGCTGCGCGGTGCATCCATGCTGGCTTCAAAGCCCAAAGGATGGAAGTGCCAGCGCATCACCTGGCAAGCATTGGGAAACGTCATCTTGTTCACGCTTGCCTCCTCGACCTTGTTTAAGAAAGGGCTGAGTGTTGCGCTGTCAATTGGCGCCAAGGACTGTAACCTTAGCACCTAAGGCGGTAGTTTCTCGTACAAAAGATGACATTTATACCAATGCTTGACCTCGGTCACAGCTGGCGCATTGGGGCAAACGTTTTCGTCGGCATATTCAGCCCAGCAAGCCCGCGGCGATATTGATGGTGATCCCCAGAATCGCCGTATTGAAGACAAAACCCACCAGAGATTGTGCCAGAACCACCCGGCGGATGCCGCGGTCGGCAACGCCGACGTCGGAGGTCTGGACGGCCACGCTGAGGGTGAAAGCGAAGTAGTGGAAGTCCCAGTAATCCGGGTTGCGCTCGCCATCGGCAAAGCGCAGGGGCGGTTCTGGCAGTGCCGAGGTGTAGAACAGTCGCGCGTAATGCAGGCTGAAGATGCAGCCGATCAGCAGCCAGGAGCCGGCTACGGTCAGCCCGGTGTACAGGTAGTGCACCGTCAACTCGCTACCGTGCAGGTCTTGACTGGCTGCCAGTTGCAGCACCACTGCAGCCAGGCTGGCAATTGCGGCCAGGCAGACCGCGAACAGCACCAGCCCGGCATTCTCGTCTTCGATCTGCGCGACCTTGCGAACCTTGGCCGGTGTGGCCCGCCAGCTGAGCCACAGCACCAGCAGTACGTACAGCCAGACACCCAGGTTCCAGCCGGCCAGCAGGTGCTGAATCAGGGTTTCGGCCGGAATCAACCAGCCGCCAACCAGCCCGGCAAGGGTGGCGATCGTCAGGCGAGGGTGAGAGCGGGTCAGACGGTGCAGTGCCATAGGGCCTCGCTGGCAGGGGCGGTGAGCTTCACTGTAGCGCTTTGGGCTGGCGCGGTGCATAACATCGCAAGCGTCGGTGCACACGGGCACTTGCTGGTCAGCAACGGCGTGGTGTTTCCGGTAACATCAGGGCAGCTCGAAGGGCCAAACCTGTTGCATATCAAGATGATGGCATTGATTGCAGCTTGAAGTTCAAGGAATAGGATTCATGTTTTGACCGATTCTCTGCAAAACCCCCTGTTGCAGTATCTCGCCCGGCTGGCGCCTTCCAGTCAGCTGACCATGCGCTACATTCTGCAGGACGCCGCCGACCGGCTCGGCTTCATCGACTGTGATATCGCCGACGTGCCCTGGCACCGGCTTGAGCCTGGGCACATCATCGCCTTGGTCGCGGCGCTGCGCACAGACGGTTACGCGCCCAATACCTCTTCGCTGTACGTCAATGCCGTGCGTGGGGTGATGAACGAAGCCTGGCGCCAGGGCTTGATAGGGCATGAACAGCTGCTGCGCATGCGTGAGGTCAAACCGGCGACCGGCAGCCGGCTGCCGCCCGGGCGCAATCTGCGGCGCAGCCTGATTCGTGAACTGATGGATGCCTGCGCCGCCGATCCGCGCCCGCAAGGGGTGCGGGACGCTGCGATCATTGCACTGCTGTACGGCACCGGCATGCGCAAGTCCGAGTCGGTGGATATCGACCTGGCGCAAGTCGATTTCACCGAGCGCAGTTTGCAGGTAGTGGGCAAGGGCAACCGGCAGTTGGTCAAGTACGCACCGGCCTGGGCGTTCGAAAAACTCCAGGCGTGGCTGGACTTGCGCCGTGAGCAGCTACCTGTCGGCGAAGCCGATGATGAGTTCCTGTTCAATCGCATCCGCCGCGGCAACCACATCACCCGCGCGCGCATCACCAAGCATGCGATCTATTACATCGCTCGCCAGCGCGGCGCGCAGGTCGGGGTCAAGATCATGCCGCATGATTTTCGCCGGGCGTTCATTACCCGGGTTATCGAAGAGCACGATCTGTCGATTGCGCAGAAGCTTGCCCACCATGCCAATATCCAGACCACGGCGGCCTACGACCGCCGCGATGACAACGAGCGGCGCAGGGCGGTGGATCGGTTCGACTACTGAGGCGCTTGGCTATGCAGGTCAGGCGACGTCGATCAGCACGATTTCGCTGTCTTCGAGGGCCGTCACGGTCAGCACCGGCTCTTGCTCGATGGCTAGCCCGTCACGCGTCTCCACCCGCACGCCGTTGACTTCGATACTGCCTTTGGCGGGCACCAGATAGCCCCGGCGGCCTTCATCGAAGCTGTAGCGTGCGGTTTCACCGGCCCTCAAGGTGGCGGCTACCAATCTTGCGTCGGCACGGATCTGCAAACTCTGCTCGTCTCCGCTGCGACCGCTGGCCAGGGTCACAAAGCCTTCACCGCGTTCGCCTTTGGGAAACGGGCGAACGTCCCAGGCCGGTGCTGCGCCAACACGTTCAGGGATGATCCAGATCTGGAAAATCCGCGTGTCGACCTTCTCCAGGTTGTACTCGCTGTGGACAATGCCGCTGCCAGCACTCATGACCTGCACATCGCCGGCCTCGGTACGGCCCTTGTTACCCAAGCTGTCCTCGTGGCTGATCGCCCCTTCACGGACGTAGGTGATGATCTCCATGTCACGATGCGGATGCGGCGGGAAGCCGCTGCCGGCGGCAATCAGGTCGTCATTCCAGACCCGCAGATTGCCCCAGTGCATACGCGCTGGGTCGTAGTATTCAGCGAATGAAAAATGATGATGAGCATCGAGCCAGCCGTGATTGGCGTGGCCCAGGCTGGCAAAAGGTCTGAGGTGCAGCATGACAGTCGGCTCCCTGAATAGCGTTGGATGGACGCCATCATGCAGCCAAAAAGAATCGAATATAAGCGTAAATAACGGCTTAAAACCATCGTTTTAGTCGATGTATGGAGCTGCAGTCAATTATGCGATTCATCGGCTAATAGGCTGATGTGCAAGCAATTGCTGGCGATTTTCACCGGTTGCAGCCACCATAAGCCGATGTATTGATCGCACTGGAGTGACCGTGTCGCACGAGCTTCCCCAAAGCCCCGCCCAACTGATTCCACCTGCCCAGTTGCCCTGGTTGCGCCGTTTGGCCGCACGACTGTTGGGCCGAGGCTTGAGCCGGCTGCAGGCGCAGCACCGCGACTCGTGGTTTCTCGGCCACGCCACCGGGCAGCGCAGTGGCCATGTCGATGGCTTGCGCGAGGGCTTTGAGCAAGGTCGCGCCGAGGGCTATGAAGCCGGGCGGCAAGTGCTGGTGATTCGGGATACCCGACCAGAGCACGGCGCGGGCCCTGGACAGGATACCAATCTGTTCGAAGATTGGCGTCTGCCGCTCAGTGCTGAGCTGAAGAAGCGCTTCAAGGCTGACGTTGCCCAGCGCCTGCCGGCGACCGCGCAGCCCAGCGCCGCGCAGTGGAAGCTGATCTTCAGTGACACGCCGTCGACTTGTGTGGTGGCGGGCGCGGGGGCTGGCAAATCGACCTCGCTGGTCCTGCGCATCTTGCTGTTGCGCCACTATCTGGGCTACGAGCTGGATGCGATGACCGTGGTGACCTTCACCCGCGAGTCACGGCTGGACTTCATCAAGCGTCTGCAGCAGATCTTTGCCCTCTGGCAGATCGACCTGGCGCCCACTGCTGCACGCGAGCTGGTGCGTACCTTCCATTCGCGCATCTTGCCGTTGGTGCGTAGCTTGCCGGGGTTTGCCCAACTGCGCGCGTTCGAGAACCTGGGCAACGACAACCAGGGTCTGAGCGAAGCCGATAGCAACCCATTCGATCTGCGCCTCAATGATGCCCAGCGTCAGCAGCTGAATGGCTGCTACAGCGACCTGCTTGGGGGCAGTCCGCGCTTTGCCGAGCTGATCTCAGCTCTGCGTCGCGAGGCCTTGCAGCTCAAGCCGTTGGACCCGGATCATCCGGATGTGCAAAAGCGCGTGCAAGTGACCCAACTGGCTGCTCAGCGCGATGAAGAACTGTGTGATGTGATTGAGGATCTGTGGTTCGGCGCCGGCTCATGGCCGATCAAGGGCATCGAGCCTTGCCGCGAAACGGTGCAGATCCGCGGTAGCCAGTTTCACGTGCACGGGCGCCTGGCTGGGCAGGACGCCCTGGTGGTACTTGGCTTTGATCCAAGCGAAAGCGCCCAATATCAGCGGCCCGGAGCCAAACTCAGCGTCCGCGCAGAATGGGCAGTGAAGCGCACTCTGTTTCAAGCTTTCTGCGATAAGCCTCTGATCTGGCTGGATAACTATGCCAGCGCGAAGCGCCTGGCCGCTACCTTGGCGGGTGATGCCGTGGCAGGTCCGGGCTTTGAATACAAGGTCAGTGGCGAACTTGCCCCGGCACCGTTGCTCGATGCGTTTGTCAGCGCTGCCGGCTTTATCGAAAACCTTGGGCTGGATGTCAGCGCCGCTGTGACGGCCATGAGCTTTCCTCCGGGCGACAGTGACTCAGTGTTTTTCGAGGCGCTGGCGTTGTTCTGGAAAGCGCTGGAGTCACATCTGTTGGCGCAGTCTCCGCCGGTAATGAGCTACAACCGCATGTTCGCCTTGTTTGGCGAGAACAACCCAGAAAATCTGCGGCTGTTGCCCGACCCATTGCTGCGCCCGCTGGCGCATCTGATGATTGACGAGTTTCAGGACGTCTCGCCGCAGATAGTCAGCTGGCTGCGCGCGAGCCTTGGCGAGATCCGCCGTCGTGGCGCGGCTATGCACGTTGGGCGCAAGGCTCAGCATGCATCACTGATGTGTGTGGGTGACGATTGGCAGTCGATCTACGGTTGGCGAGGCAGCTCGCCCAAGTACTTCATCGAGTTCAGCAAGACGTTCCCGTCGCCGGCCAACACGCGGGTGATGCTGGTCGACAATTATCGCAGTCAGCAGCATGTGATCGATGCGGCAGAGCATATGGTCAAAGGTATGGCGACCATTGTCGGCAAGAAAGCCAGAGCCAGTGGACCTGCCGCAGCGCTGCCACTGTCGTCGGTAAGGGTGCTTGAGCGCGACGAGGCTGCACTTGGCCAGACCGTAATCGAGCACTATCGTCGCGGCGAATCAATAATGATACTGTTTCGAAAAAGTAGCGATAAGCTATTGATTTCACAGCATATAGACGAGGCTGTGAGGATGGACTTCAGTTTGCCGATAGAGCAGCGTCGGCTGCGCCTGCTGACCTATCACAGCGCCAAGGGCCTGCAGGCAGACACGGTATTCATGCTTGGCGACTGTCAGTACCTGACCAGCTCTCCCTACAAGAATCAGGTCTACCGTCTCGCCGGGCTGGGCCTGGCCGGCGATGCGCAAGCATTTGACACGGCGCAGAAGCAAGAGGTGCAGCGCCTCGCCTATGTCGCCATGACCCGAGCGGTGAGGCACTGCTATT
Organism: Pseudomonas shirazensis; assembly: GCF_014268785.2. Classification (GTDB taxonomy): domain Bacteria; phylum Pseudomonadota; class Gammaproteobacteria; order Pseudomonadales; family Pseudomonadaceae; genus Aquipseudomonas; species Aquipseudomonas shirazensis. The sequence goes on along the minus strand of NZ_JABWRD020000001.1, from coordinate 1,208,687 downwards.
GGCATGTGGAAGCGGCCCGCGGCGAAATCGCGAAATTGCCACGCGCGGCTGCCCAGGTGGACGGCCGGCAGGCCTTCTTCGAAGACCTGCGCGGGACCTAGTGGCTCGGTCAGTTGTTGTTGGCTTCAAAGCTGCGGGTAATGCTCTCCAGCAGGCCCTGCTCAACAGCTTTCTGCTCGCGTAGCAGCGCATCGATGGCAGCCTGGTATTGAGCCGAGTTAAGCTCGACCCTGATCAGACTGCCGCGCGAGTCGAGTACGGGTCGCTGCAGCGTTTCTTGCAACGCAGTGATTACCGAAGCAGACAGCCTGGTGACCGGTTCGTTGCTTTCATCCAGGCAGTAGTCGAGGTAATCCATGCCCGCGCGCCAGTAATCGGTCAGGGCGAGAAACTGTTCTGCGTTCTGCCCGCGTACGCTTTGTGCCCATGCCGGCTGCTCGAGCAGCCAGGCATGCCGGGAAAGCGGATCCTGGTCAAGGCGCATTACTTCCCGGGCCACATTGCTGCGAATCGTGTCATTGAGCATCGCGACATGCTCATACAGCATGCCACTGCTTGGCTCTGGGTAGTCCAGGGTCGAAGCCAACTGCTGGCGTAATGCAAGACGAATCTCGATGTCATCGATCAGCCCCCCGTACAGCACTGTGTCTGGCGCGGCAAGCACGTCGTCGAGCGGGTCCAGACGGGGTAGAGTGATCTCATTCCCCGTGACTTCAGCGTCTTGCAATGCTGCCTTGCGCAGCGTTCGACGCAGGGCGATGCGATCGGCCAGGCGGTCGACCTGAGCCCGCCGAAACAATCTGCGGTAGAGCCGCCACTGGCTCGCCAGCGGGCTTGCGTCACGGCTGGCGGCGTGAGTGAGGACCTGGATCTCCAAAGCACTGAAGCCATCAGTGCCGGCATCTCCGCAGGTCGGCGGGAACGCTTGGGCAACTTCGTTCAGGGCCTGACGCAGCTCGGCGTCTGCGCCAGCCTGTTCGAGCAGGGCCCAAACCCGGGTGTTCAAGGCCTCGGGGTGGCGGCGGGCCTCGGCTGACTGCACCAGGCTTTCCAGGACAGCAGAAAGTTCGCCGTTTTCCCCTTGGCCGAACAGTGCCTCCCACAGCTGCTCCTGCGCGGGCGTGGCGTTGCCTCGCCAGAACAGCTGCCATCCGGCCATCTCTGGCTCTCGCTCGTAGATGCTGACGCCAATGCTGAGCAACCGAGCACGTGTCTGCGCCTGCAGGTCGTTGTAGTTGAAGCGCCAGCTACGTCCGCCAAGCCCGGCACCGAGATCGCGGGCGTAAGGCGTGCGCAGCACGGAAGCGAGGTCGGGCACGCTGTGGATCCGATTGAAAGACAATTCGAGCATGCGCAGTTGGTACTGCGGTTGATTCATCAGCGTGGTCAACCCCTGTGGCCAGCTCTGCAGTCCGCAGTTGTACAGCGACAGGTGACTGAGACGCGCCATATAGCTCAAGTCAGGGGCGATCCCCAGCGGGTTGAAGTCAAGCTTCAGCACTTGCAGGTTGATCAGGTCCTGGAAGCGGCTAGCCAGCGCCTGATCAAGGACGATTCGGTTGCTGCTCAGATTCAGCTCGTCGATCCGCAAGGTGGCCAGGAAGGTCATCTGGCCGTCATCCAGGCGCAGTTGGTTGCGACTGAGGTTCAGAATACGCAACCTGCGCATTGCGCCCAGGGCCTGCCGGGCCGTGCTCGAAAGTTCACTCAGGCCGCAACTTGAAACCTGGAGTGCGAGCAGGTCTGGCGCGCTGCGCAGCGCAGCGTAAAGTGCTTCAGGTGGGAGCTGCGGATGACCGACCATACTGAGTTGTTCCAGCCTCGGGAAACGCTCGAAATAATCGGCGTCCAGGCGCTGCAGTTCCAGTTCGCGGATATTCAATGCGCGGATATGGGGAAAGCGCGCCGATAACCTGGGCAGCTCGGCAACGCGCATGCGCTCCAGTGTCAATGTATCGCGTGCTGCGCCGCCTTCGCGGCGCCAGGCGGCGCGGAGCGCTTCGGCACATTGTTGGCGCTCTTCGCGGTCGAGGAAGTCAGCGTCGGCGTCGTTGATCCACTGCGCCAACTCCCGGTGAAGGGTGCGCTGCTCGACTTGCAGGCGGCTGATTGCAGTTGCCAGGTCGCCGCTTTGCGCCAACTCAGCCTGTAGTTCGCTGATCTGGCCGTTGCTCAGGTCAGGGTAGAGGGCTTGCAGCCGGCGCGCTGGCGGTGCGGCGCGAGGCCGCGGCGCTCCACGGCCACTCAGCGGGTAGCCAATGCGGCCGTCAGCCAGACGCAAGGGCGAACGTACACCGGCTGGCATGTGCTGTTGGCCGATCAATCGCGCGGCCTCGGCACGGTCTGCTGTCGCCGCGTTGAACAAGTCTGCACCACTCAGCCCCGGTTGTCGGGCCTGCAGACCTTCGATCAGCAGGCCGCTGTCGGCAGTAGCAAGAAACGGCCGGTGCAGGCCCAGGATCGCTCGGTCAAGACGCGCGCGGGCCAGCATCCGGCGGGCCTCCTCAAGCACTCGCAGGGGAATGCGACCGGTTTCGGCGGTCATCAGCTGGCGTTCCAGGCCACTGGCATGGGCCTCGATTTCTTCGCATGCAAGTCGGGGCAGGCCAGGAAATTGTTCGTGCAGCCGCACGACGGCCCGTGTGGCAGGTGCCTGAGCGCCGGGGTACAGCTTGTCGAACAGATCCTGCCGGCTAGCCTCGAGCTGCTCGGCCAATCGGCTCTGCAAGGCCTGCGGGCGTTCGCTCGGGATAACATTGGCATCACTCAGTACGCTGGGGTGTTCCATCTGCGACAGGACGACGCCAGCTAGATCACCACTTTCCAGCTCACTGCGGCTGATTTGAATCACCACTTCACCCAAGGCTTCGGCCTGTCCACGGTAGAAGGTCGATGCACCCCAACGTTCACTGCCCTCGAAGATCTGAATGACATGGTCCTGCGGCCAGCCAGGCAGTTGCAGCAGTGCGGGCAGGGCGAAGTTTTTGTGCGCTGCCAACGGCCGCGCGTGGCGCACCGCGTCGATGATGTGGCTGACTTGTCGGTCCGCGTCGAGACGGGCCAAGGCATCTTCGAGCAGTGCCGGCATTTTCTTGCCAGCCACGTGCAGGTGTTGCAAGACCCCGTCTTCCAGGCCAGTGCTGCGCCAGGCACACTCCAGATCGATCTCGTCCACACTCTGCGCCACACCCCCCAGCCGTCGCAGCAGCATCAGCCGATCCCACTCCAGCGGTGAATCATAGGCCAGCCGCCAGGCTCCACTGGCATTGTGCTCAAGCGTCGGCGAATAGGCCTGCCGATCCTGCGGATGCAGTACCCGCCAGGCGCCGTCGGTCCCTTGCTGGGTCTCGTAGAAGTGTTCGTCAATGCGAACGAAGGTTCGACCGTCCACGTGATACAGGCCCGTTTCATCGGCTAACTGCATGGATGGCATCCGGATTTCGCTGGCATAGCCTGTGAGGCTTGGATACCAGAGGCGCTCTTCATCGCCCACGCGGATACTCTGCATTGCGTCGATAAAGCCGGAGGCCTTGAGGACAGCGCCACCGCCGGCGATTGCGCCGACGACCGCAATATTGAGCAGGACCGATTCCAGCTGCGCGATGGCCTCGGCGTTGTCGCCGTCTTCCCAGGCACTGATGCCCTGGAAAACACTGCCCATGATCTGCGCTGCGCCCAGCGTAAGCATGAGCGGGTTTAGCACCGGGATGAAGAAGGCAGCTACGTTAAGTATCGTCATGCCCACGTCCAACCAGTGGAGCAGTTGTTTCTCGCGCACGTTGGCGTCGATGTCGGCAGTGGGCACGGCAATGCTGCGCGCATCGCTCTTGAGCCTGGCCACGTGCCTCGCTTCGAGGGTTGACCAGGGTTGGCTGGGCAATGGCGTGAAGACGATATCCAGATGAACCGAACGCCGTGGGACCAGCGGCTGCCCGTCGTGGTCCTCGCTGTTCTCGTACAGTGCCCGCATGAGTTTGACCTTTAGCTGCGGTTGCTGGCTCTGAGAGACAAAAGCGAGCAAACGCTTGCGCACCTGCGGGTCGAGCAGTGCCTGCTTGAAGGCAGTGAAACTGTCTGCGATCGATGCATATTCCCTGATCTGATCTGTTGTCCCGGGGATGTACAGGATGGCCGGACCGTCCTCGGCGCTTCCTGCCCGAGAGATGAACATGACTTCGTGGACCGGTACGCCCAGCAGCAGGATCTGCGAGCATTGCAGTGCTTGGTCGGCGCTGGCGTTCTCAGCACTCAGCGCGTGCGCTGCGGCGGCGTTCTGACTGCTCAGCAGGCCTTTGAGGGAGGCAATGCGTGCCTGCAGTCGAAACTCGTCGCGGCGCGCCTTGATCGCGGCATCGCGGATCTGGCTGGCCTGCGTGCCGTCATAGACACTGCTCAAATGATCTTGATACTTCTGGCCCAGATCCAGCGCCCGGCAATGCCCGATGAAGTCGGCAAGGCTCAATTCCGGCAGGCCAGTGATCTGCTCGGCGCTGCTCTGCAGCCGGCTCAGGCGCGTGGTGTCTTCAGGCCCTTCAAAGTTGTGCAGGGCGGCTTCAAGCAAACTGCGCAGTTGTGGTTGACCCTTGGCAATCACCGGCAACGGCGTGGTTGGCACGCTCGGCCCACCCGGCGGGACGGTCGGTGGCTCGACCTGCGTGGCTTGATAGACATACTGTGCCTGGTCGACCGAAGTGCTGATCGCAAGCCGCTGTTGCAGTAGCGGGCGGCAGAACGTACTGATGCCCTTGAGCGGACTCAGCAACGCTTTCAACATCTGCTGGCTGCGGTCGCGCTCAGCAACTGCCCGGCGAATGGCATCCTGCTCGATGGGTAGGGCCTTGGCGTACCACGGGTAAGGCGCGCCCGTGGAATCCAGATAGTCCTTGCGTGCGCGGGTGAGCACCTGTTTGACATGGTCAGGGTGCAGCTCCTTGCTCCAGGCGGGCAGGCTACGGACGATTTGCGCGTGATGAAACGGGGGGGTGCTCATGGTCGCACTCCTGTCGAATTGGAGCGCTATCGAACCCTATGGCAGATCGGCACTGGCGGTATATAACGCTGTTCAGGCGCGACGTCTGTAGCCGGCTGGCGATCCCGGCAAAGGCGATTATGCTTGAACTTACCTTGCTGCGATCCGAGGCGGTCTGCTTCGTCGTGCTTCGCGCAACCGTGATCCAAGACAAGCCCAAGGGCCAGGGTGCGGTGCTCGACTGTGTAGTACTCCGGCCTACTCATGCACGACGGAGGCAACCCATGGCGGCGATCAACAGCACATCGACGGGCAGCGCGCCCAAGCACAGCATTACCAAGGAGGAGCGCAAGGTCATCTTTGCCTCGTCCCTGGGCACAGTCTTCGAGTGGTACGACTTCTATCTGTACGGTTCGCTGGCGGCGATCATCGCCAAGCACTTCTTCGCCGGTGTCAACGAAACCACGTCGTTCATCTTCGCGCTGCTGGCCTTTGCTGCAGGCTTTGCCGTGCGCCCGTTTGGCGCAATCGTGTTCGGTCGCCTCGGCGACATGATCGGGCGCAAGCACACGTTCCTGATCACCATTGTGATCATGGGGGTGTCTACCGCAGTGGTCGGGCTGCTGCCCAGCTACGCGACCATCGGTGTAGCAGCCCCGGTCATTCTGATTACCTTGCGGCTGTTGCAAGGCCTTGCGCTGGGCGGTGAGTACGGTGGCGCCGCGACATACGTTGCTGAGCACGCACCCAAGGGCAAGCGGGGTTTCTTTACCGCCTGGATCCAGACCACTGCGACCATGGGCCTGTTTCTCTCGCTGCTGGTGATCCTTGCCTGTCGTACGGCGCTGGGTACCGAGGCGTTCGAAGCCTGGGGTTGGCGCATACCGTTTCTGCTGTCGATCGTGCTGCTGGCGATCTCGGTGTACATCCGCCTGCAGCTCAACGAGTCGCCGGTATTCCTCAAGATGAAGGCTGAAGGCAAGCAGTCCAAAGCACCGCTGACCGAATCGTTCGCCCGCTGGGATAATCTGAAGGTTGTGATCATGTCGCTGCTTGGCGGCACTGCGGGGCAGGCGGTGGTGTGGTACACCGGGCAGTTCTATGCGCTGTTCTTCCTGCTGCAGACCCTGAAGATCGACCCGCAGACGGCCAATCTGCTGATTGCTGGCTCGTTGTTGATCGGCACGCCGTTTTTCATCATCTTCGGTAGCCTGTCCGACCGCATCGGCCGCAAGAAAATCATCATGGCCGGTTGCATCATTGCGGCGTTCACCTACTTTCCGATCTTCAAGGCCCTGACTCAATACGGTAATCCGGACGTGTTTGTCGCCCAGGCGCAGAACCCTGTGGTGGTGATTGCCGATCCTGAGCAGTGTTCGTTCCAGTTCGATCCGGTGGGCAAAGCCAAGTTCACCAGCTCTTGCGACGTGGCCAAGAGCTTGCTGGCCAAGCGTGCGATTCCCTACCAGAACCAGCACGCCGAACCTGGCAGCCTGACCCAGATCCAGATCGGCGAGCGGCAGGTGCCCAGTTTTGATGGCAGCAGCTTGGCCAGTGCTGACTTCAAACTCCGCAATGATGCGTTCACCGCCACCCTCGGCGCCGCCTTGAAAGAAGCCGGCTACCCGGAAAAAGCCGACCCGAACAAGATCAACTATCCCATGGTGCTGTTGCTGCTGACGATTCTGGTGATCTACGTGACCATGGTTTACGGGCCGATTGCCGCCTGGCTGGTCGAGCTGTTCCCGGCGCGCATCCGCTACACCTCGATGTCGCTGCCGTATCACATCGGCAACGGCTGGTTCGGTGGTTTTTTGCCGACCGTGGCGTTCGCCATGGTCGCGGCCACGGGGGATATCTACTATGGGCTGTGGTACCCGATCGTAATTGCGCTGATGACGGCGGTGTTGGGGATCCTGTTCCTGCCCGAAACCAAGGATCGGGACATTACCTGACGCCCTGGGACTGCCTGCGGGAGCGGCCTCGGCCGGCTCCCGTCGGGCCGGTTCAGGCTATGTCAGCGCGTAACGTGAAGGCGTAAGCGGTGTCGACTGGCGCACGGTCAATGCGCCGCGCGGCAGATTCGAAGATGAACTCGAACGTGGGCTCATACAGGCCATCGCGCAGCACGGCACCGGCCAGTACCTCAACCTGGTACCAGCCGTTTTCCAGCTCGATGATCGGCCGGTTGCGCATTTGATAGCGCGCCAGTAGATCGCCCATTGTCTTGTTGGTGAAATGCTGCAGGATCCGCCAGGTGAACAGCATCACCGCACGATTTTCCACCCGTAACCAATAACCCTCTCGGCGGTGTTTGAGCTGGCTACCTGGCTGGAGCAGGGCGGCGCTGACTTCATCAAGGCTGAAGATAACGGTATAGGGCAGGTTTTCGATTCCGGCCAGAGGCAGCACCACGCCTTCCAGCACTGCCCGATCCCCGCTGTCAGTGTGGGTAAATTCATAGGCGAGGTCGTCGGGCAGGCCGTTTTCTTCCTTGAAACGGGCGAGCAGCTGGATATCGCCAAGCAGAAAATAATCAATCTGATCGTTGAGCACTTCGTTGAATTCGTAGCGCATGGGCCATTCCTTGCGTTGACGACGCTGGTGCTCAGTGGCGCTGAGCGATCTGGATCAGGTTGCCGCAGGTGTCATCGAACACGGCGACGGTGACCGCGCCGAGGTCGGTAGGTGGTTTGGTGAAGGCGACACCGGCTGCGCAGAGGCGGGTGTATTCAGCCTGGATATCCTTGACAGCAAATGAGGTGGCGGGGATCTGGTCCTGGCGCATGGCGATCTTGTAGGCTTTTGCCGCCGGGTGGTCGTCAGGCTCGAGGAGCAATTCGACGCCGTTGGGAACGTCAGGCGAGGTCACGGTCAGCCAGCGATGCCGACCCATGGGTACATCTTCTTTGGGGGCAAAGCCCAATACGTAGTGATAGAAAGCCAAAGCCTTGGCCTGATCGTCGACAAGAATACTGGTGACCACAATCTTCATGGGGCACATCCCTCTGTGACGCTATTGTTTTTATTCAAGTAAAGACGCTCGGGTGAACTTCACCAGTGCGTCTTTCAAGTAGAGGCAGCGCCGCTTTGCCGAGTTCCCTGGCGGCTGCACAATAGCGTTGCAGTGGCGTCAGCTGGACTGGGCGACGTGCCCGTCCAGCTCGTCGAGGTTGTCTTCTTCGCCAGGCATGGCGGTGATCACACTGAAGTCGCTGATTTCGATCTCGCCTTCGCCGTAGCCCAGCAGGTGGAACGAGAAGGCCTTGCGTACACTAGGGTTATCGAAATCGAACTCCAGGACCATCGGCTCGTCGGCGGTCGCGACCATTTGTTCCGGCAGGCCGACTTGCACGTCCTGTTCGAACTCCTTGGCCTTGAGCTGCAAGTGCGCGACATGGGCCGGGTCCAATGCGCGAACCTCCAGGCGAATGCGCGTGCGCGAACCTTCGGGCATTTCCAGGTACTGCGCGCCGATGAGGTTGTCTGTCCAGTCATTGTCGGCGTGCTTGCCCAAGGCAATGCGGCCGGTACCGCCAAACTGGTAGCGCAGGTTCAGCGGGCTTTGCAGCAGCGAGCGGTCAAGGGTGGTGGCCAGATCGGCCAGTTGCTGGCCGACCTCGTCGCCGCTCGGGCCAAGGTATTTGGCCGTGTCGGCGATGAAGCCTGTGCTGGCGTAGTTGCGGCAGCGCTGCTGGAAGTCACACTCGGTATAGGTGCCTTGGCCGTTGTGGTAGCGCAGCATGCCGTTGGTGAACGAGATCATCTCGCGGCCGCTATCGTACTCGCGGAACAGCGAGCGGCCGCCCAGCGCCGCCGGGATCGGCAATTCGAAGTAATCGAGAATCGACGTGGTCAGGTCGACATGCCCATAGGTGCCGTTCTTTATCTGCGGCAGGCTGGCCTGTTCCGGCGCCAGGGTCAGGTTGAAGCCCCAGGAGGAAGCCAGACGCACACCGTCGATGCCATGGGATTCATCCGAGGTAATCACGACCAGTGTGTCCTTGAGTACGCCCTCGCGCTCCAGCGTATCGAGAAACGCGCCCAGCGCATCGTCCAGATATGCCACTGCCGCCTGCTTCGGGCTGTCGAAGCGCTGCAGGTAGTCCTCAGGTGCTGAGTAGGGCTGATGAGTGCCTACCGTGAGCAGGTTGAGCATCCACGGCTTGTTCTGTTTGCGCAGTTGGCTCAGGTAGGTGTGAGCGCCTTCGAAAAACGCGCGGTCGTCCTTGCCCCAGGGGAATTCCAGATAGTTGGCGTTGCTGAACCACTCCAGCCCATGCACATCTTCGAAGCCAATGTGCGGCATGACCCGGTCCTTGGCCATGAAGCGCAGTCCGGCGCCCTGCAGAAAATGCGTGCTGAAACCCGCTTGACCCAACTGTGCGGGCAGACAGGCCTGGTTGCGTTGCTCCTGGGTCAGCAGTTCGACACCCTTGGGGGTGCCGTTGGCGAGCTTGTCATAGTCGCCGCAGAGCATCGCGTATAGCCCGCGGATGGTCTGGTGGGTGTGCAGAACGTAATCCGGAGTGTTCATGCCACGCTCGGCCCAGCGGCTGAGGTTGGGCATCAGCTCCTCGTCAAAACGGCTGTGCAAGGCCTTGCGATTGGCGCGCACGTAAGCGCCGGGAATGCCCTCTAGGGTGATCACCAGGACGTTGCGGGCGCTGCCAGGGCCATCGAGCAGCCGCGGCGCGTTGAGGTCGGACTGGGTCAGACCGGCGCTGTTCAGCGCCGGGACCGGCAAGTCGTCGCCAAATTGCTTGCTCGCCTTGCGCTGCAGATCACCCACGCCTGCCGAAAGCAACTGATGGGGCAGGTTGAATTGGCGCCACTGGTCAGCGTCGGACGGTAGCAGGTGCTGGCCGGCCCAGTGCGTGCCAAGCAAAAGTGCTGGCAGCGCCCAGGCTTTGCGCGGCAATGCCTGCGGCACGGCGCGGCGCGTCAGCCAGATGCTCGCCAGCCAGGCCACTACGGCTGCCAGCAACACCCAGGGCAGCCAGGCGTGGGCGAGGGCGCCACCGGTGGAGTTTTCCATGAATTGGGGGTCGAACAGATAATTCAGGTCGGCGCTGGCCGGCAGCCTGCCTACCGCGCTGACCAGCTCCGCCGAGGCCACCAGCAGCGCTGTCCAGGCGATCAATACGGGCGCCGCCAGCCACCAGGCGCAGCGGTGCAGAGCCAGCACCAGCAGGATGCCAATGGCCAGATCGGATAAGTAACCAAATGGGTTGGACCAGCCCAACAAAGCGCGCACGCCCAAGGGGATCAATAAGACCAGTATGGTCAGCGCCCACAGCCGTGCGCGGGGGTGGCCGAGTAAAATTTTCACCAAAGCGTCCTTCCTGCCATCAAACAGTCACACAAATCTGTTGGATGATAACAGGCGTAGCTCGGCGAGGCCGGATTCGACAAGGCAAGTAACCAAAACGCGGGCCGCCGAAGCGCCCGCGTGTGCTTGCCGGATCAGAAGTAGTAAGGGAATTTCAAGCTGAAGGAAAAGTCTGGCGAGTCGTCGGTCAGGCCGATCGACAGGTTCGGCACGATGGTCAGGTTGTCGGTCGCAGCCAGGGTCATGCCGATGTTGAAGTTGGCAGCGTTGTAGTCGCTGTTGCTGATCGACTGCCAGTCGCCACCGTCAGGCTTGATCTTGCTCTTGCTGGCAAACTGGTCCGACACAGAGAAGGACATACTCATCTTCTCGTTCAGGGCAAAGGCGATACCGGCACCGATCTGCCACGAGTTGCCCAGCTTGACGTCGCCCGGCACCTTGCTGTTGGCCTGGGCACTGATGTCGCTGAACGAGTCTTCCATGTTGTAGGTATAAGACAAGCTACCGAACAGCACCGCCGGGTCGAAGGTCTTGACCAGCGAGATGCCCGGCGTGATCGCCCATACACCGTTGCCGGTCGGCAGGCTTTCGGGTACCGACAGGTTGTCGTTGGTGGGGTCGTTGACCAGCTTGATGCCGTACGGATCCTTGCCGGTCGGGGCTTTGACTCGCAGGGTGAATACCGCGTCCGGCCAGTCTTCCGATTCATCGAGGAATTTGTAGGCAACGCCGACGTTGACATCACCTATGGTCGGGTCGCGCGTCACGGTGGCATCCGAGGTGACGGGGCCGGCTCCGCCAGCGCCGCCTGAAGAGTAGGTCGACTCGCGGTACACCACTGGCACGTTTATATCGAACTGCCAACGCTGATCGAGGTTGTAGCGCGCCGTCAGGTCGAGGGTCCAGTTGTCGGCCTTTATCCGGTCCAGGTTGATGTTGCCGAGGAAGATCGAATCCAGCGCGAGGAAGCCATTGAGGGTCAGTGCGCGGGTGTCGTAGTGGGTGTAGGTGATGCCGGTTTCGACGCTGAACTTGCCGCGGCCAAAGAAGCCGCTGGCCTCGTCATACAGGTTGGAAACGCTCTGCGCCGGCTCCGAGTCGTCCTGCAGAGACTGCCCGTACGAGCTACCCGATGCACCTGGCGCGCCGGCGGCTACGCTCTGGCCACCCTTGACCGATTCGGCAGGGGAACGGGTCAGGCGCTTGGGCGGTGGCGCGGCCGGGGGCGCGGCTTCAACCTGACGCACTCGTTGTTCAAGCACCATCAGCGCATTCTGCTGCGCCTCGTAGCGCTGTTTGAGCTCGATCAGTTCTTGTTTGAGCGCTTCGACCTGGGGGTCGGCAGCGGCGTAAAGCAATGTGGCCGGAGTCAGGCTACTCAGACAAACGATAGCTCTGATCGTGGTCAATCGATGCATGGGTTAGCCGTCCCTTCTGACTACGTATGATGAGACAGAGCGTAGATCAGAATCCTAGAGTGCGAATGCCTTTGAGCTGGTCCAGATTACCGTTCATGGCGCCCGCGCCGGCGACGTTGTCGCGCAGTACGACATTGAGCGAGGTGATGTTGCGAACCTGGTTGCCAGCGCCGAGCAACGTGGTGTTTTGCATCAGTCCACCTTGGGCCAGACGTTGCACTGTACTGCCCTGGTTGTTGCCTGCAGCGATGTTCAGCTGAATTCCGGAACCGCTTGAAGAAACGCTCAATGAGCCTGCGCCGTTGGCGCCAACCAACTGTGTTCCGGCCGCTAATACCTGGCCCTGGGGTTCGCTGGCAGGAGCCTGGTTGCCGCGGCTGACATTGATGTCGACATCGTTGTAGGCGGTGTTGTGATCGCCAGCAGCACGCACTACCTGAGTGACGCCGGTGGTGCTGTTGAGCCCGTTGCCGCCTGTCACGGTGCCAGTGCCAGGGGCTTGCGTCGAAGCTGTGCCGGTGCCTTTTTCGTCGATCAAGGACACATAGAACTGCGGCTTGATGGTGGATTGCTGGATCTGCATCGTCGAGCGTGCGCCGATCACCTCGCCTTTGGCGTTCTCCCAGGTGCTGCTCATGACCAGGCCAAAGCTGACAATGCGCCCCGGCAGCACGTAGCGGCCGCGCAGGTTGGCCAGTTCCTGATCCTTGAGTTCGATCGGTTGCAGTACTTGGGCATGGCTTGGCAGGCTGACGGCGAGGCAGGTCAGTGCCAGCCACAGTGAAATCTTCATCGCGTGCTCCCGGAGCTTGATGCCCCTGTTGTTAGTGTTAGAAGAAGTCGCTCTGGATAAAGCCGAAGTCCATCAACTCGGCGTCTTGCAGCGGGGTAAAGCCATTGACACGGTTCTTGGCAGTCAAAGGTTGCGGTGGGTTGAGCAGGGCATTGCTCTTGTCGTAGCCCTGGCCAATGATGGCGAAGATAATGCCGTTCCAGCCCTTGATGAAATCTTCGGTCTTGTAGCGTTTATGGCCCAGGACCGGGTCGCCGATATAGACGAAGCCCTTGTCGACCTTCTGCATCACCACGAAGTGCTTGTAACCGCGGATATCCATCAGCACCACGACCGGGATACGGATGCTGTTCAAAGTGTCGGTGGTGACGCGGTAGCCGCGAGCGCGCATGCCCAGGCTTTCCACGTAGCGCTTCATGTCCAGCATCGAGAAGCCTTGCACGCGGACGATGTCCTGATCGGCGTGGGCAAGCATGCCCTCGATGATCTGTTCTTCGTTGACGTCCAGCCAATAGGCCTGGCGCAGAATGGTTGCCAGCGCTGCTGCGCCGCAGCTGAAGTCGGTCTTCTGCTGCACCAGGTCAGCGAACTTGCGTTCGCGAACACTTTGAATGGGTTTGTACACCACCGCACCATTGGGCAGCACGGAAAGTGGCATTTGCGCCGCTTCACTCAGGCTGGCCAGGCAAAGCAAACACGCCAGGGCGATAATGCGCATGATTGGGCCTTCTGCTTCAGGTGAGAAAGGCCCCCTTGGCAGGGGGCCTTCGAGACAACACTCAGAACGAGGTGTTGGAGATCGCCAGCGAGTTGCTTTGCTGGTTGCCGACACCGGATGCGACGTTGACGCCCAGGTTGCCGCTGCCGCCGTTGACCGAACCGCTCAGGGTAGCGGTGTTGGTCACAGGGTTGGCCCAGCCGGTAGGAGTCAGGACCTGGAAGGAAACAGTGTTGCTCAGGTCATACGAGTTGGCTTCGCTGTAGCTTTTGGAAATGTCGTTGGAAGACTCGGAAGCCGCCTCGACTGATTTTTCATAGGCAGAAGCAGAAGCGTTCTCGTAGGAAGACTCGCGGGATTTATCGTAGGAAGAATCGCGGGCTTTGTCGTAGGAGTAGTCACGCGACTTGTCATACGAAGAGCCAAAGGATTTTTCGAACGAAGAATCGTAGCTGGTCTGGTGCGAGGTATCGACCGAAGCGTCCAGCGAGGCGTTGAGCGAGCCGCTGGCGGTTTCGCTGCGGGTGCGTTCACGGTCGCCGTTGGTGAAGGTCACCGAACGCGCTGCGTCGGCTGCGGCGGCAAGCGTTGCGCTCAGCGAAGCCGAGCTGCTGCTGTTGGCGTTGCCGCTGGCCGAGCCATTGACATTGGCATTGTTGGAGCCACTGGCGTTGGCGCTGCCCGAGCCGCTGGCTGACCAGCTGTTCGATCCGCTGGCGCTGGAGCTGTGCGAGCCGCTCGACGCGGCGGCGTTGGAGCCGCTCAGGTTGAGGCTCGACGAGGAACTCCGATCGTCGGTCGAATTGAAGGTGCCTTCGCGTGACGACGAACCGCTGGAGGAGGTGGTGAAGCTCAGCGTTTCGACGGTGTAGCTGCGATCTGCACGGTTGTTGACGGTTAGCCCTGGGCCGTTTTGATCAGCGCGGGCAGTGGCGACCGAGTTACCGATAGGCGAGTTGGTATTGGCGATCGCCATGGTGTTTTTCTGTTGGTTGAGGTCGCCGCCGGCAATGTTGATACCGACGTTGCCGCTGGTGCCAGACGCCGAACCGGACATCACCGCAGAGCTCTGGGTCGACCAGTTGTTGACCTTGTTGTTATTGCTGTACTGCTTGACGTCGGCGGTGGCAGTAGCGGTGCCGAACACGAAGCTGTTGTCCAGGCTGGAATCAGAAGCAGCGTTGGCGATGGCCGCGGCGTTGTCCTGCTGGTTGCCATTACCGGCCGCAACGTTTACGCCGACGTTGCCGCTCGCGCCGGAGCCGGAGCTGCTCATTTCGGCTTCGTTGATGGTACCTTCATTGTGAATCGTGTTGCCTGTACTGCTTTGGCGGTCGATTGCATTGGCAGTTGCGCTAATAGGGATGATGGTCGTGCGGGGCTGGTTGTTGTTGCCATTGCCATGCCCGTTGCCACGCCGATCATCAGCTTGTACAGCTACAGCCATGATCGCAGCAATTGCGAAAACCAGAGGCTTGATTGCCATCGAAGGTTTCATGGTGATTCTCCGTACTTATTTTAGGTTAAGTGTTGTTCTTACCTGTTTGGGTCAGTCCACGACCCGGACGCTCAGGGTGTTGGCCGTTCGATTTCCTACCCCGGCGCTCTGATTCAACTGAATGACCCCACGGCTGCCGGTGAATGCCTGGTTACCGGTAGTGACCTGGCGACTGCCAAGGTTCGGGTCAGCTGGATCGGAGTTGTTGAGCAGCGCCACGTTCTGTTGCATGAGGACGCTGTCGTCGATGCTTTGCGGCTGGTCACTGATGCTGATGCGCAGCGCATTGGCTTGCTGGTTGCTGGCGCCGCTGCTCTGGTTTACCCCCAGAACACCGTTGCCGTTGGTAAAGGCGTTGCCTTGAATGCTGGCAGTGGCCTCCATGTTTGCGTCTACCGTGGTGTGCAGGCGCTGGCGGATCTGCGTGGTGGCGCTGGCGCCGTGTCCATTGGCAAGGGCGCGGGCGTTGGCTTGCTGAGAAAAATCCCCCGCAGCCTGGTTGACCGCCATGTTGCCCTGGTACTGGGCGCCGGAGCTGTCGATGCTGGCGTTGTTGACGATGGGTGACTGGGCGAACGCAGGGGCTGTGAGGAGCGTGGCCAGGATCAGCAATGAGCGCTTCATGTCATTGGCCCCCGCCGATGCTTTTCAGTACGCCGAGGCCTTGCTGCACGTTGGAGTTGACCATGTTGGCGATGCCGCTACCCGAGCCTGTGGAACGTCCGCCGGCCAGATTCGGCAGTTGGTTCTGGGTGCTGATGTTGCCGCCCAGGTTGGTGGTCTGCTGGGTGATCAGCGAACTGATGCCTGCGCCGCTGCTGATCGAGGCGAAGTCGCCATCGCTGAGCTCGTTGGTTTGCCTGAGGATCTGCGCGGAAGGGTTGGTGTTGACGGTGACTGGGCTCGGATCGGGGATCAGCGGTGCTCGCACTGCATTGCGCGTCTGCACGTCGCGGGTGATGACGATCAGCCCATTGTCGGCCTGGGCCGGCAGCGCCAGGCTTGCCCCCAGGGCGCAACCTGCCAGTAACAGGTGAAAGGTGCCTTTATCGAGTGTCGCCACGGTGGCAATTCCTTCTTCGGATCGCTGGCCCTGATCAGCGTTGCGAAGGAGGAGAGCAGGAGCCGTGCCGCTTTTACTAATTGCTTGGGAATCAGTTAGCTACGGCCACATGCTGTCTACGCATCGCAGCAGCTGTTTCAGCACTGACACAGTTTCCCGGACAAACAAGCGACGCATCGGCTCTGGCCATACCTGAACGGCGTTTGGTCGAAGCTGTATCACCAACGTGACAGCACCGCTGTTTACGCCGCAGGGCACGTAAACACAGGGACTTGGACCCAGTTCGGTGTGTCAGCGAGTTAACACTCGGTAGCGCAGGCCGGCGATTTGCCATCAAGCAGGCGCTGGACTGCAGTCAAAACCGCAGCGCTGCGTTGCGGCCAGCTGCCGCCAATGATTTGCACCGGTTGCTGGTTGCGTTGCAGCCAGTCCAGGCTGTCTGCAAAAAAGGCCTGACGCTCGTGCAGATCCGGCTGGCAACGCTGACCATCGGCGACCCAGTCGGCCCCGGCCGGGTCGAGCAGCAGGTGCAGGTCGTAGCGCCGCGCCAACAGCGCCTGTTCGATATCAGGCGGGCAATCGCCGAACAATGCCTTGCTCCAGAGCATGTTGCTCAGCAGGTGGGTATCGAGGATCAACAGATCAGGCTGGCGGGTCCGCGCGCTGTCTTCCCAGGCCAGCTGCCCACGGGCAATGGCCGGGATGTCCGCGAAGCAGGTATCCCGGCCTTGCTCGTTGATGAAGTGGCGGACGTACTCGCCCACCAGTTCGCCGCCGAAGTGTGCCTGGATTTCGCCACTGAGCCAGCTCTTGCCACTGGACTCCGGACCGCACAGCACCAGTACCTTCATGCCTGCACCAGGGCAGGGTCGCGCCGCCACTCCAACCAGCCACGTACGGCGATCAGCGTGAACAGTGCATACAGCGCGGCAGTCAGGTACAGGCCTTTGTACAGGAACAGGCCGACGAAGATCACGTCCAGTACGATCCACAAGGTCCAGCACTGCAGGCGCTTTTGCGCCATCCACAACTGTGCCACCAGACTGAAGCCGGTCAGCGCTGCGTCCAGCCAGGGCTGCGCTGCATCGGTCCAGTGCGCCATCGCTGCGCCCAGTGCCAGGCTGGCCAGCAGGCCCAGGCCCAGCCCGGTCAGCATCGGTGTGGTCTGCAGGCGCGAGACCTGGCGGGCGTCTTCGCGATGGCCAGGGCGAGTCCACTGCCACCAGCCATACAGCTGCAACACGGCGTAGATCAGTTGCAGGAGCATGTCCGAGTACAGTTTCACTTCATAGAAGACCCAGCTGTACAGCACCACCATCACCAGCCCGATCGGCCAGCACCAGGGGTTCTGCTTGACCGTGAGCCATACGGCGATGACGCCGAGGGCGGCGGCGAAGAGTTCCAGGCCGGACATCGGCGATCCTTGGGGCAGGGGAAGGGCGCGATTGTAGCCTGTGGGGCGGGGCAGGTGTAGCTGTCTGCGTAATGCCACTGGATCAGTTGACAAGAGCTGATCCAGTGGCTCCAGCGGTCAGACCCGGAACTGGCGCAGCAGTTGTTCCAGTTCTTCGCTCAACTGGCCCAGGGCGAGGCCGGCAGCGCTTGACTGGCGGGCCGCCTCGGCGGTTTCCAGCGACAGCCCGGCAGTGTCGGTGACATTGCGGTTGATCTCCTCGACCACGTGCGATTGCTGCAGGGTGGCACTGGCAATCGAGGCGTTGAGCGCAGTCAGGTTGTTCAGCACCTGGCTGATCGCATCCAGGCTGGAACCGGCTTCGCGGGCCTGCGCGACAGTCTGGCGCGAGGCCTCGCTGGAGGTATCGATGGCTTTCACCGCAGCCTCGGACTGGCCTTGCAGATGCTCGATCATGGTCTGGATTTCAGCGGTCGACTGCGCCGAACGTTGCGCCAGCAAGCGCACTTCATCCGCCACGACGGCAAAGCCGCGGCCTTGCTCGCCGGCCCGCGCTGCTTCGATTGCCGCGTTGAGGGCCAGCAGGTTGGTCTGCTCGGCAATTGAGCGGATCACCTCCAGTACACCGCCGATTTTGGTGCTGTGCCCGGCCAGTTGGCGAATCACCTGAACGGCCTCGTCGATGGTCAGCGAAAGGCGGTCGATCTGCGCCAGACTACCGTGGATCGCCTGCTGGCCATGGCTGACCTGCGCTTGCGCGGCGCGCATTTCGCTGGCGGCCTGTTCGGCATTCTTGGCCACATCCTGCACGGCATAGGTGACTTCGTTGACTGCGGTGGCCACCTGGTCCATCTGCAGCGATTGCTGAGTGCTGCGCAGTTGCGCTTGCCCGGCGTTGTCGCCGACCTGGCCGGCAGACTGGGCAAGGGCATGGGCGGCACCCTGCAATTGGCCAATCACCCCCTGCAACTTGCCGTTGAAACGGTTGAAGTGCTCGCCCAGGTAGGTGACTTCATCCTTGCCATGGGTATCCAGGCGCTGGGTCAGGTCGCTTTCGCCGCTGGCAATGGTGCCCATCGCCTGCACGGCCTGCTGCAACGGACGGGCAATGCTGCGCGCGATGAGCATCACCAGCAGCGCCATCAGCAAGGCGATGCCCAGGCCGATCAGGCAGGCATCGCGTACCTGGCGGGCGAACTCGGCTTGCACGTCATCGACATAGACGCCGGAGCCGATGATCCAGCTCCACGGCTTGAACAGCTGGATATAGGAGGTTTTCGCCACCGGCTCGCTGGCGCCGGGTTTGGGCCAGCGATAGTCGATCTGCCCGGCGCCCTGACTGCGAGCCACGGTGACCATCTCGTTGAACAGGGCAAACCCGTCCGGGTCGCGAATGGCCGACAGGTCCTGGCCATCGAGCTTGGGGTTGACCGGGTGCATGATCATCCGCGGGCCGAGGTCGTTGATCCAGAAATAGTCCTGCACGTCGTAACGCAGGCCGCGCACCACTTGCAGCGCCTGTTGCTGCGCGGCGTCACGGCTGAGCGTGCCTGCGGACTCAAGCCCTTGGTAGTAGGCCAGCACCCCGGCTGCGGTCTGTACCACGTGTTCGGTCTTTTCAGCCTTGGCCCGATACAGGTCACCATGGATCTGGCGCAGCATCACCAGGCCCAGCACCACCAGCATTGCCACTGCCACCAGCAGGATCAGCCACAAGCGACGGCTGATCGACATCGACCTCAAGGTCTTCATAACAGGGCACTCCCGGATTGTTCTTGTTATTCAGGGGCATCCAAGCATGCATGGCCTGCGAACCGTACTCGACCAAAGGCCAAGTGCCTGGCGCGGCATTTCATGGTGGATCCAGGCAAGCCTAAAACAGGCTCGTCTGTTAGCATCTCGGCCGCTCAAGATGAAACCTTTAGGCATCTCGAACTTTTCGACTGGCGTAGCGACCAACAGTCGCTGTAAAACTGCCGGGCCGCGACGCGGCCACTATCAGTAAATCAAGAACAACGGCGCTGCAGTCAGCAGTGCCACAGCGGGGGAACAATGGATTTTTGGAGTGCCTTTCAGGCAATCATCTTAGGCATCGTCGAGGGACTGACCGAGTTTCTGCCGATTTCCAGTACCGGCCACCAGATCATTGTCGCCGATCTGATCGACTTTGGTGGCGAGCGGGCGATGGCCTTCAACATCATCATCCAGCTCGGTGCAATCCTGGCGGTGGTGTGGGAGTTTCGCCGCAAGATCATCGAGGTGGTGCTGGGGCTGCGCAGTGAGCCGAGCGCACGGCACTTTACCGTCAACCTGCTGGTAGCGTTCATGCCGGCAGTGGTGCTTGGGGTGCTGTTCGCCGATTTCATCCACCATCACCTGTTCAACCCGATCACCGTGGCTGCGGCCTTGGTCGTCGGCGGGGTGATCATGCTCTGGGCCGAGCGCCGCGACCACCGCATCGAAGTCGAGCACGTCGACCAGATGAACTGGACCCACGCCTTGAAAATCGGCCTGGTGCAGTGCCTGGCGATGATCCCCGGCACTTCGCGCTCTGGTTCGACCATCATTGGCGGCCTGCTGTTTGGCCTGTCGCGCAAGGCAGCTACCGAGTTCTCGTTCTTCCTGGCCATGCCAACCATGGTCGGCGCTGCGGTGTACTCCGGTTACAAGTACCGCGACCTGTTCCAGCCCGCCGACTTGCCGGTGTTTGCCATTGGCTTTGTGGTGTCGTTCATCTTCGCCATGATTGCCGTGCGTGCGCTGCTCAAGTTCATCGCCAACCACAGTTATGCGTTGTTTGCCTGGTACCGCATCGTGTTCGGCCTGCTGATCCTGGCGACCTGGCAGTTTGGCCTGATCGACTGGGCAACGGCGCAAGGCTGATATGGCCCGCCCGCAACCGGCAACCTCACGCCCGCGCGGCCACGCCCAGGGCGAGGGCGTGCGCAACCTGCGCTTGAAGCTGCTGGCATTGGCTGGGTTGTGTTTGCTGCCGGGGCTCGGCGCGGCGCAGATGGCCTGGAGCGGGCATTCATGGCTGCCCTTGGCGCTGTATCCGTGTGTGAGCCTGATCAGCCTGTTGCTGTATTGGCAGGATAAACAACAGGCTCGCAACCAGGCCTGGCGCACGCCAGAAAAGGTCCTGCATGCCAGCGAGCTGCTGGGCGGCTGGCCCGGAGCGTTGCTGGCGCAGCAGCTTTTTCGGCATAAGACGCGCAAGTTGTCGTTTCAGCTGACGTTCTGGGCCATCGTTGCGCTGCACCAGCTGTTCTGGCTGGATCAGGTGCTGCTGGGTGGGCGCTGGCTGGCGCTGCTGCCTATATAAGCGGCAGCGTTGCCGCTCAAAGCAACAAACCCGCTTGCAGCCGTTTTGGCAGTTTGCGCACCACCAGCTGGTGCGAGCGCTGCAGCAAGTCAGCCAGCTCCTCGCGCCCCATCGCATAGGGCGCTGCCACGCTGATCCAGCGGGCACGTGCCAGATAGGGCGCAGGCTTCACCCCCGGACGGTCGACGTAGCCGAGAAACAGCTCATCGGCGACCTTGAACGACAGCCCGGCACCGGCCAGATCAAGCACCGCGAACATCTTGTTGCCGGCCACCGAAAACACCCGGATACCGCCCCATTTGTAATCTTCGCGCGCGCCCGGTAAACCCAGGCAGAAGGTTGCTGCTTGTTCGGGGTTCATGCTTGCTTCAGACATACCGCTCTCCACAGGCCTCAAAGGCTGCTGCCAGATGATCAATCCACACACGCACCGCTGGCAGCATGCCGCGCCGGTGCGGGTAAACTGCCTGCAGCCAAGCGCCAGGCAGCGACCATTCCGGGAGCAGCCTGACCAGCTCGCCACGCTCCAGCTCTTCTTCACAGTACAGGCTTGGCAGGAGTGTGAAGCCCAACCCGGCGAGCACCGCAGCCTTGCGCAGGATGAAGTCATCAATCGCCAGGCGCGGCTCCAGTGCCAGCTCCTGCTCACGGCCATTGGGCCCGAGGAGGCGGATGTGCACCAGCCGGTCCGCTTCGGTCGCGCCGAGGACCGGCAGCGTCGCCAGCTGCGCCGGCTCGGTCAGGCCTTCGGCGAAGCCTGGGGCGGCCACCAGATGCATCTGTGCCTGACGCAGACGCCGGGTAGCCAGGGCAGGGTCTTCATCGCCCAGATCGCGTACCCGCATGGCGACGTCGATGCCCTCGCCAATCAGGTCCACGCGCCGATTGAGCAGGACCATGTCGAGCTGCACCAGCGGGTATGCCAGCAGAAAGCGATTGATCACCTCCGGCAGGAACGTATGAGCCAACGCTACCGGGCACGACACCCGTAGCCGCCCGCGCGGTTCGCTGGTCATGCTCGCGACCGCTTCGTCGGCCATCTGCGCCTCGAGCAGCATGGCCTGGCAGTGCTGCAGATAACGTTCGCCGATCGCCGTCAGCTTCAGCTGGCGGGTGGTGCGTTGCAGCAGGCGCGTGCCGAGGCGCTCTTCCAGCTCGGCGATGCGCCGCGACAGGCGTGACTTGGGTATCCCCAGCTGGCGCCCGGCGGCGGCGAAGCCACCGGCTTCGACCACCCTGGCGAAATAAAACAGGTCGTTAAGATCTTGCATTCACGTAGCCCATTGTTCTACCAATGGGACAATCTAGTGCATTCTCAGCGACTAATCATCTATTCGATAGCTCTGTAGGATTCTCTCCATCGAGATCGCCCCTATCGCGGTCGCCAATCCTGGAGAGTCCCCATGAAACTGTTGCACATCGATTCGAGCATCCTCGGCGACAATTCCGCTTCCCGCCAGCTCAGCCGCGAAGTGGTCCAGGCCTGGCAGGCTGCCGACGCCAGCATCGAAGTGGTGTACCTCGACCTCGCTGCCGACGCCATCAGCCATTTCTCGGCTGCCACCCTGCTGGCTGCAGGCACCGCTGAAGAAGCGCGTGATGCAGCCCTGGCGTTCGAGGCCAAGCTGAGCCAGGAAACCCTGGCCGAATTCCTCGCTGCCGACGCGGTAGTGATCGGTGCGCCGATGTACAACTTCAGCGTGCCGACCCAGCTCAAGGCCTGGATCGATCGTGTTGCGGTAGCCGGCAAGACTTTCCGCTACACCGAGGCCGGCCCAGAAGGCCTGTGCGGCAACAAAAAGGTGATCTTGGTGTCGACTGCTGGCGGCCTGCACGCCGGCCAGGCCACTGGCGCTGGTCATGAAGATTTCCTCAAGGTGTTCCTGGGCTTTATCGGTGTCACCGATCTGGAAATCGTCCGCGCTCACGGTCTGGCTTATGGCCCAGAGCAGCGCACTGCAGCCATCGACGCTGCCCAGGCGCAGATCGCCGGCGAGCTGTTCGCAGCCGCCTGATCACGGTTCAAGCAGCTAGAAGCGGGCAGGTGGCGGCGAATTTGGCTTACATCTGCCCGCAATCGCTGTGTGTTTCATCCAGTTTTCATCTGCCCTGAGCCATAGGGCCTTAAGCTGATGTCATCCGCCCATCTGCGGGGGAGACGCCGGTGACCTACCTCTCACGAACGATTGCTGCGCTGGTAGTGTTCACCAGCCTGATCGGCCACGCCAATGCCGCGCCTTGGGTCGCCGGCTTGCACCCTCTGCAACTGAACGATCCGGTGGATGCGCGGCCCATGCACGCCTTGGCTTTCTATCCTGCCAGTGGCGCGACCCACAGTCTGCGTATCGACGGCTATCAGCTGCGCGCTGCCGAGGAAGCGCCGGTGGCGCTTGGGCATTTTCCGCTGCTGGTAATTTCCCATGGCAATACCGGGAGCCCACTGGCGCTGCATGACCTCGCTACAGGCCTTGCCCGCCAGGGCTTTGTGGTCATCGCCTTGACCCACCCTGGTGACAATGCCCGTGATCCGAGCCGGCTGGGTACCCTGAGCAACCTGTACGGGCGCCCGCTGCAGGTCAGCGCGGCGATCACTGCCGCCCGGGCAGATGCGTTGCTGAGCCCCTATCTGGGCGACGGCAAGGTCGGCGTGATCGGTTATTCGGCAGGCGGCGAGACCGCGCTGATCCTGTCCGGTGCGCAGCCTGATCTGGAGCGTCTGCAGCGCTATTGCCAGGAGCGACCGACCGACGCCGATGCCTGTAAAACCCACGGTGTGCTGATTGCCGACCGCACGGAGCTGGGGCCCCATGCCGACCCGCGCGTCGGCGCTGTGGTGTTGATGGCGCCGCTTAGCCTGATGTTCGGGCGGCATGCTCTGAGCAACGTCCACCTGCCGGTACTGATGTACAGTGGCGACAACGACCAGTTGCTCGCGCTGGAGCACAACGCCGATGCGCTGGCGCGCAAGTTGCCGGTGACACCCGATTACCGCCTGCTGGCCGGCGCCGGGCATTTCGTATTCATGGCGCCTTGCGATGACGAGCAACATGCACGCATGCCGGTGCTCTGCCAGGACGCTGCCGGTATCGACCGGCGCCAGATCCACCGCTCGTTGCAGCGTGAGACGGCTGATTTCTTTACCCAGGCGCTTGGTGCACCAGAACCGGCAGAACGCTCAGCCGCGCTGATTGCGCCGCGCCAGCAGTAGCGTCAGGCCTACTCCTGATAGCGCCAGCAGGGCGGTTACGCAAAAGATCGAGGCGTAGCCTAGATGTACGGCGACCGCGCCCATTACCGGGCCGGCAATGGCCAGCGCCAAATCGAAGAACACCGCATAGGCGCCCAGGCCCGCACCACGGCTGCTCGGTGGCACATGTTTGATCGCTTCGACGCCGAGCGCCGGGTACACCAGCGACAGTCCAAAGCCGGTCAGGCCAGCGCCAAGCAGAGCAAATCCCGGTGAGGGGGCCAGCCACAGCAACGTCAAGCCGACCACTTCGGTCGCCATGCAGGTTATCGCCACCGCATAACCGCCAAAGCGGTTGACCGCGTTGACGAACAACAAGCGCGAAATGATGAAGCACACACCAAACGCACTCAGGCATAGCGCAGCGCCGGTCCAGCCGCGTTCGAGGTAGTACAAGGTGACGAAGGTGGTCAGCGTGCCGTAGCCGATCGACGCCAGCATCAGGCTCGTGCCGCACGGCGCCACGCGCACGAAAGCTGACCAGAAGCCAAGACGCTCGCCACGCACTACCACCACATCGGGTCGTTGACGCAGGGCGAACAGGCCAACCACTGCGAGGATCACCAGCAACGGGCCGAGCACGCTGAAGTTAAGCCCATCCACCAGCAGCACGCCGACGGGTGCACCTATCGCAATGGCACCATACGAGGCAATGCCGTTCCAGGAGATCACCCGTGCGGTGTGCTCGGCACCGACCTGATCGATGCCCCAGCTCAAGGTCGCTACACCGATCAGGCCTTGCGCCAGCCCGAGCAGCACACGGCCGCCGAGCAGCAGCGCCAGGCTTGCTTGCGGCCAAGCCAATGTCCAGGCCGAGAACAGCGTCAGCACTCCGCAACCGATGATCGCCAACAGCCCGTAGCCAATTGCACGCTTGCCGCCCAGGCTATCCGCCACCCGCCCGGCAAACGGGCGGCTGAGCAGCGTGGTCAGGTATTGCAGGCCAATGGTCACCCCGGCGATTACCGCGCCATAGCCGAGTTGGTCATGCACGTGGCCGGGCAGCACCGCGATCGGCAGGCCGATGCAGAGAAAGGTAATGAAGGTGTAGAAAACGATCGCAAGAATCTGGCGGGTGATGGCAAAGCGTTGATCAGGGGAGGGTACTTGTGCAGTCATGGGCTCGTTCGCTGGCGGGCGGTGGGGCGTGCCCCATCATGGCGGTTGCGCGAGGGAAATGAAAGCAGGCTAACGAATTGCCAGTACTACGGCGTGCATTGGCGTGGACCTGTAAACGGCGACGGGGCAAGCACGCGCCCAAATGACCGAATGCCTCGGTTCACATGAGCGCAGGCTTGCCCCGCGCTGGGTTCAACCTGTCAGCGACAGATCAGACCACGACGCCCTGGCTACGCAGGTAGTCGTCGTAGGTACCGCTGAAGTCGACTACGCCTTCTGGCGTCAGCTCGAGGATGCGAGTGGCCAGCGACGACACGAACTCACGGTCATGGCTGACGAACAACAGCGTACCCGGGTAGTTTTCCAGCGCCAGGTTGAGCGCTTCGATCGATTCCATATCCAGGTGGTTGGTCGGTTCGTCCATCACCAGTACGTTGGGCTTTTGCAGAATCAGCTTGCCGAACAGCATGCGGCCTTGCTCACCACCGGAGATGACCTTGACCGACTTGAGGATCTCGTCGTTGGAGAACAGCATCCGGCCCAGGGTGCCACGGATCATCTGTTCGCCCTGGGTCCACTGACCCATCCAGTCGAACAGGCTGACGTCATCTTCGAAGTCGTGGGCGTGGTCCTGCGCGTAGTAACCCACCTCGGCGCTGTCGGTCCACTTCACCGCACCTGCGTCTGGCTTCAGTTCACCGACCAGGGTACGCAGCAAGGTGGTCTTGCCGATACCGTTGGGGCCGATGATGGCAACGCGTTCGCCGGCTTCGACGGTGAAGCTGAAGTCCTTGAACAGCACCTTGTTGTCGAACGCCTTGGCCATCTTCTCGATGGTCACGGCCTGACGGTGCAGCTTCTTGTTCTGCTCAAAGCGGATGAACGGGCTGACCCGGCTCGATGGCTTGACTTCGGCCAGCTGGATCTTGTCGATCTGCTTGGCCCGCGACGTAGCCTGCTTGGCTTTCGAGGCGTTGGCAGAGAAGCGGCTGACGAAGGTCTGCAGCTCGGCGATCTGGGCTTTCTTCTTGGCGTTGTCCGACAGCAGCTGCTCGCGCGATTGCGTCGCTGCAGTCATGTACTCGTCATAGTTGCCAGGGAACAGGCGCAGCTCACCGTAGTCCAGGTCAGCCATGTGGGTGCAGACGCTGTTGAGGAAGTGCCGGTCGTGGGAAATGATGATCATGGTGCTGTTACGCGCCGTGAGGACCGTTTCAAGCCAGCGAATGGTGTTGATGTCCAGGTGGTTGGTCGGCTCGTCGAGCAGCAGCACGTCCGGGTCCGAGAACAGCGCCTGGGCCAGCAATACACGCAGCTTCCAGCCCGGTGCGACTTCGCTCATCGGGCCGTTGTGCTGCTCCAGCGGGATACCCAGGCCAAGCAGCAGCTCACCGGCGCGCGAGTCGGCGGTGTAGCCGTCCATCTCGGCGAACTCGGTTTCCAGCTCGGCGACGGCCATGCCGTCTTCCTCGCTCATTTCCGGCAGCGAGTAGATGCGGTCACGCTCGGCCTTGACCTTGAACAGTTGTTCATGGCCCATGATGACCGTGTCGATCACGGTGAAGTCTTCGTAGGCGAACTGGTCCTGGCGCAGCTTGCCCAGACGGGTGTTCGGCTCGAGCATCACCTGGCCACCGGACGACTCGAGGTCACCGCCGAGGATCTTCATGAAGGTCGACTTGCCGCAACCGTTGGCGCCGATCAGGCCGTAGCGGTTGCCGTTGTTGAATTTGACCGAAACGTTTTCGAACAGCGGCTTGGCGCCGAATTGCATGGTGATGTTAGCGGTGGAGATCAAAGGGCTTACCTATCAGTCACTTACAGGGCTGGCTTTTCAGCTGATACCGATTTGATACCAATCTTGAGTTTTTCCAGCTCGCTCCAATCGGAGCTTGAGTTGAGCCAACGGGCATACGTCGACAGCAGCATTTGAACGCTGTGACCCAGCTGTTGGGCAATAAATGCGGGATTGAGGCCGGACATTAAGCATATTGTCGCATAGGTATGGCGGCAGTTGTATGGGGGGCGACGTCTGATCCCCATTTCATTCAGCACCGGCACCCACTGTTTGTGTAGATCCGACGGCTGCTTGACGTACAGATTGAATATGCCGATGCACAGAGTGGCGGCTGCGCCCGACTGTAACCATCCGCCCCGGAGGCGCGCCAGGCTCTCAGTGAATGCTGAGCAAAGAGGTGTTCTCGGTTGCGCTGGCGCCGGTGGACAGCGGCAGGAGGCAGAGGGCGAGGCGGGTCATGGCGTCACCACTCGGCGAGCCCACCAGCAAACAGGGCCGTCGTCGCTGTCGAGAATGGCCAGGCAGAACCAGCCTCCGCCGTCAGGTCGTACAGGCTCCCAGTAACTGCAGTTCGGGTCGTGGCTTTCTAAATACTGGTCTGCAATGGCCTCCTTGGCTTACACCAGGCTGACCTTGCCGA
This sequence comes from Pseudomonas shirazensis, assembly GCF_014268785.2. Lineage (GTDB taxonomy): Bacteria > Pseudomonadota > Gammaproteobacteria > Pseudomonadales > Pseudomonadaceae > Aquipseudomonas > Aquipseudomonas shirazensis. The sequence goes on along the minus strand of NZ_JABWRD020000001.1, from coordinate 1,181,353 downwards.
CCTCCAGACCCTGCTCGGCGAACCAGGCTTTTCACCGGTCGAAATCACCCTCCTCGAAGTCAAGCAGGTGAGGGTGCTGGAACATTCCGTATTCGTCGCGCACGACCGGCGCTGGCTGGATCAGCTTGATATCTTCAGACAGGACGATTCCTTGACCGCACTTCTGAGGCCTTTCGGTTTAAATCGGGAGGACTAATGACTTAAGTGGTACTGCAAGGGTCTACCGAATAAGCGTGCCATTCGGCTGGCCTTGGACATCGGTGATTACAGTGACAAAGCTAGACAGGGAGAGGCAGTTTCAAGCTTATGAGCTGCTACGGAAGCTGGACATGCAAACTTCTGCGACGATGAGCCAGGTGGCCTACGGGTGCACTACTGGTGCTGGATGGGACTATGTCTGCGCCCAGCATCGGAAGGCGTTCGATGAATGGATGAGCTTCGCTGCAACTCTGGATAAGCCCAATGTCGATTCGTAAGGCGGTTCCGCTTGTCCGGTGAAGCACTCGGCCTCTTAAGCCGCAGTTGATAACCGCCTCGCTTTCGCTATGAGGCAGAAGTTGTCTAGCAGCCATTCGGCCGCAGGGGTGGCGCGTCGGCTGGACAATTGCACGATCTTGAGCGCTGCGCAGCTGCGTTCCAGCAGCAGTTGATTGTCAGTCAGGCGGCCCAGCAAGGCGTCCTTGCTTGAAGGGCGCCCGAGCACATGTTGGCGGGCCAGTACGATGTCGTGATCTGCCATCTGCTGGGCATTGAACAGTTCGGAACGCAGGATGGGCTCGTATTCGAACTTGTGCCGCGCTGCACTCCACCGAAGCCAGATGGCCGGTGAACGCCACAGGCTGGACAGGGTGCGAGTCAGGATATTTTGCATGAATTCCTTCGCACGACCCGCGCAGGGCAAGCCGCATGCGGAATGAAGGCGGTTCTACGCCAGGCCAGGTGTGCGGGGGCGTTGCGCCGCCGGGGCGTGCAGCATTCCACCGACGAGTGTGGGAGGTATTTATGAGTCTGTTCGCTAGCGAACATAGGCAATATCGCCGCAACGGGCCGTGTTAGAGGTGCACGATCCAAGAGGCCGCTTTTGGCCGGCTGCTGCTCTTTGCGCGAGTGCAATCGACCATTGGCTGTCCTCCACGAAAGGCTAACTAGCAATCATTTTCTCAAACAAAAAATCACATAAAAATCAGTAGTTTAGAACATAAACATAAACTGGAATCTAAAATAGAAAGATTATGGCCCAAGCAACTCCGGAGTATTGAAATTCGACAACCTGGGATCCCCCACAGCACAGTCCAACCCACAGCACCCCCCAACCCCCAGCAAAGCCCGCTGCAAACTCCGTTCCCCCTCCAGCCAAGCCCGCCGCAACAAGGGCAACACCCGCCGAGGCAAAACCGCAAACATCGGCTGCCAATACCCCCCCTGACGCACCATCGCCGGCAAATCCTGCCCCACCGCAAGCCCCAGCAAATCCTCGATCAAGCGACGGTCAATCAACGGCGCATCACACCCCAAAACAACCACCCAGTCATGCCGAGCCATCGCCAACCCCGCAATCACCCCAGCCAACGGCCCCGGATAATCCGCCTCGGCATCAGCCACCAACCGATCAGCATAGCCACGGTACAGCTCTTGATTTCGGTTACAGGAAATCACCACATCATCGCTAAGCGCCCGCACCACCCGCTGCACATGCGCCACCAACGGCTCCCCACGCCACTCCAGCAACCCTTTATCGCGCCCACCCATACGCGCGCCCCGGCCACCGGCAAGGATCAATACAGAACAGGCAGGCAATCGCGCAGACATAAAAAAGGGCTCCTGGCAGTCAAGCCAGAAACCCTCCCATGTCACACCCAGCTTGTCCAGTCAGCCGCGCTCGCTTGCCTCAACGCCAGCCTTGCGTCGCCCAGCCAAGCGCATCACTACCACGAAGAACACCGGCACAAACACCACCGCCAGCGTCGCGCTGAGCATGCCGCCAATCACCCCGGTACCGATCGCTTGCTGGCTCGCCGAACTGGCCCCGCTGGCAATCGCCAATGGCACCACGCCGAGAATGAACGCCAGCGACGTCATCACGATCGGCCGCAGCCGCAGCCTTGCCGCCTGTACCGCGGCATCAACCGGATCATGGCCCTGATCGACCAGGCTCTTGGCGAACTCGATGATCAGAATCGCGTTCTTCGCCGACAAGCCAATCAAGGTGATCAAACCAACCTTGAAGAACACGTCATTGGGCATGCCGCGCAGCGTCACTGCCAGCACTGCACCGAGCACGCCTAGCGGTACCACCAGCAGCACCGCAGTCGGGATCGACCAGCTCTCGTACAGCGCCGCCAGGCACAGGAACACGATCAGCAGTGACAAGGCCAGCAACAGCGGTGCCTGGCTGCCGGACAAGCGCTCCTGCAGCGACAGCCCCGTCCACTCCAGCGCGGTGCCGGCGGGCAATTGATCGACCAGGCGCTGCATTTCGTCCATGGCGTCACCTGAGCTGTAACCAGGCGCTGGCTCGCCGCTGATGGAAACCGCCGGATAACCGTTATAGCGGGTCAATTGCACCGGCCCGGTGACCCACTTGGCCTGTACGAATGCTGCCAGTGGCACCATCTTGCCGCTGTCATTGCGCACGTGGATCTTCAGCAAGTCCTCGACCTGGCTGCGCTGATCGCCCTCGGCCTGGACCACTACCCGTTGCATGCGGCCCTGGTTGGGGAAATCGTTGACGTAGCTTGAGCCCACTGCGGTATCCAGCACTGAACCGATATCAGCGAACGAGATGCCCAGTGCGTTGGCCTGACGCCGGTCGATTTCAAGCTGAATCTGCGGGCTTTCCGCCAGCGACGATTCGCGCACGTTGACCAGCAGCTTGCTCTTGCCTGCCTCCGCCAGTAATTGGTCACGGGCGGCCATCAGTTGCGCATGGCCAAGGCCGCCGCGGTCCTGCAGGCGCAACTCGAAGCCGGTCGACTCGCCGAGGCCGTCGATGGGCGGCGGCAGCACCGAGAACGCCACGGCGTCCTTGATCTGGCTGAACGCCTGATTGGCCCGGTCCGCTATGGCTTGCGCGCTGTCGGCAGCACCGCGCTCGGACCAGTCCTTGAGCGTGGTAAACGCCAACGCCGCATTCTGCCCACTGCCTGAGAAGCTGAAGCCAAGAATCAACGTGGTATTGCCAACCCCAGCCTCGCCGCTGTTATGCGCTTCGATCTGCGCCGCCACCTGTTCGGTGCGGGCGCGGCTGGCGCCCGGCGGCAGTTGGATGTCGGTGATGGTGTAGCCCTGGTCTTCGGTCGGCAGAAACGCCGTCGGCAACTGGCTGAATCCGTAACCCAGTACCACCAGCAACACGCCATACAGCAGCAGATAGCGACCGCTGCGCTTGAGCGCGTGGACCACCCAGCGCTGGTAACCATCGCTCATGCGCTCGAAACGGCGATTGAACCAGCCAAAGAAGCCCTTGCTGGCGTGCTCGCCACCTTTGGCTACCGGCTTGAGCAGGGTGGCGCACAGGGCAGGGGTCAAGCTCAGGGCAAGGAAGGCCGAGAAAAGGATCGACACCGCCATCGACACCGAGAACTGCTGGTAGATCACCCCCACCGAGCCTTGCATGAAGGCCATCGGCAGAAACACCGCGACCAGCACGAGGGTGATGCCGACAATTGCGCCGCTGATCTGGCCCATCGCCTTACGCGTTGCCTGCTTGGGCGGCAGACCTTCCTCGGCCATGATCCGCTCGACGTTTTCCACCACCACGATGGCGTCGTCGACCAAGATGCCAATGGCCAGAACCATGCCGAACAAAGTCAGCACGTTGATCGAGAACCCCATCGCCATCATCACGGCAAAGGTGCCCATCAGCGCCACCGGCACCACCAGGGTCGGGATCAGCGTGTAGCGGATGTTCTGCAGGAACAGGAACATCACCGCAAATACCAGCAGCATCGCCTCGAACAAGGTCGTGATGACCTGCTGGATCGAGACCTTGACGAATGGCGAGGTGTCATACGGGATGTCGTACTTGACCCCGGCCGGGAACAGCGGCGCCAGTTGCTCCATCTTCTCGCGAACCAGCGTCGCGGTCTGCATGGCGTTGGCGCCGGGCGACAGCTGCACGGCGAAGGCCGTCGACGGTTTGCCGTTCAGGCGCGTGCCGAACTGATAGTCCTGCGCGCCGATCTCGACCCGGGCGACATCGCCGACGGTCACGCTGGAACCGTCAGGGTTGGCTCGCAGGACGATGTCGGCGAATTCCTGCGGCGTGCTCAATTGGCCCTTGACCACCACGTTGGCAGTGATTTCCTGGGTTGGCCTGCTTGGCAGATCGCCAATGCTGCCGGGTGCCACCTGAGCATTCTGCGCGGCGATGGCCACCGAGACGTCGTTGGGCGTGAGGTTGAAGCCGATCAGCTTGGCCGGGTCAATCCAGATCCGCATGGCCCGTTCCGAGCCGTACAGCTGCGCCTTGCCGACACCCTTGAGGCGACGGATCTCGTTCATCACGTTGCGCGCAAGGATATCGCTCAGGGCAGTTTCATCGAGGCTGCCGTCCTCGGAGGTGAGGGTGGCCAGCAACAGGAAACCGGTCGAGACTTTTTCGACTTGCAAACCTTGCTGGGTGACCGGCCGCGGCAAGCGCGACTCGACCACCTTGAGGCGGTTCTGCACATCGACCTGAGCCAGGTCCGGCTGAGTGCCCGGCTCGAAGGTGGCGGTGATGGTGGCGCTGCCCAGGCTGCTTTGCGAGTTGAAATAGAGCAGGTTGTCGGCGCCGTTGAGCTCCTGCTCTATCAGGCTGACCACGCTCTCGTCCATGGTTGCAGCGGAAGCACCCGGGTAGACGGCATAGATCTCGATCTGTGGCGGCGCCACGTTGGGATACTGCGCCACCGGCAGCTTGGGAATGCTCAGCGCCCCCGCAAGCAGGATGAACAGCGCTACGACCCAGGCGAAAATCGGCCGGTCAATGAAAAACTGCGGCATGAATCAGGCCCTCACTGGCCGTTGTGCTGGACGATGGGGTTGGCGTCAGCTGTTGGGTCAACCTGCACCTGATCGCCGGCCTTGATGTGTTGCAGGCCTTCGATTACCACGCGGTCGCCAGGTTGCAGGCCTTCATTGACGATCCAGCGATCGCCCTGGGCATTGCCCAGGACCACTTCGCGGGCTACGACCTGAGCCTGCTGATCGACCAGCATGACCTTGGCCACGCCTGCGCTGTCACGCAGGATAGCCCGCTGCGGCACGCTGATGCCCCTGGGTTGTACCGCCTGCTCCAGGCGCACGCGCACGTAGCTGCCCGGCAGCAGGTCGAGGTCCGGGTTGGGGAATTCGCTGCGCAGGGTGATCTGGTTGGTGCTCGGGTCGACACTGATGTCCGAGAACAGCAGCTTGCCCGGCAGTGGATAGGCACTGCCGTCATCCTGAATCAGAGTGGCCTTGGCTTGATCCTCGCCCACCTGGCTTAGCTCACCGGCCCGCAGCGCCCGGCGCAGTGCGGTCAGCTCGCGGGTCGACTGGGTGACATCGGCGTGGATCGGGTTCAATTGCTGGATCGTCGCCAGCGGCGTGCTTTCGTTCTGGCCGACCAGCGCGCCCTCGGTGACCAGCGCGCGGCCAATGCGCCCGGCAATCGGCGCGGTGACGGTGGCATAACCCAGGCTCAGCCGGGCCCGATCGAGCGCGGCTTTGGCCTGGGCAACTTCGGCGTCGGCTTGCAGCAAGGCGGCGTGGGCGTTGTCGTATTCCTGGCGGCTGACGGCCTTGTCGGTCACCAGCTCGCCGTAGCGTTGATCCTGCAGGCGCGCTTGGTAGCGGGTCGCCTCAGCGCGGGCCAGGGTGGCGCGGGCGCTGTCGAGGTCTGCCTTGAACGGCGCCGGGTCGATCAGGAACAACACATCACCCTGTTTGACGTCGCTGCCCTCGCGATAAACCCGCTTGAGCAGCACGCCAGCCACCCGTGCACGCACTTCGGCAGTGCGCGGTGCAAGGATGCGACCGCTCAGTTCGCTGGTGATCGCCAGCGGCTGGGCCTGCACGGTCTCAACCCGCACCTGCGCCGGAGGCGCTTTGTCGTCTGGCTTGGCAGCGCTGTCGCAGCCGGCGAGCAGTACACCGAGCAGCGCCAAGGGCGCCAGATGGCGCAGGGGGAGTATTGGATAGTTAGACATATGCAGCTTTCCGATAATGACCGGCGCTATGCTAAAGCACCTGGCCACTAATAAGCTGTGAAGCACTGTAGGGCGTATGTGAAAAAGTGTAAGGAAAACGGCTGCGGCTGCGTAGGATCTATATCCTCATTACTTACTTCCCTCAGCCAAGCTACTTATGCCGAACATTCTTCTGGTTGAAGACGACAGCGCGTTGTCCGAACTGATTGCCAGCTACCTGCAGCGCAACGATTTCCACGTCACCGTCATTGCTCGCGGGGATCAGGTGCTGGACGAATGCCGGCGGCAGCGGCCTGATCTGGTCATCCTCGACCTGATGCTGCCCGGCCTGGATGGTTTGCAGGTGTGTCGCCTGCTGCGCCAGGAATCACAGTGCCTGCCGATTCTCATGCTGACTGCCCGCGACGATAGCCACGACCAGGTGCTGGGCCTGGAAATGGGCGCTGACGATTATGTCAGCAAACCCTGCGAGCCGCGGGTGCTACTGGCCCGAGTACGCACCTTGCTGCGCCGCAGCAGCATCAATGAACCGCACTTTGAAAGCGACGTGATCCAGGTCGGCGGGTTGCTTCTCAATCTGGCCGAGCGCACGGTGAATTGGCGCGGCGAGGCAGTCGAGCTGTCCAGCGGTGAGTACAACCTGCTGGTGGTGCTGGCGCGCAACGCCGGTGAAGTGCTCAGTCGCGACCGCATCCTGCAACAGTTGCGGGGCATCGAGTTCAACGGCACCGATCGCTCGGTGGACGTGGCGATCTCCAAGCTGCGGCGCAGGTTCGACGACAACGCCGGCGAAGCGCGCAAAATCAAGACCGTGTGGGGCAAGGGTTACCTGTTCAGCCGCGTCGAATGGGAGTACTGAAGGCACCATGCTGAAGATTCTGGTACGCCTTTACCTGCTGATCATCGTTGCCTACGCCGGCGCGTTGTTGTTGATCCCCGATGCCATCGTCGGTGCTTTCCATGAACGTTTCATGGCCTTCAATCAAGACCAGGCCAGGGGCGTGCAAACCCTGATCGTGCGCCAGTTCCAGCAGGCACCGGCTGAGCAATGGCCGGCTGTCGAGCGTGAAGTGGCAGATATTTTCCGCCCTTTGCAGGTGCAACTGCTGCGCTGGGATCAGGCTGCGCTAACGGCGCCCGAACGCGAGCGCCTGCAGGCAGGCTTGCATGTTGTGCGCCTGGGCGACTGGGGTTACTACCGAACGGCAATGGCGGCGCTGGACAGCGAGTGGCTGGTAAGCCTGCACAGCCCGCCCGATCCGGTCGACATCAACCTGCTGTCCTGGGGCGTGACCGTGCTGATCGGTGCCGCCTTGCTCGGCTGCCTGTTGGGCTGGGTGTGGCCACACTGGCGGGATCTGCAGCGGCTCAAGAAAACCGCTCGGCGTCTCGGCGAAGGGCAGCTGACCGCGCGCACGCAGATATCTGCGCGCTCCAACATCGGTGAACTGGCGGGTGTGTTCGACACCATGGCCAGCGACCTGGAGCGGCACGTCAACGAACAACGTGAACTGCTCAATGCCGTCTCGCACGAACTGCGCACGCCGCTGACCCGGCTGGATTTTGGCCTGGTGCTGCTGTTTGACGAAGTGCCGCCAGCCAATCGCAAGCGCCTGCTGGAGCTGGTCGGCCACGTTCGCGAGCTGGATGAGCTGGTCCTCGAGTTGTTGTCCTACAGCCGGCTGCAAACCGCCGGGCAGGCCAACGAACGGGTGGAGGTGTCGCTGCTGGAGCTGGTCGACAGCGTCCTTGGCGGTTTTGCCGAGGAGCTCGATAGCCGTGGTGTTCAGTGGGAAGTTAAAGCCGACGCCAACCTGCCGCGCTTTGTCCTCGACCCGCGCCTGACCGCCCGCGCCGTGCAAAACCTGGTACGCAATGCCATGCGTTATTGCGACGAAAAGCTGCTGCTGCGCCTGCGCATGGAGGGCGGCGCCTGCCTGCTTACCGTGGAGGACGACGGCATCGGTATCCCGCAGGAGGAGCGCGAGCGGATATTTCAACCGTTCTATCGGCTGGACCGCAGCCGCGATCGCAATAGCGGCGGCTTTGGCCTGGGCCTGGCGATCAGCCGGCGGGCAATCGAGGGGCAGGGCGGCACACTCACGGTTGCCCAGTCGGCGCTCGGCGGGGCGCAGTTCCGCATACGCTTGCCGGCGGCTTGAATATAGCCGGCAAGCGGCGTACCGTTTGCGGGCCGTTTCTCCCAGGAGCCGTACATGCAAGGCAAGGCCCGCAAGATCGTTCAGGCCATCTGCTACGAAGTCATCGCCGTTGCCTGCGTAGCCCCCGCCCTGGCGCTGATGTTCGATGCCGGCATGGCCCACTCGACGGCGCTGTCGGTGCTTATGTCGGGGGTTGCGATGAGCTGGAATATGGCCTTCAACTGGGCGTTCGAGCGCTGGGAGGCACGCCAGGCCAAACGCAAGCGCACCGTGCTGCGGCGCATCCTCCACGCACTGGGCTTTGAAGGCGGGCTGGTTGTGTTGTTGCTGCCACTGGTGGCGTATTGGCTGGATATCAGTTTGTGGGCGGCATTGCTCACCAACCTGGCGCTGTTCGCGTTTTTCTTCGTCTACGCGTTCGTGTTCCAGTGGGGCTTCGACAAGGTCTTCGATGTGCCGCTCTCGGCGCAGCAAGCCAAGTGTTGACGGCTTGTAGCGCAACAGGATAAGTTCCTTACCCATGAATACCTTCCCGCAGCGTCGCGCCCTGAACATTATTATTACCGCCATTATCGGATTGGCGGGCTAGCGCGTACGTGCACCTAACCCGCCCTGGAGGCGGGTTTGTTTTCTCTGACTCCTGGGCAATACCACATCCACCAGGAGTCATCGATGACCAATCTCAACGTCAACCCGCGTCTCACGCCCGCGCAACTGCTAACCGAGCAAGTGCGGCGTATTCTTGCTGCGCCGGTGTATGACCTGGCCATTGAAACTCCACTGCAAGGCGCTGCGGCGCTGTCGGCCAGCCTTGGCAACCAGGTCCTGCTCAAGCGCGAAGACCTGCAACCGACGTTCTCCTTCAAGATCCGCGGCGCATACACCCGCCTGTCGCGCCTGACCGCAGCCCAGCGCGAGCGCGGCGTAATCACCGCTTCTGCCGGCAACCATGCTCAGGGCGTCGCCCTGGCCGCTGCCCATCTGGGTTTGCAGGCAACTATCGTCATGCCCACCACCACGCCAACCCTGAAGATCGAGGGTGTGCGTTCGCGCGGCGGCAATGTGGTGTTGCATGGCGAAAGCTTCCCCCATGCGCTGGCCCACGCGCTGCACCTGGCCGACGAACATGGCGCGACCTTCGTGCCGCCCTTTGACGACCCTGATGTAATCGCCGGGCAAGGCACCGTAGCCATGGAAATCCTCCGCCAGCAGCCGGGCGCGCTGGATGCGATCTTCGTGCCGGTGGGTGGCGGTGGCCTGATCGCCGGCATTGCGGCCTACGTCAAATACCTGCGGCCGGAGATCAAGGTGATCGGCGTCGAGCCGCACGACTCCAACTGCCTGCAAGCGGCACTGGCGGCGGGGGAAAGGGTGATCCTGCCCCAGGTCGGCACCTTTGCCGATGGTGTGGCGGTGGCGCAGATCGGCGCGCACTGCTTTGAGCTATGCCGGCACTTTGTCGATGAAGTGATCACCGTCAGCAGCGACGAGCTGTGTGCGGCAATCAAGGACATCTATGACGACACCCGCTCGATCACCGAGCCATCCGGCGCGCTGGCCGTGGCCGGGATCAAGAAATACGTCGCCCGCGAGGGCGCAAAAGGGCAAACGCTGGTGGCGATCGACTCCGGCGCCAACGTCAACTTCGACCGCCTGCGCCATGTTGCCGAGCGGGCCGAGCTGGGTGAGCAGCGCGAGGCGATCATTGCCGTGACCATTCCCGAGCAGCCCGGCAGCTTCCGCGCCTTCTGCCAGGCGCTGGGCAAGCGCCAGATCACCGAGTTCAACTACCGCTTTTACCCAGGCAAGGAAGCCCGCCTGTTCGTTGGCGTGCAGACCCATCCACTCACCGACCCACGTGAGCAACTGTTGGCCAGCTTAAGCGGGCAGGGCTATCAGGTGCTCGACCTGACCGACAACGAACTGGCCAAGCTGCATGTGCGCCATACCGTCGGCGGGCACGCTGCCCCAGGCAGCAATGAGCGGGTGCTGCGCTTCGAGTTCCCGGAGCGGCCAGGGGCGTTGATGGGCTTCCTCGAGCGCCTGGGCAAACGCTGGAACATCAGTCTGTTCCACTACCGCAACCATGGTGCCGCCGAAGCGCGGGTGTTCGCCGCGCTGGAAGTCCCCGACGAGGAGCTGGCGGGCCTGCCGGCTGCGCTGGATGAGATGGGTTACCGCTACTGGGACGAGACCGACAACCCTGCCTATCGGTTATTCCTCGGCTAAGCCGATAGTCGGTCTGCCTGGCGGATTGATCGTTGCTGTGGATCAACACCGCGGGCCGCGATTAGGCAGATTCTCAAGGTAGACAGACCTTGAGGATCCGCCCCCATGAGCAGCACCTTTTTCATCCCAGCCGTGAACATCATGGGCATTGATTGCCTGGACGAAGCGATGACTGCCATCGCTGGCTACGGCCTGCGCAAGGCATTGATCGTCACCGACCAGGGCCTGGCCCGGGCTGGCGTTGCCGAGCGCATTGCCGGCCTGCTCGCCATGCGCGATATCGATGCCGTGGTGTTTGACGGCGCGCGGCCCAACCCAACCATTGCCAACGTCGAAGCAGGCCTGGCCGTGTTGCAACGTGAACACTGCGACTGCATCGTCTCGCTGGGCGGCGGGTCGCCGCACGACTGTGCCAAGGGCATCGCCCTGTGCGCTACCAATGGTGGGCGGATCAGTGACTACGAAGGGGTTGATCGCTCAACCAAGCCGCAACTGCCGCTGATTGCGATCAACACCACCGCTGGCACCGCCAGCGAAATGACCCGTTTCTGCATCATCACCGACGAAGCCCGCCATGTGAAAATGGCCATTGTCGACCGCAACGTGACGCCGATCCTCTCGGTCAACGACCCGGCGCTGATGGTTGCCATGCCCAAGGGCCTGACTGCAGCCACCGGCATGGATGCCCTGACTCACGCCATCGAAGCCTACGTTTCCACCGCTGCCACGCCGATTACCGACGCCTGCGCGCTAAAAGCCATCAGCCTGATCAGCGACAACTTGCGTCAGGCCGTGGCCGATGGCAGCGACCTGCAGGCGCGGGAGAACATGGCCTACGCGCAGTTCCTGGCAGGCATGGCCTTCAACAATGCGTCGCTGGGGTTCGTGCATGCCATGGCTCACCAACTCGGCGGCTTGTATGACTTGCCCCATGGCGTGTGCAATGCGGTGCTGCTGCCGCACGTGCAGCGCTTCAACGCCAAGGTCAGCTCGCCGCGTTTGCGCGACGTCGCCAAGGCGATGGGGATCAAGGTGTGTGGGCTGGATGCAGAGCAAGGCGCTGGCGCGGCGATTTCGGCGATCGAGCACCTGGCCGTGGCGGTTGGCATTCCTGCAGGCCTGGCAGAACTCGGCGCGCGTATGCAGGACGTGCCGCTGCTGGCTGAAAATGCGTTGAAGGACGCCTGCGGCGTGACCAATCCACGCACCGCCAGCCAGGCGGAAATCGAAGCAATCTTCCGCGCGGCGTTCTGAGCCGTTCCAGCGCGGCCTGGCCACACGCGGGGCCAGGCCGCTTCAGCGCTCGCGCATGAAAAACCCGGCGACAAACTTGCGGAAGGTCTCCAGGCTTTTGAAGTCGGCGTAACGTTTGAAGTGCTCGGTGTCGGGCTCCGGCCCGACCGGCTGTTCCAGCAGTGACACCGACAACACCCGGTCCTGATCCGAGGTCAGCACCAGCTCATCCATCACCTGACCACCAATCACCGGCCGGCGCATCAGCACCTTGACGCCTTTGCTGGCCATCCAGTCGATCAGCGACACCAACGCCTTGAGCGGTTCGCGTTCTTCGTCGCGGTACACCGGGAACAGATGCGCGCGTGACAGCACAGGCACGCTGGCAACGTGGATCAATTCATAGAAGTTGCTCCCGGCAGTGGCCGGCGAGTACAGCGCCAGGGTCAGCAGCGGACCGCTGGTGCGGTTGCCACCCCAGTACAGATGATGGCCCTGGAAGTCGAAGCCATCCTCACTGCGGGCATTGAACAGCTTGCGCCCCTTGATCTGATCGACGCAGTCGAGCAGCAAGCCATGCCGACGGTGATTGCCGAACACCGTCGCCTCACGCAGGCGTGCTTTAAGCATCATCATGTGCTTCATGTCCAGCCGCGTTTCCAGGTAGTTGCTGGCCGGCACGCGCTCGAGCAATGGGTAACGGCTGGCCACGCTGCGCAGCTCGGCGAACTGCGCGGTGAGGTCCTTTTTCAGGTGGCTGGCATAGACGTTGAGGCCGCTGATTTCGATCCAGGTCAGCAGCAGCGACAGCAGGTGCTGTTGTGCCCGGCGTTCGGCAGCCTCGTTGACCGGGCCGGCGGGGCCTTGTTCGCTGGCCTTGCGGAAATCGCCAATCAGGCCCAGCGGCGTGTCTGGCGCAAGCCACGCGGGCGGCGGCGTGCTCTCCTGGCGGCTCTGTTCAGCCTCGCGCTCATCCTTGCTGAACGGGCAGCCAGGGGTATGTTCGGGGGTGTCCGGATTATTGCGCAGGACCAGCCTGCCAGTATCGCCATTGAGGGCAATGTTAAGCACCGGCAAGGCGTCTTTGCGACAGTCGCAGGCCAGCCACTGGTTGGCGCTGCGCACCTTCATCAGCATCTGGTTGGCCTGCAGCACAGCCGGCCCGGTCAGGCTGCCGGCAGCAAAGCCTGCCAGCAGTTCTTCCTCGGCCAGGGTCAGGCTTCGCACCAGGCTGGCGTTTTTTTCGATAATTCGCATGTAGAGCAGCTCCCAGCTACAAGCCCCAAGCTTCAAGCAAAGCGCGGCTGCTTTCAACTTGAAGCTGGAGGCCGATCCCTTGCAGGCGGCTAGAAGATGTAATCAGTGGTCAGGAAGCTCGACTGACGATTACGGATGATCTCGCTGATCAGCTCCTTGTTGGCCTCCTGGAACTTGGTGGCTACCAAGGTACGAATCGAGAATACCCGCAGTGCGTCGTGCACCGACAAGGTGCCCTCGGCGCTATTCTTGCGCCCGTTGAACGGGTAGGTGTCCGGCCCGCGCTGGCACTGCGCATTGAGGTTGATCCGGCCAACCTGATTGGCGAAGGTATCGACCAGGCTGCCAATGGTGGCCGGGTCATTGCCGAACAGGCTGAGCTGTTGACCGTAGTCGGAGTCGAGCACGTACTCGATCACCGTCTCCAGGTCGCGGTACGGCACCACCGGTACAACCGGGCCAAACTGCTCTTCGTGATAGACGCGCATGTCGGCGCTGACCGGGTAAAGCAGGGCAGGGAAGAAGAACGAACCGCGGCTCTGTCCACCGCCTTCATTGAGCACCCGTGCACCTTTGCCAGTGGCATCGGCAACCAGGCCGTTGAGGTAGTCGACCTTGCCTTGCTCGGGCAGCGGCGTCAGCGCCACACCCGGGGCCCACGGCATGCCAGGCTTGAGGGCAGCCAGCTTACGCTGGAACTTGTCGAGGAACGCGTCGACCACATCCTCGTGCACGAACAGGATCTTCAACGCGGTGCAACGCTGGCCGTTGAACGACAACGCGCCGGTGACGGCTTCGTCGACTGCATTGTCGAGGTCGACCTGGGGCAGCACGATGCCTGGGTTCTTTGCATCCAGGCCCAACGCTGCGCGCAGGCGGTGCGGGCGCGGGTGGAGTTTTTTCAGGTCGCTGGCGGCCTTGTGCGTACCGATAAAGGCGAACACATCGACCTTGCCGCTGGCCATCAACGCGCTGACGGTTTCTCGCCCGCGGCCGTAGATCACGTTGATCACCCCCGGCGGGAAGCTGTCGCGGAACGCTTCCAACAGCGGCCTGATCAGAAGTACGCCGAACTTGGCCGGTTTGAACACCACGGTGTTGCCCATGATCAACGCCGGAATCAGCGTGGTGAAGGTTTCGTTCAACGGGTAGTTGTAGGGCCCCATGCACAACGCTACGCCCAGCGGCGCGCGACGGATCTGGCCGAGCGTGCCTTGCTCGAGCTCGAAGCGGCTGGAGCGTCGGTCGAGGTCTTTCAGGGCATTGATGGTATCGACGATGTAATCGCAGGTGCGGTCGAACTCCTTTTCGGAATCCTTGAGGTTCTTGCCGATTTCCCACATCAGCAGCTTGACCACCGCCGTGCGTTGCTCGCGCATCCGGTCAAGGAACGCCTGCACGTGCTCGATCCGCTCGGCCACACGCATGGTCGGCCAGGCACCGCGGCCTTTATCGTAAGCGTGGACTGCAGCGTCCAGCGCCGTCAGTGCAGTGTCGGCGTCCAGCAACGGTGCGCTGCCGAGGATGACTTGCTGCTCTTGATCGCCATGCTTGAGCCAGATCGGGCTGCGCACGGTGGCCAGCGGGCCAGGCCACTGGCGCAGTTCGCCATTGACCAGATAATCGCGTTGTTCCAGCGGTGGCCCGAGGCGCCAGGCCTCGGGGATGTCATCGGCGGTTGGAAACAACGAATCGAGCAGACTGTCCATGAATACTGCACCTCACGATTAGTGTATGGGTGAAACGCTTCAGCTCTTCGAGCATGCGCCCGCACGAGGAAAAACACCAGTCTGGCTCAACATTGCCTAACCTGCGCCGATACACAATCAATCGACCTGCGACCGCGCATTCATGATCAGTGCTTTCCTCGACCAAGATCCCTTAGTGCCCGCCGCCAACCCGGTGCGGCGCGGTATCAACCGCCTGTTGCCGGTAGGCTTTGCCTTGATCGGTATTGGTCTGTCAGTTGTGCTGGGCCGCATGGACATGCAGCGCCAGCAGCTCGAGCAGGTGGCGCATGTGGCTACACAATTATCGGGGGTGAGGGTCGCTCTCGAGGCGCAGTTGCGCGCTGCGTTTGGCGAGACCGAGGGCATCGCCCAGCTGATCACGGCCGATGGCGTGATCAGCGCCGAGCACTTTCGCGGCATGGCGCGTGAGGCGCTGGCCTCGGTGCCGTACATGCGCCATGTAGCCTTGGCGCCAGACGATGTGATCAACGACGTGCACCCACGTGGGGGCAATCTGTCCGTCATTGGCCTGGACTACCATACCCTGCCTGACCAATACGCCATGCTTGAGCTCGCCCGGCAACGGCAACAGCCTGTACTGGCCGGCCCGGTCAAGCTCCAGCAGGGCGGTGAAGCGCTGATTTACCGGCGCCCGGTGTTCGTCAACGGCAAGCGTGGGGTCAAATTCTACTGGGGCAATGTCTCTACCGTTGCCGATATCGAGCGTTTGCTGCAGGCCGCTGGTATCGGCCCGGAGCTGCCGATTGACCTGGCCGTGCGCGGCAGCGACGGTAAAGGTGCCGAAGGCGGCATGATCTGGGGCAATGCCGGGCTGTTCAAAGAGCCGCTGCTGACGCAGACCGTCGAGGTGCCGGGTGGCCGTTGGCAATTGGTCGCCGAACCTCGCGAAGGTTGGCCTGCGCTGGCCTTGGTCACTTCGCCGCTGTTCCTGTTCGCCCTTAGTTTTACCGGCTTGTTCAGCTTGTTCGTTGCTCAGCTCAACCGTAGCCGCCGTCTGCTGCAACGGCGTAACCGCGAGCTGCGCGAGTCGCAGGCGCAGCTAGAGCGGCTGGCCCACTACGACACCATTACCGGGCTGCCCAACCGAGTGTTGTTCCAGCAGCAGTTGGCCGCTGCCATCAATCAAGGCCATGGCCTGGCCGTATTGATGCTGGACATCGACGGCTTCAAGCAGGTCAACGACAGCCTCGGCCACGCGATGGGCGACCTGTTGTTGCAACAGGCAACGGCGCGGTTTCTGCAAGAGCTGAACAAAGGCGATCGACTTTGCCGCATGGGCGGCGATGAGTTCGTGTTCATGCTGCAGGGCAGCCAGAGCCAGGTCAGCCAGCAGGTGCAGGGGATCCTGCGAGCGTTGCAGCGGCCCTTCGATCTCAATGGCAACGCGGCGCTGGTCACCGGCAGCATCGGCCTGGCCTGGTGCCCGCAGCAGGGCAATGATGTCGACAGCCTGCTGCGTCACGCCGACACCGCGATGTACGTCGCCAAGGAAAACGGCCGCAATGCCTGGCGCCCTTACCATCCGGACATGACTGCACGCCTGCAGCAGCGTCTGGAGATGGAGCGCAACCTGCGCCGCGCCTTGCAGCACAATGAATTCGAGTTGTGGTATCAGCCCAAGATCGATCTGTTCAGCGGCCGGGTAGAAGGCGTCGAAGCGCTGCTGCGCTGGCGTGATCCGGTGCATGGTCTGGTTGCGCCGGGCGAGTTCGTGCCTTTGGCCGAGCAGACCGGTTTGATCATCCCGCTGGGCGAGCGCGTGCTGGAACTGGCCTGCGCGCAGTTGGCCAGCTGGCGCAACACAGACTGTTTGCCCGGACCGCTGGCCATCAACGTTGCGGCGCTGCAGATCGAGCGCAGTGATTACGTCAGCAGCCTGGCCGGCGCTTTGGCCAGTCATGGACTGCCAGCACAGTTGCTGGAAGTGGAAATTACCGAAAGCCTGTTGATGGAGAGCCAACAACAGGCCTGCGCCGTGCTCGCGCAACTGCAGGCAATGGGCGTAGCGACTGCAGTCGATGACTTCGGTACCGGCTATTCATCGCTGGCCTATCTGCGCTCGCTGCCCATCGATCACCTGAAGATCGATCGTGCGTTCATCAAGGACCTGCCTGACGATGATGACGCGGTAGCCGTTGCCCGGGCAATTATCGACCTGGGCCATGCCTTGGGTTTCCGGATCACCGGTGAAGGGATCGAAACTCAGGCGCAGTACGACTTCCTGCGCAATGCAGGTTGCGATCAGGGGCAAGGGTATCTGATGGCGCGGCCGATGCCCGCAGCCGCCCTGCAGACGTGGTTGGCAGCGCGTCAACGCAGCCCAGTCAGCACAACCTGAAAGATAAAATTTGACGCCATAAAAGCATGCGCCATGCTGTCAAAATGCCGCTTGCAAAGGGGCTACCTTGCATCTTTAATTGTTACCAATTATGAGTGCGAAGTCATACAGCTATTGCATTAACTTTCAATAAGTTAAGCGCGTCTTCCTGCGCGTTGATGATGACCCTGCGTTTTGCCTGGATGGCTTTTGCCAAGGACATTGAAGAAGACATGAAAGAGAACCTGCAGGCAGTTGCTCGAAAATTCATCTCTCCCTCGATGCGCTACGAGATGCGGCATGTCTCAAATCGGTTACGTGATGTGCTCAGTCGTGCCTGTGTCTGGCGCTGGGAAGTCAGCCGCTTTCGGCTCAAGCAAGAGAGCCCTTATCAGATCCTCTACATCGGCAGAAAGCAGCAGCGCGAAATGGCCAAGTTGTTGATCGCCGGCAAGGGCCAGGCCGCGGTCGCCGAAACTTACGCGGTGGCGCCGTCAGGTGGCGCCGATCAAACCGTGGTGATCAGCGAAATGCCCACCAGCGGCGCGTTGTCGGTGCCGCATTATCTGAGCGCCGTGGTGCCGCTGGGTCGTCCCCTGGAAGACATCACCGCCCGCTACGACAGCGAACTGCGCCGCAGCATTCGCAAGCACCGGCCGCTGTACCAGATGCGCCAGACGCTCGATGACGCTGAGATCGCCATGGCTGACCGTGAGCTGTTGCGTCCGTACGCCACCGCTCGCCAGGGTATACATGCTGCCCAGTTCGCCACTGAAGAGGTGTTTCGCATCGCCAAGGGTGTTGGCCGTCTGGACCTGATCACGCTGGGCGATGAAGTGGTCGCCTGTCACCTCGGCTGCGAGATCACCCGCGGTGGCAAGCGCTACTGGAGCACCCTGCGCTTTGGTTACTGCGAAGCGATATTCAGCGATGCCAAGAAGCTGCGTGAGGTCAATTCCATTACCACCTACATGGCCCTCGAGTGGGCCTTGGCCAATGGTTATGACTATTACGACATTGGCTTGTGCCTGGCGCGTCCGGATGATGGCTTGCTCAAGTGGAAGCGGCGGCGGGGCGGGGATGTCGATTCGCTGGGTAACCATGCCTATATGTTTGTGCGCTTGCCCAAGACGGGAGCCGCACAGTTTCTCTGGGATACGCCCCTGTTCGCGGTCGAGGGCAACAAATTGACGCTGCACCTGGGACTGCCCGACGGACCCAGTGATGACGAGGTCGCTAGCCGCTACCACGAGATGGTGTTCGGCGGGCTGCACAAGATCTACCTGTACGGCGGCCACGGCCACGGCGAAGGGTTTTTGCAGACCCTGCGCAGCCGCTATGCCAGCTTGCAATCGCCCCCCACGATGGAGCGGGTTGTGTCCACCTAGCGGCCGCTAGTCAGGACGAATTGGCGCGCCGCCCCTGTGTTGAACCGACCTGTGTTGAACCCGTCCTGTGGGAGGAGGCTTTATGCCAAGCAATATCTCGAATTTCAGTGGCCAGCCAGCCTCGCGCCAGCACACCTGGACGCTTGCCGCATATCGGAACATTGCCCGGCAAAAGTTGGCGCGGTCAGCTGCCAGATCCCTGCAGAGCCTTGCGGTAAAGAGCTGGGACATCGCCCCGGGTGAGCGCACTATCACGCCACCGGCAATTTACCTGCCTGATCAAATGCAGCGGGTAACCGGCTGGGAGGCGCGTTTTTTCCCCTATGTGCATCCCGGCCCGACCATGGCCGGCGACATCCAGGTCGATCATGGCCCCACCCGGGGCTATTTGCTCAAGGATGTCTGGCTTATTGATGGCGTTCTGTACAAGGACAACGCCAGCCTATGGCTGTCGGCCAAGCCGCGGACGCTTCCCGGGATCGCGGTGGAGCACGAGATCGAGCGCGCAGCGATCTACTGCACGCAGAATGGCAATTCGTGGTTTGGCACCTGGCTGATGGAAGACTGCGTGACCTATGCGCTGGCATGCGATGAGGGAGTGCCGGTAACGACTGCGCCCTCAGCACGCTTACCGCTGTTCACTCAGGCGCCGCCCTATGAAGCCTGGCTGGGGATGAACCCGCTGCGCCTGCACACGGCCTTCTTCCGCGAGTTGGTCCTATTCGATGACCAGAGCCACAACCGCAGCCGGCATGCGCGCTATCGCGCCATGGGCGACAAGTTGCTATCCCATGTCAGCCACGCGCCGCATCCAGGTGTGTTCTTGCTGCGCGGCGGCGCTGGCGAGCTGCGCCTGCTGCGCAACGAACTGGCGATTGCCGAGCACCTGCGCACGCAGTATGGCTTTCGCGTCATCGACCCGCTGCGCAACGATGTGCCCACCATTGTGGCGGCATGCGCGGGTGCCAGGATTGTTGCGGGTGTCGAAGGCAGCCAGCTGGTCCATGGCGTCAACGTATTGCGAGAGGGCGGGACCATTCTGACCCTTCAACCGCCCAACCGTTTTGTCAGTTATTACAAATACTTGGCTGATCGCGATGGGCAACATTTCGCGTTTGTCGTCGGTCAGCCAGAAGGTGACGGCTTTATTATCGATAGGGATGAACTCGACCGAACTCTGGATCTGCTGCCAGCAGGCTAATACCCAATTGCCTGGCAACTGTGCAAGTGGATGCCTAGTTGGCACGTGTTAAATGCAATTGATTAGATTGCCTTCTCGTTTATGAAACACCTGCCGAGGATATATATCGCCAAGCGGAATAACCGCATCGCGTTTGCTAACCAATTATAATCTGATTTGCGCCTGCTCAATGGTCCGTTGACGCGAAATGTTCGCGTTTCAGCAGGCATTAGGACCCGCTTGTACCGCGAAGATTAGCGAATATCGGCGCTTTTAACCGTTGTTATCTGATTTGCTAAAACAGCATATTTCAGTTGTCGTGTTTTTGACGAAAACAGTGCCCCCCGATTGAGTTTTATTATGGTGTCGGATCATTGACGTAATATCATTGTGCCCATAAGCTCATTTCAACACCTCATGCGATCTGCACCCAACTCATCTGTTTGTCCTCTTTCTGGAGGGGATTATGCGTTCGACCCTGTTTATCAAATCGATTTTCCTGCTGGTGCTGTTAAGCGGTGCTGCCCGTGCCGCTGATTCATATGTAAGCCAGAACAGTGTCATCCCGCTGACGACAGCGGCATGGTTGTTTGCGTTTGCAGTTGTGGGTTTTGTCGCCGTCGCCAATAGAAGAAAAATCTGATCGGCTTCAAGCGTTTGCCTGGTTTTCAATTGTGTGGGTGGGCGCTAGGTCTGATCGATCAAGATAGCGCAGCAGGGTTGGCTAGGAGCGGCTTGTCAATTCTCAAAGCCTAGCTATATTCCAGATGCCAGTAGCGCTAACGCCGGGTGATTGACAGGGCATGGCGGCAAACCGTAAAGCACCGCTGAGCCGCTGCAGCGGTGGCAATGCAGCTTTGCAGTAGAGCGAGAGGTTGTGCGTAGTTCTCATTCAGTGCTCTTTTGACGGCCGCCTGGCCGGAGGGACCCCATGGTGCGTTTGTTAGGTTCACTGGTCTGCGTGCTTGCGGTCTGGTCCGGTACGGTCAGTGCCGATGAAAAGAGTTCGCCTTATCTGCTAAGTCCGGGCGACAAGGTCACTGTTTCGGTGTGGGGCGATAACAGCCTGCGCCAGGAAACCAAAGTGCTGCCCGACGGCAGCATCACTTTCCCGCTGGCAGGCCGGGTTGATGTCGCTGGGTTGGATGTCACCACGGCGGCAAGCCGTGTCGCCCGCCAACTCGAAAAGTACATGCCAGACCCAAACGTCAGCGTCGTGGTAACTGAGGTCAACGGCAACCTGGTCTATGTGCAAGGCAAGGTGATGAAACCTGGCCCGGTGCAGATGTCTGGGCCGACAGCGGTGCTGCAGGCCTTGAGTATGTCTGGCGGCCTGGACAAATTCGCCGATGAAAGCGCGATCAAGGTAATCCGCCGTATCGGCAATACCGAGCGGGTCTTGCCGGTGCGTTACAAGGATTTGGTTTCGGGGCGTGATCTGTCCACCAATATCCAACTTCAGGCTGGCGATACGCTGGTCGTCCCTTGAGCGGGCTGGTTAGCGCAAAATCGACCGTGCCGCTGCTTCGCGCAACAGGTGTTGTAACGGCAATCTGCATGTTGCCGTACTCGGCCTCGGTCCACGCTGCCGTCTGGCAGTCTTCGGCAACATTGCCCAGCACTGTCGAATACGACAGCAACCCGTTATTGCTCAGCTCCCAGGAGCAAAGCGTGGTGCGCACCATCATTGCGCCCAATTACAGCCTGGTCGGCAAATACGATCGCGATGAGCTGCGCTTCGGCCTGGGCCTGACGGTGCTGCGCTCATCCGACAAGTCGGTGGTCGATGACCGCGAAGACCCTAATCTGAGTATTGGCTGGCAACGTGAGACCGAAACCGGTGGTTTTGGCTTGCGCGGCCTGTACAGCGAAAGCTCGACACTTTCCGGCACAGTGCTTGAAACCGGTGTGGTCACCACTGACGGCACCCAGAAGCTGTATTCGCTGATCGGCAACTGGAACCGCGCGCTGACCGAGCGGACCACCTTGGAAAACGAAACTACCTACAACCGGGCCCGCTACGACATCAACACGCTTACCGGCTACGACGAACTGGCCAGCGAACTGACCCTGACCTACGCCTGGAGTGCGCAGACCCAGTTCTTCACCGGCATCACCGCCAGACGCTACGAGCCTGACGATGATACCACCGCCAGCGCCTCCAACAGCTACGCGCCGGTGGTCGGGGTCAAGTACCAGTTCTCCGAGCGGCTCGAGGGCACCCTGCGGGCAGGCGTCAACCAGGTCTCTGGTGATGGCGGCGGGCGCCGCGGGGAAGGCGGTGCATCGCTGCGCTACAACGGCGAACGGCACGACGCCACGTTGACTGCCGAACGCAGCACGGTGGCCAGTGCCGAGGGCGGCTTTGCCGAAGTCGACGCCGTGCGCGGTAGCTGGAGTTATGCCGTCGATGAGCTGACTCGGGTCGGCGTCGACGCGGCCTGGCAAGACAGCAAGGGCCAGACCCCGAATACCTTGCAGACCTACGGCGTGTGGGCCAGCCGGGAGCTTTCGCAGTTCTGGGACGTGCGCTTGTCCTTGATGCACCGCGAGCGCAAGCAGAACGACCTGGGTGACGCCGTTGGCACCATTGTCGGCCTGACCCTCACTTACCGAATCCCCGATCTCTGACGTTCAGCCTGGTGGCCACTATGAAGTCTGAATACGAGCTGTCCCTCAAGGATTACATCGCCATCATCAAGGACCGTGCGCTGCTGCTCGGGGTGACCATCGTGGTCATTCTGGCCATCAGCGTGGCGGTCGCGCTGAGCGTGCCACCGTTGTATCAGTCGACCGGCACCATTCTGGTCGAGTCGCAGCAGATCTCGCCCGAACTGGTCTCGGCCAACAACAGTAGCTTCGCCGATGAGCGCATCGAGGTGATTCGCCAGCGAGTGATGACCCGCGACAATCTGCTGCGGATCATCGACAAGTACCAATTGTTTGCCGACAAGGGCCGCCAGTTCAGCGAGTCGGACAAGATCGATCAGATGCGCAACACGATCGTGGTCAACACCCTTAGCACCTTCGTCAAAGGCCGCGGTGAAACCACTGTAGCCTTCAACGTGTCCTTCGAGCACAAGCGTCCCGAGGTGGCTCAGGAAGTCGCCAACGAGCTGGTCACGCTGTTCCTCAATGAAAACGTCAAGCAGCGCACCGAGCGCGCCACTGAAACTACCGAATTCCTTACCCAGGAGGCAAACAAGCTGGGCGCTGAACTGGCCACCCTGGAAAATCAGCTGGCTGACTTCAAACAGGCACACGCCAACACCTTGCCCGAGAACCAGGCGTTGCGCATGAGCATGTTGTCCCGCGCCGAGCTTGAATTCCGCGAGATCGATCGTGACTACAAGGCCGCTCAGGAAGAGCTGCGCTACCTTGAAGTCGAGCTGTCTGCCGCCAACGCCGGTGTCACCAGCAAAGCCGATGGCAGCCGCGGCGGTGCAGCTGACTTGCCGCAGGATCTGCCCAGCCTCAAGGCTGAATACGCTCGCCTGCTGACCACGTACACCGAAGCCCACCCCGATGTGATTGCCGTCAAACGCAAGATCGACGCGCTGCAGGCGGCAGGTGGCGGTCCTAAAGCGTCTTCGGGCGTCAGCCTCGAGGTTGCCCGCGCCCGTACCAAAATCGGCGCCGCGCAACAGCGCATCGCCTCGTTGGTTGAGCAAAAGCGTCAGCTCTCGGCCAAGATCGAAGGCTACGAGGCGGAGATTCTCGAGGCGCCGCAGGTCGAACGCGGCTTGGTCACGCTGATGCGCGACCACGACAACGCACGCAAGAAGTACGAGGAAATCCGCGCCAAGGAAATGGGCGCAAAAATCACCGAAAGCCTGGAGCAGGAAAACAAGGCCGAGCGCTTTGTCCTGCTTGAGCCGCCGCTGTTGCCGGAAAAACCAGTCAAGCCCAACCGCAAGAAGATCGTCGCCCTCGGCGCGGTACTGGCACCGGCTGGCGGCGCGGCACTGGTGATGCTGATGGAAATGCTCAACCAGCGCGTGCGCGGTGTCGGCGCACTGGAAAGCGTGGTCGGCAAGCGGGTACTGGTTGCGGTGCCGTTCATCGCCACCCAGGCTGAACTGGCCAAACGCAGGCGCTGGCGAGTACTGGCGGTGCTTGCTGCACTGGCACTGGTGGCTATCATGTTACTCATGGTCCACCTGTTCTACATGCCATTGGACCTTCTGCTTTATAAAGCTATGGCTCGGTTTGAATAGGGAAAGCAGCGATGGACAGACGTACGCCGGCTACTGGAAGCAACCTTCATCCTGTAACAGCGAGTGCCGCGCAACCAGCACCGGTGCTGCAGCAGCCCGAGGCCTTGGGCCAGTTCGATTACGTCAACACCACGGTGGTGCCGCTGCGCGCGGAGCACCTGGAGCGGCATCGAATCGTCGCCTACAACAAGAACTCGAACATGAGTTGGGCCTTCGACCTGTTGCGCACGCAAGTACTGCAAACCATGGAAGAGAACGGCTGGCGGACCTTGGCGATCACTTCGCCAACGCCTGAGGCCGGCAAGACCGTGCTGGCCATCAACCTGGCCATGAGCATCGCCCACCACACCACCAAGACTGCGCTGCTGGTTGATTTCGACCTGCGCCGGCCGCGGGTCGGCAGCAGCCTGGGCTTGCCGATGGGCAAGGCGCTCAACGAATACCTGAACAATCAGGCGGGGCTGGAGGAGGTGCTGGTTAACCCGACCCTGCCGCGCTTTGTCGTGCTGCCAACCCGTGAGCCGGTGCCATTGTCCACCGAGGTGCTGTCCTCGCCCAAGGTCAACAACCTGATCCATGACCTGCGCGAGCGTTATGAATCACGCATCTGCATCTTCGACCTGCCGCCGTTGCTCAGCTCCGACGATGCAATCACCGTGCTGCCCAAGTTCGACTGCGTGCTGCTGGTGGTCGCCAACGGCAACAACAGCAAAAAGGAAATCGAAGACTGCCTGTACCACTTGGCCACCGCCAACCTGATTGGTGCCGTGCTGAACAAGGCCGAAGCGCAGACCCGCTCTTACTACTGAGTAGTGTTCAACCCTGACCAACCCTTGGTGTTTAGCGCCAGGGGTATTGCTGCTCCCACTTCCAGGCATGGCCAAGGATGTCCTCAAGCAGTGCGTACTGGGTGTGCCAGCCGAGGATCTGCCGAGCTTTACTCGCGTCGGCCACCAGGCTCGGCGGGTCGCCGGCGCGGCGTCCTGCCTCGATGACATTGATTGACCGCCCCGTGACACTGCGAGCGGCAGCTATCACCTGCTCCACGGAAAAGCCCTCGCCATTGCCCAGGTTGAAGGCTGTACTGGCGCCACCGGCCTGCAGGTAGTCGATCGCCAAGGCGTGCGCCGAGGCCAGGTCGTTGACGTGGATGTAGTCGCGGATGCAGGTGCCATCCGCGGTACTGTAGTCGCGGCCAAACACGGTCACTGCCGGGCGCCGACCTGAGGCCGCCTGCAGGATCAATGGGATCAGATGAGTTTCCGGCTCATGACTCTCGCCCAGCATGCCATCGGGGTCAGCGCCAGCCGCATTGAAGTAGCGCAGGCACACCGAGCGCAGCCCGTAGGCGCGATCAAAGTCTTCGAGCATCTGCTCGACCATCCATTTGCTGCGTCCGTAGGGGTTGATCGGCGCCTTTGGATGGGCCTCGTCGATCGGCACATACTGGGGGTCGCCGTACACTGCGGCGGTCGACGAGAACACCAGCTGCCTGACGTCTGCCTGAATCATCGCCTGGAGCAGGCAGAGCGTCGCGGCGACGTTGTTCTGATAATACTTGCCGGGGTCGCTGACCGATTCGCCCACCTGGATGAACGAGGCGAAGTGAAACACGGCATCGAAGCGATGAGAGGCAAACAGCGCATCCAGCGCTGGCCGGTCAGCGATGTCCAGGTTGACCCAGGCAACGCCGCTGTGGGCCGGCATAACGTCGGCGACCACAACTTGATGCCCCGCCAGCAGCAAGTGCTTGACCATATGTGAACCGATGTAGCCTGCGCCGCCGACAACCAGAAACTTCATCCAAATCTCCTGGAATCTGTAGTTGTTCCGTCCAATCCTGGGTGGGTCAAACAGGTGCATCTAAGGCGGGTCGAGCAAACGCGGACTAAAGCTGACTTCTGAGAGGGTAGGTGGCAAAAATGGCTATTTCAAGAAAAGCCAATTACTCATGTGCAGGCCATCGAAAGTGATCACATAGCGCCCGTCCTCGTAGCTGACGGGCAACTGCTGCTGTTTTCCGGTATACAGCTTCAAACCAGGCCCTGCCTTGATACTGACGCGCCCTCGCAGCGGCTCGACGTGAAACGGCGTCATGTCATCCGGGCGCGGCACTGCGCGGGTGCCCAGCGAGATCAGCAGTGCACGCGATTGGCTGAACGGTTTGCCATCCAGGCTTTGCACTGCCACGCTCGCGTATGGCGTTTGCAGGTTGAGCCCTAGCTGGGCCAGGCTCATCGAACGCCCGCCCAACCAGCCGGTCGCCGCTTGGGTCAGCGGGGTGTCGATGGTGTACACGCCTTGCTGCCAGTTGCGTTTTAGCTCGCCAGTGTCAGAGCTGGACTCGCTGGCATCGGCTGCCAGCAACGATTGGTCCGGGTCCTGCAGCACCTGCGCGCCCGCAGCGATGGGGCTGGGCCGTAGCCAGGGCAGCTCGGGGGAGGCCGGTAGGGCGATCTGCAACTGGCCTTTTTCCATTGCGCTGCGCAGCAGGACCGAGTTGGCCGGGGTGATCAGGCGGTTGAACAGGGTGGCGGGGGAGGGCGCAAAGACGTAGCGGGACTGCGCAGGCTGCACGTCACCGCGCCGGTAAAGCAGGGCGGCGGCGGGCATGGTCGCCATCAGTCCTGGGTCGTTGTAGGCGTTCCAGTTGTCGGCGCGGATCCACTGGGCGATGAAAGCCTGCTGGCTGTAGGCGTACTGCATCATCGCGTCCCAGCCCTGATGGCTGGCGGTGCCGGCAATGTACAACGGCAGCGAGTGACGATCGGGGCTGGGGAACGGCTGGGCGTTCCACTCGGTTACGCTCATCGGCAGGCCGGCAACCTGTGCCGCGGCCAGCCAGTTAACAAGGTTGTCGCTGGTCAGCGGGTTTTTTTCCAGCTGGCCGCTGGCACCGTAGCTGTGGGCATCGATCATATCGCCAGAGGTCAGCGCCGGTAGCGTACTTAGGCCATTGCCGCCCCAACTGCTGGTGGTGACGATCGGCACTTTCACGCCGAGCCCGCGCAGGTGCTCGATCAGGCTGACGTTGAACTGGTGCTCGAGGTCGTTGAGAAACAGCTTCGACGGGCCAGGTTCCCAGGCACGCCAGGTGCGGTCTGCTGGCAAGTCGTGGCGCTGGGCAAAGGCTTTGGCCAGCTCCATGTAGCGCTGACTGTGGCGCGGTACGCCCTTGTCCGGCAGCAGCGCGTTGCCATAGTGCTGGACGATGTCGTTTTCATTGGTCAGTAACAGCGCAGCAATCGCCGGATCATCCTTGTAGGCCAGGCCGGTGTAGGCGTTGACATGGGTGACGTACTGCTCGGCAAAGCGCTTCATCGCTTGCTGGATCGAGGCGTTGACGTAGGCATAGCCTTTGAGGTCGATGTAATTCTTGCCCTTGGCCAGCTCGGCGAAATCGCTGATCTGGTCGTTGATGGTCAGTACCCGTTCGACGTGCATGTCCAGCCAGACGTAGATGCCTTCGTCCTTCAGGCATTTGATCCACCAGTCGAGCTTGCGCAGCGATTCGGCATTGAGCTGTTGGGTATCGCGCAGTTTGCTGACATCGCCAAAGATATTCGGGCTGACCCAGGGCGAGTCGTGATGGTGCAGGCGGATCAGGTTGAAGCCCAACGCTGACAGGCGCTTGGCCTGTTGCTTGATCTCGTCGTCGGGGGTGTTGTACAGCGCATAGGCAGACAGATTGGTGCCCCAGAAGCGCACAAGGGTGTTGTCGGCAAAGGCCAACTGCTCGCCGTCCGCCTTGACGAAGCCGCGCTTGCCGGCCGGTTTTTCACCGGCATTGAGAAATGACAGGTCGACCGGAGCGGTGCGCCAGTCGAGCTGGTCATCCGGCCAACTGTTCGGGTCGGCCAGGCCAAAACGTTCTTCCGTGGTCTGGCCAATGTCGATATCGCCGCTGACCGAGAGCGTCGCCTTGATCTGCTGGCGACCGGGCACAATCGGGTCCTCATAGAAAAAGGCACGTATTTCACTGGGATCGCCGCGCTCCATGAAGACTCTGGCCAGAGCGGGCTGGAAGCGCATCTCGATGCGTCGGCCCTGGGCATCGTTGCCCCACGACCAGCCACTATTGCCCGGCAGCAACACCGGCTTGCCCATCTCGCCGGCAATCAGCGCGGGGTCGAAGTTGAACACGACGCCGCCGCCCATGATGTCGGTTTTCCTGCTGTGGGCGTCAAGGGTGATGTCCCAGCTCAGGGTCTGTGCCTGCGGCTTGGCGATGGTCGCGTTCAGATCAAAGTCCAGGTCCTTGCTCTTGCCCATCAGGCTGTAGTTATAAGGCGCGTTGATCTTGAGCGCGGTGTAGAAGCCGGTCCAGCTCCAGTCCGCGCCCCAGAAGTCGAAGCGTGACGCCATGACCGGGCCGCCGCCACGGGTCAGGCTCGGCAGGCCATTGCTTTGGTCGACGCTGACTGACCACTCTGCCGTCCACGCCGGCAGCGGCAACAGCACCAGAGCGAGCAGGGCCGAGGCCCGCATGAGGGGGCGCATACGCAGTGAGGTCATTGTCATTACCTGGATTGAAGGCTGGCGAATGCGCTACCGGCTTCGGCCTGGCGAGCACGGCGCACCATCTGTATGTAAGCCACGCTTACCCCGGCAATCGACCAGTACACGACAGGGATCACGGTAATACTGCTGACAGTGAAGATGATCACCAGGATGCCGAGCAGCGTCGCCAACAGGGCGCGGCCGAGCAGGCGACCTTCTTCGTTGCGGTCGGGGAAGGCGCGCAGCGCCTTGCGCAGGCCGAACAAGATGCTGACGAAGAAGCCGACAAACAACGTCAGCCCGACCAACCCGACCCGCAGGGCCAGGTTGATATAGGTATTGACGATGTCGATGATGCCTTCGCCCTGGATCATCGACTGCATTTCCGGGGTATTGCGGAAGTCGAACGAGCCAAACAGCGGATTGCGCTGGATCACGATCCACGAGTTGTCCAGCAGGCGCTCGCGGTAGGTGATGTTCTCTTTTTCCAGGTTGCCAATGAACGGCAGCAGGTCGAGCACCTTTTCCCCGCCAGGCATCACGCTCAGCAGCGGCAGCGCCAGAATACCGGCCATGGCCAGCAGGCTCAGGCGCTTGACCGCGTTGCGCCCGGTGGCGATGAATACGCCGACAATGATCACCGCACCGATCCACGGCCCACGCGACAGCGGCACGATCAGCCCGGCTGCCAGCAGCAACGCGCCGAGCAGGCACTGCAAACGGCTGCGCACGTAACTACTGAGGAACAGGAACAGGCCTATCGCCACGCTGATCACGTAGCCCAGCGCAATCGCCTGGCCGGTGGTAGCACTGGCCCGCAGCGAGCCGCCGCGGCTGAGGTAGCCGGACATGCCCCATTGGGTGCCCATGGCATCGGTCAGCGCGTTGTATAGCAGCCAGTGGCGGGAAAACTCGGCCACGGCAATCAACGACAGCAGAAACGCCGCTAGCACGAACGCCAGCAGCGCATCCTTGAAGTCGCTGATCTGCTTCAGGCCGCGGCTGGCAACGTAGTAGGGCAGAAACACATCCGTGTACAGATAGAAGCTCTGGCGCAAGGTATCGGTCAGGGTGGTTTCGCGCAGGTACAGCAGGCCCATCAGAATCAGGCTGGCAGCCAGCAGCTTGTCCGGGAGGGTGCGGCCGAAGGCGAGGGTGTCGCCTTGTCTGCTCAGGGCCAGTGCGGTGGGCAGCAGCAGGCACAGAGAAAGCAGGCGGATGTGGTTCATCTCGAACAGGTAATTGACCACGCCGAAGCCGGGGATTTCCACCGACGCCGGCGGGATCAGGAACAGCAGGATGAAAAACAGTGCCAGCACATTGTGTTCACGGCGCCGCACCACATACAGGATCACTGCGGTGGCGGCGGCATATAGCCAGAAGCTGTAGGAAAAGAACGCCAGTAGGGTCAGGCCAAACCAGAGGTTGCGTCGACGCTTGAAGTCCGCCGCCGGGATGATGTCCAGTGCCGGTTTGCGCGCCATCACAAACACCACGCTGGCCACGAACAAAATAACGATCAGTGCACGAAAATGTTCTGGCATTGGCTAGGGCACCTATCCCTGGATTATTGAGATTCGCATCATGGCTAATTGAAACTATAGTGACTTCTAGCCATTCAGTCAGAGATTGAAGTCATGCCGTCGATTGAAGCGTCCGCTGCCGTGAGCCTGCGCTCCAGGGCAATCTGGGCCGGAGCCTGGAACCTGGTGTCGCTGCTGGCTTCACAGGGCATGCGGCTGGGCGGCAACCTGATCATGGCGCGGCTGTTGTTGCCGGAAATGTTCGGTGTGATGGTCATTGCCGGTACGGTTTCGATGCTCCTGCATTTGCTGTCCGACGTCGGTCTGCGGCAAAACATCATCCAGAGCACGCGCGGCGACGATCCGCTGTTTCTCAATACCGCCTGGACCGTGCAGATCGTGCGCGGTTTCGTGCTGTTTGGTCTGACCCTGCTGTTGGCACTGGCCGCCTGGTATGCCCAGCGGGCTGACCTGTGGCCTGCCGAGTCGGCCTACGCTGCCCCCGAGCTGCCGATGGTACTGGCTGCCACTGGCCTGTCGGCGATCATCTGGGGCTTTCAGTCGACCAAGATAGATGTGGCGGTGCGAACTTTCCAACAGAAGCGCGTGGTTTTGATCGAACTGGCGTCGCAGTTCATCGGATTGCTGGCGATGTTGCTGATTGGCTACTTCACCCGTTCGATCTGGTCGTTGGTGCTGGCCGGGTTGATTTCGGCGCTGGCAGGCACCGTGCTTGGCCACCTCGCGATGCACGGCCATGGCAACCGCCTGCAGTGGGATCGCGACGCACTGCAGGAGCTGATCGTGTTCGGCCGCTGGATCCTGTTGTCGTCGATGGTCGGTGTGCTGGCGATGTACGGCGACCGCATGTGGTTCGGCGCGAGCATGACGGTGGCGCAATTGGGGGTGTACTCAATTGCAGTGTTGATTCTGGGCGCGATCCAGACCGGGCTGTTGCGCCTGGGCGGCTCGGTGGCCTTGCCTGCGTTCAGCGAGGCAGTCCGGGAAGGCGACATGGCGCGGCTCAAGCGCCTGTATTACCGGTTCAAGATGCTGGTCGACCTGGCCATGCTGTTTACCTGCGGCGTACTGCTGACTGCCAGCCCGTTGCTGATCGGGTGGATGTATGACGAGCGCTATGCCGAAGCCGGCCCGATGCTGGCGATTCTGTCGTTGTCGTTCTTCACCCTGCGTTACACCATGGCGCATCAGCTCTGGGTGGCCCTCGGCCTGACCAAGTATCAGGCCATGGACAACATTATCCGGCTGGTTTCGCTGTGGGCCTTGTTACCGCTGTTGCTGGCCCTGGGCGGCGTCGAATACGCGATCTGGGGGGTCGCCCTGCACACCTTGCCGACCTTGATCCTGGTGGTCTGCGTCAACTGCAAGCTGGGCATGTTCAGCCTCAAGCGCGAGCTGCTGGTGCTGCCCATGCTGGCGGTCGGGGCATTGTTCGGCGTTGCGGTCACGCATTTTTTCGCCTGGCTCTGACGCTTGTCGGGCCAGCTACTAAGCTGTCAATAATCCACGGGCACAGGTCTTGGAATTATGGGGAAGCTTGAATTTTGCAGTCGGCTGTCCGGTCGTAGAGGCTTTCTTCGGGGTTGTGTGGTGTTGGGGATCGGCGGGGCGATGTTTGGCGTGAGTGCGAGCGCGGTGGCAAAGCCTGCCGAGAAAAAGGCCGGGTTTGTGGTGATAAACGGCTGGGTATTGCCTGCTGACTATTTTCGGGACGGGGCGGCATGATCAAGGACTATCAGGCAGACAAAACGCTGCGCGATGATTACGACGTGTGCATCGTCGGTGCCGGCCCAGCCGGCATCACCCTGGCCCTGCGCCTGGCCGCCGGCGGTTGGCGGGTGGTGTTGCTCGAAGCGGGCGGTCATGAATACACCCCGCAGTCGCAGGCATTCTACAAATGCACCTCGACCGGCCTTGAGCTTTACGCTGAAGAAACCCGTCTGCGCTATTTGGGCGGCACCTCAAATCATTGGGCAGGGCGCTGTCGCCCCTTCACCGCATCGGACTTCTCTGTGGCGCCACCCGGCGAAATGCCCGGCTGGCCAATCGCCTATGCGGAAATCGAGCAGTACCTGGCTGCGGCCATGGACATCGTCGATCTACCCGCAGGCGCCGAATTTCACACCATGAATGCCGGGCTGAAGGGCGGCGAGTTCGAAGCAGACCGGTTTCTGCTCAGCCCGCCCACGCGCTTTGCGCAAAAATACGCAGCAGCGCTCAACGACACCCCTGGCCTGGACGTGTTCTTCAACTGCAACTGCGTCGACATCGAATTCGTCCAGGATACCGGCCGCGTCGGGGCGGTGCTGGTGTCCGACTACAACGGCCAGCGCGCGCGATTGCCGGCCAAGCACTTCATCCTCGCCACTGGCGCGATCGAGAACGCCCGGCAGTTGCTCAACAGCGAGTCGCTGCGCGCCGCTGGCGTGGTCAGCAAGGACGGCCCGGTCGGACGCTGCTTCATGGAGCACCTGAACGTCGACCTGGGCACGTTCATCCTCAAGGACGGAGAGGACACCGAATCGCGCCAGTACTACACCACCGACGCCTTCGTTGCCGAGTATCAGGCGGGCAAGGGCAATGTTTCCACGGCGGTGCTGGCCGATGTACAGACTT
This sequence comes from Pseudomonas shirazensis, assembly GCF_014268785.2. GTDB lineage: Bacteria > Pseudomonadota > Gammaproteobacteria > Pseudomonadales > Pseudomonadaceae > Aquipseudomonas > Aquipseudomonas shirazensis. Next base: position 1,148,786 of record NZ_JABWRD020000001.1, on the reverse strand, counting down.
ACGGCAGAACTGCCGAGGTGAAGCACTTTCTGGAAAACCTCGCGTGTGAAATGGGCGTGGCCAGCAAAGTCGAGTTCATCGCCAAGTTCAGCTGCCCTGGCGACGGCGTGATCGGCACCATGATCGAGCAGTTCCCCAACCGGCAAAGCCGTATTTCCTTGCTCGACGAGAAGGATGAGCTGGGCGTGGCCAAGGTCAATGTCAATTGGGTGGTAAGTGCAGACGACCGGCATACCATCAGGTGCATCGGCGCCGAGATGGCCAAGCAGTTCGCCGAAATGGGCCTGGGCTTCGTCAAACTCAACGATTTTGTTTACGAGAGCAGCGTGCCACTGAAGATGGCCCCGCATGCGCATCACATGGGCACCACGCGCATGGCCGCTTCGCCTGAGTTCGGCGTGGTGGATGCTGACTGCAAGGTGTTCGCGACTGACAATCTGTATGTCGCCGGCAGCAGTATTTTCGCCAAGGGCGGCGCCTCCAACCCGACCATGCCGCTGATCCAGTTTGCCCTGCGCCTGGCCGATCACCTCAACGCCAGGCTCCGGGCAGCAAGCGGTGCGGTTGTTTGAACGAGTAGTTGCTTCACTGCGGTTGATAACGGGTTGGGTGCGCAAACGGTCGCAAGGACAAAACGAGACCGCAGACGCCTCAGCAACAGTCCAGGGATTGCTTTATTGGCGAGGCAAGCAGTATGTATGGATGGATACGCAACACAATCACGTCGTTTGTGTACTCGACCGGGCGCGGCGGCGCGGCCTATAAAAAAATCTGCAACCCCAATGCCCGTGACTGGGGCGCTTACATGGCACGCTGGGGCAAGTTCTATTCAGTCGGTACCAATATCCACATCAACCCAGGCTGCAACATCACCGACCCGGCGCTGTTGCGCCTGGGCAGCAATGTTGGCCTGTCCGACTGCACCCTGATCGGTCACGATGCGGTGGTGGCATTGATCGAGGTGTGCTATGGCAAGCAGCTCGATTCGGTCGGCTTCATCGACATCAAAGACAACTGCTTTGTCGGCCACGGTGCCATCGTCATGCCGCGGGTGACCATCGGCCCCGACTCGGTAGTGGCGGCAGGCTCGGTGGTGACCAAAGACGTGCCACCCGGCACGGTGGTGGGTGGAAACCCGGCCAGGTTCATCTGCACCACTGCCGAGATGATCCAACGCGTCGAGGAACGCTGCAACGCCTACCCCTGGATCGACCTGATCAAGAAGCGCGAGGGCGCCTACGACCCGGCATTGGAGCCGATGTTGGCCGAGGTCAGGCGCCAGTACTTCTTTGGAGACAACAACAATGGCTAGCAAGCCGGTCGACGTCATGGTCGTCAACTTCAACACCGGCGCCTTGTTGCAGCCGATGTTCGATGCCCTGCGCCGCGCCGACAGCGAAACCCTGGCCAGCTATCTGGTGGTGGACAACGCCTCGGTCGACAACTCGCTGGAACGCCTGGCCGAGGTCTGTCCCGAGGCGCTGCTGGTCAGCAATCGCGACAACGTGGGTTTTGGCCGAGCCAACAATCAATTGCTCGAGCACCTGCAGGGCCGCTATGCGTTGCTGCTCAATACCGACGCCTTCGTCGCCAGCGACACGCTTGAGAAAACCATCGCCTACATGGACCAGCACCCGGACTGCGGCGTGCTCGGCGTGCGCCTGGAAGGACGCGAGGGTGACCTGCAGCCGTGCTGCCGCTACTTTCCCACGCCCTTGAACGTGTTCATTGCGCGTACAGGCCTCAAGCGCCTGTTCCCGGGCGTGAAGATGGTCGATGAAATGAACTGGGACCATGGCTCGGTCCGCGAATGTGACTGGTTGCCCGGCTGTTACTACCTGGTGCGGCGGGAAGTGCTTGATCAGGTCGGTTTGTTCGATCCGCGTTACTTCCTCTATTACGAGGAAGTCGACCACTGCAAGCGGGTCAAGCAGGCCGGCTGGAAGGTGGTGTTCTATCCGCACACGACGGTGGTGCACATCGGCGGCGAGAGCTCCAAGTCAGTGGCCAAGCTGGAGGCTGCCAGCCGGCAGATCTCGGCTTATCAGATCGAGAGCGAGCTGCTCTATTTTCGCAAGCATCACGGCGTCCTGGGGTTGATCCTGCATATGCTGCTGGTGTGCGCGGGCGACTTGATTCTGGCCCTCAAGGCCTTGCTCAAAGGCCGCGGCTGGCCAGCGATCAAAGCGTGCTGGCAGCACAACGTGGCAACCTGGAAGCTGCTGTTTGCCACGCGTCTGGCCAGCCAACCGACACGCTAGGAGAGCCCATGTTCGACAATATTCGCGCTGACTTGCAGACCTACGGTGGCGACTGGGGCGCCCAGGGCTTTTGGGTGATGCTGGTCTACCGTTTTGGCCGCTGGCGTTACGGTGTGCGCCCGGCGCTGCTGCGCAAGTTGTTTTCGCTGATCTACAAAGTGCTGTTCAAGTTTGTCCAGATTATCACCGGCATCGAGCTGCCTTGCGAAGTCGTGGTCGGGCGCAATTTCGTCATCGATCACTTCGGCGGCATCGTCATCAGTGGCTATGCTCGATTTGGTGATGACTGTCGAATTCGCAACGGCGTAGTAGTGGGCTTGAAGAACGTCAGCGAGCCGATTGCGCCGATCATCGGCAACAATGTCGATATCGGTGCGGGTGCAAAGGTGCTGGGCAACATCCGCATTGGCAACAACGTGGTGATCGGTTGCAACGCTGTGGTGTTGATCGATGTGCCAGATGACGCCCTGGCGGTCGGAGTGCCAGCAACCGTCAAACTGAAAAAACCTGCATTGTTGGCGCAGGATTGATGGCAGCAGAGTGAGCAGGTGCACGCGATTGCGTTCCGGTTTGGCGAGTGAGGCTCATGGTGACAGGTATCGGCGTAGTGGTGATTGGTCGGAACGAGGGCATGCGACTGGAGCGTTGCCTGGCCTCGCTTGCACGGTCAGCGGAGCAAGTGGTGTATGTCGATTCAGGCTCCAGTGACGGTTCGCTGCAACGAGCTGCTGACCATGGTGTGGCAGTGCTGGCGCTGGATCTATCCATGCCGTTCACCGCAGCGCGAGCGCGCAACGAAGGTTTCGCCTGCTTGCAGCGGCTGATGCCCGGGATGCGCTACGTGCAGTTCGTTGACGGGGACTGTGAAGTGGCCCGTGGCTGGTTGCCCGCCGCGCAGGCTTTTCTCGATGCCCAGGGCGATGTCGCGGTGGTCTGCGGGCGGCGCCGTGAGCGCTTTCCTGAGCACTCGGTGTACAACCTGCTGTGTGACCTTGAATGGGACACGCCGATCGGTCAGGCCAAGGCCTGCGGCGGCGATGCGTTGATGCGCGTCGAGGCATTTTTGTCGGTGTCCGGCTTTCGTCCGGAGCTGATTGCCGGCGAAGAGCCGGAGCTGTGCGTACGCCTGCGCAAGCGGGGCTGGAAGATCTGGCGGCTTGATGCGGAAATGACCCTGCACGACGCGGCCATGACCCGTTTCAGCCAGTGGTGGCAGCGCACCTTGCGCGGCGGCTATGCCTTTGCCGAGGGCGCCTGGTTGCATGGCGCGGCGCCCGAGCGGCACTGGCAGCGCGAGTCTCGCCGAGCCTGGCTGTGGGGGCTGTTGATTCCGCTGTTGATCATCCTGCTCAGCCTGGTGCTTGGGCCGGTGTGGTTGCTGCTGCTGTTGATCTATCCGCTACAAGCGCTGCGGCTGGCCCGTCGCGGTGCTCGCTCACAGCGCGAGAACTGGCTGCAGGCGGTGTTTCTGGTGCTGGCGAAATTCCCGGAGATGCTCGGCCAGGTCAAGTTTTTGCTGAACAGGTTTGCCGCCGGCAAGTCGGGTTTGATCGAGTACAAGTGAGATGCCGATGATGGTTAGATCGTTAGCGAAAAGCGTGCTCGTGTTGCAACCGGGCTACTCGCTGCGGGCACTAAACAACAAATTCAAGCTGGTGCTGGCGATGGCCAGGCAGTGGCCTGAGCTGAGCGCCTTCATGCAGCGCACCTCGTCGGTGCTGGGCAAGCAGCGCATGGCCCGCCTCGGAGTGGACTGTATCGGTGTGGTGCAATGGCCCTACATCAGCAAGTCCTGGAAGGCGCCGCTGCGCTTGAGTGTGCTGGCCTCGCACTATGAGGTGGTCAGCCGCTACCTGCCCACCTTGTTGTTGCTGGGGCGCGACGAGTCGCTGCAACTGTGCGACCTGTCGGCCTTTTCGCCGGGCTGCAGCCTGGTGCTGGACCGGCCGATCTGGTTCAAACGCGAAGGCGAACTGGTGCTCAACCTGTTCCAGGGGGATCTGCGGGTCGCGTCGCTGGCATTCACCCTGTGCCATATGGACGGCCAGTTGAACCTGGTGATCGGCGCGGTGCAGGGCATCCACAAAGGCATCGACAGCGAACGCTCGCTGGCAATCTATCGCGACCTGACCAAGGACTTCGAAGGCATGCGCCCCAGAAGCTTCCTGATCGAGGCCCTCAAGAGCCTGGCACGCACCATTGGCGTGACGCGGATCTATGCCGTGGCCGACGCCTACCGGCATCACCGGCATGCCTACTTCGGGGCAGACAAAGGTGAGGACCTGGCCGCCAACTACGACGTCATCTGGCTTGAGCATGGCGCGGTAGCCTCCGCGCATCAGGACTTCTACAGCCTGCCTGTGGCCGCCGCGCGGCGCTCGGCCGACGACATCGCTGCGAAGAAACGGGCCATGTATCGCCGCCGCCACGAGCTGCTGGATCAGGTCTTTGCCAGCATCGAGGCGGCCATTCCCGGCGGGGTTGGCCAGCGTCAGTTGCACAGCCACCGGCAGCGGCTTGGCTCTGCACTGAGGCTGCCTGAAGATGAGCCGGCGATCGGTTCTCGAACCTTCAGCGCCAAGGTCGCCAAGCTGATCCGCCTGCTGACCACCGAGCCGCGCGCAGATCAGCGCTTGCGGGCTTACCTGCGCAAGGCGGGTGTCTACCCGACCTTGCGCAAGATCGTTCGCGAGCTGCTCAAGCAAGGGCCGCGGCTGCTCTGGAAGAGCCCGGCGGCGACCCGCACCAAGGTGCCGCTGGCCGCGCCGGCAGTGGCTGCCAGCGAGCTGTTCCCACGGGATGTTCTGCTGCTCAGCGAATTCAGCGCCGACCAGCAGCCGAAAAGCCGCCCGGCGCAGTTGCAACGCATGTTTCAAGATCTGGGTCATCACTGCGTTTCGCTTGACTGGCGCGATGTTGGCGCCTGTCAGATTGCTTTGCAGACCTGCTCGGTGGTGATCTTCCACCAGCTACCGGCGGTAGCCGAACTGGCCCCGCTGTTTGCCGAGGCCAAGCGGCTCCAGGTCAACTGTTGGTGGGACAGCGACGAGCTGATCTTCGACCCGGTGGCCTATGGCCAACGCGACGATGTTGTCGGGCATAGCGAAGACACCATCAACCGCCTGCTGGCCGCCGTTAACCAGCATCGCCAGGCCCTGTTGGCCTGTGACCAGGCGCTGGCGGCAAGCCCGCCGCTAGCCACGGCCATGCGCGAGGCAGGGGCGAGCCAGGTGTGTCTGGTAGAGACCGCAGAGCAGCTGGGGCAAGTGTTTGCCGCGCCGCCCAGGAAGAGCGTGCGCCGTCTGCTCTCGGCCAATATCTTTTTTGCGCCACGCAGCTTTGGTGGCGCCACGGTCATCGCCGAACAGATGTCGCGGCTGACTGGCGCTGCCGGCCGTTGGCAGCAATTCGTGTTCACGGCCATCCCCGATACCGACGTGCCACGCTACAGCCTGTATCGCTATGAGGCGCAGGGCGCGGCAGTGTTGGGTATGGGCTTGTCGGAACAGATATCCGACCGGGACATGTTCGAGAACCACTCCACCGTGCCGATCTTCGAGGCCGTGCTGAAAAGCGTCGCCCCGGACCTGGTGCACCTGCATTCGATCCAGGGCCTCGGCGCCCAGCTGGCCGATTGCTGCACACGCGCCGGCATCCCGTTCGTGGTGACCTTGCATGACGCCTGGTGGATCTGCGGGCGCCAGTTCATGATCAACGATCAAGGCCGTTATTGCGGCCAGACCAGCATTGACCTGGCGGTGTGCGCCACCTGCGTCGACGACGCGGCGCTCAACGAACATCGGCAAAAGCTCCTGGCAGAAACGCTCAAGCAAGCCAACCTGTTGCTCGCACCGAGCCGCTTCTGCAAGGATCTGTACGCCGCCAACGGCATTGATCCGGAGCACATCCGGGTCAACCGCAACGGCATCATGGCGCCGGCGGCCGGCTACCAGAAGCAGCCGGGGCAGACCATTCGCTTTGGCTTTGTTGGCGGTGATTCAACGGTCAAGGGCATCGACGTGATCATCCGCGCCTTCAGCGGCCTGGAGCGGGCCGACTACGAGTTGAAGGTGGTCGACAATCTGCTGAACATGGGCTTTCGCTCGTTCAACCGACACAGCATCAAGATCCCCGGAACGGTGAGTATCATCCCTGGTTACACCCAGGCCAACATGGATGCGTTCTTCTCGGGCATCGATGTGCTGCTGTTCCCCACTCAATGCAAAGAAACCTTCGGCTTGGCAGTACGCGAGGCGCTGGTTCGCGACGTCTGGGTGATCAGTACTCACTCCGGCGGCACGGTCGAGGACATCATCGAGGGGGTCAACGGCACGATCATCCCTTTGAGTGGCGATGAGACCTACCTGCGCCAGGCAATCGTGGCGATTCTCGATGATCAGCCACGCTTTGCTCGGCACCGCAATCCATTCAAGGACAACATCATTGTCTTCAGCGACCAGGCCAGCGAGTTGCTGGGCTTCTATGACGAGGTGCTCAGCGAGGCCGATGCGGCTGCCCGCGAGCCCTCGGCGTTAGGCAGCTGCCAGTAGCAGGCGCGGTTCATTTAACTATTCAGGGATTGATCGATTGCCTATGCGCATAGCTTATTTCATCAATCAGTACCCCAAGGTCAGCCACAGCTTCATTCGCCGCGAAATCCTCGCGCTGGAGCGCCAGGGCATTGAAGTACAGAGGATCGCCCTGCGTGGTTGGGACGGCGAGTTGCAGGACAGCGACGATATCGCTGAACGGAGCAAGACCCGCTACGTCCTTGAGGACGGCGTCAAAGGGCTGCTCAAGCCATTGCTTGAAGTTCTGCGCGCTCAGCCGCGGCGGTTTTTCAGTGCGCTGTGGCTGGCCCTGCGCATGGGCCGACGGGCTGACCGCAGCTGGCCTTATCACCTGATCTACCTGGCCGAGGCGTGCCGCGTGGTGCAGTGGTTGCAGGCTTTCGGCGCCGAGCATGTGCACGCTCACTTCGGCACCAATTCGACCGAGGTGGTGATGCTCGCGAATGCCTTGGGCGGGCCGCCCTACAGCTTCACCGTGCACGGCCCGGAGGAATTCGACAAACCGCAGTTTCTGCATATCGATGAGAAGGTCCGCCGTGCGGCGTTTGTCGCCGCCGTCAGCTCTTACGGCCGCAGCCAGCTGTATCGCTGGGTGGCGCACGCCCATTGGAACAAGGTCAAGGTCGTGCACTGCGGGCTGGAAGCGGCCTTCCATGCTGGCCCGCCGGTGCCGGTTCCGGCAGTGCCGCGGTTGGTGTGTGTCGGCCGCTTGTGCGAGCAGAAGGGCCAGTTGCTGTTGCTTGAGGCGGCGCAAAAGTTGGCCGCGCAAGGCACGGCGTTCGAGCTGGTGCTGGCCGGCGATGGCGAGATGCGCGCAGAGATCGAGACCCTGATCGCCCGCCATGGCCTGCAGGGGCAGGTGCGTATTACTGGCTGGATCACCAGCGGCCAGGTTCGCGAGGAGCTACTCGCCGCTCGCGCCCTGGTCTTGCCCAGCTTTGCCGAAGGCCTGCCAGTGGTGATCATGGAAGCCATGGCCTTGCGCCGGCCGGTGCTGACCACCTATGTGGCCGGGATCCCTGAACTGGTGCGTCCTGGCGAGAATGGCTGGCTGTTCCCCGCAGGGGCGGTACAGGAGCTGGCAGCGGCGATGGCCGACTGCCTTGGGCAACCGGACGAGGTGCTGCAACGTATGGGCGATGCGGCCCATCAGCGGGTGCTGGAGCGCCACGACATCGATACCGAAGTGGCCAAATTGGCCAGCTATTTCAGGGTGGGCGCATGATCACACTGACAGGTTGGCTGCTGGCGCTGTTGGCGCTGTTGATTCTGCTTCCGGTCCTGGTGCTGTTTGCCCAGGTCGTGCTGGCGTGCCTGCCGGCGCGGTCGGTGCCTTTGGCTGCCGGCCCCAGGCCGCGGGTGGCAGTGCTGGTGCCGGCGCACAATGAGTCAGGGGGTATCAGCGCCACCTTGGCCAGCATCCGTCAGCAATTGCTCGACAGTGATCGCCTGCTGGTAGTCGCCGATAATTGTACTGACAGCACCGCAGCACTGGCTCGCGCGGCCGGCGCCGAGGTGGTCGAGCGCGAGCATCAGCACCTGCGTGGCAAGGGCTATGCCCTGGACTACGGCGTGCGTCAGCTGGCTGCGGCGCCGCCGGAGGTGGTGATCATCATCGATGCAGACTGTCAGTTGAGTGCTGGCTCGATTGATACTTTGGCGCGTTGCAGCCTCGCCACCGACCGCCCGGTGCAGGCCCTTGACCTGATGTGCGCGCCTGCCGGTGCCGGGCTCAAGGTGCAAGTCGCCGAGTTCGCCTGGCGAGTCAAGAATCTGGTGCGGCCACGCGGCTGGGCCCGGGTCGGCCTGCCATGCCAGTTGATGGGCACCGGCATGGCCTTCACCTGGGCTGATCTGGCGAAGGCCAATCTGGCCACCGGTCACCTGGTCGAAGACCTAAAGCTGGGCCTGGATTTTTGCCGTAACGGCAAGCCGCCGTTGTTTTGCCCGCAGGCCCAAGTCACCAGCCTGTTCCCCACCAGCGACGACGGCCTCAGCAACCAGCGCACCCGCTGGGAGCACGGCCATCTTGGCGTGTTGCTGGCAGAAGGGCCAAAACTGCTGGGCGCCGCTTTGCTGCAACGCAACGGGCCGTTGCTGGCCATGGCGCTGGACCTGCTGGTGCCACCATTGGCCTTGTTGGTATTGGCCCTGATGGCCATCTTTGTCGTCAGTTGGCTGGCCTTCGCACTGCTCGGCGTGGCGTTTGCCGCAGCCATCGCCAGCCTTGCGCTGGTGCTGATGGGCGCAGCAGTGGTGCTGGCCTGGGCGCGCTTCTCACGCGAGCTGATTCCGTTCTCGGTGTTGCTCTATGCGCCATTCTACGCAGCGAAAAAAATCCCCCTGTACGTGGGTTTTTTGCTCAAGCGTCAGGTGGAATGGGTGCGTTCGAAGCGGGATGACAGTCAATGAATCAGCGGCCATGGCAACAACGCTGGGACGCTATTCTCGGCAAGCTGCTGGTGGTTGTCGATGGGGCTGCCGAGCAACAGCTGATTGCGACTCTTGCGGCGCCCGACCAGGCAACGGTGCTGGGCTTTGTCAATGCTCATGCGCTGAATCTGGTGGCTGCCAGCGAGGGCTATTGTGCGTCGCTGAGCGCGGCTGACATGCTGCTGCGCGATGGCGCCGGCATGGGCCTGCTGTATCGCCAACTGGCACTCGAGCCAGGCCTGAACATGAACGGGACCGACCTGATTCCCAAACTGATCGCGGCGTACCGGGGCAAACGGGTCGCGCTGTGGGGCACCGAGGAGCCATTCGTGAGCCAGGCCGCTGCTCGCTGTCGGGCGCAGTTTGGAGTCGAGCTGGTCTCGGTCGAGCACGGGTTTGCCAATGCTGAACATTACCTTGAACTCGCCAAGCAGTATCGGCCGCAGTTGATTGTGCTGGGCATGGGCATGCCCAAACAAGAAGCTATCGCCGCGCAACTGGCTGCGGCTGCTGGGCCGTGCCTGATCATTTGTGGCGGCGCCATCCTGGATTTTCTCGGAGGCAAAGTCACCCGCGCGCCGCACTGGATGCGCCGATTGAAAGGGGAGTGGGCCTACCGCTTGCTGCGTGAGCCCAGGCGTCTGTTCAAGCGTTATGTGATCGGCAATCCGCTGTTCATGCTGCGTGCGTTGCGCTACCGAAAAGCTGCCGCGAGCGCGGTGCGCAGCGCGCCGAAGCGCATCTGAAACGACCAGCTGAGGGTGGTGCCGGGCACTGCGAATCGGCCAAAAACCGTCGCCACGATGATTCGCTCCGTCGCCTCTCCGTGGTACTGCTACAGTGATATCAAATGCCCAATAACCCCCCCCCGGAACTACGCCGAATTCAATCGTCGACGTGCGTGCAGCATTGGCTTGGCAGCGTGTTTAGTCAGTTGGTTGTAACACCAAAGTTGTAAGCAGTGATGTATCGCTGCGCTCACATTTGATGAGGTCTGATGATGGTTTTCGAGCCCCGAAGCAGTCGTTCCTTGCTCCAGCGCAGAAGTGGCGTGAGCAACGCCATTCAGGCTGGGCTTGACGGTATCGCGGTGACTGGCATCGCCTGGTACCTGATCGTTGATCAGTTCGGCTACATCACTTCCGACTACGTGATCATGCTGCTGTTGCTGATCGGTGCGCTGGCAGTGATCTATGACCACTACGGTATCTACCGCAGCAACGTCGGCCTGTCGATCAAGGCGTTTCGCTTGTTCAAGGCGTGGTCGGCGACGTTCTGTTTCTTGATGGTGATGGCGTTTCTGACCAAGCAGAGCGAAACCTACTCACGCTTGCTGGTGGGCAAGCTGTTCGTCAGCGGCTATTTCGTGCAGCTGTTCCTGCACTACACAGTGCGCGAAGTACAGAAACGCTTCATGGCCAATGCGCTGCGTACCGACAATGCGCTGATCATCGGTACCGGTGATCTGGCCAATTTTCTCTATCTAAAGATCAGCAACAACCCCTGGTTTGGCGAGCGTGTGGTGGGCTGCGTGTGGATCGATAAGCCCGACGAGCAAAGCCGCGTCGCCGGTGACGGCAAACCGCCCGTGCTGGGGCACATCTCCGAGCTCGATGGGCTGGTAGCCAAGCATGCGATCCGTACCGTATACCTGGTGACACCACTGGGCGGTTCCGAGGTGATCAACGACGTGTACCTGAAGCTGCTCGACAAGTGCATTGCGGTCAACTGGGTGCCGGATATCTTCTCGCTGCGGCTGATCAACCACAGCGTGCGGGAAATCGCCGGGATCCCGGTGCTGACCCTGTCGGAAACCCCACTGACCGGCATGAGCCTGTTCCTCAAGAACCTGGAAGACCGCGTGCTGGCCGCGTTGATCTTGTTGTGTGCCTCGCCGGTGCTGCTGCTGATCGCCCTGGCGATCAAGATCGACAGCCCGGGGCCGGTGTTCTTCCGCCAGGAACGCATGGGCTGGACCGGCGAATCGTTCCGCATCTGGAAATTTCGCAGCATGCACATCCACCCGCTGGAAAACGGCGTGGTCAAGCAGGCGCAGAAAAACGACCCGCGGATTACCAAGGTCGGCGCCTTTATCCGGCGTACCAGCCTGGATGAGTTGCCACAGCTGTTCAATGTGCTGACTGGTGAAATGTCGCTGGTTGGCCCACGGCCGCATGCGCTGCATCACGACACGCTGTATTCACAGGACATCGTCGATTACTTCGCCCGCCACAACATCAAGCCGGGGATGACCGGGCTGGCCCAGGTCCGTGGCTTCAGGGGCGAAACCAAGGACATCGGCCAGATGATCCAGCGGGTCGACTCGGACATCGAGTACATCAATAACTGGTCGTTGTGGCTGGACTTCGTGATCCTGGTGCGCACGCTCAATGCGTTCACCGGCAAACAGGCGTACTGAGCCGGCTCACACATCCAATGCCAGCGGGTGGAGCGCGCGAAACGCCTGGGCTTCTTCCACCAGCCAGTCATGCACGGCACGCGCGCCCGGCTGGTTCAAACCGCCGGGCGGGTAATGCAACACGTAGCGCTTGTGATTGGCCAGCGCTACGCCGAATGGCACGATCAGCGCGCCGCGCTCGAGCTCATCGTTGAGCAAGGTGCGCCGCGCAATCGCCACGCCGACCCCGGCAATGGCGGCTTCGATGGTCAGGTGATTGCGGTTGAAAGTGTGCCCGCGGCGCACATTCAACTCACCCGCACCAATGCCCTGCAGATAAAACTCCCACTCAGCGTACTCCGAACTGCCGCGCCAGGCGGTCATGTCGTGCAGCAACGGGTAATGCACCAGGTCAGCCGGACCGTGCAGCGGCGGCCGGCCACGGAGCAGGGCAGGTGAGCACACCGGGAATATCTGCTCGTCGAGCAGCGGCGTCGACAGCATGCCCGGATAGCTGCCGTCATTGAGGTCGATCGCCAGGTCGAAATCATCCGGGTGCAGGGCCTGGTTGCTGTCTTCGGCCACCAGCCGCAGCTCAAGGTCCGGGTAGCGCTGCTGGAAGCGCGGCAGGCGCGGGGTCAGCCACTTGGCCAAAAATGACGGGATCGAGCGCAGGCGTAAGGTGCCGCGAATATCGCCGGCGTCCAGCCGCAGCAACTCCGCTTCGATGCTGCCGTAGGCTTCAGCGACCGTCAGCGCCAGACGCTGGCCTTCGGCGCAAAGCTCGACACCACGGGCCTTGCGCAGGAACAAACGGTAGCCCAGATGCTCTTCGAGCTGGCGCATCTGTTGGCTGACTGCGCCGGGCGTGATGTGCAGTTCCTCGGCGCAGCGGGTAAACGACAAGTGCCGCGCCGCGCATGAAAACACATGCAGCCAGACATAGAACTGGCCAGTAATTTGCCTTCTCATCGTTTAGTCCTGCTAAAGGCTTGCTTAGAAACTTTCGTTGGTCATCGCCGTGGCGGCGCGGCAGTATCGCCCAACTTGGCAACACCGTTCAATTTTTCCAGAGAGCCGTGCGCAGGTGTTCAAGGCCGCCACGGTCAGGCATTAGCATGGCTATCAGTGTTTTCGACCTTTTCAAGATTGGCATCGGCCCCTCCAGCTCCCACACCGTAGGGCCGATGCGCGCCGCCGCAACCTTCGCCCAGGCGCTGCGCGAGCGCGGGCTACTGGCTCAGGTGCAGCGGGTCGAGGTGCGCCTGTATGGTTCGCTGTCCGCCACCGGCGTCGGCCATGCCACTGATCGCGCCTGCCTGCTGGGGTTGATGGGGCAGTGGCCCGACCAGATCGACCCGCACAGTATCGAGCCGCGTATCGCCCAGCTGCTGCAGGAGCGCTGCCTGATGCTCGACGGCTGCCAGCCGGTCGACTTCGACTACGGCCGCGACATGCTCCTGCTGGACGAAAGCCTGGCGTACCACCCCAATGCCATGACGCTCAATGCCGAGGGCGAGCAGGGCTGCCTGTTCAGCCAGACCTATTACTCGGTCGGTGGCGGCTTCATCGTCGAGCAAGCCGAGATCGATGCGCCACAGAGCAGCGCCGAGCAGGTCAACCTGCCTTACGAGTTTTCCAGCGCTGCCGAGCTGCTCAGCCTGTGCAAACAGCACGGCGTCAGCGTCAGCCAACTGATGATGGCCAACGAGCGCGCCTGGCGCAGTGAAGATGATATCCGCGCTGGGTTGCTGAAAATCTGGGCCGCGATGCGCGAGTGCGTGGCCAACGGCATGCGCAATGACGGCATCCTGCCCGGTGGGCTAAACGTCAAGCGCCGTGCTGCGCGGCTGCACCGCAGCCTGCAGGAAGTCGGCAAGCCCAACGTGATCGGCTCGACCTTGAGCGCGATGGAGTGGGTCAATCTGTTTGCCCTGGCGGTCAATGAAGAAAACGCCGCTGGCGGGCGCATGGTCACCGCGCCTACCAACGGCGCCGCCGGCATCATCCCCGCCGTGTTGCATTACTACATGAAGTTCAACCCCAGCGCCTGCGACGACGATGTCGTGGCGTTTCTGCTGGCGGCGGCGGCAGTGGGCATTCTGTGCAAGAAAAACGCGTCTATTTCCGGCGCCGAAGTGGGCTGCCAGGGGGAGGTCGGTTCCGCCTGTTCAATGGCCGCCGCGGGCCTGGCCGAGGTGCTCGGCGCGACCGCACCGCAGCTGGAAAACGCCGCCGAAATTGCCCTTGAGCACAACCTCGGGCTGACCTGCGACCCGGTCGGCGGGCTGGTGCAGATCCCCTGCATCGAGCGCAACGCGATTGCTGCCGTCAAGGCCATCAACGCCGTGCAGATGGCCCTGCGCGGCGACGGCGAGCACTTCATCTCCCTCGACCGGGTGATTCGCACCATGCGCGACACCGGCGCCGACATGCATGCCAACTACAAGGAAACCTCGCGCGGCGGCCTCGCCGTGGCGTACGTCGAGTGCTGACCCGTACTCGACGGGGCTGAATGCGCATCTGCCACGGCAGCGTGCATTCAGCTCCAAGGCACTACCCGCTGTATCAGCGACAAAAATAACTACAAGGCGATATCTGATGACCGATGTACATAGCACCACGACTGTTCGTGCGGATGCGGCCGTTGCGGCTGCGGCGGTGGATGCAACCCGCTGGAACCGCCATGACACCACCTGGGCCCTGGGCCTGTATGGCACGGCGATTGGCGCCGGGACGTTGTTCCTGCCAATCAACGCCGGGGTCGGCGGCTTCTGGCCGTTGATGATCCTCGCGCTGCTGGCGTTGCCGATGACGTTCTATGCACATCGGGCCTTGACCCGCTTTGTCCTGTCCGGTCGCAAGAGCGGCAACGAGGACATCACCGAGGTGGTCGAAGAGCACTTCGGCACCGGCGCGGGCAAGCTGATCACCTTGCTGTACTTTCTGGCGATTTTCCCGATCCTGCTGGTCTACAGCGTTGCCCTGACCAATACCCTGAGCAGTTTTCTCGAGCATCAGTTGCACGTGACGGCGCCGCCGCGGGTGCTGCTGTCGTTGCTGCTGATCTGCGGCCTGATGGTGATCGTGCGCTGTGGCCAACAGATGATCGTCAAGGCCATGAGCATCCTGGTCTATCCCTTCGTCGCCTCGCTGTTGCTGCTGGCCCTGAGCCTGATCCCGAACTGGAACGGCGCCTTCCTCGCCCAGGCCAGTGAAGGCATCAGCGTCAACAAACTGCTGCTGACGTTGTGGCTGGCGATCCCGGTCATGGTCTTCTCGTTCAACCACTCGCCGATCATCTCGGCCTTCGCCGTCGATCAGAAGCACCGTTATGGCGCCGACGCTGACCGCAAGAGCGGCCGCACGCTGGCAACCGCGCACGTGATGATGGTGCTGACGGTGATGTTCTTCTGCTTCAGTTGCGTGCTGGCGTTGAGCCCGGCCGACCTGGCGGCCGCCAAGGAGCAGAACATCTCGGTGTTGTCGTACCTGGCCAACCACTTCCAGACCCCGGTGATCGCGTTCGTGGCACCGTTGATTGCCCTGGTGGCAATCACCAAGTCGTTCCTCGGCCACTACATCGGCGCCAGCGAGGGCTTCCAGGGCATGATCGTCAAGAGCCTGCGCGGGCGCGGCAAAGCCTGGCCGGCCAAGCGTCTGGAGCGGGTTACCGCGCTGTTCATGGTGCTGACCTGCTGGGCGGTCGCCACCCTTAACCCGAGCATCCTGCGCCTGATCGAAAGCATGGGCGGCCCGGTGATTGCCTGCCTGCTGTTTCTGATGCCGATGTACGCCGTGCGCAAGGTGCCGGCGCTGCGCAAGTACTCGGGCAAGCTGTCCAATGTGTTCGTTACCTTGATCGGTTTGATCACCTTGTCGGCGATCTTCTACAGCTTCTTCGCCTGATCCAGCTCAACCCCGCGCCGATTCGGCGCGGGCCTGCACCCGTGGCCTCAGCCCAGTACTTCGCGCAGCCGATGCCAGAGCATGCCCGCTGCCAGCAGCGGCGAGCGCAGGGCCTTGCCGCCCGGGAAGGTCAGGTGCGGCACCGCACTGAAAACATCCAGGCCCTGGCTGTGGCCGACGGCGATGCCTTCGGCCAACAGCTTGGCGGTCCAGTGCGTTACGTTCAGGCCATGCCCGGAATAGCCCTGGGCATAGTAGACGTTGGGGTATTGGCTCAAGCGGCCCACCTGCGGGAAGCGATTGGCGGTGATGCCGATCATGCCGCCCCATTGATAGTCGATGCGCACATCGGCCAGTTGCGGGAACACCTTGCGCACCTTGGGCAGCATGTAGGCGGCGATGTCTTTCGGATCGCGGCCCGAATAGTGGCAGGCACCGCCAAACAGCAGGCGGTTGTCGGCGGTCAGGCGGTAGTAATCTAGGCCGACCTTCTGGTCACACAAAGCCATGTTCTGCGGGATCAACGCCTGTGCCACCTGTTCAGGCAGTCGCTCGGTCGCCACCACGTAGCTGCCAGCGGGCAGCACCTTACCGCTCAGGCGCGGCTCGAGTTCGTCCAGGTGCGCATTGCAGCCAAGCACCAGGCTCTGCGCGCGCACCTTGCCGTGGGCGCAGTGCAGGGTCACGCTCGGGCCATGCTCGATACGCAGCACCGGGCTTTGTTCAAAGATGCGCACGCCCAACTTTGCCGCAGCGCGCGCTTCACCCTGGACCAGATCGAGCGGGTGCAGATGGCCCGAACCCATGTCGATCAGCCCGCCTGCGTACTGCTCGCTGGCGACCACTTCACCGATGTGTGTCGCATCAACCAGCCGCGTGGCATGGCGGTAACCGAGCTCGGCCAGTTGCGCTTGCTCGTCCTTGAACGCGGCAAATTGGGCGGGCGTGTTGGCCAGCTCGCAGAAGCCCCAGCGCAGGTCACAGTCGATGGCGTACTGGGCAATGCGCTGGCGCACCAGCTCGACCGAGTCGATCCCGGCCTGTTGCAGATATCGCACGCCGTCCTGGCCGACATAGCGGGCAAAACCGCTGACATCATGGCCGATGCCGCGAATCAGCTGTCCACCGTTGCGCCCGCTCGCGCCCCAGCCGATGCGCCGGGCTTCGAGGAGGATCACCGACAAACCGCGCTCGGCCAGTTCCAGCGCAGTATTGACCCCGGTCAGGCCACCACCGACCACGCAGACGTCGGCGCTCAGTTGTTCTTGCAGCGCAGGGTAGGGCGCGCTGCTGCGCGCCGTGGCGGCGTAGTACGAGGCAGCGTGTTGGCTCTCTAATGACATGGCACAGGCTCGGCTCAGCGGTTGGATTTGATCTTGCTCCAGGAACGGGTCATGACCCGCATGATTTTCGGGCTCGGTGTGCTTGATACATAGAGCTTGTCGAGCACCTCTTGCGGCGGGTAGATCTCGGGATTGTTGACCAACGCCGGATCCATGTGCGCCTTGGCCGCGAGGTTGGCGTTGGCGTAACCGACGGTGGTGCTGACTTTGGCGATTACTTCAGGGTCGAGCAGGTAATTGATGAAGGCCAGGGCCTGTTCAGGGTTGCTGGCGTCCTTGGGAATGGCCAGCAGGTCGAACCACAGATTGCTGCCTTCCTTGGGAATGCTGTAGGCGATTTTTACGTCGTTTTTCGCTTCAACAGCGCGATTAGCCGCCTGGAACACGTCGCCCGAGTAACCGAACGCGATGCAGACATCGCCATTGGCCAGGTCGGAAACGTACTTGGAGGAGTGGAAGTAGGTAATGTACGGCCGTATTTCCACCAGCTTGGCTTCGGCCTTCTTGTAATCGGCTTCGTTTTCGCTGCGCGGGTTCATGCCCAGGTAGTTGAGCATGGCCGGGAACAGTTCATCCGGCGAGTCCATGAAGGCTACGCCGCATTTTTGCAGTTTCCTCAGGTTTTCTGGCTCGAACAGCACGGCCCACGAATCGATCTTGTCGATGCCCAGCGCCGCCTTGACCTTGTCGACGTTGTAGCCGATGCCGTTGGTGCCCCACAGGTACGGCACTGCGTATTTATTGCCGGGGTCGTTCTGCTCCAGCTGCTTGAGCAGCTTGGGGTCGAGGTTGCTGAAGTTCGGCAGCTTGCTGCGGTCCAGCGGCAGGAAGGCGCCGGCCTTGGCCTGGCGGGCCAGGAAGTGGTTGGACGGTACCACCACGTCGTAGCCAGTGCGCCCGGCGAGCAACTTGCCCTCCAGGGTTTCGTTGGAGTCGAACACGTCATAGATCACTTTGATGCCGCTGCTGGCCTGGAAGTCGGCCAGGGTGGTTTCACCTATATAGTCGGTCCAGTTGTACACGCTGACGCTCAGCTGGGCCTGAGCGGCGGCGCCGAACATCAGGGCGAATGCTGCGGGGATCACGGACTGCAAATGACGCATGTCGACACCTCTCTGGTTTTATTCTGGGTCGTGATGTTGCATAAGGCGGGGCGCTCGGCACCCCGCAGATGATCAGACACTCATCATCAGGAACTCGCGCTCCCACGAACTGATCACCCGTTTGAAGTTCTCGTGTTCGGCGCGCTTCACCGCGACATAACCCTGGACGAACTGCTTGCCCAGGTAGTCCTGGATGATTTCGCATTCCTCCATGTGCTGCAGCGCGTCTTCGATGGTGATCGGCAGGCGCAGGCTGCGTCGCTCATAGGCGCGGCCTTGCACTGCAGCGCTCGGCTCGATCTTGCCGACCATGCCCAGGTAGCCGCAGAGCAAACTCGCAGCAATGGCCAGGTAAGGGTTGGCATCGGCGCCCGGCAGGCGGTTCTCGACGCGCATGGCCTCGGGGCTTGAGGTCGGTACGCGCAGGCCGGCGGTGCGGTTTTCTTCACCCCACTCGACGTTGACCGGGGCCGAGGTGTCCGGCAGGAAGCGGCGGAACGAGTTGACGTTCGGCGCGAACATCGGCAACACCTTGGGGATGAACTTCTGCAGGCCACCGATGTGGTGCAGGAACAGCTCGCTCATGCTGCCGTCGTCATTGGCGAAGATCGGCTTGCCGGTGGCGATGTCGACCACGCTCTGGTGCAGGTGCATGGCGCTGCCGGGCTCATCGGTGATCGGCTTGGCCATGAACGTTGCGGCGACGTTGTGCTTGAGCGCGGCCTCACGCATGGTCCGTTTGAATACGGTGATCTGGTCAGCCAGGTCCAGCGCGTCGCCGTGGCGGAAGTTGATCTCCATCTGCGCCGGGCCGTCTTCGTGGATCAGCGTGTCGAGGTCCAGGCACTGAATCTCGCACCAGTCGTAGACGTCCTCGAACAGCGGGTCGAATTCGTTGGCGGCGTCGATCGAGAACGACTGACGGCCGCTTTCAGCGCGCCCGGAGCGACCCATCGGCACTTGCAGGGGCAAGTCCGGGTCTTCACAGCGCTTGGTCAGGTAGAACTCCATCTCCGGCGCGACGATTGGCTGCCAGCCCTTGTCGGCGTAGAGCTTGAGGACTTTCTTGAGAACGTTGCGCGGCGACAGCTCGATCGGGTTGCCTTGCTTGTCGAAGGTGTCGTGGATGACGATGGCGGTGGGTTCGATGGCCCACGGGATCTGGTACACCGCCGACGGGTCGGGGCGGCAGATCATGTCAATGTCGGCCGGGTCGAGCAGGTCATAGTAGATATCGTCGTCGACATAGTCGCCGGTGACGGTCTGCAGCAGCACGCTTTCAGGCAGGCGCATGCCGCGCTCATGGAGGAACTTGGCCGTGGGTGCAATCTTGCCGCGGGCGATGCCGGTCAGGTCACTGATCACGCATTCGACTTCGGTGATGCGGTGTTCTTTCAGCCAGTTGGAAAGCTGATCGAAGGGGGCGTTCATACAGACCTCTTGGTTGGGTTTTGATCGCGCCACGCTAAGGGATCTTCCCACTCGCTGCGCTGGAGGCTATCTTGGGCGCAGCCCGCAGGGTTGATCTATCCACTTCTTTCGCCAGCAAATGCACCAAAAGAGTGCGTATAGGATGCCGCGTGACCAGCGCCAACGGCTTGCAAGTTCAGGCTTTCCAGACCAGTGACGTCAGTGAACAGGTGCGCACAACGCCCGGCTGGCAGCAGCAATATCGGCAAATGTCGCCGGGGTTGTTCAATGGCCAACTGCGCAGCCTGGAGCTTGAGGGCGTCGAGGTGTACGAAGAACGCCTGAACACCCGCGTTGAGCAGTTTTTCAGCGCGCCCAGTGGCTCGTTGACGTTCTGCTTTGATCGCAGCGAGAACAGCCTCTACCTGCTCAATGAAGACAGCCGCAATATCTGGATCACGCCCGAGAACTATCAGGAAGTGGCGGTGGTGTTCAGCCGCGACTTTCTCCAGCGCCATGGGCTGGATGTCGCCCGCCTGGAAGGCTTGTTCATGACCCCGCTGGACTCGGTGCAGAACAACCTGTTCGGCAGCTGGCTTAGCGCGACCCTGACCCGGCTGGGCGAGGCTGACAGCCCATTGCAGGGCAGGGCGTTGGGCGAACAGCTGCTCGAGGATTGCCTGTTCATTCTCGACAATGCCAGCCAACGCCTGCAGGGCGATGCCCATGGCCGGCGCGGCGAGGCACGCGCCGTCATGCGCCGGGTCAGCGACTGGGCCGCCGATTGCCCCGACGAAACGCTCAACCTCGTCGAGCTGGCGGAAGTCGCCGGGGTGTCCGTGCGCCAGTTGCAGCAAATCTTCAAGGCCTTTACCGACATGCCCCCGGCGCACTGGTTGCGCCTGCGTCGCTTGAACGGCGCCCGCCGTGACTTGTTGCGTGGCGCTGGGGCGACCGTGGCCGAGGTGGCCATGCAATGGTCGTTCTGGCACCTGGGGCGCTTCTCGGAAAGTTACCGGCAACTGTTTGGCGAGCTGCCCAGCGAGACGCTGAAGCGGGCCAGGTAGCCCGGTACAGTTCTGCAGATCAGAGCCATTGCTGGTATCGTGCGCGGCAGTAATGTACCGAGGTCCTGATGTTTTATCTGCCCCTGACCAGCGAACAGGCCGACGGCCTGGCCAGTCAACACGCCAGCGAGTTCTTTGTGCAGGCCAGCCTGCTGGAAAGTGCTGCGGTGCTGTTTATCCAGAATGTGCCGCGCCAGCAGGGTGCGCCTTCGGTCGAAGCGCAGCAGCGGCGCTTTGCCGAGATCGTGCGGATTGCCGATGAGGTTGAAGCGGCGGCGCCGTCGCGCTTCCAGCAGCAGGTCGCCAGCCGTTTTGACGCAGAAGTGTTCGCCATGGGCCTGGGCATGCTCGGCGAGAACGGCATCGGCCTGCTGGCGGCCGAGCAGCCGGTCGATGTTGCCGACCTGCGCGACAGCGAAGGTGGCTGGAGCTTTACCTTTGCCGATGCCTATCGCGAGCAGGTAACGCCGTTGCGACCGGTCAGCTTGCCGTCGTTGCCGAGCAATCTGCGCCTGAGTGACCAGCAGAACCGCTTGCTGCGCGAGTTTCTCTCGGGGGTTGACGAGTCGGTGGCCGTGCAGGGGTTTGCCGGCACCGGCAAGACCTTCCTCATCAACCAGTTCGCCCGTTTGCTCGACCCGCAGCGGACCTTGTTGCTGGCCATGACCGAAGGCCAGCTACGCGCCCTGCAGGCGCGGATCAAGGACGCCTCGGCGTTCACCGCGCGGACCTTTGGCCAGTTGGCCGACGAAATTCTTGACCGCGACCTGACCAGCAACGGCTGGCGCCTGCGCGACGTGTACCGCAGCAAACTCTCGTGGCGCCCGCAGGAGGCGCAAGTCGTACAGTGGCTGGCGGTGCCGGACATCGGCCCGTTGGCGGCGCGCGAAGTGGTCGCCCTGTGCATCAAGGCGGTACGCAGCTTCTGCCGCAGCGCAGACACCGCCATCGAACTGCATCACTTGCCGTGGATGGGTCACGGCTTTTCGCCGTTGGATCAGGAGGTGCTGCTGGAAAAGGCGCGCCTGTACTGGCAACAGCTGATCCGTCCCTCGGCGCGCGAGATTCAGCTGCCGGTGCGCGATTATCACCGGGTCAAGCTGCTGTCGCTGACGCTGGAAGTGATCGACAGCCAGTTCAGCCATGTCATCGTCGATGAAGCCCACGAGCTGTCGGCGCCCATGCTCGCCGTGCTCGACCGCAGCCCGCAGGCAATCATTACTCTGGGCGACGATCTGCAGAACCTCAACGGCCTCAGCCCACACCACGGCAAGTTCATCCGCCAGCGCTGCATCGATCACTCGCTGCGTGCCGGGCCAGCCATGGAGGGCGTGCTGAACCCGCTGATCCTGGCCCACCCGGCCGCAGTGCAGGCGGCCTTTACCGGCAGCGCCGAGCACTACACCCGGGTCAGTTTTTTCGACACGGTAACGGTGCCCGAGCAACCTACGGCGCTGCTGGTGGATGACGAATGGGGTCTGTTCGGCTGGTTCCAGCGCCTGACCCATCAAGGCGTGCCGTTTGTCTTGCTCAAGGGGGCGCGCAAGGAGTTCGAGCTGTTTGTCGAAGACTGCATCGAGCTCTACCGCTATGGTACGCGGCCGCGTCACAACATGCTGTTCCGCTATGCCAGCTGGCAGGCGCTGGAACAGGACAAGGGCGACGACAAGGCCTTTGCTGCTGTGGCCAACCTGCTGCGCAGGGGCTACACGCCGGAAGATTTCGCCAAGGCCAAGAGCCGTTATCGCTGGGACAAGGCGCCCAAGCTGTTCCTGGCTAGGGTGCGCGACGTGAAGAACATGGAGTTCGCCCGGGTCATGGTCTCGCCAGAGCTGATGGTCGCGCCTGCCGCCGCCGGTAACCGCAATGAGCGAGCGCGCATGCTCGCGGGGCTGTACACCGCCTGTTCGCGGGCCAGGCATGAGCTGATTGTGCCGGGTGGCATGCTCGACTGGGTGCAGGACCAGGTGCGCGACAACTAGCTGGCAAAAAAAGAGGCAAGCCACACAAGCGACTTGCCCCTTTTACTTACGCTGCTGTCAGTTGCGATCCAGCCACACCGTCTGCACGTTGCAGAACTCGCGCACACCGAAGTGCGACAGCTCACGGCCAAAGCCGCTCTTCTTCACGCCGCCGAACGCTACTCGTGGGTCAGAGGCGCAGTAGCCGTTGATGAACACCGCACCGGTATCCAGCGCCGAGGTCATCCGCTCAGCCAGCTCGAGGTTGGCGGTGTAGATGGTCGATGCCAGACCAAACTCGCTGTCGTTGGCCAGCTCCACGGCGTGCTCGGCGTCACGGGCGCTGATGATCGCTGCCACCGGGCCAAACAACTCCTGCTTGAACGCGGTCATTTGCGGGGTAACGCCGGCAAATACGGTCGGCTCGTAGAAGTTGCCGACGCCCTCAGCCTTCTTGCCACCCAGCAGCAGCACCGCGCCTTCAGCCAAGGTTGCTTGCACCTGGCCGTCAAGCTCGTCGCGCAGGTCATAGCGGGCCATCGGGCCGATGTAGGTGTCAGCCTCAAGCGGGTTGCCGACCTTGAGCTGACGCGTGGCTTCGACGAACTTCGCGGTAAACGCTTCGGCGATGCTTTCTTCGACGATCAGGCGCTTGGCTGCTGCACAGACCTGGCCGGTGTTCTGATAGCGGCCGATCACCGCTGCCTTGACCGCTGCATCGAGGTCGGCGTCCGCCAGTACGATGAACGGATCGGAACCGCCCAGTTCCAGCACGCATTTCTTCAGCGCAGCACCGGCTTGAGCACCAATCGCCATGCCGGCGCGGACACTGCCGGTCAGGGTCACGGCGGCAATACGCGGATCATTGATCGCCCGGGTCACGCCGTCCGGGGTGACGTTGAGCACTTCGAAGATGCCTGCTGGCAGGCCAGCCTGCTTGATCACGTCGAGCAGCAGATAGGCGCTGCCCATGACGTTCGGGGCATGCTTGAGCACATAGGTATTGCCCGCCAGCAGTGCCGGGACCGCGCCGCGCAGCACTTGCCAGAGCGGGAAGTTCCAAGGCATCACGGCCAGAATCGGCCCCAACGGGCGGTATTCGATGCGCGCGGTGGCGATTTGCGTAGGCTCGGCAGCCAGCATCGCCGGGCCGTGCTCGGAGTACCATTGGCACAGGCCAACGCACTTGGTCACTTCGCCACGTGCCTGGCTGATCGGCTTGCCGATTTCGCGGCTGATCATCACCGCCAACGCTTCGTGATTGGCCTGCAGAGCATCGGCCAAGGCGTTCAGATACTCGCTGCGCTGCCCCAGTGACACCTGGCGCCATTGGTTGAAGCCAACCTTGGCACGTTGCAGCGCCGCTTCCTGTGCGGCGTCGGTGTCGAACGGATAGTGGCCGATCTGCTCACCGCTGAACGGGTCGACAGAAATGGCGTGGGTCAGGCTGCTGATCTCGCTCATGGCGGAGCTCCTCGTTGTTGTAAGTTGACGAAGCTCAGACTAGTGGCGTGCAAGCGTATTGAAAACTGAATAATAATGAGCGCAACGTTCACGTTTGGAGAATGACTGTGGATCTGGTGCAACTGGAAATTTTCAAGGCAGTGGCAGAGCACGGCAGCATCAGCGCCGCTGCCCAGCAGATTCACCGCGTGCCGTCGAACCTCACCACGCGGATCAAGCAGCTTGAGGAAGACCTCGGTGTCGAACTGTTCATCCGCGAGAAAAGCCGCCTGCGCCTGTCACCGGCGGGCTGGAACTTTCTCGAGTACACCCGGCGCATTCTCGACCTGGTCCACGAAGCGCGCCTGACCGTGGCCGGCGAAGATCCGCAGGGCACGTTCGCCCTGGGTTCGCTGGAAAGCACCGCCGCCGTGCGCATTCCGGCCTTGCTGGCCAGCTACAACCAGCGCTTCCCGAAAGTGGATCTGGACCTGTCGACCGGGCCCTCCGGGACCATGCTCGAAGGCGTGCTGTCCGGCCGCCTGGTCGCAGCCTTCGTCGATGGCCCGGTACTGCACCCAACGCTGGAAGGCATGGCCGTGTTCGATGAAGAGATGGTAGTGATTGCGCCACTCAACCATGCCGCAATCAGCCGCGCCCGCGACGTCAACGGCGAGAGCATCTACGCCTTTCGCGCCAACTGCTCGTACCGCCATCATTTCGAGAACTGGTTTGTCCAGGATCAGGCCGTGCCCGGCAAAATCCATGAGATGGAGTCCTATCACGGCATGCTTGCGTGCGTCAGTGCTGGTGCCGGCCTGGCGTTGATGCCGCGCAGCATGCTCGACAGCATGCCGGGGTTGAGCACGGTCAGCGTTTGGCCGTTGTCGGAAGACTTTCGGTACTTGCAGACCTGGCTGGTGTGGCGGCGCGGTACTGTGTCGCGCAGCTTGAGTATGTTTATCAAGCTGCTGGAGGAGCGGCGGGCGCTGGCAAGCGCTGCCTAGTGTTTATCCCGACTTGGCACATCACCCGGCCGGTCGATATCCAGCAACACCCCAGGATCGCCCAATTCAATATTGCGCACCGCCTGCGGATTGGCCAGCAGCACGCTGCGGGCGCCTTCATCGCCGGTCAGGGTGCACAACTGCGGCCACCAGGCGCGACCGAACAGCACCGGGTGGCCGGGCTTGCCTTCATACGTCGGGCGGATGATCAGGCGACTGTCCGCTCTGGCCAGCAGCGCGGCGAGGGTGGCGGGCTGGATGAACGGCATGTCACCCAGCATCACCAGCAAGCCCTGAGCAGTGGACGCGGTGCTGATCTGCCCGACGCTGGTAGCGATGCTGTGGCCAAGGCCAAGCCGGCTGCTGCTCGATTGCAGGATGCGCACGTTATCAGCCACGCCGACCGGGGCAGGGTCGTCGTCACGCAGCGCCAGCCAGACTTCGCTCAACTGCGCGCAAGGCAGTTGCAGGCTGGCCTGCAGCAGGGTCTGGCCGCTGCTCAGCAGGTGCTGGCGTTTGTCACTGCCAAAACGGCGGCTGTGGCCGGCGGCGAGTACCAGTGCGGCTACGGTGCATGGCATCCAGTGGTGTTCCTTGGCATATCAACGGTGGGCTGGCCGCTAGACTACCTCAACCCCGGCTTGCTGGCGCAGGCACGGCCGCACGCCATCACCCGGCAGGCTCGGGTATGATGCCAACCCCTATCGTTGCCAGAGGCCCGCCACCATGACCTTGAACGCTGAACAGATCGGCGAATACCGTGCATTTGCCGAGCAGTTGGCACAGGCCGCTGCGGCTGCGATCCAGCCGTATTTTCGCGCCAACCTGGCGGTCGAGGACAAGGGCGGGCGTCTGTACGACCCGGTAACTGTGGCCGACAAGGCCGCAGAAGACGCCATGCGCTCGCTGATCCAGCAACGCTACCCAAGCCACGGCATCCTTGGTGAAGAGCAGGGCGTGGCGGTTGGTAGCAGCCCGCTGACCTGGGTGCTTGATCCGATCGATGGCACCCGCGCCTTCATCACCGGGCTGCCGCTGTGGGGCACGTTGATCGCGCTCAACGACGGCGCCAAGCCGGTGGTCGGGGTGATGAACCAGCCGTTTACCGGCGAGCGTTTCATCGGTACCCCAGAGGGAGCCTGGCTCGGCAGCACACCGCTGAAGACCCGTGCCTGCAGCGATTTGGCCTCTGCCACCCTGATGTGCACCACGCCGGACATGTTCGATACCGAGGCGCGCAAGGCCGCCTTTGAAGCCGTTGCCGGCCAGGCGCGGCTGATGCGCTATGGCGGCGACTGCTACGCCTATTGCATGCTCGCTAGTGGCTTTGTCGACGTGATCGTCGAGGCCAGCCTGCAGCCGTATGACGTGCAGGCGTTGATGCCGATCATCGAAGGGGCGGGCGGGGTGATCACCGCCTGGGATGGCAGCTCGGCGCAGAACGGCGGCTGTGTGGTGGCATGCGGTGACCCTGCGTTGCATGCGCAAATGATCGAGTTGTTGCGTCACGCCATGTGACCGGCTGAGCCCCTGCAATACCGTTGCGCAGGCCTGACTGGCCTGCGCAACTGCACTTTTTCGCCATTTCACGCTCTATGTCTGGTCAGGCAGAGCCGATCCCCGGCCCCGTCGTTGATCAAGACCCCGGTGCCGATGCTTGTCCCCGTATTGCGAACCTGCCCCCGCCTGCTGCTGGCCGGCGCCCTGAGCCTGCTGTGCGCGTGCACCGAGCAACAGGGCCGCGATATCGTCAGCCAGTTCAGTGACGGTAAACCCAGCGAGCTGTTCCAGACCAGTGTCGACCGCATGGCCACCCTGGCGATGCGCGACAACCTGCAAAGCCTCTACCTGCTGATGAACAAGCTGTACGCGCGCAATCCCAACCAGTGGAAGCAGTCCGGCTACCTTGACGCCGCTACCGCCGAGCGGCAGATTCGCCTGGCCATCGAGCAACGCCAGCCGCTGCCGCAGCTCGGTCAGCGGCGCGATCTGGCCGCCCTCAGCTACGCCCTGAGCCCGGAGTTCCGCGGCGATCGGGTCGGCGCCTTCATCTATGCCATCGGCAGTATGCTGATCACCGCCCACGGCGGACGCAGCGAGTTCTACATGACCGATGCGATCGACCCGCTGTTCGTCAACAACGCCGCGCGCAACATCGAGAAAGCCACCTGGATGCTCAGCCAGCGTCAGGACGCCAATGGCGTGCTGTTGCTGTTCTCCAACGAGATTTCCGAAGAAGGCAGCAACCTGAGCTTCGCGGTCGAGTTCGGCAAGATCGTCGCCCGGCTCGACCTGTTGGCGCAGATGCTCGACGAACGCTACCGGCGGATTGGCTTGAACTACGCGCAAAGCTTGTTGCTGATGAACTTCCTGCCAGTGCAATAGACCGCGCTAGAGCAGTGCCTTGATCGCCTGGCGATAGCGCGGGCCGGCCAGGCTCATGCTGTTGTTATGGCTGGCACCAGGCACCAGCAGCAGGGTCTTGGGCTGCTGCGCGGCCTCGTACAATTGCTGGCTGAAGCGTGGCGGCACGTAGCGGTCGTCCTGGCCGTGCACCAGCAGTACCGGCATGCCGACCTGGTCGATCTTGTCGATCGAATCGAATTTTTGCGACAGCAGCCAGCGCACTGGCAGGGCGGTATCGGCTACCACAGCCGCAACATCGCCGAGCGAAGTGAAGGTCGATTCCAGAATCAAGCCGCGCGCAGCGCTCTGGCTGCCGTCTTTTTGCGCCTGACGACTCAGCTCGGCAGCAAGTTCCACGGCCACCGCGCCGCCGAGCGAGTGACCGAAGATAAGCCGTTTGTTGCGGTCCGGTTGCAGCTGGGCAAAGCGCTCCCAGGCCACCTGCGCATCTTCATAGACGGTCGCCTCGGACGGCAGGTCGCCGCGGCTCTGGCCGAAGCCGCGGTAGTCCACGGCCAGGACCGAGTAACCCATGGCATGCAGTTGCTCGATGCGAAACAGCTGGCCGGTGAGGTTCCAGCGCACGCCGTGCAGGTAGAGGATGGCCGGTGCGTCGGCGCGCTGGGCTGGCCACCACCAGGCATGCAGGCTCTGGTTGGCGGTAAAGGTGCGCGGGCGCAGGTCGAGTTCCTGCACACCTGCGGGCAAGCCACGGAACCAGCTGGCCTGGCCGGGCTCGATGCGAAACACCAACTCGCGCTCCTTGTGTTGCAGCACGCTGCAGCCGGCCGGCAGGCCGATCATGAGCACGGCCATGCACAGCCAGCTGAGCCAGCGACGTTTGAGGTGAAGCAAAAGACAAGAGGGCATGCAGGCGTTTTTAGCAGAAGCGCCGATTGCGGTGTGAGGAAAGTAACCGAGCGGTGTAGTCGGATGATTGCAAGCTGTGTCAGTAAAAAGGGCTATCAACCCTAGGCGAAGACTGATCTAGAGCCTGCGCCCATCGCCTGCGTTCGATAATCGGACAATTGCTGGCCGCGCGAGCGCGGTGTTCGCCCGGGCGTTACTGAGGTCGCATTGCCTGGCAGCGGTTGCATTGCGTAGTGTGTAGTCAAGCCACCGGTTGTCACTTGCCTGCTATACGCGGCGACCGGCCCGATAGACTGAGCGTGTACGACCGCAACCACTCACCGTTGAGGCAGTAGGAAGCGGCGACGATAACAATAATGAGCCGAGTGCCTTGCCTATGGAAAACCGCCTGTTGAGCGAGCGTAGCAGTGTGTTTCACCACGCTGATCCGTATGCCGTCTCCGATTACGTCAACCGGCATGTAGGCCAGCACTGCATCGGCCTGTCGCGCACCACCCATCCGCAAGCCAGCCTCAGCCACCGCAAACTGGCCGAGCTGGACCTGTGCCGCATCAGTTATGGCGGCAGCGTGCGGGTTACTTCGCCAGCGCTTGAAACGATCTACCACCTGCAGGTGTTGCTGCACGGCAATTGCCTGTGGCGCGGGCCACAGCGCGAGCATCACCTGGTGCCGGGCGAGTTGCTGTTGATCAACCCGGATGATCCGGTCGACCTGACCTACTCGCAAGACTGCGAAAAATTCATCCTCAAGGTGCCGACCCGGCTGCTCGAATCGATCTGCGACGAGCAGCGTTGGCAGCGGCCCAGCGGTGGCGTGCGGTTTTTGCGCAATCATTACCGGCTGGATGAGCTGGACGGCTTCGTCAACCTGCTGGGCATGGTCTGCCATGAGGCGGAGGTCAGTGACTCGTTGCCGCGGGTGCAGGGCCACTACAGCCAGATCGTCGCCAGCAAGCTGCTGACCTTGATGAGCACCAATGTTCAGCGGGAGAACCTCGGCGCGCCGGGCGCCAGCCTGGAGCGCATCCTTGATTACATCGAGCGCAACCTCAAGCTTGAGCTGCCGGCGGAGGCGTTGGCCGAGCAGGCCTGCATGAGCCTGCGCTCGTTGTATGCGCTGTTCGATCGGCATCTGGGCACCACGCCCAAGCAGTATGTACGCCAGCGCAAGCTGCAGCGCCTGCACGAGTGTCTGGCCGACCCGAGCTGCTCGGTGCGCAGCGTGACCGAGCTGGCGATGGATTACGGCTTCATGCACTTGGGCCGCTTTGCCGAGAGCTACCGCCAGCAATTCGCCGAATTGCCTTCGGAAACCTTCAAACGCCGCACCTGAACCTGCGCTGGCGCCGCCCTGGCGCCACACCCTCAGTCTCCTGCAACAAGCCTGCAGAAAACGGATAGCACTCTGCACAATCCGGATATTGCCCCCGCCGCGCTCGTCCTAACCTGACCTGGTCTGAACAATAACAATGGAGACCCTGGCCATGTTCCTGGGATTCGACTACCTCAATGCCATGCTCGAGGACGACCGGGAATCGGGCGTCTACCGCTGTAAGCGGGAGATGTTCACCGACCCGCGCCTGTTTGACCTGGAGATGAAACACATCTTCGAAGGTAACTGGATCTACCTGGCCCACGAAAGCCAGATCCCTGAAAAGAACGACTTCCTGTCGCTGACCATGGGCCGCCAGCCGGTGTTCATCGCGCGCAACAAGGATGGCCAGCTGAACGCCTTCCTCAATGCCTGCAGCCACCGCGGGGCGATGCTCTGCCGGCACAAACGCGGTAACCGTGCCAGCTACACCTGCCCGTTCCACGGCTGGACCTTCAATAACAGCGGCAAGCTGCTCAAGGTCAAAGACCCGGGCAATGCCGGTTACCCAGCCAGCTTCAACTGCGACGGCTCGCACGACCTGACCAAGGTGGCGCGCTTCGAGTCGTACCGCGGCTTCCTCTTCGGCAGCCTCAATGCCGATGTGAAACCACTGCTCGAGCACTTGGGCGAATCGGCCAAGATCATCGACATGATCGTCGACCAGTCGCCCGAGGGCCTGGAAGTGCTGCGTGGCTCCAGCTCCTACATCTACGAAGGCAACTGGAAGCTCACTGCCGAAAACGGCGCCGACGGCTACCACGTAAGCTCGGTGCACTGGAATTACGCCGCTACCCAGAACCAGCGCAAGCAACGCGAAAGCGCTGCCGAGATCAAGACCATGAGCGCCGGTGCCTGGGCCAAACAGGGCGGCGGCTTCTACTCGTTCGACCATGGCCACCTGCTGCTGTGGACGCGCTGGGCCAACCCGGAAGACCGCCCGGCCTACGAGCGCCGCGAGCAACTGGCGGCAGATTTCGGCCAGGCCCGTGCCGACTGGATGATCGAGAACTCGCGCAACCTGTGCCTGTACCCGAACGTGTACCTGATGGACCAGTTCAGCTCGCAGATCCGCATCGCCCGCCCAATTTCGGTGAACAAGACCGAAATCACCATCTACTGCATCGCACCCAAGGGCGAGAGCAGCGAGGCCCGCGCCAAGCGCATCCGCCAGTACGAAGACTTCTTCAACGTCAGTGGCATGGCCACCCCGGATGACCTCGAAGAGTTCCGCTCGTGCCAGACCGGCTACGGCGGCGGCACTGGCTGGAACGACATGTCGCGCGGCGCCGAGCATTGGGTCGAAGGGGCCGACGAGGCCGCCCGCGAGATCGAGCTCAAGCCATTGCTGTCAGGCGTGCGCACCGAAGATGAAGGCCTGTTCGTGCTGCAGCACAAGTATTGGCAGGAAACCATGCTCAAGGCACTCGAGCAGGAGCCGCAGCTGATCCCAGTGGAGGCCGTGCGATGAGCACTTTATACGACACCGTGCGCGACTTTCTCTACCGCGAAGCGCGCTATCTCGACGATGGTCAGTGGGAGCAGTGGCTGGAGCTGTATGCCAGTGATGCGACCTTCTGGATGCCATCGTGGGATGACAACGACCAGCTCACCGAAGACCCGCAAAGCGAGATTTCCCTGATCTGGTACGGCAACCGAGGAGGGCTGGAGGACCGCGTATTCCGCATCCAGACCGAGCGCTCAAGTGCCACAGTTCCGGATACCCGCACCTCGCACAACCTGAGCAATATCGAGATTGTCGAGCACAGTGGCGAGCAGTGTCAGGTGCGCTTCAACTGGCACACCCTGAGCTTTCGCTACAAGACCACCGACAGTTATTTCGGCAGCAGCTTTTACACCCTGGATCTGCGCGGCGAGCAGCCGCTGATCAAGGCCAAGAAAGTGGTGCTGAAGAACGACTACGTTCGCCAGGTCATCGACATCTACCACATCTGACTTCTGGTCAAGACGAGTACTGACCGGCGTGCCACAGGGCGCGCTGCGGGCAGGCTCGTGCGCGAGGTGCAACATGAGCTTCCAGATCGCACTCAATTTCGAAGACGGGATCACCCGCTTCATCAATGCCGAAGGCCACGAAACCGTTGCCGATGCGGCCTATCGGCAAGGCATCAACATCCCCCTGGACTGCCGTGACGGCGCCTGCGGCACCTGCAAGTGCAAGGCCGAGGCGGGTAGCTATGCGCTGGGTGAGGACTTCATCGAAGACGCCCTCAGCACAGAAGAAATCAGCCAGGGTTACGTGCTGACCTGCCAGATGCGCGCTGGATCCGACTGCGTGCTACGCATCCCGGCATCGTCGCAGCTGTGCAAAGCCGAGCAGGGCAGTTTCCAGGCCGAGATCAGCGATGTGCGCCAGCTGTCGGCCAGCACCATTGCCCTGTCGATCAAGGGTGAAGCGCTGAGCAGCCTGGCCTTCTTGCCAGGCCAGTACGTCAACCTGCAGGTGCCGGGCAGCGGTCAGAGCCGCGCGTATTCGTTCAGTTCGTTGCCCAAGGATGGCGAAGTCAGCTTCCTCATCCGCAACGTTCCCGGCGGCCTGATGAGCAGCTTCCTTACCAGCCTGGCCAAGGCCGGCGACAGCATGAGCCTGGCCGGCCCGCTGGGTAGCTTCTACCTGCGCCCGATCCAGCGGCCGTTGTTGCTGCTGGCCGGCGGCACCGGCCTGGCGCCGTTCACGGCGATGCTGGAAAAGATCGCCGAAGTCGGCAGCGTGCATCCCCTGCACCTGATCTACGGCGTGACCAACGATTTTGACCTGGTCGAGCTCGACCGCCTGCAGGCGCTGGCTGCGCGCATCGGCAACTTCACCTACAGCGCCTGCGTTGCCAACCCCGACAGTGAGTACCCGCAAAAGGGCTACGTCACCCAGCACATCGAACCGGCGCACCTGAACAACGGCGATGTCGACGTGTACCTGTGCGGCCCGCCGCCGATGGTCGAGGCGGTCAGCCAGTACATCCGCGAACAGGGCATCACCCCGGCCAACTTCTATTACGAGAAGTTCGCCGCCGCGGCCTGAGTTTCCTTGGGGGCTGGCCGCATCGTGCGGGTGCGGCTGGCCTCTTTTTTATTGCCAATGGCAGCAGCGTCGCCGCGTGCAGACGAAGGCGGCGCTGGGGAGAGCAGAGATGAGCAACAGATTCCAAGGCAAGGTCGCGCTGGTCACCGGCGCGGCCCAAGGCATTGGCCGCGGCGTGTGCTGGCGGCTCAAGGCCGAAGGCGCTCAAGTTGTAGCCGTAGACCGTTCCGAGCTGGTTCATGAACTGGCCGGCGAGGGCACGCTGACGCTGATTGCCGACCTCGAGCAGCACGCCGAGTGCGCCCGGGTCATGGCCAGCGCGGTCGAGCGCTTTGGCCGGATCGACATCCTCGTCAACAACGTCGGCGGGACCATCTGGGCCAAGCCGTTCGAGCACTATGAGCCGGAACAGATCGAGGCCGAAGTACGCCGTTCGCTGTTCCCGACCCTGTGGTGCTGCCATGCAGCGCTGCCGTACATGCTCGAGCGTGGTGCCGGCGCCATCGTCAACGTGTCGTCGATTGCCACCCGCAGCATCAACCGCGTGCCCTATGGCGCAGCCAAGGGCGGTGTCAATGCACTCACCGCCTGCCTGGCCTTCGAGACCGCTGAGCGCGGCATTCGGGTCAACGCCACTGCGCCCGGCGGCACCGAAGCGCCACCTCGGCGGGTGCCGCGCAACAGTGATGCGCAGAGCGAGCAGGACAAGGCCTGGTACCAGCAGATCGTTGCCCAGACCTTGGACAGCAGCCTGATGAAGCGCTACGCGAGCATTGACGAACAGGTCAACGCGATCCTCTTTCTCGCCTCCGACGAGGCGTCTTACATCACCGGCGTGACCCTGCCGGTTGGCGGCGGCGACCTCGGCTGACAGTCGCCCAGCCTGCGTTTACCTCTCACAACAAAAACAACAGAGACCGATGCCATGCGAACCCTGGATGTTCACCCGATCATTGATAACGCTCGCTTTTCACCGTTCCACTGGATGGTCATGGCCTGGTGCGGCCTGCTGCTGGTATTCGACGGCTACGACCTGTTCATCTATGGCGTAGTGCTGCCGGTGATCATGAAGGAGTGGGGCCTGACCCCGCTGCAAGCCGGCGCGCTGGGCAGCTACGCGCTGTTCGGCATGATGTTCGGTGCGCTGCTGTTCGGTAGCCTGGCGGACCGGATCGGGCGCAAGAAGGGCATCGCCATCTGTTTCGCGTTGTTCTCCGGCGCGACCATCCTCAACGGCTTTGCCAGCAGCCCCAGCGAGTTCGGCATCTACCGTTTCATCGCCGGGCTCGGCTGCGGCGGCTTGATGCCCAATGCCGTGGCGTTGATGAACGAGTACGCACCCAAACGCCTGCGCAGCACGCTGGTGGCGATCATGTTCAGCGGTTACTCGCTGGGCGGCATGCTTTCGGCAGGTGTCGGCATCTTCTTGCTGCCGCGCTTTGGTTGGGAGTCGATGTTCTTTGCCGCAGCGCTGCCGTTGCTGCTGTTGCCGGTGATCCTCTACTACCTGCCCGAGTCGATTGGTTTTCTGGTGCGCCAGGGCCGTACCGACGAAGCTCGTGCGCTGCTCAAACGGCTTGATCCGGACTGCGACGTGCAGGCCGACGATGTATTGCAGGCGAGCGAGCGCAAAGGCAAGGGCGCGTCGGTGCTGGAGCTTTTTCGTGACGGCCTGGCGGTGCGCACCCTGGCCCTGTGGCTGGCGTTTTTCTGCTGCCTGCTGATGGTCTATGCGCTCAGCTCGTGGCTGCCGAAACTGATGGCCAACGCCGGCTATAGCCTGGGCTCAAGCCTGTCGTTCCTGCTGGCCCTGAACTTCGGCGGCATGGCCGGGGCAATTCTCGGCGGCTGGCTGGGTGATCGCTACAACCTGGTCAAGGTCAAGATCGCCTTCTTTGTCGCGGCGGCGCTGTCGATCAGCCTGCTTGGGGTGAACAGCCCGATGCCCGTGCTGTACCTGCTGATCTTCATTGCCGGCGCCACCACCATCGGCACACAAATCCTGCTGTATGCCGGCGCGGCCCAGCTCTATGGCCTGTCGATGCGCTCGACAGGCCTCGGTTGGGCCTCCGGTATCGGCCGCAACGGCGCCATCGTCGGCCCGCTGCTGGGCGGCGCGCTGATGGGCATCAACCTGCCGCTGCAACTCAACTTCATCGCCTTTGCCATCCCCGGCGCGGTTGCCGCGCTGGCCATGGCCGTGCACCTGGCCAGCAGCCGGCGCCACGGCCTGGCCACGCTGGCGCAGGCGTAACCCTTTGACTGACGCAACTGGAGGCCTTGCATGACAAGCCCGACTATCGACCGGCTGGAGGCGATCATCGTCGACCTGCCGACCATTCGCCCGCACAAGCTGGCGATGCACACCATGCAGCAGCAGACCTTGGTGGTGCTGCGCCTGCGCTGCAGCGACGGCGTCGAAGGCATTGGTGAAGCGACCACCATCGGTGGCCTGGCCTATGGCTACGAAAGCCCGGAAGGGATCAAGGCCAACATCGACGCGCACCTGGCTCCGGCGCTGGTCGGCCTGCCAGCCGACAACATCAATGCCGCCATGCTCAAGCTGGACAAGCTGGCCAAGGGCAACACCTTCGCCAAGTCGGGCATCGAAAGTGCCCTGCTCGACGCGCAGGGCAAACGCCTGGGCCTGGCGGTCAGCGAGTTGCTCGGTGGCCGGGTGCGCGACAGCCTCGAAGTAGCCTGGACCCTCGCCAGTGGCGACACCGCCCGCGACATCGCTGAAGCCGAGCACATGCTTGAGATCCGCCGCCATCGGCTGTTCAAGCTGAAGATCGGCGCCAACCCGCTGGAGCAGGACCTGCGCCACGTGGTGGCAATCAAGCGTGAGCTGGGCGAGCGCGCCAGCGTGCGCGTCGACGTCAATCAGTACTGGGATGAGTCGCAGGCCTTGCGTGCCTGCCAGGTGCTTGGCGACAACGGCATCGACCTGATCGAGCAGCCGATCGCGCGGATCAACCGCAGCGGGCAAGTCCGCCTCAACCAGCGCAGCCCGGCACCGATCATGGCCGACGAGTCGATCGAAAGCGTGGAAGACGCCTTCAGCCTCGCCGCCGACGGTGCTGCCAGCGTGTTCGCCTTGAAGATCGCCAAGAACGGCGGCCCCCGCGCCGTGCTGCGTACCGCGCAGATCGCCGAAGCCGCCGGCATCGCCCTGTACGGCGGCACCATGCTCGAAGGCGCGGTCGGCACCCTGGCCTCGGCCCACGCCTTTTTGACCCTACGCCAGCTGACCTGGGGCACCGAGCTGTTCGGGCCGCTGCTGCTGACCGAAGACATTGTCGAGCAGCCGCTGCGCTACAGCGACTTCCAACTGCATGTACCACGCACGCCCGGATTGGGCCTGAACCTGGATGAAACCCGCCTGGCGCGTTTCGCCCGGCGCTGATTGCGACCTTACCCAAGGAGAAACCCATGCTGTTCCACGTGAAGATGACCGTGAACCTGCCCGTCGACATGGACCCGGCCCGGGCCGCCCAGCTCAAGGCTGACGAAAAGCAGCTGGCCCAGCGCCTGCAACGCGACGGTACCTGGCGTCACCTGTGGCGCATTGCCGGGCACTACGCCAACTACAGCGTGTTCGACGTGCCCAGTGTCGAGGCGCTGCACGACACCCTGATGCAGTTGCCGCTGTTCCCGCATATGGCCATCGAAGTGACCGGCCTGTGCCGGCATCCCTCGTCAGTCCACAGCGACGACCGTTGATCGAGCCCGACTCGCCCAGGAACAATTATTAGAGGTAAGCAAACATGACCGTGAAAATTTCCCACACTGGCGAACTGACCAAGTTCTTCGAACAAGCCGCAGGGTTTGCCAACGATGAAGGCAGCCCTCGGCTAAAGCAGATCATCCTGCGCGTCCTGCAGGACAGCGCGCGCCTGATCGAGGACCTTGAGATCAGCGAAAACGAGTTCTGGCACGCCGTTGACTATCTCAACCGCCTGGGCGGTCGTGGTGAGGCGGGGTTGCTGGTCGCCGGCCTTGGTATCGAGCACTTTCTCGACCTGTTGCAGGACGCCAAGGACGCCGCCGTCGGCCTTGCCGGTGGCACTCCGCGCACCATCGAGGGGCCGTTGTATGTCGCCGGCGCGCCCATTGCCACGGGCCAGGTGCGCATGGACGATGGCAGCGAGGAGGGCGTAGCCACGGTGATGTTCCTCGAAGGCCAGGTGCTCGATCCGGCTGGCCAGCCTGTGCCCGGCGCCACGGTTGACCTGTGGCATGCCAACACCCGTGGCACTTACTCGTTCTTCGACCAAAGCCAGTCCGAATACAACCTGCGTCGGCGCATTGTCACCGATGCCGAGGGCTATTACCGCGCGCGCTCGATCGTGCCATCGGGTTACGGCTGTGACCCGCAAGGCCCGACCCAGGAGTGCCTGGACCTGCTCGGCCGGCATGGCCAGCGCCCGGCGCACATCCACTTCTTCATCTCGGCGCCGGGCTATCGGCACCTGACCACGCAGATCAACCTGGCTGGCGACAAGTACCTGTGGGACGACTTCGCCTACGCCACCCGTGACGGCCTGGTCGGCGAAGTGCAGGTGCGCGAAGACGGCGCGCGGGGCGTGAGCGGGCGCTATGCCGAGCTGCGCTTCGACTTCCTGCTGCAGCGCGCGCCGGACAGCGAGGCCGAGCAACGCAGCGGTCGGCCGCGGGCGTTGCAGCAGGCGTAATCGGCCTCACTTGATGTTGCTTGAACAACCCATGCCGGACATCCCGTCCGGCCCCGGTCTGGCCAGAGGTCCCATGAAAGACCTGATCAAGGATTGTTCGTTGTCTGCCATCGTCGCCGGCCTGCTGGCGACGATGATTTCCTACGCCGGCCCGCTGGTGATCATCTTCCATGCTGCCGAGGCTGCGGGCCTGCCCCACGGCCAGTTGTCCTCTTGGGTGTGGGCCGTGTCGATGGGCAGCGCCGTGCTTGGCGCGGTATTGACCCTGCGTTATCGAGTGCCGGTGGTTATCGCCTGGTCGATTCCAGGCTCGGCACTGCTGGTGACTGCGCTGCCGCAGATTGGTCTCGAGCAAGCGGTCGGCGCCTATCTGGTGGCCAATCTGATCTTGCTGTTGATTGGCCTGAGTGGTGCGTTCGACGGCTTGATCGCACGCCTGCCGGGCTCGATTGCGGCAGGTATGCAAGCCGGCATCCTGTTCAGCTTTGGTGTCGAGGTATTCCGCGCCTTGCCGGTGCAACCGATGCTGGTCGTGGCGATGTTCATCACTTATGTGCTGATGCGGCGCTTGCAGCCCCGCTATGCGGTGGCGGCGGTGTTGGCCGTTGGCGCGTTGATCACAGTGCTCAGCGGCCAGCTGCGCAGTGAGGCGCTGGTCCTGGAGTTTGCTACCGCCCAGTTGATCACCCCGCAATTCAGCCTGTCGGCAGTGTTCAGCCTGGCCTTGCCGCTGGTGCTGGTGGCCCTGACCGGGCAGTTCATGCCGGGGATGGCCGTGCTGCGCAATGCTGGTTATCAGACGCCGGCAAGCCCGTTGATCAGTGCCAGTGCGCTGGGCGGCATGCTGTTGGCGCCGTTCGGCTGCCACGGACTCAACCTCGCCGCCGTCACGGCCAGCCTGTGCACCGGCCGCGAGGCCCACGAAGACCCGCGCCGACGCTACATCGCGGCATTGGCCGGCAGTGGCTTGTATCTGCTGCTGGGCATCGCCGGGGCGACCCTGATGTCGTTGTTTGCCGCTTTTCCTGCTGCATTGATTGCCGCCCTGGCGGGGCTCGCCTTGTATGGCGCGATCAGCGAGGCACTGGCCCGCAGCCTGGCCGAACCGAGCGAGCGTGATGCCGGGTTGTTCACCTTTCTGGTGACGGCCTCCGGTGTTGCCTTTCTGGGCTTGTCGGCAGCGTTCTGGGGCTTGCTGTTCGGCCTCTGTGCGCATGCCTTGCTGCGTTTGCGGCGGCCGCAGGCGGGGGATGCCTTGCACCGTAACTCCTGAAAAACCGTAGTGCAAAACCGTAGTAGCGATCCATCCATAAAAACAAGATCAAGAGAGCTTCGCAATGAACCCTAACCCTTGTGTCGCCCTGGGCATAACCTTGCTCAGCCAACCCTTGCTGGCTGCCGAAAGCGGTTTTTTCGAAGATGCCAAAGCCAGCCTCAGTTCTCGCAACTACTATTTCAGCCGGGATTTCTCTGACATCGTCGGCGCCAACCAGCAGTCCAAGGCCGAGGAGTGGGCCCAGGGCTTCATCCTCGATTTCAAGTCCGGCTACACCCCTGGCCCGATCGGTTTCGGCGTGGATGCAGTGGGCTTGCTCGGGATTCGCCTCGACAGCAGCCCGGACCGGGTCAACAGCGGACTGTTGCCAGTGCATGGCGACGGGCGTGCGGCAAGCGATTACAGTCGCCTGGCTGGCACCTTCAAAGCACGCGTGTCGCAAACCGAGCTGCGCGTTGGCGAGCTGCAGCCGAATCTGCCGGTGCTGACCTTCAGCGACATTCGCCTGCTGCCACCCACCTATCAGGGCGTCAGCCTCAACTCTGCCGAGATCAACGGGCTGACCGTGCAGGTTGGGCATTTGTCTTCGACGCACCTGCGCAACGAAGGCGGGGATGACAAGCTCAACGCCATGCTTGGCCATGTGCCGATGCGCCAGGTCGCGAGTGACGCGTTCAATTACCTGGGCGGTGACTATGTCTTCAACGACAAGCAGACCAGCGCCAGCCTGTGGTATGGCCAGCTCGAAGACATCTACCAGCAGGGCTTTGTCGGCCTCAAGCACAGCAAGCCGTTCGGCGACTGGGTGCTCAGCGCCAACCTGGGTTATTTCACCGCCCGCGAGGACGGCGATGCCTTGCTTGGCCAGATCGACAACCAGGCGTTCTTCTCGTTGCTGACAGCCCGGCATGGCGGACACAGCTTTCACGTCGGCTATCAGGGCATCTATGGCGAAAGCCCGTTTCCACGGGTATTCGCCAATATCACCCCGCTGGGCAACGAGGTGCCCACCTATGAGTTTGCCTACACCGATGAGCGCTCCTATCAAGCGCGCTATGACTACAACTTCGCCGCCATGGGCATCCCTGGCCTGACCGCGACGGTGCGCTACATAACCGGCAACAATGTCGATACCGGCCGCGGCTTCGAGGGCAAGGACCGCGAGCGCGATCTGGATATTGGTTATGCGGTGCAGAGCGGGGTGTTCAAGGGTTTGGGGATTCGCGTCAGAAACGCGGTGGCGCGCTCGAATTATCGCAGCGATATCGACGAAAACCGGCTGATTCTGGCCTACACCTGGCAGTTGCTGTAAGCCCCGCGCCGCTCACAGATGGCTGAGTTGCCAGCCCGCTGCAAACGCTGCGCTGCGGCGATAGCGTTTGCACAGTCGCCAGCGATGCAGGTAGGTTGCCAACAGACTTTTTGTGGAAACCTGACCCTTGGACTCACTCACTCAAGCGGTGCTCGGCGCAGCGCTGCAAGGCACGGTACTAGGCCGTATTCAAGGCCGCCGGGCATTGCTCTACGGCGCCGCCCTGGGCACCTTGCCAGACCTCGATGTGATCATCCGCTATGCCGATCCGGTGTCGCAGATGACCTTCCACCGTGGTTTCTCGCATTCACTGTTCGTGCTCACCGGCCTGGCCTTGTTGTTGGCCTGGTTGGTGACCTGGCTTGGCCATAAGTACTGGCCGGAGCGCGGCTATCGCTGGCCAAGGCTGTTCGCCGCGTTCTGGCTGGTGCTCATCACGCATCCGGTACTTGATGCCTTCACCGTGTATGGCACCCAGTTGTTCTGGCCGTTGCAACTGATCCCGGAAAGTTGGGCGGCGGTGTTCATCATTGATCCGGTGTACACGTTGCCGCTGTTATTTACTGTGCTGTTCGCGGCGATTCGCGGCATGCAGGGCAGGGCGATTGCGTTGATGACTTGTGCATTGCTGTTCAGTACGGCCTACCTCGGCTTTGGCCTGGGCGCGCGTATGCATGCCGAGCAGCGCTTTGCGGCTGCTTTGGATCAGCAAGGCGTAGCAGTGACCGAAGTGCGTGCCGTGCCTGTCGCCTTTAACAGTCTGGTCTGGCGGGTGATGGCGAAAACCGCGGACGGCCATTACTTCGAGGGTGTCAGCAGCGTGTTCGATCACGAGCCGCCGGAAATGCTGCGGCATTCGCGCAACCTCGAGGCAGCCAAGCCTCTTGGTAAGGACCCACTGCACGCGCGTCTGCGCTGGTTCACGGGAGACTGGCTGCGTTACGACGAGGTCGGTGATGCCTTGGTGGTGACCGACCTGCGCATGGGCATTCCCGGCAACTACACGTTCCGCTTCCAGATGGCCAGCCGCGACAGCACTGGCCAATGGATCGTCGGCACGCCAACAGCCTGGTCGGGCACATCGGCCAACTCGATGTTCAACCTGGAAGACCTTGCTCTGATCTGGCGCCGCATCATTCACCAACATCCGCCGCTGCCGTTGGCGGCATGGACCGCCAAGTACCTGCAGCCAATGGCGAGCAGCGAGTCCGGACAATAACTGTGCGCTCGGCCGGGCTGGATTTGGTCAAGTGGACGGCGATCGTGACCATGGTCGCCGACCACCTGCGTTACCTATGGCCAGCTGCCGACGGCTTGTTCGTCATCGGCCGGCTGGCATTTCCGTTGTTCTGCCTGGCGTTGGCAATCAACGTCGGGCGCAGCGACCCGGCTATGTGGCCCAGCCGCAGCGCGGCGCGCTATCTCGGTTGGCTGCTGGTATTTGGCGTGCTGTCCGAAGGCCCGTACCGCTGGCTGGACACCGGTTCGCAGACGCTAAACGTGATCCCGACCCTGACGCTCGGGTTGTTGCTGGCTTGGGCAATACACCATCGACAGGCGCTGGCCTGCCTGCTCGGCTTGAGCGCTGCGCTGACTGCAGCGCTGTTCAGTGATCACCTGATGTACGGCTTGCCTGGGGTCCTGCTCCCCGCCGCGATACTGATCGCCAGGCGCTACGGCGGCGCCGGCTGGCTGCTGCCGTGTGCGTTGGCGGTGGCGGGCAACGTGACCAACAGTTGGTTACGTGCGCATCCGTTGCAACCCATCGCCCTGGTCATCCTGAGCACCGCAGCAATGTCGTTGCCAATAGGCCTGTGGCTGGCGCGTCAGGAACGCTGGCAGGTATCGCGGGTAGGGCGCTGGGGTTATGCGTTCTATCCGCTGCACCTGGCGCTTATCGCCGGCCTGCAACGTCTGGCCGCAGCCCTTGGTATTTAGCGCGAGGGCCGCGTACAACCAATGCCACCCCGACCCCCTACCCAAGTAGCATTCGGCTGAGCCGCAGGCTTGCCTATCCTGCGGCCATGGCTGTATCTCTCTCGGAAATCGACTTATGAGCGAAGGCGTCTTCAGCGCACTGTCGCGGGCTACCTGCGCTACTCAGGCAGCCGGTGAGCTGGCTGATCAACTGCGGCATGCCGAGCTAGGCTTTGTGCTGTTTTTCTGCTCTGCCGAATACGATCTGCCGGCATTGGCGGCTGCTCTGCAGGCGCAATTTCCGGCGGTGGGGCTGGCCGGCTGCACCAGCGCCGGCGAACTGACCCCGGAGGGCTATGCGCGCGGTTGTATCACCGCGGTCGGTTTCGACCGGCGCTACTTCTCCATCGCCGCGGGCCTCGTGGAAGCGGTACCCGGTTTCAGCCTGCTCGACGCGCAGGCGCTGGTTGCCCAGCTGGTCGAAGACTGCCGACGCAACAGCCTGGCACCGATCAAGGCGCACAGCTTTGCCTTGACCCTGTTCGACGGCCTGTCCAGCCGGGAAGAGGTGGTGCTGGCTGCCTTGGCAGCGGCGCTGGGCGATATCCCGCAGTTCGGCGGTTCGGCAGGTGATGACAATCACCTCAGCCGCACTCATGTGTATTACAACGGTGCCTTCCACAGCGGTGCGGCGGTTTTGTTGCTGGTCAATACCTGGCTGGAGTTCGAGGTGTTCAGCGCCGATCACATTCAGCCGCGCAGCGAGAAACTGGTGGTGACCCGCGCTGACCGTCAGTTGCGCCGGGTCTATGAGCTGAACGCCGAGCCGGCAGCCGCTGAATACGCCCAGTTGATCGGTGTACCCGTGGGCGCGCTCGATCATCGGCTGTTTGCGGCGCACCCGCTGGCGCTGCGGATCAACCAGAACCACTACGTGCGGGCCATTCAGCAGGTACATGAGGATGGCAGCCTGAGCTTCTATTGCGCGGTGGAGAACGGCATCGTCCTCACTGCAATGCGCCCCGGTCCGCTGCTGGCCAACCTGCAATCGTTGTTCGAGGGCCTGCGCCAGCGCCTCGGGCCGTTGCTGCTGACCATCGGCTGCGACTGCGTACTGCGCCGCCTCGAGCTGGAGGGCGAGGGCGCTGCTGTGGCTGAGGTCAGCGCGTTGTTGCGCAGCCAGCAGGTGCTGGGCTTCAACACCTATGGGGAGCAGTTCAATGGCATGCATATCAACCAGACCTTCACCGGCGTTGCCATCGGACGGCCCCGCGAGCGCATCGCCAGCTGAGCAGATCAGCCAGCTGCAACGCGACAACCACAAGCTAAAGCGCATCAATGCAGCGTTGATCGAGCGGCTGGAGTCGGGTGCGGCGCGGCCGGACGATGCCTTTGCCGCGTTCCAGCACTCGGTGGTGCTGGCCGAGCAGGTGCGCGAGCGCACGGATGCCTTGAGCCAGGTATTGGTCGAACTCAAGGCCAGCCACCTGTTGCTCAGCGACGCGCATCACCGCGCCGAAACCGCCCACCAGCGGCTGGTGGATGCCATCGAGAGTATTTCCGATGCGTTCGTGCTGTTCGATGCCGACCTGCGCGTGGTGCTGTTCAACCGGCGCTTCAAGGCGCTCTGGGCCAACAGCCGGTTGCGCGTGGCCAGCGGTATGCAGCTGGTCGAGGTGAAACGCCTGATGCACAAACTGCTGCGCGAAGAACCCCGTGCCAGCAGCGACGAGCAACCGTTGTATCGGCTGCGCAACGAGCGCTGGTTGCAGGTCAGCGAACGGCCGACCCGCGACGGTGGCCGGGTGATGCTGTTTACTGATGTCACCCGGGTCAAGCTGCGTGAGAATCACCGCCGCGAGCAGGCCCTGGCGCATAAGTCGTACCTGCTGCAGCGGGCGGTCGACAACCTGTCGCAGGGGCTGGCCATGGTCAACGCCGAGGGCGTGCTGGAGCTGTGGAACCGACGCTTTCTCGAGGTCAGCGGCCTGGCACCGATTGCCAGCCATCGGCAGTTTGCCGACGTAATTGCCGACAGCGAGCTGGCCTTGCTGACGCCCGCCAGCCGCGACGACCACGGCCAGCCGCTGCCGGAGTTGGAGCAGCGCCTGTTCGACGGGCGCATGCTGGAAATTCGTACGCATCCATTGCCCACAGGCGGTTTCGTCAACACCTTCACCGATATCACCGAGCGCTACGCCCATGCCGAAGCGCTGCATCAGGCCTATCAGCACCTGGAACTGCGCGTGCACGAGCGCACCGCCGAACTGACCAGCCTCAATCGCCAATTGCTCGGCGAAATCAACCAGCGCCGGCGTATGGAAGCCAGCCTGCGCGATGCCAAGGCCGATGCCGAGCAGGCCACGCTGTCGAAAACCAAATTTCTCGCCGCAGTCAGCCATGACCTGTTGCAGCCGCTGAATGCCGCCCGGCTGTTTACCAGTGCCCTGCTCGAACAGCCTGGCGCAGGCCCGTTGATCCAGAACGTCAGCAACGCCCTGGATGGCGTCGAGAGCCTGCTCGGCACGCTGGTGGATATCTCCAAGCTCGACGCCGGGGTGATCCGCGCCGATGTCGCCAGTTTTGCCCTGAGCGACC
Organism: Pseudomonas shirazensis; assembly: GCF_014268785.2. Lineage (GTDB taxonomy): Bacteria > Pseudomonadota > Gammaproteobacteria > Pseudomonadales > Pseudomonadaceae > Aquipseudomonas > Aquipseudomonas shirazensis. The sequence continues at coordinate 1,104,395 of NZ_JABWRD020000001.1, read as the reverse complement.
TGCTCGACAACCTCGCGGCCGAGCACGCTACCGTCGCCGCCAGCGAGGGCTTGCGCCTTGACTACGTGCCGAGCCGCTTGCGCGTGCGCAGTGATATGCAGCTATTGGCGCGGATCCTGCGCAACCTGCTCAGCAACGCCGTACGCTACACCCCCAGCGGGCGGATCGTGCTCGGTTGCAGGCGGCGCGGCGACAAGGTGTTGATCGAGGTGTGGGATACCGGCATCGGCATCGCAGCGGACAAGTGCCGCGAAGTGTTCCAGGAGTTCAAACGTGGTGAGGCGCAGCGGCCGGACCAGGATCGCGGCCTGGGGCTGGGCCTGGCGATTGTCGACAAGATCGCCGGTATCCTCGGGCATCCCATCCAGCTGCGCTCGGTGCCCGGCAAAGGTTCGGTATTCTCGGTCGAAGTCCCGTGCTGCCAGCGCCCTGTGAGCAAATGCTTAGCGTTGCAGCAGGACATGCCTCACCTGCAATCGCTGCAGGGCGCGCGAATCTGGGTGCTGGATAACGACGGGGCGATCTGCGCCGGCATGCGCAGCTTGCTCGAACAGTGGGGCTGCAAGGTCACCACGGCGGCCAGTGAAGCGGACCTGCAGCGTCAGGTCGCCCTGCCACGGGCGCGAGTCGACCTGTTGATCGCCGATTATCACCTGGACCATGACCGCACCGGCATCGAGGCGGTAGCGGCGATCAACGCCTGCCGCGACCGGGCCATACCGGTGCTGATGATCACCGCCAATTACAGCAACGAGCTCAAGCAGCAAGTGCGCCTGCTCGGCCACACCCTGATGCACAAACCGGTGCGGCCGATGAAGCTCAAGACCGCGATCAGCCACCTGCTTGGGTCGTCAAGTGGCCGTTAGCGCGTAATGCCTTTCAAGTCATCTGCAATTTACCGGGTGCCAGATTCACCAATACTTACGCGGACAAGGAGCGGCCTTGCCGGGGCGCCGGACCGGTCGGAAAGGCCAGCAGAGCTGGCCCGGCAATGTCGGCGGCGAAGCTGATGTCTGGGCCCGCTGCGCGCGCCTTTCGCGACACAAGGCCGCTACAGGGGCAGCGGCAGGTGAGTGGCCTCGTTAACGCGCCAGGCGGCCGCTGACGAAGTGGGCTACATCGTTGAAGCCTGGGGTCGAGGCGTGGCCTGGGGTCACCAGCGCATCGATGAAGGCTTCATCTTCGGCGGTGATTTTCACCTGCAGTGCCCCGGCATAGGTGTCCCACTGCGCTTCGGTGCGCGGCCCGACAATCGCCGAGCTGACCAGGCGATTGTTCAGCACCCAGGCAATCGCGAACTCGACGATACCGACGCCTTTGCCCTCGCAGTAGGCCTGGATCTTGCGCGCGATGGTCAGTGACTCCTGACGCCATTCCACTTCCATGATGCGCTTGTCCTGGCGCCCGGCACGGCTACCAGCGTCAGGCTCGGAACCCGGTGCGTACTTGCCGCTGAGCACGCCGCGTGCCAGTGGGCTGAACGGCACCACGCCGAGCCCGTGATAACCCGCAGCGGTCAACTGTTCAGGTTCGGCCTGGCGGTTGACGATGTTGTACAGCGGTTGGCTCACAACCGGCTTGGCCACACCCAGGCGCTCGGCCACGTTGCAGATCTCGGCGATGCGCCAGCCGCGGAAATTGGACACGCCCCAGTAACGGATCTTGCCCTGTTGCAGCAGATCACCGATGGCTCTCACGGTTTCTTCCAGCGGCACGCTGTGGTCTTCGCGGTGCAGGTAGTAGATATCCAGGTAGTCGGTACCCATACGCGTCAGGCTGGCTTCGATGGCATTGAACAGATGCTTGCGCGACAGCCCGCTGCGGTTGGGCAAGCCGTCCACTGCACCGAATCCCGCTTTGGAGGCAACCACCCAGTCCTGCCGCTTGCGCGCCACCGCCTCGCCAACGATCTGCTCCGAGCGCCCGCCGTTGTAGACGTCGGCGGTGTCGACAAAGTTGACGCCTTGATCCCAGGCCTTGTCGATGATCCGCAGCGAATCCTCGGCGCTGGTCTGCTCGCCGAACATCATGCTGCCCAGGGTCAGGGCTGAAACCTGCAGGCCGCTTTGGCCAAGAGGGCGATAGAGCATGGGGAAGGTCCTTGAGTGGGGAGGGGGATGACCTTTTTTACAGGCAAGCGGTGGGGTTTGAAAGGGCAAAACAGCGGGGTTGTTGCCTGATCCTGCCTGTAAATGTGCGCGGCGTTGTGTCGCGCAGCGCCAACAGCATTTTCAAATACTCAACATGATGTTTATACGCAGCTGATAGTTAGCGAAATTCCTCACAACGCTATGGGATCTTTTTCCTGCCTGTGCTTATTGCCACGCGCACAACGAGACAGCGATGCTTGATGCAGCCTGGAGACGCAGTATCCGCCAGTAACCATGCCGCTGATTCGCAGTGCTGAGGTGCGTAGTGCTTAAAGATCAACCATCTGAAAATCGGCTGTTAGTTACTGTACTGATACTGATGAGCTTACTGGGGATATTCCCACTAGATGTGATACTTCCATCATTCCCAGCGTTGTCTTCACAATTTTCGGTGCCCACCCCAGATATCGCCTGGTCCATCAGCCTGTTCGCCGTTGGGGCCGCGCTGTCGCAGTGCTGGATCGGGCCGCTATCCGATCGCCTTGGCCGTAAACGCCTGTTGTTAGTCGGACTGATAACGGCGGCGTCAGGTGCCGTGGGTTGTATTTATGCCTGGGACTTTTCGTCCTTTATGGTGTTCCGCTTGGTGCAGGCCGCTGGATGCGGTTGCTTTGTACTCAGCCATGCACTGGTTCAGGACCTGTATAGCGACCATCGGCGCAATTCGATGCGAATTTTGCTGACTACCGCCAGCGGTTTGTTTATCTCCCTATCACCGCTGGCAGGCAGTTTTTTGCAACAGTGGCTTGGTTGGCAGGGCAGCTTTCAGGCCTTTGTCGTGCTCGCGGCGTTAGCTGTGTTGCTGTGTAGTGTTTCGCTCACAGACGCTACGCGTCCTGTCGCCCCACGGAGCGGCTATCGCACGTTGTTCAAGGATCGACGCTTCATAAGCTATTCGCTGCTGTCGGCAATGGCATTTGCCTGCCACTTCTCTTTCATTGTCACGTCACCCTTGCTGTTCATGGATCTGCTGGGGATGACCGACTACGCCTTTTCACTGATATTCATTGCTTACGGTGCGGCTTATATCATTGGCGGCGTGGTCGCCAGTGCCTTGAACAAACGCATCGAGGTGAGTGCACAGATCAGACTGGGGCTGCTTTTGATCGGCGTCGCCGGGTTGTCGCTGTTTCTCTGGCTGTACGTGCTGAATTTGACCGTCACCGGAATCATGCTGTCGATGGTGGTCTGCAGTGCCGGTACAACGATTGTGCGCCCGGCCGCGACTACCTGGGCGTTGAGCCTACACCCTGAGATTGCAGGGACGGCAGCCGCTCTGAATAACACGCTGGTATTTACCCTTGGCGGCTTGTGCAGCGCAGGGGTCGCGTTGGCAGAAGGGGACTTGCTGCAGGCATTAGCGATGGCATTCGTCCTTGCAGCGCTGATCGGGAGTCTGTTGCTGGGACGTCTTCGCAGCCTGCAATCGAAGCTTCTCCCGGACTGACACACCTGTTCCATTCCTGCGCCACGTGTGCCGAAACTGCGGCGACTCGTAGGCTCGATGGCTTGCGTTCGACAGTGGACAAAGCTCTCTACGACGGGGCTTTCAGTGGTATCTCTGGTGCTGGCACAGCCGTTGCTCCTGTTGTTCACGACACATTCCCTGGGTGTCGCCAATAACAAGAACGGAGATTCCCCGATGACCCAATCAGGTCCGCACCGCCGGCCCATGCCGGGTGCCTTGATGAGAACCGCAGGTTGCGCCGTCCTGGCGTTGGCTTGCCTGGCCCCGGCGTTTGCCGCCGAGGTCGATGGCAAGCGCATAATCGACGCCGACAAAGAACCCGGCAACTGGATGAGCCATGGCCGTACCTACGATGAGCAGCGCTACAGCCCGCTGAACACCATCAACGACGGCAACGTCAATCAACTGGGCCTGGCCTGGAGCTACAAGCTCGATCTGGACCGCGGCGTCGAGGCCACGCCTATCGTGGTCGACGGCGTGATGTACACCACAGGGCCATTTTCGGTGGTGTATGCCCTGGACGCACGCAATGGCAAGCTGCTGTGGAAGTACGATCCGCAGTCCGATCGCCATCGGGCCGGTGAAGCCTGCTGCGATGCGGTCAACCGTGGCGTAGCCGTATGGCAGGGCAAGGTCTATGTCGGCGTGCTCGATGGCCGCCTGGAGGCCATCGATGCAAAGACCGGCAAGCGCGTATGGTCGGTCGACACCCGCAGCGACGACAAACGCAGCTACACCATCACCGGCGCGCCGCGTGTGGTCAATGGCAAGGTGGTGATCGGCAACGGCGGCGCCGAATTTGGCGTGCGTGGCTACGTCACCGCCTATGATGCCGAAACCGGCAAGCAGGCCTGGCGCTTCTTCACCGTGCCTGGCGACCCCAAGCTGCCGCCTGAAGACAAGGCGATGGAAATCGCCAGCAAGACCTGGCACGGCGATGCCTTTGTCGAGCAGGGCGGCGGTGGCACGGCGTGGGATTCGTTCGCCTATGACCCAGAACTGAACTTGCTCTATATCGGCGTCGGCAACGGCTCGCTGTGGGATCCGAAATGGCGCAGCCAGGCCAAGGGCGACAACCTGTTCCTGTCGTCGATCGTGGCGGTCAATGCCGATACCGGCGAATACGCCTGGCACTACCAGACCACGCCGGGCGATGCCTGGGACTTCACGGCCACCCAGCACATGATCCTCGCCGAACTGCCGATCAACGGCAAACAGCGGAAGGTATTGATGCAGGCGCCGAAAAACGGCTTCTTCTATGTACTCGACCGCGCCACCGGCGAGTTGCTCTCGGCGAAGAACATCGTGCCGGTCAACTGGGCCAAGGGCATCGACATGAAGACCGGCCGGCCAATCGTCGATGATGAGGCAGCTGCCTACTGGAAGGACGGCAAGCGCAAGCTGGTGACCCCGGCATTCTGGGGCGCACATGACTGGCACCCGATGTCCTACAACCCCAACACCGGGTTGGTGTACATCCCGGCGCACATCATGTCGGCCTACTACGAGCACATCCCGGACGCGCCCAAGCGTCACCCGTTCAAGAGCGTGTACCAGCTCGGCCTGCGCACCGGGATGATGCCCGAAGGCCCGGAAGGCCTGCTGGAAATGGCCAAAACCTGGTCAGGCAAGTTGATCGCCTGGGACCCGGTCAAGCAGGCGCCTGCCTGGGAAGTGCCGTATATCACCATCTTCAACGGCGGCACCCTGAGCACGGCGGGCAACCTGGTGTTCGAGGGCAGTGCCGATGGCCGGGTGATCGCCTACGCCGCCGACGATGGCAAAAAGCTCTGGGAATCACCGGCTGCCAGCGGCGTGATGGCTGCGCCGATCACGTATTCGGTAGATGGCGAGCAATACGTGACCTTCATGGCCGGCTGGGGCGGGGCGTTCTCGACCTTTGCCGGGGCCTTGTCGCTGCGCGCCGGCGTGCAGCCGTTCGCCCAGGTGCTGACCTACAAGATCGGCGGCAACGCCACCCTGCGTGAGCCACCACCGCCGGCCGACACGCCGAAACCGCCAGCGCTCACTGCTGACGAAAAAACCGTAGCCGCCGGTGCTGCGCTTTACGACGGCAACTGCTCGCAGTGCCATGGCATCCATGCCGTCAGCGGCGGCGTGCTGCCGGACCTGCGCAAGCTCACCGCGGAAAAACACCAGATGTTCCTCGGCATTCTCTATGGCGGGCGCATCCCGGACGGTATGCCTTCGTTCGCCGAAGCGCTCAAGCCTGAGCAGGTGGAACAGGTGCACCAATACCTGATCAAGCGCGCCCACGACCTGCAAAGCGAAGGCAGTGTCTGGCAGCGCTTCGGCGCCAAGCCCGCAGCCGCCACGCCGCTTGCCGACAATACCTCCAAGGAGTGACATGACGATGCGCGATAATCTGTACCAGAACTATATCGACAACGCTTTTGTGGCCAGCGAACAACTGATCGAGGTGTTCAACCCGGCCAACGGCGAGCTGTTGGGGGCGGTGCCGGAGTCACCCGTTGAGCAGGTCGAACGCGCGATTGACGCAGCGCGCCGTGCGCAGAAAGGCTGGGCGGCAAGACCTGCCATCGAGCGCGCCGGTTACTTGCGCCAGATCGCGACCAAGGTGCGGGCCAATGCCGAGCGCCTGGCGCGCATCATCACCCAGGAGCAGGGCAAGGTGCCGGCGTTGGCCTTGGTGGAGGTCAACTTCACTGCGGACTATCTTGACTACATGGCCGAATGGGCGCGCCGCCTGGAGGGCGAGGTGCTGAGCAGTGATCGGGCCAACGAACACATCTTCCTGCTGCGCAAACCCCTGGGCGTGGTTGCGGGGGTGCTGCCGTGGAATTTCCCGTTCTTCCTGATTGCGCGCAAGATGGCGCCGGCGCTGCTGACCGGCAACACCATCGTGATCAAACCCAGCGAAGAGACACCGATCAACTGCTACGAGTTTGCCCGGCTGGTGGCCGAAACCGATCTACCGCCAGGGGTGTTCAACGTGGTCGGCGGCAAAGGTGCAAGTGTCGGCCACTGCCTCACCAGCCATGCCGGTATTGACCTGGTGAGCTTCACTGGCAGTGTCGCCACCGGGGCGCGGATCATGGCTGCGGCAGCGCCAAACATCACCAAGCTCAACCTCGAACTGGGCGGCAAGGCGCCCGCTATCGTGCTGGCCGACGCCGACCTGGACCTGGCCGTGCGTGCGATCGTTGCCTCGCGGGTGATCAACACCGGGCAGGTGTGCAACTGCGCCGAGCGGGTGTATGTGCAGCGCGATGTGGCGGATGCCTTCATCGACAAGGTCGCGCAGACGATGGCCGCCACGCGCTATGGCGACCCGTCGCTGCAGGCTGACCTGGACATGGGCCCATTGATCAATCAGGCCGGGCTGGACAAGGTCGCGCAGATGGTGCGCACGGCAGTCGGGCAGGGCGCCCAGGTGATTACCGGCGGGCAGGTAGCTGATCTTGGTGCGGGCTTCCACTATCAACCGACGGTGCTGGCCGGCTGTTCGGCTGACATGGAGATCATGCGCAAGGAGATCTTCGGTCCGGTCCTGCCGATCCAGATCATCGACGACCTGGATGAAGCGATTGCCTTGGCCAACGACAGCGAATATGGCCTGACCTCGTCGTTATATACCCGCGACCTGAACGCCGCACTCAAAGCCAGCCGCGAAATCGATTTTGGCGAGACCTACATCAACCGCGAGAACTTCGAGGCCATGCAGGGTTTCCACGCCGGAGCACGCAAGTCTGGGGTGGGCGGGGCAGATGGCAAGCATGGGCTGTATGAGTACACGCGCACGCAAGTGGTGTATATCCAGGGCTGAGTAACATGGGGGGGCAGCACTGGCCGGCACGCTCGTGCAGCGGCCAGTGCTGCGCTCAGTCAGCCTGATTCGGCGGCACGATTGCGTGTCGTTTCATCTTGCGGTACAGAGTCGATCGGGAAATTCCCGCCGCGTCTGCTGCCGCGCTGATATTCCAACGCTCGCGCCGCAGTACATCGAGCAAATGCCGGGCTTCGGCATCCTCGACCTGAGCCTCCAGGCGCAGTGGCTGTCCAAGGACCGGCGTCCGCGGCGCACTCGCCAGCAACTCCTCCGGCAGACAATTCAGGCTTATCACGCCATTTTCCGCCAGCGCGGCTGCGTAGCGCAGCGCGTTCAGCAATTGGCGCACGTTGCCAGGCCAGGGGTGGCCCAGCAGGCAGCGGTGAGCCTCGGCATCCAGCTGCAGCCCTTGCGCTTCGGGCAGCCGTCGCAGCAGGTGCTCGATCAACTCGGCGCGATCGCTGCGCTGGCGTAGCGCCGGCAGGCTCATGCGCATGCCGCACAAACGGTAAAAGAGGTCTTCACGGAAGCGTTTGTCAGCAATCATGCTGGCCAGATCCTGGTGGGTCGCCGACACCACCTGAATATCCAACGCCACTGGCGCTTCGGCCCCCAGGGGTTGCAGCTCACGCTCGGCCAGCACCCGCAGCAAGCGGGTTTGCAGGTGTGCAGGCATGTCGCCGATCTCATCGAGGAACAGCGTGCCGCCATTGGCCAGTTCGAGCTTGCCCTTCATGCCTTTGCGGTTGGCGCCGGTGAAGCTGCCGCTGCGGTAGCCAAACAGCTCGCTTTCAATCAACGACTCGGGGATCGCCGCGCAATTGAGTGCAACGAACGGCCCGGCCTGACGGCGACTGGCCTGGTGCACGGCGCGGGCAAAGGCTTCTTTGCCGGTGCCGGTTTCACCAGTGATGAGGATACAGATGTCCTTGTCCAGCACCTTGCGCAGACGCTGCACGCTTTGCTGCAGCTGGCTGTCGCCGCCGGCAAGTTGCTCAAGTGTCGGGTGGCGGGCTGCAGTTGGGGCCGGCGCCACAGGCTTGGCGCGCAGCCCGTAGCCAGCCGGCACACGCAACCCGACTTCGATGATCAGCTCGCTGCCAGGCTCGCGCAGTTGGGTGCCGCAAGCGCCGCCGCGGGTGAGCATCAGCAGCTCATCGATAGTGGCGGGCAGCAACTGCTCGATGCGCAAGCCCAGCAGGGCGCCAGGCTGGGCCATGAATGCAGCCCGGTTGGCGCCGATCACACGGCCGCCTTCATCCAGCGCCAATAGCTGCTCGTTGGCCAGATCGGTGATGTCGTCGCGAGGCTTGAGAGCCAGGGTCAGACGGTCGCGGTAACGTTGGCGGAAATGGGTGTTCTCGATCAGCCGCGCGTACAGCGTAACCAGGTGCAGGGTCAGGTGCTGCGCCTGTTTTGGCCCATCGTTGAACAGGCAGGTTGCGTTGAGGCAGCCAAGCAACTGATTCTGCGCATCGAAGATCGGTGACACCGAACAGCTCAGGCGGGCGTTGGCCGCAAGAAAATGCTCCTGGCGGTGGATGGTCAGCGCCTGCCCCGACGCCAGCGCGGTGCCGATGCCATTGGTGCCAGCGATCGATTCGTCCCAGCGCGCGCCGACAATCAGCCCAGCGCGTGAATAACGGTCGTGATCGGCCGGCAGGCGCGCATCCAGAGTAATGCCGTCGGCATCGCTGAGCAGCACGGCGAAGCCCGCATCGACCACCCTTCGGGCCAGGCCGTTGACGCCTTGCCCGGCGATGCTCAGGTAAGCCTCGTGCTGAGCCTGATGCTGGCGAATCTCGGCGGCGCTGAGGATATTGTCGACATGGCGCAGGCCTGGGTCGAGGTGGTGCTGGTTGATGCTGCGAAACCACGATTCGGCGATCACCGCTTCCGGCGCGAGGCCGCGCTCTGCAAAGTGGCAGTCGATAAACGCAGCCAGTTCCCTGGCGCGGGTGTCGGTGGTAGGCGCGGTCATGGGCGCTCCCCGTGCTGTTATTGTCGTGGGCCGGTTCGAAGTGCCGGTCAGACTGCAACCATAGCGCAAAAGCCTGAGGCAGTGAGCGCCTGCTTGAAATGGAACGCCTGACGGCATTCTAGCTTCTCAACAGAATACAAGCCTGGGAGGGGCAGATCATGGACCAGCAGCAATCTATCGCGCCGCGGCCGGTTGAGCCGCGCCAGCTACGTTTTACCGACGACGGCTCGACGCCGAACAGCCTGTTGCCGGTGTTGCTTTATGCGATGCAGTGGCCACACGGCACGGACCGAGCGGCGGCCTTTGAGGCGCTGTTCGAGGTGCACGGGTGGCCTGCGTTATGGCGAGATGGGGTGTTTCCCTACCACCACTTCCACCCCAACGCGCATGAAGTACTGGGCGTAGCGCAGGGGGAAGCGCGCTTGACCCTGGGTGGTACCGCCGGGCAGACCATCAGCGTCAAAGCGGGCGACGTGCTGGTGCTGCCGGCGGGCACCGGCCATCGCTGCGTGACCTGTAGTGAGGACTTTGTCGTGGTTGGCGGTTACCCGCGGGGGCAGGAAGACTACGAGATCGAGCGGCCCAACGCCCGTGGCCACGCGCAGGCGGTAGCGCGGATTGCCAAGGTGGCGTTGCCGGAGTTGGACCCGGTGCTGGGCAAGGAGGGCGGGGTCGTCGCGTTGTGGCGTTGAAGTGTTGCCGGGCGCCAGGCCCGGCAACGTTCAGCCGTATCAATCGGCGCGGGCGCTGCTCAAGGCGCCTGCACGGGTGACGCGCAGGGCCACCAGGCTGCCGATCACGATCAGCCCGGCCAGCGAGTACAGTGCAGCATCGGTGGAACCAGTCTGATCCTTGATGAAGCCCACCAGATACGGGCTGAGGAAGCCTGCCATCTGCCCGACCGAGTTGATGATCGCCAGGCCAGCCACCGCAGTGGCAGCACTGAGCAACGCAGTTGGCATCGGCCAGAACATCGGCAAACCGGTGAGGGCGCCCATGGTCGCGATCGACAGACCAAGGATGGCAATCGGCGGATTGCCGGCAAAGTTGACCGCGATCAGCAGGCCGATCGCGCCCATCAGCATCGGCACCACAAGGTGCCAGCGGCGCTCGTTGCGCAGATCAGCCGAACGGCCTACCAGAATCATGAACAGGCCGGCCAGCAGATAAGGGATCGCGCTCAACCAGCCAATCAGCAATGGGTTGTCAAAGCCCATGCTCTTGATGATCGACGGCAGCCAGAAGTTAATCGCGTACACGCCGCTCTGGATGCAGAAGTAGATGAAGCCAAAGGTCCAGATCAGCGGATTGGTCAGCACCGACAACACGCTGTCACCGCTGCTGACCGGCTTGCGTGCTGCATCGGCGGTAAGGTCGGTTTCGATGATCTGCCGCTCGGCCGGGCTGAGCCACGGCGCTTTCTGGTAACCGTCGCTGAGCAGTTTGATCGCCAGTACGCCCAGCACCACTGTCGGCAGGCCCTGGATCAGGAACATCCACTGCCAGCCCGCCAAACCGTGCTGGCCGGCGGCAAAGTGCTGCAGAATCCAGCCAGAAAATGGCCCGCCAAGCAGCCCCGAAACCGGGATCGCCGACATGAACAGGGCCATGATCCGCCCACGTCGATCCGCAGGGAACCAGCGCGAGAGGTACAGCACCACGCCCGGGAAGAAGCCGGCTTCGGCGGCGCCGGTGAGCAGGCGCAGGGCGTAGAACTCGGTCGGCGTGGTGACAAACATCAAGCAGGTCGACAGGCTGCCCCAGGCGATCATCATCAAGGCGATCCAGCGCCGTGGCCCGAAGCGGTTCAGCGCCAGGTTGCTGGGCAGGCCGCAGAGCACGTAGCCGATGAAGAAAATCCCGGCGCCGAGGCCATAGACGGTTTCGCTGAACTTCAGTGCATCGAGCATCTGCAGCTTGGCAAAACCCACGTTGACGCGGTCGAGGTAGTTGAACAGGTAGCAGATGAAAATGAATGGAATCAGCCGCAGCGTGATGCGCCGGTACAGCGCATTGCGGGTGCTATCGTGGCCTTGGTCAGGGGCAGAGCTGTGTGCCATGATCGGGATCTCTGTTGTTATGATTGTTACCGCGTCGCCTGTTTCGGCGCTCGCCTGATGAGTCTCGGCGAGCGCAGCGCGGCTGTCTTTGTGCTTATGCACAGGTGTCAGCGCTGGCCGCTGTGCTGCGGCCCAAATCCTATCACTGCAAGGACCGTTGAATGTTCGAACTGGACCATGACCTGGCGCAGGATATCGTCGACCGGGCGATGGCCATCCTGCCGTGCAATGTCAACGTCATGGACAGCCAGGGCCTGATCCTCGGCAGCGGTGAAGCAGAGCGCATCAACACCCGCCATGAAGGTGCCCAGTTGGTATTGGCCAATGGCCGGATCGTCGAGCTCGATAATGACGCGGCCAAGTGCCTCAAGGGCGTGCAGCCCGGCGTCAACCTGCCGCTGATGCTCGATGGCCGCTTGATCGGCGTGCTCGGCCTGACCGGTGATCCGCAGCAATTGCGCACCTACGGCGAGCTGGTGCGGATGACCGCCGAGATGCTCCTGGCTCAGCGTCACCTGCAAGTCGAGCAACACTGGCGACGCCAGCGCTGTGATGACTTGCTGGCATTGTTGCTGGGCAGTAGTGGTGATTCGACGCGTTTGCTCGACGAGGCCCAGCAACTTGGCCTCAAGCCTCAATTGGCACGGGTGCCGTGCCTGTTCGAGCTGGAGTCCGGACCGCCTGCAGAAGCCTTGGCCACCTGGCTGATGAGCCGTTACCCGGATGGCTGGTGCGTCAGCCCGGCCCGTCAGTCGCTGTTGTGGTGTCGGCCGGCAGCGGTTGCGCTGGATGAACAGCGCCTGCTCGAACGGCTGCAGCGCCATGGCTGGCATGTCCAGCGCCTGGCCGTTGGCCCGGCAGCGCAAAGCCTTGAGCAATTGCGACGCGGCTACCGGCGGGTACGTGATTTGCTTGCCTATGGGCGCGAAGTGCTGCCTGCCGAGCGCTTGCTGAACCTGACCCGCTACCGCTTGCCAGCACTGCTGTGGCGTCACCGCAACGACGACGCGCTGGATGAATTGCTCGAGCCATTGCTGCGCATTCGTAGCAAGGACGCCAGCGGCCAGTTGCTCAATACCTTGCGCGCCTGGTGCACCCATGATGGCCAGAGCCAGGCCTGTGCCGATGCCTTGGGCATCCACCGCAACAGCCTGCGCTATCGCCTGGAACGTATCGCCGAGCTGGGCGAAGTCGACCCACAGCGGCTGGACGGCATGTTGACCTTGTATCTGGGTTTGCAGCTGTTGCCCGCCGACTGAGCTGAGTGGCAAAGGCGTTTGCCCAAACAACGGCGCCGGGCTTTTGTGCATCTGACCGAGGCCTGCGGATGACGCAACTGTCAGCATCGCTGCAACAGGATCAGGAGAATCCCATGAAAATTGTCATTGCCCCCGATTCGTTCAAGGACAGCCTCGACGCCGCTGCTGTCGCCCAGGCCATCGCGCGCGGCCTGGCCGAGGTATGGGCGCAGGCCGAGCTGATCGAGTGTCCGATGGCCGATGGCGGCGAAGGCACGCTGCAGGCGATTGTCGCGGCCAGCCACGGTGAGCTGCGCCGCCAAGCGGTGCGCGGGCCGCTGGGGCAGACGGTCGAGGCCAGCTGGGGCTGGCTCGCCGAGAGCCACACGGCAATCATCGAAATGGCTGAAGCCAGTGGCTTGCAGTTGGTCCCCGGCGAGCAGCGCGACGCCTGTCGCAGCAGCACCTGGGGCACCGGCGAATTGATCGGCGCGGCATTGGCTGCGGGTGCCCAACGCATCGTCCTGGCGATTGGCGGCAGTGCCACCAACGACGGCGGCAGCGGCATGCTCCGCGCCCTTGGCTTGCGTTTGCTCGATGCCGATGGCCAGGCGCTGGCCGAAGGCGGCTTGGCCTTGGCGCAATTGGCCCGGATCGACGCCAGTGAGCTTGATCCGCGCCTGGCTGAGGTGCAGGTCGAAGTCGCTGCAGACGTCGACAACCCACTGTGTGGGGCGAATGGCGCCTCGGCGATTTTTGGTCCGCAAAAAGGCGCCAGCCCTGAGCAGGTGACAGCGCTGGATCTCGCACTTGGCCATTTTGCCGACCATTGCGCGCAACTGCTGGGTAAAGACCTCAGGGAGTCGCCCGGTAGCGGCGCTGCCGGCGGCATGGGCTTTGCGGCCAAGGCATTCATGGACGCGCGTTTCCGCGCTGGAGTGGAGGTGGTCGCCGAGCTGGCCGGGCTGGATACACTGGTGCAGGGCGCCGATCTGGTCATCACCGGCGAAGGCCGCTTTGACGCGCAGACCTTGCGCGGTAAAACGCCCATGGGCGTGGCCAGGGTTGCCAAACGTCATGGTGTGCCGGTGGTGGTGCTGGCCGGCACCCTGGGCGAGGGTTACCAGCAACTGTACGGCCATGGCATCGATGCCGCGTTTGCGCTGGCCAGTGGGCCGATGACCTTGGCTCAGGCCTGCAGCGAGGCGCCGGCACTGCTGCAGGCGCGTGCCAGCGATGTTGCCAGGCTGTGGCAGTGCGCCAAGGCTCAGCGCTGAGTTTCAGCTTCATAGGCCACATCAGCAGGCGTCTGGCTGAGTAGCACAGCAATTGCCAACAGCCCGGCGCCGACGCCTGCCAGCGGCAACCACGCCAGGCCGAGCTGACCGATCAAAAGGCCACCGAGCCCGCCGCCGAGCGCTGTGCCGAGGTTGAACGCAGCAATGTTCAACCCCGAGGCCACGCCGCTGGCGAGCGGCGCCACGCTTTTGGCCAAGTTGAGCAGGCGCAACGTGGACAGCGTGACGATGGCGAAGAACACTGCCCCCAGCACCCCGACCAGGCCGAGCACTGCCCATGGCGACTGCCTGAACACATACAGCAGCATTAACGTGACCACCAGCATGAGCAGGGCCAGCAACAGGCAGCGGTTTATCGCAAAGCGGTCGCCGGCATAGCCGCCAACCAGATTGCCAGCAATCGTGCAGGCGCCAAACAGCAGCATGCCCGCACTCAACAAGCGTGGCCCGGCCTGGCTCACCTCCAGCAGGTACGGCGACACGTAACTGAAAAAGCTGAACACCGCGACGCTGACCAGCATGGACACCACGGCAACGGACAACAACGGCCGCAGTAGTACGGCGCGCAGGCCGCTCAGCCCCGCGCCAGGCTGAGCAGCCACCGCACCGGCCTGAACCGGCATCCAGCGCAGCAAGCCGATCAAGCTCAAACAACCGAGTAGCGCCAGCGCGACAAATATCACCCGCCACGACCAGAAGCTGCCCAGCAGCGTGCCCAGCGGTACCCCGAGTGCCAACGACACCGTCAAGCCCATCCATACCACCGACAATGCCCGCCCAGCCTGTGCGGGTGCTACCAGCTTGACTGCGACACTGGCCGCTACCGCCATGAACACGCCGTGGGCCAGGCCAATCCCAAAGCGCACCAGGTGCAAGGTCAACACCTGCTCGACGCTTGCCAGCAGCAGGCTGCCCACCCCCAGCGCTGCTACCGTCAGCAGCATCAGCGAGCGGTCACGCCAGCTCGCCAGCGCCGCAGTCAGCAATGGTGCGCCGATGGCGGCACCCAACGCGTACGCCGCAATCGCCACGCCCACCGCAGCGACTGAACTGCTCAGATCGTCCGCCATTGCCGAAACCAGACCGGCGACCACGAACTCGGACAAACCGAAGGCAAAGGTGCACAGCGAAAACACGTATATGGCTAACGGCATGGCGGCATCCGGCTCAAGTGCTGGGCCAAGGCAAACGCCTGTTCGCCATTCAGGCGTGGATCCACCTTGCTCAGATAGCAGCGGTGCAGATCCTCCGGCTGCAGCTGGCTCGGGCCGCCGAGGCACTCGGTCACTGCTTCAGCGGTCAATTCCAGGTGCAGCCCGCCGAGGACCGAGCCATGCCGGGCATGCACGGCGAAGGCCGTCTCTATTTCCGCCAGGATGTCATCGAAGGCGCGGGTCTTGGTGCCGCAGGGCAGGGTGCGGGTATTGCCGTGCATGGGGTCGCACAGCCACAACACCCGTGCGCCAGCGTGCTCTACTGCGTCGATCAGCGGCCCGAGGTGCTGTTCCAGCAGCGCCGCACCCATACGGTGGATCAGCGTCAGCCGGCCCGGCTGGTTGTGCGGGTTAAGCTGTTTGATCAGCTGCAGCAGTGCGCTGGCCGAAGTTTCAGCGCCGACCTTGACCGCCACCGGGTTGCTCACCCCACGCAGGTATTCGACATGGGCGCCGTCGGGCTGGGCGGTGCGCAGGCCAATCCACGGCAGGTGGGTGGACTGGTTGAACCAGCAGCCATCGTCCTGTTGCCGGGTCAACGCCTGCTCGTATTCCAGCAGCAAGGCTTCGTGGGAGATGAACAACGCCTGATCGCACAGGCCATCGCTGTCCATGAAACCCTGCAGGGTGCGGATATCGCGCAAGGTCGCGGCCGAGTGAGCATAGGCTGCAAGCAAGCGCTGCGGATCTGCCCGCCGCGCTGCTGCGCGGAACTCGGCCTGGTTGACGATATCGCCGCGATACACCGGCAGACTCAGGCCATCACGGGTTTCGATATCACTGGGACGTGGCTTGGCGTACTGCCCAGCCAGGCGGCCGATCTTGATCACTGGCCGCTGTACACCCCGCGTCAGCAGCTGGCTCATCTGCTGCAGCAATTGCACAAAGCGATTCAGCGCAGCCTGATCGGTCTGGGTGAAGCCTTCCGCGCAATCACCGCCTTGCAAGACAAACGCGCGGCCCTGCTGGGCCTGGGCCAGCAAGGCCGTAAGCAGGCTGATCGACTGCCGACTGACCAGCGCGGGGGCCTGGCGCAAGTATGCCAGCGCTTGCTCAAGGGCAGGTTGGTCGTGATACAGCGGTTGCTGCGCAGCGCTGCGATCGCGCCAGGAGTTGAGGCTCCAGGCCAGTGGGCCGTCGGGCACGTTGGCGCCTTGAGTCAGCATGATCGGTGTCGCTCCCTGAGTGTCGTCGTTCGCCCTGCACCTGCTGCAAGGAGCGGCGATAGTGCGCAGCGACGACAGTTCAAGGGAAATACAATAAAGGTCTCAATCTGATACGCGCAGTTGCCCCAGAGCGCGCGGGGCGTGGCGCAGACCACAGCCGCTGACGGGGGCTTAAACTTGTATTTCAGGGGCTACTAATACTTTCGATCTATCACCGCTGCTTCGCCAAAAGTATTTTACTCAAGGTCTTCACTCGCCAATTCTCGGCGCAACTTATTCGAGAGGGCGGGGCGATGTTGGTTCACAAGGAAAACGACCATTCAGTCGTAGCGGCAGCCGAGGGCGAACTTCGCCAGTTCGGCAGGAATATGCCTTGTCAGAATTTTTACACCGGCAAATTGCAGGCCGCCTGGGAACGAGCTCGCAATAGCTGCTATTACGCGGATATTGGCCCCTTCAGCAGCGTAGCCTTTGCCCAGTTGCCGGTCACGCCCAAGGCTAGCCTCAAGGCCACCCCGCTGGATTTCTGCACGGTCGGCCTGGGTGATGCGGCGCGCTATTACGCCACCACCGGCACCACTGGGGAACCGACGCCAACTCCGCGCCTGAAGCAAGACATCATCTGGAATGCCATCAGCGTCGCCAGCCAGTGGCGCGCGGTACTCAGACCAGGCTCCAGGGTCGCCAACCTTATGCCGTCGGATATCGTCCCGGTCGGCGATCTGATTGCCAACGTCTGCGACTATCTGGACGTCTCCCACGTGCGCCTGTACCCGTTTACCACCGGTATCACCGACTGGGAGCGGGTATGCAAGACCTTCGCCACCTACCAGCCGAGCGTGCTGTTCATTGCCCCAGGCGTGCTGGTCCAGCTGACTCGCTACCTTAAACAGCGGGGGATGCTCGACGGCTTCGCCCTGTCGGTGCAGACGATCATGCTGCTGGGCGAGGTCAACACCCAGCCGTTCCGCCAGCGCCTGGCGCGCTGGTGGCAGTGCGAGGTATTCGATGCCAGTTACGGCAGTACCGAGACCGGCACCCTGGCGACAGTTGGCGAAGATCAACAGATGCGTCTGGCCTGCACCACCAACTACTTCGAACTGCTGCTGGAGGACGGCCAACTGGTGCCGCTGGCGCAAGGTCTCAGCGGGCGTCTGGTGGTAACGCCGCTGAACCTGTATGCGCGGCCGTTGCTGCGCCTGGATACCGGTGACAGCGTGACCATCAGCGGCGCCTGCGAGGCCGGCCAGCTCAGCCCAAGCCTGCTGATCAATGGCCGTGACAACGATGCCGTGGTAGTCGGCGGCGTGGCGTTGGATATTCGCGCCGTCGAGGAAGTTGTTTACGGCAACTGCGACGCCACGGGCTACATGATCGAAGTCGACCGCGACAAGGACAGCGCCGCGCTGATCCTGGAGCGCGATGTGCTCTGGGACACTGGTCAGGAGGCGGCGATCGAGGCGCGCCTTCAGGCCCATTCGCAAGCTCACATGCGCCTGCGCTGGAGCCGCATCCTGTTCATCAACAACCTGTCGGTGTTGAGCAAGAGCGGCGCCTCGCAAAAGAGCTGGAAAAAAACCAATCTGCGCTTTGTCGGCGGTGCGCAATGAGCGCCTTGTTGCCGAAGTTTCCGCAAGGGCAGGGCCTGGCCAATCATCAGGCTGACCTCTGGTGCACCTACGCTGCGATCCGCAGCCTGGCCTGGGTCGAGCGCCTGGGCAGTGCCGATGTGCCGCAGCTGCAGGCGTATATCCAGTCACGGCGCAACCGTGATGGCGGCTATGCCTGGAGCAAGGGTATGCCGTCCGATGCCTGGGCCACTTTCTATTGCACCGAAACCCTCAAGGATCTGGCGGCGACAGTCAGCGACACAGACGCCACTGCCGCATGGCTGCACACCTTGTTCGACGGCGACGCCTACGCTATGTGCCCGGGTCAGACGGCAGATGCCTGGGCAACGCACTACGCCTTGCGCACGTTGCTCGAAGTCTGCCAAGGCGAGGTCCAGCAGCGTGAACCGCTGTACCGCTGGCTTGAGGGTCTGCAATGCGCCAATGGTGGCCTGAGCTGGTCGGCTGAGTTTGCCGAGCGCGATGTCGCCGATACGCGCGCCTGCTTTTATGGCGTGATGGCCGCCCGCGCACTGCAACGAGCCGGGCTGCCGGCGCCTGCGTGGGACCGCACGCGTTTGGTCGCCTGGTTGCAGACGCAGCAGCTGGCTGACGGCGGCTTTCGCTTCAGCGCGTCGGCCGAGTCGGCGTGCCTGTGGGCAACCTACCGGGCAACTGCAAGCCTGGCAGAGTTGCACGCACTACCACTGGACGCAAAGCGTTGCAGCGACTGGATCGTTGCCCGCCGCAGCGGCGCAGGCGGTTTTGTCCGCTGGCAGGGTTATGACGGCGAGGACGTCTGGGCGGTGTTCTGCGCGGTGGGCTCACTCAAAGCACTCGGGCAGCCAGTCGCCTGGCTGGCCGATGAAGTCGCTGACTATATCGCCAGCCTGGCCACACCGGGTGGCGGCTACACCTACCGCGAAGCGAGCACGGCGGCGGATGTGCTGACCAGCGCCGCCGGGATCCTCGGCGGCACCCTCGACGGCGGCCAGCGTGCTGCGGCGTTGCGCTGGATCGAAGGCTGCCAGATGCCCAACGAGGCCGGGATCATGTACATGCCCGGGCGCGGTGCCGAGGTGCGCTGCACCGCCTGGGGACTGGCAGCCGGGGCGTTTGCCGAGCAGCCACAGGCCCGTCAGGCAATCGGCCAATGGCTGGCCTCGCTGCAAAACCCGGATGGCGGCTTTGGCTTCTGGGAAGGACGCGGCTCGGACATGGTCTCGACTGCAGCCGCGGTGGCCATCCTGCAGTCGCTGGGAGACAGCAGCTGCGTGGCGCTGGATGGCCTGCAGCGGTTTATCGGCAGCTGCCAGCATGAAGACAGCGGGCGTCTGACCTACAGCGCCTATCCGCGAGGCGCTTCATCGCTGCGCGCCGGTTTGCAGGCGCTCAGTTGTCTTGCCTATCTCGGCCAACCCGTGCAGCAGGCTGCGGCTGTGCTGCTGGCGGCGCACAAGGTTCGTCAGGGTGGCTTCGCCAATCACGGTCAACGTATCCCCGACCTGCTCAGCACCTATCAGGCGGTGGCCATGGCGTTGGCATTCGAGCTGCCGGTGGACATCGCTCACCTGCGCTTCTTCCTCGACAAGGTCAGCACCGCGCAAGGCTTTGCCTGGTCGCCGCTGTATCTGGAGGGCAGCGATGCGCTGTCAGCCTGCCTGGGCCGTCTGCTGCAGGCATTCGTCGACGGCCGCCGCCGCCATTTGCCCAACCTGCAACTGTCATAAGGACACCAAGCATGCCGACCATTACCGTCGCCTGCGCGCCGCTGCCGCTGATCGAGCGCAAGCGCATTGCGCTGGGTTTTACCCGCGTTCTCAAGAGCCTGGGCGCCGACCCCGCGCATTGCATGGTGTTCTTCGCGCCGCTGCCGCTGGACTGCGTGTTCAGCGCCGGCATGCCTTTGCCCAGCCAGGACCGTGACGGCCAGCCTGCGCAGTTTCATGTGCGCATCACGCTCTCCAGCGAGCGCGACATGCTCGCGCAGCAGACCCTGGCCGACGGCCTGTACGCGGGGCTGCGCAGCCGCTACAGCACAGCTTTCATCTATCTGCAATTTGACCCGATCGCGCCTGAACAGGTGTTCTACAGCGCGGGCGCGGCACTGATCAACGCAAGCACTCAACAAGGAAGCACCGGCTCGTGAATACCCCCTCCATCGAACTCCAGATCCGCCAGACGCTTGCCCAATTGCTCGGCCCCGAGGTCCTCGGCATCGACAGCCAGGCCAGCTTTCGCGACTTTCTCGGTGAGCGCTTCGACAGCCTGATGGCAGTCGAGGTGATTACTGCCGTCGAGGACCGGTTCAGCATCGAGGTGGACTACCTCAGCGACGATGTGCGTTTCTGGTTCGAGACCCTGGACAAGATGCAGCGCTTCGTTGCGCAGAAGGTCGAAGACCAGCTCACCCTGCAGGCCGCCGAGTGAGCGCCGAGCAGATGTTCCATACCTCCGGCTCCAGCGGCGCGCCGCGCCAGTGGCTGCGCAGCCGCGCGCAGATGGAGCAGGAGGCGCGGCTGATCTATCAGCGCTGGGCGCCCGAGGTCAGCGAGATCATCAGCTTTGCCCCGGTCAGCCACAGCTACGGGCAGATCCTCGGCGAAACCGGTGCGCGCGTAAATGGGGCGGCGCTACAGCTGTGCTCGTTCGAACAACAGCAACTGCCAACGCTGGCTGGCCAGGGCCAGTGCGTGATCCTGGCCATCGCCAGTACCTGGAAGCTGCTGCCAGCACTGCTCAAGCGCCTGGCTGGCCAGCGCCCGCTGTTGGTCATGCACAGCGCATCGATGTTGCCACCCGGCGCACTGGCTGTGGTCCAGCAGTTTGCCGATGCGCAGGTGCGTTTCATCGAGGTGCTCGGCTCGACCGAAACCGGCGCGATTGCCGTCCGCGAACTGGATGCCAGTAGCACGCCGGAGCAGCCGTGGACTTTGCTTGACGACGTTCAGCTACTGACGCCCGCAGGCCAGCCCGCGCCCCTGGAAATTGCCAGCCCACGCATTGCCTGTGAGCAGGGCCAGGCCTGCGCAGCGCCAAGCCACTGTTGTGACGACCTGGTGCAGGTGCTCGACCCGCGCCGGGTGCAGTGGCTGGGCCGGGTCAGTAGCCTGATCAAGGTTAATGGCGTTCGCCTCGACCTGGCCCGGCTAGGCGCCGAACTGGGCACGCTGCTGGGCTGCGCAAGCCTGGCCTGCGTGCCGCTACGCGACGGTTTGCGTGGCGAGGCCTACACCATAGTGCTGGGCGATTCGTCAGTCAGCAGCGGGGCTGTGCTGGCTGCGTTTTCTCACCTCCCGCCCGGCACGCCGCGGCCGCTGCATATCCATCACGTTGATCACTTACCGCTGTCTGCCACAGGCAAGCCACAAGCCTGGGCGGCGGCATCAACTGTCAAGGAATACACCGATGTCATACGTTAAAACCGAAAATGCTATCGACGCCTACCTGGCCAACTGCGGTCCCGCAGCAGTTGGCCAACAGGTGCCGAATTACCTGGCCCTGACCCTGCGTGAGCGCTATGCGCAACTGCAGGCCAATCAAGCATTGGCCGCCGATTGGGCAGCGCAGTATGAGCAATGGGCGGTGCATGCCGACGGCCACTACCGTTGCCTGGTCAGCACCCGCCCGGCCGAGGCGCCGTGGTTCCGCCTGGGCGTCAAGGACACCGTCGACGTTGCGGGTTTGCCGACCCGACTGGGCCTGCGCAGCTACCGCCACTACCCAGCGCGCAGCGCCGAAGCACTGACCTGGCTGGACCCACGGGTGGCCTTGACCTGCAAGGTAACCACCACAGAACTGAACATCGCCTTTGGTGGCGGTTGCCGCAACCCGCTGTACCCGAGCATCGACCCTTCGGGTTCGAGCACCGGTTCGGCGGTGTCGGTGGCGGCGGGGCTGTGTGATATCTCGCTGGGCACCGATGTGCTCGGCTCGGTCCGCTGGCCTGCGTCGCACTGCGGCATGGTCGGCTTGCGCATGACGCACAAGGCCGGGAATCTGGCCGGCGTATTCCCCCTGTCTCCGCGCATGGACGCCCTTGGCTGGGTCGCGCGCAGCGCCGATGACCTCGACCTGCTGCTACCGATGCTTGGCATCGATGGTCTGCTCGGCGAGCAGCTGCCGCTCAAGCAGCAGTACCGGGTCGGTTTCCTCAGCCATGTGCAGGAACCGGGCCTGACCAGCGCGCAGATGCTCGCCATGCTTGCTCAGGCGCGCAGCGCCGTGGTGCAGCTTGAAATGGCCGACAGTGATGTCGACATGCCTGAACTGTGGGCGTGCCGCGGCGACGCCTGGCAACTCTGCGCCCGTGATGCGTGGCTGGCCTCTGCGGCGTGGCAGCAGGTGTTCGACTGCGAACTGCACTGGTCGACGCAGAGCGCACTGGCCGTCGGTGCCGGTGTCAGCGAGGAAGAGTACAACGCCATCCAGCAACGTATGGACAGCGTTCGAGCGGGTATCGACAGCTGGTTCGACAACGCCCAGGTGGACTTCGTGGTATTCCCGATGGACCCCAATCGGCCGTTCGACCGGCGTGATCCGCAGCCCGGCGACTCGACCATCCCATCGCCTGCCGACGGCGACTATTCACAGAAAATCAGCTTCACCCCGCTGGCCAGCTTCAGCGGCCTTCCGGCCATCACCGTGCCGATATGCCTGAGCCCGGATGGCAAGGCGGCGCTGTCGGTGCAGATCATGGGCCGACGCGACAGCGAGCGGCAGTTGCTGGACATTGCCAAGCGCCTGCAAGCGCTGGTCGGGCGGGTGCCGGCCGCTGAGGCTGGTCAATAAGGAGCGGCAACCATGTGTGGAATTACAGGCTGGGTCGACTTCAGTCGCGACCTGGAGCAACACGCGCCGCTGCTGGCGGCAATGACCGCCACCCTGGCCCTGCGCGGCCCGGACGCCAGCGGCAGCTGGCGCCACCGGCATGCCTTGCTCGGCCACCGGCGGTTGGCGATCATCGACCTTGCTGGCGGCGTACAACCGATGACTTACCGCTTCGGCAATGGCCAGCAAGTGGCGCTGGTGTATACCGGCGAGGTCTACAACCACAACGAATTGCGCGAGCGGCTGCGTCTGGCCGGGCATCAGTTCCAGACCCGCAGCGACACCGAAGTGGTGCTGCATGCGTACCTGGAATGGGGTGAGCATTGCAGCGAGCAGCTGTCGGGGATGTTCGCCTTTGCCGTGTTCGACGAGCGGGACGGGCACTTCCTGCTGGTACGCGATCGCCTCGGGGTCAAGCCGCTGTACTACGCCGAACATGGCCAGGGCCTGCTGTTCGGCTCGGAGATCAAGGCGATTCTGGCCCATCCGGATTTCAGCAAACGGCTCGACGTGGTGGGGCTGGTCGATGCCCTGAGCTTGTCGCGGGGCAGCTCGCGCACGGCGCTGCGCGGCATTCGTGAGCTGCCACCGGGGCATCGGCTATCGTGGCGGCCGAACGGCCAGGTCAAGCTCAAGCGCTATTGGCAGTTGCAACGACGTGAGCATCAAGACGACCTGCAAAGCACCATTGAGCGCACCCGCGAACTGGTGGGTAAAGCGCTGGGCGAGCAGCTGTATGCCGACGTACCGGTATGCTCGTTGCTGTCCGGCGGGCTTGACTCGACCATTCTCACAGCGATGGCCCAGCGCAAGTTGCAAGCCGAACAGGGCGGTACGGTCAATTCGTTCTCGGTGGATTTCGTCGGCCAGGCCGAGCAGTTCCAGGCCGATGCCTTCCGCCCGGAGCGCGACGAGCCGTATGCCCTGGCCGCCGCCGCGCATATCGGCAGCCAGCACCAGACCATCCTGATCGACAACTGCGAGCTGGTTGCCGATCAGGCGAGGCAGGCGGTGTACCTGGCCAATGATTCAGCGGCGACCTTTGGCGATGTCGATACCTCGCTGTATCTGCTGTTCAAAGCCATCCGTGGCCACTCGACGGTGGCCATCTCAGGCGAGGCCGCGGACGAGGTGTTTGGCGGTTATGCCTGGTGTCGCGATCCGCAGGCCATCGCTGCGGCGCGGATGCCTTGGTTGTCACGGATGCAACTGCTGCAGGCAGAACTGATAAACCCGGACTTCAACCGCCACTGCGATTTTGCCGGCTATCAGGACAGCGCCTATCACCAGGCACTGGATCAAGTGCAGCATCTGCCGGGCGACGACGCTGTCGAGCGGCGCATGCGCGAGATCAGCCACCTGCACCTGCACCACTGGCTGCCGATCCTGCTCGACCGCAAGGACCGCTTGAGCATGGCCGCCAGCCTCGAGGTGCGTGTGCCGTATACCGATCATGAGCTGGTCGAGTACGTGCACAACGTGCCGTGGTCGATAAAAGGTCGAGGAGGCGAGGAAAAGTGGCTGCTCAAACAGGCGACGGCTGATCTACTGCCACCGGCCGTACTGGCGCGCAAGAAAAGCCCTTATCCGACCTCGGCAAACCTGGCCTACGAGCGCTTTCTGCGCGAGCGCACCCGGCAGCTGCTGGCAACGGCCGACAGCCCGGCGTTCGCGGTCATCGATCGAGCTCAGCTGATCACGCAACTGGATCACGCCGAGGGCTATTTCAACTCGCAGCTGCGCCGTAACAACCTGGAAACAGCACTGGCGCTGGATACCTGGCTGCGGCACAACCAGCTATCGGTGTAGGTCGCGCTTGAGGATGCTTTCCTGGGCCGCGAGGTCGAGGAGGGTGTCGCTGAAGCGCTTGGGTGCGCCGAGGTCGAGCATCGAAATGAAACTGCCCAGCGCCGGCGAGGCGTTCTGGTTGCTCCAGTTCATGTACAGGCCCATGCTGGCGTTGGGCTGATCGCCAATGGGCTTGATCGGGCGGAACAGGACCCGATCACGCAGCGTCGAGTTGGCGATCGATTCAGGCACCAGGGCCACACCGAAGCCACAGGCCACCAAGCCGATCAAGGTGTGGATCTGCGACGCTTCCTGTACCACCTTGGGATAGAAGCCTGCCGACTCGCACAGCGCCATCAGCTGGCTGTAGTAGCCATTACCCAATGCCTGCGGGGTGAATACGAAGTCTTCTTCGGCGAATTCGCGCAGGTCGACGTTGGCGTGACGAGCCTTTTCGTGATGGGCCGGCAAGGCCATCACGATCTGTTCATTGAGAATCAGGCGTGATTCGATGATATCTGGCGGCAGTGGCAGCTTGCGCATGAAGGCGATGTCGGCTTCGCCGGCCAACAAGGCGGCGGCCTGGGACGCCGACGGCATTTCACGAATGGTCAGGCGCACGTTCGGGTAGCTTTCGCGAAAGCGCCGCAGCGAGTTCAGCAGCGACTCGTAGTAGGCAATCGAAATGGCCGTGATGGTCAGCTTGCCGCACACGCCCTCGGAGACATTGCGGGCGTACTCGATGCCTTGCTCGAGTTCCTTGAGGGTGCGATAAGCGGTTTCCAGAAATGCCATGCCAGCGGCGGTCAGCTTGACCCCACGCTTGTTGCGCAGAAACAGGCTGAAGCCGAGTTTGTCCTCGAGGCGGTTGATCGCTTGGCTCAAAGGCGGCTGCGCCATGTGCAGACGAATAGCTGCCTTGTGAAAGTGCAACTCCTCAGCCACGGCGATGAACTGCCTGAGCAAACGGGTCTCGATCATTCTACTTTCCTTCATCGAGGCGAACGGGTGCAGGGGCGTGGGCTCGCAGGCCCTCTGCAAGCGCGCCATCATAATGTGTGCTTGGGCGGCGCAGAAGCCTGGACGCCAGTACTGGCGCTATCTATATGAGTAACCCGGCCGGGCGGAGCCATCCGCTTGCAGGGTCCCGGTGATATCTATTAGATATCAAGGTTGCATGCTTTTAGTATTAAGTCATTGATTTTTTTATTGTTATCGTTTGTGGATGAGAATCGGGGGGATTCGTCGATGCCATTCACAAATAAAGTCGCGATTATTACCGGTGCAGGCCAGGGGCTTGGCCTGGATTATGCCAAGGCACTGCTGGCTCAGGGCGCACGGGTAGTGATCAGTGACCTGGGCACCGATCGCGCCGGCGAAGGCGAAGATCAGGCACTGGTAACTGAAGCGTTGCAGGCTCTCAAGGCCCAGGGTGGCGAGGCGGTTGCGCACATTGGCCGCCTGGACGATGAGGCCGGCTGCCAGCAGTTGATCGACCTTGCCATCGAGCAGTTCGGCCAACTCGACATCCTGATTCACAACGCCGGCTGGGTCGGCTATCAGGACATCGAAGAGCAAGAGGAGGCGTTTCTCGAGCGTGCGCTGGGCATCAGCGTGCATGCGCCGGTGTGGCTGGCCAAGCACGCCTGGAAGCACCTCAAGCGCTCGGCGGCGCCGCGGGTGGTCCTGACCACCTCTGATCGCGCTATGTACCAGCGCTATGCCCAGCCTGGGCTAGTGGCTTATGCCGCAGGCAAGATGGCCCAGGTCGGGATCATGAATGCGCTGAGCATGGAAGGCCTGGCCCACGGCATCCTGGTCAATGCGATTTCGCCTGTGGCCAAGACCCGCATGTGGGGAGTGAGCCAGCCCAGTGAGGACCTCAAGCCTGGATGGGTGACCCCAGGCCTGCTCTACCTGGCCAGTGAACTGTGCCGCGACACCGGCTACATCCTGCGCGCCAGCAACGGCCAGTTCACCGCTACACGCTTCTGCGAGAACAGCGGCGTCAGCTATCCTCGCGATCTGGCCCGGGTAGAAGCCGCCAGCCTCAGCGAAGTCGCCGAGCGCTGGAGTCGCATCAAGGAATGCCATTACGCGCCAGTCAAAGTCGCCCGTACCCGTGCCGACCTTGGTGAAAGCCCGGTCTGGGATGCGCACAGCGGCTTACTCTATTTCGTCGATATTTCCGGCGGCCGCATCAACCGGCTGACGCCGCAGGGCGATGTCGAACGGGTTTACGAATCCGCTGCGAAAATTGGCGCTCTGGCCCTGACCGACCAAGGCAATCTGATCTTCACCGAGGATGCCAGTGCTGCGCTGCTGGACCTTGGCGAAGGCAAGGTGCGTCAGTATTCGGCGCCCGTGCATCACCGCTCCAGCTACCGCTTCAACGACGGCGCCTGTGATCCCCAAGGCTATTTTGTAACCGGTTTGATGGACGAAGGCCCGAGCGGCAAGACCGGCGCACTGTACCGCTTCGATCACGAAATGCATGCCGAAGTGATCCATCGCGAGATGTCCTTGCCCAACGGTTTGGCGTGGTCGCAAGACGGCCAGACGCTATTCTTCGTCGATTCGGTGGCGCGTTCGATCTACCGTGCTGATTATCTCGCCGGTGGCGTGCTGGGCGAGATCAGCCTGTTTGCCGAAACCCCGGCCGAGCTGGGTCGCCCGGATGGCATTGCGCTAGATAAGGAAGGCGGCATCTGGATGTGCCAGTTCAACGGCAGCTGCCTGCTGCGTTATGACCGCCACGGTCACCTCAGCGACCAGGTGGTAATGCCGGTGCCGCGGCCGACCAGCTGCTGCTTTGGCGGCCCGGAGCTGGACACGCTGTACATCACCACCGCCCGCTTTGGCATGACCCCGGCGCAGCTGCTCGACTATCCGGATGCAGGTGACCTGTACATGATCCGCCCGGAAGTGGCGGGGATTGCCCGCCATCCGTTCAAGGAATGAGCAAGCGCTCCTGAGCAATGGGCAGGACTGCCAGATCGCCAAAGCGCTGCGCTGCATCGATGTAGCGCAGCGCGGATTTGGCGTCCTTCCAGCCGATATAACTCATCAACGACTTCAACTCCCAGCCATTGGCTGTGGCCCAGGTGGCGAAACCGCGTCGCAATGAGTGGCCGCTATACAGTGAGGCGGGCACCCCGGTGCGTTCGAGCATGCCACGCAGCACGGCAATCAGGCTGTTGCTGTTCAGTGGCGCCTGGCCCAGGTTGCCCCAGCGATCGAGCTTGCGAAACACCGGGCCATGGGCAATGCCCGCCACTTCCAGCCATTGCAGGTACGCCGTCACCGGGCACAACGCTTTCAGCGCCGGGGTGCGGTGCTGTACGCCAAGTGCCTCGCGGTCGCCTTTGCTGCGCGGCAGGTACAGGGTAAGGCCGACACCGGCCTGGGCCTGAATATGCTCGACGCGCAGGCGTGCCAACTCATCGCCGCGCAAGCCACGCCAAAAACCGAGCAGTAGCAAGGCCGCATCCCGGCGCGCACGTAACAAGCCGGGCATGTCATTTCGTTCACGCGCCAGCTGCGCTTCTTGTTCAAAGCGTGCGACAGCGGTCTGCAGATGTTGCAGCAACAGCGGCGCGGCCTGTTTGGCCGGCGCCGGGTGCAAGGTGCGTATGCCGCGCAGGACCTGCCGCACCAAGGGTGCCTTGGTCGGATCGGGAAAGCCCTGACTGATATGCCATTGGCTCAGGGCCGCCAGGCGTAGGCGCAGCGTACTGACCGCGTGCTGTTCAGCGTGCTCGACCAGGTAGCGGGCGATACTGTCGGCGGTGGCCGGCAGAAAACCGCCCCAGCGCACCTCGAAATGCTCGACGGCGGCCTGGTAACTGCGCCGGGTATTGTCACGCGTGGCGGCGCGGACGTAGCGCTCGATGTCGGTCATGGGGGCAGGATTGTGGTGAACTGAAGCCCACACAATAAACCAGCCGCAGGCTGCTGACCAACGTGGGGGCTGGTCAAGCGTCAGTACAGCCTCAGTGCTCCAGGCAGAGCTGCTCTTCGATGGCCTTGAAGGGCGCATACTCGTGAAGTTGCGTAGGCGATAACGGCCGACTGAAGTGGTAGCCCTGGGCGATGTCGCAGCCGGCGAGCTTCAGGCAGACCACCTGTTCGCGGGTTTCGACGCCCTCGGCAACTACCTCCAGGCCCAGGCGTTTGGCCAGGATGATGGTCGAGGACACGATCGGGCTGTCATCGTAGCTGTTGCATAGCGGCGCGATCAGTGCCCGGTCAATCTTCAACTTGCTCAGGGGCAGCGCGTGCAGATGGGCGAAGCCGGCGTAACCACTGCCGAAGTCGTCCAGGCTGATGCCGATACCCGCGGCGCGCAGGCGCTGCAGGTGATCGACCGCAGTGCCTTCCGGATCGAGCACGGTGGTCTCGGTAATCTCCAGTTCCAGGCGCTGCGCAGCGATGCCGAGCTGGTCCAGCTCATTCAACAATCGTTCGCTGAAATCGGCCTGGCGCAGCTGCAGCGCCGAGACGTTGACGGCGATCCGTGTGTGCGGATCGCGTGCGGTCCAGCTGGCCAGTTCCTCACAGGCCATGCGCAGCACCTCCCAACCCAGCGCGACGATGAAGCCGCTGCGCTCGGCGAGGCCGATGAAGCGGTCAGGGTAGAGCAGGCCGAATTCTGGGTGATCCCAGCGCACCAGGGCCTCGTAACCCACCACCTGCAGGTTGTCGAGCCGGATCTGCGGCTGGAAATGCAAAACGAACTGACGCTCGGCCAGGGCACTGCCAAACGCCTGCTCAAGGTTGAACGCGTGAAGGTCGCTAACGTTCAGCGACGGGTCGAAAAAGCGATACTGAGCGCGCCCCGCCTGCTTGGCCGAGTACATGGCGGCGTCGGCGTTGCGGATCAGCGCGTCGATGTCCTGGCCGTCGCGCGGGCAGATGCTGACGCCGACGCTGGGGCTGGTATTGACCTCCTGGCCATCCAGCGCGTAGGTGGCCGAAAGCTTTTCGACCAGAGCGCGCACCCAGTTGTCGAGCTGGTCTTCACTGCGCTCGCCAGCGAGCAGCACGACGAACTCGTCACCGCCGAAGCGCGAAGCCTCGTCGCCGTCTTCCAGCATGCGCTGAATGCGCCCGGCCACGGCCTGCAACAGCAGGTCGCCGATGCGGTGGCCGAGCGAGTCGTTGATTGACTTGAAGCGGTCCATATCAATGAACAGGATCGCCTTCAAACGGCGTTTGCCGCGCTGGCGGGTCAGCGTTTTGCTGGCTACTTCGACGAACTGGCGACGGTTATGCAGGCCGCTGAGGTGATCGGTTGCCGCTGCGTGGCTGCTGCGCCGATGGGCCTCTTCGAGGCGCTCGATCAGTTCCTGGTTGACCTGCTGCGCCTGCTCCAGGGCGCTGAACGCCTCCTGGCGCTTGCTCAGTAAACGCAGGCTCCAGGCCAGGCTGGCGAGGATCATGATGGTCATGCACAGGTTCAGCCAGAACTGGCGGGCGAAGTTGGCTGTGCTCGGGTTGAGGATTTCTTCGTGGCGTTGACTGACAACAACGCTGAAACCACGATCTGCGGCTCGCCGATACAAGCTCTGATAGGTGCCATCCGCGGCGAATTGAGTGAGGCTGCCGGCGTCTGCGCCAGTGGCTGGCGGCACCGGTAGCAGCGCCTCGCCGGTCACCACCACGCCGCTGCCATCGATACGCAGGCGCTCCTGGCCGTCATCCTGCAGCAAGCGCATGAAGCCACTGGCGCCCAGATCGATGTGCTGGAACAGCAGCGCGAGGTAGCCGATGTCCAGATGCACCAACAGTACGCTGTCGATCTGGCGCCCAGGCAGGTTGGACAGGGGCACTAGAAACGGCACGGGTCGCTCCGACGTGTCGCTGGCATTGGGCAGCGCTTGTGCCAGGAAGGGTTTCAAGCCGTAGCGCGCCACATGGGTTTTCAGTTGGTCGAGCCACTCACTGGGCAGGCGTTGCGGTTCGTCAGCATCACTGGAAAAGACCCGTGCGCCGTTGCTGTCGTAAAGGCTCATGCGTTTAAGCAGCGGGTCTGCGGCCAGGATCTTCACCAGGCTGAGGCGATCCTGAGCCGGCTTCGTCACGTCTTGCAGAGTGCTGCGACCCACAGCCTGAGCACGATCAACCAACTGGCGCAGGCTCTGTGCGACAACGCTGGCCAGGTTCAGATGTTCGGCGGCCTTGGCCGCAAGCGCCTCTTGGTGCGCAGCATTCTTCTGGGTTGCATGCAGCCCCCAGAGAAAGGTGAGAGTGACTGCGCACAGCATCAGTAGAAGCAGCGGCAGGAGCTTTGCAGAGGAGGGGGTTAGGCGGATCACTGCTGTTCGTTTCCCGGCCTTGAGTAGTCCCCTGAAAATACGACAGTTGAATGACAGCCTTATGACTAGTGGCGATTTGCTACTCAGGGCTGTACACCCTGCAAAACTACGATTTCGACTGTTTGTACAGCTCGGCTGTGTCCACTCACTGAGCAGCGCAGATTAAACGCCCTCACATGCGATAAGCCGTGATTATTGAATGTTAGCAACGGCTTGTTAAAGCCCGTCGGTAGGTAGATAATTAATATGTAATTACATAGTACGTACCACATTACGAAATCGTAGGAGCAGACATGGCCCGGGGCGGAATCAACAAGGCGTTAGTGCAGCAGGCGCGGCAGGCCTTGATTGCCCGTGGCGAGCGCCCGAGCATTGATGCGGTACGTATCGAAATGGGTAATACCGGCTCCAAGACCACCATTCACCGTTATTTGAAGGAACTTGAGAGCGAGCATCCGGCGGCGACCCAATTGGCTGCCGGTAACCTGAGTGAGCCTTTGGCGCGGCTCGTCGAACAACTGGCGGATCAGTTGCGAGAGGAGAGCGATGCGCGCATCGAAGCAGCTGAAAGCGAGTTCACCGAGCAGCGTGATCAGCTCCAGGCTCAGCTGAGCATCGCCCAGCAGGCACTCGCTGCGGCGCAGCAGCAAATCCAGATTCAGACCAATGCCCTGCAGGCCGAGTCGGAAAAGCTCGCGTCCACCCAGAGCACGTTGCAAACCGAACAGTTGCGCAGCGCCAGCCTCAATCAGGCGCTTGGCGAGCAGCAGCTGCGCCTGGCCGATAAGGATGAGCAGATCACTTCGCTTGAGGACAAGCATCGCCACGCTCGCGACGCACTTGAACACTACCGCACCGCCAGCCGCGAGCAGCGTGAGCAGGAGCAGCGCCGGCACGAGGGGCAGGTACAGCAGTTGCAGGTAGAGCTGCGCCAGTTGCAGCAGAGCTTGATCGTCAGGCAGGAAGAGGCCACTCGCCTTCATCGCGACAACGAGCGTTTGCAGGCAGAGGCTCGCCAGGCCGCCGCTGAACTCAAGGTCATCAATGATCAGTTGGAGCAGCGCGACGCCCAGGTGCAGGGTTTGCGCACGATTCTGGCACAGGCGCAGGGGGCCAGCGACGAAGTGCGCCGCCAGCTGGAAGGGCAAACGCAGCAACTGGAGCAGAAGCGCGAACTTTGCGCCGAGCAGGCCCGCCAGCTCGATTTTCTAAAGGCAGAGCTGGTCAGCCGCAGCGATGCTCTGGCCAGTTTGCAGCGCGGTGATGTGGGCGCGGATTAATAAATCAAACTTTACCGCTGTGCAGGGTTCTTCCATAGACATTCATGGGAGATCTGCGCATGTCCAACGAGAAAAGCCACGAGCACGAGCACCCGAATAGGGGCCCGCACTCTTCAGATGAGGCCACTGAAAATAACGACCTGGGTTTTGATCCGGACTCGCCAGACCTGGACGATCCGCAGGTAGACCCACAGGGCCCAGCAGTTCCGCCGCGCGATATCGAGAAGAAGCACTAAGGCAGGAATTCAAGAAGGGAAGCTCGCGCCTTGGCGGCGCGAGCTGCTCCTGCACAAGGTGCAGGAGCGAACGAGTCGATTAGGCTTCGACCCGTTTGGCGGCTTCGACGCCGGCGCTGGACAGTTTGATCGGATACTGCACGCTGATCTGATGCTCGGCATCAACCTCAACGCTACCATCATGGATCAAGCCGTCGTCCTGCAGCGTCTTGAGCATACCGGCCACGACTTTCTCGCCGCGATAGTTATCCAGCACTTCCTTGCCCAGGCCTTGCGGGTGCGCGTGCAAGAGGCGGGTTAGAACTTCATCACGAAGTGGGTCGTTACTCATAAATACTTAGCCTCGCCAATTCGGGTTACTTGTCGTATTTAGTCTGCAGCTGTTTGGCATGCTCCAGGTGCTTCTCCAGTGCCGGCAGGGTCTCGCCAGCGAAGGCTTTCAGGTCTGGCTTGTCGCCTGAAGCAGCCTCTTTCTTGAACAGCTCGACGGCTTTTTCGTGCGCAGCGACCTGGTTGTTCACATACGACTTGTCGAACGACTCGTCACGCCATTCAAGGATGACTTTCTTGACCTTGTCGGTCATCGCGGCCTCGTCAGGCACGCTGATGTCATGCTTTTTGGCGATGTCGCCGAGCTTCTGATTAGCCTTGGTATGGTCTGCGACCATCTGCTGGGCAAAGGTCTTGATGTCGGCGCTCTGGGTTTTTTCCAGAGCCAGATTGCTGGTCACGACTTCAGCGATGCCGGACTCGGCAGCTGCGTCAACGAAGTCGTCGGAGCTTGCCGCCATTGCATGCAAAGAGGCCATGCCCAGGGCGACGGACAGTCCGATTCGTTTCAGGAACAGATTGTTCATTTCTCACACCTTTGCGTTGGCGCGACGTCAATGTCGCCTAAGGTTGAGCATTGGCATGCAGCAAAGGTTTAATTTTTTTGTTGTCGTTGTGCCGCTGGCGCACTAATGGGAACGATGCGCGGCGAGCAGGGTTCAGACATTCAAAGGTTCAGGCAGGAGTAAACGCATGAGCATTGAACGCAGCATTCCCGAACTGGCGGCCTGGTACGCGCAATATGATGACGTCAGCTACCGGCGCGAGTCGCCCGACGCCTATCACCACGAGTTGATCCGCACGGCTGAAGCCTTGCGCGATGACGGCGGGCTGGACTGGGACGACTGGTTGGCGCTGAAACAACTGGCCGACGAGGCCCATGTCAACGCCCTGCAGGAAGCTGTGCAGGCCCACGTCAACGACCCTGACACATGAAAGCGCTGAAGATCGCCACCTTCAATATCAACGGCATCCGCAGCCGTTTGCCGGCATTGCTCGCCTGGCTTGAGCGGGAGCAGCCGGATATTGCCTGCTTGCAGGAGCTGAAGGCGCCAGATCAGACGTTTCCGTTGCAGGCCATCGAAGCAGCAGGCTACAGCTGCCTGTTTCAGGGGCAGCCGTCGTGGAACGGCGTGGCGATTCTGGCCCGCGGCGCCGAGCCGCTGGAGGTGCGCCGCGGCTTGCCAGGCATGGAACATGATCCGCAGAGCCGATACCTCGAGGCCGCTGTCCACGGCGTGCTGGTGGCGTGCCTGTATCTGCCCAATGGCAATCCGCAGCCGGGACCAAAGTTCGATTACAAACTGGAGTGGTTCGAGCGCCTGATCGAACATGCCCAGGGGCTGCTCGACAGCGGCCACCCAACTGTGCTCGCCGGCGACTTCAACGTGGTACCCACCGACAAGGACATCTATGACCCGCGTTCATGGCGCAAGGATGCCTTGCTCCAGCCCGAATCCCGGGCCTGCTACCAACGCCTGCTGGATCAGGGCTGGACGGATGCGTTGCGGCATCTGTACCCGGATGAGCAGGTGTTTACCTTCTGGGATTACTTTCGCAAGCATTGGGAACGCAATGCCGGGCTGCGCATCGACCACCTGTTGCTCAATGCCGAGCTGGTGCCGTATCTGAAAAACGCGGGCGTCGATGCCTGGGTCCGTAATGAGCCCAAGGCCAGTGACCACGCGCCGACCTGGATCGAACTGGGTACGCGCAAACATCGCTGATCTATAGTCAAAGGCCAAGCGAGCGTAAGGGATTTGCATGCCTTTTACCCATAAGCCTGATGAGCACGGCCTTTTCGCTGCCAGCAGTGAAGGCCGCGCCGTGGCGATGTTTCGCCTGGTGTTGGCGTTCATGGCCGTGGTCATGCTGGTATTCGTCGCGACCGAGGCCTGGCGGATCTGGCGTGACTATCGCGCAGCCTTCATCTTTGCTGAAAACTCGGTGGTCAACCTCGCCAGAGCCAGTGCTCAGCACGCCGAGGACTCGATACGGCAGGTCGATGCGATTACCGCCGCATTGGCTGAACGCCTCGAGGGCGATGGCTTCACCAACCTCGATCGGCCGCGGCTGCACGCCCTCTTGCGCCAACAAGTACAAATAATGCCACAGTTGCATGGCCTGTTCGTGTACGGCGCGGATGGCACTTGGCTGGCAACCGATCATACGGTCACAGCGCCGAAGGCCAACAATGCCGACCGCGACTACTTCATCTATCACCGTGAGCATACGGGCCGGCAGATCAGGATCGGCTCGGTGGTCAAGAGCCGCTCTACCGAAGAATTGATCATCCCCATTTCGCGCCGTCTGAATTATCCCGATGGCAGCTTTGCCGGGGTGCTGTTGGGCACGATCAAGGTCGACTGGTTCGTGCGTTACTACGGCGACTTCAAGATCGACCAGAGCGGCGCGCTGGTGCTGGCCAAGCGCGACGGTACGATTCTGGTGCGCAGGCCGTTTGTCAAGCAGGTGCTGGGCAGCAGCCTGGCAGACAGCGAAGTGTTTCGCAACTACCTGCCGTATGCCAACGAGGGCATGGTCGAGACTGTAGCGGTGGTTGACGGCACACCCAGGCTGTATGCCTACCGTGGGCTGACCAGTTACCCGTTGGTGGTGCAGGCCGGCCTGTCGCGCGATGCGATTCTGGCGGCATGGCGCCAGGATGTGATCAAGTCGATCGGCGTGTTGTTGATATTGTTGATCGGGCTTTCGCTGTTCGGTTGGGTGGTGCTGCGTCAGCTACGTGAGCGCATTGTCATCGAACGCGCCTTGCACCAGGCGCACCAGACGCTCAAGGACCTGGCGCTGACCGACAGCCTGACCGGGCTCGGCAACCGGCGCCGGCTCGACGCCGTATTGGATGTCGAGATCGCCAGGGCGCGGCGGCAAGGCTATCCGGTGGCGCTGGTGATGATGGATCTGGATTTTTTCAAGGCCTATAACGACCGATATGGCCACCTGGCAGGCGACCAATGTTTGCGGCGGGTCGGGGAAGTGCTGGGGCAGGCGCTGAAGCGGCCCGCGGACCTTGCGGTGCGCTATGGCGGGGAAGAGTTCACCCTGTTGCTGCCTGACACCGATGGCCATGGGGCCGGCCTGATCGTGCAGGAGACATTGCAGCAGTTGCGCCGGTTGGCTATCGAGCACGCCGGCAGCCCGTTTGGCGTAGTGTCGGCCAGCGCCGGTATCGCGGTGGCTCATCCGGCGCAGCAACCGATCAGTTCGCAAGCGCTTGTAGCTGAAGCCGACGCCGCGCTTTACGAAGCCAAGCGCCAGGGCCGGGACCGCTATTGCATGGCCCAGGCGCAGGGCTGATCAGCGTTCAGTCAGCTGCCGACTCGCGAACTTACCAGCGCACCGCGCTCACGCCTTTTTCCAGACTCACCCGGCTGACCAGACGCTCCAGCTGAGCAGCGGCCTGAGCGTTGCCCAGTACCTGCGCGCGCACTACCAGGCTGCCCAGCGTCGCCTCGAGCAACAGACCAACGCTGCACAGCACGCCGATTGCCGCCGTGCACCATAGCGTTGCTGCGGTATACACCTGGGCGAGGGTCAGCGGCAGTAACATGACAATGGCTTCATAACGACGTTTCTCTGCGTCTGGCAGGCTGAAGCCTACAGCGGGCAGTGGTAACCTTGCTGCTTTGCCCACTCACTGCGGATTCTCCCATGCTGTTCAATCTGGCCGTCCTGCTCGGCACCCTGGTGACCATGGAAGGCGTCGGCACGCTCGCGCATAAATACATCATGCATGGCTGGGGCTGGTGGTTGCACCGCTCGCACCATCAGCCGCAGTTGGGCGTGCTGGAAACCAATGATGTCTACCTTGCGGCCCTTGCGTTGATTGCCGCAGCACTGGTAACGCTGGGCAAGGCCGGGCATGCGCCGCTGCAGTGGGTTGGCGCGGGTGTGGCAGGTTACGGCCTGCTGTATGTAGTGGCCCATGACGGGCTGTTTCACCGGCACTGGCCGCGCCGGCTGCGGCCGGTCAACCGCTACCTGAAGCGGCTGCACCGCGCGCATCGGTTGCATCACGCAGTCAAGGGACGCGAGGGTTGCGTGTCGTTTGGCTTCTTCTATGCGCCGCCCCTGCGCGTGCTCAGGCGTCAATTGTGTGAGCGCAGCAAAACTGCGCTCAAATAACCGTTTCAGTCGCCGACCGTTCCGCGGCGTCCTTCGCTAACCCCTTCAGCCTGGTGGCCACGGCTGACCCACCAGCCAAAGCCCGCGGCGGTAAAGAACATGATCAGGCTGTAGATGGCCGCCGGCACCGCCATGGTGGGGTTGTTAAGTAGTGACGGGCTCAGCGCCAAGGCAATCGCCAGGGTGCCGTTGTGGATGCCGATTTCCATGCCGATCGCGATCGCCTGGCGCTTGGGGATGTTCAGCAGGCGCGGCAGGTAGTAGCCGACCCCCAGGCTCAGCAGGTTGAACAACAATGCCGCCGCCCCCACCACTGGCGCGTACTCAAGCACCGTCTGCCAATCCTTGGTCAGCGCCAGAACGATGGTGAAGGCCAGGAACAAGGCCGCCACCAATTTCATCGGCTTCTCCATGCGCCCGGCAAAGGTTGGCGCCCAGCGCCGGATCATCATCCCCAGCGCCACCGGCAGCAGAACGATGGCAAACACCTGCATGACCTTGGCAAATTGCAGTGGAATGACCTGATCAGAGGCCATGAACCAGCTCAGCGACAAGTTGACCAGCAGCGGCATGGTCAGGATTGCGATGAGTGAGTTGACCGCAGTGAGGGTGATATTCAGCGCGACATCACCGTGTGCCAGGTGGCTGAACAGGTTGGCGGTAGTACCGCCCGGCGAGGCTGCCAGCAGCATCAAGCCCACCGCCAGTGCCGACTCCAGGCCAAAGCCATTGGCAATCAGGAAGCACACCAATGGCAGCAGCAGGATCTGGCACGCCAGGCCGATGACCACCGGTTTGGGGTACTTGGCTACCCGAGCAAAGTCAGCGAGGGTCAGCGACAGGCCAAGGCCGAGCATGATGATCCCCAAGGCGATCGGCAGCATGGCGGTGAGCAAAGGTGAGGCGGTCATGGCGGCAGTCTCGAACAATGGATTGCGAGCAGTGTAGGTGGCTTTTGATGAGAGGTAATCGCAATACGCCATGCCTTGGTAAAGTTTTGTTAACGGATCCATGGCAATCAGCCTGCGCTGTGCGATCTGGCCGCGTTGCGGTCGAGCCATCAGCGCAGTAGGATTCGCGCTTTTGCCGAGGATTCGCCCGTCATGCCGTTCCAGCAAGGTCTGCTTGCCACCCCGGTGCCGGTTCATGCCCGTCACCTGTTTTTTACCCTGCACAGCGCGCAAGCCCTGCCTGGCGTACTCGATGCGCTGCTCGCCGAAGTCGACGGGCGCAGCCTGATTGCTGGCGTCGGCCTGCCAATGGCGACCGCGCTGGGCCGGGCAATTC
This sequence comes from Pseudomonas shirazensis, assembly GCF_014268785.2. GTDB lineage: Bacteria > Pseudomonadota > Gammaproteobacteria > Pseudomonadales > Pseudomonadaceae > Aquipseudomonas > Aquipseudomonas shirazensis. Next base: position 1,066,185 of record NZ_JABWRD020000001.1, on the reverse strand, counting down.
CGGGTTTGCAGGCGTTTCCTGAGCTCGATGCAGTGGTACACAACCCAAGCACCCAGCACGCGCTGTGGCTGTGGCTGCGTGGCGAAGAACGTGGTGACCTGTATCTGCGCAGCCAGGCGCTGATCGCTCAGCTGGCGCCGGCGCTGCACTTGGTCGACAGCATCGACGGCTTCCTGCACCAGGGCGGTCGAGACCTTACCGGTTACGAAGATGGCACTGAAAATCCAAGTGACGACGCTGCGGTCGAGGCTGCCATCGTCGCCGACGCTGAGCCCGGCCTGGCGGGTTCGAGCTACGCAGCGTTCCAGTTGTGGAAGCATGACCTCGGCTACTTCAAGTCGCTGCCCCAGGCCGAGCAGGACGACATCATTGGCCGCCGGCTTGAAGATAACGAAGAGCTCGACGATGCGCCGGAATCGGCGCACGTCAAACGTACTGCCCAGGAAAGCTACGCGCCGGAAGCGTTCATGGTGCGTCGTTCGGTGTCGTGGGCTGACGACCGCGGCGCAGGCCTGGCGTTTGTCGCGCTTGGCCGTTCGTTCGACGCTTTCGATGTCCAGCTGCGGCGCATGAGCGGCCTGGAAGACGGCGTGGTGGATGCCCTCTATCGCTTCAGCCGGCCGTTGACTGGCGGTTATTACTGGTGCCCGCCGATGACTGAACAGGGGCTGGACCTGCGTCTGCTGCTCGGCTGACCCTGGCCAAGCGGCCAAACATCCAGATACAGAATGCCCCGACAGCTTGCGCCATCACGGCTAGCCTTGAAAGTTTCCGGTTTATGACAGGGGCTTTTCCATGTATGCGCGTCGTGATGTCCTACTCACTGGTGCAGCATTGGGCTTGCTGGCCAGCAGCCCCTGGTTGCTGGCAGCTTCCGCCGACAGCTTGCTGACCCGCAAGGTGCCCGGCACTGGCGAGGCGCTGCCGGTGATTGGCGCCGGCACCTCTGGCAGCTTCGAAGTGGAAGCAGGGAGTGCCGAGTATCAGCGGCTCCAGCAGGTTCTGCAGGCGTTCTTTGCTGGCGGCGGGCGAATCATCGACACCTCGCCCAATTACGGCGGTGCCGATGCCATTCTGGGCCAGTTACTGGAGCAGGGCGGCTGGCATCGCCGGTGCTTCCTTGCGACCAAAATTGCCGCTGACAGCAAGGCCGCTGCCGAGGCGCAGTGGGCGGGCACCTTGCGCAGCCTGCGCACCGATCGGGTTGACCTATTGCAGATCCACAACCTGCGCGACTGGCAGCGGCAGCTGCCTTATGCCCGTGAACTGAAGGCGCAGGGCAAGACCCGCTATGTCGGCATCACTCATTACCTGTCCAGCAGTCATGAACAGGTCGCGCAGATCGTGCGCAAGGAGCCGCTGGATTTCGTCCAGATCAATTACTCGGTAAATGCGCCCGAGGCCGCTCGCCAATTGTTGCCGTTGTGCCAGGACAAGGGCGTTGCGGTGCTGATCAATCGTGCCTTTGACGATGGCCGCCTGTTTGCCCGGGTCAAGGACATGGCCTTGCCAGACTGGGCGGCACAGGTAGGCGCAAGCAGTTGGGCGCAGCTGTTTCTGAAGTTCGCCATCAGCCACCCGGCCGTGACGGCGGTGATCCCCGCCACCGGCCGCCCCGATCGCCAGATCGACCAGCTCAAAGCCGGCCAAGGTCAGTTGCTGAGCGAGGCGCAACAGCGCGCGCTGATTAAACTGTTTGGCTAGGCTCATGAGCCATTGGCGTGAGCGGCTGGGCAACAGCCTGAACCTGCAACCTGGCGAAGGGCCGGCAGTGGCCGCCGGCCTGGTGATGTTCTTTCTGCTGTTTACCGGCTATTTCATGCTGCGCCCGGTGCGCGAAACCATGGGCATCGCCGGCGGCATCGACAATCTGCAGTGGCTGTTCACCGGCACCTTCATCGCCACGCTGATGTGCCTGCCGCTGTTTGGCTGGCTGGCATCGCGGGTCAAACGCAAGCGCATTCTGCCGTGGACCTACGGCTTCTTTGTCAGCAACCTGATGTTGTTTGCGGGGCTGTTTGCCGTCGACCAACAGGCGCTGTGGACAGCCCGTGCGTTCTACATCTGGTTATCTGTGTTCAATCTGCTGGCGATTTCCCTGGCCTGGAGCGTGCTGGCGGACCTATTTTCCACAGAACAGGGCAAGCGCCTGTTCGGTTTGCTTGCTGCCGGAGCCAGCGCAGGTGGTTTGGCTGGGCCAGTGCTGGGAACCTTGCTGGTCGCACCCTTGGGCCACAGCGGATTGCTGTTATTGGCCAGCCTGCTGCTGCTCGGCAGCATCGCCGCGAGCGCTTACCTGCTGCACTGGCGTTCGCAGCATCCTCTGGAGCTGACTGCTGAACTGCCGCCGAACAAGCCGCTGGGTGGCAATCCATTTGCCGGGGCGACGGCAGTCTTGCGTTCGCCCTATCTGCTGGGCATTGCCCTGTTCGTGGTGCTGCTTGCCAGTGTCAGCACCTTTTTGTACTTCGAACAGGCCCGCATTGTTAGTGAAACCTTCACTGATCGGACTCAGCAGACGCAGGTGTTCGGTCTTATCGACAGCGTGGTGCAAGCGCTGGCGATCCTCACCCAGCTGTTTATCACTGGCAGGCTCGCGCGGCGGTTGGGTGTCGGCGTGCTGCTGATTGGCGTACCGCTGCTGATGGCCCTGGGCTTTGTCTGGCTGGCCCTGGCGCCGACCTTTGCCGTGTTTGTAGGGGTGATGGTGATACGCCGTGCTGGCGAGTACGCACTGGTGCGGCCCGGTCGCGAGATGCTTTTTACGGTGCTACCGGCCGAAGCCAAGTACAAGGCCAAGAGCTTTATCGACACTGTGGTCTATCGCGGTGGCGACGCCTTGAGTGGTTGGCTCAAGCGCGGCCTGGACCTCCTCGGCGAGCATCCGCAGCTGGCGATGCTGATCGGCGCAGCTCTTGCCTTGAGCTGGGCCGGGGTCGGCGGCTGGCTAGGACGTCGGCAACGCCAGCTCGAGCAACCTGCCCAAGCGTTGCGCGCTAAATAACGCCTGATCGGGCTTTTAATGCCATTGGTCCGAACTTTTCGGAAATAAAGCGAATCCGCTGTTATCGCGGCACTCCCAGCTATGTGCGGCTCATCACCGTGCATTCCAGTAGCTACGAGAGGTTACGCACCATGGACAAGAAAGACACCAACAAGACCGGTAGCCAGGGTGGAACGAAAAACCCGGGCAACTTCGCTAATGATCGCGAAAAAGCTTCTGAAGCCGGCCGTAAGGGCGGACAGAAGTCAGGTGGTGGTGAGTCCAGTGATTCCGGCCGCAAGGGCGGACGTTCGTAAGTGAAATGACGCCGCGCCGGTCCCGCCGGCGCGGCGTTGCTGAAGGAGACAGATCATGCGCCCACGGTCTATAGCACCTACCGTTTGCCTGCTCGGCAGCCTGGCAGTACTGACCGGCTGTTTCGACCGCGACGACAGCCACCCAGCCAAAGATGCCGATGAAAGCAAGCCCTCACTGCAGATGCAGCAGCACCAGACACCCGCTCCACAACCCGCGCCAGGGCCAGAGCCCATGCCGCAGGACAACAACAACCAATAAGTGCACGAGGAATGAGTCATGACGGTGATGACCCGCAAGGCCGCCCCCATGGTTCCGGCCTTGACCACGGAAGACAGCTTCGAACAGCGCTACCAGGCACTCCTGCACGGCCACAGCGTCGACAGCGCGCAATGGCTTGCCAGGCAGCTCAAGCGCGCCGAGCAACTGGCGGATGATCTGCCAGCTTCGCCTGCTCAGCTGAGCGGCTGGGCGGTTCGCCACAGTGCTCAGGTGGCTGCGGAGTTCGCGACTTACCTGACCCAGCGCCGCGAAGGCGGGCCACGCCGTTATTTTGCCAACCGCGCCCAGGCACTGTGGTACATCCAGCAAGTGGCCCCGACCAAAGCGGTCGATGGTGCCTGGCTGCATGGCTTTTTGCAGCACTGGCGGGACCCTCGCTATCACGGCCTTATCCGTACCTTTTTAGAAGAGCTGGGTGACGGTGATCCGCGTTGCAACCACGTACTGATCTATCAGCGCCTGCTCAGCCGCCTTGGCTGCCTGGAGCTGCTGCCACTTGTCGATGAGCGTTATCTGCAAGGTTCCGTTCAACTGGCCCTGGGCGCGCACGGCGATGCCTTCGAGGCCGAGGCTATTGGCTACAACTTGGGCTATGAGCAACCGCCGCTGCACCTGTTGATCACCACCTATGAACTGGCAGAACTGGGCATCGACGGCCACTACTTCCAGCTGCACGTCACCATCGACAATGCTGCAACCGGCCACGCGCACAAATCGATTCAGGCACTGCTGCAATTGCTGCCGGAAAGCGACGCCGGGGCCTACTACCAACGGGTTCGTCAGGGTTATCGGCTGAACGAGCTCGGTGAATCTGCCACCGCGCTTATCGCCAGCTTCGATCTTGAACAGGAACTGATCAGCTCGCTGGAACGCAAGCGCCTGTTCGGCCAGTTCATGCATTCCGACCATTGCCGCCTGCAGGGCCGCACCATCAATCAATGGCTGGCTGAACCAGACGGCATGGCCGGCTTCCTCGATGCGCTGCAAGCGCAAAAGTGGGTTGTGCGCGGACAGGACCCGGCCGAGAGCCGCTTCTGGCGCGTCATGGAGGGCCCCACTGCACCTATGTTCGGCGTGTTCAGCGCTTATGAAAAGCAGCTGTGGTACGACTGGATCAGCGCTGATTGGCAAGGCCCAAGAATCCGCCGCGTTGCCCCCGGAAGCTGGGAGACTGGGCTGCAGCTTGACGCGCCAAGCAGTGTGCAGAAGCATTCGACCGCACCGTTGGAAACGCTCATCGCCCGTATGGCAGGTAACCGGCATGCCTTGCCGACGGGGTTGGAAGCTACCCGAGCGTTTATTCGCGCTACCGGTCTTATCCAGGAGAACGCTCATTGATTCCAGCCAGCGAAGAACAGATTCAGGCTGACGAGGCCTTGTTGCAATTAGGCAAGCGCCTGCGTGCTGACGGCTATAGGTTTACCTGCGTCAGCCCAGCCACTCATGCGCGTAACAATGCGCGACCTGAGGCCCAGCGCGCTTGCACACTGCGCGACGTTTTTGGCTGGAGCAGGCCATTTGCTGCGGGGCTTTTGTCGGCGGACCAACTGCAGCAGCTGGCCGAGGCTCAGGTATTGGACGAGCACGGCGAGTCGCTGCGCAGCAAGGTGCGCTGGTCGACTCTGGAAGATCTGCTCCTGGTGCATTCTGCCTATCCGACCGAGGCCAGCGATGCAGTATTCTTCGGCCCGGACAGTTACCGATTTGCCCAGGTCATCCACGAGCATCTGCAGCGCTGCACAACGCCCGTGGAGCATGCAGTAGATATTGGCTGCGGCAGCGGGGTTGGCGCGCTGCTGATCGCCAGGGCTGCCCAGCACGCTCAGGTCAGTGCGGTGGATATCAACCCGCTGGCGCTGCGTTACACCACAGTTAATGCCGCCCTGGCAGGGTTGACCAATGTTTCAGTGCAGCGCAGCAATATTCTCGACGGTGTCACTGGCACGTTCGACCTGATCGTCGCCAATCCCCCCTACATGCTCGACACCCAGCAGCGCCAGTATCGCCACGGCGGCGGCTCACTAGGCGCGCAGTTGTCATTACAGATCATCGAACAAGGCTGTGAGCGCCTCGGCCCGGGGGGCACGCTGCTGCTGTATACCGGAGTGGCCATGATCGACGGCCGTGACCCATTGCTTGAAGCGGCACGTGCGCTTTTGGCCGGGCCACGCTGGAGTTGGGTCTACCGCGAGCTTGATCCGGATGTGTTCGGCGAACAGTTGAGTGAACCAGGTTATGAGCAGGTCGAGCGGATTGCAGCAGTTGCGTTAAGCGTTACCCGAATCGGATGAGCGTATGTTCAAGCCTTGTACCTTCGGCATCGAAGAAGAATACCTGCTGGTAGAAACAGCCACCGGCAAGGTGCTGGCTACACCTTCGCCAGTGGTGGGTAATCTGTGCCGCGAAGTCATGGGGCAGTATTTCGCCGAAGAAATGTTCCGCTGCCAGATCGAAGTCGCCTCGCCGATATTCGATCACGTGCGCCAGGCCCAGCAGTTTTTCGGTGATAGCCGCCAGCGCCTGAACGAAGCGTTGGCCGAGGAGGGCGCTGCCCTCTATTGTGCTGGCAGTCACCCCAGCGCGCAGTGGCAACGCCAGCGTCCGAGGACCACCCCGCGATACTGGCAATTATTCGATGATTACCAGCACGTGGCGCGGCGTAGTCTGCTCTCGGGGCTGCATGTGCATGTCGGCGTGCCACCTGGCTGCGATCGCATTCAGCTGATCAACCAAGTGGTGTACTGGTTGCCGATGTTCCTGCTGCTGAGCAGTTCTTCACCGCTGTGGAGCGGGGAGAACACTGGCTACATGAGCTACCGCCGGGCGATTTGCGGCGAGTGGCCACATATGGGCCTGCCAGAGCCGCTGGCAGACTGGACTGCGTATCAACGCTATCGCGGGTTGCTGCAGCGGACCGGCTCGCTGGCTAGCGATGGCGCATTCTGGTGGGCGCTGCGGCCATCCCAGCGCTTTGCCACCGTGGAACTGCGTATCAGCGATGGTTGCCCTCGGCTGGAAGATGCGCTGTGCATTGCGGGTTTGTTTCGCCATCTGGTGGAGTGTTGCGTCATGCCTCATTACGCTCCGGCGCCGGCCAGTCGCGAAACTCACTGGATTACCCAAGAGAACTACTGGCGGGCTATGCGTCATGGTCGCCATGGGCAGTTCATCGGGCTTGAACAGCAACAGCCGGTATCCGCGTTTGGTTGGCTGGCGCAGCTACGCGGGCAGCACCCGCCTGACTCGGTCGATGCCGAACGGGCATTCATGCAGGCGCAGCGCATTTTGACTGAAGGCACCAGTGCTGATCGACAGCTGGAATGCCTCGAACATGCGAGATTGGCCGGGCGAGATAAACGCCAGGGGCTGCGCGAGGTGGTTGAAATGGTCGTTGCAGAAGGTCAAGGCGCCTGGCCGATCAGTAACCTCAACCTTACTCAGCCCTGAGCCGATCTGGATCAAGCCCGCTCACCGCGTAACCAGCGTTGGTGGTAATGGCTCAAGCGTGTCAATCCATACAGCGCGCCCTGTTGCAGCACCTCGGTGCGAGTTCCGAAAAAGCGTTGGGTTCGGGTGAAAACCGCCAGCGGCTCGCCGGCGAAGGCCCAGGCAAAGCATAGTGTTCCCGGCGCTATACCGTCGGCACTCTCTGGCCCGGCAACTCCGGTGGTGGCGATTGCAACGGTAGCGGTGCTGTCGCGCAGGGCACCCATCGCCATTTCCCAAGCTACCGCCTCACTGGTCAATCCATAGCGCTCGATGGTGATATCGCTCACCCCCAGCAGGCGTTTTTTCGCTTCAGGCGAGTACACCACATAGCCGCTCTCGAGCACCTCGCCGGTGCCTGGGCTTTCGGCCAGCAACGCAACCATGCGCCCTGCGGTGCAGGACTCGGCAGTGGTCAGCAGCAGGTGTTGCTGCTTCAGATAATCGAGTACAGCCTGGACTTGAGCTTGCGGCATGACGGGGCACCTTGAGTGTCTTTTGCGATTGACGCTTGGACCTGATGATTGGTTCAGAGCGCTTGAGCCAGGCCGTGCGGCATCCCGATCAAACCTTCATCTCGCCACGCAGTCATTTACATTAAGGGCCTGAAGTGGTTCAGGCCGTGGAGGTGGCTGATGAAGTTTTACTGCCTGCTGCGGGGCTGCCAATGGCGGACCCTGCTCAATCACCGACAAGCCGGGCTGGAATGCCAATGTTGCGAGCGCTGCGGTGCGCTGCGCTCATTCCAGCCTGGACAACCTTAGCAATTTCAGGAGCTGACCATGGCCCGGGCAATCTGGAAAGGCGCGATCAGTTTTGGCCTCGTGCACATCCCCGTTTCACTCAATACCGCCGTGCGTACCGAACGGGTCGATTTCGACTGGCTCGACAAACGCAGCATGGAGCCGGTGGGCTACAAGCGCATTAACAAGGTCACCGGCAAGGAAATCGACAAGGACAACATCGTCAAAGGCGTGGAATACCAGAAAGGCCAATATGTGGTGATCAGTGAAGACGAGATCCGCAAGGCGCGCCCTGAGGCCACCCAGACCATCGATATCTTCTCATTTGTCGAGGCCGGCGATATTCCCCTGCAGCACTTTGATACGCCGTACTACCTGAGCCCGGACAAGCGCGGTGGCAAGGTTTATGCGCTGCTGCGCGAAACCCTGGAAAGCACCGGCAAGGTGGCCTTGGCCACGGTGGTCTTGCATACCCGCCAGCACTTGGCGCTGTTGCGCCCGCTGGATGATGCACTGGTGATGATCACCCTGCGCTGGCCAGAAGAAGTGCGCGGCCTCGATACGCTGGAGCTGGACAAGAGCGTAACCGATATCAAGGTCGACAAGCGTGAACTGGACATGGCCAAGCGCCTGGTCGAAGACATGAGCGGGCCGTGGACGCCGGACGAATATCATGATGCGTTCCGGCAGACGATCATGGACCTGGTCGAAGAGAAGGCCAGCAAGGGCAAGATTGCCGTGGTGGAGAAGGCCGAGGGCGGCAAGGGCGAGAAAAGCGCAGATATTATCGACCTTACCGAGTTGCTCAAACGCAGCCTCGGGGGCAAGCCCGGTGCAGCCAAGAAGAAAGCGCCCGAGCCTGCCAAGACTACGCAAAAGAAACCCGCCAAGCGCACACGCAAAGCCTCCTGAGGCGTACCGACGAGGGGTTGCGCGGCAACCCCTTTGTACGGTCAGTGAGTCATTTCGGCCTGCAGGTTTTTCTTCCAGCCGCGCAGGTTCATCGCGCCCAGGCAGAACTGCAGTGCAATCAACGCCCAGGCCTCGATCGACCAGCCCCAGATCACCCACAACAGATTACTGCTGATAAAGCAGCAGAAACCCATCCGCCGCCGATGGGGTCGGCGTGAACCGATGCACCAGGCGGCAATTACGGTAAGCAGCATGGCCGGCCACTGCAGAAGGTCGATCCAGTCCACCATCACTTCAGCCCCATCTTTTTGCGCATGCCAGCGGTAATTGACTGGCGCGTCTTGGCCATATCGGCCCATGGATCTTCAACCTCAGCCAAACGCTCGTGCAGGTTATTGATCGTCCATTGGTTGGCACCCTTGAGCTCGGTCAGCTCCTCACGCCAGATCGGGACCGACACCGGCAGGCCTTCGCGTGCGCGCAGGCTGTAGGCGCACGCAGTGGTGGCGCCTTTGCCATTGCGCAGGTAGTCGATAAAGATCCGCCCGACGCGGTTCTTTGGCCCGGACACGGCGCTCAGGCGCTCGGGGAACAGCTTGGCCAGGTAATTGACCAAAGCATGGCTGAAGTCTTTGACCTCGTCCCATCCGGCGCGGCGGGTCAGCGGCACCACCACGTGGATGCCCTTGCCGCCGCTGGTCTTGAGAAATACTTTGAGACCAAGCTCATCGAGCAGGGTCAGGGTCAGCTGGGTGGCCTCCAGCATGGCTTTCCAAGGCAGCGCAGGATCAGGATCGAGGTCAAGCACGAAGCGGTCTGGCTTGTCGAAATCCTTGTCGGTGGCGTTCCAGGTGTGCAGCTCGAGCGTGTTCATCTGTACCGCGCCAAGCAAGGTCTCAGGCCTGTTGATGACCATGGCCGCCTGGCCAGCCTCGACCTTGTCGTAGCCAAGCACGCCGGGCAGGTGCAGCTGGCCGGCGTTTTTCTGGAAGAACAGTTCGCCTTCCAGCCCATCCGGTGCGCGTACCAGTGCCACTGGGCGGTCCTTGAGTTGCGGCATGAGCCATTCGGCGACCGAGGCATAGTACTCGGCGACCTGCCGCTTGGTGGCGCCGCTGCTGGCGTCGATCACCCGGTCGGGGTGAGTCAGGCGCAGTTCACCGAGGTTTTCTTCATCGCTGGATTTGTTAGAGGATTTTTTAGCAACGGCGGCTTCTGGCATTGCACGCTCCAGATCGATGGCCTTGGCCGGTTTGTCGTCACGCAGACCGTGGAAAACCGCATGGCGCACACTGCCGTCGCGGGTGACCTGTGCGTAGGCGATTTCGGCCAGCAGTTTCGGTTTGAGCCAATGCACGCCACGCGCATCTGCGCCTGTTGGAGGTTTGGCGAGCGCCGGCTTGGCGACTTCGAGAGGTTTCAGGCGTGCATGGATGCTGGCCAACGTCGTGGCAGTAAAGCCGGTGCCCACCTTGCCGGCATAGCGCAGCTCACCGCTGGGCTTGTCGTGCAGGGCCAGCAGCAAGGCGCCAAACCCGCTGCGGCTGCCTTTAGGATCGGTATAGCCGACGATCACGAACTCCTGGCGCAGCTGGCACTTGAGCTTGATCCAGTCATTGCTGCGTCGGCCTGAGTAGACGCTGTCGGCTCGCTTGCCGATCAGCCCTTCAAGTTCCAGCTTGCAGGCACTCTGCAGCAGCGATTCGACCGGCTCGTCGAAGTCGGCCGAGTACTTGAGGCAGTCCCGCTCATTGTGCTCAAGCAGCTGGCGCAACGCTTCACGGCGATCTTGCAGCGGCACCTGACGCAGGTCTTCGCCACCCAGGAACAGCAGGTCGAACAGGTAATAGGTAATCTGCTCGTCGTTCTGCGTATCGAAGGCATTCTGCAATGCCTGAAAGTCTGCAGCGCCCTGTTCGTTGGCCACCACCATTTCACCATCGAGCCAGGCTTGCTTTAGCTTGAGCGTGCGCAGCGCCTCGACCTGGTGGGGCATCTTCGCGCTCCAGTCGTGGCCATTGCGAGTAAACAGGCGTACATCATCGCCATCGATCCGGGCAAGGATACGGTAGCCGTCGAACTTGACCTCGTAGCGCCAGTCGCCGGCAGGCGCGGCATCGACAAGAGTGGCCAGCTGAGGCTGCAGTTTTTCAGGTAGCTCGGCTTTGGTTTTACTGGCGCTTCGCTTGGCAGCAGGCGTTGCTTTCTTGGCCGTTTTGGCGGGAGACTTTACTGCTTTGCGCGGCACCAGTGTGCGGTCACTGATCACGCTGTCAGGTAGAGCCTCGACGATGCTGTATTCGTCTTCACTACGCGCATCGCCGTCATGCGATTTGACCAGCATCCATTGTTCTTTCTTGCCTACCAGACGAGTACGAAACAGATTCCATACGCCTGAGAGTTTTTCGCCCTGCAGGCGGAAGCGCAGCTTGCCCTTGGCGTAGGCTGCGTGTACGTCACCTTCGGGCTCCCACACACCACGGTCCCAGACAATCACGTCGCCGGCGCCATAGTGGCCGTCGGGGATATTGCCTTCGAATTCGGCGTAATCCAGCGGATGGTCTTCGACATGTACAGCGAGCCTGCGCACTTTTGGGTCCAGTGAAGGGCCTTTGGGAATTGCCCAGCTTTTCAGGGTGCCGTCCAGTTCCAGGCGGAAATCGTAGTGCAGGTGGCTGGCATCGTGTTTCTGGATGCAGTACTGCAATGCCTGTGGCTTTTTGCTGCGGCGTGGCTTGCCGGCGGGTTCGGGGGTGGCGTTGAAATCGCGTTTGCGTTGATATTCCTGCAGGGGTTCGCTCATCTCGGGCTCCTGTTCAAATCCCAGGCTCTATGAACTTGGGAGGCGAGGGCGGCGCAGGGAGTTCCATCTGTGACGGGCGGGGGGATATCAACGGCTGCGAGGATTTGGTCTGCACCTGATAAACAAATTTGAGTCATCTGCGAACCGGGGTGGTCGACTTTATGAACCCACCTGATGGAGAGCAGCACATGGCTCAGCCTAACGACCCGAAAACCCGCACGCCTGCCGAGATCGACGACATTCAGGATCGGATGGGCAGTGTGCACGAGCTGGACTTCAGCGACCGCGACGATGAGCGCCAGGGCCGGGCCGGCGACGAACGCTCACTGGCTGAAGTCGAACATGACTTCCCGCCAGAGCGTGTGGCCGAGAGCGGCATGACCGGTGGCGAGGCTCTGACCGAGAGCCTGCACGAAGACAACGTGACCTTGGACGACCTGAGCCCAGACACTTTGTTCGATCAGACCGGCGCTCGCGACCCGCACGAGCCAGGTGATGGTGGAGACCCGGCCGACCAGGTCTTGCGCGAAGTAGACGTCGAGGAAATCGGCGGCGGATTTGGCCTCGACGAAGCAGAGCTGGCGCGCTCAGCGCCGCTAGATGGCGAGCCATGGACCGATGAGGTCTCACCTGTAGACGATGAAGCATCCAACCGGAGCCGCGAATCATGACCGAACTACGCTGTGCATGCCTTGACTGCGCTTGCACGATAAATGCCAATACCCTCCTGCAAGACGGCAAGGGCTACTGCTGCGAAGCCTGCGCCAGCGGTCACCGCAATGGCGAGCCTTGCCGCATGGGCGACTGCAAATGCGGCGAGACTGCGCAACCGAATGAAAGCAGTGTCGACAACGCCCTTGATGAGACTTTCCCGGCCAGCGATCCCATCTCGCCCTGAGCCGTCCTGAAATCGGCCCCGGTGTGGCTCGAGGCTGCTGCAGGTTGAGCAGCTTCGAGCCAGGCCGGGGCCGACCTGTGTCGGACCACTTCTAGTGGGTCTGCCAGATACCGTTGCTGCGGTCGCAATCCGTGCGCGCCTGGCCCAGGCTTGGCGTGTCGTAGTAGTAAGTGATCACCCGGGCGTCCTTGCCGATCGCTGGCCGCGTGGCGGGTTCATCGCGGCCCATCGACTTGGGATTGGCCAGGGTTTCCTGGGTCAACTGGGCAATACAGCTACCGACACTGCCTTCGGCGCATTTCGCGACCTTGCGCTTGTCGGTGCTGAGCATCTCCTTGCTCTCGTTGCTGCACGACCAGTTGATGGCCTCGGCGGGCATGTTGCTGTAGCTGTAGCAGGTGTGGCCTTCAACAGGCTTGACTGCGTCGCTGGAGGAGCGGGTCACGACGTCGCAGGCCTCAGCCAGCACGTGACTGCTTGCCAGGCATGCACCGAGTAAAAGCAAGGCACGGATACACATGGTTTGTCTCCCGGGCCTTGGCCTTTACGGTCGGCCGCTTTTGTTGATGCTCAGGTTTTGTGCAATTGCGCCTTGTCCTGCTGGCGCAGGGCCTTGGCGCGTTTCTCCAGAATCAGATAAGCGATCACCGCCAGCACCAGCGGTATCAGGTAGTACAGGGTGCGATAACCGAGTAGCCCGGCGACCAGGCTGCCCTGGCTGAGCTGGCCTTGCAGCAGGGCCAGGAACACCGTTTCCAGCACACCGAGCCCGGCCGGGATGTGCGCCACCACGCCCGCTACACAACTGATCAGCAATACACCGAGAATGGACGGATAGAACACATCACCCGGCAGCAGCCAATAGATCAGCACTGCCATCAGCGCCCAGTTGCTGGCGCCCAAGGCAACCTGACACAGCGCCAGGCGTAGGGAGGGCAGGGTGATCTCGTGCTTGCGGATATGCCAGGTGCGCCGTTTGGCGTAACCGCAGGCCAGCACGTAGCCGACCGATACGGCGATCATCAGCACACCGATGAGTTGCAGCCCGGTGGCACCCACCGACCAGCTCTCAGGCAGCTTGACCAGGCGCATGGCAAACACGCTACCGGCCAGCAGCATGTAGCCCATCCAGTTGGTCAACAGACCCAAGGTGAGGATGCGCGTGATGGTGGCGTTATCCAGGCCCAGACGGCCGTACAGGCGGTAGCGCAGGGCGACCCCGCCGACCCAGGTGGTGAAGTTGAGGTTGAACGCATAGCAGACGAAGGCCACCGGCAGTACCTGCCGGGCAGGCAGCTTGTGGCCGGTGTAGGCGCGCCCGAGCAGATCGTAGCTGGCGAACACCAGATAACTGCAAAGAGCCAGGCCGAGGCCGACGATCAACGTGCCAGGCTTGTAGGCCAGCAGCGACTGACGGACTTCATTCCAGTCGAGGTTGCGCGCCAGGTAGTACAGCAATACCGGGATCATCAACATGAACAGCAGGGTGAACAGGCGCTTGCCCCAGGTGAGCCAGGTTTTCCGTTCCATCAGGTATTGCCCTCACGCAGTCCACCTTGGGTACTGACTTCAGGTTGCAGCGATTTCAGCCGTTGCCGATGGGCTGGCAGCACGCCGGCAATCCGCGGGAAGTATCGGGTCAGGTGGAAGCCGGCAAAAATCAATGGCGCTCGCCACCAGTAGCCACGAATCATCCGCTCAAGGGTGACGGTCTTGCAGTGATTGCCGGCCAGTTGGCTGAGGTGCTCGTACAGTTGCTGGTTAAACGCACGATCCTTGATCAGCAGGTTGGCTTCCAGATTGAACGCAAGGCTTAGCGGGTCGAGGTTGCTCGAGCCGACTGTCGACCATTCGTCATCGACCAGGGCAACCTTGCCGTGCAATGGGCGCTGGCAGTATTCGTGAATCTGTACGTTGTCGCGTAGCAGGTAGTTGTAGAGCAGTCGCGACAGCGCGCGCACCCAACGCATGTCTGGTTGCCCTTGCAGAATGAGCGTTACCTCGATGCCACGGCGAGAGGCATTGCGTAGCTCGCGCAGCAGCCTGTAGCCCGGGAAGAAATACGCATTGGCGATGATGATGCGCTTGCGCGCACCGCGTATGGCCTGCAGATACTGCTCTTCGATATCGTTGCGGTGCTTGCGGTTGTCACGCTCGACCAGCACGGCGCGCACCGACCCAGCCGGCTTGGTCACCGGTTTGACCCGCTTGGGTCCGGCCAGCACCGGCTTCATCAGCCTGATACTCGAAGCGTGCACCTGGGCGACCACGGGACCGGTGACTTCCACCGCGTAATCCTGCTTGGCCATCGGCCCGAAGTCGCCCAGGTGATCGGCGCTGTAATTGATCCCGCCAATGAACGCCCGCTCAGCGTCGATCACCACGATCTTGCGGTGCAGGCGATGGAACAGGTTGGTACGCATGCCAGCCACTTTCGGCTGCGGATCGAAGGCGTGGAAGCGCACACCCGCTTCGGTCATCGCTGCGATGAACGCATCCGGCAGCTCGGCGGTGCCGTAGCCGTCAGCCACCAGTTCGACACGCACGCCGCGCTGGGCAGCTTCGATCAGCACCCGCTGCAGCTGCTGGCCAACCTTGTCATCGAAGATGATGAACGTCTCAAGCAGGATTTCCTCCTGCGCTTCGCCCATTGCCTCGAAGACACGGGGGTAAAACTCCTCGCCATTGATCAGCAACTGCACAGTGTTGCCTTCAGTCCAGGATAACGTCATAGGCTGATCTCCGCGGCCAGGGGGGCATGGTCGGACAGATGCGACCATGGGTATTTGGATAGAACCTGCGCCGAGCGCGGCAGGGCATTGCGTAGGTAGATGCGGTCCAGCCGCAGCAGCGGCAGGCGGGCCGGGAAGCTGCGCGCAGGCATGCCGAAGCGGTCGCCAAAGGCCTCGACCAGGTGCTCGCTGAGAACGCTGTCGGCCTTGAGGCGCCAGTCGTTGAAGTCGCCGGCGACGATCACCGGTGCCTTGGCCGGCAAGCTGTCGAGCAATTCCAGCAACAGCTGCACCTGGCGTTGCCGGTGAGCCTCACGCAGGCCTAGATGAACACACACCGCGTGCACCTGATCATGGCCAGGCACCTGCAGGCGGCAGTGGAGCAGGCCGCGCTCTTCATTACCGTCGATCGAGACGTCCAGATTACGGTGCTCGATGATGGGGAATTTGGAAAGCAACGCGTTGCCGTGGTCGCCATGGGGGTACACCGCGTTGCGCCCGTAGGCGAACTGCGACCACATGCTGTCGGCAAGAAACTCGTATTGCGGCGTGGTTGGCCAGGTCGGATGGCGCTCGGCATGTTGCAGATGAGTGCCATGTACTTCTTGCAGAAACACCAGATCGGCGCCGGTGCTGCGTACCGCTTCGCGCAGCTCGGGCAAGATGAAGCGCCGATTGAAGAAGGTAAAACCTTTGTGCACGTTGATCGTCAGCACGTTAATGCCATGCACGGCAGTAACGCTGCCTACGCTGCAGCGCGCTTCGTGTAGCGGTTGGTTCATAGATCCACCTGCGGTTCGACGCCAGGCTCGGTGACCAGTTCGCCATCGAGCTTGAGCTTGGATAACAGACGCCGTGCGTCATAAGGGGCATGGACTTTCTGGTCGTTGTCGAAGTAGCAGTAGACGTCGCGCTGGGAGCGCTTGCGCGGTGCGCCGGGCACCACCAGATGGGCGTCTTCCGCCTGGCCACCTTGGCTCCAGGCTTCGATGCGCTGGCGCCAGCGGCGCAGGGCGCGTGCGGTATAGCCGCTGCTGTAGAGCTCGACATCGCCATGCAGGCGCATATAGACAAAATCTGCGGTCACGTCTTCGACATAGGGCCATTTGCCGGCACTGTCGGCGACCACCAGAGCAATGTTGTGTTTGCGAAGCAGTTTGATGAATGCGGCGCAGAGGAAGCTCTCGTGACGGATCTCGATGGCGTGGCGCAAGGGGGCATTACCGGTGATGGCGGTCGCGCCATTGCCGCGCAGGCGTTCGGCGCACTGCTCGGCACAGCGGCAGGCGGCCCGGCGATCGCGAGGGAGCTGCTCGAAGAAATCCTTGAAGCGTTCTTCATCGAACTTCATCGTGGCCGGGAACTGCCACAGCATCGGACCAAGCTTGTCACCCAGCATCAGTGGACCGGAGGCGAAGAAATTCGCCAACGGCTCTTCGATATCCTTGAGCCGGCGGGTATGAGTGATATAGCGCGGGGCCTTGATCGAGAAGATGAAGTCGTCTGGTGTTTCATCGCGCCATTGCGCATATCGTGCTGGGGTTTGCAGCGCGTAGAAAGAGCCGTTGATTTCAATGCTGTTGACTGCTCGTGACGCAAACGCGAGCTCATCCTTCTGGCGCAGGCCTTCCGGGTAGAAGTCCTTGCGCCAGGGGCCATAACGCCATCCGGATATGCCGATGCGAATGTCGCTCACGGTGGAGTCCTTGTGCAGAATCAGTCTTTAACTGCGACCTCTGCGTGAGCGTCAGGGTTCAGCGTGGGTTGACCAGTGGGCGCCCTGTTACGCAGCGCCACCAGCAATTTTGAACTTTGCCTGGCTTGAAGATTCCACCTTGATATATGCACCGGCATCCAAGGCCCACCACCTCAGGAGGCACGCATGGCCCGTCACATCATTCACTTCACCGGCCCGATCACTTCTTCGACCTGCGGTAACCTGATCAACACCTGTTCGCGAGCCCTCAACCAAGGCGCGCAAACACTTCAGTTGAACATCGCCACCATGGGCGGCGACTGCAGTTACGGTTTCACGCTGTACAACTTCCTGCGCTCGTTGCCGGTACTGGTCCATACGCACAATCTCGGCACGGTCGAATCGATGGGCAATATCCTGTTTCTGGCGGGTGAACAGCGCACGGCCTGTCGCATGAGCAAGTTCCTCTTTCACCCATTCCACTGGACGCTGCACGGCTCAGTCGATCACGCACGTATGTCCGAGTACGCCATGAGCCTTGATTACGACTTGCAGTTCTACGCGCAAATAGTCGCGGAGCGCACGGCTGGCGCTGAGCAACCATTGGATACAGAGCACTATTTGTTGGCCAAACCACGCATCTTGAATGCTGAGGAGGCAATTGCGGGTGGCCTGATCCACACTATCGATGAGCTGCCGATCAGTATCGATTCGGTTCAATGGAGCGTTCACGCCTGAAATCTTACAGGGCGGTATTTGGCGCCGCTGGTCAGTCGCAGCGAATGTTGATGGAGCCGATCCCATTTGGGCCGGCTCGTAACTACTGAGCAGCTGCACTTGGAGGCGACAAATATGCGCGCATTGACCTTTCACGGCGCTGGAGATGTCCGGGTTGATACTGTTGCTGACCCTGGCATTCAAGAGAAGGACGACATTCTGCTGCGAGTAACCGCCACTGCCATCTGTGGCTCCGATCTGCACCTGTATCACGGCAGGATACCTGCGCTCGAAGAGGGCGATATTCTCGGTCATGAGTTCATGGGGATTGTTGAAGACGTTGGCAGCGAAGTCACCGCGGTTCAGCGTGGAGATCGTGTTGTCATCCCGTTCGTGATTGCCTGTGGCAGCTGCTTCTTTTGCCAAAATGACCTGTTTGCCGCTTGTGAGACGACCAATACCGGACGCGGGGCGATCCTCAATAAGAAGTTGATCCCCTCCGGTGCGGCGTTGTTTGGCTATAGCCACCTGTATGGCGGCATTCCCGGCGGCCAGGCCGAGTATGTACGGGTGCCGAAGGCCAATGTCGGTCCGTTCAAGGTGCCAGGCACGCTGAGCGATGACAAAGTCCTGTTCCTGTCAGACATTCTGCCCACCGCCTGGCAGGCTGTGACCAATGCAGGAGTTGGCCAGGGTTCTTCTCTGGCTATTTATGGGGCAGGTCCGGTAGGACTGCTGAGTGCTGCGTGCGCACGCATGCTCGGGGTCGAGCAGATTTTCATGGTTGATAAGCATGCTTATCGGCTGGACTACGCCAAGCGCGCCTACGGCGTGATTCCGATCGATTTTGATCATGACGACGACCCTGCTGACACCATCATTCGCCAGACCGCAGGCATGCGCGGCGTTGACGCGGCCATTGATGCAGTGGGTTTTGAGGCCAAGGGCAGTACTGCGGAATCGGTACTGACTGCGCTGAAGCTTGAAGGGAGCAACGGCAAGGCGCTGCGCCAGTGCATGGCAGCAGTGCGCCGTGGTGGCGTAGTCAGTGTGCCCGGCGTATATGCCGGCTTCATCCATGGCTTCTTGTTCGGTGATGCATTCGACAAAGGCCTGACCTTCAAGATGGGCCAAACCCACGTACAACGTTTCCTGCCTGAACTGCTCGAACATATCGAAGCAGGACGGCTCAATCCCGAAGCAATCATCACCCATCGCCTCAGCCTGGAAGATGCCGTGCGCGGCTATGAGATGTTCGACGAACAGCAAGAACGCTGCCGCAAGGTCGTATTGACCCCAGGTGTTGCCACAGACCCGGTAACCAATGGGCGGCTTGGACCCGCTGCGAGCAGCTGAGAGGAGTAGTAATGACGGAACGTATCATCACATCGGTCACCAGCGAGGATCTTGCTCCGCCGCCGCAGGGGGTGACATTCGAAACCCCCCGCGAGCGGTTGGAGTTCTACCGCCGAGAAATCCAGTTCGAGACCACGATTCTTGCCAACCGCACAGATGCTTATCTGTCGGCACAGTCTTTTCTGGTAATTGCCTATGCGTCCTGCATGGCCAACGGCAATCCCAGCTGGGGCAGGCTTTTCACGCTGGTTGTGCCTGCGTTTTTGGCATTGCTGGGCATCATCAGCTCACTCAATGCGTGGCCTGGAATTCGCGCCTCGTACGGCATCATCGACCACTGGCATTTCAAGCAAAGTCACCTGTTACACAACGAGCCAAGCATGGGTTTTGCGTACGATGATTGGCCGTTGTTCAGCGAGTCTGAGTCAACCCATCGTGGTTACCGCAAATCGCTGCTGTTTTCGATCCGTACGCCGTGGTTGTTTCTGATTTTCTGGGTCTTGCTGGGTGGATTCGGCCTGCTGCTGCAGCTCGACCCTGCCGGTGCCTGAACGCGCGCGGGGGCGCCGCAAGCCGTTGATGTGCATTGTTCGACAAAAATTTGAATCTTCGTGATCGCACCGGTTCCACTAGTTGTCATCCATGGAGAAGAGGAGGCCCCCTGCGATGCCTACCCCAGAGCTTTATATCGTCGATTACAAGCTGCACGGTGAAACGCGCAGCTTCATCATCCGGCTGGATCGGATGGATAACGCCGAGGCTTGGCACTGGGCTAGTTGTGACGCCGGTATTGGCATTATTCCCAAGTTTGGTCGTGAAAAAATTCGCAAGGTCAGCAGGCCCATGGCCGAACGATACGGGATCAGTGAAGTGAGCTGGAGGCCATCGGGTAGCAAACCTACCTCCAGTGCCGGTGCCAACCAGTCGATGCTGCCTACTGCCTGAACAAGCGGTAGGCAGCAGTTACTGCCGGGCTGTGTGAACAAAGCCGCTCCTGATTGGGAGCGGCTTTGTTTTGTCTGCTGGAAGTATACGGCCAGGTCAGGCGCCTGATTCAGGATCACTGGCGGGGACGCCAGGGCGCTCGTCCGGGTCAGTCAGGTTAGGGTCAGCATCTGGGTCGTCTGCTTGCCCATCGGGGCGGTCCGGGACCAATTCTGGCCAATCGTCTTCAACACTACCGCCACCCATCATCAGTTGCTCGCGCATGATCATTCCCTCGGCTGAATGAAAAAAGGCCCGCCAGCAGGCAGGCCAAGCACAGGAGTGAGGGGTGACGCCGTTGCACCACCCTCAGTAGTTATGAGCGCTGTGGGCGGGTAGCAGTCGTTTGCAAAGGGAGGTTCCCCGACCAATGGCGGTTACTGCTCCTGACCCTGGCGCAAGCGCATGCTGAGCAGCGCAGCCAGAACCAGCATCGAAGCAATGATCCACAAGCCATTACGGGTGCTGCCGGTTGCTTGCTCGATCAAGCCCATCACAGATGGGCCGACAAAGCCCCCGAGCAAACCGCAGGTCGTGACGAATGCCAGCCCGGCAGCCAGCGCATTGCCGCTCAAGCGACTGGAGGGGAAGACGAAGATGACCGACTGCACCACGAACAGCATCAATGCTGTCAACGAGAACCCGATCAGGCCAATGAACGAGTTGGCTACCGAAGCCAGCAGCAGCCCGGCGGCCATGGTCAGCAGGCCGAAGAACAGCAGCGTGCGGCAACGGTTTGGTGAAGTGGCCAGGCGTGGCAGGGTTGCCGCGCCAATTGCAGCAGCGATCCACGGCACCGACGTGAGCAGGCCAATCTGCAAGGGCGACAGTGCGCCGTAAGTGCCGATTATCCCAGGCAGGAAGAAGATCACGGTGTAGATAGTGATCTGATGCACAAAGTACACGGCGATCGCCAACCAGATCTGCTTGTCGCGAAACATCTGCGACAGCTTGCTCTGCTGCGGTGCAGCGGCACGTTCAGCCGCCAGCCGGCGCTCGATGTCCTGCGCATCAGCGGGCGATAACCACGGTGCCGAACTCGGCCCATCGGGCAGCTTTTTCCAGACGACATACGCCAGCGCTACGGCGGGCAAGCCTTCAAGCACGAACAACCACTGCCAACCATGCCAGCCGAGCACGCCGTCCATTTCCAGCAAGGCACCGCCCAGCGGCCCGCTGAGGATATTGGCCAGGCACACACCGAGCAGGAAGTAGCCCGTGGCGCGGGCGCGTTGCTCACGGTCGAACCAGTAGGTCAAGTAGAGCATGACGCCGGGAAACAGTCCCGCCTCGGCGACGCCCAGCAGCAGGCGCATGACGTAGAACGAAGTCTCCCCCTCGACGAAAGCCATGCCGGCAGACAGCAGGCCCCAGGTGATCATGATGCGTGTAATCCAGAAGCGCGCGCCGACCCGTTGCATGATCAGGTTGCTCGGCACCTCGGCCAAGGCGTAGGTCAGGAAGAACAGACCCGCGCCCAGCCCATACGCAGCAGCCGACAAGCCGAGGTCAACGCCCATGCTGGCCTTGGCCAGGGCGATGTTGGTGCGGTCGAGAAAACTCATTACATAGACGATGACCAGCAGTGGCATCAGTTTGCGCAGAAGCAGGCTGTTCAGGCGCTGATCAGCCGCAACAGCAGGCGCGGCGGCCGCTGTCGGTTGCGTGAGGATTGTCATTGTTTTTTCCCCGAAAGCTATGAGTAACAGCGCGCCGCGGTGGTGCGTCGCGCTGCGGTAGGTCAATCAACCACGCTGGATGTCCAGCCAGACTGCGCCGTCGGGATACTGGTAACGCTCCAGGGTCTCGGCGTGCATTTCAATGCTGTAGCCCGGGCGCTGCGGCGGCATGTAGCGGCCGCGGCGGATCACCACGGGGTCGATGAAGTGTTCATGCAGATGGTCGACGTACTCCAGCACCCGGTTGTGCAGCGAGGCGGAAACGGCGATGTAGTCGAACAGGGCAATGTTCTGCACATACTCGCACAGGCCGACACCGCCGCCGTGCGGGCACACCGGTACGTCGTACTTGGCAGCCATCAGCAGCACGATCAGTACCTCGTTGAGGCCGCCCAGGCGTGCGGCATCGAGCTGACAGAAGTCCAGCGCGCCGGCCTGGAACATCTGCTTGAACATCACCCGGTTGTGGCAATGCTCGCCGGTGGCGACGCCAATCGGCGCGATGCGCTGGCGGATCGTTGCATGGCCAAGAATGTCATCGGGGCTGGTCGGCTCTTCGATCCACAGCGGGGCAAAGGCTGCCAGCCGGCGCATGTTGCTGACAGACTCCTCGACCCCCCAGACCTGGTTGGCGTCCATCATCAAGGTTCGCTCCCAGCCGAGCTCGTCACGCAGGATGCTGGCGCGGCGAATGTCTTCTTCCAGGTCGGCGCCGATCTTCTGCTTGATATGGGTCCAGCCGTCCTCGACCGCTTCACGTGCCAGGCGGCGCATCTTCTCTTCGCTGTAGCCGAGCCAGCCGGGCGCGGTGGTGTAGCCGGGGTAACCTTCGCGAAGCATCTGCGCCTCGCGTTGGGCCTTGCCCGGCACCTGGCGGCGGAGCAGGGCGATGGCTTCTTCCGGGGTGAGCACGTCGGTGACGTAGCTGAAGTCCAGGCACGCGACCAGTTGCTCGGGGCTCATGTCGGCCAGCAGCTTCCACACTGGCTTGCCTTCATGCTTTGCCCACAAGTCCCACACGGCGTTGACGATGGCGGCAGTGGCCAGGTGGATGACGCCTTTTTCCGGGCCGAGCCAGCGCAGTTGGCTGTCACCCACGGTGAAGCGGTGCCAGAAACCACCCATGTCTGCAGTGATCTCTTCCAGGGTCTGGCCGACGATCAGCGGCGCCAACGACTGCACCGCAGCGGCGCAGATCTCGTTGCCGCGGCCAATGGTGAAGGTCAAGCCATGGCCTTCGAGCTCGCCGGCATCGGTGTGCAGCACGACGTAGGCGGCTGAGTAGTCAGGCGCGCTGTTCATGGCATCGGAGCCGTCCAGTGACAGCGAAGTCGGAAAGCGAATGTCGCGAACGCTTAGATGGGTAATGCGTATGCTCATGGCGGTCTCTTGTTCTGGGTTACCTCTGGAGACCTGACTGTAGGTTGCTGAGCGATACAGGCATAATCGCCAATTCCTAACTATGGATATCAGAATTGATATGCCTCAGACCCCAGCAGACACCTCGCAGGCGCCGCGCAGTCTTGGCCCGCTGAAGATCTCCAGCCGTCAGATAACCCTGCTCAACGCCTTGGGCGAGTTCGGCAACCTGCGCCGCGCTGCTGTGGCCATGCACACCACCCAGCCTGCTGCGAGCCTGCTGCTGCAACAGCTCGAGGAGCGCCTTGAAGTGCGCTTGTTCGAGCGCCTGCCGCGTGGCATGCAGCCAACCCTGTACGGCGAGGTGATGATTCGCTACGCGCAAAGTGCGCTGCACGAGTTCGAGCACGCCCAGGCGCAGATAGCCGAGCTTGCGCGTGGCGCCGCCGGGCTGGTGCGGGTAGGCAGCGTAATGGGGCCGGTGCCGGGCTTGCTGACCAAGGCCGTGCTGGCCTACAAGCGCGACCACCCCAAGGTGCGCATCTCGCTTGAAGTGGGTACCAGCGATACCTTGCTGCCGGCGTTGCTGCGCGGTGACTTCGACCTTGTGGTAGGGCGCTTGCCGGATCAGAGCGACAGCCAGGACCTCAACATCGAGTTGTTCGAAGGCGGTGAACAGATGCGCGTGATCGCCCGCGCTGGCCACCCAATGGCTGCAGCGAGCACATTGCAGCTGGCTGATCTGGTCGCGTTGACGTGGATCCTGCACCCGATCGGCAGCCCGATGCGGCGGCGGGTCGAGAGTGCGCTGCAGGCCGGGGGGATGGTGCAATCGCTGGACATCGTCGAGACTGCCTCGATTCTGGCGACCACCGCCATGCTGGAGGCTTCCGACATGATCGCCGTGGTGCCAAACGATGTCGCCGCGCATTACGCCCAGTACGGGATGGTCTCGATCCTGCCGGTGGAGCTGCCGATCAGCCTGGCCAACCTGGGTTTGCTGACGCTGCGTTCACGGCCGCGCTCGGTGGCACTGGAAACGTTGCTGCAGTACCTGCGAGCCCCACAATAGCCATGTTTGTCTACCTGCCTGAGGCCGTTTTCTGATGCCGTCCGACATCATCCACTCCAGCTTTTGCAACTGGCTGCGCTTCAAGCACCTGGTGCTGATCGACAGCCTGGCCCGTACCCGCAACATGCACGCCACCGCCAACCTGATGAACCTGAGCCAGCCAGCGTTGAGCAAGATGCTGCGCGATCTCGAGGAGCAGTTTGGCTTTGCTCTGTTCGAGCGTCTGCCGCGCAGCATGCCGCCGACCGAGCTTGGCGAATACGTGGTCAAGTACGCCCAGGGCGCATTGGCCGAGTCGCAGCAGTTTGTCGACCAGCTCAACCGCCTGCGCAAGGGCGGCCATGGGTTTATCCGGGTGGGCGGGATTTTTGCCTCGACGCCGCGGGTGCTGCCGCAGGCCATCGCTGCGATCAAAGCACGTAGCCCGTTGCTGTCGATCGAGGTGGTGGAGCATTCCAGTGACCACCTGCTGACGATGCTCGAGCAGAACAAGCTCGACATCATGATCGGCCGTTTCACCGAGGAGCGCTTCAGCCAGGTGTTCGACTTTCAGCCGCTGGAACCTGAACCGTTTGCCTTGGTGGTCAACAGCAGTCACCCGCTTAATCAGCTGGCCAGCACGCCGCTCGAGGCGCTCGCGGACTGGCCGTGGGTGCTGTACCCGCTGGGTACGCCGTTGCGCGGGCGGCTGGAGCAGGCCTTCAAGGTGGCCGGCATTGCCACACCCGCCGATAGCGTTGAAACCATCTCAATGCCGATGTTCCTGCAACTGCTGCAGTCGGCACCGATGATCGCCATGCTGCCGCGCTCGATGGTTGCCGCGCAGCTGAGCAGCGGCCTGTTCAAGGAGCTGCAGAGCCCGCTGCATCTATCGCCGCTGGAGTACGGCGTGATCACCCGCAAGGATCAGCCGCCAACCGGCTCTGCGCGGGAGTTCATCGATATCCTGCTGGAGTTTGCCCAGCAGCGGCGCATGGAGGAGGGCAGCGGTAGCGATTTCTAAACGGGGGTCGATTTGACGCATTGATAACCCCCGGTTATCGGCTGATCGGTTCATCTCATTGGGAATTATCGGTAAGGCTTCATACAGTGGTGGCAGATTCGCCCAGCAGCAAACGGGCGACGCCATAACAAGAAGTCAGCCGTACCCTGAGAGGTCCCATGGAACTGATTGCCCGCTGCGCCGACCCTGCGGTCATCCGCCTCAACCCGCTGGACAACGTCCTGATTGCACGCCAGGCGCTGCCTGAAGGCCTTGAGCTGGACGGCGAAGCGATCACCGTGCGCCAACCCATCCCGTCGGGGCACAAAGTTGCTACCGAGCGTTTGGAGCAGGGCCAGCCACTGCGCCGTTACGGCCAGATTATCGGTTTCGCCTCGCAAACCATCGAACCTGGCGATCACGTCCATGTGCACAACGTGCAGATGGGTGACTTCTCCCGCGACTATGCCTTTGGCGTCGATACACGCAGCCTAGCTGCTACTGAAGCAGTGTTTCAGGGGATTGTGCGCGGCGACGGCCGCGTCGCCACACGCAACTACATTGGCATCCTTACCTCGGTGAATTGCTCGGCAACCGTCGCCCGGGCAGTGGCTGATCATTTCCGCCGCGATATCCACCCCGAGGCACTCGCCGACTACCCGAATATTGACGGCGTGGTCGCCCTGACCCACGGTGCCGGTTGCGCAGTGGACCCCAGTGGCGAAGCGCTGGGTCTGTTGCGCCGTACCTTGGCAGGCTATGCGATACATCCCAATTTCGCCGCTGTGCTGATCATCGGTCTGGGCTGTGAAACCAACCAGATCGAGAGTCTGCTGGAAACCCAGGGCCTGAAAGCCAGCGAGCAACTGCGCACCTTTACTATCCAGGGCATTGGCGGCACCTCAAAGACCATCGCCGCCGGCATCGAGCAGGTCAAGACGCTGCTGGCCGACGCCAACCGAGTCAAACGTGAGCCGGTCAGCGCTCGGCACCTCGTGGTTGGCCTGCAATGCGGCGGCTCCGATGGTTACTCGGGGATCACCGCCAACCCGGCACTGGGCAATGCAGTTGACCGCCTGGTCGCGGCAGGCGGCACCGCAATCCTGTCGGAAACACCGGAGATCTATGGCGCCGAGCACCTGCTGACGCGCCGGGCGGTGAGCCGTGAGGTCGGCGAGAAACTGATCGCACGCATTCATTGGTGGGAAGACTACTGCCAGCGCATGAACGCCGAGCTCAACAACAACCCTTCGGCGGGTAACAAAGCCGGGGGCCTGACCACCATTCTGGAGAAATCCCTCGGAGCGGTGGCCAAGGCCGGCTCGAGCAATCTGGTCGACGTCTATCAATACGCCGAGGCGGTGCGCGCTCAAGGCCTGGTGTTCATGGATACTCCAGGTTATGACCCCGTCTCCGCCACCGGCCAGGTCGCAGGCGGCGCCAACCTGATTGCCTTCACCACCGGCCGGGGCTCGGCCTACGGCTGCGCGCCCGCGCCGTCGATCAAGCTGGCCACCAACAGCCGGGTGTTCGAGCACCAGGAAGAGGACATGGACGTCAACTGCGGCGGCATCGCCGATGGCTCCACCAGTATCGAAGAACGTGGTGCCTACATCTTTCAACAGATGCTGCGCATCGCCTCGGGTGAGCGCAGCAAGAGCGAACAGCACGGCTATGGGCAGAACGAGTTCGTGCCCTGGCAGATCGGTGCCGTGACCTGACTGACAGCCCCCTTCATCTTTCGAGGCAATTTTTTATGCACGTTAACGGATTCAACTTCATCGGCGGCCAGCGCAGCGCACTTGGCGACACCCTGGTCTACAGCATCGACGCCCATACCGGCGAGCAGCTAGCGGGCGGCTTTCATCAAGCGACCTTGACCGAGGTCGACAACGCCGTGGCGGCGGCCAGTGCTGCGTTCCCAACGTTTCGCAATTTGCCGGCAGTGCGCCGCGCAGAGTTTCTTGAGGCGATCGCCGACGAGCTCGATACCCTCGGTGAAGACTTCGTCAACCTGACCTGCCAGGAAACCGCGCTGCCCAGCGCGCGAATCCAAGGCGAACGGGGTCGCACCAGCGGCCAGATGCGTCTGTTTGCCAAGGTCCTGCGCCGTGGCGATTTCTATGGCGCTCGTATTGATCAAGCGCTGCCAGCGCGCACGCCGTTGCCACGCCCCGACCTGCGTCAATACCGCATCGGCGTTGGCCCGGTGGCCGTGTTCGGTGCCAGCAACTTCCCGCTGGCGTTCTCCACCGCGGGAGGCGATACCGCTGCGGCATTGGCCGCCGGCTGCCCGGTCGTGTTCAAAGCCCACAGCGGCCATATGGCTACCGCCGAGCGCGTTGCCGAAGCGTTGATCCGCGCCGCCGAGCGCACTGGCATGCCGGCGGGCGTGTTCAACATGATCTTCGGCAGCGGCGTGGGGGAAGCGCTGGTCAAGCACCCGGGCATCCAGGCGGTGGGCTTTACCGGTTCGCTCAAAGGCGGGCGGGCGTTGTGCGATATGGCGGCAGCGCGGCCGCAGCCGATCCCGGTATTTGCCGAGATGTCGAGCATAAACCCGGTGCTGGCACTGCCGAAGGCTCTGGCAAGTCGCGGTGCCCAGCTAGCCAAGGACCTGACCGCATCGGTTGTACAGGGCTGCGGTCAATTCTGCACCAATCCCGGCCTGGTGCTGGGCATTCGCTCGCCGGACTTCACCGCTTTTATCGAGCAATTGCGCGGGCACATGGCTGATCAGCCGGCGCAAACCATGCTCAATCCCGGCACCCTGCGCAGCTACGACAAAGGCCTGCAGACGTTGCTCGCGCACCCTGGTATCGAGCACCTGAGCGGTGCCCGGCAACAGGGCAATCAGGCCCAGCCGCAGCTGTTCGAGGCAGATGTCAGCCTGCTGCTGGAACAGGACGAGCTGCTGCAGGAAGAGGTGTTTGGTCCGTGCACTGTGGTGGTTCGGGTCGATGATGCCGAGCAACTCCTGCAAGCCGTGAACGCTCTGCGCGGCCAGCTGACAGCAACGTTGCTGGCGGATGAGCAAGACCTGGCTGACCACGGCTCGCTGCTTGGCGCACTGGAAGTGAAGGTCGGCCGAGTGTTGCTCAACGGCTATCCGACCGGCGTCGAGGTGTGCGATGCGATGGTGCATGGCGGCCCGTATCCGGCGACCTCCGATGCCCGTGGCACCTCGGTTGGCACCCTGGCCATCGACCGCTTCCTGCGCCCGGTGTGTTACCAGAACATCCCTGACGCCATGCTGCCGCCGGCCTTGCAGAACGCCAACCCGCTGGGCATTCAGCGCCTGGTGGATGGTCAGCCGAGCTCGGCAGCGCTCAACCAAACCGGGAGCTGAGCGTATGAGCGAAGCCATCCGCTATGAAGTGAACGCGCTCAGCACGTTTGTCGAGCGCCTGTTTGAAAATGCCGGCGCCGACGCGGAGGTCGCCCAAGTGGTAACCCGAGTGCTGCTCGAAGGCGAGTTGCTCGGCCATCGCACCCATGGCCTGAATCTGGTCAGCCGCTACATTGGCGGCATGTTGAGTGGCCAGGTCAAGGCTCAGGCGGCAGCGCTGGAGCAGGTCTCCGACAGCGGTGTTGCCAGCCTGTTCGACGGCAACTATGTACTCGGCCCGTACTGCGTCAGCCGTGCGTTGGACTGTGCGGCCAGCGGGGCCAGCGCGCAGGGCATCGGCATCGCCGTGGTCCGCCGCGCTGCGCATATTGGCTGCCTGGCGGCCTACCTGAAGCCATACACCGACCGTGGCTTGGTCGCGCTGGTGTATTCCTCAGATCCCTCTGTGGGGTTGGTCTGCGCCCATGGCGGCGTTGACCCGATCTACACACCGAACCCGATTGCTGCCGGTATCCCTACCCGCGGCGAACCGATCCTGCTGGATGTGAGCATGTCCACCGTGACCATGGCCATGGTCAGCCAATGCCGGGATAACGGCAGCAAACTGGCGCACCCGGTGCTGATGAGCAACGCAGGCAAGGCGAGTGATGACCCTGCGGACTTCTTCACCAGCCCGCAGGGCAGCATCTTGCCGCTGGGTGGCCAGGGCTTCGGCCACAAGGGCTTCGCTCTGGCGATTCTGGTCGAAGCGCTGACCTCGGGCCTGGCCGGCCATGGCCGCAAGGACTGCCCTGATCAATGGGGCGCGTCGGCCACTGCGGTAGTAATTGATCCGCGCTTCTTTGGCGGCCTACAGGCGTTTACAGACGAAACCAGCTTCCTCGGCCAACTGATCCTCGCCAGCCGCCCAGTAGATCCGGAGCGCCCGGTGCGCCTGCCTGGGCAAGCCGGCCTGGCCCTGCGCAGCAAGGCCTTGGCCCAGGGCGTAAGCCTGGCGCCGACTCTGGTCGCAGACCTCAACCAGCTCGCCGCCCAATTGCAAGTGGCCGCGCTTGGTCACTGATAGACAACTACAAAAAAGGTAGAGACATGACAGATCAATCGAACAGCAAGCCGTCGTTGCCGTTGAGCCACGATGCCGCCGTTTGTAACAGTGGCAGCTGGGTAGGGCGGGTATGGCTGCCCGAGCAAGGCCCGGCAGTAGTATTGGTGAAGGAGGGCGCAGTGCATGACATCAGCGCCCACGTCGCCACGGTTTCGGCGCTGCTCGAAGTCGCTGACCCGGTGGCTTATCTGCGCTCGCTGCCGTTGGCCGATGCGCTGACCGAGCTGCCGGCGCTGCTTGCCAACAGCGATCCGCGCCAACGTGACATCAGCAAACCCTGGCTGCTGGCACCGATTGATCTGCAGGCCGTCAAAGCTGCCGGCGTGACCTTTGCCGCCAGCCTGCTGGAACGTGTGGTCGAGGAGCAAGCCAAGGGCGACCCGGCCAAGGCTGATGCGATCCGCGACACGCTGGCCAGCCGGATCGGTGCCGACCTGTCACAGATCGTTCCAGGTTCGGCCCAGGCCGAGGCGTTGCGCGCCGTGCTGGTGGAGCAGGGCTTGTGGTCGCAGTATCTGGAGGTCGGCATCGGCCCGGATGCCGAAGTCTTCACCAAGGCCCAGCCGCTGTCGGCAGTCGGGCACGGCGCCGACATCGGCATCCATCCCAAATCAAGCTGGAATAACCCGGAACCGGAAGTGGTACTGGCAGTGTCCAGCGACGGCAGCATCAAGGGCGCCATGCTTGGTAACGACGTCAACCTGCGTGACTTCGAAGGGCGCAGTGCCTTGCTGCTGTCCAAAGCCAAGGACAACAACGCCTCGACCTCGCTGGGCCCGCTGCTGCGTCTGTTCGACGAAGGTTTCAGCCTCGACGACGTGCGTAACGCCGAAGTCGACCTGCGGGTTGAAGGGGAGGAGGGCTTCATCCTCTCGGGCCGCAGCTCGATGCAGCAGATCAGCCGCGACCCGCTCGACCTGGTGCAGCAGACCCTCAACGAAAATCACCAGTACCCGGACGGCCTGGTGCTGTTTCTCGGCACCCTGTTCGCCCCCAAGCAAGACCGCGACCAACCGGGCAATGGCTTTACTCACAAGCCTGGCGACGTAGTCACCATCAGCAGCGCACAGCTGGGTGCCTTGAGCAATCGGGTGACCACCAGCGACCAGGCGCCGCACTGGAACTTCGGCCTGCGCTCGCTGATTGACAGCCTCAGCCGCCGCGGCCTGCTCGACGCGGCAGTGACCGCGCGGCAACCCTGATCCAACCGTAACCGACCATGGATGAACGCGACAGCAATGACGGATCGCCTAGGCGCTGAACGCGCTGCAACAATAATAATAAAGGCCACGCAATGAACAAACTGAAGAAGTACCAGAGCATCACGGTGGTGTTCCTGCTGTTGATCGGTATCGTCAACTACCTGGACCGCAGTGCGCTGTCGATCGCCAACACCTCGATCCAGAAAGACATGATGATCAGCCCCTCACAGATGGGCATCCTGCTGTCGGCGTTCTCCATTGCCTATGCCTTCGCCCAGTTACCGATGGGCATGATCATCGACCGCCTGGGCAGCAAGATCGCCCTTGGCGCATCGTTGCTGGCCTGGTCGGTCGCCCAGACTACCTTCGGCCTGGTCAACAGCTTCGCCGGCTTCATGGGCCTGCGCGTGCTGCTGGGGATCGGCGAAGCGCCGATGTTCCCGTCGGCAGCCAAGGCGCTGTCGGAATGGTTCGATGCCAACGAACGCGGAACACCTACCGGCATCGTCTGGTCGTCGACCTGCCTCGGGCCTTGCCTGGCACCTCCATTGTTGACGCTGTTGATGGTCAACTACGGCTGGCGCGGCATGTTCATCATCACTGGGTTGCTGGGCGTAGTGCTGGCGGTGTGCTGGCTGACCTTCTACAAAAGCAAGGCGCAGTACCTGGCCGAGCTGGCGGCCGAAGGCAAAGCGCTGCCCAGCGAGTACGTGGCACCTGCCGCCGCCCCGCAAGCACCCAAGGTGTCGTACTTTGCCGGCTGGCTCGACCTGTTCAAGCATCGCAGCACTTGGGGCGCCGTGCTGGGTTTCATGGGCGTGATCTACATGCTCTGGCTGCACCTGACCTGGCTACCCGGTTACTTTGAGCGCGAGCATGGCCTGGACTTATACAAGACTGCCTGGGTGGTGTCGTTGGCCTATGGCTTTGGTGCGGTAGGGACCATCGTCGCCGGCCGCTTCTGTGATCGGCTGGTGAAGCGGGGCATGAGCATTCTCGGTAGCCGCAAGTTCAGCGTGATCACCGGCCTGGTGCTGGCAGCGCTGTTTACCTTGCCGCTGTCGTACGTCACCGGGCTTACCGGGTGTGTGATTCTGCTGTGCCTGGCGTTATTCAGCATTAACATGGCCAGTGCCACGGCGTGGATGATCGTCAACACCATCGTCGACAGCCCGCGGGTGGCCTCGTTTGGTTCGATCCAGAACTTTGGAGGGTATATTGCCGGGTCGGTCGCGCCGATCGTTACGGGCTTTAGTATTCAGTACTCGGGGTCGTTCAATACGGCGTTCATGATCAGCGCAGTGGTGGCGTTGTGTTCGGCGGTGGCGTACTTCCTGCTGCTTAAGGCGCCGATTGGTGGGTCGGTGGTCAAGGACGAGGTGCTGCGGGAGGTGACGCAGTGAAAGGCGTACAGGCCTGGTGAAAGGAAAGGACTATATATAACTAAACTAAATGACTATTTAGCGTAGCTATTCTTTTGAGTCATATAATAAGGGCAGGGTAGCTCACCTGGTGGGCTACCTTCAGCTGGCATGACCCTCAAGAGCACCCTTTCAATGAGTCACTTTCCTGGCTGGATGCTTGAAAGCACCCATAGATACCTCAAAGCCTCTGAGCTTTTGGACGCCCAAAATCTCTCCAGCGTTGCCATGGTCAACGCAGAGATCGGCCTGGAAATACTGTTGAAAAGCTTTATTTCCGTGCCAGATCAGCATCAAGGTACGGCCGGTGAAACCTACTAGCTCGACGTCGATGCACTCAAAACGGCTCATCAGTAGGCTGCAGACAATCGGCAAGATTCCACCCAAACAGAAGCGTGACGCTCACGATTTGCTTACGCTGTTTCACGCTATGCCTGGAGCGATTCGCGAGAGCCTGGCCCTGAACAGTCAGGAACACTCATTCGAACGGTATCGCTATTTGTTCACCAGCAGCCGGTATCAGTACGAGTGGGCCAGCTGGGATTTTTCCGATCCAGTATTGATGAGGTTGCTGCGGTGGGCGTTGGCCAGCGTGAATGGCTATTACAAGGAGCGAGGCTCGCGAGTTTCGTTCGTGTTGGGTTACATCGCGGAGGTCCAAGCTCGATCTGCAGCGCAGTGATCAAGACAGAATGCAGGCTTCAAATCTGGCCAACCAATGCCCCGGCAGCTCAATACGAATATACGCATAATGTATATTATGTTAAATCAGATGCTATGTCAGGAATGTGTATGAGCCTCGTAAGACATTGATTCGACGAATCCGCTTCTGGCGTCCATTCTCTCAACGGGCCATGCCTTTCGTGTTCATGGCGCGTCCTGAATGAGGTGGCTGCCAATGAAGCTGGTTTTGTGTCGTTTCCCGTCCGGTCAGCCAGCGCCACTGCTTGTGCGGGATGGTCCAGCTGCACCACTGCCCAAGCTGGTCCCATTTATCTAAGTCCAGCTCAGGCTCAAGCACCGTGCATAGGACACCGTCGCAGCGCGCCTGCGTGCGATTCAGGCGCTTGCAAGGGAGGATGATCGTTCTCACCACTTGCCGCTCTTCAACCTTAGCTGGGTGCCAGGTATGAATCGCCCACAGACCCTCTAGTAACAGAAGCTCAATCTTTACTCCACACAGGCATTCGATCACGAATTAACTTTCCGCAGCCATGCGCTCTGATTGCTGGATCGCTGGCTTGGGCAATGCCATGCGCAGGCTTTCACGATACTGCTCCGCCGGCGCCTCATGCATGACCTCTACGACAGCATCGTAATTTTCTCGAATGACCTTCTCGATCTCAGCAATCTCGGCTCGGAAGAATTCTTTCCGCCCGTTGACCTTGTTGAGCCGACCAGATGCAAAATGCTCGTGCAGCTTCGCTTCCAATGCAGGAGCGTTGTTCGAGAAAACCATCGCATGCACATCGAACCAGAACGGCACCGAGGCGTCGCCGAGCTCATCAACTCGATCCATAGGCTCAAGGCGGCGAGTCATGCCGATCTTGTAAATGCCTTCTCCGAACGCCCCAAGATTAGAAATCACGTAGACATATCCGGCTTTGGCATTTTGCTCACGGTAATCAATGAGCTTTTCTTCGCTCTCAAGCTCGGCACGACCTGCCTCAACCTCGGCCAGTTTTACCAGCAGCGCTGAACGCTCCTCATCAGATTGCACCTGTTCAAGGCGAGCCTGGAGGTCACGCATTGCGGTGGTGAAGTGCTTCCGCTCCTTGGCAATTTTCTCACGCGCCGCACGAATTTCCTGCTCGAGCTTCTGCTGCTCTCTAAGCTCTTCTCGGGCGCGCTTGGCCTCTTCCTTCTCCTCTTGCTTCTTGATCTGGAATTCATGAGCAAGGTGCAACTCATCAAGCTTGAGGTCAACGTAGACACCAGATATCTCGACGCTCATGATCTTGCCTAACCGATTGCAAGCTTCAAAGGATTTGAGGATTCGCTTCTCGCCGAGCTCGACGTTGTCGAATTTGACGTTAGCCACGCAGGCATCAGCTTCGTTGTTGAACGAGCGGATCACCAGCTTGATCATGTCGTTCACAAGCTTGCGACCTTGGGCCTGGCTGTTGTTCACCGTCCAGTTCGAATTGCCGGTGGCTGCCTGGCCATTCTTGATCAGGACTTTCTGACGATCGCGAACGTGATCCAGCCGAGACTTGTACTCCTGGCTGGTCGTCAGCTTGAACTTAGGCTCATAGAGGGCGAAGCTTTCCAGGAGCACCGTCTCTTCCCAGACAAGTATCTGCCCCTGCAGATCATTGGAGCGCTGTGCCAGTGCAGCCAACTCTCTCTCTGAGCGTTGGTTTTGCTCGCGTACATCCGCTAGCCTCGCTTGCTCTTGCTCAATCAGCTTCTGGATATTCACCACGTCCATGGCGCCGATTTTCGTGACGAGCTCTTGCAGCTGAGAATGCTGCACCTGAAGTTCCGCAAGCTGGGCCTCAAGAGCTTCTGCACGCTGCCGGTGAGCCGGCCCTTTCAGATAGTCACTAAACGACATGGGTTCCTTCCTCGATTTGAGTCGAATGCATAGACCGGAGAAGCACGAGGTAGGTATCTGAACGCTCTACAACGTTTAGCCGCGCAAAGCCCAAGCTGCATTAGGTCAATGCCCACCTCCCTGCTGAGAAATGAGCGTAACCGGAGTGAAGTCATAAAGCCATCACAAGGACAGCTAGGTTGTAGAGGTTTACAGGAGCGCTCTGCTGCTCATTCCAACCTGCTTTCTTGCCACTCGAATACGATCGGCGCCACTGCTGAGAAACAGGAGGCGAGATACAGGACAACAAAAACCCAGCACATTCGGGGCAGTCGCCCGCCGGTAGCAAGTTTGAGCACGAAAGCAAAGCTAGGCGGCCTGAAGACCGTAAGAAGCGACTTTTTACTAATGCTTACGCCCAGAGTCAGATAATCCGAACGTGAGGACAAGCTTCCTGATCAAAAGATAGCCAAATTTCAGGGCGCACGACCCATCTGGAAAGACTCCACGTACACCGAGTTTGCTCACACCGCGTGCTGTGAGCCCTTCCCTATCGCCAACTCCCGCGCCAGCCACTCTAGATACTCGGCGATCATCGGCTCATTACGCGCGCAATACGACCATCTGTGCTTCTTGGCCACCGTTACAAACCCCGCCTGCACAAGAATCTCCAAATGCCGGCTTGCGGTCGGCTGAGCGACACCCAGCGCCTTGGCAATTAGCGTCATGCAAACGCCGAGTTCAGCAGGATCTGCCGACCACTGATCTGCAAAGTGTTCATGAGGCTTGGCAAGCAATCGAAGTATCATTACCCGAACCTCGCTGCTCATCGCTTTCATCTGTATTGATCTGTCCATTGCGGCATCATATTGTCATTTAGCTAAATGACAATATGAGGTGAGCCATGCTGGATCTACCCTGCACGTCAATCATCGAAGGCAACGCCGTCAGATGGGGAAAGATGGGGTCAGGCGCCCCCTTGGTAGCCATCCACGGGACGCCTTTTTCCTCCCAGGTCTGGAGGCGCATCGTTCCCCTGCTAGCTGGCCATCGCACTGTGTACTACTTCGATCTGGTCGGGTATGGCCAGTCTGAGATGAGGGCGGGTCAAGACGTTTCGCTGGCCGTCCAGAACAACGTGCTCACTGCGCTCTTCAAACAATGGGGCTTGAACCGGCCAGACGTGCTCGCACATGACTTCGGCGGTGCTACTGCCCTGCGAGCGTACTACCTGAACGGCCTGCGCTACGCGTCTCTTACCCTGTTCGACGCAGTCGCTTTGGCTCCGTGGGGCTCGCCGTTCGTCCAGCATGTCCGCCAACACGAGGCAGCATTTGCTGGAATGCCCGATTACATGCACCGCGCGCTGCTGGCTGCTTACCTGCAAACCTCAGCAGCGAACCCGTTGAGTGAAGAAGCCCTGCGCATCTACAGTGCCCCTTGGGTGGGTGAAGTTGGTCAGCCTGCGTTCTATCGGCAGATCGCGCAGATGGATCAAGCGTTCACTGACGAGATTCAGCCGCTATATACAAGCCTTGGTTGCCCGGTGTCGGTTTTGTGGGGCGCTGAAGACGCTTGGATTCCGTATGCGCAGGGCGAGCGTCTTGCCGAGCTGATTGCCCAGCAGCCCTGTATTCGAGTCGAGAATTGCGGTCATCTCATGCAAGAAGACCGGCCAGAGGCCATTGTGGCGGCGCTGTTGAAACAAATCGGCGCAGGCTGAATAGTCGTTCCCACTGGATGCCGGCGGCTTCAATAAGCAAACTCATGCCCCAGCTCACTTTCCATCCACTCCAGAAAGCGCCGTACGCGTGGAAAGTTCGAGTGGGCCTTCGGAAACACAAGATGATGCGCCGCCACCGCCGCGCTAAGTGATTGCGGCGCAACCTCGACCAACGTGCCAGCCGCCAGGTACTTCTGCGCAAGTAAGGTGCTTTCCAGTGCGAACCCAAGCCCGTGGCTGGCGGCTTCCAGCGACATGTAAGACCGATCGAAACTCAGTGCATAGGGCCGTTCAGGCCGAGCCAAACCATGCTGGGCAAACCACTGTGGCCACTTCAGCAGCGTGGCTTCCGACAGCACCAGATCGCGGTCCAGCAGATCCGCTGCCGCTCCGACAGGCCACTGCGCGAGCAGCTTAGGCGAACACAGCACAGCAAATTTCTCGTTGCGCACGGTACGCACCTCGTAACTGGGCCAGTTGGGCGTGCCATGGCGGATGTCCACATCGATCTTGTCCCGGCTGAAGTGCAGCGACTCGTATGAGCAGGAAAGATTGAGCTGAATATCTGGGTGACTCGCGCGAAAAGCTTCCAGTCGGGGCATCAGCCAGAGCAGGCCAAAGCTGGGCGATGAGTGCAGGCGCAAACAGTCGAGGCTGACATCGCTGGCGGCGCGTTCGGTGGCCACGGCAAGGCTATGCAGGATGCCGGAGATTTCCTTGAGGTATTGCTCCCCGACCGGCGTTAGAGAAACACCGCGTGCGGCCCGGACAAATAATTGCCTGCCGATCATGCCCTCGAGCTTGGCCAGTTGATGGCTGACCGCTGACGGAGTCAAATCCAGCACTTCCGCTGCCCTGGCGACGTTGCCGAAGCGAGCCGTTTGCTCGAAGGCCTGAATTGCTCTCAGCGGTGGCAGGATGATCGGTGAATCGGCAGCAGTGCGCATGGCACCTCCATGGCATTTCTTGTAGGTATCGGACTACTTCCATTCAATCACCACGCTGCGGCCTTGACGAGTGCTGAATTTTTTTCAGCATCGAGTGACATTCGGCTTATTGCTCAGGCCACCTGTGGAGAACAAGCTGAGCCCATCGATTTTTCGCAGATCGACCTTAATAAAAACAATTCGAGGTAACCCACCATGCTTCTTCAAGGCAAAGTCGCAATCATCACCGGTGCTGCATCTGCCCGTGGCATTGGCCGCGCTACCGCTACCACGTTTGCCCAGCACGGCGCTCATGTGGTGATCATTGACCTGGACGAATCCGCTGCCCGCGATGCCGCTGCATCGCTCGGCGAAGGCCACCTCGGCCTCGCTGCCAACGTTGCCGACGAAGCGCAGGTTCAGCAGGCCGTCGCCAAGGTCATCGAGCACTACGGTCGCATCGATGTGCTCATCAACAATGCGGGCATCACCCAACCGCTGAAGACCCTCGACATCCGCCCTTCAGACTACGACAAGGTGCTGGATGTGAGCCTGCGTGGCACGCTGCTGATGTCCCAAGCCGTGATCCCGCTGATGCGTCAACAGTCTGCCGGCAGCATCGTGTGCATGTCTTCGGTTTCTGCCCAGCGTGGCGGCGGTATCTTCGGCGGCCCGCACTACAGCGCAGCCAAGGCCGGCGTTCTGGGCCTGGGCAAAGCCATGGCGCGTGAACTGGGGCCTGACAACATTCGCGTCAACTCGATCACCCCTGGTTTGATCCACACCGATATCACTGGCGGGCTGATGCAGGACGAGCGCCGCCACGCGATCATCGAAGGCATTCCGCTGGGCCGCCTAGGCGCCGCGCAGGACGTTGCCAACGCTGCCCTGTTCCTGGCCAGCGACCTATCCTCTTACCTCACAGGCATCACGCTGGATGTGAACGGCGGCATGCTGATTCACTGATCACACCTGGCGGGCCTGTGCGGCCCGTGCGGTTCTGGATCGATGACATAGCCAGGTCTGTTGGCCTGGCAGTCAATAAAAACAAGAGATCAGACCATCATGACTACCCTGTCGCTGGAAGCGGTTTCGACCGTGCGTGCCTCCGCCTACCGTAAAACGGCCTGGCGCCTGATGCCGTTCCTGATGCTGTGCTACCTGTGCGCGTACCTTGATCGCGTCAACGTCGGCTTTGCCAAGCTGCAAATGATGAACGACCTGGCCCTCAGCGAAACGGTGTACGGGCTTGGCGCCGGCATGTTCTTCATCGGTTACTTCCTTTGCGAGGTACCGAGCAACATCATCCTGCACAAGGTTGGCGCACGGATGTGGATCGCCCGGATCATGATCACCTGGGGGATCATTTCTGCGCTGTTCGCCTTCGTCGAGACAGCCTGGCAGTTCTACGCGCTGCGTTTCTTTCTCGGCATCGCCGAAGCCGGCCTCGCGCCCGGGCTACTGCTGTATCTCACCTACTGGTTCCCGTCTTATCGTCGTGCTCGCATGACCGTGCTGTGGTTCATCGCCATTCCACTCTCGGGCATGGTCGGTGGCCCTCTTTCCGGCTGGATCATGAACCACTTTGCCGGCGTGCATGGTTGGGCGGGATGGCAATGGATGTTCGTCCTGGAGGCGATTCCGACAGTCGTTGTCGGCCTGCTGGTGTTGAGTTACCTCAAAGATGGGGTGCATCAAGCCACTTGGCTGAATGACGAAGAAAAGGCCTTGATCACCCGTGAACTGGCAGAAGACAACCAGCAGAAAGTCACCCATGCCTCCGTCGGCGAGTTCATTCGCGACCGCCGTCTGTGGTTGCTGGCCGCCATCTACTTCTGCGTGGTGATGGGCCAGTACGCGATCACCTTCTGGTTGCCGACCCTGGTACGTAACGCGGGAGTTACCGATCCATTGCATATCGGTTTTCTGACCAGCCTGCCCTACCTCTGCGCGATCGTGGCAATGCTGCTGGTCGGGCGCAGTGGTGACAAATACCGCGAGCGGCGCTGGCACCTGATCGTGCCCATGATCGCCGGCGCTATCGGCCTGAGCCTGGCCGCGATGGTGGGTGGCAATGTGACCCTGTCCATCCTCAGTCTCTGCCTTGCTGCCTCCGGAATCCTATCCGCAACGTCCTTGTTCTGGATGCTGCCCACCACATTGCTGGGTGGCGTTTCTGCGGCGGCGGGTATTGCGGCGGTCAACAGCTTCGCCAACCTCGCTGGATTCTGCTCGCCTTACTTGATTGGCTGGATCACCACAGTGACCGGCTCCAGCGCCATCGGCATGTACCTGATTACCGGCGTGCTGTTTGCCGGCGCCACGCTGGTACTGCGCATCCCTGCCGCCCTGGTCAATCGTTGAGTTAATGGAGTTTCATCATGACTAACAATCCTTCATCCGCAGCCGCCATTACCCTTGTCGACCGCGCACACAACATCCGCCGGCATGCGCTGAAAATGGGTCAAGTCCAGGGTCAAGGCTATGTTGGCCAAGCCCTCGGTGCTGCGGATCTGCTTGCGGTTTCGTATTTTCACGCAATGAACCATCGCCCCGAAGATCTCGAGTGGGAGCAGCGTGACCGCTTCTACCTGTCGATTGGGCACTACGCCATTGCGCTGTATGCAGCCTTGATCGAAGCGCAGATCATCCCGCTCGAAGAGCTGGAAACCTACGGGGCCGACGACAGCCGCCTGCCGATGTCGGGCATGGCCGCCTACACCCCTGGCATGGAAATTACCGGTGGCTCGTTGGGCCAAGGCCTGGGCATTGCGGTTGGCGCCTGCCTCGCGCTCAAGCGCAAAGATTCAGCCTCCTTCGTTTACAACCTGCTGTCTGACGGCGAGCTGAATGAAGGCTCTACCTGGGAAGCGGTGATGTCGGCCTCGCACTGGAAGCTCGACAACCTGATCGCCATTGTCGATGTGAACAACCAGCAGGCCGACGGTTATTCGAGTGAAATCCTGTCTTTCGAACCCATCGTTGAGCGCTGGCAGTCGTTTGGCTGGTTTACCCAGCGGGTCGATGGCAATGACATCGATGCACTGGTCGCCGCCTTCGATGCTGCCCGCAGCCACCCAGGCGCA
Organism: Pseudomonas shirazensis; assembly: GCF_014268785.2. Taxonomy (GTDB): domain Bacteria; phylum Pseudomonadota; class Gammaproteobacteria; order Pseudomonadales; family Pseudomonadaceae; genus Aquipseudomonas; species Aquipseudomonas shirazensis. The sequence goes on along the minus strand of NZ_JABWRD020000001.1, from coordinate 1,025,838 downwards.
CAGCCCCGCGTGATCATCTGCGACACAAAAATGGGCAAGGGTGTGCCGTTCCTGGAAACCCGAGAGAAAACCCACTTCATTCGCGTGGAAGAACACGAATGGGATCTGGCCCTGAACAACCTTGAAGAAGGAAAACACCAATGAGCAACGCCGCCCCTACTTCGACTGGCGCACCGGCCAAGAAGCGCCTGACCACCTCGGCGATGATTGCCTCCATTGCCTCTGAAGGCCAGGCCACCAGATCGGCACCGTTCGGCCATGCCCTGGCGGCGCTTGCCGAGCAACGTGCGGATATCGTCGGCCTCTCCGCTGACCTGTCCAAGTACACCGACCTGCATATCTTCGCCAAAGCGCACCCCGATCGCTTCTATCAGATGGGCATGGCCGAGCAATTGCTGATGAGCGCCGCGGCCGGTATGGCCCGCGAAGGCTTCGTGCCTTTTGCCACCACCTACGCCGTGTTCGCTTCACGCCGCGCTTATGATTTCATCTGCATGGCCATCGCCGAAGAGAACCTCAACGTCAAGATCGTCTGCGGCTTGCCTGGGCTCACCACCGGCTATGGCCCAAGCCACCAGGCGACTGACGATCTGGCGATCTTCCGTGCCATGCCTAACCTTATGATCGTCGACCCGTGCGATGCCTTGGAGATAGAACAGGCAGTGCCTGCGATCGCAGCGCATCAAGGCCCGGTTTATATGCGCCTGCTGCGCGGCAACGTGCCGCTGGTGTTGGATGAATACGGCTATAAATTCGAGATCGGCAAGGCCAAGACGCTGCGCACTGGCAAAGATGTCCTGATCATCTCAACCGGGCTCATGACCATGCGCTCGCTGGAAGCAGCCAAGGCACTGCAAGCCGATGGCGTAGACGTCGCCGTGCTGCACGTACCGACAATCAAGCCGCTGGACGAACAAACCATCCTCGCCGAGGCGCGCAAGTCTGGACGTTTGGTCGTCACCGCAGAAAACAGCTCGATCATCGGCGGTTTGGGTGAGGCGGTTGCCGGCTTGCTGCTACGCAATGGCGTGACGCCAACTTTCAGGCAGATTGCGCTGCCTGATGCCTTCCTCGACGCCGGTGCGCTGCCGACGCTGCATGATCGATATGGCATCTCCACCACAGCCGTTTGTGCGCAAATCAAAGCGTGGCTGTAGCGTAATCTTCAGGGCGCTTCGATCAGAAGCGCCTCATCACGACGGGAAAAGGTGCGCAACAGTGAAACCACATGAACTGCTTGACCCCGATTTCCGCAGCTTTTTAGCCAGCGGCGCTGAGACTTGGTCGCTGGATGCGCTGCCTGGCATCAGAAAGCGTGTCCATGCGACTTTCACGTCACCAGACCATGCGCGTTGTCAGACGGTCTGGACGGATGGGCTGGATGGTGCACGACTGCGCCTTTGTCTCTACAGACCCGACACCGTAACAGATGGCAAAATCTGTCCAGTGATTCTCTACGTTCACGGCGGCGGTTTCGTCCTCGGTCAGCCTGAAATGGCAGATGATTATCTGGCCGATCTTGCGCAATACCTGCAAACGGTGATCGTCGCTGTTGATTACCGACTTGCACCTGAACATCCATTCCCTGCTCCACTTGAAGATTGCTACACAGCGCTTGGCTGGATATTCAGCAATCATCAATACCTCAACGCTGACACCCGAAAATTAGTGGTGATGGGGCACAGTGCAGGCGGTGGGCTCGCTGCAGCCCTGGCAATATTGGCGCGCGACCGGGGTGAGTATCCGCTCATGGGTCAGGTCTTGATCTATCCGATGCTGGACTATCGCTCAGGTAGTGCCGAATCGCCGTTGACCAATATCACCACAGGGAAAATTGGCTGGCCGCCTCAAGCCAATCAGTTTTGCTGGGAAGCCCTGCGTGGAAACTACGGTCTTGACGACGAGCACATTGGCTACTTTTCAGCAGCTATGCAGCAGGACCTGAACAATTTACCGCCCACCTTTATCTCGGTAGGTGCGCTGGATTTGTTCATGGAAGAGAGCGTCGACTTCGCGATGAGGTTGTCTCGCGCCGGTGCGCCGGTAGAACTTCATGTTTACCCTGGGGCACCGCATATGTTCGACCAATACCCTGGGACGATCACGTCGCAGGCCAAACTCGATATCGAACGAGCGCTTGAGCGACTCCTAGGCTAGGTTGACGCACCGGCCAGGAGCCGCTTGGAGATCATCGATACGGCTTGAGCTGGCGAAGCCATGGTGGTGTCTAACAGTCAGTGCGACATTGAGCGTGATCCGTCATGTGGCAGTAGCTGCCATTGCTCACCCGGTGCGCTTCCTAAAGCGGGATGACCCGGCTATCCCCGTGATGCTGAGTCCGGTGACAATTCAGACACCAGACAACACCTGTAACCAGCAGCGCCATTGCTGCAATTTCGTATGGGTCAGGAAGCCGATGCTCCCATAAAAAGCCAATAAGCAGCGCCGCCAATGTCTCTATCACGAGCACTTGCCCGCTCAGTGCTAAGGGTAGAAGCCGGCTCGCCTGGTTCCAGCAAGCGCCGCCCACCACGGAAGACAGAAAAGCCACTCCGCCAGCTACCAGCAGAAAATCCACCCATTCAGCGCTGTCGTGCGAGCCGGTCTGCCACCCCAATACAGGAAGCGCCAGGAACAGTGACTGGGCACCCGTCATGACCCCAGTCAGCAGAGCCCAGTCATTGGAGGAAACGCTGGCCACCTCAACCAGACGCCGAGCGTTACTCACCGCGAACCAGCTCCAAGTCACTAACGCGCCCGCCGCGCACAGAATCCCTGCGATGTTGGTGAGGATATCGGTTCGGTCGCCGTAGGTAATTGCATGCCAACTGATGAGCGTAACTCCGCCTACGCAGCAGCACAGCGAAGGCACCAGCTTGTGCAGCGCAACGGCATTTTCGTCATGCCGACCTGCCAGTGTGATGAGTACTGGAATCAGCCCGACAATCAAAGAAGTTGTAGCTATGCCAACCAGCTGCACACCGGTGCCGACCAGCGTGTAGTAGATGAGGTTGCCGATCAGGCTGAGCCAGAACAGTGACTTCCAGTCTGCCAGGGTGAGCTTGGCGCAAACTCGCTTCCAGCGAGGTCCGAGCAGCACCGCCGAAATCACGCCGTAACAAAGAAACCTCAGCACGGCGAATTGCAGCCCGCTCAGTTCGAGGGTCAGCTGTGGGCCGAGGAAAATCACCCCCCAGCACAAGCCCGCACACACGCCGTAGAAGAGACCCTTGAGCAATAATCGATCCGCACCCATTTCACCCGCGCTCCAAAACTTGATGGGTGAAGTCTGGAGCAGCTGATGCGGTGCGTATTGTCGTTAACTGCGGGATTTTTTACCCAGGCTGTTGCTCCGCACGACGGTAGGCCGCCGGGGTCGTGGCTTTCAGGCGCTGCATGGTGCGTGTCAGCGATGCCTGGTCGCTGAAGCCCGCACGCAAGGCTATTTCAGCAATGGGCAAGGCAGTTCCACGTAACCATCGCTGCGCTTCCTGCACCCGCAACTCGGTCAACCACGCCTGCGGGCTCATGTCGAACACTTGCCGGAATCGCTGGTGCAGCTGGCTCACGCTCATGTTGGCAAACCGCGCCATTGCTTCATTGTTCCAATGGGCTGCAGGATTGCTCCGAAGACGACCAATCAACCGCTCCATAGGGTCGGTGAAATTGGCAATGTCCGGGCTCAGGGAGGACAACAGCAAAGGCCCCAGCTGGCAGGTTGCGATGGACAGTTGCGCGTTACCTATCAACTCGGCGAACTCGATGAGGCGACGCGTTGCGGGAGGAATCGGTACATAGATGTTTCGAGCAAAGCGCTCGATGTGGAGCGTTTCCAGCGTGGAAGGCGCGCAGTCCAGGACCAAAAAGCGGCTGTCAATGTCGCAGTCTTGCGAGTGTTCTGAGCCAGGTTCCACAAGTGCCGCCAATGACTGATCGATGCAGCCGCCGCGACCGTTTACGTCTATGTCCATTCGGCCGCGAATCGGCAGGACCAATTGAGCGTGATCGTGGTGATGGTGAGGGGTGTCCCGCTCATAGCTGCGCACTTCGAGGCTCAAAAACATTACTGCACCTTCCGCTCCGGCAGGTTATCCGATGTGTGTGTTACTGCCCTACTCCACAGTCCTTAACACTGTCAGCGCGAGCGGCCTTGGAACTCACCGGATCATATCCCTTTTGCTCATGGCCTGCTTTCCTGCAGGACAGCAGATTCCTCGCGGTGTGCTAACGGATGGTTCAAGGAGGTGCGCAAACAATTGAGCCTCCGGCTAATCAGGCGGAGGCCCAGCAGTAGTATAGATTGTGTTTAATGCTGGAGCTCGCGGAAGCTCAAGCAGTGCCTCTCGCATTCAACGGCTAACCGGGAAAATTACTAGAAGCTCCTGCCTGGACTCAGCGGCGCAGAACGCGATCCAGCACCAACAGGGCAATCGCGCCAATAGCCATCGCAGTCACTGGCTTTTCTTTGACGAAGGTGGACACACTGTTCATTGCATCGCCGTAGGCCTGGGTCACTTGACCGCATGCCTGGCGGCCCGCACCCTCTGCCTCGAGGCTGGAATCACCAAACAGTTTCCCGACAGCGCTCTGGGCTTTACCGGCAACTTGTTCTACTACGCCTTCAACCTGTTCACTCTTCATGTCGTCAAACCTTCGTGTGTCAGTGGGGAGGCTCAGGGTCTGCCTGAGCCGGTAGATAGCTGCACAAGGTTAGGGTGACAGGCGTCATGAATAGTTCAACGTCGATGCGCACCGGTCATATCGCGAAACGACATGCTACGCCGACACCTGCTCAAGGAAGATCAGTTGCAATGGCTCAGCCAGCAGATCATCAGCGATGCCAGCAAAGTGCTGGAAATACGGCATGGCGAAATGCGCGTCGAGTGCCGCCTGATCTGCGAAGGCCTCGCGCATGTAAAACGTGCCACGCTCATCACGCAGCTCGAACAATACGTAGTCCAGGTTGCCCGGCTCGGCACGGGTCGGTTCGACCAACGCCAGCAGTGCATCCTTCAAGGCTTTTCGTTGACCAGGCTTGGCCTTGAGTACGGCAATTGATACCAACGCTTTGGCGGATGCATCCATCATAAGTTCTCCAGAATAATGAGCTTTGGGACCCACCTGGTCCTTGGCGATGATCTTCACCTGGCAAACCCCGCAGAAAAACCCCCGCATTCCGGCAACACTTTCGCTTTAACGGTGAAAATGAAGGCGCGAAATATCGCGTTCCTCAACGGCAAGGCGTCAAGTTCGGTACGCACGTGCCGATATCCCTCAGAGCGACTGACCAAGCGCCATCCTGGCCCCTCTCGGCGCCCTGCTCTATCTAACAGCTCTGAGGCTGTAGTGAGTATTCATGGCAAGACACCGGCGTTATCCGTTTCGCCAGCTACCAATAACTGCTTGATAAAAGCCTAAGCACCGGGTGATAAATGCGCCGTATAACGTTGGGCCAGTGGCTGCGTGCTGGGGTGGCCGTGGCCGCATTGACCGTATTCAACGTCGCTCCGGTATTTGCGCTGTCGAACGGCTGCACGGCGATAAACAACTTGTCCGGTTCGACTGCGCTGTCATTCGGTGCAAACAGATACCCCGCCTCGGACTTTCTCCCGGGGGACGCGCTGACGCTGACGTTCAGTGATAGCGGGACGGCGTTCCAGGGCAATCCCACCGCTGCTGACAGCCTTAGTCTCGCTAGCTACAGCCTTGCCGGTTTTCAGACCTACAACGCAGCGAACAGCAGCACCAATACGCCGCACACGGTCAGCTTGACCGTGCCCGCCGGCAGTCTGGAGGCCAATGGTGCAGCCATTCGGGCTACCACCTCCAATGGCCAGATCAGCAACCTGGTGTTCAACTGCACCAGCCTCAGCGCAGTATCCACGGATGCCACGCTATCCAGCCTGACACTGTCGACAGGCAGCCTGACGCCAGCTTTCAGCACGGCCACCACCAGCTACACCGCTTCGGTCGGCAACGCTACAACCACCCTCTCCCTCACACCGACCACCACAGACAACAACAGCACGGTCACAGTGAACGGCACACCGGTAAGCTCAGGCAGCGCTTCCCCGCCCACCGGCCTCGCAGTGGGTTCGAACGTCTTCACACTGCTGATCACGGCTGCGGATGGCGTTACTACCAAGTCCTACACCATCACCATCGACAGGGCCCAAGCCGCACCGCAGCCCAGTGCGGTTACGGCCAACGTGAGTGCCAACAGCGCAAACAACCCGATCAGCCTGGCCATTACCGGCACAGCCAGTTCGGTCGCCGTCGCCACTGCAGCCAGCCATGGCACAGCCACGGCGAGCGGAACCAGCATCAGTTACACGCCTGTCGCGGGCTATTCAGGCAGCGACACCTTCACCTATACCGCGACCAACAGCTCAGGCACTTCTGCGCCGGCGACGGTCACTGTGACCGTTTCGCAACCAACACTGATCATCACTCCGTCTGCCGGTGCATTACCCACAGGCCAGGTCGGCAGCGGTTACAGCCAGACCATCAGCAGTGCTGGGGGCACGGCGTCCTATGGCTACGCAGCCAACGGACTGCCAGCTGGGCTGTCGCTGAATGCCTCTTCAGGCGTGCTCAGCGGGACGCCCACCACTGCCGGCAGCTACGCGCCATCGGTCATCGTCACCGACGCCTACGGCGCGACCGCCACCACCAACTACACCCTCTCGATCGTGGCGCAGGCGCCGGTGGCGAGCGCCGTATCGGCAAGCGTTGCCGCCAACAGCACAGGCAACGCCCTCACCCTCAACCTGTCCGGCGGCCCTGCCGACAGCGCGGCGATTGCCAGCCAGCCCGTGCATGGCACCGCCACGGCGTCTGGCCTTGCCCTGCGCTATACGCCTGCAGCGGGCTTCGCCGGGGTCGACAGTTTCAGTTACACCGTCACCAACGCGGCCGGCACTTCTGCGCCGGCGACTGTGACCATTACCGTCACGGCGGTGACGCTTGCACTCAGCCCGGCCAGCGGCCCGCTCCCCGGCGGTACGGTCGCGTCCAGTTACAGCACCTCGCTGCAGGCATCCGGCGGCACTGCGCCTTATCACTATGCCGCGACCGGCTTGCCGAGCGGCTTGACCCTCGACACCAGCAGCGGAGTGATCAGCGGCACACCTACCCTGGCCGGCGCCTATAGCGTTGCAGTCACGGCCACGGATAATGTTGGCAATGCCGGCATTACCAACTACACGCTGGCCATTGGCACGGCCTTGCCCACGGTCGCGGCGGTATCCGCAGTGGTCGCCGCCAACTCGTCGAACAATCTCATTGCCTTGGGGCTCACGGGTGGCACTGCTACCACCGTTACCGTCACATCGCTGCCGTTGCATGGCACGGCGGTCGCCAGTGGCACCAGCATTCGCTACACGCCCCAAGCAGGATTCTCGGGCAGCGACAGCTTCAGCTACAGTGCCAGCAATGCCAGTGGCACTTCGGCCGCTGCCAGCGTTTCCATCACTGTCAGCCCTGCTACGCTGGTTCTGGTGCCGGCAGCCGGCGCGTTGCCCGCTGCCACCGTGGGCAGCGTCTACCGGCAGAATGTGAGCGCCAGCGGCGGCGTCAGCCCCTATCGCTTCAGTGCCGCCGGGCTGCCGGCCGGGCTGACGCTGGACCCGGTATCCGGCAGCCTGTTCGGCACGCCGACTGCAACCGGCAGTGGCTCATTTTCGATCAGCGTGACCGACGCCAACGGCACACAGCTGACGGCCAATTACTCGCTGGTCAGCAGCGGCGTCACCCCCGAGGCAGCCGATGTCAGTGCGTCGGTTGCGGCCGGCCAGAGTGTCGCCCTGAACCTGACTGCGGGCGCGACCGGTGGCCCGTTCACCTCTGCAACCCTGCTCGACACACCGTCGCAGGCGTTGGGCAGCGTACGCCTGAACCAGACCGCCCTTGAATTCACGGCAGCGGCCAGGGCCAGTGGCACCGTCACCTTGCGCTTCACCCTGGCAAATGCCTGGGGTGTCTCGCAGGTTGCAACACTGACGCTGCAGATCAATGCACGCCCCGACCCGGGCAAGGACGCCGAAGTGATCGGCGTGCTCAATGCTCAGACCCAAAGTGCTCAGCAGTTCGCCCGAGCGCAGGTCACCAACTTCACTGACCGTCTTGAGCAACTGCATAGCCCGGACGGGCACCGCAACGCCTTCAACCTGCGCTTCAACCCCACGCAGGCGCACGCACGGAACAAGCCAGGCAAGGCGGCCGACAGCGAGCAGACCGATCTCGATCTGCTCGCAGCCACACAAATGCTGGCTGATGACCAGCCGCAACTGATGCATGCAGATTCAACCGACCAGGACGCCACTGCGCCTGCCACCGGCAATGTGTCGGTGTGGACAGGGGGCTATGTTGATTTCGGCAATACCGAGCGCGGCGGCAGCGAGGTCAGCAGCACCCTGATTGGCGTCAGCAGCGGGATCGACTTTCGCCTGAGCCGTGCGCTGACAGCCGGCGTGGGCGTTGGCTATGGCAGCGACAAGAGTGATATCGGCTCTGCTGGCAGCACTAACCGCGGCAAGTCCTACAGCGTGGCTGCTTATGCCAGTTATCACCCGAGCGCGGTATTTGTCGATGCACTGCTCGGCTACAGCCGCCTGCAATTCGACAGTGAGCGCTTCGTGACTGACTCCGGCGGCTACGCCAAAGGCAGCCGCGACGGTGATCAGCTGTTTGCCTCACTAAGCTCTGGCTACGAGCTGAAAAGCCAGAACTGGCTGGTATCGCCCTATGGCCGCCTGGATACCTCCACGACCTGGCTGCACGGCTATCAGGAGTCGAATGCGGATACCAACAATCTCGATTACGCCCAGCAGCGCTTTTCGCTGGTGTCGGGCGTGGCTGGTCTGCGTGGCCAGTACGGGATTCCGCTGAGCTGGGCCTACCTGACGCTGCGCTCGCGCCTGGAATTCAGCCACACCTTCAACTCCGAATCAAGCGCCCGCCTGGGCTATGCCGATGTTGGCAATTCAACCTACACGATCACGACCGAAGGCTTCGGTGACGACACCCTGGCTGCATCGCTCGGGCTGGATCTGCTGTGGACATCGGGGCTGAGCACCGGGATTGGCTACCAAGGCACGCGGGCACTGGGGCGGCAGTCGCGCTCGGATGCGCTGTCGCTGCGCGCTGCCTATCGGTTTTAACATCCCCCGCGGCCTGGTTGCCCATCAGCCCTCGGGCAAACTGACGCCGCAGATGAAATCGCTTGAACCGATACGGTGTGAGCCGAACTCCACGACGTAACTGTCGCCGCGGCGTTCGGCTTCTATTCTGGCGGTAGTCTGGTCGACATACACATCGACCAGATGCCACGGATGGCGGTCGCGCAGCACGCCCCAGCCCAGCACCCAGCCTGGTCTGGCAGGGTCCGCCGGCAAGTTTTTCACGAGGCTGCGTATGCTCATCGGCTGCTCCCAGGAAGCTTTGTCTCCTTACCCCCGCAGCCGCTCTAGGCGAGCGCGACCGGCTTCGGTAATGGCGTTCTCCCCTTCATCACTGATGCGATAACGACCGGAAGCCATCTTGGCAATCGAAAACCTCACCAGATCACTTTTGGCCAACGCTTCGCCAACTTCGTAACTCATGGCGCGCTCCAGGTCGAAAATCCTGATCGCTCCAATCTTATAACGAGCAAAGACGATCAGCGCCTCATCAATCGCCGCTTGGTTTACCGCTTGAACACGTTCCATGCTGACATCCTAGTTCGTGAGTGGCCCGATCCGTGGGCAGGCAGACAACGGACCGTGGCAGTTCGTCGAATGTGCAACGCTACTATGTACACGCCAGGTGGGGTACTGGCTTTGCATCCATGCTGGATGATTGGACAGGCCAGGGAGTCGCAACCATTGACTCTAATCGGGGCCAGCCCGCGGGTGTTACCGCTCCAGCAACTCTTCCCGGAGCCACGCGAGCAGCGCCTGCACTTCAGCCCGTTCAGCCGCGCCTTGTGCTGTGTAGACAGAAAGGGCATCGGGCAGAGGAATGGATTCGGCACACACTTGAATTAAAGCCCCCTCCTCGATCAGTTTCCCGCACTGTAGCGCCATCCGAGAGCCACGCCGTGCCCGCTACTGCTGCCTGCAGCATCAGCGGGTAGCTATCAAACACCTTACCAGGCGTATCTTGCGCGATCGCCCTGCCAAAAGCGCTTAGCCAGTCTGACCAGCCAATGAAGCCCTGTGGTGTAGGGCGATGGTGCTAGAGCGTATGCAGGCGGAGCTCTTCAAGGCTCAACAACGTGTCAGCCGCCAGGTGAATCAAGTCAGGGGTGCCGGCAAACTATGTATCAGCCTGCTGCCGGCGCTTCTCCATTCGAATATCGCCTCCAGGCAACTGCTCCACGCAGCGCCAGCCGAGCTTGCGATAAAAACCGCTGGCGCGACTGGCCTCCGCGGTTTCCAGCCATATCGTCTCATGCTGCTGAAAAAGGAAGCACTCTGCGCGTTCCATAAGGCAGCGACCCAGGCCCTGCCCCTCGAACTGGGGCAGTACGAATGCTGCGAACACACAAGCATCACCGCTATCAGCCATTGAAAAGCCTGCCGGGACACCCTCGACTTCAGCAATCCAGATGCACGGGGCATCAGCGAGTGCTTGCTGAATGGCTTCCGGGATGATGCCCATCTGCGTCAGTTGCTCACGCGACAGGTGATTTTCTCGAACGCTTGTACGGATGTGGAAAATCGCATCGATATCAGCGCTGTTGGCCAGCCTGATTGTTTTCTGCATGACGAGTCCCTTCAGCTATTTCAAACGCCGGTACTGTATGGCGCCCAGCGGAAGGTACTTTTACCAGTTGATGGACTTTAAAACACTACGCTGACTTCAGTTATGCCAAGCAACGCCGCTTGTTCCAGAACTTCTGCAGGGGTCGCCTCGGCGTCAGGCATGACCAGGCTGTTTTCACCATCACCATGGTGCAACATGATCAGGTGCAACGCGGCGTCGTGGGTAGCGAGCTTGACCTGCTTGAGCTCGAGCTGGTGAGTGCGGCGCTCGCCGTTGAAGAGGTATTCCAAGGTAAAGGTATGCATGGTCAGATTCTCATGTGCTGGACTAGACCCTTATCCTGACCAGAGAGACAGCTTTTTGGTTCGATTGGCTTCTAGCCACGCTCAGGAAAACCAGACCAGCGCGGTCGCTGGCCTGGTATCACAGAACGAGGCCGGGCTTCAGAAATGGCCGCTGCTGTTGACGATCCGCAGCGACAGCGCTTCGTAAGGTTCCAGGTTGATCATCAAGCGCCCGTCCTCGCTGAGGTCGCCCTCGACCGTTTCATTGATCATGTCGACCACGGTCCCCGGCGTGAAGCCGGCCAGTGTCAGCTCCTCGCTGATGACTACAGCACCGAAGTTGAGCGCGCTGATCTGGATACCCTTGCCGGCAGGCAGTTCATGCACCATGACCAGCAAGCCAGGACTGTCGACTTCCGGCACCAGAATCTGCTTGCTGCTGGCGATGCCATAGGCCTGACGCACCGCGAGGATCTTTTTCACCATGCTGGCAAACGAATCGCTGCGTTGCAGCTGGCTGTCCAGGCTGCCATACAGGTCGCGGGCCTTTGGGATACCCCGCACAGATGCTTGCTCCTCAGGTGCCAGCCCCGCCAGGTCATAGCCACCGCGGTGAATCCAGCGCGTGTCACCATCGAGCATGCGCTCGGCGACAGCCTCGGCCGGCAGTGGCAGTGCGCCGACCATGTCCCAGCCTGACAGCGCAAACACCCCAGGCTGCATGGCGTTGTACATCACCAGCAACAGGTGGATCTTCTGGATCTGAGCAATATCGTCCTCGGTGATCAGCTCCAAGTCACGAATCCCCAGCGTGGCAGTGATCAAGCTCGCGGTGGTGCAGGAGATGCCGTTGGTGACGAAGCGCAGGTTGTACGGCGCATGCTCGCCAGACAGGCGCTCATGCATCTCTTCACGAATATGCTCGCGCAGGATGCTGCCGGGGATGGTCTGGCCCTTGTACATGAACATGTCATGGGCATGCAGGGTCCAGAAATGCACCAGCTCGGTGGTCAACTCGTCATGGTTCTGCAGGGCATGGATCAGCGAGGCAGGGTCGATCTTGAACGCGTGCATCTGCTGCAGCATCAGGCGCAGGAACTCGGTATCGCCAGTCAGCAGTGCGTGCTGGTAGGCTGGCCGAGTAACGAAGTCGTAGGATAGATCGGCGCCGCCCTTGGACATTTGGGCGATGTCATCCAGGGTCAGGTTCAGTTCCTGGAAGCTGAAGCCGCCGGCCTTGCGGATCATCCCACCGAGGATCTGGTTGCCGGTGATCGATAACGGATGGCTCTCGGACCAGGCCGGGCCTTCGGCGCGGGCTTCGACGCCGAGGAAGCCGTTGGCATCCAGGCGGATACCGCGTGCGCCATGGCAGTCGAGGGCATACAGCGCGTCACCGAGGATCATCTGCTGGGCGGTAAACGATGGATCGAGCCAGTTCAGCGACGGCTGCCCTTCCTTGAAATAATGCAGATAGACCCAGCGCCGTTCGATGCCGTCGACGCCGGTGATCGCTGGTGTTGCGCTCCAATCGGTGTCCTTGACCCCCGGCTCGAAGAAGATCACCCGTTGCAACTGGCCGACAATGTAATGCCGCGCCTTCAACTCGTCGCACACCGCTGGTGACAGGTTGACGGCGTCGCGGCCCGCGGGCACGTCAGGCAGCAGGTGCCAGTCTTCCTGACGAATCTCGACCATGTGATACAAGCCCGGATACAAGCCATAGGCCCGCTCGGCCAGCCTGAAGTCCGCGCCCTTGCCGGTGTGTGCGGGGATCAGGTCATCGATGGTCACCGCGTTGTGCGCGGCGGCGATCCTGCTCATGCGCACCAATTCTTCTTCGGTACCGAACAGCGGGTCGACGTCAAAACTGATGCGGTCGAAATTACCGTCCACGCTTGGTGTGAACTGATCACCGCTGATCCCGCCGGCCTGCTTGATCGGACCGGTGTGAATGCCTTGGATGCCAATCTCGGACAACTGCTTCCAGAGCGCTTCATGGCCCAGCGCCTGAAGTACCGAAGACCCGTCAGGCGAGACAATCGCATCGGGGTACACCGTCAACCACACCGAGGATATTTCAATCGCCCGGCGCGGCTGCGACTCGGCATAGGCGTTCATCCACAGCCGCGACTGGCCGCCGTAGAGCTTGGCCCGGTCCTGGGAAATCTTGAGCATGGAACGCGCTTCGAGCCATTTAATGTACTCGTCCTGATCTGTCATAAGCTCCCCACAAGGCAAAAGTGAATGTACGCAGGCTTTAGGGTATGACGCATGGCAGCAATGAACGTTCGCCTGGAGCGCTTTGCGCGGCGCTGGCGCAATGACACAATGCCGCACCCGTATCCAGAGCTGCGGCCTCACGCCATGAACGCCCCCGACCTTCGCCCCGAGATCACCCAGCACGTCAGGACCGATCGGCTCAAGCAGCTGTTCGTGCAATCGGCGCCGGCGGTGCTGGGCAGCTACCTGGCTGCAGCGATGCTGTGCTGGATGGGCTGGGAGCGCTTTGATCACGAAGCGGTGATCACCTGGATGAGCGTGCTGACCGCGACCACGCTGCTGCGTACCGTGATGTTCATCACCTACCGCCGCGCCGCGCCCAACCAGCGCTCGCCGCAACAGTGGGAGCGCCGCTACTGGCTGACCTTGGCATTGTCGGCAGGCATCTGGGGCCTTGGCGCGCTTGCGGTGATGCCGGTCGGTGATCTGGTCGGGCAGACGCTGATCATTCTGTTTGCAGTAGGCATGTCGGTCAGCGCGGTGTCGTGTTACTCGTCCTTTCGCAATATGACCCTGGTGTCCATTGCTCTGGTGCTGCTGCCTTGCACGATCTGGTTGTTACTGCAGCCTTCTGCCTTGCAACAAGGCATAGCCCTGGCGGTGCTGGTGTTTGCCTCGTTTGTCGTCAGTGCCACCCGCAGTCTGTCTTCAGCACTGGAGACTGCTTGGCGCCTGAAGCATGAGATGGAACATGCTCACCGGCTGGCTATCATTGCCTCCTGCACAGACGGGCTGACCGGTTTGAACAATCGCCGGGCGTTCTTCGATCATGCCTCGGCCCAGCATGCCTTATGTAAGCAGCAGAGCGGGCTGGTCGCTGTGTTGATGCTGGACATCGACTATTTCAAACAGATCAATGACACCTTCGGCCATGCGGCGGGGGATCGGGTCCTGCAACGCATCGGCACGGTCATCAGTGACTGCCTGCGCGACGATGGCATCGCCGGCAGGCTCGGCGGTGAAGAGTTCGCACTGTTGCTGCCCAACACGCCCCAGGCCGAGGCCGTCGAGATTGCCGAGCGCCTGCGGGCATTGATTGCCCAACTCAACGTGAGCAGCGAGCACGGCGTGACGGCAAGCATCGGCCTGGTCTGTGCCACAACTGCCGAAAGTGATCTGGACGCATTGCTGGTCTGCGCCGACAAGGCCATGTACCGCGCCAAGGCCGCCGGCCGCAACCGGGTTGAACTGGTCGAGCACGCTCGCACCACCGCCTGAGCGCCCCCGTTTGGGGCAACTTTGGCAAAGCCTGCCAACGCGCACCTGTTTGATGCGCCACGCCTTCCCGCCGTTGACGTGGATTGAGCGTAAAAGCCTTCACTGCGTCGTTTTTCTGATGCTAAACAGCGCGCAATCGCAATTTCTGCATCAATTCGAGCCCTAGCCACACTGCCCTGCCCGTTTCGGCACCTTCATTGCAACGCTGATCAGGTATGCGACAACGCTGCTGACGATGCGTAGCAAGGAGTGGGTATGTCCCGGGCTTTTTTCGATGAAATGTATGAGGCAAACGGAAGTTGCCGCTCCCACTACCAGGCTTTTTCGCGCTGGTTGGCCAATACACCGCTGGAATTGCTGGAACAACGTCGACGCGAGGCCGACCTGCTGTTCCACCGCGCGGGCATCACCTTTACTCTCTATGGTGACGCGCAGGACACCGAGCGCCTGATCCCCTTCGACATTATCCCGCGCAGCATCCGCGCCAGTGAATGGCGCATTGTCGAGCGCGGCTGCATTCAGCGGGTGCAGGCGCTGAACCTGTTCCTGCACGACATCTACCACGACCAACGCATTCTCAAGGCCGGCATCATTCCGCCCGAACAGGTATTGGCCAACGAGGGCTATCAGGTCGCAATGCAGGGCTTGAACCTGCACCGTGGGCTGTACGCGCACATCGCCGGTGTCGATCTGGTGCGCGACAGCGATGGCACTTATTACGTGCTGGAAGACAACCTGCGCACCCCAAGCGGCGTCAGCTACATGCTTGAAGACCGCAAGATGATGATGCGCCTGTTCCCCGAGCTGTTCGCCGCGCAGCGCATCGCACCGATCGACCACTACCCGAACATGCTGCTGGACACACTCAAGAGCGCCAGCCCGCTGGACAACCCGACCGCCGTGGTGCTCACCCCCGGGCGCTTCAACAGTGCCTATTTCGAACATGCGTTTCTTGCCCGCGAGATGGGCGTCGAACTGGTCGAAGGCGCCGACCTGTTCGTGCGTGACGAGCATCTGTATATGCGCACCACCGCCGGGCCGCAGCGGGTCGACGTGATCTACCGACGCCTGGATGACGACTACCTCGACCCGTTGTCTTTCAACCCGGACTCGACCCTTGGCGTGCCCGGCCTGATCTCGGTGTACCGCGCCGGCAATGTGGTGCTGGCCAATGCCGTCGGCACCGGCGTGGCCGACGACAAGTCGATCTACCCCTATGTGGGCGACATGATCCGCTTCTACCTCAGCGAAGAGCCCATCCTCAAGAACGTCCCCACCTGGCAATGCCGCAAGCCTGCCGACTTGTCCCACGTGCTGGCCAACTTGCCTGAACTGGTGGTCAAAGAGACCCAGGGCTCCGGCGGTTACGGCATGTTGGTTGGGCCGGCGGCAACGGCAGCGCAGATCGAGGACTTCCGCGCGCGCATCAAAGCCCGCCCGCATGCCTACATCGCCCAGCCGACCTTGTGCCTGTCGACCTGCCCGACCTTTATCGAACAAGGCATCGCCCCGCGCCATATCGACCTGCGCCCGTTCGTTTTGTCCGGCAGTGAGACCCGCCTGGTGCCTGGCGGCCTCACCCGCGTGGCGTTGCAGGAAGGCTCGCTGGTGGTGAACTCGTCGCAGGGCGGTGGTACCAAGGACACCTGGGTGGTGGAGGACTGACCGATGCTCTCAAGAACCGCTTCCGATCTGTACTGGATGTCGCGCTACCTGGAGCGCGCCGAAAACCTCGCGCGCATGCTTGAAGTCAGCTATTCACTGTCGTTGATGCCCCAGGCCGGCCGCTCCGATGGCCACGCTGAACTGGCCATGTCGCTGCTGGCCTCGGGCACCCTCGATGACTACCTGCGCAAGCACACCGAGCTCGACTCCGAGCGCATGCTGCACTTCTTCGCCCTCGATGCGGAAAACCCCAGCAGCATCTATTGCTGCCTACAGGCAGCGCGGACCAATGCCCACGCCGTGCGCGGACGCATCACCGCTGACATGTGGGAAAACATCAACGCCACCTGGATCGAGATGCGCAACATCGCCAGCAACGGCCTCGGCCGCTATGGCATCAGCCAGTTCTGTGACTGGGTCAAGGAGCGTTCGCACCTGTTCCGCGGCGCCACCTCCGGCACCATCATGCGCAACGATGCTTACAGCTTCATCCGCCTGGGAACCTTTCTCGAGCGTGCCGACAACACCCTGCGCCTGCTCGATGCGCGTTATGAAATGTTCGGCGAAACCTCCGAAGAAGTCAGCGACGACTCGGCCCGCGGCTATTACCAGTGGAGCGCCCTGCTGCGCGCCCTGACCTCTTATGAGGCGTTCAACGAGATCTACCGTAACGCGCCCAGCGCACGGCCGGTGTCGGAGCTGTTGTTGTTGCGGGTCGACGTACCGCGCTCGCTGCATTCCTGTATCGACGAGCTAGACCAGATCCTCGCCGGCTTGCCGGGCAACACCGGTCGCGCGGCCCAGCGCATGGCCGCCGAACTCAATGCGCGCCTGCGCTACACCGGCATCGACGAAATCCTCGACGCCGGCCTGCACCTGTGGCTGACCGATTTCATCGGCCGTATCCACCAGTTGGGGCAGAGCGTGCACAATTCCTACCTGGAGGTCGTATGAAACTGTCTATCCGTCACGACACCACCTACAGCTACGCCAGCGATGTCAGCAACAGCATCCAGCTGCTGCGCCTGACCCCGCGCAGCAGCGAGCGCCAGCGTATCCTCGACTGGCAGCTGGAGCTGCCGCGCAAGGTCAACAGCCAGATCGATCCCTACGGCAACATCCTGCATGTGCTGACGCTGGACAAACCCCACGGGCACCTGGCCCTGACCGCCAGCGGCCAAGTCGAAATCGACTCCGAATGCGAGCAGGAAGCCGGCGAGCAGTCGCCCCTGCCGTTCTTGCGCACCAGCCACCTGACCCAGGCCGATGACACGCTCAAGGCCTTTGCCATTGAGCATTGCGGCGAACACCGTGACCGCGCAGCCCTGACCGCACTGATGCAGGGCCTAGCCGACCAGATGCCGTACAGCCCGGGAACAACCTCGGTAGTCACTACCGCCATCGAAGCCTTCAACGGCGGTGCCGGTGTATGCCAGGACCACACCCACGCCTTTCTCGCCTGCGCCCGCAGTTTGGGCGTTCCGGCGCGCTATGTGTCCGGCTATCTGTGCACCGAGGACGAAACCCACCTGGCCAGCCACGCCTGGGCCGAAGCCTGGATCGATGACGCCTGGTACAGCTTCGATGTGACCAACCGCATCACCCGCCCCGAGCGCCACCTGAAACTGGCAGTCGGCCTCGACTACCTGGATGCCTGCCCGGTCCGCGGTGTACGCCGCGGTGGCGGCACCGAGTCGATGCAGGCCAGCGTTCACGTCCATCGCCAGTAGCAGCAAAGCCCCGTCAGGTTCGCCAGGACGGGGCCTCTATTCCCACAGCACAAGGTAACCAGCATGACCTATTGCGTCGCCATGCACGTGGCAGACGGACTGGTGTTCATCTGCGACTCACGCACCAACGCAGGCATCGACCAGATCTCCACTTTTCGCAAGTTGTTCGTCTTCAGCGCGCCAGGTGAACGCCTGATCGTGTTGCAGACCGCAGGCAACCTGGCCACTTCGCAATCGGTGGTCAGCCTGCTCGAACAGCGTAGCCGAGGCAGCGGCACCCACATGCTGAATGTCACCTCGCTGTACGACGCCACGGTGCTGGTTGCCGATACGCTGCGCGAAGTCATGAGCCGCGACCGCAGCAAGCTGACCGCACTGATCGACCTGAGCTGCACGATCATGGTCGGCGGACAGATCGCCGGCGCCGAGATGGGCATCTATAACGTCTACGCCCAGGGAAACTTCTTCCAGGCCACCCAGGACACGCCGTTTCTGCAGCTTGGCGAGAGCAAGTACGGCCGGCCGATTCTTGATCGCAACCTGACCTACCACACCCCTTTGGACGAGGCCCTGCGCTGCGGCCTGATTTCGTTCGACTCGACCATCCGCAGCAATCTGTCAGTTGGCATGCCGCTGGATCTGCTGGTGTATGCCAAGGACAGCTTTGCCGCTAAGGCGCCGGTGCGCATCCATCAGGATGACCCGTACTACAGCCATATTCGCCGGCAATGGAGCGATGGTCTGAAGAATCTGCTGGCCGATCTGCAGCCGCCGCCGCGTGAGTTCATGGCCGATTGATCCGGCTCATGGTTCGACGATGCGCAATAGACTGGCGTCAGGCCCGTCGGTGAGGACGTAGATTGAACCGTCCGGTGCAACCTTCACATCGCGCATCCGCTCCTTCAGGTCTGCCAGCAGCAGTTGCTGCCCGACCACTTGGCGGCCGTTGCGCAATACTCGACGCACCGCCCGTTCCTTGAGCGCAGGTACCAGCAAATTGCCACGCCAGTCTGGGAACATCGTGCCGCGATAGACGGCAAGGCCGGCCGGTGCGATCGATGGTGTCCACTGCACGACTGGATCTTGATAGCCCGCCAGCTGACGTAGTGGTGTTACCTGCGCAAACGGATAGTCAACTCCGCCGGTAACGATGGGCCAGCCATAGTTGCCGCCCGGCACTATCTGATTGATCTCGTCACCACCGCGGGGGCCGTGTTCGCTGAGCAGCAACTCGCCGGTTGCAGGATCGACCGCGATGCCCTGCGGGTTGCGATGGCCCAGGCTGTAGAGCTCGGCAGCGGTGCCTGCCTGACCGATGAAGGGATTGTCCGCCGGTGGCCGGCCATCGCGGTCGAGCCTGACCACGCTGCCCAGCGAATTGCCCCGGTTTTGCGCCTCTTCGCGGCGCGTGCTGCCATCGCCTACGGTCAGCACCAGGGTCTCATCGGCGAGAAATGCCAGACGTCCGCCGTTGTTGCCAGCGCTGGGCTTGAGTGTCGATTTGAACAGCACGCGGACATCATCCAGCGCATTGCCAACCAGTCTGGCCCGCACCAGCTGTGTGCCATTGGCGCCCGCCTCGCCGTAACCCATGGTCAGGTACAGCACGCCATTGTGCTCGAACTGCGGATCCAGTACGACATCCATCAAGCCAGTAATCGATCCTTGCTGGAACAACAACGGCAGCCCATCAAGGCTTATCTGTGCAATTGAACCGTCGCCGCTCACGGCCAGCAGCCGCCCTGCCATCTCCGTCACCAATGCGCGGCCATC
This sequence comes from Pseudomonas shirazensis, assembly GCF_014268785.2. Classification (GTDB taxonomy): domain Bacteria; phylum Pseudomonadota; class Gammaproteobacteria; order Pseudomonadales; family Pseudomonadaceae; genus Aquipseudomonas; species Aquipseudomonas shirazensis. The sequence continues at coordinate 1,006,139 of NZ_JABWRD020000001.1, read as the reverse complement.
CGGCAGTGGTGCAACCGACCACGGCTGCTGCAACCCACTGGCCACTGTCTGCACCTTGTAGCTAGCCGCATCCACGCCAGCAGGTGGCTCGACGCTGGCAGGTGCGGTGACAAAAAACAGAAGAGTCGGAATACCTATCAGTGCGACTACGGTCAGTGGCCGGCCGCCTTCGTCAATACGCCTCGGCGAGGTCAGATGGGCATACAGCAATCCCGCGACAATCCCTGGCGAAGACATCAACACCTGGCCAAGCAGCGTTCTGCTGCCGGGTATAGGCGGCATCGGTATGACCGAGCGCATCAGCCAGAGCACCGTCCACAGCGCGCATACGCAAGCAGCAGCGAAAACCACCGCACCTGGCACGGCTGTCACCTTGCGCAATAGCCAATGCGCCAGCAACAACGCCGGGGTAAGCGTTGCCACTGCAATAGCCATCATGACCGGCGCAAAAGTCATCAAGTCCGCCAGGGTCGTGCGTATCCTTACCAGCATCGTGATCGGCGCCCCCAAGTCGATCAGCTCGCTGAGTACCACCTGCGTCTGGATGATACTGGCGAGCCCAGCCGTGATCAGGCCAGCGGCGAGTACCGCGATCATTGAGCGCGCCTGAGGCCAACCGGCGTTATAGCGCATTGAGATGGCCCCTTCGCTGAGGCAGAATTCGCACGGCACCTAGGCGCTTACAGGAGTTTTCAGTTGCCACTTCCATCAGTGGACACCCGACGTGGTTGGTTCGGCACTTGTTGCCTGCCTGAGTTGAGAACGTTATGCAGTCTGCCCTATCCGTCGAGTCGCGCGCATGCGTAAAGCAGACCGTTTATTTCAGCAGATATTCACGGTTACCGTGACCAGGCTGCGGTCGCGCTAAAGCTGAAGCACGCCCGGCGCAGCAACTACCCCCCAGGCGATAGATGCACGGATGAGATTAATACAACAATAGCGGCGTTACCCCTATGACCCTCTGGACGGTTGTCCAGCGCCGTGGCAGCTTCAGCAGTCGGTCAGCGTCAACCCTGCTCAATGGAGAACCAATGGTGCTCAACCCTGACAAAGGGACCACGTCGATAAGCCTGGTCAACGAGGCGTTATATGGCGCGATCCAGCGCGGTATCGACGTCTCGCCTGTTTTGCTCAAGGCGCGCATTGATCGCGAGTTGCTGACTGCGCCGCAGGCGCGTGTGACTGCCGCGAGCTTTTCCAGATTGTGGATCGAGCTGGCTGACCTGCTGGATGACGAGTTCTTCGCGATCGACAGTCATCCACTGCGTCGAGGTGGTTTCAAGCTGATGTGCCAGGCCACGCTTGGCTGTGAAACACTCGAGCAAGCCCTGCGCCGAATCCTGGCGTTTCTACGCGTAGTCCTCAATGACATCTACGGTGAACTGGTCTACGAGGACGACAACGCCGTGATCATCATGCATGACCATGGCGTAGAACGTCGGTTGTTCTGCTACGGCACCTGGCTGATCCTGGTGCACGGGCTGCTGTGCTGGCTGGGCAACCGGCGCATCCCGATCAAGGCCTTGACCCTGCGCCCGGCAAAGCCGGCCGACAGCAGCGACTATCGCATCCGTTTCTGCGAGAACATCGAGTTCACTGCGCCTGTTTCATCGGTGCGCATAAAGCGCAGTTATCTTGCACTCAAGGTCGTGCAGACGCCCGCGGCGCTCGCTGCGTTCATGAAAGATTCGCCTGGCAGCCTGCTGGTCCAGTATCGTAACGAGGCAAGTCTCAGCAGCAGGATTCGCCAACGGCTGAGAACACTCAGCCCTGAAGATTGGCCGGAACTCGACAGCCTCGCGCAGTTGCTGGGCATGTCCTCCTCGACCTTCCAGCGCCGTATGCAGGCCGAAGGGCTCAGCTACCAACGCTTGAAAGACAACCTGCGCCGCGACATGGCGATCGACCTGCTCAGCCGGGCCGACCTGACGGTGAGCGAAGTTGCGGCGCAGACGGGCTTTCAGGAAACCAGTGCATTTCACCGGGCCTTCAAGAAATGGACAGGGGTCAGCCCTGGCGCCTATCGCCGTTCCAGCCTGGAACCTGCCGACGGCTGAACCGCACGGCTCAGCTACCTCCCCTGCCACAGCCTGCCCACACCGACCTCTGCGCTGAGGCGCGGCGCCTGAGGGCGCCCTTGCCAAAAGCCGGCCTGCAAAATCCTCTGAACCCTCGCTGAAGACTGCCCAGAACGGTCACTCACAACGACGTCTGCGGGCATGGGCCAGCATCACAGGTGCACCTACGATAGCGACTCAGGCAGACCGTGCTGGACGGCGCAGCCAATGCCGGCCCGGTGCCCGCTGGCGCGCAGTGACCAGCGCCGCTGTCGCCCTGAACGATGTGCACTTCACATACAAAAACAAGATGGAAGGAGACACAAATGCAGACAGTTAACATGTATGCGCTGGCCAGCGCTTCGAAATTCAATCGGTTTCACCGGCTGATACTGTTTTGGTGCGTACTGATTCTGATAATCGATGGCTACGACCTCGCCATCGTCGGCGCCGCGCTGCCAGCGATCATGCAGGACATGCAGATCGACCCCACCAGTGCCGGCGTCATGGCCGGCTCCGCGCTGTTCGGCACCATGCTCGGGGCGATCTTCCTCGGCACCCTGGCCGATCGCATCGGCCGTCCGAAAATGATCGCGATCTGTGTCGCGTTGTTCAGCCTGTTCACCGCCGGTGCGGGCTTCACCAGCGACCCGGTCAGTTTCAGCATCATGCGCTTCATCGCTGGCCTGGGGATCGGTGGGGTGCTACCAGTCTGCACCGCACAAATGGGCGAATTCGCCCCTCTGAAGCTGCGTACTCGCCTGGTCACGCTGGTGTTCGCAGGGTACTCGGTGGGCGGCATCCTGGTTGCGGTCACCTCCAAGCAACTGATCGAGAGCCACGGCTGGCAGTGGGTATTCTACGTCGCCGCACTGCCGGTCCTGTTGATCCCGTTCATCCTCAAGACCATGCCGGACTCCATCGGTTACATGCTCAAAGAAGGTCGCCAGGATCAACTGCGCGAGATTGCGCTGCGCATCGATCCAGGCTTGCAGATCACCAACCAGACGCAGATGACCGGCAATCCGGCGGTGCTGGGCAAACAGGACGCTCCGGTGCGCAACCTGTTCAAGGACGGGCGTGGCTTCAGCACAGTGATGATCTGGGCAGCGTTCATGACCGGCTTGTTCATGGTCTACGCGCTCAACTCCTGGTTGACCAAGCTGATGGCCATGGCTGGCTTCAGCCTGGGCTCGGCGCTCAATTTCGTCATCGTGTTCAACGTCGGTGCCATCGCCGGGGCGCTGGGCGGCGGCTGGCTCAGCGACAAGTTCAACATCAAGTATGTGCTGGTCAGCTTCTACATTGTCGGCGCCATCGCCCTGACACTGATGGGCTTCACCCGCTCGGTTTCCCTCCTCTACGCCGTGGTCTTCATCGTTGGCGCCTCGACGCTGGGTACCCAGTTGCTGGCCTATGCCTATGCCGGTGACTTCTATCCATCGACCATCCGCTCGGCTGGGGTCGGCTTTGCATCAGGCGTGGGCCGCATCGGTGCGATCGTTGCGCCAGTCCTGATTGGCTGGCTGGTGTCGCTGAGCTTGCCACTTGAACACAACTTCATGGCTATCAGCCTGGCCGGGCTGTTGGGTGCGTTGGCGGTGACCTTGATCAACCAGTCTCACGCCGACTCCACGCACGCAAAGAAAGCGCCTGCACTTTCCGCCGAATGAAGCTGCAAGAGCCACCCGATAGCCTTTCAAGAGCCTGTACACAATGAACACGAATCGCTTGTCGCTGCCCATGCTTGCATCAGAAATCCTCAGCAACACGGTCGACTGGGCGATCACCTCGAGGCGAAGCATCCGCGCGTTTCTGCCTGACGAGGTCGCCCAGGGAGATGTCGAGGCAATCCTCAATGTCGCCCGCTTCTGTGCCACCGGCGTGAACATGCAGCCGTGGCGGGTACATGTGGTGACCGGGGAAATCAAGCAGCGCCTTTCCCAGGCTATCGCGGCGATCGATGACGATCCGGCAATCAGCGCGAGCTTGCAGGACAGCTACGAATACTACCCCCGTGAGTGGACAACGCCCTACATCGATCGCCGCCGGCAAGTGGGCTGGGAGCTCTACGGCCTGCTGGGCATCAGCAAAGGCGAGAAACAACGCATGCATCAGCAGCACGGCCGCAATTATCGCTTCTTCGATGCGCCGGTGGGTTTGCTGTTCACCATTGACCGGGTGCTGCAGGAGGGCAGCCTGCTTGATTACGGCATGTTCCTGCAGAGCGTGATGATCGCAGCCCGCGGCCGCGGCCTGGATACCTGCCCCCAAGCAGCGTTCCTCAAGTACCACGAGGTCATTGCAGAAGTGCTCGGTATCCCCGCAGAGCAAATGCTGGTGTGTGGCATGAGCCTCGGCTATGCCGATGAAAGCTGCGTCGAAAACAGTCTGGTCACCGACCGCGAACCGGTTAGCGCCTTCACCACGTTTCATAACAACAACAAGGAGACAAGCCGATGACTTCTGACGCCTATGAAAGCGGCCTGGAGCGCACGCCCGCAAACCATTTGCCACTTACCCCGCTAGGGTTCCTCGATCGTGCTGCGCTGGTTCATCCGCAGCGCGTGGCTGTCGTCCACGGCGACCTGCAGCGCTCCTGGCAGGAGACCCGAGACCGCTGCTATCGACTTGCCAGTGCGCTGTCGCAGCGCGGGCTGGGCCGTGGCGATACGGTCTCGATCATCTCGCCCAATACCCCGGCGATGCTCGAAGCCCACTTCGCTGTGCCACTGGCTGGCGCGGTATTGAACAGCATCAATTATCGCCTGGACGCCGAGGGCATTGCGTTCATCCTCAGGCATGGCGACTGCAAGCTGGTGCTGGTTGATCGCGAATATGCGCAGCTTGCTGCTGCCGCGCTGGAGCTGCTCGAACAGCGCCCGCTGGTGATCGACATCAATGATCACCAGGCCGCGCTCGGGCCGGCGATCGGCTGCTGTGATTACGAGACGTTGATGGCCCAGGGCGAGCCTGACTTCGCTGGGGTCTGGCCCGAAGATGAGTGGCAACCGATTGCGCTAAATTACACTTCGGGAACCACCGGAGATCCCAAGGGCGTGGTGATCAGTCACCGCAGCACCTACCTGATGAGCCTGCTGCAGATGACCAACTGGCCGCTCCCGCGTGCGCCTCGCTATCTGTGGACACTGCCAATGTTCCATGCCAATGGCTGGTGTTTCACCTGGGCCATCACCGCTGCTGCGGGGACTCACGTGTGCCTGCGCAAAGTCTCGGCAGAGACTGTCTTTGACGCTGTCGATAATCACGCCATTGACCACTTCTGTGCGGCGCCGATCGTGCTGGCGATGATCGCCAGCGCCACCCACCGGCCGCCGTTGGACAAGCCTGTGCGGGTACTCACAGCAGGTTCGCCACCGCCGGCCGCTGTGCTCAAAGCAGTAACGGCACTCGGCTTTGAGGTGGATCATGTCTATGGCATCACCGAAGTCTGCGGCACGCCGCTCAGCTGCGTCTGGCAGGAACAGTGGAACGGTCTGCCAGACAACGAACAATCTGCACTGAGGGTGCGTCAGGGCGCACGGGCGGCTGCGTTCGAGGACCTTATGGTGGCAGACCCGGAAACCCTCCAGCCGGTACCGCGTGATGGATTGACCAGCGGCGAACTGCTGCTGCGCGGCAATACCAACATGATGGGCTACTTCAAGAACCCGGCCGCTACCCAAAAAGCGTTTGCTAGCGGCTGGTTCCACACCGGAGACGTGGCGGTGATGCATGAAAATGGCTACATCCAGATCACCGACCGCTGCAAGGATGTGATCATTTCGGGTGGCGAGAACATCTCGTCTATCGAGATCGAGGAAGCACTGCATAGCCATCCAGCCGTCCTGCATGCAGCTGTTGTCGCGCAAGCGGATGATAAATGGGGCGAAGTGCCCTGCGCGTTCATTGAGCTGAAACCTGGCACGGCCGCGCCCACTGAAGAAGCGCTCATAGCGTACTGCATGACGCGACTGGCCAGGTACAAATGCCCGCGGCGCATCATCTTCGAAGAACTGCCAAAAACCGCCACCGGCAAAATTCAGAAGTTCGTCCTGCGCGAACGTGCCGGTAGCCGCGAAGCCATTGTGCGGCTTGCCTCCAGCTGCTGATCAACTGCGCGACACCCCCAGCGTCATACACACGTTCAATTCATTGCCGCCCTCCCCGGGCGGCACGTTGCCACGCACACAATAAAAACAAAGGTGCCTGTCATGCTCAAAGCCACAACCCAACTAAGCATAGCCCTGGCGGTTTCACTGCCAACCCCATTTGCCTCAGCCGACTTCTTCAAGGATGGCAAGGGCAGTCTGGAGCTACGTAACTTTTACTACAATCGCGACTTTCGCAATGACGGCGCGGCTCAGTCCAAGCGAGATGAGTGGGGGCAAGGCTTTATCCTCAGTCTGCAATCGGGCTTCACCCAGGGAACAGTAGGCTTCGGGATGGACGCTCTGGGTTTGCTTGGGGTCAAGCTGGACTCGAGCCCGGATCGCACCGGTTCGGGGATCCTCGCTTTTGACTCGCAACGCAACGTGCAGGACGAATACGGCAAGATCACCCTCACTGCCAAAGCGCGGCTGGCCAAAACAGAGCTGCGCGTCGGCGGCATCAGCCCACTGATGCCTTTGTTGTGGAGCAACAACAGCCGGCTGCTGCCACAAGTGTTCAGGGGTGGCTCGCTGGTTTCCACCGACCTTGAGCCGGTAACCGTGTCTGCCTACCGCATCAACGCAGTCAAGCAACGCAACTCCACCGATTTCGAATCGCTCAGCGCGTTCGGTTACCGACCGGTCATGGCCGATCACTTCAACTACCTCGCACTGGACTACAAGGTCTTGCCAAGCCTGACCCTCAGTTACCATGTCGCCGAGCTGGAAGACCTGTATCGGAGCCAGTACTTTGGCTTGAAGCTCAACCAGCCGCTGTCGAGCGGCGCGCTCATCAGCGACATCCGCTATTTCGCTGCCAAAGACAGCGGTGATCAGGCCTTGGGCAATGTCGACAACCGCACGCTCAGCAGCTATTTCGCCTACAGTCTCGGCGGCCACACCTTGGGCGGCGGTTTTCAGCGAGCCTGGGGGGACACGTCCTTTGCGATGGTCAATGGCGCCGACACCTATCTGTTTGCCGAGTCGCTGGTCAGCACGTTCACGGCGGCGCAAGAGCAAGTCTGGTTCGCCCGCTATGACTACAACTTCGTGGCCCTGGGCATCCCCGGCCTGACACTTGGCCTGAAATACGCCAAAGGCGAAGAGGTAGACCCCACGTTGCTCACCACGCGTCAGGCTGCCGCACTGCGCGCTGAAGGCGCTGACGGCAAGGAGTGGGAGCGCATGACCGACCTCACCTACGTGGTACAGAGCGGCCCGATCAAAGGCGTTTCGCTGCAATGGCGCGACTCCACCAACCGCTCCACCTACGCCGACAGTGCCAACGAAAACCGCTTCATCGTGCGTTATACATTCAACTACTAGCGTTGACGTCAACCACGATGCTGCGGATAGCAGCAACCACCTGCATCGTCGCCTCCTCGACGGTTGCCTCGTTACGGCACAACACCCAGCCGTGCTCGGCAATCGCTTGCTCAAATGCTTCGCTGGAGGCGACATGCTCTTGCAGCGTGTGCATTACGGTACTGTTCAGCCCGCGCGAGCGTGCCGCTGCTCTGGCCCATGAAATGTGCGGGGCGGTGACGACGCCAACGTGCAGGTCAGGCACCTGCACGTCACGTTCAAGGTTCAGCTGAAGGATCTGCGCAAACGGCACCAGACGGCGAAAGGCAGCATCGGAGGGATACCAGCGGTCGATCAGGACAATGCTGTCGGCGGGCTGCTTGGGCAGGACGTGCTGTGAGATCCAGGCGCGGCTGTCTGCCAGGCGTAGGCAGATTTGCAACTCAAGGTCCGCACAAGGCGTTCGCGCCACCTGGTTGACCAGCGCCATGGTCTGGCCGCGAAACGGATCACTTTTTTTCTCGCACAGGCGGATGACTTTGTTGCCCTCTACGCGCAACGCCTGAGTCACGGTTTCCAGAAGCGTGGTTTTACCCGTGCCTTTGGGGCCATCGAAGGCAATGAACAACGGACGACTTACCGGGCCTGCGCTAAGCAAGATCACTACCTTCAATGCGCTCATATCGAGCCGCATTCTACCCTGCTTGGTGAGTGCGGGTGGGAAGTGCTTTGGCCTTAAGCTAGCGCCTCATGGTCATTGTTAATTCTTCTGAATTGATGTCGGCTGGCAAAACTGGGGCTGCGCAGCAGTCCCTAAAGAGCCAAGTGCCGACCTTGACCTCAGCCCAGCCGACGGGCTATCGCTCGCAGCGCCAGTTGATACCCTTCAACCCCAAGACCTGCTATCACGCCATTGGCCACCGTCGAGGTAATCGAATGGCGATGCAGTTCATCGCGTGCATGGATGTTGGAAATATGCACCTCCAGCAACGGCGCCTTGATCAACTTCATCGCATCCAGCACCGGGATGGAATGGAACGAAAAGCCTGCGGGGTTGATGATCACTGCCGCCTCGCGCTCGAAGGCTTCCTGCAACCAGTCAACCATGATCCCTTCATGATTGGTCTGGCGAAACTCACAGGACAGGTCCAGTTTGTTGGCCAGTTGCGCGCAATCGTGCTGCACCTCGGCCAGAGTCGTCGTGCCGTAGATTTCGGGTTCGCGGCGGCCCAGCATGTTCAGGTTGGGGCCGTTGAGGATAAAGACTGAACGATTCATGGTCGGACTCTGCATTTATTTGAGGTACTGGGGTGACGCGGCGGCCTGCACAGTGGCGTCGCCGTCGGCTTGGTCGAGATCGATGCCGCGGGTTTCCGGGCCGATCAGAATCATCGCCAGCGAGACCAGATTGATCGCGGCGCAGATAGCCACCAGCAGCCAGGGTGAATTGCCGGTCTGGCTCATCAGCCACACGGCGAGGATAGGCATCGGCCCGCCGATCAGCAGGTTGGCACCCGTGTAGGCCAGGGCCGAACCGCTGTAACGCACGTTGGTCGGGAACGCTTCGGCAAAGGCGACGGGCTGGATGCCACTCTGGAACTGGGTGAAACCGAGGAACAGCCCCATCGCCGCCATGATCATTGCCGGTTGCTGGGTATTGAGCATCGGGAAGTAGACCATCAGGATCGCCAGGGTCATGCAGGAGCCAAACGCCAAGGCCTTCTTGCGCCCCCAACGATCGCTCAGGTAGCCGCCGGCCAGCGCACCGAAGATGGCGCAGACGTTGGCCACCATCAGTGACATGAAGCCCATGGACTGGCTCATGCCGAGGTTTTTGACCAGGTAGCTCAGGCTGAAGATGACGATCAGGTAGAACAACGCCGCCGGCGAGCAGAAGAACAGCATCAAGCGCAGAATGGTCCGTGAGTGGGTCTTCAGGACATCTTTCAGCGGGCTGCCCGCATGGGGCGTTTGGGTCTTTTGCAGGGCAACGAAGGCAGGTGTTTCACTGACCTTGAGCCGGATGAAGATGGCGACCACCACCAGCACGAAACTCATCAGGAAGGGTATCCGCCAACCGAACGACTCGAACTGTTCGGTACTGAGCAACGCGGCCAGGCCAAGCAATGCGCCGTTGGCAAGTATCTGACTGAGTGGCGAGCACAAGCCGAGTAGCCCTGAATAGAACCCGCGCCGATCCGAGCGTGCATGTTCCAGAGCCATCAGCTGCGCGCCAGTCGACTCGCCGCCCAGCGCGAAGCCCTGGATGATGCGCAGGATTACCAACATGATCGGCGCCCAGATCCCCACCTGCGCGTAGGTCGGTAGCAGCCCCATCAGCACCGAGGCCAGGCCCATCAAGCTGACGGTCGCGAGCATCAGGTTGCGCCGGCCGAGTTTGTCACCCAGATAGCCGCAGGTGATCGCGCCCAGTGGCCGCGCCGCCAGCCCGACGCCAAAGGTCGCCAACGAGGCGAGCAAGCCGGAGGTAGGCTCCATGGCCGGGAAGAACAGCTTGGGCAGGACCGTTGCAGCTACCGCGCCGTAAAGGGTGAAGTCGAACCACTCCAGCGCGGTACCGATGGTGGCGGCGGTGACCGCCTTTCTGGACATCTGACTGTCTGCAGCAGAGGCATCTGTCGTTTTCATGAGTGTCTCAATCATTATTGTTATCGAGCGCCCGTAGCGGACGGTTGTGCATCTGAGTCGACTCTAGGCGCTTTTACCTGCAAGATAATTATCGAAAACCGGATAAACTCATAAGCTAGCCTTATACAGGTCGAATCATGGAGCTACGTCATCTGCGCGCGTTCGTCTGCGCCGCCGAGTTTCAGCACTTCAGCAAGGCCGCCGAGCACTTGCAGGTTGCCCAACCTGCCTTGAGTCAGCTGATCAAGACGCTGGAGAGCGAGCTGGCCGTCACGCTGTTTCGCCGGGCCAATCGCGGCGTCGAACTGACCGCCGCTGGCGCGGCGTTTCTACCGCATGCGCGGGATGCCCTGCATTCCAGTGAGCTGGCCGTGGCCGCCGCCAAGCGCGCTCGGCGCGGAGAGATCGGTGAAATTACCATCGGCTACCACTCGGCACTGCTCGAGGCCAATCTGCCCCAGTTGATTCGGCACTATTTCAGCAGCTATCCGGAAGTCAAGGTGACCCTGCTCGATGCGCGCATTCAGGCTCAGTTCGACAAACTGCTGGAAGGCACGCTCGACATCGGCTTCGCCCGGATCTTCAAGGACCATTTGCCCGCCCGCCTGCGCACCCACTGCTTCAGTACATCCAGGCTGGTCCTGCTGATGCCTGACAACCATCCCCTGGCAGATACATTCAACGGCGATCTGGCGAGCCTGCGCCAAGAGAAGTTCATCTTCCTCGAGGACCCGCTCGGCATCGGCCTGACCTCACACATACTGCAGCTGTGTCGGCAGTATCAGTTGCACCCTGCCAACGTCATGCAAGTGCCTTCGTTGATGAGCATTCCTGGCCTGATTGCAGCAGGTATCGGCATCAGCATTCTCCCGCAAACCCTCACCCAACTGAGCATGCCGGGCATCCGTACGCTCGAACTCGAGCAGGCCGACATGCACAGCGAGCTGTCGTTGATCACCCGCGTGGACGAGCGCTCACGGGCAGTCATGCATTTTCTGGAAGAGGCGCAAAGTTGGTTGAGATGAGCTTTTTCAATGCGGAGTACATCTGTACTCCTCAGGCATTTTCAGCATCGCCTGGCCAAGCGATGAACCGCCTCGACGGAGCGTGTTCACATCCATAAACTGCACAGTTAAACGTTTCAGCGTATTTCAACAAGGATCCCGATGTCAGTTCACCAAGCCCCTTCCCCAACCGCCTCCAAAGCCACCGTGGCGAGAATGGAGGCCGCCATGGCCCTGGGCAGCTTCGCCATCGGCACTGGCGAGTTCGCGATCATGGGCCTGATGCCCGACATTGCCAGCAACCTGCACCTGAGCGAACCCCAAGTCGGCCACGCGATCAGTGCCTACGCCCTGGGCGTGGTAGTCGGTGCACCGGCGCTGGCGATTCTCGGCGCCAAGCTGCTGCGCAAGCACATGCTGCTGTTGCTGATGGCGCTGTATGCCGCGGGCAACCTGGCGACAGCTTTGGCCCCATCATTCGGCGGCCTGGTGGCGTTCCGCTTTATCAGCGGCCTGCCCCATGGCGCCTATTTTGGTATCGCGGCGGTGGTGGCCTCGAGCATGGTCGCGAGTAACCAGCGGGCCGGGGCGGTGGCGCGAGTGATGCTCGGGCTGACCCTGGCCATGCTGCTGGGCAACCCCGTGGCCACCCTGCTGGGGCAGTACTTTGGCTGGCGGTCGGCATTCTTGCTGGTGGGCGTAATCGCGCTATGCACCATTGCCCTGGTTTGGCGTTACGTGCCGCAGCGTGACGATGAAGCACGCAGCGATCCGCGCAAGGAATTGCAGGCGTTCCGCTTGCCGCAAGTGTGGATGGCGCTGGGCATTGCCGCAGTCGGCTTTGCCGGGATGTTCTGCGTGTTCAGCTATCTGGCGCCCACCATGCTCGAGGTGACCGGCACTTCGGCACAGATGATCCCCTTTGCCCTGGCGGCATTTGGCGCCGGCGGCATCATCGGCAACATTGCCGGTGGCAAGCTGTTTGATCGGCTGCAGTTCCGTGCGGTAGGCCTGGTGTTGCTCTGGTCGATCGGCGTGCTGCTGTTCTTCACCTACGCCGCCCATGCACTGTGGTCAGTCATGCTCGGCATCGCCCTGGTCGGCAGCATGATCGCCCTGGCAGCGCCGCTGCAGATTCGCTTGATGGACATCGCTCACGAGGCGCCGAGCCTGGCGGCGGCATCCAACCACGCAGCGTTCAACCTGGCCAATGCGCTGGGGCCGTGGCTGGGCGGCATGGCGATTACTGCTGGACTGGGCTGGACCAGCACGGGTTACATCGGCGCCGCGACCGCGTTGGTCGGCCTGGGCCTGTATCTGCTGGCGCGCCGCATGAAAGGCGGTCACTAAGCAACACGTTGGCGCAAAGTACTGACTGTTGCGCCCTGCTTCAATCAGGCATACGGCCTTGCCGCAGGCGTGCGGGCATTGAGCAGTGGCCGCGCCAGGCTGATCAGGCCCAGTCCGGCCAGCGCCGCGCCAACCCACAACGGCGCACGCAGGCCAAAGCCCGCATCGATCGCCTCGCCCCCCGCCCAACTGCCAAAGGCCAAACCAGCGGTGATGACCGAGGTGTGCAGGGTATTGACCAACGCGCCCGGCTCGGCGGCCTTCATCACCCGCGCGACCATCGCTGGGTTGAGCGCCACGCCGGTAAAACCGATCAGGATAAAGCACAGCAAATTCAACCAGCGATGCTCGCCGCCCAGCGCAAAGCCGGCCATGGCCAGCACCAACAACGCCAGCCCCCAACCCAAGGCGCGGAAGGTGTGCCGCTCGGCGATACGTCCGATGAACAGGTTGCCAAGCACGTTGGCGACGCCGTACAGCGCCAGCAGCGGTGCGACGTAAGCGGGCGATATGCCGACTTCGTTGATCAAGATCGGTGTGATGTAGCTGAATGCGGCAAAGGTCGCACCGATGATCAGCCCGCTGGTGACGTAGGCACCCCACAGGCTGCGGCTTTTCAGGTCGTCCAGTTGCCGACGCAGGCTGGGCTGCTGGCCGGCGACGTCCTGCGGCAGCTGGCGTGCGACCAGTAAGGTGCACAGCAGCGCCAGGGCAACGATCATCCAGGCACTGGCGCGCCAGCCGGCGACCTGCTCGATCACCGTGGTCAGCGGCACGCCGGCCACCGGCGACAGCATCAGCCCCGCCAGCACCACCGCAATCGCCCTGCCCCGCGCGGCCAACGGTACCAGCCCGGCACACAGAGTCATGCACAGGCCGATGCAGGCTGCACTGGCCACACCCATGATCACCCGCGCCGCCAGCAGGATGGTGTAGCTCGGCGCCACGGCGGACACCCCGGCGGCCAATAAATAGACGACCAACAAGGCGATCAACGCCCGCTTGTTACCGATGCCGCGAGAAATCAACAGCACTGTGAGCGGCGGCCCACCGAGGGCCATGCCCAATGCATAGAAAGCAATCAGGTTGCCGACCTGGGCCAGGCTGACGGAGAAGGCATCAGCCAATGCCGGCATCATCCCGGCGACCATGAACTCGGCGGTGACCAGGGTGAAGATGGTCAAACCCAGCAGGTAGACGGTTGCCGGCAGCTTGTACGGGGTAGTCATAACACGCTCAAACAGAAAAACAGAGCGGGCTACCCTAGGCAGATTTGACTCATCGGTCAAACTTTCATGAGCGCAATCGATAGTCGGCAGGCACCCTCCAGACGCCCTCAAGACCCTGCGAATGCGCGCAGATAAGGCTCGATATCGACGTCGTCAAGCTGGTCACTGCGCAGAAAACGCTCGCCGTACTCGCGGTACACGCCGCTGCTTAAAAACAGGCGGAACAGCCCTGGGTCGATGTGCTGGTCGCGGGCCATGAAGCCGAGAATCTTGACTGACTCCGACAACGACTTGGCCGCCTTATAGGGCCGGTCAGCCGCACTCAGTGCCTCGAAGATATCGGCAATCGCCATCACTCGTTCGGCGATGCTCATGTCGTCTCTCTTCAAACCACGTGGGTAGCCGCTGCCGTCCATCTTCTCGTGATGGTTGCCGGCAATCTCCGGTACGCGCTTGAGGTGGCTGGGCAACGGCAAGGTGTTGAGCATGATGATGGTCTGCACGATGTGCTCGTTGATCTTGAAGCGCTCTTCGTCAGTCAGGGTGCCGCGACGGATACTCAGGTTGTGCAGTTCGCCATAATTGTAAGCATGGGCCGGCAGGCGCATGTCAAAGCCCCAGATATTGCGTGGGTCGTGCTTGTCGACTGGCGGCTTGCGCTCACCCCATGGCACCAGGTGGTCGACACGGTCAGCCAGTAGTTGCTCAGGCGCCGGCAGCAATGCCGAGGCCACTGGCGCCAGACGTTCTGCCTCGTCACGGGACAAGCCCAGGCGGTTATCGAAGTTGCGCAGCCACGGGCGCGAACCAATGGTGCGCAAGCGCTCGATATCAGCATCGGACATGAACTCGCCGCCGATGTTGGCATTGGCGATAAAGGCGAACTCTTCCTGCAACTGCACCCGGGCATCCTCCAGCGCTGCTTGCAGCGCCTGCTGCTCGCCACCCTCAGCCAAGCGCTGCCAATAGAGCAACTCGGCATCGCGCCAGAGCACCTCGAAGCGGGTGCGGATCTCGTGGATGCGGTTGTTCAAAGTCTCCAGCTTGGTCGCCTTGTCGACTACGTACTCCGGGCTGGTGACCTTGCCGCAGTCATGCAGCCACGCCGCGATCCTGAACTCATAGCGTTCCAGTGCGTCCATGTGGAACTGCGCGTAAGGCCCACTGTTTGCGGCAATGACACTGTCCATGAGCATTTCCGCCAGCACCGGCACACGCTGGCAGTGGCCCCCGGTATAGGGGCTTTTGGCATCGGTGGCATCAGCGAGCAGCTGGATGATGCCGTCGAGCAGGCGTTGCTGGGCCTCGATCAACTGGCGTGTCTCTATGGCCACTGCGGCCGCCCCGGACAGCTCCTCGACGAACTGGCGAAATGCCGGTGCAATGCCGCCCGAGTGCAGCTGCGCCGGGCCCAGTTGCAACACCAACAGCCCAAGGCGCTGCCCGCTGCGGTCATTCAGCGCCACGGCCATGGTCGGTGTTTGGCCAGGCATCGCCTGCTCCACTGCGCTATTCAGTTGATGCGGCTCGTGCACGCCAAGCTGTAGGTCAGCGGGATAGCGCTCATCGCGATAGTGCGCTGCCAGGCGTAATACCTCGCTGTCTTCGCCGGCCAGATAGACAGCACCGCTGGTTACGGCAGTCGCCTCCACCAGTTCACCCAGCACCTGGCGAAGCATATCTTCCAGATTGGTTTCCCGGCTCAGGCTGAGGGTGATCGCCTGGAAGTTGTGAATAGTGCGTGACATGCCGCCGAGCACCTCGCTCAGCGCGCTGACCTCGCTGATCCGCGACTCGACCCCGACGCGCCGGCTGAAGTCGAAACTGGCCAGAGCCTGTACTTGCTCGGTCAGCGCCTGCAGCGGCTGGCCAATACGCCGCGCCAGGGCCCAGCCGATCAGCAGCAGGACCCCGATCAGAAGAATCGCCCAGCGCGCTTCGGCCATCAGCATCTGCCGCGCGCCGCCCAGTAGCTCAGCCGCCGGTACTGCGATCAGCAGGCGGATGTCGTGCTGGGTGAATGACGAAAGCGGAACCTGCACGCCGTACCAGTCCTGGCCGGCCGCCTGATAGTGGACCGGGTCTGCGCTCTGGTAATTGTTGACGAACAGCCAGCTGAGGCTGTCGACCGCCAGCTCGTCCAGGCGCGACAAACGCAGCGCCGCACCGTCCTGGACCACTACCCGCTGCAGATCTGGGTAAAACACTACCTCGCCATCACTGCCCACCACCGCCATCTGCGTGCCGGGGGTGGTGCGCAGGTCAGCCACTTCGCCGCCCAGGTCGTTGACCGAGGCGTCCATGCCCAGCACTGCGTGCCCAGTGATGCTGCGTTGGGCAACCGTCAGGCCGATCTCCTTGGTGGTGAAAAAGACATATGGCTTGGTCAACTGGGTAGTCGCGCTGGCCAGGCCCTCGACAAACCAGGGCCGCGTCCGCGGGTCAAAGTGGTAGTCCGGTTTGGCCTGGGTTTGCAGCAGCGTCAGACCTCGGTCGTAAAAGCGCCACTCACCGAGCATCTGCCCACTGCCGTCCAGGCTGATGCTTTGCAACAGGTACGCGGCACCTGCGGGCGCATGCACGCTCTGGCTGTCGGCCTCGTCGCGCAGCGCCCGTAACAGCACGAACTCGCCATTGGCATAGCCCACATACACCGCGCTGAGCATGCTGTTGGCGTCCAGGCTGGCCGCGAGCAAGGGCAAACGATCAAGCCGTTGCTGCAGCGTGACGGCCTCGGCAAGCGAGTCATGGGCAAGCAGACGGATCGAGCTGAGTACCGGGTTGATCAAGCGCTGCGCACGCTCGTTGATGGTGCGCGCCAACTGGCGACTGGTGTCGGCCGACGCAGCCAGCAACGTATGCTCGATGCTGCGGTAGCCCTGGTAGGCCAGCACTGCCCCAAGCGTCAGCGTACTGAACATGATTGCCAGGCCAATCAGCACTTGCAGGGAGAAGCCGCGGCGTGAGGTGTTCAAGGGTCTGGACCTTCTTTGGCATTCGTTGTAGTCCGCAGCTCGAATGCCCGCCGCGTCTGTTCCAGCTAATCCTAGCCCAACTCTTTACTTACACATGGCTGGACTATGCTGATTGACGGTTGCCCAGGTGTGCCAAGTAACAGCGCTGTCATGTACTGGACTCGGCTGGGCTCATTACATGAGCAATGCGGGCCCACAGGGCAACTAGCACCACCCTGTTTGACACCAATCGCAACGCTGCAGCTGGATAGTGTGAAAGGCCGCGCGACGTGGCGATTCCCCCTCGGCAGTGCGATCTCGGCAGAGATCTGTCCACAAGGAGCAACAACATGAAGTCAAAGTTACTGCTGACCGCGTTGTGCGTGGCAACACTTGCAGTGTCTGGCTGTGCCAGCAAGTACGTCGAGTCCAACCAGTATTCTGGATTCCTCAAGGATTACAGTTTGCTCAAGCAGGAGACTTCACCTTCCGGTGCGCCGGTGATGCGCTGGGTCGATCCGAAGCTCGATGCACGCCGCTACACCATGGTCTATATCGAACCGAGCCAGCTGTATCCAAAGCCGCAGCCCACGGCCAAGATTCCCGCCAGCACCCTGCAAGGCATTACCCAGTACTACGATCAGGCCCTGCAGCGGGAAATGGCCAAGGTCATGCCGTTGGCCAAGGGACCAGGCCCGGGGGTGTTGATCGTGCGGCCGGCGATTACCGGGGTGAGTGCGAGCACCAAGAGCCTGCAAGCCTATGAAGTGATCCCGATTGCCTTGATCGCAGCCGGCGTGAGCACCGCGACCGGTATCCGTGATCAGGACACCAGCCTCGCCACTGAAGCGGCCTTCATCGACGCGGGCAACAACAAAGTGGTGGCGCAGGTGGTGCGCAAAGGTGCGGGCGCCGAACTGGATAACGCCGACCAGGTCATGCAGACCAAGGATGTGAAAGCGGTACTCGATGGCTGGGCCAGAGACATGGCCAAGTCGTTCGAGCAGGTCAACAACAAATAGTCCAAGGTTACAACCGCAAAAGGGCTGCTCTGGCCGGCAACGTCAGCCAGAGCAGACCAGCGTGGACTCAAACTACCTGTCGGCGTCCATGCGCTTCAGCCTTGGGGACCTTGCGCTCATGCCCTTGACGCAGGCGCAGCGCAGCCAGCGCGGCGAGCACCAGGATCACCGCGATGATCTTCATCCCGTTCATGGCGTTACCGGTGGTTTGCTCGATCATACCCATCACCGACGGGCCGACAAAGCCGCCCAACAGCCCACACGAGTTGACGAAGCCCAGCCCACCGGCCAGGGCCGCGCCTTTGAGGCGTGAGGCCGGGTACAGGAAGATAATCGACTGCACAACAAAGAACATCAGCGCCGACAGGCAGAAGCCCATCAGGCTCAGCACCGGCCCTGCCAGCGAGGCGATACCCAGCCCGGCGGCCATGGTCAGCAACCCGCACACCAGCATCATCCGTGCCCGTTGTGGGGTAGTGGCAAAGCGCGGCAGCGCCATCGCACCCACGGCTGCGGCGATCCACGGCAACGAGGTCAACAAGCCGATCTGCAGCGTGGTCAACTCGCCGTATTTGCCGATGATTCCCGGCAGGAAGAAGATCACCGTATACACCGTGATCTGATGGCAGAAGTACACCAGGATCGCCAGGAAGATCTGCGGCGTCAGGCACTGCTTGAGCGAATGGCCGCCCTGCCCTGCGCCTTCGTCCTGCTCAGCCGCCAGGCCGCGCTCGATCTGCTCGGCTTCAGCCGGGCTCAGCCACGGCGCCTTGCTCGGCCGGTCCGGTAGTTTCTTCCATACAACATAGGCGAAGAATACTGCCGGCAGGCCTTCGAGCATGAACATCCACTGCCAACCACGCCATCCCCACAGGCCGTCCAGCTGCATCAGCAACGCGCCCAGCGGGCCGCCGATGATATTGGCGAAGCACACACCCAGGAGGAAGTAGCCAATCGCCCGCGCACGTTGCTCGCGGCCAAACCAATAGGTTAGATAGAGCATCACGCCGGGGAACAGCCCCGCCTCGGCCACGCCCAGCAGCAGACGCAGGATGTAAAACGAGGTTTCGCCCTGAACAAACGCCATCGCGGCCGAGATCAGGCCCCAGGTCACCATGATGCGGGCGATCCAGAAGCGCGCGCCGACCTTGTGCATGATCAGGTTGCTGGGTACTTCCGACAGCGCATAGGTCAGAAAGAACAAGCCGGCGCCCAGCCCATAGGCCGCCGCCGAAATGCCCAGATCCACATCCAGCTGATGCTTGGCCAGGGCGATGTTGGTGCGGTCGAGAAAGCTCAGGATGTACGCCGCAATCAGCAACGGCATCAGCTTGATGAAGATAACCTTGTTCAGCGTGGCTGAATCACGGGGTGTGGCAGCGCTATCGATGTTTCTTGTAATTGTCATCGCACAAACCTCATGGCTTGAGTAGCCGGTGAATGCTGAAGGTGCTGGCAGCCGGGCCCGACGCCCCGCTGCGCAGAATCCGCGAGGTCACGCCGGGGCTAGAAGTCGACCTTGTCCTTGCCTTTGAGGTCGAGCATTTCCCGGGCTTCATCCGGCGTTGCTACTCGCGCGCCGAGCGCTTCGATCACTGTCCGGATGCGTTTGACCTGGTCGGCATTGGACGCGGCCAGTTGGCCTGGGCCGTCCCACAGTGAATCCTCCAGGCCAACCCGTACGTGGCTGCCCATTGCCAGGCCCATGGTACCCAGCGGGATCTGGTTGCGCCCGGCGCCCAGGATCGACCACTGATAGGCGTCGCCAAACAGCCGATCAGCCGTACGGCGCATGTGCGCGAGGTCTTCCGGGTGGCCACCGATACCGCCGCGCAGGCCAAACACTGACTGGATGAATATCGGTGCCTTGAGCAGGCCGCGCTGGAGGAAGTGCGCTGCGGTATACAGGTGGCCGATGTCGTAGCACTCGATTTCAAAACGGGTGCGGTTCTCGGCACAGGCGTTGAGGATGTGCGCGATGTCGCGGAAGGTATTGCGGAAGATCCGGTCGTCACTTTCTGCCAGATATGGCCGCTCCCAGTCATGCTTGAACTCGGTGAAGCGCTCGAGCATTTCGTACAGGCCGAAGTTCATCGAGCCCATGTTCAGTGAAGCCAACTCCGGCTTGAGCTGAGCCACCGGCTGCAGGCGCTCTTCAACGCCCATGGTCGGCGCCCCGCCGGTGGTGATGTTGATGACGACATCGCTCTTGGCCTTGATCTGCGGCAAGAACTGGCGGAACAGGTCGACGTCCTGGCTGGGCCGGCCATCGATCGGGTCACGTGCATGCAGGTGGACGATGGCAGCGCCGGCTTCGGCGGCACCGATGGCGGCATCGGCAATTTGCTGCGGGGTGATCGGCAGATGCGGCGACATCGACGGCGTGTGAATAGCGCCAGTGACCGCGCAGGTAATGATGATCGGGCGTTTTCTGGACATGCGAATTTCTCCATTCTTGTTCTTGGTGAGAAAGTGAATACGTCAGCAGCAGGGTTGCAGCCCCCGCGGTTACTGCATGAGGGGTCGAGCCGTTACAGGTACTCGACGTTGCCATCCACGCTGATGGCCTGGCCGGTCACGTTGCGTGCCGCCGGTGAACACAGGAACAGCGCCATGGCGGCGACGTCTTCGGCGGTGACCATGCGCTTGAGCGAGATCTTCTGCAGGTACTCGTCACGCATCGCCGCCTCAGGCACGTTCAACTGCTCGGCCCGGGCGCGAATCACGCCGTCCATGCGTGGCCCTTCGACGATGCCCGGGAGCAAGGCGTTGACGCGGATATCGCTCTCGCCCAGCTCGCTGGCCAGGGACTTCATCAGCCCGACGATCGCCCATTTGGTTGCGGCATAAGGCGTACGCCAGGCATAGCCAAGGCGCCCCGCCACCGAGGCGATGTGAATCAGGTGGGCATTCGGCGAGGCTTTGAGCAGCGGCACCGCATGGTGGGCGAAGCGGTATTGCCCGGTCAGGTTGATATCGACGGTGCGCTGCCATTCTTCGTCGGTGACGGCGTCTATGCCCGCCGTCGGCCCGGCGATCCCGGCGTTGTTGATCAGTACATCGAGGCCGCCGAACTGCTCGCGCTGGACCTTGAACACGGCTTCGATCTGCGCTGGGTCGCCGACATCAGCCTTGGTTGCCAGGCTATTCGGGTAGCGATCACGAAACGCCGCCAGGGCCGCTTCGCTGACATCGCAGACATGCACCTTGGCGCCGGCCTCCATGTACGCCGCAGCCAGCACCTCGCCGATGCCGGCGGCGCCGCCAGAGATCAATACGCGCAGGCCGCTGTAGGGGATCAGTCGGTTCAGAACGCTCATGCTTTTTTAACTCCTGAGGCAGGCGACCTGGAACGGTCGCTCTTGACGATCAGGCGTGCCAGCGAGTCGGCCGCCTGCATGATGTCGTCGGTGACCGCCGCTCGCGCAGCGGCGCCATCACCGGCCTGCAAGGCTTCGACGATGCGGTTGTGCGCCTCCATCGAGCGTTGCAGGTGGGCCTTGTCCGGCGCGACCAGGGCAAAGCATGGGCCCATGTGCAGCCAGAAGTTCTCCACCGCAGCGACGGTCAACTCGGCGTTGGCCACAGCATAGATGCGCCGGTGAAAGGCAAAGTTGGTCCACAGATAACGCGCCACATCGACGTTGTCGGCGGCGTGCTGCATCTGTTCGCAGAGTTGGGTGATCTCGGTCAGGTCGCGCTGGGTCAGCAGCACCACGGCTTTCTCGGCCAGCAGGCCTTCGAGCGCTACCCGCGCGTCGCGGATTTCGCGCAGGCGCTCTGGAGTCATCATGCGCACCCGCAGGCGGGCTGTTTCGGTGACTTCAAAGGCGTTTTCGGCACTCAGGCGGTTAAGCGCCTCTCGTACGGGCATCGGGCTTGAGCCCAAGGCTTCGGCCAGGCCGCGGATGGTCAGCTTCTGGCCGGGCTGAAAGCGACCGCTCATCAGCGCTTCACGGATCTGGCGGTAGACCTGGTCCTGCAGTGTGTCGCGCGACACCGGGCGCATTACCGGCAGAAGGGTTGGGCGATCAGTCATGGACAGACTCACATATTGGCGTTGTTATGGCTTCAATATGTGATCACAAATAACATATGTCAATTGATTTCAACGCGACAGTGGGTTTTGCTCGAGAACGCCGGGGCTGCTTTACAGCCCTTTCCGACCGGTCCGGCGCCCCAGCAATGCCGACTAGCGCATAGCCCACACCTGCGGATTGACCAAATTCTGCGGCCGCTGATCTGCCAACGCACAGAGCAGATTACCTACCGCGCAGTGGGCCATGGCCTGGCGGGTTTCGTGGGTTGCCGAGCCAATGTGCGGCGTTGCCACCACGTTGTCCAATTGCAGCAACGGCGAATCAACCGCCAACGGCTCCTTGACGAACACATCCAGCCCAGCCCCGCGAATGCGCTGTTCACGTAGCGCTTCGATCAGCGCGGTCTCATCCACCACCCGGCCACGCGAGATGTTGATGAGGATGGCTTCGGGTTTCATCAGGCCAAGTTCCCGCGCGCCGATCAGCCCTTCTGTAGCAGCACTCAACGGTACGGTCAGGCAGACAAAGTCAGACTCTTCCAGCAATCCATCAAGGCTGCGGCAGGCCGCGCCATAAAGTGCCTCGACCGCGGGCTTGGGCTGACGGCTGTGATACACCACGCGCATGCCAAACCCCGCCGCCGCACGCTTGACCAACGCTTCGCCAATGCGTCCCATACCAACGATGCCCAGAGTTTTGCCGTGCACATCGGTGCCGAAGTGAGCCGGCCCCAGGTTGGCCTGCCAGTGCCCTGCCCGCACCCAACTGGCAAGTTCGACCACCCTGCGCGCCGTCGCCAGGATCAAGGCAAAGCCAGTATCGGCGGTGGTTTCGGTAAGCACATCGGGGGTATTGGTAAGGACGATGCCGCGCCGGGTTAGGTCAGCGATGTCGTAGTTGTCGACCCCCACCGAGACGCTGGCCACCGCTTCCAGCTGCGGCGCCAGGTCCAGCAGGCTGCTGTCCAGGCGCAGGCTGGCCCCGAGCAGGCCATGGGCGTGGGGCAAGGCATCGCGCAGGCGGGCCAGGCCATCCGCCTGCGCGGTGTCGACGAAGATCACTTCGGCCTGCTCGCGCAGGCGGCCGAGCAAATCATCGGACAAGCGCTTGTAGAGGACTATGGTCTTTTTCATGGCAGTTCCTTAGTGATTCAATGCCAGGCCCGCAGCGCGACGCTTGGGCTGAGCCTGAGGGGTACGCAGTGCGACCGTGAGGGCAACCGCCGTCAGCAGCGCACCGCACATGAACAGATAAGAGGCGCCTGGCCCGCCGGTGGCGCCATTCAGGTAGCCCACCAGCCACGAGCCACCGAACGAGCCCAGTGCGCCCATGCTGTTGATCAAGGCCATGGCCCCGCCTGCGACGTTGCTCGGCAGAATCTCCGGCACGATCGCGAAAAACGGCCCGTATGGCGCATACATGCAGGCTCCGGCCAGGACCAGCAGGGAGTACGACCACCAGAAGTGCTCGCTGCCCAGCGCATACGAGCCGTAGAACGCCAGCGCGGCGATCAGCAGCGGTGGCCAGACGAAGCGCTTGCGCTTCTGCAGCCGGTCCGAGGCCCACGACACGCCGACCATGGCCAGCACCGCCGCCAGGTACGGTACCGATGACAACCAGCCGGCGGTGACGATATCGACATTGGCGGCCTGCTTGAGGATCGACGGCAGCCACAGCACAAAGCCGTACACGCCGATGCTCCAGCAGAAGTACTGCAACGACAGCACGATGACCTGCGGCGAGCGGAACGCCTCGCGGTAATTCTTCACCGGTTTGATGCCCTGCTGCTCAGCCGCCAGCGCCGCTTGCAACTGGTCCTTCTCATGCCTGCTGAGCCAGCTCACCTGGGCCGGTTTGTCCGCCGCGAGGCGCCACCAGATAAACGCCCAGAGCACCGCCGGCAGGCCTTCGATGATGAACATCCAGCGCCAGTCGTAATGCTTGATCAGGTAGCCCGACACCACCGACATCCACAGGATCGTCACCGGATTGCCGAGCATCAGGAAGGTGTTGGCCCGCGAGCGTTCGGCGCGAGTAAACCAATGGCACAGGTAGATCAGCATCGCCGGCATCACTGCCGCCTCGACCACCCCGAGCAGAAAGCGAATGGCTATCAGAAAATAGACATTGCTGATCATCCCGGTCAGCGTCGCCAGCCCACCCCAGAGGATCAGGCTGACGAAGATCAGCTTCTTGACGCTGCGCTTTTCCGCATAGATCGCCCCGGGCACCTGAAAGAAGAAGTAGCCGAGAAAGAACAACGCACCGAGCAAGGACGACAAGGCTGGGGTGATCTTGAGGTCGTCGGCCATGCCGGAAGCTGCGGCAAAGCCGTAATTGGCGCGGTCCAGATACGCCAGGCTGTAGGTAATGAACACGATCGGGATGATGTACCACCACCGGCGACGCGCAAGGCTGGTCGTTTGCATGAGGTGTGCTCCTGAGCTTGGTTGTTTTTGTTGCACCAGGTGCCGGCTAACCGGCGATCAGCGTTTCAGGCGCAGCTGCGCCGGTTGTACAGTTCCAGTTCACTGCGCAGCGGCAGGCCTTCCATATCCCCGCGCGACTGCACCGCGCGGCTGCCGCACCAATTGCCGCGGGCAACCGCTTCACCCAGCGGGTAGCCTTCGAGCAGGCCACTGAGCACGCCCACTGCAAAGGCATCGCCTGCACCCACGGTATCGACCACCTGCGCAACAGCGAATGCCGGCACCCAGCCCTCAGCGTCTGCGCTGCAGAAATAAGCGCCCTCGCCGCCCAGCTTGATCACGACAAGCTCGACGCCTTGCTGCAGATAAAACGCGGCGATATCAGCTGGGCTTTGTCGACCGGTGAGCAAACGGCCCTCTTCAAGGCCTGGCAGCACCCAGTTGGCTTTGACTGCCAGCGCGTTGACCTCGCGGATCATGCTGGCCTGGTCAGGCCATAACGATGGGCGCAGGTTGGGGTCGAACGAGATGCTCCGGCCAGCGCTGCGCATGGCGTCGATCAGCGCATGCGACAACGCCCGGCAGCCCGCCGACAGCGCCAGCGGAATACCGGTGGCATGCACATGCCCGGCGCTGATCAATTGTGCGTTCAGCAGCTGCGGCGACAGATGACTGGCAGCCGAGTTGCGGCGGAAATATTCGACGGCGGGGTCGCTGCCATCATCGCAGCGGGCCTTGAGCTGAAAGCCGGTGGCATGCTCGGGGTCGACTTGTACCGCCGAGCAATCCAGGCCCTCCTTGAGCAGGCTGTCCAGCACGAAGCGGCCCAACGAGTCATTGCCGACCCGGCTCAGCCAACGCACCTTGAAGCCCAGCCGCGACAAACCGATCGCAACATTGCTATCGGCACCGGCAATGCGTTTGCCGAACTGGCCGACCTGCGCCAGTTCGCCGGTTTGTTCGGCGACGAACATGGCCATGGTCTCGCCAAAGCACAACACATCATGGTCAGGCATGGCTCACCTCCGCAGTCAGCGCAAGCCGAGCCAGGTTGTTGACCTGGGCGCGGGTTATCGCCAGCAGGTCGTCACCGACCAGAGGAAACTCGACTGCGCGCATCACAGCCGGTCTGAACTCGGCGAACAGCGCTTCCCAGGCCAGCAGATCGGCTGCGCGTGGCGGCACTGCGACCAGGCGGCCATTGGCCTGGAGCTCGACCGCCTTGCAGTGCACATAGCGCACCCAGCGGCCCAGCTCGTGAGCGGCTTGAACTACCGACTCACCCTGCCAGCGCCAGTTGCCAATATCGAAAGTCATGCCCAGCGCCAGTGCAATGGATTCACAGCGCAGAAGAAACTGCAGCATCGGTTCGATCCGCCCTCCGTGCGCAGTCTGGTCGTTTTCAACCAGCAGCATTGGGCCATCCGCCGAGAGTTGCGCAGCCAGCGCCGTCAGGTCACAGCGCGGCTGATAGTGGCCAAGGGAAACCTTGAGTGCCACCGCGCCCACTGCTCTGGCGGTCTGTAGCCTGGCAGGCAACGCCGGGTTCAATTGGCCGTCCTCCAGCCACAGCTCCAGCGGCGAGGAATACAGGCATTCCATGCCTGACGTGCGGATTGCGGCAGACAGCTGCGGGCAGTCCGGCGGGCTGGCGAACAGTTCTTCGCGCAGCTCGACTCGATTGACGCCGGCCGCAGCCAGCATCGGCACGAAACTAGCTTGGCCACGCTGGCGGACCAAGTCGGCGCCGTAGCTGGAAAGGCTGATGGAAACGGGGTTCGAGCGCATTGTTATTGTCCTTATGAAACCGGTTTCATTTCGATGCAAAGCAAACGGACGTGACTCCGTTGTTCAAATACGGGGGTTGGTCGATCCGCGAATGATCAGTTCGGCCTTGAGGTCGATGCGCTGCGCAGCAGCGTTACCGCCACGCAACCGCTCAAGCAGGCAATTGAAAGCCATTGCGCCGATGCGTTCGGTTGGTTGCGCCAGCGCGGTAATGCCGCTGCCGACCAACGGGTGCCAGTCGAGTTCGTCGAGGGCGAGCAGGCCGACATCCTCGAACAATCTGCAGCCGCGCTCGTGCAAGGCGCGAGTGACGGCCAGGGTGGCCACGCCGTTGAAGGTGAAAATCGCTTGCGGGCCATGCCCGCTGGCACCGAGGAAATTGCCCAGACATGTGGGCAAATCAGCCGCACACTCAAGGATCTGCTGGCGCATGCCGGGGCGGCGATTGATCGATGCGGTAAAGGCCTGCACCCGTTCCAGTCGCGAGCTGGTGCCATCCAGCGGCTCGCTGACTGCCAGAATGTCGCGGTAGCCGCGAGCCTGCAGGTGGTCCAGCGCCTGCTCGACTGCGTCGGCGTTATCCAGCCCGACCATATCGGCATTGAGCTGCGGCACCTGGCGGTCGACCAGCACCATGGGGATATCCCGGTGCAACGCCAGCAGTTCGCCCTGATGGTGGCCAAGGGTGTTCACGATCAGCCCTTCGACGTTGTATGACTGCAGCACGCGCAGGTGATGGCTCTCTTGCTCGTCATCGCGATTGGTGTTGCACAGCACCAGGCTGTAGCCGTGCTCGCGACAGGCAGTTTCAACGCCGCGCATCACGGCCACAGAATAGGGGTTGAGAATGTCGGCAACCAGCATGCCGATCAGGCGCGTCTGGCCGCGCTTGAGGCCCCTGGCCATTTGGTTTGGCCGGTAGCCAAGGCGCTCGATGACCTCGGCCAGATGCTGCGCAGTGGCATCGGCGAGCAACTGACGGTCGCCACCGATATAACGCGACACGGTCGCCTTGGAGACGCCGGCGACCCGTGCAACCTGGCTGATGGTGACCCGCTCGCGCGGGCTGGACGCTGTATCGGTCATCGGAGGTCTCTTGTGATTATTGTTTGAGACGGGTTATGAAACCGGTTTCAATACATCAAAAGTCGAGACCTAAGTCACCTACCGTTCGTCGGATCTGCTCTGCATGTCACGCTGCCCTGCCGCCAAACCGGCGCAGGACAGCATGCTGCCGTCAGCTCAGATCGTTGATGCACACCACTTTCGGCTGGGTCATGTCCTCATAAGCAAAGCGCACCCCCTCCCGACCGAGACTGCCGTATTTGAAGCCGCCAAACGGCATGGCATCGAAGCGATAGTCCGACGAATCATTGATCATCACCCCACCCGCTTCGATCTGCCTGGCAAGCTTCAACGCCTTGGCCAGGTCACGGGTGAACACTCCGGCGTGCAGGCTGTATTCCGGAGCATTGGCCAGCGCCACTGCTTGGTCCAGCTGGTCGAACGGCTCAAGAATCACCACCGGCGCAAACACCTCTTGCTGCCAGATCTGGCTGGCATGACTGACCTGCTCCAGCACCGTTGGCGCGTAACTGGCGCCCTTGCGCTGGTGACCGCAGAGCAGCTGCGCACCCTCGCTGAGCGCCTCGTTGACCAACTGTTCAGTGCGGCGCGCAGCCTGTTCGGTCACCATCGGCCCGACATCGGTTTCACGCAGGGCCGGGTCTCCCAGCACCAAGGCCCGTGCCTGGGCGACAAAGCGTGCGCGGAACGCTTCATAGATCGGCCGTTGCACCAAGATCCGCTGGGTGCCGATGCAGTTCTGCCCCGCCGCCCAGAACGCCCCGGAGACACACGACTCGACCGTGGGTTCCAGGTCGCAGTCTTCCAGCACCAGCACCGGCGCGTTGCCGCCCAAGTCCATCGCCAGCTTTTTCAGGCCAGCACTGCGGGCAATCGACTCGCCGGTAACAAAACCGCCGGTGAACGACACCATGCGCACCTCGCGCAGTTCGACCAGCGCCTTGCCCAACTCGACACCACCGGTCACGGCAGTGACCACCGCTTCCGGCAAACCCGCCTGCAGCAGGCATTCGACCAGCTTCAGGGCCGACAGCGGCGCCAGCTCGGACGGTTTCAGGATCAAGCCATTGCCACCGGCAATCGCTGGCCCGAGCTTGTGTGCGACCAGATTGAGCGGGTCGTTGTACGGGGTGATCGCGACGATTAACCCCAACGGCTCTCGGCTGAACCAGCCCTGGCGCGATTCTGAGCCCTCATAGGCCTCGAACGGCACCACCTCACCGGCATTGCGCCGCGCCTCTTCAGCCGACAGCTTGAGGGTATTGACGCAGCGTTTGACCTCTTTCTCGGCCTGGCGCAAGGTCTTGCCGGCCTCGGCGACGATCAATTCGGCAAACGCCTGGGCTTGCTCCTGCACCCGCCGCGCCGCCTCCTCCAACACACGTGCGCGCTGATGGCGCGGCATTGCCGCGGCCTGGCGCACACCTTGGCGGGCACGATCGAGGATGGCCGGTATCGCGCTGGCATCCAGGCATGGCACGCTGCCGATCAGGCGGCCGTCGTAAGGGCTGAACACATCGATCTGCTGCGCTTCGACCAGTTGCACATTGACCTTGCTGGCTACGCTCATGGCTGCTCTCCGCTTACTGCTGCTGGCTGGTGTGGATGGCGACGATGTCCGAGAGCAAGGCAAAGGCGGTTTCGATCTTGCCCGCCCCCGGGCCGGACACCGTGACTGCACCGACCAGCTCAGTGGTGAACGAGACCGCATTGGTTGCCCCGCTGATGCCGGCCAGTGGATGGCTAAGTGGCAACAAACGTGCAGCGACGCTGGCTTGCACCGAGCCGTCGGCCTGGCGCTGGGCCGCACCGATCAGCTTCCAGCACTGGCCATTGCGGCTGGCGGTGGCGATGTCTTCAGCGCTGATGTTGCTGATACCCGAGCAGGCGACGTCGCTGATCTGCAGCTTGGCGTTGAGCAGTTCGTTGGCGAGGATCACCACTTTCAGGCGCACGTCATAGCCATCGACATCGGCGCTTGGGTCAGCTTCGGCGTAGCCCAGCTGCTGCGCCTGTGCGACCGCCGCAGCAAAGCTCAGGCCTTCCTGCATGCGGGTAAGAACATAGTTGGAGGTGCCGTTGAGGATACCTTCGAAACCTTGCACCTCAGCACCGGCCAGCGCTTGCCTGGCCAGGCGAATCACCGGCGTACCGCTCATGACCGAACCTTCGTACTCGAACGCGACGTTGTTGCGCTGCGCCAGCGCCTTGAGCTCACTGCCGTGCAGGGCAATCGGGCCCTTGTTGGTGGTGACCACATGAATGCCGCTTTCCAGCGCCCAGCGGCAGAAAGTGGTGGCGGGTTCGCCGTCGACAGGATTGGTGAAAGTCGCCTCCGCGATGATGTCAGCGCCGGATTGCTTGATCACTGTCTCGGTGAAAGCTTCGGCGGTGCCACCGTGCAGCTTGGCACAGGCGCCTTTCTCGGCTGGCAGGGCCACCAGCTGGGCGGCATCGAGACCGTCGCGGTTGACGATCGAGCCAAGGAAGATATCGCTGACGCCGACGATCTTCAGGCTGAAACCCAGGCTTGCCTGCCAGCGGGCATTACGCTCGGCAACCAGTTGCGCCAGGCCACGGTTTACCCCACCAAAACCCACCAATGCAATTTTATATTCAGTCATGTCTGCGTTGCTCTCAGGCGTTGTTTGATGGAGTCAGCCTAAAGGTTCACCGCAGTCAGTTGAATTGGTCAGAATGCTGCATTTGTTGGTCGTTTTGCTCGCCTCAGTGCTCGGCCGAGAGCACGAACGAGGTCACTGTGTTTTCCACCCCGGGCATGCCGGCGATCTCTTTCCAGACCATGTGCACACGCTCGGGCGAGGCGGCATTGACCCGCAGCATCAGGTCGAACTCACCACTGAGCACTTCGCATTGGACTACCTCGGGAATGCCGCGCAAGCCGGCCAGCACATCGGCGCCGCGCATGCGGTCATAGCGGTAGACAAAGATCACCGCGCTGATCAATGACGAGGCCCGCCGCGAATCGCCGAGGCGGATGGTATAGCCCTGGATTGCGCCATCGCGCTCCAGCCGCTCGATCCGCTGGCGCACCGCGTTACGCGACAGATTGACCTTGGCGCCCAGCTCGGCGTGGCCGATCCGCGCATTGGCGGTCAGCTCGGCCAGGATATGTTCGTCCAGTGGATCAAGAATGCGCTTCATGGCCGCGCCTGCGTTGCTTGGCGCAGCGCCTGGATCAAGCTGGCCAGATCCCCCGTTTGCAGGCCCGTGCGCACCTCGTCCGGTTCGGCCAGGGCGGCAACCGGGCCAGGCCAGACCCCAAGCTCCGCCAGCAGACCAGCCGATTTGCTCGGCGCGATTTGCCCGAGGGTGACCATCGGCGCGCCCAGGCTGCGTCGCTGAATCCGCCCAGACAACGCGCCCACGGCAGTATGTGGATCAACGGCCGCGCCGGTCTCGGCAAACAAGCGCAGGACTTCTTCGCGAATCTGCAGCTCCTCAACCGCATGTGAGTCGAACAGCACCCGCGCCCGCAACCATTGCTGATTGCCGATGCTAAGCTCACCGCACGCCTCGAAGTGCTCCATCAACGCCCTCACCGCATGGCCATCATGGTCGTACAGCTCCCAGATAAACCGCTCAAGGTTGGAGTACAGTGAGAAGTCCATCGCCGGCGACGAGGTGCGGCTGGTTTGCCGGGTCGAGTAGCGGTTGCGCTGGATGAAGTGATGGAGGGCGTCGTTGCTGTTGGTCGAAACGATCACCTGGTTGATCGGCAAGCCCATCTTCTGCGCGATGTAGCCTGCGTAGATTTCGGCAAAGCTCGCCGCGGGTACGCTGAAGGCCACCGGCCGCGTGCCGCCGCCAAGCTGCAGCGCGGCGTGAAAGTAATAGACGATCTGCGCCAGCACCCCGACCCAGTTGGTCGAGTTGAAGCAGATCGGCGTCACCTCAGGCAACGGCCACTGGCGCAGCAGGCGCGACACCAGGGTCTGACAGTCGTCGAAACTGCCCGCTACCGGGATCAGCGCGACCTGTTGCGGGTTTGCCTGGTGCAAGGCCGCCAACTGCGCCGGCGGCACACCCTGCTCGGGGTACAACACGGCCAGTTGAGCGTTGGAGCTGCCAGCAAAGGCCTCGATCGCGGCCAGCCCGGTCTCGCCGTTGGTGGCACCGATCACCAGCGCCCTGCCCTGTTGTTGCGGCAGAAAGTGCGCAACCAGGCGCGCCTGCAACTGCGCAGCAAAATCCTTGGACGACTGCGTCGGGCCATGGAACAGCTCTAGAATCCATTCGTTATGGCCGATCTGCCTTAACGGCGTGATCGCCCGATGATCGAAGTCGCGGTAGCTGTCACTGAGCAGCGCGCGCAACGCAGCTTCGTCCATTGCTCCGCCCACGTAGGGCGAGACCACCCGCCAGACCAGCTCGTCGAACGGCAGCCACGACCAGCTGCCGATCTGCTCCGGGGTGTATTGCGGCACGGCCTGGGGCACGAACAAGCCGCCATCGTCGGCAAGCCCGGAGAGCACTACCCGGCGAAAATCGGCCAGCCCAGCTGCGCCGCGGGTGCTTACGTAATGCATGATGACTCCTGATAAGAGCTACGCGATAAGGTCTAAAAATGACGATGGGCCTGTGCCACCAGCCAGGTGGAAAATGCGGCGGCCTCGGTGCTCAGGGTTTCGCCCTGGGCGCGGACCAGATAGAACGATTCGCTGGCTTCGATACGCTGGCTGAACGGCGCGACCAGCGCGCCAGACGCGAGCAGATCCTCGACGATGGACGAGCGCGCCAAGGCCACGCCCTGGCCCAGCTCGGCCATGCGCAAGGTGGAAACCATGGTGTCGAACTGCAAACCGCGCGAGTAATCCACGGCATCGGCACCGACTCGCTTGAGCCAATAGCCCCAGCCCTCTTCATAACCCAGCACATGCAGCAGCGCATGCCGGGCCAGGTCGCGCGGGTGTTGCAGGGGAGCGGCGGCGAGCAGCGCCGGCGAACAGACCGGTTGCAGCACATCCCAGGTCAAGCGCTGCGACACCAGCCCAGGCCAACTGCCAGCACCCCAGCGAATCTCCAGATCGTCTTCACCGTCAGGCTCTTTCACCCATAGGTTGCTGATGAAACGGATGTCGATCAGCGGGTGCTCTCGGCAAAAATCCGCCAGCCGTGGTGCCAGCCAGTACTGCAGGAAACTCAAGCTGCCACGCACCTTCACCGGGCGGCGCTGGTTGTGGCCGAAGATCTCGTTGGTGCCCACTGCCAGCCGGCTGATGGCGTCCTGCACCACCGGCAGATAGGACTGGCCTTCTTCGGTCAGGCCCAGCCCGCGTGGCAGGCGCTTGAACAACGCGACCCCAAGGTGGCTCTCCAGCTGGCGGATCTGCTGGCTGACCGCGCCCTGGGTCAGGCACAGCTCCTCGGCCGCGTGGGTGAAGTTGAGGTAACGCGCCGACACTTCGAACGCCCGCAGCCAATTCAGCGGCGGTAGGGTTTTTTGATTCATCGGCGCAACCTCTTCGGCAATTGACTGCGTGCACTATCGCTTGCGCGGCTCAGGCAGCGCTAGCCGGACGCTGCACGCCAGCCTCGGCGCGCAGGCGTTGCGCACGTTTGTTGCGGGTCACCCAGTAGACGAAGTAGCACCACGCTATGAACGGCAGGCCGAAGTACAGCGCTACCCGTTGCGCCGGGTCAAAGGCAATACCGATACAGGCCAGCAGGCAGCAAGCGATCGCGCCCAAGGGTACCCAAGGATAGCCACGCACGCGAAAGTGCAGATCTTCGACTCGGCCGCCGTTAGCTACGTAGTGGCGGCGGAAGGCAATCTGGCTGGCGGCAATGCTCATCCACACCACCACCACGGCCAGCCCCGAAATCGACACCAGTGCCAGGTACACGGTATCCGGCGCCAGTACACTGCTGAGCAACGAGGCCACGGCCCCGGCCATGCTCAGGATGATCGCGTTGACCGGCGTGCCGCGCCGCGACAGGCGGGCATAGCACTTGGGCATATGGCCCTGATCGCTGAGGGTCCAGAGCATCCGCGAGGCTGCATACAGGCCAGAGTTGGCCGCCGACAGCAGCGCGGTGAGGATCACGAAGTTCATGATATCGGCCGAGTACGGAATGCCGATCAGCTCGAACACCAGCACGAACGGGCTTTCGACCAGGCCGGCCTGTTCGCGCGGCAGCAAGGTGGCGAGCACGAAGATGGTGCCGACGAAGAACAGCGCCAGGCGCACGATGGTGGTGCGGATCGCCTTCGGCACGCTGGTCTGCGGATCGGCCGCTTCACCTGCGGCAATGCCGATCAGCTCGGTCCCGGAGAACGCGAACGACACCGCCAGCAAGGTCATGGCGATCGGCAGGAAGCCGGTCGGGAACAGCCCTTCACG
This sequence comes from Pseudomonas shirazensis, assembly GCF_014268785.2. Lineage (GTDB taxonomy): Bacteria > Pseudomonadota > Gammaproteobacteria > Pseudomonadales > Pseudomonadaceae > Aquipseudomonas > Aquipseudomonas shirazensis. The sequence continues at coordinate 972,710 of NZ_JABWRD020000001.1, read as the reverse complement.
GGTAAAGTTGCTCAGCCCCGCGCCCTGCGCATGCTGCACATCGAACAGCCCGCAGATCGCGCCACCGCCGATGGCAATGAACACCACCACCGTCAGGACCTTGATCAGCGACAGCCAGAATTCGGTTTCGGCAAACAGCCGCACCGACACTACATTGCTGATGAACACCGCCAGCGCAAACAGCGCGCTCCAGATCCACACCGGCGTTTCCGGGAACCAGCGCACCATCAGGATGCCGGCGGCGGTGAACTCCGAGCCGATGGCCACCGCCCAGGTCAGCCAGTACAGCCAGGCCACGGTGTAGCCGGTGCCGGGCCCCAGGTAGCGGGTGGCGTAGCTGCTGAACGAGCCGGTTTCCGGCATCTGCACGGCCAACTCGCCCAGGCAGACCATGACCAGATAGACCATTACCGCGCCAATCATGTAGGCGATCACTGCGCCCAGCGGACCGGCCTGGTTGACGGTGTAGCCGGAAGTGAGGAACAGGCCAGTGCCGATCACACCGCCCAACGCCAGCATGACGATGTGGCGGGTTTGCATGTCTTTGTTGAACGCAGGGCCGCTGCCGGCCTGTGCGTCATTGTGCTCAGAGTGCATGGTTTTATTCTCATGAAAGTGATGGCGAACACGCCCCGCCGCGATGACGCCACGGTGAGTCCGGCAGCCAGCAGTTGTTGTTATTGTCGGTTTTCATGAAGCGACCTGGCGACGTTTTTATCGCCAGGCCTTGAGCTCACGCTAGGCGTGCACTGCAGTGCACTGAGGTTGCGTACGCTGTCGCTCGCGCAACACGGTGCAGGCATCACGCAGGTCCGCGAGCAGGTCGGCGGTGTCTTCGATACCGACCGAGATGCGCACCAGGCCTTCGGAAATGCCCAGTGCCTGACGCTCTTCCAGGGTGTTTTCAACATGGCTGGTGGTGCGCGCCGGGCCATAGATGGTTTCTACCGCACCCAGGTTGCCGGCACGGTGGGCGTACTTGAGCAGCGGCAGCAACTGCGCTACATCGCGCATGCCACCTTTGAGCACGAAGCTGACAATCGCGCCAAAGCCACGCATCTGCGCGCGGGCAATGGCATGCCCAGGGTGCTCGGCCAGGCCCGGGTAGTTGACTGCTTCGACCAAAGGCTCGGTGCACAGGTACTCCGCCAGCGCCTGGGCACTCGCTTGCTGCTGACGCAGGCGCAGGGCCAGCGTCTTGATCCCGCGGATGATCAGGTAGGCCGAGAACGGGTCCAGCGCGGCGCCGTTGATTTCGCGGTAGTGGCGCACCTTGCTCATCAGTTTTTCAGCGCCGCAGGCAATACCGCCCAGCACATCGCCGTGGCCGGAGAGGAACTTGGTTGCGCTGTGCACCACTACGTCAACACCAAGCGCCAGCGGGTTCTGGTTCAACGGCGTGGCGAAGGTATTGTCCGCCACCACCAGCGCCCCTACCCGCTTGGCCGCTGCGACCAGGCGGCGGATGTCCAGCACCTTCAGGGTCGGATTGGTGGGGGTTTCCAGGTACACCACGTTGCAGCCACGGGCGATCTCTCGCTCGATGGCCTCGGTGTCGTAGGTGTCGCACAGGGTTACCTCAACGCCCATTCGCGGCAGGAACTCTTCGAAGATCTTGTTGGTGCCGCCATAGCTGTCGCGGGTCGACACCACCCGTTGGCCACAGGCCAGCAGGCTGTGCAGCACGCCACTGATGGCGGCCATGCCAGAGCTGAAGGCGACTGCGGACTCGGCGGCCTCCAGCGCGCACAGTTTGTCTTCAAGCACGGCAACGGTGGGGTTGCTCATGCGGCTGTAGATAAACCCAGGCTGATTGCCCAGCGCCACGTCATACCAGGTGTCGATATCGTCGTAGCCATAGGCGGCGCTGGCCACGATCGGCGTCTGGGTAGCGTTGTAAGGGTGGCTGACCTGCTCGCCGCCCCACACTACGCGGGTGCCGGCGCCGACCTTGGCGTCGAGGGTTTTCTTGTTGTTCATAGCCAGTCTCGCATCAAGGGAGCACGTCGGTGCTCCGTTTGGGTATGCGAGGACTATAGGGAAGGCCAGCAGCGCTGAAAAACGATGTAATGCTGGCCTGAGGGCGGTTTATTTTAATGGCTGGGGTGTTTCACAGCTGAAAGCGTTTCATCATCCCGTTCAAACCAATCGACAGGTTGGCCAGTTCCTGGCTGGCTGCGCTGATCTGGTCGGCGCCTTCCGAGGTCTGCAGGGCCAGATCGCGGATGTTCAGCAGGTTACGATCAACCTCGCGCGCGACTTGCGCCTGCTCTTCGGTGGCGCTGGCCACTACCAGATTGCGCTCGTGGATGGTCGAGGCGCCGCTGGTGATCTCATCCAGCGCCTCGCCGGCCAACTCCGCCACTTCCAGGGTATGCGCAACCTGCTGACTGTTGCTGAGCATCGAGTCGACCACCCGCGCGGTACCGGTGCGGATGGCATTGACCATTTCCTCGATCTCCAGCGTCGAGCTCTGGGTGCGCGCGGCCAGCGCTCTAACTTCATCGGCCACGACCGCAAAGCCTCGGCCAGCCTCACCGGCCCGTGCGGCTTCGATGGCCGCATTGAGCGCCAGCAGGTTGGTTTGCCCGGCAATCGCTCCGATCACATCCAGCACCTTGCCCACCTCCTGCGACTGCACCGACAACGCCTCGATCTGCGCCGAGGCCTCGTGCACGTCATGGCGCATCTTGCCGATCGAGCGAATGGCCTCAGCTACCCGCTCACGCCCGCGCTGGGCCGCTTCTTCGGACTCGCGTGAAATGCTCGAGGTGCTGACGGTGTTGCGCGCCACCTCTTCCACCGCCACGCTCATCTCGGTGACTGCCGTAGCGGCTTGCTGGATCTCGTCGGTTTGCCGGCTGAGGTCATTGGAGGTCTGCCGAGTGATCGCCGACATCTGTTCACTGGCTGCTGCCAGTTGCTGGGACGAGTCACCGATCAGGCGCAGCGCATCCTTGAGGCTCGCCTGCATGGCCGCCAATGCACGCATCAACTGGCTGGCTTCATCGTTGCCGCTAGCCACCACCGCCTGCGACAGGTCACCGGCGGCGATGTCCTGGGCCACGGCAATCGCCGCACGCAGCGGGCTGACAATGCTGCGGGTAAGCAGCCAGGCCAGGCTGATTGTCAGGAGTAGTACCAGGCCGACCACGCTCGCAGTCAGCCACAAGGCGCGCTGATAGTCCTTGCGGGCCTCGGCGGTATGTGCGGCGGCCGCCTCGCTGCTGAGCTTGACCAGGCTGTCATACAGCTCTCCGGTGCGGGTGGAGATATCCTGCATGGTGCCGCTGAGCATGCCCTGCATCGGCTCCAGCCGATTCTGATCGGACAAGCCCTTGTACTGGTCGAGCAGCACCCGATATTGGCTGATCAATTGCTGCATCTCGGCAAACACCGGCTTGGCCTGCGCCGGCATCACCGCGCTGTAGCCCTGCAGGCCCTTGTCCAGCAGGCCTTTGAGCTCCTCCAGGCGCGCCAGGGTGGGCGCCAGTTGTGCAGGCTGACGGGCGATGGCCATGCGCATGGTGATGATACGCAGCCCCAGCATGTGGCTGCGCACTTCGCCAAGGTAGCGCGTGCCGACGTTGGTCACCTGTTCGGTGTACACCACCGCTTCGCGCATGGTGGAGATCTTGTTGATGGAAAACCCGCCGAGGATCACCACCAGTGCGGCGATCAGGCTGAAACTCAAGTAGGAGCGAGTGGCAATATTCAAGTGGCGCAAGGACATGGCTAGACTTCCGAATGCGAAGGGTGAGCTGCACTACCCATTACGTTCGGCGCCTTTTGGCCAAAATTGAGCGCTCAAAAGCGGATCATGCTCGATAATCGAACAGTTCCAGCGTGGCGCTCAGCAACCTGCCTGAGTGTCCTCGCCCACGGCGCTGCGCCGCGCTCGGCGGCAGCGCTCAGAGCAATATTTCACCTCATCCAGGATGTCACGCTGCGGGTCCAGTGCCTGGATCGAACTCAGGTCGAATGACAGCTGGTCACCGAGTATCAGGCCCAGTCGCGGAGTACTTGCGGCTACCACGTCTGCTCCAGTGACAATGGCAGGCGCAATGGCTCGATCTGCCCTTCGCGCTGGCCGCACATCTCATCGTGGACCACATGCTGGACGAGCACGCAGCGCATTGCCGGGATGCCCGCGAGCAAACTGCGCAAGTGCGTCGACGAGCGCAGGTGCATCGGCCTGCCGCCCTCACCGGCCAAAGTCTGCAGGCCTGTTGCGGTATGCACCCTGAGCAGGTAAATGCCGCCCTCCAGAGACAGCAGTTCAAGCTCGTCGACTGAACCCGCATCAGCAAGACTGCGCAACTGCTGCAAGGTGATCGAGGTAGTGCGGGTAGCGTCGGTCATGTGGGAGCTCCCTGTGACAAAATGGCGATTCTTGTACAATTTGCAATACGTGTATAAGTCTATAGCCTAGACGCAAAGATATCAGCAGCCACCGCGCATGGAGCTCTCATGAACAGGTTCAACCCCCGCAAACTGGCGCTGTCGAAATGGACAGCACGCGCGCCGCTAAACCGCGAGAAGCACTTCATCGTCACCCAATTGCTGTGTGATGACGAAGGCACACCGCTGCAAGTCGAGCTGCAGGCGGTGCTGACCGGACGCAGTGAAGTGTTCGACTGGCAGGAACTGCGCGACTCCACCCGGTGGCTGCTGGGCTGGAAGTGAGCCTGACCGCGAACGGGACAATTAAGTTCTCATACTTGTACAGTAATAAATATTTGTACAATTATTGGCGGTAGTGGCTTAATGGCACCTCCTGTGTGGGCACTCTGCCAACACGCAGATTCTGTTCCCGAGGCCCGCCGCCATGTTTATCCGCGCCAGCACCCACCAGCAGTTGTTGCATGCGGAACACGCCAGTCAAGCCGCGCTCGAGGCTGAAGTGGCTGCGCTGCGCAAGACCGTCGCCACGCTCCAGGACGAGCATGGTGTAGCCCAGCAGCACGCCCAGGGACAGGCCAGCTTCATCAACGCCATTGAACGTTCGATGGCCGTCATCGAGTTTGCTCTTGACGGGCGCGTGATCAATGCCAACGCCAACTTCCTCAAGGTCATGGGCTATCGCCTGGATCAGGTACGCGGTCAGCATCACCAGATGTTCTGCTCTGCCAGCGAAGCGAAAAGTGACGCCTATCGCGAGTTCTGGGCAGCGCTGAATCGTGGCACGTTTAAGGCAGGCCAATTCCCGCGCCTGGACAGTCGCGGCGCCACCGTCTGGCTGCAGGCTACCTACAACCCGCTGTATGACGAGCACGGCAAGCTCTATGGCATCGTCAAGTTTGCCAGTGATATCACCCCTGAGATCGAGCAGCGCGAGGCCGAATCGCAAGCTGCACTGGTGGCCTTCGAGACGTCTCAGCACACCGATGAGTGTACCCAGCAGGGTTCTGCAGTGGTGCAACAGACCGTAAACATGGTGCAGAGCATTGCCGACGAGCTCACGCAGATGGGCCAGGCGATCAGTGCGCTGAGTGAGCAGTCCGAGCAGATCGGCACCATTGTCGATGCCATCCGCAGCATCGCCGAGCAGACCAACCTGCTGGCCCTCAACGCGGCGATCGAAGCCGCCCGCGCCGGCGACCAAGGCCGCGGCTTTGCCGTGGTCGCCGATGAAGTGCGCAACCTGGCGCAGCGCACCAGCAAGGCCACCGTGGCGATCAGTGAAGTGGTCGGCAAGAACCGCGAACTGGCCCGCCAGGCTGTGGCGAGCATGCAGGCGAGTACGCTGAAGACCGAGCAAGGTGTTGAGCTGGCGCACAAGGCTGGCGCGGTGATCGAGGATATTCAGCGCGGTGCGCAGCGGGTGGTTGAAGTGATTGGCCAGTTCGCCCAGCGTCTGGAGCAACGCCAGCAACGCTGATCATGGGGCCGCCAAGCGATCTCTCATTGCCATACGAGCGAAACCAGCGGCCCGAATCCTCATGCTTCTCGTAGGCAAAGCGCCTAGCTCTATCTGCTCACTCCAGCGCTCAACCAGAACGCTGTTCATCGTCAGGCCATCCCTGTAGTTTGCCCGACAGTTCCCCAGTGAAGTGCCCTCCATGGACCCCAAGACTTTGCGCGATGCGTTCTCCGGCCTGAGTGTGTTCTTTGCCGTCGCGCACGCGCGTAGTTTCACCAAAGCGGCAGCGCGGCTGGGCGTGTCACAGACAGCCGTCAGCCACGCCGTACGCGCCCTGGAAGCCCGCCTGGGCGTCAGCCTGCTGTCACGCAACTCGCGCAACGTGACGATGACAGAGGCCGGCGAGCAACTGCTGGCGAACGTCGCCCCACAATTCGAGGCCATCGATACGCAGTTGCAGGCGCTGACCGAGTTGAGCAACAGCCCTACCGGCACGATCCGCATCACCGCCTCCGATCACGCTGTGCGGGCGGTGCTGATGACCAAGCTCAAGCTGTTTTTGCCGGCACATCCGGGGATCAAGGTCGAGCTGTCGACCAACAGCGGCTTCGTCGACATTGTTGCCGAACGTTTCGATGCCGGCGTCAGGCTCGGCGAGGCAGTGGCACAGGATATGATCGCCGTGCGCATCGCTGCGGATGCGCCCTATGCAGTTGTCGCCACCCCGGCTTACCTGCAGCATCACGGTATGGCGCAGACGCCAAGCGACCTGTTGCAGCACAACTGCATCAACCTGCGCCTGCCGACGCGGGGCAATTTATGGGCGTGGGAATTTGCAGTCGATGGCCGCGAAGTCAATCTGCGTGTGGACGGGCAACTGGTCTTCAACAACACCTCCGACGCCGTGGAAGCCGTACTGGCCGGGCTTGGCGTCGCCTATCTGCCTGCGGAACTGGTTGGGCAGTATGTGCAGTCCGGGCAGCTGCTGCAGATGCTCGAAGACTTCAGCCCGGTGTGGCCCGGTCTGCACCTCTATTACCCCAGTCGGCGGCAACCGTCAGGGGCGATGGCCCTGCTGATCGCGGCACTGCGCGTCTAGTCAAATCACCTTGCCCGGCTCGCCAAACGTGCTACAGCCACGCACGCTACACCGGTATTTATCAACCAGGCTCATAGCTGCATGCAGTTTATGCAGGTTTCTAGGGCCGCCCTTCCCGCCTACAGTGTCGTCTCTGCGCCAATTATTAGCGCACGCCACTGGATTTCAGGACTGCTGCAATGGCCAGAGAGCATTACAGCCAACTTCAGGCGTTGATCGTCGTTGCTCGCGAGCGCAGCTTCACCCGCGCCGCGGCACAGTTGGCCATGTCGCAATCGATGCTCAGCCACACCATCCGCGACCTGGAAACGCGCCTCGGTGTGCGCCTGCTGACGCGCACAACGCGCAGCGTCTCGGTTACCGAGGCAGGCGAACGCTTGATCGCCGAGGTGGCACCGCGCCTTGAGCTGATCGAAGCACAACTGCACGCGGTCGCCGAACTCGGCGATATGCCCAGCGGCACCGTGCGCATCACCGCCAGCGACCATGCCATCGACAGCTTGCTCTGGCCAAAATTGCAAAGCCTGCTGGCGCGCTACCCGCGCTTGAACCTGGAGCTGCAAAGCGATTACGCCTTCTCCGATATCGTCCAGGGCCGGTTTGACTTTGGCGTACGCCTGGGGGACAGCCTGGGCAAGGACATCCGCTCGGTGTGCATCAGCCCGGACATGCGCCTGGCAATCATCGCTGCGCCCGCTTATTTCGCCGAACGGCACATGCCAGAAACCCCGGAGCAACTCAGCCAACACGCCTGTATCAACCTGCGCCTGCCGACCCAGGGCAACCTGTATGCCTGGGAGCTCAAGCACGGCGAGCGCGAAATCAGCGTGCGGGTCGAGGGCCGGCTGGTGTTCAACGGCATCTACCAGGTGCTCAATGCCGCCCTCGACGGCCATGGCCTGGCCTATGTCCCGCACGATCTGGCTGCCGCCCATCTGGCGGCTGGCCGGGCTGTGCCCGTGCTTGAAACGTGGTGGCGCAGCTTTCCTGGCTACCACTTGTATTACTCGGCGCAGCGCGAGACCTCACGCGCCATGCAGGTCGTGATCGAAGCACTGCGCCTGAACTGAATGAAATGAGCAACGCCGCCGACCGCTTGAGCAGCCGCGGCCTGCGCCTTGACCACCTTGTGCTAGTTTTTCCGCATGGGGTGCGCAGGGCCTGGGGCATTGGCGGCCTGATAAAAACTAGAGATCCATCCAACCGACTGATTACGGGTGAGCCATGCAGCTTCGAATCAACCAAAAGACCTACGAGGTCGATGCCGACGCGGATACTCCACTGCTGTGGGTAATCCGTGATGACCTGGGCATGACCGGCACCAAATACGGCTGCGGCCTGGCCCAATGCGGCGCCTGTTCAGTGCTGGTCGACGGCAATGTGGTGCGCGCCTGCGTAACGCCGATTGCCGGCGTGGTTGGCCGGGAGGTCACCACCATCGAAGCCATCGAGGCCGACGATGTCGGCAAGCGCGTGGTCGCTGCCTGGGTCGACAAACAGGTCGCACAGTGCGGCTACTGCCAGTCCGGCCAGGTCATGGCCGCCACTGCCCTGCTCAAGCACACCCCTAAGCCCAGCGATGAGCAGATTTCTGCGGCAATGATCAACCTCTGCCGTTGCGGCACCTACAACGCGATCCATGACGCCGTGCATGCACTGGCCAAGCAGGAGGACGTGGTATGACCAAGCCTGTCGCCTACCCCGCCGATCTGCTCGCGCTCGATCAACCGGTCAACCTGTCGCGCCGGCGCTTTCTCGCCGGCAGCGCCATTGGCGCTCTGGTGCTGGGCTTCGGTCTGCCGCTAGGCACTTCGCGGGTACAAGCAGCTGCTGCGGCAACCCCGGCGCTGGGCACTCAAGTGCCGGCGTTCCTGGAAATCCGCCCGGACAACAGCATCCGCCTGCTCAGCCCGTTCATGGAAGGCGGCCAAGGCACCTTCACGGCGATGGCGCAGATTGTCGGCGAGGAGCTGGATGCCGATCCTGCCACCTTCCTGGTCGAAGCCGCGCCGCCCGGTGAAGCTTACGTGGTGCTGGAAAACGGCATGCGTATTACCGGCGGGAGCATGTCGGTGCGCCTGAGCTACCCGGTCATGCGGCGCCTGGGCGCCCTCGGCCGGGCCATGCTGGTACAGGCCGCCAGCACCAAGCTGGGCGTACCGGTCAGCGAACTGAGCACCGAGCCGGGTCGGGTCATTCACGCAAGCTCCGGCCGTTCGCTTAGCTACGGCGAGCTGGCCGGCGCGGCCATGGACCTGCCGGTGCCCGAACCAGACAGCATCACCTTGCGCGACCCGAGCCAGTTCCGCTGGATCGGCAAGCCGGTCAAGCGTCTCGACGCCTACGACAAATCCACCGGCAAGGCGGTCTACGCCATCGACCTGAAAGTCGACGGCATGCTCCACGCCGCCGTGCAGCACGCGCCACGCCTGGGCATGACCGTAGCTGATGTGCGCAACGAGGCGCAGGTCAAGGCCATGAAGGGCGTGCACTCGGTGCATCAGCTGCCGGGCGCAGTGGCAGTGGTTGCCGAGCGCTGGTGGCACGCCAAGCGCGCTGCCGAAGCGCTGCAGGTGCAATGGCAGGAGCCGACTGCGGACTCCAAGGTGCGGCCGATGCCGGCGGACTTCTCCAGCGACGGCTTCCGCGAGCACCTAGCGGCGCAGACCGGGCCGCAGCGCGAAGAAGAGCTTGAAGGCGATTTCAGTAAAGCCCTGGAAGGCGCCAAGACCAAGGTCGAGGCCACTTACCACAATCAGTTCGTCAACCACGCGCAGCTGGAGCCACCTTCAGCACTGGCCCGCTACAACGACGATGGCTCGCTCGAAGTCTGGCTGCCGAACCAGGCACCCGACATGTTCCGCGCCGACATCGCCAAGCGCACCGGCCTCGATCTTGCGCAGATCACCCTGCACTCGCCGCTGCTCGGTGGGTTCTTTGGCCGGCATTTCCTTTACGACAGCGCCAACCCCTATCCGCAAGCGATCGCCCTGGCCAAGGCCGTCGGCCGGCCGATCAAATTGATCTGGAGCCGCGAAGAAGAATTTGTCCGCGACGTACTACGGCCGATGGCGGTGGTCAAGTTCCGTGCCGGGCTGGACGCCAACGGCATGCCGGTGGCAATCGAAGCTGTCAGCGCTACCGAAGGCCCGACCGAAGCAATCGCCGGCAGCCCAGCGGAAAAAGGCGATCCGACGGCACTCGAAGGTTTGTCTGGCAAGTCGTACGCGATCGCCAACCGTCGCGTCGCGCAGATCTATGTCAAGGGCCCGGCAATGCTCGGCTACTGGCGCTCGGTGGGCAACTCGATGAACGACTTCTTCTATGAAGCGTTTCTCGACGAACTGGCCGACAAAGGCGGCCAGGACCCCTATGCGCTGCGCATGCACCTGCTGCAGGGTAACCAACGCCTGAGCACCCTGCTCAAGGCGGTGGCCGACCTGTCTGGTGGCTGGAAACGGGGCCCGTTCACCGCCGAAGACGGCAGCAAGCGTGCCCGCGGCGTAGCCATGGCCTCACCGTTTGGCTCGCATGCAGCAGTAATCGCTGAGGTCTCGATCGAGAACGGCCAGGTCAAAGTGCATGACATCTGGCAGGCCATCGACCCTGGCAGCATCGTCAACCCAGCCATCGTCGAGGCTCAGGTCAACGGCGCGGTCTCGCTGGGGCTGTCGCAAGCATTGCTCGAAGAAGCGGTGTACGTCGATGGCAAGCCGCGCGCACGCAACTACGACCTGTATCCGATCCTGCCGGCGGCGCGCATGGCCCGGGTGCATGTACGCATTGTCGAAAGCGGCGAGAAGATGGGCGGCATCGGCGAACCACCCTTGCCTGCGGTCGCCCCGGCAGTCGCCAACGCGGTAGCGCAGCTGACCGGCCAGCGCATCCGCAGCATGCCACTGTCACGCTACACCTTCAGCTAAGCTGGCCCAGGACGACCTGCACATGACTCGAAAAAGCCTTGCAAGACCCTTGGCCCTGTTCGCCGTGCCGTGCCTGATCGCGGCCGGCCTGCTGGCCTGGTACGTCACCCGTGAACCAGCGTCGCCGTTTACCGCAACACCCCAGAGCAATGCCGACCTGGCCTTGGTCCAGCGCGGGGAGTACGTCGCCCGCCTCAGCGACTGCGTGGCCTGCCACAGCCTGCCGGAGGCCGCGCCGTTTGCCGGCGGCCTGAAGATGGCGACTCCGTTGGGGGCAATCTACGCCACCAACATCACCCCCGACCCCGATCACGGCATTGGCAAGTACAGCCTGGCCGAGTTCGACCAAGCCGTGCGCCACGGCGTCGCGCCCGGCGGGCGCCGCTTGTACCCAGCCATGCCATACCCGTCCTATGCCAAGCTCAGCGACGAAGACGTGCAGGCGCTGTACGCCTTCTTCATGCAGGGCGTGCAAGCAGCCGACCAGCCCAACAAGCCCGGGGAAATCCCCTGGCCGTTGAACCTGCGCTGGCCAATCGCACTGTGGAACGGCCTGTTCACCGAGGCCGAACCCTACGCCGCCAAACCTGAGCAGAATGCCCAGTGGAACCGTGGCGCCTACCTGGTACAGGGCCCCGGCCATTGCGGCAGTTGCCATACCCCACGCGGCATCGCCTTTGATGAAAAAGCCCTGAGCGAGCGCGGCGCTACCTTCGTCTCTGGGGCCTTGCTCGACGGCTGGTACGCGCCGAGCCTGCGCAATGACCACAACACCGGCCTGGGCCGCTGGAGCGAAGCCGACATTGCCCGCTTCCTCAAAACCGGGCGCAACCAGCATGCGGTGGTCTACGGCTCGATGACCGAGGCCTTCAACAACTCGACGCAGTTCATGAGCGATGAAGACCTGGCAGCGATTGCCCACTACCTCAAGTCGTTGCCGGGCGACCCGAAACGCGATGGCCCGCCTTGGCAATATCAAGCCATATCGGCTGCGCAGCAGCTGGACAAGCCCGGAGCGCATACCTACGTCACCGCCTGCGCCAGTTGCCACGGGTTGGATGGCCGCGGTCAGGCTCAATGGATGCCGCCACTCGCCGGAGCTACCTCAGCGTTGGCCGAGCACAACGCCTCGGCCATCAACATCACCCTCAACGGTGCCCAACGGGTGGTTGCCGCCGGCGTGCCGGATGCCTACCGCATGCCGTCATTCCGCGAGCAGCTGAGCGATCAGCAAATCGCCGAGGTACTGAGCTTTGTCCGCAGCAGTTGGGGCAACACCGGCACTGCAGTGCCCGCCAAGGACGTGGCCAAGCTGCGCGAGCACACCGACCCGGCCAGCAGCAGCCCAATCATCCTGCAGATGCGTTGAAAGGAACCTCAAGCCTGCTGCGATGCTCAGTAAGACAGGAGTGCTCGCGGGGCGATTACCGTCAGCGAGCATGACTGCATAGTGCACAAACAGATCAAGGAACACCGATGGAAAGCATTGACCTGATGGTCCTGCGCACCGCCCGCGACTGGTTGGCGGCTGGCGAGCAGGTGCTGCTGGCGACCGTTGCCCGCACCTGGGGCTCGTCGCCACGCCCGGTCGGCTCGATGATGGCCCTGCGCGAGGACGGCCGGGTGATCGGCAGTGTTTCCGGCGGCTGCATCGAAGATGACCTGGTCCACCGCTACACCCGCGCCTACGGTGGCAGCGGTGTGAGCGGCGGTTTGCCGCAGGTGGTGTGCTACGGCGTCAGCGCCGATGAAGCCCACCGCTTTGGCCTGCCCTGCGGCGGCACCCTGGAGTTGGTGCTCGAATTCAACCCCTGTCATCAAGCCCTTGGCCTGCTGCTGGAACGGCTGGATGCAGGCGGCCTGGCCCGACGCAGCCTGGATCTGGCCAGCGGCACGGCGACGCTGGAACATACTTCGACGCCAGAGCAATTCAGCTTCGACGGCGCGCGCATGGTCAGCACCCTTGGTCCTGGTTACCGGATGTTGCTGATCGGCGCCGGCGCTTTGGCCGAGTATGTGGCTACCATGGCCCAGTTCAATGGTTTCAAGGTCACCGTGTGCGATCCGCGACCGGAACACATGGCGGGCTGGAGTGTTGCCGGTGTCGAGCAGGTGGTGGGCATGCCGGATGACGTGGTGCGGGCGTTCGTGCCGGACCTGCGCACCTGCATTCTGGCCCTGAGCCACGACCCCAAGCTGGATGACCTGGCCCTGCTCGAAGCCCTGCACGGCCCGGCGTTCTATATCGGCGCAATCGGCTCGCGGCGCAATAGCCAGCAACGACGTGAGCGGTTGATCGAGCACTTTGGCGAAACCGAGGCGTCACTCAAACGGTTACACGGTCCTATCGGTATTTACATTGGCAGCAAGACCCCAGCCGAGATTGCCGTGAGTGTGATGGCGGAGATTCTCGCTTGCAAAAACAATGTCGAACTGCCGGGCGAGCTGTCGGTTACCGAAGCCAAACGCGCGCAAGAGCTTGAGTTGCTGGCCGGTTGAGCAGCGCTAAAATTGCTGCAGCAGCTTCACCCGCTTGACTGATCTGACGTACAGTTTCGCAAGTTGACCAAGGCCAAGCCCTTCCGATGGACAAGTACGCCCCACGCCAGTGGCTCCCCCACGAAAAGCCGACCATTCCCGGCTCGCCGTCGACCCCGCTGCATCCACCGCTGACCCGCCTCGCCTACGGCGCGGTGGGCCTGCTGGTGGCGATCACCGGCGGCCTGGGCAATGCTCTGGTGACCGCCAACCTGACCTTCCTGCAAGGCGCGCTCGGTGCCACCAGCGCCGAAATGGCCTGGCTGCCGGCGGCGTTCGTGATGACCAACGTGTCGATGAACCTGCTGCTGGTGAAGTTTCGTCAGCAGTTTGGCCTGCGCGCGTTCACCGAGGTGTTTCTGGTGCTGTATGCACTGGTCACCTTCGCCCACTTGTTCGTCAACGACATTAACTCGGCCATCGCCGTGCGCGCAGCCCACGGTATGGTCGGTGCAGCGCTGAGCTCGCTGGGCCTGTACTACATGATTCAGGCCTTCCCCGAGCGTTGGCGACTCAAAGCCATGGTGCTCGGCCTGGGTGCCTCGCAGCTGGCGATACCGCTGGCGCGGATCTTCTCCGAAGACCTGCTGCAGATTGCCGAATGGCGCGGTTTGTACATGTTCGAACTGGGCTTGGCGCTGACCGCGCTGGGCTGCGTATTACTGCTGAAGTTGCCGCCTGGCGACCGTTTCAAGACCTTCGAACCGCTGGATTTTCTCACTTTCGGCCTGATGGCCAGCGGCACCGCCCTGCTCTGCGCCGCGCTGTCGCTGGGGCGCATCGAATGGTGGCTGGACACGCCGTGGATCGGCATGGCGCTGGCGGCCTCGATCGGTTTGATCTGCGCCGGGCTGGCGATCGAGCACAACCGCAGCAACCCGTTGTTGATGACCCGCTGGCTGAGCAGCGCCGCGGTGATCCGCCTGGCCCTGTGCGTGATCCTGATCCGCATGGTCACCTCCGAGCAATCGACCGGCGCGGTGGGGTTTCTGCAAACGCTCAACCTGGGCACCGAGCAGCTGCGCAGCCTGTATGCGGTGATGCTGCTGGGCGCCGTGGCCGGGCTGGTCACCAGTGCCCTGACCATCAACCCCAAGCACCTGGTGCTGCCGCTGTTCGGCTCGCTGGCGCTGATGGCTGTCGGCGCCTACATGGACAGCAGCTCGAGCAACCTGACCCGGCCAGCGCAGATGTACCTGAGCCAGTTCATGCTGGCGTTTGGCAGCACCTTCTTCCTCGGCCCATCGATGGCGTTGGGCATCGGCCACGTGCGCGCCAACCCGCGCAACCTGGTCAGCTTTTCGGTACTGTTCGGCATCTGCAACAACCTCGGCGGCTTGCTTGGCGCGGCCTTGCTCGGCACCTTCCAGACCGTGCGCGAGAAATTCCACTCGAGCAACCTCAGCGAACAGCTGAGCCGCCTCGAACCCCTGGTAAACGCCCGGGTCCAAAGCGGTGGCGGCGGCTATGCTGGAGTCATTGCCGACCCGGCCCTGCGCATTGAAGTCGGCACCCGCTTGTTGGCCAATGCCGCCACCCGCGAAGCCAACGTGCTGGCTTACAACGATGTATTCCTGCTGATCGCCGGGATTGCCATACTGACCATGCTCTGGATTTCGCTGCGCAGCCTGTGGGTCTGGCACACGACCCGCCAGGCGGCCCTTTCCGACTCAAACCGCGGCGCTTCGAATCAATGAATGAAGAAACACCGATCACCTCTACCAACGCCATTGCCGAAACTCCGGAAGGTCAGACCCCGCCCACGCAGCCGAGCAACCCCGGCGGCTCGCGACGAGTGCGGGTATTGTCTGTCCTGACCTTTGCCGGTGTGGCCCTGGCCGGCATCCTGCTGGTGCTGTATGCCTGGCAACTGCCGCCATTTGGCAGCGATATCGAGAGCACCGAAAACGCGCTGGTGCGTGGCCAGGTCACGCTGATCGGCCCGCAGCTGTCCGGCTATGTCGTCGAAGTGCCGGTGCAGGACTTCCAGTACGTCAAGGCCGGCGACCTGCTGGTGCGCCTTGATGACCGCATCTACACCCAGCGCCTGGCCCAGGCCATTGCGCAATTACAGCAACAGCAGGCCGCGCTGGCCAACAACCTGCAGCAGCGCAAGAGCGCCGAGGCGACCATCGTCCAGCGCCAGGCGGCGATCACCGATGCTGCCGCCCAGGCCGACAAGAGCCAGGCTGACCTGCGCCGCAATCAGGCGCTGGTCAGCGACGGTTCGGTATCGCGCCGCGAGCTGGATGTCAGCCGCGCCAATCATGCAGCATCAGTGGCAAGCCTGGCCCAGGCCAAGGCCGCGCTGGAGATCGCGCGCCAGGACGTAGAGACGGTGATCGTCAACCGCGCCTCGCTGGAAGCCTCGGTAGAAAACGCCAAGGCTGCGGTCGAGCTGGCCCGCATCGACCTGGACAACACCCGCGTCACCGCACCGCGCGATGGCCAGCTCGGCCAGATCGGCACGCGCCTGGGTGCGTATGTCAATTCAGGTGCGCAGTTGATGCCGCTGGTCCCGGACAACCACTGGATCATCGCCAACATGAAGGAAACCCAGATGGCCAAGGTACGCATTGGCCAGCCGGTGACCTTCAGCGTCGATGCGCTCGATCACTTGAAACTGCGCGGCCACGTGCAGCAGATCTCACCCGCGACCGGCTCCGAGTTCGCCTTGCTGCAAGCCGACAACGCCACCGGCAACTTCGTCAAGATCGCGCAGCGGATCCCGGTGCGGATCACCGTCGACCCGGACCAGCCCGACGCCAAGCGCCTGCGCCCAGGGATGTCGGTGGTGGTCGGCATCGATACCCGCGCCGAGCATTCAAGCGACTAGGGCTGCGGGTTACAGCCACCAGGCCAGCACCAGCGGCAACCAGACGAACGACAGGATCGTCGAGCACATCACCAGGTTGGCGACCTCTTCAGGTGAGCGCTTGGCGCGCACGGCCAGCAGGTAGTTGAACACTGCCACCGGCATCGACGATTGCAACACCAGGATGGCCTTGGCCATGGTTTCCAGGTCAAGCAGCTCACCCACTGCCCAGCCAACCGCGCCACCCAGAACGATCCGCAGCCCGCCCAGCAGCATGCCCTTGCCGACCTGCTGCAGGCGGATGCTGGCCAGCGACACGCCGAGGGTCAGCAGCATCAACGGGATGGTCATGCCGCCCAGCAGGTTGACGGTATTGGCCAGCCACTTGGGCAATTCCCATTGCAGAAAGATGATCGGCATGGCCCCCGCCAGGCTGATCACGATCGGGTTGCGCAGCAGCGCCTTGAACGAGCTGGCGCCGCCAGCCACGGCAATGCCCACGGTGAACTGGAAGATCGACAAGGTCAGAAAGAACGCCACCGCCAGCGCCAGGCCATGCTCGCCAAAGGCGTACAGGCTGATTGGCAGGCCCATGTTGCCGGTATTGGGATACATGAACGCCGGCAACAAGACGCGCCAGTGCAGGCCAGACAAGCGGCTGACCAGCAGCCCGACCAAGGCCATGCCAGCCATGCACAGTACGCAGGCCAACGCCATATTGGTAAAGGCCGACTGGTCCAGTTTGGTCCGGCTCAAGGTCGACAGCACCAAGGCTGGGGTGCCGATGTTCATCACCAGTCGGGCGATGAATTCGGTGGGATAGTCGATACCGCTGCGGGCCCAGCCGTAGCCAATGCCCGCGACGATAAACACCGGTGCCAGAACAGCGAACAACGAAGCCAGCATGCCTTGCCCTCACCAGCGATCAGCGCTGATCGCCCGAAAAAGATCCCAGTATGCCCCAGCAGCCTCGCGGTCGGCGTTCTGGCGGTGGATAAAACGCAAACAGATCAGCTGCAATCAGAGCATGCCCATCGCTGCTCGCAACGCCAGCCGGTAAGTATCAACGCCAAACCCACAAATTTGCCCGCGTACCACCTCGGCGAACACCGAGTGATGACGAAACGCCTCGCGGGCATGGATGTTCGACATGTGCACTTCTACCACCGGCACTTCCAGAATCGCTAGCGCATCGCGAATGCCGTAGCTGTAGTGGGTCCAGGCCCCGGCATTGATCAGCACGGCATCGACCCGCTCTTCGTAGGCCTGGTGAATACGCTCGCACATCGCCCCTTCGTAGTTGCTCTGAAAGCTCTCGATGCGCGCGCCGAGTTCCTCACCCAGCGCCTGCAAGGCCTGATCGATGTCTGCCAACGTGGCCGTGCCGTACTGGCGTGGGTCCCGTTTGCCGAACATGTTGTGGTTGACGCCGTGCAGCATCAGGATATTGACGCTCATGGCGCTACTCGAGTGGGATGGTCAGTTGGTTGATCACAGTGCGCGTCTCAGGCCGCACCCCGCGCCACCAGGCAAATGCCTCTGCCGCCTGCTCGACCAGCATGCCGACGCCGTCGGCCAGGTTCGGCACGCCCTGCTCGCGGGCCAGCCGCAGGAATGGCGTGAGGCCCTTGCCATAGGCCAGCTCGTAGGCCAGCTGGGCACCGTTCAATACGTCAGCAGGCACCGGCGGCAGCTCACCGCTGAGGCTGGCCGAGGTGGCATTGATAACGATATCGAAGGTCTCGCCCTGCAGCTCTTCGTAACGGCTGATGCGCAGCAGCGGGTGGTCGACTTCATTGCGCAGCGCCACGGCTTTGGACATATCGCGGTTGACGATGACCAGCTCCAGCGGCGCTGCCTGCAGAAACGGCAGCAGCGCACCGCGCACTGCACCACCGGCGCCGAGCAACAGCACCCGGCGGTTGCGCAGCGGCTGGCCAAGGTTGCTTTCGATATCGCGCAGCAAGCCGATGCCATCGAAGTTGTCCGCAACGATGCGCCCGTCTTCGAACTTCAGCGCGTTGGCGGCCCCGGCCAGCTGGGCGCGCTCGCTGCGCCGGTCGGCCAGCTCGAACGCGCGCAGCTTGAACGGCGCAGTGATGTTCATGCCCAGCCCGCCCGACTCGCGAAAGCCCAGTACCTGCGCTTCGAAGCCGTCAAGTTCGCCTTCGATGGCGCCGTATTCAAGTACCTGCTCACTGACCTGGGCAAACAGGCCGTGAATCAGCGGCGATTTGGTGTGGTTGATCGGCCGCCCGATCACTGCATAGCGGTCAGTCATGTTGCATCTCCGTGGCTGAACAAGACCCCATCTGCCTGCATCGCAGCGATCTGTTCAGGGCTGAAACCAAGCCCGGCGGCGATTTCGGCGTTGTGCTGGCCGAGGTCCGGGGCGACCTGGTGAATGGTGGTATCGCAGTCCGAGAAGCGAAACGGCAGGTTAGGCAGGCGCAAGGTGCCGTAGCGCGGGTGCTCCTGTTCGATGACCATGTTGCGGGCTTTGATCTGCGGGTCGGCGAGCACCTCGTCGATGCGCTGGACCTTGGCGCTGGGGATGTCGATGCTGTCGAGCAAAGCGAGTATATCCGCCACCCGCCGCGCGCCGACCCACTCGCGCACCACCGCCAGAATGTCCTCGCGATTGGCGTTGCGCCCGTTCAGGCTGTGGAAGCGGCTGTCGCTGCCAAAGCCGCTCGGGCCGCCGTTGGCTTCGAGCATGGCGGCGAAGCGCTGCCAGGCGTCGTCCACCTGCGCAGCGATGACCAGGTCACCATCGGCGGCGCGGAAGACCCCGTACAGGGTCGACGTCGGCATGTCATGCCCAGTCTGCTCGGGCAGCACGATGCCGTCGGACAGCGTGTAGCACTGCACGGCGTATTCGTGCATCGACACCAGCGTGTCGTAGAGGGCCATGTCGATATGCTGGCCGCGGCCACTGCTGACCCGGCCCAACAGCGCCGCGTTGATTGCAGCTACGGCATGAATGCCGGTGTACATGTCACCCAGCGAAATACGCAGCAACGGCGGCGCCTCGCCCGGCACGCCGACCATCTGCATGATGCCGCTCTTGGCTTCGGCGATCAGGCCGAAGCCTGCGCGGTGCGCATCAGGCCCGGTGTGGCCATAGGCCGAGATCGAGCAATAGACCAGCCGCGGGTTGCGCGCCGACAGCTCGCTGTAGCCCAGACCGAGCTTTTCCAGTGCACCGGGGCGGTAGTTTTCGATGAATACGTCGGCCGAGTCGGTCAGGCGCTGCATGAAGGCCTTGCCGCGCGGGTCGCGCATGTTGACGCTGGCGCCCTGCTTGCCCATGTTCAGTTGCAGAAAGTAACCGCTCTGCTGCTCGTCGAGGGTAAAGGCATGCTGGCGGCCAGCATCACCTGTACCTGGGCGCTCGACCTTGATCACTTCGGCGCCCAGCGCAGCCAGGCAGCGGCCAACATACGGGCCGGCGAGAAAGTGGCTGTAATCGATGACGCGGATGCCTGCGAGTGGTAATGCCTGACTCATGCCTGCGCCCTCCTTGGGACCATCAACCGGTGCTCGCCACGCTGCGCCACTTCGCCGTGCTGGTTGATCAGCTCCGACGGCAAGACCACGATTCCCCAGCCTGGGCGACTTTTGCTTGCGCGCATCGAGCCGACGCGCATGCGCACGTGGAGCACGTCGTTGACCTTGATCGGCAAGAGGAAGTCCCAGGTCCAGCCCAGCGACATGCCGGGCACGAAGCGGTATTCGCATTGGGTCTTGAGGCCGTCGGCAATCGACAGGCCGAACAAGCCATGGGCAACCAGGCAGCCGAAGTGGCTGGCGTTGGCGTAAGCCTCGTCGACGTGGACCGGGGTGTGGTCACCGGTAAGGTCGGCGTAGGCCAGAATGCGCTCACGGGTCACGGTATAGCTTGGGCTGATGCACTCGTCGCCTTCACGGGCATCGTCCCAGAATTTTTCCACTACGTTCATGCTTGCTCCTGTGCACGTGGGTCAATCGCCAATGCCTGGGCTACGCAGCTGACCGGACGGGCCTGAATCAGCTCGATCGCCAGGCCATCCGGCAGGCGGAACCAGTTGAAGCCTTGCGGCAATGGCGTGACGCCGAAGCGCTGCGCAGCAGCCAGGCTGGCCTCGAGGTCTTCGCACATGATGCCCAGGTGGGCCATGCGTCCTTCCGGGCCGGCAAAGTCCGGCTGATGGATGAACTGCAACCCGCCCAGGGTCCAGTACTGCGCAGGCTGCTCGAGGCTGCCCTGGACTTCACGCATGGTCATGCCGCACACCTCGCTGAAAAAGCCGATGTGCCAGTGGATGTCCTTGACGAAGAATGCAACGTGTTCAAGGTAGGCTTTGGCAGTCACTTGAAGTCCCTCTTTTGATAGTCGCCCATGGCGCGTTCAATGCCTTTGATGCAGGCCACCAGGGTTGCGTTGACCGGTGTGGGCACGCCATGGCGCTGGCCCCAGCGCACAACGGAGCCGTTGATGAAATCGATTTCGGTGATCGAGCCTTTTTCCAGGCTCTGCAGCATCGAGGTGCGAAAACTCGCCGGCAGGCCTTCGGCAGCCAGTTGCCAGGCGGCTTCTGGGCTGGTCAGGCTGAGGCGGATACCGGCCCGCTCGGCGACCGCGATGGCTTCGGCCACCGCTGCCTTGGCCGTGCTCTCGAGCAGCGGTTCGCTGTACAGCTGGCCATAGCTGAGCATGGTGATGCCGCTGAGCGCGCCGGTGGCGACGTTGACCAGCAGCTTGTCCCACATGGTGCCGAGGATGTTGTCGCTGACACTGGTGGCCAGCCCGGCGCCGTTGAAGGCGTCGGCAATGGCCTGCACCCGCGGCGTCAACTGGCCGTCGAGCTCGCCGATGAAGGTCTGCTTGCCCACTACCCCGGCGCGAATCGAGCCGGACGCCAGCAGCACGCCACCGACGTAGGTCTTGCCCGCGAGTACACGCTCACGGCCCACTGCCTCGGCTAGAATGTCCTCGTGCCCCAGGCCGTTCTGCAGGGACAGCACCAGCGTCTGCGGGCCGATCAAGGCACTGGCGCCGGCAATCGCTTCAGCGGTATGGAACGACTTGACCAGCACCACCACCAGATCGGCCGTACCGATCTCTTCGGCATCGATGCTGGCGTTGACCCGCACGTGGCGCTCGCCACGCTCATCATCGACGTGCAGGCCGTGCTGGTTGATCGCATCGACATGCGCCTGGCCGCGGTTCAACAACCAGGTTTCGTGCCCCGCCTCGCTCAAGGCAGCGCCAATGGCGCAACCGAGGGCGCCGGCTCCAAGAATGCAGATTTTCACGTCGCAAGCCTCCTGTGCTTTGCGACCACATTAGGCAGGCGGGCTTATTTGGGCTATACAATGGCCTCAATAGCACTATTGAGAATTACAATAATGACGTCGTTGGATGCCCTGCCAGATCCCAAGCTGCTGCGCCTGTTCGATGTCCTCTACAACTGCCGCAGCGTGACCCGCGCCGCCGAGCAACTGGGCCAGAGCCAGCCCACCATCAGCATCTGGCTGGCACGCCTGCGCGAGCAGCTGAACGACCCCTTGTTTGTGCGCACCCCCGGCGGCATGGCGCCCACGCCGCGGGCCGACCAGTTGATCGGGCCGTGCCGTGAGGTGCTCGAATCGCTGCGCCGACTGACCGCCTCCGAGCCACAATTCATCGCCGCGACCGCGCAGCGGCGTTTTCGCTTATGCGTCAGCGATGCCAGCCACATCACCTTGCTGCCGAGCATCCTCAATCATCTGCGCTCGCACGCGCCGGGCATCCGCCTGGAAGCGGCACGCATCGACGGCAATACCGAAAGCGCGCTGGAATCAGGCGAAGCCGACCTGGCCATTGGTTTTGTGCCCTGGCTGGGCGGCGGCATGTACCAGCAGGTGTTGTTCGAGCAGGACTGGGTGTGCCTGAGCAACCCCAAGCATGCCACCGAAGGCGAGCCCATGAGCATCACCCGCTACCGGACCGAGGGACACGTGCAAGTCAGTGCCGGCACCGGCCAGAAATTGCTCGAGGCGGCTCTGACCCGGGCCGGCATCGAGCGCCGGGTGATGCTTGAGCTGCCCGGCTTTCTCGGTTTGGGCATGGTGGTCGGCTCGACCGACCTACTCGCGACGCTCCCTCGGCATATCGGCCAGACACTCGCCGCCATGCACGGCCTGCAGATGACCGATTGCCCGCTTGCGGTCGACGGCTTCACGGTCAAGCAGCACTGGCACGCACGCTACCACCAGGACAGCGGCAATCGCTGGTTGCGCGAGTTGATTCGGCAGTTGTTTCAGCCGCCACGGCTGGCTGATGGCCACGCCTGACAGCGCGGGCTGCTGCATCAACACCCCGACCGTTGATCCTGCGGCGGATGGTCGCAGGGCCAGCCCCCTTGGCAAATCCAGGATAACGCTTAAAATCGCGCCTCCTTTTCGCCAGTCACCCTGCTACAGGCACCCTCGCTACCGGTCCGCAACGGCCCGGCCCAGCCTGCGCGGCAAAAAGGCACACATCTGCTGATTTCTTCTTGAGGTATGTATGTCTCCGCGTTTGCTGGCCATGGCGCTGGCGCCCCTGCTTGGGCTGTTCATCATGGCCCTGGGCAATGGTTTCATGTCTTCGTTGACCACACTGCAACTGGGTACGGCGGGCGAATCGGCGACGATGATCGGTATCGTCTCTTCGGCCTACTTCATCGGCCTGACCCTGGGCGCCCTGTTCAATGACCGGCTGATCCTGCGCATCGGCCACATCCGAGCCTACAGCAGCTTCGCCGCGCTGATCGCCGCCACCAGCCTGATGCAGGGCCTGTTCTACGACACCACCTGGTGGATGGCCATGCGCCTGATCAACGGCTGGGCTGCCGTCGGCGTGTTTCTGGTGATTGAAAGCTGGTTGCTGATGGCCGGCGACGCGAAGATCCGCGGGCGCCTGCTGGCCCTTTATATGATCGCCTTCTACGGTGCTGGCGTGCTGGCTCAGGCTGCGTTGGGCGAGATCACTGGCCTGGGCGCCAGCGCGCCATACATGGTTGCCGGCATGCTGGCGGCGCTGTCGGTGCTGCCGATCGTGATCCTGCCGCAGGTATCGCCGGTGCTCGATCAGGTCGAACCGCTCAAACCCCGGCAACTGCTGGGCGTGGCCCCTACCGGTCTGGTCGGTTGCTTTGGATCGGGAGTGGCAATCGCCGCGGTGTATACCTTGCTGCCGCTGTACTTGCAGCGTATCGGTCTGGCGGTGGGTGAAGTCGGCACCATGATGGCCTGGGTGATTCTCGGCGCCATGCTGCTGCAGTATCCGGTGGGGCGCTGGTCCGACCGCAAGGACCGCCAGGATGTGTTGATCACGCTGGCCGCGCTGTGCACCGTGCTGTCGCTGGTGATCGGCCTGCTGCCGGCCAACTCGGTGCTGTTGCCAGCAATGCTGTTCCTGCTCGGCGGCTGTGTGTTCGCGGTGTACCCGGTGTCGGTCAGCAGCGCTGCCGACCGCGCCCCAGCGGATGCGCTGGTGCCGATGATCCAGGGCCTGCTGCTGATCAACTCGCTGGGCTCGGCAATGGCGCCGCTGGCGATTTCGCCGGTGATGACCTCGTACGGCGAAGTCGGCCTGTTCTGGGCATTTGCCGTGATCAACCTGGCCATGGTCAGCTTCTTCCTCTGGCGCCGCGGCAAGCGCCCGGCACCGGAGCATCCCGCGCCGTTTGCTGCGAGCACCACGTTCTCGCCGAGTGGCGCCGAACTGCGGGTGACCGAAGAACTGCGCCATGCTGTGCAGGAGCACCCATCGATGGCTGAAACCCAGGCGCCGGCGCCTGCTGCAGAACACGCCTGACCCGCGCCGGGGGCATGACCGCTCGTCGCCCGACGGGCACCCTGCCCCCGCTGGCGTGGCCGAACACATGACGATCATCCTTATAGGAGATTCACCATGGTTCGCTTCCGCCCGCTTCCGTTAGTTCTTGCCCTGTCGTTGGGCCTTGCTTCTACCGTCAGCATTGCTGCCACAGACATGAACAGCGGCAAGTCCACCACTGAACAGTCCTCTGGCGACCAACCGCGTGGCAGCACCGCCGGTGACGGCAGCAGCGTCAACACACCAGGCGGAAGCCCGGATAATGACAGCAGCGATACCGGTACCGATTCCGATGGCGCAGAAGGCAAGACCCCTGGGCCAAGCGACTCGAGCAGTGCCGAGCAAGACGATCATTGATCGCAGGGGCGCTGTGGGGAAACCTGCAGCGCCGCGCTTCAGTTCAATCAGCGCCAGTGGCGCTGTTCTTCGACTATCTGTTCATGCGCCTGGAACATCAGCGGCAATTGCTCCTTGAGCATGTCCAGCCAGGTCCGCACCTTGGCATCCAGATAGTGCCGGGACGGGTAGATCGCATAAATCTCCCGCTGACGCAGGCGATGCGGCGCCAAGACCCGGCATAGCCGTCCCTGCTCGATCGCTCTGGTCGCGGAAAAATACGGAATCAAGCCAATCCCCATACCCAGCTCGGTAGCCTGCAACATGGCATCCGCGACGTTGGTCAGGAAGGTCTGCTGCGGTTGAATCACGCAGCTCTCGGCCGCTTGTTCAAACACCCAGTCCTCTTCGAACAATGGGTCGCCCATGCGCATGCACACATGCTGCTGCAAGTCCTCTGGACGCTCGGGCACTCCGTGACGCGCCAGATAGTCAGGTGAGGCACAAAGGATGCTGTAGATGCCGCCCAGGGGGATGGCAATCAGCTGCGAATCCGGCAAGCCGCGGCCGATGGTGATGACCACGTCGTGGCCCTCATCAAGCGGATCGGGATTGCGCTGCGAGAGGGTCAGCTCCATCACCACTTCCGGGCAGGCCGCCTGATAGGCCGCCACCAGCGGCATCATCAGCAGGCCCAAGCCATGGGTGGAGTGCACCCGCAGCCGCCCGCGCGGGGTCAGGTGGGCACCGCGCGCCTCGTCCATGGCTTCTTCACTGAGCAACAGGATCTGCCGCGCCCGCTCAAGGAAACGCTCGCCCGCCTCGCTCATGCGCAGGCGCCGGGTAGTGCGGTGCAGCAGGCGAGTCTGCAACTGGTTTTCGAGCTCGGCGACGATGCGTGAGACCTGGGCGGCAGAGATGTCGAGGGCATTGGCGGCGCCCGCGAAACTGCCGCAATCGACTACCCGGGTGAAAGTCCGCATGGCATGCAGCATGTCCATGGAAGCGCGCTCCTGAAGTTTAATTCGTACATCAAGAGCAGCAATCTATCACGTTGCAGGCCATTTATTGTGAATCGCCAAGCAATGCATCATGGCTCATACGTAATCGAGGAGCTCATCATGAAAGCCGTTATCGCAATTTTTGCCCTTCTCAGCTCAGTGGCCACCACCGTTGCCTACGCGGACCAGGGCAATCAACAACCAGCACCCGCAGCGGTTGAGCAGTACCACTACGGCATGCCGTTGGACGTTGCCAAGGTGATCTCCATTACCCCGGCAAGCGACATCGAAGACTGCAAGGTGGGCACCGCGCGGATGGCCTATCTGGACCAGCAAGGCCAGCGCCACGACATCAGCTTCCGCGAGATGGGCAACTGCTCGCAGATGTAATCGATCAGGCCCCGGCCAGCAGTTGAGTAATCCACTCGACCTGTTCGCTGAACAGCCGGGCCTTGGCCTGCGGCACCTCTTGCGCATGCTCGAAGTGCGCCAGGGTCTGCTGGCGCTGACGCAGCACGCGGCGCCACTTGCCCAGAAACGCCTCGCTGCGCTGCTCCATCAAGCACGGGCCAAACAATAGCTGCTGCGGCGTGTAGACCACGTCAGCAGCCGGCACGGCAACGATGATTTCGTAGTCGAAGCGGTTCTCGCGCAGCACCTCTTCATGCTCGATGCGGTAACCGTTTTTCATCAGCCAGGTGCGCAGCTCCTGCTCGCCACCGTTGGGCTGCATGATCAACTGCTCGGTGCCGGTGAGGTAGTGCTTGCCGCGCTCGAATATCTCGCACATGGTCTCGCCGCCCATACCGCACAGGCTGACCACATCGATCCGGTCACCCGCCTCGATCGCCGCCAGGCCATCCGCCAGGCGCACGGCAATACGCTGCTCCAGGCCATTTTTACGCACCTTGCGCTGCGCCGAGTGAAACGGCGTCTGCGCCACTTCGCCAGCCACGGCAAACTCGATCGCCCCGCGCAGCATCAACGCCACCGGCAGGTAACCGTGGTCCGAGCCAATATCCGCCAGCCGCGCTGATGCCGGCACGTTCGCCGCGACCCGCTCCAGGCGCTGCGACAGTGTGTGTTCGTTCAAGCCCTGTTCCTTCTGCATAACCGAGGCTGTGCGCTCGGCCAAATGGCCGCGATTCTGACCGGCAATGCCTACTATTTCAATTTCAATGGCCCAGCGGCGGCTCGACCGGCCCGGCTCGCTCACGTAGGCTTGCGCCTTTCCTCCCGTGCTAGGCATCTATTCCCATGGCAAATGCAGACATCACCTTCATTCCAGACCCAGACCCGGACTCAATCTCGTCCGACGTGACCGGCTTCGGCAATTTGCTGGTGAGCACGCAGATCCCGACCCGGGCAGACGGCAGCCTGGAGCTGGGCGGTATTGTCGAGCAGAGCGAATGCACCCTGCAGGCGCTGAAAACTGCGCTGGAGCGCGCTGGCAGTTCCATGGACCGTGTGCTGCACTTGACCATCTACCTCACCGACATGGCCGACCGGCCTGCATTCAACGAGGTGTACCAGCGCTTCTTCAGCCAGCCATGGCCGGTCCGAGCGGCCGTTGGCGTGGCGGCATTGGCGGTAGAAGGTATGCGCGTCGAAGTAACCGCTATGGCCGCAAAGGCCTGACCCTGGCCCACCCGTCACCACCGTTTTGAAGCAGCAGGAAGCCCCATGCGTCGCCATTTCACCGTTCTACTGCCAACCCTCGGCCTGTGCAGCCTGGCCCATGCCGAGCCTGCGACCACCTTCAACCTGCTCGAGCCGGTGGTGGTCACAGGCACCTATGCACCCAACCAGAGCTTCGACCTGCCCTACTCCATCGACACCGTGGAACGCGCGCAGATCGCTGATGGCCAGTTGGGGGTCAACTTGTCCGAGGCGCTCAATCGCGTGCCCGGGCTGGTGGTGCAGAACCGTCAGAACTACGCCCAGGACCTGCAGATATCTTCTCGCGGGTATGGCGCTCGGTCGGCATTTGGCATTCGCGGGATCAAGCTGCTCAGCGATGGAATCCCGGCAAGTACGCCCGACGGCCAGGGCCAGGCAGCCTCGCTCAACCTCGATGTGGCCGAGCGCATCGAAGTGCTGCGCGGCCCTGCGTCGGCGATTTACGGCAGCAATGCCGGCGGGGTGATCCAGATGTTCTCCCGCGATGGTGCTGGGGCGCCCAAGGTCGGCGTCGACACCACCTTTGGCAGCGATGGCTTCAACAAGAACCATGTCTACGGTGAGGGCGGCAACGACTACGCCGGGTTTGTCCTCGATGCTTCCCGGCTGGACACCGACGGCTACCGCGACCACAGTGCGGCGCGGCGCGACCAGACCTTTGCCAAGGTGCATGTACGCCCTGATGAAGACAGCCGCCTGGCACTGATCTTCAGCACTTTGGAGCAGAACGGCACCCAGGACCCGTTGGGACAGACCTGGCAAGGTTACAAGGATGATCCCCGCTCAGTGAGCAGCCGCGCCGAAGAATACAACACGCGCAAAAGCATCCATCACCAGCAAGTTGGGATGAATTACGAGCGTTACTTCGGTGACGCGACGTTGCAGTTCAATCTGTATGCGGGCAAGCGTAGTGTGATTCAGTATCTGTCCATCCCCCAAGGCACAGCGCCCAACAACCGTGGCGGTGGCGTGGTCGATTTCGACCGGGAGTTCCACGGTGGCACCTTGCGCTGGATTCAACCGATCGAAGTCGCCTACGGTGCCCTGACTCTCACTGCCGGCGCTGACTACGACCGCAGCACGGACGACCGCCGCGGTTTCCAGAACTTCAGCGGCGACACCCTGGGCGTCAAAGGTGAACTGCGTCGCGACGAGAAGGACACCGCCACCAGCCTCGACCCTTATCTACAAGCCCACTGGGAACTCGACCGCTGGACCGTGGATGCTGGCGTGCGCCGCAGCAGCATGGAAATGGAGGTCAACGACAAGTATCTGGCCAATGGCGACTCCAGTGGCTCGAAGAAGTATCAGCGCACCACGCCGACTCTGTCGGTAATGTATGCCTTCACGCCTGAATTGCACGGCTATGTCAGCGCAGGCAAGGCGTTCGAGACCCCTACCCAAGCCGAAATGGCCTACGCACCGGGGGCTGCGGAAGGTTTCAACTTCGGCCTCAAGCCCGCGACCAGCACGCAGTACGAGATCGGCCTTAAAGCCCGCCCGGACGAGCGCACCCGGATCAACCTGGCGCTGTTCGAGATTCAGACCGAAGACGAAGTAGTGGTATTTGCTTCAAGCAACGGTCGCACCAGTTACCAAAACGCCGGTCAGACACTGCGACGCGGCCTGGAGCTTGGTGTACAACGGGAGCTGAGCGAACAATGGCAGGCCAACATCGCCTACACGCTGCTTGATGCAACCTATGACGAATCCGTCAGCCAAGGCAGCAGCACCATCGAGAAAGGCAACAATTTGCCTGGCGTACCGCGCAGCAGTCTATATACCGAGCTCGTATGGAAACCGCATCCAGGGATCAGCATGGGCCTTGAGGGCCAATATCGCAGCAAAGTCTACGTTGAGGACAGCAATCAACAGACTGCTGCGCCGGCCTATACCGTATTCAACTGGCGCACGCGCTTCGAGCAGAACCTTGGCCCATGGACCTTCCATCAACTGCTGCGGTTGGACAACCTGACCGATCGCCAATACGTCGGTTCGGTGATTGTCGGCGATGGCAACCAGCGCTACTACGAAGCAGCCCCCGGCCGCTCCTGGTACGCCGGCGCCGGCATGAAATACCAGTTCTGACCGCTGCCCCGACTGCAGCAGCCTCGATCCAGGCCGCTGCAGCCGGAGTCAGCCTCAACCAAGCACTCGATCAATCGTCAACGGGAACTCACGCATCCGCTTGCCGGTTGCGTGATACACCGCATTGGCCACCGCCGCTGGCACTCCGACGATGCCGATCTCGCCCACGCCCTTGGAGCCGAGCGCGTTGACGATCTCGTCCGGTTCATCTACGAACAGCACATCGATGTCAGCGAAATCCGCCTGTACCGGAATGTGGTACTCAGCCAGGTTGTGGTTCATGTAGCGGCCCAGCTCATGGTCGATCAAGGTCTCTTCATGCAGCGCCATGCTGACGCCCCAGACCACCCCACCGAGAATCTGGCTGCGGGCCATCTTCGGATTGATCACCCGCCCCGCTGCAATCGCGCTGACCACCCGCCCAAGACGCACCGTACCGAGCTCTTCATCGACCCGCACCTCAACGAATACCGCTGAGTGCGTTGCCGTTGCATAGCCGTCACGGCGGGCATCGGGCTCGCACACCACCTTCGCCTCCAGACCACTGCGCGGCAGTATCTCGCCCAGCGGATAACGGCGGCGACCAGCGTGCAGCTCACCCTCACTGATAACCATGTCCTCAGCCGGATGACCGGCCAGCTCCGGGTAGCAGCTGCGCGCCGCCATCAGCAGTTTGCCACGCAGCACTTCACAGGCCTGGCGCACTGCTGAACCGACCGATGACACCGTAAACGAGCCGCCCTGCAATGGCGCGGTCGGCAGCGCCGAATCGCCCAGCAGGAAGGTCACCTCGCCCGGCGCCATGCCCATCGCGTCAGCCGCGATCTGGGTCATGACGGTATAGGTACCGGTGCCGATATCGGTGGTCGCGCTGCTCACCACCAACTGGCCGTGGGCATCGAGGCGCGCACGGGCGCTGGCTTTCATCTGCATCGCTTCCCAGACCCCGCCGGCCATGCCCCAGCCGATTAACTCATGGCCTTCGCGCATGCTGCGTGGCTGCGGATTGCGCGCGGCCCAGCCAAAGCGTTCGGCACCTTGGCTGTAGCAGTCCAGCAGGGCTTTGCTGGAATACGGTTTACCCTCGTTGCCGTTGCTCTCGGCAAAGTTGTGCCGGCGCAGCTCGACCGGGTCCATGCCCAGCTCCACTGCCAGCTCGTCCATCGCGCACTCCAGGCCGATCAAGCCCAGCGCCGCACCGGGGGCACGCATGTCCAGCGGCGTGTAGACATCCAGCGGCACCAGGCGGTAGTCCAGGGCCACGTTGTCACACTGGTAGAGCATGCCGCTCCATTCGACCACGTGCTCGGTGAAGTCTTCGAAACGCGAGGTCTGGCCGGTAGCCGCATGATGGATCGCCTGCAGCTTGCCCTGCGCGTCAGCGGCCAGGCGCAACTGCTGCACAGTGCGTGGGCGGTAGCCGAAGGTGAACATTTGCTGGCGCGTCAGGGTGACGCGCACTGAGCGCTGCAGTTGCAGCGCCGCCATCACTGCCAGTGGCAACTGATACTGCGGGCGCAAACCAGAGCCGAAGGCGCCGCCGACATAGGCCGCGAATACTCGCAGTTTCTCCTTGGGCAAGCCGAACACGCTGTGCAGGTAATCACGGCAATTTTGCGTACCTTGGGTCTTGTCGTGGACTTCCAGATTGCCGCCTGGGTGGTAGATGACCGTGGACGCGTGCGGCTCCATCGGGTTGTGATGCTCGATAGGGGTGCTGTATGTGGCATCGACCCGGATCTTGGCAGCGTCATAGGCTTGCTGGAAGTCGCCGCGGGGTTTGGGTAGCTCAGCCGGCGCGGGATGGGCCTGCCCGGCAAGCAGATCGGTCTGATGGGCGTCGGTTTCGTATTCGATGCGCACCAGCGTGCCGGCATGCCGGGCCAGTTCGAGGTTGTCGGCGACGACCAGTGCCAGCGGCTGACCGCTGTAGAGCACACGGTCGTTGTATAGCGGGCGAAACGGCGAGCCATCGGCCGAATCAGCGTCTTCGTACTGCTCATCTTCGCCCGCCAGCTTTGGCCGGTTCTGATGGTGCAGCACCGCCACCACGCCTGGCAGGCGCAATGCTGCCTCGCAGTCGATATGGCGCACGCGGCCGCGAGCGATGGTGCTCGAGACCACGCTGCCATGGAGCAAATCAGTGGTGGGGTATTCGGCCGCGTAACGGGCCTGACCGGTGACCTTGGCCGGGCCGTCGACGCGGTCCATGGGCTGGCCGCTAACGGGTTTCAAGGTATTCATCAGGCAACTCCTGTTGCGGCAGCTTCAGTGAAGGCGCGGACGATGGCCGCGTGGGCCAGCTTGATCTTGAAGGCGTTGTGCGCCAGTGGCTTGGCATCAGCCAAGAGCATGTCTGCCGCTGCGGCAAAGCTTTCGCTGCTGGCAGCACGGCCCTGCAGCATTTGCTCGACTGCGGGGTTGCGCCAAGGTTTGTGCGCAACCCCGCCGAGTGCCAACCGCGCGCTGACGATGTTGTCGCCGTCCAGTTCCAGCGCGGCGGCAACCGAGATCAGCGCAAACGCATAGGACTCCCGATCGCGGACCTTGAGGTAGTGGCTGTGCTGGCTGAACTGCGGCGCCGGCAGCTCGATGGCGGTAATCAACTCATCGTATGCCAGCTGGTTGTCGCGCTGCGGGCTGTCACCCGGCAGGCGATGGAAGTCGGCAAAGTCGATCTGGCGTACGCCAGCCTTGCCCTGCACATGTACCCGCGCCTCCAGCGCTGCCAGCGCCACACACATGTCCGAGGGGTGCACCGCAACGCAGCTGCCACTGGCGCCGAGAATCGCATGGATGCGGTTGAGGCCATCACGGGCTGGGCAGCCCGAGCCAGGTTCGCGCTTGTTGCACGGCGTGCTGGCGTCATAGAAGTAGTAGCAACGGGTGCGCTGCAGCAGGTTGCCACCAGTGCTGGCCATGTTGCGCAGCTGCGGCGATGCACCGGCCAGGATCGCCTGGCTGAGCAGCGGATAGCTCTGTTCGACGAGGGGATGCCAGGCCAGGTCGGCGTTGCTTACCAGCGCACCGATCAGCAGCCCGCCCGCCTCGGTTTGGCTGACCTGGTCCAGCGGCAGGCCGGTGATGTCGATCAGGTGTTCGGGCTGGTCGAGGTTTTCTTTCATCAGGTCGAGCAGGTTGGTGCCGCCAGCGATAAACCGCGCCTGTGGGCCGGTCAGGGCCAAAGCAGCGTCGATGCTGGTGGGCTTGCTGTACTGGAACGGAGTCATGGCCGCGGCCCTCCATGAATCAACGGCAAGGTCGCTTCCACGGCATCGAGAATATTGCTGTAGGCACCGCAGCGGCACAGGTTGCCACTCATGGCTTCCTTGATATCGTCACGGCTGCGCACGCGGCCTTCGTTGGCCATGCCCAGCGCCGAGCAGATCTGCCCGGGGGTGCAGTAGCCGCACTGGAAGGCATCATGCTCGATGAAGGCTTGTTGCAGCGGGTGCAGGCTGTCGCCGTCTGCGACCCCTTCGATGGTGGTCAGTTGGTCGCCATCGCACATGATCGCCAGGGTCAGGCAGGCGTTGACCCGGCGGCCATTGCGCAGCACCGTGCAGGCGCCGCACTGGCCGTGGTCGCAGCCTTTCTTAGTGCCGGTCAGGTCGAGCTGCTCGCGCAGCAGGTCAAGCAGGGTGGTCCAGGGCTGCACCTGCAGCTGCCGGGGCGTTCCGTTCAAGGTCAGGCTGATGGCCTGGCCGCTAGGGTCGGTCGGGGTGTCGCTCATGGTCGGGGCCTCATCACGGTCGGTCGGGCTATGTTTTCAGGTACGACCGGGTGGCAAGCGCAGGCGTTCAAGCTAATTGACCAGTACCGGCTCACCATCGGGCAGTGCGCAGGTGCCGCGTGAGCGTTTCACCGTTACAATGCCCGCCTAAACCGTGACAGCCCGAAAAAATAAAGCCATGTCCTTGCCCAAGAATCACCTGGAACTGCTCAGCCCTGCCCGCGACGTGGCGATTGCCCGCGAAGCCATCCTGCACGGCGCTGACGCCATCTATATCGGCGGCCCGAGCTTCGGCGCGCGGCACAACGCCTGCAACGAAGTCAGCGAGATCGCCGAACTGGTGGAGTTCGCCCGGCGCTACCATGCGCGGGTGTTCACCACCATCAACACCATCCTCCATGACAACGAGCTGGAGCCAGCGCGCAAGCTGATCCATCAGCTGTACGATGCCGGCGTTGATGCGTTGATCGTGCAGGACCTTGGGGTGATGGAGCTGGACATCCCGCCGATCGAGCTGCACGCCAGCACCCAGACCGACATCCGCACCCTGGCTCGGGCGCGTTTCCTTGATCAGGCCGGTTTCTCCCAGCTGGTGCTGGCGCGGGAACTCAACCTGCAAGAGATCCGCGCGATTGCCAGCGAAACCGATGCGGCCATCGAATTCTTCATCCATGGCGCGCTGTGCGTGGCGTTCTCCGGCCAGTGCAACATCTCCCAGGCGCAGACCGGGCGCAGTGCCAACCGTGGCGACTGCTCGCAGGCCTGCCGCCTGCCGTACACGCTCAAGGATGATCAGGGCCGAGTAGTAGCGTTCGAGAAGCACCTGCTGTCGATGAAAGACAACAACCAGACCGCCAACCTCAGCGATCTGGTCGATGCCGGCGTGCGCTCGTTCAAGATCGAGGGCCGCTACAAGGACATGGGCTATGTGAAGAACATCACTGCCCATTACCGCAAAGAGCTCGATGCGATTCTGGAGAACCGCCCCGAGCTGGCGCGAGCTTCCAGTGGCCGCACCGAACACTTCTTCATGCCCGACCCGGACAAGACCTTCCACCGCGGCAGCACCGACTACTTCGTCAGCGACCGCAAGATCGACATCGGCGCGTTCGACTCGCCCACCTTCACCGGCCTACCGGTAGGCGTGGTGGAAAAGGTCGGCAAGCGTGACATGCAGGTGGTCACCGAGGTGCCATTGAGCAACGGTGACGGCCTCAACGTGCTGGTCAAGCGCGAAGTAGTGGGGTTCCGCGCCAACATCGCCGAGCTCAAGGGCGAGTTCGAGGAAGACGGTGCACCGCGCTACCGTTACCGGGTCGAGCCCAACGAGATGCCGGATGGCATGTACCGGCTCAAGCCGAACCATCCACTGTCGCGCAACCTCGATCACAACTGGCAGCAGGCCTTGCAGCGCACCTCCGCTGAACGCCGGGTCGGTGTGGCCTGGCAGGCGCAACTGAGCGAACAGCGTCTGCAGCTGACCGCCACCAGTGAAGAAGGCATCAGCGTCAGCGTCGCCCTCGACGGCCCGTTTGGCCCGGCCAACAAGCCGCAACAGGCGCTCGATCAACTGCATGACCTGCTCGGCCAACTGGGCACCACCCAGTACCACGCCAGCGCTATCGAGCTGGATGCACCGCAGGCGTTCTTCATCCCCAACTCGCAGCTCAAGGCCCTGCGCCGTGAGGCCATCGAGGCGCTGACCGCAGCACGGATCGCTGCCCACCCACGCGGTGCACGCAAGGCCGAAAGCAACCCACCGCCGGTGTATCCGGAATCGCACCTGTCGTTCCTGGCCAACGTCTACAACGAGAAGGCACGGGCGTTTTATCACCGTCATGGTGTGCAGTTGATCGACGCCGCCTACGAGGCTCACGAAGAGCTGGGCGAAGTGCCGGTGATGATCACCAAGCACTGTTTGCGGTTCTCGTTCAACCTGTGCCCGAAACAGGCCAAAGGCGTGACCGGCGTACGCACCAAGGTCGCACCGATGCAGTTGATCCAGGGCGATGAAGTGCTGACCTTGAAGTTCGATTGCAAGCCGTGTGAGATGCATGTTGTCGGCAAGATGCGCTCGCACATCATCGACCTGCCTTCGCCAGGCAGTGGCGGCGTGCAGCAGGTGGTTGGGCATATCAGCCCGGAAGACCTGCTCAAGACGATCATCCGCGCTCCGCACTGATCGGCCTGCCGCAGCGCTTTGTCAGCGCTGCGGCTCGCTCGGCAATCACCCCAACGATTGCAGCCAAAACCTGGTACGTTAGTACGCAAAATATTTCTGTAAACGAGAATTGTTTCCAGATATGATCCCGCGCATCTTCCCCCTGCCAGGATCGTATCGTCCATGCGCCGTGCGTTCGTTTCCCTTTGTCTGCTCAATGTTATCTCCCCTGTGGCTTTGGCTGATGCCGAACCGGCCCAAACGGTCGAGCTGCAAGCCGTCAACATCGATGCCGCCAGCGAGCGCGAACGCGCCGATGGCCCTGTGATCGGCTACCGCGCCACCCGCTCGGCCAGCGCTACCCGCACCGATACCGCCCTGCATGAAACCCCGCAGTCAGTCAGCGTGGTACCCAAGGATGTGCTCGAAGACACTGGCGCAACCCGCCTGCAGGACGCGCTGGATTACGCCGGCGGCGTGGGCCGGGCCAACAACTTCGGCGGCCAGGGCCTGACCAACGTCACCGTGCGCGGCTTCACCACCGGTGAGTACTACCGCAACGGCTTCCCGATCAACCGCGGCTACCCCAACGCGCCGGACGCCAACACCGTCGAGCGCCTGGAAGTGCTGCGCGGGCCGGCCAGCAGCCTGTATGGCCGTGGCGATCCCGGCGGCACTTTCAACATCGTCAGCAAACAGCCGCTGCCTGAGTCCAAAGTGACCCTAGGCAGCCAGTTCGATGACCAGGGCATGCACCGTGCAACACTGGACGCCACTGGCCCGCTCAGCGAGGACGGCAGCCTGGCCTATCGCCTGAACGTATTGGGCGAAGGCGGCGAGAGCTTCCGCGATGACGTTGACAGCGAGCGCTACGACGTCGCCCCGGTACTCAGCTGGCAGGCCAACGACAGCACCAAGATCGTCTTCGAAGGCGATTTCATGCGCAACAACCACCCGCTCGACC
The DNA here is from genome assembly GCF_014268785.2 of Pseudomonas shirazensis. Classification (GTDB taxonomy): domain Bacteria; phylum Pseudomonadota; class Gammaproteobacteria; order Pseudomonadales; family Pseudomonadaceae; genus Aquipseudomonas; species Aquipseudomonas shirazensis. The sequence goes on along the minus strand of NZ_JABWRD020000001.1, from coordinate 936,663 downwards.
GTGGTTTGACCCGCTATGACACCCAGCGCGGCAGCGCCTCGCGTGACACCAACGTCTGGGAAAAAGGCAGCGACAACCTGCTGCACAACGACAACAACATGGCCCAGCTGCGCTTTGAGCATCTGCTCAATGACAATTGGACCCTGGCTGGCGGTATGCAGTGGCTTGATGGGAGTTTGAAAGGGAATGCGGTTGAGGCCAATGGCCCGCCTGCCGATGGACGCACCCTGCAACGCAACTTCAACTACCGCAAGCTAGAGTGGACTGATCGTGACTACCAGCTCAATCTGACCGGCCACTTCGAAACCGCAGGCTTCGCTCACACCTTGCTGACAGGTGTTGAGTATGAGGACTATGACTACAAATCGATTATCGTTCGATCCTCTACAGTCCCAGGCACTTACCCTATTGATATCTACAACCCGGTGCTCGGCCAGCCTCGCCCTGCTCTGGTAGGTCCTACGACTCACGACAAAGAAAACCTGAAAACCTGGTCGGCCTTTGTCCAAGATCAAGTCGCTTTGACCGAGCGCTTCAAAATGCTGGCCGGCGTACGTCTGGAACGCTTCGAACACGAGTATGAAGATTACCTGAGCACTACCCGTGATTTCAGCAAGGCAGAAAACGCTGTCACCCCACGCCTGGGTGCGATCTACGACCTGACCGATACCGTCGCGGTTTACGCAAACACTGCGCGCTCGTTCAAGCCCAATAGCGGAGCAAGCCTCCAAGGGGGCGGTTTCGATCCAGAAAAAGGCAAATCCTACGAGTTAGGCGTTAAGTGGGAGGCACTGGATCGCCAACTGAGCGTTGACGCAGCGATCTATCACATCGTCAAAGAAAACGTGCTCACCAATGATCCCTCGAACGCCGATTTCAAAGTCGCCGCCGGTGAAGTCCGCAGCCGTGGCCTGGATATCAACGTGGCCGGCAACCTGACGCCTGAATGGCGGGTAATCGGTGGCTACGCGTATGTGGATGCTGAAGTCACCAAGGACACGACCCTGCCTACCGGCACCCGTCTGGCCAACATCCCACGCAATAGCTTCAGCCTGCTCAACACCTACGAATTCCAGGACGGCCTGGCCAAAGGTTTCGGCATGGGCATGGGCGTCAAATACGTGGATGACCGCCAGGGTCAGACGGCCGCCAGCACTTACACCATGGAGCAATACACCGTGGTCGACCTGCTGAGCTTCTATCAGTTGAACGAGCATGTGCGGCTGAATCTGGATGTGCGCAACGTATTCAACAAAGGCTATGACGAAAGCGCGTTCAACCGCTACGCCTACCCAGGTGAGCCACGCACTGTGCAGGCCGGGGTTGCCTATACCTTCTGACGTTGATCAACCGCGCCCTTGCAGGCGCGGTGCCAAGCGTCCCAGCCTGCTGGCAATCAGCAGGCTGGCCTTCAAGCAATTACAAACCCTTCTCCCGCGCCTCACGAAGGCGCCGCTCGATCTCTGCGGTCTGCTCTTCCAGCTCCTTGATCGAGGTGGGCGTAATCACCTTGTCGACCGTTTCGGTGTCCGGGTCCGGCCGCTCCAGCGGTTTGCCCTCTACGCGCTGGCCTTGCTGGGTCTGCTCGGAGGACAGTGGACGTGGCACCTTGTCGCCGGTGTGTTGCGGGTCGTGGTCGGTCATGGCGTGCTCCTTGAGATATCTACCTGTACTTCTGCAGATCGCACGCTGGCGCAAAAGTTTGATTGGGCCAAGGGTGAACGTACATTGGCGAACACTGCACGCAGCAGGCTACCAATCGGTTGCTCGGCAAGAAATACCTGCTCCAGGCACTGCTCGGCAGCCTCAAGGTGACTGTGCAGGCGATGGCGCGCCTGGGTTTCGCCGCACAAGGCAAACAGTGTCGACTTGCCGGCGTCCTTGCCCAGGTCCTTGCCGGTGTCCGGGTCACAATCGCGCAGATCATCCTGCAGCTGGAACGCCTGGCCCAGCTCGCTGGCAAAGCGCTGCAAAGGCTGCCGCACGCCTTCATGGGCGTGGCCGAGCAGGCAGGCCATGTCCATGATCGCGGCAAACAGCACGCCGGTCTTGAGCTGATTGGTCTCGGCGATCTGCTCGGCACTGCGCACTGTTGCACCGTCACGCAGGTCTTGCAGTTGGCCTTTGACCAGGCCGTGGGCACCGATGGTTTGCGACATGATCGCGATCAGGCGATTGCGCTGCTCCGGCTCGACCGTGTGTAGCGCCGCCACCACGCCAAAGGCGCGCGACAGCAAGGCAATGGCGGCAAGGATGGCAACGTCCTCGCCAAACGCCAGGTGCAGCGTGGGCCGGCCACGACGCAGCGCGGCGTTGTCCATGCAGGGCAAGTCATCGAGCACCAGCGAGGCGGCGTGCACCATCTCGATCGCACAGCCCAGATCCAGCGCTGCCGCTTTACAACCACCTAAGCTCTCGGCAGTCAGCAGCAACAGCAACGGACGCAGGCGTTTGCCCGGCGCCAGGGCGCTGTCGCGCATGGCGGCGGCGAGCAGATCGCGTTCGTGACTGACCTCTGGCAGCAGCGCGCTGAGGCGGCTGTCCAGCTCTGCCCGCATGCGAGCAAGGTAAACAGCGAAGTCGGCGTCAGTGGCCGAGGTTGTGCGGGCGATAGTGGTCATCCTGGCCTCTTCGGTGGTGCGGTCTTGGCCGCGAGTTGACGGAACGACTATCAGGGGCCGTTGCCAGAACTGTACTGTTTCCCAGCATAGCTGTACAAAGCTACTAGCGTTGTACAAGGTAAGGCCATGATTTTCACCCAATGATTCATTGCCAGCGGAGCCGGAATGAAAAAAAGCGTGTTGAGCCAGCGCAAGGACGATCATCTTGACATCGTATTGGGCGCAGATAAAACCACCGCGCATGCCGATGCAGGCTGGGCCGCGGTCCGTTTCGAGCACTGCGCCCTGCCTGAACTGTGCCTTGACAGCATCGACCTGAGCAGCTCCTTGCTGGGTATGCCATTGCGCGCGCCGCTGCTGATCAGCTCGATGACCGGTGGCGCCGAGCGCGCCACACGCATCAACCGCCATCTGGCCGAGGCTGCGCAGGCGCTGGGGATTGCCATGGGTGTCGGCTCGCAGCGAGTCAGCCTGCGCAGCGCCGACGACCAGGGCCTGACCCGCGAGCTACGCCGGCTGGCCCCGGATATCCCGCTGCTGGCCAACCTTGGCGCGGCGCAACTGCGCGAAGCCGACGGCCTGGATCTGGCCCGACGCGCCGTCGATATGCTCGAAGCCAGCGCCTTGATCATCCACCTCAACCCGCTGCAGGAAGCAGTGCAGCCCGAAGGTGACCGCGACTGGCGTGGCGTGCTCGCGCAGATCTCGGCGCTGACTGCAGCGCTGCCGGTGCCAGTGATCATCAAAGAAGTCGGCGCCGGGATCTCGCCGAGCGTGGCCCGCGACCTGCTCGCGGCCGGCGTGCAGGTGATCGACGTGGCCGGCACCGGCGGCACCAGCTGGGCAGCGGTTGAAGCCGAGCGTGCCAGCACCCACGCCGATCGCGCTGTGGCCATGGCTTTCGCGGACTGGGGCATTCCGACGCCGCTGTGTCTGCAGACATTGCGCCGGGCCTTGCCCAATAGCGTTCTGATCGCCTCCGGCGGTATTCGTGACGGCATCGATGCGGCAAAGGCGATCCGCCTCGGCGCTGATCTGGTCGGTCAGGCAGCCGGCGTGTTGCAGGCCGCCACCGAGTCGACCGAGGCGGTGGTCGAGCACTTCGAGATCATCATTCGCCAGCTGCGCGTCGCGTGCTTCTGCACCGGCTCGCGTGACCTGGCAGCGCTGCGTCGGGCGCGCTTGCTGGCGGCCGGGCTGGACCTGTCATGAGTCACTTTGCGGTGGTCGCCCCGCCCTACCCCAGCCATTTCCAGGCCTTGCAGGCGCTGGCCGGGGAGCTGGTCGAGCGCGGCCACCGCGTGAGTTTTTTTCACCAACCTGCCGCGCAGCGCTGGCTCAGCGACCCACGCATCGGCTTTGTCGCGGTTGGCCACGGGCGGCTGGCCGACGACCATCTTGAACAGACCTTGCGCCTGGCCGCCATCCCCAGTGGGCCGATGCATCTGCGCCGTTTGATCGACCAGTTGGCGAGCACCGGCGCGATGCTCTGCGCCTGCCTGCCCGAGGCGCTCGCTGCGCAGCAGGTGGATGCCATGCTCTGTGACCAGATGGAGCCGGCCGGGGCGCTGGCGGCGGAAGTGGCGGGTATTCCCTGGATATCCATCGCCTGCGCGCTGCCGATCAACCGCGAACCCGGCATACCCTTGCCGGTGATGCCATTCGACTACGGCCAAAGCCGCTTCAAGCGGCGCCTGTACCGCGGCAGCACCGAGGTCTTCGACTGGTTGATGCAGCCACTGGGGCGCGTGCTGCGCCAAGCCTGCCGCGAACATGGCCTGGTCGAACGTGAGGGTTTGCATGACTGGCTGTCGCCGCTGGCGCAAATCAGCCAGACCGTGCCCAGCTTTGATTTCCCGCGCCAGGCGTTGCCGGCGCACTTTCATGCCGTCGGGCCGCTGCGGGTGGCGGCGCAGCAGGACGCCGCCGACTGGCCCCTGGATCCGGCGCGGCCACTGGTGTTTGCCAGCCTGGGCACCCTGCAGGGCCATCGCTTCGAGTTGTTCAGCAAGATCAGCCAGGCCTGTCAGACGCTGGATGTGCAGCTGCTGATCGCCCACTGCGGCGGCCTCGATCACGCTCAGCAAGCGCAGTTGCGGCAACAGGGCGCTACTTTCGTGACCGACTTCGCACCCCAGCAATGGGCGGTGCGCCGCGCCGACGTGGTCATCAGCCATGGCGGCCTGAACACCGTGCTGGATGCCATCGCCGCGGCCACGCCGCTGTTGGTCATGCCGATTGCATTCGATCAGCCGGGCGTGGCGGCGCGGGTTGCCTATCATCGTCTGGGCGTGGCGCTGTCGCGACGGGCCAGTGTCAGCGCCATCCGCAGCGCCCTCGCCCACCTGCTGCGCGAACCGCTGCCCAGGCTGACTGCGCTGCAGCGCGAACTGGCCACAGCCGGTGGCGTGGCCAAGGCGGCGGACATCGTCGAGGCTGCACTGCGCAGTCAACAACCGATACTGGCAGAGAACTCACCATGCATTACGACCTGATCCTTGCCGGTGGCGGCCTGGCCAATGGCCTGATCGCCTGGCGCCTGAGCCAACTGCGGCCTGAGCTGAAACTGCTGTGCCTTGAGCGTGACGCCAGCCTGGGTGGCAACCATACCTGGTCGTTCCATGATGCCGACCTTACGCCCGCCCAGCAGCGTTGGCTGGAGCCGTTGGTGGTCAAGCGCTGGCCGGCCTACCACGTGCACTTCCCGCACTTGTCGCGGCGCCTGGCCAGTGGCTATGCGAGCATCACCAGCGAGCGCTTTGCCGAGGTCATCACCCAGGCCTTGGGGCCGGCACTGCGTACCGGCTGCGAGATCACCTCGCTTGCGCCGGAGCAGGTCACCCTGGCCAGCGGCGAGGTGCTGCAGGCGCGGGTCACCATCGATGGCCGTGGCGCCGAGGCCAGCCCGCACCGGGTGCTTGGCCGCCAGGCGTTTCTAGGCCAGGTGCTGCGGCTTGAGCAGCCCCACGGCTTGCAAGCACCGATCCTGATGGATGCCCGAGTCGCCCAGGGCAACGGTTACCGCTTTGTCTACGTGTTGCCGTTCAGCGCCGATACCCTGCTGATCGAGGACACCCACTACGTCGACCACAGCCCGCCAGTTGCAGCGCTGTTGCGCAGCAATATCGATGACTATCTGCGTCAGCACGGTTGGCGGGTCGCCGAGTGCCTGCGCGAAGAACAAGGCGACTTGCCGATCACCCTGGCAGAAGACTTTCCGGCCTGGTGGGCGCAGCAGCACGGCCAGGTCTCATCCGGGCTACGCGCCGGGCTGTGCCACTGTACGACCGGTTATTCACTGCCGGAGGCGGTGCGCCTGGCCGACTGGCTGGCAACGCAGCCGTTTGACAGCAGTGCGCAACTGCACCGGGCGATAGGCACGTATCTAGCACAGCGCTGGCGCGGCCAGGGCTTTTATCGGCTGCTCAATCGCATGCTGTTCCTGGCTGGCAGCGCGCAGCAGCGCTGGCAGGTCATGCAGCGCTTCTATCGCCTGCCGGAAGGCTTGATCGCACGTTTTTATGCAGGCCAAAGCTCTGCGGCTGATCGCCTGCGCATTCTTTCGGGCAAACCGCCAGTCCCCGTCGGCCAAGCGCTACGGGCGGCGTTGCGCCATTCTCCACAGCATTTCAAGGAGCAGTCATGACCCAAGGCAAAACCGCGCTGGTGATTGGTGCAGGCCTCGGCGGCCTGGCATTGGCCATTCGCCTGCAAGCGGCCGGGATTCACACCACGTTGCTGGAGCGTCGCGACTTGCCGGGCGGGCGTGCCTACGTCTACCACGACCAGGGCTATACCTTTGACGCCGGCCCGACGGTGATCACCGACCCGACCGCGATCGAAGCGCTGTTCGAGCTGGCCGGCAAGCCGATGGCCGATTACGTCGAGCTGCTGCCGGTCGCGCCGTTCTACCGGCTGTGCTGGGAAGACGGCACGCAGTTCGACTACAGCAACGATCAAGCCGAGCTCGAGCAGCAGATCCACGCCATGGAGCCGGCCGATGTCGCCGGCTATCAGAGCTTTTTGAAGTACTCCCGAGCAGTCCTCGAAGAGGGCTATATCAAGCTTGGTGCGGTGCCGTTCCTGACCTTCCGCGACATGCTCCATGCCGCCCCGCAACTGGCCCGTTTGCAGGCCTGGCGCAGTGTCTACAGCATGGTCGGACAGTACATCCGCAACCCGCAGTTGCGCCAGGTGTTCTCCTTCCATGCCCTGCTGGTGGGCGGCAATCCATTCGCCACTTCAGCCATCTACACCTTGATCCACGCCTTGGAGCGTGAGTGGGGCGTGTGGTTTGCCAAAGGCGGCACCGGCGCGCTGGTCGAGGGCATGGCGCGGCTGTTCACCGACCTCGGTGGCACCCTCGAACTGAACGCCGACGTGGTCAGCTTCGATACCCAGGGCGACCGCCTGATCGGTGCGCGCAGCCGCGACGGCCGCCACTGGACGGCCGATGCGATCGCCTCCAACGCCGACGTGGTGCATACCTACGCCGACCTGCTCGGCGCGCACCGGCGCGGTCAATCCGAAGCACGCCGGTTGAAAAGCAAGCGCTTCAGCAACTCGTTGTTCGTTGTGCATTTCGGCCTCAAGCGCCGGCAGCCGCAGCTGCGTCACCATACGGTTTGCTTCGGCCCGCGCTACCGTGAGCTGGTGCAGGAAATCTTCAACGGCCCCAACCTGCCGGAAGACTTCTCGCTGTATCTGCACTCGCCCTGCGCGACCGACCCGGACATGGCGCCGGACGGCTGCTCCAGCCATTACGTGCTCGCGCCAGTGCCGCACCTGGGCAACGCGCCAGTCGATTGGGCGGTCGAAGGCCCACGCTACCAGGAGAAAATCCTCGATTACCTCGAGCGCTATTACATCCCTGGGCTGCGCGAAGACCTGGTCACTTGCCGCAGCTTCACCCCGGTAGATTTTCGTGACGAGCTCAACGCCCACCTGGGCTCGGCGTTCTCGCTGGAGCCGGTGTTGACCCAGAGTGCATGGTTCCGCCCGCATAACCGTGATGCCCAGGTGAGCAACCTCTACCTGGTCGGCGCCGGCACCCACCCAGGCGCTGGCGTGCCAGGCGTGATCGGCTCGGCCAAGGCCACCGCAGGCTTGATGCTCGAGGATCTGCAGCGATGAGTGGCGATGAGCAACTGCTCGCCCACGCCGAACACAGCATCGCCGTCGGCTCGAAAAGCTTCGCTGCGGCCTCGCGCCTGTTCGACCCGGTCACCCGCCGCAGCGCAGTGCTGTTGTACGCCTGGTGCCGACACTGCGACGACGTGATCGACGGCCAGCAAGCCGGCCATCAGGCTAGCGTGCTGGAGACTGAGGAAGCCCGCCAGCGTTTGGCCGGCCTGTATCAGCAAACCGCAGCTGCCTGCGCCGATCAGCCGGTCACCGACCCCGCCTTTGCTGCACTGCGCGAAGTTGCCCGGCGCCATGGTGTACCGCAGGCAGAAGCGTTCGACCTGCTGGCGGGGTTTGAGCAGGACGTTGCCGGCCAGCGCTACCAGACGCTAGAGCAAACACTGGGTTATTGCTACCACGTGGCCGGCGTGGTCGGCCTGATGATGGCGCGGGTCATGGGCGTACGCGATGACGCCGTGCTTGATCGCGCCTGCGACCTTGGCCTGGCCATGCAACTGACCAATATTGCCCGGGATATCGTCGATGATGCCAAGGTTGGCCGCTGCTATCTGCCGCAAGTCTGGCTGGACGAGTTTGCGATCACTGCCGAACAGCTTGCCGAACCACGCCACCGTACTGCCGTGGCGCGCATGGGCACACGTCTGGTGGAGCAGGCAGAGCCCTACTATGCCAGCGCCCAGGCTGGTTTGAGCGCCCTGCCCTGGCGTTCAGCATGGGCTGTGGCAACAGCGGGTTCGGTGTATCGGCGCATCGGCCTGAAGATTCTGGCGGCGGGTGATGCCGCCTGGGACGGGCGCCTTTCGACCAGCAAGGGGGAGAAACTCGCCGCCGTTGCCAGTGGCCTGTGGCAGGCTCTCAGCCGCGGCTGGCGTCGCTATCCGCCACGGGCGCTGCAGCTTTGGCAGCGTCCACTCGCTGCTCGCGCAACGGTCCACCATGACGCGCACGCAGCTGCGCCTTCAACTGCTCAATCGTAGGCGAGTAGAGAAAACCAAACGACACGCAGCCGTCCTTGCCCTGCACCGCATGGTGCATCAGGTGGGCCTGGTACAGGCGCTTGAGGTAGCCATGGCGCGGCACGATCCGCAGCGGCCAGCGCCGGTGCACCAGGCCGTCATGAGCGATGAAGTAGAGCAGGCCATAGCCGGTCATGCCGGCACCGATCCACTGCAGTGGATACCAGCCGGCAGTGCCCAACGCAATCAGGGTGATGGCCAGCCCGGCAAACACTACGGCGTACAGGTCGTTCTTTTCGAACACACCGTGGCGTGGCTCGTGATGCGAGCGGTGCCAGCCCCAGCCAAAGCCATGCATGATGTACTTGTGGGCCAGATAGGCAACGCCTTCCATGGCGGCAAGGGTGATCAGAAACGTCAGCAGACTGGTGAACATGGCGCGGCATCTCCTGGCAATGCCTGTGAGCATACAACAAATGCCCCAGCGTATTGCAGCGGCATGCCGCCGCGCCAGCCGCCCGCTTACCAGGTCAGTACAGCCCCCAGGGCCAAGGTATCGGTGTCCTCGTTTTGCGCATCGCCCTCGTGGCCATCGATCTCGAACTGGTTGTATTCGGCGACCAGTTTCAAGTTGGCATTGATTTCGCGAAACAGGGCAATGCCGCGGGTCTCATAGTCGGCGCCAGTGTTCACTGCACCGTTGCCGTCATCCTTGGTCTTGCCATACGACAGCGCCAGGCGGTTTTTGCCAAAGGTGTACGAGCCCTGCACCAGATAACCCTGGCTGTCGACCTCACGCAGGGTCGCCTCGCCAGCATTGTTGGTGAAGAACGGGTTGATGCCCTTGGCGCTGAAGCCCGAGCCTGTCAGCGAGAACGCACCCATCTTGGCTTGTACGCCGTAGCCAAGACCTTTGGAAGTCACCGAGTCGACGTTGCTGTCGGTGTTGTCGGAGGTCTGGTAACTGCCGTTGAGCCAGCTGTAGATCTTCGCGCCGCCCAGATCGAACTGGTAGGTGATCTCGCTCTCGGTGCGCGGATTCTCCTGATAGGCCTTGCCGACCGCGCTGTCGTCGTTGGTGTCGACCGGGTCCATGATCCCCACGGCCACGCGCAGGCCTTCCATTACCGGTGTGCGGTAGGTGATCTGCGAGGTCGGGAAAGGATAGGGATAGCCGCTGCCGATGTTGCCGAACGAGACCCCGCCGCCGTCAACCAGGCCAAGAGTGTCGCTGACCTGGCCGTAGCCAGTGAGCAGTTCATCGAGGAGGATGTTGGAGCGGGCAAACAAACCGAAGTCTTTGCCGATCAACACCTCGCCCCACTCCGGGTTGGCCACCGTGCCGTAGAACTGGCGGACATCGATGGCGGTGTCGGTGCCGTTGGTTTCACTGTCGTTGATGCTGACCCAGAACGAGGCACGTCCACCCAGCTTGAGATCGTCGATCTGGCGCGTCATGTTGAAACCAAGGGTATTGGGCAGAAAGCCCATTTTCACCCGTGACTGGCGCCGATCATATTGCTCGCCGGCGCGATCGATATCGCTGTTGACGTAGAAGGCGTTGATGTAGCCGTCGGTGGAAAAGGTGGTCTGGTCCTTGTCGTAGAGCATGATCTCGGCCCCCGCCAACGGGGCCAAGGCCAGGCTGGCAAGGCCGCCAAGTAGCGGCATGATACGACGGTGGGAGTTGTTATTGTTGTTGTGCATGACGCGCTCCGCAATCGGTTGGACAGGTGTCCAGGCGATTATCGAAAGCCCACGCACGCGGCCCTACGCTGCCTTGGCGGCGATTGGCCAGTTCCTTGGCCGGTGCCGAGCGGCTTGCACCTACAAGCACTACGACCCGCTCCTTGGGGCGCACTCGGCTAAAGTGGCAGTAACTCACTCGCAAGGCGGGGTGCACAAAGCGGGTACATGGCACATTCATGCAGTCAGCTGCTGCAGATATGTCGATTGTGCAGGACATATTTGCATGGCAGGATCCTTTGATCCTCCAGTGCACTCCAGACTTCACTTGGAAAATCAATAACAAAGCAGGGAGATCGCGATGACCGCGCACGCTCGAATTTCATCCACCGATCATGTGCTGGCTGAAGTCCGCAATCAGATTGGCTACCTCACCTTGAATCGCCCGGCCGGGCTCAACGCGCTGACCCTGGACATGGTGCGCAGCCTGCAGCAGGCGTTCGACGCCTGGGCGGCCGACCCGCAGGTGCAGGCTGTGGTCCTGCGCGGTGAAGGGCCAAAAGGCTTCTGCGCCGGCGGTGATATCCGCTCGCTGTACGACAGCTTCAAAGCCGGCAGCAGCCTGCATGAAGAGTTCTTCGTCGAGGAATACGCCCTCGACCTGTGCATCCATCACTACCCCAAACCGACCCTGGTGTTGATGGACGGCTTCACGCTGGGCGGCGGCATGGGCCTGGCACAAGGCGCCGATCTGCGCGTGGTTACCGAGCGCAGCCGGCTGGGCATGCCGGAAACCGCCATCGGTTACTTCCCGGACGTCGGCGGCAGTTACTTCCTGTCGCGCGTGCCGGGCGAACTGGGCACCTACCTGGGCGTCAGCGGCTGCCAGATCCAGGCGGCCGATGCCTTGTATTGCGGCCTCGCCAACTGGTACCTGAGCAGCGACAGGCTCGCTCAGCTCGATCAGGCCCTGGACCAGCTCAGCTTCGGTCAGCATCCGCTCAAGGACCTGCAGGGCGCCCTGGCCCGCCTCGGCACCCAGGTACTGGCCGACGCGCCGCTGGCCAAGCTGCGCCCGGTGATCGACCACTACTTCGCCCAGGCTGACCTTGCCAGCATCATCGAACAACTGCGCACGGTGCGGATCGGCGACAGCCAGGCCTGGGCGCTGGCCACCGCCGACCTGCTGCAAAGCCGCTCGCCGCTGGCCATGGCCGTGACCCTGGAGATGCTCCGGCGCGGGCGCAAACTTGGCCTGGAGGCGTGCTTTGCCATGGAGCTGCACCTGGACCGGCAGTGGTTCGCCCATGGCGACATCATCGAGGGCGTGCGCGCGCTGATCATCGACAAGGACAAGCAGCCACGCTGGAACCCGCCGACCCTGGCAGAGCTAGCGCAGGCGCGGGTCGACCAATTCTTCGAAGGGCTGTGAGCCTGGGAGTACGCAGATGCAAGACCTGGAACTGAACGAAGAACAGATCATGATCCGCGACATGGCACGCGATTTTGCCCGCGGCGAAATCGCCCCGCATGCCCAGGCCTGGGAAAAAGCCGCCTGGATCGACGACGGTGTGGTGCGCAAGATGGGTGAGCTGGGCTTGCTTGGCATGGTCGTGCCGGAGCAGTTTGGCGGCAGTTTCACCGACTACGTGGCCTATGCCCTGGCGGTCGAGGAAATCTCGGCTGGCGACGGCGCGACCGGCGCCTTGATGAGCATTCACAACTCGGTAGGCTGCGGCCCGCTGCTGGCCTACGGCACGCCTGAGCAACAGCAGCACTGGCTGCCACGCCTGGCCAGCGGCGAAGTGATTGGCTGCTTCTGCCTGACCGAACCGCAGGCCGGCTCCGAGGCGCACAACTTGCGCACCCGTGCGGAACTGATCGATGGCGAATGGGTGATCAACGGCAGCAAGCAGTTTGTCAGCAATGCCCGCCGCGCCGGTCTGGCGATCGTCTTTGCAGTGACTGACCCCGACTTGGGCAAAAAAGGCCTGTCGGCGTTTCTGGTACCGACCGACAACCCTGGCTTCAAGGTCGACCGCAGTGAACACAAGATGGGCATTCGCGCGTCCGACACCTGTGCCGTGAGCCTCGACAACTGCCGCATCCCCGCAGCCAACATGCTCGGCGAGCGTGGCAAGGGCCTGGCGATTGCACTGTCCAACCTTGAAGGCGGCCGCATCGGTATCGCCGCCCAGGCGCTGGGCATCGCCCGTGCGGCATTCGAAGCAGCACTGGTGTACTCGCGAGACCGCATCCAGTTCGGCAAGCCGATCAACGAGCACCAGAGCATCGCCAACCTGCTCGCCGACATGCAGGTCCAGGTCAATGCCACTCGCTTGCTGATCCTGCACGCGGCGCGCCTGCGCAGTGCCGGCAAGCCGTGCCTGTCAGAGGCTTCGCAGGCCAAGCTGTTCGCTTCGGAAATGGCTGAGCGGGTCTGCTCGATGGCGATTCAGGTGCACGGTGGTTACGGGTATCTGGAGGATTATCCGGTGGAGCGCTACTACCGCGATGCGCGGATTACCCAGATTTATGAAGGCTCCAGCGAAATTCAACGGATGTTGATTGCGCGGGAGTTGAGGCACTACCCGCTGTAAGTGTGTTGGTTGAGTGCGCCGGGGCTGCTTTGCAGCCCTTTCGCGACACAAGGCCGCTCACGCACCGCGTACACCCAGGCTAACGCGGTCCCTGTAGCGGCCTTGTGTCGCGAAAGGGGCGCAAAGCGCCCCCAGCATTGTATTGCCCAACTCGATCACTCGCTGACGTGCACGCTGTCCAGATACGTGCGCACTGCCCACAACGCTTCCTGACTGAGGAAGTCGGCCATCTTCGGCATGTACACGCGGCCATCGCGCACCGCGCCGTTGCGCACCCGCTCGACAAACCACTCATCACCCACCGCGCCTTCATCGAGCATCCGCAGATCAGGGGCGATGCCACCGGACTTGGCCTCCAGGCCATGGCACGCGGCGCAGTTCTGGTTATAGGCCGACGCGCCAATCGACAGCGCCTTGTCATGATCCTTGCTGTTGCGGTAGGGGTTTTCGCTACGCCATTCACTGCCCAAGGGCTCCAGCCCATCGGTGTTGACCGCCGATGGCGTTACGTTGCCGTGGGCGAAGCTGCCACCGGCGGCGCACAGGCCAGCCAGCAACAGGGAAAGGTGCCAGGCGCTTTTAGGGGTTGTCATTGTTCTGCCCTCGACTGCTGAAGTTGCACGCTGCGCCTCTCGAACGGAGGCGGCCTGACCATCCTAGAAAGCCAGTGCCTGCGGCCACATGCTGCTTTGGGGGTCGCGCCCTTATCCCTTGGTAGTAGCGCTTGCGGCGCAGTGCCAAATCATGTCCGGACTGGGAAGATTTCCCGCAGTGACCGGGACTTTTTCCGTATCTCGATCAGCGGCGGCGTTCCAGGCTAACCAGGCACAACCTCACTGGGAACTCCACCATGACAACAAGAACATCACCCGCCCTGCTTTCGCCTCTTTCTGCCGCCCTGCTCCTGGCCAGCCTAGCCTGCGGCGGCGCTGCCCAGGCCAAGTCGGTTACCTGGGAAGATATCGCCGACGACCACAAGACCACCGGCAACGTGCTGCAATACGGCATGGGCACCAACGCCCAGCGCTGGAGCCCACTGGCGCTGGTGAATGACCAGAACGTATTCAAACTGACGCCGGCCTGGTCGTTTTCTTTCGGTGACGAAAAACAACGCGGCCAGGAATCCCAGGCGATCATCAACGATGGCGTGATCTACGTTACCGGCTCCTACTCGCGGGTATTTGCCCTCGACGCCAAGACCGGCAAGCGCCTGTGGACCTACAACCACCGCCTGCCGGACGACATTCGCCCCTGCTGTGACGTGGTCAACCGGGGCGCGGCCATCTACGGCGACAAGATCTTCTTCGGCACTCTCGATGCACGGGTGGTGGCGCTGAACAAGGACACCGGCAAGGTGGTCTGGAACAAGAAGTTCGGCGACCACAGCGCCGGCTACACCATGACCGGCGCGCCAACCCTGATCAAAGACCAGAAGAGCGGCAAGGTACTGCTGATTCACGGCAGCTCGGGCGATGAGTTCGGCGTGGTGGGTCAGCTGTATGCACGTGACCCGGACACCGGCGAAGAAGTCTGGATGCGACCGTTTGTCGAAGGCCACATGGGCCGCCTGAACGGCAAGGACAGCACCCCGACCGGCGACGTCAAAGCGCCGTCCTGGCCGGATGATCCAAGCTCGCCAACCGGCAAGGTCGAGGCCTGGAGCCACGGCGGCGGCGCCCCTTGGCAGAGCGCCAGCTTCGATGCCGAAACCAATACCATCATTGTCGGCGCCGGCAACCCTGGCCCGTGGAACACCTGGGCGCGCACCTCCAAGGACGGCAACCCGCACGACTACGACAGCCTGTACACCTCCGGCCAGGTCGGCGTCGACCCCACCACCGGTGAGGTCAAGTGGTTCTACCAGCACACGCCGAACGATGCCTGGGACTTCTCCGGCAACAACGAACTGGTCCTGTTCGATTACAAGGACAAGGACGGCAAGCAATTCAAAGCCACCGCACATGCTGACCGCAACGGCTTCTTCTACGTGGTCGACCGCACCAACGGCAAGTTGAAGAACGCCTTCCCGTTCGCCGACAACATCACCTGGGCCAGCCACATCGACCTCAAGACTGGACGCCCGGTTGAAAACGAAGGGCAGCGTCCGGCCAAGCCTGAGCCAGGCCAGACCAAGGGCAAGCCAGTCGAAGTTTCGCCGCCGTTCCTCGGTGGCAAGAACTGGAATCCGATGGCCTACAGCCAGGACACCGGGCTGTTCTACGTGCCGGCCAACCAGTGGAAAGAGGAATACTGGACCGAAGAGGTCAACTACAAGAAGGGCTCGGCGTACCTGGGCATGGGCTTCCGCATCAAACGCATGTATGACGACCACGTCGGCACCCTGCGCGCGATGGACCCGACCACCGGCAAGATGGTGTGGGAGCACAAGGAGCGCCTGCCGCTCTGGGCTGGCGTGCTGGCAACCAAAGGCAACCTGGTGTTCACCGGTACCGGCGACGGTTACTTCAAGGCGTTCAACGCCAAGACCGGCGAGGAGCTTTGGAAATTCCAGACCGGCAGCGGCATCGTCTCGCCGCCGATCACCTGGGACCAGGACGGTGAGCAGTACATCGGCGTAACCGTCGGCTACGGTGGCGCGGTACCGCTGTGGGGTGGCGACATGGCCGAGCTGACCAAACCTGTGGCACAGGGCGGCTCGTTCTGGGTATTCAAGATCCCGGCCTGGGACAGCAAGAGCAAGACAGCCCAGCGCTGAGTTGCCTGGCTGCGGCCCCACCAGCGCCTCGTGCGCTGGTTGTGGCTGCGGCCAAGCGCCGTGAACGAGGGCCTCGCCCTCCTCTGAGGAGCCACCATGAACTACCTTCCCTTCGCGTTGATTCTGGCGCTCAGCCCGGTTGTTGCCGATGAACTGGGCGATGCCCCACTTACCATCAATGGCTGCGTGATCGCCGCCGAAAGCAAGTGCGCCAACGCCAACCTGCGCGGCGCCGATCTGAGCAATCAGGACCTGCGCAAGATTGACCTGTCTGGCGCCGACCTGCGCGAGGCCAACCTGCGCCATGCCCGGCTGGATCTGGCCAACCTGGAAAAAGCCGACCTGCGCGGCGCCAACCTGACCCGTGCCAGCCTGCAGCAAAGCAACCTGCGTCTGGCGCAACTGCAGAACGCAACACTGGTCGCAGTGCAGGCCTGGGGCATGTACGGGCAAGGCGCCAATTTTGAAAATGCCGATTTGTCGGCGGCCTATCTGGAATTCGCACGCCTGTCCGGGGCCAAACTGCACGGCGCCAAGCTGCATGCGGCTGACCTTGAGATGACCTGGCTGAGCAAAGCCGACTTGAAGGGCGCAAGCCTGGCCGATGCCAATCTGCAGGAAGCCAAGCTTGGCGAAAGCAATCTGGAAAATGCTGACCTGCGCGGCACCCGTCAGCACTATGCGAATTTCCAGGACAGCAACATGGAAGGCTGCAAAGGCTGCCCGCAGACCTGGAAGTAATCCGGTCTGTTCAGGCGACCGCTTTGAGCAACCCTGCCTGCAGTGCCAGGTGGACCAGCTGCGCTTGGCTGCTGACGCGCAACTTGCTCTTGAGCAGGGTCAGGTGATTGGACACGGTCTTGCTGCTGATACACAGCTGGGTGGCAATACTGCGCAACGCCGTGCCCTTGGCCAGCAGCAGGAAAATCTCGGCCTCGCGCGGCGTCAGGCCATGCAGGCAGTCGGTCTCAGCCTGCGCGGGCTGACAGGCCAACGCGGTCGCCAAGCCCTGCTCGATATAGGCATGTCCGCTAAGGGCCTTGCGCACCGCCTCGACCAGTACCTCAGGGGTGATCTGCTTGGACAGAAAGCCGCAAGCCCCAGCCGCCAATGCCTGGCGCACCAGGCTCAGTTGCGCATGTTCACTGAGAAACAGCACGCGTAGCTGTGGCAAACGCTGGCGCAGACGGCGGGTGGTTTCCAGGCCACTGATGCCCGGCAGGTCGAAATCCATGATCACCAGCCCCGGCACCTGCGCCTGCACCATGGCCAGCGCCTGCTCGCCATCGCTGGCCTGCAGCAAGGGCATCTGCGGCAACGCCTGGGTCAGGGTCGCGGTAATGCCGGCGCGCAGCAACGGGTGGTCGTCTACCAGCAAAATGGCCATGCCTTGTGCCTCCTATACAGTGCAGGCCTCCATGCTAGAAGCCCTGCCGCTGCCCAGACCTACTACTTTGGTACTGCTTCGCATGGCGATGGTCGCATTCACAAAGCCTTGCTACCGGCTCTTAATAGCGGCATAACGAGGGCTGCTGCCAAGCAAACTGCCCCTGCGTGCGAGCACACATACAACAATAAGGTGCACAGCCATGTACAAGATTCTTATCGCCGACGATCACCCATTGTTCCGCGAGGCCATGCACAACGTGATTGCCGATGGATTTCCAGGCAGCGAGGTAATGGAAACCGCCGACCTCGACAGCGCTTTGGCGATGACCTGCGAAAACGACGACCTCGACTTGATCCTGCTCGACCTGAACATGCCCGGCATGCACGGTCTGGGCGGTTTGATGAACCTGCGCAACGAGGCGCCGACCATTCCGGTGGTAATCGTCTCGGCCGAGCAGGACAAGCAGGTGGTGCTCCAGGCCATTACCTATGGCGCGGTCGGCTTCATCACCAAGTCCTCACCGCGGGCTCAGATGACCGACGCCATCGAGCAGATTCTCAACGGCAACGTCTATTTGCCACCGGACATCATTCGCACGCAGAAGCCCGGCACCCGCCGTGCGGTCAGCGAAGCGCAGAGCTTCGCCCCGGAGCTGCTGCAGGCGCTGACCCGCAAGCAACTGCTGGTACTTGAGCGGATGACCAAGGGCGAATCGAACAAGCAGATTGCCTACCACCTGGACATTGCCGAGACCACGGTCAAGGCTCACGTATCGGCGATCCTGCGCAAGCTGAATGTGCACAACCGGGTGCAGGCGATCCTCAGCGCCGGCGATATCGACTTCACCGCCTACCTGCGGCGCTGAGGAAAAAAAAGCGCATTCAGCCATTGAATGCGCCGTTGCAGGTGCAGTAAGCTCGGACTCAGTCACTGGAGTACAACATGACCCACAGCCACCACCACACTGCCACCTGCACCGCACGCACTGCGCGCCGGCTGCTGGCTGTCGTGCCTGGTTCGGTCGTCTCCACCGTTTATTTTGGGTATTGGTTTAGCCACTAGGCGCCGCTGATACCCACCGGCGCCCACTCTTCGAGGGGCCGCCGAACATGAGAATACTCAACCCCCGGTCGGCTTCCCGACCGGGGGTTTTGCATTTCCAGACCTTTGAAAAACACCAAACATATCGAGGATTTCAACATGAACTACCGCACTTCCTACCGCGCAGCCACCTATACCTGGCGATTTAGCCAATCCCGTTCGGGCCAGCCTGCCGCCTCCGTTCGGTCGATTTCCGGTGGCGATGCCGCACAAGAACCGCATTTGACGATTTGTCGAACACCTCGATAGGGCCGACCACGCGGGCCTGAACCCGCTGTCCGCCCAGGGAAACAGAACTATGCAAGCCGCTACCCTCGCCCTGCCCCTGACCCAACCTGTTGCTGCCAATTCCGCTGTCAGCCAACGTCTGCCCAGCCCGCACCTGCTCAAGCAGCAAATGCCACTCACGCCTGAACTTGCCCAGCAAGTGGAGCAGCACCGCCAGACCATCCGCGCCATTCTCGAGGGCCGTGACTCGCGCCTGCTGGTGATTGTCGGCCCGTGCTCGATTCATGACCCACGCTCAGCGCTGGAATACGCCGACCGCCTCGCTGCACTCAGCCGTAAGGTCGAGGACAAGCTGCTGCTGGTGATACGCGCCTACGTCGAAAAGCCGCGTACTACAGTCGGCTGGAAGGGCCTGGCCTACGACCCGCATCTGGACGGCAGCGACGACATGCACGCCGGTATCGCCCTGTCCCGTGGTTTGATGCTGAGCATGCTTGAACGCGGCTTGCCGATCGCCACCGAATTGCTCCAGCCGATGGCTGCCGGCTACTTCGATGACCTGCTCAGTTGGGCAGCGATTGGTGCACGCACCACCGAGTCGCAGATTCACCGCGAGATGGTCAGCGGTCTGCGGCTGCCGGTGGGGTTCAAGAACGGCACCGACGGCGGCATCACGGTTGCGACCGATGCCATGCGCAGCGCCGCCCATCCGCATCGGCACTTTGGCATGGACGCTCAGGGTCATCCGGCGATCATCGAAACGCTGGGCAACGCAGACACCCACCTGGTCCTGCGCGGCGGCCATGATGGGCCTAACTACGATGCGCAGAGCATAGCTCGTGCGCGACAGAGCCTGGCCAAGGCGGGGCTCGCTGCGCGCATCGTGGTCGACTGCAGCCATGCCAACAGCGGCAAGGACCCAGCTCGGCAGCCAGCCGTGTTCGACGATGTGCTGGCACAGCGGCTGGCGGGGGATCAATCGGTGGTTGGCATGATGCTTGAGGGGCATCTGTACGATGGCTGCCAGGCCCTCGGCAAAGGCGACCTCGCCTACGGGGTATCGATCACCGACGGATGCCTTGGCTGGGAGGCCAGCGAGCGACTGTTGCAACGCTGCGCCATGCGCCTGCGTCAGTAGTACCCGGCGCAGACACGGCGCGCAGCAGAGGCACTTGCGGCGCCCTGCAAACGGTGTTGGCTGCCAGCGACAACAACCATGGCAGACAACCGCGTGTGGTTTGCGCTAGGCTTGCGGACTCATTCAAAAGGAGCATTTCCCATGGCTAAAGCCACCGCCCGCCACATCCTGGTCAGCAGCGAAGACAAGTGCAACGAGCTCAAAGCGCAGATCCAGGGCGGCGCCGATTTCGCTGAAGTCGCCAAGGCCAACTCCAGCTGCCCATCCAGCCGCCAAGGCGGTGATCTGGGTTCGTTTGGCCCAGGCCAGATGGTCAAGGAGTTCGACACCGTGGTCTTCAGCGCGCCGCTGAATGAAGTTCAAGGTCCGGTCAAGACCCAGTTCGGTTACCACCTGCTGGAAGTGACCAGCCGTCAGGACTGATCCAGTCCTGCCTGCCCGCCTCTGCAGTTTCGCTGCGGCGCCGGGCATGGCTTGCGATGGCGACCGACCTGGCGCACGCCGGGGAGGCGCTGTCGCGCGTATTGGGCGCTTTTGTCGTCTGGTGACAATTCTGCTTGCCGGTTGCCTTGTAACCTTCGCCCAGGCGGAGCCCAGGCACGCCCTTACGGTCTATGACGAAGCACCACGCTACCCCGACACCTTCCAGCATTTCGACTACGTCAACCCTGACGCCCCCAAAGGCGGTAGCCTGCGCCGCTCGGCGATGGAGATTGGCCAGTTCGACCATGTCCTGCCCTACATCGACCAAGGCACCGGCGTCAGCGAAGTCGACGGTTGGTTGTATGCGCCACTGGCAGTACGTTCGTTCGACGAGCCCTACACGGTCTACGGCCTGATTGCTCGGCGCATGGAACGCGGGCCGGAAGACGCCTGGTTGCGCTTCGAGATCGATCCCCGCGCGACGTTCGCCGACGGCAAACCCGTCCGCGCAGAAGACGTGCGCTTTACCTATGAGCTGTTGTTGAGCAAAGGCAGCCTGAAGTTTCGCACGCAGTTTGCCGAGGTTGCGGCGGTTGTCATAGAGGGCCCGCGCACTGTCCGCTTCGACTTCAAACAACCCCATGGGCGCACCTTGGCGCTGGATCTGGCCACCCTGCCGGTACTGCCTGAGCACGACTGGCAGCAGCGTGACTTCGCCACGGGTGCGGGCTTCGGCAAACCGCTGGGCAGCGGCCCGTACCGCATCGGCAAGATCGACAATGGCCGCAGCATCACCTTCGAGCGCGACCCGCACTGGTGGGCGAATGACCTGCCGGTCAACCGTGGTCGCTACAATTTCGAACGCATGCGCATCGAGTTCTTTGGCGATACCGAGGTCGCCCGGCAGGTGCTGCGTGGTGGCGGTTTTGACTATAACCGCGAGTTCTCAGCCACCGCCTACACCCTCGGTTACAACGGCGCGCAGCTGGACGACGGTCGTTTGCAGCGCGCCCACCTAGGGCCAGCCAAGCCGCAGGTGGCCCAAGGTTTTGTATTCAACCTGGACCAGCCGATGTTCAAGGATCGCCGCACACGCCAGGCGCTCGCCATGCTCTGGGATTTCGAGTGGAGCAACCGGCAGATGATGCGCGGCATGTACATCCGCCAGCAGAGCATCTTCGCCAACACGCCGCTGGCTGCCCGTGAGTTGCCGGATGCGCAAGAGTTGAAGTTGCTTGAGCCGCTACGCGGTCGCGTGCCGGACGAGGTCTTTACGCAGGTGTTCACCGCGCCGGTGACCGATGCTTCAGGGATCGTCCGCCAGCAACAACTTCAGGCCCTGGCACTGCTACAAGCTGCCGGCTGGCGGCCGCTTGGTGACCGCCTGGTCAACGCCGAGGGCCAGCCGTTCGAGTTCACCTTTCTCAACGGCCAGGCAGGGCTTGAGCGCATGCTGCTGCCGTGGAAACGCAACCTGGCGCAGATCGGCGTCACCTTGAACATTCGCAACGTCGACTCGGCGCAATACGTCAACCGGCTGATGGCGCGCGACTACGACATGATCGTCACCGGCTATCCGGTGACCCTCTCGCCCGGCAGCGAACTGTTCAACTACTTCGGCTCGGCGGCCGCCAACGATCCAGGTTCGAACAACCTGATGGTGCTCAAGGACCCCGCCGTGGATAGCCTGCTGGCTGGGCTGGTGCAGGCCAACAGCCAGGCCAGCATGCGCCGTTACGCGCATGCGCTGGACCGGGTGATGCAATGGAATTACTACTGGATCCCCAACTACTACCCGCCCGGCAGCTCCACGGTATGGTGGAACCGCTTTGGCCGACCCAAGGTCCAGGCCGCCTATGATGAAGGCCTGGACAGCTGGTGGGAGGTCAGCCCGACCGCACTGACCAATGAGCAGATGGCCAAACGGCTGAAGGCTTCGCCATGACCGCTTATATCCTGCGCCGCTTGCTGCTGATCATCCCAACCCTGCTGGCCATTCTGCTGGTCAACTTCGCCATCGTTCAGGCCGCGCCTGGCGGGCCGGTCGAACAGGCGGTAGCGCGCTTGCAGGGTCTCGGCGGTGGCAGTACGCCAGGCGCCGGCAGCGAAGTGGTTCATGCACAGTCCCGGGCCACCCGTGGCCTGGACCCGAAACTGATCGAGGAGATCAAGCGCCAGTACGGCTTCGACAAGACTGCCCCCGAGCGGCTTTGGCTGATGCTGGGTCAGTACGCCCGGCTGGATTTTGGCAACAGTTTCTTTCGCGGGGCAAAGGTTACCGACCTGATCGTGGAGAAGCTGCCGGTGACCTTGTCGCTGGGCTTCTGGGCGACCTTGATCACTTACCTGGTGTCGATCCCCCTGGGCATCCGTAAGGCCGTGCGCCACGGTAGCCGCTTCGATGCCTGGAGCAGCGCGCTGATCGTGATCGGCTACGCCCTGCCCTCATTCTTGTTCGCCCTGCTGTTGATCGTGATGTTTGCCGGTGGCACCTCGTTGAACTGGTTCCCGGTGCGCGGGCTGGTTTCCGAGGACTTCGATCAGTTGAGTGTGCTGGGCAAGGTCGCCGACTACTTCTGGCATCTGGTATTGCCTGTAGGCGCCTTGGTGATCGGCGGTTTCGCCACGCTTACCCTGCTGACCAAGAATGCGTTTCTCGAAGAAATCTCTCGTCAATACGTGGTGACTGCTCGCGCCAAAGGCCTGAGCGAGCGGCGAGTGCTCTACGGGCATGTGCTGCGCAATGCCATGCTGCTGGTAGTGGCCGGCATACCCCAGGCGCTGATCACGATGTTTTTCGCCGGATCCCTGCTGATCGAAGTGATCTTCTCGCTCGATGGCCTGGGTCGCATGAGTTATGAAGCAGCGGTCTCGCGCGATTATCCGGTGGTGTTCGGCACGCTGTTCATCTTCACCTTGGCCGGGCTGCTGATTCGCCTGATAGGTGACCTCTGCTACACCGTACTGGACCCGCGGATCGACTTCGACGGGAGGGCGCACTGATGCTCTCGCCCGTCACCCTGCGCCGCCTGCAACGCTTTCGCCGCAACCGCCGCGGCTGGATTGCCCTGTGGCTATTTGCCGGCCTGCTGGTGCTGACCCTGGGCGCCGAACTGGTCGCCAACGACAAGCCGCTGCTGCTCGGCTACAAGGGCGAGTTGTATGTACCGGCCCTCAAGCGCTACACCGAGCAGCAGTTTGGCGGCCAGTTACCGTTCCAGCCCGACTATCGCAGTCAATATGTGCGCCAGCTGATCGGGGATCAGGGCGGCTGGATGCTGTTTGCGCCGATCCCGTTCAGTGCCGACACCCCCAACTACGATCTGCAGGTCCCCACCCCCAGCCCACCCTCCGCGAGCAATTGGCTGGGTACCGATGATCAAGGCCGGGACGTGCTGGCTCGGGTGCTGTACGGCACGCGCGTGTCACTGCTGTTCGCGTTCGCCTTGACCGCCATCAGCGTCCTGATTGGCATATCTGCCGGCGCTTTGCAGGGCTATTACGGCGGCTGGGTCGACTTGCTTGGCCAGCGCCTGCTGGAAGTCTGGTCCGGCCTGCCGGTGCTGTACCTGTTGATCATTCTCAGCGGTTTCGTCGAGCCGGATTTCTGGTGGTTGCTGGGGATCATGGCGCTGTTTTCCTGGCTGGCGCTGGTCGACCTGGTGCGTGCCGAGTTTCTCCGCGGGCGCAGCCTTGAATACGTCAAGGCGGCACGTGCGCTCGGCCTGACGGACATGCAGGTGATGCTGCGCCATGTTCTGCCCAATGCCATGAATGCGACCCTGACCTACGTCCCGTTCATGCTCACCGGGGCGATCACCACCCTGACGGCTCTGGACTTCCTCGGTTTCGGCATGCCCGCCGGCAGCGCGTCGCTGGGTGAACTGGTGACCCAGGGCAAGCAGCATCTGCAAGCGCCATGGTTGGGCTTTACCGCATTTTTTGCCTTGGCGTTGATCCTGTCGTTGCTGGTGTTCATCGGCGATGCGCTGCGCGAGGCATTCGATCCGCGTGCTTAAGCGCGGCACAACTGCCCGCGCCGCGAATCGATTGAACTCTGGACTGCTCCGCCCTCTCCCACTCTAGAGACTTGTCGATTGTCCTGGAGCCATCATGGAGAAGCCCCTGCAGGCGTGCCTGCGTACGGAAACAGCTGGCCAGCCGCAACATCAGTTACTCCCACTGCTGCAGGCATTCGCCGAGCGACCGCTACAGGTGAATGTGGACACTCAACTGCCCGAGCTGATGCACACACTGCAAGCGGCACAGCTCGACCAACTGCCATTGCCCGGCCATGGCCAGACGCTTCAACGTTGGCGGATGCTGGCGCAGATTGGCGGCTGCGATCTGACCCTGGCCAAACTTTACGAAGGCCATACCGATGCCCTGGCGATTTTGGCCGAATGCGGTGCTGCGCGGCTTGCTGGCAATGGCATATGGGCGGTGTGGGCTGCAGAGCCACCGGATGCCCGCGCGCTGATCAATTCGCGCAGCGGCGAGCAGCTGCGCCTCGCGGGCCGCAAAGCCTGGTGCTCCGGCGCGCTGCAGGTCGACCATGCCCTGATCACTGCCTGGGCCGACGATGACCAGCCGCAACTGGTAGCCGTTGATCTGCGCCAGCCTGGCCTGCGGATTGAGCTGGAAAAGTGGCAGGCGCTCGGCATGGCTGCCACAGCCAGCGCCGATATCGTCTTCGACGGAGCGATAGGCGTTGCCGTCGGCGAGCCTGGGCAGTACCTCGCCCGCCCTGGCTTCTGGCAGGGCGGTGGCGGCATTGCCGCTTGTTGGTATGGCGCCGCCGAAGCGCTCGGGGGGTATCTACATCAGCAGCGGAGCAAGACACGCCCGGACCCCCACGGTGACGCCCACCTCGGCGCCGTTGACGGGGCGTTGTCCGCCGCAAGGGCCGCGCTGCACGAGTGCGCCGCCTGGATTGATCAACATCCGCAGGCAGACGCCAGTTTGCCGGTGCGCCGCGTACGTGCCCAGGTCGAGCAGGCAGCAGAGTGCGTCATTCATCATGTGGGCCGCGCCCTTGGTGCGACGCCGTTCTGCCGTGATAGCCACTTCGCCCGGCTCAGCGCCGACTTGCCCGTTTACCTGCGCCAGAGCCACGCCGAGCGGGACCTGGCAACCCTTGGACAACAGCTGGCACAACAGCCAGCAGGAGCCTGGCAGCTATGACCGAGAACTTGATCCAGGCCAGCACCGGCACCGCTTGGGCAGACTGGCAGCACTCTGCGCACCTGGCCCGCAGCAAGTGGATCGACGCTGACACGCTGTGCCCGCCCGGTCGCCGGCTGGTGCTACTGGCACCGCACCCAGACGACGAAATCCTCATGGCCGGCGGGCTACTGGCCGGCTTCCAAGGCCGTGAGGAGGATCTGGTGCTGGTATCGGTAACCGATGGCGAGGGCAGCCACCCGGATTCTGCCCAGTGGAGCGAGCACCGGCTGCGCCGGCAGCGGCCGCTTGAAAGCCGCCACGCCTTGCAGCAGCTGGATCTGGACCTGAACAAACTGGACTGGCGCCGGCTGAGTCTGAAAGACGGTGCCGTGCGCCGCGACGAGGCATTTCTGGTCAACCATCTCAATCAATTGCTCAAGCCGGATGACCTGCTCATGGCCACCTGGCGCAACGACGGCCACTGCGACCACGAAGCCGTAGGCCGCGCCGCCGCGCAGGCGGCTCAGGCGCGCAGCGCGCAATTGGCTGAGGTGCCGGTATGGGCCTGGCACTGGGCTGAACCGGATGATCCACGCCTACCATGGTCACGCGCGCACCGCTACCCGCTCGACGACTTGCGCCAAACCCGCAAGCGCAAAGCCATCGGCGCCCATTCAAGCCAACTGGAGGCCGATGACGGCCAGCCGCCGGTGCTGCCGCAACATTTGCTCGACTGCCTGCTGCAACCTTTCGAACTGGTGTTTCTATGAGTGTTGATTCGCAGTATTTCGCCGACCTGTACGCCGGTAATGATGACCCATGGGCATTGCGCAGCCGCTGGTATGAACGGCGCAAGCGCGAGCTGCTGGTCGCCAGCCTGCCGCGCCAGCGCTATGAGCGCGCATTTGAACCTGCCTGCGCCAACGGCGAACTGAGTGTGCTGCTGGCTGAGCGTTGCGCGGAGCTGGTATGCCAGGACCTTGATCCGACCGCCGTAGAGTTGGCCCGCCAGCGCACAGCCGGTATGGAGCATGTCAGCGTCGAGCGCGGGCGCTTGCCGGGTGACTGGCCAGCTGAGCGTTTCGATCTGATTGTCCTGAGCGAGGTTGGCTACTACCTGGACCCTACCGACTGGTTGCAGGTGCTTGAACAAGCGGTAGCCAGCCTGGACGATGACGGTGGCCTGGTCCTTTGCCACTGGCTTCACCCGATCGCCGGATGCCCGCAGAACGGCCGCCAGGTGCATGCGATGCTCGCCAGACATTTACCGTTGTACGCCCAGTTTCGCCATGAAGAGGCTGACTTCCTGCTCGAGTACTGGTCGTGTCAGCCCCGCGTGGTCGATGTCGACGAGAGGTGCGCATGATTGCCGTGATCATCCCCGCCCATAACGAGGCACGCCGCCTTGGCCGCTGCCTGAAGTCAGTCAATGCCGCCGCCGCGCTGGCACGCGAGGCCGGGCATCAGGTAGAAGTGCTGGTGGTGTTGGATCGCTGCACGGACAGCAGCGCAGCCATTGCCCGCCGTCATCAGGTGGAGACGCTGAGCGTCAACGCGGGCAGTGTCGGTGCCGCGCGCCAGGCGGGCGCGGCACTGATGCTGGAGCGCGGCGCAACCTGGCTGGCGTGCACTGACGCCGACAGCTGCGTGCCCGGCCACTGGCTGTTGTCGCAACTGGCCTGCGAAGCGCAGGCAGTTTGCGGCACGGTGCATATCGAGCGCTGGCAGCCGTGGCAGACGGCAGCGCTGCGCAAGTTGTACCTGAGCCGCTATGAAGCTCGTGAGGGCCACCGGCATATTCATGGGGCCAACCTTGGCATCTGCGCCAGAGCCTATACCCTGGCTGGCGGCTTTGCTCCGCTGGCCGCCCATGAAGACGTGCACCTGGTGCGGGCGCTTGAGGCTCAAGGCGCACAGATAGTCTGGACCGCCAGGCACAGCGTAGCCACCAGCAGCCGCCGTGACAGCCGTGCACGCGAGGGTTTTGGCGATTATCTAGCTGGGCTGGAATCCGTAACAGGCTAGTGCGGGGCAGGCATCTGCAGAGACAGAAGTGCTAACCTCAAGTTCCTCGCCGAGGCGCTGCCCACAAGCGCCAGCACTCCAGGAGCTTTGCATGTCTCTACAAGGTAAAACTGCACTGGTCACCGGTTCAACCAGCGGCATCGGCCTGGGTATAGCCAAGGTGCTGGCCGGCGCGGGTGCCAATATCGTTCTCAACGGTTTTGGCGATGCAAGCGCTGCCCTTGCCGAAATCAATCAACACGGCGTACAAGTCGCCCATCATCCGGCTGACCTCTCTGACATCGCCCAGCTCGAAGAGCTGTTCGCGTTTGCCGAGCGCTTTGGCGGCGTCGATATTCTCGTCAACAATGCCGGTATCCAGCATGTCGCCTCGGTCGAGCAGTTCCCCGCCGAGAGCTGGGACAAGATCATCGCCTTGAACCTCTCCGCAGTGTTCCACGGCACCCGCCTGGTGTTGCCGGGCATGCGTGAGCGCAACTGGGGGCGGATCATCAATATCGCCTCGGTGCATGGCCTGGTGGGCTCGGTCGGCAAATCGGCCTACGTGGCAGCCAAGCACGGGGTGATCGGCCTGACCAAGGTGGTTGGCCTGGAAACCGCCGCCAGCAACGTCACCTGCAATGCCATCTGCCCAGGCTTCGTGCTCACCCCGCTGGTGCAAAAGCAGATTGACGATCGCATCGCGGCAGGTGTCGATCTGACGCAGGCACAGCACGATCTGCTGGCCGAGAAGCAGCCCTCAGGCGCGTTCGTCACCCCTGCGCATCTGGGTGAGCTGGTGGTGTTCCTGTGCAGCGAGGCCGGCAGCCAGGTCCGTGGCGCTGCGTGGAACGTGGATGGCGGCTGGCTCGCCCAGTAACCGTCGAGCGGCCAGCCGTGCGCGCCGCGATCAGGCATAATGGCCGCCTTTTTTTCCCGGTACGCAGGTGTCCCATGAAAGCTCAAGCCCGCCATATTCTGGTCAAGACCGCCGCTGAAGCCGAGCAGCTCAAGCAGCGTATCGCCAAGGGCGAGGCGTTTGACGTGCTGGCCAAGAAGTTCTCAACCTGCCCCTCTGCCAAGCGTGGCGGCGACCTGGGCGAAGTGCGCCCCGGGCAGATGGTCGGCGCAATTGACCAGGTGATCTTCAAGAAAGCCGTGCGCGAAATCCACGGCCCGATCAAATCCAAGTTTGGTTATCACTTGGTCCAGGTGGTGTACCGCGACTGATAATAGTAGCGCCTTGCCACCCATCAGTTTTGCCAGTTGCCAGCACAGGATGCGACCTCTGAAACTCGCCCAAGTCGAGGACATCGGAGGTCTGTATGATTCGCCCAACCACGCTTTGCTTCATAGTTAGCTTACCGCTGCTGAGCACTGCTCATGTTCAGGCCGCCTGTAGCTTCACTCCAGGCCCTGGTAACGACGCGCATGTCTGCGACAGTGGCAGCGCGCCCTCGTTGACGGACAATGTGGGCGACAACAGCCTGTCCTTCCCCGCTGGCGGTAATGGGGTGATCACCGGCAATGTCTCCTTTGGCGATGGCAAGGACGCGCTCACCATGGCCTCAGGTGAAATCGGCGGCAACGTTGATCAGGGGGGTGGCATCGACGATTTCAACATGAGCGGCGGCATCATCCGCGGCAACCTCAATCAAGGCGATGGCCTGGACACCTTCAGCATGACCGGCGGGCATATCGTCGGCACTTTTCTCAGCGGCGACTACGCGCAAATGACCGCAGGACGGATCGGCAACGTCAACATGTTGCTCGACAAGAATGTGTTCATCATGCGCGGCGGTACCATCGATCGTAATATCAGCACCGCTTTCGACACCGATCTGGTGGAGATTTTTGCGGGCGACGTGGGCGGTAACATCAGTGTCAGCGGCGGCGATGACCAGGTGTTGATCCATGGTGGGCGCGTGGGCGGCAACATTCTGCTCAGTTTTGGCAACGATCGCTTTGTCTGGGACGGCGGCACTATCGGTGGCCGAGTGGACCTCGGCGCCGATGATGACACAGCCCTGCTCAAGAACCTGGACACTCAGGCGCTGCGCACCGCCATCAACGGCGGCGTAGGCGAGGACACACTGACCTTCGAGGCCAGTCAGCCCACGGGTGGCGCACTCTATAGCCAATTCGAAAAAATCATACTGAAAGATGCTAGCCGGCTGACACTCAATGACTCGCTGGTACTGGGCGACGCCAGCAGTGGCACGGGTGTGCTGACCGTCGACCCCAGCAGCAGCGTGATCTCCCGCCAAGGCAGTGTCAGCCCTTTTGCTCCTGGCCAGAACGCGTCCCTGATCAACGCTGGCACACTTGACCTAGGCAGCGGCGGCGACGCTCAAGGACGCCTGCAGGTGCAGGGCAATTATCAGGGTGACAATGGCATTTTGCGCATCAACAGTGTGCTCGCGGGTGACGGCGCCGCCTCTGACCGGCTGGTCGTCAGCCAGGGCACGCTGAGCGGCAGCACTGCCTTGCAGGTGACCAACCTCGCTGGTTCAGGCGCTTCGACCTCGCATAATGGCATTCAAGTGGTCGAAGCGCGCGAGGGTGCTACCAGCAGCAACACCGCGTTCGTGCAAAGCCAGGTGCTCTCGGCGGGCGCCTATGACTATCGACTGTTCAAAGGGGGTGTGACAGCGGGCAGCGAGAACAGCTGGTATCTGCGCTCGAGCCTTGTCGCCGCACCTGAGGCGCCACCAGGCGAAGTGGCAATAGCTACGCCGGTCACGGCCGTTGCACCCGGCCAGGCCGCGCTGCCGACCGCCCAACCAGGCCAAGATATCCCGCTGTATCGCCCCGAGGTAGCGCTGTACGCTGCCGCGCCACGCGCCGCAGGTATCATCGTCAGGCAGGCTTTGGGCACATTCCATCAACGCCAGGGCGATCAGCGCCTGTTGGCTGGATCCGGCTCACTCGGCGCCAGTTGGGGGCAGGCATACGGCGGTGCCATTCGCCAGCAATGGAGCGGCACCGTCAGCCCAGGGCTGGACGGTGACTATCAGGGCTACAAGGTCGGCCAGGATCTCTATGCCCATGTCGACGCAGACGGTGTACGCCAGCAGTTTGGTGTCTATTTCAGCCACAGTCGCCTGGACGCCGATGCCACAGGCTTTGCCTTGGCCCAGCGGAACGTCGATGTTGGCAAACTGCGGTTGGAGGGCGATAGCGTCGGTGCCTACTGGACACGGGTAGGCGCACAGGGCAGCTATCTCGATGCGGTACTCCAGTTTACCGATCTGAGCGGTCGTGCTCGCTCAGAACGTGGCAGGCAACTCGATCTCGACGGTCGCAGCTGGTCCGGCTCATTGGAGGGCGGCTACCCGCTTGCCCTGTCCGAGCACTGGACGCTGGAGCCGCAAGCCCAGCTGATTGCCCAGAAAGTGAAACTGGACAGCGCGGGCGATGGCGTCGCGCAGGTGAGCCACGATGCTCAACTGGAGTTGACCGGCAGGCTCGGCGCTCGCCTCGAGGGCACGTTCACCGATGCCGACAAGCGCATGCTGCAACCTTACCTACAACTGAACCTGTGGCACGGCGACGGCGGCCGTGACAGCCTGGTCTTTGACGGTGTCGACACGATCAAGACCGATTACCGCTACACCTCACTGCAGCTTGAAAGCGGTCTGGTAGCCCAGGTCAACAAAGCGCTGGGCGTGCATGTCGGTGTTCAGTACAGCACCAACCTCGACAGCCATCAGCAACAAAGCAGCGGCATCAACCTGGGGTTGCGCTGGCAGTACTAGCGACGCGCAGCCAGCAAGCCCACGCCGGCGAGGCCTAACAGTGAGGCACTGATCCGGTTGAACAGCCGGCGTGGGCGCGGCTGGTTGAACCAACGCTGCAGGTAGGCACCGAGTGCGCCATAGATGGCGATGGCTGCCCATTCCAGCAACAGGAACCACACGCCCAACCAAAGGAACTGCTCGCCTACCGGCATGGGACTTTCTGTGCTGACGAACTGCGGCAAAAACGCGGTGAACAGCAATATGGCTTTTGGATTGCCCGCCGCCACCCAGAACTCCTGCCGGGCCAGCCGCCAGATCCCGCGAGGCTCGCCGCTTCCCAAAGCTGTCTCACCCACCGGCGCCCGCCATAGCTGCCAAGCGATATAGAACAGGTAGCCCGCCCCGATCAACTTGATGGTCAGAAACAGCCAGGCGCTGGTATGCAGCACCACAGCAAGGCCCATCGCTGCCAGGGCGATCATGCCGCTGAACGCCAGAATTCGGCCGGCCCCGGCCAGGCAGGCAGTATGCAGGCCATAACGGCTGGCATTGTGCAGTGACAGCAGGTTGTTCGGTCCAGGCGCCATGTTCAGGGCAAAGCAGGCGGGGACGAATAGCAGCAGGCTCGACATGTCCATTGTTGTTCTCCTCGAATACCTGCGAAGGGTCGCCCCGCTCTGGAACCGGGTCAAGCACAGTCACGCGGCAAATGGCCGGCACAGTACCGAGCAGGTAGACTCGCAGGTCTGCACAGCAACTCAGACAGGCCACTGATGCACACCGCAAGCAGCGAAATCTGGCATGACCCGGCGTTGCCCTTCGTCGAGAGCAGACGCGCCTGTCACAGCCGTGCCTGCTACAAGGCGCACAGCCATCCGACCTTCTCGATTGGCGCCGTCGATGCCGGCTTCAGCCGCTTTAGCGGTGCCGGTGCAGGCCAGCAACGCTTGAGCCCGGGCGCTCTGGTACTGGTGCCCGCGCAGCGGGTGCATGCGTGCAACCCTGAATCCGGGCAGGCCTGGAGTTATCAGATGGTGCACATCGATGCGCAGTGGCTAAGTCAGTTGCGCGCAGAATCCGGCGTCGTCGCAGGCGACCGTGGGGGGCCGGCAAGAATCAGCCGCTGCCCGCAGGCCTATCGACACTTTTGTCAGCTGAACACGCTGCTGTTCTCCGCCGCCGCGCCGCTGCACAAAGAGACTGCGCTGGTCCAATTCATGGCCGAGCACGACTTCTCAGCGTATGCGCCCTCTCCGACAGCTCCTGCACCGTCCTTGAGCGCTGCCGCCCTTGTGGACGTTATCGCGGCTATCGACCAGGCCGAGTTGGCCGAGCTCAGTCTGGCCTCTCTCGCAGCCCAAGCCGGGCTTGGACGTTATCAGCTGATCCGCGCATTCCAGGCGGCCACCGGCCTGACCCCGCACGCCTACCTGCTCAATGCGCGGGTCAATCGGGCACGGCAGTGCCTACGCCAAGGCCTGCCGTTGGCAGAAGTCGCCTATAAACTGGGCTTTGCCGACCAGAGCCATTTTCAGCGGGTATTCAAGGCGCATGCCGGCACAACGCCGGGGCGCTATCGCCTGATGCGCTGACTGCAATATTGTTCAATACGCTATCCCGGGCGGGCCGCAGAATTGCGCCCTCCAATGCCTGAGTAGTGCCGCCCCATGGAGCAATTTCTGATAGTCGCCAGCGCCCATTTCCTCGCGCTGCTGTCACCCGGCCCTGACTTCTTTCTGGTTGCGCGCAGCTCGATCAAAGCCGGCTGGCGGGTAGCCAGCGGCGCCTGCCTGGGTATCGCCCTGGCCAACGGCGTGTTTATCGGTGCAGCGTTTACCGGGGTATCGGTGCTCAAGGACGGCAGTGCACTGTTTATCGCGCTGCAGATCGCAGGCTGCGCCTACTTGCTGTACATCGGCGGACTGTTCCTGCGCCATGCCGGCAAAAGCAGCTTTGGTGAGGTCGAAAGCGAACCCGTGCAGGCCGCTCAAGGCTGGTTGAGGTGCCTGCTGATGGGCTTTGCTTCGGCCATTCTCAACCCGAAGAACGCGCTGTTCTACGTAAGCCTGGCAAGCATGCTCGCCAGTACCAGCAACGCGTGGAAACTTGCCTATGCCAGCTGGATGTTTGGTGTGGTGTTGCTGTGGGACCTGCTGGTCGCCTGCGCCATTGGCAACCGCCGCGTGCTTAGCCGCTTCATCCACGCCTTGCCATGGCTGGAACGCGCCTCAGGGGCACTGCTGATTCTGCTCGCCAGCGTCGTGCTCATTCACTTGTGGCGAGATTGAGCAGGACCAGCCGCTGCATATCCAGCAGACTGAAATGGCCCTTGTTCCAGCCGCCGGTATCCAGGTGCCAGACATTGCCCAGCTGTTTTACCTGCAGCACCGCGGTATGCCCCACCAGTAGCGCTCTCAAGCCCTCTACCGTATGCGTATCGCCCTCACGCAAACGCCGCCGCGACCATTGGCAGATCTCGCGGACGCGCGGGTCATCCTCACCCAACAGGCTGGTACGTAACTGTGACCACTCATTGAATGGGCTATCGGCATGCACCAGGCCGATCGGCCCGTCTGCGGTGGCCACCTGCAGGGCCAGCGGCAGGGTAACGAAAACACTGGCATAGCGTTGCTGCTCAGCACTGGGCAAATCCAGAAACCAGCCGCCGCCTGCCGCGCGGTACATGTCCAGATCCAGCGGGTCGCCGCACAGATAACTCACCGCCAGCGCTTCGTGGTTGCCCTGCACTGCATGGAACCAAGGCTGCGCCAGCCACTCCAGGGCCTCTTCACTGTGCGGCCCGCGGTCGACCAGATCGCCGACGCTGAACAAGCGATCAACCTGCGGATCGAACGCCACCTCGTCCAGGCACTGCTGCAAACGCGGAAAATGACCGTGGATATCACCAACTGCCAAGTCCCTGCCCAGCTCATTGGCGGCTACCTGCTGGAAACGCTGCATTGCAACTACCCCTTTCGCAAACGACGCAAGGCAATCGGTGCTATCAGCCGGTGAAACGGCGCCACGGGCAACATATACAGACGTCCCAACAGGTTGTGGGTTCGCACCACGGTGCTAACCACTACCTCACACTGCCCGGTCTGTGCAGACGGTCGACGCAGCAAGGCTACATGCACATCCAGATGGCGATCGCTGTCGACCAGCAGCACCTCATCATCAGTATTGGCCAGTAGCGTAAAAATGCCCACCCGCTGCCCTGCTTCATAGCTGCCCGGAGAGCACTGCGAATTGACTGCGCTGAGCCGGCCCAGATCCTTGAGCCCCACCATCTGGACCAGTCGATTGCGCAGCACCATCAAATTGTCGATCCAGCGCGGCATGCCGCGCATCATCTGCAGGTAATGCGCCATCGCCGGCAGCCCATGGTCCACGAGCGTGATCGACTGACAATGACTAAAGCTGGCTTGCTGGGCGCTGGGCCAAATCAATGAATCAGGTGGAATAGCTGCTTGCTGGCTCATCTCGTCTCCGTCCGTGGGTCCCACTGGCGTGGGTAATTGCTCCGATAGTATCCTCGGTGTTTCAGCGGCGTCATCCAGGGATTGGTCATGAAACTGTGTGCAGTACAACTGGCAGCGCTCAGGGGTGACCTGGCTGGCAACCTGCGTCGACACCTGTACTGCATCGAGCAGGCGGCACGTGCCGGCGCGCAGTTGGTGGTGTTTCCAGAGTTATCCCTGAGCGGCTACGAGCCCGCCCTCGCCCAAGCGCTGGCGCAAACCGCAGACTCGGTCTGGCTGGAGCCGGTGCAAATGCTGTGTGACCAGCTTGGAGTAAGCGTGGCGTTGGGCTTGCCGCTGCAGGCCGCAAGTGGCGTGCAGATCGGTATGCCGATTCTGCGCCCTGCGAAACCTGCACTGGTGTACGCGAAACAGCGCTTGCATGCCGACGAGATGGACTTCTTTACCGCAGGGGACAATCAGTTGGTGTTCACTGCAGGTGAGCTGCGGGTCGCTCCGGCGATCTGCTATGAGTCGATGTTTCTTGAGCACGCGATGCAGGCCCGCAAAGACGGCGCAGAGGTGTATCTGGTCAGCGTAGCCAAATCAGCCAAAGGCATAGGTGAAGGTTTTGCCCATTATCCCGCCGTTGCCAGCCGGCTGAGCATGCCTGTATTGCTGGCCAATTGCGTGGGCCCGGCGGACACCTTCATTGGCGCCGGCTGCTCGGCAGCCTGGGACAGCCAGGGCCGGCTGCTGGCAGCGCTGGATGAGCACAGCGAAGGCCTGCTCATGCTCGACACTTCCAGCGCCAGTGCTGCGGTGATTGCGTTACCCGAGCTGCCTGACGGCCGTTAAAAATCCAGGGCCAGGCTCTGGCGCCCTTCCAGAGCCAGCAAAAACTGCTTGGCCTGCAAGCCGCCGGCAAACCCGGTCAGACTACCCGAGGCGCCAATCACCCGGTGGCACGGCGCGATGATCGACAGCGGGTTGCGCCCATTGGCCGCGCCAACTGCGCGCACCGCACTCGGCTTGCCGATCTGTCGGGCAATGTCGCCGTAGCTGCGGGTTTCGCCAAACGGGATGGTCAGCAACGCCGACCACACCTCACGCTGAAACGCGGTGCCGGCAAAGTCCAGCTCAAGCTCGAAGTGGCGCCGCTGCCCGGCGAAATATTCACCCAACTGCAGCGCGGTCTGCTGCAGCAGCGGATGCTCGTCGTCACGCAGCAGCTCACCCAAACGCACCCGGTTTGCTCGCTCCTGCTCCCACAGTACCGCAGCCAGGCGGTCATCGCGGGCGACCAGGGTGAGCACGCCAACGGGCGAAGGCATGAGCGTGAATGAACTGGGCATAAGGCGGACCATGAGCAAAGAATCATCAGCTTACTGCAATCGATGCCGAGCTAATCAAATTGAATTGTTGCGCGGGTGTGCCAGTCGATAATCATGAGCAAAGTAATCTGAAGAGGTAACAGCGATGACTATCGAAGCAGAGACACTCACCCAGCTCACCGATGTCCTGGCCCAGCAGGGGCTGACCCGTCTGGTCCAGGTTCGGTTTACACGCACCCCGTACCGGTGCAACCACAAGTGGGTCTGCGAAGTGCGCTGACGGCCTTTGCTACCCGCTGGTTTGGAGCGCATAGCTCGCGCTGAGGAGGGTCAGGTTGTGCGAAGGGCGATTGGTGAACCCTTGTGGCAACCTTCACGATCTAATCTTCTTCGGCTATTTCGCACATGCCATTCGCCCCGCCTTTGCCGGTATAGGAAATACTCGGCGTACCATCAGGGCTGAGCGATAACGATACGGTCACACCGCTGCCTTTGGCCTCGAAGTAATTGTCATTGATCTTCTTCAGCTTGGCTTCTTTGCCATTGATGAACAACGGCCCGCCTTCATCGGCATGAACCTCAAGGTTGCCCGGACAGGTTGCGTTCACCATCGGTATCTCTGCGTTGGCGACGCCGGCCAGCGATACCAATGCGATGATGCTCAATACTCGTTTCATCGTTTACCTCCACGCGCGGCCTCACCGCCAGTTCATCAGCAATAGCTCAGTTTGGCCTGACCTGCCAGCGCCGGATCAAGGCGCAGACTTGGCAGTACGTTACCAGTTGCCGAACCACGTTTGCAGACGCCTTGGCGTTGTCTGGTAGGAGCTCCGCCGAGCGGACCAGCGCGACATGACGCGCAACCTGCCGTTAGTATGGGTTGCATCGCTAGGTACACCTGAACCCAAACCACCGACGCCAAGCCTTAGCCAGATGATTCAGTCCGACCTCGACCTGTTCGGCCCATCCCCGCAGCGCCTGGCTGCGCAGACGGTCCTGCTTCCAGGTTTTGTCCTGCCTCAGGTCGAAACCCTGCTGGACGACCTGCGGCCAATCCTGCGCGCAGCCCCGTTTCGGCACATGCGCACCCCAGGTGGCCAGGCCATGGCCGTCGCGCTCACCAATTGCGGCTCGCTTGGCTGGGTCAGCGACCAGCAAGGTTACCGCTACAGCACGCACGATCCGCTCACCCAACAGCCCTGGCCAGCCCTGCCTGAGAGCTTCTTGCAGGTCGCCCGTAACGCGGCTGAAACCGCTGGCTTCGATGATTTCACCCCCGATGCCTGCCTGATCAACCACTACCTTGCCGACACCAAGCTGAGCCTGCACCAGGACCACGACGAAAACGACTTCGCCCATCCGATCGTGTCCATCTCGCTAGGGTTGCCGGCGGTGTTTCTGTTCGGCGGGATGCAACGCAAGGATCCGACCCAGCGCATCGCCCTCAATCACGGTGACGTACTGGTATGGGGCGGCGAAGACCGCCTGCGCTTTCACGGGGTAATGCCCGTCAAGCCCGGCAACCACCCACGGATGGGCGCACGCCGGATCAACCTCACCCTGCGCCGGGCGGGTTAACTGGCCGAGCTCAATGTCCAAGAGCAGCAGAAAAGCAATCGCACGTCCCAATCA
Source organism: Pseudomonas shirazensis (assembly GCF_014268785.2). Taxonomy (GTDB): domain Bacteria; phylum Pseudomonadota; class Gammaproteobacteria; order Pseudomonadales; family Pseudomonadaceae; genus Aquipseudomonas; species Aquipseudomonas shirazensis. The sequence continues at coordinate 899,322 of NZ_JABWRD020000001.1, read as the reverse complement.
ACGGATCTGGTGTTTGTGCAAGAGTCGATAGAAGGTGGGTCGAGAGATGCCCAGCACCTTGGCGGCGATACTCAGATTGTCCGAATGCCGGTTGAGCACATCGCACAAGGCCTGGCGCTCAGCACGGTGCTTGTAATCCTCCAGCGTCGCCAGCGGCTGCTCCTCGGGTACCAGCACCTGCAAACCCAGATCCTGCGCCTCGATCTGCCGGCCCTCGGCCAACACCAGCCCGCGCCTGACCCGATTGGCCAGCTCGCGCACATTGCCCGGCCACTCATGCCGGCCCATCGCGGCCAGCGCGCTGTCGCTGAACGAGCGCGGCCTGCGCCCGGTCTCCAGGCTGTAAAACTGGGCAAAATGGCTGGCCAGCATCGACAGATCACCGTGCCGATCGCGCAGGGGCGCAGTGACCACCTGCAGCACGTTGAGCCGGTAATACAGGTCTTCGCGAAACTTGCCGCGCTCGATGGCTTGCTCAAGGTCCACATGGGTAGCAGCCAAAACCCGCACATCAACAGGGATCAGTTGATCGCCGCCAACACGCTCGATGTGCTTTTCCTGCAGAAAACGCAGCAGATTGGCCTGCAGCTCAAGCGGTAGATCGCCAATTTCATCGAGGAACAGGGTCCCACCGTTGGCTGCCTCAATGCGCCCGACCTTACGCTGGTGCGCGCCGGTGAATGCACCCTTCTCGTGGCCAAACAGCTCGGACTGGATCAGATGCTCAGGGATCGCCCCGCAGTTGATCGCGATAAACGGCTTATCGTGCCGCTGCGACTGCCGGTGCAGAGTCCGCGCGACGAGCTCCTTGCCGGTACCGCTCTCGCCGCGGATGAGTACTGGCGACTCGGTCGGCGCCAGCTTGCCGAGCAGCTTGCGCAGCTCGCGTATCGGCCGGCTGTCACCCAGCAGTTCATGCTCGGGCTTGTCCACCTGCACTGCGCCCTTGCCACGCAGGCGGGCCATGCCGAAGGCGCGGCCCAGGGTTACCTGCACCCGAGAAACGTCGAACGGCAAGGTATGAAAGTCAAAAAACCACTCGCAGACAAAGTCGCCAACGTTCTGCGCACGCAGTTGCTCGGCATTGAGCACGGCGATCCATTCGGTATTGCTGCGCTTGATCATGTCCTTGACCGCATCAGGCGCCTGCAGGTGCGACGCTTGCAGGCGCAGGACACCTACATCGCAAGGATGCTCAAGCGCCGCCGCCAGGGTGCAGCTGTGCACGTCCCAACCGGCACCGCGCAGGCCCGGTAACAGACGGTGGCAGTCGTCGCACGGGTCGACGATCAACAGGCGACGTTGCGCTGCAGCTTCGAGCATGACCGTTCCTTGGCGCCAAATTTTGGTTTTTTAAGTAGAAACAGTACGTTGCAGCGCCCGAATTAACAGTAGCAACGAACTCCAACTTACCCAGTACCGTTGGTCTGCCGAATGCCCACCGGCAACTCCGCTACACGCCGGCTTTTACAAATTGTTGCCGTCTGAGCCGGGCACCTGCGCGGATTGGACTATGTGCAAAAAAAATTCGTCAAGGCTGTGACTTCATCCTACTCATCGAGCATCAGTATCCATAACCCCGCGCTATTTACCCTGGCACCTTTGATACAGCGCGGACTTACTTTCGCTGTTTGGGACCATAGAGAGACCGAACCATGAATGCCCCGCTCCGTGTCAACGAAGCACTGCTGATTGCCGACCACGCCTTCGAACCCTTCCAGTGCGTTGCCTGGGATGCACCCAACGGTACTGGTGAACTGAGCCTGGCAGTGATCGACCGGACCAACACCCGTATCGGCAGCAAGCAAGTCTCCTCGCGTATTTATTCAGACCCGGCGCAGTGGGCCAGCCTGATCGAGGAAGTGCGCGCCGAACTGTGTCAGAAGGGTTATGACTTGCAACCTTGGTCAATGCCCAAGTAAGCATTTGTTCATGCTAAAAGTGCGTGCCTGGCGCGCACTTTTAGCAACTCGCACTGTGCCTTGATGGCAACTCTTTCGTTAGCGCGACATCCTGTCGCAGCCGCCATTTGTAACGTCCTTACATATCAGCGCAGCTGCTTGAAGTGCTCGATATGCTGATACTCGGCCTGCAATTGCTGCGCTAGCAATCTGCCTTTACCGACCCGCACTGGCGCCAATTCCATGTCGATCAACCAGGTCGTGCAGGGCATCGGCTGCAGCGCGCCCCAGCGTTGCAGGCGACCATCGGTAAACACCAGGCAACGCTGGACCTCCTGCGGATGACGCTGGTGTCGTGCCTGCAGCCATTGCCGAGCTTGCTCCAAGGCGCTGATCAGCGGCGTGCCGCCACCCGCGCCGAGGGCCTGCAACCAGGGCTGGAGCGCCGCCGAAGCTTTCAGCCCATGCCGCTGCCACTGGGCCGAACGGCCACTAGCGGTCAGCAGAGCCAGACGTGCGCGTTGGCGATAGGCTTGATCGAACAGCTCGGCAAGCACGCCCTTGGTCTGGGCAAGCGCCTGATGTCGGCGGGTTGACGCCGAGGCGTCGACAATCACCAGCCACAGCTCTGCCGGTTGCCCCTGACGCTGCTGCCAGCACAAATCGCCACGCTGCTTTGGCCGGCCCTTGAGCAGGGTCGCCGGCCAGGCGACACGCCCGGCAGCGGCCTTGCGCGCCTGTCCACGCGCAGCACCGCGCAAGCTGCCTGGCCGGGGCTTGGCATCCGCCGCGGACAAACCTTGCTGACGGATGCTCAGGGCTTTTTTGCCCAGTTTGGTACCTCACGCCGCGGCCCCGCTGCAACCGGTTGGGCTGGCAGTGCACCACTGTCGCCGCCCTGCCCCGCGCTGGCCTTGCTGCTGGCTGGCGACTGCGCCGTCGCCGGGCTTGGCGGTTGCTGGGCTGGGGCTTCGCGGCGGCGATGGCGCAAGGCAAACTCGGCTACGGCGGTGACGTCTTCTTCATCGATGTGCTCGCTGCCGCGCCAGGCAGCGTGAGCACGTGCAGCTCGCAGCCAGACCAGATCTGCGCGCAGGCCATCGACCCCGGCAGCAAAACAGCGTTCGGTAATCCAGGCCAGGGCCTGGTCATCCAGCGCAATCTGTTCCAGGCGCGCGCGCGCTGCCTGGCAGCGCTCGCGCAGGTCCTGCTGGGCACCGGCCCACTCGGCGCAGAAGCCTTGCGGATCGCTGTCGAAGGCCAAGCGCCGGCGGATGATCTGCTGGCGTGCCTGCGGCTCGGGCAATTCGTCCAGCGACACGTTCAGGCCGAAGCGATCAAGCAGTTGCGGGCGCAGCTCGCCCTCCTCCGGGTTCATCGTGCCGATCAAGACAAACCGCGCCGAATGACGATGGGAGATGCCGTCGCGTTCTATGCGGTTGGTGCCGCTGGCAGCAACGTCCAGCAACAAGTCAACCAGCGGATCGGGCAGCAGGTTGACTTCGTCGACATACAGCACGCCGCCATCGGCGTGGGCCAGCACTCCAGGGGAAAACTGCGCTTTGCCCTGGCCCAGCGCTGCGTCGAGGTCCAGCGTGCCGACCAGACGCTCTTCGGTCGCGCCCAGCGGCAAGGTGACAAAGGGTGGCTGCTGCTCGGCGCTGCCGAGCAGGTCTGCCAGGCCACGGGCCAGGGTGCTCTTGGCCATGCCGCGCGGGCCTTCGATCAGCACCCCGCCGATCTTTGGGTCGATTGCGGTCAGGCACAACGCCAGCTTGAGCGCCTCGGCGCCGACCACAGCGGCCAGCGGAAACTGCATCGGTTCAATCATTTCAGTGGTCTTCCTCACCTTCGAGCAACTGCTCCTCAAGGGCTTCACGGTAACTGCCGGGTTCTTCCCAGAGGCCGCGTTGCTGGGCCTCCAGCAAACGCTCGGTCAGGTCGCGCAGGGCCTCGGGGTTGTGCTCGCGCATGAATTCACGGGTCGCCGGGTCAAGCACATAGGCCTCGGCCAGCGCCTGGTAATGATGATCGTCGATCAGGTGCGTGGTAGCGTCGAAGGCGAACAGGTTGTCGACCGTCGCTGCCAGTTCGAACGCGCCTTTATAGCCGTGGCGCTTGGCGCCGTCGATCCACTTTGGGTTCAGCGCCCGCGCACGGATAACCCGGTTGAGCTCTTCCTTGAGAGTGCGGATGCGTGGTCGGTCAACCTGGCTGTGATCGCCGTGGTAACTCGCTACCGCCTCGCCGTGCAAGGTTTCGGCAGCGGCCAGCATGCCGCCCTGGAACTGGTAATAATCGTTGGAATCGAGCAGGTCGTGCTCGTGGTTGTCCTGATTCTGCAGCACTGCCTGTACCTGGCCCAGCCGCGTGGCGAACTGGGCACGGGCGGGCGTGCCCTCGTCACTGGCGCCGTAAGCGTAGCCGCCGTAGTTGAGGTAGACCTCCGCCAGGTCCTTGCGGTCCTGCCACAGGCGGCCGTCGATGGCGTTCTGCACCCCGGCTCCATAGGCACCGGGCTTGGCGCCGAACACCCGCCAACCAGCCTGGCGCGCAGCCTGCTCGGCTTCGATGCCTTGCTCGATCAGGGCCTGACGCTCAGCCCGCACGCGGGCCGCCAGCGGGTTGAGGTGATCTGGCTCGTCCAGTGCCGCGACTGCCTGCACGGCGGCGTCGAACAGGCGGATCAGGTTACCGAACGCATCACGGAAGAAGCCTGATACACGCAGGGTGACGTCGACCCGTGGCCGGTCGAGCAAACTCACCGGCAGGATCTCGAAGTCGTCGACGCGCTGGCTGCCGGTGGCCCACACCGGGCGTACGCCCATCAAGGCCATGGCTTGGGCAATGTCGTCGCCACCGGTACGCATGGTCGCGGTGCCCCAGACCGAAAGGCCGAGTTGGCGTAAATGATCGCCATGGTCCTGCAGGTGCCGCTCAAGAATCAGGTTGGCCGAGGCGAAGCCCAGTCGCCACGCAGTGGTGGTGGGTAAGTTGCGCACATCGACGGTGTAGAAATTGCGCCCAGTTGGCAGCACATCAAGCCGGCCGCGGCTCGGCGCGCCACTGGGGCCTGCCGCGACGAAGCGCCCAGCCAGTGCCGCGAGCAGGCCCTCGAGCTCGGCGCCGCCACAGCTGTCGAGGTTTGGCGCGACAACCGAGAGCAGCTCTTCAAGTACCTGTGCCACGCCCTGCCATTGTTCTTCGGTGGGCAGCTTCAGGCTGCCGGCCAGCGTTTGTTCAATCAACGTCAATGCCAGTTGTTCAAGGCGCTCGCGCGTATCACCGTGGGTGCGCCAGGCCGCGTCGTCCAGCACCTGCAACATGGCCGGCCGTGGCCCTTGCCAAGGCTGACCGAGGTCGCAGTCGAGCGGATCGAAGCCGAGCTCGAAGGCTTTGCCCAGAGCACGAATCAGGCTGGCGTTGCCGCCTTTGCCGTCACCGCGCTCGACCCGCAGCAATGCCAGCAGCGTATCGCTGCGCAGGCGGCCTTGCGGCGATTGGCCGAACACGTGCAAACCATCGCGAATCTGCGACTCTTTCAAGTCGCACAAGTAGGTATCCAGGCGCGGCAGCCACACGGCAGCATCATCCAGCTGACCTTCAAGCTGCAGCTCTCGGTCGATATGGTTGGCCTTGACCAGCGCCAGAATGTCGCGCTGCAGCTCTTGCGCACGGCGCGGATCGAGCAGCTGGGCTTCGTAGTATTCGTCGGCCAGCTGTTCGAGATCACGCAGCGGGCCGTAGCTCTCGGCACGGGTCAGCGGCGGCATCAGGTGGTCGATGATCACCGCCTGGGTGCGGCGTTTGGCCTGGGCGCCCTCGCCCGGGTCGTTGACGATAAACGGGTAGATATTCGGCATCGGCCCCAGCAGCGCGTCGGGCCAGCACTGCGCCGACAGACCGACGCCCTTGCCTGGCAACCACTCGAGGTTGCCATGCTTGCCGACATGAATGACGGCGTCCGCTGCATAAGCGTGGCGCAGCCAGAAGTGAAAGGCCAGGTAGCCATGCGGCGGAACCAGATCCGGGTCGTGGTACACCGCACTGTGGTCCACCTGATAACCGCGCGCCGGTTGGATACCGACGAAGGTCTGCCCAAAGCGCAGGCCCGCGACCATCATGCGGCCGCTGCGGCACATCGGGTCCGTTTCAGGGGCGCCCCAACGGGCTAGCACGGCCGCCTGGTTTTCTGCCGGCAACCGAGCGAACGCGGCCTGGTAGTCGGCCAGGCTCAGGCTCTGCGCGCACGGGCGCTGATCGAGATTGTCGAGGTCGTTGGTCACGCCGCCGAGCAAGTGCTGGATCAGCGCGGTGCCGGTGGCCGGCAGCTCGTCCAGCGGATAACCCGCAGCACGCATCGCCTCAAGGATGTTCAAGGCCGCACCCGGCGTGTCCAGGCCGACACCGTTACCAATCCGGCCATCACGGGTCGGGTAGTTGGCGAGGATCAGCGCGACACGCTTTTGCTCATTCGGCAAGCGCGCCAGCGCGACCCAGCGACGGCCCAGCTCGGCGACGAAGTCCATGCGTTCCGGGTGGGCGCGATAGCACACCACATCAGCCTGGCTGCGTTCACTGCGCCAGGCCAGGTCCTTGAAGCTGACCGGCCGGGTGATGATCCGCCCGTCCAGCTCCGGCAACACGATGTGCATGGCCAGATCGCGGCCGCCGAGGCCCTGCTCGCTGGTTTCCCAGCCCAATTGATTGTCCTGCGCGCAGATCGCCTGCAACACCGGTACATCCCGGCGCAGGGGCCGCGCGTTGGGGCGCTCGGGGTTGGACAAGGCAAAGCCAGTGGTGTTGATCACCACCTCGGCCTCGGCCTCATCCATCCACGCTTCAACCTGATCGAGACAGGCCCGCTCTTTAAGGCTGGCTACAGCGATCGGCAACGGGTTGAGCCCCGCCAACTGCAGACGCTGACAGAACACGTCGATAAACGCGGTGTTGGCCGCCTGCAGGTGCGAGCGGTAGAACAGCAACGGCGCCACCGGCAGCGCAGGGTCCCAGTCGGCGTACCAGTCCGGCAACTGCGCACTGGCCTTGGCTGGGTGGTAGACCACAGTACGGGCCAGCGCTTGCGGCTCCTGCCAGGCATAGTCGCGCTGGAACCACAGGTTGCCCACGCAGTTGAACAGATTCAGCGCGTTGGCCTTGCCGCCCTGGCGCAGGTAGTGCCACAAGCGCTCGGCCTGGTCGCTGCTGACCGTGCTCAAACCGGTGAGCTCGGGGTCAGGCCGATCATCGCCCGGAACCATGATCACCTGAACCCCGCGCGCCGCCAGCTCGACCAACTGCTCGATGCCGTAGCGCCAGTAGCCAACGCCGCCGTGCAGTGATATCAGGATCAACTTTGCATGGCGCAGCACCTGGTCGACATACAGGTCGACCGAGGCATGGTTTTGCACCTGCATGGGATTGGCCAGGCGCACGCTGGGGTAGTCGCCAGGCAGCTGCTCCGCGGTTTCGGCCAGCAGCGCCAGGTGCGAGTCACCACTGCACAGAATGACCAGTTCGGCGGCAGTCTGGCCGAGGTCGGCAATACTGTCTTCTGGGACAAAACCACCTGGCTGGGTGCGCAACAGGTGCATGGTTCAGGCTTCCAGAGCCTGACGCAGACGGGCTTCGAGCTGACTGGCGTCAAGTTCCTGGCCAATCAGTACCAGGCGCGTGGTGCGCGCCTCGTCAGCGCCCCAGGCCCGGTCGAAATGCTTGTCGAAGCGGGTGCCTACGCCCTGGATCAGCAGGCGCATCGGCTTGCCCGGGATGGCTGCAAAGCCTTTCACGCGCAGGATGCCAAACTCCACTACCAACTGGTTGAGGGCCGCCAGCAGCAAGCGCTCATCGGCCTCTGGCAAATCCAGCGAGATCGAGTCGAAGGCATCATGGTCGTGATCGTCATGATCATCGTCGTCATGGTGGCTGTCATGATGAGTTCGGCGCCCATCAATGTGCGCTTCCGATTCGGCACCCAGGCCCAGCAGCACATCCAGCGGCAGGTGGCCGCTGCTGGCTTCGATGACCTTGACCGCCGGCGGCAGCTCTTCGCAGACTTCGGCGCGAACCTTGGCCAGGCCTGCGGCGTCGATCAGGTCAGCCTTGTTCAGCACCACCAGGTCAGCGCTGGCCAGCTGGTCGGCAAACAGTTCGTGCAGCGGCGACTCATGATCCAGGTTCGGGTCGAGCTTGCGCTGGGCATCGACCAGGTCAGGGAACGCTGCGAAGGTGCCGGCAGCCACTGCCGGGCTGTCGACCACGGTGATCACCGCATCGACCGTGCAGGCGTTGCGGATTTCTGGCCACTGGAAGGCTTGCACCAGCGGTTTGGGCAAGGCCAGGCCGCTGGTTTCGATCAGAATGTGGTCCAGATCGCCGCGACGTGCCACCAGTTCACGCATGACCGGGAAGAACTCTTCCTGCACGGTGCAGCACAAGCAGCCGTTGGCCAGCTCGAAGACACGCCCGTAGGCTTCTTCTTCGGTACAGCCGATGGTGCATTGTTTAAGGATTTCGCCGTCGATACCGAGCTCGCCGAACTCGTTGACGATCACCGCGATGCGCCTACCCTGGGCGTTGTCGAGCATGTGCCGCAGCAACGTGGTTTTGCCCGAGCCGAGGAAGCCGGTGACGATGGTGACGGGGAGTTTGGCCAGTGTTTTCATGGATGCGTGTGCCCTTGGCAGAATGGCGCGGGCATGCAGGACGAGCGCCGCAGGCTGTCACAGCCGGGCTTGTTCGCCTCCGGATCACCCCGCCCGGATTAAAGTCGAAGTCGTCTCGAGGCAGGTCTCCTGGCTTGCACCGCACCGGCGCCGGGCCGGTTGGATGACGCCTTCCCGCGCAAGGCGCAGTGGCTGTGTCGATCCTGATCAGTGCTTACAGTTGCGGGGGCAGCCGCGGCTTGACCGCGTTCCCGTCTTAGCTCCGGCCACGCCGGAGAACCTCGAAGCAGACAAGGCTACGCACCCCGGCGGCAAGCTGCAAGCGGCTTTAGGGGCTGTCATCTGCCTTATATAGGCGGCTGAATGCACACTGGCGTGCAACTTGTCACTTGCAGCGCGCCGCTGCGGCATGGTTTGCTAGCGCCTTGCGTTCAGGTGCCCCCTATGGGGTGAAACGGGAAACCGGTGCGTCGCTGGCCTCAATAGAGAGCCCGACTACTCCGGTGCTGCCCCCGCAACGGTAAGCGAGCGAAGTGTCTTGACCACTGTGCCAGGCTGTAGGGCATGGGAAGGTGACGCTTTTCAAGGAGCCCTGCTCCTCCTCGTGAGCCCGGAGACCGGCCTGCGTAGTCGAATATCAACACCCCGCGGTGGGCGGGCGCTGTCGCATTGCCCTGGGCCATCCGCGCCCGGGGCCGGTGCGCCTGCCCCCTGCCTATAACAAGCAGAGGATTGCGTCATGCCCATCACCAGCGCCAAACACAGCATCGCCACCCCCGTCAGCCTCAGTCAACGCCTGGTCATCGCCGTCGGCGCCAGCCTGGTTGGCATGTGCCTGGTGTACTTCGCCGGTTTCTCGCACATCGAGGCAGTGCACAACGCAGCCCACGATACGCGCCACAGCGCTGCCTTCCCCTGCCACTGAGTAGACTCGCATGATCACGCGCATTGCCCGTACTGCAGGGTTCAGCGGCCTGCTCGCCGCCCTGCTGCTGACCCTGCTGCAAAGCTTCTGGATCAGCCCGTTGATCCTCGAAGCGGAAACCTTCGAGAGCCCAGCGCCGGCTGGCCAGCACGAGCATGATGACAGCGCCGTTGCTGCCCACGAGCACAGCGCCGAAGCCTGGGCGCCTGAAGACGGCTGGCAGCGCGTGCTGGCCACCACCGGCGGCAACCTGGTGGTTGCGGTCGGCTTTGCCCTGATGCTGGCAGCGCTGTACAGCCTGCGCGAACCCAACCGGGTCGCCACCGGAGCGCTGTGGGGCCTGGCCGGTTTTGCCGTGTTCTGCCTGGCGCCAACCCTGGGCTTGCCGGCCGAGCTGCCGGGCACGGCGGCAGCCAACCTTGGCCAACGTCAGACCTGGTGGATCGGCACTGCGGCCGCAACTGCGGTCGGCCTGGGCCTGATTGTGTTTGCCCAGCATTGGCTGCTGAAGGTAGTCGGCGTACTGCTGTTGGCGCTGCCACACGTGATCGGCGCGCCGCAGCCGAGCGTGCATGAAAGTCTTGCGCCTGAGGCCCTGGCAACCCAGTTCAAAATCGCCTCGTGGCTGACCAATGCCGCCTTCTGGATTGCCTTGGGCTTGCTCAGTGCGTGGTTGTTCCGCCGTTCGCGGCAGGCTTGATGTCTGAGCCGCGACCCGCCGTGTATGTCGGCGTTGGCTGCCGCAAGGGCTGCCCCGCCGACCTGCTTGAGGCGCTGCTGCTACAGAGTCTTGCCAGCCTTGGCTTAACCCTGCATGCAGTGCAGGGCATCGCCAGTATCGAGCTGAAAGTCAGCGAGGCTGGCCTGCATCAACTGGCCGATCGCCTGCAACTGGCGCTGGAGTTTTTTCCCGCAGAGCAGTTGCAGCGTTTTGCCCCCCAGCTCAGCCAGCACTCCGCTACAGCCTTCGCCCACAGCGGCTGCTGGGGCGTAGCCGAAAGCACCGCCCTGGCCTTTGCCGCGCATGCTCACGGCAGCGCGCGGCTGGTGCTCACCCGGCAAACGTTGGCGGGCGCTACCCTCGCCCTCGCCAGTGCTGGATAATCGCCTCCATCTTATTTGCAAGGATTTGCCATGACGGTCTACTTCATCGGCGCCGGCCCGGGCGATCCGGAACTGATCACGGTCAAAGGCCAGCGCCTGATCCGGCACTGCCCGGTGATCATCTACGCGGGCTCGCTGGTCCCCGCCGCAGTGCTCGAGGGTCACAGCGCCGAAACGGTCATCAACAGCGCCGAACTGCACCTCGAGCAGATCATAGACGCCATGCACAGCGCGCATGCGCTAGGCCACGATGTGGCGCGGGTGCACAGCGGTGACCCGAGCCTGTATGGCGCCATCGGCGAGCAGATCCGTCACTTGCGCGAGCGGGGCATCGACTACCAGATCATCCCTGGGGTAACGGCAACGGCGGCCAGCGCCGCACTGCTGGGTTGTGAACTGACCCTGCCGGGCATCGCCCAAACGGTCATCCTCACCCGTTACGGCGACAGCTCGCCGATGCCCGCCGGCGAACAACTCGGCGATTTGGCCCGGCATGGCAGCACCCTGGCGATTCACCTCGGCGTCAAGCACCTGCCACGGATCGTTGCAGAGCTGCTGCCACATTACGGTGCTGACTGCCCGGTTGCGGTCATCCATCGCGCCACCTGGCCTGATCAGGACTGGGTCAGAGGCACGCTGGCGGACATCGTCGAACTGATCAGTACACGGGATTTTCGGCGAACCGCGCTGATCCTGGTCGGTCACGTCCTGGGGGATACACCGTTCGCCGAATCAGCCCTGTATCGCGCCGGCCACGCTCACCTGTATCGCCCCGGCAACGGCTGATTGCCAGCGCCGCCAGCGCAGAGCAGACTCGACCAACCTTGTTGCTATCGGAACCACGCCCATGCTGGAACTACGCCCCAACTGTGAATGCTGCGCCGTCGAACTGCCCGGCGACAGCCCGGATGCAATGATCTGCTCGTTCGAATGCACGTATTGCCGTAGCTGTGCCGAACAACGTCTGCACGGACGCTGCCCGAACTGCGCTGGTCAGCTGCAAAGCCGGCCGACCCGCGTTGGTAACGCACTGAGCAACAACCCCGCCTCCACTAAGCGCGTCATCAAAGACCACGCGCCCTGCCCCTGATTCCTACCGCCGGCAGGCCGGAAGGCCTGCCACATCCGGATTGTTACCGTATTTTTTTGTAGGAATTTTCCTCAGAATCACCTGGTTTGTTCATCACGCCTATACTCGGCATTACCATGGACTGAGAATCGACGTATCTTGCGCGCTGCCTGAGGTTTGCGGATCAACCCTCAGCTACGTTCCTGTGTGATTCAGGCAACGGACCCTCTTCACCACAGGAGCTAGCAATGACTACCGTGCTGCTGGTCGATGACCACCCAATCGTTCTAACGGCTGTACGCATGCTGCTTGAGCGCGAACGTTTTCGAGTCATTGGCACCGCCGAAGACGGTAAGGAAGCCGTGGAACTGGCCCGCAAACTCTCACCCCAGGTAGTGATCGTTGACATCGGCCTACCCGAACTCGACGGCATGGAGGTGATCAAGCGCCTGCAGCTGCTGGACCCACCACCCAAGATCATGGCCCTGACCGGGCAGCCTGCCGACCTCTACGTCAGGCGCTGCCTGGACGCCGGGATTGGCGCTTTCGTCAACAAGAATGAAGACATCGAGTCGGTGGTATTCGCCCTCAAGGCACTGATCAAGGGCTACTCGACCTTTCCGCAAATGTCGGTCAACAGCAATTCGCTGGAGTCTGAAAGCGCCCGACTGGACAGCTTGTCCAACCGTGAAATGGAGGTACTGCGCAGGCTGGCTCGGGGCGAAAACAACAAGGCCATTGGCGAGTCCATGAACCTTAGCGCCAAGACCATCAGCACCTACCGCGGACGCATCATGGAGAAGCTCAAGTCGGAGTCGCTGGTGGAAATGGTCGATCTGGCCAAGCGCAACAACGTCAACTGAAGCTTTACGTCATGACCGGCCTGCGCACACTGCTACTCCTGATCAGCCTTAGCGGCGTGTCTGCGGCCGTGCTCGCTGACAGTCAGCCACGGCAGTTGCTGGCACGCTCGAGCAGCGCTGCTGCTCCACTGGACCTTGCCGACGATGACCGCGAGTGGCTGGACCAGCACAAGGTGCTGGTACTCGGCAGCTCAGGGCCGGATTACCTGCCTTTTGAAATCAATATCACCCCAGCCGATCATGAAGGGCTCAATGCTGACTATGCCGGTTTGATCGGCGAGCAGTTGGGCATAGCCGTTCAAGTGCAGCGCTTTGACAGCCGCGAACAGGCCATCAAAGCCTTGCAGGACGGGCAAATCGATCTGCTGGGCAGTTCCAACGCAACCGAAGCCAGCAATGCCGAGCTTACCTTGAGCCAGGCATATGCAGACGACCTGCCGGTGATCGTCGCTCGACAGGTCCAGACCCTGCGCCACGGCGATGACCTGGCTGGGCTGCGGCTGGCGATGGTCGACCATTACCTGCCGGCCAGTACGGTCAAGGCCCAGTATCCGCAGGCACAGCTGCAACTTTATCGCTCGACCTTGAGCGGCTTGTCTGCGGTCGCCATGGGCGACGCCGACGTCTACCTGGGCGACGCAATCAGCACCGACTACCTGATCGGCAAGAGCTACCAAGGCCAGGTGCGCATCGACCATTTCTCGGCGCTGCCCGGCGGCTCGTTCGCCTTCGCGACACGCCGCGACAACTCGCGCCTGCTCAGGTTGCTCAACCAGGCCCTGAGCCGCATCAGCGACAGCGAGCGGCTGAACATTCTGCGTCGCTGGAGCAGCGGCAATACCAGCCTCCTGCTCCAGCGCCTGAACACCCCGCTGACCCCTGCGGAACAACAATGGATCGAACATAACCGCAGCGTCCGGGTGCTGGTCACGCCGTCCCTGGCGCCGCTGACCTTCAACGACGCCGAGCAACGCCCCAGTGGGGTCGCCCTCGATCTGCTCAAGCAGATCAGCTTGCGCACCGGGCTGGATTTTCAGATCAGCGAAGTGGAAGCCGTCCAGGAGATGGTTGATCAACTGCTGCGGGGCGAGGCGCAAATGATCGGCGCGATCGGTTACGGCAGCGAGCGCGCGGCACGCTTGCGCTTCACTCGCCCCTACCTGGTCAGTCCGCGGGTGCTGGTCACCCGCGCCGGCAACCCCGGCAGCACTCCGGCGGCATTGATCGACAACCGCCGGATCGCAGTAGTACGTGGCTCTCCGCTGGGTGCACTGGTGCAGCGCCAACATCCACAGGCCAAGCTGGTGGAAGTCGATTCACCACTGGGGCTGATGGAAGCGGTGGCCAACGGTGAAGCAGAAGTCGCCTTGAGCAGCCATATCAATGCGCGCTATTACATAGATCATGTGTTCAAGAATCGCCTGCGCATTGCCGCCTTGTTCGGCGAGGAACCGGCGATGGCTGCCTTCGCCATGGCTGCCAATCAGCCGGAGCTGCATGCGATTGTCGACAAGGCGCTGCTGAGCATACCGCCCGACGAATTGGATCAACTGGTCAACCGATGGCGCAACACCACCCTGGTCAGTGACAGCCCGTGGCGCAATTATCGCAGCCTGGCCCTGCAGGTGCTGGTTCTCGGCGGCGTGCTGCTGGCCGGTGTCGTGTTCTGGAACACCTACCTGCGCAAGCTGATCCAGCAGCGCACCGAGGCCCAACGGGCGTTGCAGGCGCAACTGCTCCTCAGTCGGGGCCTGCTTGAGCAGCTACGCCAGGCCAAGGACGCTGCCGAGCAGGCCAGTCAGGCTAAAAGCACCTTCCTGGCCACCATGAGCCACGAGATTCGCACGCCGATGAACGCGGTTATCGGCTTGCTGGAGCTGGCCCTGGAAGATGGCACTCGCAGCGACCCACTGACCTTGCAGACTGCCCACGATTCGGCAATTGGTCTGCTTGAGCTGATTGGCGACATCCTCGACATCTCGCGCATCGAAGCTGGCCACATGACCCTGACCCCGGTGCCGACCGATCTGATCGAACTGGTCCGTGCCAGTTTGCGCGTATTTGACGGCAATGCCCGGATCAAACGCCTGCAACTGCGCAGCGAGCTGCCTGAGCAGCCACTCTGGGTGCTGGTCGATCCGCTGCGTTTCAAGCAGGTCCTGGCCAATCTTCTGAGCAATGCGATCAAGTTCACCGACCGCGGCGAGATCCTCGTCAGCCTCACCTGCGCGCCGGCCTCGGCAGAGCTGCTGCAACTGACCTTATGCGTGCAAGACAGTGGCGTGGGTATCAACCCCGTCAACCAGGCGCGCCTGTTCAACAGCTTTGCCCAGGTCGACGGCCCACGCGCCCAGCAAGGTGCAGGGCTGGGTCTGGTGATCAGTCGCAGCCTGGCCCAACTGATGGGCGGCACGCTGCAGCTGCAAAGCGTCGAGGGCCTTGGCACACGCGTCGAGGTCAGCCTGGCGCTGCCCAGCGCAACGCCTGCATCGCAGCCGCAGACGAGCGAGGCCACCCAGCAGCAACCCGGTCAACCTCTGCGCATTCTGGTAGTCGACGACTACCCGGCCAACCTGCTGTTGCTCGACAAACAACTGAACAGCCTCGGTCATCAGGTGACGTTGGCTGAAAACGGCCAACTGGCCCTGACCAGCTGGCAAGCGGGCGAGTTCGATCTGGTTATCACCGACTGCAGCATGCCGGTCATGGATGGTCATGAGCTCAGCCGCAGCATTCGTGCGCTGGAACGCGCAAGTGGCCAGCCTGCCTGCACCATCATTGGCGTCACTGCCAACGCGCAGGCCGAGGAGCGCGTCCGCTGTCTGGACAGCGGCATGAACGACTGTCTGTTCAAACCGATCGGGCTGCATACCCTCAAGGCGCACTTGCCGCGCTACGCATTGAATCCGCCGACTCCGCGCCCAAGCGGATTCGACATCGATCAGTTGCGTAATTTGACCCAAGGTGACGAGCAACTGATCAGACGTCTGCTCGAGCAACTGGCACGCACTGCCGCTGAAGACCTGGCCGCCCTGCACGCATTGGGAGCAAACCCGCCGAGCGCTGCGCTACGCGACCTTGCGCATCGCATCAAGGGCGGCGCGAAAATGCTCAAGGTGCGCGGGGTCGTGCGCGACTGCGAGACACTTGAGCAGGTCTTGGCCTCGGACCAACCCAGCGCAGCCGCCCGCCAGCAATTGCAGGCAAGCCTGCACACCCTGCAAGGTGAACTGCGCGCTGGGCTCAATGCAATTGCAGCGTCGAACTGATCTGACCGATTGCATCGACAACGTGCCGTGAGCCTTGCTGAATCTCCAGAATGACCGTGCCCGCCTCGTTGACCAACTGCACGCCGCGCCCTGTGTGCGACAAGCTCGATTGCATGCTGGCGACCGCAGTCAGTGACAAGTCATGGTTCTGCCTGACCACATCGACGATCTCCAGGGTGGCCTTGCTGGTGCGTGCAGCGAGATTACGTACTTCATCGGCTACCACAGCGAAACCACGGCCATGCTCACCGGCGCGCGCCGCCTCGATTGCGGCGTTGAGTGCCAGCAGGTTGGTCTGGTCGGCAATGCCGCGAATGGTCAATACAATCTGGCCGATGATCTCCGACTGCTTGCTGACAGCGTCGATGGTCCGCGCAGCGTCGCTCAGCTCTTGAGAGATTTGTTCGATCACCTGTACGGTCTGCTGCACCACCTCGCTGCCTTTACGCGCGCAGGCGTCAGTCTGCACGGAGCTGGCGTGGGCGGCATCGGCAGCGCTTTGCTGAGTGCTGACTTGGGCGGTGATGTCGCTGGCGAACTTGACCACTTTGACCAACCGGCCCTTGTTATCGAAGATCGGGTTGTATGAAGCTTCCAGATAGACAATCTGCCCTTGCTTGTTGATTCGCTCGAAACGGTGCGAATGGTACTCACCGCGGTTAAGTGAGGCCCAGAACTCGCGGTATTCGGCCGACTCTCGCTCATGGGCGAGGCAAAACAGTCCATGATGACGGCCCACCACTTCTTCGAGCCGGTAGCCCATGGTTTGCAAGAAGTTGGCATTGGCAGTCAGCACCCTCCCCTGTGGTGTGAATTCGATCACTGCCATGGATCGGCTGATCGCCTGCAGCAGGGCTTCGCTTTCGTGCTCGCCGTGGATCCGCTGAGTGATGTCAGAGGCGACCTTGATCACACTGGTGACGCGCTGTTGCTCATCCAGCACGGGCATGTAACTGGCTTGCAGCCAGACCTCGCGGCCAGCCTTGTCGACGCGCTCGAAGGTACCGCTGATGGCCTCGCCTCTGCCCAGCGCTTGCCACAATTGCTGGTAAGCCGGGCTTTTGGCGTACTCCGGATCGCAGAACAGGCGATGATGCTTGCCCGCGATCTCCTGGGCGCTATAGCCCAATGCCTGGCAGAATTTATCGTTGGCGGCAATGATAGTGCCGTCGGCAGTGAACTCGATCATGGCCATCGACCGACTGATCGCGGCCAGTCTGGCCTCCATCCCCACCAAGGCCTGATGACAGCGCTGGATTTCGACGATATCGGATTTGCGATGGTAATCGAACATGACGCCGGGCTCCTTGCGTGGACGGGGTGCCCTCAGCATAGATCGCCGGCGAAACGGCGCAAGGCCGCTGATATCACCTTGCAATCAGCCGCTTCAGGTACTCTCCCGAACCATCAGCTCAAAGCCCAGATCCTGACGCGTAGCGCTCACCCGCTTGCCATCAAGCATCGCCAGCAGCGCTTGCGCCGCGGCCCGACCAACGGCAGCACGCGGGGTCCGGATCGAGGTCAACGGCGGCACCATGTGCGCAGAACCTGGCAGGTCGTTGAAGCCGACCATGGCCACCCGTTGCGGCACTGCGATGCCTTGGCGCAGGGCCTGCAGGACTGCGCCCTGAGCAAGGTCATCGTTACAGAAGAACACCCCGTCGACCTCTGGCGCCTGTGCCAACAAGCGGCTGAACAGTTCGCCGCCAAGACCAATTGACGAGGGCTGTGCGGCCAGCAGCTCCAGTTCGGGCGCTTGCAATCCGGCCTCAAGCAACGCCTGGCGAAAGCCTGCGGCGCGCTGCATTACCCGCGGGTCGAGCTGCGCGGCAATGAACGCCAGCCGCCGTCGACCCCGCTCGATCAAATGGCGGGCGGCAGCGTAGCCTGCCTGCTGCTGAGAGAACCCTACAGACACCGCATCTGCCTGCTCACCCAGCTCCATCATGTGCACACAGGGCACTCGGCTGGCAGCCAGCAAATGGCGCGAACCTTCGGTGCGATCAAAGCCGGTCAACAGTACGCCACAGGGCTGATAGGCGAGGTAGTTGCGGATCAGGTTCTCTTCTTCATCAACGTCGTAGTGATAGTTGCCGATGAGCACTTCGAGACCGCGCGGACGCATCACTGCGTGGATCGCTTCGAGGGTATCGATGAACAGCTGGTTGGACAGCGATGGGATCAATACCACCACCGAATGGCTGCGCGCCGAGGCCAGCGCGCGGGCTGCCGGGTTGGCGATGTAACCCAGGGTGGCCGCCGCAGCGAGGACTTTTTCGGCCAGTTCAGGGGCAACGGTGGCGACCCCGCGCAACGCCCGCGAGGCCGTTATCGGTGAAACGCCGGAGAGCCTGGCAACTTCTGCCAGGGTGGGACGACCAGTAGTGCGGGAGCCGGTGCGTGACATGGGTGTTGTAATTTTACTACTTGCCAAGGGTGGGGAACGGCCACTAAGGTAGCGCTGTCCCAGGACACAGGCAATGTAATCTTTATCAATTGCCCTGCGTCGAGCGATCATACTGCGTTAGACAAGACCAATAACATCCGGGAGGGTGGCGCCCACACATCGACGTCCATGTCGAGACAGCGCTATCTTACCTGCAGGAGGTACTGATGAACTCTCCCCTGTCCGCGATCGTGGTGATGGGTGTAGCAGGCTGCGGCAAAAGCTGCATCGGCGCTGCCATTGCCGCCCGCAGTGGCGGTCGGCTGATCGAAGGCGATGCTTTTCACCCCGCTGCCAATATCGAAAAAATGAGCGCTGGCGTGCCGCTCGATGATGCCGACCGTGCCGGTTGGCTGGTGCTGCTCGGCCAGGAACTACAGACCACGCTCAAGGCCGGCGAACGACCAATCCTGACCTGCTCTGCGTTGAAGCGCCGCTATCGCGATGCATTGCGTGAAGCCGTGCCTGAGCTGGGCTTCGTGTTCCTCGAACTGACCCCTGCCGAGGCCGAGAAGCGCGTGCTGGCCCGTCCTGGCCACTTCATGCCTGCCAGCCTTATCGAAAGCCAGTTTGCCGCCCTCGAATCCCCTCGTGGCGAGCCACTCACCCTGGCGCTGGACGCTACCCGGCCAGTAGCCGCGCTGGCCGAAAGCGTACACGACTGGTTAAAGCCCTGCGGTGAGCGGACATTGGCGCGAATCGCCTGAGCGGCGGTTTACCAGCTCACCAAAGACAGCGCTGTCTCGACGTCAAAAAGCACCAGAAGTTCCATAACGCTACGCCTAACAACAAAGACAAAACCGAGGCTCATTAATCATGTTCGGACTGGCTACCGATACGTTCCTGCTACTCGATGCCCTGGTGACCATCATCGGGCTCATCCTGCTGATCACCCACTTCAAGGTGCATCCTTTTGTTGCCCTGACCCTGGCTGCGGGCTTTCTCGGCCTGACCTCGGGCATGCCCGTTGCCAAGGTCATGAAGTCGTTTCAGGACGGCTTTGGCGGCGTGCTTGGCTTTGTCGGCATCGTGCTTGCACTGGGCACCATGCTCGGCAAGCTGATGGCCGACTCCGGCGGCGCTGACCAGATCGCGCAGACCCTGATCCGCGCCTTCGGCAAACAGAAGGTGCACTGGGCCATGATGTTCGCCGCATTTCTGGTGGGCATCCCGCTGTTCTTCGAAATCGGCTTTGTGCTGCTGATCCCGCTGGTGTTCATCGTAGCTCGGCGCACCGGGGTGTCCTTGGTCAAGATCGGTATTCCGCTGTTGGCAGGCCTGTCCGTCGTGCATGGACTGGTCCCGCCGCATCCAGGCCCGCTGCTGGCGATCGGCATTTTCAACGCCGACATCGGCAAGACCATTTTCTACGGTTTGCTGGTAGCGCTGCCGACGGCAATCATCGCCGGCCCGCTGTACGGCAATTTCATCTCGCGTTACATCCCAGGCAACCCGTCGCAAGAGCTGATGGACCAGATTGCTCGCGAGTCCGACCAGCGCAACCTGCCAAGCTTCAGCATCACCCTGATCACCGTGCTGTTGCCGGTAGTGCTGATGTTGCTGAAGACGTTTGCTGATGTGGTGCTGCCCGCTGAAAACATCGTGCGCCAGTGGATGGACCTGATCGGCCACCCGATCACCGCCCTGCTCGCGGCGCTGCTGCTGGCGTTCTACACCTTCGGCGCGGCGCGCGGCTTCAACCGTCAGCAGATCATGAAGATGCTTGACCAGAGCCTGGCCCCCACCGCTGCCATCGTGTTGATTGTCGGCGCTGGCGGCGGCTTCAAGCAGATGCTGGTGGACACTGGCGTAGGCAACGTCATCGGCCAGATGGCGGTGCAAGCGCAGATATCGCCAATCATGCTGGCCTGGTTGGTGGCGGCGGTCATCCGGATCGCCACAGGCTCGGCAACGGTAGCGACCATCACCGGCGCCGGTATCGTTGCACCGGTGATCGCGTTGGTACCAGGGGTCAACCGTGAGCTGCTGGTGCTGGCCACCGGCGCCGGTTCGCTGATTCTGTCCCACGTCAACGACGCCGGTTTCTGGCTGGTCAAGCAGTACTTCAACATGACCGTAGCAGAAACGTTCAAGACCTGGAGCATGATGGAGACCATCCTGTCGGTGGTCGGCATCATCTTCATCATGTTGCTGGCGCAGTTCGTCTGACCGTTGGTCGGGATACTGGCACCTAGCGTGGGGTGTCAGGCTCAAGTGAGATAAGGGCCTTGCCGTGTGATCAGCTTCTGTTCAGCGGCAAGGCTGGCACTTTATCCACGCAAAGGAGCTTGCCCATGAAACGCTTCCTGCTGCTTGCCGCCGTGCTCGCAACGCCTTTGGCCATGGCCGCGGGTACTGGCCCGACCTACCCGGACGACCCGCATAACAGCGCGCCCAAGCCTGGTGCAGACAGCACACTCAATCCTATCGAAACACCCATGCCACGCAACACTGACCCTCGCCTGAAAGGCAATGATCCAGACAGTCCTCCTGCCAGCCAGAGCAATGATCACAAGCTGCCGGGCATGGGTACTCCCGACGCGCCCGTGGGCAAGGGCCAGGGATCTGGTAGCAGTAACCCTCAGCCTTGAAATGACGCTTGCCCGACGATGGCTAGCGGCGAATGCTGGCAAGATCGTAGGCAACTGATGACCCTCGCCTGGTAACGCTTGGCCTCAAGCGTTACCCCTCCTCCGCCCTCCTCCGCTCTCTCGGGCTCGTCTCCACGCTTGAGCTTCCTCACTTAACTCAGCGCTCAGCTCCAAGTAAAGCCTTTCCTGCTTATTCGCAGATGGCGCCCGGGGCTTAATCCCGGCACCACCTGAGGACCACCGTCGCGCGTTTTCGCAGCAGTCCGTGACGGGTGTTCAAGGGAATTCGTAGCGAGGTGCCCAATGAAAATCACTTTCCGAATGTGCCACAGGTTGCACTCATCGCTTGCTCAGCCGTGCGTGCTGCTCGCGCTGGGTGCAGTGCTTTACGGCAACGCAGCCCATGCCAGCCTGGAGCCCGTGCTGGAGGCACGCATGGCTGTCTGCACAGGACACCTGGAAAGCGTGGAAAAACTGATGATTAGCCGTATTCAGCACATCGAAAACAGTGTCGGCGGCGAGATCAGGCGCCTGCCTGAGCTGGAAGCCGCACGCGGGCGTCTGGAGCGACAGCTGCAACAGGAACGCCAGCGCTACCAATCCCTACCGTGGCGACCTGAACACGACCAGGCTCTGCGCGGCATCAGTAACGAGATAGCGGCTATCCAATACAGCATTGCCATCGGCCGCTCGGCCGAGCGCCAGATCGCAGCAGTCAAGTCGCTGTTGGCCTCGTCACGCGAAACCAGGCAGAGCATTACCCACGACGTTGACGATTTCCTGTTTGCCGGCGACGACTGCGCTGGAAACACAGCCAATCCGCGCAAATGCCAAGCCGATGCCCTTGCCCTGCTTGAGCCGCCTGCTCAAGCCAACCTGATCGCCGGCCGGCGTCTTCTGGAAAAAGCCTGGTCGCCTTTACGCGACCAAGGCGTGCGCTTCCCGACCTCCTGGGAAGTGGACTGCAGCCCCGATAACCCACCAAAAAGGCCATTCCCATGAGCGAAGTCATTCCATTCATCAGCCGCAATGCTCGTATCGATAGCGCTATAAGCAGCCATATCGAAGCGCTGAGCAGGGCCACACCGCTGCGCTTACCTGTCGAGCAGACTGCGCTGGTCGCCAACTATGTCGAGAAGATCGAAGGCACCTATGACACCAGTCGGGCCAAGCACGATACCGACCATGCCATCGACCTGCTCTACATCGCCTACAACACCACGCCCCAGGAGCAGGGAGACATCCGCGTCAGGATCGGCTCGATCATGAATGACTTGATCACCGCTCAGCAGGAGAGTGAGCGAAGCATCAAGAGTGCTATTCGCGTCGCCAATAGAATCGGCACTACCTTGCGCAACTGCCTACCCGACTGGCTTGACGTGAAGGAAGGCGGTGACCCGGAGGAAATCAAGGAATTCGTCACCGCTGATTTGCTGGCCATGGCCAACGAAGTCACCCAAGCGGCAATTACCGTGCGCGACAGCCTTACCACGATCGCGGACAGATACGATGTCATCATCCGTAACACCGCCGACGCGACCGCACGCAGCGAAGTCGCGCTAAGCGATACCATTCAGGCAGATAGCAAGCTGCAGAGCGAACTCGTCATCGCTAATGCTCGGCGCGAGATGCTCGAGGGTCTGGTCGCCGACTTGCAGCAACAGGTTGCCCGCTATGAAAAGCTGGCGCAGGAATACGGTTCACAGGCGAAGACCGCCGAGCAAAAATCGTTCTGGGCGTCGCTTTTGAAGACTGGCGCACAGATGCTGGGGGCGCTGCTGCCCATGGTAGCCATGGGAGCTACCGGCGGCGCATCGGCCGTGATTGGCGGCGCCTCGATGGCGGCCGCAGCGGGGCTTGGCCAGCAGAACCAGGCCGATGACCTGCACAAAGGTATCCAGATGAAAAAAGCGCGCTCCGAGCTGCGTGCAGAGCAAACGCTGCTCAACGAGCAGCGTGACAAGTTGAAGTCCAACCTGGATGACTTGAGCAAGCGCAACGCCGACGCCGCTGATCCGGCCAAGGGTACCCTCGATGGCCGTATCAGCGATGTCCAGGCCGACCTTGAAAAGGTAGCAGCACGGCAAGGCGAACTCAGCCAGGAGCTGTCACAACTGGAGGCGGCGCTCAAAGCCATCGGCGAACATGCCGCATCGCTGAGTGCGGAGCAACGCAAACAAGCAGGCAATTTGCGCGACATGCAGATGCAGATGCTCAGTAAAGCCGAGGAATACGAAAATACCCGCCGTGAGCAAGCTTCCGAGCTGGTTAACCTCACTGCCCTGCTTGCCGGCCAGCGCAACGAGAAACAGAACATCGAACTTGCCGTTCGATCGTTGAACCTGAGCGTGAGCGCGCTCAAACGGACCAAGGAAATCGTTGAAGAAATGGCCTTCTTTTTCAAATCGTTCTCCGATTTCATGCAGGTCATCCTCGACCAGGCGACGGATCAGGTTTCCAGCTATGAGAGCGCCGGCAATAGCGCACGGCTGCGTGCCAATCGCCTGGCCCAGTTGGTCCGCTCTACCGACGAATTCTTTATCAGCCAGGCAGGACAGTGGCTGGCGGTTGGCGTGGTATCGGACCGATTTGCCCAGACCTTCAAGGATGGCTGGAGCAAACTCAACAAACTGTCAGGCACGTACATTACTGGCCAGGAGCTGCCAGCGTATCTGGACCAGGCATCTTTCACCCTGAAAATGATCATCGACGACCGTGAGAAGGCCAGTCATCAACGCTTGACCTACCTGGCCAGCTACCGCGACGAATTGAGCGCTTGATCCCGCAGCGCTGATAGCCCGCTGGTAACCAACCCTACTGGTCGGCCCCTCGAGGGCCGACCAGTTGCTGCAGCCATGACTGATGTCGCTTGTGCCTTACGCCCTGACACCAAGCATGCCGCGCTCGACGATAAAGTCGATCACCGCTTGCAGCCCTTCGCCCTTTTTCAGGTTGCTGAACGTCCAGGGCCGCTCTGGACGCATGCGATTGGTATCACGCTCCATGACCTCAAGCGATGCGCCGACATAGGGCGCCAGGTCAGTCTTGTTGATCACCAACAAATCCGATTTGGTAATCCCTGGGCCGCCCTTGCGCGGAATCTTCTCGCCCTCGGCAACATCGATGACGTAAATGGTCAGGTCGGCCAGCTCGGGGCTGAAAGTAGCGCTGAGGTTGTCACCGCCGCTCTCGACGAAGATAACCTCAAGGTTACCGAACTTGCGCGCCAGTGCCTCCACCGCAGCCAGGTTCATAGAGGCGTCTTCGCGGATCGCCGTATGCGGACAGCCGCCGGTCTCCACGCCAACAATCCGCTCGGGCTCCAGGGCGCCGGCTTCGGTAAGAATGCGTTGATCTTCCTTGGTATAGATGTCATTGGTGACCACGGCGATCTGGTAGTGATCACGCATGGCCTTGCACAGGGCCTCGAGCAGCGCAGTCTTGCCGGAGCCGACCGGGCCACCGACACCGATGCGCAGGGGTTGCTGATAGCTTTGCATGTTGGCAGTCCTCAAGAACGGAACAAACGGGTGTATTGGGTTTCGTGACGCGACGAGGCGATGGCCAGCAGCGGCAGGCCGCCGCCCAACTGCTCGTCTTCCAGCTCCAGCGCCATGTCCAGCACCGCCGGCAGTTCGGCGGCCAGGTCGCGCAGTACGGTCTGCGCCGCCTGCTGGCCAAACGGCACCAGCTTGACGCCCGCCATGACCGCGCCTTCCAGCCAGGCAAAGCCGAGCCCCAGCGCCAGCTGGCGTAAAGGAATTGCCCAGTGCACGGCGAGCCATGCCATCGCGCCTAGCTGGGTGAGTTCAAGCTGCGGCCGCCAGGCAAGGTCTTGCCCGAGCTGCCAGCCGTCAAGAATGCGCGCCAGCGCGTAACCCCGCTGGCGCTCTTCAAGGCGCAGCTCGGCGGTCTCGCGATTAGCCAGGAGAAACTGACTCCAGCGCCCGAAAGCCTCGACGTCAGCGCGCTCGCACGCGCGGTACAGGCGGGCCAGCAGCGGCCAGTCGAGATAACCGAGGGTGTCGTGCAACTGCTCACGCTGCCAGTTGCAGAAACCTTCGGTGGTGCTTACCCAGCCGGCCTCGACCGCCCATTCCAGGCCTTGCGAGTAGGTGAAGCCGCCCACCGGCAAGCCCGGGCTGGCCAGCTGCAGTAAACGCAGCAACGCCAGGTCGCTGCTCATCAGCCGACCAGCATGACAGCGGCCGACGCCAGCAGGCCGCCGCCACAGGCTTTCTGCAGCTTGGCGTGGCGGCGTAGCAGGCAACCGACGGTAAAGCCCGCGGCGAGCAGCAAACCGCTGACGGTAACGAACCCGGCACTGAACAGCCAGAAGGCGCTTGGGGTTGCTTCAACGCCATGTGCCCAGCCGTGGAACAGCGCGAACAGCGGCATTGCCAGGGCCAGCAACACTTGCCGGCCAGGTACCAGCAACGCCGCTGCTGCCACCAATAGCGAGCCGACGATCATGCTTTCCATGCCCAGCACACCACCGAACAGATGGCCAAACACAGCACCGGCAAACATCGCTGCCAGGGTTGCCAGCGGCAACAGCAGGTTGCGCCGGGTCAAGGCCGCCAGCACGCCGGTACCGAGCAACATCAGCAAGTGATCAAGGCCGGTCAACGGATGCAGCAGGCCATCGTGCAGCGGGCTGCTGTCATGACCGGGGTGCGCGAAGGCCGGTACGGCCACCAACAGTAGGGCAAGGGCGAGTGTCTTTTTCATCTGGGTTCCTTATTAGTGGGCAGCGGGCATACGCACGAAGGGGTGATCATTGCCGTGGGCATGGCTGTGTGGCGCGCTCTGGTAAGCGCCGGCTTCAGGCTCGAACGGTGCCTGCTCGACCGTGACCTGCAGGCCAAGGCCACGGACCATGTCGTCCAGCACATAGTCATGCTGATAACGCAGCAGGCCGGCATCGATCTGCAACGGCACGTGGCGGTTGCCCAGATGATAGGCTGCCCGCGCCAGCAGCAACGGGTCGCTGCAGCGCACGGTCGAGACCGACTCTGCAGCAGCCAGCACGCGCACCAGGTGCACGCCGTCGGCATCGCCGAGTAGCTCGCCGCCACGCAGCAGGTGGCCACGCTCAAGCATCAGGCCGGCATCACGGCCATCGTCCAGGGTAACCCGCAGGCGGCTCTTGATCCGGCTATCGACACTCAGGGTCACGGTGCCGGTAATCGTCTGCTCGGCACTGTCGGCGGCGCTGATGCGCCGGTTGAGAACAATCATGGGTGCTCCTTCAAAACAGAAAATAGCGCTGCGCCAACGGCAGTTCGCTGGCTGGCTCACACACCAACAGCTCGCCGTCGGCACGCACCTGATAGGTTTGTGCATCGACTTCGATCTGCGGTTGCAGCGTGTTCAGGACCATGTCGCGCTTGCGCACCTGGCGGCAGCCCTTGGCCACGCCGATCAGGCTCTGCAGGTTGAGCTGCTCGACCACGCCCTGATCGAGCGCTGCCTGCGACACGAAAGTCATGCGTGTGGCATGGCGAGCGGCGCCCAATGCGCCGAACATCGGCCGGTAGTGCACAGGCTGCGGCGTTGGAATCGAGCCGTTGATATCGCCCATCGGCGCGGTGACGATCATCCCACCCTTGATCACCAAGGCCGGTTTGACCGCGAAGAACGCAGGCTTCCAAAGCACCAGGTCAGCCAGCTTGCCGACTTCCAGCGAGCCGACTTCATGGGCGATGCCGTGGGTCACTGCCGGGTTGATGGTGTACTTGGCGATGTAGCGCTTGACCCGGAAGTTGTCACTGTAGTCGCTGTCGGGTGCCAGCGGGCCGCGGCGCAGCTTCATCTGATGGGCTACTTGCCAGGTGCGAATGACCACTTCGCCAACTCGGCCCATGGCCTGCGAATCGGACGAGGTCATGGCAAATGCGCCCATGTCATGGAGGATGTCCTCGGCGGCAATCGTCTCACGGCGTATGCGCGACTCGGCAAACGCTACGTCTTCGGCAATGCTTGGGTCGAGGTGATGGCAAACCATCAGCATGTCGAGGTGTTCGTCGACGGTATTGACGGTGTACGGCAAGGTCGGATTGGTCGACGAAGGCAGCACGTTGGCCTGCCCTGCTGCGCGGATGATGTCCGGGGCATGGCCGCCGCCGGCGCCTTCGGTGTGGAAGGTATGAATGGTGCGGTCGCCGATGGCGGCAAGAGTGTCTTCGATACAGCCCGACTCATTGAGTGTGTCGGTGTGGATCGCGACCTGGATGTCCATCTCTTCGGCCACGCTCAGGCAGCAGTCGATCGCAGCCGGAGTCGATCCCCAGTCTTCATGCAGCTTGAGCCCGACTGCGCCAGCAGCGATCTGCTCGCGCAGCGCTTCAGGGCGCGAGGCATTGCCCTTGCCGAGCAGGCCGATATTGATCGGCAGGCTGTCGGCCGCTTGCAGCATGCGCGCCATGTACCAAGGGCCAGGTGTGCAGGTAGTGGCGTTGGTGCCAGTGGCCGGCCCGGTCCCGCCGCCGATAAACGTGGTGACGCCACTGGTGAGGGCCTCTTCGACCTGCTGTGGGCAGATGAAGTGGATATGCGAGTCGATGCCGCCCGCGGTGACGATCTTGCCCTCGGCGGCGATGACCTCGGTGCCAGGGCCGACCGGTACGGTGACGCCAGGCTGCACATCCGGGTTGCCGGCCTTGCCGATCATGGCAATCCGCCCGTGTTTGATGCCGATGTCTGCCTTGACGATGCCCCAGTGGTCGATGATCAGTGCGTTGGTCAGGACCAGGTCCATCGCCTCGGCCGCCAACATTTGGCCCTGACCCATGCCGTCACGGATGACCTTGCCGCCGCCGAACTTGACCTCTTCACCATAGATGGTGAAGTCTTTCTCGACCTCGACCCACAGCGCCGTGTCCGCCAGGCGCACCCGGTCGCCCACGGTCGGACCGAACATGTCGGCATAGGCGCGACGCGACAGCCGGCTCATGGCCTGCCCTCCAATGGGCCCATCACCTTGCCCTGAAAACCATATATCTCGCGCTTGCCGGCGTAGGCCACCAACTGCACGGTACGCGCCTGGCCGGGCTCGAAGCGCACCGCGGTGCCGGCCGGGATATCCAGGCGAAAGCCCAGGGTCGGCTCACGCTCGAACACCAGCGCGTCGTTGACTTCATAGAAGTGGTAATGCGAGCCGACCTGTACCGGCCGGTCACCGTGATTGGCAACCTTGACGCTGACCGTTGCCCGGCCCACGTTGAGCTCGATGTCGCCAGCGGCGACCTGGATTTCACCCGGAATCATGCCGGCCTCCTCAGACGATAGGATCATGAACGGTCACCAATTTGGTGCCGTCAGGAAAGGTTGCCTCGACCTGCACGTCATGGATCATTTCCGGTACGCCGGGCATGACCTGATCGCGCCGCAGCACCTCACGGCCAAGGCTCATCAGTTCGGCGACGGTACGGCCATCGCGGGCACCCTCCATCACCGCGGCGCTGATCAACGCCAGGGCTTCCGGGTAGTTGAGCTTCAGGCCACGGCCCAGGCGGCGCTCGGCCAGCAATGCGGCAGTGAACAGCAGCAGCTTGTCTTTCTCTCTGGGGGTCAGTTCCACGGCGTCTCTCTCAGGTAGCCCAGATGCGCGGCGAGCATGGCGCCAGGCCGAGAACGGCCGGGCGCAGCACATGCCAAAGGCGCTGCAGGGTGTGTTGCAGATGTTGGTTGTCGTGATCGAGCAGGCGGATCACCAGCAGCTCGCCCAGCAGGGTTGCCCCGACCGGGTTGCCAAGGCTGTCGAGCAACTCGCGGACCTGCTCCAGCAACGCCTGACCAGCGGGCGCGGCGCAAAAGGTCGCCAGCAGTGGATACCCGCCGACCTTGTCCAGGCGCCCGCCCTCGATGCGCAGGCGCTCGTGCAGGCCCGGATCACCCGGCAGTTCGACGCGCAGGCGGCTGTCCAGCGCGCCTTGCTCGAAGCGCTCGTTCATTACCGGACGGCCCAGGCATAGCGTTTCCCAGGCGAGCAAACGCGCACCCGGCTCCAGAGTGAAGCGGCTGTCCAGGCTCGCCCTGGCGCCGGAAAAGAAGATGCTGTCCTGAGGCAGCCATTCCAGGGTGCTCCCGGCCTGCAGGTGAAAGTGCTGATGCAGGCGTGCGGTCGGGCCGATGCTGCGGTAGAACTTGCTCGCACCGGGCATGGTCAGCAGTGCGTGGCTGCCGGCTTCCAGCTGGATGTCCAGCTCAAGCCGGTCGCCGGCGACGATGCCGCCTGGCGGGTGCAGGATGTATACGTGGCATGGGCTGCCTTCCGGATAAAACGGTCGTTGCACCAAAAGAGGTCCGAAATGCTTGCGCGCACCAAGGCGGGTCACGCCGTCGCGTTGCACAAAGCGCAGTTGCAGGTAGGCGCTCCACCCGCTGTCGTCGTCTTGCTGCTCGATCTGTTGCGCCAAAGACATCCTGGCCCCCTGAAAATCACGGCCCTGCGGCCCTGAGCCGATCAGCGTGGCGCCATTGCGCGCCGCGTCTGACCAGTCGATCAATTTTGCTTTGGGGATGCTTTGCAGATTGCGGGCCAACTTAGCCCTGGCGCGAGGCATAAACCGCTCTGGCAAGGGGCACCGGGGGGCATGCCGCACACTTAGAGGGCGTCGCCCGGCCCCGTTTCAGTGCTGCCAGCTTGGTGCTGGAGGACGCGAAGCGGGTTACAGTAGCGCCTTCAGCTGACCAAGGAAGTCACCATGCAATTAGCCCCTGCCATCCCGATCCTGCGGATCTTCTCGGTCGACAAGGCCAAAGAGTTCTATCTCGATTTTCTCGGGTTCACGCTCGATTGGGAGCACCGGTTCAGCCCGGATCTGCCGCTGTACGCACAAATCCGTCGCGATGGGCTGATCCTGCATCTGTCGGAACACCACGGTGACGCCTCGCCCGGCTCTACCATCTTTGCCCGCATCGACGACCTGCGCGCGCTGGAGCGTGAACTGCAGGACAAACAGTACGGCTATGCCCGCCCCGAGGCCGAAACCGTCGATTGGGGCTTGCAGATGCAGATCTGGGATCCGTTCGGCAACCGCCTGCGCTTCTGCCAGCAGAGCGAAGACTAACGGTTGCCCTCGGCCAGCCGGCCTGGCGGGTTCAGGCTTTACCCATGCCAGGGCATCCGCTAGGCTTGGCCTTCATCCCTTCAAACAGGTATTGGTCCAATGCGCCATTGATGCCGCCGTCACCTCGACGGCCAGCCTTCAGCCCTCAGCTCTCGACTGGGGATGTCGCGGCATGAGTGGAGTTGTGCATGACCAATACCTCGATCCTGACGCTGGACGGCGTCACCTTGGCCTTGCCGGATGGCAGGCAGCTGTTTGCCCCGATCAGTGAATCCTTCGACCAACGCCGCACCGGCCTGGTCGGTGTCAATGGCGTGGGCAAGAGCCTGCTCGGGCAGATACTCGCCGGCTCGCTGGCACCCAGCGAGGGTCGCTGCCTGCGCAGCGGCCGGGTGCATTACCTTCATCAACATTTTGTAAGCCAGTGCAGCACAGTGGCAGAGCTGGCGCAGGTGGGTTCGGTCGTTGCTGCGCTGCAGCGTATAGAAGCAGGCAGCGCTGACCCGGTAGATTTCGACGTAGTGGCTGAACGCTGGGATATCCGCGAGCGAGTGCAAGCCCAGCTGGACCGCCATGGGCTCGGCCAGCTTGAGCTGGAGCGCGATGCAGCGAGCTTGAGCGGGGGCCAGGCGATGCGTGTGGCGCTGATCGGCGCGCTGGTTAGCCAGGCCGATTATCTGATCCTTGATGAGCCGAGCAACCACCTCGACGTGGATGCTCGCGAGCAACTGCACCAGATGCTGCTGGGCTGGGACAAAGGCCTGCTGGTAATCAGCCACGATCGCACCCTGCTTGGGCACATGCAGCGGATTGTCGAGCTGACCCCGCAAGGCCTGCGCAGCTACGCCGGTGACTACCGGCACTATGAGCACGCCAAAGCGCATGAGCAGGCGTGTGCCCTGCACACCCTTGATCGCCTCAAGCACGAACGGCGCCGTCAGACGCAGGCGCTGCAACAGCAACGCGAGAGCCTCGAGCGGCGGCAAGCCGACGCGGGGCGCCAGGCCAGAAAAGCCAATCAAGCAAAAATCCTTATCGGCCGTCAGCAGCAGCGCAGCCAGGCCACTGCCGGTAGACAGCAGCGCGAACACCAGGCAGCCGAGGCCAAGCTGCGCGCGCAACTGCGCCAGGCCAACGAGCAGGTCGAACGCAACCGCCCCATCGTCATGCACGTGCCGGACGCTGGCCGCAGCCAAGGCAAATCGGTGCTGAGCGTCAGCGGCTTGCAGTTGCCCCGGGGCAGCCAGGCGCCGCTCGATCTACATCTGCGCAGCGGTGAGCACATGGCTGTGATCGGCGCCAACGGGACCGGCAAATCGACACTGTTGAAAGTGCTGGCGGGCCAGCTCCAGGCCAGCGCAGGTGGCTTTCAGGTATACGGTGAGGTCGCCCTGCTCGACCAATATTACAGCCTGCTGCCCGCCGAACTGAGCGCCCTCGCCTTCCTGCGCCTGGCCAACCCAGGGCTGGCCCACAGCGAGGTGCGGACCCGCCTGGCGCAGTTGGGCCTGGACGCGGCAAGGGTGGAGATGCCCACTGCCCTGCTCAGCGGCGGCGAACGGCTCAAGGCCGCCCTGGCCGCGCTCATCTACCGCCAGCGGTCGGTCGACCTGCTGCTGTTGGACGAACCGAGCAATCACCTCGACCTGCCGTCGCTGCTGGCGCTGGAACGGATGCTCGATCAGTTCTGCGGTGGTCTACTGGTGGTCTCCCATGACCAGGCTTTTCTACAACGTCTGCAACTGCACGATTCGCTACGGCTTGGATGAATCTGAGACTGGACGTTTCCGATCTGCGGCGGATGTATTATCGTGGCGTGGTGCGCAAATAACAGCAGCCCGAGTGATCGGGCATCTGCAAGACAATCGAGGGTGTCATGAGTAACGAGAGCATTAACTGGGACAAGCTGGGCTTCGACTACATCAAGACTGACAAGCGCTTCCTGTCCGTGTTCCGCGATGGCGAGTGGGACAAGGGCACCCTGACCGATGACAACGTGCTGCACATCAGCGAAGGCTCGACCGCCCTGCACTACGGCCAGCAATGTTTTGAGGGCCTCAAGGCCTATCGCTGCAAGGATGGCACCGTCAACCTGTTCCGCCCGGATCAGAACGCCCTGCGTATGCAGCGCAGCTGCGACCGCCTGCTGATGCCGCGGGTGCCGACCGAGCAGTTCATCGAAGCCTGCAAACAGGTAGTCAAGGCCAACGACCGGTTCGTGCCGCCACACGGCAAGGGCGCTCTGTACCTGCGTCCGTTCGTCATCGGTACCGGTGACAATATCGGCGTGCGTACTGCACCTGAGTTTATTTTCTCGGTATTCGCGATCCCGGTCGGTTCGTACTTCAAGGGCGGCATGACCCCGCACAAGTTCCTGATCTCCGATTTCGACCGCGCCGCGCCGCAGGGCACCGGTGCCGCCAAAGTCGGTGGCAACTACGCGGCTAGCCTGCAGCCGGGCTATGAGGCGAAGAAAGCCGGCTTCGTCGATTGCATCTACCTCGACCCGCTGACCCACTCGAAGATCGAAGAAGTCGGTTCGGCCAACTTCTTTGGCATCACTGCCAACAACGAGTTCGTCACGCCGAAGTCGGCTTCGGTACTGCCCGGCATCACCCGCCTGTCGCTGATGGAGCTGGCCGAATCGCGTCTAGGCCTGAAGGTCGTCGAAGGCGACGTACAGATCAACAACCTCGAGCGCTTCGTCGAGGCCGGTGCCTGTGGCACCGCGGCAGTGATCACGCCAATTGGTGGCATCCAGTACAACGGCAAGCTGCATGTGTTCCACAGTGAAACCGAAGTCGGCCCGGTCACCACCAAGCTGTACAACGAGCTGACCGGCATCCAGAGCGGCGACGTCGAAGCGCCGGCTGGCTGGATCGTCAAGGTCGCGTAAGCGATAACGCCAGGTCCTTGCGGGGCAAGTCTGCTCTCACTACCGCGTGCGGTTGGGTGAGAGTGGGCTTGCCCCGTAGTGCTTTTTAGCCAGATGAATTTTTCTTAAATCGCCGTTTGGCTATTCTTTGGCACAATCGAACCTTAATTCGCCGCCCAGGAACCAGCATGCCCCGCGTACTGACCATCGAAGACGACGCCGTCACCGGCCAGGAAATCGTCGCTGAACTGACCAGCCACGGCCTGGATGTAGAGTGGGCAGACAATGGCCGCGAAGGCCTGGCCAAGGCCATTGCCGGTGGCTACGACCTGATCACCGTGGACCGCATGTTGCCCGAAGTCGATGGCCTGACCATCGTCACCACCCTGCGCAGCCTGAAGATTGCCACGCCGATCCTGATGATCAGCGCCCTTTCCGACGTTGACGAACGCGTGCGCGGCTTGCGTGCCGGCGGCGACGATTACCTGACCAAGCCGTTTGCCTCCGATGAAATGGCTGCCAGGGTCGAAGTGCTGCTGCGCCGTAACAGCGTGCCGATGACCCAGACCCGCCTGCAGGTGGCGGACCTCGAGCTGGACCTGATCAGCCATGAAGCCCGTCGCGGCGAGCAAACGCTGAACCTGCTGCCCACCGAATACAAGCTGCTCGAATACCTGATGCGCCACGCCGGCCAGGTAATCACCCGGATGATGATTTTCGAGGAGGTGTGGGGCTATCACTTCGACCCAGGTACCAACCTGATCGACGTGCACATCGGCCGCTTGCGCAAGAAGATCGACGCTCCCGGCCAGTGCGCACTGATTCGAACCGTGCGGGGCTCGGGCTATGCCATTGCTGAACCCGTCTAAAGGCTGGAGCTCGTCCACCAGTCGCCTGCTGGCGCTGTACAGCTTTCTCTTCGTGGCCTGGAGCAGCATCCTCATGGGGGTGCTGTATTTCGAGGTTTCTAGCTACCTGAACAAGCTCACCCGTCATTCCATGCTGCAGCGTCAGCATCTGTTTGCGCACATGAGCGGCAAGCAGCTGGACGACGCCCTGATCGCCAGCCAGGCTTTCGAAGAGCGCAGTTTCGACGCCTATGGCCTGTTCGACGCACAGCTCAATCCACTGGGCGGGCGTATCCGCGCCATCCCCAAGGAGCTGCGCCTGGACGGCAAGGTGCATGAGCTCAAGCACTGCCTGGACAGCGCCGACCCGGGCATGATCCACGAAACCTGCGACGCGGTTGCGATCAAGGTGCAGGACGGTCGCTGGCTGGTACTGTTCCGCGACAACGGTTCGTTGTTCGTGGTCACGCGAATCATCCTGGATGCGTTGCTGTGGGGTATCTCCCTGACCCTGATACCAGGCTTTGCCGGTTGGTACCTGCTGCGCAGACGGCCGCTCAAGCGGATCCGCGCGGTGCAGGCCAGCGCCGAACTGATCGTTGCCGGCGACCTGACCCACCGCCTGCCACTGTCGGCCCGGCGCGATGAACTGGACATGCTGGCGGCCATCGTCAACGCCATGCTCGACCGCATCGAGCGGCTGATGCATGAAGTCAAAGGCGTCTGCGACAACATTGCCCATGACCTGCGCACGCCCCTGACGCGGCTACGTGCGCAGCTGTATCGGATTCGCCAGCAGAGCAGCGAGGATTCTGCCCAGGCCGAGGCGCTGGATCAGGCCATCGGCGAGACTGACACGTTGATGGCGCGGTTTCGCGGATTGTTGCGGATCAGTGAACTGGAGGACCGCCAGCGCCGCGCCGGCTTCGTCCAGCTTGATCCACAGGCGCTGCTGGTCGAGCTGCATGACTTCTACCTGCCGCTGGCCGAGGACCGCACTATCGAGCTGCAACTGGAGCAGCCAGCGCAGTTGTCGGTGCTGCACGGCGATCGCGAGCTGCTGTTCGAGGCGCTGGCCAATCTGGTCGGCAACGCGATCAAGTTCACCCCTGAAGGTGGCCAGGTGCGCATTGCTGCCAGTCAGGATGCCAGCGGCGTGCATGTAGCGATCGAAGACAGCGGCCCAGGCATCCCGGAACAGGAACGCACCGCCGTACTCAAGCGTTTCTATCGGAGTGAGGAAGGTCATCGCCATCCTGGCTTCGGCCTCGGGCTGTCGATAGTTGCAGCGATCGTTGACTTGCACGGCTTCACCCTGGAAATCGGTGAAAGCCAATGGGGCGGCGCCAGGCTGGTCCTGCACTGCCCGCTCGCCAGCTGAACACCGGGGCCGCATTGCGCGGCCCCGGCACTGCGGTCAGTCAGCCAGGCGCCAGGTGGTGGCGCCTTTGCTGTCCTCAAGCACCACACCCATCGCCGTGAGCTGATCACGGATACGGTCGGACTCGGCCCAGTTCTTGTCAGTCCGAGCCTGCAGACGCGCCTGAATCAGCGCCTCCACTTCAGCGGCGTCGACCTTGCCCTCGGCGCCAGCCCGCAGGAAGTCATCAGCCTCCAGTTGCAGCACACCGAGCACCTCACCCAACTCGCGCAGGCGCGCAGCCAGCCCAGCGGCAGCCTCGACGTCTGTGTCGCGCAGGCGGTTGATCTCGCGTACCAGATCGAATAGCACGGCACAGGCTTCGGGGGTGCCGAAGTCATCGTTCATCGCTACACTGAAGCGCTCGACAAATGCCTCACCGCCCGCAGGAGCGACCCGTGGCAGGCCGCGCAGTGCGTGGTAAAAGCGCTCAAGCGCACCTTTGGCGTCGCGCAGACTGTCTTCCGAGTAGTTGATCGCGCTGCGGTAGTGGCTAGCCACCAACAGGTAGCGGACCACTTCCGGGTGATACTTTTCCAGCACGTCACGGATGGTGAAGAAGTTGTTCAACGACTTCGACATCTTCTCGCCATTGATGCGGATCATGCCGCAGTGCATCCAGGCATTGGCGTACTGCTTGCCAGTGGCCGCTTCGCTCTGCGCGATCTCGTTCTCGTGGTGCGGGAACTCGAGGTCGCTACCGCCGCCGTGAATGTCGAAGCTCTCGCCCAGGCAGCAGGTGGACATCACCGAGCACTCGATATGCCAGCCCGGACGGCCCGGGCCCCATGGCGAATCCCAGCTTGGTTCGCCCGGCTTGACGCCCTTCCACAGGACAAAGTCGAGTGGATCCTGCTTGGCCTCGTCAACTTCGATACGGGCGCCGATGCGCAGGTCTTCGATCTTCTTGCGCGACAGCTTGCCGTAACCGACGAACTTGCCCACCCGGTAGTACACATCGCCATTACCCGGTGCGTAGGCATAACCCTTGTCGATCAGGGTCTGGATCATCGCGTGCATGCCAGCGATGTGCTCGGTGGCACGCGGCTCCTGATCCGGCGGCAAGATGTTCAGGCGGCGCTCGTCTTCGTGCATTGCATCGATCATGCGTGCGGTCAGCGCATCGAAGGTCTCGCCGTTTTCATTGGCCCGGTTGATGATCTTGTCATCGATGTCGGTAATGTTGCGCACGTAAGTCAGCTCGTAGCCACTCTTGCGCAGCCAGCGAGTGACCAGGTCGAAGGCCACCATGCTGCGGCCGTGGCCGAGGTGGCAGTAGTCGTACACGGTCATGCCGCAGACATACATGCGCACCTTGTTGCCATCCAGCGGCTTGAAGGCTTCCTTGGTCTTGCTCAGCGTGTTGTAGATGTTAAGCACGGCGATTCCTTAGCTGCCCCAGGAGTCACGCAGGGTGACAGTGCGGTTGAACACCGGGCGGCCCGGCTGGGTGTCTTTCAGGTCGGCGCAGAAGTAACCCTCGCGCTCGAACTGGAAACGGTCTTCAGGCTGGGCGTTGGCCAGCGAAGGTTCCGCACGACAGCCGCTCAGCACCTGCAGCGAATCGGGGTTGATGTTGTCCAGGAAGCTGCCGCCCTCTTCGGTTTTCTCCGGGTTCGGCGAACGGAACAGACGGTCGTACAGGCGTACTTCGCACTCGACGCTGGCCGCTGCCGGGACCCAGTGAATAACGCCCTTGACTTTGCGCCCCTCAGGGTTCTTGCCAAGGGTGTCCGGATCGTACGAGCAGCGCAGTTCGACGATGTTGCCATCGGCGTCCTTGATCGCTTCGTCGGCACGGATCACGTAGCTGCCGCGCAGACGCACTTCGCCGTTCGGCTCCAGGCGTTTGTAGCCTTTTGGCGGCTCTTCCATGAAATCGTCACGGTCGATGTAAAGCTCACGGGCGAAGGGCAACGCGCGCACGCCCATGTCTTCTTTCGGGTGGCGTGGCAGCTCGAGGTTTTCGACCTGGCCTTGCGGGTAGTTGGTGATCACTACCTTCAACGGCCGCAGTACACACATGGCGCGCGGCGCGGTGCGGTCGAGGTCATCGCGGATGCTGAACTCGAGCATGTTCATGTCGACCACTCCGTCCGAGCGGTTGGTGCCGATCATGTCGCAGAAGTTGCGGATCGAGGCCGGGGTGTAACCACGACGACGGAAGCCCGACAGGGTCGACATGCGCGGGTCATCCCAACCCTGCACGTGTTTCTCGTCGACCAGCTGCTTGAGCTTGCGCTTGGAGGTGATGGTGTAGTTCAGATTGAGCCGGCTGAACTCGTACTGACGCGGGTGCGCCGGCACTGGCAGGTTGTCGAGGAACCACTCGTACAACGGGCGATGACCTTCGAACTCCAGGGTGCAGATCGAGTGGGTGATGCCCTCGATCGCGTCCGACTGGCCGTGGGTGAAGTCGTAGTTGGGGTAGATGCACCACTTGTCACCGGTCTGGTGATGGTGGGCATGGCGGATCCGGTAGAGGATCGGGTCACGCAGGTTCATGTTCGGCGAGGCCATGTCGATCTTGGCCCGCAGCACGCGCTCGCCATCAGCGAACTCGCCGGCTTTCATGCGCGCGAACAGGTCGAGGTTTTCTTCAACGCTGCGCTCACGGAACGGGCTGTTCTTGCCAGGCTCGGTGAGGTTGCCGCGGTATTCCTTGGCTTGCTCCGGAGTCAGGTCGCAAACATAGGCGTTGCCCGACTTGATCAGCTCGACCGCCCAGTCGTGCAACTGGTCGAAGTACTGCGAGGCATAGCGCACCGGACCGGTCCAGTTGAAGCCCAGCCACTTGACGTCGCTCTGGATCGCGTCGATGTACTCCTGGTCTTCCTTGGCCGGGTTGGTGTCGTCGAAGCGCAGGTGACAGGCACCGCCGAACTCTTCGGCCAGGCCGAAGTTGACGCAGATCGACTTGGCGTGGCCAATGTGCAGGTAACCGTTGGGCTCCGGCGGGAAGCGGGTGACTATCTGCGTGTGCTTGCCCGAGTCCAGGTCAGCCTGAACGATCGGCCGCAGGAAGTTTGCAGGGACGGCGGGAGCGCCTTTGGCAGCGGCGTTGGGCGCGTTGTCGGCAGTGGGCTTGCTCATAGGATCCTTGAAT
This sequence comes from Pseudomonas shirazensis, assembly GCF_014268785.2. GTDB lineage: Bacteria > Pseudomonadota > Gammaproteobacteria > Pseudomonadales > Pseudomonadaceae > Aquipseudomonas > Aquipseudomonas shirazensis. The sequence continues at coordinate 861,166 of NZ_JABWRD020000001.1, read as the reverse complement.
GCTGGTGTTCAGCCCGGGTAGGCCGATTGAATCAAAGGGCCTATCATAGCCGAAGCAGTCAAGCTGCTGACAGCCGGGCGCCGACAAAGTGGCGCGATTTATCGCAACCCGGGCAAAATGGCGCCGCGCGCGCTGTGTCGCGGCAAGCCAATCCTGCGTCAGCTGATGTACGCGTGCTGCGCGCAGCCAATTTCTGTATGCCTTGAAGAGTGAATTTGAGCATGTCCCAAGTCAAACTGACCACCAACCACGGCGACATCGTCCTGGAACTGAACGCCGAGAAGGCGCCGCTGACCGTTGCAAACTTCCTCGCCTACGTCGAAGCCGGTCACTACAGCAATACCGTTTTCCACCGTGTGATCAAAGGTTTCATGATCCAGGGCGGCGGTTTTGAACCTGGCATGAGCGAGAAGAAAGACAAGCGCCCAAGCATTCAGAACGAAGCCGACAACGGCCTGAAGAACGACAAGTACACCATCGCCATGGCCCGCACCATGGAACCGCACTCGGCCTCGGCGCAGTTCTTCATCAACGCCTCCGACAACGGTTTCCTTAATCACAGCGGCAAGAACACCCAAGGCTGGGGCTACGCGGTATTTGGCGCAGTCATCGAAGGCAAGGACGTGGTCGACAAGATCGAAGCCGTTGCCACCGGCTCCAAAGCCGGCCACCAGGACGTGCCGAAAGAAGACGTGATCATCGAGAAAGCCGAGATCATTGGGTGATTCTGCTGATCTCTGATCTGCACCTGCAAGAAGAACGCCCGGAGATCACCCGGGCGTTTGTTGACCTGCTCGAAGGTCGCGCGCGCCACGCCAGAGCGCTGTACATCCTCGGTGATTTTTTCGAGGCATGGATCGGCGATGACGCGATGACCCCGTATCAGCAGTCGATCTGCCAGGCATTGCGTAACTTGAGCGACAGCGGTACCGCTATTTACCTGATGCACGGCAACCGCGATTTTCTCTTGGGCGAGGATTTCTGTGCTGCCGCTGGCTGCACCTTGCTCGCCGATCCCAGTGTGGTCGATCTGGGCGGCGAGCCGGTACTGCTGATGCACGGCGACACGCTGTGCACCCGCGACGTCGGCTACATGAAGCTGCGCCGCTATCTGCGTAGCCCGCTGACGCTGTGGGTGCTGCGCCACCTGCCGCTGTCCGTGCGGCTCAAGCTGGCACGCAAGCTGCGCAGCGAAAGCAAGACCCAGACCCGCATGAAAAACACCGAGATTGTCGATGTCACACCCGATGAAGTCCCGCGGGTGATGGCTGCGCACGGCGTGCGCACGCTGGTCCACGGGCATACCCACCGGCCGGCGATCCACAAGTTGCTGGTCGATGGCAGCCCGGCGCGCAGGATTGTTCTGGGCGACTGGGACCGTCGCGGCTGGGCTCTGCAGGTAGATGATCAGGGTTTCCAGCTGGCGCCGTTCGACTTCACCTGAGTCGTCGACGTCGGCTGCAGCACTCACCAAGGCCGCTGTTGCAGGGATCTGCGACAGCGGCCTTGTCTATCCCATCGCTTAATCTGCGCTGCTGACCGGCGCAGCCTTGTCGCGCTCACTGATGACCGACCGCCGATACTGCGGGTCAGCCTTGATCTGCGCTTCAGTGAACGCAAGCGGTGCCAGCTGCTTGGCAGCAAACGCATGAGTTTGGTCGGCATGGTGCGCCGAGGCCGCTTCGCTGGACTGCGAAAACGCCAGCAAGCCCTGAGCCTGCGGCCCTTGCTCGGTGAAGCTGACGATTTGCAGGTAACTGGTGCCGCTGACGACCAGACGCTTGCCCTGCCCCACTGGCACACTGTACATGGCGTTGTAGACCCCCAGCTCCTGCGGTCCGCCTGGCACCGGGGTGCCATCCGCCGCCTGTTGGATTTGCCCCCAGCGGCTGTCTGCGCTTATCCCGGCTTGGTTTACCTGGTCTTGCGCGGCCAGCGCCACCTGGTGCAGCAGCTTGCGTACAGCGGCCTGCTCGACGGCCAACCCACGCGGTGTGTGCTCTGGGTCGGCCGGATCATAGGCCACGCGCCAGCTCTGCGGATGCTCGGCCATCGCTTCGGCGATATGCTCGAAATACAGCAGACCCACGCCGGCATCCACGTCAGCCTTGCCATTCCAGGCTTTGAGGCCTTGGCACAGCTGGGCTACGTCAGCCCCGCCCCCCCTGCACCAATCAAGCAGCTCCGGCAGCAGCAGGCTGGCCAGATAGACCTCATCATCAAACACCATGCCTTGCAGTTCAGCGACGCCGAGCTTGCCACGGCCTTGCAGCCGCTGCAGGGCGAAGCGGCCGCGCATGCTCAGGGGCTGATCATCGCGGCTGACCAGCGGCGAAAAGCCCAGCAACGGCTGCGCCGGATTGCTCATCCGCGCCGGGTCATTGGAGTTCTGCACAAAGTCGCGCCGTTCAAGGCTCGGCAACAGTCGCGCCGGAACGATACCTGACTGCGCCGCCTGTGGGTCGCTTTGCCACTGGCACGTACTGCGCGAGCCATCCAGTACCACCAGCTTGGTGCCGGCTGCCGGGTCGCTGCACTGCGCCAGCGTCTGCTGATCGACATAGGGTACAACCGATTGATTGAGGTACAACGACCGCCCGCCGGCATCGACTGCCAGCGTGTTGACCCAAGGAATCCCTTGCAGTTCAGCAACAGAGCCCCTCAGGGCGTCAAGGCTGTCGGCGCGGTTGATCCGATACCACTGCTGCAGCACGCGGCTGTTGTCCAGATTGGCATCGCGCAGGCTATAGGCGTAGCGGTTGTCCCAGTCAAGCTTGCCTGGCCACTGCACAACCGGGCCGAACTCCGATGTGTAGACGTGCCGCTCGACCTCGCGCAGTGAGCCATCCTCGCCCTTGACCGTTACCCGCAGGGATTGCCGCGCCAGTGGCAGCGACTTGCCATCGAGCAAATAACGGGTTGCATCCTTGGGGTCCAGTTGCAGCCGGTAGAGCGTGAAGTGCTTGGAGGTATCGACCGTATGCGTCCAGGCCAGATGTTGATTGAAGCCGATATTGATCAGAGGCAGGCCCGGCAGCGCCGCCCCCATCACATTCAACCGACCTGGAATGGTCAGCTGCATCTGATAAAAACGCATACCGCCCATCCACGGGAAATGCGGATTGGCCAGCAGCAGTCCGCGACCATTGCTGGAGCGCTCCGAGCCCACCGCTACCGCGTTACTGCCACGCTGCATGGCGAACAGTGCCTGGCGCTCGAGCGCCAGCCTGAAGTCAGCGGCCTGATGCTGCGCAGCGAGCTTGGGTGGTGATGCGCCAACCAGCGCTTCGACGAACTGCCCGGCGCCGCCCTCGGCCAACAAGCGCCGGGTCAGCTTGACCAGATCCAGGCTGGTCAACGGTCGCACCCACTCACCCGCGCCGCACTCCGCCGGCAAGCCTTGCGCCCGCCGCTCGCCAAGCGCGCGATTGAAGCCGCTGGCATAGCCTTCGAGCAGGTTGCGCACCTCCACCGGCTGAGCCTGTAGAAAAGCACTGACTGCAGCGGGCGTGTTGAGCCAGGTGAAGAACAGATCACTGTCGAGGTTGTTGCGCTGCTCAACGGTTTTGCCTTGGCCGCCGAAATAACGCGAGCGTTCGCCGTTGACCGTCAGCACCTCATTGGCCAGCAGGCACAGGTTGTCCTGCGCATAGGCGTAGCCGATACCGTAGCCAAGCCCCCGCTCGTCGCTGGCCAGGATGTGCGGCACGCCAAAGCTGGTGCGACGGATTTCGGCGCTGGCAGCAGCAGCGCTTTCACGGGGCTGGGCCAGCAGGCCGAATACTGCCAACGCAACAACCACGCTCAACTGAGCGGGGCGGCGCAAATATAGGTTCACGGGCGTTCCTTGAGTATCTGAGGTCATCCCGTTGAGACGAATAGCTGGACGAAAATTTTACGCATTGCAGCCGTGCTGACACGTATTGAACAGAATCAGCCGTTTATTTTTCCGGCAAAACTGCAGTTTTTCCAATCTCGTTCGTCTTTATCAATGAGGAACCATGATTTCGGGACAGCCCACGAAAAGGAGCATTCACATGTATCAGCCACAACAGGCCACAGCCAAGCCGAACGGCGCAGCCAATGCCGGCGCTGGGCAACTTGCCGATAGTGAAGAGCGGATTGGCAATGAGCTGATTCGCGAGCTGCTGCGCGCATATGGCCTGCGCACCAGCCTGATCCGACTGAAAGTGATCGATGCCTTGCATGCCGCTGATCGTAACGGTCGCAGTGTCGGTGTGCGCGGCATCCATGCGCAGCTTGAACAGCTCGACATCCCGTTGTCGTTTCTGAGCGTGCGCGAAGTGCTCAAGCGACTTTGCGCCGAGGGCGTGATCAGCCTGGGCGGCGACAAGTGCTACAGCCTCAACCCAGAGGCACGCGCCGTACTCGAGTCGGCTCAAATACGCTGAGCCGCCGGCCGGCCAGGATGGCCGGCCCGCTGGATTCAGGGTTTGACCTTGCGCCGCAACAAACCGTTGATCACCACTACGATCACTGCAATGGCAATGGCGCAGTACTGGAACGTCTGCTCGGTGATCGTTCCCTGCTTTTGCAGGTAGGAAAGCCCCAGCATCATGCCCAGTACCACCAGGATGATCAGGATCGAGTATTTCAGGCGCTGCACGTGTGTCATCGGGAGTTCCTTGCGACATCAGAGACATTGGGCTCACATGGAGCCGAGGCAATGATACAACGGCATCAGGCGCAGGCGTGTATTTCCTGCTGAGCCACATCCGCGTCTCCTGAAAGCATAGGGGTTCAACCCAGCCCATAGGTGCCCCCATGCTGAATACTTGTCTACGCATCCTCACTCTCTGGTTTGCCGCAGCGTCGGCCCTGGCCGTCGAGCGGCCAGCGCTGTCCGATGATCGCCTGCATCAACTGGGTAGGCAACTCGCCCAAAGTGCCGGCTCAAGCCAGTGGCAACAACTGTGGCAACGCGTGCGCAACGCCGGTTACCTGAACCCCGAGGCTGACCAGCTGCATTTTCTGGTGGAGCAACGCGAGCTTCCCCGCCTCGCCCGGGAAACGCTGGCCCACGCCGACCAGACAGGCCTGCGCGGACACGCGCAAGCGTTATACCGAAAAGACTTTGCGCCGACCGTGACAGGACGCATCAACGATCATCCAATGACCGCCCTGTGTTTGCTGGTCGACTACCGAGCACTCCCAGCAAGCATGGTCGACGCGCCCCACGCCTACCTGGCTGGCGTGAGCCTGCTGAGTAGCTATCCCTGTGACTGAGGGCAACCCTACCCATGGCAACTGTTCTGGCAGCGGAGCAAGAAGTTTCAAGGCGTACAGGCGGGCCCTGTTGCATAGTCCTACACCCCAATCTCTCGATCCCTGCGTCAAGCGCACCCAGGAACTACACACATCGGTTCGCTTGACGCCTAGGACTGCCTGCACGGGTCATCGACAATCGAATCACGCCACGGGGCAAAAACCCCGGCATGTTCTACCCAGTCATGGTCACGCACAGCGCAATCCATTACCCCACGAGGGAGCCACACACATGCAAACGCCAGACTTCAGCCGTATCGATATCGCCTTGCTGCCGCACTCACTTCAGTCGCTCATTGAGTGTATCGGCATCGAAAATGCCTACAACCTGACCTGCGCCTATGGTGGGCGCCCCAAGTACATTCCCAAGCATCGCGACCGCACCAAGCTTGCAGAAGTGCTTCCAGGCGCAGCCCTGGACGCGTTGATAAAGCGCTTCGCCGGGGTTGCCCTGGAGATTCCCAAGGCCGACCACTTCCTGCGCCAACTGCGCAACTTGCAGATTCAGCAAGAGAGCGCCGATGGCCTCTCGCGCAGCCTGCTGGCCGACAAGTACGGGTTGAGCCTGCGCCAAATCGGCAACATTCGCCGTCAAGAAACCACGCCCGCTGAGCACCCCTAGTGCTAGCCAAGGAGCTTGATAATGTCTATTGATCCCACACTGGTCGGCTCGGTCATCAACGCCCTGCCCATGGACCGCATGATTTCCGCACCATTACAGGCGATGATCCAGGCCCAGATCAGCGCCAGCAAAGCCTACGCAGACTTCCTGATGGGTGTATGCATTCAGAATGGCAAGGCGGTCGCGATCCAGATCGACTACGACGAAACGCTGGTCGGCGCAGACGGTGAATACCAGGGCGTAGTGCAAAAGAGCCTGAAAGTGCCGTTGCTGGCCGCCGTCACCCACCCCAACATCGTTATCGAAGAAGGTCGGGTCGAGTTCGAGATCACCATCAGCCAGATGGCTGAACTGAGCACCTCCACCGAGCGCGACGCCAGCCTCACTGGTAGCCTCGGCTGGGGCCCGTTCAAGCTTGAAGTCAAAGGTAGCGTCAGCCAGAAGTCGACTCAGGTACGCAAGACCGATACCCGCGCCCGCTACGCGTTCAACACAACCGTCCGCCGCCAGGATCCACCGGAGGCGATGATGCGGGTGATCGACTTTTTGACCGAAGCAGCGACCAGGCCGAGCCTTCTGCCTTCGGCAAACGCACGCAACCCTGGCGACATCTCCCAGGACGACACCCTGCCGCCTGTCGAGCAGGCATGACTGCAACGCCCTGCCGTGAATCCAGAGCCCGGCCTTGATGGCGGGCTTGCCGCCTAGAGGAGCGATGAACTTGGATGACACCCCTACCCCGCCCGCGCCCATGCTCTGCAGTGACCTGCGCGACATCACCCGCGGCCTGCAGGAAGCCGCTGCCGCCACCAACAGCTTGATCGCCCAGCAGTACATCACCCTGTTCGATCAGTTTTTCGATCATGACCCCGACGCCCTCGGCGCACCGATGAAAGCCAAAATGGTCGAGGTAGCCATGGATGGTCAGCACATGATCAGGGTGCCGCTGATTACCTTGGTGGCGCCCAAGGGCCTGGCCCTGGAGCGTATGCAGGTGGACCTTTCGGTCCGGGTAAGGAGCACAGAGATAAAAACTGCGCTGGCCGAAGCGGCCGATGCGCATGCGTGCGCTCGCTTCAAGGTCAGCATTGGAGCACAAGCACGCCGCGGCGATGGCCGCGACCCGGACGAAGTGCAGATCCGCATGCAGTTCCAGGCATGCGAGCCGCCTGAGGCGCTCAATCGTCTGATCGAGCAATACACCAACCTCATCGTACCCACGCCGCGCGACAACCCGCAGCCACCTGGAGCAGACAGCAACGAATATGTCGAGGCGGCCAGCGTACGCTGACCCTCTCGATCAGAAGTCGCGTTTGTAGAAGATATCCAACGAGCTGGCCAAGCCACTGGCCGCCTCCAGATATACCTTCTTGCTCAGCTTGTACCGCAGAGCGATGGTGTTGGCCGGCTCGAATACACCCACCCCATAACGCAGGCTCAGGCGCTCGGTCAGATTGCCACTGGCGACCACGCTGGTGGTGTTGCCCGAGCCTTCGGTATCGAGCTGGAAGTCCTCGATGCCCAGGTTGGACGCCAGGCTGCCAGTGAGCCCGGCGCTGCCGGCAAGGCCCAGACCCAGGGCTGCTTCGGCGAGCATGTTGTTGTCTTCGCCGGAGCCACCCAGCGGCCGCCCCAGTACCAGATAAGACAAGGCCTGCTCCTGGCTCATCGCTGGCTCGGCGAACACCTGGGTGGTCGGCTGCTCAGCGCTGCCACTCAGACGAATACCGGCAATCACATCGTCAACCTGACGAATCGCTTCGATATCCAGGTAGGGCTGATCGATAGGACCTGCGAACAACAGCCGTGCACGGCGGATTGTCAGGCGCTGGCCGTAGGCGCGATACCGGCCATCGGCCAGGCTCAGTTCGCCACGGGTATCCATGTTGTCACCAATGTGCACGTGCCCGCGCAAGTTGGCCGTCAGACCAAAACCATTGAACGACAGTTTGTCCTGGCCGACCTCAACATTGACGTCCATGGCGATGGCCATTGGCGGCGTGCCCTGTTCGGTCTGATTGCCGATAATGACCGTATCGTCGGACACTTTGACCGTGGAGGGTGGAAGCTCACGTACGGTGATTGCACCCTTGGGTACCAATACCTTGCCCTTGACCGCAAGCTGTTCGCCTTCAAGGCTTATGGTCAGGTCAGGGGCTACTTCCAACGTGGCATAAGGCTCGACCGTGACTGGCAGTTGCTGACCCTGCAAGCGCAGTTGCATCGCCAGCGCCTGGCCCCAGGTCAGGTTGCCGCTGAGCTGAGCGCGACCGGCTGTACCGCTGCGCCAGCCTCCTTGCAACTGAACCTGTTCCCCTGCAATCAGCGCCTGCACCGACAGATCCTGCAGGCTGACCGGCAGCTGCGCACCGCTGACTTCGCCGCCAGTGAGGGCCAGAGTGCCATTGACTTGCGGTGCAAGCAAAGAGCCAGACAAACGGCCGCTGCCGTTGAGCTGCCCGGCAAGGCGCTCGACCATTGGCACGAATGGCCGCGCGATCGCCAGGTCGAGCCCGCTCAGACGAAAATCGCCAGACAGCGGCTTGTCCTTGCCCAACGGGTCGAGACGGGTTGTCAGCGCGAGCTCGCCAAGGCGCTCGCCGCGGAAGTTCAGCACCGTGTCGATGCGACGCGGATTGAGCGTACTGTCCAGGCGCAGGACCTGGTACGGGAAATCCAGCCACCGCTGACCATCGCGCACGCGCAAGGTGCCGCCACTGGCATCCACACGTATCGTGCCTTTGGGTCCGGCGGCAGGAATATCCAGATTGATATCGGCATTGAGCTGCCCCTGCCAGGCGAAGTCCTTTGGCATCCACTGTGCCAGGCTCTCGATCGGGAACTGCTTGAGGTGGTAACGCAGTCGCGGCTCCGGCGCCAGGCGCTGGTCTTCGCCACACAGACTGGCCTGGCCCGAGCGCCAGCAATGGGCACCGAAATCCAGCTGACCGTTGGCCAAGCGCTGCAAACGGGCCGGCGCCTGCAACTGCCAGTCCTGCCCGCCAGCTTGAATCCGACCGCTGGCAAGACGACCACGCCAGTCACCCTTGGCCAGTTGGCCGTCGGCAGCCAGGTCGAGCTTGAGCTGCGGGCCCGCCAGCGCCAGCGTCACGGCCTGCTGGCGAATATCGCCTTTGCCGGCAATGTTCAGATCGCCAAGCGAAGTCTCGCCCAGACGAATATTGCCCGCTTTGAGGGTGAGTTGGCCGCGCTGGGCGCTGTCCAGCCGGGCATCGAGATCAAGTCGTTGTACACGGTTGTCTGCCTGAGCCAGTTGCTGCCCCTGCACACTCAAAGTGCCCTGCGGCGCTTGCAGGGTGCCGGCGAGGTCGAGGCGACCTTTGACCTGGCCCTGCAAGCGGGGCCACAGCTGGCCAAGGCGCGGCATATCCAGATCGATCCGGCCGGCCAGGCGCTGCTGCAGGCTACCGCTGCCGTTGATGCGGTTGTCGCCCAATTGGATGGCCAGGGCGCCAAGTGTCCAGCTGTCGCCGGCCCCCTCGGCCTCGGCCTTGAGCACTGCTGGTTGACCGCGCAAGCGGCCTTTGAGGTCGAGCAAGGCGCTCAGTTGCAGGCGCTCGTTGTGCAGTTCGCCCTTGCTGCGCAGAGGCCCGGCGAGCGTGCCTGGCAGCTCGGCAAGCCAGTAGGCTGGATCGAGCGCTGAAAGCTGCAGGTCGACGTCCCAACTGATCTTCTCGGCAAAACCGACGATGACGCTGCCGGCAGCTTTGCCCTGCCCTGCGCTGAGCAGTAATTGCGGCAGGCGTACCTGGCTCAAGTCGCCCTCGAACGGGCTACTCAAATTGAATGCACCGGCCGGGCCGTCCAGATCACCCTTGAACGAACCTTGATAGTTGCCATCGCGGTACTGTACATCCGCAGTCAACCGTTTGAGCACCACTTGCGGCGCTTCTTCAAGCGGATACAGACGCAGCCACGGGAAGTCCTGCCAATCGACTTTGGCATCGGCAATCAGCCCCTGCTGCCAGTCGGCATTGGCTTGCAGTTTGAGCCGTTGGCTGTCGCTGGCGTTCAGGTCCAAAGCATCCAGTCGGGCGCCTTTGGCGTCGACCTTGCCCGCCAACAGCAGACCTATAGGCCCCTGCTCGGCCGGCAGATTGGCCGAGCCGGAGAGCTGGTAGCCCTTGTCCAGATTGCCCACGGCATCCAGCTTGATTTGCTCGAGCTGCAAGGTATCCGGCAGCGTCGCAACCGGCTTGAAGGCGGCCGACTCAAGCCGCAGTCTGGCTGGCAGGTGCTCCGCCAAAGCCTGGAGTTCACCGGTAAGGCGGGCGTTCAGGTAGCCGGTGCTGGTTGCGTCCAGATTGAGTGTCTTCTGCAGCTCGCCGGTGGCATTCAGCGCCAGTTGCCAGGCCTGCCCCTCTACCGGCGGCAGCTGCACGCTGCCAGTCAGTTGCACTGGCCAGTCGCCCTCAGGCTGCACGTCGCCCTGCACGCTCACATGCAGGTCATCGCGTTGCAACTGCAAGGTATCGATGCGCAGGCCATTGTTGCTCCAGTGCGCCGCAAGCTGCAGGTCACCCAGCAGGTCACTGCCATCCAGGCGCAGTTGGCCAAGTTTCACTTCGCCCAGTTCGATAGCCACTGGCAGGCGCAGCGTCGGCAACTGCAGCGGGTTGTTGTCGGCTACGGTTTCACTGGCGGCAAATGCCATGTCGATGCGCTCAGCCTGCAGGCGCTTGATACACAGAGTGGCCCGCAGCAGGCACAGCGGCGACCAGCTCAACTGCGGTGCCTGCACCTCGACCCGGCTGGCGCCGTCGTCCCAACTCAAGCGACTGGCCTGCCAGTTACTGCCAAGCTGGCCCTGGAAGTCGTCGACCGCCAGCCCTGGCACCAGGCCCAGCGCCCAGCGGCTACCGACTTGCGTGCCCAATAGCAGGCTCAGACTCAGTGCGATCAGCAGCGCAAAGCCCAGCAGACTGATTAATATGTACTTCAAAGCACGCGTCACAGCTCAGGCCCCATCGAGAAGTGCAGGCGGATGCCGCCGTCGTCGTCCAGTGCCTTGGCCAGGTCCAGGCGCAATGGCCCGACCGGCGACACCCAACGTACGCCGACACCGACGCCGGTTTTCAGGCTGGGCAGATCCAGCGAGTTGAACGAGTTGCCTTGATCGACAAAGGTCGCGATACGCCACTTCTCGGCCACCGAATACTGGTATTCGGCGCTACCGGCCACCATGTAGCGGCCACCAATACGGTCGCCGTCGCTGTTTTTCGGAGACAGGGTCTGATAGTCGTAACCACGCACGCTTTGGTCGCCACCGGCGAAGAAGCGCAACGAGGGTGGAATCTTGCTCTGATAGCTGTTGGTGGCGCTGCCACCGAATTGCAGCCGGCCGAGCAGCCGGTGATTCTGGCCCAGGGTAGTCAGGCCCTTGAGCAGGACGTTGCCGTGTAGCAGGTTGGTGTCAGACATCAGCCCTTCCTTGGCCACCTGCACATCGAACTGCAGACGGTAACCATTGTGCGGGTCGATGCGGTTGTCACTGCGCAGGTACGAGTAACTTACCCCAGGCATCAGCAGCTTGCTCAAACCGGAGTCATCCCCCAGCTTGTACTCTTCGCGCTGATACTTGAGCGACACCACCCGCTGCCAGCCGCTGGGCAGCTTGCTGTGCCATTCAGGGCCAACGGTGAGCAGCTTGCTGAGGGTATCGGTGCCTGCGATCTCTTCATTCTGGTAGCCACCGGCGAAGCGCAGTTTGTCGGTCAGTGGCGGATCCAGCGGTATGTCATACCACAGGCCGACGTTCTGCCGCGGCGCCGACAGTTCGGTTTCCCAACCATAGCTGTGACCCTGCGGGTTGACCCAATGGCGTGTCCAGTTGGCCTTGCCGCGCGGGCCAACGTCGGTCGAGAAGCCCAGGCCCAGGCCCATGGTGCGTGGTTTGCGGGTATCCAGGCTGACCTCGACCGGGATCTGTTCGCCCACCGCAGCGGTGGGCGCCGCATCGACCCGCACGCCTTCGAAATAGCCGCTTGATTGCAGGTCGTTGTTGAGTTCGGCGATGAGCTCGGAATCATAGGGCGTACCGGCCTTGAACGGCACCATGCGCTGGAGCAGGTCCTGATCCAGCGGCGTGTCGCCGGCAAAGTGCACGGCGCCAAGCTGGAAGCGTGGCCCGCTTTGATACACCAGTTCGATGTCGGCAACGCCGGCCTGCGGATCTACGGCCAGGCGCTGGCTGGTAAAGCGCCCTTTGAAAAAACCGTAACGCGAAGCCTGATTCTGGATCAGGCGCTTGGCGTCTTCATACAGACCATGATTGAGGCGTTCGCCTGGGCGCAGCGCGGCGCTATCAGGCACACGAAAACTCTTCAGCTCGGTGGCCGGGCCCTCGATGCGCACAGTGACATTGCGCAAGCGCACCGGCTCACCGGGGTCAATGCGAATGATCAATTGCGGATGCTGGTCAGGCCCGGTCGGCGCTTTGACCTCGGTGTCGATCTGGGCCTGATAGTAGCCAAGTGCCTGCGCGGCTTTGCGCGCCTGCTCTTCGGCACCGCGACTGAAACGCAGCAACGCGTCCTCGTCACGGTCTCCCAGGCTGCCAATATAGCCTTCGACATTCGCCTTGAGCGCCTTGTTGGCGGGTTTGACCCGCACCAGCAGTTCGCTCTGGGCCCATACTGTGCTGCTGGCGGCCAGGATGATCAGGCCCCAGGTCAATCTTCCTGAATACGTCATGCCGCGCATGCTACCAGAGCTTGGCGCGCAAAGGAGCCGTCTACCTGGCAGGTCCCGCTGTTACTGATCTGGATGACAAAGGATTGGGATGAAAGAACACCCGCTCAGTGACTGGACCTATAGCTATTTCGCCAATCTCCTGATACCCCTGAAGCTTGTAAAACGCCAGATAACGCGCATTGCCGGTATCCAGCACCACACCATGGCTGCCTGGCTCCTCGGCGCACCAGTCATGAACAGCCTGTAACAATTGCTCAGCGTGCTGCTGACTCCTGAAGTCAGGGTGCACGCCCAGCAGTGGCAGCATATGTACCTGATCTGACGGCAAGCTCCCTACCAACGCTGCCTGATAATCCAGGTAGCGGCGGGTGCAGCGCAGGCCGGTGCCGATGATCATGCGCAAGCGCCACATCCAACTGTCAGCCACGCCAAGGCGCCGCAGTGGCGGCACGATCAGCGCCACCCCGGCCAGACGGTCTTCGACCATCAGGCCCACTGCCGGTAGCTGCAGGTAGAAGTGCTGGCGGACCCATGCCCGAATCATGGCGCGCAGGCGCCGTTCATAGCCAGGGCGCTGCGCCTCGAACAGATAGGCAACGGTCGGCTCTTGCCGATAGACTTCGTACAGTACTGCGCGCACCTCGCGGCGGTAGCCCTTGTCGAGCAAACAGGTGCGAGCGGTTGCGCGGATATCGTCGGGCATTGCAGTTAAACCTTCATGGAGTGAACGTACACCTTGGAGGCGAGGCAGCGCGGGTTGGTTCACCGCTGCGCGCAGGTCAACAGGCCTGAGGCAGCGCCACCATGCTGGCGATGAGCGCCGATGTTCGATAGCATCCGCAGTTTTACCAGGGTTGCCTCGCCATGAAGATCGTCTCGTTCAACATCAACGGCCTGCGCGCCCGTCCGCATCAGCTGGCGGCGCTGATCGAGAAGCATCAGCCAGACGTTATCGGCCTGCAGGAAACCAAAGTCAGTGACGAGCAGTTCCCCTTGGCTGACGTGCAAGCCTTGGGCTACCACGTCCATTACCACGGCCAGAAGGGCCACTATGGCGTCGCCTTGCTCTCGCGCCAGGCGCCGCTGGCACTGCACAAAGGTTTTGCCACTGACGAAGAGGACGCCCAACGGCGCTTCATCTGGGGCACCTTCGCCGACGCCAACGGCACCCCGATCACCATCATGAACGGCTACTTCCCGCAGGGAGAAAGCCGCGACCATCCCACCAAGTTCCCCGCCAAGCAGCGCTTCTACAGCGACCTGCAGGTGCTGCTCAAAGGCCAGTTCGATAATCAGCAGCCGCTGATCGTGATGGGCGACGTCAACATCTCGCCTGAAGATTGCGACATTGGCATCGGCGCTGACAACGCCAAGCGCTGGCTGAAGACTGGCAAATGCAGTTTCCTGCCAGAGGAGCGTGAGTGGATGCAGCGTCTTAAGGACTGGGGCCTGGTCGACAGCTTCCGCTACCTGAACCCGCAGGTCAGCGACCGTTTCAGCTGGTTCGACTACCGCAGCCGCGGCTTTGAAGACCAGCCCAAGCGCGGTCTGCGCATTGATCTGATCATGGCTTCGAGTGGCTTGCTGCCACGACTCAAGGACGCTGGTGTTGACTATGACCTGCGCGGCATGGAAAAACCTTCCGATCACGCGCCGATCTGGCTAGAGCTGGCCTGATAAATCAGCGCTGCGGACGCTGAACAGCGTCCGCAGATAGGCAAAGCTGACGAAATATCGCGTATCTGATAGTCATTCGCCATTATCTCGGTTCTCGGGACCCCCTTGGCAGGGGTAGAATGCGCAAAACCGGGAGCCGTAATGAATCAGGACCGCTTGACCCCCAACCAGGACGATGCCATCACCGACGCTGCGGCGCATTGGTGCATGCGCCTGCATGCCGATGACTGCACGGCGGCCGAGCGCGAGGCATTTGATCTGTGGCTGGCGGCCGACCTGCGGCACTTTGATGAATACCGCGCAATGCAGGAAATCTGGCAGACCGCTGACCTGTTGCCACGCCGCACGGCTGTCGTCGAGATCGGCGCCCGCCCTGTACGCAAGGCGCAGCCACGCCACTGGCGGCCATTCGCTTCGGCTGCAGCCATTGCCCTGCTGGCCCTGCCGCTGGCTGGCTGGGTCGGTTGGGAGCAAGGCTGGCTACCCAATCGCTACCAGCATTTCGAAGCTACCGATCAGGTGCGCCAGGTGCAACTGAGCGATGGCAGCCAGATCGAGCTCAACCTGCACAGCGAACTGCGCTTCTTCAACTACAAAGATCAACGCCAGGTCACGCTTACCCGCGGCGAGGCGTTTTTCAAGGTTACCCACGACACCGCCCACCCGTTCATCGTGCGCGCCGGCAACGGCCAGACGCGAGTAACCGGGACCCAGTTCAACGTCTGGAAGTACAACGACGAGGTCAAGGTGACGCTGGTTGAAGGCTCGGTACTGGTCAGCAGCCACGGTGACGATGGCGGCTATCGACTGGGCCCGGGCATGCAAGCCAGTTATCACGCCGGCGATTTCGAGCCGACCCTGGCGCAGACTGATGACGCCGACAACAGCCTGGCCTGGCGCAGTGGCAAGCTGGTGCTGGACAACCTCAGCCTGGCCCAGGCCCTGCCGGTGATCAACCGCTACCTGGAGCGCCCGCTGCTGTTGGCCGATGACAGCACCGGCGCAATCCGCGTCAGCGGCGTGTACAACACCCGCGAAGTCAAGCGCATGGTCGATAACCTGCCCAAGGTGCTGCCGGTCTACCTGACTCGCAGCAAGGACGGCAGCACCGTCCTCAACCGCATCACACCGTTGACCAACAAGGGCTGACGCAGGGCGTCAGAGCACCATCGCCGCAAGCCAGCCAAAGGCCAGCAGTGGCAGGTTGTAATGGAGGAAGGTCGGCACCACGGTGTCCCAGATGTGGTGATGCTGGCCGTCCACATTCAAGCCCGAAGTAGGCCCCAGGGTCGAATCCGATGCTGGCGACCCGGCGTCACCCAACGCACCCGCTGTGCCGACGATGCACACTGTAGCCACTGGATCGAAGCCCAGTTGCACACACAGCGGCACGAAGATCGCGGCAAGAATGGGAACGGTAGAGAACGACGAGCCGATGCCCATAGTCACCAGCAAGCCCACCAGCAACATCAGCAAGGCACCAACGCCCTTACTGTGGCTGATCCACTGCGCAGAGGCCTGGACCAGGCTGTTGACCTCGCCGGTTGCCTTCATCACGTCGGCAAAGCCCGAGGCGGCAATCATGATGAAGCCGATCATTGCCATCATCTTCATGCCTTCGGTAAACAGATCATCAGTGTCTTTCCAGCGCACGATGCCCGACAGCGAAAAGATCAGAAAACCGACCATGGCGCCGATGATCATCGAATCCAGCCACAGCTGAATGATGAACGCTGACGCGATCGCCAGGCCAGCGACCATCAGCGTCAAGGGGTTGTAGCTGACACTGACCTGCTCGACCTGTTCGATTTTCGCCAGGTCATAGTCACGTTTCTTGCGGTAGCTGACGAACACTGCCAGGAGCAGCCCGGCGAGCATGCCGGCCGCAGGAATGGCCATCGCCTGGGTAACGTTGACCGCGCTGACGTCGACCCCGGCGCGGCTGACATTGGCCAGCAGGATTTGATTGAGGAAGATGTTGCCAAAGCCAACCGGCAGGAACATGTACGGCGTGATCAGGCCAAAGGTGATCACGCAGGCAATCAGCCGCCGATCGATGCGCAGTCGGGTCAGCACATACAACAGCGGGGGCACCAACAGGGGGATGAAGGCAATGTGAATGGGCAGAATGTTCTGCGACGACACGGCCACCACCAGCATCAGGCCGATCAGCAACCATTTGACCTTGCCACCCTCGCTATGGCCCTGGCGCTCGATCATGTTCAAGGCCCGATCTGCCAGCGCGTGAGCCAGGCCCGATTTGGCAATGGCTACGGCAAACGCGCCAAGCAGCGCGTAGGACAACGCGACCGTAGCGCCGCCGCCCAGCCCACCATTGAAGGCCTTCAACGTGCCCTCGATACCCAGGCCGCCGACCAGGCCGCCGGTCAGCGCACCGATGATCAATGCGATCACCACATGCACGCGGGACAGGCTCAATATCAGCATGATGCCGACCGCGGCAATGACTGCATTCATGGTGTGGACTACCTCGTTACGACAGACGGAAGGCATTGGCACCGGCGTCAGGCTGCACACAGGCAGCGGCCGGTCCAGAGGGGTGCAATGCGAAGGGCGCACACTCTGAAGGGCGAGTCGACAGATGTCAAATCGGCCAAGGCCGAATTCAATTGAACGTTTGAATAAAGAAAATCCTGTGGTCGCCGACACAGAGTGCAGACCTATTACAAGGGACTTTCCCAAAATGCCTCTGCGACAACTGTCCATCCAGTGGAAGATCACCCTGCTCGCCGGCTTGTGCCTGGCCGCCATCGTCACGCTACTGGTCGGTCTGTCCTTGTACCGCATGGACCACAGCTCCGACCTGGTAAAGGCCAGCAGCATGACGATGCTCTCCGATTCAGCTCAAGCGCGCATCGAATCGCAGGGTGAAGTGCAGGCGCTGAACATTCGTCGCCAGTTCATGGATGCCTACCAGTACGGCGCAGGTTTTGCCCGGCAGGTGCTGTTCTTGCGCGAGCAAGCGGAAAAACGCTATCTGGATGCCTTCGACCTGCGCGAAGACATGACCGCACAGGTGCGCAGCGCCCTGCTGGCCAACCCTGAGCTGCTCGGCCTGTCGCTGGTGTTCGAGCCTGATGCGCTGGATGGCAAGGACAGCCTGTTCACCAATCAGCACGAGTTGGGCAGCAACGAAACTGGCCGTTTCGCCTTGTATTGGTCGCAACCGCAGGCCGGCAAACTGACCTCGATGGCCTTGCCTGAACTGGACATGGCCAACATCGAAACCGGCCCCAGCGGGCAGCCGGCCAACACCTGGTGGGTATGCCCGCGCAGCACCGGCAAGGTCTGCGTGGTCGAGCCGTATTTCTACGCCATCGACGGCCAACAGGTGTTGATGACGAGCATCGTCTTCCCGCTGTCGGTCAAGGGCAAGGTGATTGCCACGCTGTCGGTCGACATCAACCTGAGCAGCTTGCAGGCCATGAGCGAAGAAGCCAGCCGCGGCCTTTATCAAGGCCAGACCACGGTCGGCATCCTCAGCCCGGTCGGCCTGCTCGCAGGCTACAGCGCCGACTCAAGCAAGCTGGCCCAGCGCTTCGACCAGCTCGATACCGCGCAAGGCGCCGAGTTGGTGCGCAAGCTGGCGGACGGCAAATTGCAGATTGTTCACGCCGAGCAGCGTTTGAAAGTGCTGGCAGCGTTTCAGCCGATTCCCGGCAGCAAGCCGTGGGGCGTATTGCTCGACGTGCCGCAAAGCGCCCTGACCGGCCCTGCCGAAGCGCTGAAGAACGAGCTCGACGCACTCAATACCAGCGGCACCTTGCTTGAGCTGGGGCTGGGCCTGGGCGCTGCGTTGGCCGGCTTGCTCTTGGTCTGGCTGATGGCGCGAGGCGTCACCCGGCCGATTCTGGGCGTGGCGGCGATGCTCAAGGATATCGCCAGCGGTGAAGGTGACCTGACCCGCCGCCTGCAGTACGACAAGCGCGACGAACTCGGTGAGCTGGCGGGCTGGTTCAACCGCTTCCTCGACAAGCTGCAGCCAACCATCGCCGACGTCAAACGTTCGGTGCAGGCCGCCCGGGGCACAGCTGACCAGTCTGCTGCGATCGCCAGCCAGACCAGCGCCGGTATGGAGCAGCAGTACCGCCAGGTCGACCAGGCCGCCACGGCCTCGCATGAGATGAGTGCTACCGCGCAGGACGTCGCGCGCAGCGCAGCGCAAGCTGCTCAGGCCGCCCGCGAAGCTGACCTGGCCACCCGGGAAGGCCTGGCCGTGATCGGCCAGACTACCGACAGCATCGACAGCCTGGCGGCCAACATGAGCAGTGCCATGGCCCAGGTCGAAGGGCTGGCCGGCAACAGCGAAAAAATCGGCTCGGTGCTCGAGGTGATTCGTTCGATCGCCGAACAGACCAACTTGCTCGCCCTAAACGCGGCGATCGAAGCAGCCCGCGCCGGCGAAGCCGGGCGCGGCTTCGCCGTCGTCGCTGATGAAGTGCGCAATCTGGCCCGGCGCACACAGGAATCGGTCGAAGAAACTCGCCAGGTGATCGAGGCGCTGCAAGCTGGCACGCGTGAAGTAGTCGACGCCATGGACAGTAGCCACCGCCAGGCCCAGGGCGGCGTCGAGCAAGTCGGTCAGGCGGTCACTGCGCTGCAACGGATCGGCCAGGCAGTCACGGTGATCACCGACATGAACCTGCAGATTGCATCCGCTGCCGAAGAGCAGAGCGCAGTGGCGGAAGAGATAAACAGTAACGTCGCGACCATTCGCGATGTAACCGAGTCACTGTCAAGCCAGGCCAACGAGTCGGCGCGGGTCAGCCAGTCGCTAAATCAACTGGCCAACCAGCAGCAAGCATTGATGGACCA
Organism: Pseudomonas shirazensis; assembly: GCF_014268785.2. Lineage (GTDB taxonomy): Bacteria > Pseudomonadota > Gammaproteobacteria > Pseudomonadales > Pseudomonadaceae > Aquipseudomonas > Aquipseudomonas shirazensis. Next base: position 842,031 of record NZ_JABWRD020000001.1, on the reverse strand, counting down.
GTTCAGAGTCTGACTGCTGCGTCTGGCCCATCACGCAGCCCGGACCGTAGCTGATCCGAACCGCTACAGCTCGTCGTGGGCGCTGAAGCTGCCGCCGCCGAGCAGGCGGTCGAGCAACGCCAACGCGGCTTCCACGTTCGGCCTTCTGCCCATCGGCAGGACGTCGGTCAGAGGCAAGGTCGCGTCTTGATAACCTGTCGCCATCACCAGCAAATGCATCTGGTCGGCATTCAGATAGACATGATGCTGGCGCATGGCGTAGGACTGAATCAGGCTCAGGGCACCCGTTACCAAAGGGGTTGCGCTGGAGGTGCCACCGTAGCTGTTGGTGTAGTCTCGGTCGTCACCCTTTTTGTCCTGTAGCTTGCCGTAGCCCAGCGTGGCGACACTATCACCCCACGCGTTGAGCATTCGATAGCGGTAACCGTAATTGGAGTACTGATGAGGCTTGCCGTCCCACGACTGGCAGGCCCCTACCAAAATGGTCGAGGCATCGCCATGGTCGTCGAAGTAAGGCCATTGGCCAAGATCGACACCGTGCCCCAGCGCCGTACCCTTGTCCGCCAGCGACTGATTGCTGCCATTGGCGGCGGCATTGACCACGACCGCGCCGCGCGCGGTCAGCGCCTCGCACACATCCCACCAGTCGCGCTCGTGCAGCGACGGCAAAAAGGTGCTGAGTACATGGATGCTGGCGCTTTGCCTGTTGATGGCGACGATGTCGCCTGCGCGTACCTGGCGCAGCAGGTCTGCGGGCGTGCGGGGGTATTTGCGGTGGTCGATGGCCCGATTGTCGTACAGGTATAGCTCACAATCATGGCAGATCCCGTTCATGCCGAACGAATTGGCCTGGGCAAACAGCAGGCCCACCGATGCGGTACCGTGGGCCGGGTCTGCGTTGGGTTGGTCGCTGATCACGCGTAGCCGATCAGTCCCGCGCAGGTCCTCATGTCTGGCGAACAAGCCCCCATCGGAAAAGTGCACGCGGGTGCCCTTGCCGGTCACCTGTTTGCTCCAGACGCTGCGGATGTTCATCCCCTTGTGCGAGGCGGTCGGTGCATCCAGGTAAGTCTGCAGCGCATCGAAGTCCGGCGTCGGTTGCGAATCGTCGTGAGCGTCATCACCCGCTCTCACCGCCGCACCCGTGATCAGTGTCGCCACTAGCGCAGCGAGCGCCGCGGCAATGAGGTTGCCGGGTTCCTGCTCGGCGGGCGGGAAGGATAGCGACTCGACGTAGTCCAGCGCCGCCAGGGTTCGTAGCAGCGCGATGAAGGTATCGTTGAACATGCTTGCTGGCTGTGCGAGCAGGTAGTAATCGCGCAGCACTGCAAGCGCGTCGTCGTCATGCTCTTCAGCGCTCAGCACCGGCTGCAGCTGGATGACCTGCTTGAGGTTCGGCCACAGACGGACCAGCCTCGAGCGGCTGTCCGGCTCAAGATCGGCAACGAAGGAGGCAAAACCGTCCTTGCCGAACTTGACCAGCAGCGCCGGCAGAGCCTTGTCGGCAGTGCCGTCGGGCAGTCCGCTGAACCCGGCCAGCAGTGGGTCGTAAACAGGCCTGGGCCCAGTTTCAGGCGGCGCTGCAGAACGTTTGACGCGTAACGAGGCTCCCGTCAGCGGGACCCGATCCAGGATACGCCGGTCGGCTTCTTCGGGCTGGATCTCGATGACCATCGTTGGCCAAGTGATGGTGGCATCAGCATCGGAGGGCAGGTCAAGCTGGATGATCTGCTCGTCGGTCAGGGTGATGCTTGCGGTTATCTCGAAGCGGCCGTGCCTCAGATCGGTGCCGAGAATGGCCGGACAGCCATGGTCAACCAGCAGCCCGCTGTCAACCTGGGAGCTTGAGCTGAAGGAGTCCAGTCGCTTGGGCCCTCGCGCGTTGATGACGCGCAGCACGTAGCGAATACGCTTGATCTTGTGCAGGTCTGGACCAATACAGCGCAAGTGAAACTTGCCATCGAAATTGAAGTTTCGGTAGTAGAGGATTTCGACATCGATGCTCATCAGGCGGCTTCCCTTCAAGTGCAGCCGCCTCCTTTGCGGGCGGCCGAACAACAATGATTGCGCCGTATCCCGCCGCCTCCCAGCACGAAGCGGTTCCTCTGCAGCCCGCAGTCCAGGTTGCGGCAGCCCAACGCAGCGGCAGCTAGACTGACCTCCAGCACCCACCTGCGAGGCTCGTCATGCGCGCGTCAGCGATCATTTTTGCTTTGTTCATGGCCCTGCTCGCAGGTCCCACCCTTGCCGCCGATGCACCCACAGCCGCGGTCGCCGAAGACAAGGCCGAAGCGCTCGAGAAAAAGGTCGTCAACGACGCACCACCGCCGAAAAAAAACGAGGTACTGACTTCAGGCGAGGTCATGGCGGTCGATCCCAATGGCCAGGCACCGATGGACGACAGCATCACCTGCCTGGCCCGCACCATCTACTGGGAGGCCAAACAGGCCGATGCCAAGGACATGAGCGCAGTCGCCAGCGTGGTGCTCAATCGCCTCGGCCAGGACGGTTTCCCTGACACCATCTGCGGCGTGGTCAAGCAGGGGGTCGAAAGCAAGAGTTGCCAGTTTTCCTGGTGGTGCGACGGGCGCCCTGACCAGGTCGAGGAAAAGGACCGCTACGACATTGCCAAGGAAATCGCCCGCAAGGCGCTCAACCAGCAGCTCAAGGACACTACCAATGGCGCCTTGTATTTCCACGACCGCTCGGCGCGGCCAGCCTGGGCCAAGGCTTACCGCAAGACTGCCGAGACCAGGCTGTTCCTTTTTTACAAGCCCAACCCAGCACTGGCGCGCTGAGCCCTATACCGCGAGGCGGCGCACCCACAGTGGCTGCGCAGGTGGCAACGTCGGCACCGCATCCAGCAGCGCCCGGGTATAGGCATGGCGCGGCTGGCCCAACACCTGAGCGGCGCTACCCTGCTCTACCACCCTGCCCGCTTGCATCACCAGCACATGATCGCTGACCTGCTCGACCACACCCAGATCATGGGAAATGAACAGGCAGGCCAGGTTCAGCTCGGCCTTGAGTTCAGCCAGCAAGGCGAGGATGCGTGCCTGTACCGACACGTCCAGCGCCGACACCGGTTCGTCGCAGATCAACAGGCGCGGTTTCATCGCCAGTGCACGGGCAATGGCAATGCGCTGACGCTGGCCCCCGGACAGCTCCAGCGGGCGCCGTTCAAGCACGCTGGCAGGCAACTGCACACGCTCCAACAACGCCACCGCCTCGGCCCGCTGCAAGGAGCGCGGCACCCCGGCCAGCGCCAGCGCTTCGCTGAGTACGCGCAGTACGCTGTAGCGAGGGTCGAACGAAGCCAGCGGGTCCTGAAACACTACCTGGATGCCCTGCCGCGCCCGCCGCTTCTGCTCGGCGCCGAGCGCCAACCAGTCGCTACCGGCGAACTCGACCCGGCCCTGGTCGGGTTGCTCCAGGCCGAGCAAGATGCGCCCCAGGGTGCTTTTGCCAGAACCGGACTCGCCGACCACACCCAGGGTTTGCCCGGCGCGCAACTGCAACGACACCTCGTTCAACACCTGGCGGACGCTGCCGTCGGGGCCGGCAAAGGATTTGCCCAGCCCGCTTGCAGCAAGCAATACCGGCTGTTCAATGCCGCTCGCACTGGGCTCAACCAACGCCAGCGCAGGCTGGGTTGGGCGCTGCAAATGGACGGCACGCGCGGCGCTGAGCAGGCGCTGGGTGTAAGGGTCTTGCGGGTCCTGCAGAATCTGTTCGGCACTGCCCTGCTCCACTACATGTCCGCCGCGCATCACCACCACCCAGTCGGCCAACCGTGCCACCACCGCCAGATCATGGCTGACTATCAACAAGCTGTTCTGCTCATCGCGCAGTTGTTCAAGCAGGCGCAGAATCTGTGCCTGCACGGTCGCGTCAAGCGCCGTGGTCGGCTCATCAGCGATCAGCAGGCGCGGCCGGCAGGCCATCGCCGAGGCGATCAACGCGCGCTGACGCAGGCCACCCGACAACTGCCACGAATACTGCTGAGCGCGCACCTGCGGCTCAGGCACGCCGACCTCGGCGAGCAACTGCAGCACCCGCAGACGACGTGCCTCCGCGCCCAGGTCAGAGTGCAGCAGCAGTGCCTCTTCGATTTCGCCACCCACCCGCCGCAACGGGTCGAGCGAACCCAGTGCGTCCTGCATGATGAAACCGATCTGCGCGCCGCGCAGGCGTTGATAGTCGGCCTGGTCGAATACACGCAGGTCGCGCCCGGCAAACTCCAGCCGTTGCGCCTGCACCTGCGCACCGTGGCCCGCCAGGCCGACCAGGCTGCGGGCAGTGACGCTCTTGCCCGAGCCCGACTCGCCAACCAACGCCACGCACTGCCCGGCGCGCACCTGCAGATCGACTCCGTGTACCACCGCTACACCGTTGAAGCTCACTCGCAGGTCGCGGATGTCGACCAGTGCCGACGCCGTATTCAAACCACTCATAGGCCTTTGCCCTCACTGCGCCCTAGCCAGTCTCGGCCGATGGCGCTGATGGAAATCACAGTCAAGGTAATTGCCAGCGCCGGCCAGGCCATCAGCCAGGGCGCGTTGGCCATGAAATTGCGTGCCACTGCCATACTTGCGCCCCACTCGGGTGCCGGTGGCGGAGCGCCAAAACCGAGAAAACTCAGCGCGGCAGCGGCGGTGATAGCCCCGCCAAGGCCGATGCAGGCGAGGATCAGGACCGGTTGCACCGCATTGGGCAAGACATGGGCAAACACCACAGCCAGCGGCCGCCGACCCAGGGTCAGTGCCGCCTCGACGAAACTGGCATGGCGGATGCTCAAGGTCTGCGCGCGCACCAGCCGGGCATAGCGCGGCACTGCGGCGATGCCGACGGCAATGATCAAGTTGGTCGTGCCCTGGCCAAACAGCGTGATCACCACCAGCGCCAGCAGCAGGTCGGGAAATGCCAGCAGCACATCCACCGCGCGCATAAGCAGGTTATCCAGCCAGCGCGGTGCGAGGCCGGCAAGCAATCCGAGCAACGTGCCCAGGCCCAGCCCGAGCAAGGTCGCCGTCAAACCGATCAGCAAAGAGGCGCGCGTACCGTGAATGAGCCGGCTGAGCACATCCCGCCCATTCTCATCAGTGCCCAGCCAAAACTGGCTGCTGGGCGGTTGATAGGCCAGGCGCGCATCAGCCAGCAAAGGATCGGCCGGCGCCAGCCAGCCCGGCAGTGCCACCGCCAGCAACAGCAAGCCGATGGTCGCCCAGGCCAGGCACAACCCTGGCCGCGCAGGGCGCCAGCGCGACAGTCGCGCACTGGTTGCCAGCGTCTGCACCTGGGCAGCGGGAATGATCGCGTTCATGCAACCTCCTGGCTCAAGGCGCCGGATTCGGCGTACGCCGATGCACAGCCTGAATCTCGGCCAGCAGTTCGTCATCGAGTTGCAGCTCCAGCGCACCGAGGTTGTCGTGCAACTGTGCCAGGCTGGTCTGGCCAGTAATGGCACTGGCTACGAACGGCTGACGGATGACGAAGGCCAGCGCCAGCTGCGCTGGGCTCAAACCTCGCTTGGCGGCGATCTGCACATAGCTGGCGATGGCGCTGTTGGCTTCACTGCTGTCGTAGCGGTTGAAGGTGCGGTACACCGACGAGAGGCGCGCGCCTTCGGGGTGTGCGCCATCGAGGTATTTGCCGGTCAGCGTGCCGAACGCCAGCGGTGAATACGCCAGCAAGCTCACGCCGTCACGGTGGCTGAACTCCGACAAGCCGTTCTCATACAGGCGGTTGAGCAAGCTATACGGGTTCTGGATGCTGGCAATGCGCGGCAAATCACGTTGTTCGCTGTGCCGCAGGAACTGCGCCACGCCCCACGGTGTTTCGTTGGAAACGCCGATATGGCGGACCTTGCCGGCTTTGACCTGTTCGTCGAGCACCGCCAAGGTTTCAGCGATTGCGGCGCTGTCTGGGTGGTCATCCACGTAGGGGTATTCACGCGCGCCGAAGAAGTTGGTGGTGCGGTCCGGCCAGTGCAGCTGATACAGGTCCAGATAATCGGTGCGCAGGCGTTTGAGGCTGCCATCCAGCGCGGCAACGATATTGCGCCGATCATGGTGCGAGAGGCCGTCACGAATGTGCGTCTGCCCGGCAGGATCACGCGACGGCCCGGCAATCTTGCTTGCTAGCACCAGTTTGTCGCGGTTACCGCGTGCAGCAAGCCAACTGCCGATGAAGCGCTCCGTGGTGGTCCAGGTTTCGGCCCGGGTCGGCGTTGGGTACATCTCGGCGGTATCGATCAGATTGATCCCGGCGGCGACGGCGGCGTCCAGTTGCTGGTGGGCATCCTGCTCGGTGTTCTGGTGGCCCCAGGTCATCGAGCCAAGGCTGAGCAGGCTGACGTTGAGGTCGGTGTGGCCCAGGCGGCGGTACTGCATGGTGTGATCCTTTTCAATAAATGACGGAAGGCGAAGGGCTCAGGCCAGCCGATAGCTCTGCGCTGCTGGCCTGGGTGTACTGATTGACGGCCTTGGGCAAGCCGAGGTGATCGCGCAAGGTGCGGCCCTGGTATTCGCGGCGGAACAAACCACGCTTCTGCAGCAGCGGAACTACCTCTTCGACGAACACCTGCGCGCCCGACGGAAACATGTCCGGCATGATGTTGAAGCCATCGCCGGCGCCAGCGAGGAACCATTCGGCCAGAGTGTCGGCAACCTGCTCGGGCGTGCCCACCGCCAAACGGTGGCCGACCAGAATCCGCCGCGACAGCTCGCGGATGGTCAGGTTCTCGCGCCGGGCCAAGTTCAGTTGCGCCTCGAGAAACCCATGCGAGCCGCGCTCGAAGTCCGCTACAGCGCCGATTTGCGTCCAGGGCAGCGGCGCGTCCGGGTCCAGTTCGCGGGCATCAATGCCGATCCGCCCGGCCACCTGCTGCAACAAGCCGTGCTCACCGTGCCAGGCATTGAGCTGGTCGAAGCGCGCGTGGGCCTCGGCTTCGGTGCTGCCGATTACCGTCGACAGCCCAGGCATGATCTTCAAGTGCCGCGGGTCGCGGCCCCAGGCTTTGGCCCGCTGTTTCATCTCGCGATAAAAGGCCAGGCCGTCGGGCAAGGTGGTCTGGGTGGTGAAGATCGCATCGGCATAACGTGAGCCAAGCGCTTTGCCGCCTTTGGACGAACCGGCCTGGACCAGCACTGGCCGGCCTTGCGGCGAGCGTGGCAGGTTGAGCGGGCCCTTGATCTGAAAGTGCTCGCCCTTGAAGTCCACCGTGTGCACTTTGCTCGGGTCGGCAAAGCGGCCTGTGGCGCGGTCGCCAATGATCGCGTCGTCCTCCCAGCTGTCCCACAGTTTGAGGGTTACCTCGACGAATTCCTCGGCACGGCCATAGCGGTCGACATGCAGCGGCGCACCGCTGAGGCCGAAGTTTTGCGCGGCGGCATCGCCGGCGTTGGTGACCACGTTCCAGGCGGCACGGCCGCCGCTGATGTGATCCAGCGAGGCGATCCGCCGGGCCAGGTTGAACGGCTCGTTGTAGGTACTGGAACAGGTGGCGATGACGCCAATATGTTCGGTGGCCGCTGCCACGGCGGTAAGCAGCAGGGTCGGCTCCAGGCGCCCGCCCGGCTGGCTGGCGACATCCGGTGGCAATGCCGGGCCATCGGCGAGAAAGATCGCGTCAAGGCAGCCACGTTCGGAGATGCGCGCGATGTTGCGGTAATAGTCGACGTCGATGTAGGCATTCAGCCCAGCCTCGCCCTGACGCCAGGCGCCGGAGTGTGAGCCAAAGCCGAGAATGTTCATGCCCAGGCTCATCTGTTTTGCTTGCGTCATGGGGTTGCTCCTGTTCAGACAGCGCTGGCTTCATCGAAGGCAGGCTGCACGTCACTGGCTGCCGACTGTTTGGCCCGCCAGGCGGCAGCCGGGCTGATGCCGTTGAGGTAGTAGTTGCCCAGCGCCTGCTCGCGATAGATCGCCGGATTGTGTGATGCCAGGGTGCGCGCGTTGCGCCAGTGGCGGTCGAGCCGGCGCTGGTTGCTGGTGGCCGAAGCGCCGCCGACTTCGAACAGCAAGCTGGTCGCCTCAAGTACTTGCGGCAAAACGATTTGTTGCGCCTGGAAGGCGTGCACTTCGGCATCGGTGTAGAGCTGCTCCGGCACTGCGCCGAGCTGGCCGGCTGCAAATGCAGCCTGCAGGCTCTGGCCAACCGCGCCAACCTGCGTCTCGGCACTGAAGGCCAGGCTCGACAGGCGCCCGACCACTTGCTGCACCAGTGGGTCGTCAGCCGGTCGCGACTGGCCGGGCAAGCCGAACGCGCGGGTGCGGCCCTGTACAAAGCCCACGGCATCCGCCAGGACAGCCCGGGCGATGCCTGCCAGGGTGGCCAGGTGAACGGCCTGGTAGAACGCCGTCAGGTACGATTCGGCGCGCAGTTCGCGCTTGGCAAAACGACGCAGAATGTGCCGATCGGGGACGGCAACGTGGTTGAAGCGAGTGGTGCCGCTGCCGGTCAGGCGCTGGCCGAAGCCGTCCCAGTCATCGACCACTTCAACCCCGGCCGCGCGGGTCGGCACCGCCAGGCTGACGAAGTCGTCGCCATGGTTGGCCACGGCTGCAACCCAGTCCGCGTAGAGCGTGCCGGTGCAGTAATACTTTTCGCCATCGAGGCGATAGCCGCCCTCCCCGCTGTCGCTCAGTTGCACCGTGTTGCTGGTGCTTTCAGTGCGCTCGGCCATGGCCGCACCCCACAGCTCACCGGCCGCAACGCGGGCAAACCAGTACTGCTGCGAATCAGCATCGGCTGCCGACAGGCGACCTTCGACGAAGCCAAAGTGCGCTCGAAAGATCTGCGGCAGATTCGAATCAGCCTGTCCCAGGCGCACCAGCTGGCGCAGCAACTGCGGCAGCGAGGCGCCCAGCCCGCTGTGGACTTGCGGGACCCTGAGCGCGCCAAACCCCGCTGCGCGCAACCAGGCCACTGGCTCATGGGCCAGAGCTCGTTGCTGCTCGCGTTCAACAGCGCCGGCGGCGATGCGGGTGTAGATCGGGCCGAACCGCGCGTCCAGTTCGGCATCGGTGATTGCAGTGTTCGATGGATGACTCATGACGGTTCCTTTCGCGGATTCAATGGTGGGCAGTGCGCGGGTCGATGGCCTGGGTCAACAGGTCCACCAGCAGATTGACCAGCACGTAGATGGCAGCAGCCAGCAAGGTCACGCCGAGCACCAGCGGCACGTCCTTGTTGGCAGTCGCGTCGAGCATCAAGCGGCCGATGCCCTGGCGGCCGAACAGCAGCTCGAGCACCACCGCCCCGCCGAGCAGGCTGGCGAATACATATCCGGCCAGCGTCACCAACGGCACCAGCGCGTGACGCAAGGCATGGCGCAGGCGCACGCCGGTATCGGACATGCCGCGGGCGCGTGCCTGAGTGATGAAGGGTTGCTCGAGCACCTGTTCCAGTGACTGGCGCAGCACCTGCGCCAGCAGCGCAGCGATGGGCAGACCCAGCGCCAGACTGGGCAGCAGCAGCGACTGCCAGCCGGCCGAGCCGGACGGCGGCAGCAAGTGGAAATAGAAACTAAAGGCGAGCAGCAGCACCGTCCCGATGACGAAATTGGGCACCGCCGAGAGCACCAACTCGCCCCCCGATACCAGCGCTCGCAAGCGCCGTCCGCGGTTGGCGGTGAGCAGCGCCGACGCCAGGGCCAGCGCTACCGCCAGCAACGCTGCAGTGCTGGCCAGGGCCAAGGTCGCCCCGAGTTGCTCGCCGATCGCCTGCACTACCGAGATACGCAAGCGGTACGACTCGCCAAGATCACCCTGAGCAAGGCGTCCCAGGTAGCTCAGGTACTGCCGCCACAGCGGCTGATCAAGGCCGTACTCGGCGCGCACCTGGGCCAACAGCTCGGCGCTGGGCATCGCATCCGGGCCGCCGACAATCGCCAGCGCGGTATCACCGCCACTGTGCTGCATGCCCAGAAAAGTGAGGCTGGCCGCCGCCCACAGCACAATCACACCATCGCGCAGGCGGCGCAGTACCGTCGCCACTAACTTCATGGTTGCTCCTTGGCCAGCCACACGCTGGTGAACAGAGGGACATTGTGTGAGCCGTCGAACAGCACGCCGCCGACGGCCTTGCGGTAGGCCAGCAGCATCTGGCTTTCTACCGACGGCACTGCTGGCACGGTCTCGCCGAGCCGTTGCTGGGCCAGCCGATAGAGCTCGCGACGCCGCTGCGGGTCGGTGCTGCGGCGCGCCTCGCCCAGGTATTGGTCCAGTTGCGCATCACGAAAATGGCCAACGTTCTGACCAATCAAACGCGCGCTGGGAATGGCATTGCTGTGATAGAGGATGTACAGGCCGTCAGCCGTATTGGTGTGCCAGTAGCCGCCACCGATGGCATCGAACTCCCCGGCGTAGCGCAGCTGCATGACCCGCGTCAGCGGCAGTACTTCGATGGCCATGGCAAAGCCGATCTTGCGCAGATCGGCTTGTACCGCCACTGCAACGTTGGCCGGAAACGCCGGGTTGTCATAGGTGAGCAAGGTCGCTTGCAGGCGCTGGCCGTTGCGCATGCGTACGCCGTCGGCAGCGCGCTCGGTCCAGCCGGCCGCATCCAGCAGGCGATTGGCTGTGGCCGGGTCGAACGCCAGTGCGTCCTGCGCGACCGGGTCATAGCCTGGGGTATTCACGGCGAGATAGTCGCCCTTGGCGAGAAACTCGCCAAAGCCCGATATCCATGCCAGGCCGTCGCGGTCGATGGCTTTGGCCATGGCCTGGCGCACCCGCACGTCGTCAAACGGCACCCGCTCGACATTGAAGGTGATGCTGCGCGCAGGATTGCCTTTGCGGATCCGGCTGCGCAGGGTCAATTGCGGGTTGGCGCGGATCGCAGCGGCGTTCTGCGGCGGTGCGTCGAGGGCCATGTCGCTGTCGCCGGCTTCCAGTGCGGTGTAGCGGATCATCGCCTCGGGCACATAGCTCAGTTCGAGCCGATCCAGATAAGCCTCGCCCTGATGCTTGATGGCCGGCGGCGACCAATCATAGCCAGCGCGACGGCTGAACATCGCGCCTTGGTCACGCACGTAGCTGTCGAGCACGAACGGCCCGCTGCCGATCGGCCGTGTCGCGATGCTACGAGGTGCCTCCAGGATCTGCTTCGGCGAAATCATGCCCAGCCATGCCTGCGAGAGCACGTCGAGGAACGGCGCGTAAGGCTCGCGCAGGGTCGCCTCGAAGGTGAAATCGTCGATCACCCGGCCTTTGAGGTAAGGCGCAATATAAGCGGCCGCCAGCGGCGACTTGGTCGCCGGGTCACGCATGTGCTCAAGGTTCAGCCGCACTGTCTCGGCATCGAACCGCGCGCCGTCGCTGAAGGTGACGTCATCGCGCAAGTGAAAGGTATAGGTCAGCCCATCGGCACTGATATCCCAGGCTTTCGCCAGCCAGGGCGTCAGCGTGCCGTCTTCGGCCTGATAGACCAGGCAATCGAACAGGATCCGCCCCAACCACTGCATGTTGCCGTGGGACAAGCCGTGGATGTCGAAGCTGCCCGAATCGGTTGCGGCAGACACGCGCAAGGTGCCACCGCGCAGGCCCTCACGCTGCTCGACAAAATCACTCGCCGGGTAGCGCATGATGCCGTTGACGGCCGTCACCGCCTCGCCTTTGAGGCTGCTTGCCGTGTGCGGCGGCGCGGGTGGCGAGCAGCCGCCGAACAGCAGCGCGCTGGCCAGCAGCATCGGCGTCAGCATGTGCCTTTGGGCAGCCGGCATCAGAAGCGCACCGCTACGCCGGTGGTGACTGAGAACGCATCACCCGGATAAAAATTGGCAGAGTCGCGGCCGTTGGCGTTGTAGGCGGTGTTGGCCGCACTGGCGTAGCGCTGGTCGGTGAGGTTGCGCAGGTCAGCAAACACTTCCCACTTGCGGCTCGGCGCCTGGAAGCCGACCTTGGCCCCCCACAGCAGGTACGACGGCGCCTGCCAGGTGTTGGCGTAATCGATGTAATAGCTGGAGGCTGCGCGCAGGTTGAGCGAGGCGTAGAAACCGCTGGCCTGGCGGTAGGCCAGTTCAGCCTGGTACACCTGGCGCGGCAGGCTTGGCAGTTCGTTGCCGCCGAAGGTGTCGTCGTCGCGGTACTTGAAGTCGTTGAGGGTGTAGGCCTGGCGCAGGTCGAGGGTATCGCCGCTGGCACCGGTCCAGAGCAGCGCATTGAGGCCGGCTTCGATGCCTTGGTGAATCGTCGGGCTGGCGTTCGAGGTCGCCGTCAGTTGGTCCTGGGTGGCGCTGGCCTGGCGCACCACCACGGTCAGCAGCTCATCCTGTACCCACGAGCGGTACAGGGTCAGGCTGCCATCGAAGATGCCATGACTGCCGCGCACACCAACTTCGAAGGTGGTGGCTTTTTGTGGCCGCACATCATAGAGGAACGGGTTGCCAGTACTGCCCAACTGCCAGGTCACCGGCGGGTCGATGCTGCGGCTGACATTGCCGAACAGCTGGAATTCGGGGTTGATCTGATAGCGCAGGCCGAGCCGCGGCGCCAGATCATTTTCGACATATTCAACGCGGGTCGGCAGGTTGCTGGTGTTGGCCGTGGTCAGCGTGGTGCCTTCGATCTCGGCCTTGCGGCGGATATTGACGAACGACAAGCCGGAGGACAGCCACAGAGCATCGGTCAATTGCAGCTCGTTGCCGAACGTCAGCACCGTGTCCCGCGAGCCGGTGTAGTTGGTCTCCTGGATTTTCGCGCCGGTGCTGCGATTGTGCGACTTGACGTCAGCCAGCGAAGCCCGGGTGTTGCTGAAGATGACGCTGCTGTCGCTGGGCAGGCCGAACAGGCGGTCGCCGGTACGGAAATAGCGCAGGGTCAGGTTGATGTCCTTGGAGCGCCAGTCCTGGGGCGTGGGCGAGTAGCGCCAGCCGTTGAGCAAGGGGTAGTTGTTGTATGAAGCGCCGACTTCGAGTTTGTTGCCATCGTCGAAGGTGTAGGTGGTCTTGTTGCCGATGAAGGTGGTGCCGTCCTTGCGCCGTCCGGTCGGGGCGCTATTGCTGCGCGGGTCGTGCTTGAGCTGTTGGCGGGTCAGCGTGTTGCCGTTGGTGAGTTGCTCCTCGCGGTATTTGACGAACAGCCGGGTTTCCAGCTTTGGGCTGAATACGTGACCGAAGTTGGCAGCCAGGCCGCGGCCTTCGTTGTTGGCCTGGTCCTGATAGCCGTCGCGCTCGTTGTGCAGCACGTTGATGTAATAGTCGCTGTCGCCGACAACGCCACCGGTGCTCAGCTGTTGCTTGCGGTAGCCGTAGCTGCCCACCTCGAAGCGGGCGTAATTACCCGGGTCGGTGCGCCCGGTCTTGCTGACGAAATTGATCGCACCGCCCAGCGACAGCGCTGCGTACTCAGAGGCGTTGCCGCCATATAAGACCTCGGTGTGGTCGATGCCCTGCATGTCGAGGAAGTCTTCTTGAGTGCCGCCGGGACCGGTGATCGGCAGGCCGTCGAAAAGAAACTTGGTGCCCAGCACGTAGCCTTGATAGAAGGTATTGAGCCCGGAACCGCGGATCGAAATCTTGTTCGCGGCGGTGCCGCTGGTGCCTTGGGCGAACACCCCCGGCTGCAGGGCGAGAACGTCTTCGGCATTGGCAGCACGGCCCTGCTCGACCTGACGGTTGTCGATCACTGCAGTATTGCCGGCAACCTTCTGCAGGCGCTTCTGATCCTTCTGAGCGCCACTGGCTGCGGCGCCGGTGACAGTAACTGTGCCGAGGGTGGACTCCCCGGCAGCAAATACCGAGGGGGTGAGCAGCGCCATCAGCACTGCCACACTGGCGGCGTTGCCCAGCGGGTGACCGGTAAGTCGAACTTTCGCACGCAATGCTGATACTCCCTTTATATATATCACCGCCGCACCTCGCTGTTTCGAGGGCCACCGTTGAATGCTTGTAAAGTGAGTATTGCAGGTGTCGTGCCAGCTATTAAACTACCTGTTTACTGGCCTTCAGGCGCCTTGCCTAGTTGTGCTCCAGCACAAACTGTTGCCACCCTGTTGCTCAGCCAACAGTTGCGGATATCTTTCCAATAAGCGCTCAAGCACGGCCATCAGAGCAATTTTGCAAAGACAATTTCAGTCCTTAATTCGAGTAATTAACATATAACCTTAAGTGTTTGAATGCCGACAGCCGAGCAACAATTAAGGTGCTTTTTACTCACGCATCGAAGACAGTGTGGCGGCGCGCGCCGCCGCGCAGTGTCTTTCCCCAAGCTGGCATAAAACCTGCTCTGCAATTTGTGACAGGCCTGACTATGCCCATAGAACGCCGAGGCAACTAACTAATGAACTTCAAGGATTACCCCAATGCCTGTGCTGCAACCCAATCAACTGCGTGTGGCCGTCCGCCACGCCACCCTGGCCACAGCCCTTAGCGCCACCCTGGCCAGCCCATTGTATGCCGCAGAGACCGAACGGACCCTGGGTACCGTCACCGTCCAAGGGGCAAAGCAGACTGCTGCGCAAGCGGCCAGCAGCCAACTGGCAGAGGTCCCTGGTGGCACCAGCGTGGTCGACAGCGAAGAAGTCGCAAAAGGCCGCACCGGCAACCTGCAGGACACGCTTGGCTATCAGCCGGGGGTATTCGTGCAGTCCACCGGCGGCAACGATGCGGCCAAGATCTCCATTCGAGGCTCGGGCGCAAACACCTCGCCGGGCTACTTTCGGGAAGGCATCAAGTTCCTCTTCGATGGCCTGCCGCTGACCGGTCCGGGCGGTACGCCGTATGAGTTCCTCAACGCCGCGGGTGTCAATTACACCGAGATCCTGCGCGGCGCCAACGCCTTCCAGTACGGTGCCTTGACCCTCGGCGGCGCGGTCAACTTCGTCAATCACAGTGGCTATACCGCGCCCGGCCTGCGCCTGCGTGGCGAGGCCGGCAGCTATGGTTACCAGAAGCAGAGCATCAGTTATGGCGGGGTCGAGGGCGACCTGGATTACTACCTGCAAGCCGACAACTACCGCAACGACGGCTACCGCGACTACAGCCTGTCGCGCAGTTCAGGCATGGTTGCCAATGCCGGCTACCGCTTCAGCCCCAAACTTGAAACGCGGGTATTGCTGCGTTACCGCGACGAATTCCACAATGACCCGAGCGCGACGACCCTCGCCGCAGCCAAGCACAACCCACGCCGGGCCAGTGCGACCGCCGAAAGCAGCGGTGCCGGTGCGCGCCGCCCCGGCAGCATCTGGCTGGGCAGCAAGACCACCTACACCTTCGATGACGATGCCCGGCTGACCGTCGGTTTGTCCTACCACGACTACCGCCACACCAATAACCCGCGCAGCCCGACCAACCCCAGCTATTGGGACTGGCACGACCTCGGCCTGCTCCTCGGCTATGACCGCATCGACACCTTGTTCGGCCATGAAAGCCGCAGCAGCGTTGCCTTCACCTCAACCCAGCACCTGCGCGGCGGGGTCAATTCGGCCAATGACGATAAGGTCAGCTTGAAGAAAGTCGATTATCAGGATTCGTTCGACCGGGTGATCGCCCTGGGCAATGACCTCAACCTGGTCGATGGCCTGTGGCTGACCAGCGGTGTGTCGTTCGTCAACGTGCGACGCAAGGCCGACATCGACTACGCGGTAAACCCCAACCGCACCGACTTCCCGCAGCATGTCGACTACGACAACTGGAGCGTCGCCCCGCGGGTCGGTTTGCGCTATGAGTTCAGCCCCAACCTGCAGGTATTCACCAACCTCAGCCGCAGTATCGACCCGCCGGCATCCTGGGAATACTCAGGCTCCGGCCCGACCCTGCCGTACATTCGCCCGCTGGTTGAACAGAAAGGCAACACATTCGAGGTCGGCATCAAAGGCTCGCACGGGATCTTCGACGGCAGCCTGGCGCTGTACCGCTCGTGGATTCACAACGAGTTGCTCAACGTGCAGATCATCCCCGCCAGCAACGGCGCGGCGGCGGTCACCGGCGCATTCAATGCCACGCCGACCATTCACCAGGGCATCGAAGCAGGCCTGAACACCCGCCTGTGGCAAAACCCGCAAGGCGATCAGGTGCGCCTGCGCCAGGTTTACACCCTGAACGACTTCTACTACCGCAACGACGATACCTTCGGCGACAACCAGCTCCCTGGCATCCCCAAGCATGTCTATCAAGGCGAGTTGCAATACCAGCACCACAGCGGCTGGTACAGCGGCGTCAACGTGCAGTCGGCATCGCGCACGGCAGTGGACTACGCCAATACACTGTATGCGCCTTCGTACACGATCTGGGGCGCGAAAGTGGGTTACGAGGCGCCCAAGGGCAATTGGAAGGTCTCGCTGGACGTGAAAAACCTGGCCAACAAAGCTTATGTTTCGGCCATTACCCCCGTCTACAACGCGCGCGGGCAGGATTCGGCGTCGTTCTGGCCGGGCGACGGCATCGGCGCCTATGTTGGGCTCGAGCTGCGCTACTGACGGCAAGCCGGCGTTGCCCCGCGCAAGCGGAGCAACGCCGACGGCTCAGAGGTTCGAGGCGCGCGGCATCAGTTCATAGGGCAACTTGAAGCCGGGCATGGCCTGGATCCGCTGTTTCCATTCTTCGATATGAGGGAAATCACTCAGCTGCATGCCGGTATCTTCAGGCATGTACACGTAGCCGGCCAGCGATAGGTCAGCGATGGTCAAGCGCCCGCCGACCATATAGGGCGTGGTGCTCAGGTGCTGGTCGACCACGCGATAGGCCGCTTTTGCCCGATCGCGGAAGAACGTCGTGACTTCGGTTTCACCTGTCTTTTTCAAACCGTAAAGAAAACGCAGGGTTGCGTAATAGCTGGTGAATTTGTGGTTATCAAACAACATCCAGCGCCAGATCTCACGGCGCTCATCGTCACTCTGCCAGCCGAATTTACCCGTCTGCTCGACCAGGTATTCAAGAATCAGTGCCGACTGGGTCAGGGTCTTGCCGCGGTGTTCGAGCACCGGCACTTCGCCCTGTTGATTGACCTGACTGCGCCAGTCTTCATCTCGGGTCTGGCCATTGAAGAAGTCGACCGGCACCGCTTGCCAATCGCAACCGGTCAATTCAAGCATCAGCGCAACCTTGTAGGCGTTGCCGGATTCACCAAAGCAGTGCAGCGTGTATTCAGACATGGTCGACCTTCAGCTTGGGTTGAGTGAGACAGCTCGTCCAGCAGTAGAGCATGGCTCGGGTACGCCGACCACTGCGCGCACGCAGCCAATTGAACTAGTTTCAGTCATTGCCGCTCTTATTATCATGCAGACATTCCCCTAGGCTTCACCCTTCTGGAGGTTTCGCCATGCGTCGTTTGATTGTTGTTTCTTCGCTGTTGGTTCTGCTGCCTGTTGGCTCGGCGATGGCCCGTGTCGATGGCCGTGATATCGCTACATCGGCGGGTGTATCCGCTTCCCTGTACTCGACCTTCAAGGATGACAAACGGATCATCCCGGCGCGTGACGAGCTGTCGGCATTCGTGGCCAGCGGCGGTGCCATCCGTGGCGCTTACGTTGAATCGGCGCTGGAGCAGGCGCGTCAAAGCAACCCTGGCCTGCAGGTCAGTGACGAAGAGCTGGCTCAGGCGATCCTGTCGCAAGACAACTGATTGCTGACCCCGCTATCTAACCGGACCACGTCTACGCCCCGCGTAGCGTGGTCTTTTGCTGTGCGGCTTTGATAATCCTCCGTCATTTTCAATAAATTGACGAAACAGTCTCGGCGCGCCACGCCTTGGTGCCCCCACAGACAGCCGCTATGGTTGCTGCAACTCCTCACCACTCAGCGGAACAGCCTCCATGAAAGCCATTGTCTTTACCCAGCACGGCCTGCCGATCAGCGATCCTGCGGCATTGTTCGACACCGAGCTTGAGCAGCCCACCCCTGGGCCCCGCGATCTGCTGGTCGAAGTGCAGGCCATCTCGGTCAACCCGGTCGATACCAAGGTCCGCGCCGGCAGCGGCAGCACCGCACAGCCGAAAGTACTCGGTTGGGACGCCGTGGGTATCGTCCGGGAGGTCGGCAGCGACGTCAGCTTGTTCCTGCCAGGCGATGAGGTCTTCTACGCCGGCGCCATCGACCGACCCGGCAGCTACAGCCAGTTTCACTTGGTGGATGAGCGCATTGTCGGGCACAAACCGCGCAGCCTCGACGCCGCCAGTGCCGCAGCGCTGCCGCTGACGTCGATTACCGCCTGGGAGCTGTTGTTCGACCGCCTGGGCGTTGCCGAAGGTGGCGGCCAGGGGCAGACCCTGCTGATCGTCGGTGCTGGCGGTGGGGTGGGCTCGATTCTTACCCAACTGGCCCGCAAACTGACCGACCTGACCGTGATCGGCACTGCCTCACGTGCCGAAACCCAGCAATGGGTCAAGGACTTGGGCGCGCATCATGTGGTCGATCACAGCCAGCCGCTGCCCACACAGATTGCCCAGATCGGCGATGGCCAGGTCGACATGGTCATCAGCTTGACCCATACCGACCGCCACTTCGCTCAGCTGATCGAAGTCCTGCGTCCACAAGGTCGGCTGGCGTTGATCGATGACCCGGCAACCCTTGACGTCGTGCCGCTCAAGCGCAAATCGTTGTCGCTGCACTGGGAGCTGATGTTCACCCGCTCGCTGTACCAGACCGCCGACATGATCAAGCAGCACCAATTGCTGGATCGGGTTGCGGCACTGGTTGACGAAGGGGTGTTGCGCACCACGTTGGGTGAGCACTTCGGTGCGATCAATGCACAGAACCTGCGCCGGGCTCACGCCTTGATCGAGAGCGGCAAGGCCAAGGGCAAGATCGTTCTTGCAGGGTTCGACGCCTAGGCTTGCTCAGCCAGCGGCTGTACCTGGGTCAATCGCCCAGAGCCTGCAGCCGCTGTAACAGGAATGCGCGCAATTGCTGCACCACCGGCGTCAATGACTGCCGGTGGGCACACACTAGGTGTAACGGCGTCGGCTGCCCCCAGGCCCGCGGGAACAGCTCGACCAACCGCCCGGCCTCGAGGTCGGCGCGCACATCCAGCTGCGACTTGAACACCACACCCAGCCCCGCCACCGCCCAGCGCCGCACCACATCGGCATCATCACTGGTGCGATCGCCGGCGACCATCACCGCCTTGACGCCGTGCTCGGTATGAAAGTTCCAGCGTTCATGGGTCAGATCGCCCATCATGTAGCGCAGGCAGTTGTGCTGGGTGAGATCTTCTGGGGTGCGCGGCGCACCATGCCGGGCGAGGTAGGCAGGTGCTGCGCAGAGGATGCGCCGGTTGTTCGCCGCCAGCGGCAGCGCCACCAGGCTGGAGTCGGCCAACTGCCCATAACGAATCCCCGCATCCAGCCGGTCACTGAAAAAGTCCGCGACCTGGTCGCTCAGCCTTAGCTGCAGTTCGATCCGTGGGTGCGCCGCCTGAAACTCATCCAGCCAAGGCAACAGCAGGTTACGGCCCAGATCGGAAGGCATCGACAGGCGCAGCGGCCCGGCAATTTCCTCGCGCCCGTCAGCCAGTGCCAACTCACCCTCGCTGAGTGCTTCCAGCACCTGACGGGCATGCGGCAGGTAGCGCTGGCCATCGTCGGACAGGCGCAGTTTGCGCGTCGAACGCACGAACAAACGGATACCCAGGCTGCGCTCCAGGCGCTGCACCGCACCGCTGGCCAAGGCCGGCGAAATATCCAGTTGCCGCGCCGCCGCCGAGAAGCTGCCGGCCTCGACGGTGGTGACGAATACCTGCAGATCGTCCATGCGCACCAGTTTCTTGATCAACCGCCAATCCTCACTGATTCAAGCCAAAGCCTTGCCGTAGAGCGCTGAGGGTCTAGGCTGACAGTTCAAGCCAATAAAAAGAGACCACCAATGCCGATGCCCCGCCCACCCTTTGCCGCCGCCCTCGCCCTGTGCCTGGCCTGCTCCCAGGCCATTGCCGCCGAACCGACCCCACAGGACCTGCTCAAGCAAGCCCAAGCAGAGCAAGCACATTACCTCGACACCCTCAAAAGCCTGGTCTCGGTCGACACCGGTACCGGCACCGAAGCAGGCCTGAGCCAGGTCAGCGCTGAACTGGTCAAGCGCCTCAAGGCGCTCGGTGCCCAGGTTGAAACCCATCCCGCCACACCTTCTGTTGGCGACAACATCGTCGGTACCTTCAAGGGCACCGGCAGCAAAGACTTCATGCTGATGGTCCACTACGACACCGTGTTCGGCCCCGGCACGGTGGCCAAGCGGCCGTTCCGTATCGAAGGCGAACGCGCCTACGGACCCGGTGTTGCCGATGCCAAAGGCGGCGTGGCGATGATCCTGCACGCGCTCAAGCTGCTGCAGGACCAGCAATTCAAAGGCTACCGGACGCTAACCGTACTGTTCAATCCAGATGAAGAAATGGGCTCCGCCGGCTCCAGAAAGATCATCGCCGAGCTGGCCCGCAAGCATGATTACGTATTCTCCTACGAGCCGCCGGACAAGGACGCCGTCACTGTCGCCACCAACGGTATCAACCGCCTCAAACTCGAAGTCAAAGGCCGCTCCTCGCACGCTGGTTCTGCACCTGAAGAAGGCCGCAACGCACTGACCGAATTGTCCCATCAGATCCTCCAGTTGAAGGACCTGGGCGATGCCAACAAAGGCACCACGGTCAACTGGACCCTGGCAAAAGCCGGCGAAAAGGCCAACATCATTCCTGCCCTTGCCACGGCCGAAGCCGACATGCGCTATTCGGACTTGAGCGAAAGTGATCGCGTCGCGGCCGATGCCAAACGCATCGCACAAAAGCAGCTGATCGGCGACACCCAGACCAGCGTCACCCTCGAGAAAGGCCGCCCCCCCCTGGCGCGCAATGAAGGCTCCAGTGCCCTGGCCAAAACCGCCGGCCAGCTGTATGGCCAGATCGACCGCACGCTTGAGCCAATTGCGATGCGCTTTGGCACCGACGCTGGGTATGCCTACGTGCCGGGCAGCGCGAAGCCTGCAGTGCTGGAAACCATGGGCGTGGTCGGTGCCGGGCTGCATGGCGATGACGAGTACATCGAGCTGGCCAGTGTCGCACCGCGCTTGTACCTGACGGTGGCGATGATCAGGAAGCTGGCGCAGTAAGCCTTGCACTCGTGAGGGAGCGTGATGAACATTCTCTACGATGAACGCGTCGATGGCCGGCTGCCGGCCATCGACCAGGCCGAGGTACTGGGGGCGCTGCGCAGCGCCCTGCCCGACCTGGAGATTCTGCACCGCAACGAGGACCTCAGACCGTATGAGTGCGATGGCCTCTCGGCCTATCGCACACTTCCATTGCTGGTGGTACTGCCAGTGCGACTGGAGCAGGTGCAGACGCTGCTCAAGGTCTGCCACCAGCGCGGGGTGCCGGTGGTTGCGCGCGGCGCAGGCACTGGTTTGTCCGGCGGCGCCTTGCCGTTGAGCAAAGGCATCCTGCTGGTGATGGCGCGCTTCAACCAGATCCTTGAGGTCAACCCGCAGGGGCGTTATGCCAGGGTGCAACCTGGCGTGCGCAACCTGGCCATCTCTCAGGCTGCAGCGCCGTACGGCCTCTACTACGCACCTGATCCGTCGTCGCAGATCGCCTGTTCGATTGGCGGCAACGTGGCTGAAAACGCCGGCGGTGTGCATTGCCTGAAATACGGCCTTACCGTGCACAACCTGCTCAAAGTCGACATCCTCACCATCGAAGGCGAGCACCTGAGTCTGGGCAGTGATGCCCTGGACAGCCCGGGCTTTGACCTGCTGGCGCTGTTTACCGGCTCCGAAGGCATGCTCGGCATTGTCACCGAAGTCACCGTCAAATTGCTGGCCAAGCCGCAGGTGGCGCGGGTGCTGTTGGCCAGCTTCAACAGCGTCGAGGACGCTGGCCGCGCGGTTGCCGAAATCATCGGAGCGGGGATCATCCCCGCGGGCCTGGAGATGATGGACAACCTGGCTATCCGCGCCGCTGAAGACTTCATCCATGCCGGCTACCCGGTGGACGCAGCGGCGATCCTGCTGTGTGAACTGAATGGCGTCGAAGCCGATGTAACGGCTGACTGCGCGCGGGTGCAGGCCGTGCTGGAGCAGGCTGGGGCGAGCCAGGTGCAACTGGCCTGCGACGAGGCGCAGCGGGTGCGTTTCTGGGCCGGGCGCAAGAACGCCTTTCCTGCCGTGGGGCGGATTTCACCGGACTACTACTGCATGGACGGCACGATCCCCCGCCGCCAGCTGGCGCGGGTGCTCAGTGCGATCGCTGAGTTGTCCGCAGAATATGGGTTGCGCGTGGCCAATGTGTTTCATGCCGGCGATGGCAATATGCACCCACTGATCCTGTTTGATGCCAATGTGCCGGGCGAGCTGGAGCGGGCTGAAGCCATCGGCGGCAAGATCCTCGAGCTGTGCGTGGCGGTGGGTGGCAGCATTACCGGCGAGCATGGCGTCGGCCGGGAAAAGATCAATCAGATGTGCGTGCAGTTCAACAGCGACGAAATCACCCTGTTTCACGCGGTCAAGGCAGCGTTTGACTCGCGGGGGCTGCTCAACCCCGGCAAGAACATTCCGACCCTGCAGCGCTGCGCCGAATTTGGCGCCCTGCATGTACACCATGGCCAACTGCCCTTCCCTGACCTGGAGCGCTTCTGATGAGCCTTGCCGGTGATCTGAGCCAGGACCTGCTTGATCAGGTCAAGCAGGCGCTGGCTTCTAATACGCCACTGCGTATCCAGGGTAGCAACAGCAAGGCCATGCTCGGCAACCACGTTGCAGGCAAGCTCATCGACACCCGCGGCCATAGCGGCATCATCAGCTACGACCCTACCGAGCTGGTCCTGACCGCGCGCGCCGGGACGCCACTGGCTGAAATCGAAGCCGTATTGGCTGAAGCTGGGCAGATCCTGCCCTGGGAACCGCCGCATCTGGGGCCGGCAGCAACAGTGGGCGGCACGGTTGCTGCGGGTCTTTCCGGCCCACGCAGGCCCTGGGCGGGGGCGGCGCGCGACCATGTTCTCGGCAGCCGCGTCATCACCGGCCACGGCAAGTTGCTGCGGTTCGGCGGCGAAGTGATGAAGAACGTTGCCGGCTACGACCTGTCACGCCTGCTCACCGGCAGCTTCGGCTGCCTTGGGCTGCTCACCGAAGTCTCGCTCAAAGTGCTGCCGCGACCGCGCCAATGCCTCAGCCTGCGCTTGCACATGCCTGCGCATCTGGCACTCAGTGCGCTCGCTGAATGGGGTCAACAGCCGCTGCCGATCAGCGCAGCCTGCCATGACGGCGAGGCACTCTGCCTGCGCCTGGAGGGTGGCGAAGGGTCGGTACAGTCGGCATTTCAGCGCCTCGGCGGCGAGCTGATCGATAGCCGCTTCTGGGACGATCTGCGCGAGCAGCGGCTGGCGTTTTTTGCCGATTCGCAGCCGCTCTGGCGCCTGTCGCTGCCAATTGCCTCAGGCACCACCGGCCTGCCTGGGCGCGAGCTGATCGACTGGAGCGGCGCCCAACGCTGGCTGAAGTCCACAGCACCCGCTGCGCAGATCCGCAGCCAGGCCGCTGCCCTCGGAGGGCACGCCACGGGCTATTCGGCGGTTGCTGACAGCTTTACCCCATTGCCCGCAGCGCTGCTGCGCTACCACCGAACACTCAAACAGCAGCTCGACCCCCAGGGCATCTTCAATCCCGGGCGTATGTATGCAGACTTGTGAGGGCAGATCATGCAGACCAATCTGAGCGAAGCAGCCCAAGGCCTGGCACGCGGCGCAGAAGCCGAGCGCATTCTGCGCTCCTGCGTGCACTGTGGTTTCTGCACCGCCACCTGCCCCACCTACCAACTCCTGGGCGACGAACTGGATGGGCCACGTGGGCGGATCTACCTGATCAAGCAAGTGCTGGAAGGCGCGCCGGCCACCACCAGCACCCAACTGCATTTGGACCGCTGCCTGACCTGCCGCAACTGCGAAAGTACTTGCCCCTCAGGCGTGCAATACCACGACCTGCTGGACATCGGCCGCGCCGTGGTCGAGGCACAGGTACCCCGCCCGCTCGGTCAACGCCTGCTGCGTGGGGCGCTGCGCGCCGTGGTGCCACGCCCAACCCTGTTCCAGGCGCTGACTCGCAGCGGCCAGGTACTGCGCCCGCTGCTACCGGCGGGTCTAAAAACCAAGTTGCCTGCAAGCGTGACAGCGCCAGGCCTGCGCCCGGCGCCACGGCACAATCGCCGCGTGCTCTTGCTTGAAGGCTGCGTACAAGCAGCATTTTCTCCCAACACCAACAGCGCCACCGCACGCGTGCTCGATCGCCTCGGCATCAGTGTCGAGCCAAGCCCGGCGGCGGGCTGTTGCGGCTCGGTGGAGTATCACTTGAACGCCCAAGAACAGGGTTTGCAACGCGCCCGGAACAACATTGATGCCTGGTGGCCGGCGGTTGAGGCCGGAGCTGAAGCCATTGTGCAGACCGCCAGCGGCTGCGGCGCGTTTATCCATGAGTACGGCCATTTGCTTGCCCACGACCCGCTGTACGCCGGCAAAGCCGCCCGCATCAGCGCCCTCGCCCGTGACCTGGTGGAGGTTCTGCGCGACGAGCCGCTGGAGCAGCTCGGCCTGTGCCACGAACAACGGCTGGCGTTCCACTGCCCCTGCACGCTGCAACATGCGCTCAAACTCGGCGGTGCGGTGGAAGCCGTGTTGACACGGCTGGGCTTCAGTCTCACCCGCGTGCCGGACGGGCACCTGTGCTGTGGCTCGGCAGGTACCTACTCGCTGACCCAGCCCGAGTTGGCCCGGCAACTACGCGATAATCGCCTGGACGCGCTGGAAAGCGGCAAACCGCAGATCATCGCCACTGCCAATATCGGCTGTCAGACCCATCTCGACGGCGCGGGCCGCACGCCTGTGCGGCACTGGATCGAAATCGTCGAGCAAGCGTTGACCGCGCAGGGCTGATGAACTCGCTTGATCTGTTCTCAAGAGTGGCGCAAAAACGCTCTGAAACGTACCCTGCAGCCGTAATACCAAAGTGCCATACGTCGGTATTCGCCCCGCGCGCCCACTGTTTTTGCATACCATGTGCACATTAATGCAGTCATACCGTATACCCGAGCTGTCTACCTCAGGAAGAGGCCCGTACGTTCAAGCCATTTCCGCCTCTGGCGAGATGTTGATACCCAGCCATCAAGAGGCACCCGCAATGAACATTTCCAGCACCGGCGAAACCCCTTCCCCTGGGTGCCGTCACTGTCGTGACAGCGAACCGCTGCCGTTTGCCATCAGCATGGCCTTCCAGCCGATCATCGACGCGTCAAGTTCGGCCGTATTCGCCTACGAGTCCTTGGTCCGCGGCACCGATGGCAGCGGTGCCAAGAGCATCCTCGACCAGGTCACTCAGGCCAATCGCTACAAGTTCGACCAGTCGTGCCGGGTCAAGGCGGTGGAGCTGGCCGCCAAGCTCGCGCTGCCGACCTACCTGAGCATCAACTTCCTGCCCAACGCGGTGTATCAGCCAGCCGCGTGTATCCGTGCCACGCTCGATGCTGCTCAGCGCTTCAACTTCCCTGCCAATCGGATCATCTTCGAGTTCACTGAAAACGAAAGCATGGTCGACAAGCAGCACCTGCGCGGCATTGTGCTCGAGTACCAGAAGCTTGGCTTCAAGACCGCGATCGACGACTTCGGGGCTGGCTATTCGGGGCTGGGTCTGCTGGCAGAGTTTCAACCAGACATCATCAAGATCGACATGGAACTGATCCGCGATATTCACCAGAGCCGCGCACGCTGCGCGATTGTCGAAGGCATCGTCGGTATCTGCCGCAAGCTCGACATCACGGTGATCGCTGAAGGTATCGAGCGCGTCGAGGAGTACCTGACACTGCGCAGCCTGGGCGTCAATCTGTTCCAGGGCTATCTGTTCGCCCGCCCTGGCTTCGAGACGCTGCCGGACGTGCACTGGCCTGGGCGCGAAACTGTCTGCTAGAGCAGGTATCCTGAGCATTCAGACGCGCTCGGGAATGCTCCATGGAACTGCACATTCGCCTCGAAGGGGGCAAAGGCCTTGCCGATCAGCTCTATCAGCAGCTGCGCGCCGGTATCGACAGTGGCCACCTCGCGGCGGGTAGCCAACTGCCGCCAACGCGCCTGCTGGCAGAGCAATTGGGCGTGTCGCGCAAGACCGTTGCCGAGGCGTATTCGCGCCTAACCTACGACAACTTGCTCAGCGCCGTGGTTGGCCGCGGCACATTCATCAGCCAGCGGCGCGCGCCTCAGGCAACTCCTACGACGGTGGTCGAACTGGCGGCCAGCGCGTCGCTGCAACGCTGGCAGCAACGCGCGACGGTGCTCGCCAGGCCCGGTTTGAACAGCCCGTCGCGCTATGACTTCATCGGGGGCGCTTCGTCCAAGGCACAGTTCCCGTTCGACCAATGGCGCAGCTGCATGCAGTACGCCCTGCGGCGCAGCCAGCGCCACCCCGAACGGCAATTCCATGCCCAGGGCCTGGCGGAGCTGCGCGAAGCCATCGCCCATCATATTGCCTACGCCCGCGGCGTGCATTGCAGTGCGGCGGACATCCTGGTCTGCAACGGTGCCCAGCAAGCGCTGGACCTGATCGCCCGGGTGCTGCTCGAGCCGGGCTGTCGAGTGGCCATGGAAGACCCCGGCTATTCACCGGCGCGCCAGCTGTTTCTCGCTTTGGGCGCTCAACTGCAATCGGTGCCGGTGGATGAGCAAGGCCTGTGTGTTGAACAGATCGAGCCTGGCACCCGGCTGATTTATGTGACGCCATCGCATCAATTTCCGCTGGGCATGCCGATGAGCGAAGCACGCCGCCAGGCCTTGCTGGACAGGGCCGCTGAGCTGGGCGCGCTGATCATCGAAGACGACTATGACTGTGAGTTCCGCTATCAGGGACCAACCAGCGACGCCCTGCAGCGGCTCGACCGGCACGGCCTGGTGGCGTATGTCGGGACCTTTTCCAAGACCTTGCTGCCGGAATTGCGCCTCGGCTATGCGGTGCTGCCGCCCGCAGTACTGCGCGCCGCCTGCGTGGCCAAGCACCTGAGCGATCTGCACAGCCCGGCCCTGCAACAGTGGGCACTGGCGCGGTTTATCAACGAGGGCTACCTGAGCAAGCACATCCGCCGTTGCCACGAAATCTACAGCGCCCGCCGCGGGCGGATCCTGCAGCGTTTGCAGGGGGACCTGGCGCCATGGTTCAGTGCGGTGCCGGCCAATGCTGGCTTCCACATGAGCGCGATGGCCAGCCCCACTGTCGATGTCGAGTTGCTGATCAAGCTGGTGCGCAAGGTCGAGGTCGGCCTGTATTCGCTGGCGCCGTTCTTCAGCGAGGTGCCCGTACGCCCTGGCCTGCTACTGGGCTTCGGCGCCATCGAGCTACTGGATATCGACCCGGCGCTGGACCGGGTCGCCGATACCCTGCGCCAGATCAGCTGAGCGGCTGCACCTCGGCATCACGTACTGGCCGGGCCATCGCGCCAGCGTAGCCCTGCGGGACGAACCGAGCGGTGACCAGCAACATGGCCACTACCGTCAGCGTGAGCAAGGTCCAGGAGGCCTGAAAGTCGCCGGTGACATCGCGCAGCCAGCCGGTGATGTACGGCACGATGCCGGTAATGATAAAGCCGATACCTTGCACGAAAGCCGCCAGGCTACCCGCCTCTGCTGGGGTTTTCACATGCTCCAGAGTCAAGGTCAGGCTCAGGCTGAAACATGAGCCCAGACCAAAACCGATCAAGCCGACCCACAAGCCCATCGCGCTGTTGGGTGCCAGCAGCAGCCCGCTGAAGCCGCACAGTTGCACCAGCAACGCCAGCCACAGGCCAGGCCGGCGATCCATCAAATGGCGCAACAGCAATGGCATCCCCAGCGCGCCGATGACCTGGAACACGGTCATCAAACCGACCAGGTCACCCCCGCCCTGAGCGGTGCCGCCGTGCTCCAGATGATAGGCCGGCAGCCACGCCACCATGCTCGTGTAACCGCCGTTGATCAGGCCGAAGTACAGTGCGAGCAACCACGCCCGGCGATTGCCGAACCAGTGCCCGCGCGCCGCGCCCGATGCCTGTGCAGGCGCCTGGCGTGGACGCAACACACCCCAGGCAAGCATTGCCAGCAGCGCCGGCACTGCCCAGATGCCGAGGCCGACCTGCCAGCGCTGAAAGTACTCGCTGATGTGCGGGCCAAGCACCGCCGCCAGGCCGCCGCCGGTCATCAACGCCGCTGAATAAAGGCCCATGCTCGCTGCCAGCCGCTGCGGGAACCAGCGGTTGACCAACCCCGGCATCATGCCTTGCACCAGCGCCACGCCGATCCCGGCCAGCAAAGCACTGACGATCAGCGCCCACGCGCTGGCCACCTGCAAACGCCACAGGCATGCCGCAGCGATGGCGCCCAAGCCGAATAGCATGCCGCCATGCTCACTCAGCCAGCGTCGCAGCCAGGGCTGGGTCAAGGGCACCAGGCCCATGCACAGCACCGGCAACGCAGTCAGCAGCGCCGCTTGCTGATAGCCAAGGCCGGTACTGGCGCGCATCGCTTCAAGCAACGGCCCGATACTGGTCAGGATCGGCCGCAGATTAAGCGCCAGGAGCATGATCAGCAGCAGGTTCAATGCACCTCTCATACCTGCTGGGCCTGCTGCCATTGTTGATACAGGCCAGCCTCGCCCTGCGGCTTGAGTGGCCGCAAAGGCAGGCTTTGCTGTTGCGCCGGCTTGGCCATTTCAGCGTATACGGCAGCGGTCGACAGGCCGAAGGCAGCGCCCTCGTCGTTGTCGTAGGCAAACCATGCGCGCTCGATGCCGCACAGGTGCATGGCCGCCAGACACATCGGGCACGGGTGACCGCTGGCATAGATCTCGGCCCCGTCCAGGCGCGCTGTGCCGAGCACCTGCGACGCCTGGCGGATGGCCTGCATTTCGGCATGGGCAGTTGGGTCCTGGCTGCTGTGGATCTCATTGACGGCACGCGCCACTACCCGACCTTGATAGACCAGCACAGCCCCGAACGGACGGCCGCCGGCCTGAATATTCTCTCGGGCCAGATCCAGCGCTTCGCGCATATGGCTTGGGTTGGACATGAATGAATCTCCGGTAAGCGATGCGCTGATTATCCCGACTCCAGGGTCAAGGCTGAAATGAAGAGATTGGATGCCTGTCAGTGGCCACCTGAATAGCGCCATTGGCCTCCTGGCAAAGCCGGGGATTGGCTATCGGGCGCCACGCTGCCCGGCGCTAAGCTTTGCGCAACAGCCCGCCAGCCGGCGGCCTCTAGCACCTACCGGAGCCAAACCATGCACAGTCGCCTTGAATGGGCCAAACACGCGCCCGAAGCCTACAAAGCCATGCTCAGCCTGGAGCAGGCGCTGGCCAACAGTGGCCTGGAAACCTCGCTGCTCGAGCTGATCCGCCTGCGCGCATCGCAGATCAACGGCTGCGCCTACTGCGTCAACCTGCACAGCAATGATGCGCGCAAGGCCGGCGAAACCGAGGCCCGTTTACAAACCTTGCTGGTCTGGCAGGAAACCCACTACTTCACCCCTCGCGAACGGGCGGCACTGGCCTGGGTCGAGAGCCTGACCAAGTTGCCTGAACACGGTGCGCCGCAAGACCAGTATCAAGCGCTGCAGGAGCATTTCGAGCCTGCGGAAGTGGTCAACCTGACGCTGGCAATTGCCACCATCAACGCCTGGAATCGTTTCGGCGTAGGGTTCGCAATGATCCCGGCCTAAGCCGCGGTTACTCGCGTCCGAGCAGCTGCGAGCGATAGCTACCAGGACTGTGCCCGGTCCATTTCCTGAAGGCCCGGTGAAACGCGCTGGGCTCCTGGAAACCGGTCTGCTCGGCGATTTCGGCAATGCTCAAGCGGCCTTCGCGCAGGCGTTCGAAGGCCATCGCCCGACGTACTTCGTCCTTGATCTGCTGGTATGAGCGCCCTTCGCGCTGCAACTGCCGGCGAAAGCTGCTGGCGCTCAAACCCTGCTGCTCTGCCAGGCCGACCAGCGTCGGCCACTCGCCATAATCGCGGGCCTTGAGGTGGCGATAAACCTTCGCCACCAGGCCGTTCTGATTGCGAAAGCGAATGACCAGCCCTTGCGGCGCAGTGCGCAAAAAACTCTTCAGGGCGGCCAGGTCCTGCACTACGGGCAGGCGCAGGTCGGCACTGTTGAACTCCACCTCGGTACAGCCACTGCCCAGGCGCAGGTCAGCGCCCCACAGCAGCGTGTCATCTTCCAGTGGCGGGCGTGCAATGGCCAGCTCGGTGCGTTCGATCTGCAACCGGCGACCGCCCAACCAGCACAGCAGACCGACCACCAGCACCAGATAGGTTTCCTCGGCATACCCCCGGGTCAGCGGATCGGCAATGCTCGACTGCACGCTGATCACTGTGCGCGAGCCACGCACGCTGATCGAGCCACGCAGGTCGCGCAGAAACAGGCCGAAATTGCCCAGGCACTGACGCAGTGCCTTGTCCAGGCTGGGCTCCTGAATCAACCCACGGCAGATCAAGGCAAAGCTGCCCAGCGGCATGCCATGGCTGTCGAGGCGGAAAAATTCGTCGTCCAGCACCTGGATCAAACTTAACCAAAGCTGGGCAAAGGTCTTGGCCGGCACCCGTGCCTCCGGGTCTTCAAGCAGCTCAGGGGCTATGCCCACGGCGCGCAACTGTGCATCGCGCAACTGCGGCTGATCAGCCAGGGCATGCAGCATGGCCTGGAGAAAATACACCGCGACCGAATCGCTATCGCGCATGGCTGGGGTTCGCTTGTCTATGCTGAGTGGCAAAAAACGCCAGGTTGAATGAGCAGATCCGACATAGGCCGCGAGGCAGGCATTGCCTAGACTCGGGCCATCCACAGATGGCGGCCATTCTCGCAGAGCCTGGCCCCGTCCCGCTACGCCTTCGCAACTGGAGCCCGCCATGAGCAGTACAGAAATCTACGTCGTCAGTGCCGTCCGTTCCGCCATCGGAGGCTTTGGCGGTGCCCTCAAGGACCTGCCGCTGGCCGACCTCGCCACGGCGCTGGCCCGTGCCGCCATCGAGCGCTCCGGCGTGGCTGCCGAGCAGATTGGTCATGTAGTGATGGGCAACGTCATCCCCACCGAAGCCCGCGACGCCTATCTGGGCCGGGTGGCGGCGATGAATGCCGGCATTCCCAAGGAAACCCCAGCCTTCAACGTCAACCGCCTGTGCGGTTCGGGCCTGCAGGCGATCGTCTCGGCCGCGCAAAGCTTGCTGCTGGGCGACACCGATATCGCCCTGGCGGCCGGCGCCGAGTCGATGAGCCGCGCGCCGTACCTGCTGCCACAGGCGCGCTGGGGCGCACGCATGGGTGATCTGCAAGGCATCGATTATCTGGTCGGTGTGCTGCAGGACCCGTTCGAGCATTTCCACATGGGCATCACCGCCGAGAACGTCGCGGCCAAGCACGGCATCACCCGGCAGATGCAGGACGAGCTGGCGCTGACCAGCCAGCAACGCGCCGCCCGGGCGATTGCCGAAGGCCGTTTTGACAGCCAGATCGTGCCGCTGGAACTGAAAACCCGCAAAGGCCCAGTGCAGTTCGCCGTCGACGAGCATGTGCGCAGCGATGTAAGCGCCGAGCAGCTGGCTGCGATGAAGACTGTGTTCAAGAAGGATGGTACGGTCACTGCAGGCAATGCCAGCGGTATCAACGACGGCGCCGCCGGCCTGGTGCTGGCCACCGGTGAAGCGGTACGCCGGCTGGGCCTCAAGCCGCTGGCGCGGTTGGTAGCCTACGCCCATGCCGGCGTCGAGCCGGCACTGATGGGCCTGGGACCGATTCCGGCTACGCAAAAAGCGCTGCAAAAGGCCGGCCTGACGGTCAATGACCTGGATGTGATCGAGTCCAACGAGGCGTTTGCCGCGCAAGCCTGCGCAGTGGCTCGCGCGCTGGACTTCGACCCTGAAAAGGTCAACCCGAACGGCTCGGGCATCTCGCTCGGTCACCCCGTCGGCGCCACCGGCGCAATCATTGCTACCAAGGCCATCCATGAACTGCAGCGGGTGCAGGGCCGCTATGCCCTGGCGACCATGTGCATCGGCGGCGGCCAAGGCATCGCTGTTGTCTTTGAACGCGTATAAGGAGCGGCGTTGTGAGCATTGAACGGATTGCAGTGATCGGCGCCGGGACCATGGGTAACGGCATTGCCCAGGTGTGCGCAGTGGCGGGCTATCAGGTGCTGCTGATCGACGTCAGCGATGCTGCGCTGGAGCGCGGTATGGCGACCTTGAACAAGAACCTCGAACGCCAGGTCAGCAAGGGCACGCTCGAGGCCGACAAGGCCGCAGCAGCAAAGGGCCGGATTCGCACCAGCACCGATTATGCAGACCTGCGCGATGTGCAGCTGTTGATCGAGGCTGCGACCGAAAACCTTGAGTTGAAGCAGCGCATCCTGCAACAGGCCGCGGCCAACGTCAGTAGCGATTGCCTGATCGCGACCAACACCTCATCGCTGTCGGTAACCCAGCTGGCCGCCGGCATCGAGCACCCCGAGCGCTTTATCGGCGTGCACTTCTTCAACCCGGTGCCAATGATGGCGCTGGTGGAAATCATCCGTGGTTTGCAGACAGACGACAGCACCTACGCCCAGGCCTTGGTGGTGACCGAAAAGCTCGGCAAGACGCCGATCACAGCTGGCAACCGTCCGGGCTTTGTGGTCAACCGTATCCTGCTGCCGATGATCAACGAAGCCATCTTCGTGCGCCAGGAAGGCCTGGCCAGCGCTGAAGACATCGACACCGGTATGCGCCTGGGCTGCAACCAGCCAATCGGCCCGCTGGCGTTGGCTGACCTGATCGGCCTGGACACAGTGCTGGCGATAATGGAGGCATTCGTCGATGGCTTCAACGACAGCAAGTACCGCCCTGCTCCGCTGCTGCGGGAAATGGTCGCGGCCGGTTACCTCGGCCGCAAAAGCGGTCGCGGCTTCTTCACCTACTGAGGAGCGCCCGCCATGTCGGCCAATGCCGCCCTGCGCTGCAGCAATTTTGACGAGCGTCGCGACAAGGCCATGGCACTGTTCGCCGCCAAGGGCTTTGGCCAGGTCAGCATGCGTGAGCTGGCGGCGCATGTCGGCCTGACTGCAGGCTCGCTGTATCACCATTTTCCGAGCAAGCAGGATTTGCTCTATGACCTGATCGAAGAGTTGTACGAGGAGCTGCAGGCGACCCTCGACCAGGGCCGCAAGGCCTTGGCCCGAGGCAAGCCGGCGCTGCCTGCGGTGATCGCAGCGCACTGGCAACTGCACGCTGAGCGCGGCTTGCAGTTCCGCCTGGTCGAACGCGATCTGTGTTGCCTGAGCGATGAGCAGCAGGCGCGGCTGGCGCTGGTTCGCCTGCGTTATCAGGCGGGCTTGCTGAAGTTGGTGGCACCACAGACACGCCTCAGTGGTCCGGCGCTGACGGCCACCGGGCAAGCGCTCGGCGCACTGCTCAATCAACTGCCTGGCTGGCTACAGGGCCGCGGGTTGGCCGAGGATGAGGGCCTGCGCTTGATGCAGAGCCTGCTGCTGGGCGGTATCGAGCGCACCCTCAAAGATGCGGTCATATAGCCGCAACAGAGTCTTATATTCCCAATAAGTCGTTTATTTAGATTTTTTAGTGCGCTTCAATCTAACTAATTCTGTTGGACTGGAGCCGCAACTTGAGCACTTCGCCGCACCCGGGAGCTGATCCCAAACCTTTGCTGTTTGCCCTGTATGAACAAGCCAGTGTCGGCTGTGGCGGTGCGCCGAGCCTGTGGACCCACCCGGCCGACGAACGCCTGAGCATCAACTCGCTGAGCTACTGGTCGAACCTGGCGCGAATCGCCGATCAGGCCAACCTCGACATGCTGTTCTTTGCCGATGTGCTGGGCTTCTACGATGGCTATGGCGGCACAGCCGACGCTGCCCTCAAGTGGGCCGTCGAAGCGCCTGCCAATGATCCGCTGATGATCATCCCGGCATTGGCTGCAGTGACTGAAAACCTAGCCTTCGGGGTCACCGTCAGCACCAGCTACGAACATCCCTTCACCCATGCCCGGCGCTTCAGCACGCTGGATCACCTGAGCAATGGCCGGGTCGGCTGGAACATCGTCACCTCCTACCTGAACAGCGCCGCGCGCAACTTCGGCCTGGAACAGATGATCAAGCATAATGACCGCTACGAGCGTGCCGAAGAATTCCTCGATGTGGTCTACAAGCTGTGGGAAGGCAGCTGGGCGCAGGACGCGGTGGTCGCCGACAAGTCCCGCCAACTCTATGCCCAGGGTGAACGCGTGCGGCCGATCAACCATATTGGCGAACACTACCGCGTCGCCGGCCCGCACCTCAGCTCACCGTCACCCCAGCGCACACCGCTGCTTATCCAGGCCGGCTGGTCCGGGCGCGGGCGCGAGTTTGCCGCCAAACACGCCGAGCTGATCTTCATCGCCAAGTCCAACCCGCTGGAAATCCGTCAGGGTCTGGATGAAATATGGGCCCAGGCGCAGGCCCGTGGTCGCCATGCCGACGATGTAAAGTCGCTGACGGTGCTGCGGATCGTCACCGCCAAAACCGAAATCGAGGCGCAGCGCAAATACGAGCAACTGCAGAGCAACTACCACCTGCAAGCGCAACTGGTCAGCTACGCCGGCGACACGGGCATCGACATCAGCCGCTACGCCGACAACGAACCCCTGGCGACCCACACCGAAGGCCTGACCTCGTACATGATGCGCCCTGACGGCAGCGGCAAGCCGCTGACCGCTGGCGATGTGAAAGAGCGCTTTGCCAGCGTCACCCGAGGCACCGACCTGATCCTGGTCGGCACGCCTGAGCAGGTAGCGCAGCGCATCGAGGAGCACGCAGCAATCTCCGGCACCAGCGGCTACATGATCAACCCGCTGATCAGCCCGGGCAGCCTGGAAGACTTCGTCGAACTGGTGATCCCGGCCTTGCAGAAACGTGGCCTGTACCGCACCCAGCCACAAAGCGGCACCTTGCGTTCACGCCTGCGCAATGACCGCTCCAGCTACCTGCCGGCTTCGGCCCATGGCGCGTCGTTCCGTTTTGCCTGATCAGCAGTAGGAGCATGGTGCGCATAGCTGTAGGATGGCGGCTCGTTGAATCATCTGTGGTTTTTGCAATGAACAAATTGATCCTGCCTGTCGCCATCTTTCTCAGCGTCATCCTTGCTGGCAAGGTAGCCGAGCACTACGCCGTCGAGGGCAGCTGGCGCATCGGCCTGCTATGCCTGGTTGCAGTAGTCGTGCAGATCGTGGTCAGCCGCATCCAGCGCGCTCGTCGCGAGAATGCCGAGTCGTAATGCCATTGGTCAGTGGCACTGTCGTATTCAAGCCGGCGGGTTGTCCCTTGAGGACACTCTGCACAGGGCTTGAATATGCGCCAGCCACTCCAACTGATATCACTCTCCATCGCCTGCGGCGCCCTTTGGGCATGCTCGGCTGCCGATACACATTCGCCGGTGGAGACGCCAGGCCGGCCTGAGTCAGCGAAGACCCAGCTACTCGAAGCAGGTGCCGCTACCCTGCAGGCTAAACCGCCAATCGAAGCCATCAACGCCTACCTGGATGGCTTTCACTTCTACAACGGCCACCCCGACGTGCAAATGGAGGCCCACCATTACTGCTCTATCCTCAACGAGGACGTGATCCAGTGCGTGATCTTCGACGGCAATACCAAGCAGGCGAAGATCATGGGCGTTGAATACATCATCGATGAAAAGCTGTTCGCCGGTTTGCCAGCCAAGGAAAAAGCCATGTGGCACAGCCACGGCTTTGAGGTTTCATCCGGCCAGTTGATTGCCCCGGGCATACCGCAGGTAGCAGAACATGCGCTGATGCAGCGGCTCGCCCATACCTACGGTAAGACCTGGCACACCTGGCATACCGACCAGGACAAGGCCCTGCCGGTTGGCGTGCCGCAACTGATGATGGGCTTTACTGCAGACGGCCAGGCTGATCCGAAGATGGTCGAACAGCGCAATCAACGCCTGGGAGTCGACAGCGCGAGGACGCGTGCGCAACGCGCCGACATCAAGATACCGCCGGCTGATGCGGCAGCGGATGGCTGGCAGCATGGCAATGTAATTCAGCTCGAAGATCCGACCGGGGCGCATCTGCATCACCCCGCCAAAGCGACGCCGCCCGCCAGCAACAGCCGCTCGTCACAGTAGCGCCTCTAGCACTTGCTTGGGCGGGCCGAGGCCCGCCTGACTTAGGCGTGGCTAATCGCCGTCAAGCGCGGCGAACACCGCTGCGCTCAACTCTTGGACTGACCAAGGTTTCATCAAAAAACGCTGGTCAGCGCCCAGATCGCTACTCCGAAGGGCATGCCCGGAGGTAACCAGAACAGGCGTGGCGGGCCAGCGCTGGCGCACCATCGCTGCCAATTCCAGCCCTTTGATATCACCCGGCAAGGAGTGGTCGACAATCACCAGCGAGTATTGATCCTGACGCTTGAGCAATACCATCAGGCCATCCTCGGCGTTGGCAAACGCCGAACATTGCGCACCCAGTTCGCTGAGGATTGCGCACATCAACTCCTGCAGCAGGGGCTCATCCTCGATCACCAGTATCGACTTGCCGGCCAGCACCGCACCTTCGGACGTGAATTTCAATGGGGTTCCTCGACCTCGCGGCTCGCCGACGGCTGTTCGAGAGCAACTGCCGGGCCTGCCCCTGCGAGCCGCCAGCGCACGTTCTCCAATCCGTAGCGTTCAGCCATGGGCCGGCTGACATGTTTTATATTGTGCTGACCGAAGCGCGGGATGACCGCAATCCCGGCATCACACCCCGCCCAGTGCCACGCCAAGGCATTGTCCATCCGCTCCAGTCGGATAACGAAGTTACGCTCGGCGCCGCGAAGTGCGTATTCAACGATGTATAACTTTTGACCCAACATTGTGCAGTCCTCCCCTAAGTATTTAGGACTGCCTGGCAATTCTGAAAATTCACTAATTTACAGTTTCGCTTACATTCTCCAGCGCGCGCGGGGCTTTTCTTGTACATAATAAATATATTGTACAAATAATAAGCCCAATTCGTTTCATAGGGGCAGCCCTGGCGCTTGATGAACTGCGCCATGCCAGCCGCGGTCAATCCTAGCGAAGCCAATCGAAATCGAGGTCATGGATGGAGCCGTTCGAGTTGCAACGCATGCTGCTGGGCGACCTGCCCTGGACGTTTCTGCTGGAGGTCGCCTGCCGCGTACTGGCCGCGTTTCTAGCGGTGTTCTTCTTCCTCAAGTTCAGTGGCCGGCGTGGGATCAAGCAACTCTCGCGTTTTGAGCTGGTGGTGATTCTGACCTTGGGTTCCGCTGCGGGTGACGTCACTTTTTATGAAGATGTGCCACTACTGCCCGTTGCGCTGGTATTTGTGACACTGCTACTGCTCTATCGCGTAACCATCTACATCATGACGCGTAGTAAAACCTGTGAAGCCTGGATCGATGGTGTACCCATTACTGTAGTGAAAGACGGCATCTATGAGATCCACTCACTGCGCAACTTGAATATCTCGTCCAAAGAATTGTTCATGGAGTTGCGCCAGCAAGGCGTCGAACATCTGGGCCAGGTCAGGCTTGGACTTCTGGAAACGGACGGCGATGTCAGTTTGTATTTCTACACCGCCGAAGAAACCCGGCCCGGCCTGTCGGTCCTGCCTGATGAGCATCGCCCGGAGTACAAGGTACCACCCGGCCCCGGGCTGTACTGCTGTGTAAGCTGCGGCCTCAGCGTATTCCACGACAGCGCCGAACAGCGCTCATGCACGCGCTGCGGGCATGGCGTGTGGTCACCCGCCCTGACTACCGTGCGCAACCGTTGATGGGCGCGTGTCGGCCTTGCGCTGGGCAATGAAAATACGCACGCAAAGCCCGCCGCCCTGGCGGTTGCTCAAGAGCAGGCTGCCCTGTTGATTTTCTGCGATGCGCTTGGCGATGCTCAGCCCCAGCCCGTAACCGCCGGACTGGGAATTACGCGAGTGATCCTTGATCAAATGCCGTGCGCGCCCTACCCCCGAGGCCAAAGCGCGCGTCATTGATTCTCTAGGACGACAATCGTAGGCCTCCTCGTGCAGCGCCATTCCGCTCGCGGCATACCCCGGAATATGTAATTGATTCACCGTTGCGCGCTGTGCAACTCCCGCATGAATATTTCCAGCGTCTTGGGACCGATACCGTCGAAGCTGAGCAACCATTGACTCAGGCGAGCTGCATCCACTTTGACGTTAAGGTCCAAATAGTTAGCCATCTCACTTTGCAGGCGACCGCCAAGTGCATGCAGGCGCCTGGCGTTGGATTCATCGTAGCGAGCGTAACCAGCACTGCCGAGCTGCCTCACCAAAGTACGGTGAGGGCAACTCGCCAGTTTTGCCGGAGTGTCCAGACCAATGCCCACCACCAGCGCGTGATACGCCGCAAGTGCCACCGACGAACGAATCCGTTTACCAACGAGAAAGCACGCCAGCAGCCACTTGTACCAGCCGGCAGAGTCGTGGCTCAGATCGATGCCCAGGCTTGAGGCGCTGACTTCCATCACCCCTCGCTGCGCCGCGGATCGGCTGAACGCGGGTAGGTGCGCTCTTCTTCAAGGGTGCCGTCAGCCTTGTGAATCTTGACGGACGCAGTCTTGCTGGCAAACAGTTCACCCAGTTGGGCGACCAAGGCGGCTTTGGTTGCACTGCGTTCGGTGGCGCGTTCGGCGCCGGTCTTTTTCAATTCCCAGCCATCGGCAGTGGGTGTCAGGTGATAGGTGTCCATGGTTGATACTCCTGCTGGATGATGCGGGCTGCCACCTGAGTGCCGGCAATCCGCTGACAGCACTTTGAACCGGCCGAATTTGCCATCGTTCAGTTCCATTGCCTGCCTGGTTCAGCGACACAACAATCGCGGTACGGATCGCGAATACCCCTGCCCAGATGCGCGCCGCATATCGCACCATGGCCATTTACACTGAACTCCACGAGCAAGCATGCCCTCTCCTGCGTAATCACGCGCGATCCGACCGGGTCTGCATGGCAACTTCCAGCTCAGGGACAGCTCATGGAACATCGACCAACACTTCGAACTGAACGCGCCAGGCCGCCGCTGTCCGCAACAGGAAGCAGCAGCACCGTGCATGACAGCGAGTTGCGCTTCCGCGCACTGGTCAGGGCCACCGGTACCACCATCTACCGCATGAGTCCCGACTGGACTCAGATGCATGAGTTGACCGGTCAGGGCTTTTTCGAAGAGACCGCTGAGCCATGCCGGAGCTGGATCGAGAAATACATTCCAGACGAAGACCGCATCCAGGTGTTGGCGGCGGTCGAGCAAGCGATCCGCACTCAATCCGTGTTCGAACTGGAGCATCGAGTGTTGCTCGCCGACGGCAGTTTTGGATGGACCCATTCCAGAGCGGTGCCTATTTTTGACCAGTCCGGCGAGCTCATCGAGTGGTTTGGTGCAGCCAGCGACCTGACCGAGCGCCACCGCACCCAGGCACGGCTCGATGAGAGCGAAGCGGCCTTCGAGATTCTGGCCAACACCATGCCGCAGCTGGCGTGGGTATGTGATGCACAAGGCAGTCTGGTGTTCGTCAACAACCGCTGGCAGGAATATTTCGGCGCGGCCGTCGATGGGGCGGGTAACGGGCTGATGACGCATGCTGGTCTTCACCCTGAGGACGTTGGCAAAACAGTGCAAGATTTCGCACTGGCCCGGGCGAGCGGGCAGGACTTCAGGACCGAACATCGCCTCTGCGGGCAAAACGGCACCTACCGCTGGTTCATGGTCCGCGCTACGCCCTATCGAGAGCCGCATTCAGGGCAGATCCTGCGCTGGTACGGCACTTCCATCGACGTGCATGACCGGCATGACGCAGAAGACCAACTGCGTAACTTCAACGAACTGCTGGAAGTTGAGGTGCAAGCGCGCTCACGCGACCTGCTCGCCGCCGAGGCGCAACTGTGGCAGATGCAGAAGCTTGAAGCCATCGGCCAGCTAACCGGTGCCGTGGCCCATGACTTCAACAACATTCTCACCATCATCCGCAACGCGGCAGAGCTGCTGCGGCGCAATCCCGGAGCGGGCGACAAGCAACACCGTTTCATTGATCTGATCCTGGAAACTACAGACCGAGCGACCAAACTCACCGGGCAATTGCTGGCCTTCGCCCGCCGCCAGACATTGAAGCCGGAAACCTTTCTGGCGGCGCAGCGCGTGCAGCAAATTGCCGAGATGCTGCGCAGCATGGTCGGGACAAACATCCGTATCGAGCTGTCACTTCCAGAGCAAGACCACTACGTCAACACCGATCCAAATCAATTCGAGACGGCGCTGGTCAACCTGGTAATCAATGCCAGCGATGCAATGCAGGGCGCGGGCGACATAACGCTGGCGGTGAGTGCCGCACCTGCGCTTTCTTCGCCAGCCAGTGCGCCGACTGTGATCATCAGCGTTACTGACCAAGGGCAGGGCATCGATGCGGCCAACCTTGAAAGGTTGTTCGAACCTTTCTTCACCACCAAAGCCGTCGGCAAAGGCACTGGCCTGGGGCTGTCCCAAGTGTATGGTTTCGTCAATCAGTCCGGTGGCCAGGTCAGCGTCGAGAGCGAGCTGGGGAAGGGCACGACGATGAGGATCGCGCTGCCCGTAGTAACCCCGCCGCCCCCTTCGCAACAATAGATGGCAGTGCCATTGGCAGTAAACGACGCCCAGGTGCTGCTGGTAGAAGACAACGCGACCTGATCAAGGCCCTGAACCGCGCGTTGCATCGGTGAACGAGCCATGCCAGCGCTGTGCGCTGAACTGGTGCGCCCTACCCTCCCGTGCAAATTCTGAGTGCAACGTAAGTGAACAGCGTCCAATAGAGTTGCCCGCCAGCGCGGGTCGGGGCGGTGTCGGGCAGGTTATGGCCCGCTGTTTGCTAGCTCACCTGCGTAGTCAACGAAGACTGCACCTAATACGACAAAGGCGCCGTGTAGACCCCGTTTCGACGGAGTGTCTCATGGCGCTTTTTTTGTTTCTGAACCGCTGCGGCGGGCAGAGATTCAAGGGGCGAAGATGGCAAGCAAAACTGTACGCAGCGTGTGTCCCTACTGTGGCGTAGGCTGCGGCATCGTCATGCAGGTCGAGCACAACCGCGTGGTCAAGGTCAGCGGCGACAAGGCGCATCCGAGCAACTTCGGCAGGCTCTGCACCAAGGGCACCACCTGTGGCCAGGCCATCGCTGATTCTGGCCGGATGGAAAACGCCTACCTGCGCCAGCAGCGCAATCAGGACCCGGTGCGGATCGCCATGGACACCGCCATCAGCGAGACCGCCCGGCGCCTGCGCGCCATCCTCGAACAGCACGGCCCCGATGCACTGGCGTTCTATGTCTCCGGGCAGATGTCGCTGGAGGCGCAGTATCTGGTCAACAAGCTGGCCAAGGGTTTTGTCCGCACCAGCAACCTGGAGTCCAACTCGCGCCTGTGCATGGCCAGCGCCGGCAGCGGCTACAAGTTATCGCTGGGCGCGGACGGGCCGCCGGGCTCGTATCAGGACTTCGACAAGGCCGAGCTGTTTTTCGTGATCGGCGCCAACATGGCTGACTGCCATCCAGTTCTGTTCCTGCGCATGATGGATCGGGTCAAGGCCGGAGCCAGGCTGATCGTCGTCGACCCTCGCCGCACTGCCACGGCAGACAAAGCCGGGTTGTTTTTACAAATCAAGCCCGGCACCGACCTGGCCCTGCTCAACGGCCTGCTGCACCTGCTGGTGAAAAACGGCCACACCGATCCGGCGTTCATCGCCGCGTTCACTGCGGGCTGGGAGGCCATGCCGGCGTTTCTCGAAGATTACCCGCCGGACCAGGTCGCGCGCATCACGGGTATCCCTGAGGCCGACCTTCATCAGGCTGCAGCCTGGATCGGTGAAGCCGGCGAATGGATGAGCTGCTGGACCATGGGCCTCAACCAGAGCACCCACGGCACCTGGAACACCAACGCGCTGTGCAACCTGCATCTGGCCACCGGCGCCATCTGCCGCCCGGGCAGCGGGCCGTTCTCCCTGACCGGGCAACCGAATGCCATGGGGGGGCGCGAGATGGGTTACATGGGCCCCGGCCTGCCCGGCCAGCGCTCGGTGCTGGTCGAGGCCGACCGGCAGTTCATCGAAGACCTATGGGCGATCCCGCGCGGCAGCCTGCGGCAGGACGTGGGCGGCGGCACTGTGGCGATGTTCGAGCATATGCGCAGTGGCCAGATCAAGGCCTGCTGGATCATCTGCACCAACCCGGTGGCATCGGTGCCCAACCGCCAGCAGGTCATCGATGGCTTGCAACAGGCTGAGCTGGTGATCACTCAGGACGCCTTCCTCGACACCGAGACCAATCGCTACGCCGATATCCTCCTTCCCGGCGCGCTATGGGCTGAGGCCGAAGGGGTAATGATCAACTCCGAACGCAACCTGACCCTGATGCAGCAAGCCGTGCAGGCACCCGGTGAAACCCTGCCCGACTGGCAGATCATTGCCAGGGTGGCTTGCGAGATGGGTTTTGCCGATGCCTTCAGCTACAGCAGCGCAGCCGAGATATTTGAAGAGATCAAGCGCGCCTGGAACCCCAAGAGCGGCTATGACATTCGTGGGGCGACCTACGCCCGCCTACGCGAACAACCGCTGCAGTGGCCGTGCGCTGCGGACGCTGGCCAGACGCGCAATCCGGTCCGCTACCTCAACGACGGCGTCAGCCAGTCGCTTGCACTGGCAGAAGACGGCAGCAGACCTGCCATCGTCTTTCCGACCGAGCATGGCAAGGCCGTGTTTCTGCCGCGCCCGCATCTGCCACCCGCTGAAATGCCCGACCAACCCTTCCCATTGCTGCTCAACACCGGACGCGTGCAGCACCAATGGCACACCCTGACCAAGACCGGCAAGTTGGCCACGCTGAACAAGCTCAATCCTGGGCCGTTTATCGAGATCCACCCGCAGGATGCCGCCATGCTTGGCATCAAGGCCAAAGACGCCGTGGAAATACGCTCGCGACGCGGTCGCGCCGTATTGCCAGCGGTGATCACCGAACGGATCCTGCCGGGTAATTGCTTTGCACCTTTTCACTGGAACGATGTGTTTGGCGACAACCTGGCGATCAATGCCGTGACCAACGACGCTGTCGACCCGATTTCGCTGCAACCCGAATTCAAGTGCTGTGCGGTTGCGCTGCAACGGGTCGAGCTGATCGACCACCAGTGGCTGGATACGGCGAGCGCTCCCGCACTCACCGCCAGCCCTGCTCACGAAGACCTCACCATGGGGGCCGAGGAAGACGCTGCCTTGCCAGGCCGCGTGACGCTGCTGTGGGCTTCGCAGACCGGCAATGCCGAAGCCCT
Source organism: Pseudomonas shirazensis (assembly GCF_014268785.2). Classification (GTDB taxonomy): domain Bacteria; phylum Pseudomonadota; class Gammaproteobacteria; order Pseudomonadales; family Pseudomonadaceae; genus Aquipseudomonas; species Aquipseudomonas shirazensis. The sequence goes on along the minus strand of NZ_JABWRD020000001.1, from coordinate 798,764 downwards.
GGCTGAGCGCTACGCCAAGCGCTTGCGCGACGCAGGGGTCAACGTGCAGCTGTGTGCGATGGCGGACTTTCCCGCGAGCAAGCTGGCCAGCACGCAGACCCTTGCCTTGATCAGCAGCACCTTTGGTGACGGCGACCCCCCCGACAACGGCGAGCGCTTCTGGAGTGCATTGAATGCTCAGCAGGTACCGCTGGAGTCACTGCGGTATGCCGTGTTGGCACTTGGTGACAGCAGTTACGACCAATTCTGCAACCACGGCAAGCAGCTCGATCATCGCCTGCAAGCCTTGGGCGCGACCTGCCTGATTGAGCGAGTCGACTGCGATAGCGATTACGAAGCACAGGCCGAGAACTGGTTGTCGCAGTTGCAGCAGGCACTCGATATTGCGCCGACAGCGCTGATTGAGGACCCAGCAGCCAGCGCGACGCCTAGCAAAGCCAAGCCTTATGCCTCACGCCTGTTGAGCAATGTTCGCTTGAATCAGCCGGGTGCGAGCAAGGACACCCGCTTGTTTTCCTTCGCCCTGGAAGATTCAGGCCTGGTCTATGAGGCGGGAGACGCACTGGGCGTGTGGCCACGCAACTGCCCGGAACTTGTCGGCGAAGTGCTCGAGCTGACCGGCCTGGCTGCGGACACGCCGGTCAGCCTCGACAAGCTTGGTGACGTTCCGTTAGGCCAGGCACTGAGCGAACACTTCGAAATCGCCCGCCCCAGCCGCGAGGCGCTGGCATTGATCGCCGAACGCAGCGGTAACCCGGAACTCAAGCAGTTGCTCAGCAGCGAGCGCAAAGCGGAGCTGAATGAGTGGCTGTGGGGCCGCCAGCTGGCAGACGTGCTCCATGCCTACCCGATCGACTGCGGCGCCAGCGAGTTGCTTGGCACATTCAAACGCCTGCAACCGCGCCTGTACTCGATCGCCTCCAGCCCCAAGGTCAATCCCTGTGCAGTCGATCTCACGGTTGCAGCCGTGCGCTACGGCAAGCGCAAGGGCGTGTCTTCGACCTTTCTTGCCGACCGCGCAGAATACGCCGAGGTGCCGGTTTTCCTCCAGCAATCGAAGCACTTTCGCCCACCGGTGGATGGCTCGGTGCCGATGATCATGATCGGCCCGGGCACTGGCGTGGCGCCATTCCGGGGCTTTTTGCAGGAGCGCCAGGCGCGGGGTGATCCAGGCCGCAACTGGTTGTTCTTCGGCGAGCAGCACGCGGCCAGTGATTTTTATTACCGCGAAGAGCTGCAAGCCATGCAGCGCGATGGCCTGCTCACCCATTTGAGCCTGGCATTTTCCCGCGACCAGGCGCAGAAAATCTATGTTCAGGACCGCATTCTGGAGCAAGGCGCCGAGCTCTGGCGCTGGCTGCAAGAAGGCGCGCAGTTGTATATCTGTGGCGATGCCAGCCGCATGGCCAAGGACGTCGATTATGCCCTGCGCCAGGTTGCGCAATGTCATGGTGGCCTGGAATCCGACGCTGCCGCTGATTACTGGCGCCAGTTGAGCGAGCAGAGACGCTACCTGCGCGATGTCTACTGATTCGACAGGCCAACGCCCTGCCCCGGCTCGCAAGCGGGCGCAGTACAGAGCTCAAGAAACCGCGCCGCCACCCGCGACGGCGTGTCGGCATGCGGCATCAGGATCGAGAAGCGCCGCGTCAACGCCTCCGGGGCAACCCGCAGGCGCCGCAGCGCTGCGTCCTCGTGGCGCATCGACATCGACGAGACAAAACCAATGCCCATCCCCGCCCGCACTGCTTCCTTGACACCTTCCACACCGGCTATCTCCAGGCCCACCCGCATCGCCATCCCGCTGCGAGCAAATGCTCGCTCGACCAACTGGCGTACGCCCGAACCGCTTTCGCGCAGCACCAGTGGATAGGCGCCCAACGCTTGCAGGGTCTGCCCGTGTTCAACTGCGGCGAGCGGGTGCTGGCTGGGCACGATGGCGACGATCTCGTCATCGTGCCACGGTGTAACCCCTGTGCCCACGGGCAAGTCAGGACCGGGCGGGCCTTCAATCAGGGCGATATCCAGCGATCCCAACGAGGCGACGATGTCGGCGGTATTGCCATTGATCGTCGTCACCAGCACCTGGGGATAGCGCTGGCGAAAATCGGCAATCAGGTACGGCAGCAGGTAACTCGCTGGGGTCGTGCTGGCGCCGATGCGCAAGGTGCCGCGCTCCAGCCCGCGCAGCGCGTCCTTCAGCGCTTTGGCCTGGACGAAGGTATCGCGCAGCCGTTTCGCGTGGCCGAGCAATTGCTCGCCTGCTGCAGTCAGGCGCACGCCACGGCCGGCACGCTGATAAAGCGGCTCGCCGAATTCTTCTTGCAGCAGCTTTAACTGCCCGGATACGGCAGGCTGCGACAGGTGCAGGGCCAGCGCCGCGTGGCTGATGTTGCCGTGTTCAGCAACGGTAGCGAAGGTTATAAGCTGTTCAGGGGTCATCTGCACAAAGTATCAGCTAGGCGGATATTTTCCATCCTGAATCACGATTTTTTATAAGCTTATAACTGAATTAACGTGGACCTATCTAAACGCTACCTCGACCGGAGGATGCATGATGGCTACGGCTCCCGTTACACACTCGCATACGCCTACTCACGACACCCGTGGGCGGTTCAACGGCATCTTGTTTGTCGCCCTGTTCGCCCTGGCAGTGACGCAATTGGCAGCACTGCCCGCCTTTGCCAGCCTGGGCATCAGCCCGCTGATTGTCGGCATCCTTGCCGGCGCGTTGTACGGCAACTTGCTGCGCCAGGGCATACCCGCCGGCTGGGCCAGCGGTATCAACTTCAGTGCACGCAATCTGCTACGCATCGCCGTGGCCTTGTTCGGCCTACGGGTCAGTCTGCAGGAGATCGCCCAGGTCGGCTGGTCAGGCCTGACCGTGTCGCTGGCAATCGTGGTGAGCACCTTGCTGCTCGGCCTGTGGGTCGGCATCAAGCTATTCAAGCTGGACCGCGACACCGCTCTGCTGACCGCCGCCGGCAGCGCCATCTGCGGTGCAGCCGCAGTGCTGGCGTTTGAATCGGCCTTGCGCTCGCAGCCGCACAAGAGCGCCATGGCGGTTGGCAGCGTGGTGCTGTTCGGCACGCTGTCGATGCTGCTCTACCCAGTGCTGGTCAACAGCGGCTGGCTGGGCCTGGACACGCTCGGCGTTGGTCTGTTTTTTGGCGGCACCCTGCATGAGGTAGCCCAGGTGGTCGGCGCGGCGAGCAACGTCAGCCCGGAAGCCACGCATATCGCCACCATCGTCAAGATGACCCGGGTCATGCTGCTGGTACCGGTGTTGCTAGTGGTGGGCCTGTGGATCAGCCGCTCGCGCCAGGCTGGCCAGGCGCAGGGCAACGGCAGGATCAACGTGCCGTGGTTCGCCTTTGGCTTCCTCGCACTGGTGCTGGTCAACTCGCTGCAGGTGCTGCCCACCAGCGTCGTGAGCGCGGTCAATCAGTTCGATACCTTCGCCTTGACCATGGCCATGACCGCCTTGGGCATGGAGAGCAAATTCAGCCAGATTCGTCAGGCCGGTCCACGGGCACTGGCGACCGGGGCGATTCTCAATCTGTGGCTGGTATGCGGCGGCCTGGGCATCACCTTGGCCGTGCAACGGCTGTTCGGCTGAGCAGCTAACGAGGGATTTTCAACAGCCCTCTCGTTGCGGCGCACATTTGTCGGTATGGTGGTGTCCAAGTAGGAGTTTTACATGCACAGGAAAGACTTAGATGCCCCAACGCAATGTAATCAATGCATCCGTCAGCCCCAAAGGCAGCCTCGAAACGCTGTCGCAACGTGAAGTTCAGCAACTGAGCGAAGCCGGTAGCGGCAGCCTTTACACCCTGTTCCGTCAATGCGCCCTGGCGATCCTCAACACCGGCGCCCATGTCGACAACGCCAAGACCATTCTCGAAGCCTACAAGGACTTCGAAGTACGCATCCATCAGCAGGACCGCGGCGTGCGCCTCGAACTGCTGAACGCCCCGGCCGATGCCTTCGTCGATGGCGAGATGATCGCCAGCACACGCGAAATGCTGTTCAGCGCCCTGCGCGACATCGTCTACACCGAGAGCGAACTGGCCAGCCAGCGCATCGACCTGGAAAGCTCCCAGGGCATCACCGATTACGTCTTCCACTTGCTGCGCAACGCGCGCACCTTGCGCCCGGGCGTCGAGCCGAAGATGGTCGTGTGCTGGGGCGGCCACTCGATCAGCAGCGAGGAATACCAGTACACCAAGAAGGTCGGCCACGAGCTGGGCCTGCGCAAGCTGGATATCTGCACCGGCTGCGGCCCGGGCGTGATGAAGGGGCCGATGAAGGGCGCCACCATCGCCCACGCCAAACAGCGTATGCACGGCAGCCGCTATCTGGGCCTGACCGAGCCGGGCATCATCGCCGCCGAGGCGCCGAACCCGATCGTCAACGAGCTGGTGATCCTGCCCGACATCGAGAAGCGCCTGGAAGCCTTCGTCCGGGTTGGTCACGGCATCATCATCTTCCCGGGTGGCGCCGGCACGGCCGAAGAGTTCCTGTACCTCCTCGGCATCCTGATGCACCCGGACAACGAAGGCCTGCCATTCCCGGTGGTACTGACCGGGCCGCGCAGCGCCGAAGCTTATCTGCAGCAGTTGCATGCATTTGTCGGCGCCACCCTGGGTGAAGCGGCGCAAGCGCATTACCAGATCATCATCGATGATCCGGCCGAGGTCGCGCGGCAGATGGTCGAGGGGCTCAAGGCGGTCAAGCAGTTCCGCCGCGAGCGCAACGATGCCTTCCACTTCAACTGGCTGCTGAAGATTGAAGAGGGCTTCCAGCGCCCGTTCGACCCGACCCACGTCAATATGGCCAACCTTGAACTGCGCCGCGATCTGCCGCCGCACGAACTGGCGGCCAACCTGCGCCGAGCGTTTTCCGGGATTGTCGCGGGCAACGTCAAGGACAATGGCATCCGCCTGATCGAGCAACACGGCCCGTATCAGATCCGCGGTGACAGTGCTGTGCTGGACCCACTGGGGCGCTTGCTGCAGGCTTTCGTTGACCAGCACCGGATGAAGCTACCTGGCGGCGCAGCCTATGTGCCGTGTTACCAGGTCGTGACCTGAAAGCGTGATTGAACGAGCTGGCTCGATGGCATTTTCATGCAATCGGGCCAGTACGCCTGCCATCATCAGCCCTGAACAATTCCGCAACACTTAGCTGACATTTCCCACGCCAGGTGGTGAACCTGCTGACAAAAAAACGGTCTTTGGCTGACGGTCAAGTCACCGACCCTTTCATCGGCCCAGTCATCGGGCCTACTTTTGTCCAGTAGCAGCGAAGATAATCATGCCCGATTCCCGCCCCGCCCTGCCCGTCCGTCCTGCCCTGCGTGGCAGCCTGCTCGCTTGCCTGATCGCCCTCGCCGCGCCGGTTCAGGCCGAACAGCCGAGTAGCGATGCGCGCTGGGTCAGTGACAGCCTGAGCACCTATGTGCGCAGTGGCCCGACCAATGGCCACCGCATCGTTGGCAGCCTCAAGGCTGGCGAGAAGGTCAGCCTGGTCGACACCCAGGGCAACTACAGCCAGATCCGCGGCCAGAACGGCGACCTGGTGTGGATCCTCAACAGCGACCTGCAGGCAGTACCGGGTCAGGCCGAACGCCTGCCAGAGCTGGACGGTAAGGTCACGCAACTGTCCGAGCAGCTGAAAACCATCGACGACAGCTGGAAGGCCCGCGTGCAGGGCATGCAGGAGACCCTAGACTCGCGCAAGACGCTGGCTGACGAACTGGAAGTACGCAACAAAGACCTGACCCAGCAACTCGACCAAGCCCAGTCCGCCCTGCGCGATGCCCAGGCGCAACTGGGGGACGAGAACAAGCAGGTGATGATGCGCTATATGGTTTACGGCGGCAGCATTGCCGGTGCCGGCCTGCTGTTGGGGCTGATCCTGCCGGCACTGACCCGCGGTCGCAAACGCAACGACCGCTGGTTCTGAGGTTCACAGCGGCTGGTTGGTAATGCCGAACGGTACGTGCACTGACGGCGCAACAGTGCGCGTACTGTTGAGATGGCCAGACTGGTCATCGAAGAAGATATGCGGCTTGAGCACCTGCAGCACCCGGCGCTTCTCGATACCGCCAAGAAAGAACGCGTCGTTGGCCATCACCCCCCAGCTCTTCAGGGTATTGAGCGCGCGTTCATGGGAAGGCGCATTGCGCGCGGTGACAATCGATACGCGCAGGCGGTTCTCGTAACCGGGATGCGCCAGCTTGTAACGCTCTTCGGCGGCCTGGATGCTGGAAATGCGTACAAAGAACTCCTTCAACGGCCCGGGGTTGTGCGGCTGGGTCACGTTGCTGACCTCATGGGCATGAAAGCCGGTCAGGCCATCGCGCTGCATCACCGTCTCCGACTCGTCACCTGCCAGCACCCCGTCGAAGTCGAACGCAATGCGCAGGCCATCATCGTCCTCGTCATCGTCGAACTGTGAATCGAGCACCTGCCCGGCCGGATAACCCGCCTTGATCGCCGCATCAACGTGAGCCTTGTCGGCCGACAAGAACAGGGCGATGTTCAGCGCAGGGATGTACTCATAAGGCGAGCGCCCCTGCATGAAGATCGCCCGGGTCATGTTCAGGCCGTAGTGCTCGATGGTCTTCATCACGCGCAGGCCGGTATCCGGATCGTTCTGTGACAGCAAGACCACCTCAACCAGCGGATCCTGCGGGTCATCACACAGGTCATTGAGCGCCAGCAAGCGCTTGATGAACGGGTACGCAATCCCCCGCGCCAGCGGCGCGTGCAGGTGCTGCTGCTGATAGTCGCGGTACTGCGCCTCGCCTTCGCGGCGAAATACCGCGTCTGATTCACTCAAGTCAAACACCGCGCTCGATGCCACGCCGATGACCAGGCGATCGTCCACTTCATAAGCCATTGCCGATCCTTGCCCCTTTTACGCCCAGTGAAAGCCTGACGGTGGCGTTGCCCACGCTGCTTTGCAAGAGATTTCGGCAGCGCCGCCAGTTGAAGGTATTTTTCACATTTGCTTCACCCGACCCCAACAGCCGGACCCCTAAATTGCCACCATTGAGAATGTCGGGAGCATCGAACGTGCAACAAGCGGTCTTCAAGCAGTACTCCGGTTCAGCCGGTTGCGCCCGGCGCCTACCGCGCATGGCCTGGGCCGAGGGCTCGGTGCTGGTCCTTATCCGCCATGCCGAGCGCTGTGACCGCTCCAGCAATGTCTGCTTGAACGACCCAACAGGTATCACGGTGGCCGGCAGCCAGGCAGCTGGCGGCGTCGGTGAAGGCCTGCAGAGGCTGGGCCTGGCCAACACCGCATTGCTCAGCAGCACGGAGCTGCGCACGCGGCAAACGGCGCAATTGATCTTCGACAAACCGCTCGCCACGCAGCAGTGGCTCAATGACTGTGATGGCCACTTCGCCGATGTCGCGCTGAGCCACAAGCAGCCGGGCCAGAATCTGGCCCTCGTTACCCGCAGTGGCTGCATCGATCAGCTCGAGCGGCAACTGCATGTGCCTGGCGGGCAGCGTTCCAGCGCCTATGCCAGCGCGCTGTTCGTGGCTGTCGACGGCCACGGCAAACCCCACATTCTCGGCCAGACCAACGCCGAGCAATGGCCCAGGTTGATTGCCAAGAGAGGTAGTTGAGCCATGCAGCCGTCACCACGCACCCGTTTCTATCTGATCAATCTGGGCCTGCCACTGTTGCTGGCGGCGCTGGTCTTTGTGCTGTTCGACCTGACCAGCCTCGATCAGTCGATCATTGTCTTGCTAGGTTTGATCTATGGCACCACACGGGTGCTGCAAGGTTGGCACTTCATGTCATATATGCTCTGGGCCGGGATCTTTGTCTGGTTGACGACCTGGCTGACGGCCCTGTGCTGCTATGGCCGGCCAGCCTTGCAGGGCTGGCCTGCACTGACTCCGACGCCGAGGCCTGCACGTTTGCCAGCTCTGAGCGGTTGGCATATGGCTTCAAGAGTTATCGACACGCGGTTGATGCGCTTCAAACACAAGGGACAGCAATGAGAATTCTGGTTATCGAGGACCACCGCGATATTCACGACAATCTGGTCGAGTTTCTCCAGCTCAGGGGCCACGAGGTCACCGGCGCGCTGGACGGCCTGACCGGCCTGCATCTGGCGGCGTCGAACAACTTTGACGCCATCATCCTCGACATCATGTTGCCGGGCATCGACGGCAATCAGATCTGCCACAGCCTGCGTGAGCATTCGCGCTCGCAGGTGGCGATTGTCATGCTCAGCGCACGCGATGAGCTGAGTGATCGCCTGACCGGGTTCAAGGTCGGTGCAGACGATTACATCGTCAAGCCGTTCGCCATGTCCGAAGTGCTGGCCCGGGTGCAGTCAGTGGTCGCTCGACGCCAGCAGCGCGCCAGTCGCAAGCTGGTAGTAGCCGACCTGCAGTTCGACCTGGACACCCTCGAGGTAACCCGAGCCGGCACGGTGCTCAAGCTCAAGCCAACCAGCCGCAAACTGCTTGAGGTGCTCATGCAAAAGAGCCCCAACCTGGTCCGGCGCAGCGAGCTCGAAGAAACCATCTGGGGCCGTGACGCCCCGCAGGGCGACAACCTGCGCAGCAACATCCATATCCTGCGCAGCATCATCGACAAACAATTCGACAGCCCGTTACTGCACACGGTGCATGGGCTGGGTTACCAACTCTGCGAGAAGTATTGAGGGGCTGCAAAGCAGCCCCAGAAGCCACCACGACCCTACTCTGCTCTGCGCCAGCGCAGCAAAGCATGCCGTTGATCTTGATCTGCTGTTGATCTTGATCTTGATTTTGATCTACCAGCGACCTCAGAAGGCCGAACGCAGGCATTGCGGAGGGAGGTGACGGCCATGGATGGCCGTCAAGCGCTGCGGGCCAGGATGGCCCGTACAGCGCGGTCCTCCCGGGAGCAATGCCGGAGTGAGGGAACCCCGGAGCGCAGCGCAGGGGCCGTATGTGGGAGCGAGCGGCTTTTGGTTCCTTTTGGCCAAGACCAAAAGGGACTCGCCGTGAAGGCGAAAGGGGCCAGAACGTCCAACATATCAACCGGATAAAACCCCAATTCCGTCAATCACCGCCAAATGCTCGACTAAAATCACTGCCGCAACCCCTCCAACGCCGCCAGCACATACCCAGTAGCAAGCTCCATCTCACCAACCCTGCAAGCAATCCCCAACTGCCGCCACAACCCCGGCCGCAACGGCCGCCGACTCACCCGCGGATCCAGCGCCGCCACCTCGCCCTCCTGCGGCAACAGCGTCGCACCATACCCAGCGCCGACCAAGCTCTTGATCGCATCATTGAAATTCAGCTCGATGCGCGGCTCAGGAAACAACCCCGCCGCCCCAAACCACTGCGCAATCACCCGCGACAACTGAGTACTGCTGTCGTTGAGAATCAACGCCCGCTGAGCCAGCCACGCCGGCGTCACCCGCGCAGGCGGGCGCCATTCACTGGGCACATAGGCCATGATCGGATCCCGCCGCCAAGGCGTAATCTGCACGCCTTTGCCAGCCACCTGCGGCAGTGCCACCAAAGCAATATCCAACCGCCCCTCGCGCAGCCCCGCCAACGAAGCCTGCGAAGTCAACACCTGCACCTGCACATCAATCCCCGGATGCTCGACCCGCAGCATCTCCAGCGCCTGCGGCAACAGATGGGCGATGGCGCCAGTCGACGCGCCCAGCCGCACCCGTCCAGTCAAGCCCTGCACCTGTCGACGCACCTCCTCCAGTGCCAGTTCGGCGTCTGCCAGCAGCTTTCGCGACCGCACCAGCAGCGTCTCGCCGATGGCCGTCGGGCGCACCTGACCACGGGTCCGGCTGAGCAGCGGCGCCCCTACCCGCGCCTCCAACTCGGCGACGTGCAGGCTGATGGTCGGCGGCGCCAGGTTGAGCTGGCGAGCAGCTTCAGCGAACGAGCCAAGGTCGGCAATCACCACCAGAGTGCGCAAACGGTCGAGGCTGATTTCACGCATGGGCTGGATGCAAATGGACTGACACGTAAGCGCTCCCTGATTCAGGATTTCTGAACATGACCATCATGAAATGCAAATTTCCATTCGTCCAGTCGTGAGCGAGCATAGGCCATCTTCCTTATTACACGGACATCGCCCCATGCGCACTCCCCTGGTCTTTATCGACGGCGACCAAGGTACCACCGGCCTGCAGATCCACGCCCGCCTGCACGGGCGAAATGATTTGCGCCTACTGACCCTGGCCGAAGCCGAGCGCAAGGATCCGCAGCGCCGCGCTGAGGCGATCAACAGCGCCGATATTGCCCTGCTGTGCCTGCCAGATGCCGCTGCCATTGAAGCGGTAGCGGCGATCAGCAACCCTGCGGTGCGGGTCATCGACGCCAGCTCCGCCCACCGCACAGCTGCAGGCTGGGTCTATGGCCTGCCGGAACTGGATGCGCAGCAGCCTGAGCGCATCGCCCAGGCCAAGCGCGTGAGCAACCCTGGCTGCTATCCAACCGGGGCCATTGCCCTGTTGCGGCCACTGATCGAGGCCGGGCTGCTGCCCACCGACTATCCACTGACGGTACATGCCATCTCAGGCTACTCCGGCGGCGGCCGGGCCGCGGTCGAGCGCCATGAACAGCCACGCGCAGAGCGCATTCCTACGCTGCAGCTGTATGGCCTTGATCTGGCCCACAAGCATGTGCCGGAGATCCAGCAGCATGCTGGGCTCAGCGCGCGGCCGGTGTTTCTTCCAGGCTATGGCGATTATCGCCAGGGCATCGTGCTAAGTATCCCGCTGCAATTGCGGCTGTTGCCTGCCGGGGTGAATGCCGAGCATCTGCAAGCTTGCCTGCAGGAGCATTATCAAGGCGCCCGTCACGTCCAGTTGATGCCATTGCACCAGCATGGGCCGGCTGTAGCACTGGACCCAGAGGCGCTCAATGACAGCAATGATCTGCGCCTGGCGCTGTTCGCCAACCCGGAGCACGGCCAGGTTGTGCTCACTGCGGTATTCGACAACCTGGGCAAAGGCGCCTCGGGCGCGGCGGTACAAAACCTTGACCTGATGCTGGCGGCGCTCGCCGAGCACAGCTGAACCGGCAAAACCGGGTAGACTGTCACCCCGCGTTGCCGTTGACGCGGGGTGTTTTTGCCAGCCGGAGCTTTGCCTGCAATGTTCATTCTCAGCCGCCTCGACAGCGTGCCGCCCGAATCCTTCCAGAACCAGATCCGCCAGCTGGTGATCGACCATGTCGGCGAGCTGAGTAGTGTCGCCATCAGCAGTGACAATCCCCTCTACCCGCTCTATCAATACGGTGTAGGCCTTGAGGTGCATCAGTACCTGCAAGCCATGGACGGCACACATGGGCTGGCCGTGCAGTTGTTGCTCGCGCTGGATGCCGACGCGCCTGATCAACTACTGGGTTTCGCGCTCGCTCTGCCCGCTCAGGACAACCCGCAGGCCTGCTCGCTGGCGTTCATTGTGGTGCTGCCCAGCCACCGTCGCCAGGGTATCGCTCGCGCCCTGCTGGCTGACCTGCAGTCACGCTACAGCTGTGTCGAACTGAATGCCTTTGCAGGGCTGGTGCCCTGGTTTGAAGAAATGGGCATGCAGGTGGTCGCGGCACGTGGCCCGCAAGTGCTGATGAGCAGCACCGGCCACGCCAGCGGCGCGCTGATCGGCACTCTGGATATCGCCCCGATCTATGAAACGCTGGAAGTGCGCCAGATCCATGCCTACCTACTCAAGCAGCAAGGCGAAGACGCCATGATCGAAGCCGAACAGCGCCGCGATGAGCGCCTTGACGAACTGGCGCTACAGGCCCAGGCCTGCGTCAGGCAGCGCCAAGCGGTGCATTGACCGCCCCGCTCAAACCTCGGTCACAGGGATATCGCCGGCGCTGCCCTTGCCCTCGCGGCGATCGCTCATCCAGTCGTTGAGCTGTTCGCCAAACTGCGCCGGCGCCTTGCGCCCGAAGCGCTGCCCCAGATCAAGGATGCTCTGCTGGGCCAGGGTCTCTTCCATGCGTTTCTGCGCGCTGATCATCACCGCGTGGATTGCGCAGGTGCCTTCGGTCGCCCAGGCCGGTGGCGAACCCTCGAACAGCGCGCAGCGCTCGCGGATTTCGCGGCAATCGAAAATCTTCTTCGCCCCGTCAATCGCAGTGGCGATGTCCAACACGCTGATCTCGGCCGCCGGCCGCGCCAGGCGAAACCCGCCGCGCACGCCTTCGGTGGCCGCCACCAGGCCGGCGCGAGCCAGCTTGGTGAAGACCTTGGCCAGGTATTCCTGAGGCACCCCCTGCAGCTCGGCCAGATCACGCACGCTGGCTTCGCGGCTCTCGCCCTGCTCATCGAGCAACAGCAGCAGGCAATGGATGCCGTATTCAACCCCGGCGCTGTAAAGCGACATATCGATCTCCGACTGGATTAGTCGTAAATGGTACGCCTGTGGCCGCCTGCAGGCAAAGACCGGCTGGTTCGACGCTGATCGCAATCAACAAAACGCTTGAGATTTATAACTACGACCAATAGAGTCGTAGTTATTCGAGCGGCAACAGGATTGTGCTCGATGGTGTTTCGTCCCTCTCAATCACCCGGAGCAATCCCATGAAAACCGACATCCTGATCATCGGCGCAGGCTTCGCTGGCGTGTGGAGCGCACTCAGCGCTGCGCGCTTGCTCGACCAGGCGCAACGCGGCGAGTTGAGCATCAGCGTCCTCGCCCCACAGCCGCAGATGCGCATCCGCCCACGCCTTTACGAGGCCCAAGCACATACCCTGCAGGCGCCTCTGACCGCCTTGTTCGATGCGGTTGGGGTGAAGTTCATCGAGGGTCACGCCCTGGCGATCGACCCGGATGGACGCCAGGTCAGCTATGAAGACGGCGCTGGCAACAACCAACGGATCAGCTATCGTCGCCTGATCCTCGCCGCCGGCAGCCAGGTGGCGCGCCCGAACATTGCCGGCCTGGCCGAGCACACCTTTGATGTCGACCAACTGGAATCGGCCGTGCGCCTTGAACAGCATCTGCACGCGCTCGCCGCGCTGCCGGGATCCCCTGCGCGCAACACTGTGGTGGTGTGTGGCGGCGGTTTCACCGGCATCGAAACGGCCACCGAAATGCCCGAGCGTTTGCGGGCCATTCTCGGCGCCGATACCCGCTTGCGCGTAGTGGTGGTCGACCGCAGCGCACAGATCGGCGCGGCACTAGGCGCCGGGATCACTCCCTCAATCGTCGCCGCCTGCAAGCAAGCCGGCGTGGAATGGTTGCCCGGCACCTCGGTGGTGGCAGTCGACAGTGGCGGCGTCACGCTGGATAACGGCGACTACATCGCCAGCAAGACGGTGATCTGGACCGTCGGCGTGCAGGCCAGCCCGTTGACCGCACAAATCCCCGGCGAGCGCGACGGCCAGGGCCGGCTGCGAGTAGACGAGCATCTCAAGGTCAAAGGTCAGGCACACATCTATGCCACCGGCGACGTCGCCTGGGCGGCCGTCGACGACCTCGGCAACCATGCGCTGATGACCTGCCAGCACGCCATTCCGATGGGCCGCCATGCCGGTAACAACGCCGCAGCTGATCTGCTCGCGCTGACGCCCGTGGTCTATCGCCAGCCCAAATACGTCACCTGCCTCGACCTCGGCGCGTGGGGCGCGACCTTCAGCGAAGGTTGGGAGCGTGAGCTGAAACTGCAAGGTGAGGAAGGTAAGGCAGTCAAACGGCAAATCAACACACAATGGATCTACCCGCCAGCCGCAGACAGGGCCACGGCGCTGGCTGCCGCCGACCCCGCGATTGCTATCGTCTGAGCGCATTAAAACTGACAGTTTCGTCAGAAAATGACGGAACTGTCGTAAGTTGTAGTTACATTGAATGACTGGTCAATAATAGTGGCACTGTGGCATCATCGAAAAAAACAATCAGCACGATCGAGGAACAACCTCACCCTTTCGCAGCGCATCGAGAGCCCGGCGCCTATCAGGTGACGCGGCTTCGCCGAACCAGCTCTTGACGCCTGCCAGCCATCGTCAAGGAGCTTCCCATGCAATTACGGAATATGAAGATCGGCACTCGCGCCGCCAGTGTGTTTACCCTGCTGGGCGTGCTGGTATTGGTCATGGGCTTACTCTCACTGTACGAAACCCGCCAGATGGACAGGTCTACCGATGAGATCCGCAATACCTGGATCCCGGCCATGGTTGCCTTGAGCGACGTCGGCACCAATCTGGGCCGCGCCCGCGCCATTACCTTGCGCACCGCACTGGAAACACAGGCAAGTGCCCGCCAAAGCAGCATGGCCCTGATCGACAGCATCAACCAGCAGCTGGCCAGCGGTATCAAGGCCTATGAAGCAACCATCGTCGCTGCTGATGATCGCGCCCTGTTCAATACCTTCACCGCCGCCGAACGCCAGTATCTGGATCAGCAGAAGCAGGTACTCGGCTTGATAGTGGCTGGCAAGGCTGACGAGGCCAATGCTTTATTGACTGGCGCCATGGCGCAGTCCGCCGATGTGATGATGAAAGCCTTGGGCGCTCTGCTCGATTACAACAGCAATGGCGCCGAAGCGGCCTCCCAGCGCAGCAGCGATGTGGCCGACGAGGCGTTTTCGGTGATCGTCGTGTCGCTGTTGATCATCCTCGGTGCACTGGTGGCCATCGCGATCCTGCTCACCCGCAGCATCGTCGTGCCCTTGGCTGATGCCGTCGCAGTGGCAGAACGCGTCGCCACCAACGATCTTACCCAGGACATCCGTGTACAAGGCCAGGACGAGCCAGCCCTGCTGCTCGCTGCCCTGGCGCGGATGCAGAGCAGCCTGCGCGATACCCTGCGCAAGATCTCTGCCTCATCCGACCAGTTGGCCTCGGCCTCCGAAGAGCTGCACAGCGTGACCGAAGACACCAGCCGCGGCCTGCATCAGCAAAGTGCCGAAATTGACCAGGCAGCCACTGCGGTCAACCAGATGACTGCCGCCGTCGAAGAAGTCGCCAACAACGCCGTGACCACTGCCGATGCCTCCAAAGGCGCCGACCAGAGCACCCGTGACGGTCGCGATCAGGTCAATCAGGCACTCAGCTCGATCCAGCATCTGGTCGACGACGTCAGCGGCACTTCAACTGAAATCGAACAACTGGCCACCAGTGCCAACGAAATCAGCCGCGTGCTGGACGTGATCGGCGCCATCGCCGGGCAGACCAACCTGCTGGCCCTCAATGCGGCAATCGAAGCCGCCCGCGCTGGCGAAGCTGGCCGCGGTTTTGCCGTGGTCGCCGACGAGGTGCGCGCCCTCGCCCACCGCACTCAGGAGTCCACCGCTGAAATCGAACAGATGATTGCCGGTATCCAGAACGGCACCGAACGCGCCGTGACAGCCATGCACAGCAGCCGCAGCCGCGCCAACGGCACCTTGGAAGTGGCCCAGTCAGCCGGCGAAGCGTTGGAGGTAATTGCTGAAGCGATTGCCTCGATCAACCAGCGCAACCTGGTCATCGCCAGCGCTTCCGAAGAACAGGCGCAGGTGGCGCGAGAGGTGGACCGCAACTTGGTCAACATCCGCGATCTGTCGATGCAGACCTCGGCGGGCGCCAACCAGACCAGCGCTGCGGCGCAGGATCTGTCGCGCCTGGCAGTGGACCTGAACGGGATGGTGGCGCAGTTCAAGCTTTGACAGCACAAGGGGGCTGCCGGGCAGCCCCCGTTGTCTATCAGGGATTGATGCGTAGCGGCTTGCCAGCCCGCTGGGTCTGGCCACGTGTGGCCAGGCAGTAATACAGCGGGCAGGTCACCAACAAGCCAAACAACCACGACAAATCTGCGCCCTCGACCAGATTCGAGTACGGCCCGACATACAGCGCAGTATTGGCAAACGGCAGCTGCACCAGAATGCCGCAGGCGTAGGCAATGATCGCGTGGTGATTGAAGCGCCCGTAGATGCCGCCATCCGCACTGAATATCGAGGCGATGTCGTACACGCCTTTTTTGATCAGGTAGAAATCGATGAGGTTGATCGATGCCCACGGCACCAGCACCAGCAGCAGTGCCAGGATCAACCCGATGAATTGGCCGATGAAGTCAGCCGACGCGTTCAGCGCAACCATCCCACAACCGAGCAGAATCACTGTAGCGAGGATCACCCGCACCTTGATGCTGGGAGTCCACTGCGCCGCGAAGGTCTGAATCGCGGTCACGATCGACAGCACCGCGCCGTACAGATTGAGGGCGTTGTGGCTGATGATATTGAGCAGGAACAGCACCATCAGGATCGGCCCCAACCAGCCAGTGGCTTGTTCCACCGCCGCCATGGCATCAGTGCCTTCCGGCACGCACAGCACCGCAATCGCGCCAAAACTGAAGCACAGGATGGTCCCCAGGGTGGCACCGAAATAGGTCGCCCAGAACGGCTTGGCGATGCCGATTTCGCGCGGCAGATAGCGCGAGTAATCAGAGGTGTAGGGCGAGAAACTGATCTGCCAGATGGTGCCCAGCGAAACAGTGGCGATGAAGCCGGACAAGTTGAAGCTGCCGCGGCTGAAGAAGTCGGCGGGCAGGTCCTGGACGAACATCATGATGAAACCGGCCAGCAGCGCCGAACCCATCACCCAGGTGCCGATGCGGTTGAGGCTATGAATGAAGCGGTAGCCGATCACGCCGATCGCCGTCGCGCTGAGGGCGCCGATCACGATTGCCGTCGGCATCGGTACGCTGGGGGCAATGCCATGGATCGATTTGCCGGCCAGCACGATGTTGGAGATGAAGAAGCCAACATAGATAAGCGCGGTGAAGAACACGATCAGCAGAGCGCCATAGCGGCCGAACTGGCCACGGCTCTGGACCATTTGCGGAATGCCCAGTTGCGGCCCCTGCGCCGAGGCCAGGGCAATAACCACCCCGCCGAGCAAGTGCCCTAGAGCGATGGCAATCAACCCCCACAGCAGATTCAGATGAAAAACCTGGACCACCATGGCGCCGGTGACGATGGGCAGCGGCGCGATGTTGGTGCTGAACCAGAGGGTGAACAGGTCGCGCGCCTTCCCGTGGCGCTCTGCTGGTGGAACGTAATCGACCGTGTGATTCTCGACAAACTGGTGCTGCGACGACGATTGGGACATAGGAATTCAGCTCGAAAGGGTCGTTTTTATCGTTGTAGGAAACCGCTCATGGCGGCCTCTCAGCTGCGGACCATATTATGGTATTCCAAGCTTTTGACAACACTGCGCCGCCCTAAAAAGCAGTAACTGATCCGGTTCAGCAACCTTCCAGGCCAATCTAAATTGGCTGCAAGACCGCGTATTCAAAGGGTTGTCGCCTTTCATCGTGTTTTTTTCAGATGCGTAATTAGCGCTTGCAAAACGAGTATTACGGTATACCATCAGACACATCAACGATAAAAAGCGGACCACCGCTCCCCTGCGAAGAGGATCACTTCATGATCGACGCAACCGTCTACAAGAACGTCCTGGGCTCCTTCCCGTCCGGCGTTACCGTCATCACCACCCTGGATGACGACGGCCAGATCGTCGGCCTTACCGCCAGCGCCTTTTCCTCGCTGTCGATGGAGCCGCCGCTGGTGCTGTTCTGCCCTAATTACAGCTCCGACTCCTACCCTGTCCTGATCGCCAAAAAGCGCTTTGCCATTCACCTGCTCTCCGGCGAGCAGCAAGCCGAGGCTTACGCCTTCGCGAAAAAGGGCAAGGACAAGGCCGCTGGCATCGAGTGGACTTTGAGCGAGCTGGGCAACCCCCTGCTGGCCAACGCCACCGCAATCATCGAGTGCGAACTGTGGCGTGAATATGAAGGTGGCGACCACGCCATCATGGTCGGCAAGGTGCAGAACCTGATCGTCCCTGAGCAAGCGCCACAGCCGATGATCTACTGCCGCGGCAAGATGGCCAGCCTGCCTGCCTTCGCCTGAGCACTGCCTATTCTGTCTACGGATGCCAGGCGCGTCCGTTGTGATCACTGACGCCTGCCCTGCCAGGCGCGACATTCAAGCGTTGAGGAATGCCCCATGAAATTTTCGTTGTTCGTGCACATGGAACGTTGGGATGAACAGGTCAGCCACCGCCAGTTGTTCGAAGACCTCACCGAACTGACCCTGATGGCCGAGGACGGCGGTTTCAGCACCGTGTGGATCGGCGAACACCACGCCATGGAATACACCATTTCGCCCAGCCCGATGCCGCTGCTGGCCTACCTGGCCGCACGCACCGAGAAGATTCGCCTGGGCGCCGGCACCATCATCGCGCCGTTTTGGAACCCGATCCGGGTAGCCGGCGAATGCGCCCTGCTCGACGTGATCAGCAACGGGCGAATGGAAGTCGGCCTGGCCCGCGGCGCCTACCAATTCGAATTCGACCGCATGGCCAATGGCATGCCTGCTACCGAAGGTGGCAAGGCCCTGCGTGAGATGGTCCCGGCGGTCCGCGAATTGTGGAAAGGCGATTACGCCTTCGAAGGCGAGGTGTACAAATTTCCTACTTCGACCAGCGTACCCAAGCCAGTCCAAAGCGGCATGCCGCCGATGTGGATTGCCGCACGTGACCCAGACTCGCACAACTTTGCCGTGAAGAACGGCTGCAACGTGATGGTCACCCCGTTGATGAAGGGTGACGAAGAAGTGCTCGACCTGAAAAACAAATTCCAGGCCGCACTCGACAACAACCCAGAGGTACCGCGCCCGCAACTGATGGTGCTGCGCCACACCCACGTGCACAGCGCTGCCGAACCAGATGGCTGGAAGATCGGCGCCAAGGCGATTGCGCGCTTCTACCGCACCTTCGATGCCTGGTTCGGCAACAAGACCGTTCCGGTCAATGGCTTCCTCGAGCCGAGCCCGGAGTCGAAGTTTGCCGAAGTGCCCGCCTTCGAGCTGGACAACATTCGCAAGAACACCATGATCGGCACGCCCGAAGAAATCATTGCGCGAATCAAGTACTACCAGGAGCTCGGCGTCGACGAGTTCAGCTTCTGGTGTGACAACAGCTTGCCGCATGCCGAAAAGAAGAAGTCGCTGGAGCTGTTCATCAAGGAAGTCGTGCCGGCTTTCATCTGAATTCCCATTACCTGAATTCATTGCGGGAACAGCCCGCTCCTGCGGGCTTGATCGCCCGCGTGAGCGGGCATTTTTTTGTCGATGATCTGCCGGCGGCCCCTGTATAGCTGGATTGAGCGGCCTTTCGTCTTCTCGCCGGAGAAATTTCAATCAAGCTATTGCAGAACAAATATTATGGTATACCATCAGACAACAAGACCAGATATCTTTGACAGGAGCCATCCATGAGTTTCGAAATCCGCAAGATCGTCACCTACTCCGAAGAAACCCGCATCGAAGGCGGCAAGGCCACCGACAAACCGGTGACCATGGTCGGCCTGGCTGTGGTGATCAAGAACCCATGGGCGGGTCGCGGTTTCGTTGATGATCTGAAACCGGAAATCCGTGCCAATTGCTCTGACCTCGGCGCGTTGATGGTCGAGCGTCTGATTGCTGCGATCGGCGGCGCGGACAAGATCGAGGCCTACGGCAAAGCGGCGGTCGTCGGTGCTGATGGCGAGATCGAACACGCCTCGGCGGTGATCCACACCCTGCGCTTTGGCAACCATTACCGCGAAGCGGTGCAAGCCAAGAGCTACCTGAGCTTCACCAACAAGCGTGGCGGCCCAGGCACCTCGATCCAGATCCCTATGATGCAGAAGGATGACGAAGGCCTGCGTTCGCACTACATCACCCTGGAAATGCAGATCGAAGATGCACCACGTGCCGACGAGATCGTGGTGGTACTGGGCGCCGCTGACGGCGGCCGCCTGCACCCGCGCATCGGCAACCGCTACATCGACCTCGAAGAACTGGCAGCCGAAAAAGCTCAATAACAATTAGATCAACGGGCCGGGGCGTGCGCACAGCGCCACGCCTCACGCTCAAGGAGCGCCCTCGATGATTCAGCCTGTTGCTGAACGCACACCCGCCGGCACCAGCTACCTGGTGACTGGCCAAGGCCAGCCTGTGGTACTGATCCACGGCGTCGGCCTGAACAAGGAAATGTGGGGCGGCCAGATCGTCGGCCTCGCCACTGACTACAAGGTCATAGCCTACGACATGCTCGGCCACGGCCAGAGCCAGTTGCCTGCCGCCGATACCCCACTTGAGGGCTACGCCGCGCAACTGGCCGAGCTGCTCGACCATCTGCAGATCGCCCAGGCCACGGTTATCGGCTTCTCGATGGGCGGTTTGGTGGCACGGGCCTTTGCCCTGAATTATCCGCAGCGGTTGACGGCCTTGGTGGTGCTCAACAGCGTGTTCAACCGCTCGCCCGAGCAGAGCGCCGGGGTCATCGCCCGCGCGGCACAAGCGGCCGAACTGGGCCCGGACGCCAACGTCGACGCCGCCCTGGAGCGCTGGTTCAGCCGCGAGTACAAGGCCGCCAACCCGGCTCAGGTCGCCGCGATCAAGCAGATCCTGGCCAGCAATGACCCGCAGGGCTACCACACTACCTATTCGCTGTTCGCCACCCAGGACATGTACCGCGAAAGCGATCTGGGCAGCATTCAGGCACCAACCCTGATCGCCACCGGCGAACTCGACTCCGGCTCCACTCCGGCCATGACCCGCCAGCTCGCCGCACGCATCCCCGGAGCACATTGCGTGGTCCTCGCCGAACAACGGCATATGATGGCAGTAGAAGCGCCGCGTGAAGTCAACAAGATGCTGCTGGACTTCCTCAGTCAAGCGCGCACCCTCACCGAATCCGCCAAGGGGATAGTTGCATGACCCTCGTTCGTTTCCAGATGTGCATCGATGGCCAATGGCGCGATGCCCAAAACGGCAAGACTTTCGACAGCCTCGACCCGGCCACCGCGCAGGTCTGGGCGCAACTGCCCGACGCCGACGAAGCTGATGTTGAACTGGCCGTGCAGTCGGCCCAGCGCGCCTTCGACAGCAAGGCCTGGCGCGGCCTCACCGCGACTGCGCGGGGCAAACTGCTGCGCCGGCTTGGCGACCTGATTGCCGAGAATAAAGAACACCTGGCCCAGCTGGAAAGCCGCGACAACGGCAAGCTGATCCGCGAAACCCGCGGCCAGGTCGGTTACCTGCCAGAGTTTTTCCATTACACCGCGGGCCTGGCCGACAAGCTCGAAGGCGGCACCCTGCCGCTGGACAAGCCTGATCTGTTCGCCTACACCGTGCATGAGCCGATGGGCGTGGTAGCCGGGATCATCCCCTGGAACAGCCCGCTGTACCTGACCGCAATCAAGCTGGCACCGGCGCTGGCCGCGGGTAACACTATCGTCCTCAAGCCGTCCGAGCACGCTTCGGCAACCATTCTCGAGCTGGCCCGCCTGGCCCTTGAGGCCGGTTTCCCACCTGGCGTGGTCAACGTAGTCACCGGTTACGGCCCAAGCACTGGCGCTGCCCTCACCCGTCATCCGCTGATCCGCAAGATCGCCTTCACCGGCGGAGCTGCGACTGCCCGCCATGTAGTGCGCAGTAGCGCCGAGAATTTCGCCAAACTGTCGCTGGAGCTGGGTGGCAAATCGCCCAACATCATCTTTGCCGACGCCGACCTGGACAGCGCCATCAATGGTGCAGTGGCGGGCATCTATGCTGCCTCTGGGCAGAGCTGCGTCGCCGGCTCGCGGCTGCTGGTGCAGGACGAAATTTACGACGAGTTCGTTGCACGGCTGGTCGAGCGGGCCAAACGCATCCGCATCGGTAATCCGCAGGACGAGCAGAGCGAAATGGGCCCGATGGCCACCGCACAGCAGCTGGCAGTGGTCGAAGGCCTGGTCGCCGCAGCCTGCGCCGAGGGGGCCACACTGCGCATGGGTGGCAAGCGTGCCGAGGTCGAGGGCGATGGCTGGTTCTACGAGCCGACCCTGTTCGAGTGCGACAGCAATTCGCTGAAGATCATGCAGGAAGAAGTATTCGGCCCGGTCGCGGCGGTCATTCGTTTCAAGACCGAAGAAGAGGCCCTGGCGATCGCCAACGACTCGCAGTTCGGCCTGGCGGCAGGTATCTGGACCCGCGACCTGGGCCGCGCGCACCGGCTGGCCCGTGACGTGCGCTCGGGGATCATCTGGGTCAACACCTACCGTGCAGTCTCGGCCATGGCGCCGATCGGCGGCTTCAAGAACAGCGGCTACGGCCGTGAAAGTGGCATCGATTCGGTGCTGGCCTATACCGAGCTGAAGACCGTGTGGATCAACCTGTCCACCGCGCCCATGCCCGACCCCTTCGTGATGCGCTAAGGAGCACTGCCAAGATGATCGAACCTGGCATCTACAAAGACGTGATGGGCTCGTTCCCCTCGGGCGTCACGGTCGTTACCACGCTGGACGCCGACGGCGGCATCGTCGGCATCACTGCCAGCGCCTTCAGTGCGCTGTCGATCGAGCCGGCGCTGGTGCTGTTCTGCCCCAACTACGCCTCGGACACTTACCCGATCCTGCGAGACAGCAAGCAGTTTGCCATTCACCTGCTGTCGGCCGGGCAGACCGCCGAAGCCTATGCCTTTGCCGGCAAGGGCAAAGACAAGGCCAAGGGCATCGAGTGGCAGCTCAGCGAGCTGGGCAACCCGCTGTTGACCAAGGCCACCGCGATCATTGAATGCGAGTTGTGGCGCGAATACGACGGCGGCGATCACGCGATCATCGTCGGTGCGGTGAAAAACCTGGTGCTGCCGGCCGAGCCGGTGACGCCGATGGTCTACCATCGTGGCAAGCTCGGCGCCCTGCCATCGCTGGGCTGACCTGAGTGCCACCGCGCTGCCTGGCGCAGCGCTGACTTTTTTGGGGGCCGCGGCGAACCTCACCCTTGTTCGCGGCCCTGTTTTATTGCGGAGCACTGCCATGAGCAACGACAAGTATCAAAAGGGCCTGGAGATCCGCACGCAAGTTTTGGGCGAAGAGTACGTCAACCGCTCTCTGCAGAACGCCGATGAGTTCACCAAGCCGCTGCAGGACCTGGTCACCGAGTACTGCTGGGGCCATGTCTGGGGCCGTGATGGTTTGTCGCTCAAAGAGCGCAGCATGATAAACTTGGCAATGATTTCCGCACTCAATCGGCCCCATGAGCTTAAGCTGCACATCCGCGGCGCCTTGCGTAATGGCCTGAGCCGTGAACAGATTCGCGAGATCCTGCTCCAGGTCGGCATTTATTGCGGCGTGCCGGCGGCGGTAGACAGCTTCCGGCTGGCCCGCGAGGCCTTTGCCGAAGCCGACGCGGAGTCAACCCGTTAACAGCGGGCTGTTCGAACCACTGCAAGGAGCGCCCCGGTTCGTGGTGCTTCGCGAGGTTGGCGCAACAGCCTCATAAAGAGCGCACCTGATGAAACGCCAGCCACTCGACGACAGCTTCAAGGTCAACCGCAACCCCGTCACCCTGCGCGAGATCGTGCTCGACAAACTGCGCAACGCGATCATGAACTTTCACCTGTTACCGGGTGACCGCCTGGTCGAGCGCGACTTGTGCGACCGCCTCGGCGTCAGCCGTACCTCGGTCCGCGAAGCGCTACGCCACCTCGAATCCGAAGGCCTGGTCGAATTTGCCGACGCCAAGGGCCCGCGGGTCGCGATCATCACCCTGGAAGATGCCCGTGACATCTACGAGCTGCGCTGCGTACTCGAGGGCCTGATCGTCCAGCTGTTCACCCTCAACGCCAAGGCCAAGGACATCCGCGCGCTCGAGCGTGCGCTCGAAGTCAACCGCGAAGCGCTCGAAGATGGCGAGTTGCAGCAGGTGATCGACTCGGTGCAAGGCTTCTACGACGTACTCCTGGAAGGGTCCGGCAACCACGTCGCGGCCACCCAGTTGCGCCAGTTGCAGGCACGTATCAGCTACCTGCGAGCGACCTCGGTGTCGCAACAGAACCGCCGTGGCGCCAGCAACAAGGAAATGGAAAAGATCGTTGCGGCGATCAAGAGTGGCGACCCGCTGGCCGCACATCAGGCCTCGGTCGACCATGTACGCGCTGCCGCTGCAGTGGCGCTGGACTACCTGCGCCAGAAGCAGGATGACAATACCAAGGTGCGCGAGATCGTCGCGCCCGTGGCCCTGAAGGACCCTCGCATAGGCCGCTGACCATGCCCAACTCCCCGCGCTATTGCCCGTACTGCACTACCGAGCTTGCCCGGGGCGTTCCTTCCGGTGATACCCATGAGCGCCTGTACTGCGCCGCTTGTGGCTACATCCATTATATCAACCCGAAAATCATCGCCGGCTGCATCATCGAGCGCGATGGCAAGTACCTGTTGTGCCAGCGCGCGATCCCCCCGCGCCCTGGCACCTGGACGCTGCCGGCAGGCTTCATGGAAGCCGGCGAAACCACCGAGCAGGCGGCGCTGCGTGAAGTCTGGGAAGAAACCGGAGTACGGGCCGAAATCGTCTCGCCGTACTCGATCTTCAGCGTGGCCAAAATCAGCGAGGTGTATATCGTCTTCCGCGCCATCGCCACCGCTGAAACCGGCGTGTTCGGTGCAGAGACCCTTGCCTACAAGTTTTTCGAGCCTGACCAGATCCCCTGGGACGAGATCTACTACCCGGCCATCCGACAGATTCTCGAGCGCTATATCCTGGAGCGTCAGGCGGGTGTGTACGGGATCTACATGGGCAATGATGACACCGGCAAGGTGCATTTCATTCGCTGACTGCGGTGTTGTCTAGCGACGCCAACGCGCCCTCCCGCATTGCATTTAGGCGGCGCCTGGCCCAAGCTCAGTGGTTCCTGACCACCGGACCTGCCAATGCCCAGACACCGCCTGTACCTGATCGCCGTGCTCGCTCTGGTCCTGGTATCGGCCACCCTCGGCTACTGCTCGCGGGATGTCGAAATTAGCGTCCCGGCAGTCGCGCCGCACAGTTATGGCAAAGCGCTGCGCCAGGCCCACGACGGCCTGCCAGGAGCTGCGCGGGTGCTCTATCAACAGTTGCAGCGTGGCGACCTGACGCCCATCCGGCGCGCAGCACTGTATGCCGAGTTGCCCAACTATCCCTCGCCAAAAGCGCTGGAGCTGGCCAGGCTTGACCTGCAACACGATGACCCGATGGTACGTCGCGCAGCCATCGAGAGTATTCGCCGCCTGTTGCCTGCCGGCCAACGCAGCCTGGTGCTTGGGCCTATGCTTAATGATGACGAGCAAAGTGTGCGCTTCGCGGCAGTAGATGCCCTACTCGGCCTCGACGCGGACGCCATTGGCTTGTATTTCGGGCCGCTGCAACAAGCCCTCGAAGCCTACCAACAAGCCCTCCTGGAGCAACCGGAAGACAGCGCCGCGCAAGTGCATCTGGCCCGGTTATACCTGCATGAGGATGATTACGCACATGCCGCTTTGGCCCTGCAGCGCAGTTTGCAGCTGAGCCCGCAGAACCTGGATGCCCTCGCCGTCCAGGTACGCCTGCTCGAACGCCAAGGCTTGCACGACGAATCTCGCCAGGTTTTGGCCAAGGCGCTGGCACTGCAGCCAGACTCGGCCTTTCTGCAGCACGATCTCGGTCTGTGGCTCAATCGCCATCAGCAAACCGAATATGCCTTGCTGGCGTTTGCCCGCGCGGTTGAACTGGAGCCGGAAAACACTGATTACCGCTACATGCTGGCGGTCACCTTGCATCAGCTCGAGCAGGTTGAAGCCGCGCAGAAGCAGCTACAAACCATCCTCGACCGGCAACCTGCCAGTCGCAACGCGCGGCTTTTGTTAATCCAGTACTGGAAGGAGACCGGGCAACTGCAGAATGTGCAAGTGCTGCTGGCCGAGCTAGAGCGCCAGAACCCGGACGATCCGATTCTGCAACAAGGCTTGTAGCACTTGGCAACCAATTGCACTCTGTTCGAGGCTTCAGGACTGGGGTTAGACGCGACGCGGGCTGTACAAATTGCTAGCCAGCGCTCTATCACTTTGCCTCGGTCAACATACTCTGTACCCGAGCAACCAGCAGTGCCAGCGAGAATGGCTTGAGCATCAAGCCCGTACCGGGTTGGTCGAGCAAGGCCTGCTCGATCGGGTGCTCGCTGTAGCCGGTTATGAACAAGATCTTCTGCTGCGGTTGCAGCAGCCGCATCGCCTGCGCTACCTGGCGACCACTGGAGCCGCCAGGCAGGCCAATGTCGGTTATGACAAGATCGAAACTTCCCTCGTGGCGAAACTTGCTCATCGCACCTGCAGCATCTGCGACATCGATTACCTCAAAGCCCTGTTCTACCAACGCTTCCTTCATCAGCGCGCGCAGGCCGCTTTCGTCATCGATAAGCAACAGGCGCCGATCATGGACAGGCTCCATCAGCACCGGTAACTGAGGCGTAGCCTCCGGTTCGACAGCTTGCAGACAGCGCGGGAAGATCATGGTCACCCGGGTGCCTTGCTCCAACGTGGACTCGAGCCAGACATAGCCCCCTGACTGGTGAACAAAGCCGTAGACCATGGACAGACCCAGCCCCGCGCCGCGCCCTGCAGGCTTGCTGGTGAAAAACGGCTCAAACGCGCGAGGAATGTCTTCGCTGGCCATGCCATGGCCATTGTCTTCCACCTGAATGGCAAGATAATCACCTCCCGGTAGCCCTCCATGGGCTCGTTCATCATCCTCTAGCCGCTGGTTGAAACTGCGAATGGTCACTGTGCCCGCAAGGTTGCAGGCCTCACGGGCATTGGTGCACAGGTTGACCAGAGCGATTTCCAGCTGCCCCGAGTCGACCAGGATCGGCCAGGCATCACTATCCAGATGACACTCAAGGAGAATCTCTGGGCCCAGGGCCTGCAAAAACAAAGGCTGCGAGGCTGTCATCACCTGCGTGCTGTTCAGCGGTCGCGGCGACAGACGTTGAGTTCTGGAAAAAGCCAGCAGCTGATGCGTAAGGATCATTGCGCGCTCAACCGAGTCGCGTGCCAGCTCTACGTAACTGGCAATTCGGTCGGGTTGACCCTGGTCGATACGCCGTTGCAACAATTCCAGGCTGCCGCCAATGCCAGACAGCAAATTGTTCATTTCATGGGCCATGCCACCTGCCAACTGACTCACCACAGTGACGCGCTGATTATTGCGCAGCAGCGCCTCAGAGCGTCGCATAGCGTTTTCACGCTCCTGGTTGATGTCACTGCCCACCACGGTCAGAAACTCACCGTCGCGCCGAGCACTCCATCGGATCCAGCGATAATGTCCGGCACGGTGACGCACTCGGCTCTCAAGCTCGCTCACGCCATTGCCGTGCAGCACGTCCAGCGCAACTTCCGACACGTCACGTCGATCGGATGGGTGTATCAGGTCGATGATAGGCATCTCGGCCATTTGCGACAACGTCCATCCCATCATGCGTTCAAACGCGGGGTTTACAGCATGCAGGCGCAGATCAAGCGTGACCATGATCATGGCTTGTCCAGATAACGCCCAGATCCCTTCGCGATCGGCCTGGTACTGCGCGATCTGCTGCTCGAATCGCTCAGTCAGCTCACGCCACTCGCCCAGCGTTTCGACGCTGGCTGTGGCGTTGATGGCGGTATGCAGAAAACCCGCGACGCGTGCCTGCTCGTCTCTGATCGGCGTATAACCCAGGGCGCACCAGACATTGCCGGCCTCGGTGCCATCTGCGACCAGAATGGGGGCATCGCCAACGAAGCTTGCTTGCCCCTCGAGCGCTTTGAATACAGACGGCCCAACGTGCTCCCAATGCTTGAGCCATAACTGCTCGAAACTGCCGCCCAAACCAGGGGCGCCCTTGCCGATCACGTCCGAGTACGCGGTGTTATGGATTACCGTAAGTCTGTCGCCCCATATCAGCGCTGCCGGGAACGGCGACGCGAGCATGATATCCACGGCGTGCCGCAGCGAGGGCGGCCATTGCGCCAGTACACCCAGGGGGGTGGCGCCCCAATCGAACATGCGAATGGCCTGCGCAATCGGGTCGACCTGCTTCCAACTGGGTTCAAGATGGATCACTTGAAAATCGGTATCGGACGACTTGCCCTTGGCGACCACTGTCTGGATTCCTTGACGTCGACTGGCTGACTATTTAGTGCGCATGATCTGCTGGAACTTGATCCACTGCAACGCCGGATTTGCGAGGCGAGCAGGAGACCTCTGACCCCGCTTTGCTCCGAGCTCCCACAGCGCAGCTGGAGTTTCCCCAAAGCTGAATCGACATAAGCCTACATCTGCGGTGTCGCGCCCTACGTAATCTGATCTGCCAGTTGTCCAAACGCGGACAGCACCAGAGGGAAGGATGTTGCCGATGTCAAAACTCATGCACACAGGGCGTAGTTTGCTGGAGCTGCTGTTAGTCTCGGCGGTCGGGCTGATACCGATTGTTTCCGGGCTGACCGTGATGTTCTATCAGCTAGAGCGCAAGCTAGACGAAAACGCGCGCATATCGGCCCAAGAGGCTTTGTTCGCGATTGATCGACGCTTGGACAGTCTGTTGCTCACGGCCAGTACCGCCAGCCAGTTCAGCGGCCAGGCGTGTGACAATGTGATCGAACAACTGCGAGCGATGACCGCCAGCGACCCGCGAATCCACTCACTGGAGCTGACCAAAGATGATCTGGCGTACTGCAGCACCTTGCCAACGATCATTCCGCATCACATCGACATCACCGCCGGACGCACGGTCAGGCTGAATTTCGACTCGCCGACAACGCCCAATGGTGTAATGGTCGAATATCGGCTGAGCGACGATGGTCCAGGCATCATTGCGACGAGCTATGGCATTGAGCTGCGCAGAGAACTGCAGGGTTTTCAGGATGGGCTTGTGTTGGTACTGGAGTTCGAGGACGCTTATCTCTGGAGTCAAGGCGATAGCCGCGATCAGCAACAACCTTCACAGAGCGAATTCTTCCGCAGTGCGCCGTCGACTCGGCATGACTATCGGGTGAACGTGGGTTATCCAGCGGGGTACACGCTGGCAGAGGCGCGTACGCTGATGGTTCAGGTCTTGCCCTCGCTGACGCTGGTAGGTCTTCTGACTGCCGCCATTACCTACTGGGGCATACTCCGCGCTCGGCGCAAGCGAGAGCGCACCACTGCCTGAACCACAAGCAGGGTGCGCCAGCCGTCATTGCACGTCGAGAACGCCGCGACGCACCTGATCCCGCTCGATCGATTCGAACAAGGCCTTGAAGTTGCCTTCACCGAAACCGTCATCACCCTTGCGCTGGATGAATTCAAAGAACACTGGACCCAATAAGGTCTCCGAGAAGATCTGCAGAAGCAGGCGCTTGTCACCTGATTCAGCCGCGCCGTCGAGGAGGATACCGCGCGGCTGCAGCTGGTCCACCGGCTCGCCGTGGCCTGGCAGCCGCTCTTCAAGCATCTCGTAGTAGGTCTGCGGTGGCGGAGTCATGAAGCGCATCCCCAGAGCTTTGAGCGCGTCCCAGGTCTTGAGCAGATCATCGGTAAGGAAGGCGACGTGCTGGATGCCCTCGCCATTGAACTGCATCAGGAACTCTTCGATCTGGCCGGCGCCCTTGGACGATTCTTCATTCAGCGGAATGCGGATCATGCCATCCGGCGCAGTCATGGCCTTGGAGGTGAGGCCGGTATACTCACCCTTGATGTCGAAATAGCGAATTTCGCGGAAGTTGAACAGCTTCTCGTAGAAGTTGGCCCAATACGACATGCGTCCACGGTAGACGTTGTGGGTCAAGTGGTCGATGATCTTCAGCCCCGCACCGACCGGATTGCGCTCGACGCCTTCGATGAACTTGAAGTCGATGTCGTAGATCGAACTGCCTTCTTCGTGACGGTCGATCAGGTACAGCGGCGCACCACCAATGCCCTTGATGGCGGGCAGTCGCAGCTCCATCGGGCCGGTTTCGATCTCCACCGGCTGAGCGCCAAGCTCGAGTGCACGCGCATAGGCTTCATGGGCGTTGCGCACCTTGAAGGCCATGCCACACACCGACGGACCATGCTCGGCAGCAAAGTACGAGGCAATGCTTTTGGGCTCGTTGTTGAGGATCAGGTTGATGTCGCCCTGGCGGTACAGGTGCACATCTTTGGAGCGGTGCGAAGCGACCTTGGTGAAGCCCAGTATCTGAAATACAGGTTCCAGCACGCCCGGCGTCGGCGATGCCAGTTCAATGAACTCAAAGCCCATCAGGCCCATCGGGTTTTCGAAGATATCAGCCATGTTCGTGTCCTCATCTACTGCGTAATAACGATTATTCAGTTGCGTTCGATGGCGGACAGCCGGGTGGCGAGCAGGGGATGCCACGCACGCTGCGGGCGAGGAAAGTACCAATGATCAATTTGAACCCATGGTGTGGCATAGGGGCACATTCTCGGCGGCTTGGCCCTCAGCATGAGAGGACTTTATTGTTTTATTCGTAATTGGATTCTATAGGGCGTAAATGAGTTTGTCGCGCTTTTAGTTGTCCGCTCAACCCGACCAACGGCTATCCTTGGCAGGTCATCGTCACTTTCAGGTCCACATGCCCCTTTCAAACAAACATCCCGGCCGCCGCCGTTGGCATGCCCTGCTCCCGTGGCTGATGGGCCTTCTGCCTGTGTTATGCGGGGTTGGTGTGATGGCTTGGCAAAGCCAGCGTGACATGTATCAGGCCAGCGAGAAAACCAGCCGTCTGGTCGTTGCCCATGTCGAGCACATTCTTGACAGCCTGGCAACGGCGGCCCAGGCCCTGCTGCCACTGGCGGGGCAGCCGTGCGCGCAGCTTGAGGTCGCGCTGCGCAGTGAGGTCACACGCAATGCTTTTGTGCGCTCAGCCAATCTGGTCAGCGACAACATCCTCTACTGTACGTCATTGTTTGGCGAGCACCAGGAGGCTGTCAGCCCCATTCATTACACTGACGACCGTCTGTGGCTGATGGATGGCAACTCTGTCACACCAGGGCATGCCTTGCTGGTCTATCGTGCAGGCAACGCACAACGCGCGGCGCTCACCACTGTCGACGGTGATCATCTGCTCACTGCCTTGCGGCTCATTGGCAGCGGTCAGCAACTGTACCTGCGCGTCGGCGGCAATTGGATGGGCCAAGATGGCATAGTTCATCAAGGCACTCCGCCTGCATCGCCCAGCGCCGCGGTAGAGCAGGCCTCGACGCGTTATCCGTTCAGTGTCCATGGCGGTTTCGCCACAGGCAAGCAGGCCGAACTGATCAGTCATCAGTACCCTGCGGTGATGGCCCTGTTAATCCTGCTGGGCGTCGCGGCCGCAGGTGTCTGCCACTGGCAACTGCGCCGTGCATCGTCCCCACGCGCGGAGCTGGATCGGGCGCTACAGGCCAACGAATTCGTACCATACTTCCAACCTGTAGTACGCAATGGTGATTACCACTGGGCCGGGGCCGAGGTGTTGATGCGCTGGAACCATCCGCGCGAAGGTCTGGTGCGCCCTGACCTGTTCATCCCCTATGCAGAACACAGCGGGCAGATCGTCGCGATGACCCGCGCCCTCATGCTGCACACCGCTCAAAGCCTCGCGCCCTACGCCGCCCTGTTGGAAGACGGCTTTCATATCGGCATCAACATCACTGCCGACCACTGCCAGGATCTGAGCTTGCTGGAAGATTGCCGGACGTTCCTGCAGCATTTTCCTCCTGGGCGAGTTGCCTTGACCCTGGAGCTCACCGAACGCAAGTTGCTTGAGGCCACCCCGGTTGCGCTCGAGCTGTTTGCCAAACTGCATGACATGGGCGTGATGATCGCCCTCGACGACTTTGGCACCGGCCAGTCAAGCCTTAATTACCTGCGCCAGTTCAAGGTCGATTACCTCAAGATCGATCAGAGCTTTGTCGCCATGATCGGCGGTGACGCGCTGTCGCAGCACATCCTCGAGAGCATCATCGAACTGTCGGCCAAGCTGGGTCTGGGCATTGTCGCCGAAGGTGTCGAAACAGCCACGCAGCGCGATTATCTGCAAGGTCACGGCGTGGACTTTCAGCAAGGTTACCTGTTTGCCCGACCGATGCCGCTGGAGGACTTTCTGCAGGCGTTGGCGGCTCGTCCGCGGTTGCTCTAGGAGGTTCGCCCTGAGATCATGCGCAGCTGACCAAACCGTCCATTCACTGTAATTGAGGCATTCGTGTCAAAAGGAATTGTTACATCGGTCACGGCGTCCTGCCTGTTCGCCGTGATGTACTTCTACAGCTCGCTGCTGGCGCCGCTCGACGGCGAAGAGATTTTTGGCTGGCGGACCCTGCTTACCCTACCCTGTCTGACCTTGTTCATGCTGCTGAGCAAGGACTGGCAGCGTGTCGCCGAGCTGTTTGCCCGGGTGCGCCGCAGCCCGGCGCTGCTACTGGGCATGCTCGGCACTTCCTGGTTGATGGGCGTGCAGCTGTGGCTGTTCCTCTGGGCACCGTTGCACGGGCGTAGCCTAGAGGTGTCGATGGGCTATTTCCTGTTGCCGCTGGCAATGGTCATGACCGGGCGGCTGGTCTACGGCGAACGGCTTTCACGCCTGCAAAAAGTGGCAGTCGCGTGCGCTGCGCTGGGGGTAGGCCACGAGCTATACCAGCATGGCAGCTTCGCCTGGGAAACCCTGGTGGTGATGATAGGCTACCCGATCTACTTCGTGCTGCGCAGGCGCTGCCGCACCGATCACCTGGGCGGTCTGTGGTGCGACATGTTTTTGCTGTTGCCGTGGGCGCTGTACTTCGTGTTCCACGGCCCACTGTCGGCCGCCGACCTGCGTGCATACCCCGGGCTCTACGGCTTGATTCCGCTGCTCGGGGCAATCAGCGCCGGTGCACTGATTGCCTATGTACTCGCCAGTCGGCTGTTGCCGTTCGGCCTGTTTGGCCTGCTCAGCTATGTCGAGCCGGTACTACTGGTCGGCGTCGCCCTGCTGCTGGGCGAAACCATTGGTCGTGACCAGTGGTTGACCTACCTGCCTATCTGGGCGGCGGTACTGGTGCTGGTGCTCGAGGGCATCAAGCACCTGCTCCGTCAACGCCGCCGCTCTGTGTAAGGCGCACCTGGCGCACGCGCCGCTCCTCCACCGCAATCACGGTCATGGTCCAGCCGTTCCAGGCCAGACAGTCACCGACCCGCGGCAAGCGGTCCAGCAAGCTCATCACCAGACCCGCGAGGGTCTGGTAGTCCTCGGTAGCGCGGGCACTGAAGCCGGTCCGCGCCTGCACCTGGCTAAGGTTCAAGGCACCGCTGACCACAAAGCCGTCAGCCTCCTCGACAATGGCCGGGCCTTCGACCTCACTGGCGTCTGGCAACTCACCGGCAATCGACTCAAGAATATCGGTCATGGTCAGCAAACCGGTGAAGTCACCGAATTCGTTGACCACAAAGGCGATATGAGTCGACTGGCCGCGCATCTGCTCCAGCGCATTGAGGATGCTGAAGCTCTCCAGCAGATTCAGGGGCGCCCGCACCATCGCCTCAAGGTCAGGTCTGTTGCCCTCGAGGTACTCCTTGAGCAACTCCTTCTTGTGCACGAAACCAAGCGGCTCCTCGATACGCCCGTTACGAATCAGCGGTAGGCGCGAGTATGGCGAGTTGGCCAAGGCCAAGGTAATGCTCTCGGCAGGCAGTGCCAGGTCCAGCGCATCGACTTCGGTACGCACCGTCATCACCGTGCGGATAGGCCGTTCGGCAAGGTTCAGCACACCGCTGATCATGACCCGCTCGCGGCGATCGAACAGCACCTGCTCCTGACCACCCTCAACCAGATCGGCAATCTCTTCACCAACTTCGTCCGCTTCTACCCGACGACCGCCCATCAGGCGCAATACCGCATGCGCAGTGCGCTCACGCAGTGGGCGATGTTCTTGCAGGCTGCGCTTGCGACGAGCCCGGGCGAGCTGGTTGAACAGCTCGATCAGGATCGAGAAACCAATCGCCGCGTACAGGTAGCCTTTCGGGATATGAAAGCCCAGACCCTCTGCGGTCAGGCTGAAGCCGATCATCATCAAGAAGCCCAGACACAGCATGATCACGGTCGGGTGGGCGTTGACGAAGCGGGTCAGCGGCTTGCTGGCAACAATCATGATACCGATCGAGAAGATCACCGCGATCATCATGATCGACAGGTGTTCGACCATCCCCACTGCAGTAATTACCGCGTCCAGCGAGAACACCGCATCAAGCACCACGATCTGCGCAACGATCGGCCAGAACGCCGAATGGCGGACGCTGCCGCTGGACTGCGCAACGTGCCCTTCCAGTCGTTCGTGCAGCTCCATGGTGGCCTTGAACAGCAGGAACACACCACCAAACAGCATGATCAGGTCACGGCCCGAGAACGTCTTGCCGAAGAGTTCGACCAGCGGCTCGGTCAGGGTGACCATCCACGAGATACTCGCCAGCAGGCCCAGGCGCATGATCAGCGCCAGGCTCAAGCCGATCACCCGCGCGCGGTCGCGCTGATGCGGGGGCAGCTTGTCAGCCAGGATGGCGATGAACACCAGGTTATCGATACCCAGCACCAGCTCGAGGACGATAAGCGTTAACAGGCCTAGCCAGGCCGTGGGGTCGGCAAGCCATTCCATTAGCGGGTACTCACAAGGGATGTGTTACGGGAGGGGGTGCAAGATGGCCGGGACGACCAGGAACTGGGGGGCTCCGAGAAGGTGTTCATAGATACCTGAATGGGAAATTGGGATGCAGATCCTACAATTACAGTCGTATTTTCTGACAGCGGGAAACTATTACAAAACCTGTAACAGGTGTTTCTGAGGCAAACCAGAGGGGACTTTGGTTCAATACGCAGGCCGGGTGGGCGCGCACGATCAGCGCACCTCAACTCTGGAATCCTGCTCATGAGCCTGTCCTTGTCCATGGCTGCCTTTGCCCTGGCAGCCTCGATTTCACCCGGCCCCGTCAATATCGTAGCCCTGGCCAGCGGCGCCCGCCACGGCCTGCGGGCGAGCCTTGGCCATGTCGCGGGTGCGACGCTGGGTTTCTGTTTGCTACTGCTGTTGTGCGGTTTGGGTGTGCACCAGCTGTTGCTGCGCTGGCCAGCGCTGGGCCAGTTGCTGCTGGGGGGCGGTGTGTTGTTCCTGCTGTATATGGCTTGGCAACTGGCCCACGACGACGGCGAACTAGCGGCTGAACAACAGCAGCAGGCACCCTCAGCCTGGCAAGGCGCGGCCATGCAGTGGCTGAGCCCGAAGGCGTGGCTGGCGGCCGTTGCCGGCGTGGGCGTCTATACCGGCGGGGATCAGCCACTGCTGTGGCTGTTCAGCGCAA
The DNA here is from genome assembly GCF_014268785.2 of Pseudomonas shirazensis. Taxonomy (GTDB): domain Bacteria; phylum Pseudomonadota; class Gammaproteobacteria; order Pseudomonadales; family Pseudomonadaceae; genus Aquipseudomonas; species Aquipseudomonas shirazensis. The sequence continues at coordinate 763,649 of NZ_JABWRD020000001.1, read as the reverse complement.
TCTACGCGCCGATCTGCTTTGTCTCGATCGCCAGCTGGGCGTGGGCCGGCAGTGTGATCAGCCACTATCTGGACAACCCGAAGCGCTTGCGCCTGTTCAATCGCCTGCTGGCGGCATTAATCGTGGCCAGCGCTGTGGTGCTGCTGCGCGCCTGAGGCGTTACGGTAGTGCCCGGGGGTTGCCGCCAGGTGCCGCTTGAACGCGCGCTGCAAATGCGCCTGATCAGCGAAGCCTGCGTCCACCGCCACCTCGGCGATGGGCCGGCCCAGGCGCAGTTGGCTACGCGCATATTGCACGCGCTGGTCCAGCAGATAACCATGCGGGGTCAACCCAAAGCGCTGGCGAAAGGCGCGAATCAGGTAGGCCCGCGACAATCCGGCAGCGGCGCAGATATCGGCGAGGGTCAACGGGTCCTGCCGGTGCGTGCGGATGAACGCTGCGCCAGCTTCCAATTGCGCATGCTCATCACTGGGCGTCGCTGCCGCAGGTTGCAGATAGCCGGGCAAGTCCCGAAAAAAAGCTGCGAGCAAGGCTTCGCGCTCGGCCGTCGCTTCATCGAACAAGTTCGCGAACAACTGCAGTACCCGGCTGTACAGCGCTGGGGAATGGCTCAGGGTTGCCTCTGGCAACTGCACGCCTTGCGCACTCAGCCACGGCATATCGACAAACAGCATCAGGTACGACCACGCCTCGCCAGCAACTGGGTTGCAACTGTGCACCACGCTCGGTTTGATCAACACCGTGCTGCCCGCAGTCACCTCATGACTGACCGCACCGGTCATGTAGCTGCTGCGCCCACCCGTAATCACTCCAAGCGAGAAGCTCTCATGGGAGTGTGCCGCGTAACACACCTGGCGGCCGTCACCCACGCGGCGCGCTTCAACGAAAGGCAATGCCGGATCGCGCCAGAACCGTGAGGCCTCGATCATCGCCCTGCCCCTTACTCGCTGCCCTGCACGACCACCAGCAACTGCGCCTGCTGCGGGCCAATCGAGCGCAGCCGGTGGGGAGTCTGGGCGTTGAAATGCAAGGCATCGCCCTTCCCCAGGAGCACCCGCTCGGTCATGAAATCGACCTCAACCTGGCCACTATGGACGAACAGAAACTCCTCGCCCTGGTGCTCCTTGAAGGTCGGATCGCTGAACTCGGTGGGCGGCTGGATCAGAAACGGCAGCAGGCTGCGCTGGCCGACCTGCGAGGTCAGCACGGCATAGCCGGGACCCTCGCCGCTGCCGACCAAGGCCTGCCGTTCGCCCTGGCGGACCAGGCTGTAGCGCGCCTGGTCGCTGGCATCTTCAGAGAACAGCTCCTCGACGTTAACGTTCAACGCCCGCGCCAATTTCAGCGCGCTGGCAATCGACGGTGTGTTCAGCCCGCGCTCGACTTTGGACAGGTAGCTTTTGGTCATCCCGGCCTTGTCAGCCAGTACCTCAAGCGTGATACCGAGTTTTTTTCTCAGCAATTTCAATCGGATAGACATGAATTTCGGTATTCCCAAGAAACACTGTTGCTTATGACACTTTGTGTCATATAGGATATCTAGTGTCATTAATTGCATCATCGAGCTCGGACCACACCACACAGCCGAACACAGACCGCTGACCTTCATCATTCGCCACAGAGGATAGTCGCCCATGGCCACAACCCTGTCACACAGCAAAGAGCAACTGGTGCGCCAGGCGCTGACCCAGATGCAAAGTTCGCTCGCCGATAATACGTGGACCGTGCGCGAAAAGCTGGCACTGACCTGCCGAATTCTGTTCGACCACGGCCATGACTCCGGCCTGGCTGGGCAAATCAGCGCCCGCGGGCCACAACCCGGTACCTTCTACACCCAACAATTGGGCCTGGGTTTCGACGAGATCAGCGCCAGCAACCTGCTGCTGGTCAACGAGGACCTGGAAGTGCTCGAAGGACAAGGCATGCCAAACCCGGCCAACCGTTTTCACAGCTGGGTCTATCGCGCCCGTCCAGACGTTAACTGCATCATTCACACGCATCCGACCCATGTCGCAGCGCTGTCGATGCTTGAAGTGCCGCTGCAGGTCTCGCACATGGACCTGTGCCCGCTTTTTGAGGACTGCGCGTTTCTCGAAAGCTGGCCTGGTGTCCCGGTGGGCAACGAAGAAGGCGAACTGATCAGCAACGCGCTGGGCGACAAGCGCGCCATTCTGCTCTCGCACCACGGCCAGCTGTCGACCGGTGCCAGCGTCGAGCAAGCCTGCGTCTACGCCCAATTGATCGAACGCGCCGCCCGCCTGCAATTGCTGGCGATGGCTGCCGGCACCATCAAACCAATCTCTCCCGCGTTGGGCCGCGAGGCACACGACTGGATCGACCGGCCCAAACGCCACACTGCTGCCTTCAACTATTACGCCCGCCAGTGCCTGCGTAAGCATGAAGACTGCCTGAACTGATCAACCCTGCCTTGTTTGCGGAGCCTTGCACCATGACTACACAATTCCACGGCATCATCGGCTACACCGTTACCCCGTTCAGCCATGCCGGCGAACAGCTTGACCTGCCTGCACTCGGCCAGTGCATCGAGCGCCTGATCGACAGTGGCGTCCACGTGATCGCGCCGCTGGGCAGCACCGGTGAAGGCGCCTACCTGAGCGACAGTGAATGGCAACAGGTCGCCGAGTACAGCCTGAGCAGCATTGCCAAGCGCGTGCCGAGCATCGTCAGCGTCTCTGACCTGACCACTACCGGGGCGATCCGCCGTGCCCGTTTTGCCCAGGCACATGGCGCCGATGCGCTGATGGTGTTACCAACTGCGTACTGGAAGCTCAGCGAGCGCGAGATTGTCCAGCACTACCGCGCCATCGCAGCCTCGGTAGACCTGCCGATCATGCTCTACAACAACCCGGCCACCAGCGGCACCGACATGCCGGTCGAACTGATCCTGCGCATCGTGCGCGAGATCGACAACGTCACTATGGTCAAGGAAAGTACCGGTGATATTCAGCGGATGCACAAGCTGCATGTACTCGGTGAGGGTCAGGTGCCGTTCTACAACGGCTGCAACCCGTTGGCGCTGGAATCCTTCGCAGCGGGTGCCAAGGGCTGGTGCACGGCGGCCTGCAACCTGATCCCGGAACTCAACCTGGAGCTGTACCACGCGGTACTGGCGGGCGACCTGGAACAGGCCAAAACGCTGTTCTACCGGCAGTTGCCATTGCTTGAGTTCATCCTCAAGGGCGGCTTACCGGCTACCGTCAAGGCCGGCCTGACCCTGACCGGGCTGGATGCGGGTGAACCACGCCGGCCGGTATTCGCTCTGGATCAACAGAACATCGAGAAACTGCAGGAACTGTTGGCGCAACTGCGCTGAGCGGTTGAGCGGGTAGCCACACCCTGTACAAGCGCCTGCCTGAACCTCAACCAAGGTCAGGCAGACGTTGTCGATTCAACGCAACAGCAAACAGCCAGTCATCAGCACTCGATGCCGACGATCCACTGGGTTTTCGCAGCGTTGCTCTTGTCCAGATCCGGGCGACGCGCCACGGGCTGGGTGCAGCCACGTGTTTCGATGTACGGCTGTGCGACAGCTGCCGCCTCGGCGATGGTCAGCGGTTTGCCGTCATCGCGCTGGACGCTGATGAAGTATGGCTGGTTGAACGGGATGATGTAGCTGTCGAGGGTATAACGCGCGCCGTTCGCTTCGAGGTTGGCGTGGTTTTCATCGACTTTGGTCAGTCGGCTGGTGTCGAGGTGGTCATTGCCGGCGCAGCCCGCCAGCCCGGCCAACAGTGCGGCGCCGAGACACAGAGAAATCTTCTTCATTACAGCTCCTGAGTAAATGTGTGCCCGGCTGTGACCGCGTTTAACCGTTTAAGTGCCCGGACCCGCTCACGGCATCACCGGTGGCGTGTACTGCAAGGTCGAGCCGAGTGCCCACAGCAGCACCAGCACCAACGGCGCATGCACCAGCAGCTGCACGAACGAGAAGCCGATCAGGTCCCGCGCCTTGAGCCCAAGCACCCCAAGCAGCGGCAGCATGTAGAACGGGTTGATCAGGTTGGGCAAGGCTTCGGCCGCGTTGTAGATCTGTACCGCCCAGCCGAGGTGATACTGCAGGTCGTTGGCCACCAGCATCACGTACGGCGCTTCGATGATCCACTTGCCGCCGCCCGAGGGGATGAAGAAGCCCAGCACCGCCGAGTACACACCCATCAGCAAGGCATAGGTGTCGTGCGTGGCGATCTGCACGAAGAAGGTCGAGATATGATGAGCCAGAGTCTGCTCATCGATGCCCTTGACCTGAGTCAGCACCGCGGCGATCGAGCCATACAGGGGAAACTGGATCAGCACCCCGGTGGTGGTCGGCACCGCGCGGGTCACGGCATCGAGAAAGCTGCGCGGCCGCCAGTGCAGCAGAGCGCCGAGCATGATGAACAGGAAGTTGTAGGTATTGAGCCCGGAAATCGCGGTAATCGCCGGCTTGCTGGCGAACTCCTGATATAGCCAGCCAGCAGCCAATGCCACCAGCAACAAGGTTAGCACCGGGCTGTGTTCCAGCCATTCGCCGGGACGGGTACGCGGCGCCGGCGGCGGCGCGCTGAAGCTGGGGTCGATCCCGCATTGCTCGGCAGTACGCGCGCTGCTGGCGCCGGGTGCGGTGGCATAGGCCACGATCAGCGAGACGATCACCAGCGCCGCCAGCAGGACGCCGGACTGCCAAAGGAAGATGGTCTCGGTGAAGGGAATCACGCCGGTGATCGACAGGATCGACGGTGGCAGGCTGGCCGGGTTGGCCTGCAGCTGCGCCGCCGACGACGACAAGCCTAACGCCCATACCGCGCCCAAGCCAAGGTAGGCCGCTGCGCCTGCAGCGCGATAGTCCATTTTCAGATCGGTGCGGCGGGCCAGTGCCCTTACCAGTAAGCCGCCGAACACCAGCGACAGGCCCCAGTTGAGCAACGACGCCACCATCGAGATCAGCGCCACCCAGCAGACTGCAGAACGGCCGTTTTTCGGGATCCGTGCCAGCCGATCGATCAGCCGTGCCGCCGGCGGTGAGCTGGCGACCACATAACCGCCGATGACCACAAAGGCCATCTGCATGGTGAACGGGATCAGGCTCCAGAAACCATCGCCAAAGGCCTTGGCAGTGTCGGTCGGCTTGGCGCCCATGGCCATTGCGGCGACGCACACCAGCACCACCGCCAAGGCGGCAAATACCCACGAGTCGGGGAACCAGCGCTCGGCCCAGTTGGAGCAGCGCAGAGCGAACCGGGCGGAGCGGCTATCCTGAATTTCAGCGGCCACGGTAGTTTTCCTTTTATTGGTCTTGTCAGGGGATTTCAAGGCACACGCAAAAAACCTGCAGCAACGGGCCTGCTCGGCAAAGGGGTCAGCCTTTGCAGAGCAAGCCCACCACTACAGGGGGCTGGGGTAAACCAGCGGCGATCAGAAGGTCATTTCTTTCACATCATCGGCAACGATCAGCTTGCCGGCGGTTTTGGCAATCACTTCTTCGACAGTCACGCCCGGCGCGGTTTCGCGCAGGATGAATGCCCCGTTTTCGATTTCCAGATAGGCCAGGTCGGTCAGCACCTTGCGAATGCAGCCAGCACCGGTCAACGGCAGGCTGCAGCGCGACAGCAGCTTGGACTCGCCGTCCTTGGATGCATGGGTCATGGTGACGATGATGTTGTCGGCGCCTGCAACCAGGTCCATGGCGCCGCCCATGCCTTTGACCAGCTTGCCGGGGATCATCCACGAGGCAATGTTCCCTTCCACATCCACTTCAAAGGCGCCGAGTACGGTCAGGTCTACATGGCCGCCGCGGATCATCGCGAACGATTGTGCCGAATCGAAAATCGAGGCGCCGCGGCGGGCGGTGACGGTTTGTTTGCCGGCGTTGATCATGTCGGCATCGATGGTGCTCTCGGTGGGAAACTCGCCCATGCCGAGCAGACCGTTTTCCGATTGCAGCATCACGTCCATGTCGGCGGGGACATAGTTGGCCACCAGGGTCGGGATACCGATGCCGAGGTTGACGTAGAAGCCATCCTGCAGTTCACGGGCGACGCGTTGGGCCATCTGTTCGCGGGTCAGTGCCATGGTCTGGATCTCTTTGTTGTTCTATGGGCGGCGTTCAGGCCTTGACGGTGCGCTTTTCGATGCGCTTCTCGAAGGTGCCGACGATCACACGATCGACGAAGATCCCTGGGGTATGGATCTCGCTTGGCAGCAACACGCCGGGCTCGACGATCTCCTCGACCTCGACCACGGTGATCTTGCCGGCAGTAGCGGCCAGCGGGTTGAAGTTCTGCGCCGTGTTGCGATATATCACGTTGCCGTAGTGGTCGGCCTTCCAGCCTTTGACGATGGCGAAATCGCCGGTGATGGCTTCTTCGAGGATGTACTTGCGGCCATTGAACTCACGCACTTCCTTGCCTTCGGCAACCGGGGTGCCATAGCCGGTGGCGGTGAAGAACGCCGGTATGCCAGCGCCACCAGCGCGCATTTTCTCTGCCAGAGTGCCTTGGGGGGTCAGTACCACTTCAAGTTCGCCGCTGAGCAACTGGCGCTCGAACTCGGCGTTTTCGCCGACATAGGACGCGATCATCTTGGCGATCTGCCGTTCTTCGAGGAGGATGCCCAGGCCGAAACCATCGACGCCGCAGTTGTTCGAGACCACGGTCAGGCCCTTGACCCCGCTGCGCTTGATCTGGGCGATGAGGTTTTCCGGGATGCCGCAGAGGCCGAAGCCGCCGGCCAGTACGGTCATGTTGTCGGTCAGGCCTGCCAGGGCCTCTTCGTAGGTTGCAACGCGCTTGTCCAGTCCGGCCATGCTGATTCGCCTTTATAGTTGTTTGTGCGTGCAGCCATCTTCACCGCTGCCGACTGATTTGTTAATTTTGTTTTAGTCATCGATTGATAATTTTTCTAAAACAAAAGGCCCACCCCCGCATGAACGTCAAGCAGTTGCGTGCCTTTGTCACCGTAGCCAAGTACCTGAGCTTTGCCCAGGCGGGCGAGCATCTGCATGTGTCGCAGCCGGCCTTGAGCCTGACCATCAAGGCGTTGGAGGACAACCTCGGCGGCGCCCTGCTCGCCCGCACCACCCGCAGCGTCAGCCTGACCCCCGAAGGCGAGGTGCTGCTGCCGTTGGCGCGGCGGCTGCTGGCCGACTGGGACGACACCGAAGAGATGCTGCGCCAGCGCTTTACCTTGCAACTGGGGCGGGTCTCGGTGGCGGCGATGCCGGCCTTCGCCGGCAACTTGCTGCCGCAGGCGTTGAAGGTGTTTCGCCAGCGTTATCCGCGGGTCAACGTCACCGTGCATGACGTGATCAATGAACAGGTGCAGGAACTGGTGCGCCATCGCCGCGTCGAACTAGGCATTGGTTTCGAGCCGGACAACCTCGACGGTCTGCGCTTTGTGCCGCTGTACATGGACCGCTTCGTGGCGGTGGTGCCAGCAGACTCACCGCTGGCACTGCAGCATGAGGTGAGCTGGCAGGCATTGCTGGCCGAAGATTTCATCGCCCTGCAACGACCGTCTGCGGTGCGCCTGCTGCTGGAACAGAACGTCGCCGCCGGCCACGGCAAGTTGACCGTGGCGTTCGAGAGCCATCAGTTGACCACCATCGGCCGCATGGTCGCCAATGGCCTTGGCGTCAGCGCTGTGCCGGCTCTGTGCATCAAGCAGATGCAGGAGCTTGGCGCCCGCTGCGTCGCCTTGGTTGAACCCAGCGTCGAGCGGCGTATTGGCGTTATTTCGCTGAGTGAACACAAGCTTTCAACCGCAGCCGAGGCGCTGCTGGATGTCGTCATTGCCCACACCCCGCCACAGGAGTTGACATGCGCACAGTAGAACTTGCAGACCGCCGCATTGCCGCCATAGGCCAAGGCACTTGGTACATGGGCGAAGACCCGGCGCGCAAGGCCGCCGAGGTGGCGGCCTTGCAGCAAGGCATCGAGCTTGGCATGAGCCTGATCGACACCGCCGAGATGTATGCCGAAGGTGGCGCCGAGGAAGTGGTCGGCGCCGCCATGGCTGGTCGCCGTGACCAGGTGTTTCTGGTCAGCAAGGTCTACCCGCACAACGCCAGCCAGCGCGGCGTGCCGCAAGCCTGCGAGCGCAGCCTGCGCCGGCTGGGCACCGATTGCATTGACCTGTACCTGCTGCACTGGCGTGGCCAGTATCCGCTGGAAGAAACCGTCGAGGCCTTCGAGCGCTTGCGCGAACAAGGCAAGATTCGCCGCTGGGGCGTTTCCAACTTCGATCTGAACGACATGATCGAGCTTGATAACGCGGCCTGTGCAGCCAACCAGGTGCTGTACAACCCGCCCCAGCGCGGCATCGAGTTCGACCTGTTGCCCTGGAGCCAGGCGCAGCAGATGCCGATCATGGCTTACTGCCCGCTAGCCCAGGCAGGCCAGCTACTGCAGCATCCGCTGCTGGCCGAAATCGCCGAGCGCCATAACGCCACCCCAGCGCAGGTCAGCCTGGCCTGGGTTACCCGCCATGCGGGAGTGATTGCCATCCCCAAGGCCGTCGACCCAAGGCATGTGCAGCTCAATGCCGCGGCAGGCGAGCTAAGCTTGAGCGCTGCCGACCTGCAAGCGATTGATCAGGCCTTTGCCCCGCCTACGCGCAAGCAGCACCTGGCGATGGTCTAGGCCGGCCTCAGTGAAAGTCGCGGCTGCGCACGTCCAGCCCTTGCAATAGCGGGCTGACGTCTTCCAGCCGGCGGGCAATCAAGTGCCTGACGCCTTTCTCATGTTCCAGCCGGCCACTGACCTTGAGCAACTGGGCGCCAACCAGCGCCCTTCGCTGACGTTCGGCCAGGTCGCGCCAGACCACCACGTTGACCATGCCCGCCTCATCTTCCAGGGTGACAAACGTCACCCCGCTGGCCGTGCCAGGTCGCTGCCGACCAACCACCAGACCGGTCACGGCAATCGCATCGCCATGCTCGACGCTGTCCAGCTCCGCCGAGCTGCGACAACCCAATGCGCGCAGGCGCGGGCGCAACAGACTCAATGGGTGCGGCCCAAGGGTAGTGCCGAGGGTGGCGTAATCGGCTACCAGGTCCTGCGCCACGGTTGGCCTTGGCAACGCCACGGCCTGCTCGCCTGCGCTGCCGATATCGGCGAACAAGGGCAGTTGCGCCTGCACGGCAGCCACCTGCCAGCGGGCCTGATGACGATCGCTGGCCAACCCGCGCAACGCCCCGGCATCGGCCAGGCGCGCGCGGGCACGGCTGTCGAGCTCGGCGCGCAGGCACAGGTCTTCGACATCGCGCCAAGGTCGTTGCTGCCTGGCCTGCTGCAGCCGTGAAGCGTCGGCTTCGGTAAACCCGCGGATCTGGCGCAAGCCCAGGCGAATGGCCAAGGCGTCGCCGACCAAGGGCTCAAGGGTGCAGTCCCACTCGCTGTAAAAGACGTCCACCGGGCGCACCTCGATCCCTTGGCGCCTGGCGTCCTGGAGCAACTGGTCAGGGCTGTAGAAGCCCATTGGCCAGCTGTTGACCAAAGCACAGGTGAAGATCGCCGGCTCGTGGCACTTGAGCCAGCTGCTGGCGTAACACAACAAGGCAAAGCTGGCAGCGTGCGACTCGGGAAAGCCATAACTGCCAAAGCCCTTGATCTGCTCGAAGATTCGCTCGGCAAAGGCCAGCGCGTAGCCGTTACGCAGCATGCCCTCGAGCAAGCGCACGCGATGCGGTTCAAGGCCGCCGTGGCGTTTCCAGGCGGCCATGCTGCGGCGCAACTGATCGGCTTCGCCAGGGCTGTAGTCGGCGGCAACCATCGCCAACTCCATGACCTGTTCCTGGAACAACGGCACACCCAGCGTGCGCTTGAACACGGCCTCGAGCGCTGGCGATGGATACGTCACCTCTTCCTGCTTCAGCCGCCGGCGCAGATACGGGTGGACCATGTCGCCCTGAATCGGGCCCGGGCGGACGATCGCCACTTCGATTACCAGGTCATAAAACGTCTTGGGTTTGAGCCGCGGCAGCATGGCCATCTGCGCGCGTGATTCGATCTGAAACACACCGATGGTCTCGGCGCGGCTGATCATGGCGTAGGTCGCAGGGTCTTCGCTGGGAATGGTAGCCAGGGTCAAATGGCGCCCACGGTGCTGCGCGAGCAGATCGAAACAACGGCGAAGCGCGCTGAGCATCCCCAGCGCCAGCACGTCGACCTTGAGCAGGCCGACCATATCGAGGTCGTCCTTGTCCCACTGGATCACCGTGCGCTCGGCCATGGCCGCGTTTTCCACCGGCACCAGCTGGTCCAGCGGTTGCTCGGAAATGACAAAGCCCCCAGGGTGCTGCGACAGGTGCCGGGGGAAACCGATCAGATCGCCGGCCAGCACCAGAATCCGCCGCAACGACGGGCTTTGCGCCTCGAAGCCCGCCTCAGCCAGGCGCTGCGCATCGGGGATGCGATCCGTCCAGCGGCCGCAGCACTTGGCCAGCGCATCGACCTGGTCGGCCGGCAGCCCGAGCACCCGCGCCACATCGCGCACCGCGCCAGCCGCGTGATAGGTACTGACCACGGCGGTCAGTGCCGCACGGTGGCGACCATAGCGGCGGAATACATATTGAATGACCTCTTCGCGGCGATTGTGCTCGAAATCCACATCGATATCGGGCGGCTCGTTGCGCTCGCGTGAGAGAAAGCGCTCGAACAGCAGATGATGCTGCATCGGATCAAGCTCGGTGATGCCGAGCACAAAACACACCACCGAGTTGGCCGCCGAACCGCGGCCCTGACAGAGAATGCCTTGGTTGCGGGCGAAATCGACGATGTCGTGCACAGTGAGAAAGTAGCTTTCGTAGTGCAGCTCTTCGATCAGCGCCAGCTCCTTGTCGAGGACCTGGCGCACCTCGGCACTGGCGCCGTCCGGCCAACGCCGGGGCAGGCCCTGTTCACACAGGTGGCGCAGCCAACTGGCCGGGGTTTGCCCTGGCGGCACCACTTCGCGTGGATACTGGTATTTCAGCTCACTCAGCTCGAAGTGACAGCGCTCGGCGATCACCTGGCTTTGTTCGAGCAAGTCTCCCGGGTACAGCTCGTTGAGCTGAGCCAGGCTGCGCAGGTGGCGTTCGCCGTTGGCGAACAGGTAACGCCCGGCGCTGGTGATCGTGCAGTGATGGCGCACGGCGGTCATGCAATCCTGCAGGGCGCGCCGTCCACGGCTGTGCATGTGCACATCACCACAGGCCACAGCGCGAATGCCTAACTGGGCAGCCAGCGTGCGCAAACGAGCCAGGCGCGTAGTATCGTCAGCCCCACGGTGCAGGTGCACGGCCAGGTACAGCCGTTCACCAAACAGCTCACGCAGCCACTGAGCAGCGTTCGCGTCGTCAGCCTCATCCGGTATCCATAGCGCCAGCAAGCCCTCGCAATTGGCCTCAAGGTCCGCAGCAAACAACTGATACTCACCTTTGCCCGCCCGCCGCCGGGCGCGGGTGATCAAGCCACACAGGCTCTGATAGCCGCGCAGATTCTCGACCAGCAAAACCAGTTTCGGCCCGTCCTGCAAGCGTACTTCGCTGCCGACGATCAGCCGCAGCTGGTGCGCTTTGGCGGCTTGCCAGCCGCGTACGATACCGGCCAGGGTGCACTCATCGGTGATCGCCAGCGCCGTATAGCCTTGCTCGCGGGCACGCTTGAACAACTCGTCGGCACTGGAAGCCCCACGCTGGAAGCTGAAGTTCGACAGGCAATGCAGCTCGGCATAGCCGCCGGCGCTCATGCGAACCACCCCTGCAACCACAGCGGACCAGGCTCGGCGAGGTCTTGATAGGCCCAGCCGCGCAAGCCTTCACGGGTTTCGATGCGGTAGTAGTCACGGCGCACATCGCCGCCATCCCACCAGCCCGATTCGATCCGTTCGGCCCGCCCCAACAGCTGCACATCGGCCTCACTCAAGCGCAAAGGCGCCGCCAACAACCAACCTGGGCGGCTATCTGCAGCAGCCTGCAGCGTCCCGGACGCACCTTGGCTGGCAAGTTGCCAAGCGCACTCGGGGCGATGATCGGCTTCGGCACGCAGGCCCTGCACCGCTTCATCACCCAGCCGCGCGCGCAGCCGTTCGCGCAGTTGCTCCCACGGCTGCGCCTGTTGCGCGCGCGGGTCGAACAGCGCTTGATGCTGCGGCACAAAGGCCGGCAGGTCCGCTGCCAGCAAACGCAGGTTGCGCACCGGCGCAGTGATGCGCAGCGGCTCCAGGCGCCCGCGGGCCAGCTCGAACAGCAGGGTCGCATCACGTTCGGCGGCCAACAACCCGACCTTGAGCACGGTGTCCGGGCCCTCAACATGTTCAAGGTGCAGCTCGAAGCGCTGCACGCCACAGTCGCGCCCGGCCAGAAACGCCGCCAGGTCGTTGATCATCCGCCGCAACGGGAACAGCAAGGCCTGATGCGATTCAACGTCGAAGTTGAGCTCTAGACGCGTCTCGAAGCGGTCCGGCGGCAGGTAGAACTCGAGACCCAGACTGCGCAGCCCCAGCAGTTGATCCAGATGCAGCTGTACCCCGGCGGCAAAGCGCCGGGCCAGCGCATCACGCGGCAGGCCAAGCACCTCGCCGAGCTGACGCAGGCCCATCCGCGTAAAGGCCTCGCTGGCCTCGGTGGGCAGCCCGACCTTGTTGATCGGCAGCTTGGCCAGGGCCGTGCGGGTGTCGTCGGCATCGCTCAGGGCAAGGCCGTCATGACAGTTGGCAAGCATGCGAGCGGCCACCGGATTGCTCGCCAGCACAATGCGCTGGCGCAGCCCCAGAGCATCCAGCTCTTCGCGCAGGCGCGCCTGAAGCACAGGCCATGGCCCGAACAACTGCAGGCTGGAACCGACCTCGAGCAGCAAGGCCCGCGGATAATGCAGGCTAACCTGCGCGCTGTAGCGGTAGGCCCAGGCAGCCAGCAACTGCTGGACCTGCTCGACCTGGGCCGGGTCGGCTTCAACGCAGGTGAAACCATCGGCCAATGCGCGGGCGGCCATAAGCGTCTGCCCAGCGCGCAAGCCGAGCCTGGCGGCAGCCGGGTTGACCGCTTGCAGCACGCGGCGCTGGGTCGCCCCGCCGATCAATACCAGCGGCGTATCCGGGTCGTCGCGTTCACGCAGGACGCTGTCCAGCGCCAGCTGTGGCAATAAAATGCAGGCCCACAACATGCTGCATCAACCCTGACGGCGACTGGCAATTGGCACAGCAGGCGGCATGCCGCCGCGGCACTTGAGCACCCGCCATTGTGCGGGGCGAGTATCGACAGCAATGCGCAGCGCCGCCGGTGACGGGTTGTGCGCCGCGTGCTGCGGGCGGCAGGCGAACGCCAGTGCCTGGCCGGTTTCGGCAGCCACCTGCAAGCGGCGCAGGGCGCGATCATCGGCCCGTTCAGGCCAGCACAGCACCGCTGCACAACTGCCCGAGCGCAAGCACTGCTCGGCAGCCCACAAGGCATCGGCAGGCGCAGCCTCGACCTGGCTCAGCCAGCGCAGATCAACCCCGGCTGCCTGCCACGCCGGCGCATAAGGAATAAACGGCGGCGCGATCAGCACCACCCGCCCGGCCTCTGCGGTGAGCCGGGCCAGGCTCGGCCATAACAGTTGCAATTCACCACAGCCTGGACTGGCCAACAGCAGCTCACTCAGCGCAGCGGCAGGCCAACCGCCGTCGGGCAGGCGCTCATCGAGATGGGCATGGCCGGTTGGCTGCAGGCCGAGCGGGCGCGCCTGGGTTTGCCGGCCACGCCAAATTCGGCGCTGGTCGAGCAGGCCGTCCAGATCGACCACGGCGCCCATCAGTCGCGCCTCAGCAGGCCGCAGAAGACCCCTTCGATACAGAAGTCGCGCTCAGGGCCAACCTCGATCGGCGCATAGGCCGGGTTGCGCGGCAGCAAACGAAAGCCGCCGGGGATGCGCTGCAGACGCTTGATAGTGACCTCGCCATCCAGCCGGGCGACCACGATCTGGCCGTCGTCGGCTTCGCCTTGCTGGCGGATGCCGACCAGGTCACCGTCAAATATGCCGTCATCGATCATCGACTCGCCGCGCACCTTGAGCAGGTAGTCGGGCGTGCGCCGGAACAGGCTTGGGTCGAGCAGCAACTGCTCGTGGATATCCAGATCGGGCCCGATCGGCGCACCGGCAGCGACTTGGCCGAGTACCGGCAGTTCAAGGATTTCTGGCCGGCGCAAAGGCTCGGCCAGGCGGATACCGCGGGCCTGATTGGGCGTGACTTCGAGGTAGCCGCCCTGGCACAGCGCACTGATGTGCTTGCGGGCAACGCTACGCGAGGCAAAACCAAAGCGCTCGGCGATATCGGCGAGGCTCGGGGGCTGGCTGTGATCGGTGATGCGCTCGCGGATAAAAGCCAGAATCGCGCGGCGTTTTGGGGTCATATTGTCCATGGAGCACATTTGTACTCTTTTCTGCTAAAACTGAACAGCCCCCTTCGTCGTGCGCATTGGTTATGATCCCCTGCTCGATGTTCAAGCTTATGGATAACCAATGCTGACCGCCCTGCTGTTTGACCTCGATGGCACCCTGACCGATACCGACACGCTGCACCTGCAAGCCTTTCGCCAGTTGCTGCACGAGCAGGACGGCCGCGAGCTGACCCAGGCGCAGTTCGATGAACAGATCAGCGGTCAGGCCAACGGTGAGCTATTCGCCAGGCTGTTCCCAGATCAGAGCCCGGCGCAGCGCCAGGCGCTGGCGGAGCGCAAGGAAGCGCTGTTTCGCGAGCTCGCCCCTGAACTGCAACCGTTGCCTGGGTTACTGCGCTTGCTCGATTACGCCAAGACCGAGGCCATCGGCATGTGTGTGGTGACCAATGCGCCGCGCTTGAATGCTGAACACATGCTTGGCGCAATGGGCCTGACCCAACGCTTCACGCATGTGCTGGTAGCCGACGAACTGGCGCGGGCCAAGCCCGATCCGCTGCCCTACCTGACCGGCCTGGAGCGGCTGCAGGCGAATGCCGAGCATGCGCTGGCGTTTGAAGACTCACTGCCCGGCGTAACCGCTGCCAGCGCTGCAGGGATCTTCACCGTGGCCATAGCCACCACCCAGACGGCCGAACGCTTGCAGCAAGCCGGCGCGCAACTGGTCATCGATGATTTCAACGACCCGCGCTTGTGGCACCTGATCGAACAGCTGCGCGGCTGACAGCAACCGCTAAAGGCTGACGCCAAGTACTTCACGCAGCGACTCGCTGCGCTGATCGTCAGCGTCGCTGACCAACGCGAAGTTGTAAGCGCCATGCGACCAGTAGCGGGCTTCCAGCTGGCCATCGGTGCGTTGACCGGTCGGCATCTTGGCAAAGTGCTCGCCGGGCAGGCGCATGAACAGGCTGACCCGCTCGCCCTGCTTGTCTTCGAACACCACCAGCGCCGCCGGCCCCTGCTCGTTGCTCAACAGGCGCGCACCCACTGGCTGAAAGCCCAAGCCGGCCAGGTCGGGCAATTGGCCGACCCGATTGAAATGGCTGCCCAGCCAGGCGCGTAGCTGGCCCGGGTCGCTGGCCTGAATATCCAATGCGCTGCTGCCGACAAATAACCGATGAGCCTGCAGCGCATCGGCCATGGGCAGCTCGGTGGAGGCCATGCTCATTTGCCGCGCTTGCCAGCCGCCCATGCCGCCGACACCCAGACTCAACAGCAACGCCGCAGCCGTCGCCAGCCGGCGCACACGCCGTTGACGCAAGCGCCGTTGCAGCTGGCCAAGCTCAAGCGGCGGGCCGGGGGCCAGTTCGCCAAAACCGGCCAGGGCTGCACGCAGGCGTCGGGCGTCGTTGCGCCAGGCCTCGATACGCGCAGCCTCCTGCGGATTGGCGGCCAGCCACGCGTGTACTTCAGCGCGGCGCGCAGGGTCGAGGCGCTCGTCGATATAGGCGTGCAACTCGTGCTCGCTGGGGATCAGGTGTGTCATTTCAGTCTCCGCAGGGCCGGGGACGCTGGGCTGCCCTCGGTCAGTTGGCGCAATGCTGCACGGGCCCGCGACAAGCGCGACATCACCGTGCCGATAGGAATAGCCAAGGCCTCGGCGGCCTCCTTGTAACTCAAGCCCTCGACGCTGACCAACAACAGCAGCGCGCGCTGCTCGGCCGACAACTGGGCAAATGCCTGCAGGTCGGCCTGGGCGAAGATGATGTCTTCGGTGTTGTCGCCGATCGGCTCGCTGATCTCCTGGCCGCCGCTGAACCAAGCCAGCCACCGCCGGTGCAGCCGGTCGCGACGCTTGCTGTCGAGAAACAGCCGATACAGGATACTGAACAGCCACGCCCGCAGCGCCTCGGCCTCGCGCTGCTGGCCGCTGCGGCTCAAAGCGCGTTCGATGGTAGCCTGGACCAGGTCGTCGGCACTGCCCGGCTCGCGCGTCAGCCACACGGCAAAGCGGCGCAGGCGCTGCAGCAGTTCGCGCCATTGCGAGTCGTCGAGATCGTGCATGCTGTGATTCCGGCCCATGGACAGTCAGTGTAAGGGGCAGACGCAGCGCCACGAAATTTATTCCCGGGCGGCTGGAATAAGTTGCGCCCTGCCCCGTCGTACTTGCATCTTCACTGATCCGGATGTTGCTTATGAACACTCCCGTGCACGGCCCCGCCAAGCTTTGGCGGCTGACGGCCATTGCCGCCGGCCTGCTCGCCGCCGGCTGCGCGTTTGCCTACACCGCTGGCTGGATCGGCGGCCCCAAACTCAGCCCGCAACGCATCATCGACACCTTCGAAGCCCAGGCCGGGCACCACCCCGGGTATCGCAAGAACCACGCCAAGGGCCTTTGCGTCACCGGCTACTTCGAGAGCAGCGGGCTGGCCGCGCCGTTGTCCAGCGCGCGGGTCTTCGAGCAAGCGCGGGTGCCGGTGATCGGCCGCTTCGCAATTGGCGGCGCCAACCCGGCCACGCCTGACACCGGTGTGCCCGTGCGAAGCATGGCGTTGCAATTTGCTACCGACGACGGCCAGCTCTGGCGCACCGGAATGAACAACCCGCCGGTACTGGCAATCGGCACGCCAGAGGCGTTCTACCAACAGGTGCTGGCCATGACCCCGGACCCGGCCACCGGCAAAGCGGACCCGGCGCGTATGCAGGCGTTTTTTGCCGAGCACCCGGAAAGTGCGGCGTTTCGCCAATGGGCGGCGTCATACAAGCCCAGCGACAGCTTTGCCAGCACCCAATACCACAGCATCAACGCCTTCCGCCTGATCGACCGCCAGGGCAAAGAGCAGCCGGTGCGCTGGCAGGTCGAACCGCAAACACCCTATAGCGCCCTCCCTGCACAGGTCAGCGACACGCTGTTTTTGCAGCACGACCTCGCCCAACGGCTGAGCCAGGGCCCACTGCGCTGGACCTTGCGCCTGGTGCTGGCAGAGCCGGGCGACCCGCTGGAAGACCCGTCCAAACCGTGGCCCGCGCAACGGCGCAGCATCGATGCCGGCACGCTGGTGATCAATGCCGTCGATGCCCCCGAGCAAGGCGCCTGCCGTGATCTCAACTTCGATCCGCTGATTCTGCCGACTGGCATTCAGGCCACTGCCGATCCGATCCTGGCAGCGCGCTCGGCGGCCTACTCGGAGTCCTTCAATCGGCGTAGCCGCGAGTCCCTCAATACTGGAGTGCGACCATGAAACCTGCTGCCTTTCACCCCTTCGCACGGTTGCTACACTGGCTGATGGCGGTGCTGATCCTGGCAATGCTGTTTATCGGCGTGGGCATGGTCAGCGACCTGTCGACCCGCCATCCGTTGCTGGTGGAACTGCACAAGGCAACCGGCCTGTTACTGTTGCTGCTGGTGTTGGTGCGCATCGCTGTACGCCTGACAGTTCCCCATCCACCGCTGCCGGCAGACCTGCCGGCGCTGCAGCGGCTAGCCGCCAAGGCCTCGCACATTGCCCTGTATGGCCTGATGCTGAGCATGCCGCTGCTGGGCTGGGCGATGCTCTCGGCCGGTGGTTATCCACGCCCCTTGCAGTTGCCGGCCATTGCCCCGCACGACCTGCAGCTGTATGCGCTGCTGCGAGGCGCACACAGCTGGGCTGGCTATCTGCTGTTTGCCACGGTGCTGGTGCATCTGGGTGCGGCATTGATGCACGCCTGGGTCCGCCGCGATGCAGTGTTCAAAAGCATGTGGCCGGGGCCGCTGCGCGACAGCAAATAAGCTGCAGCAGGCGTTGGCCGTGACTCAAGCCACCACGACCAGCGCCGTTTAGATGCTCAGCGCGTTGCTGACAAGAGTGTGTTTTAATGCGTCGCTTATTATTTTTTACACCACTCTTCAGTACAGACAAGGCGGCTAATGGACACGGGGACACGACTCAAACTGGTGCGTGAACGCAACGGCCTCTCGCAACGAGAACTGGCTCGCCGCAGCGGCCTGACCAATTCGACCATCTCGCAGATCGAGCAAAACCGCGTCAGCCCCTCTGTCAGTTCGTTGAAAAAGCTGCTTGAAGGCATCCCCATGTCCCTGGCGGAGTTCTTCAGTTTCGATACCCCGGTGCGCGAAGAGCGCTTTGTCTTCCGCGGCGGCGACCAGCCCGACCTGGGCCGCAACGGCCTGCGCATGCTGCTGGTCGGTGCCAGCGTCGAAGGCCGGCAGATGCGTATGCTGCGTGAGTTGTATGCGCCTGGCGCCGATTCCGGCGAGCCGATCGTGCATGCCGAAGGCGAAGAATGCGGCCTGGTTACCCGCGGCACCATTGAGCTGTGGGTAGACGGCCAGGTCAGCGTGCTCAATGCCGGCGATGGTTACTACATCCCCACTACCCTGGCCCACAGCTTCAAGAACATCGGCCAGGACGAGGCTGAGATCATCAGCGCCAACACCCCAGCCAACTTCTGATCGATAGCATGCGCGCGCCCAGCAGCCGTGAGGTATACCAATGCCTGCGTGATGTTGCGATGGGGGTCGAGCCGTTGCAGGTCTGTGCGCGCCCGCGCCCAGACCTGATCGAAGTCAGCAGCGCCGGCTGGCAACTGAGTTTGATCATCGATCACGAAGGCCTCGCCCACTGCGCCAACTGCTGCAACCCGCAAGGTATCAGCAGCAACGGTGACAGCTGGCAGCGCTACGGCACCAACCCGGTCGAGCTGCTGAGCATCTGGGAGCGCCGACAGATCGAGCTACTGCTAGGCCTGGATAGTTAGCGCAAGGCCTGTTCGACAAAGTCCAACCGGTCCTGACCAAAGAACATCTGCCCCTCGATAAAACAGGTCGGCGCACCAAATACGCCGCGCGTGACTGCCTCCTCGGTTGCCGCTTTCAATGCCTGCTTGACTTCGACTTGCGCTGCGAGTTCGGCGAACTGCTGTGGATCGAAACCGCCAGCAGCCAACGTCTGCTCCAACACCTGCGCATCGCCCAGTGCGCGTTGCTCTGCCCAAAGTGCGTTGAACAGCAACGCAAGCAAGGCCTCAAAGCGCTCAGGTGCCTGCAATTGCATACCCGTCAGCCCGCGCATCAACCCCAGGGTATTGAGCGGAAAGCCAGCTGGCAGCCCGAATACCACGCCATAGCGCTGCGCGAACCGCTGCAGGTCGAGCATCATGTAGCGGCCCTTGGCCGGGACCATGACTGGCGATGCGTTGCCGGTCGCCTGGAAGACCCCTCCCAACAGCATCGGCCGATAGACCAGCTGCGCAGCATGGCGCGCGCATAACTCGGGCAGTTGCGTCCAGGCCAGATAACTGGCCGGGCTGCCGAGGTCGAAGAAAAACTCCACGGATTTACTCATCGCTCGATCCTTTGAAGGGCAGTTTTACCAGCGTTCGATCCACGGCCGCAGGTCTAGCTCGAAGGTCCAGGCATCGCGGGGCTGGGCATGCAAAAACCAATAGCTGTCGGCGATGTGCGCAGGGTCGAGGATGCCGTCCTGGTCTTTTTGCGCATACCGCTCAGGGAAATTGTCGCGAATGAAGGCGGTGTCGATGGCCCCATCGACCACTGCATGGGCAACATGGATATTACGCGGCCCCAGCTCCCGCGCCATGCTCTGCGCCAGCGCCCGCAGGCCATGCTTGGCGGTGGCGAACGCGGCAAACCCCGCCGCGCCACGAGTGCCGGCGGTGGCGCCGGTAAAGATGATGCTGCCGCGTTCGCGAGTGACCATGCGCCTGGCCACTGCCTGAGCGGTCAGAAAACCAGCAAAGCAAGCCATCTCCCAGATCTTGTAGAACTTGCGCGGGGTTTCATCGAGGATGCTGCACGGCACATTGGCGCCGATGTTGAAGACGAAGGCTTCAATCGGGCCGATGTCACGCTCGATGGTTTCGATCAGTGTGGCGACATCCTCTTCGCTGCGCGCATCGGAGCCAAAGCCATGCGCCCGGCCACCCTCGGCATGAATCTCGTCCAGCAACGGCTGCAGCTTGGCCGCGTCGCGACGGGTCACACAGGCGATATACCCCTCACGAGCAAAGCGCTTGGCAATGGCTCCGCCGGTCGCATCGCCGGCACCGATCACCAGCACCACCTTGTCTTGTTCAGCCACGGCCACCTCCATTGATGAACGATCATTTAGTAAACGAACGCTATGTTATGATTCGCCCATCGTCAAGCCCGGGCGCGGAGGTCATCTGGATGCGCTACTCCACTGAACACAAACTGCAGACCCGCGAAAAACTCATCGCCAGCAGTGGCGCACTGGCCAAGCGCGGCGGCTTCGCCAGCACCGGCGTGGCTGACTTGATGAAAGCTATTGGCCTCACCGGCGGCGCGTTCTACAACCACTTCCCGTGCAAGGACGACCTGTTCAGCGAGATCGTCCGCCGTGAGCTGAGCAACAGCCCCCTCGCCCGCCTGGCCGCGCGCGGCGCCGAACGCCAGCGTCTGGCCCGCTGCCTGGAGCAGTACCTGAGCCTGGCCCATCTGCATAACGCCGAAGAAGGCTGCCCGCTGCCGCCACTGGCGGTGGAGATCGCCCGCGCCGACCAAACCGTACGCCAGGAGGCAGAGCACTGGTTGGTCGTACTGCATGCAGCCTGGAGCGAGACCCTGGATGATCCTGAACTGGCCTGGGCCTTGATCAGCCAATGTGTCGGCGCGGTGGTGGTCGGGCGCATGCTGGCCAGCGAAACCGTGCAAAGCGAACTGCTTCAGGCCAGCCGCAGCCTGGTCGCCAAGGTGCTCGCTTGAGGCCTGCCCTGCTGCTGTGGCTCAGCCTGGCCCTGGCCCAACCTGCAGCTGCCGCAGACACCTGCCCGGCGGGCCAGTATCAAGTGTGCTTGATGGGCTGTTTCTGCACCCCCTTCGACCCCGGCCAGGCTGGGCAGATTCTGCAGGATGCCGAGCAGATGGCCTCAAGCGGCCTGGTCTTCGCCCTGCAACAAGCTCAGGCCGACGCCACTGCACTCGGCACCGAGCCGATCCCGCTGCATATCCGCGTTCAGTTAGACGCCTGGTACGACTTTGCCGTGCTCGACGCCGTGCGCTACCGGGTCGGTGACCAACAGCAGGTCAGCGCCGCCAATGCCCTGCTGCAAAACCCCGATGTGAACGCGGTGACCTTGATCGACACGGTGATTTTTCGCCATGCCAGCGACGCCGAGAACAACGTCGCGCTATGGGCCCATGAACTCAAGCATGTACAGCAGTATCAGGAGCTGGGCGTCAGCGAGTTCGCCCGGCGCTACACGCGCAACTACAACGAGCTGGAAGCCCCGGCCTACGCGATCGAGGCCGAGGTGGCGGCTGCGTTGCGCAAAAAGCAGTCTGGTCAGGCGCGCTGATCACGCGGCTCCTACTGGCAGAAAAAACTCAATACTCGCTCCGCTGCCGCCGCTGGATCTTCCTGCATGAAGCAATGCCCACCCGCCACCGCCTGGCTGCTCACCTGCGGATTGAGCGCAGCCAGCCGCTGCACCGACGCCAACACAAACGGGTACGTCTGCTCACCATAGAGAATGCACGTAGGCGTGCTGATCCTGGCCAGATTCGACCACAACCGCTGCGGCGACGAACTAAAGATATCGACCTCCCGCGCAGGCCGGCACTTGAGCACGACTCCCTCGCCGCAATCACCGATCGCATGCTCGACGTAGGCACGCAGCGCGGAGTCGTGCCAGCCCTTGAAAATCCCCCTTCCCTGCAACGCAGCGAAGGCCGCCTCGCGGTCAGGCCAGTGGCTGCGGCGGGTAGCTGCCTTGCGCGCAAGTCCATGACTGCGGTGCAGGCCACACAGCCGGGCAGCGCCCATGGTGACGAGCATGCGCTGGCTGAAGATAACCGGGTCGAGCAGCACGGCGCGCTCGAACAACTGCGGATGATCAGCCACGATCAGCCCAGTCAACACGCCACCAAAGCTGTGCCCCAGCGCATAGCGCGGTACCTCGCCGTACTCGCCTCGGCCAGTCTCGAAGGCTTCCACCGCCAGCTGCGCCGAGCGATTCCAGCCGCGAAATTCACCGCCGTGGTCACTGTCGCCGTGGCCCTGCACATCGCTCAGCCACAAGTCGAAGTGATCACCCAGGCGCATCAGCAGGGGTTGATAGGCCAGGCTGCAAAAGCCGTTGCCATGCAGAAAGTGCAACAACGGCTTGCCGCTGGCCGGCGTGCGCCAGCTGCGCAGGGTGAAGCCTTCGGAGCAGTCGTGAGACCAGGGGATCAATTGCATTGCTTGGCTGTACTCGCCGGTTCAGGAAAACGCCGATTGTACAAACAGCAGCGGGTAAAGCGATATCACCAGCAGCACGGCCATCAGGACATTGAACAGCATCAGCCAGCGCGGATTCTGCAGCAGGTTGCGCAAGGCACTGCCGAACATTACCCAGATCCCGACGCTAGGCAGGTTGACCAGAGCGAATACGGCGGCAATCACGATCACGTTGACCACGTAGCCTTGCGCTGGGGTGTAGGTGGTAATGGCGCCAACAGCCATGACCCAGGCCTTCGGATTGACCCACTGAAACGCCGCAGCGCCGAGAAAGGTCATCGGTTTGGCCGTGCTTTTGCCGTTGGCGGAGATCGGTCCGGAGGTAGCGATCTTGTACGCCAGGTACAGCAGGTAGGCGGCGCCGACATAGCGCAATACCGTGTACAGCACAGGCCAGGCCTTGAACACTTCACCCAGACCAAAACCCACACCAAGCACCATCAACATGAAGCCAATGCTGACCCCCAGCGCATGGGGAATGGTCCGCAGCGCGCCGAAGTTGACCCCCGAGGCCAGCAACATGGTGTTGTTGGGCCCCGGAGTGATGGAGGATACGAAGGCGAACAGTACGAACGCCATCAGCAGGTCGAAGGAGGCAAACATGAGCAAGTGTCCCGAGCGGGTAGATGTTGTGCACCCACAGTAGCCCAGCGCCCTCGCCCGCCCACCTATACAGTTAGCCTCAAATAAGCAGATACACATTTTGTACTGCTGGGAGATAGATCAAGGTCGCCGCCACACTGCCGGCGCGATTTGCACCTGCATGGGCAGCAAGCGGTTGTCGAAAAACAACTGTGCCGTGCGCTGCTGCGCGGCGATGATTTCGTCACTGACGGCAAGCACTGGCGACGCCGGACGATGGCTGAAACTGCGCCGCACGACCTCCTCGGGCATACCCATGAAGTCCGCCAATGTGCGGATACTGCCGGCCTCGTCACTGCGGGTCAGCGCCTCGGCCTGGCTTATCTGCTCAAGCAGGTGGCCGACGAATTCGGGGTTGGCTTCGACATAGCCCCGCGCGCCGAGCATGAACGGGCCGATCAGGCCCAAGCCCTGCCCGTCCGCCAGTACCCGCGCCTTGCCTTCGACGTCGATGGCCGAATAGAACGGGTCCCAGATCGCCCAGGCATCGACACTGCCGCGTTCGAACGCCGCGCGGGCATCGGCCGGGGCCAGGTACACCGGTTGCACGTCGCGGATGCTCAAGCCGGCCTTGGCCAGGCTGCGCAACAGCAGGTTGTACGCGCTGGAGCCTTTCTGCAGGGCGATGCGCTTGCCCTTGAGCTCGGCAACGCTGGCCAGCGTGCTGGCTTTGGGCACCAGGATCACTTCGGCTTGCGGTTTGGCCGGCTCGGCGCCGATGTAGAGCAGATCGGCACCGGCCGCCTGGGCGAAGATCGGCGGGATATCGCCGGTCGAGCCGATATCCAGGCTGCCTATGTTGAGCGCCTCGAGCATCTGCGGCCCGGCCGGAAACTCGATCCATTGCACCTTGGTATTGGCAAAGCGCTGCTCGAGCAAACCGTGCTGTTTGGCCAGCACCAGGCTGATCGAGCCCTTCTGGTAGCCGATGCGCAAACTGGCCGGATCTGCCGCTTGCACAGTCCCCGCGAGGGCCAATAGCAGTGCTGCGGCCAAGCGAACAATAGTCATGGCTTACTCCTTCCAGTCGGTCGAAGGTTTTTCCCAGAGGTTGATCCCGCCTTCCACGGCGAACTGGTCGATCTCGGCCAGCTCCTCGGCGCTGAACGCGAGGTTGTCCAGAGCGGCGACGTTCTCGATAATCTGCTCGGGCCGGCTGGCGCCAATCAGGGCCGAACTCACGCGTGGGTCGCGCAAGGTCCACGCCAAGGCCAATTGCGCCAGGCTCTGGCCACGCCGGCGGGCGATTTCATTGAGCGCCTGAGCGCGAGCGATATTGGCTTCGGACAAGTGTTCGGCGCGCAGCGAGCTGCCGCCGGCACGGTTGACCCGAGCATCAGCCGGCACGCCCTGCAGATACTTGTCGGTGAGCAGTCCCTGGGCCAGCGCAGTGAACACGATGACCCCGGCGCCGACCTCTGCGGTGGTGTCGAGCAGGTCCTGTTCGATCCAGCGGTTGAACAGATTATACGAGGGCTGATGGATCAGCAGTGGCACGTTCAGCGCTTGCAGCAATGCTGCGATCTCGCGGGTTTTACCCGCCGAATAGGACGAGATACCGATGTACAGAGCCTTGCCCTGGCGGACAATATCGGCCAGGGCAATCGCGGTTTCTTCCAGCGGCGTGTCGGCGTCGAAACGATGCGAATAGAAGATATCGACGTAGTCAAGACCCAGCCGCGTCAGGCTCTGATCGAGGCTGGAAATCAGGTACTTACGCGAGCTGCCGCCCTGCCCATAGGGCCCAGGCCACATGTCCCAGCCAGCCTTGCTGGAGATGATCAGCTCATCGCGATAGGCGCGCAGGTCTTCGCGCAGCAAGCGGCCAAAGTTGCTTTCGGCGCTGCCGTACGGCGGGCCGTAGTTGTTGGCCAGGTCGAAATGATTGATGCCGGCATCGAACGCCGTGCGCAGCAGCGCGCGCTGGGTATCAATCGGCGTGGCATCGCCAAAGTTGTGCCACAGGCCCAGTGACAACGCCGGCAGGACCAGGCCACTGCGGCCGACGCGGCGGTACGGCATGCGCGCATAGCGCTCGGGGTGGGCGGTGTAGCTCATGGTTGACCTCGTTTGGCAAAGAAGGGATTGGCCGGCACCTGCAAGCCCAGATGCTCACGCAGGGTGCGGCCCTGGTATTCACGGCGGAACAGCCCACGGCGCTGCAGCTCAGGCACGACCCAGCGGGCGAGGTCTTCCAGGCCCTGCGGCAAGTGCGGCACCAGCACGTTGAAACCGTCGGCGGCGGCGCCTTCGAACCAGGCCTGCAGCTCATCGGCGATATGCGTCGGCGTGCCGATCAGGCTGTAGTGGCCGCGGCCACCGGCGATGCGCTGGCCAAGCTGGGCCAGGGTCAGCTGTTCGCTGCCGGCCAGCTCGGTGAGCAACTGCTGGCGGCTGCGCTGGCCGTCTTCGGTCGGTGGCAGGTCAGGCAACGGGCCGTCCAGCGGGTAGCCGGACAGGTCGAAGTTACCGAGCATGCGCCCGAGCAAGGCCACGCCTACCCGGGGGTCGACCAGCGCCTGAAACTGCTCGGCCTTGTCCTGCGCCTCGGCCTCGCTCTGCCCCACTACGATAAACACGCCGGGCATGATCTTCAGCGCATCCGGCTCGCGCCCGTAGCGCGCCAAGCGGCCCTTGAGGTCGGCATAAAATGCTTGCGCCCTGGCCAGTGAAGGCTGCGCGGTAAATACCACTTCGGCAGTTTCGGCCGCCAGCTCGCGTCCGGCCTCGGACGAACCGGCCTGCACCAGCACCGGCCTGCCCTGCGGCGTGCGAGCAACATTGAGCGGGCCTTTGACGCGAAAGTGCTTGCCAACATGCTCAAGGGCACGCACGCCATCGGCGTGATGGAACACGCCACTGGCCTTGTCGCGGACAAACGCATCATCCGCCCAGCTGTCCCACAGGCCCTGCACCACCAGCTGAAACTCGCGAGCGCGGGCATAGCGTTCGCCATGCGGGATGTGCGCACTGCGGCCAAAATTGCCAGCCTCGGCGGCGGCATCCGAAGTGACCAGGTTCCAGCCGGCGCGGCCGGCGGACAAGTGATCGAGCGAGGCAAACTTGCGCGCCACATGGTACGGCTCGTTGTAGCTGGTGGTGGCCGTGGCGATCAGGCCGATGCGCTCGGTAACTGCGCTGAGTGCTGACAGCAATGTCAGTGGCTCGAAGTACACCGAGCGTGCGCTGTGGCTGGCTAGGGCATCACTCGGCGCGGCCACGCTGTCGGCGACGAACAGTGCGTCGAAGCAGGCCGCCTCGGCGGCCTGAGCTACGCGCCGGTAGGTGGCGAAATCCAGCGGATCAGCCGGCACGTCTGGATGACGCCAGGCGGCGACGTGGTGCCCGGTGGCCATGATGAAGGCGCCGAGGCTGAGTTGACGGGGTGCTGTACTCATCGGAGTTACTCGCTGATCGGTGCAAAGAGGCGGCCACAGGACGGGCCGCTCGGTTAGAAGTCCTTGCGCAGTTGCACGCCGAAGTAGCGGCCGTCATCGCGCGGCACCGAGCGATAGATGTAGTCGCCGCCGCTGGAGAGCATCTGTGCGTAAGACTTGTCGCCGAGGTTCTTGCCCAGCAGTGCGACCCGCCAGCCCTCGTTGTAATCGGCCAGGGCAACACTGGCGTTCCAGATGCCGTAGGCACCCTGTACGGTGTCGGGGTTCTGGTCGAGGCTGAACTGCACCGAGTCCTGCCAGCTGTAGTCACTGGCCAACTCGATATCCAGGCCGTTGTCCAGCGGGATCACATAGTCGGCGCGCAGGTAGGTCTTCCAGTCCGGGGTGAACGGCAGGCGGCCGCCGTCGATGTCGCAGCTGGCAGCCGCGCCCGCTGGGCAGTTGAAGTGGTCGACGCGGGCTTTGGTATAGGCCGCTGCGGCGGACAGTTTCAGCTGCGAGGTGACCTGGAAGCTGGCATCCAGCTCGACGCCCTGGGTCTTGACCTTGCCGGCGTTGACCAGGCGGGTGACCACCTGGTTGGCCACGGTGTCGAAGAAGTTGGCCTGGTAGTCGTCGTAGTCGGTATGGAACAGCGCCAGGTTGGCCACCAGGCGGTTGTCCAGCGCAGTGCTCTTGAGGCCGATCTCGTAAGCGTCGGAGGTTTCTGGCTTGAGTGCACCGGTATCGCGCGGCTGCATGTTGAAGAACACGTTGTAGGCCGGCCCCTTGTAACCACGTGAATAGGTCACGTAGCCGGTCAGGTTGTCGTTGAAGTCATATTGCAGGCCAGTGCGGCCGCTCCAACCGTCTTCATCGACCGAGCCCTGACTGGCAGTCGAGGGCTGGATGCCGGTCACCGAGGTCGGCGAGGTGGACACCCGGCGGTGATCGTATTCGAGGTCATCGTGGGTCCAGCGCAGGCCGAAGATGGCCCGCAAATCATCGGTGAAGTTGAAGGTGTTTTCACCGAACAGGGCGACGCTGTCATTGGTGGTCGAATAGTCGGCGCGGCCACTGTTGGCTACGCCGCCGTTGACCGACAGCCGCTGGTAGGTTTCCTGCGATGTGCCATGCATGTAGAACGCGCCCAGCACGTACTCGTTGAACTGGCCCTTGGGCGAGGTCAGGCGAAACTCCTGGCTGTACTGGTCGTAGTCGACAGTGCCTTTGTCATGGGAGGCGGTCAGCGGCAGCAGCGCACGGCGGTCACCGTCCTGATACTGGGTGTTGTCCCAACCGCGCCAGGCGCTGATCGAGGTCAGGGTGTAATCCCCCAGTTGCCAGTCAAGCTGGGCCGAGAAGCCCTGGTTTTCGTCCTCGACGTGGGTCTTGAAATCACTTCTGATGTCGCGGTTGTGCGCGCTCGGCCGGACCGCGCCCAGCTGGTTGCGAAAGGCCGTGCTGGCCTGGGTGACGACGCCACTGGGCAAGGTGTCCTCACCCTTCATGTAGTCGCCGATCAGGGTCAGGCGCAGCTCATCGCTGGGTTCGAATTCAAGCTTGCCGCGCAGGCCTTTGCGCTCATAGCCATTTACATCATGGCCATTGGCGAGGTTCTCCACGTTGCCGTCATAGTCGGCCCACAGCGTGCTCAACGAACCTTTGAGCTGCTCGTTCAAGCGGCCACCGAGGCCAAAGCGCAGACGGTTTTCGTCGCCACCGCCAAAGTGCGAATAGTCGACATAGCCTTGGGTCTGCTCGGGGATGGCTTTGCTGACCACGTTGAGCACGCCGGCGGAGGCGTTTTTGCCGAACAGCGTGCCCTGCGGGCCGCGCAGCACTTCGATGCGTTCCAGATCAAGCAGATCGAGGGTGGATTGGCCTGGTCGGCCAAACACCACGCCGTCGACCACCGTAGCTACGGTCGGCTCGACGCCTGGTGAGGTCGAGATAGTGCCGACGCCACGGATGAACAGAGAGGTGTCCTTGTTCGACGCACCCGCGCGGTAGTTGAGGGTCGGCACCTGCTGGACGATGCTGGCGACGCTGTTGCGGTTATCGCGTTCGAGCTGTTCGCCCTGCACCACCGAGACCGCAACCGGCACTTCCTGCAGGCTCGCCTCGCGGCGTGTAGCGGTCACGGTGACGGCGCTCAGCGCAGTAGCCTGCGGGCTCTGCTGGTCGTCAGCGGCGGCGTGGGCCGACTGGCCAATGGCTACCAGCAGCACGGCTGTTGCCAGTGGTGAACGGCCCGGGAAACGGTTGGCGCGATTCATCGCGCCACGGATGTGATGTGTCTGCATGATGCTCACTGCCCTGAAAGACCAGACTGAATTGAAGTGCTGTCGATGTCTGGTCTCGCTCGTGCGAGTGGCAGTCGGTGGCCAACAGCAGCGCTGTGTTAGCGCTAACATGGACCGAGTATCCAAGCCCGTCGCTTAGCAGGTCAAATACTTAAAAAAACTTTTCTTATTCCATAAAGCTATTTGCGCAGCATGCCTGGGTTAGCGCTAACATCGGCGCTCATTCATTCGAGATGCCCCTGTGAGCCAGCTCAAGGACACCCCTCGTAAGCGCCGCGGTGCGGGCCGCGTCACCCTCGCCCAAGTGGCGCGCGAGGCCGGCGTCTCATCGATCAGCGTGTCTCGCTACTTCAATCAACCCGAGCAGGTTTCGCCGCCCCTGCGTGAGCGCATCAAGGCCGTGGTCGAAGCCTTGGGCTATGTGCCCAATCTGGTAGCCGGCGGGCTGGCTTCGGCACGCGGGCGTATCGTCGGTATGGTCATCCCAAACATCTCCGGGCCGATCTTTGCCCAGACCATCCAGGCCTTCAGCGACACCCTGATCAAGCACGGTTATCAGTTGCTGCTGGCGTCGAGCTATTTCAGCGAAGAACAGGAAGAAAGCGCAGTGCGCGCGTTTCTCGGTTGGTCGCCGGCGGCACTGGTGGTCACCAGCCAGTTTCACAGCCCGGCCACCGAGAAGATGCTGGCAGAGGCCGATGTACCGGTCGTGGAAATCTGGGACTACTGTCCCGAGCGGGAGCCATTGCAGGTAGGTTTTCTGCACTTCGAGGTCGGCGTGCAGGCCTGCCGCTATCTGCTCGACAAGGGCCACCGGCGCATCGCCTTCGTGCAGAACAGCGCGGCCGGCGACTTCAGTGCGCTGCAACGGCGCGATGGTTATGCGCAAACCTTGCGCGATGCCGGGCTGGAGCCGTGGTTCTTCGTGCCGACGGCGGACAGCGCTCCGTTCGAGGCGGGCAAGCAGGCGATGCAGGCCTTGATCCGCCGCGAGCCGCGCCCGGATGCGATCATCTTTGCCAACGACAACTTGGCCGCCGGCGCGGTGCTCGCCGGCCAGCGCGCCGGCCTGAAGCTGCCCGAAGACATGGCCATCATGGGCTTTGGTGACTACGCCTTTGCT
Organism: Pseudomonas shirazensis; assembly: GCF_014268785.2. Lineage (GTDB taxonomy): Bacteria > Pseudomonadota > Gammaproteobacteria > Pseudomonadales > Pseudomonadaceae > Aquipseudomonas > Aquipseudomonas shirazensis. The sequence goes on along the minus strand of NZ_JABWRD020000001.1, from coordinate 733,587 downwards.
GATTTGCTGCTGCCAAGCCTGACCACCTTGCGCCCGCCCTCGCGGGAGATCGGCGAGATCGCGGCGCTGCGCGTCCTGCAGCACCTGGGAGCAATCGCCGTGGATGGCGATGTGCCGCGGCTGAACCTGTTGCACTGCGAGCTGATCGCGCGCGAAAGTGCCTGACATCCCGCATAAAGCGCTCGCAATCAGCCCTGCCACCGGGCACCCTTGTGCTCCCTGCAAACGGATCGACCTAGCAATGGCTAAATGGCTGGAAGGCGGCGGATTGATGGCCGAACGCATCCGCGCCCACGATTGGGCGGAAACTGCGCTCGGGCCTATGGAAAGCTGGCCCGACGTGCTCAAGACCACCCTGTCGCTGTGCCTTAACTCACGGTTCGCTCAGGCAGTGCTATGGGGCGAGCAGATGCTCACTCTGCACAACGATGCCTTCAGCGATATCCTGGGCGGCAAACCACTGGCCTTGGGCATTCCCTTCAGCGAAGTCTGGCAGGAGGCGTGGAGCGACATCGGAGTACTTGCCGAGCGCGCCCTTGCCGGCGAAGCGGTGTTCATCGATAACTTTCCACTGCTGATTGATCGCCAGCGCGGTACCGAACGCGCTTATTTCACGTTCTGCTACAGCCCGATCCGCGACCACAATGGCGAATTGGTCGGCATGCTCGATACGGTCACTGAGACCACCGCGACAGTGGTCGCCAATCAGCGCCTGAATTTTCTCGACGGTCTGAGCCGTTCCTTGGCCGACGCCACCGAGCCTGACCTGATCATGGCCACCACCACCCGTCTACTGGTCGGACATCTCGGCCTGTCCAGCTGTGCCTACGCCGTCATGGACGCAGATCAGGACGGTTTCACCATTTGCGGCGATGCCGTCGCGACCGGCTCACCACGGTTGGTGGGCCACTATCGGCTGGCTGATTTCGGCAGCATGGCGGTCAGCCAGCTGCGCGCCGGTCGGGCGTTGGTGATCGACGACAACCTCAGCCAACTGCTGCCACATGAGGCCGCGACATTCCAGGCCATTGGCATCACTGCGACCATCTGCATGCCGCTGATCAAGGACGGTCGGCTGACCGCACTGATGGCCATCCATGACCGCCAACCGCGCCACTGGACGGCTTACGAGCAGGGGCTCATCAGCGAAGTCACCGAGCGCTGCTGGGCGCATATCCAGCGGGTCCAGGCCGTTGCCGAGGTGCGCGCCAGCGCCGCCGCCCTCGAAGCACTCAATGCCAGCCTGGAACAGCGTGTCGAAGAGCGCACCGAGCAATTGCTGCAAACCGAAGCAGTCCTGCGCCAGTCGCAAAAGCTCGAAGCCATCGGCCAGCTGACCGGAGGCGTGGCGCACGACTTCAATAATCTACTGACCATCATTCGCTCGTCGCTGCACTTCCTGAAACGTCCCGACCTGGAAGACAGCCGCCGCCAGCGCTATCTGCAAACCATGATCGAGACGGTTGAGCGTGGCTCGAAACTGACCGGCCAGCTGCTCGCCTTTGCCCGGCGCCAAGCGCTCAGCCCGCAGATATTCGAGGTTGGCCACCGCCTGCAAGCCATGGCCGACATGCTCGATACCGCCACCGGTGCGCGGGTCAACGTGGTACTGGAACTGCCCCAGACGCCGTGTTTTGTCCACGCTGACCCAGGCCAGCTGGAGACGGCAGTGCTCAACCTGATGATCAACGGCCGTGATGCGTTGAGTGCAGTGGGCACGCTGGTGCTGCGGCTGGACGCCAACCAGAGCATGCCTGCGCAACCGGGTGATCATCTGCAGGCGGGGGCGTTTGCCGCGATTTCGGTGTTCGACAATGGCACGGGTATTGCGCCAGAGCTGCTGGAGCGGATTTTTGACCCCTTCTTCACCACCAAGCCGGCCGGTGAAGGCACCGGCCTGGGCTTGTCGCAGGTATTTGGCTTCGCCAAGCAGTCGGGCGGCGATGTGCAGGTGATCAGCCGACCTGGCCAGGGCACCACGTTTACCCTGTACTTGCCTCAGGAGGTTCCGTCAGTGGGCTGTTGAGCGCGAGCAACTGGGCCAGACTCTCAGCCAGTTCGGCCCGGCGAAACGGCTTGCGCAGAACAGCAAAGCCATTCAACTCACGCGGGGTCAGATTGGCGTAACCGGTAATGATCAACACCGGCAACTGTGGGTGCCGCTGCCGTAGTCGTTGAGCGAACTCGGCACCGGTCTCATCGGCCATGATCTGGTCGGTCACCAATACATCCATCACCAACCCATCGGCCAGCAACTGCCGCGCCTGGGCGGGGCTCGCTGCCTCAGCCACCTGGTAGCCCAGATCACGCAATTGCAAAGCCGTCGCGTTACGCACGATGTCCTCGTCATCCACCAGCAGTACTTGCAGCGGCCCCTGCGCCATGATGTCCTCGGCGCCCTCGGCGAGCGGTTCGCTGACTTGACCGCGACTCACCGGCAACCACAATGTCGCCTGGGTCCCCTGTCCCGGCTGCGATTTGATGACAAAGCCACCGCCTGATTGGGCTGCCAGGCCCTGCACCATGGGCAAGCCAAGCCCGGTACCTTTGCCGACCTGCTTGGTCGAATAGAACGGTTCAAAGCAACGTCCCAGCACTTCCTGACTCATGCCGCAGCCGCTGTCGCGCACCTGCAGCCAGACCTGCCGGCCATGCACGTTCTCAGGCCAGGTCGGGTCGTCTTCGCCAACCCCAGCGGCCAGATACACCCGCCCGCCATTGCTCATGGCGTCGCGCGCGTTGATCACCAGGTTGAGCAAGGCAAGCTCCAGGTGATGCGGATCGACCAGCACATTGGGCAACTGCGGATCGATCTGCACCACGACTTCGATGGTCGGTCCCAGCGAGCGCGCGATCAACTCGTGCATCTCATCGACCAGCGTTGCCAGGCAAACAGCCTGTGGCTTGAGCGTCTGCCGACGAGCGAAACTGAGCAGGCGCCCGACCAGAATCCGCGCGCGGTCGGCTGCCTGCAGTGCGCCATCGATCAAGCGCACCGAACGCTGGGCATCTTCAGGGTGGCGACGGATCAGCTCGAGCGAGGCAATGATCGGTGTGAGCATATTGTTGAAATCATGAGCGATGCCGCCCGTGAGCTGGCCAATCATCTCCATCTTGCTGGCTTCATGCAGTTGCCGGTTGGCTTCTTCGCGTTCGGCGAGCATGGACGAGACGCGCTCTTCGAGGCATTCGTTGAGCGCCATCAGCTCGGCAAAGGTCGCCTCAAGGTGCGCGCTGCTGGCGCGCAAAGCCCGTTCGGAGCGGGCATGGGTGATCGCTTGCCAAACCCGCTTGGCGGTGTCCTCGAGCAGCAGGCACTGGTCTTTGTCGACGAAGTGCGGTTGCGCAAACTCGACGCCAAGCATGGCCTCCAGCCTGTTGCCGCGCAGCACCGGCACATACACGCTGGCAGTCTCGGCAGCGTTTACGATAAAGCCGCGGCCCAGCTGTTCGGGCAGTTGCGCGGCAATGTCCGCATAGCGCAGCTCACCAATCCTGGAACTCGCACCATTGACCCAGTCGCGGGCAATCCGCACCTGCAGGTCATCGCCCTGCGCCTCGGCGAGAAATACCCGCGCCGCGCCCAGTTGCTGGCCTACCCGCTCAATGGCATACGCCTCGATTTGTTCCGGCTCGTTCAGCTCCGGCAGGGCCTGCCCCAGCTCCAGCAGAAAACTCTGCCGGCGCTCGAACTGCACCCGCTCGGTCGTCTCTGCGACGATGCACAGCACGCCACCGACAGTGCCGTCGATCTCGTGCACTGCCGAATAGGAAACATCGAAATAAGCCGTCTCTCCATAGCCGCTACGCTCGATGTAAAAGGGCCGATCTTTCGCCGAAAAAGTCTGCCCGGTGTTGCGCACGCCGCTCAGCAGCGGTTCGAGGTCATCCCAAAGCTCTGTCCAGTTTTCCTGAGCGGGGCGGCCCAGTGCTAGCGGGTGCTTGGCGCCAATCGTGGGTGTGTAGGCATCGTTGTACAGCGCAACATATTCAGGCCCCCAGAACAGCACGATCTGCGCCTGGGCTGGCAAGATGGTTGCCATCAGCGTCTTCAGGCTGGACGACCACTGTCGGGGAGCGCCCAAGGGCGAGCACGACCAATCCATGGTCTGGATCAGGCTGCTTACAATCCCGCCCTCTAGCAGGAACGGAGGGTTCGTCTGGTCGGGGTGCTTATCCTGATCTGATTTCATCTTTTGCTGACCATCGATTCCCAAGGCGCGTTGTCCTCCATCTGCTGAATAGGAGATCAAACCGGCGCAGACGTTCCGTGCCATTTTGTACTAGGTCGGACAAAACGGCCGACAGTAGCGCTCACCAGGCTGGTGCAGGGCGTTACAGCGCGCCCCATTGCATGGCACAGACTCACCACGCATGGCGCTGTACTCGCGTGCCTGCGGGCATTTGCCAGGCCGGCACGAAGCTTGCCTGCCAAGACCTTTCAGGCCGAGTTCAGCCTTAGGTTTTTTAACGTTCATGAGTACATATTTACTAATTTCTCGTTCGCCAGCCAGCCGCCATCATCCCTCCAACAAGAACACGTCGCCCATTGCCGGCGCGTACCCGGGGATCTCCCGACGCCCCTCCTTGCCTTGGAGTCAGTCATGACCAGTGCAGCCAATTCGGCCCCTCTGATAGAAAAACATACAATCGGCTATGTACCGCCGCAGGATCGCCACGGAAAGGTCAGGGATCTGTTCACCCTCTGGTTCGGTGGCAATATCGCGCCGCTGCCGATCGTCACCGGCGCGCTCGGCGTGCAGCTGTTTCACCTGAACCTGGTGTGGGGCATCGTCGCCATTCTGGTTGGCCACCTGCTCGGTGGCGTGCTAATGGCGCTGCATTCGGCGCAGGGGCCGCAGATGGGCATCCCGCAGATGATTCAGAGCCGCGCCCAGTTCGGCTCGCTCGGCGCCCTGCTGGTGGTGGTGATTGCCGGAGTCATGTACATCGGCTTCTTCGCATCCAACATCGTTCTTGCCGGCAAGTCACTGCACGGTGTCGCGGAGTCGATTCCGGTATCGGTCGGCATCGTGGTCGGGGCGCTGGGATCGGGCATCATCGGCATCATCGGTTACCGCTTCATCCATGTGCTCAACCGTATCGGCACCTGGGTATTGGGCATCGGTATCGTGGTCGGCTTTGGCTATATCTTCAGCCATGTACAAAGCGACGACTTCCTCACCCGCGGCAGCTTCAACCTGGCCGGCTGGCTGGCCACCGTCTCGCTCGCCGCACTGTGGCAGATCGCCTTTGCGCCGTACGTGTCCGACTACTCGCGCTACCTCCCAGCCGACGTCAAAGTCTCTTCGACGTTCTGGAGCACCTACCTCGGTTCAGCGCTCGGTTCGAGCCTGTCGTTCGTGTTCGGCGCTGTAGCCGTGCTGGCAATCCCGGCCGGGATGGACACCATGGACGCGGTGAAGATGGCCACCGGCGCCATAGGCCCGTTGATGCTGGTGCTGTTCCTGCTCAGCGTGATCAGCCATAACGCACTCAACCTGTATGGTGCGGTGCTGTCGATCATCACCCTGATCCAGACCTTCGCCTGGCGCTGGATCCCCACCGCCAAGAGCCGCGCGGTGCTGTCGCTGATCGTCCTTGCAGCCTGCTGCGTGGTGGCAGTGTTTGCTTCGGCGGACTTTATCGGCCACTTCGTCGACATGGTGCTGGTGCTGCTGGTGGTACTGGTGCCGTGGACCGCGATCAACCTGATCGACTTCTACGTGATCCACAAGGGCGACTACGACATCGAGTCGATCTTCAAGGTCGATGGCGGTATCTACGGCCGCTACAACCCGCAGGCGCTGCTGGCCTATGCCGTAGGCATCATCGTGCAGATCCCGTTCATGAACACCCCACTGTATGTCGGCCCGGTGTCCGAGCACATCAACGGCGCCGACCTGTCGTGGCTGGTCGGCCTGCTGATCACCTCGCCGCTGTACTGGTGGTTGGCCAGCCGCGACAGCGCCTATCGTCGTCGCCAGACCAGCGCCAAACTGGCTGCAACTGCCTGAGCCAAGGCCATCACGGGCTGGCCTCGCGCCGGCCCGGTTTGGCTACAGCCGCTCGCGCAGAAACTCGACAAAGGCCTGCACCGGCCGAGCGATTTGGCGGTGCTGCGGATACACCGCCGACAGCTGTAGCGGCGGCGGTGTCCAGGCCTCGAGCAGCTTGACCAGACGCCCATCGGCCAGCGCCTGCTCGACAATGAAGGCCGGCAAGTAGGTCACCCCCATCCCGGCAATCGCCGCATCTCTCAATAGCTCGCCATTGTTGGCCCGCATGCGCCCACTGACGGCGATCGCCTGCAGTGTCTTGCCCTGGCCCTTGAACTGCCACTGCACCTGGCGTGAATGACCATAGGGCAGGCAATCATGCTCGCGCAGCGCTTCGGGTTCGAGCGGTGTGCCGCGCGCGGCTAGATAGCCCGGGCTGGCACAATACACCCGCTCGATACTTGCAATACGCCGCGCAACCAGGCTTGAGTCCTCTAACGTGCCAATTCGCAGCGCCAGGTCGTAGCCCTCGCCGATCAGGTCCACTGCGCGGTCGCTAAGGTCGATCTCGACGATCAACTGCGCATGCAGTTGCAGAAACTCGGTGAGCAAGCTGCCCATATGGCTGATGGCAAACGACAGCGGCGCGCTCAAGCGCAGGGTCCCGCGCAGAACCTGGGTCTGGCCACTGATGTCCTGCTCGGCCTGCTGCATCTCGCCGAGCAGGCGCACGGCTGAATCGAAGTACTGCTGGCCCAGCGGGGTTGCGTCCAGGCGCCGGGTCGAACGGTTGAGCAAGCGTACGCCGAGGCGTTCTTCAAGCTGCATCAGGCGCCGGCTGACCGACTGCTTGGACATGCCCAGCAGGTCGGCTGCCGCGGTGAAGCTACCGGCCTGCATGACCTGGGTGAAAATGCGCATGTCTTCGTATGGGTTCATCGGGTTGCTCTTGGTGACGGTCGAGCGCTTTATAGCGGCTTTTGTCTGCCTGGGCATCTATTGGTTTAGTGGTTGATCGAAACGCCTCGGGATCGTTGAACTGAATCAGTCGCTTGATGATAGATCCAGATAAAGCTCACCTTGCTGTATTGGCGCAGGATTGTCACCCTGAACCTGACAGTTAATCTCTTAAAAGCTAGTTTTTCATTATGCTGAGCGACAGTAAGATTCATCCATCAACAGCCCAAAGCCTTCCCGGCGCAGGCTCACAGGAGAATCACCATGCTCACACTTCGCAAAGCACAAGACCGCGGCCTGGGCTTTCATGGCTGGCTGAAATCGTTTCACACCTTCTCCTTCGGCAGCTATCGCGACCCTGAAGAGCAAGGCTTCTCCGACCTGCTGGTAATCAACGACGACCGCGTCTCGCCCGGCCAGGGCTTCGGTCAGCATCCGCACCGGGACATGGAGATTTTTTCCTACGTGCTGGAAGGCGCGCTGGAACATAAGGACACGCTCGGCACCGGCTCGGTGATCCGCCCCGGTGACGTGCAACTGATGAGTGCCGGCCACGGTGTTGCCCATAGCGAGTTCAACCACAGCCATGACGAGTCGGTGCATTTTCTACAGATCTGGATCGTGCCGCAGGTCAAAGGCGCCGAGCCGCGCTATCAGCAGCAGCACTTCAGCGCTGCTGACAAACGTGGCCGCTTGCGCCTGATCATCTCGCCGAATGGTGCACAGGGCTCGCTGCAGGTGCGCCAGGATGCCAAGGTCTATGCCGGGCTGTTCGACGGTGATGAGCGTGCCAGCTTGAAGCTGCCGGACAACCGCCATGCTTATGTGCATGTTGCCCGCGGCAGCATCGAGCTGAACGGCCAGCTGCTCAGCGAAGGTGACGGCGTGCGGCTACGCCAGGAGCAGGTGCTGAGCCTGGCCAACGGCCACGACGCCGAAGTGCTGGTATTTGACCTGCGCCCGAACGAGCTGCCTGGGATGGCATGAGCAGAGGGGCCATCAGTGCTGGCCCCTCACCTGCTTCACGCAGCGCTCAACCCTCGAACCCCTCAACAATGATTACCTCAGCCTTGGCCACCCCTTGTCGGTGGCTACAGGCGTCTTGATATTCCGCCGAGCGATAGCAGGCCAGTGCCTGCTCATAAGAATCGAACTCGATCACCACACTGCGCTGCGGTGTCGACCTGCCTTCCAACGCTTCACTGCGCCCGCCCCGGGCGAGGAACTTGCCGCCGTACGCCTTGAACGCTGCCGGCGCGCGCTGGGTGTACTGTTGGTACTGCTCGAGGTCGCTGATATCGACGTGGGCGATCCAGTAAGCCTTCATCCGCTGCTCTCCAGTTTTTCAGATTGTTGTGTATGATGGTATACCACAATAATCACCAAACCACAGCGAGCGTGCAGCATGGCTTTCAACAGCATCGAAGAACTTCTCGAGGACTATCGTCAAGGCAAGATGGTCCTGCTGGTGGACGACGAAGACCGTGAAAACGAAGGCGATCTGCTGATCGCGGCTGAACGCTGCGACGCCCAGGCGATCAACTTCATGGCGCGCCAGGCACGCGGGCTGATTTGCCTGACGCTTACCGACGAGCACTGCCAGCGACTGGGCCTTGAGCAGATGGTGCCAAGCAACGGCAGCGTATTCAGCACCGCCTTCACCGTTTCCATCGAAGCCGCCAGCGGCGTCACCACCGGTATCTCCGCCGCTGATCGCGCGCGCACGGTAGCGGCTGCGATGGCGGCCGATGCTCGCCCCGAGGACCTGGTCCAGCCGGGGCATATCTTCCCCCTGCGCGCCCGCGAAGGCGGCGTGCTGACCAGGGCCGGGCATACCGAAGCCGGCTGCGACCTGGCACGCCTGGCCGGGTTCAGCCCGGCCTCGGTCATCGTCGAAGTGCTCAATGACGACGGCACCATGGCCCGCCGCCCCGACCTGGAAATGTTCGCCGCCGAGCATGGCATCAAGATCGGCACCATCGCCGACCTCATCCACTATCGCCTGAGCACCGAGCAGACCATCAAGCGCATCGGTGAGCGCGAACTGCCCACCGTGCACGGCACCTTCCGTCTGGTGACCTATGAAGACCGGATCGAAGGTGGCGTGCACATGGCCATGGTCATGGGCGATATCCGCCGCGAACAACCCACCCTGGTACGTGTGCACGTAATCGACCCGCTGCGCGACCTGGTCGGCGCCGAGTACGCCGGTCCCGCCAACTGGACCTTGTGGGCCGCCCTGCAACGGGTCGCCGAAGAAGGCTCCGGGGTAGTGGTTGTGCTGGCCAATCACGAGTCTTCGCAAGCGTTGCTGGAGCGTGTGCCACACCTGACCCAGCCCGTGCGGCCCTATCAGCGAGGCCAGTCCAAGGTCTATTCGGAGGTCGGCACCGGCGCGCAGATTCTGCAGGACCTGGGCGTGGGCAAACTGCGCCATCTGGGGCCGCCGCTCAAGTACGCGGGTTTGGCTGGGTATGAGCTTGAAGTGGTGCAAAGCATCCCGTTCGAGACCGCTGCGCTTTGAGCAATCGCTGACCGCCGGTGCACGGATGCCTCTTGCGAAAAGTTTGGAATACCATAATATGATATCCCGTAGACCTTGAAATCCTGGCCGGCTCCTACACTCAAACCCGGCCGCACCACATCGTTGAAATCGCTGCTCCCGAACATATTGGCGGGTGACAGAACCCGCCTCGAATAACAAAAGTAACGAGGGCGTAACCATGCTGTTGAGCAAACGTGTAAGCGCAGTGCTGTCCGCCAGCCTGCTGACCCTGGCCTGTCAGGCCACCCAGGCCGCCGACAGCCTCAACTTCGTCAGCTGGGGCGGTACGACCCAGGACGCGCAGAAGCAGGCGTGGGCCGAGCCGTTCTCCAAAGAGAGCAACATCAAGGTGGTGCAGGACGGCCCGACCGACTACGGCAAGCTCAAGGCCATGGTCGAGAGTGGCAACGTGCAGTGGGATGTGGTGGACGTCGAAGCCGACTTTGCCCTGCGCGCCGCAGCAGAAGGCCTGCTCGAGCCGCTGGATTTCAACACCGTCAAACGCGACCGGATCGACCCGCGGTTCGTCTCCGACCACGGCGTCGGCTCGTTCTTCTTCTCGTTTGTGCTCGGTTACAACGAAGGCAAGCTTGGTAGCAACAAGCCGGTCGAGTGGTCGGCGCTGTTCGACACCAAAACCTTCCCCGGCAAGCGCGCCCTGTACAAGTGGCCAAGCCCCGGCGTGCTGGAACTGGCCCTACTGGCCGATGGTGTAGCCGCCGACAAACTGTACCCGCTGGACCTGGACCGCGCCTTCAAGAAACTCGACACCATCAAGAAAGACATCGTCTGGTGGGGCGGCGGCGCCCAGTCGCAGCAACTGCTGGCGTCTGGTGAAGTGTCGCTGGGGCAGTTCTGGAACGGCCGCGTGTATGCCTTGCAACAAGACGGCGCACCAGTCGGTGTGAGCTGGAAGCAAAACCTGGTCATGGCTGATTTTCTGGTCATTCCCAAAGGCGCCAAGAACAAGGACGCGGCGATGAAGTTCCTGGCCAACGCCAGCAGCGCCAAGGGCCAGGCCGAGTTCGCCAACCTCACCGCATACGCCCCGGTCAACCTCGACAGCGTCAGCCAGCTCAAACCTGAACTGGCGCCGAACCTGCCCACCGCCTACGCCCAGGATCAGGTCACGCTGGACTTCGCCTACTGGGCGAAAAACGGCCAGGCTATCGCTGCGCGCTGGAATGAGTGGTTGGTCAAATGAAAGTCGCCATCAACGCCCTGCACAACGCGCAAGGTGCCCCCAGCGGCACCGGCGCCCCCGGCACGGCCACCCGCCGCAGCGGGATGGGTCAGCGCTGGCGCGGCAGCCGTAACCTGCTGCCCGCGCTGGTGTTCCTTGGCCTGTTCTTCTTTGCGCCACTGATCGGCCTGCTCCTGCGCGGCGTGCTCGAGCCGGTGCCGGGGCTGGGCAACTACGAGCAGCTGTTCGCCAACTCGGCCTATGCACGGGTGCTGTTCAACACCTTCTCGGTGGCCGGCCTGGTGACCTTGATCAGCGTCCTGCTGGGCTTTCCGCTGGCCTGGGCGATCACCTTGGTACCGAAGGGCTGGGGCCGTTGGCTGCTGAACATCGTGCTGCTGTCGATGTGGACCAGCCTGCTGGCACGGACTTACTCGTGGCTGGTGCTGCTGCAGGCCTCCGGAGTGATCAACAAGGCGTTGATGGCGATGGGCATCATCGATGCGCCGCTGGAAATGGTGCACAACCTGACCGGCGTAGTGATCGGCATGAGCTACATCATGATCCCGTTCATCGTGCTGCCGTTGCAGGCAACCATGCACGCCATCGACCCGATGGTGCTGCAGGCAGGCTCCATCTGTGGCGCCAGCCCGTGGACCAACTTCTGGAAGGTGTTCCTGCCGCTGTGCCGCTCGGGGTTGTTCTCCGGGGCCTTGATGGTGTTCGTCATGTCGCTCGGTTACTACGTCACCCCGGCCCTGCTCGGTGGTGCGCAGAACATGATGCTGCCCGAGTTCATCGTCCAGCAGGTGCAGTCGTTCCTCAATTGGGGCCTGGCCAGCGCTGCCGCCGCACTGTTGGTGTTGATCACCCTGGTGCTTTTCTACCTGTACCTGAAGCTGCAGCCGGAATCCCCGGTCGGCAATGCGAGGTAAGCCGCGATGCTCCTGACTCCAAATGCCATGGGCCGCCCGCTGCGGTTTGGCCTGTATGCCACCACCGGTGTGATTGCCGCGTTTCTGCTGCTGCCGATCCTGTTCATCGTGCTGCTGTCATTCGGCTCCTCGCAATGGCTGGTATTCCCACCGCCAGGCTGGACCCTGAAGTGGTACGGCCAGTTCTTCTCCAACCCGGAGTGGATGGACGCCGCCCTGGCCAGCCTCAAGGTTGCCGTGCTCACCACCGTGTGCGCAGTAGCACTGGGCTTGCCGACCGCCTTCGCCCTGGTGCGCGGGCGCTTCCCCGGGCGGGAAATGCTCTACGGCCTGTTTACCCTGCCGATGATCGTGCCGCTGGTGATCATCGCCGTGGCGGTCTACGCGCTGTTTCTCAAGCTCGGCTACACCGGGACGCTGTTCGCCTTTGTCGTCAGCCATGTGATCGTCGCCCTGCCCTTCACCATCATCTCGATCATCAACTCGCTGAAGCTGTTCGACCAGTCGATCGAAGACGCTGCGGTGATCTGCGGCGCCTCGCGCCTGCAGGCGATCTTCAAGGTGACCTTCCCGGCGATTCGCCCGGGGATGATCGCCGGCGGCCTGTTCGCGTTTCTGGTGTCGTGGGACGAGGTGGTGCTCAGTGTGATGATGGCCAGCCCCAACCTGCAGACCCTGCCGGTCAAAATGTGGACCACCCTGCGCCAGGACCTGACCCCGGTGATCGCCGTCGCTTCGACGTTGCTGATCGGCCTGTCGCTCCTGGTCATGCTCATCGCCGCCGCCCTGCGCCGGCGCAATCCAGTCAGCGCCTGAGTGCCCGGAGACAATAACAATGAGTGCAGTGATGAAAGACAACGCGCCGAACAAGACCCTTGTCAGCCTGCGTAATCTGAACAAGCATTACGGCGATTTCGCCGCCGTCGACAACATCAACCTGGATATCCAGAACGGCGAATTCCTGACCTTCCTCGGCTCCAGCGGTTCGGGCAAGTCGACCACCTTGTCGATGCTGGCCGGGTTCGAGACCCCGAGCAGCGGCGAGATCCTGGTCGACGAGCAATCGCTGGTCAATGTGCCGCCGCACAAGCGCGACATCGGCATGGTGTTCCAGCGTTACTCACTGTTCCCGCACCTGTCGGTGCGCGACAACATTGCCTTCCCGCTGGCGATCCGCAAGCTCAGCGCCAGCGAGATCAGCAAGCGCGTCGACGCCATGCTCAAGCTGGTGCAGCTCGAGCAGTTCGCCCACCGCCGCCCGGCGCAGCTCTCCGGCGGCCAGCAGCAGCGCGTGGCGATTGCTCGTGCGCTGGTCTACGAGCCCCGCATCCTGCTGATGGACGAGCCGCTCGGCGCACTGGACAAAAAACTGCGCGAAGACCTGCAGGACGAATTGCGCCAGCTGCACCGTCGCCTCGGTATCACCATCGTCTACGTGACCCACGATCAGGAAGAAGCCATGCGCCTGTCGCAGCGCATCGCCATCTTCAGCCACGGCAAGATCGTCGGCCTGGGCAGCGGTTATGACCTCTACCAGAACCCGCCGAATGCCTTTGTGGCGTCGTTCCTGGGCAACTCGAACTTCTTCCGGATCAAGGCCAGCAGCAACGGCTCCGGCAGTTTCGAAGGGCAGCCATTGGCGATTCGCCTGACCCCAGGACTGGTCGCCGGGCAGGACGCGCTGATCATGGTGCGCCCAGAAAAAGCCCTGGCCCTGAGCGCCGAACAGGCAGCGCGGGAGCCCTTGCCGGCAGGCTGGAACGAAGTCAGTGCCAAGGTCAGCGAAGTGTTGTTCCTCGGTGAAAGCCAGACCTGCCATGTGGTCAGCGCAGGCGGCACCGAGATGACGGTCAAGGCCTTGTCGGCAGCCGGTATGCCGATGCAGCCGGGCGACACGGTCAAGGTGCGCTGGGCGGTGGCCGATGCCTGCATCTACACCGAGTGGGCCGAGAGCGACCTGAGCAAGGCCGCCGGCGCGCACTGATCGACCAATGAACGGTGCTGCTGTGCGGCCCCGTTCATCAGTTGGCTAAACGCCGGAACACCAGACCCGAGAGCACACACAACAGCGCCGACAACAGCATCACTGCAGCGATATCTTCGACAGACGTCTCGACCCTGCTATCAGCCGCGGCCAGAATCCCCAGCATCACCCCAGCCATACTTACCGACATGGCCATGGTCAACTGCACCGACATCGCCGACAGCGAGCTGGCCGCCGCCGAGCGTTCGCCTGGCACATCCTGATAGCTCGCTGCACCCAGGGTGGAAAACTGCAACGAGCGCACCAGGCCTGCGGCAAACAGCACCACCGCCATCAACCACACTGCCGTGTCGCGGTCGAACGCTGCGCACAAGGCGATGCCCACGCCGCTGAGCAGCGCGTTGCAGCTGAGTACCCGGCGGTAGCCGTAACGGCGTACCAGCGGCACTGCCAGCAACTTCATCAACAACGCGCCGACGCCGCCGCTGACCATCAACCACCCCGCCGCCAGTGGGCTCATGCCCAGGCTGTTCTGCAGCAACAGCACCAGCAGAAACGGCTGCGCCGCCGAGCCCAGCCGGAACAGCCCCCCGCCCGCCTGGGCAACACCGAAGCTGCGCAGGCGCAACAAGCTCAAGTCGACCAGCGGGCTGGCATGGCGGCGGGCATGCAGCCAATAGCCGAGGGCAAACAGCCCGCCGGCGGCGATCAGCGCGAGGGCCCATGGCCGCGGCAACTGGCCAAGGCCTAGCGACTCCAGGCCAGCCACCAGCAGCGCCAACGCGCCGCCGCTGAGCAGCAGGCCGCGATAGTCCAGTGGCGGTACGCTGCGCGCCGGGAAGTCCGGCACATGTTTGAGAATCAACCAGCAGCCAAGCAGGCAGATCGGCAGGTTCACCAGAAAGATCCAGTGCCACGACAGCACCGTCACCAACAAACCACCCAACAGCGGCCCCAGCAACGGCCCGACCAAGGCCGGCAACGCCAGCCACGACATCGACTGCAGCAGCTGATCGCGGCTCGACCAGCGCAGGATGATCACCTGCCCCACCGGCGTCATCAGCGCTGCGGCCGCACCTTGCAGCATTCGCCCCAGGCACAGTTGCCAGAGCGTGTCAGCCAGCGCACAGGTAAGCGAGGCGCCGGTAAACAAGCCCATCGCCAGCAGCATTACCTGACGCGGACGAAAACGCTCGGCCGCCCAGCCGCTGATCGGCACGCACAGCGCCAGGGCCAGCATGTACAGCGAGACCACCAGGTTCATGCGCAGGCCCGGCTCGCCAAAATCCGCGGCCATGCTCGGCAGCGCGGTCATCACCGCCGTGCTGTCGAGCAGTTCCATGAACAGCGCAGCGCCGATGATCACCGGCACCTTGGGGCTTTGCAGATGGCCGACCAGCGCCGCCGGCTGAGCCGTCAAAACAGCCCCGAGACGGGTGGCCGGGTGCCCTTGAGCTGCCAGGCGCCGACTACCGCCGCCTTCCAGTGGCGCGGGTTGTGGTTGGCCACCGTGCGCGCATTGCGCCAGTGCCGGTCGAGGTTGTGCTGACGGCCAGTGGTCGAGGCACCGCCGACATCGAACAGGGTTTCGCCGGCTTTCAGCGCCAATTCGGCTGCCAGGTACTGCGCTTGGGCGACTTCCAGTGCAGCCTGCTCGACGGCGCTTTCATCCAACTGCGCGGCCCAGGCGCGATCGATACTGGCGGCGGCCTTGAGCACCAGTGCCTCGGCACCGAAAGCCCTGGCGGCAATATCGCCCACCGACAATTGCACGTAAGGGTCATCGACCGACTGGCTGGCGCTGCTGTGCTTGATGGGCCGTGCATGCTCACGGGCAAACTGGCTGGCGTCGTTCAGGGCATTGCGGGCGATACCAGCCAGCACGGTGCCGAGAAACAGCTGCAGGAACGGCGTGACGATGGTGCGTTTGCCCTCCTCCACGGTGCGCGTGCGGATGTCACTGGCCTCGACCCGCACGTTGTGCAGGTGGGTGGTGCCGCTGGCGGTCAGGCGCTGGCCCATGGCATCGAAGTCGTCGACCAGCTCCAGCCCTTCGCGGTCACGCGGCAGGATGAACGACACCGGCTGCTCGTCCTCGTCCAGCGCCACCGCGCTGACGTAGTCGGCAAACAGCGCCCCGGTGCTATAGAACTTGCTGCCGTTGGCGCGGAAGTGATCGCCCTCGCGCACCAAACGCGCGGCAATGGCGCCATTGGCACCGCCCAGCTCCCAGCCGGCATTGCCGATCACCGCACCTTGCAGGTACACGGCAAACCAGCGCACGCGCTCCTGTTCGGCACCCTCGGCGCTGGCCGCGAGCAGGCCTTCGACAAAGGCGAAGCCCGGGCGCAGCGCCTGGGCGACGTTGGAGTCGGCGGCGGCCACCTGCAGCAGCAACTCGATCACATCACTGACGCTGCCACCAGGGCCGCCGTACTGCTGCGGGATACGCACGGTGTACAGGCCGGCCGCGGCCAGCTCGGCAATGGCCGCATAGGGCAGCCGGCGCTCGCGCTCACGCTCGGCAGCGCCGGCGGCAATCGCCGGCAGCAAGGCGCTGACACGGGCCTTGAGCGCGGCGACGGTATTGGCTGGGGCTTGGGCAGGCAAACGTTGAAAGGTAGTCATGGGGCAGTCCTTAGATGGCAATTTTCCACAGTCTTGCTTCGTCGAACAGGTCGAAGGCCTCATGCTCGAGGTCGAGCGGCGGTACGACCAATTCAGTGCCCGCGCCGGGCAGGCGCGGTACTGAGCCAAGCAGACGCTGGGTGTATTTATGGGCCGGCTGCCGGAACAGCTGCTCGACCGGTGCATGCTCGACGACCTGGCCGTGCCGCATCACCAGCACGTCGTCGCTGACATGGCGGATCACCCCCAGGTCGTGAGAGATAAACAGGTAGGCCAGGCCCAGTTCGTCCTGCAGATCAGCGAGCAGATCCAGCACCTGCGCCTGCACCGAAACGTCCAGCGCCGACACCGGCTCGTCGCAGATGATCAGCTTCGGCTCGCTTGCGATGGCGCGGGCGATCGCCACGCGCTGACGCTGGCCGCCCGACAGCTGCAACGGCCGGCGCTGGGCCAGGTCCGCGGCAAGGCGCACCTGATTGAGCAGCACGGCAATCCGCGCCGGCCGTGCTGGCGCCTCGACGCCGGCGACCTGCAAGGCATCATCCAAAATCTGCGCAACCGTCCAGCGCGGGTCGAACGAACCGAGCGGGTCTTGATAGATCACGCTGATTTCGCGGCGCAGCGGCCGCCGGCTGGCCTCGGCGATGGCATCGTCGGGCAGGTTCCAGGTTTTGCCGCGATAGAGCACCTGGCCCTGGTCTGGCGTCAGCAGACCCAGCGCCAGGCGCGCCACGGTGGTTTTGCCCGAGCCGGACTCACCAACGATGCCTAGCGTGCGGCCGGCGTGCAGGGTGAAGCTGACGCCCTGCACCACTTGCCTCGCCCGCCGGTCCGGGCCGGTGTAGCGCTTGCCCAGGTCACGGCCTTCGAGCAGGACCTCGCCCAGGCCACGCTTGACCAGCCTGGGCGTGCTGGCCACGCGTTGCGGCGACAGCCGGGTGCCCCGCGGATGCTCGGCTGGCACCGCCGCCAGCAACGCCTTGGTGTAGGCATGTCGAGGCTCGCGCAGCACCTGCTGCATCGGCCCCTGCTCGACCACTTCGCCATGGCGCAGCACCAGCACCTCGTCAGCCAACTGGGCGACCACGGCCAGGTCGTGGCTGATGATCAGCAGCGACGCACCGCGCGCCTTGATCTGCTGAAACACCTGCAGAATCTGCGCCTGCACCGTGGCATCCAGCGCAGTGGTTGGCTCGTCGGCGATCACCAGCGCCGGCTGCATGGCCAGCGCGCTGGCGATCAGGGCACGCTGACGCAAGCCTCCCGATAGCTGGCCGGGGCGCTGGCGGGCGCGTAGTGCAGGGTCCGGCACGCCGACCAGCTCAAGCAGCTCATGCACCCGCGCCGCACGCTGCTGGCGGTCGCCGTAGCCATGGGTTTGCAACACTTCAAGGATCTCTTTGCCGACCGGTCGCAACGGGTCGAGCGAGACCAGCGCATCCTGCAAGACAAAGCCGATGTCTTTGCCGCGCACCTGCCGCCACTGACGCTCGCTGAGATCAAGCAGGTCGTGGTCGGCAAAGCGCAATTGGCGCGCCGACACCTCGGCGCCCGTGCCGGTCAGGCCGACCAGGCTCCGGGCGCTGACGCTCTTGCCCGAGCCGGACTCGCCGACCAAGGCCACGCAACGCCCGGGCGCCAGGGTAAAGCTCAGGTCGCGGACCACACTCTGGCCGGCGAACGACACCGTCAGGCCGTCGACGATCAAGGTCTTGTCACTCATGCTTGGCGGCCCTCCAGGCGTTGTTGAATGAAGCGCCCCGTGACCGTCGTGGCCAGGGTGGTAAGAACGATGAACAGCCCAGGGAAGAACGTCAGCCACCAGGCGCTGGCGATGAAGTCGCGGCCCATCGACAGCATGGTCCCCCACTCCGGTGCCGGCGGCCGGGCGCCTAGGCCTAGAAAACTCAGCGCCGAGGCCCAGACAATGGCCTGGCCGACGCCCATGGTCATGGTCACCACCAGTGGGCGCATAGCGTTGGGCAGCAGTTGGCGCAGCACAATCCGCGAGGTGGGATGGCCGAGCGCGCGCGCCGCTTCGATGTAGCCGGCGTTGCGCACCGCCAGCACCTGGCCACGCACCATGCGCGCGTAACCGGGCGCACCCCCCAGGCCGGTGGCAACGATCAGCGTGCCGACGCCGCTGCCGAACACCGCCACGAACAGCAACGCCAGGATCAAGCTGGGGAAAGCAAACAGCACCTCCAGCAGCCAGCCGACAGCGCGGTCGACCCGCGCACCACCGAGGCCGCCAAGCAAGCCCAGGCTGATTGCGATGGTCATCGACAACGCCGTGGCGGCGACGCCGATCAACAGGCTCTGGCGGGCGCCGTGAATGGTCCGCGCAAAGATGTCGCGTCCGGATTGATCAGTGCCCAGCCAGTGCGCCCAGCTCGGCGCCTGGAACGCATCGCGCGGCACGATTGCCAGTGGGTCGACGTGGGTAAATAGCTCGGGAAACAGCGCAGCCAGCAGTAACGCGGCCAGAAACAGCAGGGCCAGGCTTGCGCCGACTGGCGGCAGGGTGATCCGGCGCCGACGGCGCAGCGGCGCCTGCACACGGTCAAGTATCAGGTCGCTCATGGCGTGGCCTCCTGTTGGCGGGGGTCGATCCACTGGTAGAGCAGGTCCACCAGAATGTTGGCCAGCACATAGCCCGCAGCAACTACCAGGCTGATGCCGATCACCAGCGGCATGTCCTGGGCCTGCACCGCCTGATACAACTGGCGGCCGATGCCCTTGCGGGAAAAGATCACTTCGCACACCACCGCGCCGCTGATCAGCGCGCCAATGGCCCATCCCGACAGCGATACGCCAGGCAACAAGGCATGGCGCAAGGCATGCCGGAAGCGCACGGCCAGGTCACTCAAGCCACGGCTGCGGGCAGTGAGAATGAACGGTTGTTCCAGGGTCAGCTCCAGCGACTCGCGGGTCACCTGGGCGATGAAGCCCGCCAGCGGAATGGCCAGAGAGAATGCCGGCAATACCAAACTGGCTAGGCTGTCGCTGCCCGCCGGCGGGAACCAGCGCAGGCCAAAGGCAAATACCGCCAGCAGCACCACACCAAGCCAGAAGTGCGGCAAGGCGGCGCTGAGTGTTTCCGCCAGCGAGGCCAGCCCGCCGATCAGACGACCGCGCCCGGCGGTGATCACCGTTAGCAACAACACCAGCACCCAGGCCAGCAGCAACGCGGCGATGGTCAGCTCAAGCGTCGCACCGCCCTGCTCGGCCAGCACCCGCGTCACCGGCAGGTGCTGCGAGTAGGACACGCCAAGGTCGCCTTGCAGCAGGCGGCCCAGGTACAGCAGGTATTGCACGGCCAGTGGTTTATCCAGGCCGAACTCGATGCGCGTGGCTTCGATGGTTTCCGGACTGGGGTTGCCGCTGGGACCACCGAGAATCGCCAGCACCGGGTCGCCCGGCATCAGACGCAAGGCAAAAAACGTAAGCGTCGCCACGGCCCACAGCACCAGCAACCCGCCACCGAGGCGGATTACTGCGCGGCGGCCGAGTGCGGCCAGGCGCTCGCGGCGCGGGTCGGCTATTGCCAGTTCAGTTGCACTGCTCATTTGATCACCCAGGCGTCATACAGGTAAGTGACCGCCAACGACGGCTCCAGGCGCACCCCTCGGGCGGTCTTGTAAATGCCCAGGCGGGTGCTTTGCGGATAGGTGGTGAGCTGCAGGTATTGCCCGGCGGCTTGCGCCTGGGCCTGCTGATACAGCGCGCGGCGCTGCTCCGGCTGCTGCGTGGCGAGGGCCTGATCAAGCAGGCTGTCGAAGCCGGGATCGGCGTAGCCTGAGGAATTCTGGTGGTAGCCACCGACCCCGGCCGGCTGTACGAAGGCCGAGCTGAAGATGATCCGCAGCACGTCCGGGGTGTTGGTATTCCAGTAACCAATGCGGATGTCGTAGTCCCAGGCGGCCTGCCGGGCCGTGACCTGCACATCGCTCATCTGCTCCAGCACCAGCTCTATCCCGGCCTGGCGGGTGGTGGCCTGGACCTGCTCCCACAAGGTCAGCTCCGACGGTGGTGTGCGTGCTCCGATCAACACCGTTGCGCGCAGGCGCTTGCCGTCTTTGCTGCGGTAGCCCTCGGCATCGCGGCTGGTCCAGCCAGCGTCATCGAGCAGCTTGCCGGCGCGGGCCGGCTGGTAGTCCTGGCTGTGCTCGAAATCGGCACTGTAGAACGGCGTGGCCATGCTCAGCGGGCCGCCGGCGCGGGGAAATTCACCGAAATAAACGCTCTTCAGCGCGCCCTCGATATCGGCGCTGCGCACAAAGGCTTCGCGCACGCGGATGTCATCGAACGGTGCGCGACGCAGGTTGAAAGTGCCGTTGGTGGGGTTGCCCGGGCGTTGCGCGACGATCAGCTCGACATCCGGGTTGCGCCGTGCGGCCTCGTGGGATTCGGGCGGCAGGGTTTCGATCACATCGACTTCGCCGGCCTGCAGCGAGGCAAAGCGTACCGACGGCTCCTGGATGAACTTCCACACGATCCGTTCCAGGTAAGCCGGGCCCTGGTGCTGGGCGGTTGGCGGCGCCCAGTTGTAGTCCGGGTTGCGCACCAGCTCGACCTGGTTCTGCCGGTCCCAGCGCGCCACCTTGAACGGCCCGCTGCCGACCGGGCTTTCGCAGTTGACGTCACGGCTGCGCTTGAGCGCAGTAGGCGACTGAATACCGAGAAAGCCCTGCGCCAGCACTTCAAGAAACGCTGCATAGGGCGTTGCCAGGTGGACCACAGCGGTGTACTCGTCGATCACATCGGTGCCACGATACTGGCGGATATAGCCACCGGCGGTACTCGACTGGGTCTTGGGGTTGGCCATGTGATCAAGGTTGGCCTTGACCGCCTCGGCATTGAACGGCGTGCCATCGGTAAAGCGCACATCGCGGCGTAGCTGGAAGGTGTAGCTGAGGCCATCGGCGGCGACCTGCCAGTGCGTGGCCAGCCATGGGCCGACGCGCCCCTGGCTGTCCATCGACACCAGTGAGTCGAGGTATTGCTGAGCAACGAATACCTGCGGCATGTCCCCGGCGACGTGCGGGTCAAGGCAGGTTGGTTCGCGGTCGGTGGCGTACACCAGTGTGCCGCCGTGGACCGGCTGATCGCCATGGGCGCTGACCTGCTCGGTGCGTTCGCAGCCGACCAGCATCAATGCAACACTGATCAAGGTCAGGGGGAGGATGGAGTTATTCAAGGATGCTCCTGCACGGGACCAAGGGTGATGCCAGGGCTATTGCAGGACTTGTGCCGGGTTGCAACTGCCTGATTTTGCTGGGTTAGGCCTTATTAGCAGTGAATGGCGACGGGCAAACTGTTGCATTACTGTTGGCCGGCGGACAGTAACGGTGGTTGCCCCGCTGAGAATGCAAATAATTCCCAGCAAGTACCGCACTTTCTTCAGCAAGAAAGGTCTACTCCCTCTTTTGCCGATAATGTTCGACAATCGGCCGTTCAATTGCACCGCACGACGCAGGGCCAAAAGCCAGATGCTTGTGTAGGATGAGCAGCGCCGAGTCTCGCGCTGCCAGATAGGGAGATACACATGCGCGTCCTGTCATCCGTTGCCTGTCTTACTGTGCTGACGCTAGGCCTCGGCGTGTCTTGTGGCGCCCAGGCATTCACCAGCGAGGAAGGGCAACTGATCGCGTCGATCAATGCCTACCGCAGCCAGCCGCAGAGCTGCGCCGGCGAGGGTTCGCTGGAGCTGCCGCCGCTGAGCAGCGATACCCGCCTGGCGCTGTCGCCGGAAGGTACTCGCGACCTGCAGCAGGCGATGTCCCGCGCGGCTTACCCGATGGTCAATGTGCAGGCGATCAGCTTGTCCGGGCCCCGCGATGCGCCGGCGGCGATGAAGGCCATCGCCGAAAGCTTCTGCCAGGTGGTGCTCGACCCGCAGTTCGTCGATATAGGCGTCAGCCAGGAAGGCCGCGACTGGCGCATCGTGCTGGCTCGGCCGCTGCTCAGTGGTCGCCTCGGTGACTGGCAGGCCGAGGGCCAGAAGCTGCTGCAGGAGATCAATGCAGCGCGCCAGGTGCCCCGCCAATGTGGTGGCCAGCCGTTCGCCGCCGCCGCGCCGCTCAGCTGGAACGCGACCTTGGCCGGCGTTGCTGCAGACCATACCCGGGCGATGGCCAATCAGAACTTCTTCGATCATATCGACCGTGATGGCCGCACCCCGGGTGACCGCGCCGAACTGGCCGGCTACTCCTACCGGCTGGTCGGCGAAAACATCGCGGCCGGGCTGGACACTCCGCGCAAGGTCATCGATGGCTGGCTGGCCAGCCCAGGCCATTGCGCGACCCTGATGAACCCCGATTTCAGCGAACTGGGCGCGGCCTACGCCGTGGACCCCAAAAGCGATGCCGGGATCTACTGGACCGGACTATTTGGTGCGCCGCTGTGATCGCTTGAGTTGAATCGGCTCGCGCTACAGTCATTGAAGCGGCGCCTTCAACCGCGCCGGCTACGCAGCACGAATATGCCCAGCGCCAGCAGTGGCAGCGCGGCGCCAACCAGCGCTACGCCATGCCAGCCGAGCTGCTCATACAGTGGACTGGCCAGCGCCGAACCCGCTGCGCCGCCGACGAAGATGCTGGTCATGTACAGCGCATTCAATCGGCCGCGGCTGGCCGGGTCCAGTGCATACACCTCACGCTGGCCGATCACCATGTTCATCTGCACGGCAAAGTCCAGCAGTACCCCGCTCATGGCCAGGCCGATCACGCTGAACCCCGGTGCGCTCAGGCCCAGCAATAGCGCCAGCGGCGCCAGCACCAATGCCAGCAGCGAGCCGCGGCGGGCATGCCCGGCATCAGCCAGCCGCCCGGCCAATGGTGCAGCGACTGCGCCGACTGCGCCTACCAGAGCGAACACTGCGATCTGGCTCTGCGACAGGCCATGCTCCCCGCTCAATGCCATCGGCACCGCCGTCCAGTACAGGCTGAACGCGGCGAACATCAATGCCTGATACAGCGAGCGCTGACGCAGCACCGGGTAGCGGCGCAACAGCCCTGCCAACGAGGCCATCAGTTGCGCATAGCTGGCTTTGTGCTCGGGCACCCGCCGCGGCAAGGTCAGCGCCAGCAACAGGATGATCGCCAACATGATCCCGGCGGCGCCGATAAACACTGTGCGCCAGCCGAAGTGGTCAGCAACCACGCTCGCCAGTGGCCGTGCCAGCAGTATCCCCAGCAACAGGCCACCCATGATATTGCCGACCACGCGCCCGCGCTGTTGCTCAGGGGCAAGGTGCGCTGCCAGAGGAATGAGCATCTGCACCGACACCGAGCTGAAGCCGATCAACAAGGCATAGCCAAGAAACAAGCCACCCTGGCCATTGCTGCTGGTGCCCGCCAGGACCAGGCTGATGCAAGCCAGCACTGCGGTAGCAACCATCAGCCGGCGGTTTTCCACCAGGTCTGCCAGAGGCACCAGTAACAGCAGACCGAGCGCGTAGCCGAGCTGCGTAAGCGACACGATCAGGCTGGCGTGCTCGGCTGACAGGCCAAGATCTGGCGCAATCAGGCCGACAATCGGCTGGGCGTAGTAGATATTGGCGACGATCGCGCCACAGCAAAATGCCAACAGGGTTACCAGGGCCCGACTCAGGCCTGCGGTGGAGGGCTGGCTGGCAGCGATGGATGGGCTCATGTGCAGGTGCCTCGGTGGATGATCAGGGGAGATGCTGTGCACGTTACCCAGCGGTGCAGGGCAAGAGAATCCAGCGGCTGCGCAAGGGGTCTTTGCGCGTAGCGCAACGCCCTGCCCTTACTCGCCCAGCAGTGCCTCGCAAAAGCCGACAAACGCCTGTACCCGGCGTGAGCCGCGGTGGTTGGGCAGGTACAGGGCATTGATCGCGTTGCTGGCGGAGCCGGGGCTGATCTGCCAATCAGGCAACAGCCGCAGCAAACGCCCGGCGGCGACATCTTCGCGCACCAGCCAGTCGGCCAGCAAGGCGATGCCGGCGCCACTCAGTGCAGCTTCGCGCAGCACGTCGGCGTTACTGCTGCGCAGCGGCCCGCTGATATCCAGCTCCAGCGCCTGCTCGTCACGTGACAGGCGCCACGGGCGTGCGGACTGCCCATAGCGAAAACGCAGGCAGGCGTGTTCCTTGAGGCCTCGTGGGTGCTCCAGCGGCGCGGGCCCGGCGAGGTACGCGGGGCTTGCCACCAGCCAGCGCTGAAAGCTTCCGAGCGGACGGCAGACCAGCTCGTCATTGGCCGCGGCCTCGCCCAGGCGAATGCTCACATCGTAGCGACCCTCGAGCAGGTCATCGAAGCGATCACTCAGGTCGATGTCCAGCTCAAGCCCCGGATGCGCGGCGAGAAAGCGCCCCAGATGCGGCGCTATCACCCGCCGGCCGAACTCGACGGGCAGGCACAAACGCAGCACCCCGACGGGCTCCTCGCCACGGTCGCCGACATTGGCATCGGCCTCGGCCAATGCCTCGAGCACCTCGCGGCAGCGCTGGTAATAACTCGCGCCCGCCTCGGTCAGGCTGACTTGCCGGGTGGAGCGGTTGAGCAAGGCGGCGCCCAGTTCAGCCTCCAGGGCGTCGACCAGGCGCGTCACCGAAGAGGTGGCGACCCCAAGGCTACGCGCTGCAGCCGAGAAGCCGCGCGCGTCGACGGTTGCCATGAAGGCCTTGATTGCCAGCAGCTTGTCCATCGCAGTTGTTGTCCGCCAAATCGGCCAACCTTGCTCCAAACGGAGCCTAGGTGCAATCCCGGCCAGCCTTACCTGACCAGTCCGTCAGCTTAACCGCAGGGGTCAGACGCAAAAAACCACCTCGACAACGCCAGATCGAGCTTTTTCGCGAAATTTTCACATTATTGATTTGGCCGTTTGTAACCTGAAATTGGCGACTTGATCTAAGCTTTTCGAGGCATCTTGGCAAGCTCAGGCCTGCGACAATAGGCCTCAAGCGTAAATGTACCAACTTGTTAATTAGCTTGCTAAGGGCTTAAACTCGGCGCATTCCACTTGCGAGATCCTTGGCATGAACGACTCACCGCGCGCCTCTGGCGCCTCGAAAATCATTCTGGTTGGCCTGGGCGTGATCATCGCCCTGCTCGGCCTGCTGCTGGCTGCCGGCGGCATCAAGCTGGCCGGCCTGGGCGGCTCCTGGTACTTCCTGATCGGCGGCCTGGCCATGGCCATCGCCGGTATCCTCATCGCCCGTCGCAAGGTCGCCGGCGCCTGGCTGTATGCCGCGTTCCTGCTCGGCACCGCGCTGTGGGCAGTGCTCGACACCGGCCTGGTGTTCTGGCCGCTGTTCTCGCGCCTGTTCATGTTTGCCGTGATCGGCACCGTAGTCGCGCTGGTGTACCCGCTGCTGGCCCGCGCCAACGGCACCGCCACTGGCCGCGGCGCCTACGCCGTCGCTGGCGTCATGGCGGTAGCAGTCATGGTCGCGGCCGGCAACATGTTCGTCGCCCACCCAAGCGTCGCCCCAACTGGCAAAGGCCCCGGGCTGACCGCCGTCGAACTTGCGCAAGCGCAGAAAGACTGGGCTCACTACGGCAATACCGAAGGTGGCAGCCGCTTCGCCGCCCTCGACCAGATCAACCGTGGCAACGTCGACAAGCTGCAGGTCGCCTGGACCTACCACACCGGTGATGTCGCCCTCAGCGACGGCAACGGTGCCGAAGACCAGCTGACCCCATTGCAAGTCGGCAACAAAGTGTTCATCTGCACCCCGCACAACAACCTGATCGCACTCGACGCCGACACCGGCAAAGAGCTGTGGAAAAACACCATCAACGCCCAGTCGAAAGTCTGGCAGCGTTGCCGCGGCATGGCCTACTTCGACGCTAGCGCGCCGCTGGCCCAGCCCTCCCAGCCGAACAGCTCGCCGGTCGTTGCAGCCACGGTTGCCCCTGGCGCCAACTGCCAGCGCCGCCTGCTGACCAACACCATCGACGGCCGCTTGATTGCAGTCGACGCGGATACAGGCGAGTTCTGCCAAGGCTTTGGCAACAACGGCCAGGTCAACCTGATGGCGGGCCTGGGCGATGTCCCGGATTCGTTCTATCAGCTGTCCTCGGCACCGCTGATGGCCGGTACCACCGTGGTGGTTGGCGGGCGTGTTGCCGACAACGTCCAGACCGACATGCCAGGTGGCGTGATCCGTGGTTTTGACGTGATCACCGGGCAAATGCGCTGGGCCTTTGACCCAGGCAACCCTGAAGATCGTAACGCCCCGACTGACGGCAGCACCTACGTGCGCAGCACGCCGAACAGCTGGGCGCCGATGTCCTACGACCCGGCAATGAACACCGTGTTCCTGCCGATGGGTTCGTCGTCCACCGACATCTATGGTGTAGAGCGCAGCAAGCTCGACCACACCTACGGCGCATCGGTACTGGCGCTGGACGCCACCACCGGTAACGAGAAGTGGGTCTACCAGACCGTCCACAACGACCTGTGGGACTTCGACCTGCCGATGCAGCCGAGCCTGATCGACTTCACCAAGGACGACGGCCAGACCGTCCCTGCGGTGGTGATCGGCACCAAGGCCGGGCAGATCTACGTGCTCGACCGTGCCACTGGCAAACCGCTGACCCAGGTCGACGAAGTGCCGGTCAAGCCAAGCAACATCCCCAACGAACCGTACTCGCCGACCCAACCGAAGTCAGTCGGCATGCCGCAGATCGGCGCGCAGACCCTGACCGAATCGGACATGTGGGGCGCAACCCCGTATGACCAACTGCTGTGCCGCATCGACTTCAAGAAGATGCGCTACGACGGCCTCTATACCGCGCCAGGCACCGACCTGTCGCTGAGCTTCCCGGGCTCGCTGGGCGGCATGAACTGGGGCAGCATCTCCACCGATCCGGTGCATGGCTTCATCTTCGTCAACGACATGCGCCTGGGGCTGTGGATCCAGATGATCCCGTCGCAGAACCAGGGCAAAGCCGCCGGTGGTGGCGAAGCGCTGAACACCGGCATGGGCGCGGTACCGCTGAAAGGCACGCCGTACGCGGTGAACAAGAACCGCTTCCTGTCGATTGCCGGCATCCCTTGCCAGGCGCCACCATTCGGCACCCTGACCGCGATCGACATGAAGACCCGCCAGGTCGCCTGGCAAGTGCCGGTCGGCACCGTTGAAGACACCGGCCCGCTCGGCATCCGCATGCACCTGCCGATCAAGGTTGGCCTGCCGACGCTGGGTGGCACCCTGTCAACCCAAGGCGGCCTGGTGTTCATCGCCGGCACCCAGGACTTCTACCTGCGCGCTTTCAACAGCGGCAACGGTGAAGAGGTCTGGAAAGCCCGCCTGCCCGTCGGCAGCCAGGGTGGCCCGATGACCTACGTCTCGCCCAAGACCGGCAAGCAATACGTGGTCGTCACCGCTGGCGGTGCCCG
Source organism: Pseudomonas shirazensis (assembly GCF_014268785.2). Taxonomy (GTDB): domain Bacteria; phylum Pseudomonadota; class Gammaproteobacteria; order Pseudomonadales; family Pseudomonadaceae; genus Aquipseudomonas; species Aquipseudomonas shirazensis. The sequence continues at coordinate 705,983 of NZ_JABWRD020000001.1, read as the reverse complement.
CCAGTCGACCGACCGTGGCGATTATGTAATGGCCTACGCCTTGCCATAACGCGCGTCACTCCCGTGCGGCATGAGGCCGCTCCTGCACACCCTTTGCAGGAGCGGCCTCATGCTTTCAGCGGCGCTATTTATCACCCCCTCGCGATTCCCAGGAAAGCTGCGCAATGTCCTCCGTGTTCCGTTTTACTCCTACCCGCATCACCGCCAGCCTGCTGCTGGTACTGGCCAGCAACGGCGCCATGGCCGAAGCCGATCTGCTCCAGCGCAGCACCCTCAGTGGTGACTGGGGCGGTTTGCGCCATCAACTTGAAGACGATGGCGTCAAGTTCAGCGCCGACTACAGCGGCGAGACCGCCTACAACGCCGATGGCGGCCTGCACCGCTCGGCGCGCTATTCACAGAACATCAAGCTGGGCGTGCAGTTCGACTTGTCCCGCTTGTATGGGGTGGATAACGCCGGCAAGGTCCAACTGAGCATCAACGACCGCCGCGGCCACAGCGCCTCGGAGGAACTGGTAGGCAACCGCCTGCCGATCCAGGAAAACTTCGGCGGCCTGTACACACGCCTGACCGAGCTCAGCTACGAACGCAGCTTCACTCCGGCGCTGAACATCAAGCTCGGCTACATGGCCATGGGCAACGACCTCGGCGGCCTCGACAGCGGCATCCTGTGCAACTTCATGAACGCCGGCTTCTGCGGCCATCCGCTGAACATGTCCGGCGGCAGTGGCTGGACCAACTACCCCAATGCACGGCTCGGTGCGCGGGTCAAATATGACCTTTCGCCAGCCTGGCAAGTACGCGTGGCGGCGTTCAACGTTGACCCCGAAAGCAATGGCAATTCCAGCCGTGCCTGGAAGCTGGGCCCCAAGCACACCACAGGCACGGTTGTGCCGGTTGAGCTGGTATACAAACTGCAGGGCGAACTGCCGGGAGAGTACAAGCTGGGTTATTACTACGACAGCTCCAACGTCAAACGCATTGGCAGTGATGACGAGGTGGCTGGCCGAGGTGGGCACTACCTGTTGATTGATCAGGCGGTATGGAATGACCCCGCCCTGGCGGGCCGTAGCCTGCATGCGTTTGGTCAATACTCGGCGTCGAGCAAGGCGGCATCGCCGTTTACCAAGTGGTATGGCACGGGCGTGGTGCTGTACCAGCCATTTGCAGGCCGCCCGCGGGACACCTTGTCGTTGGGCTATGGCCGAGCAGTGCCGAATCCACGTAGTCGGGATGTGCTGGAGCATGCAGCTGCTGGCAGTGATCGGGAGTTCCCGAATATCGACAGTGCTGAGCAGTTGATCGAGCTGAGCTATGGATATCAGGCCACGCCCTGGCTGAATCTGCGGCCGGACGTGCAGTACATAATCGAGCCTGGAGCGTTTTCCGGGGCCGATATCGATAATGCGCTGGTGGTGGGATTGCAGGTCAAGGCCAGCTTCTGAAGCGCTCGTGGGGGCACGGCTTTGTGGCCCTTTGCGGTTGCTCGGGGTCGCTTTTGGGAGTGTCAGATTTTTTTGTGCTTGCAGCCCATGGGGCCAGGGCTGCGGCAACAATCACCATCCCTGTGAATCCAATAATCGTCGGCCATAAAGACAGACCCGTATTCGTCAACTTAAATTTTCACTTATACCATCAGGGTTCATCCCGAGCTTAACGCATATTATTTCCTCACTCGCACTCAGAGCTACTCAGATGACACATCGCGTACAAAGTAAAGTAGCATTACCCCAAAAAAACCAACATGTAGGCACGCCGTTGATATGCGCAGGCGCATGCGCAAGCTACGGGGAATACAATTTAGATCCTCAGCGGAAATCCGCCCTCCCCAGATCAGGAGGCGTTTATACGTTAACAACGCAGAAAACTCTGCAATAAAAAACCATTTACCTTTCAAAGTTGAATTATCTTGCCTGGCTACAGATGCCAATCGCCTATTGTTCGATACGATTCGCTCCATATCCTCCAAATCGCCCCCCAAAATCATTAAGAGCCGGAGTGCAAGTCCCACACACATTAAAATCATGGGTGTCAGGTAGAGCAGCAGTTTCACCTCGGTCGGCCAAGCACTAACTAGAGCTATCATCAATTTGTAAGCTCATGGAAGAATTCACCAAACTCCTCGCCTACTCCAGCACCAAACATCCCTCCTACTACTCCGCCAGCCGCCACTAATATCAACCCGCACACTGGTGCGAAGCCAATGGTGAAACCGCATACTGCCGCAGCGCCTCCCTTACCCATGGTCGCACCAGCCGCGGCACCGGCAATTCCACCCGAGAAGTTACCAGCCTCTGTAAACCGAACCCGCTTGCATTCTTGGGTCTCGCCCGCCCGACATACCTCTTCCACCTTCAAATAAGACGAAGTGCCTCCCAAGGCTGTGCCGATGTGTCCGCCATACTTGACGTACTTAGCCGCCTTCGCCACCTCATCCAGATGCGTCGCATACCCCGGAATCTGCCCCGGCCCACCGGCTTTTGACCAATGGTGAACCAGGCTTTTGGTAGATATCTTCAGATCACGGCGAAGACGCTCGTACGGGCCGAGATTCAGACGCTTGTTCAAAAACGCCGCTTTCAACTGTCCATCCAGTTGCCTGAGCAACTTCTGTCGACTAGCAAAAAACTCCGGGCTGTTCAGGTGGCCGAACTTGGCGAACTGCTGCTTGTGCAACTGATCGACCTCCAGCAAGGTCGCCCGGACCTGCCTCAGGCCTTGCTCCAGCACGTCCTTACCGACACCCATGGACTGACTCGCGCCTGTCAGCAGCCCTGCAATTTCAGCCTGATGCTCCATCATGAATTCGGCTTCGTCGTAGTCGAGCAGCGCCAGCGAGTCGCGGGCCTGCTGTGCGGCGGCCATCAGTTGAGCTTCTTCGCGGGTGCAGGCATCGCCGTTGTCGGGGTCACCTATGACGAAAATCTCGCCGGCCTTGAAGCCGTCCTGGAACGTCGGGTTGAGCATCTGCAGGCGCGAGATCGGCAAGGTGCCGTCCTGCTCAGCCAAGTGCAGCAGCACCTGAGGGAAGGACATGTTGCGCTGGACAATATGAAAGCCTGGCTCATTGATATACGGCCGGCTATCAACGAAATGCACAGGCTGACCAAAGCTCTGCGCGCCTGGGCCGACCACGCGCGAAGATCTTGTCTCCCGCCAGGGCGGGACAAAGTCAGGTGGCGCTACAACTCGGTTCGTACCGGGCGGGCAAGCGCACAGCACCAGCGAACCATCGACCGCTACTTCGCTGCCATCGGAGATAAAGCACGGCGCGCCTTCGGCGACGGTGCCGGGTTCGGCGCACAACGGGCACGCTGTGGTCTTGTCGCCGACACGCAGCACCATGCGGCCATCACAGATGTAGCCATCACCCGTGGCGATGCACACCGCCCCCGTTGTCGTATCATCGCCATCGACAGCTTGACCTTTACCGTCAATTATCACGCGCATCTGCAAACGCCCTGTGCTTGTTGAGCCAGGGAAACTAGCAGCTTCTGACCGGTATTTTTCCCCGCCAAAAGCGAACAGGATGCGTCCTACAGCGGCGAGAGAAACGCCTTACGTTTGAACGCACTATCTAACGGTTTACAGAGCTGACACATGGCCTCGGGCCGTCAAACAGTGAGCCACCGGTACAGCAGAAGCGCACAGCACGGCCAACCACCAGAGGGGTATGCCAAGGCTAGCTGGCGCCACTCGAAGCGGCGCAGTCATCAGCCCCGCAAATAATCTACCAACCGCAACAACATCGCATCACATCCCAACAACTGCGCCACACTGACAAACTCATCCGGCCGATGCCCCTGCTCCATGCTCCCCGGCCCACATACCACCGTCGCTATCCCCGCCTGATCAAACAACCCTCCCTCAGTCCCAAACGCCACCGTGCCAAACTCACTCGACCCACTGAGCAACGCCACCAACCGCGCAGCCTCGCTATCAGCCGCCGTAGCCAACCCAGGATACGCACTCAAAGGCCACAGCCGAATATCACTCGCGGCACTCACCGCCCGCATCCGCGGCAACAACTCGGCCTCGGCGTAGGCCTGCAACTGATCCGCCACAGTCTCTGCAGCAAACCCCGGCAACGCCCGCACTTCAAAGTCGAACTCACATTCCTCAGGCACGATATTCAATGCCCGGCCACCCTTGATCACCCCCGTCTGCACCGTCGAAAACGGCGGATCGAAACGTGCATCCTGATCCTCGGCCAACACCTGCCCAATCTCGCCCAACTTGCCGATCATCCGCGCCGCATACTCGATGGCATTCACCCCGTAAGGTGCATAGGCCGAATGACAGGCCGCGCCATGCACCTGGCAACGCATCGCCAGCTTGCCCTTGTGGCCAAGCACCGGTTTCAGCTCGGTCGGCTCACCAATCAGACACAAACGCGGTTTGTGCGGCCGCTCGGCCAAGGCCTCGAGCATCGAGCGCACGCCGAGGCAGCCGACTTCCTCGTCATAGGAAAACGCCAGATGCACGGGCGTGTGCAGCGGCTGCGCGAGAAACGCCGGCACCGCCGCCAGCACTGAGGCGATAAACCCCTTCATGTCCGCCGCGCCGCGACCATACAAGCGGCCATCGCGTTCGGTCATGACAAACGGGTCGACGGTCCACGCCTGGCCATCGACCGGCACCACGTCGGTATGCCCCGACAGCACTACGCCGCCGCGATCCGTCGGACCGATGCTGGCAAAAAGATTGGCCTTGGTGCCCTCGGCGTTCAAAAACAGCTCACTCGCTACCCCCAGCTCAGCCAGGTAATCCCGAATGAACCCGATCAGTTGCAGGTTCGAATCACGGCTGACCGTGGCAAAGCCGATTAGCCGCCCCAACAGCTGCTGGCTGCTCAGCTCACTCATCGCCCGCCACTCCGTAACTCGGTGCACGGGTCGGATCGAGTGCGCGGGTCACGTAGTCGTTCATCTGCGGCCGGTAGGCTTGCCAGAGACCATCGAGCTGGCCAATCGGGTCGTGCTCGGCCCAGTCCACACGCAGATCAACCAGCGGCCAGGTCAGCTCACCGGCAATCTTCAACGCCGCCGAATGGATCGGCCCGGCCTCGCCACCTGCCGCGACAGCCGCGTGCATGGCGGCCAGCAAGCGATCCGCCAGGTGCCCACCGGCCTGCTCGAAGGCGTCGACCATGGCCTGGATCACCTGCTGCGAAGCGAGCAGATTGCCCGCCGCCGCGCACTGCTCACCGGCCACGGCATTGTGTACGCCCAAGGCCTGCTTGCCAGAGAACAGCGCGACCCGGCCATGACTGTCGATCACTGTGACCTGGCGGTAATCGCTCCAGCCATTGGCCGTCAACACCTGGTCCAGTGCGGCGGGTGGTAGCTGGCCTCGCTCCAGCGCATCAAGGACCTGCGGGCCAAGGGCAGGCAGGGTGATGTTCTGGCTGGCAACTGCACCGACCCCAGCGCGCACCCATGGGCAGCGGGCGCCTACCGCGATGCTGGAAGAACTGATGGCGATACCAAGCTGGCCGGTTTCGGCGCAGCGGCCAATGATGGAAAAGGTCATGGTTCAGCTCCTGTATCAGGCGAAGATCAGGCGGAAGAAAACTGCCCGCCACTCGTTAGCGAGCATTCTGGACAGCCCGCCCAGCCCACGAAACGACCTTTTTTGTTGCCCCTGCACAGGAAAAAACTCACGGCCAACAAAATAACCCTGACAGCACTGCCAAACCACGCTGCAGCCCTTGCTGCGCATGGCCTTCGCCAATTTATCGGCAAGTCCCAGCTAAATAGTATTTTCGCCGCTATTGTGCAGTCCCTAGTCTGGCCCCAGGCAAAGGCGGTCTCCCACCGACCTGATCAAATCGCCTTCCAAAAAGGGCTCGAACATGACATTGAACAACATCGAAATCGACACGCTGATCGTCGGCGCCGGCCAGGCCGGGGTCGCCATGAGCGAACACCTGAGCAAACTCGGCGTGCCGCATCTGGTGCTGGAGCGCAACCGCATTGCCGAGGCCTGGCGCAGCGGCCGCTGGGACTCGCTAGTGGCCAACGGCCCGGTCTGGCACGACCGTTTCCCCGGCCTGGAATTCGACCTGGACGCCGACGCTTTCGCCGGCAAGGAGCAGGTGGCCGATTACTTCGAGCGCTATGTACGCAAATTCAATCTGCCGGTACGCACTGGCGTTGAAGTGAAGAAGGTTGTACGCAATGCCGACCGCCCAGGCTTTGTCATCGAGACCAACCAGGGCACCATCCGCGCCAACCGCGTAGTGGCTGCCACCGGCCCGTTCCAGCGCCCGGTCATCCCCGCCATTGCCCCGCAGGACCCACGCCTGCAGCAGATCCACTCTGCCGCGTACTTCAACCCTGAGCAGCTCCCTGAAGGCGCGGTACTGGTAGTAGGCGCGGGCTCTTCCGGCGTACAGATCGCCGAAGAGCTGATGCGTGCCGGGCGCAAGGTGTACCTCTCGGTCGGCGCCCACGACCGCCCGCCGCGCGCCTACCGCAACCGCGACTTCTGCTGGTGGCTGGGGGTACTGGGCGAATGGGATGCAGAAATCGCCAAACCTGGCCGTGAGCACGTGACCATCGCCGTCAGCGGCGCCCGTGGCGGCCACACGGTGGACTTCCGCGCCCTCGCCCACCAAGGCATGACCCTGGTCGGCCTGACCGAGTCATTCGACAACGGTGTCGCCACCTTCCAGAACAACCTGGCCGACAACATTCGCCGCGGCGACGAAAACTACCTGGCCCTGCTCGACGCCGCCGATGCCTACGTCGAGCGCAACGGCCTGGACCTGCCGGAAGAACCCGAAGCCCGCAAACGCCTGCCCGACCCGGCCTGCATCAGCGAACCGATCCTGCAACTGGACCTGATCGCGGCCGGCGTCACCAGCGTCATCTGGGCCACCGGCTACGGCGTCGACTTCAGCTGGCTGCAGGTCAATACATTCGACAGCAACGGCAAGCCAGTACATCAACGCGGCGTGTCGCAGGAGCCTGGGGTGTACTTCCTCGGCCTGCCGTGGCTGTCGCGGCGCGGCTCGTCGTTCATCTGGGGGGTGTGGCACGACGCCAAGCACGTCGCCGGTCATATCGCCACGCAACGCACTTACCTGTCCTACCGCGACCGTGATCAGCGCGACGCCGATGCCGCGGCCCAACCTCACAACCTCAGCACCGTCGGAGCCCACTGATGCCTACTCATACCCGCGTACGGATGTTCAACACCAAGGTCACCTACCCTAACCAGTCGCTCGACAACGACCTGTGCCAGGCGGTGCGCGCCGGCAACACCGTGTATGTGCGCGGCCAGGTCGGCACCGACTTCGACGGCCGCCTGGTCGGGCTGGGCGACCCGCGTGCCCAGGCCGAGCAGGCCATGAAGAACGTCAAACAGCTGCTTGAAGAAGCCGGCTCGGACATGTCGCACATCGTCAAGACCACCACCTACATCACCGATCCGCGCTTCCGCGAGCCGGTGTATCAGGAGGTCGGCAAATGGCTCAAGGGCGTGTTCCCGATTTCCACCGGGCTGGTGGTCGCCGGGTTGGCGCAGGCTGAGTGGCTGATGGAGATCGATGTGATTGCGGTGGTGCCGGACTGAGCGGCATGGCTGAAATTGCTGGGGCCGCGCAGCGGCCCCACACTTTACAGGCTGGCCAACTGCTCACGGCAAAACTCGACGAACAACTGCGCCGGCTTGGTCAGTTGCACCCGTTTCAAGTGCGCTGCCGCCAACCCCGACAACTCCACCGGCTCGGCAATGTCGACCGTGACCAGTCGCTGACCATCGTAGGTGCACTCGGAATGCGGCCGAGTCACCAGCAACGAAAAACCAAACCCCTGCCCGACCATCCCCCGCACCATCTCGATCGACGGCGAGCTGAAGACGATATTCGGCGTCAGCCCCAACTCATTGAACAGGCTGACGAAGTAGGTCCTGCTCGGCGCGACGTCGAGCAGTATCATCGGCTCTGGGCACAAATCGCGTAACGACACCTGCGCCTGACCCGCAAAGCGGTGTTTCTCCGGCAACAACACGTAAGGTTTCTGCGGCGCCATCAACGGCTCGGCCTCGATGGTGCCATCCAGGTCATGATCGTAGAGAAACGCCAGGTCAAAGGTGCCAGCAGTCAGCCCCTGGATCAGCTCCTGCTGTTCACCGTCGCGCAAGCGAATGTCGACCCCCGGATAACGCTCGCGAAACCCGGCGATCAAACGCGGCAAATACAGCGGCGCCACCGTTTCAAAACAACCGATGTCGATCTGCCCAGCCACCGTGTCGTTGTCGGCCAGTGCGTTCTGCTCGAACTCGTGGGCCATCTGCAGCAGCGACTTGGTCTTGGCGTAGAAACGCTTGCCGCTGGGCGTCAGCGACACGCCCTGGGCGTGATGGCGGATAAACAGCTGCACGCCAAAACTCTCTTCCAGGTTCTTGATCGCGGTAGAGATCGACGGCTGGGCGATATACAACTGGCGCGAAGCCTCGGCAACGCTGCCGGCCTCCACCGTGGTGACGAAATACTTCAACTGACGCAAGGTATAGGAAGCCACAGGCACCTCTGGGGCGCCGTCGGCGGCGCGCTCTGATTTATCCCTGCTACCTTACCTCAGCCCCTTGCTGCAGCACCGCTGGCCGGGCAAGCATTTACCTAAGGCCTGACGTTATTTTGCCTATCCGCGCCTCAGCGCGGCATGCTGGCCATGCGCAGTATCGATGGCGGCAGTGGGTTTATCATTCTGGATGATAATAACCTTCGGCCCATTCGATTCGTTCCCCACCCGCGCGCCGCGCAGAATCCGCCCCACTATCCATATACATTGGCGGATTTCTCCATGGAACAATCACTCAAACCCTTGCGTTATCCCCTCGCTGCCCTGGCAGTGCTGGTGATCAGCGCCTGCGGCCGTACCCCAGACGCCGTGCAGGCTCCGACCGCGCCGAAGGTCACCGTGGCCAAGGTGATCGAGCAACCGATCAACGAGTGGGACGAGTTTACCGGCCGCCTCGAAGCGCCAGAAACCGTCGAAGTCCGCCCACGGGTATCGGGCCAGATCGATCAGGTGGCCTTTACCGAAGGCGCCCAGGTGAAAAAGGGCGACCTGTTGTTCCAGATCGACCCGCGCCCGTTCCAGGCCGAAGTCCGCCGCCTCGAAGCACAACTGCAACAAGCCCGCGCCAGCGCCCAGCGCAGCGAAAACGAAGCCCGCCGCGGCGAGCGTCTGCGTGACAGCAACGCCATCTCCGCCGAGCTGGCCGAGTCGCGCAGCAGCGCCGCCGCCGAAGCCCGCGCCGGGGTTGCCGCGATCCAGGCCCAACTGGACCTGGCCCGCCTCAACCTGAGCTTTACCCGGGTCACCGCGCCGATCAGCGGCCGGGTCAGCCGCGCCGAGTTCACCGCCGGCAACATCGTCAGCGCCGATGTCACCCCGCTAACCTCGGTGGTGTCCACCGACAAGGTTTATGCCTATTTCGACGCCGACGAGCGCGTGTACCTCAAGTACACCCAGCTGGCGCGTGACGGCCAACGTGGACAGAGCACTCCGGTGTACCTGGGCCTGACCAACGAAACCGGCAACCCGCACCTGGGCCAGATGAACTTCGTCGACAACCAGGTCAATCCGCGCACCGGCACCATCCGCGGCCGCGCCGTGTTCGACAACACTGACGGCCAGTTCACCCCGGGCCTGTACGCCCGCCTGAAGCTGGTCGGCAGCGCCAAGTACGACGCAGTGCTGATCAACGACGAAGCGGTCGGCACCGACCTTGGCAAGAAGTTCGTGCTGGTCATGGACCAGGACAACAAGGCTGCCTACCGCGCCGTTGAACTGGGCCCCAAGCTTGAAGGCCTGCGCATCGTCCGCAGCGGCTTGAACAAGGACGAGCGTATCGTCGTCAAGGGCCTGCAGCGGGTGCGCCCAGGCTCGCAGGTGACTCCAGAAGAGAGCGCCATGGCCAGTGAGCAGACCCTGACCAACCTCGCCCAGCAGCGTCAGGCGCTTGAAGCCAGCAACCCGGCGCCGCGCGTGGCCGGCCCCAGTGTGAAAGTCGCCAGTGCCCAGGCACCGCGCGGTTAAGGGACGACACCGATGAACTTCTCCAAATTCTTTATTACCCGGCCGATCTTCGCCGCCGTGCTGTCGCTGATCCTGCTGATCGCGGGCTCGATTGCGCTGTTCCAACTGCCGATCAGCGAATACCCCGAAGTGGTCCCGCCTACGGTTGTGGTACGCGCCAACTTCCCCGGGGCCAACCCCAAGGTCATCGGCGACACCGTTGCCGCGCCACTGGAACAGGCCATTACCGGTGTCGAGAACATGCTCTACATGTCCTCGCAGTCGACCGCCGACGGCAAGCTGACCCTGACCATCACCTTTGCCCTGGGCACTGACCTGGACAACGCTCAGGTACAGGTGCAGAACCGCGTCACCCGGACCCAGCCCAAGCTGCCCGAAGAAGTCACGCGCATTGGTATCACCGTCGACAAGGCTTCGCCCGACCTGACCATGGTCGTGCACTTGACCTCGCCGGATCAGCGCTACGACATGCTCTATCTGTCCAACTACGCCATCCTCAACATCAAGGATGAGCTGGCCCGCCTGGGCGGCGTCGGTGACGTGCAGCTGTTCGGCATGGGCGACTACTCGCTGCGGGTCTGGCTCGACCCGAACAAGACCGCCTCGCGTAACCTGACCGCCACCGATGTGGTCACGGCGATTCGCGAGCAGAACCGTCAGGTCGCTGCCGGCCAGCTCGGTGCACCACCTGCGCCAGGTTCGACCAGCTTCCAGCTGTCGGTCAACACCCAGGGCCGCCTGGTCAATGAGGAAGAGTTCGAGAACATCATCGTCCGCGCCGGTGCCGATGGTGAAATCACCCGTCTCAAGGACATTGCCCGGGTCGAACTCGGCTCCAGCCAATATGCCCTGCGCTCGCTGCTGAACAACCAGCCAGCGGTGGCGATCCCGATCTTCCAGCGTCCTGGGTCCAACGCCATCGAAATCTCCGACGAAGTCCGGGCGAAGATGACCGAGCTGAAAAAGGACTTTCCCGAAGGGATGGACTTCAGCATCGTCTATGACCCGACCGTGTTCGTCCGTGGCTCGATCGAAGCCGTCGTGCACACGCTGTTCGAAGCTTTGATTCTGGTCGTACTGGTGGTGATTCTGTTCCTGCAGACCTGGCGCGCCTCGATCATTCCGCTGCTGGCCGTGCCGGTCTCGCTGATCGGCACCTTTGCCGTGATGCATCTGTTCGGCTTCTCGCTCAACGCCCTGTCGCTGTTCGGCCTGGTGCTGGCGATCGGCATCGTGGTCGACGACGCCATCGTGGTGGTGGAAAACGTCGAGCGTAATATCGGCCTGGGCCTGAAACCACTCGAAGCCACGCAAAAGGCCATGAGTGAAGTGACCGGGCCGATCATCGCTACGGCGCTGGTACTGTGCGCGGTGTTTATCCCGGCAGCGTTCATCTCCGGGCTGACCGGGCAGTTCTACAAGCAGTTCGCCTTGACCATCGCTATTTCGACAGTGATCTCGGCCTTCAACTCGCTGACCCTGTCGCCAGCACTGGCGGCGGTATTGCTGCAAGAACACGGCGCGCCCAAGGACCGCTTCTCGCGTGCCCTGGACCGGATTTTCGGGCGCTGGTTGTTCAACCCGTTCAACCGCTTCTTCGAGCGTGCCAGCCTGCGTTACGTGGCCGGCGTGGGCCGGGTCATCCGCTCCAGCGGCATCGCTCTGTTCGTCTATGCCGGGCTGATGGTGCTGACCTACCTGGGCTTCGCCTCGACCCCGACCGGCTTCGTCCCGGCGCAGGACAAACAGTACCTGGTTGCCTTCGCCCAGTTGCCCGACGCGGCCAGCCTCGACCGCACCGAAGCCGTCATCAAGCGCATGAGCGAGATTGCCCTCAAGCAGCCCGGTGTGGCCGACTCGGTAGCCTTCCCAGGCCTGTCGATCAACGGTTTCACCAACAGCCCCAACAGCGGCATCGTGTTCACCCCGCTCAAGCCGTTTGACGAGCGTACCGACCCGAGCCAGTCGGCAGCGGCCATCGCAGCAGCCTTGAACGCCCAGTTTGCCGATATCCAGGATGCCTATATCGCGATCTTCCCACCGCCGCCGGTGCAGGGCCTGGGCACCATTGGCGGCTTCCGCCTGCAGATCGAAGACCGCGGCAACCTCGGCTACGAAGCGCTGTACGAAGAAACCCAGAACATCATTGCCAAGAGCCACAACGTACCCGAGCTGGCAGGGTTGTTCACCAGCTATCAAGTCAACGTGCCGCAGGTCGATGCCGACATCGACCGGGAAAAGGCCAAGACCCACGGCGTGGCGATCAACGATATCTTCGACACCCTGCAGGTCTACCTGGGCTCGCTGTACACCAACGACTTCAACCGCTTTGGCCGCACCTATCAGGTCAACGTTCAGGCCGAACAGCAGTTCCGCCTCGACGCCGAGCAGATCGGTCAGCTGAAAGTGCGTAACAATCTGGGCGAGATGATCCCGCTGGCGACCTTCCTCAAGGTCAGCGACACCTCGGGGCCAGACCGGGTGATGCACTACAACGGCTACATCACCGCAGAAATCAACGGTGGCGCCGCCCCAGGCTACAGCTCCGGCCAGGCCGAGGCGGCTATCGAGAAACTGCTCAAGGCCGAGTTGCCCAACGGCATGACTTACGAGTGGACCGACCTCACCTACCAGCAGATCCTGTCTGGCAACACCGCACTGCTGGTGTTCCCGCTCTGCGTACTGCTGGCGTTCCTGGTGCTGGCGGCGCAGTACGAAAGCTGGAGCCTGCCGCTGGCGGTGATCCTGATCGTACCGATGACGCTGCTGTCGGCGATTACCGGGGTGATCATGTCGGGCGGTGACAACAACATCTTCACCCAGATCGGCCTGATCGTGCTGGTGGGTCTGGCGTGCAAGAACGCCATCCTCATCGTCGAGTTCGCCAAGGACAAGCAAGCCGAAGGGCTCGACCCACTGGCCGCGGTCCTGGAAGCCTGCCGCCTGCGTCTGCGGCCGATCCTGATGACTTCGATTGCCTTCATCATGGGCGTGGTGCCGCTGGTGTTCTCGTCCGGCGCCGGTGCCGAGATGCGCCATGCAATGGGTGTGGCGGTGTTCTCGGGGATGATCGGGGTGACCGTGTTCGGCCTGTTCCTGACGCCTGTGTTCTTTGTCCTGATCCGCCGTTATGTCGAGCGTCGCGAGGCCCGCAAGGCCGCGCAAGCCAAGCCGCTGGAGAACCACGCATGAACCTGCTCAAACCACTGACCCCGAGCCTGTTGGCGCTGACCCTGGCGGCCTGCGCGGTGGGCCCGGACTACCAGGCGCCGAACACCGAGCCGGCGCAGTTGGGCAACCAGTTCCAGGTCAAGGCCTTCGACCGTAGCCGCTTTGAAAGCGTGTGGTGGCAGCAGTTCGACGACCCGGCCCTGAACCAGCTGGTGCAGGCTTCGCTGCAAGGCAACCGCGACCTGCGCGTGGCCTTCGCCCGGCTCAAGGCGGCGCGCTCGATCCGGGAGGATGTCGACAACGACAACCTGCCGGTGGTGAGCAGCCGCGCCAGCAGTGAGCTGGGCAAAGGCCAGATCCCGGGCCAGACCGAGCGCCGGGTCAACAGCGAACGCTATGACCTGGGCCTGGACATGGCCTGGGAGCTGGACCTGTTCGGCCGCATTCAGCGCCAACTGGAAGCCAGCGAAGCGCAAGAGGCCGCCGCCGCGGCCGACCTGCAGCAGCTGCAGGTGAGCATGATCGCCGAGCTGGTCGATGCCTATGGCCAGCTGCGTGGCGCGCAGTTGCGCGAAAAAATCGCCCTGGCCAACCTCAAGACCCAGCAGGACTCGCGCAGCATTACCGAGACCCTGCGCGATGCCGGCGTCGGCAACGAGCTCGACGTGGTTCGCGCCGATGCCCGCCTGGCGGCAGTCGAGGCCACCGTGCCGCAACTGCAGGCACAGCAGGTGCGCGCACAAAACCGCATCGCCACTCTTCTCGGCCAGCGCCCGGATCAGCTCAGCGTAGATCTGTCGCCTAAACAGCTGCCGGCAATCGCCAAAGCACTGCCGATCGGCGACCCCGCTGAACTGCTGCGTCGGCGCCCGGATGTGCGCAGCGCCGAGCGCCAGTTGGCAGCGGCGACCGCCAACGTTGGGGTAGCGACCGCCGACCTGTTCCCGCGGGTAAGCCTGAGTGGCTTCCTTGGCTTCACCGCCGCGCGTGGCTCGCAGATCGGCTCGTCCGCCGCCAATGCCTGGGGGCTTGGCCCGAGTATCACCTGGGCAGCGTTCGACCTGGGCAGCGTACGTGCGCGCATCCGTGGCGCCAAGGCTGACGCCGAAGGCGCACTGGCTACCTACGAACAGCAGGTGCTGCTGGCGCTGGAAGAGTCATCCAATGCGTTCAGTGATTACGGCAAGACCCAACAGCGTTTGCAGGCCTTGATGCGCCAGAGCGATGCCAGCCGCAAGGCCGCCGATCTGGCTTCGATCCGCTATCGCGAAGGCACCGTGGATTATCTGGTACTGCTGGATGCCGAGCGCGAGCGGCTCAGCGCGGAAGATGCCCAGGCCCAGGGCGAAGTCGAGTTGTATCGCGGCATCGTCGCGATCTACAAGGCGCTGGGTGGCGGGTGGCAGCCTGAGACGGTGGCTAGTCTGCGATGACGCTGGGGGGCGCTACGCACCCCGACGTACTCAAGCCAGACGCACGAAAGCGGATGGCCTAGCAACAGCTCCTTTGGTTGGCTCCTCCCCCAACCGTTTGCCCCGCAGGCCTGGCCTGCGGGGCTTTTTTTCGCCCGGTTACGAGTAACGCCTGGCTTAGCCTACCAGGTGCAGGTAGTGCAGATGCCGCTCAAAGTGATCAAGAATATCGCCGATCACCTCATCCTTGGACCAGCCCATCACGTCATGGTCCTGGCCGCCTTCACGCAGGTGCACCTCGGCGCGGAAGTACTTGCGCTCCTCGCCCGGCGGCGCATCGCTGGCGGTGACAAAGCTTGGCGTGGCATACGCCTGCGGCCTGATCTCGTAGACGAAGGTGCCCTCGCTCGGGCCGACCTTGAGCATCACGCTGCCCTCGCTGCCTTGCTCGACGCTGCAGTCATAACCCTGCCTGCGCCACTCATCAGCCACCGCCTCACATGCTGGCAAGCCAACGTCGGCGATAAACCGCGAGACGTGGGCACGCCGCGGGAACATCGCCAGGGTGCGCAGGCGCCGTTGCCAGTTACCGGCAGCACGCGAGGCTGTTGGCGAAATCGCCAGTGCCTGATAGCGCAGATCACGTTTGGTGGCGTCCAGCTTAAGCGCCTTGAGCAGCCCGCGGGTACTGAACAGCAGCGCCAGGGTGAACGGCAACGCACTGGCGATGGTTGCCGTCTGCAACGCCTTGAGGCCGTCGGCCAGCAACAGCGCAATCGCCACCAGGCCCATGCTCGCCGCCCAGAACACGCGCTGGCGCAACGGGGTGTTCTCCTGCCCACCAGACGCCAGCATGTCCACTACCATCGCCCCGGTATCCGCCGAGGTGACGAAGAACACCACCACCATGATCACCGCCAGGGTGCTGATCACGCTGGCGAACGGGAAGTGTTCAAGGAAGGCAAACAGTGCCAGCGAGGTGTCCTTGTCGACCGCCATGGCCAGGTCAGTCAGGCCCTCGTCGAGGATCATGTGGATTGCGGTGTTGCCGAACACGGTCATCCACAGCAGGGTGAACGCGGTCGGTACCAGCAGCACGCCGGTGACGAACTCACGAATGGTCCGGCCACGGGAAATCCGCGCAATGAACAGGCCGACAAAGGGCGACCAGGCCAGCCACCAGCCCCAGTAGAACAAGGTCCACCCGCCGATCCAGTCGGTTGGCTGGTAGGCGTACAGGTTGAGTGTGCGGCTGACGATCTCGCTCAAGTAACCGCCAGTGTTTTGCACGAAGGTCTGCAGGATCAACACGGTCGGCCCCAGCAGCATGACCATCAGCAACAGCAGCACCGCCAAACCCAGGTTCAGCTCGGACAGGCGGCGGATGCCTTTGTCCAGGCCAGACATCACCGACAAGGTGGCGAGGAAGGTGGTGCCGATGATCAAGGCGATCTGCACCCCGGTCGACACCGGCACACCGAACAGCGCATTGAGCCCGGTATTGATCTGCGCCACGCCAAAACCCAGCGAAGTGGCGACACCGAACACCGTACCGATGATGGCGAAGATGTCCACGGCATGCCCGAGCGGGCCATAGATACGCTCGCCAATCAGCGGGTACAGCGCCGAACGCAAGGTCAACGGCAAGCCCTGGCGAAAGCTGAAATAGGCCAGGATCAGCGCGACGATGGCATAGATTGCCCAGGCGTGCAGGCCCCAATGGAAGAAGGTGATGCGCATCGCCTCCCCCGCCGCCTGGACCGTGCCGCCGTCGCCAATGGGCGGCTTGAGAAAGTGCATGACCGGCTCGGCCACGCCAAAGAACATCAGGCCGATGCCCATGCCGGCCGAGAACAGCATGGCAAACCAGGTTGTGCTGCTGTAGTCGGGGGTGCTGTGGTCAGGCCCGAGTTTGATGTCGCCATAGCGGCTGATGCCGAGGAACACCACAGTGCCGAGGATGATTGCCACGGCTAGGATGTAGAACCAGCTGACGTTGCCGATGATCCAGCCCTGGATGTGCGCAAACAGGCTTTGCGCATGGGCCTGGAACACGCTCGCGTAAAGCACGAGCAGCAACAGCAGGACAGCAGAAATCCAGAAGACAGGGGGATTGATAGTAGCTTTTGGTGTTTTGTCAGGCGGTGTCGACATCAGAAAGTTGGCTCCAGCGTGGCGCATCATGCGCACTTTTTTTCAGGTCAAGCGTAGACCGTGCATGGTTCGTCCGACAATGTCTGTAGGAAAACGATCAATGCTCAGGGAAAATAGGGCCAATAAATGCCGCCCTGCAACAATGCTTTTCCCCGCTGCAAGCCTGCTTCCCCCCAGTCCTTCTTGTACACTCGCGCCACTAGCCCCCACCTGTATACGTTTGGTGACAGCATGATCGAGGTAACCGAGGTTTCCATTGCCGAGCTGCGCGCCGCGCTCGAAGCTGGCCGCACCACAGCGGTCGAACTGGTCAAGGCGTACCTGGCACGCATCGATGCCTATGACACGACCGACAGCGCCAGCGCGCTGAATGCGGTCGTGGTGCGCAACCCAGAGGCGATCGCCGAAGCCCAGGCGTCCGATGCTCGCCGTGCTCGTGGTGAAAGCCGCGGCCCGCTGGAAGGCATCCCCTACACCGCCAAGGACAGCTATCTGGTCAAAGGCATGACCGCCGCCTCCGGCAGCCCGGCGTTTGCCAAGCTGGTGGCGCAACGGGACGCCTTCACCATCGAGCGACTGCGCGCCGCCGGTGCGGTCTGCCTGGGCAAGACCAACATGCCGCCGATGGCCAACGGCGGCATGCAGCGCGGCGTGTATGGCCGCGCCGAGAGCCCGTACAACGCCGCCTACCTGACCGCACCGTTTGCCTCCGGCTCGTCCAACGGTGCCGGCACCGCCACCGCCGCGAGCTTCTGCGCGTTTGGCCTGGCTGAAGAAACCTGGTCCAGCGGCCGCGGCCCGGCCTCGAACAACGGCCTGTGCGCCTACACGCCGTCGCGCGGGGTGATCTCGGTGCGCGGCAACTGGCCGCTGACGCCGACCATGGATGTGGTGGTGCCGTTTGCGCGGACCATGCACGACCTGCTGGAAATCCTCGACGTGGTGGTGGCCGACGACGCCGACACCCGTGGCGATCTGTGGCGCCTGCAGCCGTGGGTACCGATCCCCAAGGCATCAGCGGTGCGCCCGGCGTCTTATCTTGATCTGGCGCAGGATGCCAGCTCGCTGCAAGGCAAGCGCCTCGGCGTGCCACGCATGTATATCAATGCCGACGAACTCGCCGGCACCTCGGAAAAACCTGGCATCGGTGGCCCGACCGGCCAGCGTATCCACACTCGCCCAAGCGTCATCGCGTTGTGGCAGCAGGCACGCCAGGCGCTGGAAGCCGCCGGCGCCGAAGTGATCGAGGTGGACTTCCCGCTGGTGTCCAACTGCGAAGGCGATCGCCCGGGCGCGCCGACCGTGTACAACCGTGGCATCGTCAGCAAGGAGTTTCTCCACGACGAGCTGTGGGAGTTGTCCGGCTGGGCCTTTGACGACTTCCTGCGCGCCAACAACGACCCCAAGCTCAACTGCCTCGCCGATGTCGACGGGCCGCAGATCTTCCCGCACGACCCGGGCACCCTGCCTAACCGTGAAGACGACCTCGCGGCCGGCATGGACGAATACGTCAACATGGCCAAGCGCGGCCTCAAGAGCTGGGATCAGATCGACACCGTTGCCGATGGCCTGCGCGGCCTGGAGCAGACGCGCAAGCTCGACCTGGAAGACTGGATGGACCAGCTTGGCTTGCACGCCGTGCTGTTCCCGACGGTGGCCGATGTTGGCCCCGCCGATGCCGACGTCAATCCGGCCTCGGCCGACATTGCCTGGAGCAACGGCGTCTGGGTTGCCAACGGTAACCTCGCGATCCGCCACCTGGGCGTGCCGACCGTAACCGTGCCGATGGGTGTGATGGCCGATATCGGTATGCCGGTCGGGCTGACCTTTGCCGGCCGTGCCTACGATGACTCGGCCCTGCTGAGCTTCGCCTGCGCCTTCGAGTCGACCGGCTCGCGCCGCATCGTGCCGCCGCGCACTCCGGCACTGGGCTAAACCACGCGCTGGCGATTGACGCCCTCGCGATAATTCAACAGAATGTTAAAAATTGACATTTTGTTGAATTATCCATGCGCGCTGCACACATTCTTCGTGAACGCCAGATTGTCCTCTCCACGCTGAAAGCCGCCATCGCGGCAATCGGCAGCGTGGCCGGGCGCAATATGGAAATCCTCCTGCACGACCTCGACCAGCCCGAGCAATCGGTGGTGGCCATCGCCAATGGCCAGCTATCTGGGCGCGTAGTCGGCAGCCCGATCCTTGCCGCGCCGGAGCAGGACCAGGGCTTCAAGGCCCTGATGCAGGCGGCCAACCAGCCTGGCTGCGAGCCGGTGATCCTGCCCGACTACCCCACCTTGATCAAAGGCCGCACCCTGCGCAGCGCCACGGCGATCCTGCGCGACAGCGAAGGGCAGCCGTTCGCCAGCCTGTGCATCAACGTCGACAACAGTGGGCTGGACGCCGCCCTCGCCTTTCTCACCCAGCTGCAGCCAGTGACTGCCGCGCCATCTGCAGTGGCGGTGGTTGAGGACGCGGCCGACATGGCGCTGCTGATGACCCAGATCATCGACAGCGCCCTGGCTTCATCTGGTCAGGGCCGGCTCAACAAGCAGGCCAAGGTCGAGGCCGTGCGCCTGATGCAGGAGCGCGGCCTGTTCATCGTCAAGGGTGGGGTCGAGAAGGCCGCAGCCGCGCTCGGCGTGACCCGCTACACCGTTTACAACTATCTGGAGCAGCTGCGTGGCGAGCCCACTGCAGCGCCCCGCCAGCCATAATCCAGCGGAGATCAGCATGCCTTTGCACATCCAAACCCCCTTGATCGAATCGCGGCCGATGTCGCTCGCCGCCGGCCGTTCGATCTGGCTCAAGCTCGACGCCCTGCAGCCGTGCGGCTCGTTCAAGCTGCGCGGGGTTGGCCACGCCTGTGAGCTGCACCATGCTCGCGGTGCGCGTCACTTTGTATCTTCATCGGGCGGTAACGCCGGGCTGGCGGTGGCCTTTGCCGGGCGCAGTTTGGGCGTGCCGGTGACCGTGGTCGTCCCCGAGACCACCAGCGAGCGGGCCAGGCAGCTGCTGCGCCTGGAGGACGCCAAGGTCATCGTCCACGGCGGCTCCTGGCAGGAAGCCAACCAGCTGGCGCAAACCCTGGTCGGCGCCAATGATGCCTTCATTCATCCATTCGATGACCCACTGCTGTGGACCGGCCACGCCAGCCTGATCGACGAAGTCGCCGCTGCCGGCTGCAAGCCCGATGCGCTGATCTTGTCGGTCGGTGGTGGCGGCCTGCTCAGCGGCGTAGTCGAAGGCCTCAAGCGCAATGGCTGGGACGATGTGCCGGTACTGGCGGTAGAGACCACAGGCGCGGCGTCGTTTCACGCCGCAGTCGAGGCTGGTCACACGGTCGAGCTGCCTGCGCTGAGCTCCATCGCCACTTCCCTGGGCGCCAAGCGGGTTGCGGAGCAAGCGCTGGAATGCGCGCGCAGCCATCCGGTTGAAAGCCATTTGGTCACGGACCGCGAGGCGCTGCAGGCGTGTGAGCGCTTCCTCGCCGATCACCGTCTGCTGGTCGAGCCGGCCTGCGGTGCGGCACTGGCGTTGGCTTATAAAGCAGAGGTGTTGGGTAACTACCGCAAGGTGCTGTTGGTCGTGTGTGGTGGGGCTACGGCCACGCTTGAGCAGATTCAGCTGTGGTTGGCTGCGCAGTAGCTCTTTCCAAGCGCGTAAAAAAAGCCCGTGACGAGCACGGGCCAAGAGCACCACCGCAGAAAACGTCAGTTACTGCCCATCAATGATCCATCTCGTCCTTGGTGACTTTGCCGCTGTACGGGTCAACATGGAAGTCGTACTTCATGCCATCAGCCTTGACGCCCTCGCCTTCCCAATGGCCGTCGTCGGCCTCGATCTTGGTGATCTGGGTGTAGCCGGCGGCCTTGAGGCTGGCTTCGGCCTGATCCTTGGTGACTTTCCAGTCGGCGCCAGGCTGGTCAGCCCAGGCTGCGCTTGCGCCCAATGCACCTACCAGAGCGAGACCTGTGAACAGTCGAGTCATCGATTTCATCGTTAACGTCCTTTTTGCATGAAGGTATTTGCTGCGACCGGTCGAGTACGGCGAAGGTTCACTCCTTGTGCAAGGCGTGTTCACGGTGCATCGCCAGGTGCCCGGTCTTGGCACTTTTGACCTCGTATTGCGGCTCATCCTCCGAGCAATGGCGCTGCCTGCCCATGAACTCGACATCGTGCAGATGCACCTTGGTCACCGTGCCGTGAATGACCCCGGCCTCGGAATTCCAGCGCACCGTATCGCCCACTTTGTATTTTGTGCTCATCGGTTGATGCGTCCTCACGACCGTCATATCTGTCTGTTTTACTAGGCCTCAGCTGCGGGAAATAATTCCTCGCCGTTCGCCCAATGGCGACAACAGGTGCAGGGCGACACACAACTCTGACGAAATGCGTCTACGACCCTTTCGATATGCGGCCAGTGAAGGCACAATGCGTGTCCTTTTTTTGGCCGGCCTGGCCGGGGGCCTTAAATGATCAAGACGCCGTACTACCTCATCGACAAACAGAAGCTGCTGGGCAACCTCGAGAAGATTGCCTACGTGCGCGAACACTCCGGCGCCAAGGCGCTGCTGGCACTCAAGTGCTTTGCCACCTGGTCGGTATTCGACCTGATGCAGCAATACATGGACGGCACCACTTCGTCCTCGCTCTACGAGCTCAAACTGGGCCGGGAGAAGTTCGTCGGCGAAACCCACGCCTACAGCGTGGCCTGGGCCGATGACGAAATCGAAGACATGCTCGCCAACTGCGACAAGATCATCTTCAACTCGATCGGCCAGCTGCAGCGCTTTGCCGAACAGTCCGAAGGCAAGGTCCGCGGCCTGCGCGTCAACCCGCAAGTGAGCAGCTCCGATTACCTGCTGGCCGACCCGGCGCGCCCATTCAGCCGCCTCGGCGAATGGGACCCGGAGAAGATCGAGCAGGTCATCGGCCAGATCTCTGGTTTCATGTTCCACAACAACTGCGAGAACGGCGACTTCAGCCTGTTCGACAAGATGCTTGCGCACATCGAAGAGCGCTTTGGCCATCTGCTGCACAGGGTCGAGTGGGTCAGCCTCGGTGGCGGTATCCACTTCACCGGTGCCGACTATGCGTTGGACGAGTTCTGCGCACGCCTTAAGGGCTTCTCCGAGAAGTACGGCGTGCAGGTGTACCTGGAGCCGGGCGAAGCCGCCATCACCCAGAGTGCCTCGCTGGAAGTGACCGTGCTCGACACCCTGTACAACGGCAAGAACCTGGCCGTGGTCGACAGCTCGATCGAAGCGCACATGCTCGACCTATTGATCTATCGCCTCGACGCCAAGATGGCCCCGAACGATGGCGCGCACAGCTACATGGTGTGCGGCAAGTCGTGCCTGGCCGGTGACATCTTCGGCGAGTACCAATTCGATCGTCCGCTGGCCATTGGTGATCGCCTGTCGTTCATCGACGCGGCCGGTTACACCATGGTCAAGAAAAACTGGTTCAACGGTTTGAAAATGCCATCCATTGTGGTCAAGCAACTCGACGGCAGCGTCGAAGTGGTCCGCGAGTTCGGTTTTGAAGACTACGTTTCCAGCCTGTCGTAAGTCAGGCCTTCAGTAAGGAGCAAGGGATAAATTGAAGAAGAACGTTCTTATCATTGGTGCAGGAGGTGTCGCCAAGGTGGTGGCCCACAAGTGCGCGCAGCATAACGACGAACTCGGTCGTATTGCCATTGCGTCACGGAACATCTCCAAATGCCAGGCCATCATCGACAGCGTCAAGGCCAAGGGCAGCCTCAAGGTTCCCGCCGATATCCACGCCTTCTCGCTAAATGCACTCGATATCGAGGCGACCAAGGCACTGATCCGCGAGACCGAATCGCAGATCGTGATCAACGTAGGCTCTGCATTCCTCAACATGTCGGTGCTGCGCGCCTGCATCGATACCGGCGTTGCCTATCTGGACACCGCCATCCACGAAGAGCCGGGCAAGATCTGCGAGACCCCGCCGTGGTACGGCAACTACGAGTGGAAACACCTCGAAGAATGCCAGGACAAGAACATCACAGCCATTCTCGGCGTCGGTTTCGACCCGGGTGTGGTCAACAGCTATGCCGCACTGGCACAGCAGCAATACTTCGACCAGATTGACTCGATCGACATTCTCGACGTCAATGCTGGCTCGCATGGCAAGTACTTCGCCACCAACTTCGACCCGGAAATCAACTTCCGCGAGTTCACCGGGCAAGTGTGGAGCTGGCAGAACAGCCAGTGGACCAGCAATACCATGTTCGAGGTCAAGCGCACCGACGACCTGCCGGTGGTCGGCTCGCAGAACCTGTACCTGACCGGTCACGACGAAGTGCACTCGCTGTCGAAAAACCTCGGCGTGCCCAACGTGCGCTTCTGGATGAGCTTCGGCGAGCACTACATCAACGTCTTCACCGTGCTGAAAAACCTTGGCCTGCTCTCAGAGCAACCGGTCAAGACCGCTGAAGGCCTTGAAGTGGTGCCGTTGAAAGTGGTCAAGGCAGTGCTGCCTGACCCGTCCTCGCTGGCGCCTGGCTACACCGGCAAGACCTGCATCGGTGACCTGGTCAAGGGCCGCAAGAACGGCCAGCCGCGCGAAGTGTTCATCTACAACGTGGCTGATCACGAAGAAGCCTACGCCGAGACCGACAGCCAGGGCATCTCCTACACCGCAGGCGTTCCGCCAGTGGCGGCGGCGTTGCTGGTTGCTCGCGGCGAATGGGACGTCAAGCGCATGGCCAACGTCGAGGAGCTGCCAGCCGAGCCGTTCCTCAAGGCGCTGGACGTGATGGGCCTGCCGACCCGTATCAAGGATGAACACGGCGATCGTCCCTGGGACGCTGAAGCCTAAGCAGTAACACGAAGGGGCGCCATGATGGCGCCCCTTCTGCATTGCAGGTTTTGCTGATCAGGGCTTGAGGTCAGGGTCAGTGGTCTGATGGTCCTGGCTGACCGGGTCGATATCATCCGGGTTGGCCGGGTCCTGACGCTTGTCGATGGCCGGTGGCGGGGTCAGCTGGAGAATCTCGCTGGTGTAGGCCCACTCCTCCTCGACCCGCTCGGGGCTGTCGTTCAGATGCGTGCCGTACGATGGGATGATCTGCTTGATCTTGTCCTGCCACGGCGCGCTCGCGAGCTTGTCCTTGAACACCTTGTTGAGCAAATCGAGCATGATCGGCGGCGCAGTCGAAGCGCCCGGCGATGCACCGAGCAGGCCGGCGATACTGCCATCCTTGGACGCGACCACTTCAGTGCCGAGCTTGAGCACCCCGCCCTGGTTTTCGTCTTTCTTGATGATCTGCACGCGCTGACCGGCCTGCCACAGGCGCCAGTCTTCTTTCTTCGCCTCGGGGAAGTAGGTCTGCAACGCTTCGAAGCGGTCGTCATCGGACTGCAGTACCTGGCCAATCAGGTACTGCACCAGGTCGAACTCACGCACGCCAACACGCACCATCGGCCAGGTGTTGTGCAAGCTCATGCTGGCCACAAGATCGAACAGCGAGCCCTGTTTGAGGAACTTGGTCGAAAAGGTCGCGAACGGGCCGAACAGGATCATCCGCTTGCCATCGAGCACACGGGTATCAAGATGCGGCACCGACATGGGCGGCGCACCGGTTGCAGCGATGCCGTAGGCCTTGGCCATGTGGCGCTCGGCGATAGCTGGATTGTCGGTCACCAGGAACGAGCCACCCACGGGGAAGCCTGCGTAATCCTTGGCCTCTTCGATGCCGGACTTCTGCAGCAGCGGCAGCGCTGCGCCGCCAGCACCGATGAACAGGAACTTGGCATCGGTGGCCGACTTGCTGCCATCCTTGAGGTTCTTGTACTCGACGTGCCAGGAGCCATCGTCGTTGCGGCTGATGTCCTGCACTTCGCTGGAGAGCTTGAGGCTGAAGTTTTCGCGTGACTGCAAATACCCTACGTACTGGCGGGTAATTTCACCAAAGTTGACGTCGGTGCCGAGCGGCGTCCAGGTCGCCGCAAGCTTCTGATTGGGGTCGCGCCCTTCCATCATCACCGGCACCCATTTTTTGATCTGGGCAGGGTCTTCGGAATACTGCATCCCCCTGAATAGCGGGCTGGCCTGGAGCGCGTCGTAGCGTTTTTTCAGGAAACGAATGTTGTCATCGCCCCAGACGAAACTCATGTGCGGCGTTGAATTGATGAACGAGCGTGGGTTTTTCAACACGCCGTTCTTGACCTGCCAGGCGAGGAACTGGCGAGTGATCTGGAACGATTCGTTGATTTCCACCGCCTTGGTGATGTCGATCTTGCCGTCTTTCTCGGGGGTGTAATTGAGTTCGGCCAGCGCAGAGTGCCCAGTGCCGGCGTTGTTCCAGCCGTTGGAGCTTTCTTCGGCGACCTTGTCCAGGCGCTCGACCATCTCCATCGACCAGCTCGGCTCCAGTTCGTTGAGCCAGATCGCCAGGGTCGAACTCATGATCCCGCCGCCAACCAGCAAGACGTCCACCCGCTTGGTTTCGGCAGCCTGGGCGTTGGCCAGCCCACAACTGAGGGTGAAACCTGCGAGCAGCAGTTTCGAGGTGTTCGTGATCGTCATGTGGTTCTCCAGCGAGGCCAGATGCGCCTCTGTCTGTAGGTGAATGAATGACCCAGCCTTATCAGTGTTAGCCCAGGTTGAGTGCTGCCTCCACTCAGGAGTGTCTGGTTTCGAGGCGGGCCAGGCGGGATCAGTTCAACCGAGTGTCCGGGGTCGCCTCTGGCCGGTTTAATCTGAACGCGCCGGGACAGGGCCAGTCCCAACCTTCATCCACGCATCAATGAAGGAGAAACCGATGGCCATCACCGTAAGTGACTTTCTCGTCGAGCGTTTGCGCCAGTGGGGTGTCACGCGCATTTTTGGCTACCCCGGCGACGGCATCAACGGCGTGTTCGGCGCCCTGCGGCGGGCCGGCTCGATCGACTTCGTGCAGTGCCGCCACGAAGAAATGGCCGCGTTCATGGCCAGCGCGCATGCCAAGTTCACCGGCGAGCTGGGAGTGTGCATCGCCACCTCCGGGCCCGGCGCCTCGCACCTGCTGACCGGTCTGTATGACGCACGCATGGACCACATGCCGGTCCTGGCCATCGTCGGCCAACAGGCGCGCACGGCGTTGGGCGGGCATTACCAGCAGGAGTTGGACCTGGTGTCGATGTTCAAAGACGTCGCCGGCGCCTTTGTGCAGCAGGCCGCCGCGCCGTCGCAGGTGCGCCACCTGGTCGACCGCGCCGTGCGCACCGCCATCGGCGAGCGCAAAGTCACGGCATTGATCCTGCCCAACGACTTGCAGGAACTGGCTTATGAAGAACCAGCCCGGGCCCATGGCACGCTGCATTCGGGTATCGGCTTCAGTAAGCCGAAAGTAGTTCCGTACGATGCCGATCTGCAGCGCGCAGCCGATGCGCTCAATGCTGGCAAGAAAGTTGCGATTCTGGTCGGTGCCGGTGCCTTGCAGGCGGGTGAGCAGGTGCAGGCAGTTGCCGAAAAACTCGGCGCAGGTGTCGCCAAAGCCCTGCTCGGTAAAGCGGTCCTGCCTGACGACCTGCCGTGGGTCACTGGCTGCATCGGCCTGCTCGGCACCGAACCGAGCTTCAAGCTGATGGAAGAATGCGACACCTTGCTGATGATCGGCTCGGGCTTCCCCTACGCCGAGTTCCTGCCCAAGGAGGGCCAGGCTCGGGGCGTGCAGATCGACCTTGCCCCCGACATGCTCAGCCTGCGCTACCCAATGGAAGTGAATCTGGTCGGTGATGCCGCCGACACCCTCGCAGCCCTGCTGCCACTGCTGGAAGAAAAAACCCAACGCAGTTGGCAGCACAAGGTCGAAAGCTGGCGCAAGGATTGGGACAAGAAGCTGGCCAAGCGAGCGCTGACCTCGGCCGACCCGATCAACCCGCAGCGAGTGGTGCACGAATTGTCGCCACGCCTGCCCGACAACGCCATCATCACCAGCGATTCCGGCTCGTGCGCCAACTGGTTCGCCCGCGACCTGCAGATCCGTGAGGGCATGCAGTGCTCGCTCTCCGGCGGGCTGGCGTCTATGGGCGCAGCAGTGCCATACGCGATTGCCGCCAAGTTCGCCCATCCGGAGCGCAGCGTCATCGCTCTGGTCGGTGACGGCGCGATGCAGATGAGCAACATGGCCGAGCTGATCACCGTGGCCAAGTATTGGCAGCAATGGGGCAATGGCCGCTGGATCTGCGCGGTGTTCAACAACCAGGACCTCAACCAGGTGACCTGGGAGCAACGGGTGATGGAGGGCGACCCGAAGTTCGCCGCCAGCCAGGACATCCCTGATGTGCCCTATCACCTATTCGCCATTTCGATCGGCTTGAAGGGCATTTATGTAAGCCGTGAAGAAGACGTCGCGCCCGCCTGGGAAGAAGCGCTAGCCAGTGATGTGCCGGTGCTGATCGATTTCCGCACCGACCCGGATGTGCCCCCGCTGCCGCCACATATGACCCTTGAGCAGGCGAAGAAATTTGCCTCGGCATTGCTCCAGGGCGATCCCAATCAGGCCGGGATCATCAAGCAAACCGCCAAGCAATTGCTCAGCGGCGTACTGCCTAAACGCGATTGATGCCTACGGCCCTGAAGCCGCTGCGGCGCATTTGCCGCAAGGGCTTCAGGGCCATCTGACAATTGCCGACGGCCAACACTTGCAACCAGACCGATCTACAAATACTGTATGAATATTCAGTGCATCGAGATCGACTAATGGAGCTCATCGCCAAGCTCGGCATCCTTGCTGACGCCGCCAAGTACGACGCCTCGTGCGCCAGCAGCGGTGCGCCCAAGCGCAGCTCGCGCGGCCGCGACGGGCTTGGTGCGACCAATGGCATGGGCATCTGTCACAGCTACACGCCGGATGGCCGCTGCGTCTCGCTGCTCAAGGTGCTGCTGACCAACTTCTGCCTGTACGACTGCCAATACTGCGTCAACCGCCGTACCAGTAACGTGCCGCGGGCGCGCTTCACGCCTGAAGAGGTGGTGCGGCTGACCCTGGATTTCTACCGGCGCAACTGCATCAGCGGGCTGTTTCTCAGTTCCGGCATCATTCGCTCGGCCGACTACACCATGGAGCAGTTGATCGAAGTTGCCCGGCTGCTGCGTGAAGAGCACGAGTTTCGCGGCTACATCCACCTCAAGACCATCCCCGATGCCGACCCGCTACTGATCGAGCAGGCCGGCCGCCTGGCGGATCGGCTGAGCGTGAATGTCGAACTGCCCACTGATGAAAGCCTCAAGCGCCTGGCCCCGGAAAAACAGGGCCACACCATCCGCCAGGCCATGGGCACAATCCAGCGCGGCCAACAGGCCGTAGCCGGCGAGCCGCGGGCGCCGCGTTTTGCCCCTGCTGGGCAAAGTACCCAGGTCATTGTCGGCGCTGATGAGACCGATGACCGGACCCTGCTTGGCAATTCCGAATCGTTGTATCAGGGGTTTGGCCTCAAGCGCGTGTATTACTCGGCCTTCAGCCCGATCCCCGACAGCCCTGGCAGCGTGCCACTGGCCGCCCCGCCATTGCTGCGCGAGCACCGCTTGTACCAGGCTGACTTCCTCATGCGCGGTTATGGCTACAAGGCTGGCGAGCTGCTCAGCAAGGCCGGCAATCTAGACCTGGATATCGACCCCAAGCTGGCCTGGGCGCTGTCCAACCGCGAGGTGTTCCCACTGGACCTCAACCGCGCCGAGCCCGCCTTGCTCGCGCGGATTCCCGGCATCGGCCTGCGCAGTGTCGAGCGCCTGGTAGCGCTGCGCCGGGAGCGGCGTATCCGTTATGACGACCTGATCCAGCTGCGCTGCGTACTCGACAAGGCGCGGCCTTTCATTGTCACCAGCGACTATCGCCCGGCGCAGGCCGATTTGCGCAGCGGCCTGCTGCGTGCGCGCCTGCGCGAACCGCAAGCGCCAGTGCAGATGGGCCTGTGGGGATGATCGCGCTCGACTGCGACCAGCAATTCAGCCTCTGGCGCGAACAGGCGCGCGCGCTGCTCGGGCATGGCATCGACCCCGCCGACGTCACTTGGGCGCAAGGGCCGATGGACGATCTGCTGGCAGTGCCGGCGCCCCTGCCAGAGGGCCCGGGGCCGTTTCGGGCAAAGGTGCCAGCGGCGTTGCTGGCGCAGCTGGAACAGGCCTCGCGCTACTGCGGCGAGCAGCGCTGGAACCTGTTGTATGAAGTGCTCTGGCGGGTCGCCCATGGCGATCGTACCGCCATGCTCCCCGGCGACCGCCTCGGCAGCGAGCTGCACCGGCGGATCAAGCAGGTCAGCCGCGAAGCCCATCACTTGCATGCGTTTGTGCGCTTCGTGCCGCTGCCGGCAGCACTGGCTGCGCAGCTGCAACTGGACCTGGTCGCCTATCATCAGCCGGCCCACGACATTCTTGAAAGTGCCAGCGGCCACTTTGCCGAACGCCTCGGCCGCCAGCGCTGGTTGATCGCCACCGACCGCGACGGCATTCGCTTCGACGGCCATACACTAGACTACCGGCGCCACTGCCCCGAGCCCTGGCGGCAATGGGCGCAGCACGCCGACGACCCCGGTGCGGATCTGTGGCGCACCTACTACCGGCACATCTTCAATCCGGCCCGGCTCAACCCCGATGCAATGCGCATGCACATGCCGGGCAGGTTCTGGCGGCACTTGCCCGAAGGCATGCTGATCCCGCAACTGATGGGCCAGGCCCGCCAAGGCAAGCAGCGCGATGGCCAGGCGCTGGAAGTTGCCCAGCAGGCCGGCAAGCGTATCGGCAAAGCCAGAGACTGAGCCAGTCGCCGCAGTTACTGAACCCGCCAGTCCGGCAAATGTGAAAAATTCATTGGATTTTTTTCCGAGTGTGGCTATTTCCGTTCGGAAAATTCTGACAAACTAATTGGTAATGTTTCTCATACGCAGAATCATTTACAAATAGAACGTCAGGAATCGTTTGCCATGTCTTGCCCTACTCCGCAACGTCGTTTCAGCCCGTCGCGTACTCTCTTGGCTTCCGCCATCTGCATGGCCAGCATGGCCCATGCCGTGGCCGAAGAAGCCGTCAAGCCCAAGGATGGGACGCAATCGACTGTCATGGAATTAGGCGCAACCGAAGTCAGCTCGGAGCGGCTGGGCAGTACCACCGAAGGCACCCGCTCCTACACCACCGGTGCCATGGCCACGGCGACCAAACTGCCGCTGACCATGCGTGAGACGCCACAGGCGGTCACGGTGATTACCCGCCAGCGCATGGACGACCAGGCGATGACCAGCATCAATGACGTGGTCAAGGCCACGCCGGGGCTGTTCCTCAACTTCTCCAGTGGCCCTGGCCGGCAGACCTATACCGCGCGTGGCTTCGACATCGACAACATCATGTATGACGGCATCCCCAGCGGTTACTCGGGCTGGACGGCCGGGGTGCAGCCAAACCTGGCGATGTTCGACCGGGTTGAAGTAGTACGCGGCGCTACAGGTTTGGTGACCGGCGCGGGCAATCCGTCGGCGGCGATCAACATGGTACGCAAGCGGCCCTTGGCCGAACAGAAAGTCACCCTGACCGGCGCTGCTGGCAGCTGGGACGACTACCGCGGCGAGGTCGATGCCTCCAGCCCGCTCAATGACAGCGGCACCTTGCGCGGCCGTGTGGTCACCTCCTACCGCGACGCCAACAGCTTTGTCGACGATGCCGAAGAAAGCCACGGCCTGTTCTACGCGGTGACCGAAGCGGACCTCAGCGAAGACACCACGCTGACCGTGGGCCTGTCGCACCAGAAGGACAAGACCAACTACTTCTGGGGTTCTTCGATGGTTGGCCTTGATGGCCACCACCTCGACCTGCCGCGCTCGTACAACCCGAGCACCGACTGGGAGAACAAGGACCAGGAAATCAACACGGTGTTTGCCGAGCTGCGCCAGCGCCTGGCCAATGACTGGAAGCTGCAGGTCAATGCCAACTATGCCGAGCAGAACGCGCTGTTCTCGGGGTCGTACCAGTCGCGTTGGGACGGCGCAACCCTACAGCGTACGGTTTATCAGTCCAAGCACGATGAAAACCAGGCGGGGGTGGACGCATTTGCCAGCGGCCCGTTCCAGGCGCTGGGGCGCAGTCATGAACTGGTGGTTGGTGCCAGCCGCCGCATCTACGACATGACCAACCACAATTACAGCCCGTACTCTATGGTCTGGCCCATCGATGCGGGTAAACCGAATTTCCTGCATACCGCCGATGACCGTGCTGTCACTACCCAGGACGGCGTGTACATGACCACCCGCCTGAGCCTGGCCGACCCGCTCAAGCTCATCCTCGGCGGCCGGCTGGACTGGTATGACTACGACGACAAGGATGGCCAGGGCGATTACAAGGTCACCCGCAACGTGACCCGCTATGCCGGCCTGATCTACGAGCTCAATGACAATCACTCGGTGTATGTCAGCTACAGCGATATCTTCCAGCCACAGACCGAGCGCGGCTCGAGCAATTCGCCGGTGCGTCCGATTGAAGGCAAGAACTACGAGGTTGGTATCAAGGGCGAGTACTTCAACGGTGCCCTGAACGCCAGCCTGGCGGTATTCCGCGTCGATCAGGAGAACCGTGCGGTGGAAGTGCTCGACCGTACTGTCTGTTCGTCGACTCAGCTTACCTGCTACGAAGCCTCTGGCGAGATCCGCAGTCAGGGTATCGACATGGAGCTGCAAGGCGCACTCACCGACAACTGGCAGATCGGCGGCGGTTACACCTATGCTCGCACCCATACCACCAAGAATGCCGCGCAGCCGGCGCTGGTCAACAAGCAGTTCGACACGGACACCCCTGAGCATCAGTTCAAGATCAGCACGACCTACCGTTTCCAGGGCCCTCTGGAAAAACTGCGAGTCGGCGGCAGCGTCAACTGGCAGAGCCGGATGTACAACGACATCGCATTGGTCGACGGTGGCAACTACCGTCTTGAACAAGGTGCCTATGCAGTCACTGACGTGATGGCCGGCTATCAGGTCAACCGCAACCTCGACCTGCAGCTCAATGCCAACAACATCTTTGATCGCAAGTACTACTCGGCGATCTCGCAATCCTGGCAATACGGCGGCGATGTCTATGGCGCGCCGCGCAACATGATGCTGACTGCCAAGTACAGCTTCTAAATCAGAACGTGGAGAGCCAGCCGCCAGGGTTCACTTGGCGGCTGGCTCTTCGTACGTTGCCTCAAGCGACGCGATGATCGTCTTTGATCAGTTTTTTCTGCGCCTGCATGGCCTCGCCCAATTGCTCCAGGGTCGCCTTGTCGAGCAACTCCTTGGCCCGCGGGAACATGTCCGACTCCTCCTCTTCGATGTGATGCTCGAGCAGCTCCTTGAGCACCTTCATCCGCCCGGAAAACTCCAGGGTTTCGGGTGGCGTCTTGAGCAGGTCAGGCAATACCAGCGCATCCACCGTGCGGTGCTCCTCCTTGGCCTCGTGGTACATTTTGGCGTCTTCCTTGTCGCCGGCCTGGGTCAGTGCAGGGTAGAAGATCTCTTCTTCGATAGTGGTATGCGCCTGCAGCTCCAGCTCGATCCGCGCCAACAGCTCGGTGCGTTTTTTCAATGCCCGTTCAGTGGTGTTGGACAGCTCTTCGAGCAGCTTTTTCACTGTCTTGTGGTCTTGTTCCAGCAGTTCGATAGCGTTCATTCAGCACCTCATCAGTACCCGGTTGGAATCACGGCGTCGCGTAGGATTGAGTTGCTCGTGCTGGCCAGGTTCCATCCGTTTGCCAAACGGCAATCGCTGCTGAAAAAAATCTCGGCCTGGATGATAGGTTTTCTCATTCCCATTCGACTTACTCAGCGAAGGGCAGATAAGCCCGCCTGCCACCCACAACGAGATTTCACGCCATGACCGCCCCTTTCCCGGTTGGCCGCCTCAGCGCCAGCCTTCGCAGCGCCCTGCTCCTCTCCACCCTGCTTGGGCTGGGCCTAGCCATGCCCGCCAAGGCCGCCGACAGCAGCGTGCGCGATTACCACATCCAGGCCGGTGACCTGGGCACTGCGCTGACCCGTTTTGCTGCTGAAAGCGGCGTGGTGCTGTCGTTCGACCCAGCGCTGACGCGGGGTCAGGCTACGGCTGGCCTGGATGGCAGTTTTGCTGCCGATCAAGGCCTGCAACGACTGTTGCTTAATTCCGGCCTGCAAGCGGTGCGCGAGGGCGACGGTCGTTACTCGCTGCACCCGATCGCACAGGACGGCGCGGCCTTGGAGCTGGGCGCGACCGAAGTGATTTCCAATCAGCTGGGTACCGTCAGCGAAGGCACCGGCTCGTACACCCCAGGCTCGATCGCCACCGCCACCCGGCTGGTACTGACCCCGCGCCAGACGCCACAGTCGATCACCGTGGTCACCCGTCAGCACATGGATGACTTCGGCCTCAACAGCGTCGACGACGTCATGCGTCACACCCCGGGCATTACCGTTTCAGCCTTCGAC
This sequence comes from Pseudomonas shirazensis, assembly GCF_014268785.2. Classification (GTDB taxonomy): domain Bacteria; phylum Pseudomonadota; class Gammaproteobacteria; order Pseudomonadales; family Pseudomonadaceae; genus Aquipseudomonas; species Aquipseudomonas shirazensis. The sequence goes on along the minus strand of NZ_JABWRD020000001.1, from coordinate 672,761 downwards.
AGCGAGCGCAGCAACTACTACGCGCGCGGCTTTTCGATCAACAACTTCCAGTACGACGGCATCCCCTCGACCGCGCGCAACGTCGGCTATTCAGCCGGCAACACCCTCAGTGACATGGCCATCTACGACCGCGTCGAGGTGCTCAAGGGCGCGACTGGCCTGCTCACCGGCGCAGGCTCGCTGGGTGCGACCATCAACCTGGTGCGCAAAAAGCCTACGGCTGACTTCCAGGGCCACGCGACGCTGGGCGCAGGCTCGTGGGACAACTACCGCAGCGAGCTGGACGTCAGCGGCCCGCTCAACGACAGCGGCAACGTGCGTGGGCGAGCGGTAGCGGCCTATCAGGACAAGCACTCGTTCATGGACCGCTACTCGCGCAAGACCCCGGTGTACTACGGCATCCTCGAGTTCGACCTGTCGCCAGACACCCTGCTCACCGTCGGCGGCGACTATCAGGACAGCCTGCCCAAGGCCTCGTCGTGGTCAGGCAGCTTCCCCCTGCTCAACGCCCAAGGCCAGCACAACAACATCTCGCGCTCGTTCAACAATGCGGCTGACTGGAGCAGTTGGGAGCAGTACACCCGCACCGTGTTCGCCATGCTCGAGCACAACTTCGACAACGGCTGGGTGAGCAAACTGCAGGTCGATCACAAGATCAACGGCTACCACGCGGTGATGGGCACCATCCAGGGCACCACGCCGAATGCCGACGGCACCTCGGCGATCGTCCCCGGCAAGTTCACCGGCGAGACTGTCAGCGACTCGGCCGACCTGTATGCCTCCGGCCCGTTCAGCCTGTTTGGGCGTGAACACGAACTGGTGGTCGGCGGCTCCATCGCCCACTCCAACTGGGATGGCAAAGGCTACTGGAACTACACCCTGCGCGAGCCCAACGTGGTCGACTTCAACAACTGGCACGGCAACATTGCCGAGCCAGATTGGGGCAGGCCTTCGCAGCGCACCGACGATACCGTGCGCCAAACCGGCGCTTACTTCACCACGCGGCTGAACGTCACCGACGACCTGAAAGTGCTGCTCGGCGGTCGGGTGGTCAACTACACCATCAGTGGCCTCGACCCGACCTACAAGGAAAGCGGCCGCTTCGTACCCTACGTCGGCGCCATCTACGACCTCAACGACACGTACTCGGTGTACGCCAGCTACACCGATATCTTCATGCCGCAGGAAGCCTTCAACCGCGATCGCGACAACAAGATGCTCGAGCCGGACGAAGGCCAGAACTACGAGATCGGCCTCAAGGCCGAGTTTCTCGACGGTCGTCTGAACGCCAGTGCTGCGTACTTCGAAGTGCACGAGGACAACCGCTCGATCTCCGATGACGAATACAACGACCGCGTGCCAACACCGAACAACTATGCCTTCAAGGGCACCCAGGCTGTCACCAAAGGCTACGAGATCGAAGCGTCCGGCGAGCTTGCGCCGGGCTGGCAGGTCCAGGCCGGCTACACCCACAAGATCGTGCGTGATGACAACAACCTGAAGATTTCCACCTTCGAACCGGAAGATCAGGTCACCCTGTACACCAGCTACAAGCTGACCGGTGCACTCGACAAGCTGACTATCGGCGGCGGCGCGCGCTGGCAGAGCGTGGCCTGGCAGGACATCTACAACACGCCGCAGGCACGCTACGAAGAGTTTTCGCAGAAGGCCTACTGGCTGGTGGATGCCATGGCCCGCTACCAGTTCACCAAACAGCTGTCGGCGACCGTCAACGCCAACAACCTGTTCGACAAGAGCTACTACACCAACCTTGGCTTCTACAAAGCGGGCGCCTATGGCGAGCCGCGCAACTACATGCTGACCACCCGCTGGGACTTCTGAGCGCGACCTGAGCACGTGGCGCCCAAAACGGGCGCCCTTGCAGCAGGCTGCCGTCGGTCGCCCAAGCATGAGCCTGCTTGCACCCTTGCATGATGCAGACTAATAGTTAAAGCATCTGCCTGGGGAGGCGCTCAACATGCAGCCGCGTTTTGTGGTGATTCCAGCTGTGCCAAAAGAAAAACCGTGCCCTCAGCACGGTATTGGGTTCTACACGGGGGCTGTCTGCAACGGCTTCAACCTGTACGACAACGTTGAAAAGCTGCGATTGCAACTGACCTTCAATCAGCGAGCTGAGGCTGAAGCGGAGTGCTCGCGGCTTAACGTGAGTGCGCCTGGCTGAAACGTTCAGAGCTTGCCAGGCAACGTTCCGGGCTCGTTCTGACTGCGCCAACGCTGCAGGTTGTGCATGACCCACTGCGCGGGCAACGGCCCGGCGGCCACCTCTTGCATGCTCGCCGCCAGCTGCTGGCGCAGCTCGGCCACGTTGCATGGCGCATTGTGCGACACGGCCAGGTACAAACCCTCGGCAGATACCGGCGGCTCAAGCATCTGCAGCTTGTGCTCCACACCCAGCGTGCGCGCCAGTGCCATGCCGGGATAGCGTTCGAACAGCACGTAGTCGTTACGTTTGTGCAGCAGCTTCTCGAACGCCTGGTGGGCGCTGGGCACGGCTTCCAGATTGAGATTGGCGCTGGCGAAGTCATCGAACGCCTGGCCGTGGCTGTTGTTGACCAGGGTGCCACCACTGCGACCTTTCAGGTCGTCCCATTTGACGTAGGCAAAGCCGTCATCACGACGGACCCAGACCATACTGGCGGTGGTCAGAAAGGCCGGCTTGATGAAGTCCATGGTCTGTTCGCGCGTTTGCGTGATGAACAGACCGGCAAGCAGGTCGATACGGCCGTTGCGTACCTGCTCCTGCGCCCGCGACCACGGCCCGCTGTAAACCACGGCGATGTCGATGCCCAGTTGCCTGGCGACATGCTGGAGCAAGTCGACATTGGCGCCGACCAGCAGTGCCGGGTTGTGCGGGTCGCGCCACAGGTACGGTGGGTATTCCGGATTACCGGTAGCGGTCAGGTGCCGACAATCGTCTGCTGCCATGGCAGCCATCGGCAGCAGCAGAATCAGCGACAACAGGCAGCATCGCCAGCGACAGCGTTCGAGCATTGGCGACCCTCGGCAAGGATGACGGTGCGTCTGCCCAGCAATCCCAGCAGACTGACGACGCCCCGTCAGTCTGACCCAGAATTGCCCGGGCGCCAATGCGCGCGTTGCGGGTTTGCATGCCGCAAGTCAATCGTTGGCCCAATCCCGTCAATAGGTGGCTCGGCCGCCACTGAGGTCGAACACGAAGCCGGTGGTGAAGCTGCACTCTGGGCCGGCGATCCAGGTGACCATGTTGGCGATTTCTTCGGCCTTGAGGAACCGCCCCATGGGGATCTTGGCCTTGCTCGCGTCGATGTGCTCTTGGGTCATCTCGGCCATCAGTGGCGTCTCGACCATGGCAGGTGCCACACAGTTGAGCAGCACCCCGTCCTGCGCCAGCTCCTTGGCTGCAGCCTTGGTGAAGGCGATCACACCAGCCTTGGCCGCGGAATAGCCGGAAATGTACTGCACGCCATCCTTGCCGGCCATCGAGGCGATATTGACGATGCGCCCGTGGCCGCGTTCGCGCATATGCGGGATGACCGTGCGGCAGCAATAAAACACGCCGTTCAGGTCAATCGCGATGACCTTGTCCCAGGCTTCTACCGGATACTCCCAGGACGGCAGTACCGGGCCGTTGATGCCGGCGTTGTTGACCAGAATATCGAGCCGCGGCTCAGGTAAAGCCGAACAGCCGCCGTGGGGTGTCCCACATGATCTCGCGGCGCAGCTGCGGGTCTGGCATCAGGCGCTCGGCAAGCTTGAGCAGCGGGCCGTAGTCGATCCGCGAGGACTGACGAATGAACGGCCAGTCCGAGCCCCATACGCAGGCGTGTGGGCCGAATGCCTCGATCAAGGCCTGCACATAGGCATGGCTCTGGGCGTGCAAGGCATCAGCCGCGGCAAACTTCTGCATACCCGACAGCTTGACGCTGGCGCGCCCGGAACGCGCCAGCTTGAGCAACGCCTGAAAGCCCGGCTGCCCTACCCCAGCCGCCGCGTTGGGCCGGCCACAGTGGTCAATCAGCAGGCGCACCGGGCTACGTTCGAGCAGCCCGTGCAGCTCCAGCAACTGGTCATCACACACCTGAATCTGGGCAAACATGCCCAACTCGGCCAGCTTGGCCAGACGTGCTTCGGCACCCTCCATGGTTTGCAGGCCGTACAGCGCCGGGTTGAAGGCAACCCCAACTACGCCTTGGGCCTGCAGCGCAGCCAAGGCGTCGAGGCTGATAGCGTTGTCGACCACGGCAATGCCCTTGAAACGGCCCTGACCAGCTGCCAATGCCGCCAACAGACAACGGTTGTCGGTGTGATAGCCACTGTTGGGGCCGACCAGTAAGGCATTGCATACGCCGTAGGCAGCCATGACCTCTTCCCACTGCGTCAGCGTGGCCACTTCCTGGCCGGAGGGCGCATACGGCGCATCGGGGTGATAGGGGTAAGATACTGGGTCAAACAAATGGTTATGGCAGTCGATCTTTGGCTCGTCGAAAATGCTCATCTTTTTCTCCTTCGAGACGCCCCGGCGCGGGCCCGAAAATCTTGGTATTGTCGCCACTAACAGACTTGAAATTGCGTTTGGTTCGGGTACGTCGGGGGGCGCTGCGCACCCCTTTCGCGACACAAGGCCGCTCCTACAGAAACAGCGCACCAGCGGCTTTCACAGTCACTGTAGGAGCGGCCTTGTGTCGCGAAAGGGCTGCAAAGCAGCCCCCGACATTCTCCGACCAGACGCACATTCCAAAGACCTCCAACTGACTGATTCGAACAATACTGCGTAGCGTCCACCAGCGCTCATACCCAAATGAGCAAGACCATAACCAGAGGTAATGCCAATGCCTTCAGACAGACCGCCCGCAGACCCCATGCTGTTCAAGCTGCGGCACATGGAAGTATTCCGCGCGGTGATGCTGACCGGCTCGATCAGCGCCGCGGCCAAGCTGCTCTATGTCTCGCAACCAGCGGTGAGCAAGCTCATGGGCTACATCGAAGGGCGCCTGGGCTACCGCTTGTTCGAACGAATCAACAATCGCCTGGTACCGACCGGCGAGGCGCAGGTCCTCTATCGTGAAGTCGAGCGGGTGTACCAAGCGGCGCTGGTGGTCAACGACTGTGCACTGGCACTGGCCAGCGGTGCCCAGCGCACCTTGCGCCTGTGCTGCAGTGCCTCGCTGTCGACCGTGTTGATCCCGGCAGCGCTGGCCCAGCTCAAGCGCGAGGTACCGGCGCTGAACATCGAATGGCAAACCACGCTCATGGTAGAGATGGCCAATCAGATCCTGTCGAAAAAGGTCGACCTGGCCATCGCCGCCCTGCCCCTGCCGCACGACCACCTGCACTCGGTGCCCTACATGCGCGGGCGCATGGTTGCGCTGATGCCATTCGACCACCCGTTGGCGCATCATCCATCCCTGTCATTGCTACAACTGCAGGGCCATCCCCTGCTGCTGTTCCGCCCGGACATGGCATTCGGTCAATTGCTCGGCGAGGCCTTCAGCCGCTGCGGCGTGCAGCTTGATTCGCTGTTGTCGTTCACCAATGCAGTGGAGGCCGTGGCACTGGTCAAGCAAGGCATGGGCATGACCATCATCGACGAGTTCGTCGCCCAGGACAGCGGCCTGAAAACTGTGCCGCTAAGTGATGAGATCAGCTTCGATATCAGCTTTGTCTACTCGCGCTTCGAGCCACCGGCCCAGGCCACGCTGCAGTTGATGCGTATCTTGCAGGCGCAGGCAATGCAGCTGGGCCGGGCGATCGAACCAGTCGAACCGGCGCTCACCTGAGCTACGAGCGATAGCGCATCGCCTCGACAAAGGCGGTAAATGCTGGCGAGGACTGGCGCCGATTCGGGTAATAAAGGTGAAAGCCCTGAAAGTACGGACACCAGTCCGCCAGCACTTCCTGCAAGCGCCCCTCAGCGATCAGTGGCGCCGCCAGCGCGTACGGCACGTAGCCAAGGCCGATACCGTCAACCGCGCTGTTGAGCACGTGCATGATGCTGTTGACCACCAACTGGCCCTCGCCCTTCACGGTAAAGGCCTGGCCATCCTTCTCGAACTCCCACGCATAGATCGATCCAGCAGGACGGTGGCGGATATTCAGGCAGTGGTGCTCAGTCAGCTGGTGTGGCGTCTGCGGTATGCCGTGAGCGGCGAAATACTCGGGTGAAGCAACCACCGCAAGGCGCCAGTCAGGGCTGATGCGCACGGCGATCATGTCCTTGCTGATCGACTCGCCCATTCTGATCCCGGCGTCGAAGCGCTGCTCGACCACATTGGTGAAGCCGTAGTCGACCATCAGCTCCAGGGTGATATCGGGGTAGGCCTGCAGAAAGGTCTTCAGCTTGGGCCGGATGTACAGGTCGATGGCGTCATCGGTGCAGGTGATGCGCAGGGTCCCGGCAGGCTTGTCGCGCAGCTCGCCGAGCGCCTCGACCTGCTCGGCGATCTGCTCGAACAGCGGCGCCAGCGACTGCAGCAAGCGCTGCCCGGCCTCGGTGGGCGCAACATTGCGGGTAGTCCTGGCCAGCAACCGCACGCCCAGGCGCTGCTCCAACACACGCATCGCATGGCTCAACGCCGACGGCGTGACGCCCAGCTGGGCCGCTGCCTTGGTAAAACTCTGTTCCTGGGCGACAGCGATGAACGCCTGCAGGTCCTTGATCTTGGCGTGCTTCATTGCTGAGATTTTCTCACAACCACATTCAGATTCCCTCTACTAATCAGCAGACGCTCTATCAGTCAAGATTTAAACCACGACACGTCAGCTGCATTGTCCTTCAAAAACGGAATCTATTATGTCCAGCCCAACCATCGAGGCCTCGCCGGGTATTCACCGCAACGAGGGCCAGAGCAGTGCGCCCGCTTACTGGAGCGGCATCTTTGCCATGACCCTGTGCGTGTTCGCGCTGATTGCCTCCGAGTTCATGCCGGTAAGCCTGCTTACGCCAATCGCTCGCGACCTGAGCGTCAGCGAAGGGCTGGCCGGCTACGGCATTGCCATCTCCGGCGCATTCGCCGTGCTGAGTAGCCTGACCATCGCCAGGCTGGCCGGCTCGCTCGACCGCAAGACCCTGCTGCTGTTATTGACCGCAGTGATGTGCGTATCTGGGCTGATTGTCGGCTCGGCCAGCAACTACAGCGCCTACATGCTCGGCCGTGCCCTGATTGGCGTGGTCATCGGCGGCTTCTGGTCGATGTCTGCGGCGGTTGCCATGCGCCTGGTGCCCAAGGCCAGCGTGCCCAAGGCGCTGGTCATCTTCAATAGCGGCAATGCGCTGGCCACTGTCATTGCCGCACCATTAGGCAGCTATCTTGGTGGTGTCATCGGCTGGCGCGGCGCATTCTATTGCGTGGTGCCGGTGGCATTGATCGCGCTGGTCTGGCAATGGTTGAGCCTGCCGTCGATGCCGACGCATGAGCGAGCTGGCTCGTCGGGCAGCGTCCTGGCGCTATTGAAAAGGCCCATCGTGATACTGGGCATGCTCGCTGTCGGCGTGTTCTTCATGGGCCAGTTCATGCTGTTCACCTACGTGCGGCCCTTTCTGGAAAGCGTCAGCCGGGTAAATGTGACCACCTTGTCGATGATCCTGCTTGGCCTGGGCGTCTCGGGCTTTATCGGCACAGTGCTGATCGGTGCGTTCCTCAAGCGCAACCTGTACCGGCCATTGATCGTCATCCCGTTGTTGATGGCCGTCATCGGCGTAGGCCTGGTCAAGTTCGGCACTTCGGTACCCGCCGTGTTCGCCCTGCTCGCACTGTGGGGCCTGTTTGCCACTGCTGCACCGGTGGGCTGGTGGGCTTGGCTGGCCGAGTCGCTGCCCAATGATGCAGAAGCCGGCGGCGGGCTGATGGTGGCGGTTATCCAGTTGTCCATCGCACTCGGCTCGACCGCAGGCGGGGTACTCTTCGACAGCAGTGGCTATCGGCTGACATTCTTTGCCAGCGCCGCACTGCTGGTCCTGTCAGCGCTGCTGACCCTGCGCGCCGCTCGGGCCAGCGGCTGAATCGAACACAGATCGGCTTGAACCTCTGGCGTGCTGGCCTGCTCAGAAAACCATTACTTGAGGAGAACATCATGACCCAGACAGCATTGGTAGTCGGCGCCAGCGGCATCGTCGGCAGCGCCATCACCCAGCTTTTGCTCGACAATCACTGGCAGGTGGCAGCGCTCTCGCGGACGCCAACGGCGGCGCCGGGGATCATCCCGGTGGCCGCAGACCTGCAAGACCCTGCCTCGCTGCAGGCGGCGCTGGCCGACCTCAAGCCCACCCACGTATTCATCACCACCTGGTCGCGCCAGGCCAGCGAAGCGGAAAACATCCGCGTCAATGGCGCCATGGTGCGCAATGTGCTCGCAGCGCTGCGCCCGGCAGGCAGTGTCAAACACGTCGCCTTGGTCACCGGCTTGAAACACTACCTTGGCCCCTTCGAGTCCTATGGCAAGGGCAGCCTGCCGCAGACGCCGTTTCGTGAGGAACAAGGCCGGCTGGATGTCGAGAACTTCTACTACGCCCAGGAAGACGAACTGTTTGCCGCTGCCGAGCGCGATGGTTTCACCTGGAGCGTCCACCGCCCGCACACCGTCACCGGCGTGGCCGTCGGCAATGCGATGAACATGGCAACCACCCTCGCCGTATACGCCAGCATCTGCAAGCAAAGCGGCCGCCCGTTCGTGTTCCCCGGCTCGCGCGTGCAGTGGCAGAGCCTGACCGACATGACTGACGCCCGCCAGCTCGCGCAGCAGCAACTATGGGCGGCGACTACCCCTGAAGCCGCCAATCAGGCGTTCAACATCACCAATGGCGATGTGTTCCGCTGGCAGTGGATGTGGGGCCGGATTGCCAAGTACTTCGGCCTCACACCCGCGCCCTTCCCCGAGTCGCCGGCGCCGCTGGAGGCGCAGATGGCCGATGACCAGGCGCTGTGGAGCCAGATCGTCGCCGAGCATGGCCTCAAGGAAGCCGACATCAGCCGCCTGGTCTCGCCCTGGCACACCGATGCCGACCTCGGCCGGCCGATCGAAGTCGTGACCGACATGACCAAGAGTCGGCTGCTGGGCTTCAGTGCCTATCAAGCAAGTGATCGGGCGTTTTTCGAGGTGTTTGATCAATTGCGAGAGGCACGTTTGATTCCCTGAGGTTTACGCGTCAATCGCTCTGTGCACCGGGCAGCCGGCGCACACGCGCGAGCCGAAATCGCGATATCATGCCGGCGTCCACTCGCAGGTAGAAGCACATGAACCGCCAGAAAAAACTGCAACAGTTGTTCAAGGCCAAGGCGCAAAAAGCCAACGCCAAACTCGCCCCGAAAAAACCCAAGTACATCTGCAAGGCTGACCGTCTGAAAGCCGCCGCCGAAGCAGCTGAGGCCGCCGTATCCAGCCCTGAATGAAGCGGCCAGGCAGCTCTCGCGACCGGCATGCATCACTCAGCTGGTGCATTGAGGGCCTGCGACGATAGCGACATTGACATCCGGCGAGAAATGTTTTGTAACAGACTCGGTAGCTTGCTATGCTTCTCGCTACCCGTGATGTCCAAATCAGGCCAAATGACGCCCTCGAGAGGGTCGGTCATTCAAGCCACGCGACTGCCAGGCTTCATATAAGAGCAGCGCCCAATTCAGTCTCCCCACACTTCGTAGAGCCGTTTTTGCTGTAACGCCTGACCAGGCACGCTGAAAGATAGCGCTATCTCATCTGAGACTATCGCGGCTTCTACAGGTAACGGATTACCGGATACATCTCGGGTTCCTCGTGAATAGTCATAGGTGAACCCGCATGCTGATTGCCACGCAAACATCGCGAAGAAAGTTTCTGCTGTCCTCGCTGATCGCCTTGCCCGCCATGGGCATCGCCCTCAACGGCCTGAGCGCCGCTGCCGCCGCCGAGCTGGCCGCGCCGAGCCTGGACAGCTACTCGCCGATCTTTTTCACTGCAGCCGAATGGACCTTCATCCTGGCTGCCTGCGACCGCTTGATCCCTGCTGATGGCCGCGGCCCCGGTGCGCTGGAGACCAACGTGCCGATCTTCATCGACCAGCAACTGGCCGGCGACCTGGGTAGCGAGGTGTACCTTGAGGGCCCGTTCGACGTCAACGCGCCGGCCACCCTCGGCTACCAGCTGCCGTTCACTGCGCAGCAGATCTACCGCCAGGGCATCGCCGCGCTCGAAGGCTGGTGCCAGGCCAAATACGGCCAGTACTTCGCCCTGCTGTCCCTGAGCGATCGCGAGCAGGTGCTCAAGCAGATGCAGAACGGCCAGGTCGACTTTGCCGCCCACGGCGAGCCTGTGCTCAAGGCCAAGCTGCTGTTCAGCGAACTGCTCAACATCACCCGCCAGGGCTGGCTTGCCGACCCGATCTACGGCGGCAACAAGGGCATGAAGGCGTGGATTGCGATCGGCTTCCCCGGCGCACGTGCCAGCTACCTGGAATGGGTAGCCCAGCACAACGTCCCCTACCCGCTCGGCCCGGTCAGCCTGACCGGCCAGCGCGGTTGAACCCTTCGCCAAGCGACAAAGCATTCAAGGTTACCTATGCCAAACATTACCAATGACGAAGTCGATGTAGTCGTGGTCGGCCTCGGTTGGGCCGGCTCGCTGATGAGCATCGAGCTCGCCCAGGCCGGCCTCAAGGTGCGCGCCCTGGAACGTGGCGAAGACCGCAGCAATGCTGACTTCACCTACCCCAAGCCCGCCGACCAGTACGCTTACGGCGTGCGCAACAAGATCATGGTCACGCCCAAGGACGGCGCCCTCACCGTGCGCCACAACATGCAGAGCACCGCTCTGCCGACTCGCCAGTGGGGCGCATTCGTGCCCGGCACCGGCGTCGGCGGCTCGGGCCTGCACTGGACCGGCGTGCTGATCCGGCCAACGCCGACCGACATCAAGCTCAAGACCTACGCCGACCAGGCCTACAAACCCGGCGTGCTGGGTGAAGGTATGCAGATCCAGGACTACCCGTTCACCTGGGAAGAAATCGAGCCGTACCTGGATAAATTCGACAAGATATGCGGCCTGTCGGGCAATACCGGCAACCTGCAGGGGCGCATCGTCGAAGGCGGCGACCCATTCGAAGGGCCACGCTCGAGCCCCTTCCCGCTGCCGGCGCTGGAAGACACGCTGAACAACACGATGTTCGCCGAAGCCGCGCGCAAGCTGGGTTATCACCCGTTCCCCAATCCCTCGGCGAACGTGTCGCGGGCATGGAAAAACCCTTACGGCAACCAGATTGCGCCGTGCAACTACTGCGGTTATTGCAGCAAGTACCCGTGCCTGAACTACTCCAAGGCCTCGCCGCAAACCGCGGTGATGGACTCTCTCAAGCGCATGGACAACTTCGATTACCGCACCAACGCCAACGTCCTGCGGGTTGAGCTGCACGCCGACGGCAAGACTGCCAAGGGCGTGACCTATGCCGATGGCCAGGGCAACGAAGTGTTCCAGCCGGCCAAGATCGTCGTGCTGGCGGGCTTCCAGTTCGTCAACGTGCGCCTGATGCTGCTGTCGGGCATCGGCCAGCCGTACAGCCCGCTGACCGGCAAGGGCACCATCGGCCGTAACTATGCCTTCCTCAGCGTTGGCGGCAGCACCCTGTTCTTCAAGGACAAAACCTTCAACCCGTTCGCCACCGCCGGCGCCACCGGGCAGATGTTCAACGACATCTCGCCGGGCAACTTCGACGGCCCGGCACTGGGCGTGATCGGCGGCGCCAAGATCCACAGCTCGCAGGCCACCGGCACGCCAATCGGCACCGCCCTGCCCGCCGGCACCCCTGAGTGGGGCCAGGGCTGGAAAGAAGGCATGCAGGACTGGTACGGCCATTCGATGAAGGTCAGCATCTCTACCGGCTGCATGTCCTATCGCGAGCACTACCTGGACCTCGACCCGACCTACAAGGACCCGTGGGGCCAGCCGCTGTTGCGGATCACCTTCGACTGGAAGCCCAACGAGCTGAAACTGCAGCAGCACCTGCGTGGCATCGTTGGCGACATCACCAAGGAGCTCAACCCCGACAGCGTCAGCGAAAGCTACCTGGACATGGATTCGCACTGGGACATCACCAAGTACGTCTCCACCCACAACGTCGGCGGCGCGATCATGGGCGACTCGCCCGAGACCAGCGCGCTCAACCGCTATCTGCAGAGCTGGGACGTGCATAACGTATTCGTGCCCGGCGGCAACGCCTTCCCGCAGAACTTCCAGGCCAACCCGACCGCGCTGATCGGCGCGCTGACCCTGTTCGCCGCCCAGGCGATCAAGGACCAGTACCTGAAAAACCCTGGCCCGCTGGTGCAGGCATGAGGAGCGCTTCGATGAAATCGACCCTGATCCGTCTGCTCCTGCTCGCGGCCCTGCTGGCGTTGGTGGCCTGGGCCGTGAGCCTGTGGCTGAACCGCTCCGGCGACGCCAGCGCGCAGATGCCACAGCCGATCACCGAACAATTGATCGACAAGGGCGCCTACCTGGCCCGGGTGGGCGACTGCGTGGCCTGCCACACCAGCCACGATGGCGGCAAGGCGTTCGCCGGGGGCCTGGGCATTGCCTCGCCAATCGGCACCATCTATTCGACCAACATCACCCCCGACCACAAGACCGGTATCGGCGCCTGGAGCTACGGTGAGTTCGAACGGGCCATGCGCCGCGGTATCGGCCATGACGGCAGCGCGCTGTATCCGGCGATGCCCTACCCGTCCTATGCCAAGGTCAGCGATGCCGACCTGCAAGCGCTGTATGCCTACTTCATGAAGGGTGTGGCGCCGGTGGAACAAGCCAACAAAGCCAACGGCATTGCCTGGCCGCTGTCGATCCGCTGGCCGCTGGCGTACTGGCGCGCGCTGTTCTCGCCTACGCCCGAAACTGCTGCGGCGGACGCCTTGAGCATTGACGATGCCCAACTACAGCGCGGCGCCTACCTGGTTCAGGGCCTCGGCCACTGTGGCTCATGCCACACGCCACGGGCACTGACCATGCAGGAGCAAGGCCTGGACGAGCGCACTGGCAGCTATCTGAGTGGCGCTGAACTCAATGGCTGGGCGGTACCGGCATTGCGCGGCATGCCGCACTGGAGCGAGCAGCAGATCGTCGATTACCTGGGCAGCGGGCGCAACAGCATCGCCGCCGTGGCGGGCGAGATGAAGGATGTGGTTGCCAACAGTACCTCGCACATGAGCGACGAGGACCTGCTGGCGATGGCCGTCTATCTCAAATCGCTGGAGGGCACCGGTAAAGGTGAGTATCAGCACGCCCCGCAGCGCAGCCAGGCCACCATCGCCAAACTGACGACGGCCAAGGACCTGGATCTGGGTCAGCGGCTGTACCTGGACAACTGTGGCGCGTGTCACTTTGTCACCGGCCAGGGCGCCGAGCAGGTATTCCCGCGGCTTGACGGTGCTTCGGTGGTCAATGCCGAGAACCCGTCGGCGCTGATCCAGGTAATCCTCGCGGGTGCCATGACGCCGTCCACCGAACGTGCCCCTTCGGTGCTGCCGATGCCCGGCTTTGCCGAGCGCATGGACGATGCTGAAGTGGCTGAGCTGGCGAGCTTCCTGCGCCATGGCTGGTCGAACCAGGCCTCGAAGGTGACTGCGGCACAGGTCCGTGAAGTACGCGCCGCGCTCCAGCATCACTGAGGTGCCATAGCGCAATTGTCGCGGGCCGTCGTGGCCCGCGATAGCCGCTTGCTCAGGTCTGCAAACCCTCATACCACTGCGCATAGGGTGTGTTACGGACCTTGTGCCGATTGAAGTCGGCACTGCCATCGTCCCACCACACCGGGCCGCGTTCGCCCAGGGCTACCTTGGCCGCCTGCACGCCTGCTCGGGCCTCGCGTAGTGCCTCTGCATCGTCAGCGCCCTTGGCCGTTTTCACAACGCGCCGAGCGCTCATCAGCTCATTCACCAGGCGTTGCCGCTCTGGCTCGGCCAGGCTGGGATTGGAGCAGCGCCAGAGCACCCCATCGATCACGAAATAACGACCATCAGGTGTGGTTGGCGCGGCCATCAGTCGGCCTCTTCTGGCTCGACCGGATCGATATCTTCCTGTTCCTCAACCACCTCGGTGTGGCCATGGTTGGCAGGCTTTTGCGGGTCGTTGATGAACGGCACACCGCTGGGCCCCTGTTCTTCCAAACCTTCCGTTGCTGGGTTCATCGTCAGTACCTCTCCAGTGATCAATGCGTACCGTTAGAGACCCGCGCGCCTGCCAACGTTCAACCCTGGCGCACGAACAGGCGCCGGTCGCGGGCCCAGACAATGGCCTCGCTGCGGCTGTGCTTTCATTGCCGTCAGCTAACCAGCGCAGCGTTGCGATCCGGCGGTTACGGCTGGTCAGCGCAAAGCGACCGATAGCAAAGTTCAGCGCGCCACTGATAAGCAGGGTGATCAAGGTGCCCCAGGCTGCTTTGCGGGCTTGTTGCTCAGCCTGTTGTGCCAGCGATATAGAAGATGAAACCGAGCTATTTTCGGCGGGAGGTGCAACTGTTGAAAGCGGCAAGCGTCATTAAAGATGTCGACTACACACATATTATTGAGCTAGGAGAGCGTCCATGAGCGGTACTTCTGACAAAATCAAAGGCATGGCCAACGAAGCTGTTGGTAAAGTAAAACAAGCCGTTGGCAAGGCCACCGACAACACTGAACTGGAAGTCAAAGGCAAGGTTCAGGAGAAGAAAGGTGAAGCCCAGCAAGTGGTAGGCGATGTGAAGAACGCAGTGGACAAACACTGATAGTGTCGTCAACGTAACCCAGAACGGTCGTCCTCGGACGGCCTTTTTTTGCGTTTCCGAGGTAGTCGATGAAGCTGATTTCCGCGCTCGCCGCCCCTGCCAATACACTGATCTGCGGCGCCAGCCAAGGCATTGGCCTGGCTCTGTGTCAAAGCCTGCTCGCCCACCCTGACGTCGAGCGGGTATACGCGGTAGCGCGGCACGCCAGTACCAGCGCGGAGCTGGAGGCATTGGCCCAGGAGCATGGCCAACGCCTGCTGCGGTTTGACTGCGATGCCCGCGATGAGCAGGCGCTGGCGCAGTTGGCACGCGAAGTTGGCGCGAGCTGCCAACACTTGCACCTGGTGATCTGCACTCTGGGTATTCTTCAGCAGGACGGCGCCCGCGCCGAAAAGAGCCTGACGCAAATCGATCTCAGCGGCCTGCAAGCTACATTCGCGACCAATGCCTTTGCTCCCGTCTTGCTGCTCAAGCACTTGCTGCCAATGCTGCGCAAGCAAGCGGCAACTTTCGTTGCGCTGTCGGCACGAGTCGGTTCGATCGACGACAACCAGCTTGGCGGCTGGTACAGCTACCGCGCCAGCAAAGCCGCCCTTAATCAATTGCTGCGCACCGCCAGCATCGAACTGCGGCGAATCAACCCGGCATCCACCGTATTGCTGGTGCACCCTGGCACCACTGACACGCAGCTGTCCCGGCCCTTTCAGGCCAATGTACCCGCCGAGCAGCTATTCACGACTGAGTTTGCCGCCCAGCGCATCCTCGGCCTGGCACGCCAGCATGGGCCCGAGCAGAGCGGTAGTTTCTGGGCCTGGGATGGCAAGCCGATCAGTTGGTAAGTCATGAACTGCGCCAACCGATAGACAGTTCATCGGGAACTGCCTGCCACTCCTCATCCTCGAGTTCACGCAGCCGATAGCCTCCATGAGCCCTTTCGAGCACAGTAATCCATGTCCAACAGCTCTTCCAATGCTGTCAGCCTTTCCAGCGTACGGTTGGCCAGTGAGCCACTGTTCAAATTCGTTGCGCTGCTCGCTGGCGTGTTTTTGCTCGCCGGCATTTCGCTGGTCTATCTGGCGCAGGATCTCGACCGCACTGAGCAGGAAAAAAATGCCTTCTACGTGCGCAAGGCGGTGCAGTCGCTGGAAAAATCCTTGGCCGTAACGGTTCAGGATTATGCCTTCTGGGGCGATGCCTACCGCCATTTGCACGCCGAGGTCGACATTGACTGGGCCTACATCAATCAGAATATCGGCCCGACGCTGTACGACGACTTCGGCTTTCAGGGGCTGTTCGTGGTCGATGACCAGAACCGCACGGTGTATTCGGTAATCGATGGCAAACAGCGCAGTGAAGAAGCCAGCGACTGGCTGCGTCAGCCCATTGCCGGCATCGCCGACGCGGCCCGGGCCGGTGCCGAGGCGCAAACCTCCGTTACCCGCTATATCAATGTTGACGGTGCGCCCGCAGTGATTGCCGCAGCGGCCATCACTCCAGGCACCGATCCCACCGTCACGCCAGACAACCGAGCACACTCGGTGCTGATCTTTGTCGATGTGTTGGACCCGAAAAAGCTGGCTGCCCTGGGTACCGACTTCGGCGTAGCTCAGCTGCGTGTAGCAAGCCATGGCCAGCATTCCGCTGATAGCGTAGTAACGCTGGCCGATGACGGCGGCACCCTGCAATGGACCCCAGCTCAGCCGGGTTGGCGCCTGCTGGCCGGTGGTCTGCCGCTGATCGGCCTGGCCGCCTTGCTGGTGGCGCTGATGACCTGGGTGATCCTGCGCCGCACCACCGTCGCCGCCCAGGCGCTGGACGCAAGCATCGCATCGCTGAAACGCAGTCAGGCCGCCCTGGCCACCAGCGAGGCGCGCTTTCGCGATGTTGCCGAAGCCAGTTCCGACTGGATCTGGGAGATCGACGCGGCCCTGCGTTTCACTTACCTGTCCGAGCGTTTCCAGGGCGTGACTGGACTGTCCAGCGACACCTGGCTGGGCGCCAACATCGACGACCTGCTGACCACCGATTTAGGGCTGCTTTCGCAGTGGCTGAGCATACCCAACCGCCGCCCCGAGATCAGTGTGCAATGCCGCTATCTGGATGCCCGCGGGCAAGCACGGATTACCCGCCTGTCAGCACGCACCTTGCGCGACGGCGGCGTGCGCGGCACCGCTACCGATGTCACCGAAGAAGTCGAAGCGCGCCGGCGTATCGAGTTCCTGTCTCAACACGATGCCTTGACCGGGCTGCCCAACCGCACCCGCCTGCAGGCCTTCCTCGACGGCAAGCTGAAGGCCCAGCCCACTGTCGAGCAGCCGCTGGTGATGCTCTGCCTGGACCTGGACCGTTTCAAACCGGTGAACGACCTGCTCGGCCATGCCGCCGGTGATCGGGTACTCAATGAAGTCTCCAGTCGCCTGGCCGATTGCGTGCGCCATGCCGACCTGGTGGCGCGGGTGGGCGGCGACGAATTCGTCCTGATCGTGACCGATGTCAGTTCTCAGGAAGAGGTCGAAACCCTGTGCCGGCGGCTGATCGCCTCCATCGAAATGCCGATCGCGATCGAAGACCAGGAGGTGTTCATCAGTGCTAGCATCGGCATTGCCATGGCCCCGCACGATGCCTGCGAAGCGACCGCGCTACTGCGCTATGCCGACATCGCCCTGTATGAAGCCAAGAGCGGCGGGCGCAACACCTGGCGCTTCTATGCCGGCGACATGAACGCACGGATCATCGAGCGCAGACGCCTGGAAAGCGACCTGCGCCAGGCCATCAAGAACGGCGAGCTGGAGCTGCACTTCCAACCCCGCTACCGCATCGCCGATGGCCAGATGGTCGGCGCCGAGGCCCTGGTGCGCTGGCAGCATCCGCAGCGCGGGCAGATCGCACCGGATGTATTCGTGCCGATTGCAGAAGAGTCCGGGTTGATCCTGGCGTTGAGCAACTGGGTGCTCGAACAGGCCTGCCGCAATGCCGCCAACTGGCCCGTGCAGCTGTTTGTATCGGTCAACCTGTCACCATCCGAATTCAAACGCGGCAACCTGATCGAGCGGATCCAGCATGTGCTTAGCGCCAGCAAAATCGCCCCTGCTCGGCTTGAGCTGGAAATCACCGAAGGGGTCATGCTCGACGATGCTGCGGGTGCGCTGGAGATCATGCGCACGCTTAAACGCTTGGGCGTGCGCATCGCCCTTGATGATTTTGGAACGGGTTATTCGTCGTTGAGCTATCTGCGCGCGTTTCCGTTCGATGGCTTGAAGATCGACCGAAGCTTTCTTAGTCGGTTGGACCAGAGCGACAGCAACAACGAAAGTGATCAGGCGATCATTCAGGCCATCGTTGGCTTGGGCCGGGCGTTGTCTCTCACGGTTACCGCTGAAGGCGTGGAAACTGCGGATCACCTGAAACTGCTGCAGGCGGTGGCGTGTGATGAAGGTCAGGGGTATTACTTGAGTCGGCCGTTGGGCAGTGATGCGTTCAGGGCTTTGTCTGCGATTGCCGGTGGGGTGGATGCTTGAGGTGCCAGAGTCGTTGGCCGCTCTGGCACGCCACGAGCGATCAATAATGGATAAGCTCACCACAACAGGCTGAACATATCCGCCAACAAAGCCTCTGAAATAAATGCACCTACACATCCAGCCCTGGAGGACAGCCTTACATGAAGATTCTGATGGTCCTGACATCCCACGACCAACTCGGCGACACCGGCAAGAAAACCGGCTTCTGGCTGGAAGAGTTCGCCGCCCCTTATTACACCTTCATCGACGCCAAGGCCGAGGTCACTCTCGCCTCGCCCAAAGGCGGCCAGCCGCCACTGGACCCGAAAAGCGATGAACCCGATGCACAAACCGAAGCCACCCGCCGCTTCGCAGCTGACAGCAAAGCGCAAGCGCTACTCGCCGACACCCTGCCGCTGGGCGAGATCGACCCGTACGACTTCGATGCAGTGTTCTACCCAGGCGGCCACGGCCCACTGTGGGACCTGGCCGAAGACCTCGACTCGAAAACCCTGATCGAGGCCTTTTACGCCTCGAACAAACCGGTAGCCGCCGTGTGCCATGCCCCAGGCGTGCTGAAAAACGTCAACGCAGCTGATGGCAGCCCGGTCGTCCAGGGCAAGCGCGTGACCGGCTTCACCAACTCCGAGGAAGAAGCCGTCGGCCTGACCAAGGTAGTGCCGTTTCTGGTCGAAGACATGCTCAAGGCCAAAGGCGGCGACTACTCCAAAGCCGCCGACTGGGCCAGTTACGTGGTCGAGGACGGCAACCTGATCACCGGCCAGAACCCGGCATCGTCGGAAGCGACGGCAGAGGCGCTGCTGGCGCGATTACGCCAGGAACAGGCTGACTGACACGGTCATTCGCCGCTATCGCTCAGGCGCCGGCGGCGAACCGCCCTCAACTACAAGGTCATGATCGGCCGCAACAACGCCTGCCCTTCATACAACGCCGACAAATAGCGTTCGCGCATCTGCTCGGTGGTCATCCGCGAGGCATGGGTGGTGATGGTCAGGACCGCCTGCAACTGTCCTTCCCGATCGATCAGCGGCACGCTCAGCACACGCATCCCCACCTCGTATTCCTGATCCAGCAAGACATACCCGCGCTCGCGTGCCAGGTTGATCTGGGCGCGCACCTCTGTCTCGTCGATCAAGGTATACGGGGTAATCGCCCGCAGCGGGTTACGCGCAAAATAGCCCGCCAGCGCCTCTTCATCGAGGCTCGCCAGCCATAGCCGACCGCTGCCGGTGCAGTACATCGGCACCCGCGAGCCTGGACGAATCGACAGCGACGCGATGTGGCTGTAGCGGCTGCGTACGATATGCACGATGTCGTCGCCATCACGCACCCCGACCGAAACATGCTCCTGAGTGGTTCGCGCGACCTGCTCGACGATCGGCCGCAGCATGCGCGGCAAAACCGCCGAATCGACGTAAGCCTGGCCGATGCGCAGGGCTTTGGCAGTCAGCCAGTAATAGCGGCCATCGGTTTGCGCATAGTCGTCATGCACCAGGGTCAGCAGGAAGCGCCGGGCGGCGCTATGGGTCATGTCGGCGAGCCGCGCCGCCTCGGGCACGCTCAGGCGCGGGTGGTCCTGGGAAAACAACTGCATCAGCGCCAGGCCTTTTTGCAGCCCGACGATCAGATCGCGCGAGTGGATAGTGGGCTGCTTCATGGCGCCTGCGCTTATTAGAGGGATGAGTGCGATTATCGCATCGACAGCGCGATTATCAACCGATCTGGCATTCACCTTGATTGTCGCTGCAAGCCGCAGCTCGCACTATCGGCGCACAACAAAGCCAACCAGCGAGTGCTGCATATGATCAAGGGATCGACCCAACTGGTCGCCATCGTCGGCTCACCTATTGCCCAGGTGAAGTCACCGGAAAACTTCAATCGCTGGTTCGCCGAGCAAGGTCAGGAGACCGCCATGCTCGCCATCGACCTGCAGCACACGGCCCTTGATGGCTTTGTGACGATGCTGCGCGGCTGGCACAACCTGCGCGGATGCGTGGTCACTGTGCCCTACAAGCAGCAGCTGGCCAGCCGCCTGGACGACCTCAGTGAACGCTCCCAGGCGCTGGGCACGGTCAACGTGATTCGCCGTGAAGCCGATGGCCGCTTGCTCGGCGACATCGTCGATGGCGAGGGCTTTCTCAATGCCGCGCGCAAGCAGGGCTTCGATCCGCGCGATAAAAACGCACTGGTGATCGGCACTGGTGGCGTTGGCAGCGCCATCGCCTATTCGCTGTGCCAGGCCGGGCTGACCAGGTTGGCGATCAGCGACCTCGACGGCCAGCGTGTCGAAGCGCTGGCTGAGCTGCTGCGCACCTTCTTCCCGCATATCGCCATCACCGCCAGCCCCGCCTCGCTGGCCGAATTCGATCTGGTGGTCAACGCCTCGCCGGTGGGCATGGGCGCTGCTGGCGACGGGCCGATGCCACTGCCGGTCGCGCTGATGCAGACCCTGCGCGACACCACCCTGGTCGCCGACGTAGTCACGGCGCCAGCGTTCACACCGTTCCTGTCGTTTGCCCGGGGCATGGGCTGCGCCATCCAGACCGGCCCGGAGATGGCGCTGGCGCAGTTGGGCAATCTCGGCCATTTCATGGGCGTGACCCCGCTGGATATCTGACCCGCAGGGTCAATCAGGTGACAGACATGAACAACAACACTTATGACCTGATCGTGCTCGGCAGCGGCGCTGCCGGTTTCGCCGCTGCGGTCAGTGCCAACAGCCTTGGCTTGAACGTGCTGCTGGTGGAAAAAGCCGACCGTTTTGGCGGTACCTCGGCGATTTCCGGCGGTGCGGTCTGGCTGCATGACACCGACCAGGCGCGCGCCGCCGGGCTGCAGTTGCCGGCCGAGCAAATGCGCCTGTATCTGCAGCAGGTCATCGGCGCCAACTATCAGCCCGAACTGGTCGACGCCTTTATCGAACATGGCCGTGAGGCGCTGCGTTTTCTACAACAGAACAGTGAACTCAAATACAGCCTGCGGCCGTTGTCGCCGGATTATTATCCGGACTTGCCCGGCGCGACCCAGAGCGGGCGCGCGCTGGAGATCGACGAATACGACGGGCGCCGCCTGGGCGCGCAGTTCAGGCACCTGAAACAACCACCGGACGGCATGCTGCTGTTTGGCGGGATGATGGTCAATCGGGTCGACATCCAGCATTTTCTCAGCTGCAAGCGCTCGCTGCGTTCGCTCGGCCATTGCCTGAAGCTGCTCGCGCGTTATGGCCTGGACCGCCTCAGTCACCCGCGCGGCACCCGCCTGACGGTCGGTAATGCGTTGATCGCGCGGCTGGCCACCACGGCATTTGCCAATGGTGTCGAGCTGTGGCTCGAGGCTTCGGCGCAGGCGTTGATCGTTGAGGACGGTGTGGTCAGCGGCGTGCGCATCCACTGGCGCGGCGAGGAACACGCCGTGCGCGCCCGGGGCGGGGTGCTGCTGGCCATGGGCGGCTTTGCTGCTGGCGAGCACGCCGGGCAGTGGCGCCCGGCCAGTGCTGCGCCGCACTTGAGCATGTCGCCGCCAGCCAATGTCGGCGATGGCCAGCGCCTGGCGGCATCGGTGCAGGCAGCGCTGGGCGAGCAACTGGCAGCCAACTTCTTCTGGGCGCCGGTCTCGCGCCTGCGCAAGGCCGACGGCAGCGAGGAGCGCTTTGCGCACCTGGTCACCGACCGCGCCAAGCCGGGGGTGATTGCGGTGAATCAGGACGGCCAGCGCTTCGTCAACGAAGCCAACTCCTATCACAGTTTTGTCGAGGCGATGCTTGCCAACGGCGGAGCCAACGCGCCCTGCTGGCTGGTGTGTGACGGCGAGGCGCTGAACACCTACGGCCTGGGCCTGGCGCGACCGCGGCCGGTCGACAACAGCGCATTGATCGCAGCCGGTTACTTGCTGCGGGCCGACAGCCTGGCCGAGTTGGCCGCGCGGCTGGGGATCGACCCCAGCAAGTTGGCGCACACCGTACAGCGCTTCAACAACGACGCCGCGGCAGGCGTCGACCGCCAGTTCGGCAAGGGCAGCAATGCCTACAACCGCTATATGGGCGACCCGTTGCACACGCCCAACCCCTGCCTGAGGCCACTGAACAAGCCGCCCTACTACGCCATTCGCCTGCACACCGGCGACCTCGGTTCGGCACGCGGGCTGGTCACCAACGGCCAGGCCAATGTGCTCAACGCACAGGGCGAACCGATCGCCGGGCTGTACGCCGCCGGCAACGAAATGAACTCGATCATGGCCGGCACCTATCCGGGGCCGGGCATCACCCTCGGCCCTGCCCTGACCTTTGCCTACCTGGCAGCCAAAGACATCGCCGGCCGCCTGAATGGCGCCACCGCAACCACCTCAACCCACTCAACACAGCCCTCTGGAGAACAGCATGTTCTATGAACTACGCACCTACACCCTGAAACCGACCAAGCTGGCTGACTGGCTGGCGTTGTACAAAAGCGCTGCGCTGGAAGTACAGCAAGAGCACCTGGGCAATCTGGTGGGCTTCTTTACCACTGAAATTGGCGAGGTCAACCAGGTGATACACCTGTGGGCCTACACCAGCCTGGATGAGCGCACCGCCCGCCGCGCAGCAATGGCGGCCGACCCGCGCTGGCTGGAGTTCGCCCGCCAGAACAAAGCGCTCGATGCGGTAGTCACGCTGGAGTCGCGCCTGCTGCGCCCGACCGATTTCTCGCCGCTGCAATAACCGCGCAGGTCCCTAAGGCTCGCGCCCACTAGGGCGCAGCCGCTTCTTCAAGCCATTACAACGGAGGCTGCCTTGAGCGCTTTGCCGTCGAACACTGCTGCCCTGTCGGCCAGTCAAACCCTGCAATGCGATGTGCTGGTGATCGGCTCCGGCGCCGCGGGCCTGGCTGCAGCCGTCACCGCTGCCGAGCTGGGGCTGGAGGTCATCGTGGTCGAGAAGGAGCCGGTTTTCGGCGGCACCAGCGCCTGGTCCGGGGGCTGGTTGTGGGTCCCTGGCAATCCGTTGGCGGCCGCAGATGACGGGGCCGCCGATATCGAGCAGGCGCGGATCTACCTGCGCAACGAATTGCATTGTGATCAGCTCGATACGCGCCTGGAGGCATACTTGCGCCACGGCCCGGAGATGGTCGGGTTCTTCCAGCAGCACACCGAAGTGAAGTTTTTCTGCGGCAGCACGATGCCTGATTTTCACGCCAGCGCGGGCCATGCCAAAGGCGGCCGCTCGGTCTGCGCCGAGCCCTATGACGGCCGCGAGCTGGGGCTGTGGATCAACAAGCTGCGGCGCCCACTCGACCTGATCAGCCCGGCCGGCATGGGCATTGCCGGCGGCGCTGACCTGAATCATCTGCTCAATGCCAGACACCGCTGGCGCTCACTGCGCTATGCCGGCATGCGCATATTGCGCCATGCCCGAGACATGCTTCGGCATGGCCGCGGCATGCACCTGGTCAACGGCAATGCGCTGGTCGCACGCCTGCTGAAAAGCGCCCTCCAACGCGATGTGCAGCTACTTGCCGAAACCCCTGTCCGCGCATTGCTCAGCGACGGCCAGCGCGTGCTCGGAGCGACGGTTGAGCACGGCGGGCGACGTGTCCAGGTACACGCCAGACGCGGAGTAGTGCTGGCATGCGGCGGCTTCCCCCATGATCGCCACCGCAGCGCCCAGTTGCTCGCTCACTGTGCCGACGGCAGCGAGCACTTGAGCGCCGCGCCAAAGGGCAACAGCGGTGATGGCCTGCGCCTGGGTGAGAGCGTCGGTGCGCAGGTGAGCGCCGACATGGCCCATGGCGCTGCC
The DNA here is from genome assembly GCF_014268785.2 of Pseudomonas shirazensis. Taxonomy (GTDB): domain Bacteria; phylum Pseudomonadota; class Gammaproteobacteria; order Pseudomonadales; family Pseudomonadaceae; genus Aquipseudomonas; species Aquipseudomonas shirazensis. The sequence continues at coordinate 648,754 of NZ_JABWRD020000001.1, read as the reverse complement.
TGGGCACCGGTGTCGCGGGTGCCGCGTGCCGATGGCGGCTTCAGCGGCTTCGCCCACCTTATGGAACGGGCCAAGCCGGGCTTTATCGCGGTCCGGCAAAACGGCCAACGCTTCGTCAATGAGGCCGACTCCTACCACGACTTCATGTGCGCGCTGTTTGCCGCCACCGCGCCGAATGAAAGCCCGGTGGCCTGGCTGATCTGTGACCACCGCGCGCAGCGCCGCTATGGCCTCGGCTGGTCAAAGCCATGGCCGTTTCCGACCACCCCCTACGTGCGCCAAGGCTACCTGCACAAGGCACCCACATTGGCGGCACTGGCCGGCCAGTGCGGGATCGATGGCGAGCAATTGCAAACGACCGTGGCCCGCTTCAATCAGCACGCAGAACAAGGCCTGGACCCGCTGTTTCAACGTGGCGAATCAGCCTACAACCGAGCCCAGGGTGAACCGTTGCACGGCCCCAACCCGTCGCTGGGCAGTGTCCAGCAAGGGCCGTTCTACGCGGTCAAGCTGGTGCCGGGCAGCCTTGGCACATTCACCGGGCTGGTCACCGATGCCCAGGCCCGCGTGCTCGACCAACAGCAAACGCCGATCCCTGGGCTGTTCGCGGTGGGCAATGACATGAACAGCATCATGCGCGGCTATTACCCCAGCGGCGGCATCACCCTCGGCCCCGGTATGACCTTTGGCTACCTGGCAGCGCGGATGCTGGCGGGCCAGAGCCTTGGATAAACATGGCTGCAAGCCAGCACCCATGCATGGCCAAAGGCTGTTTGGCTGTAGGCATAAGCCTGCCCTGATGTAGGCAAGATAGACAGGTTTCGTGCGTATAATGCGTGCCCCAACCTGATAAGCCTGACTGATAAGCCTGACCATGAAAAAACTGCTGTATGTCCTCGGGCTGAGCCTCGCGGTCATTTACCCCGCCTTCGCCACACCACCTGCCACCTTCACCGAAGCCAAAGTCGTCGCCAAACAGAAGATCTATCTGGACCAGGCCAGCAGCGCCATGGGCGAGCTCTACTGTGGCTGCAAATGGACCTGGGTCGGCAAGTCCGGCGGCCGCATCGACCCGGCGTCGTGCGGCTACCAGACCCGCAAGCAGCAAAGCCGCGCCGAGCGTACCGAATGGGAGCACATCGTCCCGGCCTGGACCTTCGGCCACCAGCGCCAATGCTGGAAGAACGGCGGCCGCGAAAACTGCGCCAACGACGATCCGGTGTTCAAGGCGATGGAAGCCGACCTGTTCAACCTCTACCCGGCCGTGGGTGAAGTGAATGGCGACCGCAGCAACTTCAATTACGGCATGGCCGCAAGCGTCGGCCCGCAATATGGCCAGTGCCAGACCCGCGTCGACTTCAACCAGCGCGCCGCCGAGCCGCGTGACGAGGTCAAAGGCCTGGTGGCACGCACCACCTTCTACATGTTCGATCGCTACAACCTGAACATGTCGCGGCAACAGCAACAGTTGCTGATGGCCTGGGACAAACAGCACCCGGTGACAGCCTGGGAGAAGGAACGCGACCGGCGTATCAGCGCCGTCATGGGCCATTCCAACCCGTTCGTGACCGGCGCCCGCAGCTGGACGCCGGGCTACAAACCGGTGGCCGATGGCGTGGTCAGCAGTGTTCCGACCAAAGCCGCGCGCCCTGCGCCACAACCTTCACTCGCCAGTGCCAACACCGGCACGATCATCGGTAACCGCAACAGCCACGTCTATCACCTGCCCAGCGGCTGCCCGAGCTACAGCCAGGTCGCCAGCAAGAACCAGGTGACGTTCGACTCCGAAGCCCAGGCGCAGGCTGCCGGGTACCGCAAGGCAGGCAACTGCAAATAGCCGCTGGCTACTGCGCCAGGTGGTCCATGGCAATCTCCAGCCGGGGGTCATGGCGATACCCGGTCTGCCCTGCCGCTGGCGCGTCCTGCGTCGCTGCGGTGAGCCGCGAGTGTGAGCGATAGGCCAACGGGCTCACGCCGAGCTGGCGCTGGAAGCTACGGCGCATGCGCTCTTCATTGCCGAAGCCGCTGGTTTCGGCAATCCGCTTGATCGGCTCCTGGCTGGTCTCGAGCAAGCGGCAGGCAGCCTCGAGGCGCAAGGTCTCGACCGTCTGTGCCGGGGTGCCGCCTGTGGCGGCGGTGTAGGCGCGGGCAAAATGGCGCGGGCTCATACCGAACTTCTCGGCCAGGCGCTCGACGCGCAGATCACTGTCGAGGTTCTCGGCAATCCAGCCATGCAGGCGCACCAGGCGCTGATCACGGTCGCTGCGCAGGGCATCGCTCTGCGCCTTGAGCGGTGCGCTGAGCTGGGCCTGCTCGGCCGAGCGGCGCAGAAACAGCGTGAAGTAGCGGGCCAGGGCCAGCGCAGCATGGGGACCGAGGTCCTCCTCGACCAACGCCAGCCCTAGATCGATCCCGGCACTGGCGCCACCACAGGTCCACAGCGCGCCGTCGTGCAGATAAAGCCCGTCGTGCTCGACGGTCAATGCCGGGTAACTGCGCTGCAGGCTCTCGGCAAACTGCCAGTGGGTGACCACCCGCCGCCCGTCGAGCAGGCCGGCAGCGGCCAAGGCAAACGCGCCGCTGCCAATCGAGCAGACGCGCCGCGCACTCGGCGCACGCCGTTGCAACCACGCAATCACCTCGGCGTCACGCTCCAGCGCGGCCACCCCCGGCCCGCCAATCACGATCAGCGTGTCCAGCACTGCCTCGCCCTCGACCTCCTGCAACGAGCGGGTCATGACCCCAATACCGGAGATCGTCTCGACCTCGCCCCCTGCGGGCGAGGCCAACACCACCCGATACGGCGGGTTACTTGCCAACTCGCCAGCAAGTACCCGTGGCGCGGCGGCGAACACCTCCAACGGCCCGGCGGCGTTGAGCAGCAGTGCGCCGGGGAAGGCCAGCACCAGTACCGTTCGCGGCGCCGTCATGGCAGAAAACGAGGGGTGTTTGACATGGTGGGGACGAGGCCGCGTGGACATACTGAGTGCACTTTCCAATTCAAGAGCCAAGACGATGCCGACAAAATCGTTGCCTGCCAAGTACCTTGCGCGCCCCTTGGCACAGCTGTTGTTGACCAGCCTGCTGTTCGCCGCCCTGCCCGCTCAGGCAGAGTCGGTGGCCGAACTGGAGGTGGGTGACCAGAGCGGCTTGACCCAGGCCCTGCTGGCGGCAGCGAGTGAGGATCAAGGGCTGCCTTATCGCCTCGACTGGCATCCTTTTGCGGCCGGCACTGCATTGCTGGAAGCCCTGAACGCTGCGGCAATCGATGTCGGCGTAGTCGGCAATGCTCCGCCCGTCTTCGCCCAGGCCGGCGGCTTCGATGTGCGGGTGGTAGCCGCTGCCGAAGGCGCGCAGAACAATAACGCCCTGCTGGTTCAGAGCAACTCGTCGATTAGCCAGGTAGCCGAGCTCAAGGGCAAACGGATTGCCGTGGCCAAGGGCACCAGCGGTCACTATCTGCTGCTGGCAGCGCTTGCCCAGGCCGGGTTGCGCAGCAGCGACGTCGAGCTGATCTACGCCAGCCCGGTCGATGCGCAAAACGCCTTCGCCAGCGGCAAGCTGGATGCCTGGGCGGTGTGGTATCCATTTGTCGGCCAGGCCACCTCGCGCGGTGCGCGCAAGCTGCTCGACGGCAGCCAATGGCCAGAAACCGGCCTCAACTTCACCGTCGCCAGCCTCGCGGCGCTGCAAGACCCGGTCAAGGCCGAGCTGCTTGGCGACTTCATCCGGCGCCTGGCGCGCGCGCAGGACTGGGCCACCGCGCATCCCGACGCCTGGGCGGCACAACTGGCCACAGTCACTCGCCTGCCGTTGCCTTTGCTGCAGGAGATGCTCGCCAGCCAGCAGCTGCACTACGTGGCGCTGGACCCGCGGGTGATCGACCTGCAGCAACGTCTGGCTGACCGCTTCACCGAGGCGCGCTTGCTGCCCCGCCCGATCAAGGTCGCCGAGGCCTTCGACGACCGCTACAACCCACTTTTGCCCCACCGCCCCTGACCTGAACCCCGCGCAGCATGCCGCACTCGTCGGCAGGGCTGCGCTCATCTGGAGAAAAGCCATGCCCGCACTCGACCGCACTACCTTGCGTCGCCATGCCACCGGCCTGATCGCCGCCGACGCCGAACGTTCGGCTGGCGGCTACACCCTGTTTGCGCCGCAGACCGCCGACGGCAACGTGTACCTGATCAACCTGCGCGGTGAGCAGGTACACCACTGGAAACTGCCGCTGCGGCCCGGCCGCGATGCGGTGATCCTGGCCAATGGCAACCTGGGCTACAACGGCAACCATCCAGACTCGGCAGAGCTGTTCGGCGGCTGGTCGGTCTGGCATGGCGGTGCCTTCAGCGAGGTTACGCCGGACGGCGAGGTGGTCTGGGAGTACACCGACCTGGCGCACCACCACGATGCCCAATGGCTGGCCAACGGCAACCTGCTCTACACCACCGTCGAGCCACTGCCGGCAGCGTTTGCGCAGCGCATCCAGGGCGGTATCCCCGGCAGCGAGGCCGCAGGCGGGGTGATCTACGGCGATGTGGTCAAGGAGGTCGACCGCAGCGGCACGCTGGTCTGGCAATGGCGCAGCTGGGAGCACCTGGCGCCGGAAGACTACCCGCTGCACGCCTGCTTCGAGCGCTATCACTGGCCGATGACCAACGCAGTTACTCCGGGCCGCGACGGCAAGGTCATTCTCAGCCTGCGCAGCGTGTCGGCGGTGATTGCCGTGGACAAGGCCAGCGACCGCGTGCTCTGGCGCCTGGGTCACGATGTGGTAGCCCAGCAGCACTGCCCAAGTGAACTTGAGGACGGGCGCATCCTGATCTTCGACAACGGCATCTCGCGGCCACATGTGTCGATGCCGCATTCGCGGGTCATCGAAGTCGACCCGCATACCCAGCGCATTGAATGGCAATACGCCGACAGCCCAGGCTATGCCTTCTTCACCCCATTCATGGGCGGCGCCCAACGCCTGCATAACGGTAATACCTTGATCACCGAAGCCAACTTCGGCCGGCTGTTCGAGGTAACCCGCGCCGGCGAAGTGGTGTGGGAATACATCAATCCGCACTTTGCCGCGTACCCGGACGCCGCCTCGCGTGCATACCTGCCCGGTGAAAACAACGCGATCTTCCGCGCCCATCGCTATCAGGCCGCCGACATCCCCTGGCTGCGCGACTAAGCTAATACCCCCCAACCCTTGCGATCACGCTTACGCAAACCACGCGCAGCGAGAGGTGCCTCATCACTGGACTTACCGATGAACCTGCGTTTTTCTCATCAGCGCCGCGCGTGCCTCTGGCCCCGCGTTAACCCCGGCCTGTTCGCGCTGGCGTGTGGAACTCACCGAACGGCGCCTACACCGGGGTGTTGGGAACACCCCGCACACTTGGCGTCACTGGCCGCTACGACTTCTGAGCAACCGCCGCCACCTGCAGCGGGATACGCACGTTGAAGGTGGTGCCTTTGCCCGCAGTCGACTCGACCTCGATGCTGCCCTGATGAGCGCTGACGATGGCCGAAGCAATATACAGCCCAAGCCCAAGGCCCGCGCCAGCACCATATTTGCCCGCTTCGTCGTGGATATGGCGAACCATCGGGCTGAACAGGGTGGCCTTGGCGGCAGCGTCAATCACCGGGCCCCGGTTATGCACCGACAACAGCGCATCATCGCCTGCAGCTTTGAGCGTCACGGTGACCGCCGTGCCTGCTTCGCCATGCTCGATGGCATTGCCGATCAGATTGGTGATCACCTGCTCCAGGCGGGCGCGGTCAAAGCTGCCAGCCAGGCTGGGCGCGGCCTGCAAGATGATCTCCCGATCAGGATGACAGGCGCGGGCTTCCTCGACCATGCTCCGACAGGCGTGGGCAAAATCGCCAGTGCTCAATGAAATGGTGAAACCGGTGGCCTGGCGGATGTCGGCGTGGGTTTGCGCGGCGGTGGTCTCGCCCAGTTCCGGGCCTTCACCGTGCGACTTGAGAATCCTCTCGGCATGGCTCTGCGGCGTCTGCAAATCGGCTGCAATGGTGCGCAGCATCTGCTCTGCATGGTCGCGCAGGCCGACTGAGTCCAGGCCATCGGCGGCCGGCGTCAGGGTCCGGGCGAAGGTTTCCCACTGTTTGAGGATGGGTTCGATGTTGTCGAGGATGAATTCAGCCAAACGCATGCCGTGATCCTCTTTTCAAAAACTCTAGGGTGATGAACCGACGCCCCGCGCGATGCATCGCATCACAATAGACCATACCCGCGGCGCCTGCCTTGAAGCACCGCGGTCCCCGTAGAGCGGCCTTGCCAGTGCGCGTCAGCGCGGCTGCCACCGGTCGGCCTAGTATTAGTCTGCTTGCTTAGTACCCCCAACATGACTAATAGTTTGGCATTGCCATCGGAGGCACCAGCATGCGCGCACGTTTCGTCGTGGTTTCGGCTTTACCGATCAAGGAATATCACTACCGCAGAGCGGTAGGATTTTGTACCGCGCCGTCGTGCAACGGCTTTGACTTGTATGACAATGTCGCCAAGTTGCGTTTGAGCCCCACCTACGCCAAGCGCGCAGATGCCCAGGCGGAATGCGTCAGGCGCAACGAAACCGCCTGCGCTTGAGCCATTCAGGCCATCAGGGCAGGCAGCGCACGGGCCATCAAGGCTGAAGCGCTGGGGTTGAGTTGAGTCTTTTTAAGCGCAACGTGCTTGACCCATTTGCAGGCGACAATCTCGTTGCCGGGTGCGGGTTTGGCACCTTCGAACAATTGCGTGGTGAAGATGTGATGGAGCACGCTGCCCTCTTCCAGGGTGCATAACTCCAGCAGTGCTTCGCAGTCGATCCCAGTCTCCTCGCTCATCTCCCTTGCAGCCGCCTGAACCGGCAGCTCGCCCTGCCCGATCGCGCCGCCAGGAAAATTCCATTTGCCTCCCTTGGTTCAGCTCGTCTGACTCAGCGCCATCATCTGCTCTGCGCAGCATGCAGACCTGCGACGTAACCGAAGGTCATGGCCGGCCCGAGGTTGATTCCGCCTGACGGATACATGCCGCCCATGATGCTGGCCATATCGCTGCCCACTGCATACAAACCTGCAATAGCCACGCCTGCGCTGTTCAGCACCTGCGCGTTGCCGTTGGTTTTCAACCCGGCAAAGGTGCCGAAGCTGCCAGGGCGGACTTTGACCGCATAGAACGGGCCATGCTCGATCGGTGCCACGCACGGGTTGCCCTCGGTCACCAGCGGGTCACCCTGCTTGCGGTTATAGGCACTAAGCCCACGGCCAAACTCCGGGTCCTCACCCTTGCGGGCATGTTCATTGAAGCTGCGCACGGTTTCGAGCAAGCCTGCCGGGTCGATCCCGCAGGCTTTCGCCAGCCCCTCGAGGGAGGCGCAGCGTTGCAGATAGCCGCTGCGCACCGACGGCCCAACCGGCAGTGGGAACGGCCGCGAATGGCCAAGGCCGAAGCGGCGCTGGAAGCGATGATCGCAAATCAGCCAGGACGCAACCTCCTCGCCTGCTGGCGCGGCAGCCACCATGGCTGCGGTGTAGTCGTAGTAACCGTCAGCCTCGTTGACGAAGCGCTTGCCGTTGGACAGCACGCCGATCAATCCCGGCTTGGCCCGGTCGATGATATGCGGGAAGTGGCCGCTGCTGCCGTCCGCATGGCGCACCAGCGACACCGGCGCCCAGGCTGCCGGTGAAGCAACGTCGAGTTCGAGCACGCCGCCAACCGCCTCGCCCAGCGAAATACCATCGCCGCTGCACTGAACCGGCGGCAGGGCCAGGTGGTCTTCGGCGGCCGAGGTGCGCGGGAACAGCGCTTGCCGGCGCTGCAGGTCGTTGGGGAAGCCACCGGCAGCCAGCACCACCCCGCACCGCGCATGAATCTCGGTGGGCCCAGCAGGCGTCTCGACCAGCGCGCCGATCACTCTGCCCTGCTCCTGCAGCAAGCGCTGCGCCGGCGCCGACTCGATCAGCGTCACGCCCAGGTCTTCGGCTGACTTGGCCAGCCGGCCCACCAGTGCCACGCCATTGACCAGGTGCATGGCCCGGCCATGCACGGCCAGGTCGCGCAGGTGCCGGAGCATACGCTTGCTGACGTGCAGCAGTGACTTGAACGAGCGAGTCATGCTGAGGAATGCCGACAGGTCAGCACCGGCCATGATCGGCATGCCCATGAACGAGGTCTCGCGCATGGTCTTGCGCATGCGCTTGATCAGCGGGCCCATGGCGCGCGCGTCATACGGGGCGGCGATCACCTGATGCCCCTGCGTCGCCGCGCCCGGCAAGTGCCCGTGAATATCCGGGATGCCATTGCCATCGGCCCATTGCAGCGCAGTGTTCTCTTCAAAAAACGCGACCATCTTCGGCGCATTGTCGAAAAACGCATCCACCCGCTCGGCGTTGTAGCGGGCGCCGAGCTGGTGCTTGAGGTAAGTGCGTGGTTGCTGCGGGTCCTCATGGATACCGGCGCGTTTAGCCAGCGGATTGCCCGGCACCCACAACCAGCCACCGGACCACGCCGTAGCGCCGCCAAAGGATGAGTGTTTCTCCACAACAATGACCTTCAGCCCCTGCGCCGCAGCAGTGACTGCCGCCGCCAGCCCGGAGGCTCCCGAACCAATCACCAGCAGGTCGCATTCCAGACGTCGCATGCTCATGCCTGGCCCTCCGGAGTGAGGCTTAGAGCGGTCAGGCCTGGGCTCATCAAGGCTGGCGAGCCTGGTATCAACTGCTGGATGTCTGTCACCGCTGCGATCAGCGCCGGCGCGATCTGGTGCAGCCTTGCCTCGCCAAGGCGAAAGACCGGCCCGGCCACGCTGACCACGCCGATCACCTCGTGGGTGACCGGATGGTGCAATGCCACTGCGATGGCCGACATCCAGTCGGCAAAGGTCTGCACAGCCAGCGCGTATCCTTGCTCGCGCGCGGCCTGAATATTGGTCAGCAGCGCTTCCACCGTCTGTGGTGCGTTCGGACCATAATTCTGCACTTGCCCCAGGCCCTGCCTGAGAATCAGAGCCAGGGCCTGCTTGTCGGTCATGCTCGCCAACCACGCATAGCCACTGGCTGAACAGGACAGCCTGGCCTCCATGCCCATGTCCGGGTCATAGCGCAGCCCGGAGCGTGCGCCTTGCGCACGGGCAACCCAGGTCAGGCGCTGCTCGTCCACCACCGACAGCCGCACCAGCTCGCCGACCTCGGCCGCAAGCCGGTTGAGCACCGGTTGCACCGCATCGATCGTGCCGTCGGCGGCCAGGTGAGTAAACGCCAGCGCCTGCAGTTTGGAGGTCAGCACATAAGTGCCGCGCTCGTGCTCCTGCCGGGCATAGCCAGTGTCGCACAGAGTGCTCAGCAGCCTGTGGGTGGCGCTGCGGGGGATCTGCAGTTGCTCGGAAATGTCCGTCAGCGAGCTGCCTTCGGCGCTGCTGGCGAGGAGTTCCAGCACCGCAAGCCCGCGATCGAAGAGGCCTGCGTAGGGTGATTCGGCGGTGCTTGCGACGTTGCTCATCAAGGTCTCCTGGTCCCGGCTACATAAATCAGCCAAAATGGGTTTTCTGTGACTGGAAAACTATTCCAGCAATGCAGGAGGGTCAATCAATGGGCAGCGTTGGGCGCATTAATCAGGGCGATTATCGAACAAAAGTGCCGCTTAGGCGCGCTTTTCAAGTAGTCCTCAGTGAGGAATTTGTTTACAACTGGAACTCGATTCTAACCGGCGCACACCAGACCAGCGCCGCTACACAATTAGAGAGCCAAGCATGAGCGACCAGATATTCTCCCTTGCTGCCCTGACCGTACTTGAGCTGTCCCCACCCGATATGGTCGAGGTTGCAGCGCGCGCCGGCTACAGCCATGTGGGCCTGCGCCTTGAGCCTGCAACCCCTGAAGAGCACCACTTCCCGCTGGTAGCCGATGCGCAGTTACGGCGCCAGACCCTTCAGCGCCTGCGCGACACCGGGACCAAGGTACTGGATATCGAGATCCTGCGGCTCAAGCCAGACACCCAGGTGCAGGCGTTTCTGACCGTGCTGGAGGCCGGCGCCGAATTTGAAGCAAGTGACCTGCTGATTGCCGGCAACGATCCGGACCCAGTGCGCACGGCCGACAATTTCGCCGCGCTGTGCGAGCTGGCCCTACCCTTCGGTATCCATGTCAATCTGGAGTTCATGCCCTGGACCGATGTGCGCAACCTGGCCGAGGCCTGGCACATCGTCGAGCAGGCTGGACGCAGCAACGGCGCGGTATTGATCGATGCCTTCCACTTCGATCGCTCAGGCTCGTCCGTGCAAGCACTTGCTGTCGCCAGCGCAACTGCGCCGCAGCGCCTGCGCTACGCCCAGCTGTGCGACGTGGTGGGCCCACGGCCTGCGGAGATGGCCGAGATCCTGCGCCAGGCTCGCCAGGAACGACGCTTCCCAGGGGATGGCGATTGTGACCTGCACGGTTTGCTCAAGGCACTGCCGAGCGGTATCCCACTAAGCCTGGAGATCCCCACCCGGCAACTGATGGAGCAAGGCGTCTGTGCCTATGACCGCGCCAGACTGGCATTGGACAAGGCGCGCGAGGTTCTCGCCAGCCTGCGCTGAAATTGACGCCAAGCCTGAGCTGCCGGCGGTCAACGCTTACTACGAGCGGTTGAGCACGCGGTAAGGTTTTCGCTCGTATGGGCGTAACGACACGCCGTGATCCTGCCCTGCACTCACTGCGCGGATGGTACCGCAGCCCGCGCATGGTGCAGCAGGTTGGTCAGGTGCAGGCGCATGGCTGCACGCGCTACGTCGGCGTCCTTGCGGGCAATCGCAGCGTAAATCTGCTCACGTTCGCGCACTTGCAGCGTGCGCAGCTCGCTCTCTACCGCCCGCGCTGGCGGCGCAGCACTCATCAAGGTGCTGCCGACATGGTTCATGGCATCGATGAAAAAGCTGTTGCCGGTGCACAGGGCGATCTGCAAGTCGAATTCAAAGTCGATACGGGTGCTCTGCGCACCTAGCTGCTGCAGGTCATTGGCTTCGTCCAGGGCGGCGCGAATCGTCGCCAACTGACGAGGACTCGCGCACTGGGCGGCGATCGCAGCAGCCTCCACTTCAAGGCTCAAGCGCAGTTCGATGATCGCTACCGCATCGTAAGCACTGCCCTGCTGTGGCTTGCTCTCGTGAAACTCGGCAGGTCGCATACTGTCGACGACAAAGGTGCCGATGCCGCGGCGAGTTTCTACCAGGCCCTCGGCCTGCAACCGCGACATCGCTTCGCGGACCACCGTGCGGCTGACTTTGCGCTGTTCGGTGAACGCCTGTTCAGTGGGCAGTTTGCTACCCGGCGGCAGCTCGCCGGCGAGGATCTGCCGGGAAAGGTCAAGTACCAGTTGCTGGGCCAGGCTCACGCGTCGGTCAGGGGCAGCAGGGGCCATTGCTTGGATCCATTGAAATCAGACGATGCCAGCATTATACCCGCTGCTTTGCCGTGGAAACCCTTTATAATGGCGATTGTTCACACGCGAGCAGAACAATGCCGGATCAAACTTCAACCGCCCCGCAAAAGCCACGCCGCCTAGCCGAGTCGCTGGTCGAACGCTTCGCTCAGCGCATGCGCGACGGCACCCTCAAACGTGGCGACAAATTGCCCACCGAAGCCTCCATCATGGCCAGCGAAGGCGTCAGCCGTTCGGTGGTGCGCGAAGCCTTGTCGCGGATGCAGGCGGCCGGTCTGGTCGATACCCAGCACGGTGTCGGCACTTTTGTCCTCGACATGCCGGCGCCCGAAGGTTTCAACGTCGGGCCCGCCACCATCGTCTTGTTGACCGATGTGCTCGATCTGCTCGAATTCCGCCTGAGCCTTGAAGTGCAAGCCGCCGGCATGGCTGCCGAGCGCGCTTCGGCGCAAGCGCTGGAGGAGTTGCAGCAGGCATTGCAGGCGTTGCTGCAGGGGCCGGAGAAGTCAGGCAGCACCACCAATGCCGATTTTCAGTTCCACCTGAAAATCGCCAAGGCAGCAGGTAACCATTACCTGATCGACATCATGAAACACCTGGGCACCAAGATGATCCCGCGCACCCGGATGAACTCCGCTTACACCGGGCAGAGCAACCGCAGCACCTATCTGGCCGGGATCAACGCCGAACATCAGCAGATCTTCGACGCGATTGCCAGCCGCCAGGTGGATGCCGCGCGCGCAGCGATGTTCCTGCACCTGAGCAACAGCCGCATGCGCCTGCGCGAGGCGCAGCAGGTTCAGGCGTTCTACAGCGAGTAAGCAGATATCGGCTCAGGGCTGCGCCGGCGCGGGCTCGACATCCTGAAACGCCAACCCGTCGCTGTCTTTGACCTGCCACGGGTTGGTGCCGCCGGTTTCACTGAAGCGGATGGCGTCAAAACGTGAGTCCTTCAAACCATCGATTCTGGCCAGCGCCGGACCACTGAAGCGGACCCGTTCGAAGCTCAAGCCCTGGTGATAGGCACCATGCTGGCTGTCGCCCTTGACCTCGATTGCCGCCAGTTGCGCGTTTTCGACACTGACATCACTGACCCGCACATCACGGAACTGCCCGGCGATGGTCGAGCGTTGGTAGTCGAGTTTGGCGTTTGGGTCGTGGTAATCAAGGGTGAAGATGAACGCCTGCTTGACCGTGTTGCGTATCGCCGAATCGCGGAAGGTGACATTGCGCGCGCCGCCGCCCATGAAGTTGGTGCTCTTCATGCGCAGCCCGGCATCGGTGCCATCGGAGACATTGTCCTCGGCGAGGATGTTCTCGATCCAGGCGCCGGTGTGACTGCCGGCGACGACCATGCCATGGCCCTGGCGGAAGAAGTTGTTGAAGATCCAGGCATCCTGCTGGGCCTTCTGCTTGACTGCTTCGGCACCCGTGCCGGCCGCGAAGTTGACGCAGTCATCGCCGGTATCGAAGAAGTTGTTGAACACCATCGCCCCACGGCTGTTGGCGAACTCGATACCGTCGCCGTTGTTGGCGTCGTAGGTCTTGTGCGTGGTGTTGGCCAGCACCACGTTCTCGGTTTCCAGGTTCATGATGCCGTGGTAAGCCGGGTTGAGCACGGTGAAGCCGCCATAGAAGACATTTTTCACATCACGCAGGGTGATCAGCGACGAGCGCATCTGGCCGTAGGCGTCCTTGACGTTCATGCCTTCGGCCACGGCGCGCTCGACCTGAGCCTTGGCCAGCAGCCCGTCGAGCATGTAGCGGGTATTGTCGCTGGCCAGGTACACCGGTAACGGCTGGCCGCGCTCATCGATGGCGTCGGCCTTGCGCTTCCAGCCGTTGCCGTCGATGGTGCCCTTGCCGACGATACGGATGTTTTCAAAGGCCTGGTGCTGGCGCGGATCACGTGGCAAGGCATTGATCAACGAGGCCGGGCGCACCGTGGTCGAATACGGGTACTGGATGTAACCCTCACGCGGGTAGTCTTCGGCGCGCTCGGAGCCGAGCAAGGTCGCGCCTTCGGCGATCTCCAGGGTCATGTTGCTCTTCAGGTACAGGGCACCGCTCTTGTAGGTGCCCTTGGGCAGCAGCACCTTGCAGCCGACCGTGCAAGCATCGATGGCGCGCTGGATAGCGGCGGTATCAAGGCTGCTGCCATCGCCTTTGGCACCGTGTTTCTTCACATCGAACAACGCCGGCACGGCGGTGGTACGTTGCACAACCACCGGGCTGTCGCCTGACTCCTTGCCGTCGCGCCCCACTGATCGCACGCTGAAGCGGTATTCGGTATCGGGTTTGAGACCGTTGGCGGTGAAGCTGTGGATGGCGATGCGGTGGTGGAAGTTGCGCGTGTCCTGCTGGTAGAAGCGGTCGATGTAGGGTTTGGCGGGCGATACCTGGTCGTTGTTGGCGTTGCTGCTGCCGAGCAACTGACCATTGGCGTAGACGTGGTAATCGCTGATGTCGGCATGACCAGCGGGCTTTTCCCAGACCAGAATGATCTGCTGGTCGTCGTAGGCCAGGGTCGGCACCTGGACCTTGCTCGGCGCTTCCAGTGCCCATAGCGGCAGGCTGCAGCCCAGGCTCAGTGCGGCCAGGGTCGATTGGGCAATGGAGAATTTTCTTGAAGAAGCGGCGCTTGCATACGGCATGTTTTTATCTTCCTTGTTTTTTCGTATTCAAGATTTTTCGGGCTGCTTCGCAGCCCTTCGCGGGTGAACCCGCTCCTACAGGGTTCACCGCAGTCCTTGTGGGAGCGGGTTCACCCGCAAAGGGCCGTAAGGCGGCCCCAAAGATTTCAGGCAACTGCAGGGCGAGCTGACTCAGCACTGAAATCGCGGCTGGCCTGGACCAGCATGCGGGTGTACTCATGGTTGGCTAGGTCCTGGCTCAGGGCCTGGCTGTCGAGGCGCTCGACGATGCGCCCTTGTTGCATCACCGCGACCTTGTCGCACAGGTGGCTGACCACACCGAGGTCGTGGGTGACCATCAGGTAGGTGAGTTTCTCGCGCTGGCGCAGGTCGGCCAGCAAGTTGAGAATCTCGGCCTGCACCGAGACGTCCAGCGCCGAGGTCGGCTCATCCAGCAACAGTACCCGCGGCTGCAGAATCAGCGCGCGGGCAATCGCCACGCGCTGCCGCTGGCCACCCGATAACTGATGCGGATAGCGATAGCGAAAGCTGTCGTTGAGGCCGACCTTGAGCAGGATGTCGTTGATGCGATCATCACGCTCGCCGATGCCATGAATGGTCAGCGGTTCGCGCAGCGCGGTATCGATGGTGTGGCGCGGGTGCAGCGAACCGTACGGGTCCTGGAACACCATCTGGACCTTGCGAAAGTGTTCCTTGGGGATCTTCTGCTGCAAGGGCACACCGGCAATGCTCAGCGCCCCGCTCCAGTGCCGGTACTGCCCGGCCAGGCAGCGCAGCACGGTGGTCTTGCCGGAGCCGGACTCGCCGACCAGGCCGAACGACTGGCCGTCCTCGACGGTCAGGTTGACGTCATGCAGCACCTGGTTGACGGCAGCGCCGACGCCAAAGCTGAGGTTCAATGCGTGTGCTTGGATCATGGACATGGGCAGTTACCTCAGCAGGTGAGCCAGAGCGGGTCGCGTTGCAGTACCGGCAAGCGTGGGCGACGGTTGTCCATGCTCGGCAAGGCTGCCAGCAGGCCACGGGTATAAGGGTGTTCGGCGTACTGCAGGTCACACGCGGCAAGTGACTCGACCACCCGCCCGGCGTACATCACCAGCACCCGATCGCAGTAGTTGCGCACCAGGTTGAGGTCGTGACTGACGAAAATCAGGCCCATCTGTTGCTCGACCACCAGCTCTTCAAGCACGCTGAGCACCTGCTGGCGTACCGAGACGTCCAGCGCCGAGGTCGGCTCGTCGGCGATGATCACTTCCGGGTTGGTGATCACCATCATGGCGATCATGATGCGCTGGCCCATGCCGCCGCTGACTTCGTGCGGGTACAGGTTGTAGACGCGCTTGGGGTCACGGATATGGACTTTTTCGAGCATCAGCATGACCCGCTCACGGGCCTCGCTGCGGCTGGCCTTGTGGTGCGCCAGGTAGGCTTCGGCGATCTGCTCGCCGACCTTGACCACCGGATTGAGCGAGTATTTGGGGTCTTGCATGATCATCGAAATGCGCTGACCACGGATCTTCTGCATGGCCTTTTCACTGGCGCTGAGCAGGTCGACATCGCCGAACTGCAGGGCCTTGGCGGTGATCTGGGTGCTGCCTGGGTGCAGCTTGAGCAGGCTGCGGCCAACCGTGGACTTGCCCGAGCCGGACTCACCAACAATCGCCAGCTTCTCGCGGCCCAGGGTGAACGACACATCGCGCACCGCGTGCATTTCTTTCTTGCCATTGACGAAGCGCACATTGAGCGAATCGACATTGAGTTTGAGCGTCGACATAAAGCCTCCAGTTACTCGCTACGCGGGTCGAGAATGTCCCGCAGGCCATCGCCCAACAGGTTGAACGCCAGGCTCACCAGCATGATCGCGGCGCCCGGTACGGCTACCAGCCACCAGCACTCGAGCATGTAGCGGCGCCCGGTCGAAATCATCGCGCCCCACTCCGGTAGCGGCGCCTGCGCGCCGAGGCCCAGAAAGCCCAGCGCTGCGGCGGTGAGGATGATCCCGGCCATGTTCATGGTCAGGCGGATGATCACCGACGACATGCACATCGGCACGATGTGCCGGAGGATGATCCGCGTCGATGACGCGCCCTGCAGCTCGACGGCAACAACAAAGTCAGCCTTGCGCAGCGACAGGGTTTCAGCCCGCGCCAAACGCGCGATTGGCGGCCACGACGTCAGGGCGATCGCCACCACCGCATGCTCCAGGCCAGGGCCAAGGGCCGCAATGAACGCCAGCGCCAGAACCAGGCTGGGGAACGAGATGAAGATGTCGGTGATACGCATGAACACCGTATCGACGATACCGCCGAAGTAGCCGGAGACGGTGCCGATGAACAACCCGATCGGGCCGACGATGATGGTCACCAGGGCAATGATGTAGAGGGTGATTCGGGCGCCATAGACCAGCCGGCTGAAGATGTCGCGGCCGTACTCGTCAGTGCCGAACCAGTGCGCGGCACCCGGTGCCTGCAGGGCATTGGCAAGGTTTTGCACGACCGGGTCGTGGGTGGCGATCCACGGTGCGAACGCAGCTACTACGACCAGCAGCAGCGCGACCATCAGGCCAGCCAGGGTCATCGGGTTGCGCAGCAGGTGGCGCAGCACGCGCAGGCTGCTTTTGTAGAGGGCGTCGAGGCTGGACGCCGGGGTGTTGTCGGCCTGCCGTTTGGCAGCGGTTTCAGTGGTAGAGATGTTGGCTATCATCGGCATGCTCTCTCGGTGCAATCATGGCCCGGCAGGACGCCCGCAGGCGTCCCGGCGGGGTTCAGCGTTGCTTGTAGACGCCCAGGTAACGGGTCGCCTCGGCGTCGTCGCCGGTGAAGCCCTTGACGTCGGCCGCGCTGACCGCGGTGTCGGTCATCTGCGAGATCATCATGATCGGCCCGACCTGCTTGTCGTACAGGGTCTGCGCCTGGTGGTAGAGCTTGAGACGCTGGTCGGCGTCGCGCTCGACCCCGGCTCGATCGATCAGCTCGTTGAGCTGCTGGTTGAAGAACGATGCGCGCCAGCCCTGGAAGTTAGGCAGGCCGGCGGCGTCACTGTTGTCGGGGTTGTAGACAAAGGTGCGCAGGCTGAAGTACGGGTGCGGGTAACGCTCGGCACCGCGCGCGACGATCATCTCGAAGTTGCGCGCGCGCATGGCGCCGTACACCTGGTTGCCGGTGCCGGTGACGATGGTGGCCTTGATCCCGCCCTCGGCCAGGGTCGCTTGCATACGTGCGGCAATGTCGATGAACGGCGGCTCGGACAAGGTCCGAATGGTCGTATTGAAGCCGTTCGGGTAGCCCGCTTCGGCGAGCAGCGCCTTGGCCTTGGCGACGTCCATGGTGTAGCCAGGATCAGGCAGGCGGGCAGCCAGACCCAGCTGCATCGGTTGCTGGTTGAGGGTGCCGTAGTGCGGCATCACCTGCTGGTCGATGCCTTGGTAGTCGATCAGGTTGCGCACCGCTTCGCGTACTTGCTGCTTGGCGAACTCGGGCTGTTTCATGCTCATCGCCACGTAGTACATGGTGCCGCGCTGCAGCGCCTGGACCTGCAACGCGTCCGAGCGCTCGATTGCCTTGATATCCGGCGCAGCCATGCCGTAGGCCAGGTCGAGGTCGCCGCGCTCGAGCATCAGGCGCAGCGACTGCGATTCGGTCATGTGCCGCACCAGTACGCGCTTCATCTTCGCCGGCCCGGCCCAGTAGCCGTCGAAGCGGGTCATCACCAGGCTGTCATTGGCGCTCCATTTGCTCAATGTGAACGGGCCGCTGCCGGCTTCGTTGGTGACCAGCCAGGCAGCACCGAGGTCGCCGTTTTTCTCGTGTTGCAGGGCCTGCTTGCGGTCTACGACGACCGCGCTGGGCGAAATCGCCAGCGAGTCGATCACCAGCAAAGGATCGGTCGGCTGCGGCAGATCGATCACCAGCGTGTGCGCGTCGGTGGCGCGGATAGACGCCTGAATGTTGTCGAGGTTGTAGCCGTAGGCCTTCCAGGTGGTGGCCAGGCCGAAGTTGAGCTTCATCACCCGATACAGCGACCAGGCCACGTCTTCAGCGGTCAGCGGGTTACCGGAGTGGAACTTGACGTCGCTGCGCAGCTTGAAGGTGATCTGCTTGCCGTCTTCACTCACCGTCCAGCTTTCAGCCAGTTGCGGCACGTGCCGCTCGGGGTTGCCGTTGTCGCGCTTGACCAGGGTGTCGTAGAGGTTGGCGTTGATCCCGGAAGCGTCCAGGCCAGGCGCGTTGGCCGGGTCGATGGAGAACAGGTTGACCATGCTCATGCCGACGATCAACTGGTCGGCAGGGGTTTTTGCCTGGGCTGCCAGCATCGGGCTCAGCGCCAGGATCGCGCCGAACAGGCCGTTGCGCAGGGTCGGAAATACAATATTCATGGGGCATCCTTTTTATAGTTATGGGTTCGCGCTTGCCGCGCAGGCTTAGCGGGTCCTTGGATCGAACACCTTGTACAGCGCGTCGCTGATCAGGTTGAGGGCAACGAAGATCAAGCCGATCACGAGCACACAGCCCATCACCGCATTCATGTCGCCGAGCATCAGGCTGCTGGTCAGGTACTGGCCGAAGCCCGGCCAGGCAAACACCGTCTCGATCAGCACCGCGCCTTCGAGCAATGAGCCGTAGGCCAGTGCGACCACGGTCAGCAACTGCACGAGGATGTTGCGAAAGGCATGGCCCCAGACCACCTGACGGCGCGACAGGCCCTTGACCCGGGCGGTGATGATGTACTCCTGAGACAGCTGTTCGAGCATGAAGCTGCGGGTCATGCGGCTGATGTAGGCCACCGAGTTGAGGCCAAGGATCAGCGCCGGCAGGACGATATGCCGCAGCGCGCTGGTGAAGGCTTCCCAGTCGCGGGCCAGGGCAGTGTCGATCAGCAGCAGGCCGGTGACGTCCGGCACCATGCCGTCGTAGGCAAGATCGATCCGCCCTGCCCCGCCAGCCCAGCCGAGCCAGGCGTAGAACACCAGCAGGCCCATCATGCCGACCCAGAAGATCGGCGTGGAGTAACCGAACAGAGTGATTACCCGCGCCAGGTGATCGCCCATACGCCCCTGATTGCTGGCCGCGACAACGCCCAGCGGCAGGCCGATGAGGATACCGAACAGGATCGCAAGAGTGGCCAGCTCGATGGTCGCCGGGAACACCCGTTTGATGTCTTCCAGTACCGGGTGACCGGTCAGCAGGGCGTTGCCGAAATCACCGTGCAGGAGGTCGTTGAGGTACATGCCGAACTGGGTCCAGATCGGCTGATCCAGACCCATCGCCCGATAGACCTGGTCATAGGTGGAGCTGTCGGCGTCTGGACCGACCACGGCCAGCACCGGGTCCAGCGGCATTACCCGACCAATGAAGAAGGTCAGCGCCAGCAAACCGAGCAGGGTCACCAGCACCGTACTCGCCCGGCGGGCAGTACCGGACGCGCGCGCGCCCAGCACAGAGGCAGTCGAAACAAACATAACAGGCTCCTGAAAAAGCGTTTACCAATCACCGACCGGCCTGGGGCAGTGCGCCCCGGCTCGACTCAACGCGATTTGTAGACGTCCTTGTAACGGGTGGTGGCCGCGGTATGGCCGTGGTAATCCTGGATATCGTGGTACAGCACCACGGTGTCGGTCATTTGCGACACGGGCAGGATCGCCCCCACCTGCTCGTCGAGGGTGGCCTGGATCTGCTGGTACTGGGCCTGTTGCCGGGCTTTGTCGGGTTCGACTTCGGCTTGCTCGATCAAGCTGTTCAACTCAGGGCTGTAGAACGACGTACGCCAGCCCTGGAAATTGCTCAGTTTGGCTTCGTCGCGGTTATCCGGGTTGTACACCAGGGTGCGCAGGCTTGAATGCGGATGGCGCTCGGCCCCGCCGCCGCCACGTCCGACCAGGATGTCGAAGCTGCGCTCACGCATGGCGCCGTAGATCTGGTTACCGGTACCGGTGACGATGGTTGCCTGGATGCCGGCCTGGGCCAGGGTGGCTTGCAGTCTGGAGGCAATATTGATGAACGGCGGCTCGGTGAGGACGCGAATGGTGGTCTTGAAGCCGTTCGGGTAACCCGCGTCAGCCAACAGCTGTTTCGCCTCGGCGACGTTCAAGGTGTAGCCCGGATCATCCAGCCGCGCCGGCAAGCCGAGCGGCAGCGGGCGCTGGTTGAGCTGGCCGTAGTGCGGCATGACCGTCTGGTTGATGCCCTGATAGTCGATCAGCGAGCGCACCGCCTTGCGTACGCGGGCATCGTCATAGGGTTTGTTCTTGACGCTCAGCGCCACGTAGTAAAGGGTGCCGCGCTGGACGGTCTGGGTGCGTACCTTGTCGGACTTTTCCAGTGCTTCGATATCCGGTGCCGACATGCCCTTGGCCAGGTCCAGATCACCGCGCTCGACCATCAAGCGCAGCGACTGCGATTCGGTCATGTTGCGCATGACGATGCGCTTGAGCTTGGCCGGGCCACCCCAGTAACCGTCAAAGCGGGTCATCAGGATCACATCGTTGGCGCGCCAGTCATTGAGAATGAATGGACCGCTGCCGGCCGCATGAGTGGTCAGCCAGGCGCCGCCCATGTCATTGCCTTTCTGGTGCTGCTGCACCACTTTGCGGTCGAGGATGAAGGCGCTGGGCGAAGTGGCCAGGGTGTTGAGCACCAGCATCGGGTCGGTCGGGCGTGGCAGTTCAAGGACGAAGGTATGCTCGTCGCTGGCGCGCAGGTACTGCTCGGCGTTGCCGGCATTGAAACCATAGGCCTTCCAGGTCGACGCCAGGGCCAGGTTGAGCTTGAGCACGCGCTGCAGCGACCAGGCTACGTCTTCGGCACTGAGCGGGTTGCCGGACTGGAACTTGACGTCCTTGCGCAGGTTGAAGGTGAGGATTTTGCGGTCAGCGCTGACCTGCCAGCTTTCGGCCAGGGCCGGCAGCAGCTGGTCGGGTTGTTTGACATCCTGCACCAGCAGCATGTCGTACAGGTTGGCATTGACCTCGGAGACATCCAGCCCGGTCGCCGCAGCGGGGTCGAGCGAGAGCAGGTTGATCATGCTCATGCCGACGATCAACTGATCGGCCGGGGTCTTGGCAAACGCTGCAGGGACCGAGGTGAGTGCCAGCGACGCGGCAAACACCCCTGCCCAGAATGTGGGAAGTACGTTCATGTGAGATAGCCTTTTTATAGTTATTGGACTCTCGGGCGGCACGCAATGGCGCGTGCCGCCATGCACGAATCAGAAGCTGTGCAGCGTATTGGTCTCGACGTAGTCGAAGTCGATCTCCTCACCCAGGCCCGGCAGGTCGGACAAGTGCACGAAGCCGTCCTGGTCCATAGGGTCGACCAGGCGCTTGAGGTAGGCCGGGACGTCGTCGTACTCAAGGAACGGGTGCAGCAGGCCGCGCTCGTACCAGCTGCAGTTCTTGATGGCACCGACCACCGCCAGGTTGGCCGCGCCGTTGCCGTGGATCTCGCAGTCCATGCCAAACGCTTCGGCCATGTGCGCAACCTTCAGGCACGGGGCAATCCCGCCGACACCGGCAACCCCGGCGCGCAGAATGTCACAGACATCGTTCTTGACCCAGCTGGCGCGGCTCAGGTGCTTGCCGCCCAGGCTTTCCGGGCCAAGGATAGGGATGTCCAGCTGGCCCGCCAGCCAGGCATAGGACTCGGCCGAGTCTTCCATCATTGGCTCTTCGAACCAGGCGAAGTCGAGCTTCTCCAGCGCGCGGCCAACGGTCAGTGCTTCGGTCCGGCTGTACCAGTGGTAGCCATCGATCATCAACGCGATGTCCGGGCCAACCGCCTCACGCACCGCGGCGCAGGCCTTGATATCCATGCTCACGCTCGGCGCGAACGACACCGGCGGCATCCAGGTGTGCAGCTTGATTGCCTTGTAGCCACGTTTGACCAGGGTTTCGGCGAAGCGGCCGTACTCTTCCGGGGTCGACAGCCCACCTTCGAGCTCATCGCCACACATGGTTGAACCGTACGCCGGAACCTTGTCGCGAAACCCACCGATCAGCTTGTGCACCGGCAGGTTCAGCTTGCGCCCGGCCCAGTCCCACAGCGCCTGTTCAACCAGCGCCAGCGCGCGGTCGGTCAACTGGCTGGCACTGCCGCGCTGCCAGTGTGCCAGGTCGTGCCAGATCTTTTCGCGGTCGAAGGCGTTGGCGCCGACCAGCACTTTGCGCACGAAGCCATCCAGCACATACGGGCGAATCAGCTCGGGCGCACCCAGTGCAAAACCCTCGTTGCCGCATTCGGTCTTGATCCGCAGCAAGGCCATTTTGGCCTGGGTGACATCGCCCGGATGGGCATGGCCGGCGCTGTCTACGGCGCGTCGGGTGGGGTAGGAAAATACCTGGACGTTTACTGCAGTGATGATCATGGACGTCTGAGCCTTCTTATTGGAATTGTGGCGGAAAGGTCACGCTCTGGGGATGATCCTACGTCATCATACAACAATTGAAAAGCACCCCTTTGAAACTTTATAAATCGCGCAAAAGCTCCCTTCTCTATACGCCATGAGCGACCTAGCACCTCGCTATAAACCTTTATAAATCACGTTTTAGACGGCCTAATCCATGTCATCAGACAACATCTCAATAAAAAATAGACAACCCTAAAGTTGTACGATAACTTATTTGAAACATTTGCCACGGAGGGCATCCCCCACCCCGCACTCATCCTCACTGCCCGACCTCATAACGACCTCAACAAAAACAAAAAAAGAAGATCGCATGAACACCACACTCCGCACGCTTATCGCTGTCAGCACGCTTGGCCTGTCGCTCTACGCCCACGCAGATTCGGCCAGCATCAACTACCGCCACAGCTTTACCGAAGACGACAGCATTCACTCCGACCGGATCAAGCTGAACTACCGGATGGACAGTGGCCTGGGTTTTGGCGCCGAGATCAAATACAAGACTGCCGGCGACCGCGAAGACGTCGCCTACGACAACATGGTCAACAACGGCCATGAATTCACCGTCGACTACAACCACAAGCTCAGTGCCAAATCGACGCTGACCCCGGCATTCCAGATGGACAGCTCGAAAGACGCCACCACCTACAAGTTCGGCCTCAAGTACAGCTACAAGATCAGCGACACCTGGTACGTCGCCAGCCGCGTACGGCACGACGCGCGCAGCCTCGACCGTGATCAGATCGATCACAGCAAAGAGGACCGCGCCAAGGACAACCAGAACACCACGCGCCTGGAAGGCTGGCTCGGCTACACCCCCAAAGGGCCGTGGGCGTTCGAGTATCAGTACATCCACTTCAGTACTGATTACATCCGCTACGACAACAAGAAGAGCGACTACGAGCAGAACCTGATCATCAAGTACAAGCTCAACAAACAGTGGGCGCCATTCATGGAAGTCGGCGACATCAAGGTCAATTCCTACACCGATGACCGCCAGGCGCGCTGGCGCCTGGGCATCCAGTACAACTTCATGTAAGGCCTCGCTGGCGGGCGGCCACAAGGCCTGCCCGTTGCTACCGAGCACCGCCGAACCTGCACCTCCAACTACAGGCACCCGCCATGACTGCACCCTCCTCCACCTCGACCAAACCCTTCAACCGCCTGCTGCTGACCGGCGCTGCCGGCGGCCTCGGGCAGATCCTGCGCGATGCCTTGCAGGCGCACGCCAATGTCGTGCGAGTATCCGATATCAGTGAGATGGCGCCCGCTGCCGGCGACCATGAAGAAGTAGTCAGCTGCAATCTGGCCGACAAGGCCGGCGTGCATGCGCTGGCCGATCAGGTGGATGCCATCGTCCACCTGGGCGGTATATCCACAGAGCGGAGGTTCGAAGATATTCTCGACGCGAACATTCGCGGCACGTTTCATATCTATGAAGCGGCGCGCCTGCACGATATCAAACGGGTGGTGTTCGCCAGCTCCAATCACGTCACCGGGTTTTACCCGCAGGATGTCCAGCTCGATGCTCACTCGCCGCGCCGACCGGACTGCTATTACGGGCTGTCGAAAGCCTACGGCGAAGACCTGGCGACGTTTTATTTCCACCGCTACGGCATTCAGACCGTGAGTTTGCGCATAGGCTCGTCATTCCCGCAGCCGCGCAACCTGCGCATGCTCTCGACCTGGCTGAGCTACGCCGACCTGGCCCACCTGGTCGAACGCGCGCTGCTCGCCGACGACGTCGGCCACACCGTGGTGTATGGCGTGTCTGCCAACCGTGACCTGTGGTGGAACAACCGCTACGCCGCGCACCTGGGCTTTGCGCCGCAGGACAGCTCCGAGCAGTTTCGGGCCAAGCTGGAGCAACTGCCTCAAGCCGCGGCGGACGAGCGCAGCGCCCTGCTGCAAGGCGGCGCCTTTACCAGCGCTGGCCCATTCGATTGAGCCCGCTCAGGTCGCAGCGGATCAGCCATGCAACCCGGCAAGTACCTCGGCTCGCGTGGTGACCTGGCGAAAGTGGTGCTGCCACAGCTCGATGCCGAGCTTGCCGGAACGGTCCAGCGACGAGCCGATGGTCAGATCGGTGACCAGCGTCGGCGACAGGCCGGCATCGAACAGGGCAAAGCCTGCGGCGAGCACGCAGGTTTCAGTTTGCAGACCACACACCAGCACACGCTCGACGTCCATCTGCTTGAGATAGTCGAGCATCGCTGCAGTGGGCCCGTAGCCGTGCTTGATGAACACCTGATCGACTTCCACCAGGCATTCATCCTGCACCGCAGGGTGCCAGCCAAGCTGACGCTCGAAGGGCGTCACCTGCTCGTCATGCAACTCGACCGAGGCAATGGTGGGGATGCGCGCAGAAAACGCCCGCACACCATCAACCAGCCACTCCGGCGGGCTGAACGTGGCCTGAACATCGACAACAAGCAAAACCTGACGCATAGGGTGTTCCGAGGGTATGCAGAGGACGCGCAGTATATCGATGGTTCGGCGGATTGGGGCAGCCGCTCCCCCAAATACGCTGCCAACCAGCCACCATCTATGGCACTGTAACCGCTCTGCACAGCCGCTCAGTGACTCCCATGCCGACTCGCAAAACCGGCGTTCGCGCCCTACAGGCCGACCGCACCAAGCACAATATCCTCAAGGCTGCGGTGACGGTCTTCAGCAAGGAAGGCTTCACCGGCGGGCGCATCGAACAGATCTCTTCGTTGGCCAACTCCAACGACCGGATGATCTACTACTACTTCGGCAACAAAGAAAAACTGTTCATCTGCGTGCTCGAGCATATCTACGCAAGCTTCAATCAGGCCGAAGCCAAACTACGCCTGGACCTCGCCGACCCCGAGCAGGCGCTACGGCAACTGGTGGCGTTCATCTGGGACTACTACGTAAAGCACCCCGAGTTCGTCACCCTCCTCGCCACTGAAAACCTCCACCAAGGCAAGCACGTCAAGCAGTCACAGAACCTCACGGCACTGGCCGGCGAGGCGGTAGGCGTACTGCGCCCGATCATCGAGGCCGGCCAGGCCCAGGGCCTGTTCCGCGCCGATATCGACATCCAGCACAGCTACCTGATGATCGCCTCGCTCTGCTACTTCTATAACTCCAACCGATACACGCTGAGTTCGTTCCTGGCTGTTGACCTTGGCGCCAAGCAGGCCAAGGCCGACTGGCTGGCATTCATCAGCGACCTCGCCTTGCGCGGCCTGCGCCGCTAGGCGTCACAGTCAATGGCTGCCAGGGTTGGCCCGCACCTGCGCGCTTTTGCCGGCCAAGCCTTGCCAGGCCGGCTGGTCGCTGGCAAAGCGCTGTCGCAGATAAGCGCTCAAGTCCGCCACCTGGCGGTCGGACAGGCTGTCCTTGAACGCCGGCATGTAGCCCAGATCGGGCGTTGCCGGGGTGGCAATGCCATGCAGGATCACCCGCAGCAGGTTGTCTGGCAGGGCGCTGTGGACATTGCTGTTGACCGCCATCGACGGACTCACACCGAACAGTTTCGGCCCCAGCCCATCGCTGTGACAGGCCATGCACGCGCCCTTGAACACACGCTCGCCATTGCTGATCGACACCTGCGCATCCACCTGCGCAACTGGCTTGGCAGCAGCGGCCTGCGGTACGCCGTCGAGTGAAGCGAGGTAATGCGCTATCGCCTGCACGTCACTCTGCGGCAAGGTGGCCAGCTCGCTGACCACCGGCCCCATCGGCCCAGCCGCGACGCCATGCTTGTCAGAAAAGCCAGTGCTCAGGTACGTAACCAGCTCGCTCTCGCTCCAGGGCGTCGAGCCCTTGCCCAACGCGTTCAGTGCTGGGGCCTCCCAACCATCGACCATGCCACCTGCCAGGTAGCGCTGACCGCCCTGCTCCGCACCCAGCAGGTTGCGCGGCGAGTGACAGGCTGCGCAGTGGCCGAGCCCCTCGACCAGGTAGGCGCCACGGTTCCACTGTGCGCTGCGCTGCGGATCGGGTTGATACTCGCCGCGCTTGAGAAACAGCGCGTTCCAACCCGCCATCAATGGCCGCTGGTTGAACGGGAAGCGCATCTGGTTGACCGATGCCTCCTGACGCACCGGCGTCTGCGACATCAGGTAGGCATACAGCGCCTGCATGTCGCCGTCAGTTATGTTGCGAAACGAGGTGTAGGGAAACGCCGGGTACAGATGCCGACCATCGCGGCTGATGCCTTCACGCATGGCCCGCTCGAACGCGCCGAATGACCAGCGGCCAATGCCGGTTTCCGGGTCCGGCGTGATATTGGTGCTGTACAGCGTGCCAAACGGCGTGTCCATGGCCAGCCCACCGACATTGACCTTGCCGCCGCTGACCGTATGACACACCGCACAGTCACCGGCAGCTGCCACCTGCCGGCCGCGCTCCAGCATCGACGCTGACCAGCTGCCTGCCGCGGGGGGTGTCACCGGGGCGATTTCGGCGCGCCAGGGCAGTGCCGTGGCGGCCATACCCAGCGCCGCGCCAAACACGCCGGCGAGCGAGCCGAACCACCACTTCGAGCGTTTTGTCGCAGGCGCTGCCGACGGCTGCATGGCGTCTGCCTGGCCATCGCCTGCGAGCGCTGCGCGCACCCGCTCGGCGGTGATCGGCAGTTCGCGGAAACGGATCCCGGTGGCATCGAAGATCGCGTTGGCAATCGCCGCCGCACTCGGCACCGAAGCCGACTCGCCGCTGCCCATCGGCGGCTCGTGCTGACGCGGCAGCATCAGCACGTCGATTTGCGGCACCTCGGGGAAGGTCAAAATCGGGTAGCCGCCCCACTCCTTGCTGACCACCGTCGATTCTTCAAAACTGACCTGCTCCTTGAGTACGCGACTGGTGGACTGGATCACGTTGCCGTGGATCTGATGCCGCACTCCATCAGGATTGACCATCATGCCGGCATCATGGCCGATCACCACCCTGGTGACCGCCACTTCGCCGGTGCGCCGGTCGACCGCGACATCGGCGACCCAGGCCGCCCAGGCAGCACCAAAGCCGGGGAATTTACTGTGAATGTAGCGCGCGTAGGCGAAACCACGACCGCGCAGGATGTCGCCCTCGGCAGGCGTCTGCATCGGTTCGCTATGCGGCTGCCAGGCGGCGCGCTCGGCGGTGGCGTTGACCAGGTCGATCGCGCGCGGATCAGTCAGGTGCTTGAGACGATATTCGACAGGGTCGACACCTGCGGCAAACGCCAGCTCATCGATATACGACTCATGGGCAAAGCTGTTGGGCATCGCCGACACGCCGCGCATCCACGATGCACGCACCAGCGGCGTCATGTCGTTGATGGTGACGCGCATATGCTCGTAGTCATAGGGCGGGATCGAGGTGCGGTCGCCCATCTCGAACAGCGCCGGTACCGGCTCCACCGCGCCGGTCAGCAACAGCGCCAGGGTTGGCGCGCCATTCGACGGGTAGCTGGTCTGGAAGTCATAGGCCGCGACCGTGCCATCGGCATTCAGGCCGCCATCAATTTCCATCAACTGCGCGGTGCCTTTGGGCTCCCAGGCATGCTCCTGCTCGCGGGTCAGTTGCACCCGCACCGGGCGGCCCACGGCGCGCGACAACAGCACCGCATCGGCGCATACGTCATCGGCACAGTTGCGCCCGTAACAGCCCGCCGCTTCCATGCGGATGATCTCGATGCGCTCCTCGGCGCATTCCAGCAGCCAGGCCAGGTCCGCACGCAACAGGTGCGGGTTCTGGGTGCCGGACCAGACACGAATCGGCCCATTGGTGAAGTCGGCCAAGGCACAGGACGGGCCGATCGATGCATGCAGCTGATACGGCCAGAGGTAGCTGCGGCTAAGGCGCTGACTGGCATTGGCGATACCCTCATCGACGTTGCCCTGATCGAGCACCACCCGCTGCACGCGCGGGTTGTCGCGGATCGCCTGGGCGATGTCAGTCAGGTCGGGAAGCTTGCCGGTGAGTGGTTTCCAGCTGACCTTGAGCTCCTGCGCGGCGCGGATGGCCTGCTCTTCGCGTTCGGCGACAACACCAATGAAGTCGCGGATGACCACCACGGCGACGACCCCGGGCAGATGGGCAATGGATGACTCGTCCACCGCCAGCAGACTGTTGCCGACGAAGTCACCGCTGTCATGGCCCGCGTATGGTGGGCGGATTACTCGGCCATGGAGCATGTCCGGCAAGCGCATGTCGTGCACATAGGTCAACTCGCCAGTGGCTTTGCCGGGGATGTCCACCCGCGCAGCGCTGCGCCCGACCAGGCGGTAGTCTGCAACAGCCTTCAACGGCGCATCGTCGCTGACCCGCAGCTGCTGATTACGGCCCTTGAGCAGTTCGGCAAAGGACACGCTGCGACCATCGCTGGCAATCAGCGTGCCCTCTTCGATGCGCAGGCTTTCGGCCTCGCAACCAAGCCGCAGCGCCGCCTGCTCAAGCAAGAAGCGCCGCGCAGTTGCCGCCGCCTTGCGCAGCGGCACGGCAGAAATCTGCAAAGTGGCACTGGCGATGGTCGCCCCTTGATTGGGCGCCCGTTCGGTATCGCCGAGGATCATGTGCACCTGATCCATGCGCAGGTCCAGCTCCTCGGCAACGATCTGCGCCAGCGAGGTGCGGATGCCCGTGCCGAGGTCGACGTGGCCGTTGAAGGCGTAGACCATGCCGTCATCACTGACGGCCACAAACAACGCCAGCTCGGACGCCTTCTGCGTCGGCGTCACGCCCTTGGCCACCGGCCCGGAAGGCGGCGTGATCTGGTCGACAATCAGCAGAACGCCGGTCTTGGCCAGCAGCTGGTCGCGGCTGGGTACGTGTTGGGAGTGGTTCATGTTCAGCTCCGAATCTCGGCCAGTCGGCCAGCAGCGCGGCGCACGGCACGCAGGATTTCGACATGGGTGCCGCAGCGGCACAGGTTGCCGGACAGCTCGTTGCGGATCTGTTCGTCGCTGGCATCGGGGATGCGATCAAGCAAGGCCTTGGCCGTCATGATCATGCCGTTCATGCAGTAGCCGCACTGGGCTGCCTGCTCGTCGATAAACGCCTGCTGCACCGGATGCGGCGCGCTTTTGTCGCCCAGCCCTTCGAGGGTGGTGATGTCGCGGTTGGCGGCGCCTGCCAGCGGGATCACGCAGGAGCGTGCGGCGACGCCGTCGATGATCACCGTGCACGCGCCGCACTCGCCCAGGCCGCAGCCGTACTTGGGGCCGTTCAAACGGAGATCGTTGCGCAGGATCAGCAGCAGTGGTGTGTCGGCCATGGCTCTGACTTCGACCGGCTGGCCATTGACGCGCAGGCACAGGTTGATTTGCATGGTGGGCTCATCTCTGGAGGTTGCTTGCCATTCAAAGGCGAGTACCCGAGCGCTACCAATCAACTCAAAGGGGGCGCTTTTTCAGTAAGTACTCACTACATGAAATGAACCAGCAAGAAGCAGGCCAGAGATGTGCCTAGGGGTGTCGCGGGCGACTGTTGTGGGCTGGGCGCAGGGCTCAGCCAGCAGCCTCGTCACCGTCGATCATCTTGCGCAGGAGAAACAGGATTGCCACCTGCTCGCCGGCATTCAGGCAGCCCATGCTCAGCTGACTGATCTGCCGCGCGCAGGGGATCATCGCATCCAGCAACGCCGCACCGGTCTCGGTGAGTTCGACGATGACCTTGCGCTTGTCACTCGGATCCGGCGAGAGCTGCACCAGCTCGCGCGCTTTGAGCCGGTCGACGATGCCGCGAATGGTCGCTTGATCGACTGCAGTGGCCTTGATCAGCTCGGCCTGGGAGCTGGGCCCATGGTCGCGCAAGGCACACAGGGTAACGAACTGGATCGAGGTGAGCTGCGGATCGCAGGCGTTCTGCTGGAAGATCGCCGTGTGCCGCTGGTAGGCCTTGCGCAGCAGGTGGCCGACCTGTTCGGTGACATCGTAGGGTGCGGTATCAGGAACGGCAGGTTGTGCAGAGGTTTTTTTGATCATGGGCTGAACTGGGCTACCTGGATTGAGCTGGCCGGCCCCCGACAGCGGAGCGCCGGGCCAGTATAACCGCTATCGCGCCCTGGACTCCTCGGGTGCGACTACATCACCTGCCACCACCACCGCCTTGTCGTCCAGATAGATATCGCAGTTGCGCAGCGGGATATCCAGGTGGCATGGAGTCTTGCGCTTGCCCCCGACCTCGGTGTTGGGGCCGGTCGAGAACAGGAAATTGCCATAGAACGCCCGGGCGTCCATGCACATGCCGTCATTGCGGTCGTGCAGGCCCATGGCGGTCCACTGCGCGCGGGGCTGCAGCCCCCAGCCGATATGGGAAATGCCGTAGACCTCAGGGTCGTTGAAGTACTTCAGGTAATCGCGCAGGTACTCGGCCTCGAAGCCGCCGTGGATGGCGGTGATGAAGCCTTTGTCGATCTCCAGCGTTATGCGTTCGCGGCAGTAGTTCTTGAACGGCAGGATGATATCGCCGACGTCCAGTACCAGCGTGCCCTCGGCGCTGTCCTCGTTCGGCCAGGTGAACAGAAAGCCGCTGGGCCAGTGATCCCAACGGCCCGGCTCATCGGCATAGCCATACTCGGTAACTGCCGGGTACTGGCCGAGCGGCGCATGAAAGTCACTGCCGGCCTTGGAGCGCACGTGCATTGTACGCGCCTGCTTGAGCAGGGCTTCGGCGGCCAGCACGCGGCGCTTGTCGTCCTCGCTGGGGAGCATTCGCGCCAGCACTTCAGGCGGTTCGACGGCCAGCAGGATGCGCGTGCCGGTCTTGAGGATCTGCTCCTGCTCCGGCGAGTGCAGCAACATCATCGTATCGACGATCAAGTCAGCCGCTTCCAGCGCCCGCTGCGCAGCCAGGTTGCCGGTCAGAGCCGTGTCACCACAGTAGGCGGTCATATCGTTGCCCATCGCCGTCGGGTGGTTGAACGCAGGCAGCTCCACCGCATAGACCTTGGCGTTGAGGCGCTGTGCAGCTTCCATTGCCGCATTGACCGTGCGCGGGTCGGAGTAATGGCTCTTGAGCACGGCGACACTCTGCGTGTGGTCGACGCGGGACAGCTTGAGTACGTGTTCGAACATCTGCGTGAGTTGTGCATTGCTGACCGGCATGGGTCTCTCCTGACATGGCTTGATGGGCTGATCAAAGCTGCACCGTCACAGTGCGCAGCGCGCGATCTCGGTGCAAATTAATAGTGCATACACTGCATGTCAGCAAATAGAAACTCATCTTGAGGGAGAGCGCAAGTGGTCAGAGCGAACGTTACCTATCCACACATATCCAAGAAATACGTTACCTGAAGCTGAATAAAGCGCGATCACGAGGCCGCCATAAAATATTTCGAGAAACCTATTCCATTTGAAATTTTAAAGCGTATACACTCAAATACGTCGAGCGGCCCAGTCGCTGACCACACAACAGAACAAGAGGAGAGATACCAATGCGCGGTAGGCAGAAAATCGCAATCGTCGGTGCAGGTCTGGGTGGGGCAGCCGCTGCCACATTGCTGCAACAGGCAGGCTTCGACGTCGAGGTGTACGAGCAGGCACCGCAATTCACACGCCTTGGCGCAGGTATTCATATCGGCCCCAATGTGATGAAAATCTTCCGCCGCATGGGCCTTGAGCAGAAGCTCGAGCTGATGGGTTGTCACCCGGACTTCTGGTTCAGCCGCGACGGCACCAGTGGCGACTACCTGTCGCGCATCCCGCTCGGCGAGTTCGCCCGCCGTGAATACGGCGCCGCTTACATCACCATTCACCGTGGCGACCTGCACGCTCTGCAGATGGATGCGATCAAGCCCGGCACCGTGCACTTCGGCAAGCGCCTGGAGAAGATCGTGGACCAAGGTGACGAAGTGCGCCTGGACTTCGCCGACGGCAGCCATACCGTGGCCGACATCGTCATCGGCGCCGACGGCATTCACTCCAAGATCCGCGAAGAGCTGCTGGGCGCCGAAGCGCCGATCTACAGCGGCTGGGTTGCCCATCGAGCATTGATCCGCGGTGAGCACCTGGCGCAGCATGCCGACGTCTTCGAAGACTGCATCAAGTGGTGGACCGAAGACCGCCACATGATGGTCTACTACACCACCGGCAAGCGTGACGAGTACTACTTCGTCACCGGCGTGCCGCACGAGGCCTGGGACTTCCAGGGTGCCTACGTCGACAGCAGCCAGGAAGAAATGCGCGCCGCATTCGATGGCTACCATCCCACCGTACAAAAGCTGATAGGCGCGACCGAATCGATCACCAAGTGGCCGCTGCGCAACCGCAATCCGCTGCCGCTGTGGAGCCGTGGCCGGCTGGTGATGCTTGGCGATGCCTGCCACCCGATGAAACCGCACATGGCCCAGGGCGCCTGCATGGCCATCGAAGACGCGGCCATGCTCACCCGCTGCCTGCAGGAAACCGGGCTGAGCGACCACCACACCGCCTTCGCCCTGTACGAGGCCAACCGCAAGGAACGTGCTTCGCGGGTACAAGCGGTGTCCAACGCCAACACCTTCCTCTACACCCAGGAAGATCCCGCCTGGGTCTACGGCTATGACCTCTACGCCCAGACGCTGAAAAGTGGGGAGGCGGCATGAGCACCTTCATCGCCGGCGGCAATGTCAGCGCCAACGGCATTCGCCAGCACTACCTGCGCTACGGCGGCAAAGGTCCGGCGCTGCTGCTGATACCAGGCATCACCAGCCCGGCGATCACCTGGGGCTTCGTTGCCGAGCGTCTGGGCCAGCACTTCGACACCTACGTACTGGATGTGCGCGGCCGCGGCCTGTCCTCGAGCGGGCCTGAGCTGGATTACGGCAGCGAAGCCTGCGCGGCAGACATCCCGGCATTCGCCCAGGCCCTGGGCCTGGGCAGCTACCACCTGATTGGCCATTCGATGGGCGCGCGGTTCGCCCTGCGCGCCGCGGCACGCGGTGCTCCGGGCTTGCAGCGGCTGGTGTTGATCGACCCGCCGGTGTCCGGGCCGGGTCGGCGCGAGTACCCAAGCAAGTTGCCCTGGTATGTCGACTCCATCCGCCAGGCCCAAACCGGCATGAGCGGCGATGACATGCGCGCGTTCTGCCCAACCTGGAGCGACGAACAGCTGGCCCTGCGTGCCGAGTGGCTGCACACCTGCCACGAGCCGGCAATCGTGAGGGCGTTCAATGACTTCCATGACGTTGACATGCACCAGGATCTGGCCAATGTCACCCAGCCAACGCTGCTGATGGTGGCCGGTCGCGGTGGCGTCATCCAGCCTGAGGACATCGCCGAGATCCGTGAGCTCAAACCTGATATCCAGGTAGCTCGGGTCGAAAACGCCGGCCACATGATCCCATGGGATGACTTGCCAGGCTTCTTCGCAGCCTTTGGCACCTTCCTCGACCACCCTCTTGCCTGACGGAGCCCCCACGATGACCAAGCTCTACCGTATC
Organism: Pseudomonas shirazensis; assembly: GCF_014268785.2. GTDB lineage: Bacteria > Pseudomonadota > Gammaproteobacteria > Pseudomonadales > Pseudomonadaceae > Aquipseudomonas > Aquipseudomonas shirazensis. The sequence goes on along the minus strand of NZ_JABWRD020000001.1, from coordinate 614,919 downwards.
GGCCAGATCGTGCCGAGTTCGAACACCACCATGGAAACCGAAATCCCGGCAATGCTGCTGGCCCGCCAGACGATCCGCCCGGAGCGCTTCACCTTCCACTCCAGCCGCATGCGCATGAAGCAGGTAAAAAAGGAAGAACTGGCGGCCATGGACGGTGAGTCCGACCGCTGCGCACTGGAGCTTTCCGACGCCAGGGTAGACGTGCTCGGCTATGCCTGCCTGGTGGCGATCATGGCCATGGGCCTGGGCTATCACCGCGTCTCCGAGAAGCGCCTGCAACAGGCCACCGCCGACAATGACGCGCTGGCGCCAGTGATCACCAGCGCCGGCGCACTGGTGGATGCGCTGCATGTGATGAAGGCCAAACGCATTGCGATTGTTGCTCCGTACATGAAGCCGCTGACCGAACTGGTGGTCAACTACATCCGCGAAGAAGGCTTCGAGGTGCAGGACTGGCGCGCACTGGAGATCCCCGACAACCTCGCCGTGGCCCGCCACGACCCGGCCAACCTGCCAGGCATAGTTGCCGGCATGAACCTGGAAGGCGTCGATGTGGTGGTGCTGTCGGCCTGCGTGCAGATGCAGTCGCTGCCAGCAGTGGCCAAGGTCGAGGCGCTGACCGGCAAGCCGGTGGTCACCGCAGCCATCGCCACCACCTACGCAATGCTCAAGGCACTCGACCTGGAGCCGGTAGTCCCCGGCGCTGGCGCCTTGTTGTCTGGCGCTTACTGAACCGGGAGGCAATCATGAGCGATACACAGAGCGCCAGCGACAACTACCAAGGGGTCTGGGGCCAGCGGATTGGCTTCGGCCGCAAGGCAGCCCTGCTGATGATCGACTTCATGCAGGGCTACACCACCCCCGGCGCGCCGCTGTATGCGCCCGGTGTAGTCAGCGCCGTCGAGCAGGCCGCCGGCCTGCTGGCGCTGGCTCGCGAGTGCGGTACGTTAGTGGTCCACACTAACATCCGCTACCAGGCCCCGCATTTTGCCGATGGCGGCGTGTGGGTGCGCAAGGCGCCGGTGATGAAAGATATGGTCGAAGGCAACCCGCTCGCCGAATTTTGTGCGGCGGTGCTGCCACGCGCAGAAGAAGCAGTGATCAGCAAGCAATACGCCAGTGCGTTTTTCGGCACCAGCCTGGCCTCACTACTGCATGCACAAGGCGTGGACACTGTGGTTCTGGCCGGCTGCTCCACCAGCGGCTGCATCCGCGCCAGCGCGGTGGATGCACTGCAGCATGGGTTCAGAACCATCGTGGTGCGCGAGTGCGTTGGTGACCGGCACAACGACCCGCACGAAGCCAACCTGTTCGACATCGACAGCAAGTACGGCGATGTGATCAGCCGTCAGCACGCTATCGAGCAGTTGCAACGCCTGGCCAGTTAATACCAGGCGCGATGTACCCATAACAATCAAGGAACGGTGCGGGAAGCCCGTTCCATGACCACCTGCTGTCCAGGGGTCGCCCCGCAGGAGCAGACAAGGGCCTTGTGACGCCGTCCACGCTTGCCGCGTATAGTGCGCAGCGCGCCTGGAGCGTCGAAAACTGCTGGCTTGAAAAACAACCACAAAGTCGCCCGCCAGGAGACAGGAAATGCCAATTGCGAACGCAACCACGGTCCATGCTGATACTGATCATGGCCCCCAAGCACTGTACCGCCGGATCACATGGAGGCTCATCCCCTTCCTGTGTTTCTGCTACCTCGCTGCATATCTGGACCGCATCAACGTCGGCTTCGCCAAGCTGCAGATGCTTGAAGACCTGCAATTCAGCACCGCGGCCTACGGCCTGGGTGCAGGCTTGTTCTTTGTCGGCTATATCATCTTCGAAGTTCCCAGCAACCTGATCCTGCAGCGTGTCGGCGCCAAACTGTGGATCGCCCGCATCATGATCACCTGGGGCCTGCTCTCGGCCTGCACGATGTTCGTCACCAGCACCACCCAGTTCTACGTCCTGCGCTTTCTGCTCGGCGCCGCTGAAGCAGGCTTTTTGCCGGGAGTACTGTTCTACCTGACCATGTGGTACCCGACCTACCGGCGTGGACGGATCATCGCCCTGTTCATGATCGGCCTGCCCCTGTCGAGCGTGATCGGCGGGCCGATCTCCGGCTGGATCATGGGCAACTTCGACCAGGTGCAGGGCCTGCATGGCTGGCAGTGGCTGTTCCTGCTTGAAGCCATCCCCAGTGTGCTGCTGGGCATCCTGACGTTCTGGGCATTGCCTAACAATTTCCAGCAAGCCAAGTGGCTGTCGGCCGAAGACAAGGCGCAGCTGGCGGCAGATCTGGCGGCAGATGATGCCGAGGGCAAAGGCAGCAAGCACAGCTTTCGCGACGGGTTCTTCAACCTGAAGGTGTGGATGCTCGGCGGTATCGACTTTTCGATCCTGCTCAGCGCTTATGCCATGGGCTTCTGGATGCCGACCTTCATCCGCGACGCAGGCGTCAGCGACACCTTCCACATCGGCTTGCTGACGGCGATCCCGAGCCTGGCGGCGCTGGTCGGCATGCTCATGATCGGCGCCAGCTCGGACCGTCACCGCGAGCGCCGCTGGCACATCATCGTACCGTTCATCATCGGTGCCATCGCCATGGCCAGCAGCACCCTGTTCAGCGACAACCTGGTGATGACGGTGTTCCTCTTCGCGGTCGCTTCAGCGGCGATCATCGGCGCCGTGCCGGTGTTCTTCAGTTTGCCGGCGACCTTCCTCAAAGGCACGGCTGCGGCCACCGGCTTCGCCCTCGCCTGCTCGCTGGCGAACATTGCCGGGCTGGTCAGCAACTCGCTGATGGGCGTGGTCACCGACCTCACCGGCAACTCACATGCTGCGCTCTGGGCCTTTGCCGTGTGCCTGCTGCTCAGCTGCTTCCTGGTGATTGCCCTGCCGGCCAAGCTGGTCAATCGCTGATGGACACACGCCTGGCGTGACTGCAGCGCGAGCGGCACATAGCCCGCTCGCTGCCCCTTTGAACGCAAACCGACGTGGATAGGCCAAGGCCACCGCGGCGGCTTGCTGTTGCCCGAATTCAGGAGTAACTCCCATGCACGGCCCGATGCCCCAGCGTTTTGCCAGCACCACCGCACGCCTCACTGGCGGCTGCCTCGCGGCCGCCCTTTGTGCAGAAGCCAGCGCCGAAGAAGCCGGTTTCATCGAAGGCGCCCGCGCCACCCTGCAGGCACGAAATTATTTTTTCAGCCGTGACTACGCCGACATCAAAGGCCCCAGTACGCAATCGCGAACCCAGGAATGGGCCCAGGGCTTTATCCTCAATGCCAGCTCGGGTTATACCCAGGGCAGCGTCGGCGTCGGTCTCGATTTCACCGGCCTGCTTGGCTTCAAGCTCGACAGCAGCGCCGCGCATGCGCGCTCGGGCCTGTTACCCAGCCTCGACAGCGGCGAGTCGGCAGACCAGTACAGCCGCATGGGCGCCGCGATCAAATTCAAGCTGTCTCAGACCGAGCTGAAAATCGGCGAGTTGATGCCCAACCTGCCCGTCCTGCTGTTCAGTGACCTGCGCCTGTTGCCGCCGACCTATCAAGGCGCCATGCTCGAGTCGCGCGAGATTGCCGGGCTGACCCTGAGCGCAGGGCAGTTTCGCTCGACCAGCCTGCGCGACTCCTCCAATAGTCAGGACATGTACGCGCTGGTCAACGACCCGATCAATCCGGCACGCTTGGCACGCTTTACCAGCGACCGCTTCAACTACGTCGGCGCCGACTATGCCTTCAACGACAACCGCACCAGCGTCGGCGTCTGGCAGGCACAGCTGGAAGACATCTACCAACAGCGCTTTTACAGCCTCAAGCACGCCGAACCGCTTGGTGCCTGGGCGCTCGGCGTGAACGCCGGCTATTTCGACGCCCGTGAAGACGGCCGCAAGATCGCCGGCAACTACGACAACCACGCACTGTTCAGCCTGTTCTCGGCCAAGACCGGCGGGCACACCTTCTATGTCGGCTATCAGCAGATCGGCGGCGATGACGGCTTCATCCAGGTCGGCGCCAACACCAACCCGATGGGCAACACCCTGCCGACCTACGAGTTTTCCGCACCTGGTGAGCGTTCATGGCAGGTGCGCCATGACTACAACTTCGTCGCCCTCGGGCTGCCCGGGCTGACCTCGACGCTGCGCTACGTCAAAGGCAGCGACGTGGAGACTGGTCTTGGCTTCGAGGGCCGTGACCGCGAACGCGACCTGGACCTTGCCTATGTGGTGCAGAGTGGACCACTGGCGGGGCTGGGAGTACGGGTACGCAACGTAATGGCGCGCTCGAACTACCGCACCGATATTGACGAGAACCGGTTGATTCTGAGCTACACCGTCAAGCTGTTTTGATGAAAGCCATTGCTGCACAGCGGGCCGATTGGCCAGCGGGTGCAGCAATGGCGCCTTCACATTTGCCGCGGCCGAGCTACCCCTCGAATGGCCAGATAGAGCAGCGGGCCCAATGACACGAAAACAGCGGTCAGCAGCAGGTAAGGCAATAGCGCAGGCCATGATCCACGACGCGAGCGGTTATCGCTGATCATCCAGCAGCAGCCAAGGCCCGCCATCATGTAGAGGTCAATAACGACCTGGGCCGTATCCGGTCGAGCCATCAGCTCCAGACCAAACGCCACAAGCGACTGCTCGGCATTCATCAGGGTCCAGCCGGTATACGCCGCAAACGGCACCAGCAAGGTCAGGGCAAGCAAACGCAGGGTCATCAGCCACTCCTAGGTAGGGTTCGCCGGCAGAGTAGTGATAGTGTTGCGCGCTCTCAATGACCTAACAGGTCATGGACACAGGGCACCAAGGACGGTCAGAGTCGACGTATGAACCAGCCAATTTTCCATCGCCAGCAACCGGCCCCGAGCGCCTCTGCCGGTCAGCAGGTCCGCCAGTTGCGTCAGCAGGCGCGTCTCAGCCAGCTCGAACTGGCGCTGCTGGCCGGGGTTTCGCAGCGTCACTTAAGCTGCGTCGAAACCGGCCGTGCCAAACCCAGCCCGAGCACTCTGCATGCCCTGCTCTCGGCGCTGGCCGCACCGCTGGAGCAGTGCAACCAGCTGTTCGTCGCCGCCGGCTACGCCCCGCGCTACGCCACATCGCCGCTGGATGCGCCGGGGCTGAAGATGGTCCACGAAGCTATCGAACATATTCTGCACGCGAACAACCCGGCGCCGGCCATCGTCATCGCCAGCAACTGGGATGTCACCGCGGCCAATGCCAGTGCCGGCTTGCTGTTTGCCATGGCCGGCATCGCGCCTGAGGCGACTGCGCGGCTGAATTTGCTCGATACACTGCTGCGCCCCGGCGGGTTGGGTGATCGGCTGGCCAATGCCGACGAGATTCGCGCAGTCGCCTGGCAGCGTGCATCGCGGGAGGCCGTGGCTAGTCCCGAGCTCGCGCAGTTACTACGCGAGCTGCCGGCTCCTGCTGCTCAATTGCACGCGCCCGCAGCCATGCCGGTGCTGCTGACGCGGGTGAATACAGCGGAGGGTGAGCTGAGGTTTCTGTCAACCTTCACCACCTTTGGCATGCCGCTGGACATCACCGTGGAGTCGCTACGGATCGAGCATCTGATTCCGGCAGATGCGCAGACTCGGCAGCGGATGACGGCGGCGTATGAGCACTGGCTCGCTGATTAACGCGCCGAGCCGCCAGCAGCCGCGCTAAGCAGCAAACCGCGAAGCTGCTGCATGGCGGGCGTTTCCTGACTGGCCTGGCGTGTCACCAGCTCATACGGGTCGCTCACCGATTGGATCGCCAGCGGCAGAATGCAGATGCGGTGATGCTGCAGACACTGCTGGGCCACATCGATAGACACCAGCGCGACGAATTCAGGCTGGTTCTGCAACAGCGACAACGTCGCCAGAATCGACGTGGTTTCCACCAGGTGCAGCGGGAAGCGCAGGCCGGCATCGTGGAATTCACGTTCCAGTTGCACGCGCATGGGCATGTTCGCCCGGTAGACAATCCAGCGGTTCTCGGCCAGTTGTTCAAGGCTCAAGGTCGCGGCGTCCTTGAGCGGATGATCGACGCTGGCGATCACTGCAAGTGTCTCGTGCTGGACGAACTCACTGGCGAACAAATGCGGTGAGCTGCTGACAGAGGTTCGGCACACGGCCATGTCCAGGCGGCCACTCTCGATCTGGCTAAGCAGAAACTGGCTGGTGCCCTCAACGATCTCGAAGGACATTTCCGGCTGGATCGCCGTGAGTTCTGATACCGCCTTCATCAGCAGCGGCACGGCGCCCATGATCGCACCCACGGCAAGCCTGCCGCCGACTCCACGCAAAATCGCATCGAGGTCATGCCGCAGATTTGACAGGTCGGTCTGGATCACCCGAGCGGATCTGATCGCACAGTGGCCGGCAGCGGTCGGCTCCAGGCCACGGTTGGTGCGTCTGAACAGCAGCGTGCCAAAGGTCGTCTCGATCTCCTGCAACGCTTTGCTCGCACCGGGTTGAGTGAGCCCGACGCTGTCGGCCGCGCCGAGCAGCGAGCGGTGCGCATCTAGTTCTATCAACAGGCGCAGATGCCTGGCGTGCAGCCGGGACATGATCGAGTTCAACGATGGTGTCATTGGCTATGAGTCCTGGTTATAGCTGTATGGATTGTTCTCAGTACCACAGCCGTCTGCGGATTTCTATACTGGCCCCGCACGATGACGCACCCGGTGCGCCAGGACGGCCCTGAGATTGGCCAAAATAACAACGCTAAAAGGCTCCAGGAGAGCGCATGTCCTTGATCAACTACATCACCCAAATCCAGTTCGAGGTCGGCGCGATTGCGTTGCTGCCCGCCGAGTGCCAGCGCATTGGTATAACCCGACCTTTGATCGTGACCGACCGCGGTGTACGCGCCGCCGGGCTGGTCGACCGCGCGCTTGACGCCTTCGAAGGCGCTGACATGGCCTTGCCGATCTACGACGCCACGCCACCCAACCCAAACGAGAGCGCAGTCCGCGAAGCGGTCGCCATGTTCCGCGAATGTGACTGCGACGGCATTATCGCCATTGGTGGCGGCTCGGCCATCGACCTGGCCAAAGGCGTGGCCGTCTGCGCCCGCCATGAGGGCCCGCTGAAGCGCTTTGCGGTGATCGAAGGCGGCCTTGCCCACATCACCGCCGCCACTGCGCCGGTGATTGCGGTACCGACCACTGCTGGCACCGGCAGCGAAGTCGGTCGCGGCGCCATCCTGATCCTCGATGACGGTCGCAAAGTCGGCGTGATCTCACCGCATGTAGTCCCTAAGTCGGCCATCTGTGACCCAGCGCTGACCATAGGTTTGCCCGCCGCAATGACCGCTGCCACCGGCATGGACGCAATTGCGCACTGCCTCGAGACGTTCATGGCACCTGCGTTCAACCCGCCGGCTGACGGTATTGCCCTGGACGGGCTATGGCGCGCCTGGCGTTTCATCAGCGCCGCCACCGCCGACCCGCACAACCTCGAAGCGCGCACTAACATGATGAGCGCGTCACTGCAGGGCGCCCTGGCATTCCAGAAAGGCCTGGGCTGTGTGCATAGCCTGAGCCACGCGCTGGGCGGCATCAATCCGCGCCTGCACCACGGCACGCTCAACGCGATCTTCTTGCCGGCGGTGATTACCTTCAATCGTCAGGCGGCGACGATGACCGCTGAACAGAAGACACTGCGCATTGCCCAGGCCATGGGCCTGGCCGACGACAGCCAGATCGAAACGGCCCTGCGTGACATGACCCGTGCCCTGGGCTTGCCGACAGGTCTGCGTGAGCTGGGCGTCAGCGAAGCGATGTTCCCAGGCATCATCCAGGGTGCCCTGGCCGACCATAGCCACCGCACCAATCCGCGTGAAGCCAGTGCCGAGGACTACCGCTGGATGCTCGAGGCGTCCATGTAAGCCCAAGCCAACAGCGAATCCCAATAACAATAAAAGTGAACAGCCATGACCAGTAAATATGCGCAAGCCGAGCTTGACCGCACTGCGGATACGGTAGCCAGCCGAAACCCGTTCAAGAAATACCAGTTCATCACTGTCAGCCTGCTGCTGGTAATCGGCATCATCAACTATGTCGACCGCAGCGCTCTGTCGATTGCCAACACCTCGATCCAGCGCGACATGGCCATCACGCCTTCGCAGATGGGCATTCTGCTGTCGGCGTTTTCCCTGGCCTATGCCTTCTCGCAACTGCCGCTGGGGGTGATCATCGATCGCCTGGGCAGCAAACTCTCGCTCGGCGCCGCCCTGTTGGGCTGGTCGGTGGCGCAGACCGCCTCGGGCCTGATCAACAGCTTCTCGGCATTCATCGGCCTGCGCATCGCGCTGGGGATCGGCGAAGCGCCGATGTTCCCCTCGGCGGCCAAGGCCCTGGCGGAATGGTTCGAGGCAGAAAAACGCGGGACGCCCACCGGCATCGTGCTGTCCTCGACCTGCATCGGCCCGTGCATCGCCCCGCCACTGCTGACCCTGCTGATGATCAACTGGGGCTGGCGCGGGATGTTCATCGCTACCGGCGTGTTCGGCATCGTCATCGCGCTGTGCTGGTTCGCGTTCTACAAGAGCAAGGAGCGTTACCTGGCCGAATTGCCTGCCGAAGAACGCGAGCGCCTGCTGGCGTCGCAGACTCAGCAACAGGCCAACGTGGCGCCAAAGCCAAGTTTGAAATCCCAGCTGAGCGCCTGGGCTGAACTGTTCCGCCACAAGAGCACCTGGGGCGCAGTGCTGGGCTTCATGGGCGTGATCTACATGCTTTGGCTGCACCTGACCTGGCTGCCCGGCTACTTCGAGCGCGAGCACGGTCTAGGCCTGTATCAGACCGCCTGGGTGGTGTCACTGGCTTACGTGTTCGGCGCCCTGGGCACCATCGTCGCCGGCCGGCTCTGCGACCGCCTGGTGAAAAAAGGCGGCACGGTGCTGGGCAGTCGCAAACGGGTGGTCGTCAGCGCGTTGCTGGCCGCAGCGGCGTTCACCGTGCCCCTGGCCTTTGGCAGCGGCATTGTGCTCAGCCTGGCCCTGCTCTGCTGCGCCTTGTTCAGCATCAACATGGCCAGCTCCACCGCCTGGATGATCGCCAACACCATCGTCGACAGCCGCCAGGTCGCGTCATTCGGCTCCATTCAGAACTTCGGCGGCTACCTGGCAGGATCAGTGGCACCGATCGTCACCGGCTTCAGCATTCAGCAATCGGGCTCGTTCGCCTCGGCATTCCTCATCAGCGCCGTCGTCGCAGCGGTCGCCGCCATGGCTTACCTGTTGCTGTTGAAGCAGCCGATTTCTTCTGACAAGTAACAGGTTTACGGAGTACACCAATGCCACTTACCGGCGAACAAATAATCGGGCATCAACTGATTCGTGGCCAAGGCCGTGAACTGCTGGCGATCAACCCCGCGACTGAAGAGGCCATCCCCGCCCCTGTGTTCAACTGCGCCAGCGCCAACTTGGTCAATCAGGCGTGCGAGCTTGCCGACCAGGCCTTTGACAGCTTGCGTTCGACCAGCCCGGAACGGCGCGCGCAGCTTCTCGAAAGGATTGCCGACGGTATCGTCGGCCTGGGCGCAACGCTGCTTGAGCGCGCCCACAGCGAAAGCGGGCTGCCTCTGGCCCGCCTGGAAGGTGAGCGCGGGCGTACCGTGGGCCAACTGCGGCTGTTTGCCTCGGTGCTGCGTCAAGGCCGCTGGCAGCAGGCGACCTTCGACTCTGCCCTGCCCGACCGAGCGCCACTGCCGCGCCCGGATCTGCGTATGTGCAAGGTGGCGCTGGGACCTGTGGTGGTGTTCGGCGCCAGCAATTTCCCGCTGGCGTTCTCGGTCGCGGGCGGCGACACGGCATCGGCACTGGCCGCAGGCTGCCCGGTGATCATCAAGGCGCACCGGGCACACCTGGGCACCAGTGAGCTGGTCGGGCGCGTGATCCAACAGGCTGTGCAGCAACTGGAACTGCCCGAAGGCACTTTCTCGCTGGTGGTGGGTGACGGTAATGACGTCGGCCAACAACTGGTCTCCCACCCGGCCGTCAAGGCCGTTGGCTTCACCGGCTCGCGCAGCGGTGGCCTGGCCCTGCTACGGGCAGCCGCAGCGCGTGCCGAGCCGATCCCGGTGTACGCCGAGATGAGCAGCGTCAACCCGGTGTTCCTGCTGCCAGGCGCACTGGCAGCGCGAGCCGAGACAATAGCTGCAGGCTTTGCCGACGCGCTGGCACTGGGCGCCGGCCAGTTCTGCACCAACCCAGGCATCCTGCTGGCCGTTGCAGGGCCTGAGCTGGAAACGTTCGTTGCCCGTGCCGGTGCCTGCCTGGCTGACAAGGCCAGCCAGACGATGCTCACAGCGGGCATTCACCAGGCATACCTGACCGGCCTGCAACGGATCGCTGCGCAGCCAGACACAGCACTGGTTGCCGCTGGCCAGCCGCCTTCAGGCGCGACGCAAGCGCAGGGTCATCTGTACCGCACGACCTTCGCCAATGTCGCGGCCAACCCGCAGCTGCTGGAAGAAGTGTTCGGCCCTGCGGCAATCGTCATCAGTTGCCAGAGCGTGGACCAGATGCTGGCCTTCGCCAGGTCGCTTGAAGGTCAGCTGACGGCAACCCTGCAGTTGACGGAGCAGGACCTGGAGGTTGCGCGCAGCCTGGTGCAGACGCTGGAGAAGAAAGCCGGCCGGCTGCTGGTCAACGGCTTTCCTACCGGCGTCGAAGTCTGCGATGCGATGGTCCATGGCGGCCCCTTCCCGGCCACCTCCGACAGCCGCAGCACGTCGGTCGGCTCGACCGCCATCGAGCGTTTCCTGCGCCCGGTGTGCTATCAGAACCTGCCGGATGCCTTGCTGCCTGATGAACTCAAGCAAGACAACCCACTGCAGATCTGGCGCCAGCTTGACGGGGTAGCCACAGCGCCGCTTGGCTGAATGAGCTTCGCCAGTAGCCAGCGCGCACGGTGCCCTGGTTACTGGCATCCGCCTGTCAAATACTCACCAGCTCAGTCACCGGCAGTCGATTGGAAGTCTTCAGCTCACGCAGGCAACGCACTGGTGAACATGGACCGGTTCGAGACGGCAGGTGTGACGGTGGTCACGCAGTTTTGAGGTGGTGGTGAACCTTGCCTACTAAGGCCGCTGCGTAACTGCCTCAGCGGGCGACCAGCCCCCACCCAACGCTCGGTACGCCGCAATTGCCGCACGAGCAGCTTCCGTTTGTGCCACCGCCCTGGCATCCGAAGCACGCAGCAGTTGCTGATCAGCATTGAGCACGTTGATCAGGCTGGCAGCGCCCTTTTGATAGGCCGCAAAGGACGACCGCCGTGCCTGCTGCAGCGATGACTCACCAGCCGCAAGCGTAGCGGCTTGCGCCTGGCGGTTGAGCAACGCTGACAAGGCATTCTCGACATCTGCCGACGCCCTCAGCACCGACTGCCGATAAATCGCCAAAGCCTCGGCCTCACGCCCCTTGGCTCGATCAATCTCAGCGTTGATCCGGCCAAAGTCGAACAGCCGCCAGCGCAGCCCCAGCAACACAGCTGACTGGCTCGCCCCACCACTGAACAACTGGCCACCCGAGGTCGTCGCACTGCCAAGCAATGCCCCCAGGGAAAACTTCGGATAATACTCGCTGATCGCGCTGCCAATGGAGGCATTGGCAGCGGCCAGTCTGCGCTCGGCGGCGATCAGATCAGGCCGGCGCCGCAACAGATCAGCGGGTGCGCCGATGTCGGTGAGTTGGGGTGCCTGGGGAATCGTCATCCCAGCCGCAAGCGCTGCACGATGGGTCCCCGGCGGGCTGCCGAGCGTTACATCAAACGCGTTGAGCGCCGCGTCCAGCGCCGTGCGCAACAGCGGCGCACGGGCCTCGACCTGCGCCAGCTCACCCTCGGTCTGGCGCAGTTCGGCATCTGCGGCAACGCCCTTGCGGTTGAGCAACTGCACTTTGGCCAGCAGCTCACGCTGGTTCTGCACCTGCTGTTCGACGATCGCCAAACGCGCCTGCAGCCCGCGCACGCTGGCATACAGGTCAGCGGTCTGGGCGGCCACGGCAAGCCGCGTCGCCACTGCCCCGGCTTCAGAAGCCTGGTACTCGGCCAGTGCGGCTTGGCGGTCGCGGCGCAGCCCGCCGAACACGTCGATTTCCCAGCCGGCAACCAGGTTGAGCTCATAGCTGTTGCCGTAACGGTCATAGCCAGGCGTTGAATCGAGCACCTGACCCAAGGGTGTCTGAATCGACTGATAGGCACGGGCCGCTTGGCCATCGACTCCGGCAGACGGTGAAAGCGCTGCGTTGGCTGAACCCAACGCAGCCCGAGCCTGTGCAAGCCGCGCCTGAGCCTGGGCCAGGTCGAGGTTCTGCGCCAGCGCCTGGCGGACAAACCCGCTGAGGGCCGGATCAGCAAAGCCTGTCCACCACTGATCGAGGTTGGTTACAGCACCTGCCGATTGTGCCTGCGTCCCCGCCCAGCCCTGATAGTGATCGGCAAGCGGCGCCTGCGGCTGTTTATAATCAGGCCCCACCATGCACCCTGCAGACAGGCTGGCGCTCAGGATGAGGGCGATGCTTCGATAAAGCTGCATGATGATTCCCATGACCGTTACAGGTTGTGACCATATTATAGATTGGTCACTAACTGTCAATCCGGCCCTCAGCAGAGTACGCTTTGAGCATGACGACAAATACCTCCCCAGCACCCACTCGCGGCCCAGCCGACCATGATGTCCGCGATCAGGTCATCCAGGCAGCCATGCTGCATTTCGCCCATTACGGCTATGAAAAGACCACGGTCTCGGACCTGGCCAAGGCCATTGGTTTTTCCAAGGCATACATCTATAAATTCTTTGATTCCAAGAAGGCCATTGGTGAAGTGATCTGCGCCAACCGGCTGGCGATGATCAGGCAACTGGTGACCACCGCCATCGCTGATGCGCCTACTGCCTCAGAGCAGATCAGGCGGCTATTCCGCGCCATTGCTGAGGCGGGCAGCGACTTGTTCTTCCACGAACGCAAGCTGTACGACATCGCCGCAGTGGCCTCGCGCGACCAGTGGCCGTCAGTCCAGGCACATGAGGCGGACCTTCGCCAGGTCATTCAACAGGTCTTGATCGAGGGTCGCGAAGCAGGCGAATTCGAGCGCAAGACACCGCTGGATGAAACGACCGAAGCGATCTATCTGGTGCTCAAGCCCTACGTCAACGCAGCGCAACTGCAGTACAACCTGGACTCGGTAGAAACGGCCGTGGTGCAGCTGCCGGCGCTGATTCTGAGGAGCCTGGCGCCTTGAAATCCAAGCCGTGACCATTGACAAATTTAGTCACTAGAACAAAAATGGGATTCCTTAATGCCTTTGAGTAATGGATCCCATGCGCCTGCACCTTGCCGCATTTGCCAGTTGCCTGCTGCCTATCGTCCTGGTGGCGTGCGGCGATTCGTCGGTCAGTAAAGACCCCCGCGACCAGCCACCGCTGGTCAGAACGGCGCCAGTGGCAAACGCCTCTGCCGCAGCCCGCGCCTTCACCGGCGTAGTGGTCGCCCGCACGCAGAGCGACCTGGGCTTTCGCGTGCCGGGCAAGATCCTTGAGCGGCTGGTCGACACAGGGCAAACGGTGCAGCGCGGGCAGCCACTGATGCGCCTCGACCCGGTTGACCTGAAGCTGCAGGCACGTGCGCAGCAAGAGGCGGTTGCCGCTGCCCGGGCACGGGCCAAGCAGGCCAGCGACGACGAAGCACGCTATCGCGGGTTGGTGGCCGAAGGCGCTGTGTCCGCCTCGGCCTACGACCAGCTCAAGGCGGCTGCAGACTCGGCCAAGGCTCAGCTCAAAGCCGCTCAGGCACAGGCGGACGTGGCCAGCAACGCCACCGGCTACGCGGTACTGCTGGCCGATGCCGACGGCGTGGTGATGGATACCCTGGCTGAGCCTGGGCAAGTCGTCAGCGCCGGCCAAGCGGTGGTCAGGCTGGCCCGCGCCGGCCAGCGCGAGGCCGTGGTCCACCTCCCGGAAACGCTGCGCCCAGCCGCTGGTTCGGTCGCGCAGGCCACGCTGTACGGCCTTCAGGCTCAGCAAGTTCCGGCCAGATTGCGCCTGCTGTCCGAAGCCGCCGACAGCACCACCCGCACCTTCGAAGCCAGGTATGTGCTGGCTGGGCCTCTGGCAAACGCGCCGCTGGGCGCGACCATTACTCTCGTGCTTGCCCCCCAGATCACCGAAGAGAACGCCCGCCAGGTGCCGATTGGTGCGCTGTACGACCCTGGCAGCGGCAGTGGCGTCTGGGTCGTAACCGGGCAACCAGCCAAGCTCGCATGGCGCCCGGTTCAGGTGCTCGGAATCAGCGACGATGCGGCGCGGGTAGTCGGCGATCTGACTGCCGGCGAACAGGTCGTCGCCCTCGGCGCGCACTTGCTACGCCATGATCAGCCGGTGCTGGTCGCCCCCGCAGTTAACGTTGCCGGGAGCCAGCCATGAGCGCGTCGCGTTTCAATCTGTCGGCGCTGGCGGTGCGCGAGCGCGCCATCACCCTGTTTCTGATTGTACTGATCGGCTTCGCCGGCGCGCTGGCGTTCTTCAAACTCGGCCGCGCTGAGGACCCACCCTTCACCGTCAAGCAGATGACCATCGTCAGCGCCTGGCCCGGTGCGACAGCGCAGCAGATGCAGGACCTGGTCGCCGAACCGCTGGAAAAGCGCATGCAGGAGTTGCGCTGGTACGACCGTAGCGAAACTTACACCCGCGCGGGGCTGGCCTTCACCATGGTCTCGCTGCTGGATCGCACTCCACCCTCCCAGGTGCAGGAGGAGTTCTACCAGGCGCGCAAGAAGCTTGGCGATGAAGCCAAGGCGCTGCCGGCCGGCGTGATCGGGCCGATGATCAACGACGAATTCTCCGACGTGACCTTTGCCCTGTATGCGCTCAAGGCCAAAGGCGAGCCACAGCGCCAGCTGGTGCGCAACGCCGAGGGGCTGCGCCAGCGCCTGCTGCATGTGCCGGGGGTGAAGAAGGTCAATATCATCGGCGAACAGGCCGAGCGGATTTTTGTATCATTCTCCCATGATCGCCTGGCGACCCTGGGCGTCACCCCGCAAGCGATCTTTACCGCGCTCAACGAGCAGAACGTGCTGACCCCGGCCGGCTCGATCGAAACCCATGGCCCGCAGGTGGTGGTGCGGGTCGATGGTGCCTTCGATCAACTGACGAAGATCCGTCAGACTCCGGTTGCAGCCCAAGGGCGCACCTTGACCCTGGCCGATGTGGCCGACGTCGAGCGCGGCTATCAGGACCCTGCCACCTTCCTCGTGCGCAACGGCGGTGAGCCGGCCCTGCTGTTGGGCGTGGTGATGCGCGAAGGCTGGAACGGCCTGGATCTGGGCAAGGCGCTGCAAGCAGAAACAACGAACATCAACCAGGCCATGCCGCTGGGCATGACGCTGAGCAAGGTCACCGATCAGGCGGTCAATATCAGCGCCTCGGTTGACGAGTTCATGGTCAAGTTCGTGGTCGCCCTGCTGGTGGTGATGCTGGTGTGCTTCATCAGCATGGGCTGGCGGGTGGGTATCGTGGTCGCGGCCGCCGTGCCGCTGACCCTGGCCATGGTCTTTGTGGTGATGGCGGCGACCGGCAAGAGCTTTGACCGGATCACCCTTGGGTCGTTGATTCTGGCGCTGGGCCTGCTGGTCGATGACGCCATCATCGCCATTGAGATGATGGTGGTGAAGATGGAGGAAGGCTACGACCGCTTCCAGGCCTCGGCCTACGCCTGGAGCCACACCGCGGCGCCCATGCTGGCCGGCACGCTGGTGACGGCCATCGGCTTCATGCCCAATGGCTTCGCCCAGTCCACCGCCGGTGAATACACCAGCAACATGTTCTGGATCGTTGGTATCGCGCTGATTGCCTCGTGGATCGTGGCGGTAGCCTTCACGCCCTACCTTGGGGTCAAACTGCTGCCGGACATCAAGACGGTGCCAGGCGGCCACGCCGCGATCTACAACACCCGCCACTACAACCGCTTTCGCTCGCTGCTGGCGCGGGTGATTGCGCACAAGTGGCTGGTAGCGGGCGCGGTCATCGCGGCCTTCGTGGCCGCGGTGCTGGGTATGGGCTTGGTCAAGAAGCAGTTCTTTCCCACATCCGATCGGCCAGAGGTGCTGGTTGAGCTGCAGCTGCCGTACGGTACTTCGATCGAGCAGACCAACGCCGCAGCCATCAAGGTTGAAACGTGGCTACGTAAGCAGGAAGAGGCCAAGATCGTCACCTCGTACATCGGCCAGGGTCCGCCGCGGTTCTTCCTGGCGATGGCGCCCGAGCTGCCTGACCCTTCGTTTGCCAAGATCGTTGTGCTCACTGACAGCCAGGAAGCGCGCGAGGCGCTCAAGCATCGCCTGCGCCAGGCGGCCGCCGAAGGCCTGGCCGCCGAAGCCCGCGTGCGGGTGACGCAACTGGTATTCGGCCCTTACTCACCGTTCCCCGTAGCGTACCGGGTAACCGGCCCAGATACCGCGCAACTGGGTCAAATCGCCGCGCGCGTGCAAAGCGTGATGCAGGCCAGCCCGCTGTTGAAGACGGTAAACAATGACTGGGGCACGCGGGTGCCGACGCTGCATTTCTCCCTGGATCAGAACCGTTTGCAGGCCGTTGGCCTGAGCTCTGCAGCGGTCGCCCAGCAACTGCAGTTTTTGCTCAGCGGCGTGCCGGTCACGGCGGTACGCGAGGACATCCGCCTGGTGCAGGTCGAGGCGCGCGCAGCTGGCGACACCCGGCTGGATCCGGCCAGGATCGAAAACTTCAGCCTGGTTGGCGCCGCCGGGCAGCGCATTCCCCTCGGCCAGGTTGGCGAGGTCAGTGTGCGCATGGAAGACCCACTGCTGCGCCGGCGTGACCGCAGCCCGACCATCACCGTGCGCGGTGATACCGCCGAAGGCCTGCAGCCGCCGGATGTGTCCGCGCAGATCTGGCAGGCGCTGCAACCGATCGTCACGACGCTGCCGGCGGGCTACCGGGTCGAGATGGCAGGTTCGATCGAAGAGTCGGCCAAGGCCAGCCAGGCGATCGTGCCGTTGCTGCCGATCATGATTGCCCTGACCCTGCTGATCATCATCCTGCAGGTGCGCTCGATCTCGGCGATGGTCATGGTGTTTCTCACCTCACCGCTGGGCTTGATCGGTGTGGTGCCGGTGCTGTTGCTGTTTCAGCAGCCGTTTGGCATCAACGCGCTGGTCGGGCTGATTGCGCTGTCGGGAATTCTCATGCGCAACACGTTGATCCTGATCGGGCAGATTCATCAGAACCAGATCACCGGGCTGGATCCGTTCGATGCAGTGGTCGAGGCCACGGTGCAGCGCGCCCGGCCAGTGCTGCTGACGGCACTGGCGGCGATCCTGGCGTTTATCCCGCTAACTCATTCAGTGTTCTGGGGCACGCTGGCGTATACCCTGATCGGCGGCACGCTGGTCGGTACCATCATGACGTTGGTGTTTCTCCCGGCGATGTATTCGATCTGGTTCAGGATTGGGGTGCAGCCACGCAGTGTGGAGGTCAGGGCCTGACGATGTGAGCGTGGGAATTTGGGGCTGCTTTGCAGCCCTTTCCGACCGGTCCGGCGCCCCGGCAAGGCCGCTCCACATCCCCTGTAGGAGCGGCCGTGTGTCGCGAAAGGATCGCGTAGCGGCCCCAATCCCCACGACTCGACCAGCCAATCACAATTGGCTACGCTGCCACTTCGCTCCCTTGGAGAAGCACATGACCGAAACCCATCGCGGCAGCTGCCTCTGCGGCGCCGTCAGCTACCAGCTACTCACGCCGGCAAAAGCCGTCAGCCACTGTTATTGCAGTCAATGCCGCAAAGGCCACGGCGCCGCATTCGCGTCATACGCCAGCGTGCCACGCGACGCGCTACGTATCCTCAGTGGCGAGTCGAGCATCAGGGCCTATGCATCATCAGCCACAGTGAAACGTGAATTCTGCAGCGAGTGCGGATCAACGCTGTTCTGGTCGCGCTCAACGGGTGAGTTCGCTGACTGGGTTTCGATTGCACTGGGCACACTCGACACACCGTTGCTGCCAGCCAAACAGAAACACGTTCATCTCGAGTCCGCAGCACCTTGGTACACCCCCAACTCAAGCCGGGGCATCGGATGACTTCTGTGATTCGACCGGCAACCGTGGCGGACGCAGCAGCAATCAGCGCGGTCGTGATTGGCGCATTGCGTGAGTCCAACGCCAGGGACTACTCAGCAGACATCATTGAACAGGTGCAACGCAGTTTTTCACCCGCAGCGGTCGAGCAACTGATTGCCTTGCGTGAGGTGTATGTCGCAACTCTGCAAGATCAGGTAGTAGCTACGGCGAGCCTGGATGGCGGTGTGGTGCGCAGTGTGTTTGTGAGCCCTGATTTTCAGCGCCGCGGGTTTGGGCAGCAATTGATGCGTAAACTTGAGGCAGTGGCGCAGGCCAGAGGCCTCGGCGTGTTGAGCGTGCCCTCGTCGATTACTGCTCAGGCATTTTATCAGCGCTTGGGCTTCAGCGAGGTTCGCGACGAATTTCACGGTTCCGAGCGCACGATCATCATGCAAAAGACGTTGCGATAGAGGCACAAGCGGCCCAACTTCCCGAGCGCAACGCGAATCCTTAGTCGAAGCTCGCCAAAAACGCCTGGGTATCTTGATCAGAACGCAAGCAAACCACCCGGCAACCCCGCGGTGCATCCGCCACCAACTGCTGCATCTTGCGCCGCGCCGACTGCCTGGTTTGCCACATGAAGCGGAAAAACTCAGGCAGATTGCCCAGCAACTCAGGGCAATCTGCCGGCAGGTCAGGCCGGGTTCGACCACGATTGAGCAACGTCCTTCGCAACACCCGCCAGAACCGCAGCGGAGTCGATCGGTCAATCCAGATCAACAGGTCAGCGCGCGCCAGCCGATTTTCCCAGGTCGCCGAATGCCCTCCTTCAAAGATCCACCGCTCACCCGCCTCGACCTCGCCGCACAGCCGGGTCTTCTCATCCCGGCTGCGCTCAACCCAGCCGGGCTGCCAGTGAATGGTGTCGATGTGCACGACCGGCAAACCAGTGCGTTCACCAAGCTGCCGCGCCAGAGTGCTTTTGCCCGAACCCGGCTGGCCAACAATCATCACCCGTTGCATCGAAGCTCCTTTTCACTGTGCGTGCTGAATCGAGGGGGCGCGATTGTAAGGGCGAGACAGGCACTGTCAATGCTGATCTGCCAGTTTCAGTCAAGAGACAAGCTCGCGCATGCCTGGCACTGGCAGCCGCTCTGTTCAGCACCTTTCATCGATACCACTGATGATTACTATCGAACCGCACGCCTGCCCGCTTGCCGCAGGCGACTTCTATAATGCCCGCCAATCCGCCCTCTCCCGCCTGCTCAAGGCGACCTCATCCTTGGAACCAAGCCTCATGCCAAGCGCCAGCCAGGCCCCTAGCGGCCTCCCTGAACACAATCAACAAAGCGTCGCACAGCAGTGGCTGGCGATCCTCTCGGTCGCCGTGGGCGCATTTGCCCTGGTTACCAGCGAGTTTCTGCCAGTGGGCGTGCTCAACGACGTCGCCCGCGACTTGGGCATCAGCGCCGGCCACGCCGGGCTGATGGTCACCGTGCCGGGCATCATGGCGGCCCTCGCTGCCCCGCTGCTGTCAGTCGGCATCGGCACTATGGACCGCCGTTACCTGCTCATCGGTCTGACCCTGATCATGATCATCGCCAACGCAGTTGTGGCTTACGCCAGCGACTTCAGCCTGCTGCTGTTCGGCCGCGTGCTGCTGGGCATCAGTATCGGTGGCTTTTGGGCCACCGCGATTGCCCTGAGTGGCCGCCTCGCGCCCAAGGGTGTCGGCGTGGCACAGGCGACCTCGATCATCATGGTCGGCGTAACCCTGGCCACCGTGCTCGGCGTGCCGGTCGGTACCTGGCTGAGCGGGCTGATGGGCTGGCGCATGACCTTCCTGGTGACCGCACTGGTGGGCATTCCGGTGCTACTGGCGCAGGTGCTTTTGCTACCGCGGCTCAATCCGGAAAAGGCCATCCGCGTCAGTGACCTACCGGCGTTGTTCATCAATCCGCAGGCGCGGATTGGCCTGATTGCCGTGTTGCTGATTGGCCTGGCGCACTTTGCGGCATACACCTACGTGGCGCCGTTCTTCAAACAGAATGCCGGCTTCGACGGGCCGACCATTGGCTCGCTGCTGTTGCTGTACGGCGTGGCCGGTGTGCTGGGCAATATCTTCGCCGGCTTTGCCGCCAACCGCAGCGTGCGTCATACCTTGATGCTGGTGGCTGTAATGATCGGTATCAGCACTGCACTGTTCCCCCACTTCGCCACCGGCATGACCGGCGCGGCCATCTTGATTGCGCTGTGGGGCTTCGCCTTCGGTGCGTTCCCGGCCTGCGCCAGCATCTGGATGTTCATCGTTGCACCCAGGGACGTCGAACGCGGCATGCCGCTGTTCGTGGCGATGTTCCAGGTGATCATTGCGCTGGGCTCGTTCTTTGGTGGGCAGATCGTCGATCAGCTGGGTACTGCAGCGTTGCTCAGCCTGGCAACCGCCTTGGTCGCCTGCGGCTTCATGACGGTGCTGGTGCTGGGCCGCAAGGTCAGCAACCGTCTTGCCGTGCAGCCCTGCTGAGCCCGCGATCAACTGAGCGGCCATGGCCTGAGGTCATCCAGAACTCATGGTAATGGCCGGGTTTGGGGGTGAACTGCGCGGTATTGAAGCAATACTCGCTGCGGTCCCCCTGCCATTTCATGTAGACCTCGGTCTTGAGGTCAGGCCGCACTGGAGTTTCATAGAAATCGAAGGTCAAGTCCTGGCCCGCCTTGGGCATGTTCATATCCTGCGTATGCACGAACGGCAATTCACCACGGGGGATCACGCCGCCCGTTTTCACAAAAATATCGATGTAGTCGCTAGCCAGTGAGTTTGTTGCTTGCACTAAGCCTTCCCCTAAGTGCTCACTAGGCAATCAGCCGGCCTGATCACCGGCATCTTCATGGAGTGAAGCCCAATATGCCGTCGTTCAAGCACATGATCAAAAGCAACCGCGATGCCTGGAACGCCTCTGCCGATGCGCATCGCAACAGTGCCACCTGGCAGAGCTTGTTGACGGAGGTTGCCAATGCGCAGTTCTCCTGCCTGGACCCGACACTCACGGCGCTGCTCAAGCAAGTAGACCTTCGCGGCAAACAGGTACTGCAGTTGGGCTGCAACAATGGCCGCGAAGCGCTCTCGCTGTATGCGCTAGGCGCCGAGCATGTGGTGGGCGTCGATCAGTCCGCCGCATTCCTGCAGCAAGCCCATGAACTCGCCGCAAGGTCGCCCCACGCTGTCGAGTTCATCGAAGCCGACATCCACCAGCTACCAGCCTCGGTGACCGCGCGCTTCGATGTGGTGCTGATCACCATCGGCGTGCTCAACTGGATGCCCGATCTGCCCGCGTTTTTCCGCCACGCCGCCAGCACGCTTAAGCCGGGCGGGACGCTGGCCATTTACGAAACTCACCCGTTTCTGGAGATGCTCGAACCTGAGTCCAGCGACCCCTGGCGCATCAGCGGCAGCTACTTCCAGACCGAGCCTGTGGTTGAGGACAAGGCCATTGTTTATGAGGGCCAGGGTGAGGCGAATGGGGTGACGTCGTATTGGCACATCCACCGCATGAGCGACATCGTTACCGCTGTGCTGCAAGCGTCGCTGCAACTGCAGGCGTTTACCGAGTACCCGCACTCGAACCGCGAAGAGCTCTATGACGTTTATGAGAGCAACGAGCTGCAGGTGCCGATGTGTTACACCTTGCTGGCTGTGAAATAGCTGCAATCGCAAACAGGAACAAGCGCACGCTAATTGCGATAAAAAGCAAACAACAACCGATAAACTCTTTAAAAAAGCAAGATCCAAGCAGAATAAATCTCCTAACAGTAACATGTTGCAATAAATCGCCACCAGCCAGCGGTATAATCAGATCCCGTCAAACGGAGCGATCCATGCAAACGCTGGGAAGGGATTATCAACACGGCGAGCACGTTGCCCATCACTGCCACGGCGAAGACCAGCTGATCTACGCCGCCAGCGGCATCATGCGTGTCAGCAGTAACAGCGGTAACTACGTCATCCCCGGCGGGCATGCCCTGTGGGTACCGGCCGGGGTCAACCACGCGATCACCATGCAAGGCCAGGTGCGCATGCGCACGCTGCTGCTTGAAGCGCACATCGACCGCTGTCAGGTGATCGTCGTTTCCGGCTTGCTGCGCGAATTGATTCTGGCCGCGTCACACTTGCCCGACCGGCAGGACGGCGAGCACATCCGCGCCCTGATCAAACACGAACTGGCCAACGCGGCCCACCTCGATGCCTTCGTAGCGATGCCGCAGCATGCGCGGCTGCGAGCGTGGTGCGAGCGCTTTCTCGACAACCCGGCCCAAGACCTCACCCTGGAGCAATGCGGCACGCAGCTCAACCTCAGTGCCCGCAGCGTGGCGCGGTTGTTTCAGCGGGAAGTGGGCATGTCCTATGGCGAATGGCGGACTCGCGCGCGGGTCATGCTCAGCCAGCAGAAGCTCGCCGAGGGCAAGCCGATCCTGACGGTGGCGCTGGAGCACGGTTACGAAAGCGCCAGCGCCTTTGCGGCCATGTTCAAGCGCACGCTCGGTCAGGCGCCGAGCGATTGGCAGTTGCGCCTGCTGGGCAGCAGCGACTAGGCAGCAGGTTGTCCCGTTTGCACGCATGGTTGGCGCGCTTGCGGCAGCGGCGCAGCCGGCGCGCTGAGTAACCTCGCATCACAGCCCCTGATGCGACATTTGTGATGCCTTTACGCCAATCCTCCCCCCGCCCTACCCGGCTTGCCTTGGCCATGCTCTGTGCGCTGACTGCCTGCACCCGGCAACCTGTGCCCGCGCCGCCACCCTTGCAGATTGATGCCCTGGCCAGCGTGCCCATCGGTACCAGCAGGCAGGCCCTGCCCGAGGACTGGTGGCGGCTGTTCAATGATCCGCAACTTGACCGCTGGGTACAGCGCGCCCTGGCGCGTAATCAGGACCTGGCCCAGGCCAAAGCCAACGTACAGGCGATGCTGGCGGGCATTGCCGAGTTCGACGCCCAACGCTGGCCCGCCACTGCACTTGGCCTGGCAGCTACCTACGGTAAAACTGCTGATGATCAGACCCTGGCCAAAGCCACCGACAGCCACGCCTCGGCGCAGTGGCAACTCAATCCGGGCATCGAGCTGGCCTATCAGGTCGATATCTGGGGGCAGGTACGCGCTGCCATCGAGCGCGCCGCAGTGCAGGCCGACGCCAGCGCCTCAGCACTGGACCTGGTGCGCCTGAATGTCGTCACTCAAACCAGCCGCGCCTACGTCCAGCACTGCACCTACAGCGCCCGTCTGAAGCAGACCAGGCAATCCCTGCACAGCCTTGAGCACAGCGTGCAACTCAGCCAACGTCAGCAGCAAGCGGGCATCGCCACCGAGCTGGACCGTGAGCGCCTGCTCGCACTGCAAGAGCAGCTGCGCGCCGAATTGCCGTTGCTCGAAGCGCACCGGCAGATGGCCCTGTATGAGCTGAACATGCTCAGCGGCCAGGCTGCGCCGGCAGCGGCCATAACCTGCGACAGCCCGCCCACGCTGGCGGCTGCGCTGCCGCTCGGCGATGGCTGGCAGCTGCTGGAACGCCGCCCGGATGTGCGCCAGGCCGAGCGTGAGCTGCGCGCCGCCGGGCTGGACGTCGAGATCGTCACCGCCGACCTCTACCCCAAGGTCAGCTTTGGCGCTTCGCTGACGGCTGCCGACCAACACCTCGGTCACCTCGGCGACAGCCGCGCGGTGATGTTCGGCATCGGCCCGCTGATCACCTGGCAGTTCCCCAACGTGCGCGCCAACCGCGCCCGAGTGCGCAAGGCCGAAGCCTTGCAGCAGGCCCAACGGGCTCATTACCAAGGCGTCGCGCTGGCCGCATTGAAGGATGTGCGCCAGGCCCTCGCTCGCTTCGACGGTGAGCGGCAAAGCCTGCTGGCCGTTACCGCCGCGCTGGAGCACGGTCAACGAGCGCATGCGCTGGCCGACTTCAGTTACCGCGCCGGCGCCCTTGATGGCCTGGCGTTGCTTGACAGCGAACGCGAGCTGATAGGCCTGCGCGCTCGCCAGGTCGACGCCCAAGGTCGTCTCGCCCAGGCCCAGATCAACCTGTTGCGCGCCCTCGGCGGCCGCTGGCAGGCATCCATCAGTAAAACCGGAACCCAACCATGAACAGTGCCGTACAACCCACCGTGCCCAACGCTGCCGAGCAGCGCAGTAAAACCACAACCCGGCGGCGCCTGGCGCTGACGGTAGCGCTCGCCGTGACCGTGGTCGCGCTGCTGGCGCTGGCCAGTTATTGGTGGGCCACAGGCCGCTATCTGCAGAGCACCGATGACGCCTACATCAAGGCTGACTGGGTGGCGCTGAGTTCGCGCGTGGCGGGCAATGTGGCGGCTGTTGAAGTCGAAGACGACCAACCGGTCCAGGCCGGAGACGTGCTGGTACGCCTGCACGATCGCGACTACAACGCTCGCCTTGATCAGGCACGGGCCGGAGTTGCCCAGGCGCAGGCGGCACTGCTCGCAGCCGCTGCCAGCCAGCAACTGGCGGCCGAGCGGATCACCCTGCAACGCCAGGCCATCCTCCAGGCGCAGGCCGCCCTGCGCAGCGCCAAGGCCGAAGCACGCCGCAGCCAGCTCGATATCCAGCGTTATCGCGAACTGGTGCGTGACCACGCCGCCACCGCGCAACGGCTGGAAACCGCCACCAGCCAGGCCAGCCAGGCGCAAGCGGCCGAGCAAGGCGCCCAGGCTGCACTGCAGCAACAGCAATCGCAACTGAACATGGCCAAACTGCGCGCCGCGCAGGTCGATGCCGAACTCAAGCAGTGCCAAGCGACCCTTTCCCGCGCCCAAGCCCAACAACAGCTGGCCGAGCAGGATCAACAAGACACCGTGATTCGCGCCCCGATCGCCGGAGTGGTCGGCCAACGCCGGGTTCGCGCCGGGCAATATGTGCTGCCAGGCCAGCCGCTGCTGGCAGTGGTGCCGTTGCAGCAGGCCTACGTCGTGGCCAACTACAAGGAAACCCAGCTGGAGCACATGCGCCCGGGCCAGCCGGTACGTATCGCGGTCGACAGCTTTTCCGATCACGACCTGCGAGGGCATGTAGCGAGCTTGTCGCCGGCCTCCGGCAATGTCTTCGCGCTGCTCCCGTCCGATAACGCTACCGGCAACTTCACCAAGATCGTGCAGCGCTTCCCGGTACGCATCCTGCTCGATCAACCGTTGCCGGATCTGCCGCTCCTGCCCGGCATGTCGGTTGTGACACGGGTCGACACGCGCCCAGGGGCAAGCACCGATGAGCACTGAGCAATCAGTATCGTTGCGTGCCTGGGTGGCAGTGCTGGCGGGGCTGTTCGGCTGCTTCATGGCCGGCATGAACGTACACGTCACCAGCGCGGCGCTGCCCGAGATCCGAGGTTCACTGGGGGCCAGCTTTGAAGAAGGCTCATGGATATCCACGGCCTATCTGGTCGCAGAAATCGTGATGATCCCGCTGACCGCCTGGCTGGTCGAAGTGTTCTCCCTGCGCCGAGTGATGTGGACCGGTTCGTTTATCTTTCTGCTCGCCTCGGTAGCCTGCTCGGCGGCACCCAATCTGGAGACGATGATTTTCATCCGGGTCATTCAAGGCGCGGCTGGCGCGGTGCTGATTCCGCTGTCGTTCCAGCTGATCATCACCGAGCTACCGGCGCGCAAGATGGCCATGGGCATGGCCCTGTTCAGCCTGGCCAACAGCGTCGCCCAAGCCGCCGGCCCGTCGCTGGGCGGCTGGCTCACCGACGCCTTTTCGTGGCGCTGGATCTTCTACCTGCAACTGGTGCCGGGTATTGCCTTGCTGCTCGCCATCGCCTGGTCGATCGAAGCCAAACCGATGCAGCTGGCGCGGCTGCGCCAAGGCGACTGGCTGGGCATCGCCGCCATGGTCATCGGCCTGGGCGGGTTGCAGATCGTGCTGGAAGAAGGCGGCCGCCTGGACTGGTTCAGCTCGCCGTTGATTGCCGGCCTCAGCCTGATTGCCGCCATTGCGCTGGTGCTGTTCGTGGCGACCCAGCTGTTTGGCTCACGTGCCTTCATCAATCTGCGTCTGCTCGGCCACTACAACTTCGGCGTGGCCAGCGCGGCAATGTTCATCTTTGGCGCGGCAACCTTTGGCCTGGTCTTTCTGGTGCCCAACTATCTGTCGCAGCTGCAGGGTTTCAGCGCCCATCAGGTCGGCGTAGCGCTGATTGCCTACGGCGTGGTGCAACTGCTGCTGGCGCCCCTGATGCCACGCTTGATGGGCTGGACCAGTGCCAAGTTCATGGTCGCCAGCGGTTTTTTGATCATGGCGCTGGGCTGCTGGTTGGGCGCGTGGCTGAGCGCCGATGCCGGCAACAACGTGATCATTCCCTCGACCGTGGTGCGCGGCATTGGTCAGCCGTTCATCATGGTGGCGTTGTCAGTGCTGGCCGTCGCTGGCCTGGACAAGCGCCAGGCCGGCTCTGCCTCAGCGGTTTTTTCCATGCTGCGCAACCTCGGCGGGGCCATCGGTACGGCGGGGTTGACGCAGATCGTCGCCAGCCGCGAACGGGTGCATAGCGAGCGCTTGCATGAGCATGTCACGCTGTTCTCGCCCGCCCTCCAGGAGCGTATCGGCCAACCGATGCAGAGCTGGCTGCTGCAGCAGCAACAGCTGCTCGAAGGGCTGGCCGGGACGATCCGCCGCGAGGCCTACCTGATGGCCTACAGCGATGCATTCTATGTCTCGTGCCTGGCGCTTACGGCCTGCGCACTCGCGGCCCTGCTGCTGCGCTCGGAACGCGCAAAGTAAATTTACAGCCCCGTAGCCAAGGCCTCACTCAGCTTGCGCGCTTGCGCCCGCAGCGCCTGGCAAAAGCGATCGACCGCCGCCGAGCCAGGGCGGTGGTCTGGGCGAACCAACATCACCTTGTAGGGTACGCAGACACTCAGCCTGCGTATCGACAGGCCACTGCGCGCAGCGTCCAGGCCACTTAGCGGATTGATGACCGCTACGCCCAACCCTTGCCTGACCATCGCGCATACCGAGGCGGCATTGGTCGTCTCGATGACGGTGCGCCGGTTGACGCCTGCCGCGCTGAAATGCTGATCCAGCTGCTGGCGATAGGTATCCAGGCTGGAGAGGTTGATGAAATCAACCTGGTGAAAGTCGCTGAGCTCAAGCTGGCGCTTGTCGAGCAACGGGTGCTGATCCGGCAATAGGCAGACCATGCTTGCGCTGAACAACAACTCAGCGACGGTCCCGTGTGGCGTTTGCTCGACCTCGGTAAGCCCAAGGTCATGCTGTTGTGCAATCAGAGACTCTTCCAGCAGTGGCGACTCTTGCGCTTCGATCCGCACGCTCACGCCGGGGTAGTGTTGATGAAAGCTTTGGCACACCTCTGGCAGTAACGTCTGCGAAAACAGTGGCAGGCAAGTGATCGCCAACCTGCCCTGCTCAAAGTTGCGAATGGCCTGGGCACAGCGATCGATACGCTCCAGAGCGATGTACGACCGCTCCACTTCCTCCAGCAGCAGCAACGCCTGCGCCGTCGGCTTCAAGCGTCCTGCTTCGCGGTCAAACAGACTCAACCCCACCAGTTGTTCGAACCTCGCCAGCTCACGGCTGACGGTAGGTTGCGAGGTGAACAGCAGGCGTGCAGCCCCGGTCACGCTGCCGGCTGACATGATGGCGCGAAAGATCTCGATATGACGAAAGGTAAGCTTCACAGCGGCACCGACGCAGCAGAATTGCCATATCAGATATGAATTGCTGACACATAAAAAGCTATTTTTATAAATACGTCACTTACCGCAACCTTGGACCCCTCCCGTACAAGGATTACCCCATGCCTGAATCCGCCCCATTCCACTTGCTGACCAGCGCAGTTCGCCGCCATGGCTCGCCGTTGTGGGTCTACGACGCAAACACCATCAACGCCAGGATCGACCAGTTGCAAGGCTTCGATCTGGTTCGCTATGCGCAAAAAGCCAACCCGAATCTGCATATCCTGCGCCTGATGCGCGCGCGAGGCCTGGCCCTGGATGCGGTATCACTGGGCGAAATCGAACGGGCCCTGGCTGTAGGCGCCACGCTTGATCGGCAGCCAGCAGAGCTGGTGCTGACCAGCGATGTGCTGGATCGCGCGACGCTGGCGCGGGTGGTCGAAGCGGGCATCGAGGTCAATGCGGGCTCGATCGACATGCTGCGTCAGTTGGGCGAATGCTCCCCCGGGCACCGGGTGTGGCTGCGGATCAACCCGGGCTTCGGCCACGGCCACAGCCGCAAGACCAACACCGGCGGCGAAAACAGCAAGCATGGCATCTGGCACGAGCAACTCGGCGAGGCTCTCGACTGCATCCGCGCCCACGGTCTGCACCTGGTGGGCCTGCACATGCACATCGGCTCAGGTGTGGATTATGCGCACCTGGAGCAGGTTGCCCAGGCGATGGTCGAGTTGGTCGACCGGCTGGACATGGATATCGAGGCGTTCTCCATCGGCGGCGGGTTATCGGTACCGTACCGGGACGGTGACAGCCCGGTCGACATCCAGCGCTATGCCCGGACCTGGGCGGCGGCTAAAAGCCAGATCGAAACAATGCTTGGCCATGAGGTGCACATGGAGATCGAGCCCGGGCGGTTCTTGCTTGCCGAGTCGGGCTACCTGGTGACCGAGGTGCGTGCAGTCAAGCAGATGGGCGGCAACCGCTTCATCATGGTCGACGCCGGCTTCAACGATTTGCTGCGCCCGGCGTTGTATGGCAGTTATCACCGGATGACTGTGCTGGATGCCGACGGCAATCCAGTCGAGCGCCCGTTGCAATTGACTCAGGTGGCTGGGCCGCTGTGCGAGTCAGGCGATGTTTTCACCCAGGACGAGCACGGGCTGGCGGCGCAGTTGTTGCCCCAGGCCTGTGTCGGCGACCTGCTGGTGATCCACGACGCAGGGGCCTACGGCGCCTCCATGTCGTCGAACTACAACAGTCGGCCGTTGTTGCCCGAAGTGCTGATCGAGGATGGCGATATTCGTCTGATCAGACGGCGACAAACCATCCAGGCGCTATTGGATCTGGAACTGTAAGGCCCACGCTGATCGACTCGGGCCGAGCCGATCAGCGTGATTTCAGAAGCGCCACTCCTCAGCGGGCACCACGCGGCAAAATGCACCGGCCAGCGTTGCATTGTGATGAGCGACGATGGCCTCGGCACCGAGCGCGGGGGTGTCGGAGCAGGTATGACCGTCGGCAATCAGCACTGCATCAAAGCCACTGTCGCGAGCCGCCCGACACGTGCTGTCTACGCAATACTGGGTTTTCATCCCGGTCACGATCACGCCTTCACAGCCATGTTCACGCAGTTGCTCGGCTAGATCGGTGTGGGTAAAGGCGCTGGGCCGGCGCTTCTCGAAGATCACTTCGTCACCCTGCAACTGCAACTGCGGGATGATCTGCGTCAGTGGACTACCCGGCTCTATTGCAGTCCCTGCTGGCCCCACATGGCGGGCGAGAAAGACAGGCGCGCCCTTGTCTCGAGCCTGCTCCATGAGCACGTTCAAATTATCGATGACCTGCCCGATGCGCCACGGCTTGTCCGGCCCATGCACCAGTCCAACCTGCATGTCGAGAATCAGAAGTGCATACATGCTCGTATCCTTACGTCAGTGATAAAAATCAGGGCAAAAAAAAAGACCCGATCCATTGCTGGCGGGTCTTTGGGGGCGCTGTTCGATCAACTCACGCAGGCACCCTCGACCCGTCACTGGTGGTCGTGGTGGTGGTAGTCGAAGTGCTGCGCAGTGTGCTCATGACAACGACGTTAACCGCCAGCCCTCTGTTTAGCAAGCCGCCTCGCCAGAACACCGCGCTTGCCCCGCCCGCCCAAAAAATAAAAGTCGCCCTTACTGCATCCAACTCACCGGCCCGCGCGTATATCAAGCACGGACAGACCTTCCTGGCCGATACCTCCTGCAAGGATCACCACCATGAAACGCACTGCATTGAAAACGCAGCTGGTCGCCAGCCTGCTGACGCTCGCCTTCGCCGGTAATTTCACCATCAGTACCGCGCAAGCGGCGAGCATGAACCAGGACAGCGTCATGGTGGGCGGCCAGAGCATGTTGCCGAGCAAGGACATCATCGACAACGCGGTGAACTCTGCAGATCACACTACGCTGGTCGCCGCAGTGAAAGCGGCAGGGCTAGTCGACACCCTCAAAGGCAAAGGCCCGTTCACCGTATTCGCGCCGGTCAACTCAGCCTTCGCGGCATTGCCCGCGGGCACTGTCGATACGCTGCTGAAACCGGAAAACAAGGCCAGCCTGAGTAAACTGCTCACCTATCACGTCGTTGCCGGCAAGCTCGACATGGCTGCCCTTGCCGCCAAGATCAAGGCGGGCGGCGGCAAAGCCGAACTGACCACCGTGGCGGGCGGCACGTTGTGGGCGATGATGAACGGGCCGCACAACATCACCCTCAAGGATGAAAAGGGTGACGTGGCCGACATCACCACCTACGACGTGTACCAGTCCAACGGCGTGATCCAGGTTATCGACAAGGTCCTGATGCCCAAAGGCTGAGCCCTGCCGCCGCGCCAACGGACGAGGTGCGGCGGTATTGGCCAGGCGCCGCTCAGTGAATGGCCCGTCCCCATTTCCTACACTATTCTCTGACTGCAATCGAAGCCTCGCATCAGTCAACCCGATTGCCTGGAGAACAGCTATCTCAATCGCCGAAAGTGACCAGTTGGCGCAGCTCCTGGCATCCACTGCGCTGGGCGACCGACGTGCCTTCGAAACGCTCTATCGCAGTGTCAGCCCGCGCTTGCACGGGATTGCCCTGCGCTTCATGGGGCGCGGCGATCTGGCTGAAGACGTGCTGCAGGAGAGTTTCGTGCGCATCTGGCATAACGCCTCCCGCTACCAGATGCACCTTTGCGCGCCAATGACCTGGATGATCAACATCACCCGCAATCAGGCCGTGGATCACCTGCGCAAGCAGCGTGAACGCTCCCTGACCGATGTCGAAGCGCAGCTGCTGGAGGATCAAAGCCCTTCCGCGCATGAGCAATTGAGCACTGCCCGCGAGGCTGGCGCGCTGAACCGTTGCCTGGACACGCTTGAAGGCATGCAACGCCAGTCGATCGCCGTCGCGTATTTCCAGGGTTTGTCCTGTGCCGAACTCGCCGTCCACCTCAAAGCTCCATTGGGCTCGGTCAAGTCGTGGATCCGCCGCGGTATGGAGCGCCTGCGCAGGTGCCTTGAATCATGAACTATCAAACCCCTGCCCTGCGCCGTGCCTTGGCTGGCGACTACGCCGTCGGTTTGATGCCGGCGTTGGCGCAGCGGCGCTTTGAACGGCTGTTGCTTGAGGACAAGGCACTGCGTGCAGAGCTTGCCCAGTGGCAAACCTGCCTGGCCAGCATGACCGAGACTATCCCAGAGTCGCCCGTTGCAGAGCATGTCTGGCAGCGGATCAAGGCACGCATCGAACCGCAGCCGGTCACTGAACCAGCTAAACGCGGGTGGTGGAACGGGCTGCGTATCGGCGTGGTGGCTTGTGCGCTGGCGGTGGCCGTGGTGTTTGGTGTGATCTACAACCAGGACGACAGCCGCTACCGCGCCACCCTGCTGAGTGACACTGCGCAGGCTGTGTTCCGGATTGACGCTGGTGCAGACCAGTTGCACATCGAAGCGCTGGCACTGACTGCAATTACCCCGGCGCACAGCCTGCAACTCTGGGCGATCGCTGCGGGCAGCAAGCCTGTCTCGCTCGGGTTGATCGCCGAGACTGGCCGCAGCACGCTCAAGCTTGATAAGGCCCAGAGCCGGTTGCTCGGCAAGGCCGTGGTGTTGGCGATCAGCCTTGAACCGAAAGGCGGCTCGCCGACCGGTCAACCGACCGGGCCGGTGCTGTACAGAGGTGCGCTGGCGGATCTGTAAGCCAGACCCGCCACTGGCCCGGCAGCGGCTTCAGAGCTCTCGGCGAACGATCTCTGCACCCGCACTCAGCGCGCTCAGCTTGCCCTGGGCAACCTGCCGGGGCAACGGCGCCATGCCACAGTTGGTGCACGGGTACAGCTTGTCGGCATCGACGAACTGCAGCGCTTTGCGCAAGGTGTTGGCCACCTCTTCGGGCGTTTCGATGGTGTGATTCGCAACATCGATCGCGCCGACCATTACCTTCTTGCCACGGATCAGCTCGATCAGGTCCATTGGCACATGGGAGTTGTGGCATTCCAGCGAGATGATGTCGATGCTGGACTTCTGCAGTTTCGGAAACGCCTCTTCGTACTGACGCCATTGCGTGCCGAGGGTCTTCTTCCAGTCGGTGTTGGCCTTGATGCCGTAGCCGTAGCAGATATGCACCGCAGTTTCGCACTTCAGGCCTTCGACTGCCCGCTCCAGAGCAGCGACGCCCCAGTCGTTGACTTCGTCGAAGAACACATTGAAGGCCGGTTCGTCGAATTGGATGATGTCGACGCCGGCCGCTTCCAGTTCTCTGGCTTCCTGATTGAGGATCTTGGCAAATTCCCACGCCAGCTTTTCCCGGCTTTTGTAATGGCTGTCGTAAAGCGTATCGATCATGGTCATGGGGCCCGGCAGTGCCCACTTGATCGGCTCATCGGTCAGCTGGCGCAGGTACCTGGCGTCTTC
Organism: Pseudomonas shirazensis; assembly: GCF_014268785.2. Taxonomy (GTDB): domain Bacteria; phylum Pseudomonadota; class Gammaproteobacteria; order Pseudomonadales; family Pseudomonadaceae; genus Aquipseudomonas; species Aquipseudomonas shirazensis. Next base: position 582,249 of record NZ_JABWRD020000001.1, on the reverse strand, counting down.
GACAAACACCGGTCTTGTCCGCGCAACAGCGCCGACGACGGTTGGCACGCTGGCATCGTAACGGTCACGGATCCTGACAGTTTCGCGCTTTTCGAAATCAACCCCGCTCAAAAGCTCGATGAACGTGGTGACGAAATGCTGACGGGTTTGCTCACCGTCACTGACGATATCGATGCCCGCCAATTGCTGCGCTTGCAACGCCAGACGCAGAGCATCCTGTTTACCCTCGGTCAGTTCATCGCCCTGCAGCTTCCAGGGCGACCAGAGCGTTTCGGGCTGGGCCAGCCAGGAAGGTTTCGGCAGGCTGCCGGCAGTCGAAGTGGGTAGCAGTTTTTTCACGGTAGATAACCTTATTCTGTTAACGGCTCAAACCGCGTAATTGGCGGCCCACTGTTCGAGAACAGCGCGGTGAGGTTTGATGAAGTGTTCAGCGACAAACTGGCCCTGTTCTTGCGCCAGCCGACTGCGCTCTTCACGGTCATAGACAATGCGCGTCAATGAATAATCCTCATGTTGCAGGCTTGGCCGGTACGACTTGCCCGCCACGGAATTGGCGTTGTAGATCTCGGGGCGATAGATCTTTTGGAAGGTGTCCATTGTGCTGATGGTGCTGACCAGTTCAAGCGTTGTGTAATCGGCCAGCAGATCACCGGAGAAATAAAACGCCAGCGGCGCAACGCTGTTGGGCGGCATGAAGTAACGCACCTTCAATCCCATCTGTTTGAAGTATTCATCGGTCAGCGAATACTCGTCCTGGCGGTACTCGATACCCAACACCGGGTGGTGATTGTCAGTGCGCTGATAAGTCCTGCTGGTGGAAACGCTCAGGCAGATAACCGGAGGTTTGGCGAAGTGTTCGCGGTAGGCGCTGGAATTGACGAAGTGCTGGAACAGCTTGCCGTGCAGCTCGCCGAAGTTCTCCGGAACGGCAAACTCGGACGCGCCTTTGTTGTGCTGCAACAACAGCACACTGAAGTCGTAATCACGCACGTAGGAGGAGAAGTTGTTGCCCACCATGCCCTGGGTACGCTCGCCGGTGACGCGATCCACTACGGTCGCCTTCAATATCTCGATCAATGGCAGGCCGCGCGCGCTGTCAGACGTACCGAGGTCCATTTCAACCGAAATGATATCCAGTTCGACGCTGTAGCGATCCGCTGTCGGGTTGTCCCAATGGGCCAAGGCATTGAAGCGGTTGTCGATCATCTGCAGGGTATTGCGCAAGTTCTTCCGGCGATTACTGCCGCGCGCCAAATTGGCAAAGTTAGTGGTGATGCGGGTCTTTTCGCAGGGTTGATAGTGTTCGTCGAAACGAAGACTTTTCAGGGTAAAGGCAAACTGGTTATTCATCGCAACCTGACATCCTGTTGAGCGAGATGAAACCCGAAACCCGAACGCGCATTTCCAGCAGTGGGCAACTCGAACTTCAATTTTATCGCGTAACTAAGTAGGACGTAGTCTAGGTTGTTGGCTGTGTGCGAACTAATGAAACGATTTCACAGCATCATTAGGCATATTCATGCAGGTATCCAGAGATCCTTGGATCATGCTCCAAGCAGCAAACCGCCCAGCAGCAACTCCAATGCCGCGCTGGCCCGCTCCAGCCGACGGGAGCCTTGGTCGCCCTCCGCGATCCAGAACGCCGCCTCCGACAAACTGCCGTAGATCAACGATGCCATTGCTTCGGAGTCGGTCTTGGCTACTACGCCCTGCGCCATCAGTTCATTGATCAACCCCGTCATCGACTCGACACAGTGGCGCTGCGCCTCGGCCGAGGCAGGGCCCAGCACCGCTCGGGCATCCCGCAGCAAAAGGCGCTGGATTTCCGGCTCGAGGGCCATCTGCAGATAGGCCTGGCAGCGACCGCTGAAGCCTTCCCACGGATTTTCAGCTGAATCAGAAATGGCCTGCAGCCGTGCGTCCACCTCACTGTCGACCTGCTCGACCACCGCCGCCAGCAGCCCTTTCTTGTCACCAAAGTGGTGATATAGCGCGCCGCGGGTAAAGCCCGCCTGGGCGGTCAGGTCATCCATTGAAGTGTCGGCATAGCCACGCTCGGTGAACACCTTGCGCGCGGTGGCGAGCAAGGCTGCGCGGGTTTCTTCCATCTCGACACGGGTGCGACGAACCATCTGCGTTCTCCTGGCTAAGGCCTGAATGATGATTTACATACGCAGCGTATGAATATACGATCACTTTCATACACAGCGTATGTATTTTCCCTGCATGGGCAATGCACATGCAAGTCGGCATTTCAGGAGATCCCTATGGCCCCCACCTATCGAGCACTGTTCACCGCACCTGGCAGCCCTGCTTTTACCGCCGCAGGCCTGCTGGCGCGGCTACCTCTGCCAATGACCGGTATCGGCATCATCACCCTGTTATCCCAACTCTACGGCAGTTATGCCCTGGCAGGCCTGGTCTCGGCGACCTTTGTGCTGACCTACGCCCTGCTCTCGCCGCAGCTGTCGCGGCTGGTTGATCTGCATGGGCAACGCCGCGTGTTGCCGGTCGCGACCGCGATCAGCGTGGTCGGCCTGTTGATGCTGGCCGCCAGCGCCAGGTGGCAGGCGCCAGTCTGGTGTTTGTTCATCGCAGCACTGCTCGCCGGGTTCATGCCAAGCATATCGGCAATGGTGCGGGCCCGCTGGACCGCCCTGTATCGCGGCCAGCCCTGCCTGCAAACGGCGTATTCGCTGGAAACGGTCTTTGACGAAGTGACGTTCATCCTCGGGCCACCGCTTGCGGTCGGCTTGTCTGTGGCGGTGTTTCCAGAAGCTGCGCTGTTGGTGAGCGCAAGCGTATTGGCGCTTGGCGTGACTGCGCTGCTGCTTCAACGTGCTACCGAGCCAGGCGTTGCTGCTGCCGATAATCTGGCTGCACCATCATGCTCGGTCATCCGCCTGGGCAGCGTGCGCCTGCTGACGCTGTTGATGGTGTGCATGGGCATCATTGTCGGCACCGTCGATATCGCCAGCGTGGCATTTGCCGAGCAGCTTCAGCGCCCGGCAGCTGCGAGCGTGGTACTGGCCGCCTATGCGCTCGGCTCTTGCGCGTCCGGCTTGCTGTTTGGGGTTTTGCAGACGAACTTTGCGCTGCATCGACAGTTGCTCATCGGTGCAGCCGCTACTGCCGTAACCACGCTGCCGCTGATGCTTGCGGGCAGCATCCCTGCCCTGGCGGGCGCAGTACTGGTGGCGGGCCTGTGCTTCGCACCCACCATGATTGTGGCGATGACCCTGATCGAGCGGTTGGTCCCTGAACAGCAAGTAACTGAGGGCATGACCTGGCTGCTGGCTGGGCTGAATGTTGGCGTGGCTATGGGCGCTGCGGGTGCCGGGCGAATCGTTGACAGCGCGGGTGTCCACGCTGGATTCGCCCTGGCCTTGGTAGCAGCCTGTGCAGTGCTGCTGGTGGCACTGCAGGCATCGAGAAAGCTGCACAGCCAGCAAACGGCTGCGCTGATGACTGAGTGAACGGTTCGCGCCACCCAGCCGCAGCCAGCGCCGAACTGTCGCGCCTGGCGGTGGACATGAGCAAGTTGGTGGCTAGGTTCTCCCTCCAGGCAAAACTGCGCGTCTAACTGGCGCGCCTTGATAACAGACCGTTGGATGGTTGGGTGCTGCCGCGCAGCCCCCATGCCGAAATCCGGATCACGCCAACAGCGCTAGCAACCGCCCCGCCAGCTCAGCCGCATCCTGCTGATAATCCTTACCCCAGCGCACCGACCAGTCTCCAGGTCGCCCCTGCTCATCCCACTCGGCCAATGCCAGCGCATTGACGACCTCAAGTTCAAACCACAGCGCCTGCCAGGCATCGCTGTCCTTGACCAGCGCAGCGTCCTGCCAGAGAAACTCCGTGGCCGCGACGAACGCCGACCAGGCATAAATATCCTGCGCCGCGCGTCCACCTAGCGCTAGCCAATAGGCCCGATCCATCAACGCAGTCTCCTTGATCAAAAGCTTGCCTTCACCGACGCCATGAAGTTGCGCGGCTCACCGTAGTAGTTGCCGAACGCCTCGGTGCCGATGGTTGCATAGTAACGCTTGTCGAACAGGTTATTGGCGTTCAGTGCCAGCGACCAGGTGTCATCGATGCGGTAACCGATCCGTCCATTCCAGACCGCGTAACCTGCCTGGGTGATTTTCTCGCCGCTGGCAGGCGAAAGGCGGAAATTGTCACTTTGCGCATTCACCCCCGCCCCAACCGTGAAGCGCTCGAGCGCCCCGCCCAAGGCGTATTCACCCCACATCCGCAGTACATGCCGCGGCACGTAGCTGTTGAACGCTGCGCCGTTGAGGCTGGCGTCGATGTCGTCGAGGGTCTTGGTCTGGGTGTAGGTATAGCCCGCCATCAGTTGCAGGCGCTCGATGACTTCGCCGCTGATTTCAGCCTCGAAACCCTGCGCACGAACCTTACCGGCGTTGACATAGCAATAGCCGTCGGAAGACGGGCATGACGAAAAGTAATCCGTCTGCGCCTGGTCCTTTTGGAGGGTGCGGAACAGGTTGAACGCGCTGTTGAGGCGACCGTCGAACCAGGCGCCCTTGATCCCCAACTCGTAACTCTGGCCTACCAACGGTTTGAGCGCCGAGCCGGCTTCATCGCGGTAATTGCCTTGCGGGGTGAAGATATCCGAGTAGCTGGCGTAGGCCGTCAGGTTGTCATTGAGGTCCAGCAGTACGCCGGCAAACGGGGTCACCTGGCCGGTCTCGCGGCTGCGCGAATGCTGTGGGGCAACGCCGTTGAGGAACTCCGAATCGGTCTCAGAGCTGTACCAACTGACCCGTCCACCAACCACCAGCGTCAGCGGATCGGCCAGTTTCAGGCGCAGCGTCGAGTACACGCCTTTCTGTTTGGTAACCGATTTGACCGGGCCACCGCGCGACGCATTGTCGATGAAGTAGCTGTCATCCGGCTCAGGGATATTCTTGTCAGGGTTGAATACATTCTGTCGTTGCGGCAGAAACGCGACCGAATAGAAGTCGTCCTTGTCGGCGCGGCTCGCATTGGCGCCGAACACCAACTCGTGCTGCCGGCCAAACGCTGCGAACTTGCCATCGACATAGGCATCCAGACCATAGTCGACCTGGTCGTAGTCATACATGCTGCCGAGCATACCGGTGGTGTCGACGCCGGGGGTAACAGCGCCGGAGGCGAAAGCGTATTTGATATCCTGGGTGTTTTTTGAATAGACGCTGGCGACCTTGAGCTGCCAGTCATCATTGAACTGGTGCTTGAGGTCACTGAATACGGTAGTGCGTTGGCTGCGCCAGGTATTCCACGAAGGGTCCAGGCAGGTCGAGCGGCTCAGCTTTAGGTCACTGCGATCGCGATAGCGCGGCACGCCACCCCAGCATGGATTGGCGTCGACGTCTTCATAGGCGATACCGAGGCCCAGGGTAGTGTCAGGGCCGAGATCGAAATCGAGTGCGCCGTAATAGACCTGATCCTTGCGGCTGGCGTCATCGGTGAAGTAGTGCCGGCTCTGCTGCGCGATCACCGCCCTGCCGCGCAGCGTGCCAGACGCATTCAGCGGCCCGCCCGTGTCGACCTGTCCACGGTAATTGTCCCAACTGCCGCCCGACAGGGTGACATCGGTGTGGGCAGCGGCCAGGCCACGCTTGCGCACAAAGTTGACGCCACCGGCGGTGCCGCCCGCTCCTTTCATCATGCCGGCGGCGCCGCGCAGGACTTCGACCCGGTCGTAATAGGCCATGTCACTGCTGAAGCTGTCGGCCTGCACGTACAGGTTGCCCATGTCCAGCGGCACGCCGTCGTACTGGTACTGGCCCGACATGCGAAAACCGCGAGAGTAAAAGTATTTTCCACCCATGGTTGAGTCATACACGGTGATGCCCGGGGTCTTTTCCATGACTTGGTCGATGGTGTTGAGATTCTGGTCATCGAGCAGCTTGCGGGTCATCACCGTGACCGACTGCGGTGTTTCCTTGAGCGAGTGCTCACCCTTGCCGATGGTGACCGCGCCGGTAGTATACGAGCCGCTGTTCTCGGTAGTGGCGCCAAGCACCTGGCCGTTGATGGTGGTGGCGCCCAGCTCCATTGCCGAACCAGTAGCGGGCGCAGCACGCAGCACATAGGTACCGTCAGCCTGCGCTTCGGCCTGCAGGCCGCTGCCGGCAAGAATCCGCGCAAAACCTTCGCCAATGCTGAACTGCCCATTGAGCCCTGGCGACTGCAGCCCGGCTGTTTGGCGGCCATCAAAAGAGATCGCAGCACCCGCTGCGCTGGCGAAGCGGCCGAGTACTTCGGTCAGGCTGCCCGGGCCAATCGCGAACGCCCGCGCCGCGCCTTGCTCCTGCGCCGGAGCGGCGAATGTTGCCGTCGACCATACACTGGCCATGCTTGCGGCCAACAGACCAGCCCTGATTGCGGTCGCCAGACGACCCCGTTTGTGCATTGCAGACATGCCTACCCTCCCCCTGAACATTGCTCAATAAACGTATTGGGGGATGAGCCGAACGGCGTCGGTAAAAAGTGCACATGCCTGCGAAGTTTTTTCAATGGGCCACGGCCGCTGCCGAGACATGCACCCAGTAGCGGCTGAAGCGCGTGACCCGCAGCGACAGGCCACTTTCCAGTGCGGTAAGGGCAAGGTCGGTGTCATCGATCGGGAACGCTCCGGAGACCTTCATCCGGGCAATCTGCGGATCGCAACGCAGCACGCCGCGGCGATAACGTGACAGATCCGCCAGCAGCTCAGCCAACGGCCGCTCCACGGCAATGATGCTGCCCTGCTGCCAGGCGCCTACGGAGGCATCACTGCGCTGCACAGCCCCCGACGAGCGTTTATTGAAGTCCAGCCGCTGCCCCGCTTCGACCCGAATGGCTGCGCCAGCGCTGGCCGTGCGGACCTCTACCGCCTTCTCGATTACGGCGACCTCGGCGTTCTGCTCGTGGGTGCGAACGATGAAGCGCGTGCCCAGCGCCAGTACCTCGCCGTGACGGGTGTGGATTTTGAACGGCCGCTGCGCAGCGTCAGGGGCCGTGCTGATCAGAATCTCGCCCTGCAGCAAATCCAGCAGACGCTGGCTGCCGTCGTACCTCAAGTTGACTGCCGAATCGGTGTTCAGCCACAGCCTGCTGCCATCCGCCAACTGAAACTGGCGACGCTCACCAACCGTGGTCCGAAAATCGGCAAACAGCTGCTGCGGCGTATCACTGCGCCAGCTCAGCCAACCCAGTGACGCAGCAGGCATCAGGATCATGACGCTGCGCAGCACCTGTCGGCGCGTGCGCTCGAGGCCACGCAATGCCGGTGCCGCCACCGCACCTGGCACGCTGGCCATCTGCTCGGCAACGGCAGTCATGCGCTGCCAGGCCTGCAGGTGAACAGGATCGGCCACCAGCCAGGCGTTCCAGGCCGCCCGCTCGGCGTCGGTAGCGACCCCTGATTGCAGCGCTGCGTACCAGCGCGCTGCGGCGCTGATCGCTTGCCGTTCAGCGAGGGTCAGGCTCATGCCAGCTGCATCTGGATCTGCATCAAGCAGCAGTGCTCCATGGCCTTGGCCATATGCTTGTTGACGCTGCGCAGGCTGATACCCAACTGCGCGGCGATCTGCGGGTAAGTCAGGCCGTCGAACTGCGACAGGATCAGCACCTGTTTGACCTTGGGCCCCAGGCCTTGCAGCAAGCGGTCAATCTCGACCAACGCCTGCAGCATGATCGCCTGTTCTTCCGGAGACGGCTGCAGCGCTTCAGGCATGGCGGCCAGTGCCTGCAGGTAGGACTGTTCCAGCGAACGGCGCCGAAACAGGTCGATCAGCAAACCGTTGGCGATCCTCGACAAGTACGGCCGCGGCTCGCGGATCTCCAGGGCGCTGCGCGCCTTGAGCACGCGCACGAAGGTGTCCTGGGTCAGATCGGCGGCATCGAAAGCATTGCCCAGGCGCTGGCGCAACCAGCCATTGAGCCAGCCGTGATGCTCGCAGTACAGGTCATTGACGGCAGTGTGCAGGGACGCATCATTGGCGGACATGGCAATAGAACGTTTCGCGAGTGGTAATGACTCTTATTGTCGTGCGGTGACCGGTAGCTTTGCAATAGCCAACCGATTCGCACCTGTTGCGCATCGCCCCGAGCCATATATATGATAAGCATTATCGTTTGCGACACTTCCAATCGGCGCCTGCAGATCATGCTCCCATCCTCCCAACCTGCCCTGTGCAACGTGGCTGTGCTCTACCGTCAGCAACACAGCTGGTTGACGGGCTGGCTGCGGCAACGCCTGAGTTGCTCGCACAGCGCAGCGGATCTGGCCCAGGACACCTTCATGCGCCTGCTGGCCAAAGAGCAACTGCCAGCGCTGCACGCACCGCGGACCTTTCTAGCCAAGGTGGCGCAGAGCGTGCTTTGCAACCATTACCGTCGGCAGAAAATCGAACGCGCCTACCTCGAAGCGCTGGCGGCAATGCCCGAGCCGGTTGCGCCAAGCCTGGAAACCCAGGCAATCCTGCTCGAGACCTTGATCGCCCTCGACACCATGCTCGAAAGCCTGGAGCGGCCGGTGCGCGAGGTGTTTCTGCTGTCGCAGGTCGATGGCCTCGGCCACGCCGAGATCGCCGACCGGCTCAAGCTTTCGGTAACCACCATCAAGCGCTACATCATCAAAGCCAGCGCGCTGTGCATCGTCCTCGATGACAGTCTGGACCTGCCGTGACCAGCAGCCCGCCGCCGATTGCCGCAGAAATAGCCGAGCAGGCCATGCACTGGCATTTCGAGTTGCAGGAACCTGACGTCAGCCCGGCAACCCTCGCCGCGTGGATGGCCTGGAGGCAGGCGCAGCCGATGCATGAACATGCCTGGCAACGCGCCGAAGCATTCGCCCAGCGCATGGGCGACCTGCGTAACCCAAGCCAGCGCCGATTGGCCCAGGCGGCATTGCGTCCAGACTCGTCGCGACGCAGCGTGCTCAAGCAACTGAGCGTGTTGATGGCCGCCGGCGCCAGTGCCTGGTACATGAAGGACACTGCCCTGGTGCAAGACTTCAGCGCTGATTATCATAGCCGGGTCGGCGAACAACGGCGCATCAGCCTGGCCGGTGACACTGAGCTGCAATTGAACACTGACACGGCGATCAACGTTGCCACCGAACAGAACCAGCGGCGGATACAACTACTGCGCGGCGAGCTGCTGATCACCCGTAGCAACGCCAGCGCCGGACGCTTGCTGTCGGTGCACACCGCTCAGGGTCGGCTCGAGGCGCAACTGGCGCAGTTCAACGTCAGGCAACGCGCGGGTCTTACTCAGGTCAGCGTCTACCGCGGCGAGCTGGTATTCAGCCCTGCCCTGCTGGCACACCCGCCGATCATCCTGCAAGCCGGCGAGCGAGCCACCTTCGCCGAAGCCGGCATAGTTAGCCGGCAACCTGAACCGCTCGCCATCCCTGCCTGGAGCCAGGGCATGCTGGTCGCTCAAGACCAGCCACTGGCAGAATTCATCGCTGAACTGAGCCGTTACCGACGTGGCCATCTGACCTGTGATCCCGCTTTGGCCAGGCTACGTGTGTCCGGCACCTTTCCGCTGGCCGATACCGACAAGGTCATCCTCGCCGTGGCCAACACCCTGCAGCTTGAGGTCGAGCATTTCACCCGGTACTGGGTGACATTGAAGCCACGCATCGCCTGACGCAAAAAAATCTGCGCAAGGGTGGTCCATTTTTGATTCTCGCGAGACTTAACCCCCAGACAATCATTCAATCGGGGAACAACGCGTGAATCTCAAGCATAAACTGGCCGGCGCCGTGGTCCAGGCCATCGCCTGCATGACCGCCACCGCACCGCTGCTGATGCTGCCCACCTGGGCCAGCGCCGCCGAGCAGGCCCAGGCCGACTTCGACATCCCGGCCGGCCCGCTCGCGCCAGCCCTGAGCCGCTTTGGCCAGGCCGCCCATATTCTGCTGAGCTACCCCAGCACCCTCACCGACGGACGCAGCACCGCCGGCCTGCACGGCAACTTCGACGTTGACCAGGGCCTGGCCATGCTGCTTGCCGGCAGTGGCCTGGAGGCCAGCCGCAGTGCCAACGGCAACTACACCCTGCAAGCCAGCAGCAGCGGCGCGATGGAGCTGAGCGCGGTATCCATCTCCGGCAAAGCCCCCGGCTCGACCACCGAAGGCACCGGCCTCTACACCACCTATTCGTCCAGCAGCTCGACCCGCCTCAACCTGACCCCGCAGGAAACCCCGCAGTCGCTCACAGTGATGACCCGCCAGCGCCTCGATGACCAGCGCCTGACCAACCTCACCGATGCCCTCGAGGCCACCCCCGGCATCATCGTCGTGCGCGACGGCCTCGGCGCCGAGAGCGACTCGTACTGGTCACGCGGCTTTGCCATCCAGAACTACGAGGTCGACGGCGTGCCCACCAACACTCGTCTGGACAACTACTCGCAGAGCATGGCGATGTACGACCGCGTCGAAATCGTCCGCGGTGCCACCGGTTTGATCAGCGGCATGGGCAACCCTTCGGCGACCATCAACCTGATCCGCAAGCGCCCGACGGCCGATGCGCAGGCCAGCATTACCGGCGAGGCCGGCACCTGGGACCGCTACGGCACAGGCTTCGACGTCTCGGGCCCGCTGACCGAAGCGGGCAACATCCGCGGCCGCTTCGTCGCCGACTACAAGACCGAGAAGGCCTGGATCGACCGCTACTCTTCGCAGTCGCAGCTGATCTATGGCATCACCGAGTTCGACCTGACTGAAGACACCCTGCTGACCCTGGGCTTCAGCTACCTGCGCAGCGACGTCGACTCGCCGCTGCGCTCGGGCCTGCCGTCGCGCTTCAGCACCGGCCAGCGCACCAACCTCAAGCGCTCGCTCAACGCCGCCCCGGACTGGTCCTACAACGACCACGAGCAAACCAGTTTCTTCACCTCCATCGAACAGCAACTGGGCAACGGCTGGAGCGGCAAGATCGAGCTGACCCACGCCGAAAACAAGTTCGACGAAGTGTTCAACTTCGCCAGGGGCGACTTGAACACCGACGGCAGCGGCCTGTCGCAACTGCCCGTGCGCTTCTCCGGTACGCCACGCCAGGACAACCTCGATGTCTACGCCACCGGCCCGTTCAGCCTGTTCGGCCGCGAGCACGAACTGATCACCGGGATGACCTTGTCCCAGTACAAGGAAAGCGTGCCCGGCTGGGGCGGTTGGGGCTATGACTATGCCGGCTCGCCTGCCGGCGCGATCGACAACCTGTTCGACTGGGACGGCAACTCGGCCAAGCCCACCTTCACCGAGAGCGGCAAGTCGTCGATCGATGAAGACCAGTACGCTGCCTACCTGACCTCGCGCTTCAGCGTCAGCGAAGGCCTCAGCCTGATCCTCGGCAGCCGCCTGATCGACTGGAAGCGCGACACCTCCGACCGCCCGTACGGCGGCGCCGAGACCGAGGTCAAGCGCAAAGAGAGCGGCGTATTCATCCCGTATGCCGGGGTGGTCTACGACCTTGATCAGACCTGGTCGCTGTATGCCAGCTACACCAAGATCTTCAACCCGCAAGCGTCGTGGGTGACCGATGAAGACAACAACCCGCTCGACCCGATGGAAGGCGTCGGCTACGAGATCGGCATCAAAGGCTCGCACCTCGACGGCAAGCTCAACTCAAGCCTTGCGCTGTTCAAGCTGGAGCAGGACAACCTTGCCATCTGGCAGCACGACAACGTCTACAGCGCCGAGCAGGACACCACATCCAAGGGCATTGAGCTGGAACTGAACGGCGAACTGGCCGAAGGCTGGCAGGCGTCCGCCGGCTATGCCTATTCGGTCACCACCGATGCCGATGACCAGCGCATCAATACCAACCTGCCGCGCAACAGCGTAAAGACCTTCACCAGCTACCGGCTGCACGGGCCGCTGAACAAACTGACGATTGGCGGCGGGGTGAACTGGCAGAGCAAGGTTGGCGCTGACTTGCACACCTTCAGCCAGAGCAGCTATGCGGTTACCAACCTGATGGCCCGCTACGACATCAGCCGCAACCTCAGTGCTGCGCTGAACATCAATAACGTGTTCGATCGCGAGTATTACAGCCAGTCCGGGTTGTATAGCGTGTACGGCGCGCCGCGCAATCTGATGACCAGTTTCAAGTACAGCTTCTGAGGTTGGCTTGGGCAGACGCAGGTTACAGACCGAGAACTCTAGAAACTCGACGCACGTGAGGTGCCCCACGTACAACCGCCATAGGAGGTGCACGTGCTCCAAAGATTGTGACGGCCTGCCAAAGAATGGCAACGACCGGAAAAGACTAGGCTGTGCTCCCCAGAGCATGCAATGGTGCAAAGCCGTGAAAAGGATGATCGGAAACCGCCTACACGGTAGAGGGGAAATCCGATCCATATCTGCAGGCGCAACATATATTTACTTCATCTGTAGCGGATTACCGGCTTTGAAAAGCTCCGCCACCATGAAGTCGATGAACACGCGCAGCTTGGGCGCACGGTGCTTGCTCGATGGCCAAAGCATGCGAAAGGCGCCCTGATGCTGGATAAAGTCATCCAGCACCGTCACCAGTTCGCCAGCCGCAAGCGCATCCCGCACCATGAAATCTTGCAAACAGGCGATCCCAAGGCCATCGCGGGCGACGTGCAGCAGGGCCTCGGTGGTGTTGCATACCATCGAGGCCCCGAGCACGGGTTCAACCGCGTCCTGCTGCCTGCGTAAGGGCCACGGCTCGAACTTCCCCGTACTCGGAAACCTGTGTTGCATACAAGCGTGGTCTGCCAGATCAGCAGGCTCAAGCGGCGTGCCGCGCGCGGTCAAATACTTGGGTGAGGCTACCAGCAGCAACTTGAACGTGCCCAATGTGCGCGACATCAACCGGGAATCCGTCAGTTCTCCGGTGCGAATGACGGCATCGAATCCCTCTTCGATGACATCGACCATCCGATCCGAGAAATCCACGTCCAGTTCGATTGCGGGGTAGCGGTGCATGAAGGCCGTCAGCGCCGGCATCACCAAACTGCCTACCAGCGGCATGCTCACACGCAGCTTGCCTTGGGGCGCGCGTTGGGTTTCCGACAGCTCCAATTCGGCCGCCTCGACCTCGCACAGGATGCGCCGGCAACGCTCCAGAAACAGTGAGCCCTCAGCGGTCAGCGTGATGCTACGCGTGCTGCGGTGGAGCAGACGCACGCCCAGCCGCTGCTCCAGCCGGGCCACGCTCTTGCCGACGGCGGAAGACGAGACACCGAGCACGCGACCGGCTTGCGAAAAGCTGCGGGCTTCTGCCGCCTGCACAAAGAACGCGATGCCACTGAGAGAATCCACTCATCACCGTTTAAAGAATATTTGTCCGATATGCTCGGAACCTTAGCCTATTTTTCCGTGGCAGACTTGTCCTTACGCTGATGGCTGACATTTCGCGGATAACTTCCATGACACCAGCACTCACAGCCGTAAGCAGCACTTCTCGACGCGATTGGCTGCAACTGCTTGCCGCCTCCCTTACCGGCGTCCTGATCCCGCTGTGCTTTACCGGCCCAGCCGTTGTGCTGCCCTCAATCAATCAAGAGCTCGGCGGCTCAGCGGTTCAATTGAACTGGGTAGTCAATGGCTACATCCTCACCTACGGTAGCGCCATGATGGCAGCCGGCAGCCTGACCGATACTTATGGCCGCAAGCGCGTATGGCTGATCGGCCTGGCGCTGTTCGTGTTGATGACAGGCTTGATTGCCCTGGCGCCGACGGTCGCCTGGATCGATGGGCTGCGTCTGGCGCAAGGGCTGGGCGGCGCTGCGGCTTTTGCGGGGGCCATGTCCTCGTTGGCACAGACTTTCCACGGACCGATCCGTACACGGGTATTCAGCCTGCTCGGTACCACCTTTGGCATCGGCCTGGCATTTGGGCCGCTGGCAGCAGGCTGGCTGGTCGAGATGGCAGGCTGGCGCTGGGTGTTCTTGGCGACAGCGCTGATTGGTGTAGCGGGTTTCCTGCTGGTGTGGGTAAGCGCCACAGAGTCCCGCGACCCAGACGCTACAGGTTTGGACTGGCCCGGCGCGCTCACTTTCACGGCCGCACTGAGTTTGTTTACCTACGCCATTCTGCTGGCACCGGAAGCAGGCTGGCGCAGCGCGCTGGTGCTCGGCCCGCTGCTTGGTTCAGGAGTGCTGTTCATCGTATTTGTACGTATCGAACGCCGAGCCGCCCGGCCGATGCTCGACCTTTCGCTATTCAGCTCCAGGCGCTTCGTCGGGGTGCAGGTACTGGCCGCCTCGCCAGCCTTCTTCTTTGTCACACTGATCGTAATGCTGCCGGGGCGTTTCATCGGGATTGACGGACTGAGCGCGCTGGCAGCGGGACAAATGATGATCGCCCTGGCTGCACCGCTGCTGGTCGTGCCGTTTCTTGCCGCTTTGTTATCGCGCTGGTTCAGCTCCGGCACGCTGTCTGCCGTCGGGCTGCTGCTATTGGCGGTCGGGCTGGTCTGGTTGGCTGAGGTGTTATCCGCCGGAGCCGGCCCCGCGCTGGTGGCGCCGCTGGTATTGATCGGCGCAGGCGTAGGTCTACCTTGGGGGCTGATGGATGGCATGGCAGTCAGCGTGGTGGAAAAACAGCGCGCCGGCATGGCGACCGGAATCTTCAACTGCGTACGTGTTTCGGCCGACGGGATTGCCGTCGCCGTGGCGGGCGCGTTGCTGGCGTTATTAATCCAGGACGGATTGTTCGACGCTTTACCCGCAGCCGATCCAGCCGTTGTGCTCGAGGCCGCCAACCGCGCCGCGCTCGGCGATCTGGCGCATGCCAGCGCTTTGGTCAACAGCGAGAGCGCTCTGCTGCTGAGCACTTACGACCGAGCATTCAGCAGGATCTTGTACATCCTGGCGGCATCGTCGCTGTTGACTGCATTACTGGTGCTCGCTTTGCTGGGGCGATCGCGAGCGCATGAAGAAGTGGGCGCTGCAGCATGAAATTACTGGCACGCCACCCCGGCTTTCGCCTTTGACGTGCGCCAGCACAGCGATGCCTGCTCTCGATCCACCCGCGACTCAGGAGGCCGAGCGCAGGTCTTGTGGCATGCCAATCCTGCTCACTGGCTTCTATCCGCCCTCACCGGCTGTCCTGCTCGGATCCGACCAGAGTCATCAGGTATGCTGAACCGCGCCCGCGAGCTGAACGAACCCGCAGGCCAATACCCGGTCCAACCCCTCCCAGCCACTCGCCAAGAAGACCGATCGACCATGCACCTCGACCTTATCCAGAGCCTGAGCCTGGCCGGCAAGCCAGACGTCGCCAACGACGACCGCATTGGCAGCGCAGACCTGCACGCGTGGGTGATCGACGGCGCCACCGACCTCGGCCCGCCCGGCCTGCTCGGCCAACGCGGCGGCGCCGCATGGTTGGCGGCGACCGCGCAGCGGGCTTTCGCCGGCGCCGAGGGCAGCCTGGAGCTGGTGTGTGAATCGGTTTTCGCGCAAGTTGCCCGTGACTACGAGCGCCAGCGTCAGCGGCTTCCGGTTGCGACCTGGGAACTGCCCCGCGCCTCGTTCGCGGCAGTAGCGCTTGAAGGCGATCAATTGAGCTGCGGCTTTCTCGGCGATTGCGCAGTACTGCACCGCAGTGCGCAAGGCATTGCCTTCCTCACCCCCGAGCCAGATCGCCAGGCCGAGAGCGCCGAAGCCGCAGCCCTGGGCCCTGGCACTGGCGCCCATGGCGTACGCACACCGGCCATCATCGCTGACCGCAGGCTGGCGCGGGAGCGGCCCAAGGCAGTCCTCAGCGTAGATGCCCAGGCAGCCCGCGCTGCCCTGCGCTACACCCGCACGCCAGTGGCAGCGGGCGACGACCTGGTCCTGATGAGCGACGGTTTCAGCGCGTTGCTGGACAGCTACGCGGCCTTCACCCCCGCTGACTTCATCGCCCATCTGCTGCACCACGGCCTGGCGGATCTGGCACTGCAGCTACGTCGGATCGAAAAGGAAGATGCCGCCTGCCTGCGTTACCCCCGGTTCAAAGCCAGTGACGATGCCTCCGCCATCTGGCTCCGGGTAAGCTGAAGCCCCCAACGGCAATGCTTGGGAAACGCCCTACAAACGCTTAGGAAGGATCGGCTCTCTTGGCTCTTCCCAGGCTAAATCGATGCGCCGCATGATCTTCCCTCACACCAAGGCGATGTTTCCGAGGGAGGAATCAGGTTTGTCGGACTATCAAAACAAGCTGCGCCACTTGAGCGCTGAACAGGTCGAAAAGCTCTACCAGGAATACCTCGGTGGCGCGAAAAACGCCGCTCTGATTCAGCGCTATAACCTCGACCTTGCACCCAACTGTCTGATCAAGAGCTTTCCGCCTATCGCGTCGCCGGACGTGACCTGCCCTTACTGCGCCGTGCCGATGTACGAGCGGCGCCGGGGCAAGACGGCGACCAGCTGGGATATTGATCCAGCCTTCTGCAAGGGCTGCGATCATCGTCACTACCCGCCTGGCCGGACCCGCCTGCTGCGTTATTGCACCTGCGCGCCCTGCCAGGCGTCACGCATGGCCCAGCAAAAGCAACAAAACCTGGAGCGTCGTCAGCGGATTCGAACACAGTGGTCGCTGGATGATATTCCCGGCGTGCCGCTCGCCTCGCTGGACTTCACCAGCAAAGTGCAACTGCTGGCCTTGCTCATGACCCATGCAGACCAGGCCAACCAGCGTCTGGCGCCCTTGGCCGAGTTGCGCGGCGATGCCCGCCTCACACCCACGCAGGATATGGACAGCGCGTTGTTGCAGACGCTGCGCGAGCGAAAAGTGCTGGTGATCGATCCAGGTTCAGCCCTGGATGCCTTCAGCACCGGCTCGGCACTGGTACCGCGGCTGGATAAAGTGTGCTGGATCGTCAATGTCTACCTGACCGGTCCGCAGCGGGCGAGCCTGGCGCAACTGCAGCAGGCGCTGCTCGATGACTTGTCACAGGGGCCCCTGGCGGCCTGGCATGGCGAGATCGTCGAAGTACTCCACCGCTTGGCTGTGGAAGAAGTGTATGCCTACATCCTCAGCCGAGCGGCCGATCACGGCCTGCCGTTCGATGCGTGGAAAAAATCCCGTGAGGTGGCCGCGCAGCTCCTGTTACAACTGCCCATACGCAGTATCTGGTCGCTGACCAACACGGCTATTCGCGGCGCCCTGGCGTTCGCCGCGCAGTGTCAGGTAAACAAACACATCGCCTCCAATACCATCCCCGGGCGGATGCTCTCGCTCGGCCAGCGTGCGGTCGACGAGCGCTGGCCGTTTCGTTGGCCCGGCTACGAGGTGAAGGCGCCGCGATCAGGCTTCAGCCATGTGCTGCATGGCGTGGTACTGAAACTGGATGATCAGGGCCTGGACCAGACCCTGTTTGCCTATATCAGCCAATTGCCCACGCCTGGCGGCGCAGCAGCCCCGTCAGCAGGCGGCACCAGGCTGCACTGCGTAAGCTGCGGTTCAGCGGCTGTGCATGCGCAAGCCAACCAGATTGAAACTGTAGTCAACTGCAAAGACTGCATGGCTCGCACGGTAATCATCAACGCACAGTGACGCCTTTTCGTCCAGACCACCCAATAACCCGCTCCAACGCAGTCAATTAGTTGACAGCCGTACTCAATCGACCGCCGGAGTGCCCAGGGTCAAATCAACCAGACTAATGCTGTTGCGTCCTGCCCGCTTGGTTTCATAAAGCGCATTGTCACCCTGCTCGATCAACGCCGTGAGACCACTGGGCGGCTGATCGAACAAGCTGGCACCAATGCTCAAGGTTACCGCCGCAGGTGTTGCATAAGAGCCTGAGGTAAGTAGTTGGAACTGCTCGCGCAGGCTGTCGCCCAACTGGTTGACCCGTTCACGACTGGTGTTGCCAAGCAAGATGATGAACTCGTCGCCGCCGAACCGGGCAGCCAGTGCATGGGCAGGCACCAACCCGCGAATCATCTCGCTCAGCGCCACCAGCAGGCGATCGCCGGCAGCGTGGCCGAACAGGTCGTTGACCATCTTGAAGTTGTCGATATCGATGATCAACAACGCCCCAGGGCGCGCGGCGCTGACCTGGCTCAGCAGGCGCGGCGCCCGCACCTCCAGAGCACGCCGGTTGTACATTGCGGTCAGCGGGTCGCGCGCGGCCAGGCGGGCGATCTGCTGTTCGCGGCGATAGCGCTCGGTGCCGGTCATCGACAGTGCGATCAGCATGATCGCCATCGCCCCTTCAACCAGCGAAATCTGGATGATCTCGCCACGGAACGCCGCCAGGTCAATCAACGTGCCGGGCATCAATGGCGGGATCATCTTGGCCAGGTAGAACAGCCCGTGCAGCAGCAGCACAAAGCGCAACTGCACCGCACCCACGCTCAGCGACAGCCCATGCGGGCGCAGCAGCGAGCTGGCCTTGAGCGTTGTGACCGCCACCAACAGCGAGTTGGCCAGCAGCATCAGCTTTGACCATTCAGGCCCTTCAGGCAGCAGCAACAGTGCCGTCCAGATGACAAAAATCGAATACCAGCCTCGCGACAGGCGAGTTTCGGTGAAGCGCGCCACCCCCAGCAGGAACAAGAAGTGCGCCGTCACTAGCAGGCCATTGGCGAACCAGATGCCGATCAACAGCATTCCCTGCAAACGCATCAACGACAGCACGCAGCCGACCGTGATCGTGGCGAAGCCTGCGCTCCAATACAGCAATGAAGATTCACGCACGGTGCGCCACTCGACCGCCAGGTACAGCGCCGCAGCGGCGGCAAGGGCTATCGAAATGGTCAACATCGTTGGGGGGTCGAGCGCCATGGACTGACGGGCCTGTATGCAGAAGTGATGAAATGGCACGGTGTAAACCGCTCTGCGCGACCCTGCGCGGTATGCCTAGCGCACGATTTCCGTCGTGGCGATTTGTTCATGCATCATCCGCACCAAAACGCCATTGTCCAGTGGTTTGCTCAATAAAAATCCTTGTACTTCATGGCACTGGTCATCGCTAAGCAGCGCCAGTTGCTCGGCAGTCTCGACGCCTTCGGCGGTGACCGTCATGCCCATGGCATTGCCCATGTTGATAATGGCCTGGATCACGCTGCGATCGCGTTCGCTTTTGCCCAGCGACTGGACGAAGCGCTTGTCGATCTTGATGCTGTCGAATGGATAGGTCCGCAGGTAGCCCAGCGACGAGTAGCCGGTGCCGAAGTCGTCCATGTTCAGGCGGATACCCAGCTCCTTGAGCGCGGTCATGGTCTGCAACGCGCCCTCAATGTCGTTGAGCATGACGTTCTCGGTGATCTCCAGCTCCAGTCGATGTGCCGGCAAGCCGGTCAGGCGCAGCGCCTCGGCGACATCCTGGACGACGTCGCTGCGGCTGAACTGGGCCGGCGACATGTTCACCGAGACCATGATCGGCAACGGCCAGTCCCGCGCCTGGGCGCACGCCTGGCGGATGACCCAGTTACCTAGCAGTACGATCAGGTCCGACTCTTCGGCCAGCGGGATGAAACTGTCCGGTTTGAGCAGGCCCTGCCGCGGGTGTTGCCAACGGACCAGTGCTTCACCCGAAGCGATGGTGACACCGTCAACCTTGTAACGCGGCTGGAACTGCAGCCTCAGCTCACCGCGCGGGATGCCCTCGCGCAGGTCGCGCTCGAGTTCACGTTTGTCGACCAGCGCTGCATTCATCTGCGTGGTGAAGTAGCGCCAGGTGTGCTTGCCGGCATGCTTGGCACTGTACAGGGCCACGTCGGCGTAGCGGATCAGATCGCCCGGCGAACCCGGATACTCGGCTGAAAGCACCACGCCAAGGCTGACCCCGACCTGGGCCAACTGGCCGTCGATGTCGATGGGCCGACCGATAGCCTCGACCACCCGCGCACAGAAGCGGTCGATGTCCTCGCGCCGACCTGGCTTGGCCAGCACGATGATGAACTCGTCACCGCCCAGGCGGGCCACCAGATCGCTGTCGCGGGTGACGTGCCCCAGCCGCGCCGCGACCTCGACCAACACCGCATCACCGGCCGGATGACCAAGGCTGTCGTTGACCGGTTTGAAGTTGTCCAGATCAAGCATCAGTACGGCAACCGACTGGCGCTGACTGGTTTGCTCGACATGTTCGAGATAGCGGAACAGTTTGTTGCGGTTGGGCAAACCGGTCAGCGGGTCATGCAATGACAAATGATGGATCTGCGCATGCGCAGCCACTTCATCAGTGATATCGCTGCAGGTGCCACGAAAGCCCTTGCACTGTTTGTGCTCGAGGATCGCCCGTGCAGCAATGCGGCAGATCCGCTGCTGGCCGAGGTGATCATGGTAGTGGCAACGCAAGGTAGCTGAACCACCGCTGGTAGCCAGGCCGTGCAGCCAGTGTTCGAGATGGGCGGTATCGCAGTCGAGCAAGGCGCTGATCGGCCGCCGCAACCATGCGTGCAATGGATGCCCGGTGAGTTCGCTGAAGCGGGCTGAAAGGTAGATCAGGTGCAGCTGCAGGTCGGTTTCCCAGATCCAGTCCGAGGCAGCCTCGGCAACGGCCCTGAAGCGTTCTTCGCTGGTTTCAAGAGCGGCGTTGGTCTGTTCCAGCTGTTGATGGCTACGGTCGATGCCACTGCTGGTGCGAATGGCGTAGCGGGCGAGCAGCGCCACCAGCAAAGCGATGCACAGCACCGCCAGCAGCAGCGCCGGGACCACGCTACGAATCAGTTCGCGGCCCGGCTGAGGAATATGCCAGCTCAGGCGCATGCCAGTCCCCTCCAGCGGCAACACACCGTAACCGGCGCCGCCCGCCTGGCGATTACTGAGGGCAAAGCCAGACAAGCCTACGGTTTGCCCCAGTGGCTCGAGCACCGCAGCATCGAGCATGCGCACGAACACCAACACCGCGCTCGGCGCCTTGAGGTGATGAGGCATGTTGGGTGCACGGATCACGGCAGCGGCGAACAAGGCAGGCAGGTCACGGAACAGCATATAGCCCGAGGTTGCCCGCGGCGCCTGGCGGGCCTGGGCGAGGATCCTGTCGGCACTGCTGCTGAACTGATCAAAGCGCTGCTGGCTGAGCTCACCGTCGACCACCGCATAGTGGGTGCCATCATCATCGAGCACGAATACCCCCGCGTAGCCGTCCTCGCTGTACAAGGTAGCGCCAACGTTGTCTTCGGCGAAGGCCCAATGGGCGTCCACCGGCCCGGCCAGATGATCGTACGCTGCTTGCCAATCGGAATGGCTGAGCAGGTACGTGCGCTCACTTTTATGCAGTTGGCGCAGCGCGGATTCTGCGTGAAACCGGCTTTGTTCCTGCTCGCGCAGGTCAAGGTTGGCGGCGATCCGATACAGCGACACCAGGCCGACCAAAAGAGCCAACAGCAACAGCCCGGCGAATACCAGGATCAGTTGCCGGACCAGATGACTGCGGGTGGAGGGGGCAGTGGCAGAGAGAGCGTCCATTCAATCACCGATTCGCCAGAGGTTCCTCGATTGACTGGCACGCAGCGGTGATGATCGACGCAACTGACGACCGGGGCTCTGGGCGGCGCCTCACTGCCCGGTCAGAAAGCTCACCAACAGCCGTCCATGCGAGCTGAGGCCTTCCCAGCTGCGAAAGCACACCCTGAGCTCCAGCGTGGCCCACCGCTCCTGCAGTGGCAGCCAGCGCACGGCCAACTCCTGCTCGGCGCGCACCGCAGCGGTCTGCGGCACGATGGCAATGCCGGCGTGTTGCGCGACCAACTGCGCTATCGCCTCGAAGCTGGGCGCCCTGACCCGCACCTTCAATGGCATGGCCAGGTTCATCGCCAGCTCCTCGACAAAGCGTTGCATGGCGCGTTCGGCCGGCAGGCAGACAAAAGCAAAATCCAGCGCGTCGACCAGCCGCAACTGCCCACGCTCAGCCAACGCATGCTCGGCAGGCATCAGCAGAACCAGCCGTTCGGTGCGAAACGGCAGCGATACCACGCCGTCGTTGATCAAGTTGCCGTCGTACACACCGATTTCACACTCGCCGGCCAGCACCACGCGCAGCACGTCGATGCTCTTGTGCTCGACCAATTGCAGATCGACCTGCGGGTAGTCCGCCAGGAACGGCCCCAGCACCGCCGGCAGCAAGGTGCTGTTGGTCACCGTCGATGCGGCCAGATGCAGGGTGATTCGGCGTTGCCCGGCCAGTTCGTGCAGGGTCGCCTGCAGCTTGCTTGCCTCGCCGAGCACGCCACGGGCAGCTTCCAGCACCAGCCGCCCGGAGGGCGTCAGTTGCATACCGTCGGCGCGGCGGCTGAACAAGGTCAAACCGCTGCGCTGCTCGAACAGACGCAGGCGGTTGCTGGCAGCCGAGATTGCTACCGGAAAGGTAGCCGCGGCTTTACTCAGGCTTCCGCTGCTGGCGATCGCCGCGATCAGACGCAGATCAGCAAGGTCGAAGTGCATCGTGTCTTCTCCAAAAACGAAAGCCTTGTTCGCTAAATAGCGATTCTACAGTGCGCCGCGTTATGCGCAGAATAAACCTTACCAATTGTTTCCGGATTCGCCATGCCTCGCTTACACGCCATGCTCAAACGCCAGATTGATAACGGCAGCCTTTTTGCAGTGCTCGCGGCACTGGGCTTCAGCTTCAAGGCGATCTTCGTCAAACTCGCCTACGCCGAAGCTGCAGTGGATGCAATTACCCTGCTGGCGATGCGCATGGCGCTGGCCCTGCCGCTGTTTGTCTGGTTGCTTTGGCTCAGCCAACGCCAGGGTGGCGAACGGTTGACGGTGGCCGATGGGTTGCGGGTGGCAGTGTTGGGGCTGCTTGGGTACTACCTGGCCAGCTGGTTCGACTTTTATGGCCTGCAGTACATCAGCGCGGGGCTTGAGCGGCTGATCCTGTTCACCTACCCCACCTTGGTACTGCTTATCCAGGCCGTCGCCCTGCGTGAACGGCCCAACCTGCGCACGATGGCGGCGATGGGACTGTGCTATCTCGGCCTGGGCATCGCATTCGTGCACGATGTCAGCAGTGCCAGCGCAGGCCAGCAGATCATTGTCGGCTCGTTGTGGGTGTTTGCCAGCGCGGTCACTTACGCGATGTATTACTGCGGCACCGGCATGCTGCTCAAGCGAATGGGCTCTATGCGCCTGGCCGGGTTGTGCGGCGCGGCTTCAAGTTTGATGGTGCTGGCCCACTACCTGCTGGTGGCGGATGTAAGCCAACTGGCGCAGTTGCCGGCTGCGGTGTGGGCCAATGCTGGACTGATGGCAGTATTCTCCACGGTGCTGCCAATCTACTGGCTGGCCCTGGCGATTCAGCGCCTGGGGCCTACCCAGACGGCGGCTGTCGGCAACCTCGGCCCGGTACTGACGGTGCTGGCGTCGTGGGCGATTCTCAGTGAGCAGATTTCACTATATCAGGTGGCGGGCATGGCACTGGTGCTGTTGGGTGTAACCCGGTTGAAGCCGCCGGCGAAGAAATCCGCCGAGGCTCAGGCCGAGGCACCCGCCAGGTAATTTACGGCGATGACAAGCTGCTGCGCGTGCAGGTCTTCGAGCAGCGCCAAGCCCTGCGCCTGAACCTGCTCGTCGCCCAGCGCCTGCAAGCGCTGCCGCCCGCTGCCGTTGAGCCCGGCCAGTAACTGGTAGGCCATTGGGGTGAGCCGGGCGAAACGCACCTGCAGGTGCTCATCGCGATAAACCAGCAACAAGGTTGGCGATGCAGGTGGCGCTGAAGGCTGATAGCCGGGGCCGATCCGATCGACCGGCCAGCGGTACGCCAGGATCCGCGCCAGGCACGACAGTGTTGGCTCGCCCTCCAGCAGATCGGCTGTATCCAGCTGGGTGAAGGCCTCATCAGCGCTCAGGAAAAGCTGCGCTTCGATCCATTCGTAATGGGCCAGTTCCAATTGCCACGGGGCGTCCAGATCAGCCTCGTACAAGTAATCGATGAATGCCCCGCCGATCTCGGTAAACAGCGGCGTCTGGCTACGGTAAGCGGCATAGAAATCACGCACTCTCGCGTGCCAGACCAGCTCGCCCAGGGTTGCTCGCATCACCGGGAAACTGGCGGCCAGCAGCCCTTCGATGCTGTTATAGAACAGCTCGCGATAGACCCGCAGGCGCCGAGCCTCGATATCGGCCGGCGGCGGGTTGCGGACCGGGTCGCGCACGTAGCTGGCCATCTGCAGTTGCTGTTGATGCAGGTTCATGCTGCACACCTCACACTAGCCTGCTGCGCCATCGCAATGCGCGCCGTTTCGGCCAGAAGCTCGGCCAATGGCGGGTAGTTGAAATCGCGTTCAAGAACCGTCGGCTGCACGCCAAAGCGCTCGCAGGCCACTGCGTACAAGCCCCAGACGGGCTCTTTCACCGGCGCGCCGTGAGTGTCGACCTTGAGGTCGGGGGCTTCGTCATAGTGACCCGCCACGTGCATGGCAGTGACCCGCTCGCGGGGCAAACCGTGAAGAAAGTCGACGGGGTCATAGCGATGATTGCAGGCATTGACGTAGACATTGTTGATATCCAGCAGCAGATCGCAGTCAGCCTCGTCCAGCACCGCGCGGATAAACGCCAGTTCGCTCATGGCCTGGTAAGGCGCGGCGTAGTAGCTGATGTTTTCGACCGCGATTCGCCTGCCCAAGTGGTCCTGAGCCTGGCCAATGCGCGCGGCGACGTGGCGCACGGCTTCATCGGTGAAGGGTATCGGTAACAGGTCGTAGAGGTGACCGTCATCGCTGCAATAGCTGAGGTGTTCGCTATAGTGCCGGACCTCAAAGCGATCCAGAAACTGCCGGGTGCTGGTCAGCAAGGTTCGGTCCAGCGGCGCGATGCCGCCAAGTGACAGCGATAGCCCATGGCAACTGATGGCAAAGCGTTCAGCCAGCTGGGCCAGGCTGCGGCCATGGCTGCCACCGACACCGATCCAGTTTTCCGGGGCGCATTCGAGAAAGTCTACCGCCCCCTGGGGCATCGTCAGCAATTCGGCTAGCAGGCCGCGACGCAGGCCGAGACCGGTGCGCAGATGCGGGTTGTTCATGCTTGGCACTCCGGGCAAGTGCCGCAGGCCTGATCCATACCGAGGGTCGAGGCCTGCGGACGTTGGCGGTCAGGACTTGGCTTTGCCTGCCTGTTTCTCGCTGGCACCGCATTTGCCCTCACCGCACTTGCCTTCGGCCTTGCCGGCTTTGGCATCACCGCCGCATTTGCCTTCGGCTTTGCCAGCCTTCTCACTGCCGCCGCACTTGCCTTCGCCGCATTTGCCTTCCGCGTCGGTCTTGGCGGCGGCCAGTTGATAACCCTGGCTCATCGGTTCGACGGCGAAGGCGCTATTGCCCAGCAACAGGCTGCCGACGACAGCTGCGCCAAGCAGGCCAAGGGTGTTTTTCGACTGTTTCATGGTGGTGCTCCACTTGCGGTTGGTAGTGGAGCTATTGAGCCGCAGTGGTGTGTCGGTGATGTATCGGCACTGCGGTGCTTTTGTATGGGAGTGGATCAGGAATAGGTGTGGATACAGAGTGATACACGCGGGCAGATGGACCGCTACGCAACCCTTTCCGGCCGGCTGGCGTCCGGTGAGACAGCTTGGTACCGCGTGTATACCTTCTTTGCGCTCAATCCTCCAGCGGCTTGGGTGGCGCCGCTGGCTTGGCTGGCTTGGCTGGCTTGACGTTCTTGGCCTCCTTACCCTTGGGCTCCGGAGCAGCTGCCGCAACCGGTGCCGCAACCGCAGCAGCCTTCTCGCTGGCAGGCAACTCGTCCACCGCCTTGAAGATCACCTGCGGATCAAGCTTTTCGCCGCTGTCGTCATCCTTCAACACATGAAACTCGCCGTCTTTGCCCACCAGAATGACCTTGGTGCCTTTGCTCGCACCCAGTTTCAGTTCGCGAATCAGGGCCATGGTGGTCTGCTGCTCGAGGTTTTTCCCCTCGCGCGTACCCGCTAGGCCAGCAACGCTGTAGAGCACCAACTGGCGCTCTTCAAAGGCCTTTTTGGTCGCCGATTCATTCAGTGCCTCGTTAAGGCCACGCAAGGTCGGATCAGCTGGGCTGGGGGCAATCACCACCAACGGCCTGGCCTTGCCCAGCTCCTTGGCCAACGGCGCATCGCTGTCGGCGGCAAGCAAAGGGCCAGCTACGGCTAGCAACGTGGCGAGGGTCAATGACCGGACAAGCATGCACATCTCCTTATTCTCTCGATGAACCGAAGACTACAGATCGGGGAGAAAGATCCTGCCGGCGAGCCTAAACCAAGTCATCCAACACCTGCTTGGCTCAAGCGTAACTGCCGATTTCCAATACCTTCGCAGATCAGGACGACAGCACCTACGGAAAATGCCTACGCCCTGTTTGAGCATAGCCGATTGCCGCCAGGCGATTAATTTTTCCCCGTGGCCACACGTCCTTCCCCTCATAGCGTGTGGCTTGAGCCACGCCCGGTTACCACCCTGATCCGAGATGGCAATGAACATACGATTGCGCAACAAGGCGCTATACCTGGGCCTGCCCCTGCTGCTGGCGCTGGGTGGCGGCGGCTACCTGGCCTGGGACCACTGGAGCAACCGCGGCTACCCCGCCGAGGTGACCCAGCAGGCGGACGCGCTGCATGAATACATGCTCACCTTTGACAGTCATATCAGCCTGCCGCTGGACTACGCCAGCGCCGGCAACGAGTTCGATAAGGACGGCGCGGGCCAGTTCGATCTGGTCAAGCTCAACCGCGGTCGGCTGTCCGGTGCCGCGCTGAACCTGTTCGGCTGGCCAGAAATGTGGAACGGCGACAACGCGCCGCACAAGCCAACCGCCGCCTTTGTCGATGAAGCGCGCCACCAGCAGGAAGTGCGGTACCGGATCATCACCGGCCTGGTCCGCGACTTCCCCAATCAGGTCGCCATCGCCTACAGCCCCGACGACTTCCGCCGTCTGCACGGCGAAGGCAAGTTCGTGATCTTTCTGAGCATGCTCAATGCCTACCCACTGGGTAATGACATCGATCTGCTCGACACCTGGGCTGCGCGCGGCATGCGCATGTTCGGCTTCAGCTATATCGGCAACAATGCCTGGGCCGACTCTTCGCGGCCGATGCCGTTTTTCAACGACACCCCGGATGCACTCGGCGGCCTGTCGGCGATCGGCAAGCAGGCCGTGCAGCGGCTCAATGACCTGGGCGTGATCATCGATGTGTCGCAGATGTCGACTCCAGCGCTGGAGCAGGTCGCCCAGCTCAGCCGCGCACCGCTGGTAGCTTCTCATTCGGCGCCGCGGGCGTTGGTGGACATCCCGCGCAACCTCAGCGACCGCGAGCTGCAGCTGATCAAGGACAGTGGCGGCGTGGTCCAGGTAGTGGCGTTTTCGCAATACCTGAAACCGCTGACCCAGGGCACCCGCGACAAACTCAACGCGCTGCGCCAGCGCTTCGACCTGCCGCCCCTGCAAGACCTGGCCATGGCCCTTATGCCTGGCGACCCGATCATTGCCGGCTGGCCCGAGCAGCGCTTCGGCGAGTACGCAGGCGCGCTGTACGGCATCCTTGAAGACGAGCCCAAGGCCACGTTGCAGGATTTTGTCGCGGCCATCGACTACACGGTGGCCAAGATCGGCATCGATCACGTCGGCATCAGCTCGGACTTCAATGAAGGCGGCGGTGTGCAAGGCTGGGACAACGTCGGCGAGGTCCGCAACGTCACTGCCGAGCTGATCGCCCGCGGTTACTCAGAGGCCGATATCGCCAAGCTCTGGGGCGGCAACTTCATGCGCGTCTGGGCGCAGGTGCAAAAAGCGGCGCAACCGGTCGCCAGCCTGCAATCGGCCAGCTCTGTCGTGGAGGCACAGCCATGAACCCGCGGCGCACCTTTCTCAAGCAGGCCGGGGTGCTCGCCGCCACGTTGCCGCTGGGCCAATACGCGCTGGCTACGGCTACGGAAAATCCTGCGACCAGCGCCAGCGGCGACAAATGGCGTGACCTGCAACAGCTGTTCGAACAGGACCCAAGCTACCTGCACCTGTCCAACTTCCTCGTCACCTCGCAGCCGCGCCCAGTCCGCGAGGCAATCGCCCGTTACCGCGCACAGATCGACCGCAATCCGGCCCTGGCAATGGACTGGGACCTGCAGGAAACCTGGAAGCGCGAGGGCCAGGTCCGCCGCGCCGCCGCTGAATACCTGAAGGTGAGCCCGGCCCAGATCGCCCTCACCGGCAGCACCACCGAAGGCCTGGCGATGGTCTACGGCGGCATCCAGGTACGCCCGGATCAAGAGATCCTGACCACCGTGCACGAGCACTATTCAGCCGAGACCAGCCTCGACCTGCGCACCCGCAAGCAAGGCACCCAGGTGCGCCGCATCACCCTGTTCAAAGACCCGGCGTTGGTCAGCGAAGACGAAATTCTCGGCAATATCCGCCAGGCCATCCGCCCGAAGACACGCGTGCTGGGCATGACCTGGGTGCAGTCGGGCAGCGGCGTCAAACTGCCGGTTGCGCGTATCGGCGCCTTGGTGCGCGAGGCCAACCGCGACCGCGCCGAACAGGACCGCATCCTGTATGTGATCGACGGCGTGCATGGCCTTGGCGTGGAAGACATCGACGTGCCGAGCATGGACTGCGACTTCTTCATCGCCGGCACTCACAAATGGTTGTTCGGCCCACGTGGCACCGGCATCGTCTGCGCCCGCAGCGCCAAGGTCGAACACCTGACGCCAATGGTGCCAACCTTCTCCGAAGACACCGACTTTGCCACCACCTTTACTCCCGGTGGCTACCACGCATTCGAGCACCGCTGGGCGCTGGATGAAGCCTTCAAGTTGCACCTGCAATTGGGCAAGGCCGACATCCAGGCGCGCATCCATCAACTCAACAGCTACCTCAAGCAGCAGCTGTCGACGGTGCGAGGGGTCGAGCTGGTAACCCCCCGCAGCCCGACGCTTTCCGCCGGTTTCTGCTTCTTCCGGGTCAAGGATCGCGACTGCGACGAGGTCGCCGCCTACCTGCAGAAAAACAAAGCCATGGTCGATGCGGTGTACCGCGACGTCGGCCCGGTGATCCGCACCGCGCCGGGCCTGCTCAACGACGAAGCCCAGCTCGAGCGCTTTGTCGCCCTGCTGCGCAAAACGGTGTAACCCATGTATTCGCCAACGAGAATTGCCATGTCCCAGCCCACCTCGCGCCCTACCCTCGCCCGCCTGCACGGACTGACCCTGGCGCTCGCCGCCGGCATGCTGCTCAGCAGCGGCGCCCAGGCCGCAGCGCCCGGCACGGTGATCCGTGACTGCAAGGACTGCCCAGAGCTGGTGGTACTGCCCGCAGGCAGCTTCAGCATGGGCACCGCCGAGGGTGAAGTCGGCCGCCAGCCCGATGAAGGCCCGCAGCATGAGGTGACCTTCAAGCGCCCGATCGCCATCAGCCGCTTCCAGGTACTCAAAGGCGAGTGGGATGTTTACCTGCGCGCCAGCGGCTATCGCATGCCCAGCGGTGATGACCGCGAAGGCCGCCAGTGCATCGCCGGTATCCCGCGCTACAAGTACGAAGCGCGCAACCCGGCGGTGTGCCTGGACTTCAACGAAGCCCAGGCGTACATCCAATGGCTGTCGAAAAAGACCGGCAAGCAGTACTTCATGCCCAGCGAAGCCCTGCGTGAATACGCCGCCCGCGGCGGCAGCAAAGGCCCGTTCCCGTTCCCGCTGGACCCGGACAAGGAATACAGCATCGCCCTCAATGCCAACACCTACGGCCCAGCCGACGGCTTTGCCAATATCGCCCCGGCCGGCAGTTTCAAGCCCAACGCCTTTGGCGTCTATGACATGCACGGCAACGTTTCCGAATTCACCCCTGACTGCTACCGCGACAGCTATGAAGGCGCACCCAACGACGGCAGCGCCTGGACCGAACCTGGCTGCAAGGTGCTGTCGATGCGCGGCAACGACTGGATCGAGCCGCCGATCTTCTCCCGCTCCGGCAACCGCAACGCCACCATCCCGTCCGACCGCGGCGACTGGCTGAGCTTTCGCGTTGCCCGCGAACTGTGACCGCCACCCCACCCGTGCCCCGAGGGAGCCCTGCCATGCCCGCACCACTGTTCAGCCTGACCTTGCCTGATGGCCGCCGCGCCAGCACCCACGGCGACGCCGCCGAGGGCGTGCTGCAGGTCGGCGACCTGCCCGCGCTCAGCTACCGTTTCGACGGCGAGCGCGTGCTGATCGACAGCCCGCTGCCCCCGCACTACCCCGCCACCGCCTTGCTGGCAGTGCTCGGCAGCCACTTTACCTATCGCAAAAAATCCGCAGTGCTCAGCATCAACCTCAAAGCCCCGCAGGCATTCGCCGTTGCGGCAATCCGTCAGGGCGTGTTCGACACGCAGTTACCCAGTGCAGATGGCAGCCTGGAGCTGCAATGCCGCCGCGCCACCTTCTGGCAGAACCCGCTGCCGTGGCTGACCGCGCCCGCCAGCGTGCACACCGCCCCGCATTACTGCTTCAGCGGCGAAAAGCGCCACCCGCAGCGCCCGCCCATCCCTGCCGGCGAGGTCTACCGGCGCCATCTGCCGGGCCTGAACAGCACCTTCAGCCTGCGCACCATCGACCCCGACCGCGACCTCGAAGCCTTCAACCGCTGGATGAACCTGGAACAGGTGGCGTACTTCTGGGAGCAGACCGGCAGCCTCGAAGAGCACGCCGCCTACCTGCGCGAGATGCTCGACGACCCGCGCGTGCACCCGCTGATCGGCTGCTTCGACGATGAGCCGTTCGCCTACTTCGAGGTGTACTGGTGCAAGGAAGACCGCATCGCGCCGTTCTATGACGTGGCCGACTACGACCGCGGCTGGCATGTGGTGGTCGGCGAGAGCAAGCACCAGGGGGTGGGCAAGCTCAAGGCCTGGTTCAACTCGCTGATGCATTACATGTACCTGGATGACCCGCGTACTCAGCGCATTCTTGGCGAGCCGCGCATCGATCACACGCGCCAGATCGAATTTCTCAAGTCGCAGGGCTTCGGCCACTTGAAAGACATCCAGTTCGTGCACAAGAAGGCCGCCTTGCTGCGTCTTGAGCGTGAATACTTCTTCGAACGCAGCCTCTGATCTGCGTCGTTAGAGGGTTTGGCCTGCCATCAGGCCGAACCCGCTAAGCAACCGGCTGCCCGCCACCTCCCCCGTTGTATCCCCGCCTCCCCTCTGGGCAAGCGCCCGCCTGACCGTCCTTCTCCCGCCTTTGCCCTGCACCAAATTCCCCCTGCGCAGTTGTCGCAAGTCGTCAAAAGGATTGCGCATGGACGCTCTCAGAACAGGCGCCGTGAACAGGAAATGGATAATCGGCGGGCCTCCAGTGCGCACTGACGTCGGACTGTTTGCAGCGTTACCGAGAAAACAAGAACAAAGACCTGCAAAATTTCAAGGTGGGTAGTGAATTTATGGCAATGGAAAACAACGCTGAAACCCTCGCACTCGGCGTAACCGACCCCTCCAAAACGGAAGAAGCGCGGCAAGATCGGCATCTAGAAGGCAAGATCGACTGGATCGTGTTCGGCATTACCAGCATCACCGCAATCGCCTTCATCCTCTGGGGCTTCCTCAGCCAGTTGACTCTTGCCGCCAGCGCATCTGCGGCGCAATCCTGGGTCATCATCAATTTCGGCTGGTTCTTCGTGCTGACCTCGACGCTGTTCGTGATTTTCGTGCTCTGGCTGGCGGCGAGCCGGTACGGCAGGATCCCACTCGGACGTGACGGCGAGGTGCCCGAGTTTCGGACCGTGTCGTGGGTCGCGATGATGTTCAGTGCCGGCATGGGCATCGGCCTGATGTTTTTCGGCGTCGCTGAGCCGCTGTCTCACTACATGACGCCACCTCCCGGCGCTGCGGCTCCCCAGTCCAACGAAGCGATGCAGGTGGCGATGGCTACCACCCTGTTCCACTGGACGCTGCACCCGTGGGCGATGTACGCGATTGTAGGCCTGGCGATTGCTTACGGTACGTTTCGGCGTGGCCGCTCGCAGCTGGTTTCGAATGCATTTCGTCCCCTGATCGGCAAGCATGCCAACGGGCCGCTGGGGCGGGTAATCGACATGATGGCCATTTTCGCCACCTTGTTTGGCTCTGCCGCTTCACTGGGGCTTGGGGCGCTGCAGATCGCCGGCGGCCTGGAATACAACGGCTGGATCGAACACCCTGGCAAAATCTTTTACCTCGCCATCGTGACCGTGCTGACCATCGCCTTTGTTGCCTCTGCGGTGTCCGGGATTGGCAAAGGCATCAAGTGGCTGTCCAACGTCAACATGATCCTGGCACTTGCCTTGGCCGTGTTCGTATTCCTGGTCGGCCCGACGTTATTGATGTTGAACCTGCTGCCGACCTCTATCGGTGTCTACATCAAGTTGCTACCGGAAATGATGGCGCGTACCAGCGCCAGTGGCGGCCCGCAGATGGACAGCTGGCTGGCCAGCTGGACCGTGTTTTACTGGGCATGGTGGATTTCCTGGACGCCTTTTGTCGGCATGTTCATCGCCCGCATCAGTCGCGGCCGGACCATCCGCCAGTTCGTCAGCGGCGTGCTGCTGGTGCCAAGCCTGGTCAGCCTGATCTGGTTCACCTTGTTCGGCGGTGCAAGCATCGATGCAGTGCGCGAGGGCAGCCTGCTGCTGGTGGACGGCGTGGTCAACAGCAACACCGCGCTTTACCAGCTTCTGGACGGATACCCGCTGGCAAGCCTGACGTCGGTGTTGGTTATGGTGCTGGTGGCGATTTTCTTCGTGTCCGGGGCGGACGCTGCTTCGCTGGTAATGGGCACGCTATCGGAGCGCGGGACGACGACACCGTCGCGGTCCACGGTGATTTTCTGGGGCGGCCTGACCGGCACCGTTGCGGCGATCATGCTCGCAATTGGCGACCCGGCGAATCCCGGCGCGGCCCTTACCGGCCTGCAGAACCTGACTATCGTCGTGGCCCTGCCCTTCGTGATCGTGATGGTATTGCTGTGCGTGGCGCTGTATCGCGACCTGCGCAGGGATCCGATGATGCTGCGTCACGTGCGTGCCAGCGAACTGATCGAAAAGGCAGTGCTGTACGGCGCGGTGAAGCATGGCGAGGAGTTTTACATCGTCGTTCAGGAAACCAAATCTGCACCCAAGCATACGAGGAAAAAAGAGCACGTAGAGGACTAGCTGCTAGCTGAACCGGCGGGGAATGCGCTGTACGCCCGTGTACGACAATCGGTGCAGCCAGGGACAGGGTTCTACCAATTCGCCGTAGCCGACGAAGCAACATGATGTTCAATGCCCCTGCCGGTCTCCGGCAGGGGCATTTTTGATCGGGTAAAGCGATAAATGGCATGCAGAGTTGAAATCGCTATGCAGATTGCTTCAAATAGCCAGCTCATAGCCATATGCCATTGGCGAAACTTTGCGACAGTTAGATCGCCGGCAAGCAAAGGACCGACAGCCCCGCCATGTATCAGGATGAACGTGAGATCGATGCCGAGAAGGCGCTTGCACGTATTACGTCGAAGATCGGCGAATTCGTCCATTTGTCCGATTACGAGTTACTGCACACCAGCCTGCTGATTATTTGTCTGAGTACAGGGCAAAACGTGGACGTGGCGACTATCGCCCTGTCCTCAACGGAGGATGTACTGATCGACGCCCTCACGCCGGAACAGTGCGAAGCGGTAAGCAGTGAGGTCAACCGTTTGAACTTGAGCGAAGAGGCATTGCGCTATTTGCTCACCGAGCTCACGGCCCGCCTGATCGGTCTTGAACTGGATGTGGACCCTCGTCATTCCAAGCTAGTCGCGGCTTTGGTGGGGACTATTCAGTCGACCTTGAACACCCTGTATTTCGACGCCCTACCGAGTACGGCTGAGTTGTTCCTAGGACTGCAAGGCCCCATCCCCAGCCCGTCGTTCAGCCTTTCCGGGCGTTTGTCGATGCGGCACAAGGAGCTGATAAGCTTGCGCCTGGCGGTTCATGGCATGCAGGCCAACTTCAGGTCATCGCTTTTCCCACACACCCCGGCTGATCAGACAATCTTGCTAGATGCGCCAGATCCATCTTGGGCCGCCGCTGACAGCAACGGTCTGAAGCAAATCCTGGGAGAGTTACTGGAGGGAGACGTCCAGGGCAGGATGATCATCATTCATAACTGGTCCAGCGAGGAACAAGCAGGAACCTGGCCCCAGCTGCGCACCCTGATCAAAGGCAGGGCCCATATCGAATGCATGATCAACTTCAGCAGCCTTCCTGATACCGACGAGCAGTACACAGCGACCATTCTCAACACTCGCCCTGCCAACCAGAAGACGCTCTACATCGACGTTTCCCGAACGAACAAAGACCTCGCGGCACTCGATGGTATCGAGCGTATGCTTCTGGCAGGCGCCATCTACAATCTGTGGCAAGAGCGCCCCTACCATCGCGACAGCAACAACCTGTCCTCCGAGGTGGTGCGTTTTCTCAACAGCTATTTGCCCTACTTCCGACCGATCAACGGGTTGTGCGCCAGCGTCAACAAGCGGCCCTCACTCATGCCGCTCAAGACTCTGGTAACCCGCAAGTTCGTGCTAGCCGGCGAGATCGGAATGCCACCGCAAACGCTCAGCGTCAGCAGTGGCGACATCGCCGATCGCCTAAGGCGTCAACCTTCCCCGGCCTGTCTATACGTCATTGGCAACAACGGCGAGGGCAAGAGCCAATTGCTTCGCGACCTTGCGTATCGCCTTGCCGGGCATGGCATGCGCAGTATCGGCGTGCCGCTGTCACATTCAGATCGTTTCCCGTTCGCCGATCCGGGCCTCTCCGGGTACTTCTACTACGAAGGGCTGCGCACCGGGGTAAATAAGCTCTCGCTCGATACGCGCATCAAGCATATGTCCCGCAAGATGAAACAGATCGCCGGCGATGAGGGGAAAATCGACCAGCTCAGCGAATGTCTAGGCATGCTTGGGTTCAAGTCCAGGTTTTTTCTGACGCTGAGAACCGCGCTCAACCCCGGCGATCCCAATCTTCCCAGCAAGCACACCCTCGACCTGCAAGACATTGCGGACCTCGACACGTTGCGCTCCAATCTACGGAGGATCAGCGGCTACGAACTCAGCGTCCTCCGAGAGGGCGAACATCGGCCCCGGGCCTTCTCGACACTCAGCTCCGGGGAACAGAACATCGTCAGCTTGATGCTCAAGGTCCTTGCCGCCGCACGACCCGGTGCTACGTTCCTCATCGATGAACCCGAAATCAGCCTGCACGTCAGCTGGCAACAAGTGCTGCCCAGAATCCTCAACCTGCTGGCAGACAAACTGCAAGTGTCGTTCGTGGTCGCCACCCATTCGCCGATCCTCATTGCCAACACCAGCGATACCGATGTCTGCTTGCGGTCCAGAGACAGAAGACTGAGCGAGATTACTGGCCCGGAGCGGCATTCGGTCGAAACCATCCTCATGGAAGGTTTCCTCACCTACACACCTCACAACCGGGCGATCCAGGAGAAGTGCGCGCAACTGGTCGCATCGATCATCTCTGCGGTAAATACCGGCGGCATTGGTGACAAGGCTGATAACGCGCTGGGCGAGCTCAGCAAGCTGGAGAAGACCATCGAGGACACCGGCCGTGGCAATCAAGACCGCCGCGAACGCAGTGACCTTGATCTGATTGCCAAGGCACAGGCAGCGATTTCGATGTTGCTCGCGGAGACGCTGAGCCATGACTGATTACCGCGTACTCGATGAGCAGAGCATGACCCAAATCCTCGCGCGATATCGACAAGCGTGCCATCAGCGCAAGCGCTATCTGGAGGAAACCTGCGAACATTTATCGAAGCGCGAAGCAATGGCGCTGAAGGAGTTCAGGCGACGCCAGAGAGATCCGACCAAAGCGCACAATGATCTCTGGACAGCGTGGAGTAACTACCGCAAGAAGCAAACTTCAGGCGTAACCGGAAGGCTGGTCAAGCAAGCCCTACGCGACTTTCTGGAAGAACTGCAGAACGGCATGTGCTGCTACTGTCAGCGCCCGCTGGTCAATATCGCCCACGCCAAACCAATCGAACATGTGCTGCCTCGAGTGGATTTCATTCAGTACACCTTCCATTTCTGGAATCTGGCGGTCGCGTGCCACGACTGCAACCAGCTCAAGCGCGCGGCTGTCTGGGCAAACGAAGACAAACGGAATGTGGAGCTGTATCCACGCCCGGCAGAGTTCACCGAGATGTATCATCCCCGGTTCCACCGTTTCGCCGAACACGTGCGTTTCATCCGGGTGCAAACCAACGAGCACATCATTTCGATATACATCGGAATTACTGCGCAAGGCAGACACCTGTGCCTGAACCTGCTGAAGAAGTTGGCCGCCAGAGAAATCGTGCTCAACAGCAACCCTGAGCTCAGACAGGCACTTGAGGTGATCAACGCCCACGCGACTGCCCGCCAGGACGCACTGCCCTCTGCACTGGAAGCTTTCCAACTGGCATTAGCCGACTCCACCTCGGCGCTGATCGAGAGCGCCGGCGCCTAGTTTTAGTGCACTGCCCGCTCAAGAAGACGCCCACGCCCGTAGTTGAAGGGGGCTCAGCTCGTCCCCAGGAAGGCCGCCCAGCTGCGCCTGGAACGCGAGTAGTTCTCCAAGCGCTCCCTCTACGCGCGCACCTTCAAGCTTCCGCTTGCTGCCGGGCCAAACCCGCCGTCTGCCCGGCCACCTCCCCCGCTAAATCCGCCCCCGTGCGTTTCGTCCTCTCTGCAGGGGTTTACCGGCCTCATGCGCCCGGCTACCCGTCCTTCTCTCGCCGTTCGACTCAGGAGTTTCCATGATCAGCCCTCCACGCAGCCGCAGCGCCTTCGCCGACCTGCTGCGCCTGCTCAAGCCGTTCTGGCCCCTCGTGACTGTGTCCATCGTGCTGGGCATGGTCGGTGGGTTGTCGATTACGGTGTTGCTGGCCACCATCAACAACGCCCTCAACAGCGAGGCTGGCTTGACCGGCAACGTCGTCGCCGCCTTCGCCGGCCTGTGTCTGCTGGCGCTGTGCTGCTCGATCCTGTCGGACATGAGCAGCAACCGCGTCGGCCAGTACATCATCCGCCGCCTGCGCCTGGAGTTGGGCGAAAAGGTCCTCAGCGCACCGATTGCGCAGATCGAACGCTACCGCAGCCACCGCCTGATCCCGGTGCTGACCCACGATATCGACACCATCAGCGACTTCGCTTTCGTGTTTGCCCCGCTGGCCATCTCGCTGACCGTCACCCTCGGCTGCCTGGGCTATCTGGCCATGCTGTCGTGGCCGATGTTCCTGATGATGCTGGTGGCCATTGCCATCGGCTGCA
The DNA here is from genome assembly GCF_014268785.2 of Pseudomonas shirazensis. Lineage (GTDB taxonomy): Bacteria > Pseudomonadota > Gammaproteobacteria > Pseudomonadales > Pseudomonadaceae > Aquipseudomonas > Aquipseudomonas shirazensis. The sequence continues at coordinate 545,067 of NZ_JABWRD020000001.1, read as the reverse complement.
CCGCGCAGTTCGTCGCCCAGAACAAAGGCCTGAAAGGCTTTCTCGAAGCACGTGATGAAGAAGACAACCTGCAAAAGCACTACCGCGCGATTGCCGATGGCGCCAAGGAACTGCGCATTCACCGCCCGCGCCGCCAGCGCATGTTCACCCAGCGCATCCGTGAAAGCGCTTCGCTGATCTGCCGCAAGCAAATCGAGTCGGTGAACATCTTCATCGTCGCCAAGACCTTTGGCTCGATGCTGTTCTTCGTGGTGATCGGCCTGGCCTTGGCCATGCAGGCCTACTGGCCAGACAGCAACAAGGCGGTGATGAGCGGCTTTGTGTTGGTGCTGCTGTACATGAAAGGCCCGCTCGAGCAGTTGATTGCCAACCTGCCGATCGTCAGCCGCGCGCAAATTGCCTTTCGGCGCATTGCCGAGCTGTCCGAGACGTTTTCCTCGCCGGAGCCACATCTGCTGCTCGACGCCCCGGCCAAGCCCGCGCAAGCGGTGCACGAGCTGGAACTGCGCGACGTGCGCTATGCCTTCCCGGTAGTTGACGGCGCTACGCCGTTTGCCCTCGGGCCGGTCAACCTGAAGATCCGCCAGGGCGACATCGTCTTCATCGTTGGCGAAAACGGCTGCGGCAAGACCACCCTGATCAAACTGCTGCTGGGCCTGTATGAGCCGCAGCAAGGCGAAATACGCCTGAACAGCCAGGCGGTAACGGCACAAAACCGCGATGACTATCGCCAGTTGTTCACCACCATCTTCGCCGACTATTACCTGTTCGACGACCTAGTCCAAGGCGACGGCGACCTGCCGGCAGACGCTGCCCGTTATCTGGAACGCCTGGAAATCGCCCACAAGGTCAGCATCCGCGACGGCGCCTTCACCACCACCGACCTCTCCACCGGCCAGCGCAAGCGCCTGGCGCTGGTCAATGCCTGGATCGAAGAGCGGCCGGTGCTGGTATTCGACGAATGGGCCGCCGACCAGGACCCGACCTTCCGCCGCATCTTCTACACCGAGCTGCTTCCGGACCTGAAACGGCTGGGCAAAACCATCATCGTCATCTCCCACGACGACCGTTATTTCGATGTGGCCGACCAGCTGGTACGGATGGATTCGGGCAAGGTGCGCAGCGATCTGGAGCCGGCCTGAAAAAAACTTTTCCGGTTTTCAGCGGGTCATGCGTTCCATTGTAAGTTGAGACGCAATCGCATTAACACTTACGCCATATATAAGAGCCGACACAATGCCAGCACCACACCGCCTCACCCCACTAGGAAAAGCACTGCTTCTGCGCCATGCCTTGCGCCCATCGTTGAGCATGAGCGCCCTTGGCCTGGCCCTGGCCCTGCCCTACGCAACGGTTGCTCAGGCGCAGGACCTGGCTTTCGACATTCCGGCGCAGCCGCTGAGCAGCGCGCTGCTCAGCTTCGGCAAGCAGACCGACATGCAGATCCTGTTCAGCCAGGACACCGTGCAGGGCCGACGCAGCGCAGCAGTAGCCGGTCGCCTGTCGCCTGAGCAAGCACTGGCGCGACTGCTGCAGGGCACTGGCGTCAGCTACAGCGTGCAGGGCAACGTCGTCACCCTTGGCGCTCCGCGGGCGGCGGATGATGCGGCGATGCAGTTGGGTGCAACGAACATTTCCGGGGCGGCGTTGGGGATCACCACCGAAGGAACAGGTTCGTACACCACCGGTGAAACCGCAGCAGCTACGCGCTTGCCCCTGAGCCTGCGCAAGACGCCGCAGTCGGTCAGTGTGGTGACCCGCCAGCAGATGGATGATCAGAACCTGCAGAGTGTTTCCGATGTGCTCAAGCAGACGCCGGGGATTACTGTTGACCAAGAAAGCTCAGAGGCTTACAGCTTCTATTCGCGCGGTTTCAAACTGGAGAATTTCCAGTTCGACGGCGTGCCCAGCCTCTCCTCGGAAGGCGGCTCTCTGCGTGATAACTACAGCATCGGCGACAGCTTGATCTACGACAGGGTGGAAGTGCTAAAGGGCGCAACCGGCTTGGTCAACGGCACCGGCTATCCGTCGGGCGTTGTCAATCTAGTGCGCAAGCGCCCGACCGACAAGTTTCAGGGCAAGGTCGGCCTGGGTGCCGGTTCTTGGGACAAGTACACCGCCGACATCGACTTGTCCGGCCCTCTTACCGACAGCGGTAACATTCGCGGTCGCACCGTGGTGGGTACCCAGAAGCAGCACAGCTATGTGAACTACCTGACCGGCGAGCAAAACACTTTCTATGGTGTGTTGGAGGCCGACCTTAACGAAAGCACGATGCTGTCGGTCGGCTATGACATTCAGAAAAACAACAATAACGGCAGTACAGTCAACGCGATGCCTGGGTTCTACCAAGACGGTCGCATCGCCAAGTTTGATCGCGATTTCAACGCCGCCGACCGTTGGTCCTGGCGTAATCAGGAAACTCAGCGGGCGTTTGTCGAACTCTCGCATACCTTCGATAACGACTGGATTCTCAAAGGTGTGGCCAGCGGACGCCATTATCGCTCGCGTGAGTTGATGTCCGGCGTCAGCGCTGAGGGCATCCGCGATGACGGCAGAATCTCCCACGGCTTTATCGGTGGCAACATCAACCCTGACGGTACGGTGAACACGGCATTCGGTACAGCTTCGAAGTTCAATACCACCAGCAAGGAAAAAGGTCTCGACCTTTATGCGCGAGGCCCGTTCACCCTGGGTGGACGCATCCACGAGGCAGTTGTTGGCTACAACTATTCTGAAACCAAATCTCAATCAGTTCGCCAGGACGGCCAAACCAACCCGATTGTCGAGGACGTCTTCCAATGGGATGGATACGGCGACTACCCGACCAATTTCCAGTGGTGGTCAACCTTCGATATCAAGGCACGCCAGAGCGTTGCCTTCGCTGCATCGATCTTCAAGCCGACTGACGAACTGTCATTGATCGTTGGCGCCCGCGTGGTCAACTACACCTGGGAAATCGATACGATCAACGCCGTGAATCGCAAGCTGCCAGCAGACTCTAAGGTGTCTGGCGAGGTCGTACCTTATGCCGGCGTCACCTACGATCTGGATCAGTACCACACTGTCTACTTCAGCTACACCGACGTTTTCAAGCCTCAGGCATACAACCGCGATGCGACGGGCAAACCGCTTGATCCGATGACGGGCAAGAGCTACGAGATTGGTATCAAGGGCGCTTACCTTGAGGATCGGGTCAACGCCAGCCTGGCAGTGTTCCAGCTGTCTCAGGACAACTTCGCAGTAGAAGTCGGTTACGACGCGCAAAACTTCCGGTCCATCTACGAAGCCAGAGAAGGTGTAAGAACACGCGGCGTCGAGCTGGAGGTCTCGGGCGAGGTCCTCAAGGACTTGAATGTGATGGGTGGTTACACCTTCGCGGAGTCGCATGATAGCGACGACGAGCGCGTTGCGACCAACCAACCGCAGCATCTGCTGAAACTCGCGACCAACTACCGGCTGCCGGGCGACTGGAGCAAGATCACGGTAGGCGGCAATCTCAAATGGCAGAGCGAGACGTTCTATCAACCGGGTGAGTGGTACACCACCGATGACCCGAACGCCAAATTCAAGCAGAAGGCCTTTACGCTGGTCGGTCTCAATGCGGGTTATGACTTTACTCGCGACCTCAAGGGCACGGTTAATGTCAACAACCTGTTCGACAAGCACTACTACAGTGGCCTAGGCAACTATGACTCCGTGTACTGGGGGGCACCACGCAACGTGATGTTCAATGTGAAATACAGCTTCTGATCTGACTCGCAGTCTCGCGAGTTCAAAGCCCCCACCGGGATTCCGGCGGGGGCTTTTTGTTGCCCTGCATTTTGCAGGGCAGCGAGATGCATGCACACCTAAGCCAGCGAGCAAGCAACTGCCCCCTCTCCCACAACCTTCCAAGGGGTTACGCCAGCGCCCAGAATGCGTTTATGCATTTTATGGTTGATCAAATGCATTTATGCATATAAAGTGACTTCACCTGCTCGAATAGCAGGCCGGAGCAAAACTGCTCCGCCATCTAGTACCGCGAGGAATATCGCCCTATGCAAATGAATCTCCCAGCCACCTTTGTCGGTGCACAGCCTCCCGCTGGCAATGATCCTTACGGCATCGGTTTCAATGTACAGTCCTACCATTTCGCGCCCGGCATAGCGTCCACGCATATGGCATATGTAAAATATGAAATTCAATATGCAAACAATGGCTTAGCGAAGGAAATCGGTCGTATTGAAGGGGAGGTAAAAGCAACGTTTGCCGAGACTTCCAAGAATCTCGACACCCACCTGAGCAATCAACTAGCCACATTAGGGGCCACGACAGCAGATGCCGCTAGTAACGCTGCAAAAATGGAAACACTCATTACAAGCTTGGGAAAAGAGCGAGCAGTTGCACTAGAAAAAGCTAATGCTTTTTTTGGCAGCAACCCCCTTACAATTTCGATGAAGGTCAAGCAAAGCAAACTCAGGGTAAGCGGACTAGCTCGTGGCTACATGGCCATGGCACTGCGCATCCAGACAGAATACGGCTTGTCCTACGCGGAAGCGTACAGGGTTCTTTGGCTGGACGCCGCAATAGAATCCATGAGTAAGCGTCTCGCTCAAGAACGTGTCAAAGCGCAACAGCAACGCGAGGCTGAAGCCAAGCGTCTCGCCGAGGAAAAAGCCAAGGCGACCGCAGAGGCAGATCATAAAGACGCCCTAAAATTCGTGACCGATTTCTATAAAGAGGCGACCGCTCAATTCGGACAGCAGTTGGCTACCCAGGCTGCAGCCCTCGAGCAATCGGCTCGAGGAAATCGACTGCGATCGGCAGATCAGGCAATCAAAGCGTTTGAGAAGTATGGCGATGGCATTCGGACCAAATTCAGTGCGAAAGACCGAGCAGCCGTCGCCACTGCGCTGAGTGCTATGGACAAGAAGCAGATGGCTGAAAACCTCGCACGATTCGCAAAGGGCTTTGGCTATGCTGGCTGGGTTATGGATGGCCTGGACCTACGCGCAGAGGCGGCAAAAGGCTTCGAGACAAACAACTGGCAGCCGTTTTTCCTCAAAGCCGAATCTATCGTAGCAGGTGAAATGGCTGGCTTGCTGGTTGCCGCAGCATTCAGCCTTACCGTCGGCCTACCGGCAGGAGCCGCCGGAATTCTAGCATTTGCGTTAATAATGGCCGTCGTTAGCGCCCAAATTGACGAAAAGCTGATGAAAAGTTTAAACGACTTCATTTTGACCTATGTTCCGACTCGCTAGCACTTGCTCTCCCTATCCACCGCCCCATTAATGTAAGAATAAGATACACTCCCCCGAGCGGCAGCGAAAATGCAAAACAACCAAAGTGATAAAGCATAATAAAGCCGTCATTCCTGGGCGTTAAAGTGCCAAATAATTTCGAAAAAACTTTATGTGTTCGCGTTAAATGAGCCAGCCGCTCAAAGAGTTTTGTCGTGTAGGGAAACAATAAAGCGCTAACACACACCAGGGAGGTATGAAGCAAATTAGCATTCGTCGAGTGATGTTGCCCCCAATGCCAACCTATTAAACATATGGCCGCATATAACAATGCAAGCCGACACTGACGCAAATAATACTTCTTGTCCATACTGGTATTCCCTACGACTTAGACTAGGGGCTATTTAACCTTGAATGCACTACTGCACGACCAGCAAAGCTACAGCTCGTCACATTGACGCATACAGATGCATTTTCGCAAAAAAAGGGCACCTGTCGGTGCCTTTTTTTCAACATTTTTCACAGCAAGCTATCACCCCTCCAACGCCCGGTCGCCCAGCACCTCCCCCAGATCGCGATCAATCCGCCCATCAACTAACTGCCACAGCACCTTCAACAATTGCTCGTTCAGCAGACCCACCGCATCCTCAGCGAATGCATCCAGTCGGTAGTCAAAGCGCAGCTGCAATTGGCCTTTCAGCTCCACATACAGCGTCAGCGGGGTATTGGCCTGTTCGACACTGTTCATGGCCTGCAAGCGCAAGCCGCGGCTGTCACCGCTCGCTTGTGCGGCGCTGACCGGATAGTTCTCAAAGACAATCACGGTATCCGCCAGAGCACCGCCCAGACCCGCCCAACCTTCGATCTCAGCCGGTGCGTTATAGCCATGCTCGCGCACTTGCAGGTTGCGCGCCTGCAAATCCTGCAGCCAGTCGCCCAGCCCTTGTAGGCGATCTATTTCGGCCACCAGCGGCACATCGTTGATATACAGGCCCAACTGCCGCTCGATATCGCGCAAGTGCGGCGGTCGTCCAGACAAGGTCACGCCGCAGGCGACTGTCGATTCACCCGTGTGATGGTGCAGCAGCAACAACCAGGCGGCCTGCATTAGCGTGTTGACGGTGATTTTCTGCCGGCGGGCAAAACTGGCAACCTGTTCGGTCTGCAGTGTGTCAAAGCGGTAGGCCAACTCGCCATGCCCTCCTGCCGCTGCCGCAGTGCGGCCGATGGCGCAGCGCTGCAGCAAGGTCGGCGTGTGCAACAAGGCCAGTTGCCCTTGCCAGAAGTGCTGATCGGCAGAACGGTCACGGCTTTGCAGCCAAGCAATGTAATCGCGATAGCCACCACCACTGCGCACCAGCGCCTGCCCGGTATAGGCAGCCAGGACATCGTTGAACAGCTGAAAACCACTCCAGCCATCCAGCAGAATATGGTGATTGGTACACAGCAGCCGATAGCGCGCGCCACCGCGGTGAATCAACACCAACCGCAACAACGGCTCAGCATCCAGTTCAAACCCACGCATGCGCTCATCATTGGCCAACTGTTCAAGCTGAGCAGTGCTTAGTTCGCAACCCTCCACCTGCCGCAACGGCAACCGCACCTGGCGATGCACCACCTGCACCGGAGCAGCCAACGGCGCCGCCCAGGCAAACCGGGTACGCAGGATCGGATGATGATCCATCGCCGCCTGCCAGGCCTGGCGCAGCCGCTCCGGGTCGACGCCATCGAGGTCCATGCACATCTGGTTGACGAAGTCGCCCGCCACCGCGTCATGCAGCTCATGTTGCAACAGGTACTGTTGCATCGGCGCCAGCGGATAGATGTCTTCGATGGCCGCAGGCGCGACGCCAAGTGCGTCCAGCTGGGGCTGCGCAAGCCCGGCCAAAGGGAAGTCGGATGGGGTGACGCCGGCGTGGCGCTCGTCCCAGCAATGTTCGATCAGCTCGGCCAGCGCCTGCACATAGGCATCCGCCAACGCCTGCATCGGCGCAGGGTCGAACATCGCCTGGCTGAAACTCCAGTCCAGGCGTAGACGGCCGTCATACACCTTGCCGCTGATCGACAGCCAATTGCCCAGCGGCGCCTCAGCGCTGGAATCGCTGCCATGGGCTTCGCTGGCCGGGCTGAACAAGGCATCATCCTGGCTGAAGCTGCCGTCGAACTGGCCGAGGTAGTTGAAGGTGATGCGCGGTACCGGCAGCGCAGCCAGTTGCCGACGAGTATCCGCCGAACCGAGGTAACGCAGCACGCCGTAGCCCAAGCCTTTGTCGGGGATGGCGCGCAGTTGTTCTTTGATGGCTTTGATAGAGCTTGCAGGATCGTTAGCCGGTGTCAGCTTCAGCGGAAACACCGAGGTGAACCAGCCGACTGTGCGGCTGAGGTCGATGTCGTCAAACAGCGCCTCGCGGCCATGGCCTTCGAGCTGGATCAAGGTCGAGCCGGCGCCGGTCCACTGGCCCACCACCTGGGCGAGCGCGGTGAGCAGCAGGTCATTGACCTGGGTCCGATAGGCTGCCGGCGCCACCTGCAACAGGCGACGGGTCTGTTCGGTGTCGAGCTGGGCGTGCACGCTGGTGGCATCGAGGCCGCTGGCGATCGCGTTGGCTGCAACACCGGGCAGACCGGTAACCGCGCCGCTGAGCTGGCTGCACCAGTAATCCAGTTCGGCCAGCGCGTCGGCGCGCTGCGCATGAGTCTGCAAGCGCTCGGCCCAGCGTTGATAGGCGCTGGATTTTGCCGGCAGGTGCACTGGCTGGTTTTGCAGCGCTTGCTGATAGGCCTGTTGCAGGTCTTCGAACAGCAGCCGCCAGGACACGCCGTCGACCACCAGATGATGCACCACCAGCAACAAGCGCTGGCTGCCATCAGCCAAGGTCGCCAGCACTGCCCGCAACAACGGCCCGGTAGCCAGATCAAAACTGCGCTGGGCAGCTTCGCAGCGTGCTTCCAGTTCAGCGGTATCGGCCACCTCGACCTGCCACAGCAGACTCTGAGCAACGTCTACGTCACGGTAGTGCGCCTGCCAGCCATCGGCTTGCTCGACAAACGCCAGGCGCAGCGCATCGTGGTGGGCGACCAAGGCCTGCAGCGCCTGCTCCAGCGCGGCGGCCTGCAATGGCTCACGGCCCTTGAGCAGTACCGACTGGTTCCAGTGATGCCGGCTCGGGATCGGCTCCTCGAAGAACCATTGCTGCACCGGCAGCAGTACCTGCGCACCGGTTACCTGGCCTTGGTCGATCTGCTCGCCATCACCCACTTCAGCGACGGCAGCCAAGGCCTGAATGGTCTGCTGCTCGAACAGGTCTTTAGGCGTAAAGCGAATCGACGCCTGCCGCGCACGGCCCACCAGCTGCAGCGAGATGATCGAGTCGCCACCGAGTTCGAAGAAGTTGTCGGTGACGCCAACCTGCTCGACCTTGAGCACGTCCTGCCACAACGCAGCCAGCGTGCTTTCGACGTCATTGCGCGGCGCTACGTAGCTGCGCGCAGCGTGGTCAACCGTCGGCAGCGGCAAGGCCTTGCGGTCGAGCTTTCCATTGGGTGTCAGCGGCAGTTGCTCGAGCAGCAGCCAATGCGCGGGCAGCATGTAATCGGGCAACGCGGCCTTGAGTTCGGCCTTGATCGGCTCGAGCAAGGCTGCATCGGTATGCGCCTGGCGTTGGCCAGCGGCGGCCACCAGATAAGCCACCAGCCTGCGCCCTTGGGCAGTTTCCTGCGCCAGCACCACGGCTTCGCTGATGGCGGCAAAGCCCATCAGGCGCGCTTCGATCTCGCCTAGTTCGATACGGAAGCCGCGAATCTTGACCTGGTTGTCGATGCGGCCGAGGTACTCGAATACCCCCGCCTCGTCCTGGCGCACCACATCGCCGGTGCGGTACAACCGCGCACCGGCTTCGCCATAAGGATCGGGCACGAAGCGCTCGGCACTTTGTCCAGGGCGGTTGAGGTAGCCGCGAGCAAGGCCGGTGCCGCCGATGTACAACTCACCCGCCACACCGACCGGCAACAGGTTGAGGTCGGCGTCGAGCACGTACGCGCTGCGCTCGCCCACGCAACTGCCAATCGGTGCATAGGCCGCGCTGCAGACGTCATTCAAATCAGTGCGCCAGACCATCGGCGTGACCACGGTTTCGGTCGGGCCGTAGCCGTTGATCATCATCTTCGGCTTGAGCACCTGCTGCACCAGCTCGAAGCTGGCCTGCGGCATGGCATCGCCACCAAAGCTGTACAGGCGCATCGGCGGTGGATTGCCGACCCGCTGCACGTGCTCGGCAAGCTGATGCAGATAGGCCGGCGGGAACCCAGCCATGGTCGCGCCGTACTCGCGCAGCGCCTCGCAGGTCTGCTCCGGGGTCCACAGGCTGTCGTCGCGCAAGAGGATGCTGCTGCCATGCAGCAAGCCGGTCAGCCAGCGTTCATGAGCGCCGTCGAAGGCGAACGAGAGAAAGTGCAGTTCGCAATCGGCCGGCGTCATGCGATAGGCCTCGCCGGTGCTGCGACAGTGCATCGCCAGCGGGCCGTGGGCGACAGCGACGCCTTTGGGGCGGCCGGTGGAGCCTGAGGTGTAGATGATGTAGGCCAGGCTTTCGGGTGCAACCTCGACGACAGGTGTGCTGCTCGCGTGCTGGCTGAGGTCAAGGTTGTTCAGCTCAAGCACCGCCAGCCCCGGCGGGATCGGCAGTTGCGCGCGCTGCGGCGCCACGGTCAGCAGCAGGCTGATGGCGGAATCTTCCATCAAGTACGCCAGACGCTCGCGTGGGTAGCTGAGGTCCAGCGGCACGTAGGCGCCACCGGCCTTGAGCACGGCGAGCAAGGCCACCAGCAAGCCGTCACTGCGCGGCAACGCCACGCCCACCCGCAGCTCCTGGCCGACGCCGCGGGCGATCAGCTCATGGGCCAGGCGGTTGGCACGCTGGTCGAGCTCGCCATAGCTAAAGCGCTGGCCGTTGAAAATCAGCGCCTGACGCTCTGGCCAGGCCCTGGCCATGGAGCCGATGCCCAGGTGTACCGGCGGTTCGGCGAAGCGTGGCCAGTTATGGCACAGCGCAGCGCGCTCCGCTTCGGTCAGCAGTTCGATGCTGGCCAAGGGGCGCTCGGCGTCGACCATGAAGGCGGCTAACAGCTGCAACAGATGGCCATTGAGACGCTCGATGGTGACGCGGGTAAACGCTGCGCGGTCGTAGCCGTAGCTGATACTCAGGCGGCGTTCGGCTGCAACTGCCACGGCCAGCGGGTAGTTGGTCCGTTCGCGGCTGGAGACGTCGCCAAAGCGCACGCTACTCTCGGCTTGTTGGCCCAGTGCCTCGGCCACGGGATAGTTGTCGAACACCAGCAGGCTGTCGAACAGTGCCTCGCCGCCGGTGCCGGCCCAGCGCTGGATATCGTTGAGCGGCGTGTGCTCGAACTCACGCAGGGCGAGGTTTTCGGCCTGGACGCTGTGCAGCCAGTCGCCGACGCGCTGGCCTGCCTGCGGGGTGGCAATGACCGGCAAGGTGTTGATAAACAGCCCGACCTGTTGCTCGATCCCCGGCAGCTCTGCCGGCCGCCCGGCCACCGTGGCGCCAAAGGCTACGCTGGCTTGGCCGGTATAGCGCTGCAACAGCAGCAGCCAGGCCGCTTGCACCAGGGTGTTGACGGTGACTTTCTGCTGCCGGGCAAACGCCTGCAGGCGCTGGCTGTTGGCTTCGTCCCAGTCATGGTGGAACTCGCCATGACCGCTCGCACCCGTACCCCGGGCCAGGCTACCGGCCAACCGGGTAGGCTCGTCCAGGGCCGTCAGGCGCTGGCGCCAGAAGCTTTCGCAGGCGGCGCCGTCCTGGCGCTGCAGCCAGCCGATGTAGTCGCGATAACGACCAGGCTGACGGGCCGGCTGCAGGCCGTGATAGCGCTGCATCACTTCGCTCATCAGCTGCGAGCTGCTCCAGCCGTCCATCAGGATGTGATGGTTGGTGTAGATCAGGTGTTGCTTGCCGCCGCCCAGCTCCAGCAGGAGCAGACGCAGCAATGGCGCCTGATCAAAGCGCGAACAGGCCTGCCGCTCGGCAGCGGCCAGTGCCTCCAGATCCACGTCTTGGCCATCGAGCACCTGCAACGGCAGCTCAACCTGACGATGGACAATCTGCACCGGCTCACTCAGCTCGCCCTGCCAGTGGAAGGACGTACGCAGGATGTCGTGGGCTGCAATTGCATCCGCCCACGCCTTGCCGAAACGCTCGGCGTCGAGGCCTTGCACCGGCACCTGCAGTTGATTGACGTAGTCGTCCGAGGCGTGTTGGTAGAGGGTGTGAAAGAGCATGCCCTGCTGCATCGGCGCCAGTGGATACAGGTCGGCGATGGCCCGCGGTGCTACCGGCAAGGCATCCAGCTGAGATTGCTCGAGCGCTGCCAGCGGGAAGTCGGACGGCGTAACTCCGCCGTTTGCCACCTGGCAGCAGTGCTCGATCAGCGCCAGCAGGGTCGCCTGATAGTCGTCGGCCAGCCGCTGCACCGTGGCATCGTCGAACACTTCGCTGCTGAAGCTCCAGCTCAGCGCCAACTCGCCGCCGTAGACCTGGCTGTTGAGGGTCAGCCAATTGCCCAGCGGGGCACGGCTGTCGCGCTCGTCCCCGGCGTTTTCCGCTGCCGGCGCAAACAGCGAATCCTCGTCGAAGCTCTGGTCGAACTGACCCAGGTAGTTGAAGGTGATCGCCGGTTTCGGCACTGCCGCCAACGCGGCGCGGCAGGCATCGTCACCGAGATGACGCAGCACACCGAAGCCCAGACCATTGCCCGGTACCTGGCGCAGTTGCTCCTTGATTGCCTTGATCGAACTGGCGATATCGTCGACTGGGGCCAGACGCACGGGGTACAGGCTGGTGAACCAGCCAACCGTGCGTGACAGGTCGATTTCAGGGAACAGCTCTTCGCGGCCGTGCCCTTCCAACTGCACCACCACCTCAGGGCGACCGGTCCAGCGGCATACCGCTTCGGCCAGGGCCAGCAACAGCAGGTCGTTGATCTGCGTGCGGTAGGCTCGTGCAGCGTCCTGCAGCAGGCGGGTGGTGGCCTCACGTGGCAGACGGGTGTTGATAGCGCGGCCATGGCAGGCCAGGTTGGCGCCGTGTGGGCGGTCCAGTGGCAGGCTGGCATCAGCGTCACGCAAGCGTTGCCAGTAGGCCAGTTCAGCCGCGGTCAGCGGACCGCGGGCGTGCTCGCGCAGGCGCAGGGCCCAGCTCTGGAACGCGCTGGTCTTGGCCGGCAGACGCGCCAGTGTGCCTTGTTGCAGATCCCGGTACAGCTGCTGCAAGTCTTCCAGCAACACCCGCCAGGACACGCCATCGACCACCAGATGGTGGATCACCAGCAATAGCCGCTGGCTGCCATCGGCAAGGTCCATCAGCACCGCGCGCAGCACTGGGCCGTTGCTCAGATCCAGACTGGCTTGTGCACGCTGGCCGAGATCGCGGACAGCGGCTTCGTCGGCCACGGCTTCGTGCCACAGGCAAGCCTCGATGCTGTTGACGTGGCTGGCCTGCCATTGCCCGGCAACCTGCTGATAGCGCAGGCGCAAGGCGTCATGGTGCTGTTGCAGGCTGTTCAGTGCCTGGGCCAGCAGTGCCGCTTGCAGCGGGCAGCGTGGCGTCAACAGCACGGACTGGTTCCAGTGCTGCAACTGCGGGATGTCGCTGGCGAAAAACACCTGCTGGATCGGCGTCAGCGGCATCTCGCCGCGCACTGGGCCCTGGTCGATCTGCAGCACCTGGATACTACTGGCAACGGCTGCCAGCTCAAGGATGGTCTGGCAGCGGAAGACATCTTTGGAGGCAATATGAATGCCCGCCTGACGCGCCCTGCCGACCATCTGGATGGCGATGATCGAGTCACCGCCAAGTTCGAAGAAGTTGTCGCTGATGCCCACCCGCTCGACACCGAGCAGCGCTTGCCAGATCTCTACCAACTCGCCTTGGACGTCGTTGGCGGCAGCGCGATAGTCGGCCTGGCTGCTGACGTCGGGTTGCGGCAGTGCCTTGTGATCGAGCTTGCCGTTGGCGGTCAGCGGCAGCGCGGGCAACAGCAGCAGATGGCTCGGCACCTGATGCGCTGCCAACTGCTCGCCCAGCCACTCACGGATGCCGGGCAGATCGGCCTCGGCGGCGACCAGATAAGCCACCAGCTGTTTGCCGGTCGGGCCGTCCTGAGCAACCACGGCGCATTCACGCACCTGTGGGTGGCTCTGCAGGCAGGCCTGCACCTCGCCAGGTTCGACCCGGTAGCCGCGAATCTTGACCTGGTGATCGACCCGGCCAATGAACTCCAGCAGGCCATCGGCGCGGTAGCGCGCCTGGTCACCGGTGCGGTACAGCCGTGCGCCGTCGGTGTTGAACGGGTTGGGCACGAAGCGCTCGGCGGTCATGCCTGGGCGCAGGTGATAGCCACGGGCGACGCCGGCACCGCCCAGATACAGCTCACCGGCACAGTTCACCGGCAACGCGCCGGCGTCACTGTCGAGCACATAGGCGCGCAGATTGGCCAGCGGCCGCCCCAGCGGCAGGCGTGCGGCGTGCGCCCAGTCGCCATCCAGGCGCTGGGTGATGGCGCCGACGGTGGTCTCGGTCGGGCCGTAATGGTTGACCACGCGGCAGGCCGGGGCCAGCTGCTGGATGCGCTGCAGCAGGCTCGGCGGGCAGGCTTCGCCGCCCAGCACCAGGCACTGCCGGGGGATGACTGCGGCGTTGTCTTCGCCAAGCAGCGCCGCCAGGTGCGACGGGACGATCTTCAGCACATCGATCTGTTCGTTGTGCAGATAAGCACCCAGGGCGCTGCCATCGACCGCCATGTCGTTGTCGATCAGATGCAAGGCCTGGCCGTGGCACAGCGCGCCAAACAGCACGGTATGACCAAGGTCAGCAGCCATGGTCGAGACCAGCGCCATGCTCCGCGCCTGAGTGATCGGCAGGCGTTCGCCGATGGCTGCAACGTAGTTGGCCAGCGCGCCGTGGCTGACGGTGACGCCCTTGGCGCGACCGGTGGAGCCGGAAGTAAAGATGACGTAGGCCAATTGCTGCGGGTCGCTGATCGGCGCCAGCGCCCAGCCTGCGCCGGACAACGCCTGGGTCGGGTCGGGCAGCAGTTGCTGGTGCACGCCGGTCAGGTCGGCAAAGCGCTCAGCCAGCGGCGCCTGCACCAGCAGGTGCTCGAGGGCGCTGTCGGCGATCATCTGGTTGAGACGTTGCTGCGGGTACTCGGGCGCCAGCGGCACATAGGCGCCGCCGGCCTTGAGCACCGCCAGCAGGCCGACGACCATCTCCAGCGAACGCTCGGCAGCGATACCGACCAGTACATCGGCGCCCACGCCCTGCTCGCGCAAGCGCCCGGCCAAGGCTTCGGCCTGGGCGTCGAGTTGGGCATAGCTGAGGCGCCGTGCGCCTTGCACCACAGCGATGGCCTCAGGTGTGGTTTGCGCATGGGCACTGATCCGCGCCGGCACATCGAGGGCGCGCTGCTGCAACGGGCCGCCTTCGGCCCATTGCGCTAACTGCTGGTGTTCTGCCGGGCTGTACAGCGCAAGGTCGCCAATCGCCTGCTGCGGATCGCGCAGTGCATCAGCGAGCAGATTGCGCCAGTGCTTGGCTAGGCGGGCAATGGTGCTGGGGTCGAACAGATCAGTGGCGTACACCAAGGCTGCATACAAGCGGCCATCGGCTTCGCGGGTGCTCAGGGTCAGGTCGAAGCGCACCGCTTCATGCCCGCTGCCCTGCACCTCGACGGTCAGGCCCGGCAATTCCAGGCGGCCGGCGTCGGCTGCGTCGACCAGATGGTTGTAGAGCACTTGAAACAGCGGGCTACTGTCCAGATTGCGCTCGGGTTGCAGGGCATCGACCAGTTGTTCGAACGGCGTGTCCTGATGCGACTGGGCCTCGAGGACCCGGCTTTTGACCTGGGCCAGCAGCGCGGCAAAAGTCTGCTGGGGCGTGATATCAGCCTGTAGCACCTGCGTGTTGACGAAAAAGCCGATCAACCCCTCGACTTCAGCGCGAGTACGGTTGGCCACGGGCGTGCCGACGCGGACCTGAGCGGCGCCACTGTAACGGTGCAGTACGGCCTGGAAGCTGGCCAGCAGCAGCATGAACAGCGTGCTGCCGGTCGCCGCCGACATAGCGCGCAGGCGCGCGCCAAAGGCTGCATCGAATTCGATTTCATGGCGCGCACCGTGGTTGCTGCGGCTGGCCGTGCGTGGCCGGTCCAGTGGCAAAGCCAGCTGCACGTGCTCGCTACCGAGTCGCTCGCGCCAGTAGCCCAGCTGCCGCTCGCCCTCACCGGCCTCCAGCCACAGCCGCTGCCAGTGGGCGTAGTCGGCGTAGTGTACGGCCAGAGGCGGCAACGCAGCGCGCTGCCCCTGCAAGGCCTGGCGATAACCTTCGCTGACTTCGCCAACCAGGATCGGCAACGACCAGGCATCGCAGACAATATGGTGGCTGCAGAACAACAGCACATGCTGCTCGGCATCGAGCTTGATCAGCGTTGCCCGCAGCAGCAAGTCACGCTCCAGATCGAAGGGCTGCTCGGCCAGCGCCGTCATCTGTTCGGCCAATAGCGCTTCGGCGCCCTCACCCGCGGCACTGAGGTCGAGCCGGGTCAGGGCAAACCGACGCTGCGGGTGGATCACCTGCAACACCTGCTGCTCGTGCCAGCGGAAGCTGGTGCGCAGCACTTCGTGCCGCTCGATCAAATGCCCGATCGCCTGCTCCAGCGCGGTGCTGTTCAGCTGTCCACGCAAGCGCAGCAGCGCGGGTTGGTTATAGGCGCTGGACTGCGGGTCCAGTTGCCATACCAACCACAGCCGCTGTTGCGCATACGAGGCCGGCAACTCGCTGATGCCCGCCTCGCGCGGCGGAATCGGCAGAATATCCAGCGACAGCCCCTGGGCGATCATCTTCGCCTGCAGGGCGCTGCGTTCCGCTGGGCTGAAGCCGGCAAAGCGTTTGGCCAGGGCCAACATCCGATCGGGTAGCTGACTCATTGCTGCTCAGCCTCGGCGAACAGGGCTTCGAGGGCATCGAGCTTGTCTTCGTTGACTTCGTTATCGCGGTGCAGCTCGACCTGCTGGGCCAGCAACTCGACGGTTTCACCTTCGAAAAATGCGCGCAGCGGCAGGTTGATATTGAGCTCGCTGTGTACCCGCGAGCGAATCCGCGTGGCCAGCAACGAGTGCCCGCCGAGGGCGAAGAAGTTGTCGTGGATACCGACTTGCGGCAGCTCCAGCGCCTCCTGCCAGATGCGCGCCAGCGTCTGCTCCAGCTCATTGCGCGGTGCGACATAGGCCTGACCGCGTTGCTCGCGGGCACTCAGCGCGTTGCGGTCTAGCTTGCCGTTGGGGGTCAACGGCATGCGCTCGAGCGCGTTGATGAAGGCTGGCACCATATGCTCGGGCAATTGCTCGCGCAGCAGCTCCAGCAGCGCCGCTTCACTGGCCTCGGCAGGCGCGTCGGCGTGCAATACCACATAGGCCGCCAACTGCTTGCCGGCCGCGGTATCACGGGCAACCACCGCCGCTTCGCGTACGCGGCTGTCAGCGCCAAGACGCGCTTCGATCTCGCCCAGCTCAATACGGAAGCCGCGAATCTTCAGCTGGAAATCGAGGCGCCCAAGGTAGTCGAGCACGCCGTCCGGGCGGCAGGCCACGCGGTCGCCGGTGCGGTACAGGCGCGCCCCGGGCACTGCCCCGTGCGGGTCCGGCAAGAAGCGGCTGGCGGTCAGGCTCGGCCTTGCCAGGTAGCCGCGGGCCAGGCCGGCGCCGGCGATATACAGCTCACCCGGGCGACCGAAGCCGACCAGTTCGCCCTGCTCGTCGAGCACCTGCAAGCGGGTGCCGGCAATCGCCGTGCCGATCGCCACGCGCTCGGCCAGCACGGGCTCGGCAACTGCCTGGGCAGTGCACCAGACGGCGCTCTCGGACGGCCCGTACTCGTTGACCAAGAGTGTCTGCGGCAAGCGTTGCTGGTGGCGTTCGCTGAGCTCGACCGGGCAGGCCTCGCCAGCCACGATCACGCAGGCCAGGCCGGCGTCCGTAGGCAGTGCTTCGAGGATCTGCGCATAGAACGATGGCAGCGCGAGGAAGTGCGAGATTTGCTGGTCGGCAACCTGCTGCGCGATCTGCAACGGGTCTTTGTGTGCCTGCTCGGCCGGCAGGCACAAGCTGCCGCCTTGAGCGAGGGTCCAGAAAATGCCGGCCACCGAGCTGTCGAAGGAGAACGATGACAGCATCAGGAAGCGTTGGATCGGTTCGCGGTAGAACTGCAAGCGCGCCTGGGTCGAGGCACAGGCGTTGGCATGGCTGATCATCACGCCTTTGGGCAGGCCGGTGGAGCCGGAGGTGTAGATCACATAGGCCAGATCGTCGCAGTGATTGCTTGCCGGCAGCGGGCTGGCGTCGCCCTCCTTCAACGTCTGCGCGGTTACTTCCAGCTGCACGGTTGCAGCGGGCAGCGTCAGTTCCTCAGGCAGCGCCTGCAAGCGCACCAGGCAGCGGACGCCAGCGTCTTCAAGCATGAAGCTCAGCCGTTCGTGCGGATAGGACGGATCCAGCGGCAGATACGCGCCGCCAGCTTTGAGGATGGCCAGCAGGGTCACCACGATTTCCACTGAGCGGCCGCCGTAGACGCCTACTAGGGCATCACGGCCGACACCTTCGGCTTGCAGGCGCCGCGCCAGGCGGTTGGCCTGGCGGTCGAGTTCGGCGTAGCTCAGCTGGCGGCCTTCGACCTGCAAGGCGATATGCTGCGGATGCAGCGCGGCGCGGCGTTCAAACAGTTGGTGCAGCAGTTGCGCCTGCGGCGTCTGCAGGCTGGCACTGTGGTCCAGCGCCACCAGCACCTGCCGCGACTGGCCGGCATCGAGCGTGGCGATGTCGCTGACGGAGTGCTCAGGCGCGGCCGCAGCTCCGGCGATGAACACAGCAAACTGGGCCAGCCAGGCATCCAGCAAGCCCGGTGCGAGCAGGCCGACCGGGGCCAGTAGTTGCAGAATCAGTTGCTGACCGCAGCGGCGCGCCTGCAGGTGGAGTTTTTCGGCTTGAGCCGGATCTTGCACCAGCGCCAGATCGTGCTCAGTCTCCAGCTCGATGTCACCGCCAAGCAGCAACGGGCCGGGATGGTCCAGAGTGCTCTCGAACAGTTCCACTTCATTGAAACATTCAAGCCAGGAGCGGCTCTGCGCCAACTGCTGGGCAAAGCCCTGCAGGTGCTCGCGCACAGACTGCTGCGCCGGCACCTCTGCGGCAACCGGCAGACGCCGAGCGAAGTGGCCCAAGGTGGCGAGTAATTGTTCGTTGCGACCGTCCACCAGCAGGCTCAGCAAAACTCGTTGTTCGCCCACCAGGCCGCCCAGAAAACCTGCCCATAGCCCGCCAAGCGCTACCTGCGCCGGCAGCCCAAGCTGCGCCGCCAGGCCTGCCACGGTCGCCAATGGCAACTCCAGACGGCTCGACTCCCGCTCGCCGCCCAGGCCAACCCGACGCTCGAATGGCAGCTGCGGGGCTTGAGTAAATTGCGCCAGCAGACCGCGCCAATGGGCCAGGCCCTCTTGGCCCAGTTGCTGCTCGGCAAGCTCCTCCTGCCAGGCGGCGTAGTCGGCATATTGCAAGGCATCGAATTCAGGCAATGTCTGGCCCTGGCCAAGCGCCGCCAGTTCATCAGCCAACAGGCGCAGACTGGTCCGGTCAAGGCTGGCCAGCGGCGCGGCGAGCAGCACTTGCTCAGCCCAACGCACTGCCACCAGCGGCGTCTCTGCCAACACTGCGCGAGCCAGCTCGCGGGCTTGCTCAAGGTCAGCCGCGTGCATCAGGCGTACCTCGGCCTGCGCGCTGATCGCCTGGGCGGGCAACTGCAGGCCAGGCACCTGGGTGTAGCGGGTGCGCAGGATTTCGTGGCGCTCGGCCAGTTGCAGCAGCGCGGCGTGCCACTGCGCGTCGTCACCGACAACGCTGGCAGGCAGCTGCAGGGTGGCCAGCAGCGGGCGCCCGGCATTGCGTTCGGCGCGCAGCAGTGCAGCTTGCTGGGCGGAGGTCTGGAAGATTTCTGCTGGAGTGCTGTACGTCATGCTGATGTCCTTAACCAATGGCCACGTCGGTGCTTTTCAGCGGGATTGCCATTGCGGTGAGAATTTTGCGCGGGCCGCTGTAACCGTTGCGGGCATGGATGGTGAAGATGTTGTCCAGCACCACCACGTCGCCCCGCTGCCACGGGAACTCGACCATCACCTCGCGGTACAGCTGCTGCAGGTGGCGGATGTAGTCTTCGGGGATCGGCGAGCCGTCACCGAAGTAGGTGTTTTGCGGCAGGTCCTGCGGTTCGAATTCGGCCAGCAGACTGTCGCGAATGCTCTCGGGCAGGGTCAGCGCGTTGAAGAAGGTGGCGTGGTTGAACCACACCGTGTCGCCCGTACGCGGGTGGCGCACCACTGCGGGGCCTTGTTGGCGGGTGCGCAAGCGATTGCCGGGCTTCCACTCAGGTGTGATACCAATCCTGGCGCAGTAAGCCTCGACTTCGGCGCGGTCTTCGGTCTGGAACACCGTCTGCCAGGGCAGGCCCATGCCGTCGCCGTAATTGCGCACGTAGAGCACGCGCTTGCGGATGAATTCATCGCGCACCTGCGGGTCGATGCGTTCGAGCAGCAGCCGGGTATCACCGAACGGCGTCTCGCCGCCGGTGGCCGAGGGCTGGTCGCAATAGAAGTACAGGTGCAGCGGAAACACCGGCGAATAGGAGTGCTCGTTGTGCGGGAAAATCTTCTCTGCCGACGGGTAGTCGGTGGAGCTGTAGACGTTGAGCTTCTTGGTGATCTGGGTGCGCGGCGAGGCGCGGAACAGGTACTCCAGCGCGCCGCCGGAAATCGCATCGACGCACTGATTGAAGGCGTGGATATCCGGCACGTTGAAGCCACGAAACAGCAGGGTCGCATGCTGGTCGAGCTTGCTTTCGATCAGGGCGCGGTTCTGCCCGGCCCACTCGATCAGGTTGACCCCGGGCATGCTTGGCGTGCACAGCAGCGGCAGCGGGCGGTCGGCGAACATCGGGCTGAAGGTGACCAGGCTGGACTGGTCCAGGCTGAGGCTCTTGCGCCGCCCCTTGCCCAGCGCCGGTATCACTTGCGACTCGAAATTCGACATTGCACCTCTCCCATTCGTGTATCAGGTGGCGCCCCCTGGCGCGCACCTGCCTGACTATCCTTGCCGCCGTTACTCGACCGCCACCCGGCCTGGCCGACGACGCTGGATCGGCTGTTGCTGCAATTGCGCCTGGCGCTCGGCCAGGGCCTGTTGCTCGGCCGCCTGTTGCACCTGCGCTGCACCTTCGAGCAACTGCGCCAGGGCCGCCTGCGGGTCGCCAAGCATGTGCTCGAACACCCCTTGCAACTGGCCAAACAGGCAGGCCATGTCGGCACTGGCGTAGAGCCCGGCATCGCACTTGAGCCCCAGGTATATGCCGGCGGGCGCGTTGACGAACTCGGCGATCAGGTCCAGCTCGGCGGCGGCTTTACCGGCCGGCAATGGCTGGATCTCAAGGCCGTCGATCGACAGAGGCACATCGCTGCTGTCCTGATAGATGAACTTGATCGCAAACAGCGGTGAACGCCCTGCCCTGCGCGGAACTCGCAGGGCTTCCACCAAGCGCTCGAACGGCAGGTCCTGGTGGTCGGCAGCGCCGATCACGGTCCTGCGCGCAGCCTCCAGCAACTGGCTGACGCTGGCCTGTGGCTCGACCGTCAATTGCAGTACCAACTGGTTAACGAAGAAGCCCACCAGATCTTCAACCCCGGCGTGGTTGCGGTTGGCCACATCGGTACCCAGGCGCACCCGGCTGCTGGCGCTGCGCTGGGCCACTACCACGCTGAAGCCGGCCAGCAGGAGCATGTACAAAGTCACGCCCCGCGCCGTGGCGAATTCGCGCAGGGCCTCGCTCAGGGCCGGGCTGAAGTGGAA
Organism: Pseudomonas shirazensis; assembly: GCF_014268785.2. Classification (GTDB taxonomy): domain Bacteria; phylum Pseudomonadota; class Gammaproteobacteria; order Pseudomonadales; family Pseudomonadaceae; genus Aquipseudomonas; species Aquipseudomonas shirazensis. The sequence goes on along the minus strand of NZ_JABWRD020000001.1, from coordinate 523,884 downwards.
CTCGTGCACCTCGCAATAGGCGGCATTGGCCGAGGCTGCCACCCGCGCGGGCGATGCCGGCAGGCTGGTCAGGCGATGGTCATCGCCCAACTGGGCGCGCCAGTAGGCCAACTGCCGCTCGAGTTCACCGGTTGCCAGCCATTCGCGCTGCCAGACGGCGAAGTCGACGTATTGCAGGCGTGGCTCCGGCAACGCCGATGGGCTGCCGCTGCGGGCCGCTTGGTACAGGCTGACGAACTCCGCCGGCAGCAGACCAAACGACCAGTGGTCGGCGACGATATGGTGCAGGGTGATCAGCAGCACATGGCGCTGCTCGCTCAGACGCAGCAGGCGCACGCGCATCGGCGAGCCGTCGTTCAGGTCGAACGGCTGGCGGGCTTCGCTCTGCAGGTGCTGCTCGAGCGCAGCCTGCCCTTGGGCTGAGCCACGGAGATCAGTGAAGGCAAATTCCGGCGCCAGCTGCTGATGCACTTGCTGCCAATGCTCGCCATCGGCTTCGAAATAGGTGGTACGCAGCACTGCATGGCGCTGTACGAGCATGTCAAAGGCCTGGCGCACCGCGCCTGGGTCCAGCACGCCGGTCAGCTCAAGCGCGCGGGCAATGTTGTACATCGAGCTGTGCGGCTCGAGTTGCCAGAGGAACCACAGCCGCTGCTGGGCAAACGACTGCAGCTGCGGCTGGCGCTCATCGACCCGGCGCAGCACCGGCATGCTCGCGGCGCGCTCGCTGTGTTCGATGCTGGCGACAAAGTCTTGCAGAGTGGCCGCCTCGAACAGGCTGCGCAGGGCCAGCTGTACGCCCAGCTCCTGACGCACCCGGCTGATCACCTGCGTGGCCAGCAGCGAGTGGCCGCCGAGGGCAAAGAAGTTATCGCCGAGGCCGACCTGCGGCACGTCCAGCACCGACTGCCAGATGGCGGCAACACGGCGCTGCAGATCGGTTTGTGGCAGCGCCTGGCTGTGGCTGACGGCCTGCGGAGCGGGCAGCGCCTTGCGGTCGAGCTTGCCGTTGGGGTTGAGCGGCAGGCGCGCCAGCAGGATCAGCTGGTTGGGCTGCATGTAGTCCGGCAAATCGGCTTTCAACGCGGCTTGAATAACGCCGCGCAGGTCATCCTGCGCTGGCACGGCCAGCGCCTCCAGGCCATCGACTGGCACCACATAGGCCACCAGTTGCAGGCCATGGCGGGCTGGCAGCGCTAAGACCACTGCCTCGCGCACGGCGGGCTGAGCCGCGAGGCGCGCTTCGATTTCGCCAAGCTCGATGCGAAAACCACGGATCTTCACCTGATGATCGATGCGGCCGACGTACTCGATAGCACCTGCCGGGTTGTAGCGCACCAGGTCGCCGCTGCGGTACAGCCGCGCGCCGGGCTCGCTGGCAAACGGGTCGGGCAAGAAGCGCTCGGCGGTGAGCGCCGGGCGGTCGAAATAACACTGTGCAAGGCTTGCCGCCGCACCAATCCACAGCTCTCCGGTTGCGCCGGCCGGCAGCAGCTCGGCGCCAGCATCAAGAATGCGCAAACTGCGCCCGGCAATCGCCTGGCCGATGGGCACGCCATATACGGCACTGGCGTCGGCCAACTGGCAGTCATGCACGCTGGACACCACCGTCGCCTCGGTCGGGCCGTAGGTATTGACCAGGCGCACTGCGCCCAGCCCGGCCGCATGCCACAGGCGCAAGCCCTCGACCGACATCGCCTCACCGCCGACGTGCACCTGGCGCAACCGCCCCAGGCTGCGGTCTTCGCTAGCACACAGCTTGGCCAACAGATGCCAGTAGGCAGCGGGCAAGTCGGCCAGGGTCACGCCCTGCTCGACCAGCACCTCGGCCAACTGCTCGACCGACCACGGCTGGTCATCGCGCATGATCAGCGCCGCGCCGACGCTCAAGGGTGGGTAGCACTGCTCGACAAAGCCGTCGAAGCTGAACGTGGCGAACTGCAGGACGCGGTCGCTGGCGGCAAGTCGGGAATAGTCAGCGGCGCTTTCGCAGAACTCGCGCAGGGCCGCATGGGCAATCGCCACGCCCTTGGGTTTGCCGGTGGAGCCTGAGGTGTAGATGACGTAAGCGAGGTCTTCAGGACAAGCGCGGTTCGCCGGGTCCAGCGTTGATGCGTTGGCCAGCTGATCGCCCAGCGCGTCGAGTTGCAGCCGCGTCAAGCCAGCCGGCAGTGCCAGCTGAGCAAGCAGCTCACCCTCACTGAGCAACAGGTCGAGGCGGCTGTCTTCGACCATGAACAGCAAACGCTCGTCCGGGTAGCTGGGGTCGAGTGGCACATACGCGGCGCCACTCTTGAGCACCGCCAGCAGGCTGACGATCAACTGCGGGGTACGCCGCAGTGCCAAGCCGACGCGTTGGCCGGGGCCGACGCCGGATTCGATCAGGCAATGGGCAAGGCGGTTGGCCTGTTGGTTAAGGCTGGCATAGTCAAGGCTTGCCGCCGAGGTCCACACCGCCAATGCTCCAGGCGTGCTGGCGGCCTGGGCAGCGATACGCTGATGCACCAGCGCTTGATCACGCAGCGCCATGCAGCTGTCGCCCTGGCGTTGCAGCAGGTTGTGCTGGCCGGTGTGATCAAGCAGGGTCAGGTTGCCGAGCATGCCTTGCGGGGCGGCGACAAACTGCTCAAGCAGGTGGCGCAATTGGCTGCACAACCCGGCTACTTGCTCGCTGCTGAACCGCGCCAGATCGTAGCTGAAGTCCAGGCGCAGGGTCGCGCCCAGTTCGATGCCGAGGGTCAGCGGATAGCTGGTCTGCTCGTGGTTGCTCAGGTTGCGCATGCGCAACCCGCTGCTGTCAGCCTGGCTCAAGGCCTCGGCCACCGGGAAGTTTTCGAATACCAGCAGGCTGTCGAACAGCGCGTTGCCCTGCTGCCCAGCCCAGGCCTGGATCTCGTACAGCGGCACATGCTCAAACTCGCGCAGCGCCAGGTTGTGCGACTGCAAGGCCTGCAGCCACTGCGCCACACTGTGCTGCGGGTGCGGCTGGCAGACGATCGGCAAGGTGTTGATGAACAGCCCAAGCTGCGCGTCGATGCCCGGCAACTCGGCCGGGCGCCCAGCCACGGTGGCGCCGAAGGCTACGCACGCTTGCCCACTGTAACGCTGCAACAACACCGCCCAGGCCCCCTGCAGCAAGGTGTTGAGGGTGACTTTATGTGCGCGGGCGAACGCCTTCAGCGCCTCGGTCTGCACGGGCTCGAGCTCGGCCAGCAGCTGCCCGTAGCCGCTGCCGTGCGCCGGTCGGCGCAGGCTTTCGGCGAGCAGGGTCGGCTGCTCCAGCGCTGCCAGGTTGACTTGCCAGTAGGCCTTGGAGGCTTCAGCAGAGCGCCCCTGCAACCAGGCCAGATAGTCGCGGTAACGCCCTGGTGCAGCGCTCGGCTGTATGCCTGCATAACGGCCGAGCACCTCAGCCAGCAGGCTGGCGTTGCTCCAGCCGTCGAGCAGAATATGGTGGCTGGTGTAGATCAGGTGCCAGTCGCCGCTACCGGTCGGCACCAGGCTCAGGCGCAGCAATGGCGCGCGAGCCAGATCGAAGCCCAGCGCGCGCTCGGCGGCGGCCAACTGGTCAAGATCATGTTCACCCGCTTCGAGCAACGTCAGCGGCAGTTGCAGCTGGCGATGGACCAACTGATGCGCGTGCTCAAGGCCCTGCCAATGGATGCTGCTGCGCAGGATCGGGTGATGATCCAGCGCCGCTTGCCAGGCCTGACGGAAGCGCTCGACGTCGAGGCCGGCGATGTCCAGGCGCATCCGGTTGACGTACGCGCCATCTGCCGGCTGGTACAAGCTGTGAAAGAGCATGCCCTGCTGCATCGGCGCCAGCGGGTACAGGTCTTCGATCTGATCGGCGCTGGCCGGCAGCTGATCGAGCTGCGCCTGGCTGATGCTGGCGAGCGGGAAGTCCGAGGGCGTCACCTGTCCGGCCGGCACTTGCAGGCAGTGGGCAATCAGGGCGTGCAGCTCCTGCAGATAACCGTCGGCCAGTTGCTGGACGCTGGCATCGTCATACATGGCGCTGCTGTAGCCCCACTGCAAGGTCAGCTCCCCGGCATACACCTGGCCTTCAACGGTCAGCCAGTTGGCCAGCGGCGCTTGAGGGTCCTGCGCCTGGCCGCTGCGTTCGCTGGCCGGGGCGAACAGCGCCGCCTGGTCGAATTGGCCATCGAATTGGCCCAGGTAGTTGAAGGTCACCCGCGGCGCCGGCAGCGCGGCCAGTTGTGCGCCGACGGCAGGCTCGGCGAGGTAACGCAGCAGGCCATAACCGAGACCCTTGCCGGGCACCCGGCGCAACTGCTCCTTGACCGCCTTGATCGAACCCGGCCAGTCGGCCGTGGCTTGCAGGCGTACCGGGAACAGGCTGGTGAACCAGCCGACGCTGCGGGTCAGGTCGAGGTCGTCGCCCAGGTCTTCGCGGCCATGGCCTTCGAGCTGGATCAGGCAGCCTGGTTGCGCCGTCCAGCGTTGCAGCAGGCGCGCCAGAGCGGTCAGCAGGAGGTCGTTGACCTGGGTGCGGTAGGCCGCCGGGGCGACTTGCAAGAGTTGCCGGGTGCCCTCTCGCGACAGGCGCGCTTCGACCTTGCGCTGCAGTTGATTGGTCAGTGCGCCGTGGGGGTGGTCGCACGGTAGCTCGGCGATGTCTTGATGCTGGGCAAGCCAGTACGGCAGCTGATCGAGCACAGCCGGTACGTGCTGCTGCAGGCGCGCGGCCCAGGCTTGATAGCTGCTGGTCTTGGCCGGCAGCCTGGCCGGTTGGCCGGCGGCCAATTGCTGATAAGCCAGTTGCAGGTCTTCGAGGAGCACCCGCCAGGACACTCCATCGACCACCAGGTGGTGAATGACCAGCAGCAAGCGTTGCTCGCCATCAGGCAGCTCTACCAACAACGCACGCAGCAGTGGCCCTGCCTGCAGATCGAGGCTGCGCTGCAACCCGTCGCAGAGTGCTGCCAGTTGGGCGGTGTCGGTTGCCTGCGCGGATTCCAGTACTCGAGCGTTGCTGACGGGCGCATACGCCTGCTGCCAGCCTTGCGTCTGCGCGATGTAACGCAGGCGCAGCGCATCGTGCTGGGCCAGCAACAGCTGCAAGGCTTGCGCGAGCACTTCGGTTTGCACCGGTTCACGCGGGCTCAACAGCAGCGACTGGTTCCAGTGACTGCGCTGCGGCATGTCCAGCGCGAAGAACGCGTGCTGGATCGGCGTCAGCTGTACGTCGCCGGTTACCGGCCCTTGCTCTTGCTGGCCGTGGCTGTCGCGCACCGCGACCTGGGCCAGGCTACGCACCGTCTGATGCTGGAACAGGTCACGCGGCTTGAGCCGCACGCCGGCCTGACGCGCGCGACTGACCACCTGAATGGAGACGATGGAGTCGCCGCCAAGCTCGAAGAAATTGTCTTCCAGGCCCACCTGGGCCACGCCGAGCACGTCCTGCCAGATCCCGGCCAGCAGCCGTTGCAGTTCGTCCTGCGGGGCCATGTAGGTTTGCTGCGGCGCCGCCTCCGGCAGCGGCAAGGCTTTGCGGTCGAGCTTGCCGTTGGCAGTCACGGGCAGCTGGTCCAATGCCAGCCAGTAGGTCGGCACCATGTACTCGGGCAGGCATTCGAGCAGCGCATTCTTGAGCTGGGCCTGCCAGCCCTCCTGTGGCTCCTGAGCAAGTACCAGATACGCCACCAGGTGCTTGCCTTCCTGCACCAGCACGACCGCCTCATCGACCTGCGGCTGCTGCATCAGGCGCGTCTCGATCTCGCCCAGCTCGATGCGCAGGCCACGCAGCTTGACCTGATGGTCGAAGCGGCCCAGATATTCGATCACCCCGTCGCGGCGCTGGCGGCCCCGGTCGCCAGTGCGATACAGCCGCTCACCGGCAACGAACGGACAGGCGACGAAGCGCTCGGCGGTCAGCCCGGGGCGGCGATGATAGCTGCGCGCCAGGCCGATCCCGCCAAGGTACAGCTCGCCGGCAACACCTGCCGGCACCGGTTGCAGCTGGGCATCCAGCACCAGGGTGCGCAGGTTGGCAATCGGCTGACCAATCGGCACGGCCAGCGCGCCTTCGTCGATGCAGGTCCAGTGCGTGACATCGATGGCTGCTTCGGTCGGCCCGTAGAGGTTGTACAGCGCAGCCTGCGGCAAGCGGGCAAAAACCTGCTGCTGCGCTTCCAGCGGCAGTGCCTCGCCGCTGCAGATGATGCGCTGCAGGCTCTGGCAGGCCTCAACGCCGTTTTCATGGATAAATGCCTGCAGCATCGAAGGCACGAAATGCAGGGTGGTCACGCCGTTGTCGACGATGGTTTCGATCAGCCGCTCGGGGTCGCGATGCGCACCCGGTGTAGCGACCACCAGGCAAGCGCCGGTCAGCAGCGGCCAGAAGAACTCCCACACCGACACGTCGAAACTGAACGGGGTTTTCTGCAGGACCACATCGCTGCTGGTCAGTGCATAGGCCTGCTGCATCCAGCACAGCCGGTTGACCAGCGCCGCATGGCTGTTGCCCGCGCCTTTGGGTTTGCCGGTAGAGCCTGAGGTGTAGATCACGTAGGCCAGATGCTGGGGCAAGGTCTGCGACAGTGGTACCTGCTCGGAGTAGATGTCGAGCCAGCCTTGCGGCTGATCCAGATCGATCATCTGCAGGCCGGCCTGCCCTTCTAGCAACGGTCGCAGCGCACGCTGAGTCAGCAACAGGCGCACGGCACTGTCGTCGATCATGTAGTGCAGGCGTTCCTGCGGGTATTCCGGGTCAAGCGGCACGTAGGCACCGCCGGCCTTGTGGATGGCCAGCAGGGCCACGACCATTTCCAGCGAGCGCTCCAGGCATACGCCGACCAGCACATCCGGGCCAACTCCGCGCTCCCGCAGCAGGTTGGCCAGCTGGTTGGCGCGGCGTTCAAGGGCCGCGTAGCTCAGGGTCTGTTCGGCGAAACGCACGGCCGGCGCATCGGGTGTGCGCTGCACCTGCTCGCCGATCAGGCTGTGCAGGCACTGATCCAGCGGATAGGCCTGGGCGGTCTGGTTCCAGCCGCTGATCAGGGTGTCGCGTTCTTCATCCGCCAGCAGCGCCAGCTCGCCAACGCGCTGATTTGGGTCGGCCACCAGAGCTGCCAGCAGGCCGGTGAAGTGTTTGGCCATGCGCGCAATAGTGGCGGCATCGAACAGTTCATCCGCGTACGTGAGGGCGCCGCGCAGTTGCCCGCCCTGCTCATAGGTATCCAGAGTCAGGTCGAACTGAGTGGTGCGGCTCTGCCACTGCACCGCATTCAGGCTCAGGCCCGCGGCCGTTTGCAGGCTGGCCATGTCGGCTACGTGCGGCTGGTGGTTGTACATCACCTGAAACAGCGGCGTGTGGCTCAGGCTGCGCTCCAGCTGCAGCGCTTCGACCAACTGTTCGAAGGGCAAATCCTGATGCGCCTGGGCCCCGAGCACGCGCTCCTTGACCGTTTGCAGCAAGCTGGCGAATGGCTGCAGGGCGTCGACTTGAGTGCGCAGCACCAGGGTATTGACGAAGAAGCCGATCAGGCCTTCGATCTCGCTGCGGTTGCGGTTGGCGATCGGCACGCCGACACGCAGGTCGGTTTGCCCGCTGTAACGCAGCAGCAGCACGTTGAAGGCGCCGAGCAGTAGCATGAACAAGGTCACGTTGTGCTGGCGGGCCAGTTCGCGCAGGCCGTCGGCCAACGCTGTGTCGATGGCGAATTCCAGGCGCCGGCCGCGCTGGCTTGGCAGCGCCGGGCGTGGATGATCGGTGGGCAGTTCAAGCGGATCGTGCTCATTGCCGAGCACATCCTGCCAGTAGCTCAACTGACGCGCCTGCTCACCCGCCTCGAGCCAGCGTCGTTGCCACAGGGCATAGTCGGCGTACTGTACCGGCAACGGCGCCAGCGCAGGGTTCTTGCCCAACGCGAAAGCGTCGTAGCAACGAGTGAATTCTTCGATCAACACGTTCATCGACCAGCCATCGGAGACGATGTGGTGCAGGGTCAGCAGCAACACGTGCTCGTCGCTGGCCAGACGCAGCAGGCTGACCCGCAGCAGTGGGCCTTGCTCAAGGTCGAAGGGCTGCACGGCCTGGGCTTCGGCTGCCTCTCGTACCCCCTGCTCGCGCGCATCAATAGCCAGCGCCGAAAAGTCCTGATGAACGATGTGCAGCGGCTGCTCGGCGGGCACCTGCTGCACGCTGTCGTCATCAAGACGACGGAACACGGTGCGCAGGGTCTGATGCCGCTCGATCAGGTTGGCGAAGGCGCGCTCCAGCGCGCTGATATCCAGCGCACCTTTGAGCCGCACTGCACCGGGCAGGTTGTAGGCGCCGCTGTGCGGGTCCAGTTGCCACAACACCCACATGCGCCGCTGGGCATAGGACAACGCCTGGCGATCCTCGGCGGGCACGTCGGCCGGGATCGGAAACTGGGCAAAATCCACCCCTTCGCGGGCCAATGCAGCGAGAAACAGCTGACGTTTCTCCACCGACAGGCCAATAAAGCGACGAGCGAGTTTCAGTGCGTCTTCAGCATTCATTGTGTGGGCATCCGAATCTATAGGCGTGGGGCGGTGGCGAACCATCCCTATAGAACGAATGCAACGAGGAAAAATTAGCGCCTGCGCGGCCTCAGAACAGCATCAATTGGCGACCGGTCAGGGCATTGAAGTCATCCCCAACGAACGGCAGGATCGCGTCCGCCACCGGTTGCAGTTGGCGGCTCAGGTAGTGCTCGTAGTCGATCGGCGACTGCAGGTTTTCCAGCGGCTCGGGGCCTGCGGTGGTGATCACATAGCTGATCCAGCCGCCGCGCTGGTACTGCTTGGGACGGCCCAGCCGCGCATTGAAGTCATCGGCCAGCCGCGCCGCGCGCACGTGCGGCGGCACGTTGCGCTGGTAATCGGCCAGCGGCCGGCGCAGACGCTTGCGGTAGATCAGCAGCTCGTCCTGCGCGCCAGCGAGGGTGCGCTGTACGTAATCGCGTAGATAGTCACGATAAGGTTGGTTGCGAAAGATCCGCTCATACAGCCCTTGCTGAAACTGCCGGGCCAGTGGCGACCAGTCAGTGCGCACCGACTCCAGGCCCTTGTAGATCATCTGCAGCTCGCCGTCGGCACCCTGCGCCAGGCCGGCGTAGCGCTTCTTGCTGCCCTCCTCGGCGCCGCGGATGGTCGGCATCAGAAAACGCTGGTAATGGGTTTCGTATTGCAGCTCCAGTGCACAGTCGAGATTCAGGCTCTGGCGCAGGTGCTCGCGCCACCACTGGTTGACCTTGACAACCAGCGCCTTGCCGATGCGCGCCGCCGCCTGCTCGTCGTGGGCGTGCTTGAGCCAGACGAAGGTCGAGTCGGTGTCGCCATAAATCACGTCGTAACCCTCGGCTTCGATCAGGGCGCGGGTCTGGCGCATGATTTCGTGGCCACGCAGGGTGATCGACGAGGCCAGGCGCGTGTCGAAGAAGCGGCAACCGTTGGAGCCGAGCACGCCATAAAAGGCGTTCATGATGATCTTCAAGGCTTGCGAGAGTGCCGCGTTACCGTCGCGCTTGGCCGCTTCCCGGCCTTGCCAGACGCGCTCGACGATGGCTGGCAGGCAATGCCGGGTGCGGGAAAACCGCGCGCCGCGAAAACCCTCGACCGAGTGCTCGTCATCTGGCTGGCTGAGCCCTTCGACCAACCCGACCGGGTCGATCAGAAAGGTGCGGATAATCGACGGGTACAGGCTCTTGTAGTCGAGCACCAGCACCGAGTCATACAGGCCAGGGCGCGAGTCCATGACAAAACCGCCAGGGCTGGCGGTGTCCGGCTGGCTGCCCATGTTCGGCGCGACAAACCCCATCCGGTGCATATGCGGAATGTACAAATGGCAGAACGCCGCGACCGAGCCACCGCTGCGGTCCACCGGCAGGCCGGTGACGCTGGCGCGCTCCAGAAGGAATTCGAGCAGGCGGGTATGGGCGAAAATCCGCGTGACCAGTTCGCAGTCCTTGAGGTTGTAGCGGGCCAGGGCCGGCTTGTCCTCGGCGAACATACGATTGATTTCGTCCATGCGCTGGTACGGCGTATCGATCGCCTTGCCTTCGCCGAGCAGGGTCTGGGCGACGTTTTCCAGGCTGAATGAAGGGAAGCTCCAGGTCGCCGAACGTAGCGCCTCGATGCCGTCGATCAACAAGCGGCCCGGCGCTTCGACGAACACATGGTTGCGCTCGGGATGTGCGCGCAGGGTCAGTGTTGCGCCGTTACGGCCAAGCAGCAACGGCACCTGCAAGCGCGCGGCATGCTCGTGGAGCAAGCGCAGATCGAACTGCAGCACGTTCCAGCCGATGATCGCATCGGGGTCGTGGCTGGCCATCCATTGATTGAGGCAGTGCAGCAGTTGCGCGCGGTCGGCGCAGTAGTGCAGATCGAAGTCGACGATGCTGTGGTCGCCATTGGCCGGCCCGAGCATGTACACCTGACGCTGGCCGCAGCCCTCGATGGCAATGCTGTACAACTCGCCACGCTCGGTGGTTTCGATGTCCAGCGAGGCCAGGCGCAACGGCGGGCGGTAATCGGGATGCGGCTTGAGCTGACCGTTGCAGAGCACGCCGTGGGCATCCGGCTGGCCGCTGAAGAGCACCGGCGCGGTAATGAAGCGCTCCATCAGGTAGCGTTCCGGTGGACGGATATCCGCCTCGTATACATCGATACCAGCGCTGCGCAGACGGTGCTCAAGCTGGATCAGCTGGCGATGTTGCCGGCAGTACAGGCCCAGCACCGGACGTTGCTCGAAATCACGCAAGCGCAGTGGTTTGAGTTCAGCGCCCTGCTCGTCCTTGAGCACTGCACGGGCGTGGGCGGCAAAGCGCTCGGGGATGAACGCCACCGACTCCTGCGGCGCCAGACGCAGCTGGCGCGGACCCTGATCGGTTGCCAGCCAGAACTCCACGCAGGTGCCTTCGGGCGTATCGTGCCACTGTCGGGTGAGGACAAAGCCCTGCTGCAACTCCACTGCGATGACCTCTGTGATACGGCGTGCTGAGCAAGGATTCTACCCTGTTGCGTCAGCCGTAGAGGTAGTTGATCTCCTTGGACACCAGCGGCGGCACCTGGGCCAGCAGAAAATCGCGCAGCCGCAGCATCTGCCGAGCCTTGGGGCTGGCCTTTAGCCAGGTCATGTAATAGCCGTCGCCGGTTGCCACGGCGTGCTTGAACGGCATCACCAGGCGCCCGGCAGCGACGTCGGCGCTGGCCAGCACCAGGTCCACCACCGAGATGCCCAAGCCTTGCTGGGCGGCGGAAATGCCTTGATCAAGGGTGTCGAACACCTGCCCCTGGTCGATGCTGATGTGCAATGCGTCCATCCGCGCCAGCCAGCGCCGCCAGTCACGCCGGTCGGTCGAGGGGTGCAGGAAGTCGCACTGGCTGAGTATGGCCAGATCCGGGTTGGGGTCTTGCAGGTAATCGGGGTGGCAAACCGGAATCAGCCACTCGTCGAACAGCTTGAAGCCCTCGACGTCGGCAGGGAAACGACCGTTGGCCAGAAGAATCGCGCAGTCGTACGGTTCTGAATAAAAATCGACGCTATCGATGTCCATCCACACGCTCGACAGCTGCACGCTGCAGCTGTTTTCCACCTTCTTGAAGCCATCCAGCGCGCGCAATAGCCAACGTACGGTGAGCGTCGACGGTGCTTTCAGGCGCAAGCCATAGCGATCCTGGCGCAGTAAGGCGCACGCGTTTTCGATGATCTTGAAGCCGACCTTGAGCTCCTGCGCCAGCAAACGGCCATGTTCGGTCAAGCGCAGCTTGGGCCCGCGTCGTTCGAACAGGCTGCAGCCAAACATCGACTCAAGGGTCTTGATGTGATGACTGACGGCGCCCTGGGTCAGGGCCAGCTCTTCGGCTGCACGAGTGAATGAGCCGTAGCGCGAAGCCACTTCAAAAGCGCGCAGGGCATGCAGTGCTTGAATCCGTTCTGACATCGGTGGCCGTCCGCAGCATGAGTGAGACTAATAGTAGGTCATAAATCCAGGCGTTTTACAACGCTGGTAGCTTCTCAGAAAATGCCTGTAAACCATAAATATATAGAGCTAATCAGCCTTAGCTAGGCAGAAATGATCATTAGAACGTTTGGGGAAACCATGTTTACGGGATATGGAAACTGCTATCGCCTGGATGCGCTAGAGCTGGCCGCCGAACATGTCCAGAATACGAGTCACTGGACCTTCAAAACCATAGAACACTTTCGCGCAATTCTCGCCAATCCTGAATTTCCTTGTTTGTTTGGCCGCAAGGCGGTCGGGGCCAAGACTTGTCACATTGTCTTCGCCCGTGCTGAGCACATGGCTGATGACATGGCCAGGGGCTTGACCGACTACGTGCGCACCATTGAACCGATACCTCGCAAGCAACGCATCGGCACGCCGCTGCTGGTGTTCATCGAAACCGCCCCTGGCGGCAGCCTCGACGAGCAGCAGGCGCTGGCCTGGAAAGTGCTGCAAGGCGTGCATGCCCGCGACCCGCAGCCCTGGCCTCAGGACGTGCCGGGCGACCCGCACGACAATCAATGGTCGTTCTGCTTCGCCGGCATGCCGCTGTTCATCAACATGAACTTCCCCGCGCACCGGCTGATGAAGAGCCGCAACCTGGGCGACAGCATGGTCTTCGTGATCAACCCCCGCGAGAGCTTCGAAGAAGTCGCGAGTGCCCAGACCGAGAGCGGTCAGCGCATTCGCGCGCGCATTCGTGAACGGGTCAGCCACTACAACGACGGTGTCGTGCCTGACTCGCTGGGGTACTTCGGCGAAGACGACAATTTTGAATGGAAGCAGTACCAGTTGCAGGAGCAGGGGTCGCTGAACCCGTCGCGCTGCCCTTTCCATGCCCACAAGGCACCCGACACACTGATCGAGAACTGAATCGTGAATACCGCCCTGACTGCCACCTATGCCCTGACCGTGCTGCTGCTGATCGCCACCCCCGGCCCAGTCGTCGCCCTGATCGTCAACACTGCTGCAGCGTCCGGCTCACGTAAAGCGCTGTTTACGGCCATCGGTACCAACTGGGCATCACTGGTCCTGATCGGCGCTGCGGCCTGGATCATCATGACCAGCGCCGCCATCGACAAGGCCTGGCTCAACGGCATGAGCCTGCTCGGTTGCCTGTTCATCGGCTACATCGCCGTGGCGACTCTGCGCGAGGCACTGCAACCGCCTACGGCTACAGCGGCAGCCGTGGCAGAAACGCCGCAACCGGCCCGCGGCGGCTTGCTGCAGGGGTTCATGGTGGGCATTTCCAACCCCAAGGACATTATCTTCTTCATCTCGTTCTTCCCGCAGTTCATCCAGATCACCGAGTCGTTCGGCAAGAGCATGGTGGTGTTGTCGCTGCTGTGGATCGCCATCGATTTCGCCGTACTCAGTCTGTATATCTTCGCCATCGGCAGGATCGCTTCGCAGCGCAGCAGCCGCATGATCAGCCTTGCCTCCGGCGTAGCGCTGCTGCTGATTGCAGCGGTCGGCCTGCTTTACAACCTGAAGGAACTGACGGCCTGAGCCGCACACGCCTGCTGACCGAGTGAGGAGGTTTGATGAGCCTGATCGATAGCGCCACGGACGGCCAACTGCTTCCCTTGCAACTGGACTACCAGCGCTTTATGCAGCTGGGCAGCCGGCGTTTGCCGCAAACCCTGTACATGCACGAACGGGGTTATCGCTCGGATACCATCAATACCGATGCATTGGGCTTGCGCTATAGCCACTGGGCGGGCAAACGCTACTCGCCCGCCGAACGTGGCAATACGGCGCGAGTCAACTTGCTGGTGGGCGGCTCGACCGCTTTTGGCATAGGCGCGAGCGGTGATGACGCTACGGTTGCCTCGCACCTGTCGGCGCTCACCGGTGAGGTCTGGCTGAGCCTGGCTGGCTGCGGGCTGAGCGCTACGCAAGAGCTGCTGCTGTTCCTTACACATCAGCATCGGCTGGGCAAGATCGGCCATGTGGTGATCCTCAGCGGGCTCAACACGTTGGCCCAAGAGGCCCTCAGCGAGTTGCTGGCCACGGGTTCCGACCCGCGTCAGGCATACCTGAACAGCTTCAATGAGACCTTGCAGGCACCGCCCTGCAAAGGCGTCGAGTCGCTCTGGCAACGCTTGCGCCAGGCGCTGGTGCCACGCCGCGAGCAGCCTGCCTTGAGCTGGTCACTGCCGCCTGCGGACAAGCGCCTGATGCGCGCTGCCGACTGTATTGGGCGCACCTTGCGCCAGTGGGACCGCTTGCTGGCCGACAGCCATGCCACCCTCACCTTCATCTTGCAGCCGCTGCTGCCCTGGTGCCGCGAAACGGTGCCTGCGGCTGAGCAGGCCAGGCTCGATGCTTTGCAACAGCAGCCGGTACCGTTCGATCAGTTGCTGGCGGGCGTTTTCGATGCCGAACGGCACTCGGCATTCTTTCGCCGGATCAAGAACGAAGCCGATTCTGTCGCCTGTTATGACATGAACTGCATGCTCGACAGCTCACCGGTATTCGCCCAGTCACTGTTCGTAGATCGCTTGCATTTCAATGACTTGGGGAACAATACCTTGGCCAAGGTTATCACTGCCAAGCTGGGTCTGGCGCAGGATAAACAACGCTTGCGCAAGCTGACGCCGATCAAGCTCGTCTGATAAACGCAGCCATGGTCTATCGGCATGGGCATTGGGATGGCTAGAATAGCCGGTCATCGCTGTGATTTACCGAGGCATATGCGCATCTGCAAAGAACATCGAAGCTCCAACGCTGCCAACAGCGGCACGCCACGTTCAATCGTCACGCGTGCTGTGCTGTTCTCGCCCCTGCTCATCGCCCTGGCTGCGCCCATGGCATACGCGCTTGAGAGCCAGATCGACCCGCACGCTGATCTGCTCTACCGGCAGGCCTTGCCGCTGCTCGAGCAAGCCGACAGCGTCAGCGACAGCCCCTCGCCGCTACGCTCGGTTGCCGACAGCGACCCTGAGCTGAGCCGCCAGGGCCAGGCGCTGGCGCAGACCCTGCCGACCGCGGTGGCGTTGCTGAAAAAGTCGGTGGCGCTGGGGCATCCAGTGGCGCAATACCGGCTGGCACTGTATTACATGACCTACCTGCCGGCCGCGCAGATTCCCGACGCTGCCTGCCCTTTGCTTGAAGCCAGCCTGCAGCAAGGCTTTGCCCCGCCCGCGCCGGCCATTTCGACCTGGTGCCCACCGTACAACGCCAGCCCGGCGTATCGCGACGCGATGGAAGCCATCCCCAACATGGCCACGCTGTACGCGCAGTACTACCCGCAACCTGCTGTGCGCCTGGCCTGTAACCGCAGCCAGCCACAAGGGTTGCAGATGCAATGGGGGCGGCAGCGCGATTATCAGGCCGAGGTCTACCGGTTGCTGGGTGATCTGGACCCGCAGCATCGGCAGACCCTGCTGCAGAAGGCAGTAGAGATCAACGGCTGCGCCGCTGCGCAGCAACGCCTGACCAGCAATCGCTGAAGCACAGGCTGGCCGTAGACGAGCAAGATCGTTCAAGCCAGCCTTGAGCTGTTCTGCCATGCTGCGCTGCCTTGTTGTTTGCAGCCGTCATCATGCCCAGCAGTCAGCCAATCACTCGCCACGCCTTTCTCCACGGTGCCGTTGCCAGCCTGCCGCTGTCGCTGGCGGTGGCTCCCTGGGGCCTGCTCGCAGGCTCGATGGCCATCGAGGCCAACCTCACCCCATGGTAAGGCCAAGGCCTGTCGGCGATCGTGTTTGCCGGTGCAGCGCAGTTGGTGGCGATCGGGATGCTCAAGGGTGGCGCCAGCCTGCTGGCGATCCTGCTCACGACCTTGCTGCTGACCTCCCAGCATTTGCTCTACGGGCTGTCGATGCGCCCGCTGCTTTCGGGCCAGCCATTGCGCTGGCGGCTGGGCCTGGGCTTCCTGCTCACCGATGAATTTTTTGCGCTGACCAGCCACTACGACCAACAGCGGTTCAACCGCTGGTATGCCTTGGGCGTTGGCCTGACCTTCTACGTGGCGTGGAACCTGTTTACCCTGGCCGGCATTGTGCTCGGCCAGAACATCCCGCACCTGGACCAACTGGGCCTGGATTTCTCCATCGTCGCCACCTTCGTTGCCCTGATAGCGCCCACCGTGCGCAACGTGCCGGCATTGGTGTGCGTACTGGTATCGCTGTTCAGCTCGGTGCTGTTCACCTACTGGCACTGGGAGACCGCACTGATTGCTGCAGGGTTGCTAGGCATGGGTGCAGGCTTTGTCTGTCAAAAACTGGCTGACGCACGGGCATGATCTGGCTATTGATTCTGGGCATGGGCCTGCTGGTATTTCTCAACCGCTACGCGTTTCTCGAACCGCGTCTACCGCTGCGCCTGAGCTCCAACGCACGGCAGTTTCTCGGTTTTGCCGTACCCGGCATGCTCACGGCCATCTGCGGGCCAATCATCTTTCTGCCTGAGCACCAGCTTGACCTGAGCCTGACCAATCCGTACCTGCTCGGTTCGGTGGTGGCTGTGGCGCTGGTGCTGTTGACCCGCAGTGTGCTGCTGAGCATGCTGGTGAGCATGTTGATCTTCTTCCTGCTGCGCAGCTGGCTGGCATGAGCACACCCCTGCGTGAACAAACCCACCTCTGGCAGGCGCCGGCACTTGGTGACGTCGAGATGCTGCACGCGCGTTATGTGCAGCAACGGTTTGCCCCGCATGTGCACGAGGGCTATGTGTTCACCGTGATCGAATCGGGCGCGCAGCGCTTCTGGCACCGTGGCAGCGAGCACCTGGCGCCGGTGGGCAGCATGGTCCTGATCAACCCCGACGAACTGCATACCGGAGCTACCGCGCACGAGAGTGGCTGGCGCTATCGTGGCTTTTATCCCGAGCATGCGCGGGTTACGGGCGTGCTCGACGAGCTGGAACTGAGCGGCCAGGGCATGCCGTACTTTCAGCAGAGCGTGATCAATGATCCCGCCCTGGCGGCGGCGTTCAGTCAGTTGCACCAGCTCTCGGAAGCCGGGGCTAGCGCCTTGCAACAGCAGACTGCCTGGCGCCAAGCGGTGCTGGCCCTGGCCCAGCGCCACGGCCAGTGCAGCGCGCCACGCGATCCAGGCTGTGAGCCGCTGGCTGTCGCCCGCGCCCGCGAGCTGCTGGAGAGCCAGCTCGCCGACCCGCCTTCGTTAGAGGCGTTGGCGGCGGCGGTGAACCTGTCTGCGTTTCACTTTGCCCGGGTATTCTGCCGCGCTACCGGGCTGCCACCGCACAGCTGGCTGAAACAACGGCGCCTGGCCCGCGCGCGGGAGTTGCTCAAGGGTGGCATGGCCGCTGCCGATGCCGCGTTCGCCTTGGGCTTTGCCGATCAAAGCCACCTCAACCGCCAGTTCAAGCAAGCCTACGGCGTCACCCCTGGCGCCTACCGCAGCGCCTGCCTGAGCCGCTGAGGCGCCCGGCAAATTCTGCCAGCGCTGCTACACTTCAAGCGCTGAACGGAGGAACCTGCCATGTCTGCAAAAGAGCTCAACACCCTGCTGACGTTGATGAATCAGCGCCAAACCCACTTGACCAGCGCGTGCAAGGAAATTGCCGCTTGGATCGACCGGCAGGGTGATGTGCCCGCAGCCGGCAAGATCCGCGACAGCTTGCGGGCACTGGAGGCTGAAGAAGCACAGGTGCGCAAAACGCTGACCTCGCTGAAGACCGACCGCCCGCTGCCACGTTTTCGCGGTTGATTCTCGGCAAAAAAAAGCCGCTCTCCAGGGAGCGGCCTTCTTTGCTGAGCGAATAGCTCCGGCAGCTGTCAGTGCTGGTGCGCGTGCTCGTGGCCACCAGTGCTGCCATCGGCTGTCAGGCCACGCACAGGCGCCTGGACCTGCAAGGCCTGCTTGGCGCCCTTGGCGTCTTCGATGGTCAGCGTCAGCGGCACTTGGGTGCCTTCCTTGACCTGCTCATGCAAGCCCATCAGCATCACATGGTAGCCGTTCGGATCCAGGCTCACGGCTTTGCCAGCAGGCAGCTCGATCGACTTGACCTGGCGCATGCCCATGACTTCACCGTTCATGGTCATCTCATGCACTTGCACGTCCTTGGCTACTGGCGAAGCGACCCCGACCAATTTGCTGTCGGTGGTGGCAGTCAGCACCATGAAGGCGCCGGTAGCGTGCTGCTGCGGCACGGTGGCCCGCACCCAGGCATCGCTGACGCTGGTCTCGGCCAGGGCCGGCAGCGCCATGCCCATCAGCGCCAGAGCGGCCAGGCCGCGCTTGATCGGTTGCAGCGAAATTGCCATTTAGCAGATCTCCATCAGGGTAAGCAGGTCTTCTGTGCATTCCTTGGCATTCAGGGAATGCCCCAGGCTCAGGCGCAGTGTGCTGCGCGAATCGTAGACGTAGCTGGTGGACGAATGGGAGATGGTGTACGTGTCGCCGGTGGGGACCTTTTCGTAGAACACCTTGAACTCCCGCGCAACCGCGGCGATCTCTTCCGGCGTACCGGTCAGGGCCGTGAACGATGGGTCGAACGCCTTGACATAGGCGTCAAGCACTTCGGGTGTATCACGTTCGGGGTCGAGGGTGATGAATACCACCTGCAAGAAGCCAGCATCGCGGCCCATCAGCTTCTTGATCTGGGCGGCACGCGCCAGCGCAGTCGGGCATACGGCCGGGCACTGGGTGAAGCCGAAGAAGATCATCGGCATGGTGCCGTAGAAGCTCGACAAGGTCCGCACATTGCCCTGGCTATCGGTCAGGCGGAACGAACGGCCGAGGATTTCGTTGCTCATGTTCTTGCCGTACTTGAAATCAAGGCCGCGCGCCGGGTTGCAACCGGCCAACAGGCCAAGCCCGAGTACGCCCATGCCGGCGACAACGGCACGCCGGCTCAACAGATCAGTCATGGAACCATCCTTTACAGGGAAGGTGCCAGCCCCTGGGCAGGGCCGGTCAAAAAGCCGCGGCATTCTGGCATGACCTCTGTTGGCTATCTACCCAACAAAGCCGGTGATCGGCCTGCAGCCCTTGTAATACGCGGCTGCGACCTGTTGTCGCGGGGGTTGAATCAGTAACAGATTGTTGCTAGAAGCGCGACCCGCGCGGTGCTGCCCGGGTCTGCTCGCACACCACCACCGCTATCAGTAGTAGGCGTTTTCTTTCTGGGTGTGGTCAGTCACATCGCGCACGCCCTTGAGCTCGGGGATGCGTTCGAGCAAGGTGCGCTCGATGCCGTCCTTGAGGGTCACGTCGGCCTGGCCGCAGCCCTGGCAACCACCACCGAACTGGAGGACGGCAATGCCGTCATCGACCACGTCGATCAGGCTCACCGCGCCACCGTGGCTGGCCAGCCCTGGGTTGATCTCGGTTTGCAGGTAGTAGTTGATGCGCTCGTTGATCGGGCTGTCTTCATTGACCATCGGCACTTTGGCGTTTGGCGCCTTGATGGTCAGCTGGCCGCCCATACGATCGGTGGCGTAGTCGACCAGCGCGTCATCCAGAAACGGTTCGCTGACGGCGTCGATGTAGGCCGTGAAGCTTTTCAGGCCGAGGGCAGTGTCCTCTGGCTTCTCTTCGCCCGGCTTGCAGTAGGCAATGCACGTCTCTGCGTACTGGGTGCCTGGCTGGGTAATGAATACGCGAATGCCGATACCCGGGGTGTTCTGCTTGGAGAGCAGATCGGCCAGGTAATCATGGGCGGCGTCGGTAATGGTTATAGCGCTCATGGAAGTTCCTCACAGACTTGTTGGCAAGTGTACGCCAACCCAGGCCCCGAACAAAGTCCTAGCATTTGACTCGGGATAGCTCCCAGGCTGGCTGCTGCGCCGAACGTGCGTCGATCCAGGCCTTCATCCGTTGATACAGGCCGCGTTCCAGCCATTGGTAGCTCAGCCACGACATTAGTCCAATGGACGGCACACAGAAGGCGAAGACCAGATAAGGGTTGAGTGCAAAACGCTCGCTGACGAACCAGCCGGCATGCAGCACCAGCACATGGATCAGGTATACCGAGTAGGAGCAGTCACCGAGCATCTTGAGCAGCTGGTTGCCACGGAAATACGGCTCAAGCGAGATGAACGCCAGCACCACCAGCGCGCTCGGCAGGCCCCAGTGCAGCAGGCGCAGCGACGCATCCAGTCGGTATAGGGCAAACCCGGCCAGCGCCAGCAATGCCAACGGCAACCACAAGCCCTCGCGGATCAGGCCTCGGCGGTAGAGCACGCCCAGGCCGATACCCAACAGAAATTCGTAGATGATGCCGTTGTTGTAGAAGTGACTGAGCACCCCCAGCCGCCCCAGAACTTCGCTGACCAGCAACAGCGCGGCCGTTACCAGCAGCAGGTGCAGACGCCGACGTACCATGAAGGCGAGGCCGAACAGCAGATAGAAGAACATCTCGAAATTCAGTGTCCAGCCCACATTGAGCGTTGGATACATGCCGTAGCCGCCGGGGTTTTCTGCCGGGATGAACAGCAACGACAGTAGCAAATGCTGCCAGTCGAACACCTGATGCGGCATCCAGCGGCTGGCGCCGAACAGCAGCAGGGCCATCAGCGCGGTGTAAAACCAGTAGGCGGGAATGATGCGCAACGCGCGGTTGAGCAGAAACTGACTGGGGACGATGTCCTTGTCACGGGTCGACAGGTAGATCACCAACCCGCTGATCACAAAAAAGATATCCACCCCAACTGCGCCGCGCTCGGCGAGCAGGGCGCCAACGGGGCCGCTGGCGTGGAAGTCGAAGAATACCTGCATGAAATGGTGGCAAACCACCACCCAGGCGGCGAACGCCCGAAGTGCCTGAAGCGAGTACAACATGCAATGCCCTGTGGTCCTGGTGCATTCAAGCCTGGGGTTCGGCGCAGACGCGCCACCGAGAGCGGCGAGCCGAACCACAGACCACTTGCTATTGGGACCACGACATCGATGAAAAGATCAGCCCTCCTGCCGGGCGGTCAACTCACAGGTTTTCATAGCGGTTCATGTCCAGCACGCCTGCTTCCAGCGGCTCGGTCTCCTCGATAAAGGTATTCAGATCATGGAAGTACTGCCAGAACTGCGGGTGACTGCGGCGCACGCCCCAACGCATGACGATGCGCTCGAACTTGGCCGGATCGTCGCGCGCAGCTTCCATGTCTTCGACCCACTCCGGGACATCGCTGGCCGGGATGTTGAAGATGAAATTGGGGTAGCTGCTGAGCACGCCCGGCACCAGGGTCAGGGTGTCCAGACCCGGCTGATAGCGCGATTCCTCCCCCAGCAGGAACGCCACGTTGCTGTGCGCACGGTTGCGCAGCAAGCTGTAGACCTGGCGTTGCCCACCCTGCCCTTCGATACGCAGCATGCTCGCTTCAGGCAGCTGATTGATTACCTTCAGGCCAGCGGCAGGACGTGATACCAAGCGGCTGAGGCTCTGCTCGACATCGCGAAACTCGGCGCTCATCTGCGGCCGCGAGCAGTACGCGCCCTGGCAGCGGTTGATCGGGTCGGGCGTGACATTGAGGCTCTTGGTGCGCTGCAGCAATTGCAGGCCGAAGTCGCGCTTGGGGTCACGTTCGTCGAGCTTGAAAGCGCTTGCCGTATCGGTGTCGATGTCTTCGTAATCCAGCCACATCTTGACCTTGCCGGTGGTCTGGTACCAATCGCTGAGGATCGCGCCGCGCTGGTCAGCGGGCATCAACCGCAGGAAATTGACCTCCGCGCCGTTACGGATCAGGTCGAAGTAGAGCCGGGTCTGCAACTGGTGCGAGACGTTGCCGAACACATCGAAGTTGACCGCCAGTTGGTAATAGGTGCGCTCAAGCAGCGGGTAGTCGAACAGCCAGGTAGTCAGTGGCACGTCGCCGATCAAGCCTTTGCTCACCGAGGCGCTGTCGAAGTGGCGGAAGATGCTCAGCAGCGCGTTGTCATTACCGGCCCACAAGGTCGACCAACTCGGCGCGGGGGCCTCAGCATAGGCTTCGCGGCGCAGCTTTTCGTATTCGTTACGCTTGTCGCGGTAGGAATGCCAGAGGCTGATCACGCTGCCAACGTCGTCGATCTGGCCGGGCATGGCCAACAACGGCGTCGCCTCACCGCGATAACGTGCGTCGGTGATGTACAGGTCATGTGCAGGCTCCTGGAACAATGCCCAGAAGTTGTCGCGAATCACATCGGTGGCAATCTGCCCACGGCAGACCGGCCCGCGGATGAATGTGCGCACGAAGTACTCGGCGTTATCCAGCATGAACTGGTAGCGCGCCACCGCCGGAATCGCTTCGAAGGTCTCGAACGGGTTTGCCCGGTGTCTTGGGCCATAGCCTGGCAGTGAGGTGGCATGCCAGTCGCCACTATAGAACAGCTGCTTGACCCGTTTGAGTTTCTGCGGCCCGAGCGGGTAGCTGATGTGCGTTTTGTGAACGATCACGCCTTGCACCGGGACCAACCGGTAATAGAAGTCAGTACCGGGCGGGTCGTTGGGTCGGCGAGTGGCGATGATATCGGCCGGCTGACCGCTGGGCGTGCGCGAACGCACCCACTGGAAGAAGTGCCCAGGCTGGCCACCGACGAAGTCGATATGGGCAAGAAACAGGTGTTCGTACAGCCAGCGACCGATCAACGCCTCGGATGAGCCTGGGCGGTTGAGCAGCGCTTCCCACTCGGCGATCTGGCTGGCTTCCGCAGCGTTCGGCTGTAGCGCCTGGGCATCGACCGGCGCGCCGGCTGCCAGCCAGCGCTGCAAGGTCTGGTATTCCTGATCGGTCAGGCCGGTGACGGCCAGGGGCATACCTTCGCCAGGATGAACACCGGCGTAGGCATCGAATTCATGGGGCAACGGGCACATATTGTTGCGATTGAGGCCTAGCACAATGCTCTCGGGCAGTTTGGCGTTGGGCGTCAGCGGCGTCTTGTGGGCCAATTCGAGCATGCGCGCCATCAATGCCGCCTGGCTACCCTGGCCGTCGAGCACAGAATAGAAGCCCTGCTTGCGCCAGGCCTGCTCGCTGTGGGCGTCATAGAACAAACGTGTGGTCGGCACCGCCTGGCTGCGGTCACCTTGATACACCGGCACCTTGGAGGCGCCGCGCTGAGCGCCGTCCGCACTGCCCAGGTTGAGCTGGCAGGCAGCGTCGTTGCAGGCGTGGCAGGCCACACACTTGTTGGTAAAGATCGGCTGAATGTCCCGGGTGTAGGAGATTGCCGGGCTCGATTGCGGGGCCTGCCCCAGCGCCATGCCGCTGACCGACAGGGCCAGCGTGCCAGCTAAGGCAAGTAAACAGCGGTGCACCATGTACCGAATGTCCTGGTTTCGAATAAAGCCATCACGATGTATCTAACGGGCCGGCGGGATGCGTAAACATGAGAGAAATTCATGCAAAAGTCCTGCGCACCTAAAAACCGCGCAGCTTTGCTATCATTCCGCACCTTCTGTTTTTCGCCCGACCAGGTAGTCCTATGTCCGACCGTAGCGCTCGTCTCCAAGCACTCCAGCACGCACTCAAGGAGCGCATACTGATCCTCGACGGAGGCATGGGCACTATGATCCAAAGCTATCGTCTCGAGGAACACGACTATCGTGGCACGCGCTTTGCCGATTGGCCAAGTGACATCAAGGGCAATAACGATCTTTTGCTGCTGACCCAGCCCGATATCATTGCCGCGATCGAGAAAGCCTACCTCGACGCAGGTGCCGATATCCTCGAAACCAACACCTTCAACGCCACGCAGATTTCCCAGGCCGATTACGGCATGGAAGCGCTGGCCTATGAGATGAACCTGGAAGGCGCGCGTATTGCCCGCCAGGTGGCCGACGCAAAAACCCTGGAGACGCCAGACAAGCCGCGCTTCGTCGCCGGCGTGCTCGGCCCGACCAGCCGCACCTGCTCGATTTCGCCCGACGTCAACGACCCGGGCTATCGCAACGTCACCTTCGATGAGCTGGTAGAAAACTACATCGAGTCGACCCGCGGGCTGATTGCCGGGGGCGCCGACCTGATCCTGATCGAAACCATTTTCGACACCCTCAACGCCAAGGCGGCCATCTTCGCCGTGCAGCAGGTGTTCGAAGACGACGGCATCGAGCTGCCGATCATGATCTCCGGAACCATCACCGACGCCTCCGGGCGGACCTTGTCCGGGCAGACCACCGAAGCCTTCTGGAACTCGGTGCGTCACGCCAAGCCCATTTCGGTCGGCCTCAACTGCGCCCTCGGCGCCAAAGACCTGCGCCCGTACCTGGAAGAGCTGTCGACCAAAGCCGACACCCACGTTTCTGCGCACCCCAACGCCGGCTTGCCGAATGCCTTTGGCGAATACGACGAAACCCCGGCAGAAATGGCCGAAGTGGTCGAAGAATTTGCCGCCAGCGGCTTCCTCAATATCATCGGCGGTTGCTGCGGCACCACCCCAGGGCACATTCAGGCGATTGCCGAGGCGGTGGCCAAGTACCCGCCGCGGGTCATCCCGGAGATCGCCAAGGCCTGCCGCCTGTCGGGCCTGGAACCGTTCACCATCGACCGCCAGTCGTTGTTCGTCAACGTCGGCGAGCGCACCAACATTACCGGTTCGGCCAAGTTCGCCCGACTGATCCGCGAAGAGAACTACACCGAGGCGCTGGAAGTCGCCCTGCAGCAGGTTGAAGCCGGCGCGCAAGTGATCGATATCAACATGGACGAAGGGATGCTCGACTCCCAGGCTGCCATGGTCCGCTTCCTCAACCTGATTGCCGGTGAACCGGACATCTCGCGCGTGCCGATCATGATCGACTCGTCCAAGTGGGAAGTGATCGAAGCCGGCCTCAAGTGCATCCAGGGCAAGGGCATCGTCAACTCGATCTCGATGAAAGAAGGTGTAGATGCCTTCAAACATCACGCCCGCCTCTGCAAGCGCTACGGCGCAGCGGTAGTGGTAATGGCCTTCGACGAACTGGGCCAGGCCGACACAGCGGCGCGCAAGCGCGAAATCTGCCAGCGCAGCTACGACATTCTGGTCAACGAAGTGGGCTTCCCAGCTGAAGACATCATCTTCGACCCGAACATCTTCGCCGTTGCCACCGGCATCGAAGAGCACAACAACTATGCCGTCGACTTCATCGAGGCCTGTGCCTTCATTCGCGATCACCTGCCCCACGCACTGACCAGTGGCGGCGTCTCCAACGTATCGTTCTCGTTCCGTGGCAACAACCCGGTGCGTGAGGCGATTCACTCGGTGTTCCTCTACCACGCGATCCAGAATGGCCTGACCATGGGTATCGTCAACGCCGGCCAGCTGGAGATCTACGACGAGATCCCGCCTGCGCTGCGTGAAAAGGTCGAGGACGTGGTGCTCAACCGCACCTCCGAGGGCACCGACGCGCTGCTGGCGATTGCCGACGACTACAAGGGCGGCGGCGCCACCAAAGAGGTCGAGAACGAAGAGTGGCGCTCGCTGCCGGTCGGCAAGCGCCTCGAACACGCACTGGTCAAAGGCATCACTGCATTCATCGTCGAAGACACCGAAGAATGCCGGCAGCTGGCGACGCGCCCGATCGAGGTCATCGAAGGGCCGTTGATGAGCGGCATGAATGTGGTCGGCGACCTGTTCGGCGCGGGCAAGATGTTCCTGCCGCAGGTGGTCAAGTCGGCCCGCGTCATGAAGCAGGCGGTGGCCCACCTGATCCCGTTCATCGAAGCGGAAAAAGGCGACAAGCCCGAAGCCAAGGGCAAGATCCTCATGGCCACGGTCAAGGGCGACGTGCACGACATCGGCAAGAACATCGTCGGCGTGGTGCTCGGTTGCAACGGCTATGACATCGTCGACATGGGCGTGATGGTCCCGGCCGAGAAAATCCTGCAGACCGCCCGCGAGCAGAAGTGCGACATCATTGGCCTGTCCGGGCTGATCACGCCGTCGCTGGACGAAATGGTCCACGTCGCCCGCGAAATGCAGCGCCAGGACTTCCACCTGCCGCTGATGATCGGTGGCGCGACCACCTCCAAGGCGCACACCGCTGTGAAGATCGAGCCCAAGTACTCCAACGACGCGGTGATCTACGTGACCGACGCCTCGCGTGCGGTCGGCGTGGCCACCCAGTTGCTGTCCAAGGAGCTCAAACCGGAGTTCGTCGAGCGCACTCGCCTGGACTACATCGAAGTCCGTGAACGCACCGCCAACCGCAGTGCCCGCACCGAACGCCTCAGCTACGCCCAGGCGATTGCTGCCAAGCCCAAATACGACTGGGCCGAGTACACCCCGGCAGTGCCCTCCTTCACCGGCGTCAAGGTGCTGGAAGACATCGACCTGCGGACCCTGGCCGAGTACATCGACTGGACCCCGTTCTTCATCTCCTGGGACCTGGCCGGCAAGTTCCCGCGCATCCTCACCGACGAAGTGGTCGGCGAAGCGGCTACCGCGCTGTATCAAGATGCCCGCGAGATGCTCGACAAACTGATGGACGAGAAGCTGATCAGCGCGCGTGCGGTGTTCGGCTTCTGGCCGGCCAATCAGGTTGCCGACGACGACATCGAAGTGTACGGCGCCGACGGCCAACCTCTGGCCAAACTGCACCACCTGCGCCAGCAGACGATCAAGCCCGACGGCAAGCCAAACCTGTCGCTGGCCGACTTTGTCGCACCGAAGGACAGCGGCGTCAGCGACTATGTCGGCGGCTTCATCACTACCGCCGGCATCGGCGCCGAGGAAGTGGCCAAGGCTTATCAGGACAAAGGCGACGACTACAGCTCGATCATGGTCAAAGCGCTCGCCGACCGCCTCGCCGAAGCCTGCGCCGAGTGGCTGCACGAGCAAGTGCGCAAGGACTACTGGGGTTATGCCCGTGATGAACACCTGGACAACGATGCGCTGATCAAGGAGCAGTACAGCGGTATCCGCCCTGCCCCAGGCTACCCTGCGTGCCCGGACCACACCGAGAAGGAAACCCTGTTCCGCCTGCTCGACGGCACGGCCATTGGCGAGACCGGCCAGAGTGGTGTGTTCCTTACCGAGCACTTCGCGATGTTCCCGGCGGCAGCGGTCAGCGGCTGGTACTTTGCCCATCCAAAAGCGCAGTACTTTGCCGTCGGCAAGATCGACAAGGACCAGGTCGAGCGCTACAGCGAGCGCAAAGGCCAGGCGCTGAATGTCACCGAGCGCTGGTTGGCACCTAATCTGGGTTACGACAACTAAAGCCTGCCAGGGCTAGAGCCTGCCAGGGGCTGCAGCGCGGCCCCTGCCTGCTGAAGGTCTACACTGTGCATTGATCGCCTGCGCTACCTACAGGAGGCCAGCATGGACGACCCCAGCCAAGGCAAACCGCCGACCTTCTGGCAGATGCTGCACAGCGTGCTTGCCGCTGCCCTCGGCGTGCAGAGCGGTAAGAACCGCGCCCGCGACTTCACTCACGGCAAGGCCAGCCATTTCATCGCCCTGGGCGTGCTGTTCACGCTGGTATTCGTACTGGTGCTGATTGGCCTGGTGCAACTGGCCATGCACCTGACAGCCCGTTGAAAGGCAAGCCGCCCGTGGCGGTGCCTGCCACGGGCGGTTCAGGTTGCAATCACGGTCGACAGCGGTGATGCGCTACTGATGACTGACCCAGTACACCGCAGTGACTACGACCAGCACGATCAGACACAGGATCGCCCAGGCATCGACACTGCTGTCGCTTTTGCGCAGCTTGGTGGAGTTACCCATTGCATTGCCTCTTGTAGTGGTTATGGGAATGCACATACACCACCAGCAGTTAAGTCGAGCAATGCCCTTGATTCAAGCAGGGTCTTTCAATAGTCGACCGGTGACGTCAGAAACGGGTAACGATAATCGGCTGGTCGCCCTTCGGCGCTGAAACGGTGGAAGTCCAGACCATAATCGTCGGCCTCCTGCAGGGCCAGCCAGCGCCGCGCCTTGGCCTGATCGATTGACTGCAGCACCGGCAAGCTGTATTCGTCGCTACCGTCGCGATTGATGGCGATGCCCTGAGCGTGGTCATGCAGCATAACCATGGCCCAGCCGCCGACAGTGACATGGCCGCCCATCAATACGCTGAGGCGCCCGTCGATACGCGCGCGCAGCGCTTCAGGCGAGCCGTTGACCGCACCGAACAGCACATCGACGCCAGGTTTGCGCCCCGCTGCCTCGAACGCCTGCATCGCTCCAAAAGCCATTTCGTCATTGGCCGACCACACCAACTGCGCTTGCGGATAGCGCTCGAGCAGCAGCTGCGCTTGCTCGAAGGCGCGCTCGCGGTTCCAGCCGCCGTATACCACCTGGCGCAAGCGTACCTGCGGGTGATCGGCCAAGGCCCGGCGCATGCCTTGCTCGCGGCGCTGCGAGGCCGGGGTGGTCTTGACGCCGGCAAACGCCAGCAGGTCGATCGGCTCGTCAGATGGCGGCAACTTCGCGACCATCTCGCGCAGCATCTGATAACCGGCCTGCTCATCGTTACTGGTCAGCGTGCCCAGCACTGGCGGGTATTTGTCCGGTTGCGCCCGGACGCTCTCGAGCTGGTTATCGGTCAGGCCGTTGTTGACCAGAAACAGCTGCACGCCGCTGTCGCGGGACAGGCGAATGATCTCCGGAGCGACATACAGCTCGTTGACCAGCACCAGATAGTCGGGGCGCTGCGGCCCGCTCAAGATAGCCCGCGCCTGGCTCAACACCAGATCGGCGCGGCGCTCGCTGTATTCCACCCGCAGCTGCATGCCGAGATCGTCAGCCGCGGCCTGCATGAAGCGCGTGTATCCCACCCAGAAGTTCTCGTTGGCATGACCCGGATTGAGAAACACCACGGACGCCGCCTGGGCACCGGCCGATAACGGCAGAAACAGGCACAGACTCTGGCACAGCGCTTTGAACATGGGTGCATCTCTGTGGAGCAAAGCGCGGATTATACCCAGCGCCGACGCCTAGAATAAATGCCAGTCAGTCTCACTTAGTCCGTTTAGTTCTTTTCATATGCAAAAACATCACTTTAGCGCATAAATGCAACCTGATATCGTTCCCCGGCTCCGAACCGGAGTGCGCGGCCGTGCGCGCGATTAGCTGCATGCAGCCTGAGACAGGACTTTTATGTACGTATACGACGAGTACGATCAGCGGATCATCGAGGACCGCGTCAAGCAGTTCCGTGATCAGACCCGCCGCTATCTGGCCGGTGAACTGAGCGAAGAAGAATTCCGCCCTCTGCGCCTGCAGAACGGCCTGTATGTCCAACGTTTCGCCCCGATGTTGCGGGTGGCCGTGCCTTACGGCCAACTCAACTCGACGCAAGTGCGGGTGCTGGCGAAGATCGCCCGCGACTACGACAAGGGCTATGCGCACATCAGCACCCGGCAGAACGTCCAGTACAACTGGCCGGCGCTGGAAGACATCCCGGACATCCTTGCCGAGCTGGCCACCGTGCAGATGCACGCGATCCAGACCAGCGGCAACTGCCTGCGCAACACCACCACCGACCAGTTTGCCGGCGTCGCCGCCGACGAGCTGATCGATCCGCGCCCATGGTGCGAGATCATCCGTCAGTGGACCACCTTCCACCCCGAATTCGCCTACCTGCCGCGCAAGTTCAAGATTGCCGTGAACGGTTCGAAGGACGACCGCGCGGCCATCGAAGTGCACGATATCGGCCTGGAGCCGGTGCACAACGAAGCCGGCGAACTGGGCTTCCGCGTGTTGGTCGGCGGCGGCCTGGGGCGTACACCGGTGGTCGGCTCGTTCATCAACGAGTTCCTGCCGTGGCAGGACCTGATCAGCTACCTCGACGCGATCCTGCGCGTGTACAACCGTTACGGTCGCCGTGACAACAAGTACAAGGCGCGGATCAAGATCCTGGTCAAGGCCCTGACCCCGCAAGTGTTCGCGGAAAAGGTCGAAGCCGAAATGGCCCACCTGCGCGGTGGCAACACGACCCTGACCGAAGCCGAGATCGAGCGCGTTTCGCGCCACTTCGTCGACCCCGCCTACCAGGCGCTGGACAACGTCGACTACGCCGAGCTCGACCAGGAGTTCCCAGGCTTCGCCCGCTGGCGTTCGCGCAATACCCGTGCGCACAAGCGCCCAGGCTATGTGGCCGTGACCCTGTCGCTGAAGCCGACCGGAGTTGCCCCGGGCGACCTCACCGACAAGCAGCTGGACGCCGTTGCCGATCTGGCCGAGCGCTACAGCTTCGGCTTCCTGCGCACCTCGCACGAGCAGAACATCATCCTTGCCGATGTCGAGCAGCGTCAGTTGCACACGCTCTGGCAAGAGCTGCGCGAAAGCGGCTTCGCCACGCCGAACATCGGTCTGCTGACCGACATCATCTGCTGCCCGGGGGGTGACTACTGCTCGCTGGCGAACGCCAAGTCGATCCCGATTGCCGAGTCGATCCAGCGTCGCTTCGACGACCTCGACTACCTGTTCGACATCGGTGAGCTGGACCTGAACATCTCTGGTTGCATGAACGCCTGCGGTCACCACCACGTCGGCCACATCGGCATCCTTGGTGTCGACAAGAAGGGCGAGGAGTTCTACCAGGTCTCGCTGGGTGGCAACGCCGCCCGTGACGCGAGCCTGGGCAAGATCCTCGGCCCATCGTTCGCTCAGGACCAGATGGCCGATGTGATCGAGAAGCTGATCGACGTCTACGTTGAACAACGTACCGAAGAAGAGCGCTTCATCGACACCTACCAACGTATTGGCATCGACCCCTTCAAGGAGCGCGTCTATGCAGCGAATCATTAAGAACAACCAGCTGGTCGACGAAACCTGGCACTTGCTGCCCAAGGATGCCTCGTTCGACGAACTGACCAACTGCGACGACTACATCGTGCCGCTGCAACTCTGGCGTGATCACGCCCATGCGCTCAAGGCCCGCGATGGCGGCCTTGGCGTATGGCTGGACAGCGACGAAGAAGCCGAAGAAATCGGTGACGACGTTGCGCATTTCCAGGTAATTGCCCTGAACTTCCCGGCCTTCACCGACGGGCGCAACTACTCCAATGCGCGCCTGCTGCGTGATCGCTATCAGTTCAAAGGTGAGCTGCGCGCAATCGGCGATATCCTGCGTGACCAGCTGTTCTACCTGGCGCGTTGCGGCTTCGATGCGTTTGCCATTCGCGCCGACAAAGACCCTGTCGATGCCCTGGAAGGCCTGAAAGATTTTTCGGTGACCTACCAGGCCGCGGCCGACGAACCGCTGCCGCTGTTCCGCCGCCGCTGATCGTCTGTGCTTGAGCAATCAGCCCGCCCTTTGGCGGGCTGATTTGTTTCTGGCTGGCGCAGCGCCGCCAATACCTGCATGAACGCTAAGGTTTTGCCTGACCGCGCCGATACCCTGGGTTAGACCCAAGATCTGCACGGAAGCCGACCATGAATGCGATAACTGCTGCGCAGCGCCTTACCCCGATCTACACAGCCCCAGCACCTGTTCAAGTGCGGGCGGTTGATCAGACCACCCCGCCCCTGACCTCGCCCAGCACCTCGGTCAACCTCGGCCAGGCGGTGGACGCCACGCCCAATCAGACCTACACCGCCAACGGTGCCCTGACGGGCCCGCAGGTGCGCTATGCCTGGGAGCAGGAAAGCTCGGACAAGCTGGGCATGGCGATGATGAACAGCATTCAGTCATTGCCCAACGGCGCTCGCTTCCAGAACATCGGCGCCGCGCTGCTGGAGCAATTGGCGGGCAACGGTGGCAAGGCTGTATCGCAGTCCATCATGACCATTGCCGGCGGCGAGCAGCCCGATGCGGCCGCGCTGCAACTGCAACTGGCCAACCTGCGCTCGCACCCCACCAATGGCGTCACGTTCAGCCTGACCACGGCCTCCGGAGCGACGGTCAACCTGTCTCTGGCGAGCAACGCACAAGGCCTGGCAGTGAGCGCCGAAGTGCTCGGCGGTGAACTCAGCGACGATGAACTCAAAGGCCTGGCGGCAATGGCCGACGACTTCCAGTCTGCCATCAATGGCCTGACCCAGGTGCCGCCCCGCTTGCAGCTCGGTAACCTGGTCAAGTTTGACACGACGCTGTTCAGCGGCCTGCAACTGAACGCCA
This sequence comes from Pseudomonas shirazensis, assembly GCF_014268785.2. Lineage (GTDB taxonomy): Bacteria > Pseudomonadota > Gammaproteobacteria > Pseudomonadales > Pseudomonadaceae > Aquipseudomonas > Aquipseudomonas shirazensis. Next base: position 491,965 of record NZ_JABWRD020000001.1, on the reverse strand, counting down.
AGCTCGACGTCAACGGCGAACCACAGACCTTTGACCTCAACGTCAACGAGCAGTCGCGCAACCTGACACTGGACGGCCCCTCCGGGCGCGTACAGATGAACCTCGACACGCCGGACGCTGCCAAGCTGGGCAGCAGCAGCCAGCGCCAGGCCGCCATCAGCAATTACCTGAGCCAGTTCGACGCCGCGCAAAAGCGCGGTAAAGGCGATGAGAACCTGATGAACCTGTTCAAGGACGCCTTCACCCAGCTCAACGCCGTCGATGACGGCAAGCAGGCGGTGACCGAGCGTGGCTCGTTGCAGAGCGCCAGCGACCGCGCCCTGCTCAGCGGCCTGGCCGACTTCAATGCCTCGATCAGCCAGACCTCGCAGCAGAGCAACCCGATGCGCCTGGAAGAATCCGACCGCTTCGATTACCGCGCTTCGCAATCGACCAGCATTACAGGCGGCGGCCAGCTGACCCGCTCGGTACAGCAGGATCAGCAGAGCGCACTGAAAGCGGGTTATCACCTGGGCCTCAACCCGCTGACGGACATGCAGCTAGGGCTGGACCGCGAATCGCAGAACTACCGCTATCACGAGATCAACGACCAGGCCAGCAGCAGCACGCGCCTGGCCTTCGACAAAGGCCGCCTGGTCGAAGCCAGTGCCTCGCAATCCGCCAGTCAGAGCGAGCGGGTGCGTACTTATGTGAATGGCGACCTGACCGATGACGTGACCACGCCAAGCTCGAGCAGCCGCAGCCAGAGCCTGCTGACGGTACTGGACGACAGCTTCCGTCAGGAGCGCATGGCGCGCGAGCAGAGCGGCATCTCGATCCTTGATGATGCACTGCAGTCGCTGCGCAGCCGCTGGCAGCTGCAAGGGTCGGCTGCGGCCATCGGCGGCTGACCCCTGACCGCGCTCGAGCAGACGCCCGCAATGGGCTGAGGCTCGAGCGCGGAGCCCCATTGCAACATTTCGATGCAGACCCTCGCCCACCTTGACTGCCAACTCTGTATAATTCGCCGCCTGGCGTGTGCTGCGTGCGCCCGGGAGCTATCCCGAATACGGAGAACATTCATTTGTTTTCCGAGAGTCCATCCATGTTGCACGCAGCCTTGCTATTCCTTTGGCGTATGCCGTTCCCGCGTTTTTTGCCGGGTACGTGCTCGCTGCATCCCCTTCCCTTCTTCTCGCCTATTGTTGCAGTGGCCCATTCGGTGCCAGCGCTTTGCCGTGGCCGTCGTTCGGCCAATGCCTGCAACATCCAGGGCGAATCCATGAACGAGGACCTCGCATGACCGTTTCTCTGAACAGCGCCGAGCGGCGCCCATTGCTGCAGCGCCTGCTCGCCAGCGAAGCCGCTGGCGGCGTGGTGTTGATGCTCGCCGCAGCAGTGGCCATCATCATCGCCAACAGCCCATGGGCCGCAGCCTATCAACACCTGCTGCACCTGCCCCTCGGCCCCACCTTCACAGAAAAGCTCGGGCCGATGACCGTGCACCTGTGGATCAACGACGGCCTGATGGCGATCTTCTTCCTGATGGTCGGCCTGGAGATCAAGCGCGAGATGGTCGACGGCCGCCTGGCCACTTGGGAACAACGCCGCCTGCCAGCGCTGCCAGCGCTGATGGGCATGGCAGTGCCAGCGCTGATCTACCTCAAGGTGTCCGCCGTAGAGCCCGGCCTGGCCAGTGGCTGGGCAATCCCCGCCGCCACCGACATCGCCTTTGCCGTCGGCGCCCTGGCGCTGCTCGGCAAGCACGCACCGCTGTCGCTGAAAGTGATGCTGGTATCGGTGGCGATCATCGACGACATGGGCGCAGTAGCGATCATTGCGCTGTTCTATACCTCTTCGATCAACCTCATCGCCCTCGCCGGCGCCGGCGCTATCGTCGCACTTCTGCTGGGCCTGAACCGCCTGCGCGTGGTCAGCCTGTGGCCATACATGATCGGCGTCGCCGCCCTGTGGTACTTCACCCTGCTATCCGGCGTGCACGCGACCATCGCTGGCGTGGTCGGCGCACTGCTGATCCCCTACACCGCCGGCGATGCCAAGAGCCCGCTGCTGACGCTGGAGCATGCCATTGCGCCGTGGGTAGGTTTCCTGATCGTACCCGCGTTCGGCTTTGCCAATGCCGGCGTGGCGTTTACCCATTTGAGCTGGAGCGACGTGTTTGCGCCGTTGCCGCTGGCGATTGCCTTGGGACTGCTGCTGGGCAAGCAGCTTGGGGTGTTTGCCGGGGTGTTGCTGGCGGTCAAGACTGGCCTGGCTTCCAAGCCGCAAGGGGCTAGCTGGTTGCAGATTTATGGGGTGGCGATGCTCTGTGGGATTGGTTTCACCATGAGCCTGTTTATCGGTGAGTTGGCGTTTGCGGGGCAGACTGAGCTGATTGATAAAGCCAAGATCGGGATTTTGCTGGGGTCGCTACTGTCGGCGGTGATTGCTTGTTTGATATTGCGGTTTGCGCCTAAGACGGTGGAGTGACAAGGGGACGGCGCTGGTTGAGCAGCGCCGTTCAGCCGCGGCTGTCATGGCCAGGAACCCTCTTAGCCATACAGGTGGATGAGGCCAGCGCCGATCAGCACAAAGGTAATGCCCGAGACCTGCAAAGCTGTGAGGCGCTCGCTGTGAAAAATGTAACCGAGCACTGACGCAATACCACCGGACAGCGTGCTGATTACCGTAACGATCGAAACAGAGCCGCTCATTGCACCCCAGGAGAAGGCGGCAAAGCCGCTCAAATTGCACAGGCTCGCGGCGCAGAGTGTTCCATAGGCCCTGAGCTGAATAGCGCTCTGCCCTGACAATACCGGGATCAGTTCTCGCCACAGCACGGCCACGCCAATGATATAGATGAGCCACAGCATATTTATGGGCCCGAGTGCGGGAAGTGCATAGGTGCCTTGCAACCATAAGCTCGTGCCGTAACAGAGGGCAGCCGCAAGCGCATAGATGATGGATGCCCTCCCCCGTCGCACTGGAGTGTGGTTGCGGGCAGATGGCCTGCGGCTTACCAACAGCACCCCGCAGACACAAATAAAGACACCTGTGAATTGCCAGTTGGTCAACGTCTCACCCGCTACCCATGCGATCAGAGTAGTGACAACTCCATAGCTTGTGACCAGCGGCGCGACCAGGGCGGTTTTGCCTATTGCGAACGCATTTGCCAACGCGAGAGCGCCTGTTACTGCACAACCGGCTGCTAGCAGGCCAAGCATGATGGCTAACAGTGGCGCCTCGATCAGACGGATAAGGTGTCGACTCGACATCAGTAATATCAAGCTCATCACCATCAAGCCAATGAGCTGCCCGAAAAAAACAGATCGCCTGACACCGAACAGCCGCGCATTGATACCCACCAGAAAATCAGTCACGCCCCAGAAAACCGCAGCCAACAGGCCCATTGATACATCCATATCAGTTCTCTCTTTCTTATTGTTATTGACCCCGACTGCATCACTCGCCGGGTTGTCCCAGCTCTAAAACGCGCTACGCCTGCCTTTTTCCAACACGCTCGCCTGGAGTAGATTCGAAGACTGTTGTAATAACCCGCGGGGCAGCTGGAAGCCCTTGAACGGCTGCTGGGTAATTGGGTTGAAGGCCTTCTCGGAATTCAGTCGGTAGCGCATCACGCCCTCCCCTGTTGTGAAGCTCAAGTCGACACTGGTTGCAGTGCGACCGTTGAGCGCGCCTCGGCTGAGCAGACGGAACATCGACCATGGGCCGCGGTACTCGAGGCGGCTGCTGTTGCCATTGAGCCTGAGCAACGTCAGGTTGCTGCGCACCTGCTGGCCAAGCGTGTTGGGCCAGACCACGCCTGTGATCTGGCTCGGGCCATGGGTGTAGGAAATCAGCTGGCCGTCGAGGTCCAGCAGGCTGGTGCGTTGGTTGGCGCTGAGGCCAAGTGGCTCGATGCTGAATTGCACACTGAGGTTGCCGCGCTGATCAAAGAAGGTGTCGCGGATGCGCTCTGCCGCTTGTAACTGCGCGATCACATCAGGGCGGATCAGCGACTTGCCGTGTTGGTCGGCCTGCAAAGCCTCGATGTTGTCTTTCAGGAAGACTGTCAGGTACTGATCCTGAAACTGCTGCAAGCGCCCCTTCGGTCCAAAGAAGGCCTCAAAATCATCCAGCGAGGCATCGACAGCGGCCGCTGCAAACGGATAGCGACCGGCCAACCGCTGCTGGAAAAAGCTGTAAACGTCGGCATCCCATCGCCGCTCCAGTTCACGCAGCGCTTCGATGTTGAGCACGCGAGTGGTCTGGTCTGCAACCTTTTTGACCTGCTGATTGAACGGCTCTGGCAAGCCGCTGGCAACGCGTTGCAACGTGCCAATCGGATCGTGCCCGGTCATCGAGAAGCGCTGGAGTACCGCATTCAGTGCGGCCCGGCCACGATCGGGACTGTCGTGGACCAGTCTGGCGTAGTCGTGCACGGCAGTGATCGCGGTCAGGGTTTCATCGTAGTAGCTAGGCTTCTCGCCTTTGGCTTCCAACATGGAATTAAGGCCGGCAAAGGCACGGCGGATGCTCACGGTCTGCGGCGACTCAGGCATGCTCGCTGCAGGGTGGACACCATTGGGCTGCTCCTGCCCGGTACGCACCACCGGCAACGAACTCAGCGAGGTATTTTCCGACACCGTTTCCAGCAACCGCTGCATAGGCGCAGCAGGACCGGTCAGTTGCTCCAGTACCGTCACAGCATGCTTCAGGTCCTGGAAGTCAGTGATAGCAACAGCGTTCAGGGCCTGCCGCCAGCTATTGACGTAATCGGCGCTGTAGAGGCTGCGAACGCGCTCGGTCAAGGCTTTACGGTCGGCGTCCGAGTAGTCGAGTTGATCGCGCTCTCCTAGTACCCACTGGTCAATCATGGCTATGTCGGTGATCTTCTCGCTGTGAGGCTCAAAATAGCTTTTGTAGCCTTCAGCCGTGAGCAGCTTTGCCAGCAGCAAGCTCTGATGATCAGGTTTGCCTGCAGTGCTTGACTGGTAAACCACATCGAACGCAGGCCCGACCTGATTGCGCAGGTCAAGGTTGCCGTGCAGCTGCTCCTGCGCCTGCTGCTTTAGCGCGTTGTACACCCGTTGCGGGAGCGGCAATTCGCGCAGGGTTCGCTGAATCTCGCTGACCCGCAGACGATACTGCGGCAGATCGGTATCGGCGTATGCCATTGCGTAATGCAGATGGCGCATCAGATTACGCTGAACTTGGCCTTGCCCAGGAAAGGCCGCTTGCCACTGCTGGGCCATCCATTCCTCCACCCACTGCGGGCGCCGATTGCTACGGTCCTCGATCATGCGATAAACCCGCAGCGCAGCCATCTGCTGCTCGCTGCCGGCAGGCGCAGCGTCCATGGCCTTGATGACACCAGCCGCCAGCGAAGGCAGAAAGCCTCTGGACAGCAGACTCAGGTACGCTTCGTCTACCCTCGGCCCAATTGCGCGCCCCTGATAAAGGCCCAGATCTGCCACACCAGGCCATGCTCCGCGATAGTCACCGAACACAGCTACTGCATCGCGGATCTGGTCCAACGGACCTAGCAGGTTACGCCCGGTGGGGTCGATATGCTGGTCGACCTCGTGAAGGCTGTACTCCTGACTTTTTGCCAGTACAGCAGCGGCTTTCAGCTGGTTGACGTCGAAGTAGCGTTGCCAGCTGGCGGTCGCGACTGCCAGCGCCAGAATTCCTACACCAGAGCCAAGCCACAGCAACTGGCGCTTGTTGCGGGCTACCTTGGCATTGTCGCCAGCGAGGCCAGCCTCCTTGTAGATGACGCGTTCGAACAGTTGCTGGATGAAGTAAACCACTGGCTGACCATGCGGCTTGCTTTCACGAAGCACCTGTTTGATTACGTAAGGCTGGGCCGCCTCGCGAACGAACGCATTGGTGATCTGCCCCTGCTGCAGTACTGACGACCAGTACACACCGCGCACCAAGGCCGGGGTGGTGAAGCGATCACTCGCCAGGACTTCATTGAGAAAATTCAAACTGACGGGTCGCAGACCGATGAATTGGGCATGCAGCGAGATGAGGCGCTCCCGCTGGGATGGGCATGCCAATAGCCGCAGCTGCTCGAGTACTTGTTCGTAGAGCAGAGCGGTCAGTTTGTCGTAGTGGTTGGCGAACTCATCCAACCAGGCGTCGAAGTCATTGACGGCGTCCAGCCTGAAGGTGAAACCCAGTATTTGCTCGCGCTCCTTTGCAGGCATGCGCGCGAAAAACTGGTCGAAGCCATCGAGCAAGTCGAGTTTACTCATCACCACATACACCGGCAGGCGCGAACCTAGCTGAGTACTAACGTCGTACAGCCGGGTGCGCAAGGTGTTGGCTAGCTCGATGCGTTGCTCTGGCGAAGCATGCAGCAGGGCTGGCAGATCCACTACCAGTAAAAGGCCATTGAGAGCCCGGCGGCTTCGATTGCGGACCAGCCAGTCGAGCAGATGATTCCACAGCTTCGCCTGGCTGCCGGCAGGTATTGCAGCATTGGATTCGGACGAGGTATCGCCTGATTCAGTCTTCGCCATTGCCTGGGTGATCAAAGCCCCGGGCGGATCGATGATCACGGCGTCATCGCTGATCCACCAGCCGATTGGATAAGCGAGAGTATCCAGCGAATGCCCTCGGGTCTGAGCCTGATCGATCCGGGTAAGCGCGAAGCGCTGATTGGAACGTTCGATGAAACTGCTCTTGCCGGCATCCGCCACCCCCACGGCCATGTACCACGGCAGCCGATACAAAGCTCGACGCCCGCCAGCATTGCCGAGGTAGTGTTCAAGGCTGCGCTGCAACGCTCGATCCTGTGCCTGCACCAGCGGCAAGCAAGGGTCTGCTTCAGCAGCCAGTTCATGCGTGCGCTGCGCTTGCAGCCGAGCGAACCCTGCCCGCAGCACCAGCGCCCACGCCAGCAGCGGGACCAGTACAAGTAGCAGGCTGGCCAGGCTGCGTTGCGTCACACTTGCCAGCGGTTGCTGGCCACGCCAGCTCCAGTGCGGGCCGAGCCACCAGATGGCGATCAGCACGAGTACGGCGCCAAGCCCCAACAGGATCGGCAAGGCCAGGCCGACTCGTCTTGCCAACGGCACGCCCCAACGTTTGAATACAGTCCAGAGTTGTTTCATGAGGGCTCCTAATCCTTGTTCTGGTTGAGCAACGCCGAGGTTGCCGCTACCTGCTGCAGCCGGTTGAACACCTCTGGTTCCCAGGCAGCGGCGCTGGTTTGCTGCATGGTTCGCACCACGCTTGCGCACAGGTCCTGAGCCAACCAAGAGACGCCTTTGGTGGCGAGCAGGTCGGCGGCAATAGCGGTGGTATGGCAACGCTCACGCGGCGAGCGATAGTCTGTTTGCAACGCTTGCAGCTGCAGCAGCACCGGCTCCACCCCTGCCACTTCCAGCTGGCTGACCAGCTCGGCGCGCAGGCTGCTGAATTCTTGCGAAGCCGTTGTCTGCTCTGTCGGGCCATGGCCGCCTTTGAGCCACGCCAGGCACTGCTCATCGATAAAAGCCGTGCCGTCGCTGAAGCACAGCGACTGCAACGCGGGCAGGCGCAGTACGAAACGCGCAGTGGCGCTGCGAATAGCTTCTGCAACCTCACCCATTGCCAGCCGACCGGCGATGCTGGCAGCGAGAAAACTGCCGCGGATCCAGTAGGGCGAAGCCGCTACGCTTTTCTCCACCCGAAGTAGCAGCGCGGGGTCAATTGCAGTTCCGGCGACCGCTTCTTCGTAGCTGATGGCGATGTCAGCCGGAACTACCATCAGCTCGGTGCGCTGGTCCTGCCTTGCAATAGGCGCCAGCTGAATATGAGCCCATAGGCCAAAGCGCCGTAGCTGAAAGCCGGTAGGGTCATAGATATCCTGCTGATTGATGAATTCGGCCATGCTCAACAGAGCGCGGCGGGTCTCGCGCTCATTGCCAAGAGAGATGCCCAGCTTGGCCGGCAAGAACGCTTCGGCCAATGGCGCGGCCTCCCTTGGTGATGGCGCTGGGCTGACCTGCGTCGGCTCGCCGGTACCGCTGGCAAAGTCCACCTGCTTGAGTAGCAAGCGCTGCAGATCATCGACCGCAGCCGCGTCAAGCTGCGCTGACTTGACCTGTTGCTGCAAGCTGGTGAGCGCTCGTTGCGCAGCCGCTGCATTGGCCGGGGTGTAGGTAAATCGATCCAACTGCGAAATCGCATCGGTGAGTCGTTTGATGATCAAAGCGACTGACTTGCGTTTACCCAGGAAGCCCTTGGGTCCGGGCTTGGGGTGCGCAGTTTCCCAGTAGCGCTCCAGCATCCCCGCAAGCAGCTCCAGGGTGAACCCCCAGCGCTCCCAGCAGGCGCTGCGTAGCCAAACGACGCTCAGATGACCAACGATGCGCAAATGTTTGCATTGTTGACTCAAGTACTGGCGCGACGCTTCCTCGATGTAGCACCAGTCGATCGAAGACTCCTGCATGCCGCCCAGTTTGACCATTTCCTGGTCAATCGCCTGATAAGTCTCGTCCTCCACGTCGAACAGACCTGCCGGCGCTGCGGGGTCGATCGGCGCAAGCAGCCGCGCAATTTCTTCCGCCGAGACTGGCGCTACCAACGACATGCTCTGCGCGCCTCCTCGATCAATGGATCCAAGCCCTGGGCATCGAAGCTCAGGCCATTGAGGTCTGCGTGTTCGCTGACAACATGGATGCGCTCGGCACCAATGATCTGCTTGATCTGCTCGATAGCCGGCAAGCCTCGGCCGGCATCCAGCACCTGGCCGTTTTCCATCACCTGCCAGGGTGTAGGAAGGGTCGATCCGCGCTCGCCTTGCAGCTGGACCCTGACCCATCGAGCGTCAATGGGGCGCGAGCTGATCAACTGCAATCTTGAGATGTTCTGCACGCAGCTGATGGCCAGGTAGGGCCGTGGTTCGCCTTCCGCGATTGCCGGAGCCGAGATTACCAGCCGCTTGTGCGCGGCCCCGCCATCATCATGGACGCGAAGGCGGAAGGTCAGGTCATCACCCGCCCGCTCGACCTCGTTGGTCATGACGCTCTGCACGCTGGGGGAGTCCTGCTCGGGCACCGACCAGTTCTGCCTGGCAACCCGCGCCGGAGTTCCAGCAGCCTGGTCAAAGCAGGCCAGACGCTCCAGGTTGGACGTAATGCTCGGGCAATCACGCACAGGATCGGCCAATACCTTGCCTGCATTTATCAGCAGTGAAAAGACAATGCCAGACGCACTCCGAATTAACACCGAATTGAACTCCATTCAATAGGACGCACGCCCAATAGAGCGTAGGAATTTTCTTAAATAACAAGCCTAGCTCCAGAATTTATATGTGAGGATCACTGAGGGAAAGAACACTAATCCAGCGAGAGCAAAACATACAGGCAAATATTTCCTTACACTTTTTAGCTCGACCAAAAAGCCATGTTGCGCGCAAGGTTTTAATAAGCCGGCAGTCGCTCACCGGACAACTAAAAAGCAATATTACACTTATGTAGGATGCTTCCTACATAAATAAAAGAAGTTAACTCTCCAAATGAGAGATTTCCTACAAACATAACAGGAAGTTACGCATTTCTATGGCGAAAAATAACGGTTCCGTCGCTCCCAAAGAGCGCATCAACATCAAATATGTGCCCGCCACCGGCGGCGAGCAGGCCGAAATAGAGCTGCCGCATAAAATGCTGGTCCTAGGCGACTTTGGTCTGGACGACAACCGCACCGTCGAAGACCGCCAGGTCATGGGCATCGACAAGCACACCTTCAATCATGTGCTAAGAGATGCCGATGTCAGCCTGTGCCTGTCGGTGCCGTCGATGCTCAGCGCCGCCACCGATACCGAGTTGGCGGTGCACCTGCAGTTCAATTCGATCAACGACTTCGGACCTGACCAGGTCGCCCGCCAGGTGCCGGAGCTGAACAAGCTGCTGGAACTACGTGAAGCGTTAGTTGCACTTAAAGGCCCACTGGGCAATGTCCCGGCGTTCCGCAAACAACTGCAGCAACTGCTGACCGACGAGCAGGCGCGCAAGCAACTTGCACAAGAGCTGAACCTGGTGCTCGACGCGCCCAAACAAGACCAATAAGACGGAGCCCGCCGATGCCAAGCAAGACCGACACAGCAATTGCTGCCGAACTCACCACTGAAACCCTGGGCACCGTCACATTACTCGATCAGATCATGGCCGAAACAATGCTGGCGCCAACCCAGGAAGGCTATCAAGTCGCCAAACAGGGGGTTGCGGCCTTTATTGCAGAAATCCTCAAAAGCAATGAGCCAGATCAACTAATCAACAAGCACCGGGTTGATCAAATGATCGCCGAAGTTGACCGAGTGCTGAGCAAGCAGATGGATGCGATCCTGCACCAGCCTGAGTTTCAGCAACTGGAGTCCGCCTGGCGTGGCCTGAAGCTTCTGGTCGACCGTACCGACTTTCGCGAGAACATCAAGCTTGAAGTCCTGCACGTTAGCAAGGACGACTTGCTCGATGACTTCGAGAATGCCGCCGATATTACCTGCAGCGGTATCTACAAACATGTTTACACCGCCGGTTACGGCCAATTCGGCGGCGAGCCGATTGCCGCCATGCTCGGCAACTACAGCTTCGGCCCCTCCTCACCGGACATAAAGCTGCTGAGCTATATGGCCTCGGTCGGTGCCATGTCTCACGCGCCGTTCCTGACGGCACCCGCCCCCGAGTTTTTCAACCTGAGCAGCTTTGAAGACCTGCCCAATCTGAAAGAGGTGAAAGACATTTTCGCCGGCCCACGCCATGCCAAGTGGCGCGCCTTCCGCGACAGTGAAGACTCCCGCCATACCGCGCTGGTTGGGCCGCGCTTCATGCTCAGATCCGCTTACCACCACCTGGAGCAACCGACCGACAGCTTCAACTATGACGAGAACATCGACGGCCGCCACGACAACTACCTGTGGGGCAACTCGGCATTCCTGTTGGCCAGCTGCATCAACGACAGCTTTGCCCGCTACCGCTGGTGCCCGAACATCATCGGCCCACAGTCGGGTGGTGCGGTCGAGGACCTGCCGGTGCACCTGTATGAGTCGCTTGGCCAGTTGCAGGCGAAAATTCCTACCGAAGTGCTGATCTCCGATCGCAAGGAATTCGAGCTGGCGGAAGAAGGCTTCATCGCCCTGACCATGCGCAAAGACAGCGACAACGCCGCGTTCTTCTCAGCTAATTCGGTGCAAAAACCAAAGACCTTCGCCAAGACCCCTGAGGGCCTGCAGGCGCAGACAAACTACAAGCTCGGCACGCAACTGCCGTACCTGTTCATCGTCAACCGCCTGGCGCACTACATCAAGGTCCTGCAGCGCGAGCAGATTGGCAGCTGGAAGGAGCGCAGCGACCTCGAGAACCAACTCAACAAGTGGATCAAGCAGTACGTTGCCGATCAGGAAAACCCCTCGGCTGATGTTCGCAGTCGCCGGCCACTGCGCGCCGCAGCGATTGTAGTCTCCGACGTCGCCGGTGATCCGGGCTGGTACCAGGTCTCGGTGGCCGTGCGCCCGCACTTCAAATACATGGGCGCGAACTTCGAGATCTCGCTGGTTGGCCGGCTCGACACGCAGTGACCGGGTTGTTTGACAGGCTGGGAGTGAAGGCCACAGCCAACGTCCAGTCGTCTCGGCGTGAAGCGCGTGGGCGCAAGTTCGAGGTGATCAAGCAACACCTCGAAACCCTGCTCAATTGCCGTGAGGGCTGCTCGCAAAGCAGCCCTGAACTCGGCCTGCGCGACTTCAACGGCCACGACTTGAGCCGCGGTGACTTGCTGCAGCAGGTCAGCGCCGACATCCGCCACACCATTGACCGTTTCGAACCACGGATCGCAGTGCATGTGCTGCAGGCCGTGCCCGATGCACATGCCCCGCTGGAGCTGCACTTTCATCTGGATTGCCAGGTGCAGGTCAACAACCACGCGGAACAACTGCAGATCGAGTTGCTGGTGAGCGGGCACAGCCGTTACACCCGAGTGAAGTGACCATGTCGTTAAAAGACCGTTTCAGCGAAGAGCTGCGCTACCTGCGCGAACTCGGCACCGATTTCGCCCGAGACAACCCGCAGCTCAGCCGATTTCTCGGCAAGGACAGCAGTGACCCGGATGTCGAGCGCCTGCTGGAAGGCTTCGCCTTTCTGACCGCCAAGCTGCGGCTCAAGCTCGAAGACGACATGCCGGAACTGACCCACCCGATGCTGCAGCTGTTGTGGCCTAACTACCTGCGGCCATTGCCCAGCGCCACCATTGTGCAATTTACCCCGCAGCCGCAATCGCTGACCCAGTCACAAAGGGTAGCCAAGGGTGCGAGGCTTTTTTCCAGAGAGGTAGATGGGGTCGCCTGCGAATTTCGCACCTGCACCGAGGTACAACTACACCCCTTCGCCATCAACGACGTCGACGCGACCCAGACCCTGGACAACTCCAGCGTGCGTATCGACCTGCAGACATTGGTTGATCGCCCGCTGAACACGCTCGACTGCGAACGCCTGGACTTTCATCTGAGCGGCGAGGATCGCTGCGCGCAGACCCTTTACCTGTGGTTGGCGCAGTACCTCAAACATATCAGCGTGAGTATCGATGGCGAAGTGCGCCGCCTGCCGGCCAGCAGCATCGTGTTCCCTGGTTTCAGCCCTGATGAAGCGCTGCTGCCCTATCCGCAAAATGTGTTCGACGGCTATCGCATCCTGCAGGAGTACTTCGTCTGCCCGCAGCGCTTCCACTTTTTCAGCCTGACGGGGCTCGCCAAGCTCTGGCCTGGCCACAGCAGCAAACGTGTACGGCTGGAGTTTCACTTTACCCGCCAGCTGCCCAGCTCGATCCGTGTGGGCAAAGACGACTTCGGCCTGTTCTGCACCCCTGCAGTCAACCTGTTCAAGCACAGCGCCGAGCCTATCGACTTGTCGGGGCGCGACGCCCAGGTAGAACTGCAACCCAACGGCAATCGCGCCGACGCCTACGAGATTTTCAGCGTCGACCGGGTCGTCAGCACGCGCACCACGGGCGAAGGTACGCCGGGTGAGACGCTGCGCACGTTCCGGCCCTTCGAATCATTTGCCCACGAGATCGAGCACGTGCAAGGGCGCACGGCGCTCTATTACCACTGCGAAATCGAGAACTCGCTGCGCGGCAATGGCGTGATTCAGCGCATCGCTTTTGTACGCGGGGATGCCACCGCCTACATCGAACAACTCGAAACCGCCTCGATCGATCTCACCTGCACCAATCGAGACCTGCCGCTGGCACTGGGGATCGGCGACATTGATGTGATCACCGAGATCACGCCACCGCTGGCCAGCTACCGCAACATCTGCCGACCTACCCGCCCCTATCGACCGGTGCTGGACGGCGACCTGCAATGGGCATTGATCTCCAACCTCTCGCTCAACTACCTGTCGTTGCTATCGGCCGAACCGCTCAAGGCAGTCATCGGCGCCTACGACTTCGCCGCCTTGCATGACATCCAGCAAGCGCGCGCCACGCGCAAGCGCCTGGACGGTATATGCGATGTGCAGACGGCGCCGCTGGACTGGCTGATCAAAGGCCAGCCGATCCGCGGGCTGCGCACCCAACTCAAGCTGAACCAGGACGCCTTCTCCTGCGAGGGCGACCTGTACCTGTTCAGTTGTGTGCTCTCTCAGTTCTTCGCCCTGTACGCCAGCATCAATTCCTTCCACCAGTTGGAAGTGATCAATACCACCAACAATGAGCACTACACATGGCCACTGCTGACCGGCAGACAACCGCTGATCTAGCCGAAGCTCTGCTCGCCCAGGCGCACCAGTACAACTTTTTCCAGTTGCTGGAGCGTTTGCACGGCCTGCACGGCGACGACCTCGAGCCGCGCTGGCCAGACGAAGCGACACGGCTGCGGGTGAGGCTTGGCTGCGATCCGCGGTTGACCTTTCCCCTGTCAGACGTATTCAAGGCAGAGCGATTTTCCGATCAGGCCGAGCGCTACAGCGTCTGTACCACCTTTATGGGCCTGCACGGTACTGACTCGCCACTGCCAACCTATTACCTCGAGCAGATTGCCTACGACCATGCCCACGACATCGGCGTGCGCCCGGCCTTCTTCGACTTTTTCAATCATTACCTGCTCAGCCTGCTGCACCGTATCTGGCGCAAGTACCGCTATTACATTCGCTTCCAGGCGGGCGCCACTGACGGCTTTTCGCAGTATGTCTTCGCCTTGATTGGCCTGGACAACAAGCAGTTGCGTGGCGATACCGAGCTGCCGTGGAGTCGCCTGCTCAGCTTTGCTGGCGTAATCGCCAGCCGCAGCCGTGCGCCCGGGACCGTAGCAGGCATCATCGCCCACTGCTTCGACTTGAGCAGTGTGCAGATCCGTGAATTCGAGAGCCGGTCGGTGCCTACCGCTATCAGGCAGACGGTCAGCCTTGGCCGGGCCAACGGTTGCCTGGGCAGTACCTTCATGGTCGGTAACCGTACTCGCACCCGCAGCAGCAAGTTCACCATCCTGATCAGCGACCTCGACCAGGCCCAGCTGCGCCAGTTGCTGCCAAGTGGAGTCAATTTCGGTCGCCTGCGCGCCTTGATCGACTTTCTCCTGCGCGACGGCCTGGCCTACGACCTTGAGCTGCGGCTGAAACAGCACGCGCTGTCTCCGTTCTGCCTACACCGCAGCCAGGGTGCGCACCTGGGCTGGACCAGTTTCGTCGATGACAAGCATGGCAAAAGCAGCCCAGTGGTCCGCATCAGGGGGCGCGCATGAACACCCTGGACCTGGTAATCGGCAATATCGACCGGCTCGAACACGGCGTAATCGCCCGCCATCGATTCGATCGTAACGGCGGCAGCATCGGCAGCGGACCAGCCGACTGGCTGCTATGGGACCGCGCACAGCGTATCCAGCCGCTGCACTGCGAAATTCGCTGGATCGAGGGCAGCTTCTGCGCCGTCGACCTGTGCAACCAGACCTACCTCAATGAGACCCCGCGAAGCCTCGGCGAGCGCTCACCCGTGCGCCTGCAACAAGGCGACCGGCTGCACATCGGCAGCTATCGCGTCCATGTGTATTGCCAGCAGCACCCAGCCGATGAGCAGTCCCTCGAGGAGCTGTTCGCACCTGGCCAGCGACTGCTCGACGCCCTGATCGCCGACGCTCCGGCGGATCCTTGGCAGATCGAAGTTTCAGCGCAACAAGGCACCGTCGATATCTACACCGCGTTCGACCGGCCGCTCGGCCATGACCCCCTGGCCGCGCTGGACGCGTTGCTGGATACACCGCCAGCAAACGCCGACGCGTTACAGCGCCTTATCGCCGGAGAGCAAGCATGAAACGCCATTCGCCCATCACCATTCTGTTGCTGGCACTGCTTGGCCTGGCCGGATGCACCTCATTGAGCAGAATGAGCCAGGTGGCGCTGGATCACTCATTGCCGATCGGACCGCCTGAGGATCATCCCACTCAGGTCGCCTTCAGCATCAACGCCAGCCCTACCCTCAACGGCAACCCCAACAGCGCACCCACTTACGCCGAGCAGGAAAGCGCGCTTCCACCAAGCCCCTATGCCATCAGCCTGACCGCGCAGGATCCGCAGGCGCTGGTGGAAAAAGTCGGCAGCTTGTTCGACTACCTTCAGCAGCAATATCCGCAAGCGCTAAGCGAGCAAAGCCAGAGTGGCAGCCTGGCCTTTGCGGCTGACGACAGCACTCTCGGCAGCTATGACGACCCGGCAGTAGTGCTGACCTTGCCCAGAGCCACCGAGGTAACGGCTGAACCGATTGCCACGCCTATTGCGATCAAGATTCTGCAGCTGCGCGATGACTCGCTGCTGCGCAACAGCGTGTATCAGCTGCTGGATGAAGACCCGGCCAAGGTGCTGCGCAGCACCTATATACGCGATGACGACTACGTGCTCGCGCCAGGGCAGTTCAAGTTCATACCTTTCGAACCGATTCACGCCGACACCCGCTTTATCGCCGTGATCGGCGACTACCGCGAGCAGAACGACGCGACCTGGGGGCAGGTACTGCGCATCACCCCACGGGGTCGTCAGGTCGTGCTCTCGGTGCTGCTCAATGACACGCAGATCGTGCTCAAGGAGGAAGACTGATTAGTCTCTCCTGCACCTGCGCCCTGCCTTTTAACTTCTCGATCCGGAGCACCCATGAGCTCACGTAATCCCGTTCTCTGGCCCGAAGGGCTGTTCGTCAAACCGCAGCACTTCCAGCAGGCAGCACGCGCCAGCGAGGCTGCGTTTCATCAGCGCCTGAGCAGCCTGAACCCCGGTTTTTTTGGCTTCAGCGAACTGCAGCTCAACGATGAATACCTGAGCCTGGGCAAGGTGGCCATCACCCGAGCCCGCGGCATCATGCCGGACGGGACAGTGTTCGATATCCCCGCTGACCTGCCACCGCCGCCACCGCTGGAAATCGACGACGACGCATCGCAAAACGGCGAGATCTACCTGTGCCTGCCGCTGCGCACCGAAGGTGGCCGCGAAGTGAGCTGGCCCGACGATGCCGCCAACTTTCGGTACACCGCGCACGCCGAGGAAATCAAAGACACCCACACCGCAGATGGTGATCTGGTCCAGGTCGAGCTAGCAGTGCCCAATCTGCAGATCAAGCGCAACAGCGAGGACCGCAACGGCTATAGCCGCCTGGCCTTGGCGCGGATTCTCGAGAAAAGCCCGAACGGCGCATTGAAACTGGACGAGAATTTCTATCCGATCTGCGTTTCGGTACGTGCGGTGCCGGCACTGCAACGGTATTTAGACGAGATCAGCAACACCCTGCGTGAACGCGCCCGCAATCTCGCGGCACGGATCGGCGCAGGCGGCCAGTCGGGTATCGCCGACATTCGCGATTTCAATCTGCTGCAAGCCATGAACCGCTGGTGGCCGTGCTTCCAGCATCTGTCACGCCAGCAGCATGTCCACCCCGAGCAGCTTTACCTGAGCATGAGCCAGGCCTGTGGCGAGCTGGTGACCTTTACCGACGAAAGCAGGCTGCCGCAAGACTACCCGGCGTATCAGCACAGCGCCCTGCGGCCATCGTTCAAGCTGCTGGAAGATACCCTGCGTCGGGTTCTGAGCACGGTGCTGCAACCCCGCGCCATCTCCCTGCCGCTACATGCCCATGAATATGGTGTGCTGACAACAACCCTGGATGATCGGCGCCTGATCGACCAGGCCGAGTTCATTCTGGCGGTCCGCGCCAGCCTGCCGCCAGAAACCCTGCGCCAGCAGTTCATCCAGAAAGCCAAGGTCACCTCGCTGGAAGCACTCAACGACCTGGTGCCGCTGCAACTGCCGGGTATCCCGCTGCTACCGCTGCCGGTGGCCCCTCGCGACCTACCCTTCCATGCCGGTTTCTGCTACTTCGAACTGGACCGGCGTAACGCAGCGTGGGCGACCATGCAGGAAAGCAACGGCTTTGGTTTTCACATAGCCGGTGAGTTCCCGGGCCTGGAGATGCAATTTTGGGCGATCAGGAGCGAATGAGATGACCTTTGGCGATGCGAAGCTCGGTACAGCACCTGATGCTGAACACACCAACCCAGTGCCTGTAGAACAGCCTGACACTGCCGCTGTCAGCAAGCATTACGCAGCCGATCCAGCATTTCAGCTGCGTGGAGGCTTCGCCAATCCCATGGTCGACGCAGCGATGCCGCTGCTGGGCCTGGTGATGCGTCTGCGCAGTGTGGACCAGATGGACAACATCGATGAAGTCCACACCCAGGTGCAGACGCAAGTCAGCAATATCCTCGAGGAGATGCGCCAGCACGCCTACGAGCCCGCCCATCTGCTGGCCTACTCCTACGCGCTGTGCCTGCATCTGGACGAAGCCGTGATGAGCCGGTCGTGGGGCAAGAAGTGCCGCTGGAGCCACGAGCCACTGCTGAGCATCTTCCACCACGAGACCTGGGGCGGCGAGAAGTTCTTCACCGTGCTGTCGCGGATGATGCAGGAACCCAAGCGCTACCAACACGTGCTCGAGTTCATGTACCTGTGCCTGTGCCTTGGCCTCAAGGGCAAGTACGCCATCGCGCCCAAGGGCGACGACGCCCTGCAGACGCTGATCAACAAACTCTACAGCGCCATCCGCGAACTGCGCGGGCCTGTGCCTGAGCAGCTTTGCCAGCCGCTGAGCAACGTCGCCCCACGCAATTACCGCATGAACCGGCAATGGCCATGGTGGAGCCCGCTACTGCTGTGCTCGACCGTGATGGCTGCGGTTTATGGGCTGTACAGCTACCGCTTGCACGTGATCACCAACGAGGTGCTCAACTCGCTCGGCGGGATCCTGCAGCAATAGCCCAAGCCAATCGAACCCAACCGACTCAATCCGTTTAGCGAAGCCTCGGTTTCGTTAGCAAGCCCATCGCTTCCGATGGCCACGTCCCCTCAGGAAGACGTGTTTTATCCACATGGATGCAGGAGATTCTGCCATGCCAACACCCGCTTACATCAAGATCGAAGGCCAGACCCAAGGCAACATCACCGCCGGTGCCTTTACCTCCGACTCGGTCGGCAATGTCTACGTCGAGGGCCACGAAGACGAAATCCTGGTGCAGGAAATCAAGCACCAGGTGACCGTGCCGACCGACCCGCAAAGCGGCCAGCCGTCCGGCCAGCGTGTGCACAAACCGTTCATGTTCACCAGTTCGCTGAACAAGGCCACGCCACTGATGTACCAGGCACTGGCCAGCGGCGAGATGCTGCCCACCGTCGAAGTCAACTGGTACCGCACCTCGGTCGAGGGCAAGCAGGAGCACTTCTTCACCACCAAGCTCGAGGACGCGACGATCGTCAACATCAACACCGTCATGCCTCACGCCCAAGACAAGGAGAACGCCGACTTCACCCAGCTGATCGAGGTCTCGATGGCGTATCGCAAGATCACCTGGACCCATACCACTGCCGGCACCGAAGGTGCCGACGACTGGCGCAAGCCGATCGTCTGACCTAGCTGCATTGCCCCAGCCCAGCGCGCCTGGACTGGGGCATCACCCCCTCGGACGGCAGACAAGGATTTCATATGGCTAGCCAATCTGATCTGCGCTACAGCTTCCAGCCACTGCTCGCGGGTGGCGCCAGCTTCGAAGTGGTCTCGTTCACCCTCGACGAAGCCTTGAGCACGCCCTTCGCTCTTCACCTGGAACTGATCAGCTTCAGTCATGACGTCGACTTCGGCAAATTGCTCGACAAACCCGTGTTGTTCACCGTCTGGCGCGGCCAGCAGCCGGTGCGCTACGTGCACGGATTGGTCAGCAGCTTCAGCCAGGACGAAAGTGGCTTTCACCGGACCCGCTATCGAGCCCTGGTCGAACCGCAACTGGCCCGCGCGCGGTTACGCTCGAACTGGCGCATCTTCCAGCAAAAAACCGTGCCGCAAATTCTGCAACTGATGCTCCAGCGACAAGGCATCACCCAGTTCGACATCGGCACCAGCTTTGATCATCAGGTGCGTGAATTCTGTGTTCAGGCCGGCGAGAGCGACCTTGATTTCATCGCTCGCCTGGCCGCAGAAGAAGGCTTCGTCTACAGCTTCGAACACAGCGCCAAGCAGCACAAACTGCTGCTCACGGACCGCCTGTTATCGCTCGGTTTGATTAGCCGTGGTGCGATCAAGCACGAAGACGCTGACGCTCGCTACACCGCGCCGGAACCGCTCGCTGCCGACACTGTGCTGTACCAACCCAGCGGCGGTGGCGACCAGGCGATACCCTGCTTGCGCCGGTTCAGCTATAGCGAACAAGTACGCACTGCACGCCAGGTGCAGCGTGACTACTCCTTCACCAATCCGGCCTATCGCCAGCAGCACTCGGCAGCCAGCAAAGCCGGGCATCAGTC
The DNA here is from genome assembly GCF_014268785.2 of Pseudomonas shirazensis. Lineage (GTDB taxonomy): Bacteria > Pseudomonadota > Gammaproteobacteria > Pseudomonadales > Pseudomonadaceae > Aquipseudomonas > Aquipseudomonas shirazensis. The sequence continues at coordinate 472,172 of NZ_JABWRD020000001.1, read as the reverse complement.
CAGCGACTACGAGTGCTTCGACTACCCCGGCCGCTACAAGCGCGATGTGGCTGGCAAGCCCTTCACGCAAACCCGCATGACCGGCCTGCGCCACGACGCCTGCCTGGCAGAGGTCAACGGCGACGATGTGCGCCTGCAGCCGGGCCTGTGCTTCAAACTGATCGAACACGAGCGCCAGGACCTCAACGTTCACTGGCGGGTGATCAGCATTCACCACGAGGGCAAGCAGTTCACCTGCCTGCAGGAAGAAGCCGCCGAAGCCGAGCACGGCACTCACTACCAACAGAGCGCGGTGCTGGTTCCAGGCATGAGTGAGTGGCGACCCAAACCCCTGCAGCGGCCCCGCGTCGACGGCCCGCACATGGCCACCGTGGTTGGCCCGCCGGGCGAAGAGATCTATTGCGATGAATGGGGCCGGGTCAAGGTCAGCTTCCCCTGGGACCGAGAAAGCCGCGACAACGAGTTCAGCTCCTGCTGGGTGCGTGTGTCGCAGGGCTGGGCCGGTGGCAGCTGGGGCTCGATGGCCATCCCGCGGATCGGCCAGGACGTGATCATCCAGTACGTCAACGGTGACCCTGACCAGCCGATGATCACCGGCCGCACCTACTGCGGCAACCAACTGCCGCCCTATGACCTGCCACAACACAAGACGCGCATGACCATCAAGAGTCAGACCCACAAAGGGCCGGGCTTCAACGAGCTGCGCTTCGAGGACGAACTGGGCCGGCAGGAGGTATTCATTCATGCCGAGAAAGACCAGAACAACATCGTCAAGCACGACGAAACCACCTTCGTTGGCAACGACCGTGAAGAGCAGGTCGAACACGACGAGACCATCAGTATCGGCCACGACCGCCGCGAAACCGTAGGCAACGATGAACAGCTCTCGATCGGCCAGGACGCGTTCGTCACCATCGGCCGCAACCAGACGATCAAGATCGGCAAAGACCGTGTCGAGTCAATCGGCAACCACCGCCATGATGAAATTACCGTCAACCATCACACCCGTATTGGCGGCAATCAGGAGGTGCAGGTCGAAGGTCATGCAGAACTGTTGGCGAAAGCGGAGATTCGCCGTCGCACCGCTGTGTATGACCTGCAGGCAGCTGATGCCGTGGTGATCAAGGGCCCGGGCGGATCGATCCGCATCGACAACAACGGCATCACTCTGGACACGCCGACTATCCGCATCAATGGCCAACTGCTGAAAACGCCACAAGGCGCAGGCAACTCGTTCTCGATCGCCAGCGCGCCCCTCAGCGGCGAACCCCTGGATAACAGCTGCGGACGCCAACCTGACGGCAGCTGTTCGCTGCCCGACTGCAGGTGCCTGGGGGGCAGAAGCTCATGACTGTCTTCCCCTCCCGATACGTAGCCGAAGGGCCACCGACCAGCGAGCACTTTCGCTACCTGCTGCTGATGACCAACACACTTGAGGACCTGGCTTATCGCCCGGCTGCTCAGGATTCCCGGTTTCTGCCCGCCTACGCCCCGTCGGTGCTGGAGCTGGTCGACGAGGTGACCAATCGCCCCCCGCACACGTGGATATGGAAGCGCACGGCGCTGGACGATGAGCACGAGTTTGGGCCGCTACTGGTCGACATTTCCCAGGCACCCGAGTTGCTGGAGCACGCCGTTGCCGAATGGATGCCGGTCGACGCGGCCATCGCGATCGACTCAGACCTGCCCCTCGTCGAACTTGCTGACCACTTCAGCAGCATGATCCAGTTCGGCATTCGCGGCGCGGAAATCAACAACCACTCGCTTGATCCCAACCACCTCGACGCCTGGCTGGATGCATTGGCGCCAGATAACCGCGAGGCCTGGCTAGGGCCGATGGCTCGCTTGGGCTGGCGGATCAACTGGGGCCCCGCCTTCGAATGGCGACAGCTTGAACGCAGCCCGACAGTTGCGCGGCTCAGAGTCGAGCCGATGTTGATGCTGGAACAGGCTGAAGTGCACAAGCTGGCGTGGGGCCTGCACGACCATTTTGTCCTCAGCCTCGCCCACAAGATCATCGCCATGCCGCAGTACACCACGCGCAGCCTCAGTGAAATAAGGCCGTGGATCGAGGCGCTGCTGCCGCAACTCAGAGACCTCAATTTCGCCAACGAAACGGTGGCAGGCCAGTTTGTCCTGCTTGTGGCTGCGCACATGTGGCTGATGAGCAATCAACAGGCAACCGCTATTTACACCAACCTCGAAGAGTCACCCGAAGCCCGCCTTCGGCAGATGCAGGCGCTGGTCCTGAACAAGGAGCCCCACCATGACTGACCCCGCTGTCACCCGTGCGTCCTCAGGCCCTACCTGCAGCGGCCGCGTGCCCATCCTGCCGGTGCGTTACGCCATCGTCCCGCGGCCCGCCGATGCGCCAGCATGTCGCTATGCGGAGTCCGGTTTCAACCTCGAACAAGGCTTTACCCCGCTGCAGCACTCCGCCTACACCCTGCGTGCTCTGCGCCCGGGCTATGTGTATGTGTTCATGAAGGGGACGAAACGCGAAAAGCTGGTCATCCACGAATACGACGGCGACGGCCACTATCAGGAACTGCGCTATCGCGGCCTCGATTGCTACCACCGTCGTAACCGCTATATGGGCAGCCGTACCTTGGGCTGGGTTTGGGCCGACACCAGTGCCGAAGCCGGCAAAGAAGTCTGGATCGCTTACAGCCCGCACCTATGGACCAACGCCATGACCGCCCGCATCTGCCAATCTGCGGCCCTGCGCCAGCGGCATATGCGTTTGCTGGACACCGCTGAACTGGTCGCCGGCAGCAAGCAGCCCTCGACTCAGCCGCACGTACTGCCCGTCAGCGCGCTGAAGGAATGGGTAGAAGACTTCAAGCCCGAAGACCGGCGCATGTCGTTGACCTGGAGCAGCCACCCGATAAAGGAAACCCTGCCGATGGGCACCCTCGGCGCAATGCTCCGCCAGTACCCATATACCCAGCCGAAGATTCCGGCGGTGGTTGCGCTCAATGACGCAGAAGGCATGGCCCTGGACCTGAGCCTGTCGGTTTCGGCCTATCAGCACCAAATGCGCGACCTGATTCCGTCCGAGCAACTGTACCCCCATGAGCCTGAGCCGAATTCCGAGCAGGCCTGCGTGCCCAAGTGCTTTCGGTTGGATACCGAACGCCTGAGCCCACAGAGCCGCGACTTCCACCACCGCAACCTGGTGGCGATGCTGCTCGACAAGACGCTGGTCAGCATGTATCCAGCAAAACCTCGACGCTCAATAGATGCAGCAGCGCGCGCGCTGAGCATGCCAGATGGCCGCCCCTGGCCAACTCCCGCTGAAGCACGCTACCGCGCGCTGACCCACAAGTCCTATTCGGAGCACGGCGCACGGCTCGGCTTGCGGATTGATACGGACAAGTACCATAAATTTCTGGCCGAGCGCGATGAGCTGGAAAAGCGTATTACCGTGCTGCGCAAACAAGCCCTGCAAGCCAGCAACGACCACGACATCTGGCTCGGCACAGCTGAAAAACAGCACATTGAAGACCCCACCAGCCTCGCCGCAGCACTGGCCAGTTACGACCGCGATAACCTCACCTCCGCCCGTGGCCTGGAGATGTCCCTCGCCCTGCTGATCCACCCCATGGGCCAACCCGCGCTCGGCACGGAGGACGAAGATCGGCGCTTCAAGCGATTGGAACAGTGGCTCGACCAACATGACAGCCCGCTGTATGTGGCGCTGGCGCCGTTTAATCCGTTCAAGGACAAAGCTGACTCTGTCGGGAGCTTGTTAGGGGGCAGTGACAATGTAATCCAAGGACTGGCAGGGCGTTTCCCGGCGATGGCCAGTATTACTGACCTGACTGCACAGTCGGTCATGACCACAGTACTCAAGCGCATGGACGGCAAGACCCGCTGGGACGCCAGTAACAACCTTCGCAAACAGGTGCTCCTGGCGGCGTCCGAGGCTAACGCTGAGAAAGCGTTGGGACTGCTAGCAGCCCGGTATCAAATTACCGACCAGTTCCTTAAGGAAAGTCCATTCAGCCAGGAAGTAGAGCGATATCTTAAAAGTGGGATGGCTGAGGTAGAAGAAGTAAAGAATTTGCGCATCACGGGCAACCGGGTGGTGACATTGGAAATGACAGTAGAAAATAGGTTGAAGCCGACGTTTTCCGGGCTGGCTCTGAACGGCGTAAGCACGGGCTTAAATTCCGGAATGTTATTGTTCAACATAATCAGCCTTAACTCCGCTTACAAAAGCGTTCAAAAAAATGATGCACCTGAATACACAGCAGCGCTCGCCAGTTCTATTCTTGGGCTGATAGCGACCACAGCAGCGACATTGACAACCGCAAGAGCAGTTTACAAATCGCTGATGCTTAAATTTGGATATACAGCTCCTGGCCTACTTTTTGGTAATGGTCTCGCAAGGTTTTTAGGAAGCAACTTGTTTGCTCGAGCCTCTGGGTATCCAGCCATAATCACCAGCTTTTATTCCGACTACCAGAAGTCCATCAGGCAAGATTCAAATGGTGACCATACAGCATCAACATATACTTTTTTCGGTGGAGCCGGCACTGCAATCGGGTCGATACTTATGCTGGAAGGTAGTTTAGCAATCGCGGGACCAACCGTAATAATTCCATTCTTCGGGGTGGCGGCAGCTGGCGTCGTTCTGCTCGGAGCAGCAATTTTAGCTGGCGGCCTCTACCTTCATGCAAAATCAGCCGAACGAATCCACAATCCCATTGAGCTTTGGGCAGCCAGATGCGTTTTTGGAAACAGACGCAATGACGGCGAGATAAGAAAAGGCGTAACGCTAGATGTTGAAAAAAAATTACCCACTTACAACAATCTAGCCGAGGAAATAAGATCTTGGCATCTCGCCTCCTACTCGCCAGCCTTATTATCCTCACATGATGCCGAGCGCTTCGGCCTGAAGGGTCTAGACAGTAGAATTTCAGACAATAACACATGGGCATCGCCTAACTGGACAGCAATAGTTTACAACGAAGTTGAGCAAAGCAAAGCCACCGTCGAATTTACTGTGTTGCTTCGCGGCTTTGTTCTTGGCGTTAGCAGCTGGACCGCAGAGCTTTATCTATTTACACCTGACAACGAGCCTCTAATGACTTACACCATTCCTCGATGCCACCTTGTGCCCGAAGGTTTAGTACTCCATTTCAAAACACAAATTCACCAAAATAAACTGGCCAAATTAAATATCAGCTATCTACCTAAGGTCGGACTGGATGAACATGCTGAGTCCTCAACCACGCTTACACTAGGGGACTGAGAAGTGGCAACGACCTGGATTTTTAACAGCGAAACATCTTCGACACATCCACCGAGGCTGACCTCCCAAGCAGTCAGTTTAAATGGAGACGTCCTCGTTCTACGAAACCCATGGGTGACAGACTCAGTATTCATGGCGAAACTGTATCTGGCCCTCACACTGTGCCTTGCAGCACTAATCTATCCAGACATCCTAAATGACGAATACAGAGAGCTTCTTACAAATCCATTTTCCATTGCAAGATATGCATTATCCCCACTTGTCCTCATGCCGTTTCTGGCATACCGGATATATTACATACGCAACCTTTCTGCCATTTATCTCAACAGGAATACGCAGAGCATCTATTACAAACGCATAAAAAAACTGATAAAATTGGACTGGCACAAAATTGGCGGCGGAGTCTCAAGACGCACCGAGTTTGGTGGCGCTTCATTTAGCACACACTATGCACTTGCCTTCGCCCAGCGTCGCACAGATGGGAGCTTTAACCAAAGAGACGCGCTCTGGATCGACAGCAATGATCCAACTGAATCAGATGTGAAGCACGTTGCTGAAGCTTGGGAGTACCTTCGTCAGTTTATGAATCATGGCCCAGATAAACTACCTCCATTTGGCGAACCCAACTGGCTGTACCGACCTCTGCATGAGATTTGCCTGACTCCGGCTCAAGCGTGGCAGCATTACGCTCCATGGCGTACCGGTGAACCAGGTGAGATGCAAGGGAAGAAAACATGGCTGCTTCCTATATGGGCTGTTCTATTCCCCTACAACCTTTCACTCGCCATATGCTGGTACGTGATGTGTCGAGTTTTTGATATACGTACAGCACCACCTCCCGCAGAGGCGTTTGAACAAGCCCCTGTCAAAGCAGCTAAGAGAGCGCGCAAATGAAACCTATCGTACTTGTCGGCCATCGACATAGCTGTCCTATCCACGGCGAAGGCACTGTGACAACTGGCTCAGATGCTACTTTGGTCGATGGCCGCCCGGTAGCACGTGCCGGGGACAAGATAAGCTGCGGCGCGGTAATTGAAACCGGCGCTGACTGCACGATAATTGATGGCCAACCGGCCGCACGAGAGGGAGATACGACTAGCCATGGCGGAACTCTAATTGAGGGTGATTCAGGCTGGCTGATCTAGTAAACATGAAAGCTCTTATGGAAATTGTCAGTGACAAATCCCGAACTACGCCACGACACAGATGACACTCATCTTAAAGATCGAGTGCAAACTGGTGAGCACGCTAATAAAAATAGAGGAAATTCAAAATGGCTACGCTCTGGCTGTTCAACGCAAATACCAGTTCTGGGCATGTGCCAAAAATACGCAGCCAGCTTTCCGGCATGGATGGTAAATTGCTGACCCTGCGCAACCCTTGGCTCGCTGACTCGGTCTTCATGGCCAAGCTATTCACGGCAATGATAGTCGCAACGGCTGTCTTTGTGTACCCATGGACTTTCGACCCCGACAATTCTTTTTGAAGGAACGCACACTCTCTTGGCGATGTATGTGATCACTCCATTTATCTTTGCGCCTTTTCTAGCTTATCGAATTCTGTACATCAAGAAGCTTTCCAACCTACCTGAATCGCTCGACAAAGATGATCTACTCCCAGCGCTTTAGTAAACTCTTTACCTTCAATTGGCGCGAAGTCCACGGCGGACTATTAAGGCGTGTCGAGTTCGGAGGATCTGGATCCAGTACTTGTTATGCCCTGCGATGTCAGCTATGCGAACATTCGCGCAACTCAGCATCACACAGACCTGTAGAAACGCAGATACTTCATCCCGTGTTTCATTAGCGACATAGGCCAGCGTTCACTCTCGCCCAATCTCCGCCTTGCGGCAGATCACGGGGCAAGCCCGCTCCCACAACGATGGGTGACCCTATTTTTCGTACAAAACCTAAGCCAGAAGCTATGCCATTTGGGAACAAGCCACAACAACACGCCTCGGCCTGGCAGAATCAAGGCGTGTCGTTGCGTTGACTCAACGTGCAGCGATCACGCTCTGCCGCTGCTGAGCCATCTATGCACGGCCACGGCTGGAACTTGTCGCATGATACGTTACAAAGGTATCGAGCCGATTGCGAACCGCGGAGTTACCCCCCCCGCTGAGCTGACCCCCAACTGATCACCCGGCCATCCCGCCGCAACGCGACAAAGCCATTGGCATTGGTGTAAAGCGCCTGGATATCCACCAGCTCACTGACTCGCGGATCCGGCAGCTGGACAATTTCAAGCAATCCGGAACTCAACAGAACGAGAGGACTGTCCTGGCCCAGTGCCCCCCCGCAGGACGTGATAGGTCACGGTGATGTTGCCACCCACATTACCCCGGATCACTTCACCGTCAATCTTGAACCGCTGCTCGCCCGCCCTGGTCACTGGGTGCGTCTGGACGTCCGGATGCGCGCCCGTCACTTCGATACGCACCTTGTCCTGCGGTTGCAACTCGGCGCTGGCGGCGATGAACACCGTTACACCTTCCGGGTAAAAAACGTGGTCAATGACCCAACGAGTCCTATCACGGATGGCCTCTTCAATATGCGGATCCGGCAGCGCTGGCATGACAATTTTAAGCACGGTGAACTCAACAGAATCAGAGGACTGTTCTGGCTTAGTGCCCCCACGCAGGACGTGATAGGTCACGGTGATTGTACTGTTCTCATTCCCCCTGATCACTTCAGCGTTAATCTTGAACCGCTGCTCGCCTGCCTGGGTCACTGTGTGCGTCTGGTCGTCCGGATGCGTGCCCGTCACTTCAATACGCACCTGGTCCTGCGGCTGCAACTCAGCGCTGGCGGCGATGAACACCGTTGCACCTCCCGTGACAAGAGCGGGGTCAATGATCCCCTCATCGGTGGCCTCTTCAATTTGCGGATCCGGCAGCGCTGGCATGCCAACTTCAAGCACGGTGAAATCAACAGAATCAGAGGACTGTTCTGGCTCAGTGCCCCCCCGCAGGACGTGATAGGTCACGGTGATTGTGCTGTCCTCATTCCCCCTGATCACTTCAGCGTCAATCTTGAACCGCTGCTCGCCTGCCTGGGTCACTGTGTGCGTCTTGTCGTCCGGATGCGTGCCCGCCACTTCGATACGCACCTGGTCCTGCGGTTGCAACTCGGCGCTGGCGTCGATGATCACCGTTGCACCTTCCGTGACAAGAACGGGATCAATGACTCTCTCTTCGGTGGCCTCTTCAATGACCAACTCCGGAAGCTCCGGAAGCTCCGGGAGAACAGCCCCAACTTGCAGATAAAGTTTCGCAGAAGAACTGACCTCTCCATCTACCCTTTGCACACGGTAGGAAGCGACTACTTCATTTCCATCATTGGCGTTGACCAGCGCCTTGCTGATGGTCAGCTCGAACTGTCCGCGGCCTATGTTGGAGTTGGTGATTGTGATGGAGTCTTCCAGCGACGCGGCTTCACCCTTGCCTTTCCAGCTGAAGTGCAAAACGTCTCCCACCTTGATGCGTGCATACTTCAGCACAACCAGCTTGGTACCTGCGGCCGGTACCTTATCCGGATCGAGCACACCGTCTTCGGCGTAGTTCACCGTCGGCGCGAACAGCTCGGCCCGTGACTCACCAACACTGAAGATGATCGTACGCTCGGACATACGCGGCGACTGCCCGTCCCGCTCCAGCCTGTAGAGCAGCACCAACTTGCCACCTTCGATCGCTTTCAGGTGCCTGCCCTCGACCGTGAACGGAATCGGCTCCTTGCGCTGGACCTCGCCGTTGCTGATGTCATGCGGGTCGATCGCCGGGAAGTAAGGGTCCTTGTCTGGCTTCTCCCCCTCCCAGATCAGCGTGATCACATCGCCTGCCTGCATGCTGTCGTCCCAAGGCACTTCGACGGTGGTTGCCGGCAACGCCGGATCCAGCACCCCCTGCTGGGCATCCACTGCGTCCGGTGCGGCGAGGCGCACCGCTTCGCCGATGATGGTGACGAACTGGCCTCGGGACTGGTAAGTCCCTTCGGCCCGCAGCTGCTCATAACGCTTGAATGCCTGCGCGCTCATGGCCTGGCGCGCCGCCACCGACTTGACCAGTTCATAGCTGAATTTCGCCTGGGTCTGGGCCAGTTGGCGCACATCCGCATTGGCGATGGGGATTTCAACTATCCCAGGCACGCTCGAGATAGGCTCGGACAGGTAGGTGACGCTCACCGGGCGGCCGTCCTCGGTCTCGCCGGACAGGTTGGCCTCGATCGTGTCGCCCACCACAAACGGCTCTTTAAACGCCACCACTTGGAAGGTCACATCGGCATCCCCCAGCACCTCCAGATCGAGGACGTTGCTCTTGGCTTCCTTCACGATGCCAGCGTCAAGGCGTGCATTGCCGGTGTCGACCACCACTCGCTGCTCGGCGCTCCAGTCTTCGGAGCGGTTATCAACCAGATCATAGACTTCATAGGCCAGCGCCAGGCCTTTGTCATCCGAGTCGCCCGCCGCGAGGATGACCGCTTCCTCGACCAGGATCTCAACAGGATGCTCTTCGGGGTTTTCCACCTCGGCCTGGGTCACCTCATGGAAGACAAACTGCCCACCCCAGCTCAGGCGAATCCGGTCGTGCTCGGCCATGACCGGATAGGGCTCGATGGTCACCACCACCCCCTGCTTGGCGCGATCCTTGTCGACCCCGTCCTTGACTACATCGTCTGGCAGGCTGAACTTGAGCTCGGAATGCCCAGGGTTGGAGCCATCCTCGTCCTGGCCACCGGGGCGTTCGAGCTTGATGTAGACCGCAGTCTTTGCCGAAGGCTCCTCGACCTGGCCCAGGCGCTTGACTGCGTAGCTCAGGAGGGCGCTGCCAGTCTGCATTTGCACAGGCGGGACAAAGAGCGTCTGGACCTGGTCGACAAGCTCCTCCGTTACGGTCTTGCTATCGACTTCTTTATCGTTGAACAAGATTCGAACCCGGTCACCGCGGCCCATCTGCGGCCACGCCGGCACGTACAACTGAAGGCCTTTTGTGGGGAAGTTCTCGTGGGCGGCGGCGAGGTTGATACCCAGTTGACCATCGGGGGGCACAGAGCCGGTATTGCCGGGAATAGAAAGTTCGTCAAGCAGCAAAGGCTTGACACCTGACGAATGAGCGGTGGTACCACCTGCTGGTTGATCGTTATCCAACATTGCGCAGCTCCTTACTGGGTGATGGATCGGTAAGGGCTATTGAGCGCCGTGCGAGGTGAACTCGCTACTGGCAAAAATGATAGGCAAGGCAGTACGAAGTTTTCGCTTATTGCCTGGTCCGAACAAGAAAACGGCATTGCGGGCCTGAACCCGCAATGCCGTTACAGTAGAAAGCACAAGGACTCCTATTATGAGAATAAGCAACACTTGTCAGCGCATTTCAACACGCACTAACCTAGCCTAATCCCCGGATACAACGGCCCCGCTTGCATGGACCAACCCTCTCCTCCACCGTTCATATCCTTGTGCGCCGCTTGTTGTCTCGGAAATGGATTCCAGATCAGCCTCTGATCCTGCGCCCAGTAAGTTCCACCCGGCCAGCCGATCTGGCCAAGCCCACCGCCTGCTCTGTACTGATTGAACACCTCGCGCAACGCACCCATGGGAATGCGCTGTTGCCACCCGACGATGTACTGAGCGGACCCCATCAAGTGCATACGGATGACATTCTGCACCGTCACGTTATAACTCGCCGATTGGCCGGCCTGATCCTTCACTGTGATGACAGCACTGCCATTGCCACGCGACCTGACGGTCCCGCTGTTATCGACGCTCGCAACTGCGGGATTATTGGATGTGTAGCTGTACGGTGGCACCCCGCCACTGGCCTGTCGTTGCCGGTAAGTATTGGCAGGTGGTGAGCTGGGCCCCGCACCATTGTCAGCACGCACGTAGAGTTTGCCGTTGAGAACCATGGCGCTCGTATCGATCGTCAACGGCGGCCTGTTTTCGATTGTAACGACCCACTCTCCAGAAACCGGCTCGTTACCATAAAGGCCTTTTGCTGTGAACGCATGACGCCCGACAACAAGCCCCGACAACCCCGACTGCCAGTTGCCTCCTGGTGCAGCCACGGGTGGCCGAGGCGTGCCATTGTCCAGCACCTGCACTTGCAGCCCGGTTTGCGCAGTGCCATGGAGTGTGAGCCCCGTTTCATAAGTGCGACCACCATTGACAATCGACGTGCCCTTGCTATCGACCACACGGGTGATGACCGGCGTGGCACCCTGACGAACTTCGAAGCTATGGACGCTCGACTCCAGCTTGCTGCCATACAACGCGACAGCCTTGATACGGTGCGGACCAATGCCCAGGGCAGAAACCACAGCGCTCCAGGTGCCGCTGCCATCGGCAGCCGCCGGCCCTTTGGACGTGACGTCGTCAAACAGCTCGACGCGCTGCCCGATACTCGCCTTGCCTGTGACCGTTACACTGGAGTCGAAGGTAAAGCCGTTGTTGCCAACATCCCCCAGGCTATCCCGCACCGAGACGATCGTCGGTGCCACTTCTTCCACTACCGTGAACGTACGGGCATCCGATACCAGGCCAGCGCCATACAATGCCTTTGCCGTCAGGCTGTAAGCGCGACGTTCAAGCCCTGGCAAGTCATGGTGCCAGTTGCCGCTTGCATCGACGGGCAGCTCACCCAGGGACCTGACACCCTCGAACAGCTCGATCTTCTGATTGATGCTGGCCTTACCGGCCAGGCTGACCTGACCATCCACGGTGGTGCCGCCATGTGCCACCTCGCCGTCGCTGTCCCTGACACTGGTGATGCTCGGCTTGATTTCCTCATAGACGGTGAAGGTCCTGACAGCCGATTCTTCACCCTCGCCATACAGAGCCTTGGCCCTGACGCCATAGACCTTGATCGGCAGATTCTCGAGTTCTATTGTCCAAACACCTGCCGGGCTGACCGTCCGCTTGCCAAGGCTGGCATTGCCATCGAAGATTTCAACCTGTTCATTGGCGCTCCCTTCGCCCGACAGGGTGAGCGTGGTATCGACCGTGGCGCCACCGTCGGGCACATCCCCGTTGGAGTCCACAACACTGTCGATGGTCGGGAAGATATAATCGACCACCGTGAATCGCCGCACGCCTGATTCCTGGCCGCTGCCATAGAGTGCCCTGGCCTTGATGGCATAGCCTTTCACCTGCAGGTTTCGCAAGGTCAAGGTCCAGTCACCGGCGTTATCGGCCCGCACGGTATCGACGGGCACGGTGCCCTCCAGGACCTGCAGCGGCTGCCCGGTACTGGCCGTGCCCGCCAGCACGATCTCCGTGTCGACCGTGGTCTTGCCGTCGGCCAGTTCACCACGCGAGTCTTGCACGCTGTCCAGGGTCGGCGCCCGCTCGGCGACGACCTCAAAGGCGCGGGGCGCAGACAGATCCTTGTTACCGTAGGTGGCCCTGGCTCTGAGCTCATAGCCGCGGATGGTCAAGCCACTGAACGTCATGTTCCAGGACCCCGCAGAGTCGACATCCACACTCTGCAGATAGGTCTCGCCCTCAAGCAGGTCGATTTGCAGGCCGGGGCTCGCAACCCCGGAGACGGCCACGGTCGTGTCGACCGTCGTCGCCCCTTCGGTCAACTCGCGGCGCGAATCCTCGATGCGGGTGATGCTGGGTACAACGTACTCCACCACGGTGAATGCCCACGGCTCCGACTCCAGGCGCCTGCCGTACTGGGCCCTGGCTTTGATGCCGTACAGCCGTGGTACCAGCCCGGTCATCGGGAAGTTCCATACACCATCGGCATCGGCCCCCGCCGCCCCCACCTCAGCATTGCCATCGAGCATGTCGACGCCGAACTTTGCCCGGGCAGTGCCGCTCAAGGTGACTGCGGTGTCGACGCTGATGCCGCCATTGGCGACGGCACCATAGTTGTCGACGGCTGCGGTGATGGCCAAGGGAATGGGCGTGCCGATATAGAGTTCGAGGTGGTTCGAGATGTCGACCTGCTCGGTACCTGCGCGTTTGACCGTGTAATAGGCGAAGATCACGGTGGTACGCGAAACTTCCACCACGGCAGGGCTAATACGAAAGTCCACCGGCCGACCCTGTTGCCCCAGGGTGATTTCCAGCCAGTCACTGGACGTACCGGCGGGGTACACGCTGCGCCAGTAGTAGGTCAGGACATCACCCGCAACCAGGCCGGTGTAGCCAACATGCAGGGTAGCGCCATTGGGGACGATCCATTCCGGGTCCAGCACCTCGCCATCCGACTCGCACACTTCAGGTGCCGGCAACGTCTGACGCAACGTGGTCACCCGGTAGTAACTGCGATCGGACTCCCGCAGGTCATAGACCGTCGAACGGTCATTGGTGACTCGGTAGTACAGCGCCAGCGTACCGTCGGCGAGCGCCTGGATATGCTCACCTTCGATAAAGAATTCCAAGGCCTCGTCCACCTTGTCCTGGGTGACAACCCTCTCATCTTCATAAACGTAAGGCGTGCCGTCCGCGCGCCTGCCGCGCCACACCAAGGCGACCACGTCGCCGCTGGCCATGCGCGGATAAGGCCCGGCCAGCACCCAGGCCGACTCGGCAGAGCTGTCGATCATATCCTCGACGGCCTCCAGTACGATCGGCGCCGGCAGCTCGTAGATGTTGCCTTCGACCCTGGCAAACGCCCGCTTGGACGACTGCGGCGGCGTGCCATCCGCCGGCCGCAGCACATAGGATGCATCGCCTGAGCCTTGAGCCGTACTACGCATCAGGCGGTTGGGAACCGTGGCTTCGAGTAGCGACGGCACGCTGTCGACCGGCAGTGTCTGACGATGAATCAGCGGCTCGCCGGTGGCCGGTGTACCGACCCAAATGAACTCGATGCTGTCGCCCTCAGCGATCGGGGCCTGATCGGTGCGGATGTATACCGTTACATCGCTGGCTTCGAGCTGGACCAGGTCGATCGTCCCATTGATCGCTTCTTTGATGATCGGTGCCTCCAGCCGCCACGCGCCCGCCTCGACCTTGATCGTGGTGGGTCGGGAGCGGTCGCTGGCAAAGTTCCAGACTTCATCGTGGGGCCAATGGCTCAGTTGCAACTCGTCGGAGTCGCCTGCGGCAAGGATCACCTCCTGCCCGAGCAGAATCTCCACCGGGTCGCTACCTGCTGCTTCGGCTTCGCTGATCACCCGCGACACTCTTTCGCTGCCCCAGCTCAACACCACCACATCCTGCGCAGCACGGTCAGGGTAGACGTCGATAGTGACCGGCACGCCCTTGGCCGCCCACTCGGCTGTGACGCCATTGTCGATGACATCCTGCGGTACCCCGGGGCGCGGCAACTCCGAATGCCCGGGCAAGTGCGGCTCCTTGTCGACACCACCCGGGCGGTACAGCTTCACTCGCAATGTCAGTGGTGCGGAGGGTTCGGGTACCGTAGCGCCGTTGCGCAATAGCTCGAAGTGCACGTCCTCCACCCACTCGACCTTGGGCCAGTCGACAGGCAGGTAGAAGAACACCCGTTTGCCGACATCGCGCTCCCCAACCTTGATGGGATCAAGCGCCATCCCTTCGATGTAGACCGTCAGCAGGTCGCCCTCGGCCATGTCCAGATAGGGGTCGATGGCAGACAACACACCTTCGGGATCTTCCTCGATCGTAGTGATGTTGATACCGCCATCAGCCGACACCACGGGGGTGGTCATCCCGGCAATCAGCAATGGCCGCAACGTGAGTGGAACAGGACCGTCGGGGAGTGGCGGAAAAAGCCTGGCGGAAAAACGGTTCATGAAGGTACCTCATCGGAAATGATGATCAGTAAGCAACTGTTAGCGAGCGAGCCATTTAATAGTTAACTCCTCCGCGAAACTTTTCCAACTGACAGAATTACTAGTGGATTGGCGCGCTTCCACATTTAATCGTGACCGTCTACTGGTAAAACTGTCAGGTGGCCACTGATCAATGCTGCTTTACCATGAAGAGCAAAAATCCAACGCTCGCAAGGGACATAAATTGATTTAACCAAGAGGGTGGATTGCTGAATTTTCCTACATACCGCATCAGCATCTTCCTGCTGAAATGCCGCGCAATTCTATTAGCCAATGGAGCTCGCCATGAAAGAAGCATTTGCGGATCGCGCATTCAACCTCAAGCCCTTGTATACCGCGATAATTCCACTTTTGCTGGGTGCACCTGCGGTTCATGCGGCCATCGTCGATAACGGCAATTCGTTGACCATCGACGACACGACGCCTATCGACGGTTATACGGTGCGCAATGCCAGCACCCTGATCGTCGACGGTGCGACCACCCGATCCTTGTTCATCCAATCCGCTTCAAATGTGCAAATCAGTGGCGGCACCGTGCAGGGCGGCATTTTTCCGGGCCTGTCCGTGACCAATGCTTCCGCCACCGTCGATAGTTCGCTGATTGAAAGTGACACCTTGGGTGTTTCCGTCAACCGTCAAACAAGCGCCACTACAGGCTCCCAGGCGTTTATCAACAACAGCAGGATTTCTGGCGGCCAGATCGGCGCCCAGGTAACAGGGGCCAGCCGCCTGACCCTGGTCAACACTCAGGTACACGGCACCGGTGTCGGCAGCACAGGCGTCAATCTGCTGGGCGGCGCCCTGGAAGCCACTGGCGGCACGATCAGCGGCGATGCCAGCGGCGTGCGCCTGGCCTCCGACGGGGAAGGCATCGGCAACAGCAGTGCAGTGCTTGACGGCACCACGGTAGAAGGCCGTTCTGGCGCGGCATTGCTGGTGGAGGATGGTGCTCAGGCAAGCATCACAGTACGCAACGGGACGCGACTGATCGGTGCCGATGGCACGCTGCTCCAGGTGCGAGAAGCTTCGACCGCACAGGTCGAGTTGAACAATGTCGACCTGGAGGGCGCCGTACGGGTCGAGGCCGGCAGCAGCGCAGACGTCACGCTTCAACAGACGCGCTGGAATGGCGCATTCGAGGTGGAGGCCGGCGGCAACGGAAACTTGAACCTGAATAACCAGTCGCACTTCACCGGTCGCCTGGCCAATGTCGAGCAATTGAGCATCGGCGGGCAATCCAGCTACACCCTGACCGAAGATACTCAGGTCGGTAGCCTGACCTTGAGCGA
Source organism: Pseudomonas shirazensis (assembly GCF_014268785.2). Classification (GTDB taxonomy): domain Bacteria; phylum Pseudomonadota; class Gammaproteobacteria; order Pseudomonadales; family Pseudomonadaceae; genus Aquipseudomonas; species Aquipseudomonas shirazensis. The sequence continues at coordinate 455,862 of NZ_JABWRD020000001.1, read as the reverse complement.
TGGCACGGTGAACATGGGCAGCGGCAGTCAGTTCTTCACGCTCGACCTGCAGAGCCTGGCAGGCAGCGGCGTGTTCGCGATGAACGTCGACTTCGCCACCAATGCCCACGATACCTTGGTGGTTTCGGGCAACGCTACCGGCAGCCACCAACTGCTGGTGGCCGATTCCGGCAAGGATCCGCTATCACCTGAACAACTTACCCTGGTACAGACCGGCCAGGGCGATGCAAGCTTCAGCCTGTACAACGACCGCCCCGTGGCCGTAGGCGCCTGGGCCTATGGACTGGAGTCGCGCCAGGATGGCAGCGGTGGCACCGAATGGTATCTCGACCCGGAGAAAAGGACCGTCAGCCCGGGCACTCGCTCGGTAATGGCGCTGTTCAACACCGCACCCACCGTGTGGTACGGCGAACTCACCTCGCTGCGCAGCCGCATGGGCGAGCTGCGCTTCAATGGCGGCAAGCCCGGCGTGTGGATGCGCACCTACGGCAACCGCTACAACGTCGCCGATGGCAGCGGTACCGGATACCAGCAGAACCAACATGGCGTTTCATTCGGCGCCGATGGCCGCCTGCCCTGGGGTGACGGCCAATGGCTGGCCGGCGGCATGCTCGGTTACAGCAAGTCGGACCTGGACCTCGATGAAGGCACCTCCGGCAGTGTCGACAGCTACTACCTGGGTGCCTACACCACCTGGTTGGATGCCGAGTCCGGTTACTACTTCGACGGTGTGGCCAAGTTCAACCGTTTCCAAAACAAAGCCAAGGTGGCGGTCAACGACGGCAGCCATGCCAAGGGCGACTACGACAACCTGGGCCTGGGCGTGTCCGCCGAATTCGGCCGCCACCTGGCGCTGGACGACGGTTACTTCGTCGAACCCTTCACCCAGTGGTCAGCCGTGGTCATCCAGGGCAAGGACTTCAGCCTGAGCAATGACCTGCAAGCCGACGGTGACCGCACCCGCTCGCTGCTTGGCAAGGCTGGCGTCACAGGCGGGCGAACCTTCGACCTGCAGGGCGGCGGCAAGCTGCAGCCATACCTGCGCGCGGCCCTGGCCCATGAGTTCGCTAAGGGTAACGACGTGCACGTGAACAACAATCGCTTCAATAACGATCTGTCCGGCTCACGCGGTGAGCTGGGTGCCGGCGTGGCGCTGCAACTGGCCGGAGGGCTGCAGGTTCACCTGGACCTGGAATACGCCAATGGCAAGCATATCGAGCAGCCGTACGGGGCCAACGTGGGGGTGCGTTACGATTTCTGAAAAGGATTGTCTGGCCCCTGTACGAAAAATAGGGTCACCCATCGTTGTGGGAGCAGCTTTGATCTGGTCAAGTAATTTTGGACACCGGTTTAGGTTCATGCCGCTGCCCTGAGCTTTTCCTCCATAGCTACAGGGGTCTCGTAGCCGTTGTAGCTGTGGAGGCGCTTGAGGTTGTAGCGCACCAAGTAAGCCATGATGTCGGCTTTAGCTTCAGCTTCGGATTCATAGCCTCCTGCTGGCATCCATTCTGATTTCAATGCCCCGAAGAATCGCTCCATGGCGGCATTGTCCCAGCATTGACCACGGTGGCTCATGCTCTGTTTCAAACCGCACTCTTCAAGCGCAGCCCTGAATTTATGGCTGGTGTACTGACAACCTTGATCTGAATGAAACATCACGCCCTTAGGCTTGCCTCTGGACTCAGACGCCATGCGCAGCGCGTCACAGGCTAACCTGGCATCGGCAGTCATTGAAAACGCCCAGCCCACAACTCGACGTGCGTACAAGTCGATCACTGCGGCCAAGTACAGCCAACGTCTGCCAACCTGGATGTAAGTCACATCGCCACACCAAACCTCGTTGATCGTTGAAACTTTGAAGTTGCGCTTCAGTTGGTTTTCCGCAATCAGTGCTTCCGTGCCTGATGAGCGATACCGGTGCGGCCTGCGTTGCCGGCATTTCAGGCCAGCTTCACGCATAAGCGCACGCACTTTGTAACGCCCGACCTCACGGCCTTCACGCCGCAATTCCTGCATCAATGTGCGTGAGCCTGCGGAGCTTCGTGACGCCGTGAAATGGTTGATTACGCGCGAGCGTAGAGCATCCCTGTCAGGATTTTCACGCCCTTGGCGTTTGCGCCATGCATAGAAACTGCTGCGCTTGACCCCAAGCACGCGACAGCAGTCGACAACACTGTATTGCTCACTCAGCTCGTTGATCAGCGAGAACGATCTTTGGAGTCCCGAAGCAGGAGAGCACTGGCCTTTTTTAGGATTTCGATATCCCGGTCCTTTTGACGAACCAGTGCTTCCAGTTCTTCAATGCGTTGCTGCTCCGGAGTGATGGCTTTGGCTCCAGCCGGAACCTTACCTTCTCTCTCCTGCCTTACCTGCTCAACCCAACGGCGAAGGGCGGTGCGGCCAATCCCGAGGATTTCGCATACCTCAGGAACTGACTGGCCACCGTCCAGCACCATTTCAGCAGCTTGGATTTTGTGTTCTTTCGAATAAGACTTGCGCACTGATTTTGCCTCCAATTGGGCGCCATCATAGCGCCCGAAGAAGGTGTACAAAATCATTAGGCCAGTTCACTTTGCCCCGCGATCTGCCGCAAAGCGGCAGCAAAGGCTCAATATGCGGTGCTTTTGACACGCTTTGATATCGGATATAGGAGCGCTTCGCACTCCATCGCGGGTCAAGCCCGCCACCCAAAACTTTTCGTACAGATGAAATGGAAAGGGGAGCCACTGGCTCCCCTTTCCCATGCCTATCCATCCTGAAACAAAAGTGCACCTCCCTTCACGCTTCAGCTCTCGCGGCGTACAGGGATCTGACATGCCAGACCGCCTGGACGTTCAACCTCGACATCGACAAGATGACGTTCCGAAGAGGCTCCAGGCGCACCATCGATATCCACGGTGAAGTGGATACTGCCCCACGCTTGGCGAGTCTCCCTCAGAGCACTCTCATAAGGCAACAGCACGGTGAAACCATCACGCGCCTCATCGTCATTGGGGGTATAAGTAAAACTATGGTCAGTGCTTGGTATCGGAATAGTACCTGACGAGTCACTCCACCCTTGATAGATGAAGGTCAGTTCCTTGCCCGCGAGCCGCGAGTCACCTCCCGGGACCTTGATCTCGGCATGCAGTGCGCCGCTGTGCACCCGCAACGACGGGCAGTTCAATACATCGAATGTGGGGTCGAGGTTCAGGAAGGCTGGTTCCGGCAGCACGATCCGGATGCCGGAGACATCTACTTCACGCGGCCCCGAGTGATAGACGTTTTCGTTCAAGGAATGACCGACCAGATAACTGACAGGAATGGCTGCACCATTGCCACCGTCCCTGACCACCTCCCACGGGATGGTGAAGGCAATCTCGGTGGAGGTGCTGTCCAGCGGCACCCGCACGCCCGTAGCCTCCACGCCATTCCAGTACAGCTGCGCGTATTGATCATCCCCGACGTTCGGGTAGATGGCGGCCGTTGCGCTGACGTCCTGGTCGGCGTCGGCCTCAGTCAATACGTTGTCGGGCGATGCCGCACCTTTGACGGTCAGGATATTCAGCTGCGGATGGACCTCCTCCGGTGGGTCTTCCGGGTCTGGACCCGGCATGCGCAGGTCGACTTCAAAGTCCTTGCCGACAGGCTCAGCAAAAGCCTTGCCGTTGCGCTCGATGCGGTAGGTAATCCGCGAATCCTTGCTCCCATAGTCGCCGTTATAGATCAGGGCATAGGGCAATGTAACCTGTGTGCCGTCCTGGCCTATTGGTTGTGGCGCATGGTCACTGCCGTCGAAGGTCACCACTACACGGTCGCTGGAGTACCAGTTGGTGTAGGCGCGGATAGCCACCCTCACCCCCTGCACGGCATCGGCATAGTCGATGAGGTCATCATCGGCGAGCGGTACCAGGGGCGGCAGGAGATCGGTGGGCGCGGGGGTTAGCATCACGGGAACGGTTCTGTACGCGGAATTCGGCCCTTCGTTTCCCTTGCGGTCGGCGAGCACGTAGAACAGTGAATGGTCCCCTTCCTGCGTGATATGCTCTTCTAACAGATCAAATTGAATAGTATCGATTAAATTCGGGCGCGGGAAACGCCCGATTTCCTTCGCCAGAGGGATCGACGTCCCGAACTTGAGGATGACCTCGTCATCGATCTTGGCATCCGAATAAGTATTTGGAACCGTCACAACTACCCTGCCATGGGCATCGAGGTATTCTCTGGTGATGCCGTCAGTTTCTACTTCAGCTGGCAAACCCACTTGTTCACCAGGCCGATTGTTATTTGGCGGAGTCGTATCGATATTGACAACCAACGGCAATGATGATGTTTCGTTGCCGACGATATTGACGACGTATGACAGCTCATACTGCCCCTGCGAACCGGTCTCCGAGGCGGGCAGCGTCATTTCCACAGGAAAGGTTATCGGCGTCGTGAACTGTGGTGTCACGGCCTTTGCCAGACCGTTCCAGAAAAGCGTGACGATCCCCCGCCGGCCATCCTCACCTTGATCGAATTGCGGTATATCGATTTTCAAGTTGGTACCGCGCAAAGCCTTGGGCAGCTGGTTTTGGGCATCATCTGCTGTATCTGGCAACAGCGGGTTGTCGCTGTTGAATGCGGGCATATCAAGATCGGCCGCTATCCTCAAGCGAAAATTACGCGCAGCCAAGCGCGCCTCCGCAGCGGTAATTTTACCTTTAGCACTCATGGTCGATATCCTCGATCAATATTAGAATGGCCTGGCAACAGCCGTTACTAAACCCCACGCGAGCTGGGTAAGCCGCGTGTTACAACATTCGGTACTCCTGACAACACCTGAATCAAGGCTTGCAGACTTCACCGCTGGGCAGGGTTCTATCGATATAGAACAGCACCCTTTGTGATTTGCCGTAGCCACCTGCCAATTTGGTCAGTTCATACCTGATAACGGCCGACGCTGCTTTTTCCATGGGTTCGATATGCACGTCGTAGGGCAGCACGGTCACCTCGAAACCGTTTTCCGCTTGCTCCTTGCTCAGGTATTTACGCTCAGTGAAGGCCGTAGACGGGATTGGCTTCAAGCCACCCTGGTCCTCATACCCAAGCCAGGCGACATCGACAATATCGCCCTCGGCGAAGTTGCTATTCCCTTCGACCCGAATCGTCACACCTTCCCAGATCGGCGGCATGGTCCCGCAATTCAGGTAGCCTGAAGCATCGGCCTGGGGGATATCCGGGCCCGGCAGACCGGTGATGGGCTCGACGACAACCCGCACCGTCGTGGTGGGGGCAAGTTGTTGATTCACCCGATTGTCGGTGACGTAGTACACCGGCAAGTTCGTGTTGTTCTGGTCCTGCTCGATGATTCGCCAGGGCACCGACAGCTCGAGCGCTTGGCCGCCTACGTCACCTACCTTCACGTCGTAACGATCGGCGGGTTCGGCCACCGCGCCCCAGAATATCTCCAGGAACTCGCCATCCTGGGGGTTTTCGAACAGCGCCAACAGCACCCGGGCATCCTGGCCTGCGTCCTGTGCGGTCAGTTCGTTGGGCAGGTCGGAAACCGCCCCGCGCACTTCCAGCTTCACCAGCTCAGGGTTGAGCAATGCCGGTGCCAATGCGTGGTCCTGCCCGGCAATCGTGAAGTCGAAGGGCGCTGTAGCCTCGGGCGAGGGGTTCGAATAACTGCCGCCATAACGTACCCGGTAGGTCACCGGCAGGGTGTCCGGCCCCAGGCCATTGGCAACCAGGGCCGGCCAAGGCACGTAGGCCTGCAGGGGAAATGCAGCCGGGTCGACGGGCAACTCATTGAGCGTCTGCCCGCCCCAGTCGATTTCGATGAAATGGGACGGCTCGGCATTGTCGTAAGCATCGATTTCGACGGTTACCCCGCGCTCCCCGGCAGCCCCCTCGCGCGCATGCTCGCGGTCGATCAGCCCACGGGCCGACAGTGGAATGCGCGGTGGCGGCAGGTTGGCCGGCGCCGGCACCAGGCTGACTTGGATGGGAGACGCATAGGATAAAGCGCTCTCATTACCCGCCAGGTCGTACAGACGGTAGTAGAAATAGCGAATCCCTCCCCCGCTGGCGCGGATACCCGCCTCACCCATTGCCAGGAACAACCGCCGGTTGTCGATTTCCTCCTTGGAAAACCTGTACTCACCGGCCTCAGGGTGCCCATCGGGCAATGGGTCGACTTCGGACCAAAAGAACACCGCCTTATCGAACTCCCGCATGCCAAGATAACTTGACACTCTGACTTCCACCTTGCCGTGCTGGGTCAGGTATTCATCGGTGATGGAACCGACCAGTTCATCGGGAAACTGCACTGCCGACGGGCGCTGGTTTTCATTTGGCGGTGTCCTGTCGACGGTAATCCGCTTGGGCAATGATTCAGTGGAGTTATTGGTCCGGGTAATCCTGTATGAGAGCGTGAAGTTGCCCTGAACCAGATGTTCACGCGGAACGGTGATGGTTTTTTCACCGGGCGCGATGGGCGGCGAGAACTCCTGGCTATTCACCGCAACGAAAGCAGCACCTTCCGCACGCCACCCCACTTCGAGCAGGTCGGCGTACCTGGGATTCTCCGAAAAGTCCCATTCGGGTACGATCACCTCAAGGTCATCGTCCAGCGCAGAACGCAACAGGATGCCCTCAGGGTTTTCCTGCCCGTCATCGTCCTTCACGATGGCTGGCACTTCGGGAGGCCGATAGTTGAAGTCGTTCGCCAACCTGGCATGCGCGAGAGCATGAACGTTCATGAGCGTCCCTTCGACTGGATGAATACGCAACCGGCAACGAAGAGGCTGCCGGTCAGTTGTCATCATTGGACACTCAGGTTGAAACTTTGAAAACTGACAGAAATGCTAGGTGTGCCGCGCACCCGCAAAGGGTTTAATAGGCAAAAACCGCAGAAAGGAACAAGGCCCGAGACGGGTCTGCAGCGCGACGCCATACCCGTTAATGGCGTTCTGCAGGTCAGCCAGCTCAGGTAGCCGCAGGAAGGGATTGTTGGTTACAGGCGGCTTGGGCGCCGCCACCACATCAAGGTCCGAGGCCGGGTTGATGGCGTATATTGAAGACTTGCCAAGTTCCGGCAGCACGTCGTTGTTGAAGATACGCTCGATGCTCCAGCGTGCTCTGCCGACCCCGCTTCAGCACACGACCGCGGTGCTCAAGCCGCATCGCGTACATCGCATGGAAGGTGTTCTGCTCTGCAAGGTTTTGGGGACAGCTGCATCTGAGAGTGCCATGTACGAGCTCCTGAGCATGAAACTCAGGGCTAGATGCTCGTAACGCTCGACGCTCCGCTTCAGCAACAAACCGCCACGGTGGGAGTCCGGATTTCATGGACTAATTTCTGGACTAAAAAAAGTCCGGATGCCCATGGGGCGGAGTGGCTTAGACTGAAACGAAAAAAGACGCCGAAGCGTCTAATTTCAATGATCTACAGACTTCCATGGAACTCTGTAGATCTATAACTGGAGCGGGAAACGAGACTCGAACTCGCGACCCCGACCTTGGCAAGGTCGTGCTCTACCAACTGAGCTATTCCCGCTTGGTGATGGCGCTATTCTAGCGATCTGCCAAACGCCGTCAACCCCTTGATTCAAAAAAGTTTTATTTCGGCTCCGAACCTTCACGCAGATGCGGCCAGGCGGCGACCAGGTAATTGATCATGGAGATCAACGTCAGCGCTGCAGCCACCAGCAGCAGACCATAGCCCAGCACAACCCAGAAGCCAAAGACCGGCGGGTTAGCCAGCAGGATCACCAGGGAGAGCATCTGCGCCGCAGTCTTCCACTTGCCCAGATTGGACACGGCAACATGTGCCCTCGCCCCCAACTCGGCCATCCACTCACGCAGCGCCGAAACAACGATCTCGCGGCCAATGATCACCGCCGCAGGCAAGGTCAGCCAGAAGTTCGCGTGTACCTGTACCAGCAGCACCAGAGCAACCGCGACCATCAGCTTGTCTGCGACCGGGTCGAGAAAGGCACCGAGCGCAGTGCTCTGCTGCAGACGACGGGCCAGATAGCCGTCCAGCCAGTCGGTGGCAGCGGCGATGGCAAACACCGTGCTGGCAGCCATGTAGCTCCAGTGATAGGGCACATAGAACAGCAGAATGAAGATCGGGATGAGCAGGACGCGTAGAACGGTGAGCAGATTTGGAATATTCATCGGTACGACTGGCTGCGAGTTGAACTGGGCATTCTACTCGCTATGCAGGCTGGCATAAATCGACTCGGCAAGCTTTTTACTGATTCCGGGTGCTTTGGCGATCTCGTCGATACTGGCGCGATTGAGCTCCTGCAGTCCGCCGAAATGTTTCAGCAGCTCGCGGCGGCGCTTCGGGCCAACGCCGGCGACGTCTTCCAGGCTGGAGGTGCGTCGGGCCTTGCCGCGCCGGGCACGGTGGCCGGTGATAGCAAAACGGTGCGCTTCGTCGCGGATCTGCTGGATCAAGTGCAGCGCGGCAGAGTCGCCCTTAAGGGTGAACTCATGGGCTACGTCATTGAGGTAGAGGGTCTCGAAGCCGGCCTTGCGGGTCACGCCCTTGGCTACGCCGAGCAAGGTCAGGTCGCTGATGCCCAGTTCCTGCATGACGTCGCGGGCCATGTTCAATTGACCCTTGCCGCCGTCGACCAGCAACACATCGGGCAACTTGCCCTCGCCGGCCTGGATCCGGCCATAGCGGCGCATCAGTGCCTGGTGCATGGCGGCATAGTCGTCACCGCCGGTAATGCCTTCGATGTTAAAACGGCGATAGTCGGACTTGATCGGGCCTTCCGGGCCGAACACCACGCAACTGGCTACAGTGGCCTCACCGCTGGAATGGCTGATGTCGTAGCACTCAAGGCGCTGCGGTACTTCATCAAGGCCGAGCACGCTGGCCAGGGCTTCAAAGCGTGCGGCCATGTGTTGCCGGTTGGCCAGCCGGGCGTTCAACGCCTGCTCGGCATTGGTCACGGCCAGTTGTTGCCAGCGGGCACGGGTGCCACGCACGCGATGGGTAATGGCTAACTCGCGCCCGCGCAAGGTCTGCACGGCTTCGCTGATAGCGGCGAAGTCTTCGTGGACGACGTTGACGATCAGCTCGCCGGGCATCTCGCGTTCGGCATTGCCCAGGTAATACTGAGCGAGGAACGCTGCCATGACTTCACTGACGTCCTCCTCGATGCCCACCTGCGGGAAGAAATTCTTGCTGCCAAGCACCCGCCCGCCGCGTACGCTGATCAGGTGCACACAGGCGCCGCCCGGGTTGATGAAGGCCGCAACCACGTCGACCTCACCGGAACCGCCTTCCATGTACTGCTGGTCCTGCACCCGGCGCAACAAGGCGATCTGATCGCGCAGCTGGGCTGCCTTCTCGAAATTCAAGGTCATCGCCGCCTGTTCCATCTCGGCATTGAGCTCATTGCCCAACTGCTGGCTGCGGCCTTCGAGGAACATCACCGAGTGACGCACGTCCTCGGCATATTCCTCTGGACTGACCAAGTCCACGCAGGGGCCTTTGCAGCGCTTGATCTGATATTGCAGGCACGGCCGGGTCCGGTTCGCGTAATAGCTGTCTTCGCACTGGCGGACCATGAAGCCCTTCTGCAACAGGCTCAGGCTTTCGCGGATGGCACCAGCACTTGGGTACGGGCCGAAATAACGACCTTTGGCCTTTTTCGCCCCGCGATGAATACCCAGGCGTGGGAACTGGCCGTCAGACAGGAATACATATGGGTAAGACTTATCGTCGCGCAACAGGATGTTGTACGGCGGCCGCCACTCCTTGATCAGGTTCTGCTCAAGCAGCAGCGCCTCGGTCTCGTTGGCGGTGATGGTGGTTTCGACCTGGGCGATGCGCGCCACCAGGGCGGCAGTCTTGGGCGCCAGCCCGGTCTTGCGGAAATAGCTGGCCAGACGCTTCTTGAGGTTCTTGGCCTTGCCCACATAGAGCAGCCGCGCCTCGGCGTCGAACATACGGTACACACCCGGCCGACCACTGCAGGTCGCCAGGAATGCGCTGGCATCAAAAATTGGGGACATGGAAACTCAGAGGCTTGCGTCGACCATACCGTGGCGTACGGCCAGTAACGTCAATTCGACATCGCTGGTGACCGAAAGTTTTTCGAAAATTCGATAGCGGTAAGTATTGACGGTCTTGGGGGACAGACACAACTTATCGGAGATGATCTGCACTTTCTGGCAGCCGACGATCATCAAAGCGATCTGGATTTCTCGCTCGGACAGCGAGTCGAACGGCGAGCCCTGCGGCTGGAATGACTTCAGCGCCAGCTGCTGGGCGATCTGCGGGCTGATATAGCGCTGGCCGGCAAATGCCAGGCGAATGGCCTGGACCATTTCATCCAGCGCCGCACCCTTGGTCAAATAGCCAGCGGCGCCGGCCTGCAGCAGACGCGTCGGGAACGGGTCTTCCTCACATACGGTGACCGCCACCACTTTGGTGTCCGGATGGCTACGCAGCAGCTTGCGGGTCGCCTCGAGGCCGCCGATGCCAGGCATCTTGACGTCCATGAGGACAACATCGGGTTTCAGCTCACGGGCCAGCTTGAGGGCTGTCTCACCGGAATCCGCCTCACCCACCACCTGCAAGCCGTCGATATCGGCAAGCATGCGGGTGATGCCGGTACGCACCAGATCGTGATCATCGACCACTAGGACCCTAATCAAGCAGACACCTCGTCAGTGGGGCGATTGGATCCCGCCACCATAACAAAAAATTACAGGGTCGACCTAGCCCTTCGCATCACGATTCCAGGCCTTTTGCTCGATCTGAACTGACTATCTGGTCAGGCTTTAGCTGGCGTCACCCAGCAAGCGCTCGGCGAGGTACCACAGCGCAGCCTGATCGCTGGCGGACAGGCTGCGAAACGTACCCAGCAAGCGGGTCTCGTCTTCACTGAGATTGGTTATGGGAGGTGGCGTGCGGACACCACTGAGCACGTATCTGGCGTCAACGCCGCAAGCGACCACCGCGGCGAGGTAGTCAACCCGCGGAGTGCGCTCGCCGCTCTCGTATTTGCCCTGGGCATTGGGCTCGACGCCCCCGATCTCACCAAATCTGCGCTGGGTAAGTGCCAGACGTTCACGCTCTTCGCGCAGCCTAGGTCCGATTCCTTTCATAAGGATGCTTCCTGTGCAGTAAAGGGCGATCGGGCACTTCCAGCACCCGAGGTGTAACCAGGTGCAACTATGCCTAGCACAGCCGCTCGACGCAAGGCGGCACCAGGCGCAGTCCACAAGATGAAAAATAATACATCGACGACAGTTTACCGACGCCATTTTATTGCCAATCAAGCGTGATCGGATTTTTGACGCCGAACTTACATCAAACTTTAAGTCGTTGTTTTCAAACGGTTTTTAAACTTTAACAGGCGACGATTAAAGTATTTTCACAAAGCCGCAGATCAACGCTTGCGGTTCTAACAGCAACCCCTTTAGGATGAAAAAAGACCAAAAAAAACAGCCTGTATTGCCACTTCCTCGCGGCTTGTTTCTGCGCGTCTGCCTAATTGAAAACTTCTTGAACTGAGCATCTCGGCCGGCCTTGCCGTGTCCTGGGAGAGGGATCTATGAACATCAGCATCTTTGGCCTTGGCTATGTGGGCGCAGTCTGCGCGGGCTGCTTGTCGGCGCGCGGTCATCATGTGTTGGGAGTGGACGTCTCCCAGGCGAAAATCGATCTGATCAACCAGGGCAAGTCGCCAATCGTTGAGCCAGGCCTCGAGCAACTGCTGCAAGACGGCGTCAATCAGGGCCGCCTGCGCGGAACTACCGACGTTCAGGCCGCGGTACTCGCCACCGACCTGTCGCTTCTGTGCGTCGGTACGCCGAGCAAGAAGAACGGCGACCTCGATCTGGTCTATATGGAAGTCGTCTGCCGTGAAATCGGTACGGTCCTGCGCGACAAGCAAAGCCGCCACACGGTCGTGGTGCGCAGCACCGTGTTGCCGGGCACCGTCAAGAATGTGGTCATTCCGATCCTTGAGCAGTACTCGGGCAAGAAGGCCGGCACCGATTTCGGCGTTGCCGTCAACCCTGAGTTCCTGCGTGAAAGCACCGCGATCAAGGACTACGACTTCCCTGCCATGACCGTGATCGGCGAGCTCGACACCCAGTCGGGCGACTTGCTGGCTTCGTTGTACCAGGGCCTGGATGCGCCGGTGATCCGCAAGTCGGTGGAAGTCGCCGAGCTGATCAAGTACACCTGCAACGTCTGGCACGCGACCAAGGTCAGCTTCGCCAACGAAATTGGCAACATCGCCAAAGCCTCCGGCGTCGATGGCCGCGAAGTGATGGACGTGGTCTGCCAGGACTACAAGCTCAACCTGTCGCGCTATTACCTGCGCCCAGGCTTTGCGTTCGGCGGCTCGTGCCTGCCCAAGGACGTGCGCGCCCTCACCTACCGCGCCGGCCAGCTGGATGTCGAGCACCCCCTGCTCGCCTCGCTGATGGCCAGCAACCGCAATCAGGTCGATATCGCCTTTGACCTGGTCGAGCGCACCGGCAAACGCAAAGTCGCCCTGCTCGGCCTGGCGTTCAAGGCCGGCAGCGATGACCTGCGCGAAAGCCCGCTGGTAACCCTGGCCGAGAAATTGATCGGCAAGGGCTACGACCTGCGCATCTTCGACGCCAACGTCGAGTACGCACGGGTGTTCGGTGCCAACCGCGACTACATCGAGTCGGTCATCCCGCATGTGTCTTCGTTGCTGCAGAACGACCTTGAGCAAGTGATCGCCGAAGCCGATGTGATCGTCCTGGGCAACAACGACGAGCGCTTTGCCAGTGCCCTGCAGAACATCGACGGCAAACAGGTCATCGACCTGGTCGGGTTCATGGACGGCGTCAGCGACGAGCAACGCCAAGGCATCTGCTGGTAATCGATGCAGGTCGCACCCCGGCAGTTCGCCGTGGGTGCGGCCGCAGACAGGAGCACACGCTACATGGAACGAACGCAACAGCGACCTTTCGAGGCCCCAGGTTACCTGCGCGCGGCCGCCAGCTTCTGCGCCTGGGCGTGCCTGGCCGGGCTGATCGCGCTGGCGTCGGAGATGATCGCCCCGGCTTATCTGGACCCGAGCCATCATCTGTTCATCTTTGTTATCGGCACGCTCGGGATGTGGCGCTATGGCAATGCCATCGTGCACTACCTGCGCGGCATGTATTTTCTGCATTGGCGGTTCCCACGCATGCGCCGCGAAGTCGAGCGCCTGGGTGATGCGGCACTGCCTTCGCACATGTTCATGGTGGTTACCAGCTTCCGTATCCCGACCTCGACCACCTTCAAGGTCTACCAGTCGGTGTTTCAGGAAGTGCAGCGGCTGAATGTGCCGTGCACCGTGATTGCTTCGATCGTGGAAAAGGGCGACGAGAATTTCATCAAGGACATCATGCGCAATGAAGTGCGCGACCGCGACGACATCAAGCTGGTGATCGTCCGCGCCCGCGGCACCGGTAAACGTGATGGCCTGGCCCACGCCTTTCGCGCACTGTCGCGGCAGATGCCGATGGAAGATGCGGTGGTCGGCGTGGTCGATGGCGACACCATGATGCTGCCCGGCTGTGTCGAGCGCGCAGTGAAGATGTTTGCCGTGCTGCCCAACGTCGGCGGCCTGACTACCAACGAGTTCTGCGAAGTCGAGGGTAGCCGCCTGATGCGCCAGTGGCACTCGATGCGCTTTGTCCAGCGGCACATCAACATGTGCTCGATGGCCCTGTCGCACCGGGTACTGACCCTGACCGGGCGGCTGTCGTTCTTCCGCGCCAGCGTGATGATCGACCCGGAGTTCATTCGCGACGTCGAAGCAGACTTTCTTCAGCATTGGCGCCTGGGCCGTTTCCAGTTCCTGACCGGAGACGACAAGTCCAGCTGGCTGAGCCTGATGCGCGCCGGCTGGGACACCTTCTATGTACCCGACAGCCACACCCTGACCGTCGAGCACCCGCCCAGCGACAGCTTCTGGATCGCCACCCGGCAATTGATGTTCCGCTGGTACGGCAACTCGCTGCGGCAGAACTTCCGCGCCACCGCCCTGCTCGGCCGCGCGCGTCTGGGGTTGTTCACCCTGTACGTGCTGTGGGACCAACGGGTGTCGATGTGGACCTGCCTGATGGGCCTGACCGCCTCGGTGGTGGCTGGCCTGGTGTTCGGCATCCAGTACCTGCTGGTGTACCTGTTCTGGGTATTGATCTCGCGCACTCTGGTGACCGTGCTGTTCGTGTTCGCCAAGCACCCGGTCAGCCCGATGTATCCGTTTGTCCTTTATTACAACCAGATCGTTGGCTCGGTAATGAAGGTCTACGCGATGTTCCATATGGACCAGCAAAGCTGGACCCGGCAGAAAACCACCCTGGCTACCGGCAGTGTCGATTTCGACACCTCGCTAAACCGCTGGTCCTCGAAGGCGATGTTGTTCTCCTCCATCGCCATTTTCTTCGGGGTCATCACCGTACTTCTTGAACTCACGCAACGTTAAAGGAAAGGCGCCTGCACATGAGCATGACCAACAGTCCCGCGGCCCCGGGCAAGACATCGGCCAACATCGTTCATGAAGCGGTTGACGAGCGCCAGTACGTACGCACCCGCATCAATGCCCGCGTGCGCCTTGCCAGCGGTGGTCAGACCGTCATCGAAACCACCCTGCAAGACATCTCGCTGGGCGGTATCGGCCTGCTGCATGAAGGCCCGCTGACCATCGGCGCGCTGTATGACGCATCGATCCAGCTGCGCCTGAACCAGGTCGACCTGTCGATCGATGGCAAGGTCAAGATCGTCTCCCAGCGTGGCAACGAAGTCGGCGCGCAGTTCGTCGACCTCGACGCGCAGAAGCGCGACATCCTGCGCTACATCATCACCGCCTACATGTCCGGCGAGATCGCCGACATCAATGGCCTATTCAACGTGATGCAGCGGGAAAACTACATCAAGGAACGCAAACACAAGTACGCTTCGCCGCGCTCTGCCAGTGCTCGCCTCAAGGCCATGACCGGCACCTTGCTGTACAGCGCTGCTGGCCTCGCTGCCCTGGCATTCGTTGGCTACAAGGGCTACATGCTGTTCTTCCGCATCCCGGCCCTGCAGGCCCAGGTTGCGACCAACGCGCAGATCATCAGCATGCCCGACAACGGCTATGTAAAGTTCCTGCTGCCGGCCGGCACCACCGAAGTCAAAGCCGGTCAGCCACTGGCCAGCATCTCGACTCAGTTGGCCACCAGCTTCACCAGTCCGGCTGACATGAAGGCGGTTGCCGACCTCTCGCCAGGCGACCTGCAAACCCTGCTCGGTCGCGCCACCATCGAGACCGTGATCAACAGCCCATGCGACTGCCAGGTGTACTTCCCAAGCCAGCCACTGGATGGCTATGGCTATAAAGAAGCACCGCTGCTGCACCTGCTGCCGAAAGACCAAGGCCTGTTCGTACGCGCCAACGTGCCGTTCGACAAGCTGGCCGACGTCAGCCGCATTCGCTCGGTGGACATGCAGGTGTTTGGCCTGGATGAACACTTCAGCGGCAAGGTGGTCGATGCACGGGTTGACGAGCTTAACCGCAACCTGTCCCTGACCATTGCCCCAGACAGCCCGTTGCCGGCCACGGCCTACCAGAAAGCAGTGTCGGTAGACCTGTTCCTGGGCCTGCCGTTTACCGGCCAGAACTGAGTTCATCGAGAGAGCTGACGTCATGACCCTGAAGACGCCTTCGCGCCTGCTGCTGGCCAGCATCGCCCTCGCCTGTGCCAGCGCCGCCAGCGCTGGACAGAGCCTGGAGCAGATCCGCTACGCCTTGTACAAGGACCCGAGCGCCGACGTCACTGCCGACCTACGCGAGCTGGCCGGCCGCGGTGACCTGGCCAGCGCCCTGCTGCTGGGCGACGTGCTGGCCGGGCGGCCGGATGGCAAACCGCAAGAATCGGTGGCGCTGTATCACCAGGCCTTTGCCGATGGCCGCGGGGTGATCCCGGCGCTGGCTTCGCTGGCACGCTTGATCGAGCGCCAGCCAAGCCTGCGCCAGCCCCAACAGCCGTGGATGAAACAGGCACTGGAGCGCTACCCGAGCCGGCTCGACCCGCGCAACGCCAGCACTACGCTTGAGGTGTTTCTGGTCTACCCGGAGCTGGTCGACGTGCCGCAGGCCACCGAGCTGCTCGGCCTGTACGAACAGTCGTGCCTGCTCAACTGCCGGCCGCAGCTGTACAAGGCGGTGCTGGCTGAACGCAAGGGCGATCGCGCCGGGGCCGAGCGCTGGTACCGCGAGGCTGCGCGTTTCGATGTGCGTGCGGTCAACCGGTACTACGCGTTTCTCGGTGAGCAGCAAGACCCGGCCTTCCGCGCCTTCGCCACAGAGCTCGAGCCGCAGCGCAGCCAGCTGCCGGTAGAAGTCGTGCACGCGATCGCCTCGTTGCTGGACAACATCACCAGCGTGCAACGTGCCGAACAGGACGCCGACCGCTACGAGCGCGAAGAGGCCAACCCTGCCGCTGCCAAGCTACCGCCAACGCCTGAGCAACTGGCCCGCGACAAGGCTCAGGCCGAGGCGCTGGCAGCGTCGATTGCGCAGGTTCAGCGCTGGCGCGACGACGCCGTCGAGCGCGGTTTTGTGCCGGCGATGGTGTCCAAGGCCAACTACATGATCTCCAACCCGACCGAGCACAACGCCGATGAAACCCAGGCGATGATCGATCTGGTGCAAAAGCGCGACCCGACCCGCGGCAAAGCCCTGCAGGCGTCGTTCTACATGGTCAACAACTGGCTGACGCTGGACCCGGACAAGGCCCTGGCCCTGATCGAAGAGCTACGCGCCAGCGGTTACCCAAGCGCCGGCCTGTTGCTGGCCGAGTACTACAGCAAGGGCGTGGCTGATCAGCCCGATCAGGAAAAGGCCATGGCGTTGTTCCAGGCCGAGGCCAACAAGGGTTCCTCGGCTGCCTGGTACCGCATGGCCAGCCTGCACACCTTTGGACGTGCCCTGTGCCATGACCGGGTCAAGGCCTACACCTACGCCCGGATTGCCCTGGACATGGGTGAGCGCAGCGCGCGCAGCCTGGTCCGACGTCTGGAAAGAACCTTGCCCAAGGATGATATCGAGCGTGCCCTGGCCGCACGCAACGACCTGTTGAAGGAGGCCACCCTGTGAAAGCGCATTCCCCCCTGTTCGGCGCCCTGCTTGCCCTGGCCCCAATGTCGGCAGCGTTCGCTGCTGAAGAAGTCACCGGCCCCGAGGCTGACAGCAACGAACCCGTGCGGGTTGCCGCTGCGGATGGCAGCGAGCCGGTGATCACCTCCGAGTTCTTCAACAAGCTCACCGTGCAAACCGGCTACGGCCCGGAAGACTCCCAGGTCGGCAGCGACCGCGAGATGTTCTACAGCCTGCGCTATGAGCCGTCGTTCGCCTGGTACTCGCCGGAAAAGCGCTGGGCCAAATGGATGGTCTATGGCCGCCTATGGTTGAACTATGACTCCAGCCAGTCGAGCAACCTTACCAACGAAGGCACTACCACCAACGCCCGCGAACAGCCTGAAGGCTGGTACGCCGAGATGCGCGAGTTGTACGTCAAACGTAACTTGATCGGTGATGATCCACGTTTTTCGGCATCGTTCGGTCGCCAGCGGTTCTTTGACACCTACGGCATCTGGTGGGACGACAGCCTCGAGTCGCTGCGCTTCAACTACAAAGACACCTTCTCCGACGCCTTCGTCGCGGTCGGGCAGAAGTTCCACAACTACAACACCGACGTCAACTCGCTGCCGGACAGCGAATCGCGCACCACCTATGTGATGAGCGAGTACGCCTACCGCTGGACTCAGAACAACCGCGCCGGCGTGCGCCTGATGTACGAAAACGACCACAGCGGACATGACGCAGACGATCGCTACGACTTCACTGGCGTGCGCTACGGCCTGTTCTTCAATGGCGACAACCTGCCCTCGCCGCTGGTCAGCGACTACCATCTGGAACTCGCCGCGCTCAACGGCAAGATGGACAACACCGACGGCAACGGCGTCACCAGCACCGGCAACACCAGCAAAGGCTGGGCCGCGCTGGGTGAAGTGGGCAAGCGCTTCGACGACTTGCCGTGGACGCCACGGGTGGCACTGCGCGGCGGCCTGACCGACAAGCCGAGCGATGAAAACGACGGCTTCCGCTTGAACTCGATTCAGTCGGACCGGATCACCCGCACAGGATCCTACAGCACGCGCCTGACCAGCTCGTTCGTCGCCCTCGACCTGCGCAACCTGAGCTACTACGGCATCGCCCTGGAAACCCGGCCGACGCCGCGCACCGCGCTCGATATGCGGGTCACTCAGCTGAACCTGCGTGATGCCGATGGTACCTTGCCGATCCGCATGAACGGTGACCAGCGCTCCCAACGTAACCGCGAGATCACTCAGGGCACGCAGGGCAGTGGCCGTAACGTCGGCCAGATGCTTGACGTCAACTACTACTGGAAGATGTTCCCGGTCGCCCTCGATGGCAAGCACCTCGATATCAACGCCCTGGTCAGCGCCAGCTACCTCAATGCCGGTAGTGCGCTGGAAACCGGCGATGACTATCAGCTGAGCCTCGGCGTAGTTGTCAGCTACTAAGGACGGACCTTGCCATGATCTTCGCCTCCAATGTGTTCCTGTTCCTGTATCTGCCGCTGTTCCTGGCCGTGTACTTCCTGGCCAGGCCGCAGTGGCGCTCGACCGTGATCGTTGCCGCCAGCTACATCTTCTATGCCTGGTGGCGGCCGGACTTCCTGCTGCTGTTCGTCGCGATCACCTACTGGAACTACTGGTTCGGCCTGCGCATCAAGGATCGTCTGGATGCCGGCGACAAACGCTGGGCGCTGCGTCTGCTGTGGATCGGCGTGATCGGCAACCTGTCGACCCTGGGTTACTTCAAGTACGCCAACTTCGGCGCTGAAGTGCTCGCGGTGCTGCTGGCGCCACTGGGGATCAACACCTGGACGCTGGAGAACATTTTCCTGCCGCTGGGCATCTCGTTCTATGTGTTCCACGCACTGAGCTACATCGTCGACATCTACCGCAAGGACGCCACGCCAACCAACCGCTTCATCGACTTCGCTGCCTTTGTGGCGCTGTTCCCGCACCTGGTGGCCGGGCCGATCCTGCGTTACAGCCAACTGGCGCCGCAGTTGCGCGAGCGTACCCACTCTTGGGAACTGTTCTCGCTCGGTGTATGTCGGTTCATGCTCGGCTTCATCATGAAAGTGTTGATTGCCGACCGCCTTGCGCCGATCAATATGCTCTTCGTCGGTGAAGGCACGCTGCAGTTCAGCGATGCCTGGTTTGGCTTGGTGGTGTCGACCCTGCAGCTGTACTTCGACTTCGCCGGTTACAGCCACATGGCGCTGGGCCTGGCGTTGATGATGGGCTTCCGCTTCCCGGAGAACTTCAACCAGCCGTACGTAGCGCAGAGCGTGACCGAGTTCTGGGCGCGCTGGCACATGACCCTGGCGCATTTTTTGCGCGACTACGTGTATATGCCTTTGGTGCGCAAACGCGTCACCGGCGCCCTGCCCGCGTTGGTCTGGACCATGCTGCTGTCGGGCCTGTGGCACGGCGCGAGTTTCGCCTTCATCTTCTGGGGGCTGTTCTTCGGCTTCGCCATGGTCATCGAGCGCAAGTTCCACCTGGCGACCAAGATCAACACGCCGTACAAGCTCGGCCGCAACCTGCGCACCGCGCTGCTGATCGTGCTGAGCATGCCGCTGTTCTTCACCATGGACCTGCGCCACAGCCTGGACATCTACCAGGCGCTGTTTGGTTTCAACGGCTTCGGCTCGCTGGAGCTGTACGTGCTGGGTGCCTCGAAGATGGCCATGGCGTTTGTCTTGGTGGCGGTGGTGTGGCTGCTGCTGGCCGGGATCAACAACGTGCGTTTCTACGCCGGCAACAAGGACGGCTACTTCATGCGCCATGTAGGCGCGCTGCACAGCGTGCTGCTGTGGGGCGGCTTCGTGCTGGCACTGAGCAGCCTGGCGGCGAATTCGTTCTCGCCCTTCCTGTATTTCCAGTTCTAGGAGACTGCCATGTACCCCGTGATGAATTCGGCCAGCAAGGCCAATGGCATTCTCTTCGTGCTGGTGCTGGCGGTGATGTTCGTCTATTCGCTGCCGCCGGTGTTCAGCTTTGCCCGCACCCAGACCGACACCTGGAACCTGTTTGTCGATGGCAAGCTGCTGCGCAAGTTCGAGCAGGTCTACGACAAGCGCTTCTTCCTGCGTGAGCCTTCGGTGGAGCTGTGGGCCGATGCCCAGTTCAAGCTGTTTGGTGAAGGCACCAAAGGCGTGGTCCTGGGCAAGCAGGGCTGGCTCTACACCAACCAGGAATACCGCGTCCCGAACGACCTGCAGGCCAACCTCAACACCCAGCTGGAGCAGATCGCCAAGATCAAGACGCAGCTGGCCGAGCACGGCAAGCAGCTGGTGATTCTGCCGCTGCCGATGAAGCTGGATGTGTATGCCGAGCATGCACAGCACCGCTTCGATCCACGCGTGGTCAGCCTGTACGACGATTTTGTCGGCGAACTGCAAGCGCGTCAGCTCGACGTCGTGCCGCTGCGCGGGGCGTTCCTCAGCAAACTGAACGGCCCGGAGTTGTTCCTCAAGTCCGATACCCACTGGAGCCCGGACGGTGCCCGCCTGGCCGCCTTCGAGCTGGCCCGGCAACGCCCGCAACTGGTCGGCGATCAGGCTTACGTGTCGCACAAGGCCGGCGAGAAAAGCGTCAAGGGCGACCTGATGAACTACATCCAGTTCGACCACAACCGCCTCGCGCCGCAGTTCGGCCCGAACCAGATCGACCTGTACGAGACGCTCAAGGCCGAGCAGAGCAGCGACGATTTGTTTGCCGAGCAGGAGCAGAGCCTGCTGCTGGTTGGTACCAGCTACAGCAAGATCGATGACTGGAACTTTGTCGGCTTCCTCAAGGAAGCACTCAACCGTGACCTGATCTCGATTGCCGTCGAGGCCCGTGGTCCGTTCGAGTCGATGAGCCAGTTTCTCGCCAGCGATCAGTTGAGCAACCCACAGATCGACACCGTGGTCTGGGAATTCCCCCTGCGCACTTTGCTGGCCCATCGCCCGGGCTCGCTCAGCCGTAGCGCCCAGCCGCAGCATTTTTAAAGAATCAAAGGAGTAACTGATGAAACTCACCCACCTGTTTACCGCAATCGCCCTCGTCTTCGGCAGCCACCTGGCGGTCGCCGCCGAAGGCAACGCCGACCTGTACGATGCCGTCGCCCCGGCCGATTCGGCGTTTGTCCGCGTACTCAACCTGTCGCAGAGCAACATCGACGTCAGCCTCAGCGGCAAGGTCAATCCGCAGAAAGTCGCCGCCGGCCAGCTCAGCGGTTACCGCTTCATCCCCGCCGGCACGCACAAGATCGCCGTCGGCGGCAAGGCCATCGAACCCCAGCTCAAGGCCAATGCCGCCAGCACCGTGGTCTACGACGGCAAACAGCTCAAGTTGATCGCTGACAAATACGTCAACGAGCCGAAAAAAGCCCAGATCGCCTTCTACAACCTCAGCGACAAGCAAGCTGCGCTGAAGACCGTCGACGGCAAGCACGTGATCGTCGACCCGCTGAGCAACGGCCAGACCGGCAGCCGCATGGTCAACGAAATCAAGATTGGTTTCGCCGCCTACGAGGCCGAGCAGAAGGTCGCCAGCTTCGATGAGCTGTTCCTGAAAAAGGGCCGCTCGTACAGCTACGTGCTGCTGCCCGACAATCGCAGCATGAGCATGGCCAACAGCATCGACCCGACCGAGTAATTTCGCTGCAAGGATGAAATGGCAATGAAGATCCTCAAACCCCTGGGCCTCGGCGCCGCCCTCGCCCTGCTCAGCCAGACCGGCCACGCCGCCACGCCTGCGCAAGGCGCCAAGCCCGGCTGCGAAAACCTGCAGTGCATGGTCTGCCCGGCCTTGAGCGATCCTCAGCAGTATGCCGAGGGGCGCATGAAGCTGATGCGCGAGATCGTCCCTGGTCAGGAGCGCTGGCTGTTCCGCTCGGCGGTCGATCTGACCAACGAGTTCGGCATCCCGGCGCCGATGCGCCCGGAGTTTGCCCGCCTGATGAAAACCTTCAATCAGCAGGGCATTCAGGTCGCCATGGCGATCCAGCCGACCCGTGGCCTGATGCACCGCGACCGGTTGATTGGCGAGCATCCTTACGGCTTTGACTACGCCCGCGCCAGCGCCAACCTGGCGGCTTACCTTGGCCAGCTCAAGCAAGGTGGCGCGGTGGTCGCGCCGATGATGCAACTGGTCCAGCAGCCGCCCAAGGGCGAGTACTTCTTCCGCCGCGACCACCACTGGACACCGGTCGGCGCCGAGGCGACCGCGCGCTTGATGGCAGACGAAATCCGCCGTCAGCCGTTCTACGCCGGCCTGACCAAGAAGCAGTACCGCACCGAGCCTGGCGTGATGGTGCCCAAAGACGGCACCCTCAATCTGGCCATGAGTGCGATCTGCGGCAACAACTACGGTTTCCAGTATGTACGCGGCTACCAGACCATCCCGGTCGAGGCCAGCGCCGAAGCCCTGTTCGACGAGGCGCCGGACCCGGAAGTGATTCTGGTCGGTGACAGTAACGCGGCAGCGCGGGAAGACGAGAGCAAGCAGTTCAACTTCGACGGCTACCTCAAGCAGTACCTCAGCGTCGACGTGCTCAACTACGCCCTGCCCGGCGTTGGCGAGGACGGCTCGCTGCTGGAATACCTGCTCTCCGATGACTACAAGGCCGACGCGCCGCCGAAGCTGATCGTCTGGGAACTGCCGGCCAACTACCGGCTTGACTCGCCGTTGATGTATCGCCAGCTGATCCCGGCGGTCAAAGGCGGCTGCGAAGCGTCCCGCGAAGTGCTTGGCAACAAGCTGCAGCGCTCGCCGCTGAAGGTCGGCGAACGAATCGAGCTGTTGTCCAACGCTGGCAGTGACCGCCAGGCGCTGAGCGGGTCGAACGGCTTTCTGGATATCCGCCTGAGCGACAAGAACATCAAGGACTTCTACGTCATCGTCTATTACGACAACGGTGCTCGCGACAAGGTCTGGTTCCGCCGTGAAGCTGCAGTCACCGGCGGCCAGTACTACCTTGAGCTGAGCAAAGATCCGGCCTACGCCGGCGCCAACCTGCTGTCGGTGTTCCTTGAGCCGACCAAGGCCAGCGCTGCGCCTACCGATGTGGAAACCCGTCTATGCCTGTAAACCTGCAACGCGCGACGGCCAGCACTGGCCGCGCGCACGCGCGTCAACTGAGCCCGCTGGCTCTGGCCCTGGCCCTGCTCGCGCCTCAGGTGCAGGCGGCCCAGTCGATCTGGCCTGCGCGCAATACTCCGCAGGCAGCGATGATCGCCGACTATCGTACCCTTGAGTGCAGCAAGGCGCCGCCACCGCCCTACACCGGCAGCCTGCGCCTGCAAAGCAAATACGACCAGAGCGACGCGAGCAAGTCGACCTTGCGCAGCAGCCCGGATGCCGACAGCGAACGGATCGGCAAGCAGGTCAAGGAGTTCATTGGCGGGCTGATCTATGCCAGCAAGCGCTTCCAGCGGGCGAAAAAACCGCAGGAGGCCAACATGGCCCTGGCCTGCCAGGACCAGTGGCTGGAACAGTGGGCCAGCGCCGGCGCGCTGCTCACCGAGGACGCCAGCAGCACCGGCATGGCGGCACGCAAATGGGCGCTGGCATCGATGGCCGGCGCGGTATTGCTGACCCAGTCGGCCAGCGATGGCAAGTTGCAGCTGACGCCGGTGCAGAAAGACTGGTTCACTCGCCTGGGCGAGCGCGTCATCGCTGAGTACGACCCACGCCGCAGCGCCCGCGGGGTGTACTTCAACAACCACGACTACTGGGCAGCCTGGGCAGTCGCGTCCACCGGCATGCTGGTCGGTCGTGACGATTTCATCCAGTGGGCCGACGGCAACCTGCGCCGCGGACTGGCCCAGGCGGTACGCAACAGCGACGGTAGCTACGCCTATCTGCCGCTGGAAGTCGCACGGGCCAAATTGGCGGCCAGCTACAGCCAGTACGCGCTGGTGCCGCTGGTGCTGCTGGCCGAATCGGCCCGCGCCAACGGCCTGCCGTGGACGGCCGAAGACCAGCATACGCTTGATCTGCTGGCCAACTTCGCTGCCCGCAGCGTGCTCGACCCGGACGACCTGCCAGAACTCAAGGGCAAGTCGCAGGCGGACGTAGCGCCGTACAAGCTGGCCTGGCTGATCCCGTACCTGCAACGCAACCCGGACAATAGCCTGGCGCGCAAGCTGTACGACAGCGAAGACGGTGAGGTCGACAACTACAGTCAGCTCGGCGGCCCGATCCAGCCTGCTTATTCCCATTTGCGTTGAACAAGGACGTGCCCATGGCCCCCTTCGCCCGTTTTTCCCTGACCTGTCTCGCCGCCCTGCTGCTGGCCGGTACTGCCCAGGCTGGCACGCAGACCTTGCCCGTCAAGCAGACGGTCGACGTGCTGCCAGCCGAGCAATATCAGCAACACTTGCAGCAGCTGCGACAGCAGGTCCGCCTGGCGGTAACCTTTGCCCAGGCCGAACGCGCACGCCCGGCGGGCCGCGCCAGTGTCAGCCTGCAACCGATGTTCTCGGCCCAGGCCGGCAGCTGGCCGTTCGAGCCGTTCGTCAATAATGGGCTGTTCCGTGCCATTGCTGGCTATCAGGCGCATCACCCGCAAGTGGTGACCCTGCGCGGTGGCAGCATCACCCTTGCTCAGTTGCACGATGCCTTGAACGACTCACGCATTCTCAAGCGCTACAAGGACGGTTATCTGCTCAGCTATCCGCTGATGATCGGTGCCGATGCCGGTCTGGTCCTAGAAGGCACCAGCCTGTATCTGTCGAGCTACTCCGGTACCGCGCTGATCAATCAGGGCTGGCTGGGGCTGAACAAGTCCAACCTGGAGAGCATGGCCGGTGACAAGGCGGGCAATACCGACCGCGCCTGGCGTCCGTTCGTGATCGCCTGGGCCGGCAGCCACACCCAGGTGGTTGGCTCGACCTTGAAGCGTCTGGGCTACAACGCCAACCTGTCGCGTGGCCTGACCACGGCGATCAGCACCCAGCAGCCGGCCAGCAGCCGCCCGGCCACGGTGGTGATCCGCGAAAGCCAGTTCAGTGAGATGTCCAGTGCGGTCGAGCTGCAGCGCAGCCAGGCAACCATCGAGGGCAGCCGCTTCGAGCAGTCCCAGCAATATGCAATCGATGTCCGTGACAGCCAGGTCAGCGTGCGTGACAACCAGCTGCGC
Source organism: Pseudomonas shirazensis (assembly GCF_014268785.2). Classification (GTDB taxonomy): domain Bacteria; phylum Pseudomonadota; class Gammaproteobacteria; order Pseudomonadales; family Pseudomonadaceae; genus Aquipseudomonas; species Aquipseudomonas shirazensis. The sequence goes on along the minus strand of NZ_JABWRD020000001.1, from coordinate 430,621 downwards.
GGCATCGACAACAACAGCGGCGTACGTCTGCGTGGGCAAACCCGGGCGCTGGTGGAAAACAACCTGATCCTCGGCGCGGGCAAGGCTGCCATCGAAGTCAGCGAGCAACAAGGCGCGGTGTTGCTGGCCGGCAACCGCATCGGCGACAGCCGTGGCAATGGCATCCAGCTGCGCAGCCTGGCGCCAACCCCGGCAGCGCCACTGGTGATCGACAACAACTTGCTCGGCAGCAGTGTCGGCAGCGCCATCGACGCCAGCGAAGTCGGCGCACTGGCGCTGCTTGGCAACCACATCACCAATACCCCCGAGTACGCGGTGAGCCTGCGCAACGCCACGCCCATGGCCGGCCCGCTGCTGCTCAGCGGCAACCGTCTGGGCCAGGTCGGCAAGGCCATCCTGCGGGTAGAAGGCATGCGCCAGGTCGAGTTGGGTGGTAACAGCTTCGACGGTAAGCCACTGCTGCAGAACCTGTTGATCGGCGACCTGTTGCCGCTGCAGGGCACCCTGCTCGAGTCGACCGTGCGCCAGGGCAATACCGTGCGCGTCAGCCAGCGTTGAGGATCAGGCGATTGCGCGCTGCATGCGCACGAAGCAGTCGTCTTCGCCCATCTCGAGGAAACCCTGGCGCAGGTACAACTGCCGTGCCGGATTGATCTTGAACACCATCAGCCGCAGCAAGCCCAGCTTGCGCTGCGCGGCCATCGCAGCCAGCGCTTGCAAGGCCCAGGTGCCAACGCCGCGGTTGCGCTGCTCGGGCACCAGGTGCAGTTCGCGAATGAACAGCGCCTGGCGATCCTGACTCAAGCTGCAAAAGCCCAGCACAGTCTCGCCTTCCATGACAAGCCACTGTTCGCGCCAGCCCCAGGCCTGGTCGAAGGCTTCTTCGATCCAGCGCAGGCCGAATGCCTGATAGTACGGCAGCATGGCCTGGCGGGTCAGATCCCGCGCAAAGCTGCGGTAGCTGTCGCTGGCGCGGATCAATTCAAACGCCATTGAACACCGCCGCGGCACCGGCCTGTCCATCGCCTGCAAGCTGTTCAAGGATCCATTTGCCGGCCATCATCGCTCGCTCCTGTAGCACTCAGTGCCGCTCAGCTCGGAATCGTCAAACCGCGCTGTACCGCTGGCCGAGCGAGGAAGTTGTCCAGCACCCGCTGCACGTCCTTGAACTGCTCGAACTGCACCAGTTCGCGTGCGTTATAGCGGTCGACCAGGTTGCGCACCCAGGGAAAGATGGCAATGTCGGCGATACTGTAGTCGTCGACCATCCAGTCTCGGCCGTGCAGATGCCGATCAAGCACCCCGAGCAGCCGCCGCGATTCATTGACGTAGCGATCACGTGGGCGCTTGTCTTCGAAGTCCTTGCCGGCGAAAAAATGGAAAAAGCCTACCTGGCCGAACATCGGCCCGATGCCGCCCATCTGGAACATCAGCCACTGCAGGGTCTGGTAGCGCTGGGCTGGGTTGACACTGAGCAATTGCCCGCTTTTCTCGGCCAGGTACTGCAGAATCGCGCCTGACTCGAACAGTGCCAGCGGCTGGCCGTCCGGCCCCTTGGGGTCGAGGATGGCCGGGATCTTGTTGTTGGCACTGAGCGAGATGAATTCGGGGCTCAGCTGCTCTTCATGTTCGAAGCTGACCTTGTGCGCCTCATAGGCCAGACCGATCTCTTCGAGCATGATCGACACCTTGACCCCATTTGGCGTTGGCAGCGAGTACAGCTGCAGGCGCTCGGGATGCGCGGCTGGCCATTTGCGGGTGATAGGGAATGCGCTCAGATCGGTCACGGTCGCTAGCCTTTGTGCGGAGGAATGACACTGTAGGGCACAAAGGCCAGCACTGACTATCTCCCGTTGCAGGAGATCGGCTGCATCAGGACGCGGCCGGCAACCGCGCCTGTTGCTGGCATCAGTAACGCGGTGCAACCGCCTGCGCATCGCGCGAGATGATCACTTCGACACGGCGATTGAGCTGACGCGACTGCGCATCGGCATTGGTAGCGACAGGATACTCCTTGCCATAACCGGCAGTGACGATCCGATCGGCGCTGACGCCCTGGCGACGCAAGGCATTGCCTACGGCTGCGGCACGTCGTTCGGACAATTGCTGGTTGAGCGCGTCGCTGCCGGTGGAGTCGGTAAAGCCTTCAACCAGCACCTTGCGCTGCGGGTTGTCTTGCAGGTACTGCGCCAATTGCCGGATATTGCGCTGGCTGCCACTGCGCAATTCAGCCCGACCGGTGTCGAACAACACGTCGCCAAAGGTGACTACAGTGCCTCGCTCGGTCTGCTTGGCTTTAAGGTTATGAAGTGCCTTGAGCTGAGCGGTACGCACATCCAGACGCGCCTGGGTGCGCTGCGCTTCGATGCCTTGCAGGCCGACCTGCGCCTGACGCAGCAGGATGGTCTGTTCGGCAGTCGCGATCTTGCGGTTGGCCAGGTAGGCCAGCTGCTCGACGTCGCCGCCTTTACGGTCCTTCAAAGAGGCCTGCTCGGCCTTGCCCAGAGCCAGATAGGCTTCCTGGGTTTCCAATGCAGCAATCCGGCTCGATTCGGGCTTGCTTTGCAGCACCGAATAAGCGTCGCGGGCTTCCAGCAACTGGCTGTTTTCAGGTGTGGTGCTGCAGCCAACCAGCAGCAGGCTCAGGATTGAGACGGTTGGCAGAATGTGCATTTTGGGCATGTTCGGCTCCTTAGCGTGTGGAGGTGGCAGAGGTTGTGTCCGGCGCTTCGAGCATTTCCTGCTTGAGCACTTCGATACCTTTACGGGCATCGAGCAACTGCTCGCTGGTTTTGCGCGCCTGGGCCTTGCGCTCGGCCAGGCGAGCATCGGCCTCGGCCTGCTCGGCCAGGCTGCGTACTGTTTTGAGGTCTTTCTCACCCAAGGCCCGGTCCATGGCACTGAGCTTGTCCTGGGCGGCGCGCATTTCGACCGGCGCGTATTGGGTGGCGTCGGCGGACACCGCACGATTGACGGCGCTGCGAGTCAGCTCGATCTGCTCATTGGGCGCTACCGCACTGGCGCAACCGCCGAGGGCCAGCAGCACTGCGGCGACAGACAGGGTTTTGGGGTTGAATCTGACACGCATGGAACATCTCCTTTAACGCGTTCACAAACAGCCAGAGTCGGTGGCGTATGCCACTGGCTGGGGTCGTTTGCATCAGGGATAACCAACCGGGATGTTCAGGCGACAGCCAACCAAACGGCGCTAGCGCCGCGGTGGTGCGCGTAGAGGGGGGTTAATATGAACATCGCGGAAAGCCTGTGGGGAAAACGCGGCCAGCCTATTCCGATAAGCACGTGCGCCCCATCAGACTAATCTGATTAAACTCGTAGGAAATTCATCGCCTTGCAGTCAGATCATGCTGCGGGCGCATTGCCCTCTGTAGATACAAGGAGCGGCCTTGTGTCGCGAAAGGCCAGCGCAGCTGGCCCGACATTCTCGCAACGCTGCACGAATCGAGGGGCCGCTGCGCGACCCTTTCGCGACACAAGGCCCCTCCTACAGGGGCCGCGTTGGTCGGCGAGCGAGGGGCTATTCCAAAACGCTCAATCACCCGAAACCAGAATCGAGGAACGCCCCTGCCCACCTCGACGCCGCGTAACCGCAACCAGCAAGATAAACGCCGTAACCCCAGCAGTCATCAACGTCTCATACCGATAAGCATCACTGAGCAGCATATATCCCAGCACCATCACAATCGTCCCGATCACCAACCACGTCAGCCACGGGAACAGCCACATTTTCAGTTCCAGCACAGTCCCCAGCCGATCCGCCCGCCCACGCATGCGCAATTGTGAAATCGCAATCACCAGATACACGAGCAAAGCAATCGCCCCGGTAGTGGACAGCAGGAAGCCAAACACCTTCCCTGGGAACACGTAGTTGACCAGACACCCGACAAAACCCGCCAAGGTCGACAACAGCACCGCTACCGTCGGCACTCCATTACCCGACACACGCCGCACCATAGCAGGCGCCTCCCCCCGCGAAGCCAGCGAGTAGAGCATCCGTGAAGCCGTATACAACCCGGAGTTCATGCAACTGGTAACCGCCACCAGCACCACCAGGTCGACCACCAGTTTCGCCCCCGGCACATTCAGCACCTCGAGCGCCCGCTGGAACGACCCCACCGCCTTCAGCGCAGGATCGTTCCACGCCACCAGCGACACCACCAGGAAGATCGAAGCGAGATAGAAGATGCCGATGCGGTACACCACTAGGTTGGTCGCCCGGCGAATCTTGTCTTTCGGATTGGCCGTCTCATCCGCAGCAATGGTCACGATCTCGGCGCCAAAGAACGAGAAGATGGTGATCAGCACCCCACCCAGCACCGTGCCGAAGCCGTTCGGCATAAACCCGCCGTTCGCCCACAGCTGGCTCACACCGCGTGTCTCGGCCAATGGCCAGAAACCCAGCACCGCCATCGTGCAAACAACAATGAATGCCACAATGGCGATCACCTTGATCAAGGCGAACCAATACTCGAACTCACCAAAGTTCTTCACGCTGATCAGGTTGGTGCACGACAACACCAACATGATCAGAAATGCGAACAACCATGACGGCACGTCAGGGAAATACGCATGCAGGATGTCTGCCCCGGCAATTGCCTCGACCGGAATGATCAGCACCCAGAACCACCAGTACAGCCAGCCGATGGTAAAGCCAGCCCAAGGCCCGATCGCCTCACTGGCATAGGTCGAGAACGAGCCGCTGTTGGGGTTGGCGATGGCCATCTCACCGAGCATGCGCATCACCAGCAGCACCAGCAAGCCGGTCATGGCATAGGAGATCAGAATCGCCGGCCCGGCCGTGGCGATTGCGTTGGATGAGCCGATGAACAACCCCGCGCCGATGATCCCGGCGATCGAAATCATCGACACCTGACGCGAGGTCAGACCATGTTGCAAGGACCGCTGTTTCTTGTTTTTTAGCGAAGCCATGGAAAACCCTCGAGTGGGTCGGCCGCCGCTCGGGCGGCTGAACTTGGAGCAGAATTCGTACAATGCAAACGTGCATCTAGTAGTTGTTCTGTACGTACCGGGGCAGGCCTTTTCGTTATCCAGGCCTACCCGGCCGCGATCATTGATCCACGTCAGTATTGATCTTTGGCGGAGCCCCAACAAACGACCTTTTTGCAGCACATGATTCCGCAAGGGAATGAACTCATGCCGAGATGACCTGACTGATCGGCCAAAAAATAAAAACCATCAACCACCTTGAGCCAGCGGTTTACGCCACGGTGCAAACCACCGCTGAAAATTCAGGAATCAGGGGAATGACCGCAATCGAATTATTCGTTTGTGCGTGGGCGATCAAAGCGCTTGGATAGTCAGCAAAATCGAACAAGGTACGCGTGCCCCCATGAATCAGGAAAGTATCAGCCAGTCCATTTCCATCGTTCACCCCATCACACTTTCCCATGGCCTCAATGCGCATGTCTGGGATACCGACGGTAACGGCTATATCGACTTCGTCGGCGGCATCGGCGTGCTCAACCTGGGCCACTGCAACCCGGCGGTAGTTGCAGCGATTCAACAGCAGGCCGGTCGCTTGACCCACTATGCGTTCAACGCTGCCGCCCACGGCCCGTACCTGCAACTGATGGAGCAACTGAGCAGCTTTGTGCCGCTCAGCTACCCCATGGCCGGAATGCTTACCAACAGCGGCGCGGAAGCTGCCGAGAACGCCCTGAAAGTCGCCCGCGGCGCCACCGGCAAGCGCGCAATCATTGCCTTCGACGGCGCCTTCCACGGCCGCACGCTGGCCACACTCAACCTCAATGGCAAGGTCGCACCGTACAAGCAGCGGGTCGGCGATTTGCCTGGCCCGGTCTATCACCTGCCCTACCCCAGCAATGACACCGATGTCACTTGCGAACAGGCGCTCAAGGCTCTGGACCGGCTGTTCAGCGTCGAGTTGGCGGTGGAGGATGTGGCCGCGTTCATTCTCGAACCGGTACAGGGCGAAGGCGGCTTCCTCGCGCTCGATCCGACGTTCGCCCAAGCCCTGCGGCGCTTCTGCGATGAGCACGGGATTGTGTTGATTATCGACGAGATTCAATCCGGCTTCGGCCGTACCGGGCAGCGTTTTGCCTTCCCGCGACTGGGGATCGAACCCGACCTGCTGCTGCTGGCAAAAAGTATGGCCGGCGGTATGCCGCTGGGCGCAGTAGTGGGCCGCCGGGAGTTGCTCGCAGCGTTGCCCAAGGGTGGCCTGGGTGGCACCTATTCAGGCAACCCGATTGCCTGCGCAGCGGCCTTGGCCAGCTTGGCACAGATGACCGATGCCAATCTGGCGACCTGGGGCGAACGCCATGAGCAAGCTATCGTCGGCCGCTATCAACGCTGGAAGGCATCAGGGCTGTACCCGTCACTGGGTCGTTTGACCGGGGTCGGCGCCATGCGTGGCATAGAACTGGTCAATGCCGACGGCACGCCAGCCCCGGCGCAGCTGGCCAAACTGCTGCAAGCGGCGCGCAGCAAGGGTTTGCTGCTGATGCCCAGCGGCAAGGCGCGCCATATCATTCGCCTGCTGGCACCACTGACCATCGAGGCAGAGGTGCTCGAAGCAGGCCTGGATATCTTCGAGCAGTGCCTGGCCGAGCTGGGCTGAGGCTTACAGGCCGAGCTCTTGCGGGGTGAGCATGTCGGACTCGAAGGCGATCCAGCCGCCTTCGAGTTCGGCGTGACCATTGACGATCGGGCCGTAATAAACCAGGCCGTTCTCCAGCGTCACGCAAATGTGCGTGGCAGGTTTTTCCGGGGCTGCCAGTGCAGCGACGAAATGCACCTTCTTCAAGGTCTCGGTCACAGCCTCGATGCCAACCCGCATGTTGACGTTCTCCGATGCTTCAGTGTCGCCCCCGCGGTCTTCGCTGCTGACGGTGATGGTGGCGATGTACGGGAACTTGTTCAAGCGACTTGCCTCATGGGTTGGGATCGGCGCGCGGGCACCGGGGGCGCATAGGTTACGGCAGCACGCGGCGCCGCGCGAGTGGCAGAAGACCGGATGCGCGCTGGCGCCGTGCAACACCGGCGCGGCGCCAGCGCGCATGGCCGAAAAAGCGCCGATCTGTTAGGGTGCCCGCCGATGCACGCCACACCACACGAGGACACCGCGTGAGCGCTGAACAACCGATGACCGCCGACCTGTTCGAGGTCGACAAACGCCTTTCCCTTAAGCCCGTCGTGGACTTCAACAGCTACCTGCGCAACGCCTTCGGCGACGGCGCCTGCAGCTGCTACCGCTGCGTCGAAGGCGCAGGCGACGAGAGCAACTACAGCCACCGCCACACCTTCGAGCTGGAAGGCCGCACGCTCAACCGGCGCTTCGCCAATACGGCGGGCAGTGATGTGCTGCAGTACCTGAAGAAGGCCTGGCTGTCGTACACCAAGACCGACATGCAATTGCTCGGCGAGCTCGACCTGGACACCGTCAAAGGTTTCACCGACCCGGCCTTGCATCTACGCCTGCTGGCACTGCTGCCGGCCAGCGGCCTGGCGCGTGAAGTCGACGGCAAGTGGCAGTTGCAGGCTCAGGCCGACTGACACCGTTCCTCGCATAGCCGGCCATTGGGCTAGCAGGCGGCGTGCCGTCTGCTACCGTGGGAATACCCCTCCCGCGCATTCACCTCAGGTGACTGACCATGGCCCGCACGACCCCCATCGAGCTGTACCGCAACATCGGCATTGTCGCCCATGTCGACGCCGGCAAGACCACCACTACCGAACGCATCCTGTTCTACACCGGCGTCAACCACAAGATGGGCGAAGTGCATGACGGCGCAGCGACCATGGACTGGATGGCGCAGGAACAAGAGCGTGGCATCACCATCACTTCAGCGGCGACGACGGCCTTCTGGCAGGGCTCGACCAAGCAGTTCGCCGACAAGTTTCGTTTCAACATCATCGACACCCCCGGCCACGTTGACTTCACCATCGAAGTCGAGCGCTCGTTGCGTGTGCTCGATGGTGCGGTCGTGGTGTTCAGTGCGGCCGACGGGGTCGAGCCACAGTCCGAGACGGTCTGGCGCCAGGCCAACAAGTACCATGTGCCGCGCCTGGCCTACATCAACAAGATGGACCGCCAGGGTGCGGACTTCTTGCGCGTGGTCAAGCAGATCGACAAACGCCTGGGCCACCACCCCGTGCCGATTCAGCTGGCGATCGGCAGCGAAGAAAACTTCATCGGCCAGATCGATCTGCTGAAGATGAAAGCCATCTACTGGAATGACGCCGACAATGGCGCCAGCTACCGCGAAGAGGACATCCCCGCCGAGTTGCAGGCACTGGCCGACGAGTGGCGTGCGCACTTGGTCGAAGCGGCCGCCGAGGCCAACGACCAGTTCATGGAGCTGTATCTGGACGGCCAGGAGCTGAGCAACGAGCAGATCAAGGCCGGCCTGCGTCAGCGCACCATCGCCAATGAAATCGTGCCGACCGTACTCGGCTCGTCATTCAAGAACAAGGGCGTGCCGTTGATGCTCGACGCGGTCATCGACTACCTGCCCGCCCCCAGCGAAATACCGGCCATCAAAGGCACCGACCCGGACCACGACGACCGGCCGCTGGAGCGCCACGCCGATGATAATGAGCCGTTTTCGGCGCTGGCGTTCAAGATCGCCACAGATCCGTTCGTCGGCACGCTGACCTTCGCGCGGGTCTACTCCGGCATCCTCAGTTCGGGCGATGCCGTGCTCAACTCGGTCAAAGGCAAAAAGGAACGGGTCGGCCGTATGGTGCAGATGCACGCCAACCAGCGGGCCGAGATCAAGAACGTCTGCGCCGGCGACATCGCCGCGCTGATCGGCATGAAGGACGTCACCACCGGCGATACCTTGTGCGACCTGAACAAGCCGATCATCCTTGAGCGCATGGACTTCCCCGACCCAGTGATTTCGGTGGCGGTCGAGCCGAAAACCAAGGCCGATCAGGAGAAAATGGGCATTGCCTTGAGCAAGCTGGCCCAGGAAGACCCGTCGTTTCGGGTCAAGACCGACGAAGAGACCGCACAGACGATCATTTCCGGCATGGGCGAGTTGCACCTGGACATAATTGTCGACCGCATGCGTCGCGAGTTCGGCGTCGAGGCCAACATCGGCAAACCGCAGGTCGCCTACCGCGAGAAGATCCGCAACACCTGCGAAATCGAAGGCAAGTTCGTCCGTCAATCCGGTGGCCGCGGCCAATACGGCCACTGCTGGATCCGCTTTGCGCCAGGCGAGGAAGGTAAAGAGGGCCTGGAGTTCATCAACGAGGTGGTCGGCGGGGTCATACCGCGCGAGTACATCCCGGCCATCCAGAAAGGCATCGAAGAGCAGATGCACAATGGTGTGTTGGCCGGCTATCCGCTGATCGGCCTCAAGGCGGCAGTATTCGACGGCTCCTACCATGATGTCGACTCCAACGAGATGGCCTTCAAGATCGCGGCGTCGATGGCCACCAAGCAACTATCGCAGAAAGGCGGCGCGGTATTGCTGGAGCCGGTGATGAAGGTTGAAGTGGTCACCCCCGATGAATATCAGGGCGACATCATCGGCGACCTGAGCAGGCGCCGCGGCATGATCCAGGAAGGGGAAGAGACGCCGGCCGGCAAGGTGATCCGCGCCGAGGTGCCATTGGGTGAGATGTTTGGCTACTCGACGCAGATGCGCTCGATGACTCAGGGCCGGGCCAGCTACACCATGGAGTTCACCAAGTACGGTGAGGCGCCGGCCAATATCGCCGAAGCGATCATCAAGAAGAATACCGGCAACTAGGCCAGCGGGTTGTTATGCCTGTGCCGCGCATCCACGCCGGCCCAGGCATGATTGATCAGTGCTGGGCCCCTGCCCGCTTGAGCAGCTTCTTGCAGCGCTCGGACAGGTGCACAACACGCAGATGCTTGCCGGCCTTGCTGTAACGCTCGCGCAAGGTTTGCAACGCCGCCACCGCCGAGTAGTCGACAAAGCTCAGGTGCTTGCAATCCAGCGTCACCCCATCAGGGTCCTGCGCGGGCTCGAACTGGTTGAGGAACGCCGCCGTGGAAGCAAAAAACAGCGTGCCGTGTACCTGATAGTGCTTGTTGCCATCGCTATCGACATGGCTGTCGGCGTACAGCTCGCGGGCATGCTGCCAGGCGAAGTTGATCGCTGCGAGGATGATCCCGAACAGCACCGCCATGGCCAGGTCGGTGAATACCGTGACCACGGTCACGGCAATGATCGCCAGCACATCACTGACGGGTACCTTGTGCAACACCCGCAGTGACGCCCAGGCGAAGGTCTGCTGGGCCACCACGAACATCACCCCGACCAGTGCCGCCAGCGGTATCCGCTCGATCAGTGGTGACAGGAACAACACGAACAGCAGGATCATGCCGCCAGCCACTACCCCCGACAGCCGCCCACGGCCATTGGAGCTGAGGTTGATCATGGTCTGCCCGATCATTGCGCAGCCACCCATGCCACCGCACATGCCCGAGACCATGTTGGCCGCGCCCAGGGCCACACATTCACGATCTGGAAAGCCACGGCTCTCGGTTATTTCATCGGTGAGGTTAAGGGTCAGCAGGGTTTCCAGCAGGCCGACCATGGCCATCAGCAGCGCATAGGGGGCAATGATTTTCAGCGTATCCAGGGTCCATGGCACCTGCGGCCAAGCCAACTGCGGCAGACCGCCGGCGATATGCGCCATATCACCCAAGGTCCTTGTCGGCAGATCAAGCAGGTACACCAGCAGGCCGACGCCAACAATGGCCACCAGCGCCGGCGGCACGCTGCGGGTCAGGCGCGGCAACACATAGACCACCAGCATGGTCAACGCTACCAGGCCAATCATCAGGTACAGCGGGGTGCCACTGAGCCACTGCTCGCCACTTTTGAAATGCTCGAGCTGGGCCATGGCGATGACGATGGCCAGGCCATTGACGAAGCCAAGCATTACCGGGTACGGCACCAGCCTTACGAGCTTGCCCAAGCGCAGCACGCCAAACAGGATCATCAGTAACCCGCCCAGCAGCACCGTTGCCAGCAGGTACTGCGCGCCGTGCTGTACCACCAGCGCGACGATCACCACCGCCATTGAGCCGGCCGCGCCGGAGATCATCCCCGGTCGGCCGCCGAACAAGGCTGTCAGCGTGCAGATGATGAATGCACCGTACAACCCCATCAGCGGGTTGAGATGGGCGACCAGAGCAAAGGCGATGCACTCGGGTACCAGGGCGAAGGAAGTAGTAAGGCCGGCGAGGACATCGGCGCGTAGTCGGGCGGGTTTCATGGGCTTCCTGAGATCAGTCAATCTGTGCAAGCGCTGGCATCTGAACGTGCAGCGAGCGGGGGCGCGATGTTACGGAGTTTGTCCGGGGGCAACCACCTGTGCGTGGCAACTGAGCGCATTTGACTCAGGTTGTGATCCTCATCCGGCATAACCGTGACAAATTTGCCATCATGTCTGTTCAACCTGCGGAGAACTCCAACATGCTGCTACGCCCCCTGCTCGCTTCACTGCTGCTGGCTACCGGCCTTGGCGCCCAGGCCGCCACCGAAGTGCTGCCCTTGCAGCACCGCAGCAGTGCCGAGCTGCTGCCCACCGCGCAGGCCTTTATTGGCAAGGAAGGCAGCGTCAGCGCCTTCGAGAACAAGCTGATCGTCAATGCCAGCCCTGAGCGTATTGGCGACTTGCGCGCGCTGTTGCAGCAACTCGACAGCAAAGCCAAGCGCTTGCTGATCAGCGTCGACAACAATGACAGCAGCTTTCAGGACAACCGTGGCAATGCGCGGGTGATTCGCTACGGCACCAGCAACCGGGAGGGCGGCCTGCAGCAGATCCAGGCCAGTGACGGCCAGCCGGCGCTGATCCAGGTTGGCCAGAGCGTGCCGATCACCAGCAGCAGCACCGACGGCTACGGCCGCGTGCAGAGCAACACTGAATATCGCAATGTGACTCAGGGTTTCTATGTCACACCAAGCGTCAGCGGCGACACGGTGCGGCTGGCAATCAGCAGCAATAATGATCGAATGAGCGGCGAACGTCCCGATGTAGTGAAAGTGCAGAGTACCGACACAACCGTAACAGGCAGGCTTGGCGAGTGGATCACTTTGGCCGGATACAACCAGCAGAGCCAGGCTGAACGGAGTGCGTCAAGCCACAGTTACAGCACGCAACGCGGAGAAAACATGACTTTACGTGTCAGAGTCGACCTTCTCGACTGAACCCAGGCAATTCGAGGCTTCGACCAAAGGCCTTGAAACTGACTGTGGAGTCGTATTAGACCAAAGATGTAGTATACCCAGAAAAGCACTACAAAACATTTGACAGGCACTTTTTGACAAGGGCATGATGGCCTCGCTCCCGCTAATCAGAGGCCCTGGCAAGGGTCTTCGAGGCGCGCTCCGGCTACCCCTGGAGGCGTCTCGTGTCTATACGGCCCACAAGGCGGTTCGACCGGATTGCGACTGCAACGAGAAGTTGTCCCGAGGGACGGAAGCGCATCACCGCAGTCACCAGGCAATCCTGTCGCGCCACAGCAAGGCATCCACGAGCCGACCTGTCGCCGCACCTTGCTCGAGCTGCGCCCTCCTTCCCCTTCGAGCCTTGGCGTTCGCCGTCGTACCACCTTCGAACAGGACAGCCGTCAGGCGCTCTGATCCGCGACTTTTGAGCATCAGCACCACAACTACCCCAAGAATGATGCGACGAGGTTTTAATCACATGGCACTGACACGCGAACAGCAAATTGCAGCCCTCGAGAAAGACTGGGCCGAGAACCCGCGCTGGAAAGGCGTGACCCGTACCTACTCCGCCGCCGATGTCGTTCGTCTGCGTGGCTCGCTGCAACCGGAGCACACCCTCGCCCAGGTTGGCGCCGAGAAACTCTGGAAGCTGGTCACCCAAGGTGCCCACCCGTCCTTCCGTCCGGACAAGGACTTCGTCAACTGCATGGGTGCGCTCACCGGCGGCCAGGCAGTGCAACAGGTCAAAGCCGGCATCCAGGCTATTTACCTCTCCGGCTGGCAGGTTGCCGCCGACAACAACTCGGCAGAGTCGATGTACCCCGATCAGTCGCTGTACCCGGTTGACTCGGTGCCGACCGTGGTCAAGCGCATCAACAACTCGTTCCGCCGTGCCGACCAGATCCAGTGGAAAGCGGGCAAGAACCCGGGCGACGAAGGCTATGTCGACTACTTCGCGCCGATCGTGGCTGACGCCGAAGCCGGTTTCGGCGGCGTGCTCAACGCCTACGAGCTGATGAAGAACATGATCGAAGCGGGCGCCGCAGGCGTGCACTTCGAAGACCAGCTGGCCTCGGTGAAAAAATGCGGCCACATGGGCGGCAAGGTACTGGTACCGACCCAGGAAGCTGTACAGAAGCTGGTGGCTGCGCGCCTGGCTGCTGACGTTGCGGGCGTACCGACCATTATCCTGGCCCGTACAGACGCCAACGCCGCCGACCTGCTGACCAGCGATTGCGACCCGTACGACCAGCCGTTCGTGCTCGGCGAGCGCACCCGTGAAGGTTTCTATAAAGTACGCGCTGGCCTCGATCAGGCAATTTCGCGTGGCCTGGCCTACGCGCCGTATGCCGACCTGATCTGGTGCGAAACCGCCAAGCCAGACCTGGACGAAGCCCGCCGCTTTGCCGAAGCGATCAAGAAGGAATACCCGGACCAGCTGCTGTCGTACAACTGCTCGCCGTCGTTCAACTGGAAGAAGAACCTCGACGACGCAACCATCGCCAAATTCCAGCGCGAGCTGTCGGCGATGGGTTACAAGCACCAGTTCATCACCCTGGCCGGCATCCACAACATGTGGCACGGCATGTTCAACCTGGCGCACGACTATGCGCGCAATGACATGACCGCCTACGTTAAGCTGCAAGAGCAGGAATTCGCCGATGCCAGCAAGGGCTACACCTTTGTTGCGCACCAGCAGGAAGTCGGCACTGGCTACTTTGACGACATGACCACCGTGATCCAGGGTGGCGCTTCTTCGGTGACAGCGCTGACCGGCTCGACCGAGGAAGAGCAGTTCCACTGACATTTCACGCAGTAACAAGCCCGGCGCTGGCTACAGCGCCGGGCTTTTTTTTATGCAAGCTGCGACCTCGTGGCACCTGTCAGTTCTGCCAGTACCCCAATATTCACAGCTGAGCGACCATGACGCCTCTCTTAACCTGGAAGCCGGGAGCTACGTGATGGAACAATCTCAAGCTGGACAGATCGATCCCGCATACGCAAAGAACGGGTATTTTTCAGACCTGAAGTTCAATCACCTTGGCCCTGCGTATTTTCTTGAGCAGAGCCAGAAAATGATCCTCACAAGTGCCCACCGGACTGACAAAGGCATCAACATCCTGCGAGTCGACAGCAGCGGCGCACTTGACACCAGTTTCGGCACGCAGGGTGTAACAAGCATCCTGTACCCCACCGCACCGAGAATATTCCTGACCGCAATCGTCACCGACCGTGAGGGACGCATTTTCATTATCGGCGACCTTAACCTTGCGCCCGACCAATACCAGCCTATCGTTTTCCGACTGCTCCCTGATGGCCAGCCGGATCTGGACTTCGGTGGCGAGGTGCCCTATCGGACGTACGACGTTCCAGAAGCACAGCCAGATATCCGTCCCTACTCCAGCGTGGGCAGCGGCATCATAGGTGACGTTCTCTATTTCGCATCCAGAGGAAGAGTAGTAGCCGTCAACCTGGCGGGCGAGCTTCAGCCAGCGTTCAATGGAACCGGCTACTGGGTAGCCACCTATAAAAACGCGGCGGCAATACTGGGGGGAATCGCGGTCAACGCTGACAGTTTGATCGTATCCGTGAGTCCGACACCTACGACAGACTTTGCTGACTTCGTAGTGATCTACCACCTCACCGCAAGCGGCGAGGTGGATCGGGATTTCGGTGAGCGGGGAGAATTGTTCATCACCATTCCTGATTTGCCAATGCTGCCAAAGGTGCTTAAGCACGATGCGTACAATGACCGCTTCGTCCTCGCGTGTGTCACCCAAATCAATACCCTAAGCGAGAGCACAGCACTCGTGCGATTTACACCGGACGGCCGTTTGGACAACACCTTCAACAAAGGACAACCGCTCAGGGTCGAGCGCCCGGACGAATCGGTCACCCCACTGGATATCGCATTCAGTCATCAGCCATCGGCAGATGAAAAAATCTACCTCTGCGTGAATGGCCTCGAAAGTGCTTCACCGTTCATGACTGCACGCCTGGATGGCTCTGGCAAATTCGACCCTTTGTATGGTACGGACGGCTGGTCAGCGCTGTCAGGCCCGGGCATGGCAAGCTCAGTTGCCTGCCAGCGTAATGGCCAGCCGCTGTGCACCGCCAGCTTGGAGTCGCCCGCCAACGGACGCCAGGGGCTTTTCCTGGTGCGCTTATACGCTTGATGCCTGCCGCATCGATGACGTCTTGTCGGTCACGGCGCTAACCGGTTCCCCCGCAGTGAACCGCAGAGAACTGCACACCCCTGCTCATGGCGGCCATCACGCACCGCAAGCGTCCCAAAACCACGTAAAAAGCAAAGCCCCGAATCAGGGGCTATGCTCCTCAAGCAAACTGTCTGCGCGTTGAGATCAACCAACCCATTGATCCAGAGCGGGGCAGACCGTTTAAAAAGCTGCTAGAACGAGAGCCCTTCGCATTTGCAATCAAAAAGCACCGCTAGCAACTTTGCAAGCATCAGACCAAGTAAAATGAACCGCACCACTCCAAACGATATTAATTATCATTACGCAACTTGCATTCCGTTACACGATGCAGGAAACATAATTAACAAAACCAGCCGCAATGCCCGAAAATCAAGGCTTTCAGCCAGTTACAATCGGTTTTTGTTGTTAAACCGAAGAATTAATTTGCCATAGAAATTTTACTTGCTCTTGGTTTACCCATAAAATCAGCGCGATTGATTCAGCTGCGACATTTGGTCACTGCACCCGCGACACCGCGTCGCCGCGTTACTTATTTCAGACTGCAGAGCTGGGTCTCTGTATAAGGATTTCTAGCATGTCGGATTCAGCAGGACTCATCGCCCACAACTGGGGCTTTGCCATCTTCCTTCTGGGTGTCGTCGGCCTGTGCGCCTTCATGCTCGGCCTGTCCGCCCTGCTCGGTAGCAAAGCCTGGGGCCGCGCCAAGAACGAACCCTTTGAATCCGGCATGCTGCCAACCGGCGGCGCACGCATGCGCCTGTCGGCAAAATTCTATCTGGTCGCGATGCTATTCGTGATCTTCGATATCGAAGCCCTCTTTCTCTTTGCATGGTCTGTGTCCGTCCGCGAAAGCGGCTGGACCGGATTCGTCGAAGCACTCGTTTTCATAGCAATTCTGTTGGCAGGTCTTGTCTACCTATGGCGCGTCGGGGCCCTCGATTGGGCTCCCGAAGGTCGTCGCAAGCGGCAAGCGAAGCTGAAACAATGAGGCTTTGGCATGCAATACAATCTCACCAGAATCGATCCGGATGCACCCAACGAGCAATATCCGGTCGGTGAGCGGGAAACCGTTACCGACCAACTGCTCGAAGACCAGGTCCACAAGAACATCTACATGGGGAAACTCGAAGATGTGCTGCGTGGTGCGGTCAACTGGGGGCGCAAGAACTCCCTGTGGCCGTATAACTTCGGCCTGTCCTGCTGCTACGTGGAAATGACCACGGCGTTCACGGCACCCCACGACATCGCCCGCTTCGGCGCCGAAGTCATCCGGGCCTCGCCGCGTCAGGCCGACTTCATGGTCATCGCCGGTACCTGCTTCATCAAGATGGCGCCGATCATTCAGCGCCTGTACGAGCAGATGCTCGAACCAAAATGGGTCATTTCCATGGGTTCGTGCGCCAACTCCGGTGGCATGTACGACATCTACTCGGTCGTTCAGGGGGTCGACAAGTTCCTCCCCGTGGATGTCTACGTACCCGGCTGCCCGCCACGCCCCGAGGCGTTCCTGCAAGGCTTGATGCTGCTGCAGGAATCGATCGGGCAAGAACGACGTCCGCTCTCCTGGGTAGTAGGCGATCAAGGCATTTACCGTGCCGAGATGCCTGCCCAGAAAGACCTGCGTCGTGAACAGCGTATTCAGGTCACCAACCTGCGCAGCCCCGACGAAGTCTGATCCAGCGACCTGCCGCCCGCTCCCTCTGGAGCCGGCGGCCTGGCTTCATTCTCTACGTTGACCGAAAGCGACCGAGACCATGACAGCGGACACCGCTATTTATATTCCGCCTTACAAGGCTGACGACCAAGATGTGGTCGTCGAACTGAACAACCGCTTCGGCGCCGACGCCTTCGTCGCCCAAGAGACCCGTACCGGCATGCCGGTGCTGTGGGTCAAGCGCGCCCAACTCAAGGAAGTGTTGGCGTTTCTGCGTAACGTGGCCAAGCCGTACAGCATGCTGTTCGACCTGCACGGTGTCGACGAGCGTCTGCGCACTCATCGCCGCGGCCTGCCGGCGGCTGACTTCAGCGTGTTCTACCACCTGCTTTCGGTAGAACGTAACAGCGACGTGATGATCAAGGTCTCACTCAGCGAAGGCGACCTCAACCTGCCTTCGGTGACCGGTATCTGGCCAAATGCCAACTGGTACGAGCGTGAAGTCTGGGACATGTTCGGCATCGACTTTGCCGGCCACCCGCACCTGACCCGTATCCTGATGCCGCCGACCTGGGAAGGTCACCCACTGCGCAAGGACTTCCCGGCGCGCGCCACCGAATTCGATCCGTTCAGCCTGACCCTGGCCAAGCAGCAGCTTGAAGAAGAGTCGGCGCGTTTCAACCCGGAAGCCTGGGGCATGAAGCGTCAGGGCGCCAACGAGGACTACATGTTCCTCAACCTGGGCCCCAACCACCCGTCTGCGCACGGTGCCTTCCGTATCGTCATGCAGCTGGACGGTGAAGAGATCGTCGACTGCGTGCCGGACATCGGTTACCACCATCGTGGCGCCGAGAAGATGGCCGAGCGTCAGTCCTGGCACAGCTTCATCCCGTACACCGACCGTATCGACTACCTCGGTGGGGTGATGAACAACCTGCCGTACGTGCTCGCGGTCGAGAAGCTGGCGGGGATCCAGGTGCCGCAGAAGGTCGACGTGATCCGCATCATGCTCGCCGAGTTCTTCCGCATCACCAGCCACCTGCTGTTCCTGGGCACCTACATCCAGGACGTCGGCGCCATGACGCCGGTGTTCTTCACCTTTACCGATCGCCAGCGCGCCTACACCGTGATCGAAGCGATTACCGGTTTCCGCCTGCACCCGGCCTGGTACCGCATCGGCGGCGTCGCCCACGACCTGCCACGCGGCTGGGAGAAACTGGTCAAGGACTTCGTCGACTGGCTGCCCAAGCGCCTCGACGAGTACAACAAGGCTGCCCTGCAGAACAGCATCCTCAAGGGCCGGACCATCGGCGTTGCCGCCTACAACACCAAAGAGGCCCTCGAATGGGGCGTCACCGGTGCCGGCCTGCGTTCCACTGGCCTGGACTTCGACCTGCGTAAAGCGCGGCCATACTCCGGCTACGAGAACTTTGAGTTCGAAGTGCCGCTGGCCAACAACGGCGATGCCTACGACCGCTGCATGGTCCGCGTCGAAGAGATGCGCCAGAGTATTCGCATCATCGACCAGTGCATGCGCAACATGCCGGAAGGCCCGTACAAGGCGGATCACCCGCTGACCACGCCGCCGCCGAAAGAGCGCACCCTGCAGCACATCGAGACCTTGATCACGCACTTCCTGCAAGTCTCGTGGGGCCCGGTCATGCCGGCCAACGAGTCGTTCCAGATGATCGAAGCGACCAAGGGCATCAACAGTTACTACCTGACGAGCGACGGCGGCACCATGAGCTATCGCACCCGGATTCGTACGCCGAGCTACCCGCACCTGCAGCAGATCCCTTCGGTGATCAAAGGCAGCATGGTCGCGGACATGATCGCGTACCTGGGCAGTATCGACTTCGTTATGGCTGACGTGGACCGCTAAGCATGAATAACACGCTTATCCAAACCGACCGTTTCGCCCTGAGCGAAACCGAGCGCTCGGCCATCGAGCACGAAAAGCACCACTACGAGGACCCGCGTGCGGCGTCCATCGAAGCCCTGAAGATTGTCCAGAAGCAGCGCGGCTGGGTCCCGGACGGCGCCATCTATGCGATTGGCGAGCTGCTCGGGATCCCTGCCAGCGACGTCGAGGGTGTGGCCACCTTCTACAGCCAGATCTTCCGTCAGCCGGTCGGCCGGCACATCATCCGTGTCTGCGACAGCATGGTCTGCTACATCGGCGGCCACGAGTCGGTGGTCAGCCAGATCCAGAGCGACCTGGGCATCGGCCTCGGCCAGACCACTGCAGACGGGCGTTTCACCCTGCTGCCGGTGTGCTGCCTGGGCAACTGCGACAAGGCCCCGGCACTGATGATCGACGATGACACCTTTGGCGACGTGCAGCCTGCTGGCGTGACCAAACTGCTGGAGGGTTACGTATGACCATCACTTCCTTCGGCCCGGCCAACCGCATTGCGCGCGCCGCCGAGACTCACCCGCTGACCTGGCGCCTGCGTGACGACGGCGAGCCGATCTGGCTCGACGAGTACCAGGCCAAGGACGGCTACGCCGCTGCCCGCAAGGCACTGGCGCAGATGTCCCAGGACGACATCGTTCAGACCGTCAAGGACGCCGGCCTCAAGGGTCGTGGTGGCGCCGGCTTCCCCACTGGGGTGAAGTGGGGCCTTATGCCCAAAGACGAATCCATGAACATCCGCTACCTGCTGTGCAACGCGGATGAAATGGAGCCCAACACCTGGAAAGACCGCATGCTGATGGAGCAACAACCCCATCTGCTGGTGGAGGGCATGCTGATCAGCGCCCGCGCCCTCAAGGCCTACCGCGGTTACATCTTCCTGCGTGGCGAATACACCACCGCCGCGAAAAACCTCAACCGTGCGATCGACGAAGCCAAGGCCGCTGGCCTGCTGGGCAAGAACATTCTCGGCAGCGGTTTTGACTTCGAGCTGTTCGTTCACACCGGTGCCGGGCGTTACATCTGCGGTGAAGAAACCGCGCTGATCAACTCGCTCGAAGGCCGCCGCGCCAACCCGCGCTCCAAGCCGCCCTTCCCTGCCGCCGTTGGCGTATGGGGCAAGCCGACCTGCGTGAACAACGTCGAGACCCTGTGCAACGTGCCGGCCATCGTTGGCAATGGCGTTGACTGGTACAAGTCGCTGGCCCGCGAAGGCAGCGAAGACCACGGCACCAAGCTGATGGGCTTCTCCGGCAAGGTGAAAAACCCAGGCCTCTGGGAACTGCCCTTCGGCGTGACCGCCCGTGAGCTGTTCGAAGACTACGCCGGCGGCATGCGCGATGGCTTCAAGCTCAAGTGCTGGCAGCCAGGCGGCGCCGGTACCGGCTTCCTGTTGCCTGAGCACCTTGACGCGCAGATGTACGCCGGCGGCATCGCCAAGGTTGGCACCCGGATGGGTACCGGCCTGGCCATGGCAGTCGACGACAGCGTCAGCATGGTGTCGCTGCTGCGCAACATGGAAGAGTTCTTTGCCCGTGAGTCGTGCGGCTGGTGCACACCGTGCCGTGATGGCTTGCCGTGGAGCGTGAAGATGCTGCGTGCGCTGGAGAACGGCCAGGGCAAGGCAGAGGACATTGAGACGCTGCTGGGCCTGGTCAACTTCCTCGGCCCTGGTCGTACCTTCTGTGCCCACGCACCGGGTGCCGTCGAGCCGCTGGGCAGTGCCATCAAATACTTCCGCTCCGAGTTCGAGGCCGGTGTCGCTGCTACCAGCGAGCATACCCTGCGCCCGGATTTGGCCAAGCCGATTCAGGTCGAACCGACTGTGGCCGGCGCGTAACACATTTGCATGCGGGTGGTCCGTGCCACCCGCCAGCCTCGCAGGCGCGCACGGTATTGATCGATGCGAGCCGCAGGCACACAGATTTCCATTAGCCACGCCCGCTCACGCGGGCCAACGAAGAACTTTGAACCATGGCCACTATCCACGTAGACGGCAAAGCGCTCGAAGTCAACGGTGCAGACAACCTCTTACAGGCCTGTCTGTCGCTCGGCCTCGACATCCCTTATTTCTGCTGGCACCCGGCGCTTGGTAGCGTCGGTGCCTGCCGCCAGTGTGCGGTCAAGCAGTACACCGACGAAAACGACGCCCGTGGTCGTATCGTCATGTCCTGCATGACCCCTGCCAGCGATGGCACCTGGATTTCCATCGAAGACGACGAGTCGAAGGCGTTTCGCGCCAGCGTCGTCGAATGGCTGATGACCAACCACCCGCACGACTGCCCGGTCTGCGAAGAAGGCGGTCACTGCCACCTGCAAGACATGACGGTAATGACCGGCCACAACGAGCGCCGTTACCGTTTCACCAAGCGTACCCACCAGAACCAGGACCTCGGCCCGTTCGTTGCACACGAGATGAACCGCTGCATCGCCTGCTACCGCTGCGTGCGCTTCTACAAGGACTACGCCGGCGGCACCGACCTGGGTGTTTACGGCGCCCATGACAACGTCTACTTCGGTCGCGTTGAAGATGGCGTGCTCGAGAGCGAGTTCTCCGGCAACCTCACCGAGGTCTGCCCCACCGGTGTGTTCACCGACAAGACCCACTCCGAGCGTTACAACCGTAAGTGGGACATGCAGTTTGCCCCAAGCATCTGCCATGGCTGCTCGAGCGGTTGCAACATCAGCCCGGGTGAGCGCTACGGCGAACTGCGTCGTATCGAAAACCGCTTCAACGGTTCGGTCAACCAGTACTTCCTGTGCGACCGTGGCCGCTTCGGTTATGGCTACGTCAACCGCAAGGACCGTCCGCGCCAGCCGCTGCTGGCCGATGGCAACAAGCTGAGCGTCGATGCTGCGCTGGACAAGGCTGCCGACCTGCTGCGCGGCCGCACCATCGTTGGTATCGGTTCGCCACGAGCCAGCCTTGAAAGCAACTACGGCCTGCGCGAGCTGGTCGGTGCCGAGTACTTCTACTCCGGTATGGAAGCTGCCGAGCTCAAGCGCGTGCGCCTGGTGCTGGACGTGCTCAACAACAGCCCGCTGCCGGTGCCGACCCTGCGCGACATCGAAGACCACGATGCGGTGTTCGTACTCGGTGAAGACCTGACCCAAACCGCAGCGCGCGTCGCCCTGTCGGTTCGCCAGGCCACCAAAGGCAAGGCCGAGGCCATGGCCGACGCGATGCGCGTGCAGCCGTGGCTCGACGCCGCAGTGAAAAACATCGGTCAGCATGCGCTGTACCCGCTGTTTATCGCCAGCCTGACTGAAACCAAGCTCGACGACGTCGCTGAAGAGTGCGTGCACGCCGCCCCCGCCGACCTGGCGCGCCTGGGCTTCGCCGTTGCCCACGCAATCGATCCAAGTGCTCCAGCGGTAATCGGTCTGGACGACGACGCCAAAGCCCTGGCCCAGCGTATCGCCGATGCATTGGTCGCTGCCCAGCGTCCGCTGGTGGTGTCGGGCGTTTCCCTGGCCGAACCTGCATTGATCGAAGCCGCCGCCAACATCGCCAAAGCCCTCAAGCTGCGCGAGAAGAATGGTTCGCTGAGCCTGGTGGTGCCTGAGGCCAACAGCCTCGGCCTGGCCATGCTCGGTGGCGATTCGGTGGACGCTGCGCTGGATGCGGTCATCAGCGGCAAAGCTGACGCTATTGTCGTTGTCGAAAACGACCTGTACGCCCGTGTTCCGGCGGCCAAGGTCGACGCTGCTCTGGCTGCGGCCAAGGCGGTCATCGTTGCCGACCACTCCAAGACCGCCACCAGCGAGCGCGCTCACCTGGTCCTGCCGGCGGCATCGTTTGCCGAAGGCGACGGTACCCTGGTCAGCCAGGAAGGCCGCGCCCAGCGCTTCTTCCAGGTGTTCGACCCAACCTACATGGACAGCAGCATCCAGATCCACGAAGGCTGGCGCTGGATGCACGCCCTGCGCGCAACCCTGCTCAACAAGCCGGTCGACTGGACTCAGCTGGACCACGTCACCAGCGCCTGCGCTAGCGCCACGCCGCAACTGGCCGCGATCGTCAACGCCGCGCCTAGCGCTGCGTTCCGCATCAAGGGCCTGAAGCTTGCCCGTGAGCCGCTGCGCTACTCCGGCCGTACGGCCATGCGCGCCAACATCAGCGTGCACGAGCCGCGTACTCCGCAAGACAAGGACACCGCGTTCGCCTTCTCCATGGAAGGCTACTCGGGTTCGGTCGAACCGCGCCAACAAGTGCCGTTCGCCTGGTCGCCGGGCTGGAACTCGCCGCAAGCCTGGAACAAGTTTCAGGATGAGGTCGGTGGCCATCTGCGTGCAGGTGACCCAGGCGTGCGTCTGATCGAGTCGCAGGGTGACCGTCTGAACTGGTTCAGCGCGATCCCGGCAGCGTTCAGCCCGGCCCGCGGTACCTGGACGGCGGTGCCGTTGTTCCACCTGTTCGGCAGCGAAGAAACCTCCTCGCGCGCTGCACCGGTGCAAGAGCGCATCCAGCCGGCCTATGTGGCCCTGGCCAAGTCCGAAGCAGACCGCCTCGGCGTCAACGAAGGCACGCTGCTCAGCCTGACCGTCGCTGGCGTCTCGCTGCGCCTGCCGCTGCGTATCAATGAACAGCTGGGCGCAGGCCTGGTCGCGTTGCCGAAAGGCCTGGCCGGGATTCCACCGGCCATCTTCGGTGCATCCGTCGAAGGCCTGCAGGAGGCAGCACAATGACCTGGTTCACCCCCGAAGTGATCGACGCGATCATCGCCGTGGTCAAGGCCGTTGTGGTCTTGCTCGCGGTAGTGGTCTGCGGCGCGCTGCTCAGCTTTGTCGAGCGGCGCCTGCTGGGCTGGTGGCAGGACCGTTACGGTCCGAACCGGGTTGGCCCGTTCGGCATGTTCCAGATCGCAGCCGACATGCTGAAGATGTTCTTCAAGGAAGACTGGAACCCGCCGTTCGTTGATCGGGTGATCTTCACCCTGGCACCCGTAGTGGCCATGAGCGCACTGCTGATTGCCTTCTCGATCATCCCGATCACCCCAAGCTGGGGTGTTGCCGACCTGAACATCGGCCTGCTGTTCTTCTTCGCCATGGCCGGCTTGTCGGTCTATGCGGTGTTGTTCGCAGGCTGGTCGTCGAACAACAAGTACGCCCTGCTCGGTGCCCTGCGGGCCTCGGCGCAGACCGTGTCGTACGAAGTGTTCCTGGGCCTGGCGCTGATGGGCGTGGTGGTGCAGGTCGGCTCGTTCAACATGCGCGACATCGTCGAGTACCAAGCGCAGAACCTGTGGTTCATCATTCCGCAGTTCTTTGGCTTCTGCACCTTCTTCATCGCTGGCGTGGCCGTGACTCACCGTCACCCCTTCGACCAGCCAGAGGCCGAGCAGGAACTGGCCGACGGTTACCACATTGAATATGCCGGCATGAAGTGGGGCATGTTCTTCGTCGGTGAGTACATCGGCATCATCCTCATCTCGGCGCTGCTGGTAACGCTGTTCTTCGGTGGCTGGCATGGCCCGTTCGGCATCCTGCCGCAGGTGCCGTTCCTCTGGTTCGCCCTGAAGACCGCGTTCTTCATCATGCTGTTCATCCTGCTCCGTGCGTCGATCCCGCGTCCGCGCTACGACCAGGTGATGGATTTCAGCTGGAAGTTCTGCCTGCCGCTGACCCTGATCAATTTGCTGGTGACCGCTGCGATCGTGCTTTACAACACGCCAGCCGTCGCGGCCCAGTGAGGATTTGACCCATGTTCAAGTATATCGGCGACATCGTTAAGGGCACCGGCACGCAGCTGCGCAGCCTGGCCATGGTGTTCTCCCACGGGTTCCGCAAGCGCGACACCCTGCAATACCCAGAAGAAGCTGTGTACCTGCCGCCGCGCTACCGCGGCCGCATCGTCCTCACCCGCGACCCCGATGGTGAGGAGCGTTGCGTAGCCTGCAACCTCTGCGCGGTGGCCTGCCCGGTCGGCTGCATTTCGTTGCAGAAGGCCGAGACCGAGGACGGTCGCTGGTACCCGGAGTTCTTCCGCATCAACTTCTCGCGCTGCATCTTCTGCGGCCTGTGCGAAGAAGCCTGCCCGACCACCGCAATCCAGCTGACTCCGGATTTCGAAATGGCCGAGTTCAAGCGTCAGGACCTGGTGTACGAGAAAGAAGATCTGCTGATCTCCGGCCCCGGCAAATACCCTGACTACAACTTCTACCGTGTTGCGGGCATGGCAATCGCTGGCAAGCCGAAAGGCGCTGCACAGAACGAAGCCGAGCCGATCAACGTGAAGAGCTTGCTCCCATAAGGACAGAAAGATGGAATTCGCTTTCTACTTTGCATCCGGGATTGCCGTGGTTTCCACCCTGCGGGTGGTTACCGGCACCAACCCCGTACACGCCCTGCTCTACCTGATCATTTCGCTGATTTCCGTGGCGATGATCTTCTTCTCGCTGGGTGCACCGTTTGCCGGTGCCCTGGAAGTGATCGCGTACGCCGGCGCCATCATGGTGCTGTTCGTGTTCGTGGTGATGATGCTCAATCTGGGGCCGGCTTCGGTCGCCCAGGAACGCGGCTGGCTGACCCCAGGGATCTGGGCCGGGCCTGTGCTGCTGGGCGCCTTGCTGCTGGCTGAATTGCTCTATGTGCTGTTCGTTGCGCCAAGCGGCGCGGGCATCAGCGGCACCACCGTGGAGGCCAAGACCGTCGGCATCAGCCTGTTCGGTCCGTATCTGCTGGTGGTCGAACTGGCTTCGATGCTGCTGCTTGCGGCGGCCGTCACCGCCTTCCATTTGGGCCGCAACGAGGCGAAGGAGTAAATCATGGGTGCTATCCCGATGGAACACGGCCTGGCAGTCGCCGGCATTCTGTTCTGCCTTGGTCTGGTTGGCCTGATGGTCCGCCGCAACATTCTCTTCGTGCTCATGAGCCTGGAAGTCATGATGAACGCTTGTGCGCTGGCGTTTATCGTCGCCGGCGCGCGTTGGGTACAGCCCGACGGCCAGGTCATGTTCATTCTGGTGATCAGCCTGGCAGCCGCCGAGGCCAGCATTGGCCTGGCGATCCTGCTGCAGCTGTATCGCCGCTTCCACACTCTCGACATCGATGCTGCCAGTGAGATGCGCGGATGAACCTTCTCTTCCTGACTTTCGTCTTCCCGTTGTTGGGCTTCCTGCTGCTGTCGTTCTCGCGCGGGCGGTTTTCGGAGAACCTCTCGGCGCTGATCGGCGTTGGCTCGATCGGCCTTTCGGCTGCTGTCTCGGCCTATGTCATCTGGCAATTCAACGTTGCCCCGCCTGAGGGCGGCGCCTACAGCCAACTGCTCTGGCATTGGATGTCGGTGGATGGCTTTGCGCCGAGCTTCACCCTCTACCTGGACGGCCTGTCGGTGACCATGCTTGGCGTGGTCACCGGTGTCGGCTTCCTGATCCACCTGTTCGCCTCCTGGTACATGCGTGGCGAAGCCGGCTACTCGCGCTTCTTCTCGTACACCAACCTGTTCATCGCCAGCATGCTGTTCCTGATCCTGGGCGATAACCTGCTGTTCATCTACTTCGGCTGGGAAGGCGTGGGCCTGTGCTCGTACCTGTTGATCGGTTTCTATTACAGCAACCGCAACAACGGTAACGCCGCACTCAAGGCCTTTGTCGTGACCCGTATCGGCGACGTGTTCATGGCCATCGGCATGTTCATTCTGTTCGCCCAGCTGGGTACCTTGAATGTGCAGGAACTGCTGGTGCTGGCACCGCAGAAGTTCCAGGCTGGTGATACCTGGATGGTACTGGCAACGCTGATGTTGCTCGGCGGTGCGGTCGGTAAATCGGCGCAGCTGCCGTTGCAGACCTGGTTGGCTGACGCCATGGCTGGCCCGACGCCAGTTTCGGCACTGATCCACGCCGCGACCATGGTCACGGCTGGCGTCTACCTGATCGCGCGTACCCACGGCTTGTTCGCCCTGGCGCCGGATATCCTCCACCTGGTCGGTATCGTTGGCGGTGTGACCCTGGTACTGGCCGGCTTTGCCGCGCTGGTGCAGACCGACATCAAGCGCATCCTCGCCTACTCGACCATGAGCCAGATCGGCTACATGTTCCTGGCCCTGGGCGTTGGTGCCTGGGAAGGCGCGATCTTCCACCTGATGACCCACGCCTTCTTCAAGGCGCTGCTGTTCCTTGCCTCCGGTGCGGTGATCGTTGCCTGCCACCACGAGCAGAACATCTTCAAGATGGGCGGTCTGTGGAAGAAACTGCCACTGGCCTACGCCAGCTTCGTGGTCGGTGGTGCGGCGCTGGCTGCCCTGCCGATCCTGACCGCAGGCTTCTACTCCAAGGACGAGATCCTCTGGGAAGCGTTCGCCAGCGGCAACAGCGGCCTGCTCTACGCTGGCCTGCTCGGCGCGTTCATGACCTCGCTGTACACCTTCCGCCTGATCTTCATTGCCTTCCATGGCGAAGCCAAGACCGAAGCCCATGCTGGCCACGGGATTTCCCACTGGCTGCCACTGGGCACGCTGATCGTGCTGTCGACCTTTGTCGGTGCCTGGATCCATCCACCACTGGCGGGTGTGCTGCCGCAGAGCGTCGGCCATGCCGGTGGCGAAGCCAAGCACAGCCTGGAAATCGCCTCGGGCGCCATCGCCATCGCCGGTATCCTGCTGGCGGCCATGCTGTTCCTAGGCAAGCGTCGCCTGGTCACGGCCATCGCCAACAGCGGCATCGGTCGCCTGCTCACGGCCTGGTGGTTCGCCGCCTGGGGCTTTGACTGGATCTACGACAAGCTGTTCGTCAAACCTTACCTGCTGATCTGCCACTTGCTGCGCAAGGACCCGGTAGATCGCGGCATCGGCCTGATTCCTCGGCTGGCACGTGGCGGTCATGTCGCCATGAGCAAGACCGAGACCGGCCAGCTGCGCTGGTACACCGCTTCGATCGCCGTAGGTGCAGTACTCGTACTCGGCGCCGTGCTGGTGGCTGCGGTATGACTTTCACACTTGCGAACCTTGCGACTTTGCCAAAGGAAACGAACCCGTCATGATTTTGCCTTGGCTGATCCTGATTCCCTTCATCGGCGGCTTCCTGTGCTGGCTGGGTGAGCGCTTCGGCTCTACCCTGCCGCGCTGGATTGCACTGCTGACCATGTCCCTGTTGCTCGGTATCGGCCTCTGGCTGTGGGCCAACGGTGACTACACCCTCGCCCCTGCTCCGGGCGCCGAACCTGCCTGGGCCTTCGAATACAAAGTCGAATGGATCAAGCGCTTCGGCATCAGCATCCACCTGGCGCTGGATGGTCTGTCGCTGCTGATGATCCTGCTCACCGGCCTGCTCGGTGTGCTTTCGGTGCTGTGCTCGTGGAAAGAAATCCAGCGCCACGTCGGCTTCTTCCACCTCAACCTGATGTGGATTCTGGGTGGCGTGGTCGGTGTGTTCCTGGCACTGGACCTGTTCCTGTTCTTCTTCTTCTGGGAAATGATGCTGGTGCCGATGTACTTCCTCATCGCGCTCTGGGGTCACAGCTCGGCGGATGGCAAGAAGACCCGGATCTACGCGGCGACCAAGTTCTTCATCTTCACCCAGGCCAGCGGTCTGATCATGCTGGTGGCGATTCTCGCCCTGGTACTGGTCAACTACGGCAACACTGGCGTCATCACCTTCAACTACAGCGACCTGCTCAAGGCCGACCTGCCGGCCGGTACCGAGTACCTGCTGATGCTGGGCTTCTTCATTGCCTTCGCGGTGAAGCTGCCGGTAGTGCCGTTCCACTCGTGGTTGCCTGATGCTCACGCCCAGGCGCCGACTGCCGGTTCCGTCGACCTCGCCGGTATCCTGCTGAAAACCGCTGCCTATGGCCTGCTGCGCTTTGCCCTGCCGCTGTTCCCGAACGCGTCGGCCGAGTTTGCCCCGATCGCCATGACCCTGGGCTTGATCGGTATCTTCTACGGGGCCTTCCTGGCCTTCGCGCAGACCGACATCAAGCGCTTGATCGCCTTCTCCAGCGTCTCGCACATGGGCTTCGTGCTGATCGGTATCTACTCCGGCAGCCAGCAAGCCCTGCAAGGCGCGGTGATCCAGATGCTGGCCCACGGCGTTTCGGCTGCCGCGCTGTTCATCCTCAGCGGCCAGCTGTACGAGCGCCTGCATACCCGTGACATGCGTGAAATGGGCGGTCTGTGGCACCGTATTGCCTACTTGCCAGCCATCAGCCTGTTCTTTGCAGCTGCTTCGCTGGGCTTGCCGGGCACCGGCAACTTCGTCGGCGAGTTCCTGATCCTGATCGGCAGCTTCGCCCACGTGCCGTGGTTCACCGTGATTGCCACCACTGGCCTGGTGTTCGGTTCGGTCTACTCGCTGATCATGATCCACCGCGCCTACTTCGGCCCAAGCAAGTCCGAGACTGTGCTTGCTGGCATGGACGGCCGCGAGCTGATCATGGTGCTGGGCCTGGCCGTATTGCTGATCGTGCTCGGCGTCTACCCGCAGCCGTTCCTCGACACCTCTGCCGCCACCATGAGTGGCGTGCAGCAGTGGCTCGGTTCCGCATTCACTCAACTCGCTTCGGCACGGTAAGAGCGCTATGGAATTCACCACTCAACACTTCATTGCATTGGCGCCGATGCTGATCACCACCCTCACCACGGTTGTGGTGATGCTGGCGATCGCCTGGAAGCGCAACCACTCGCAGACCTTCCTGCTGTCGACCATCGGTCTCAACGCTGCACTGCTGTCGATCCTGCCAGCACTGAAAGTCGCACCGTTGGCGATCACCCCGTTGATCACCATCGATAAGTTCGCCTGCCTGTACATGGCGATCATGCTGGTCGCTACCCTGGCCTGCGTAACCCTGGCCCATGCTTATCTGGGCGAAGGCTCCAAAGGCTACCCGGGTAACCGCGAAGAGCTCTATCTGCTGCTGCTCATGTCGGCACTGGGCGGCCTGGTGCTGGTAAGCGCCAACCACCTGGCGGGCCTGTTCATCGGTCTGGAGCTGCTCTCGGTGCCGGTCTACGGGCTGGTGGCGTACGCGTTCTTCAACAAGCGATCGCTGGAAGCCGGTATCAAGTACATGGTGCTGTCGGCTGCAGGTTCTGCGTTCCTGCTGTTCGGTATGGCGCTGCTGTATGCCGATGCAGGCACCCTAAGCTTCGACGGTATCGCCAAGGCGCTGGCCAGCACCAACATGCCAAGCCTGCTGGCTCAGATGGGCCTGGGCATGATGCTGGTCGGTCTGGCCTTCAAGCTGTCGCTGGTACCGTTCCACCTGTGGACCCCGGACGTCTACGAAGGCGCCCCGGCGCCTGTCGCAGCGTTCCTGGCCACCGCCAGCAAGGTTGCCGTGTTCGCGGTGCTGATGCGTCTGTACATGATCTCGCCTGCTGCCAGCAGCGGTGTGCTGAGCACCGTGCTGGCGGTAATCGCCGTGGCCTCGATCCTGATCGGTAACCTGTTGGCGCTGACCCAGAGCAACCTAAAGCGTCTGCTCGGTTACTCGTCCATCGCCCACTTCGGCTACCTGCTGATCGCCTTGATCGCCAGCAAGGGTCTGGCCATGGAAGCCATGGGCGTGTACCTGGTCACCTACGTGATCACCAGCCTCGGCGCGTTTGGTGTGATCACCCTGATGTCCTCGCCATACGCCGGCCGTGACGCCGACGCCCTGTACGAGTACCGCGGCCTGTTCTGGCGCCGTCCGTACCTGACTGCGGTGATGACCGTGATGATGCTGTCGCTGGCGGGGATCCCGCTGACTGCAGGTTTCATCGGCAAGTTCTACATCATCGCCACTGGCGTCGAGTCGCAACTGTGGTGGTTGGTCGGTGCACTGGTGATTGGTAGCGCCATCGGCGTCTACTACTACCTGCGCGTCATGGTCACCCTGTACCTGGTCGAGCCGAACCTGCGTCGCCACGACGCGCCGCTGAAGTGGGAGCAGCAGACCGGTGGCGTGATGCTGCTGGCAATTGCCCTGCTGGCGTTCGTGCTTGGCGTGTACCCGCAACCGCTGCTGGAGATGGTTCAGCAGGCAGGTCTGCACCTGATCGGCTGATTGCGCTGATCATCGACAAAACCCCGCTTCGGCGGGGTTTTGTTATTTCAGGGGGTCAATAAACAAAGCTGTGCTTCGTTTGAGAGTTGTAGCGTCAGAACTGCGCTCATCGACCGGAAGCCGTTTTTGCCATGCGCCCTACCCTGCCCCTTTCCCTGCTGACTGTATTGATCAGCAGCGCTGCTCTGGCCGATGGCCGGATCGAACTCGACCCACTCCTGATCGCCGATCAACCACAGAGTGAACTCGACGCTGCGGCCGAGCGCCTGCGCGAGACGCCGGGGGCGAGCAACCTGATCGACATGCAGCGGGTAGGCCAAGGGCGAGTTGCCAGCAACCAGGACGTACTGGCTTATCAGCCTGGTGTGTTTGCTCAGTCGGCCGGCAACGACGGCATCAAGCTGTCGATCCGCGGCTCGGGCATCAACCGCGCACCCGGAGCGCATGGTTCGGGCGTGTACACGATGTTCGACGGCCTGCCATTGACCGGGCCTGGCGGCACGCCGTACGAGTTGTTCGAGCCGTTATGGCTGAGTCGGGCCGAGGTCCTGCGTGGCGCCAATGGCTTCGATCGAGGCGCGCTGGCCCTGGGCGGTGCGGTCAACTATGTCACCCACACCGGTTACGATGCCGACCGCCTGCAGTTGCGCTATGAGATCGGTAGCCGCGGCTATGCCCGTCGGCACATCAGCTCAGGCCAGGTACTGGGCAACCTCGACTACTACGTAGCCCTGACCGACGCTGAATATGATGGCTACCAGCGGCACAGCAGCGGCAGCGCCAAGGGTTTCGCTGCCAACGTCGGCTACCGCTTCAACCCCAATCTGGAAACGCGCTTCTACCTGCGTTACCGCGAGACCGAAAACGAGTTGCCTGGGCGTTTGACCCAGGCACAGATCAAGCACAACCCGCGCGCCGCCAACCCCGCCTACCTGGCCCGCGACGACAGCCGGCCGCAACCGGGCAGCACCTGGGTGGCGAACAAGACCACGTTCTTCCTCGACGATGATTCACGTCTGGAAGCCGGACTGGTCTATCACGACTTCCCGATGGACCTGCGCGAAGGTCCGATGCGTTTGAAGGTGGCGTACAGCGATGTCAGCGGCACGCTCAACTACACCCGTCGTGACACCGTGTGGGGACGCGAGAGCAAAACCACCATTGGCTGGCGGACCACCAAACACCTGCCCAACAGCGGTGCTTCGCAGTTCGCCCGCAATGGCGACATCATTGGCCCGCGTAGCCGCGATTTCAGCTATCAAGGCTCGGACACGGTGCTGCATATGGGCAACGATCTGGAGCTGATCCCGGATCTGTGGCTGACCACCGGCCTGGCCATGATCTACACCCGCCGTGAGAGCGACGTTAGCTATCCCGCCAGTGGCGGTAAGGTCAGCCAGCACGATTGGGACTACGCCCCGCGGATCGGCCTGCGCTACGACTGGCAGCCGAACTTGCAGCTGTACGGCAACCTCAGCCGTTCGGTCGAGCCGCCGCACCCGTGGTCGCTGATCTGGAGTTCTACGGTTGCGACCCAGCCAATCAAGATGCAAAACCAGACGGCGACCACGCTCGAGCTTGGCGCGCGAGGCGACTCGGCCGTCGGCCGCTGGGATCTGGCTTGGTATTACGCTCAGGTTCGCCATGAGCTGCTGGCGGTTGAACTCGTACAAGGCTTGCCTGCCAAGGAGTTCAATGCCAGCGCAACGGTGCATGAAGGGGTCGAGGCCAGCCTGGACAGCACCCTCTGGGAACAATCCGGCAGCGGCAAGCTAAGCCTGCGCCAAGCCTATACCTTCAGCGATTTCCACTACCGCGATGACCAGCGCTTTGGCGACAACCGCCTGCCTGGCCTGCCCGTGCACTACTACCAGGCCGAGCTGCGCTATGACTGGCCGAGCGGCTTCCATGTCGGCGTCAATACACAGATGGCGTCCAAGGTGCAGGTCGACTATGCCAACAGCAACCACGCCGATGCCTATGCCCAGTTCGGTGCGCGACTGGGTTGGGATTCACCGCAACAAGACTGGCAAACCTGGCTCGACCTGCGCAACCTGACCAACAAGCGCTACAGCGCCAGCGTCACCCCGGGTTATGACGATCAAGGCAGCGACCAACCCCGGGCGACGCCCGGGGAAGGATTCGGCGTGTATGCAGGTGTGTCCTATAGCCTGAAGTAAGGCAGATTCAGGGCAACTGCACTTGCGGCTTGGTTTCGGTAAAGATGGTCCAGCTGGAAATGAACAACGCAGCGATCAACGGCCCGATCACGAAACCGTTGAGGCCGAATACCGCCAGGCCGCCCAGGGTCGATACCAGGATCAGGTAGTCGGGCATGCGCGTGTCGCGCCCGACCAGGATCGGCCGCAACACGTTGTCGACCATACCGATCACCAACACACCAAAGGCCGTCAGCACCACACCCTGCCAGGTTGCCCCGGTCAGAATGAAGTAGGCCGCAACCGGTGCCCAGACGATCCCCGCGCCAACTGCTGGCAGCAACGACAGAAACGCCATCAGCACTGCCCAGATCAACGCACTGGGGATATCCAGAATCCAGAAGATCACTCCGCCCAGCGCACCCTGCGTAATCGCTACCAGCAGGTTGCCCTTGACCGTGGCGCGCACCACGCGGTTGAACTTCAGTTGCAGGCGGCGCTTTTGGTCCTCGGGCAGCGGTACCGCCAGGCGCACTTTGCGCGCCAACTCCGGGCCTTCACGCAAGAAGAAGAACAGGATGTAGAGCATGATGCCGAAGCTGACGAGGAAATCGAACGTGCCCTGGCCAAAGCTGAACGCCTGACTGGCCAGGATCTGGCTGCCTTGCCCGGCCCACTTGCTGATCTTGTCGCGCAAGCCATCGAGGTTACCCATGCCCATCTGGTCAAGGCTGTGCTGCGCGAACGCTGGCAGCATGTTCTTGCCTTGCTCAACGTAACCGGCGATGTCCAATTGGCCGCTCTCGATGCGTTGATACAGCGAGGCGCCCTCCTGTACCAACAGCGCACTGGTGAAGATCACCGGCAAGATGGCGATCAGCAGACAGATCAGCAACGACACACCGGCGGCGAGGTTGCGCCGGCGGTTGAAACGGATCAACAGGTTGCGCTGCAACGGGGCAAACAGAATGCCCAGAATCACCGCCCAGAATATCGCGCCGTAATACGGCAGCATGATCCAGACGAAGGCAATGGTGACGGCGGCCAGCAGCACGGCCAGTGCCCTGTTCTGTAGTGCGGTTTGGTTCATGAGCATTCCTCGGGGATTCAGACCTTTAGTGCAGCAGAGATCGGAAAAAGTGCCCTGCGAGGGTTGATCCAGATCAATGCGCTTGAATTGGCCAGCCACTACCATCCGCGCCCTTTGCTCCGGTGCGCCCATGACCTCTCTCGCCAAGCCTGAATTGCTCGCCCCTGCCGGCACGCTGAAAAGCATGCGCTACGCCTTTGCCTACGGCGCCGACGCGGTGTATGCCGGCCAGCCGCGCTACAGCCTGCGGGTGCGCAACAACGAATTCGACCATGCCAACCTGGCCTTGGGCATCAACGAAGCGCACGCCTTGGGCAAGCAGTTCTACGTGGTGGTCAACATCGCCCCGCACAACGCCAAGCTGAAGACCTTCCTCAAGGACCTTGCTCCGGTGATCGCGATGGCGCCCGATGCGCTGATCATGTCTGACCCGGGCCTGATCATGCTGGTGCGCGAGCACTTCCCACAGATGCCGGTGCACCTGTCGGTGCAGGCCAACACGGTCAACTGGGCGAGCGTGCGCTTCTGGCAGCAGCTTGGCCTGAGCCGAATCATCCTCTCGCGCGAGCTGTCGCTGGAAGAGATCGAGGAGATCCGCCAGCAGGTACCCGATATGCAGCTGGAGGTGTTCGTCCACGGCGCCCTGTGCATGGCCTACTCAGGGCGCTGCCTGCTGTCGGGCTACCTGAACAAGCGCGACGCCAATCAGGGCAGTTGTACCAATGCCTGCCGCTGGAAGTATCAGGCCACTGCGGCGGTGGAGAACGTCAGCGGCGACATCGTCCATGAAGTGCAACCGACTCTTGGCCTGGGCGCCCCGACCGAGCAGGTGTTCCTGCTTGAAGAGGCCAATCGGCCCGGTGAAGCCCTGCCGGCGTTCGAGGACGAACACGGCACCTACATCATGAACGCCAAGGACCTGCGCGCCGTACAACACGTCGAGCGGCTGACGCGCATGGGTGTGCATTCGCTGAAAATCGAAGGCCGGACCAAATCGCATTTCTACTGCGCTCGCGCGGTGCAGTCCTACCGCCAGGCCATCGACGATGCCCTGCAGGGGCGGCCGTTTGATCGCAGCCTGATGGACAACCTTGAATCGCTGGCCCAGCGTGGCTACACCGAAGGCTTCCTGCGCCGCCATGTGCACGATGAATACCAGAACTACCAGCGCGGCAATTCGATGTCCGAGCGACAGCAGTTCGTCGGTGAGCTGACCGGTGTGCGGGTCGAGGGCCTGGCCGAGGTCAAGGTCAAGAACCGTTTTGCCCTTGGCGATCAGCTGGAGCTGATGACACCCCGCGGCAACTACCATTTCGAACTGAGCCGCCTGCACGATCGGCAGCAGCGCGAGATCGAGGTAGCGCCTGGCGACGGCCATGTGGTGTATCTGCCTATCCCTGAGCAGGTGCCACTTGAGTACGCGTTGCTGATGCGTGATCTGGACGGTGCTGCGCCTGCCGGCTGACAGCGCTGTAATGACTGCGTCAGCTTGCTGTCAGGTGACTTGCGCCATGCTGGCCGTTTTTGACCTGCCTGCAGCAGGCAGATGCCGGTTGCGTTAAGCTGCAGCCGAGCCTGCCGCCTGCAGGCGACCGCCCCTTGCCGAGGAATTTGACCATGCTGCGTACTCGCCTGATTGCTCTGGGCCTGCTGGCCTTCACTGGCCTTGCTCAGGCTGCCGAGACCATCGACGTTTACCGTGACCCCAACTGTGGCTGCTGCAAGCAGTGGATCAGCCACCTGCGCGATAACGGTTTTACCGTCAATGACCACGTCGAGCCGAACATGAGCGCCGTGAAACAACGCCTCGGGGTGGCGCCGCGGCTGGCCTCCTGTCATACCGGTGTCATCGATGGCAAGTTCGTCGAAGGCCATGTGCCGGCCGAACAAGTGCGCCTGCTCGCCAAACGCAACGACCTCAAGGGCGTGGCAGTACCCGGCATGCCGATGGGTTCGCCGGGGATGGAGATGGGCGATCACAAAGATTCCTACCAGGTGATCGGCGTGACCCATGAGGGTAACGACGAGGTCGTGGCCAGCTACTGAGCCGCGGCCGATGATGAGCCTTGCGGCGTTGTTCCTCAGCGCCTTCGGCGCCGCTACTCTGCTGCCGTTGCAGTCCGAAGCGGTGCTGGTCGGGTTGTTGCTGCGCGAGCCGCAGGCCTGGTTGACCTTGCTGCTGGTCGCCACCCTGGGCAATGTCCTGGGCTCGGTGGTCAACTGGCTGCTCGGCCGGGCGGTGGAACGGCTGCGTGGGCACCGCTGGTTCCCGTTCAGTGGTGCCCAACTGGAGGGTGCCCAGCAACGGTACCAACGCTGGGGCCAGTGGTCGCTGTTGCTTAGCTGGATGCCGGTGATCGGCGATCCTCTGACGCTGATTGCTGGCATCATGCGCGAGCCATTCTGGCGTTTTCTGCTGCTGGTGACAGTCGCCAAGTGTGGGCGTTACCTGGTGGTAGTGCTGGTTACCCTGGGCTGGGTTAACGGCCAGTAACACCTTTGCCGCTTGTTGCGCGTGTCGGGCTGCTACAGTCGCTTTTTCCTACATGGTCCTACACGGAGTGCCCCCATGCTGCGCGCAACCGCCCTGGCCCTCGCCTGCCTAATCGGCAGCACGGCGTTCGCTGCCGAGTCGCCCACCTATGGGCAGCAACTCGAAGGCTTCGACTACCCCTATCCGCTCCAGCATTACGACTTCACCTCGCAAGACCAGGCCTTGCAGATGGGCTATATGGACGTCCCCGCCGAAGGCAAGGCCAACGGTCACAGCGTGGTGCTGATGCACGGCAAAAACTTCTGCGGCGCAACCTGGGAAAGCAGCATCGATGCGCTCAGCAAAGCCGGCTACCGGGTCATCGTGCCGGACCAGATAGGGTTCTGCACGTCGAGCAAGCCTGCCTATTACCAATACAGCTTCCAGCAGCTGGCGAGCAACACTCACGCCCTGCTCAAGCAGTTGGGGGTCGAGCAGGCGATCATTCTCGGCCACTCCACTGGCGGCATGCTTGCCACCCGCTATGCGCTGATGTATCCGCAGCAGGTCGCGCGCCTGGCGATGGTCAATCCAATCGGCCTGGAAGACTGGAAAGCCCTAGGCGTACCTTACCGAACGGTCGATCAGTGGTATCAACGTGAGCTCAAGCTGGACGCCGAGGGCGTGCGCAACTACGAGCGCAAGACCTATTACGCCGGCCGCTGGAAGCCCGAATACGAGCGCTGGGTGCAGATGCTGGTTGGCTTGAATCAGGGTCCTGGGCATGAGCGCGTGGCATGGAACTCGGCGTTGATCTACGACATGATCTTTACCCAGCCGGTTTATTACGAGTTCCAGAACCTGAAGATGCCGACCTTGCTACTGATTGGCGATCAGGACACTACCGCGATTGGCAGCGACATTGCCCCGGCTGAGGTCAAGGCGAAGCTGGGCAACTACAAGGCGCTGGGACCGCAGGCGGCCAAGCTGATCCCGCAGGGCGAAATGATCGTCTTTGAGGGGATGGGCCACGCGCCGCAAATCGAAGAACCGCAGCGCTTCCACAAGACCTTGATCGACTGGCTGCAGAAATGAACCTGCTCTGAGCGGACCGTTAGCCGAAGCGTTGCAACTGCATTTCCCGTAACCGGCTCAAGGTGCGCTGATACGGGAATGCCAGGTAGCCCTTTGTATAGAGCGCATCCAACGGCACTTGAGCCTCAAGGTAGAGGGCAACGCGGCGGTCATAGCACTCGTCGACCAAAGCGATGAAGCGGCGCACGCTATCGTCTTTGGCTGACAACGTCGGCAGCTGGCGATCGCCGGCAGCTACTCGCTCGGCAGCATCTTCGGTGCCCCGTGCAATGCGCCCGGCGCGCTGTTCGCCGCCTAGCGCAGGGATAGCATCGATAAGGATCGCCGAAAACTGATCACACAAGGCCATGAACTCGATGGCCGACAACGGTTGCTCGCACAGATCGCTGAAGTGACACCAAATGGCCTGGGCACTGCGGCGCACCACGCGGATTTGTCGCGAACCTAATTGCAGCGGCTGGGCACACCCAGCGTCCCCGGCACTCAATTGCTCGAACAGCGTGCCGAAGGTACTGGTCGCGTTGTCTGCTATACACCAGTAACGCTGACGCGCGAGGCCTGGGTGCAGACGGTGATCCTGTCCGCCGGCGACCGGCAAAATCTGCATATGCCGCTGCATCGCCTCAATGGCGGGCAGGAAGCGGTCACGATTGAAGCCGTCCAGGTACAGCTCGGTCGGTGGTTGATTGGAGGTGGCGACGATCACCACGCCGTGCTCGAACAGCTCGCTGAACAATCGGCCAAGGATGATCGCGTCGCCGATGTCGTTGACGAACAGCTCATCGAAGCACAGCACGCGAATCTGCCCGGCCAGCTCACTGGCCAATGCTCGCAGCGGGTCAGCGGTGCCATTGAGCTGGAAAAGCCGCTGATGTACCCAGGCCATGAAGTGATGAAAATGCTGACGCCTTGCGGGTATTTGCAGGCAGCGATGAAACTGGTCCATCAGCCAGGTCTTGCCGCGACCGACCGGTCCCCATAGGTAGACGCCCGGGCCGGCCTGGTCAGTCTGCAAGGATTCGAAGCACCGCTGAAGGGCGGCTAGGGCATTGGCCTGCGCAGGATCGGCAACGAAGCCGTCCTGCTGCAAAGCCTGCTGATAGAGCGTTTGCGGATCGATAGCCATGTGCCAGTGAGCGCTTGGGAAAACGCCATGGTACCTGTTATCGCGATTACTGGTCGTTGCTCAAGCCAACTTTCAGCAGCGCGCCGTCTTTGGCGTCGGTCAGTACATACAGGTAGCCGTCAGGCCCTACGCGCACATCACGAATTCGCGCCTTCAGTTCGCCCAGCAGCCGCTCTTCGTGCACCACCTTATCGCCCTTGAGCTGCAGGCGGATCAGCTCTTGAGTGGCCAGTGCACCGATGAACAGGTTGTGGTCCCAGGCCTTGAACGTAGGACGGTCGTAGAACGCCATGCCGCTGATGCCTGGTGATTTCTCCCACACATGATGGGGATCGACCATGCCGTCAACGTGCTTGCCCTTGGCCTCTGGAATCGGCAACAGCGAGTAGTTGATGCCATGGGTAGCAATCGGCCAACCGTAGTTCTTGCCAGCCTGGGGAATGTTGATCTCGTCACCACCGCGCGGCCCGTGCTCATTGGTCCAGAGCTCGCCGCTCCACGGATTGAGCGCTGCGCCCTGCTGATTGCGATGGCCAAACGACCAGATCTCGGGGCGAACGTCTGACTTGCCAACGAAGGGATTGTCTTTGGGTACCTCACCATCGGGGAGGATGCGCACGACCTTGCCTTGGAGCTTGTCCAAGTCCTGCGCGGTGGCGCGCTGGTTGTTCTCGCCAAGGGCGATGAACAAATAGCCGTTCCGGTCGAATACCAGCCGCGAGCCGAAATGGTTGCCTTCGGACAGCTTCGGCATCTGGCGGAATATCACGGTGAAATTGTTGAGACGCGCGCGGTCGGCCGAGAGCTGGCCGCGGCCAACCGCAGTACCGGCCTTGTCATCGTCGCCTTCTTCGGCGAACGACAGGTAGACCGTGCGGTCCTTGTCGAAGTCTGGCGACAGCACTACATCGAGCAGGCCGCCCTGCCCTTGCGCCCAGACCTTGGGGACGCCGCTCAGGGGTGGCCCGACCTTGCCTTCAGCGGTCACCAGACGCAGGTTGCCAGGGCGTTCGGTGACCAGCATGTCCTTACCGCCTGGAAGAAACGCCAGGCCCCAAGGATTACGCAGGCCATTGGCGACTGTGCTGACGGTGATCTCACCCTCTTCGCTGGGAAATTGCTGCTCGGAGGCGGCGTGGGCAAATACGGGCAGCAGCGCTGCGACGGTCAAGCTGGTCAACCAGTATCGTGGAGTCATGCGGAGTTCCTTGCAGAAAAGCTCACGGCGCGCGTTGGCTGTCACGCGGCGGGCGACTGGGTTCGAGGCGTGGGGTCTGTTGTTGGCGGCGCAAATTGTCACCATTGCCGATACCGCGATGGTCCAGCGTCGGTGGACGTGGCATGGGCTGGGTGGAGGGCCCGCGCACGGGTGGGGTATCAGGCGCACTGCCCTGCCGGCTATTGGGGTTGGCGCGCTGAATCGGGCTGTTGTAGGGGTTGTTGTTGGCAGCCAGCACACTGGTATCAGCGAATGCGACGCTGCCAGGTAACGCCAGCAAAAAACCAAGGCCAAGGACTGGCCAGACAGATTTCATGTGCCACCTCCAAAAACGAAAAATCCACGCTCAGGCGTTGGATAGCCTAGGGCGTGGCAGGTTCGTATTAAAAGTGCGAATTCGTGTGCAGATGCTTCCTGACGTGTCTAGCGGCTGAGGGCCGCCACTGACAGCAGCACCTGATCAGCGATTGGCGTTGGCGGCGGCCATCATTTTATTGACCTCGCTACGGACCATGATCGCAAAATCCTGCGGCGTCATCGCATCTAGCTCGGCGCGGACCCACTCGGCCCATTTGCCCTTGCGACGAGACTTCTCGGAAATCAAGCGACCGGCTTCAGCCTTGACCTTGCCAAGGTTGCTCTGCCAATACTCGAACAGTCGCGCTTTCTCCGCTTCGATCTGCGCCCGTTCTTCAAAGCTTCTGTTGGCCAGATTGAAACTCATGAAAATCTACCCTGCTGCATGAAATTTGCCGGCTATCTTACACTGATGCGGCAATCGGCCGGAACGTCTGCGCAACTTTCCCGCCGCGCAGGTATCCATTGTTCTAACCATCACCGAACGAGGAGCTGTTCATGGCCCGGAAAACCACCCAAATCGATACCGATCAGATCAAGGACCAAGTCTTCAGCGAGCTGCAGTCGTTGATTGAAGAGTCCGAGCGTCTGCTCGAGCAAAGTGCATCGCTGATTGGTGAAGAGGCCGATACCCTGCGCGCCCAGATCAGCCAGAAGCTGAGCCAGGCTCGTCAGGCTGCCACCTCGGTACGCGACCGTGCGCAGCCGGTGGTCGAAGCCACTCAAGATTATATCGGTGGTCACCCGTGGCAGACCGTTGCTGTGTCTGCAGGCTTCGGTCTGGTAGTCGGCTTGCTGCTGGGCCGTCGTTCGTAATACTGGCGAGATCGCTGGCTCAGCCGCTGATCAAGCGGCGAGGGCCAGCGGTATACCACTGTGAAAGCGCAATTCCTGATCTGTTGAACAGATCAACTTTGCTTCAGCCTCGCGTACCTTCTCCACCACGCGCGCGATGTCGGCCTCATCGCCATACTGATTGGCGAGCTTCAGATAGCCGAGAAAATGCCGCGCTTCGCTGTTCAGCAAGCCGTGGTAGAACGTCCCCAACTCTTCATCCAGGTGCGGTACAAGTGCGGCAAAGCGCTCGCAGCTGCGCGCTTCGATAAAAGCACCCACTACCAGCGTATCGACCAACTTGACCGGCTCGTGGGAGCGAACCAGCTTGCGCAAGCTGGACGCATAGCGCCCTGCCGAGACCGGCCGCAGCGGCACGCCACGACGTTTCATCAGGCGCAGTACCTGCTCGTGGTGAACCAGCTCCTCGCGTGCAAGGCGCGACATCATGTTGATCAGGTCGAGGTGTGCGTTGTACTTGGCAATCAGGCTCAACGCTGTGCTGGCAGCCTTGAATTCACAATTCTTGTGATCGATCAGCAGCGTCTCCTGATCGGCCAGTGCTGCTTCGATCCAGGCATCAGGGGTGCGACAACCGAGAAAGGCTTGGACTTCGGGAATCAGGGACATAATTTCACGGCAACTGAACAGCGGCAGGGTC
Organism: Pseudomonas shirazensis; assembly: GCF_014268785.2. GTDB lineage: Bacteria > Pseudomonadota > Gammaproteobacteria > Pseudomonadales > Pseudomonadaceae > Aquipseudomonas > Aquipseudomonas shirazensis. The sequence goes on along the minus strand of NZ_JABWRD020000001.1, from coordinate 388,617 downwards.
GGCGATTATACCGAGGGCAGCGGCGATCGCCAGCGACTATGCTTGATATACGTCAAACGGCAACGGTAAGCGCGCCGTCTATAGTCAGGCATCGGCGAGCCATTCTAGGAGTCCATGCTCATGCAACAGGTCAGAAGCATTCTGGTTGTACTCGATCCAGACCATGCCCACAGCCGGGCGCTGACCCGGGCCAAGCTGATTGCCGGGGTGACGGGCGCCCGTATGCATTTGCTGATGTGCGACAAAAAGCACGACCATCAGGCACTGCTGAGCGTGTTGGCGGGCCAACTGCAGGAAGACGGCTACGACAATATTAGCTTTGAGCAAAGCAGGCACGATGTTGTACATGAGGCCGTCATCCAGGCCCAGCAGGCCGAGGGTTGCGACTTGGTAATCAAGGAGCATCGTCCGGATAACCCCCTGAAGAAAGCACTACTCACCCCTAGCGACTGGAAGCTACTGCGTCAGTGCCCTTGCGCGGTACTGATGGTCAAGAGCGAGCAACCCTGGACCGGTGGGGTGATTCTGGCAGCGGTCGACGTGGGCAATCATGATGAGGAACACCGTCTATTGCATGCGAGCATTATCGATCACGGTTTTGGCATCGCCAGCCTGGCCAAAGGCGAACTGCACGTGATCAGTGCCCACCCCTCCCCCATGCTCTCCGCAGCGGATCCGGTGTACCAAAACCGGGACAGTATCGAACAACGCTATCGCGAGGCGTGCAGCGCGTTTCAAGCTGAGTTCGATATCACTGATGATCGCCTACACATTGCTGAAGGGCCGGCAGATGTGCTGATTCCTTACACCGAGGATAAATACAAGGCCGTGGTGACGGTGATCGGCACCGTTGCCCGTACGGGTATCTCCGGCGCATTGATTGGCAACACTGCTGAAGTGGTGCTGGATAAGCTTGAAGGTGATGTATTGGTACTGAAGACCGAGCAGGTGATTGCGCACCTTGCGGAGTTGGCTCGGGACTGAAGCTGCCTTGATTGGGGCCGCTATGTAGCCGCAGATTTCCGGCTCCCGGAAAAGACAAAACCCCTACCTGCTCGCGCAGATAGGGGTTTTGCGAAATGAATCTTGACGATGACCTACTCTCACATGGGGAGACCCCACACTACCATCGGCGATGCATCGTTTCACTACTGAGTTCGGGATGGGATCAGGTGGTTCCAATGCTCTATTGTCGTCAAGAAATTCTGTAGCCAGAACGTCCAGATGAACGGCCCAGCAAATTCGGATATGTGATGTTTGTGTACGAATCTTCGGCGTTTCGTCTTCACCACCGCAACCTGCATGAGCAAATTGCTTGGGTGTTATATGGTCAAGCCTCACGGGCAATTAGTATTGGTTAGCTCAACGCCTCACAGCGCTTACACACCCAACCTATCAACGTCGTAGTCTTCGACGGCCCTTCAGGGGATTCTAGATCCCAGTGAGATCTCATCTTGAGGCAAGTTTCCCGCTTAGATGCTTTCAGCGGTTATCTCTTCCGAACATAGCTACCCGGCAATGCCACTGGCGTGACAACCGGAACACCAGAGGTTCGTCCACTCCGGTCCTCTCGTACTAGGAGCAGCCCCTCTCAAATCTCAAACGTCCACGGCAGATAGGGACCGAACTGTCTCACGACGTTCTAAACCCAGCTCGCGTACCACTTTAAATGGCGAACAGCCATACCCTTGGGACCGGCTTCAGCCCCAGGATGTGATGAGCCGACATCGAGGTGCCAAACACCGCCGTCGATATGAACTCTTGGGCGGTATCAGCCTGTTATCCCCGGAGTACCTTTTATCCGTTGAGCGATGGCCCTTCCATACAGAACCACCGGATCACTAAGACCTACTTTCGTACCTGCTCGACGTGTGGGTCTCGCAGTCAAGCGCGCTTTTGCCTTTATACTCTACGACCGATTTCCGACCGGTCTGAGCGCACCTTCGTACTCCTCCGTTACTCTTTGGGAGGAGACCGCCCCAGTCAAACTACCCACCATACACTGTCCTCGATCCGGATAACGGACCTGAGTTAGAACCTCAAAGTTGCCAGGGTGGTATTTCAAGAGTGGCTCCATGAGAACTGGCGTCCCCACTTCAAAGCCTCCCACCTATCCTACACAAGCAAATTCAAAGTCCAGTGCAAAGCTATAGTAAAGGTTCACGGGGTCTTTCCGTCTAGCCGCGGATACACTGCATCTTCACAGCGATTTCAATTTCACTGAGTCTCGGGTGGAGACAGCGCCGCCATCGTTACGCCATTCGTGCAGGTCGGAACTTACCCGACAAGGAATTTCGCTACCTTAGGACCGTTATAGTTACGGCCGCCGTTTACCGGGGCTTCGATCAAGAGCTTCGCTTGCGCTAACCCCATCAATTAACCTTCCGGCACCGGGCAGGCGTCACACCCTATACGTCCACTTTCGTGTTTGCAGAGTGCTGTGTTTTTAATAAACAGTCGCAGCGGCCTGGTATCTTCGACCGGCAAAAGCTTACGGGGTAAACCCTTCACCTTCGCCGGCGCACCTTCTCCCGAAGTTACGGTGCCATTTTGCCTAGTTCCTTCACCCGAGTTCTCTCAAGCGCCTTGGTATTCTCTACCTAACCACCTGTGTCGGTTTGGGGTACGGTTCCCGATTGTCTGAAGCTTAGGAGCTTTTCTTGGAAGCATGGCATCAACCACTTCGTCGCCTAAAGGCAACTCGTCATCAGCTCTCGGCCTTGAGATCCCGGATTTGCCTAAGATCTCAGCCTACCACCTTAAACTTGGACTACCAACGCCAAGCTGGCCTAGCCTTCTCCGTCCCTCCATCGCAACAATCGGAAGTACAGGAATATTAACCTGTTTTCCATCGACTACGCTTTTCAGCCTCGCCTTAGGGACCGACTAACCCTGCGTCGATTAACGTTGCGCAGGAAACCTTGGTCTTTCGGCGTGCAAGTTTTTCACTCGCATTGTCGTTACTCATGTCAGCATTCGCACTTCTGATACCTCCAGCAAGCTTCTCAACTCACCTTCACAGGCTTACAGAACGCTCCTCTACCGCATCACCAAAAGGTGATACCCGTAGCTTCGGTGCATGGTTTGAGCCCCGTTACATCTTCCGCGCAGGCCGACTCGACTAGTGAGCTATTACGCTTTCTTTAAAGGGTGGCTGCTTCTAAGCCAACCTCCTAGCTGTCTAAGCCTTCCCACATCGTTTCCCACTTAACCATGACTTTGGGACCTTAGCTGACGGTCTGGGTTGTTTCCCTTTTCACGACGGACGTTAGCACCCGCCGTGTGTCTCCCATGCTCGGCACTTGTAGGTATTCGGAGTTTGCATCGGTTTGGTAAGTCGGGATGACCCCCTAGCCGAAACAGTGCTCTACCCCCTACAGTGATACATGAGGCGCTACCTAAATAGCTTTCGAGGAGAACCAGCTATCTCCGAGCTTGATTAGCCTTTCACTCCGATCCACAGGTCATCCGCTAACTTTTCAACGGTAGTCGGTTCGGTCCTCCAGTTAGTGTTACCCAACCTTCAACCTGCCCATGGATAGATCGCCCGGTTTCGGGTCTATACCCAGCGACTAAACGCCCTATTAAGACTCGCTTTCGCTACGCCTCCCCTATTC
>NZ_JABWRD020000001.1:0-380000 GCF_014268785.2 Pseudomonas shirazensis | reverse complement strand
CCGACGCCGTGGCCAGTGCCATGACCGTAATCGACCTGATCAGCCCAGAGCGGCGCCCGCGCAATTGCATCCAGCAACGGAGACAAGATGCCACGCGGGAAACTCGCTCGCGACAACGCGATCATGCCTTTGAGCACGCGAGTGCAATCCTCACGCTGTGCCCGAGTCGGCTGACCTACCGGGACCATCCGGGTAATGTCGGTGGTGCCGCCCAGGTACTGGCCGCCCGAATCGATCAACAGCAGCCCGTCGCCCTCGATTACCGAATGGGACTGCTCGGTAGCACGGTAGTGCGGCATGGCGCCATTGGCATTGAAAGCGGCAATGGTCGAGAAGCTCAGTGAAACATAGCCAGGTCGCTGCGCTCGCGCTGCAGTCAGGCGCTCGTCGATGGTCAACTCGGTAATCTGTTGCTTGCCAAGGCTGGCCTCGAACCAGGCAAAAAATTCGCAGAGCGCCGCCCCGTCCTGCTCCATGACCTGACGAACATGCGCCAGTTCAGCATCGCTCTTGCGCGACTTGCTCAACGACGTCGGGTTGATCTGCTCGAGCAGCTTCACCTGAGCCCCGAGCCGACCAACCAGGCCACAGGTAACCCGAGCCGGATCGATCAACACAGTGCTGCCACCCGTAATCGAGGCGAGCACGCGCCCTGCCTGGTGGTAGTCCTGCAACTCGACACCGTCGGCCGTCAGCGCCTGACGCAGTTGAGCATCGACTTTGTTCAGGTCGACGAACAGCACCGCCTGCTGCTGGCCAATCCATGCAAATGCGACAAACACCGGGTTATAGGAAACATCACTGCCACGCAGATTGAACAACCAGGCGATATCATCCAGAGTGGCAATGAAATGCCAATCGGCACCTTTGCTGCTCAAGGTGCTGCGCAGCGCGGCCAGTTTTTCCGCTCGGGTGGCTGTGGCCTGGGGTGGCAAGTGCTCGTAGATTGGAGCAGCCGGCAGCGCCGGGCGTGTCCCCCAGACTTGACCAAGCAAATCCGTGTCAGTCACCAACCGTATTCCGTTGGCTTGCAAACTCTGCTGAAGTTGCCGAGACGCGGTCAAGGACAGCACAGCGCCGTCAACGGCAACCGTCGCCTGCGGCTGGAGATTGCTGCCGAGCCAATCGAACGGGCCCGCACTACCTGGCATCAGCTTCATTAATTCTATGCCGCTGCCGGCGAGTTCGTTTGCAGCCTGCTCCCAGTAACGGCTGTCTACCCACAACCCAGCGAAGTCCGCCAGCACCACCAATGTACCCACCGAACCATGAAAACCAGACAGCCACTGACGACCCTGCCAGTGGCCCGGCAGGTACTCGGACAGGTGCGGGTCTGCCGATGGCACCAACAGCGCGTCCACGCCTTCGCTGGCCATGACCTCGCGCGCACGGGCGAGACGCGTCGGCACGTTCTGCTGCAACTGGGACTGGCTATTCATGTCATGCACACTCCTGCGATAGCGACTTCATCGGCGATCAAGCCGTTGATAATGGAGCAGCCTCCCGTCACTCGCAATCGGCATAGGTAACAGATGATTAGCGTTGGCTATCAGCGACCGCGCCAACCTCACAATGCAGGCCGCCATCATTACCGCGTACCAGACTGCGCAAAACTTGGTACGCGGCGAAGTTGACACTTCTGGCCTGATGCTGCTGAAGCAGCTCGAGGAATGGCTCATCAGTAAAAAAGCCGCAGGCCGCTTGCCACTGTTCACGGGTCTGCCACTGCAAATGTTGCAGGACCCGACTGCCGTCATCGCTGGCTTGAACGCTTACCCTCAGCAACGCCGGCCAGCGCGTGGCCAGTTGCTCACTGCGCAACACCAGCGCGTTGGCCAGAGCAGCCTGACGGCTAGCCGGCACTTCATATTCGATCATTTGGGTAAAACATAGGGAATGCATCGCAGCGGCCACAGGCTATCTCCTTTATGCAGTAGTTGCAGTCATCATGGCCGGCAGGGTAAAACCTCGAGTTAAGTCAAGGTCAAGGATTAATTAGCATGCCTGCCTCCCCTACTACGGAAGCCGAGCGCCAGCTCAGCGTTGGCCAATTGGCCAGCCGCAGCGGTGTCGCGGTTACCGCCCTGCACTTCTACGAAACCAAGGGGTTGATCCAAAGCAGCCGCAACGCCGGCAATCAACGCCGCTACCCGCGTGCGATGCTGCGCCGGGTGGCGGTGATCAAGATGGCCCAGCGTCTGGGCATCCCGCTAGCCACCATCGCCAAAGCGCTATCCAGCCTGCCGCTGGGCCATACCCCGAATGCAGCTGACTGGCAGCGCCTGTCGGCCGGGTGGCGAGACGATCTCAGCCAGCGCATCGAAGAGTTGACTCTACTGCGCGACCAACTGGACGGCTGCATAGGCTGCGGTTGCATGTCGCTGAAGGAGTGCCCGCTGCGCAACAATCACGATCATCTGGCGCTTGCCGGCCCTGGGCCGCATCCGTCAGAGCCGCTAACAACATTGCTGTAAGTTTCCGTATCGCACATGCCAGGCAATTCGCATCTATAACTAGTGTTCAACCTGACACCCGCCGCAGGAGGCAGCATGAGCAAACAGGCACTGATCGTTATCGATATCCAGAAAGACTACTTTCCTGGGGGCAAGTGGTCCCTCGACGGCGCTGATGCGGCCGCCGACAACGCAGCGTTGCTGCTCAATGCAGCGCGCAAGCGCGGCGACCTGATCGTGCATGTTCGCCATGAATTTGCAAGCGCCGACGCGCCATTCTTTGCGCCGGGCTCAGCCGGAGCCGAAATTCACCCCAAGGCTGCTCCCCTCGGTGATGAGCCGGTGCTGCTCAAACAACAGGTCAATGCCTTCCAGGAGACCGGCCTAAAAGAACTGCTTGATGAGCATGCAGTGCAAGCCGTGACGATTGTCGGCAGCATGAGCCACATGTGCATCGATGCGGCCGTTCGCGCTGCCGCCGATTTTGGCTATAGCGTCACGGTCGCCCATGATGCGTGCGCCACACGGGCGCTGGAATTCAATGGCCAGGAACTGCCAGCCGCTCAGGTGCATGCAACCTTAATGGCCTCACTGGCATTCGCTTACGCAACGGTGCAAAACACTGAGGAATGCCTGGCGACCTACCAGCAGTGAGCTTCAGATCACCACATTGCGCACGAACCGCACGGGCAGCTCGCCGTCATTGCGATAGGCATAGCGGCAGTTGCTGGCAAAGATGTGGAACTGCCCCGTCGCCAACTGCTGGGCCTGACCTTCGATAATCAGCGTCAAGCAACCCTCGGCGATGTAGATCTGCTCGCTCCAGCCTTCGGCGTCTGCCTCGCTGGCGTAGGATTCGCCAGGGGCCAGCGTCCACTCCCATAACTCCACCTCGCGCCGCGCCGGGCTACTTCCCAGTAACAAGGCTTTGCTGCCGGGATGCTCACCGGCCCATGCCAGCTCTTCAATACGGCTCGGATCGCGCTGCTCCGGAGCCTGAATCAACTGGCTGAACGCGACTCCCAAGGCCTCGGCGATCAAGTCCAGGGTGGTCAGACTGACGTTCTTCTCGCCGCCTTCGATGGCTACCAGCATGCGCCGACTGACTCCGGAGCGCTCGGCCAGGGCACTCTGGCTGAGACCCGCCGCGCCACGCAATTGGCGAATGTTCTGACTGACGTGCTGAAGCACGGAAGCGCGGTGCGTTGAGGTTTTGTGCACTATATTGCTCATCGGTATGCCTTGCGCAGTATACTGCCCACTTTGCGGCGATTGTGCGCCGCCACTGTCGAGCGTGCAACCATGAGCCAAGCCCCCAGTCAGTCCAAGACCACTGTCAGTTTCCGCCTGAGCAAGGCAGAGCTGGTGCTGGTGTTCATTACCATGCTGTGGGGCGGCACTTTTCTCATCGTGCACAACGTCATGAGCGTCAGCGGCCCGATGTTCTTTGTTGGCCTGCGCTTCGCTGCGGCAGCCGTGTTCGTGGGCATGGTTTCAGCAAGAGCGTTGGCGGGCCTGACCATGCTCGAACTCAAAGCCGGCGTTTTGATTGGCATCACCATCATGCTCGGTTACGGTTTGCAGACTATGGGCTTGCAGACGATCAACAGCAGCCAGTCGGCATTCATCACCGCGCTCTACGTACCGTTCGTACCACTATTGCAGTGGCTGGTGCTGGGCAGACGCCCCGGTTTGATGCCAAGCATCGGCATTTGCCTGGCATTTGTCGGTCTGATGCTGCTCGCCGGCCCCAGCAGCGCGGGCTTGCACTTCAGTGAAGGCGAACTGCTGACCTTGGTCAGCGCCGTGGCAATCGCCGCAGAGATCATTCTGATCAGCCGCTATGCCGGCCAGGTCGATGTACGCAGGGTGACAGTGGTGCAATTGGCCACTGCCTCGCTGCTGTCATTTGCGATGATCCTGCCGACCAGGGAATCATTGCCTGATTTTTCCTGGCTACTGCTGGCCAGCGCCCTCGGCCTGGGCCTGATGAGCGCAATCATTCAGGTGGCCATGAACTGGGCGCAAAAATCGGTATCGCCCACTCGCGCAACCCTGATCTATGCGGGCGAACCGGTGTGGGCAGGCGTAGTCGGGCGCCTCGCCGGCGAGCGTCTGCCCGGGATGGCCTTGCTTGGCGGTTTGCTGATCGTGATCGCCGTGGTCGTCAGTGAACTGAAGATCCGCCGCAGAGACCATTCTCAGCACGCAAATAACGCGCCAGTCGACGGCGAAACCAGCCAGTAATCGAGAAAAGAACAGCTATGCTTTGTAAAAAGCTGTTATAAAAAAACTGCTTGTCACACCCCATTTGTAGGATTCTGGCACAGCTTGCGTGTTGGTGATCAACCGTTCGGCACGTATTATCCTTACCAAACTCCTCCAGATTAGGTCGCTATGTCATTGATAGTGCTATTGCTTCTGCCCTTCGTTGGCAGTTGCCTGGCGGCCGTCCTGCCGCACAACGCTAGGAACGCCGAGTCGATTCTCGCCGGGCTGGTGGCCCTCATCGGCACGGTTCAGGTAGCGCTGCTCTACCCTCAGATCGCCCACGGCGGAGTAATCCGCGAGGAGTTTCTGTGGCTGCCAAGCCTGGGTTTGAACCTGGTGCTGCGCATGGACGGCTTTGCCTGGCTGTTCTCTCTGCTGGTACTGGGCATAGGCGCGCTGGTGTCGCTATATGCGCGCTACTACATGTCGCCGCAAGACCCGGTGCCGCGCTTCTTCGCGTTCTTCCTGGCGTTCATGGGCGCAATGCTCGGGCTGGTGATTTCCGGCAATCTGATCCAGCTGGTGTTCTTCTGGGAACTGACCAGTCTGTTCTCGTTCCTGCTGATCGGTTACTGGCACCACCGCGCTGATGCACGCCGCGGCGCTTATATGGCGCTTATGGTGACCGGCGCCGGGGGCCTGTGCCTGCTAGTGGGTGCCCTGCTGCTCGGCCATGTTGTCGGCAGCTATGATCTGGACAAAGTGCTCGCTGCCGGCGAAACCGTGCGCCAGCATGCGCTGTATCCGGTATTGCTGCCGCTGATCCTTATTGGCGCGCTGAGCAAGAGTGCGCAGTTTCCATTCCAGTTCTGGCTGCCCCACGCCATGGCGGCGCCGACTCCGGTTTCGGCGTATCTGCACTCGGCAACCATGGTCAAGGCAGGCGTGTTCCTCATGGCTCGGCTGTGGCCAACTCTGGCTGGCACCGAGGAATGGTTCTGGATTGTCGGCGGCGCGGGTGCCATTACCCTGGTTCTGGGCGCCTTCGCAGCGATGTTTCAAAATGACCTCAAGGGCCTGCTTGCCTACTCGACCATCAGTCACCTGGGCCTGATCACCTTGCTGCTCGGCCTGAACAGCCCGCTGGCGGCGGTCGCAGCAGTGTTCCACATTCTCAACCACGCGACCTTCAAGGCGTCGCTGTTCATGGCGGCGGGCATCATCGACCACGAGAGCGGAACGCGCGATATCCGCCGTCTCAGCGGGTTGATGCGGCTGATCCCTTACACCGCGACCCTGGCCATGGTTGCCAGTGCGTCGATGGCCGGGGTGCCGTTGATGAACGGCTTCTTGTCCAAGGAAATGTTCTTCGCCGAAACGGTGTTCATTTCCTCTACCGCCTGGGTTGAAGCCACGCTGCCAGTCATCGCCACCCTGGCGGGCACCTTCAGCGTTGCCTACGCCCTGCGCTTTACCGTAGACGTATTTTTCGGCCCACCTGCCCAGGACCTGCCGCATACCCCCCACGAACCACCGCGCTGGATGCGGGCACCGGTCGAGCTGCTGGTGCTGACCTGCCTGGTGGTGGGGATCTTCCCGGCCCAATCGGTCGGCCCCCTGCTCGCCGCAGCGGCGCTGCCGGTGGTCGGGGGCACGCTGCCCGAGTACAGCCTGGCCATCTGGCACGGCTGGAATGCGCCACTGATCATGAGCTTGGTGGCCATGTGCGGTGGCGTGGTGCTGTACCTGCTGTTGCGCAAGCAACTGCGCCTGGGCAGGTTCCCGTATCCGCCACTGATCGAACGCTTCAATGGCAAGCGCCTGTTCGAACATGGGCTGGTCCGGTTGATGCTGATCGCGCGTCATGTGGAGGCAGCGCTGACCACCCGACGCTTGCAGAAACAACTGTTCATGCTCGTGCTGGCGGCGTTTATCGCTGGCCTGACGCCGCTGCTGTATAGCGGCCTGAGCTGGGGTGATCGACCCAAGATACCTGGCTCCGGGGTGTTCGTAGCCTTGTGGCTGATTGCTATTGCCTGCGCCATCGGGGCTGCCTGGCAGGCCAAATATCATCGTCTGGCGGCACTGACCATGGTCAGCGTCTGCGGCCTGATGACCTGCATCACCTTCGTCTGGTTCTCCGCCCCCGACCTGGCCCTGACTCAGTTGGCGGTTGAAGTCGTTACCACGGTACTGATCCTGCTCGGTCTGCGCTGGCTGCCACGCCGTATCGAAGGTGTCTCACCTCTGCCTGGCAGTCTGGAACGAGCGCGCTTGCGCCGCCTGCGTGACCTGCTGTTGGCCGTGTTGGTCGGTGGCGGAATGGCTCTGCTGTCCTACTCGATGCTGACCCGGCCTACGCCCAACGATATCTCCTCGTTCTACTTGAGCCGTGCACTACCCCAAGGCGGCGGGACCAATGTGGTCAACGTGATGCTGGTGGACTTCCGCGGCTTCGATACCCTCGGCGAGATCACCGTGCTGGTTGCCGTGGCGCTGACCGTATTCGCCCTGCTGCGCCGCTTCCGCCCACCCAAGGAAAGCATGCAACTGCCGGCGCAGCAGCGCCAGCTGGCCCCGGATGTGGTTACCGACCTGATCAATCCGCGGCATGCCACCGACACGGCAATGGGCTTCATGATGGTGCCTGCGGCGTTGGTGCGACTATTGCTGCCGGTGGCCCTGATGGTGTCGATGTACCTGTTCATGCGCGGCCACAACCAACCGGGGGGTGGCTTCGTCGCCGGCCTGGTAATGTCGGTGGCATTCATCCTGCAGTACATGGTGGCGGGCACCCAATGGGTGGAGGCGCAGATGAGCCTGCGGCCGCTGCGCTGGATGGGTACTGGCCTGCTCTGCGCAACGCTTACCGGCGCTGGCGCGATGCTGCTGGGTTATCCGTTCCTGACCACCCATACCGCGCACCTGCACCTGCCATTGCTGGGTGACGTGCACGTGGCCAGTGCACTGTTCTTCGACATCGGCGTGTACAGCGTGGTGGTAGGTTCGACCTTGCTGATTCTGACGGCCTTGGCCCACCAATCAGTGCGCGCCTATCGCCCAGGCAGCGCACAGAAATCCAGCCAGACAGGAGCCGCCTGATGGAAGAAGTCATTGCAGTAGCCATCGGTGTCTTGGCCGCGTCCGGGGTCTGGCTGATCCTGCGGCCACGTACCTATCAGGTGATCATGGGGCTGTGCCTGCTGTCCTACGGGGTCAATCTGTTCATCTTCAGCATGGGCAGCCTGTTCATCGGCAAAGAGCCGATCATCAAGGAAGGCGTGACGCAAGACTTGCTGCACTACACAGACCCATTGCCACAAGCATTGGTGTTGACCGCGATCGTCATCAGCTTTGCCATGACCGCGTTGTTCCTGGTTGTGCTGCTGGCCTCGCGCGGGCTGACCGGCACTGACCACGTCGATGGCCGGGAGCGTGAAGAATGAGCTGGATGAATCAATTGATCGTCGCACCAATCCTGTTGCCGCTGGTGACAGCGGCGATAATGTTGCTGCTGGGTGAGAAACATCGCCGGATCAAGGCCCACCTCAACCTGCTGTCGAGCATCATCGGCCTGGCGATTGCGCTGACTCTGCTGAACTGGGTGCGCAGCCAAGGCCAGGCCGAGTCGATCGGTGTCTATTTGCCCGGTAACTGGTCAGCCCCGTTTGGCATCGTGCTGGTGGTCGACCACCTCTCGGCATTGATGCTGAGCCTGACCGGCGTGATCGGCGTCAGCGCCCTGCTGTTCGCCCGGGCGCGCTGGGACGGCGCCGGGGCGAGTTTTCATGCGTTGTTCCAGATCCAGCTGATGGGCCTGTACGGCGCATTCCTCACCGCCGACCTGTTCAACCTGTTCGTGTTCTTCGAGGTGCTGCTGGCAGCGTCGTATGGCCTGCTCCTGCACGGCTCAGGTCGGGCTCGAGTCAAAGCCGGCTTGCACTACATCGCCATCAACCTGTTCGCCTCTTCGCTGTTTCTGGTCGGTGCAGCCCTGCTCTATGGCGTCACCGGCACACTGAACATGGCCGACCTGGCCTTGAAGATCCCGCTGGTACCTGAGGCTGATCGTGGCCTGCTGCACGCCGGCGCAGCCATTCTGGCGATGGCGTTCCTGGCCAAGGCAGGGATCTGGCCGCTGAATTTCTGGCTGGTACCGGCCTACTCCTCGGCAAGCGCACCGGTTGCCGCGCTATTCGCAATCATGACCAAAGTCGGCCTGTACGCCGTGCTGCGACTGTGGACGTTGCTGTTTTCCGGGCAAGCCGGCGCGTCGGCGCACTTTGGCGGCGAATGGCTGGTGTACGGCGGCCTGGCAACCCTGGCGGTCGCCGCCGTGTCGATTCTGGCCGCACAGCGCCTGGAGCGCATGGCAGCGCTAAGCATTCTGGTTTCAGCCGGCACCTTGATGGCAGCGATAGGTTTCGGCCAGCCAATTCTGACCGGCAGCGCGCTGTTCTACCTGGTCAGCTCGACCCTGGCCCTGTGCGCGTTGTTCCTGCTGGCGGAATTGATCGAGCGCTCGCGCTCGGCCAACGAGACGCCGCTGGATGATGACGAAGGCCTGTCGCCGCCTCTGCTGGAGTCTCTGCATCCACCCAAGGGCATCAACCTGGACGATCAGCAGAAGGCGGTAATCGGTCAGATCATTCCGTGGACCATGGCATTCCTGGGTTTGAGCTTTATTGCCTGCGCGCTGTTGATCATCGGCATGCCGCCGCTGTCGGGCTTTATCGGCAAGCTGAGCCTGATCAGCGCGCTGTTCAACCCGTTGGGCTTGGGCGTTGCGCCGGAGCAGCCACTGTCGGCGGCCGGCTGGTGCCTGGTCGCGTTATTGGTGCTTTCCGGCATGGCGTCACTGATCGCCTTTGGCCGGGTTGGCATCCAGCGCTTTTGGAAGCCTGAAGAGCGCCCTTCGCCGCTGCTGCGCCGCTATGAGTGCCTGCCGATCGCGATTCTGCTCGGCCTGTGCCTGTTCCTAAGCGTCAGGGCCGAACCGCTGCTGCGCTATACCCAGGACACCGCTGCAAGCCTGCAGGCACCGCAAGCCTACATCGAGGCAGTCATGAGCTCGATGCCAATTCCTGGCCCAACCTCCTTCAACACCGAGGTGCAGCCATGAACCGTCTGTTACCCGCTCCGCTACTGTCCATTGCGCTGTTCGCGTTGTGGCTGTTGCTGAATCTCTCGGTAAGCCCAGGCAATCTTCTGCTTGGCGCCTTGCTGGCGATCCTCGCGCCTATCCTGCTGGCCCCACTGCGCCCGCAACATGCGCACGTGAAACGGCCGTGGGTGGTTGCCAAACTGATCGGCCGTATTGGCCTGGATGTCATCACCTCCAACCTGCAAGTTGCCCGCAGCGTACTTTCGGCAAAGCGCCGGCCGCCACGATCGGCGTTCGTCCACATTCCACTGGCACTGCACGATGTACACGGCCTGGCCGCTCTGTCGATGATCACTACGGTGGTGCCCGGCACGGTCTGGTCTGAACTTGCCCTGGACCGCAGCATGCTGCTGCTGCACGTGTTCGATCTGCGTGATGAGGCGCAGTTCATCGAACATTTCAAGCACACCTATGAACGCCCGCTGATGGAGATATTCGAATGACAGGCCTGCTCGCCAACGCCATTCTCGCCAGCTTGTTCATCTTCACCATCGCCATGGCGCTGGCCTTGGTCAGGTTGTTCCGCGGCCCTTCCGCTCAGGACCGGGTCCTGGCGCTGGATTACCTGTACATCCTGGCCATGTTGATGATGCTCGTACTGGGCATTCGCTATGCCAGCGATACCTATTTCGAAGGCGCACTGCTGATTGCCTTGTTCGGCTTCGTCGGCTCATTCGCCCTGGCCAAATTCCTCCTGCGCGGTGAGGTAATAGAATGACCGAAGCTCTGCAACTGCCGTTCTGGCTCGAACTCACGACCGCAGCATTACTGCTGATAGGCAGCCTGTTCGCGCTGATTGGTGCAATCGGCCTGGTGCGGCTGAAAGACTACTTCCAACGCATGCACCCGCCTGCACTGGCTTCAACTATCGGCACCTGGTGCGTGAGCCTGGCATCGATCCTGTATTTTTCATGGTTAAAGCAGGGGCCAATCGTGCATGCCTTGCTGATCCCGATTCTGCTGTCGATAACCGTGCCGGTTACCACCTTGCTACTGGCCCGTGCAGCGCTGTTTCGTAAACGTGCGGCAGGCGAAGACGTACCTGCTGAAATCAGCGGCGGCAATAGCCAGGGCAATTGAGATACCCGCCAAGCCAGCCTGGGCTTAGCGATTCAAGCGCTGCAGTTCGCGCCGGACCATTGCAGCCAAGGGCGCGGGCGTAATCTCATACAACTGGCCGGCAACCCAACTCAGCCAGGCGCTGCCCATCACTGCGTGCTGGGCCAGCAGCCGCTCGGCATGCGCCTGCGCTTGTGATTTGAACTGGCGGTGAAACTCCGCCCGTCCCTGGGCAGACAAGCTATCGTCACTCACTCGCTGGCCTTGAATGTGGTCAGCTCGCCTTTGCGCCACTTGGCGACTTTGCCGGTCACAGCCTTGAGCAGCTTGCCCAGGCCTTCCTGCACTTGTTGCTGGGCGGCAAAGACCAACATCACGCCCTGGCCGTTACGAAACACGATGCCCTCACCTTCCGCCACTTTGACGAAGGCATAGTCGCCGCCGTAGATATTCAGCTTGATCTCGCGAAAACGCAGCTCCAGCTTGCCACCTTCGCGACTGGGCAGAACTGCGGCGCGGAAGTGATCGCCTACCTTCAGCTCAAGCCGCTGTTTGTCATCCACCACCAATGAGCTGTCGGTGTCGATTTCGGCCATGTACAAACCGTCGGGGCTTTGCTCGGTGACATAAACGAAACGCCCGTGAAACAACTGGGCCAACTTGCCACGCAAGTCGCCCAATGCAAATAACGCATGGGTATCAAGAGTACTGACTGCCAATCTCAAATCCTCAAACAGGGTTACAAGCGCCACACCCGAATTGATCGGCGGCGCAGCCATTTCAGATCGCTGCTGAAAGACTAATGAAATAGAGCACGAGCGGCCCGTACATAAAGACTACACAGCAGGCAGGATTTTTAACCCCGCCGTGCCAGCCAGATCCGCACATCACATTTCGGCAATTTTCCCACAACGCAGGCGTAAATGCTGACTTCAACACTGCCGGTAGACATGCAATAGATAGCGACAGGTCCCAGGCCTGACGGCCCAAGGCAACCCTCTGCGCGCTACACGGGAGAAATATGCACGAAAATACTGAAATCCGTCGAGGCCCAAGCGACATTTATTGCCTGTCCAGCGCTACAGACCGACCCAGATTTCGGGTAGTGGCTGCCGGCATCGCCTTTTTTCACGTAACCGACAGCACTACCGGCCGGGTAAGAGGTTTTCGGCGCCGGCACAGCGATGCGTGTGAACTGGCGCGCTTTCTGGAGAGCTGAAAAGGCTTTCAGGCTGCCTGTGTTCGGCCGAGCTGGGCCTGCCAGGCAGCTTGGCATTCCAGCGCCTCACGGCGACTGGCAAACGCGGTACCACGACGTTCGCCATTCACCAGCACGACCCAGCAGACCCGCAGGCCACGCGCCTGCAATGCTGCCGGCACACCGGAGCCGATCATCACTGCGACATCGATCTGGCTATTCATCATCCCCTCCGGAATTTAATTAGCAACCTAACGATGCAGCCATGATACGCATCAACCGAAACTACAAACAGCGCGGACTGGTACATCTGTATTGCATCAGCGGCAATAAACTCCGCTCAGTTCAGACCAGGCTCGGGCTTGTAGCCCAGACGCAGGCCGCCCCAGTGCCTACCGTTGATGAACAGCGGCACCGACAGGTCATGCATGAGTTCACCGGTATCACGGCTGTAGGTTTGCAACAGCAACCGCTGCTGATGGTTGCCACAGCGGATACCGGTGCGGTCGTCGAACTTGCGCTTGCTGCGGTTGTGCGCGGTGTCATGCAGCGGGTCGCCGGTCAAGGGCAGGTTGAACGCCGCGTTGTGCGTTGGTACGTAGCCCTCGCCAGTGCAGGCAATCGCGTAGACCAGCCCCTCATGCTGGGCCAGCAGCGGCTCCTGCAATTGGGGCAGCACCGTATCGGTGTACTGGTCAAAGCGGGTGGTAAAGCGCGGCGGCTGCATGCTCGGGATGGGTTGGTAGCGCCGATCGAACAGCGCCTCTTCGCTAATCAGACCTTGCTCGATATCCTGCTCAAAGCGGGCAGAGATACTTCGCGCGCCCTGCTCGGCAAGCGCAAAAATGCGCTGGTGATAGTCATCCAGGCCAACTTCGGCCAGCCGTTCGCTAAGCGCCTCCGCTTGTCGTTCCATGTGCACCGCTGCCTGGGCAAGACTGCGCGTTTGCCCATCGCTGAGCTCCAGATCAGTGCGCACCTGCCCAACCGCCTGGAACAGGTTATCCAGTTGTTGCTGGTTGATCTGGGTGCCCTCGGCGATCTCGTCAACCTGCAGCTCCACAGAGGCCGCCAGCTTGGCGATCAAGGTCAATTGCTCGCCTGTTTGCTCGACCTGAACCAGGTCAGCACTCAAATCCCCGGCCAGACTACGAATCTGCTCGACCACCTCAGCGGTGCGGGCCTGAATATCGGCGACCATCGCGCCCACTTCGCCGGTAGCGGCTGCGGTTCGCCCGGCCAGGCCGCGCACTTCATCGGCAACCACTGCAAAGCCACGCCCGTGCTCGCCTGCCCTGGCCGCCTCGATCGCCGCGTTAAGCGCGAGCAGGTTGGTCTGGCTGGCGATGGCCTGGATCACCAAGGTGACCCGAGCGATATCTTCGCTGCGCTGGTGCAGGGCTTCGATCAACTCGCGGCTGGCCGTGGCCCGGGCGCTTAACTGGTGCATGCGCTGGATCGACTCGGCCAGTACCTGCTGCCCTGCCGCGCTGCTGGAATGTGCTGAACGGGCCGCCTGCAACGCCTGCTGGCTGAGCTGAGCGGTCGCCTTCTCGGTACCGATCATGATCTGTGCACTGTCAACGATCTGATCGGCGGCGCCCAGCTGTGACTGCAACCGAGTGGCCAACTGTTGTACCGAAAAAGCCATGGAAGCGGCAGACAAGGCGTTACGGCTGGTGCTGCGCGCCAAGGTTTGGGTCAGCTCATGGTGCGCCGGTGCAGACGGCTCGGCGTTTCCTGGCTGGGCTGCCTTGCGTCGCCAGCCCGGTAACCAGAGCACCAACAATGCCAGCGGCAGGGCCAGATAGAACGCCAACTGAGCAAACGCCATGGCGGCCAGCACGGCAGCCAGCGCTGCCCCCTGCAACACGGCAATTCCTGGCAGTACCGGGCGTTTTGCGGGTTGCGGCATGTCACAGGTGGGCACAGATCCGTCACGCATCATGTTGAGGGTCCATCCGCTAGAGCATTATTGTCCCCCATTAAACGCCACTATAAAGCCACTATCTATACTTCCTTCGGCTTAACGAGCACAGACTTGATGCAGAGCAACCATCAAGGCGTCCCGCAAACAAAGTAGCGCCGAACAAATGCAAAAAGCCCCAGGGATCGCTCCGTGGGGCCATGCATGCTGCGATCGATCAGATCTGGCGCTGGTGGCGACCGATCTGTTCGTGGCGCTCTTGCGCTTCGATGCAGTACTTGGTGGTCGGGCTGATCAGCAGACGCTGCAGGCCAATCGCCTCACCGCTGTCTTCGCACCAGCCAAAATCACCGTCGCCAATACGGCCGAGGGCCATCTCCAGCTGCGGCAGCAGGCGCTGATCGCGCTCGATACCGTTGACCAGCCAGTGACGCTCTTCCTCGACCGACGCCACGTCGGCAGGATCCGAAGGGGTATCCAGGCTCTCGATGGTAATGCGGCTCTGTTCGATGCGCTCGTGGGTTTCTACCTTCATCGCTTGCAGCAGCTGGGTGAAGAACTCCAGCTGAGCAGCGTTCATGTAGTCATCGGCCGACATGGCCAGCAACTGTTCCTTGGTCATCGATTTCTCTACGAAAAAATGTGCATTGGGCGATTCGGGTGTCGCTCAGGCCGGTGCCTGCGCAACAGAATTCTTCAAGCGCCAACCGGCACTCTTTTACAGGGGGCGGCAGTCTAAGGCGCCAAGGCGCAACGGGCAACAGGGATTACCGGGCAATTGTCTGAAATGATGTACAAGGACCACTAGCATCCCCTGCTCCAGCCACAGTCACTGTGCCAGCAATTGGCTGAGCACAGCACGCAGCTTGCCTGGCTTGACCGGTTTGTTCAGCAGCGGTGCCTTCAGCCGCTGCATGGCCCGCCGGCTCTGCTCGCTGCGATCAGCCGTAATCATCACTGCCGGAATCGTGCAGGCGAAGTGCGCCCTGAGGTCGCGAACAACATGGCAGCCCGTCAGGCCTTGATCAAGGTGAAAATCCGCCAGCACCAGTTCCGGTGGCCGCCCCTGCAGGACTTGCAGCGATTCATGCAGATCCCCTGCGGTCAACACCTCGCAGCCCCACTGGCCGAGCAGTGCCGCCATGCTCTGACGGATACTCAGCTCGTTGTCCAGCACCAGCAGGCGCCGCCCAGGCAAAGGGTCGCCGACACTGGCCTGCGTAATCGGCAGGCTCGCCGGCGCCGGCTCCTGACTGGAGATCGGCACCTCGATACTGAACACCGAACCGCGGTCCGGCCAGGAACGTACGCCGATCTTGCACTCAAGGATACGTGCGATCCGCTCGACGATTGCCAGCCCCAGCCCGACACCTTTGCGGTCGGCAGCCCGGCCGACATCCAGCTGGTTGAATTCGAGAAAGATTGACTGCAAGCGCTCGGCAGCGATGCCACGGCCGCTGTCCCAGACTTCGATGCTGAGCTTGTCGCCGCGCCGCCGCCAGCCCAGCAGCACCCGCCCCTGCTCGGTGTAACGGCAGGCATTGCTGAGAAAGTTGCGCAGTATCCGCGTCAGCAGGCGCAAATCGGTGCGTATCACCGGCGGACCACCACGCACCCGCAGCGACAGCCCGGCAGCCTCGGCAACCGGCTGAAACTCCGACTCCAGCGGTAACAGCAGATCATCGAGCCGATAACAGTCGAAATCGGGCTGGATGGTCGCGTGATCCAGTCGGGAGATATCCAGCAGGTCGCTGAGCAAGTCTTCAGCGCCTTCCAATGCCTGGTGCGCACGTTCGACCAGCAGGCCTTCAGCTGCGGCCAGGTCGCGTTCGCGCAGGGTCGAAATCAACAACCTGGCGGCATTCAACGGCTGCAGCAAATCGTGGCTGGCCGCAGCAAGGTACTTGTCCTTGCTCAAGTTGGCAGCCTGCGCGGCGTCGCGCGCCTCGATCAGCTCATTGGTGCGCTCGGCAACCCGCTGCTCAAGCTGGTCATTGAGCTGCTGCAGGCGCGCCTGAGCCTGCTTGCGTTCGGTGATATCCGCCACGAAACCTTCGACCACGCCGGGTTCGTCCGGACGCGACAGCAGGTTCATCAGCACATCGACGCTGCTGCCATCACGGCGGCGCAGGCGGGTCTCATAGGCCAGCAAAGCGCGCTCGCGCTGGAGGGTGGCGACGATCTCGGCCAACTCATCGGTGCCCCGATCGAACAGCAAGCTGGCCAGATCGCTGCGCGAGAACAGCAACGCCTGCGCGTGGTCGTAGCCGAGCATGCGCGCCAGCGCCGGATTGGCTGCGCGCATGCCGTCTTCCAGGCTGGCCTGAAAGATGCCGTGCACGGCGTGTTCGAACAGCCAGGTGTAGCGATTGCGCTCCGCCTCGAGCTCTTCCAGGCGCACCGCCAGCTCAGGGTAGTGGCTCTTGCGCACCGTGTGGTTGGACAACCCCAATAATCCGGCCAGGGCATCGGCGCCAGGCTCAGAGGGCCTCGCCATAGACCACCTCGACATCTCGCAGGCTCGAGCTGCGCGGGTTGGTCAGAATGCACGGGTCGCCCATCGCGTGGCGCGACAGGAACGGGATATCGCTGCTACCGACGCCATGCAGGCCAAGGGTTTCGTGGAAGCCCACCGCATGCTTCAAGGCGATCAGGTGATCGACCAGACGCTTGCGCACCTGTTCATGATTGAGCCCACGACAATCAATCCCCAGCGTCTGCGCAATCACCTTGAAGCGCTCTGGCGCCGCACTGTAATTGAACGCCACCACATGCTCGACCAGCACCGCATTGCATAACCCATGGGGGAGGTCGAGAAAACCGCCAAGGCTGTGCGACATGGCGTGCACGGCGCCAAGAATGGCATTGGAAAACGCCAGACCCGCCTGCATGCTGCCGAGCATGACCTTTTCGCGCAGGACAATATCGTTGGGGCTGGCGATCATCTGCACCAGATTGCCGTTGATCAGGCGCATCGCCTCCAGCGCATGCGGGTCGGTCAGCGGGCCATGGCCGGTCGACACGAACGCCTCGATGGCATGCACCAGGGCGTCAATGCCGGTGCAGGCAGATAAAAACGGGTCCATGCTCAGGGTTGTTTCCGGATCGATCAACGACACGTCTGGCACCACGGCCTTGCTGACGATGGAAAACTTCATCCGTTGCTGCTGGTTGGAAATAATCACGAACTGCGACACATCCGCTGAGGTGCCTGCTGTTGTAGGGATCAAAATAAGCGGCGGGCTCGGCACGCGAATGGTGTCGACCCCTTCGAATTCGAGGATATGCCGGCCATGGGCGACGACGATGCCGATGCCCTTGGCGCAGTCCATCGGGCTGCCGCCACCGACGGCGACGATCACGTCGCACTGTTCGCTGCGGTAGCGCTCGGCGCCGGCCATGACTTCTTCAACACGAGGATTGGGCGAGACATCGGTATGCAGGCAGTAGTCGATACCCTGCCCCTGAAGACTGGCCTCGACGTCGGCGACCCAGCCGGCAGCCAGCACGCCGGGGTCACTGACCAGCAGTACCTTGCGCGCGCCGAAGGTGCGCGCATAGTTGGCAACGTGATGCCTGCAGCCGGCACCAAAAATGATTTCCGGGGAAACGAACTTGCGCAACTGGCTCGGATTCGCGCTCATGCAACGCCTATTGTTCTTTTGAGGGTGAAGCTCAGCCTAAAGCATCCTGAAGGGTTTGCAATCGGATCGGCGCGCCCTCGCAGCGGCCTGCTATCGCGGAAAGGGCCGCGTAGCGGCCCCAGAAGATTCAGCGGTTGGCGAAATACATCGTGACTTCAAAACCAATACGCAGATCAGTGAACGCGGGCTTTTTCCACATGGGTTCATCCTCTTCTGGCACCACAGGATTGCGGTGCGTCTATTGATACACCGTTTCCGGTGTAATGCCATTGCTACTTTGGAACCATTAGTTACGGGATCTTCGTTACTTGGGGGCGCTTCGCACCCCTTTCCGACCGGTCCGGCGCCCCGGCAAGGCCGCTACAGAACTCGTTATTGCTGCGGATTCAGAAGAACCCGAGCGGGTTGATGTCGTAGCTGACCAGCAGGTTCTTGGTCTGCTGATAATGGTCGAGCATCATCTTGTGCGTTTCGCGGCCCACGCCAGACTTCTTGTAGCCACCGAACGCCGCATGCGCTGGATACAGGTGGTAGCAGTTGGTCCAGACTCGCCCAGCCTTGATCCCGCGGCCCATGCGATAGGCGCGGTTGATATCACGCGTCCAGACCCCGGCGCCCAGGCCGAATTCGGTATCGTTGGCAATTGCCAGCGCCTCGGCCTCATCCTTGAAGGTGGTCACGCTGACTACCGGGCCGAAGATTTCCTCCTGGAACACGCGCATGCCGTTGTGGCCCTTGAGCAGGGTCGGCTGCAGGTAGTACCCGCCAGCCAGATCACCTTCAAGCCGCTCGACCTGACCGCCGGTGAGCAGCTCGGCGCCTTCCTGCTCGGCAACTTCGAGGTAGGTAAGAATGCGGTCGAACTGTTGCTGCGAAGCCTGCGCGCCGACCATGGTCTCGGTGTCGAGCGGGTTGCCACGCTTGATCTTGCGGATCTTCTCCAGCACTACCTGCATGAACTGCGGATAGATCGATTCCTGCACCAGCGCCCGCGATGGGCAGGTGCACACTTCGCCTTGGTTGAAGAACGCCAGCACCAGCCCTTCAGCGGCTTTGTCGATAAAGGCCGGTTCGGCCTGGAGAATATCTTCGAAGAAGATGTTCGGCGACTTGCCACCCAGCTCCACAGTGGACGGAATGATGTTCTCGGCAGCGCACTTCATGATGTGCGAGCCCACCGGAGTAGAGCCGGTAAAGGCGATCTTGGCGATGCGTTTGCTGGTGGCCAGCGCCTCGCCCGCTTCGCGGCCATAGCCGTGGACGATATTGAGCACACCGGCGGGCAGCAGGTCGCCTACCAGCTCTGCAAGCAAGGTGATCGATTGAGGCGTCTGCTCGGCAGGCTTGAGGATTACGCAGTTACCGGCAGCCAGCGCCGGGGCGAGTTTCCAGGCGGCCATCAGCAACGGGAAGTTCCACGGAATGATCTGCCCGACCACCCCCAACGGCTCATGCAGGTGGTAGGCCACGGTGTTCTGGTTGATCTCGGCCGCGCCGCCTTCCTGAGCGCGGATGCACCCGGCGAAGTAGCGGAAATGGTCGGCGGCCAGCGGCACATCGGCGTTGAGCGTTTCGCGGATTGGCTTGCCGTTGTCCCAGCTCTCGGTGATCGCCAGCTGTTCGAGGTGCGCTTCGATGCGGTCGGCGATCTTCAGCAGAATCAAGGCACGGTCCTGTACCGACGTATGCCCCCAGGACTCGGCCACTGCGTGCGCTGCATCCAGTGCAGCGTCGATGTCCTCGGCGCCTGAGCGCGGGAATTCGGCAATCGGCTGGCCATTGACTGGCGAGGTGTTGGTGAAGTACTCGCCCTTGATCGGCGGCACGAACTGACCGTTGATGTAGTTGCCGTAGCGCAGCTTGAACTGCACCAGGGCTCCGGCGGTGCCGGGAGCGGCGTAAATCATGAAAGCCTCGACTGTCCATGGCCCGTCGGCGCGACAGGCAATGAGCCGATACTAGGCAGTGCAAAGGCCTGCTTGAATGATGCGAAGGGCCAAACGCTGTGCTTCCTTGGTCGCAGGTCGGCGGCGGATCATTGGTACTGAGGGGGAGCGGTTGCAGGCATGCGCCCTGCCTGCAACCGCGCGCAGTTTTCAGGCGTCCTTGAACTGCGCCTCGCGCTTGCCGATAAACGCCGCCATGCCTTCTTTCTGGTCGTGAGTCGCAAAGGCTGCATGGAACACCCGACGCTCGAAGCGCACACCTTCGCTGAGGGTGACTTCAAAGGCACGGTTGACGCTCTCCTTGACCATCATGCTGATCGGGATCGACTTGGCGGCGATGCTTGCCGCCACCTTCAAGGCTTCTTCAAGCAACTCGGCCTGAGGGATGACGCGTGCCACCAGCCCTGCGCGCTCGGCTTCCTCGGCGCCCATCAAGCGACCGCTCAGACACAGCTCCATGGCTTTGGCCTTGCCCACGGCGCGGGTCAGGCGTTGGGTGCCGCCCATGCCCGGCAAAACGCCGAGGTTGACTTCTGGCTGACCGAACTTGGCGTTGTCGGCGGCGAGAATGAAGTCGCACATCATCGCCAGCTCACAGCCCCCGCCCAGGGCAAAACCAGACACCGCGGCGATGATCGGCTTGCGCCGGTTGGCGATCCGATCGGACTCGCTGAACAGGTCGTCAAGGTAGATCTGCGGGTAGCTGAGCTCGGCCATTTCCTTGATGTCGGCACCGGCAGCAAAGGCCTTGGCTGAACCGGTGAGGACCACGCAGCCGATCTGTGGGTCTTGCTCCAACTGGTCCAGCGCCTGGTTGATCTCGGCGATGATCTGCGCGTTAAGGGCGTTCAGCGCCTGCGGCCGGTTAAGGGTGATCAGGCCGACCTTGCCATGGATGTCCAGCAGTATGGTTTCGAATGCCATGCAGGTTGCTCCTTCAAAGGTTGCGCGCAATGACCATGCGCTGAATGTCGCTGGTGCCTTCGTAAATCTGGCAGACACGCACGTCGCGGTAGATCCGCTCCAGCGGGAAGTCGCTCAGATAGCCATAACCGCCGAGCGTCTGCAAGGCATCCGAGCAGACCTTTTCGGCCATTTCCGAGGCGAACAGCTTGGCCATCGATGCTTCCTGCAGCGCCGGCCGGCCGGCGTCGCGCAACGCTGCGGCGTGCAAGACCATCTGCCGGGCGACGGCGATACGGGTAGCCATGTCGGCCAGGCGGAAGGCAACGGCCTGATGTTCGATCAGTGGCTTGCCGAAGCTGAGCCGCTCGCGGGCATAGTCTCGCGCCACCTCGAAAGCCGCCCGAGCCATGCCGACCGCTTGCGAGGCAATACCGATGCGGCCGCCCTCGAGGTTGGCCAGGGCAATCTTGTAGCCCTGCCCCTCCTCGCCCAGCCGGTTGGCCAGCGGTATGCGCACATCGTCGAAGACGATCTGGCAAGTGTCGGAGGCATGCTGACCGAGCTTTTCCTCGACCCGAGTGACCTGGTATCCAGGCGCATCGGTAGGCACGATGAACGCACTGATACCACGCTTGCCGGCAGCCGGGTCGGTGACAGCAAACACGATCACCACGCCGGCATTCTGGCCGGACGTAATGAACTGCTTGCTGCCGTTGAGTACATAGTGGTCGCCATCCAGCCGTGCTCTGCTTTTCAGGCTACTGGCGTCAGAGCCGGCCTGCGGTTCGGTCAGGGCAAAAGCGCCCAGCATGGCGCCGCTGGCCAGCGGTTGCAAAAACTGCTGCTTCTGTTGCTCGCTGCCGAACTTCAGGATTGGCACGCAGCCCACCGAGTTGTGCACGCTCATGATCGTCGAGCAGGCGCCATCGCCGGCGGCGATTTCTTCCAGCGCCATGGCGTAGGCGACGTAGCCGGTATCGCTGCCGCCCCATTGCTCGGGCACCAGCATGCCGAACAGACCAAGCTCGGCCATCTCGGCAATCGCCTCACGGGGGAAGCGGTGCTCCTTGTCCCACTGTTCGGCAAACGGTTTGAGCCGTTCCTGGGCGAAATCTCGTACCGCATCGGCGATTTGTTGTTGCTCGTCAGTTACCAGCATGGTTCACCTCAGTAAAGACATTCAACGGCCATCGCAGTCGCTTCGCCACCGCCAATGCAGATCGCCGCCACACCACGGCGCAGGTTGTTCTGGCGCAGAGCCGATAGCAGGGTCACCAGAATCCGCGCGCCAGAGGCACCGATCGGATGGCCGAGCGCGCAGGCGCCGCCGTGGACATTGACCTTGTCATGGGGCAGATCGAGGTGCTGCATCGCCGCCAGGGTAACCACGGCAAAGGCCTCGTTGATCTCGAACAGATCGACCTCGGCCAGGCTCCAGCCAGTGCGTTTGAGCAACTTGTCGATGGCGCCGATCGGTGCGGTGGGGAACAGTGCCGGTGCATCGGCGAACGCTGCATGGCCGTGGATTACCGCCAGCGGGGTGAGGCCGCGTTGCTCTGCCTGCGAGCGACGCATCAGCACCAGTGCCGCCGCGCCATCGGAGATCGAGCTTGAGTTGGCAGCGGTAACGCTGCCGCCCTCGCGAAATGCCGGGCGCAACTGCGGGATCTTGTCCAGACGCGCCTTGGGCGGCTGTTCGTCGTCGCTGATCAGCCGCGTCTGCTTGCCTTCGGTCACTTCAACGGCAACGATTTCAGCAGCGAAACGGCCCTCTTTGATCGCTGTTTGCGCGCGGGTCAGCGAGGCGATGGCGAAGGCATCCTGGGCCTCGCGGCTAAAGCCACCGGCCTGGGCACAGTCTTCGGCGAAGGTGCCCATCAGGCGGCCTTTGTCGTAGGCATCTTCGAGGCCGTCGAGGAACATGTGGTCGAGCATCCGACCATGGCCCATGCGGTAGCCACTGCGGGCCTTGTCCAGCAGGTACGGCGCATTGCTCATGCTCTCCATGCCGCCAGCCACCACTACCTCGGCGCTGCCGGCCAGCAGCAGGTCATGGGCAATGATCGCAGCCTGCATACCTGAACCACACATCTTGTTCAACGTGGTGCAGGTGGTGCTTTTATCCAGGCCTGCGCCCAGCGCTGCTTGGCGGGCCGGGGCCTGGCCGAGGCCAGCCGGCAGCACACAACCAAACAGCAGTTCATCAACGCTGGCCGGGTCTACCCCGGCGCGCTCGACGGCGGCGCGAATGGCCGCGGCACCCAGTTGCGGTGCGGTCAGGCTCTTCAGATCGCCCTGCAAGCCGCCCATGGGCGTGCGCACGGCACTGATAATGACAATTGGATCGTTGGCGAGGGTCATCTGTGCTTCTCCTTAGCGGGCAGCCATGCGCAGGGCGCCGTCGAGGCGGATCACCTCACCGTTGAGCATGCTGTTTTCAATGATATGCAGGGCCAACGCGGCGTACTCTTGGGGGCGACCGAGGCGCGGCGGGAACGGCACGCCGGCGGCCAGCGAGTCGCGCACTTCCTGGGTCATGCCGGCCATCATCGGCGTCTCGAAGATGCCTGGAGCGATGGTCATTACGCGGATACCAAAACGCGCCAGTTCCCGTGCAGCAGGTAAGGTCATGCTGGCCACTGCGCCCTTGGATGCGGCGTAGGCGGCCTGGCCGATCTGACCGTCGTAGGCGGCAACCGAAGCGGTATTGATGATCACCCCGCGCTCGCCATCGGCATCCGCCGCCGTTTCGGCAATCGCCGCAGCGGCCAGGCGCAGCATGTTGAAGCTGCCTATCAGGTTGACGTTGATGACCTTGGCGAAACTGGCCAGGCCATGCGGGCCTTGCTTGCCGAGGATTTTTTCAGCACCGACGATACCGGCGCAGTTGATCAATCCGTGCAGGCTGCCAAAGGCTGCGACAGCTGCAGCCACTGCGGCCTGGGCGGCTTGTTCGTCGCTGATGTCAGCAACCGCGAAATGGGCATTGCCGCCAAGCGCGCTGGCCTTGGCCGCAACGGCCTCGGCATTTAGGTCGACCAGCATGACGCGTGCGCCGGCCCCGATCAGCGCCTGCGCGGTGGTAGCGCCAAGCCCGGAGGCTGCGCCGGTGATGACGAAATGTTTGCCTTGTACTTGCATGAGGAGGTTCCTTGCTGGTGTCGACTGCACGCGGTCCAGGCGGGCTGGGCCGGCAGTACACATCGTCGAACTGCTGAGTTGTTGTTGGGCTGCAGTACGACGATGTTCACGCCGCTGTCCTCAGGCGGCAATGGCCAAAACTGTCAACTCTGCTGACTGATCTGAACCATCAAGCCCGGGTCGGCGCAGTGCTGCTCAGGCGCGCCGCCTCCTGCTCCAACACCTCCCGGGTCAGTTCAAGGCTCAACGCCTGCAGCGCGGCTTCGCGGGCGTCCCTCAGATCCTGCCAGCGCTGCGTGTAGACCTGGCTGGTCAGCTGCTCGCGCTCCTGATCCAGGGCCTCACCTTGGGCTGCATAATCGGCGCTGACAGCATCGAACGCGGTGTCGTGCCGCTCACGCAGATAGGCTTGCCAGAAATCCCGCTGGCTCAAGCTGACCGCTAGCGCTTCCTGCGTTTCGGCTGCCCGAACTACACCCAAGGCGGCAGTGATCTGATCGGCACTGACCGCAGCTGCCGTTGCGTAATGCATGGTAAGCGGCTGCATCGGCAAATCCAGCTCGGCACTCAGTTCAACCCGGTAGTACAGCAGGACCTCTATCTCGTCCACACCGCGCTGCGACCTGACTCGCTCGGCAATGTCGGCCCGGGCAAACTGATCTAGCCGCTCCAGGCGAAACAGTTGTCGGTTCAGATGGATCAGGCGGCCAGCACGCTCATGCAAGGCACCTTCGCGATTGGCTTGAGCAACCCGGACCTGCAACTGCACTGCGCTGAAACGTTCGGCTATACCATCAGCGCAGGTCTGGCTGTCCTGCATGTGGGCGAAGATTTCTTCACGCAGTTGCGAGTCGCCTTCCAGCGCCGCCACAACTGCCCAGACCTGCTCCGCGAGGTACGAATAATGACTGGCGAAGTCGGATGTAGAGCGCAGTTGCCCCAGCAGCTCGAACAGGCTCGAACTGTGCGGCATGGCAATCAGGGTGTCCCATTGCGCCAGGCGCGCCGCGCGGTCTTGTGCGGCCACATTGGATATCCAGACGGCACTGCCGCTGCTCTGCGGCTCATCCAGATCTTGCTCAGCCTCGGCAAGCGAGTGCAGACGCTGATAGTCCTGAACGCTGTAAAGGCGCACAACCTCTTCGCTTGGCAGTGGGTTACGCTCAAGCTGAAAAGCACGCCGGTAAGACAGCGGCATCATCATGATATCGTCGGGCAGCGCCGGCACCTGATTGTCGCGCAGGTCGACGTACTCGAGAAAACCACACAGTTCCAGTCCGAATGGCCAGATTCCAAGCTGGCAATGGCGCAGCCGCAGCTCGCGCAGGTGGGACAGATGATTGAAGCGCAGTTGCAGGAACCCCAGCGGATTGTAGCTGAGGTCCAGCTGGGTCAACCGGGGAAGGCGGCTAAGCATGGTCAGGCTGTCGGCAGTCAACCGGACGCGGTTGTGGGCAAGACGCAGCACTTCAAGGTCGACTAGATAAGCCAGCCCGCGCGGTAGGCTCAGCAACAGGTTGCTAGTGAGGGTCAGGCGGCGCAGCCGTGGAAATGCCCGAAGAAATTCCACCGGGACGGTGTCGATCTGCAGCTCATTCATTACAAGCTCGGCAACATGCCTGAATTCCACATCCGACGGAAACGCCGGCAGTGTGCGGGCCGGGAAACCACTGAGGTCCAGCCGCATGCTCGCCTGAGCGCCTTCGCGCAGGTCCACTGACTCACCCTCCAGTCGCCATGCCCGGCGCAAGTTATCGCCAAACTGCCTGCGCAAATGACTTCGTGATGTAGAAAGTTCCGCGCTTTGCCACTGGTTAAGGCAGGAATCGAGCGCTGCATAGGCGCCCTCCTGTTGAAGCAGCAACGCCATCGGCGACCCTGGCGACTGCATCAGCACTTGCAGGTACTCTGTGACCTCAGCGTCATGGAATCCTGGATACAGCGTGCGCACACGTGCGCGCAGGACTTCAGCGGGGGATCGCGGCAGCCCTTGGCCGCGGCCGCTCAGCAGGTAGCCGACACGGCCATCGGCGAGGCGCCGGCCGGGGTTGAACCACGGTGCCTGCGCCTGCCAGCCAAGCAGACTGTGCAGGCCACTATCGGTCATTGGCAGGGCTACGGTGGCAGCGGCCCGCAGACGATCGGCAGGTGTGGCTTGTGGATTGGGCAAGCGCTCAAGCTGCGCATCCGTAAGCAAAGCGCTGATCGCCTCGAAGAAACCCGCAGGCTCGGCGACGTCCTCCTCGCGCTCCAGACCTTGGCTGGTGTAAAGCCGCACACGCCCCTGGTGCAGTGCCAGCACGGTGCGCTCCGCCTCTGCGCCCTGGGGGTTGAGGATCGACAACAGCCGTCCACTCTCGCTGCCTTCTCGCAGTTCCAGATTGACCGCAACCGGCCAACCAGGCATACGCCGCAGCAAGGCGATGACCAGCTCGCCCGTATCATTACTGGCCGCGTTAGCCAGGTACAACCCCTCTATGGCGCGGTTGAGCCGAGCCAAGCCGAGTAAAGCGCGGGCACGTTTGGCCAGCGCCAGCGGCAATCGCCCCTCGCGCACGGCCCCTTGCCGTTGCACCTGGCTGGCATCGCGCACTGCAGTCTGTGCATAGGCGGGAGGCAGGCCGGGGAAGTCCCGACGCGTGATATTGAGCAACGCATCATCGGGGGGCAGCACAACGTTGCTGAGGTGGTCGAACAGGCCCTTGCGCAGGCGCACCTCCTGATCGAGCAAGGCCTCACGCAGGGCATCGGCGTCAAGCCCGGCCATGCCCGGTTGGGCCAGGCACCAGGCCTGGATCTGTGCATCGCTGGCGACGTCGCCGTTGCCAGCCAGGCTGACAAAGAAGCGCTGGGTCCGTGCGTCGGCGTCGAACCGGCGCAAGGTTTCGCGCAGGTTGACCGGCAGCGGCCGATTGGCGACCAACAGGCCACGCAGTTCTTCCTGATCGATCCTGGCGACCTGCATGACCCGCGCGGCTTGTGCGGCATCGATTGGCGGATCCTGAGGCCACAGCCGTTCGAGCATGTGCGCACTGTCATCCCACTCCAGCGGCCGATCCAGACGCAGGCGCCAGCCGCGCTCACCGTTGAATTCGACTACCGGACCGAAGGCGCCTTCACGCTGCGGGTGACGCAGCCGCCACGGGCCATCAGGTGTGGGACGATGGACCTCGTAATAATGCTCGTCGTGCCTCATCCAGCGCTGCTCGCCACTGCCGTACAGGCCGTCTGCTTGCAGGCCGCTGTCATCCGGACGCACACGGTACTGGCTCAAGTCTGCCGACCACAGGCGCATTTCGCCGTCGCCCACCGTCACCGGCTCGAGCCCCTGGACAAACTCGCTGCGGACAAAACCGCGTGCCACCAGCGCTACGCCGCCGGCAATCGCAGCCGTTACCGCGACCGTCTCGGCCACACCCAGCATGTGCTCGAGCGCTTCGTGCTGATGCCCATGCAGCCAGTCAACGCTGCCTTCGTAGACCTGTGACAGGGTTTGCACCACCAACAGCCCGAGCAGCAATGCGCCGACCCCGGGAATGAACAAGCCGGCCAGGTTGACCAACCCCAGCCCTACCTCCTCCCAGGTCTGCAAGCGCTGCGCACGGGCTTGCCGATCAGCCTCGGCCGTCGGCACCAGCAGCAGCCGCGCATCCTCATGAATGCGTTGCACTTGCTGATTGACCAAGTCGACGAATATCCCATCCTGCGGGGTGACCCCCTCAAGCGCGAGATCCGGTGTCTGGTCACCGAGCCGTTTGGCCAGGGTGGTGAGGAAGGCTGGACGCTCGCTCAGGGCAATCATATGGCTGATACGCTGACGACCGGCCGGGTCGCGTAATTGGCTCAGCAGCTCGGTCGACAACGCATCCCAATCGGCGAAGCGCTGCAGTGCATGCTTGGGATCACTGGGCAGGTAAAGCAGCAGGCCGTGGTCTTCGCCGTCGACGCCGCGCAATTGGATCACCAGGGCATCGCTGGCCGTACAACCAAGAATGCTCAGCAGACCGGCAAAACCGCGCAACCCTTGTTGGTTGGAATCGTGATGCCCGCGTGCAACTTCTTCCAGGGCGATCTGTTCGGCAGCGCTGATTTCGCCTTTCAAGGCCGCAACTTCGACTGCAAGCTTCAACCCGGCTTGCTTGTCGGCTACCAGCATGGCGCAGGTGGCGGTGTTGAAGACCTTGTCCAACTGCTGCTGATACTGCGCACCGACGTCAAGCGCACGGCAGGCTGCCGCCAGCGCCACGGGGTCACCGGAAAGCACTTGGTCGCTGCCGGTGGCGACCAAGCCACTGCCCTGCAGGACGCTGTCATCAGGATGGAAGTTCTGCATCAGGCGCAACAGGCCTGGCTCGCGGACTATGTTCGGGACGTAAAATGGCCACTGCGTCCCCGGCAGCCTACCGAACCCGCGGCGCACCTCCAGCCATTGCAGGTCTTCGATATTACTACCGGCAGGCAGCTTGCCGGCCAACAGCGCTGTGAACTGGGTCCGCACAAACGTCTGCAGAGGGATCAGATCCAGCGTCGCGGCGCGCACACCTTGTTGGCTTTTGCGGTACTGCTTGAAGCGGTCACGCAGGCGATTGATCTGGCTGGGGGAAGCGCGCTTGAGCCAGTCAGGGAGAATGCCACCGATGAATTCATCGGTGGCATTGGCCAGACGTAACGTCGTGCTGTCGGCGGGTGCGAGCGGTTTCGGAGGCATTGTGCAGTCCTTTGTAGAAGAGCCTCCAAGTTGCTCCGAGGCACATGCACAGGGGCAGCGGGAAGCGCTGTCTACCAAGCCTTGCCAGCTGCTCAGTCCCCGCCGATTTCTTCCAATGCCTCTTTGCTCAGGCGCAGCGCCAACGCGTCGATCGCCGCCCAGCGCTCTTTCGCCAAGTCATTGACCTGTTCCAGGTAGCGCCACTCGCGGCGATGCAGTTGCGGGCTGAGCTGATCCAGACTCGCCCAGAACGGTGCCTCGACCTCACTGAGAAGCACGGCCCAGACTCTGCGCGCAAGGTCTGCCTGGGTCAGGCGATAAT
Source organism: Pseudomonas shirazensis (assembly GCF_014268785.2). GTDB lineage: Bacteria > Pseudomonadota > Gammaproteobacteria > Pseudomonadales > Pseudomonadaceae > Aquipseudomonas > Aquipseudomonas shirazensis. Next base: position 351,321 of record NZ_JABWRD020000001.1, on the reverse strand, counting down.
CGCTGGTACCGGTCAACTCGCCGAGCAGCGCGAAGAAGTCGCCGCTGGTTCTGCGGTCGGCCTCCGGCAGCGCCTGAAGCCACAACTCGCAGGTCGGCCACCTCCAGCAGGCCGCACCAATCCAGATCGACCGGCACTGCCTGCAGGTTGGCCCCAAGGTGGAATCAGTGACTGACGTAGCGGGTTTGAATCAGCGTCCGATAATGCCCGGGGTTACAGCCAAACCACTTGCGAAAGGCCTTGTAGAACGAGCTGGCGTCGGCAAAACCGAGCCGCTCGGCGATTTCGTCCATGGCATGGTCGGCATCCGCCAGCCACACCATAGCCAGCTCGCGCCGGGCGCTGTCCTTGAGGCCTTGGTAGGTCTGCCCCTCTTCGGCAAGGCGCCGGCGCAGGGTCGACGCGGAAACGTGCAGCCGCCGCGCCAGGCTTTCGGCGTCAGGCCAATCGGCTGGCGGCGCTTGCAGCAGGTCACTGCGGATACGCCGGGCCAGGCTTTCCGGGTCGCGGTATCTAACCAGAATATTACCCGGCGCCTCGGCCAGGAAACGCTGCAGATCATCCATCGTGCGTTTGACTGGCCACTGCAGGCAGTCGGCTGGAATCATCATCCGCGCGCGTGGCCTCTCGAACTGCAGGCTGGGCGAAAACATCACCCGGTAGTCTTCGCAGTACGGCGGCTCGGCACAAGGCAGGTCTATTGCCAGAATCGGGATGCGTCGACCGGCCAGCCAGCAGCCGACGCCATGCACGATCATCCAGAAAGTGAAATACATGAAGGCCCGACGCGGTTGCGGACGCGGCTCATGCAGGATGATCTCTGCCAGCCCATCCTGCTGTTGCAACGCCGGCTGCAGGTCCTGAAGCATCAGTGCTAGGAAGTCCAGCACACTCTGCAGGGCTGCGCCAAGGGTAGGCTGAAGCATGCTCGCGCGGCAGGCAAATGCCAGGCTGCCGCGTGGCAGGCCGCGCGGATCCATGGCGAAGAACTCATCGTTGTAGCGGCGTGCCAACAGGCGCCAAAGGCGTGCATAGGCGTTGGCTGCGACCCGCGCATCAGCCTGCTGCAACTGCCCTGGATCGATCCCGGCGCGTGTCAGTACAGCCAACGCTGCATCACCCTCTGGGCAGGTCTGCAGCAGCGCCTCGCGCACCATTTGCATGGAGATGGTGTCTTTCTCGCTCATGGCTTGCCCGTCAATGACTACTGCCGGCCATCTTAGGCCGGCAGCAGAAAAAAACCAGCCCGCTCAAGTGCGCGCAGCATCGACTTGGCGAACTGCTGGCTTCACTGGCCAGCGCTGCGCGGGTCAGCTCAAGGGCCCGGGCCGTGACGGCCGCGCTCTAAGGCGCTGGTGCAAGCGCCAGGAATGCCTGGATCAGGCGCAGCTCGCGGCGCCGTTCCAGGCAACCAAGCATGTGCTGGTTAAGTAGCCCTTCTGCTGCCATTGGCCGTGTCACTACCCGCGGATCGTGCGCCACCTCCATTGACGACACGATGCCAATACCGAGCTGCGCCGCGACCGCTTCGGTCACGGCTTCGCGGCTGTCCAGTTCCAGTAGAACCCTTGGCTGTACCCCCGCTCGCAGGCACGCCTGGTCAAACGTTCGTCGGGTGATCGAACTGGGTTCGCGCAGCACCATGATCTGCTGGTGCAGAGCGCTCAAAGCCAACGGATCAGGTGCGCTCGCCCAAGGATGCGCAGCCGGCAGTAGTGCACACAACTGCGAATGACCGAGGCTGCGCAGATACAGGCCCTTGCGCGGCTCGACCTCAGTCAGCACTGCGACATCAGCATGTTCGCTAAGTAGCGCTGCCAAGGTTTCCTGGGCGTTGCCCAAGCGAAGGTTAACGGTGATTCCGGGGTAGCGGGCGCGCAGTTGCGCGAGCATCGGCATGACCCGGTGCGGCCCGTCGGCGGCGACTTCAAGACGCCCGGTCAACAACTGGCGATTAGCCTCGAGCATGGCCTGGGCTTCTTCGGCCAGGCCGAACATCGCGCGGGTAATGGCCGCCAGCCGCGTGCCTTCTTCAGTCAGTTCCACCCGTCGGGCGGTACGCCGCAGCAAGGTGATCTGGTAGTGTTCCTCCAGCGCCTTGACGTGCCCGGTCACCGCCGGCTGGCTGATGAACAGACGTGCTGCGGCGCGGGTAAAGCTGCCTTCACGGGCAACAGCATCAAACGCACGTAACTGGAACAGATTCATAGCTATCGGCCTGACTTATGGCTGGCATAACAACAAACAATTTGATTGATAGCACGCCCAATTGCAACCTTGACCTCGCAGTCTCAGCCCACCGCTTGCGAGGATTCACGCAATGAGCAATGCCCCGATTCTGCTGACCCCCGGCCCCCTCACTACCTCTCTGCGTACCCGCCAAGCGATGCTGGTGGACTGGGGTTCCTGGGACCGTGATTTCAACCAGCTGACCGCCAGCGTCTGCGAACAGTTGTTAGCCATTCTCGATGCCAGCGCCAGCCATCACTGCGTACCGTTGCAAGGCAGCGGCACCTTCGCCGTGGAAGCCGCCATCGGCACGCTGGTACCGCGCGGCGGCAAGGTGCTGGTACTGATCAACGGCGCCTACGGCCAACGGCTGGCCAAGATCTGCAAGGTGCTCGGCCGCCGTTACAGCACCTTCGAAACCGCCGAGGACCAGCCCACCACTGCCGCCGATGTCGAGCGCCTGCTGACGGCAGATGCCGAACTGACCCACGTGGCGCTGATTCACTGCGAGACCAGCACCGGCATCCTCAATCCACTCAAGGCGATTGCCGATGTGGTGCACAGCCACGGCAAGCGCCTGATCATCGACGCGATGAGCTCGTTTGGCGCACTGCCGATCGACGCTCGCGAAGTGCCATTCGAGGCGCTGATCGCCGCTTCCGGCAAATGCCTCGAGGGCGTCCCCGGGATGGGCTTCGTGTTCGCTGAAAAAACCGCCTTGGCAGCCGCCGAGGGTAACTCTCAATCGCTGGCCATGGACCTGTACGACCAGCATGCCTACATGGCCAAGACCGGCCAGTGGCGTTTTACCCCGCCTACCCACGTGGTCGCCGCCCTGCACGAGGCACTCAAGCAATACACCGAAGAAGGCGGCCTGCAGGCAAGGCACCAGCGTTACGCCGACAACTGCCGGACATTGCTCAACGGTATGGCGGCGATCGGCCTGCGCAGCTTCCTCCCAGCCGCGATTCAGGCACCGATCATCGTCACCTTCCACGCCCCGGATGATCCGCGCTACCGGTTTCAGGACTTCTATGAACGGGTCAAGGCCAAGGGCTTCATCCTCTATCCGGGCAAATTGACCCAGGTCGAAACCTTCCGCGTTGGTTGCATCGGTGCCGTCGGTGCGCAGGGGATGCAGGCCGCAGTCGATGCCGTAGCTCAAGTGCTGCGGGAAATGCAGGTGCATACCGGTACTCAACTCTTGAGCGAGGCTCTGTGACATGAACTATACCAACCCAACCCGCCTGCAAGCCGCCATCCTTGACTGGGCGGGTACCGTGGTCGATTTCGGCTCGTTTGCGCCCACGCAGATCTTTGTCGAGGCATTCGCCGAGTTCGATGTCGAAGTGTCCATTGAAGAGGCCCGCGGCCCGATGGGCATGGGCAAGTGGGACCATATCCGCACCTTATGCGATCAGCCGGCAATTGCCGAGCGCTACTCCAAGGTGTTTGGCCGCACACCAAGCGATGATGATGTGACCGCCATCTATGAACGCTTCATGCCCCTGCAGATCGACAAGATCGCCGTGCACTCGGCGCTGATACCCGGGGCTCTGCAAACGCTGACAGGGCTACGTGCAGGTGGCCTGAAGATAGGATCGTGCTCGGGTTACCCCAAGGTAGTCATGGACAAGGTGGTCGAGCTGGCCAAGCGCAACGGCTACGTTGCCGACCATGTAGTGGCAACCGATGAAACGCCCAATGGTCGCCCCTGGCCGGCGCAGGCGCTGGCCAATGTGATTGCCTTGGGTATCGATGACGTCGGTGCTTGTGTCAAGGTTGATGACACCGTGCCAGGTATCCTCGAAGGCCGCCGCGCCGGAATGTGGACAGTGGCGCTGGTCTGCTCAGGGAATGCCTTGGGGCTGACCTGGGAGGAGTACCAGGCGCTGGATGCGGGCACGCTGGCGCGTGAACGGCAGCGGATCCACGCACTGTTTGAGAGCGCGCGACCGCACTACCTGGTCGACACCATCAACGATCTCCCCGAGGTCGTTGCCGATATCAACCAGCGCCTGGCCAAAGGCGAAATGCCCCAGTCCGCGTAGGAGCGGCGTTATACCGCGCGGTTGAGCTTCACCCAGGCTGCAAACTTGTCGATGAATGCCTGCAGGAAGGGCCGAGTCTTGTCATTGAGCTTGCCGGCATCATCGAACAGGGTCGCCGCCCCGCCGATATAGGCCTCGGGCATCTGCATGCACGGCATATCAAGGAACACCAGGCACTGGCGCACCGCATGGTTGGCGCCAAAGCCACCCACTGCACCGGGCGAAACGCTCACCACAGCCGTTGGCTTGCCGCCCCAGGCACTTTGCCCATAAGGCCGCGAGCCAACATCAATGGCGTTCTTCAAGCAACCGGGCAGCGAGCGGTTGTACTCCGGTGTGACGAACAGCACTGCATCACTACGCTTGATCTCGTCACGAAAACGCTGCCAGGGCTGCGGCGCACCGGCACTCTCTACATCTTCGTTGTACAGCGGCAAATCGCCGATCTCGATGATCTTCAAGCTGAGGCTGGAGGACGCCAGCTCACCCAGGGCCTTGGCCACCTTGCGATTGTAGGAATCCTTGCGCAAGCTGCCGACTACAACTGCTACCGAATACACCTGGCTCATGGCGTTTTACAACCTCTGCTGGTTGATGGAATTAGTAGTTATAGATGACCGTTTTCCGCCGCCGAGGTTTTTTTCCCATTGCAAGAAAACTTCCCGGCAGTTTCACTGGTCTATGACTGCAGACATTTCTCCAATTTTTCAGAGGTTTCCCCCCAAAATGGCAGCAGTACTGGTCGGCCAATTTCACGCCCGTGACGCCGAAGGCCGAATCTACCCCGTGCACGAATTCCAGGAATCGACCTTTCAGGACGACGGCAGTGTCCATGGTGAACCGATTACCAGCTATCGACTGGCTATTGGCGATCGCGTTCGGCATCTGGGTGAAGATCGCTTCGAGCTGACCCAGAGTGGCGTCGAGATCATCCGCATTCCCTGATTCAGCCTTGCGGCAACCAGCAGGCCACGGAGGGCCCGCATGCAGGCCTGATCAGGCCTCGCTCAAGCTCTGCCACAGCGCCGGGCCGCCGGCAGACTTGGCCACCGCCGCCAGACGCTGAGCATGAGCCTCCAGCTCTTCAGCAGAAGCCATCAACACAGGCTGTGGCTGACGCCCGACGATCCGGCGAATCTCACTGCCGTCACTGTCCCTTCCCTCCTCGCCATCAGCACCATGCCCAGCCAGCGACAGGCTGGTCTGGCCACCGGTCATGGCCAGGTAGACATCCGCCAGCAATTCCGAGTCGAGCAACGCGCCGTGCAGCTCACGCCCGGAGTTGTCGATACCGTAGCGTTTGCACAAGGCGTCGAGGCTGTTGCGCTGGCCTGGGTGGCGCGAACGCGCCAGCATCAGGGTATCGAGGATGCCGCAGTGTTTGGAGATGTCGGCGCGATCATGCTGGCCAAGCAGGGCGAATTCGTTGTTTATGAAGCCAACGTCGAACGCCGCGTTGTGGATGACCAGCTGCGCGCCCTGAATGAAGTCGAAGAACTCGTCAGCCACTTCAGCGAAGCGCGGCTTGCCAATCAGGAATGCGTCGGTGATGCCGTGGACACCAATCGCGCCCTCGTCACTTTCGCGGTCAGGCTGCAGATAAACATGGAAATGTCGCCCGGTCAGGCGCCGGCCCAGCACTTCGACGCAACCGATTTCGATGATCCTATGGCCCTCGCCGACCGGCATGCCGGTGGTTTCGGTATCGAGGACGACGTATCGGGTGTTCTGCTGCTCCACGGGCGGTGGCTCCAACTGCTACGACAAAAAAGAGCCGGGAGTATACCCCAGCGTCGGATTACTTGTGACGCGCGCGAACTTCGTCGACGCCGCGGTTGGCCAACTGGTCGGCGCGTTCGTTGCCATGGTGGCCGATATGCCCGCGCACCCATTTCCAGGTGACCTTGTGCCTGTTGACTTGCTCATCGAGTTCGCGCCACAGGTCGGCGTTTTTCACCGGTTCCTTGGCCGCGGTCTTCCAGCCGCGCTTCTTCCAGTTGGCCATCCATTCGTTGATGCCTTTCATGACGTACTGCGAATCGGTGGTCAGCACCACCTCGCATTCACGCTTGAGCGCCTTGAGGCCCTCGATGGCCGCCATTAGCTCCATGCGGTTGTTGGTGGTTTCCAGCTCGCCACCCCAGAGTTCCTTTTCCACGCCCTTGTACACCATCAGCACGCCCCAGCCGCCAGGGCCCGGATTGCCCTTGCAGGCGCCGTCGGTAAACATCTCGATGCTTTCTTCGCTCATGTACTGCCTTAATTCGCTGTAATTTATCGACCCGGATGATGGTCGCGGTTGGCAGGGTCGCGATTGACCTTGGCCAGGGGCAGCGGCAGCAGTTTGCCCATCGGCTCACGCCGGGCCGGTTGCAGTGGCCGCAGACCGACTACCATCTTGCGCGCTATCAGCAGGTAGACGCCGCCACCTGACATCTGCCAGCCACCTGCTACCCGCTCCCACCCGGTGAGGCGCTGCTGCCAGGCCGGTGAAGCAAGCGGCGGACGATAACAGCCGAAGCGGCGTTTCTCCAGCGCAAAGCCGAGCAGGTTGAGCCAGTCACCGACCCGCGACGGCGGGATGCACCGTGCCTTGCGCAAGGCGCCTTTGCTGAACAGGTGGCGCATGCCCCAACTGCTCCACGGGTTGATACCGACGATCAGCAGATGGCCACCCGGACGCACCGCACTGGCGGCCTGGCGCAGCAGGCCGTGAGGCGACAGGCTGAAGTCCAGCCCGTGCTGCAGCACCACGACGTCCGCCGCATGTTCGGCGAGCGGCCAGGCCTGTTCTTCGCAGACGATTTCAACCCCGGGCAACGGCGCACCGAGGCGCACATTGCGATGCACCTGCTTGGCATGTGGCGGCACCTGCGCACCTGGCCCGTAATGCACCAGATAACCACCAAAAAAACGCGCGAGTTCAGTTTCAAGCAACTTTTCTTCTTCGCGCAGCATCAACTGCCCAACAGGGCCTTGAAACCATTCGCGGGCCAGGCTGATCAGCTCGACCCATTCAGGGTCGGCCTGGGCAAAGGCTTGGTCGGTCATTGCGTCTTCCCTCCAAGGTTCTCCCGCCGCGCCATCGCGGCTAAGATGCCCTTATGTCCCACGGCAGATGATTCGGATCCGCACATGATACAGATCGATGCACTACCCGCTTTCTCTGATAACTACATCTGGTTGTTACAGGATACTGCCAAACGCCACTGTGCGGTGGTCGATCCTGGTGACGCCCAACCGGTGCTGGACTGGCTTGAGGCCAACCCAGGCTGGGAGCTGAAGGATATCCTCATCACCCATCACCACCACGATCATGTCGGCGGCGTAGCCGAACTCAAACGGGCCACCGGGGCGCGGGTCAGCGGCCCGGCCAGCGAGCAGATCCCAGGCCGTGACCTGGCGCTCGAAGACAATGCCCAGGTCACCGCGCTGGGGCTGACCTTCGAGGTGCTGGCGATGCCCGGGCACACCCTTGGCCACATCGCCTTTTATACCGCACAGACGCCGACACCCGTGCTGTTCAGTGGCGACACGCTGTTTGCCGGCGGTTGCGGCCGTTTGTTCGAGGGCACGCCTGCGCAGATGCACAACTCGCTTGAGCGCCTCGCCGCCCTGCCTGACGCCACCGAGGTCTACTGCGCCCATGAATACACCCTGAGCAACCTGCGCTTTGCCAAGGCCGTCGAACCGAGCAATGCGGATGTGCTCGCGCGCTTTGAGGAAGTGGCCAGACTGCGCGCAGATGGGCGCATGACGCTGCCTTCCAGCATTGGCCTGGAACGCCTCACCAACCCTTTTTTGCGTACCGCAGAAACATCCGTTAAACAAAAAGCAGACGAATGGAAGGGACATTCAAACGAAGGCCAAGCTGCTGTTTTTGCTGCCTTGAGGTCTTGGAAAGACGGCTTCTGATAACCTCAAGATATATCGTAATTGAGGGGCAAAGGTTGACCCGGGCAAAAGCGGTTCCTAGAATCGCCCAACTTTTTCACCCGGATACCTGCCCCAGCCGATGTCTTCCAGTAGCCGCAGAACCTCGCAATCCGTCGCTTTGACGCGCCTCGCACAGATCAGTGCGCTGGCCCTGGCCGCCACTTTGGTGGGCTGCCAGAGCACCCGTCAGGTAGATGAATCCGAAAGCGTTCGCGCGCACAACTATCAGGCCCGAATCAAGCACAAGCCGGCCCCGTTGATCATGGCCAAGCCCAAGCAGCAGGCGCCCCAGGATGTCTGGGAACGCATGCGCCAGGGCTTCGCGCTGCAGGACACCATCGACGTCAATCCGCGCATCGAGCAACAGCGCCTGTGGTTCGCCAGCAACCCGCGTTTCGTTGAAACCGCCGGCGAGCGCGGCAGCCTGTACCTGCATTACATCGTCGAGCGCCTCGAAGAACGCGACATGCCGCTGGAGCTGGCCCTGCTGCCAGCGATCGAGAGCGCCTACAATCCGATGGCGTATTCCCGTGCCCACGCAGCCGGCATGTGGCAGTTCATCCCCTCGACCGGGCGCCACTTCAATCTGCGCCAGACCAACTTCTACGATGGCCGCCGCGACGTCACAGCATCGACCAACGCTGCACTGGATTATCTGAGCCGTCTGCACGACATGTTCAACGGCGACTGGCTGCTGGCTCTGGCGGCTTACAACGCCGGTGAAGGCACCGTCAGCCGCGCTATCGAACGCAACGAAAAACTCGGCCTGCCGACCGATTACTGGAACCTGCCGCTGCCGCAGGAAACCCGCGACTACGTGCCCAAGCTGCTGGCCCTGTCGCAGGTGGTATCGACGCCTGAATCGTATGGCGTCAACCTTAACCCGATCGCCAACGAACCGTACTTTGCCGCCGTCGCCATCAATGACCGCCTCGACCTGTCGCGGGTCGCAGCCTTTGCCGATATCGATGAAGACGAGCTGATCCAGCTCAACCCGGCATTCAAGAAGCGCATGACGGTCGACGGCCCGCAACAACTGCTGGTGCCGACTGCCAAGGCGCAGTTGCTCTCGGCCAGCCTGTCCAACCTGAACCCTGAACAGCTGCTCAGCCTGCAACCACGCAAGGCCGTGTTCGAAGCCGCTGTCGCCGAAGCCAGCGCACCGGCCACGCGCAGCTACCGAGTCAAGCGCGGTGACAACCTGGGCAGCATTGCCAAGGCCAACCGGGTTTCGGTCAAGGATATCCAGCGCTGGAACAAGATCTCCGGCAATCGCCTCAAGGCCGGCCAGGTCCTGGCCATGCGCGGTGGCAATGCGCCCTCTGCAGCCGCCAACCGGGTTGCTTCGGCCAAGCAGCGCTCGACTCAGTACAAGGTCCGCAAGGGCGATTCACTGTACCTGGTGGCCAAGCGTTTCAACGTCGAAATGCAGCACCTCAAGCGCTGGAATCCGCGCAGCGGGCATGCCCTCAAACCAGGCCAGACTCTGACCGTCTACCTCGGCCATTGATCCTCCCGGGGCTGTCCCCCAGCCCCGCTTGCAGCCCCCTTTCGCATCACTCTTTTTCCAATCCCGCCAAGCTGTTACTGTAGCCCGACCAAAGCCCAACGCCCTCTGGATCGGATGCCGATTTGATACGTCCCCTCCTGCTGTCCTTCAGCCTGGCCTTGAGCTTCCCCGCCGCCGCCACCGTCAGCGAAAGCCACGGTTACGCGCAGTTCGGCACGCTCAAATACCCAGCCACATTCACCCACTTCGATTGGGTCAACCCGCAAGCGCCCAAGGGCGGAACCTTGCGGGCCATGGCATTTGGCACGTTCGATACGCTCAACCCCTATACCTTCAAAGGGTCGAGCCCGGTCACCACGCCAAACTTCCTGCAATACGGTGTCAGCGAGCTGAACGAGACGCTTATGGTCGGTACGGGGATGTACGATCCGTCCGGCGATGAGCCAACCTCAAGCTACGGCCTGATTGCGCGCTCGGTCGAGTACAGCGAAGACCGCAGCTGGGTGGTGTTCAACCTGCGCCCAGAGGCACGCTTTCACGACGGCAAGCCGATCACCTCGGCGGACGTGGCGTTCTCCTATCGCACCCTGCTCAAGGACGGCCACCCGCTGTACCGCACCAACCTGCAGGAAGTGCAGCGAGTCGACATTCTCGGGCCGTTGCGCATTCGCTTCGTGTTCAAGCGTGCCGGCAACCCGTTGTTGATCCTGCGTCTGGGTGAGATGCCGGTACTGCCCAAGCATTACTGGCAGAAGCGCGACTTCAAGGCCACCACCTTCGAGCCACCGCTGGGCAGCGGGCCCTATCGCATCACCGAAGTGCAGCCGGGGCGGCGCCTGGTATTCAAGCGGGTCAAGGATTACTGGGGCAAGGACCTGGCGGTCAATCGCGGTAAGTACAACTACAACCGCGTCGAATATGAGTTCTACCGCGACGCCACGGTCGCCTTCGAAGCGTTCAAGGCCGGCGAGTTCGACATTTACATCGAACATCAGGCGAAGAACTGGGCCAACAGCTATACCTTCCCTGCGGTGCGCCGTGGCGAGGTGATCAAGGCGCAGATCCCGCACCGCATCCCGACCCAGACCCAAGGGCTGTTCATGAACAGCCGCCGCGCCACGTTCAGCGACCCGCAGGTACGCCAGGCGCTGGGCTTGATGCTGGATTTCGAGTGGACCAACCGCGCCCTGTTCAGCAGCGCCTATCGGCGCTCGACCAGTTATTACCCAAACAGCGAGTTTGCTGCCAGCGGCCTGCCGACCGGGAAGGAGTGGCTGCTGCTGGCGCCGTTTCGCGACGAACTGCCGGCCAAGCTGTACACCGAGCCCTACCAGGTCAGCCATACCGACGGCAGCGGCGTCAGCCGCCAGACCTTGCGCAAGGCCCTGACCCTGCTGGACAAAGCCGGCTGGAAGCTGGACGGCCAACGCCTGGTGGATGCCAAGGGCAAGCAGTTCCAGATGGAGTTGTTGCTGGTGAACCCCAATCTAGAACGGATCCTGCAACCTTATGTCGAAAATCTGGCGAGCATTGGCATCGATGCACGCTTGCGCACGGTAGACCGCGCCCAGTACAAACAACGGCTGGACCAGTTTGATTTCGACATGATCCTGATGACCCTGAACCAGACCCTCAGCCCAGGCCTCGAGCAATGGCTGTACTTCCATTCCAGCCAGGCTTCGACCAAAGGCAGCAAGAACTATGCGGGGGTCAAAGACCCGGTGATCGACCACCTGCTCGACACCCTGCTCGCTGCCCGCACCCGCGATGACCAGGTCGCCGCCGCGCGTGCGCTGGACCGGGTGCTGTCGTGGCATTACTACATGATCCCCAACTGGTATCTGGACAATCATCGCCTGGCCTACCGCAATCGGTTCGCCTTCGTCACCACGCCGCCCTACACCCTGGGCCTGAACAGCTGGTGGCTCAAGACTTCGGAGAAAGCCAAATGATGCCGCACCGCCTGCGCCAACTGGCCGGCAGCCTTCTGCTAGCCTGCCTGAGCCTGCCCGTGCTGGCTGCCCCGCAGCACGCCTTGACCCTGTATGACGAGCCGCCCAAGTATCCGGCCAGCTTCAAACACTTCGACTACGTCAACCCAGATGCGCCCAAAGGCGGCACCTTTCGCCAGTCCGGCTTTGGCGGTTTCGACAGCCTCAACCCGTTCATCAACAAAGGCGTGACCGCAGAAAACGTCGGCAGCATCTACGACACACTGATGCGCCAGAGCCTGGACGAGCCGTTTACCGAGTACGGCCTGGTTGCCGACAAGATAGAGAAGGCTCCGGACAACAGCTGGGTACGCTTCTACCTGCGCCCGGAGGCACGTTTCCATGACGGCCACCCCATGCGTGCCGATGACGTGGTCTGGACCTTCAACACGTTGGTCAGCCAAGGCGCCCCGCTGTACAAGGTGTACTACGGTGACGTCGCCGAGGTCATTGCCGAAGACCCGCTGAAAGTGCTGTTCAAATTCAAGCACAAGATCAACCGTGAGTTGCCGCTGATCCTTGGCCAACTGCCGGTACTGCCCAAGCACTGGTACGAAAACCGCGAATTCAACCGCGGCAACCTGGAAATTCCCTTGGGCAGCGGTCCCTACCGGGTTGCCGAGGTCAAGGCCGGTCGTTCGGTGCGTTTCGAGCGGGTCAAGGACTATTGGGCCAAGGACCTGCCGATCAACCGCGGCATGTTCAATTTCGACGTCATGACCTTTGACTATTACCGCGACAGCACCGTTGCCCTTGAAGCGCTAAAGGCCGGCCAGTTCGACTACAACCTGGAGGTGGCGGCAAAGAACTGGGCAAACGCCTACAACGTGCCCGCCGTACGCGAAGGCCGCCTGATCAAGGAAGAGCTGCCCAACGGCAACCCGACCGGCATGCAGGGTTTTGTCTTCAACCTGCGCAAGCCAATGTTCCAGGACGTACGTGTGCGCAAGGCGCTAAGCCTGCTGCTCGACTACGAGTGGACCAACAAGCAGCTGTTCAACGGTGCCTACACTCGCACCAGCAGCTACTTCGAGAACTCCGACATGGCGGCCAAGCAGCCAGCCACGCCGGATGAACTGAAGATCCTCGAGCCGCTGCGCGGCAAGATTCCCGAGCAGGCCTTCACCGAGGTGTTCAAGAACCCGGTCAGCGACGGCAGCGGCATGATCCGCGAGCAGCAACGTCAGGCCTACAAGCTGCTGCAGGAAGCGGGCTGGAAAATCGTCGACGACAAGATGGTCGACGCCCAGGGCAAGCCGGTGGTGATCGAGTTTCTGCTCGCACAGACGGAGTTTGAACGCGTGCTGTTGCCGTTCAAACGCAACCTGGCAGACCTCGGCATCGAGCTGACCCTGCGCCGGGTCGAGGTGCCGCAGTACATCAACCGTCTGCGTTCGCGCGACTTCGACATGATCGTCAGCGGCTTCCCCCAGTCCAGCTCACCGGGTAACGAACAGCGTGAGTTCTGGACTTCGGGCGCCGCCGACAACCCTGGTAGCCGCAACTTTATCGGCCTGCGCGACCCGGCCATTGACCAACTGGTCGAGCAACTGATCAACGCCGACTCACGTCAGAGCCTGATCAACCACGCCCGCGCCCTCGACCGCGTGTTGCAGTGGGGCTACTACGTGATACCCAACTGGCACATCAAGACCTGGCGGGTGGCGTACTGGAACCACATCGGCCACCCCAAGGTCTCGCCCAAGTACGACGTAGGCATCGACACCTGGTGGATCAAGCCTGATGTGAAACCGGCCGTGACCACGCAGCCTGCGCCAGAGACCACGCCGAGCGAGGCCAACTGACATGCTCGCCTATATCCTGCGGCGCCTGCTGCTGATCATCCCGACCCTGTTCGGCATCCTGGTGATCAACTTCATAATCGTCCAGGCCGCGCCGGGCGGCCCGGTCGAGCAGATGATCGCCAAACTCGAAGGCTTTGACGGCGCGACCAGCCGCATCGCCGGCGGCGGCGCCGAAGTCTCGGTGGCCGGCTCCAACTACCGCGGCGCACAGGGCCTGGACCCGGCCCTGATCGCTGAAATCGAACACATGTACGGCTTCGACAAGTCCGCCCCGGAGCGCTTGTGGATCATGGTCAAGAACTATGCCCAGCTCGACTTCGGCGACAGCTTCTTCCGTGATGCCAAGGTCATCGACCTGATTGCCGAGAAGATGCCGGTGTCGATCTCGCTCGGGCTGTGGAGCACGCTGATCATGTACCTGGTGTCGATCCCGCTGGGGATCGCCAAAGCGGTGCGCCACGGCAGCCACTTCGATGTCTGGACCAGCTCGGCGATCGTGGTCGGCTATGCCATCCCGGCGTTTCTGTTCGCGATTCTGCTGATCGTGCTGTTCGCCGGCGGCAGTTACTTCGACTGGTTCCCGTTACGCGGGCTGACCTCGAACAACTTCGACGAGCTGTCCACCACCGGCAAGATCCTCGATTACTTCTGGCACCTGGTCCTGCCGATTACTGCACTGGTGATCGGCAACTTCGCCACCATGACCCTGCTGACCAAAAACAGCTTCCTCGATGAGATCAACAAGCAGTATGTGGTCACCGCCAAAGCCAAAGGCCTGAGCCGGCAGCGGGTGCTCTACGGGCACGTGTTCCGTAACGCCATGCTGCTGGTGATCGCCGGCTTCCCTTCGGCATTCATCGGCATCTTCTTCACCGGCTCGTTGCTGATCGAGGTGATCTTCTCCCTCGACGGCCTGGGCCTGATGAGTTTCGAAGCGGCGATTAACCGCGATTACCCGGTGGTCTTCGGCACCCTGTTCATCTTCACCCTGCTCGGGCTGGTGGTGAAACTGATCGGCGACCTGACCTATACCCTGGTCGATCCGCGCATCGACTTCGCCAGCCGGGAGAATTGACCAATGGCCCTGTCCCCGCTCAATCGACGGCGCTTCGAGCGCTTCAAGGCCAACCGCCGAGGCTGGTGGTCGCTGTGGCTGTTCCTGATCCTGTTCGGCCTGAGCCTTGGCGCCGAGCTGATCGCCAACGACAAACCGATTGCCGTGCGCTACGACGGCGAGTGGTACTTCCCGGCGTTCAAGCGCTACCCCGAGACCACCTTTGGCGGTGAATTCCCGCTCGAAGCCAACTACAAGAGCCCCTACATCCGCGACCTTCTGGAGAAGAAAGACAGCTTTGTGCTGTGGGCGCCGATTCCGTTCAGCTACCAGAGCATCAACTACGACTTGAAGGTGCCGGCGCCCGCGCCGCCCTCGGCGGACAACTGGCTGGGCACCGATGACCAGGGCCGCGATGTCATGGCGCGGGTGATCTACGGCTTCCGCGTTTCGGTGTTGTTTGCCCTGACCCTGACCATCCTCAGCTCGATCATTGGCGTCATTGCCGGGGCTCTGCAGGGCTTTTATGGTGGCTGGGTCGACCTTGCCGGCCAGCGCTTCCTGGAGATCTGGTCAGGCTTGCCGGTGCTGTACCTGCTGATCATTCTGGCCAGCTTCGTCCAGCCCAACTTCTGGTGGCTGTTGGGGATCATGTTGCTGTTCTCGTGGATGAGCCTGGTCGATGTAGTCCGCGCCGAATTCCTGCGTGGGCGTAACCTGGAGTATGTGCGCGCGGCGCGCGCCCTGGGCATGCGCAACGGCGCGATCATGTACCGGCACATTCTGCCCAACGCAATGATCTCGACCATGACCTTCATGCCGTTCATCCTCACCGGCGCCATCGGCACCCTGACCGCGCTGGACTTCCTCGGCTTTGGCCTGCCCGCCGGTTCACCGTCGTTGGGTGAGCTGGTTGCCCAGGGCAAATCCAACCTGCAGGCACCATGGCTGGGCATCAGTGCCTTCGCCGTGCTGGCCGTGATGCTCAGCCTGCTGGTGTTTATCGGCGAATCCGCCCGCGACGCCTTCGACCCGAGGAAATGACATGAGCGAACCCAACCTGATCGAAGTCCGTGATCTTGCGGTCGAGTTCCTCAGCGGTGACCAGATCAACCGCGTGGTCGATGGCATCAGTTTCGACATCCGTAAGGGCGAGACCCTGGCCCTGGTCGGCGAGAGCGGCTCGGGCAAGTCGGTCACTGCCCACTCGATCCTGCGCCTGTTGCCCTACCCGCTTGCGCGCCACCCCAGTGGCAGCATCGAGTATGGTGGCAAGGACATGCTCAAGCTTGGCGAAAAGCCGATGCAGCGCATCCGTGGCAACCGCATCGCAATGATCTTCCAGGAGCCGATGACCTCGCTCAACCCGCTGCACTGCATCGAGAAGCAGATCAACGAGATACTTCTCCTGCACAAGGGTTTGACCGGCAAGCAGGCGACGGCGCGCACCTTGGAACTGCTCGACCTGGTCGGCATCCCTGAACCGCACAAGCGCCTCAAGGCGCTGCCGCATGAGTTGTCCGGCGGCCAGCGCCAGCGGGTGATGATTGCCATGGCCCTGGCCAACGAGCCGGAACTGCTGATCGCCGATGAGCCGACCACTGCGCTCGACGTCACCGTACAGCTGAAGATTCTCGATCTGCTCAAAGAGCTGCAGGCACGACTGGGCATGGCCCTGCTGCTGATCAGCCATGACCTCAACCTGGTAAGGCGCATCGCACACCGTGTTTGCGTGATGCAGCAAGGCAAGATCGTCGAGCAGGCCGAGTGCACGACGCTGTTCACCGCCCCGCAGCATCCCTACACGCAGATGCTGATCAACGCCGAACCCAGCGGCCAGCCTGCGGCCAACCCGCTCGGGGCGCCGCTGCTGGAGGTGGATGATCTGCGCGTCTGGTTCCCGATCAAGAAAGGCCTGCTGCGGCGCACGGTAGACTACGTCAAGGCAGTCGACGGGATCAATTTCAGCCTGCCCCAAGGGCAGACCCTGGGCATCGTTGGCGAAAGCGGCTCGGGCAAATCGACTTTGGGCCTGGCGATCCTGCGGCTGATCTCGAGCCAGGGCGACATCCGTTTTCACGGGCAAAACCTGCAGGGCATGAACCAGCAGGAGGTACGGCCGCTGCGGCGAGAAATGCAGGTGGTGTTCCAGGACCCGTTCGGCAGCCTCAGCCCGCGCATGAGTGTCGCCGATATCGTCGGCGAAGGCCTGCGCATTCATCGCATCGGCACCGCCCAGGAACAAGAGGCGGCGATCATTGCCGCGCTGCAGGAAGTAGGCCTCGATCCGGCCACCCGCCACCGCTACCCCCATGAGTTCTCCGGTGGTCAGCGTCAACGCATCGCCATCGCTCGCGCGCTGGTGCTCAAACCGGCGTTGATTCTGCTCGACGAGCCGACCTCGGCGCTTGACCGCACCGTGCAGCGGCAGGTAGTGGAGCTGTTGCGTTCGTTGCAGCTCAAATACAACCTGACCTACCTGTTCATCAGTCATGACCTGGCGGTGGTCAAGGCGCTGAGTCATCAGCTGATGGTGATCAAACAGGGGCAGGTGGTGGAACAAGGTGACGCGCGGGAGATCTTCCATGCGCCGCAGCATCCCTACACCCGGCAGCTGCTGGAAGCGGCGTTTCTGGAGGTCGAGCCGGCTGCCTGATGGCGTGCCGGCGCTACCGGTCACGCTTTCACGGGTGTGACTGCCCGGCAATCTGCGATGAGAATCGGCCGACCGCTGTCACCACTTCCTGCGCACCCGTCTGAATTTCAGTGATGACATGGCCGGCCTGGCTGGCCAGCGCCAGGCCGATTTCAGCCTGATGCGTGCTTTCACCCATGCTGACCACTGCGGCCTCCACAAGAGCGTTGTTTTTCTGCACCACTTCTACGATTTCCTGAGTGGCGGCACTGGTGCGTCCGGCCAGCTTCCTCACCTCATCGGCCACCACGGCAAAGCCCCGACCTTGCTCGCCTGCGCGCGCGGCTTCGATAGCCGCATTGAGGGCGAGCAGGTTGGTCTGCTGGGCAATGCCGCCGATGGTGGAAACAATCGATGTGATCAACTGCGACTGCTGCCCCAGCGCCTCGACCCCAGCGGAGGCCGTGGAGACCTGCGAGACGATACGGTTCATGGTCTCGACGGTATCCTTTACGGCCACCGCCCCCCTTCTCGCCGAGTCATCGGTTTTGCGAGAAACGTCATAGGCAACCCCGGCGGCCGCGCTGACCTCCTGCTCATGCTTGACCTGCTCGCTGATATCGATCGCGAATTTGACGATCTTGTAGAGCTGGCCACGGGTGTCGCGCACCGGGTTGTAGGATGCTTCCAGCCAGAGCTCGCGCCCTGACTTGTCAAAGCGCAGGAAGCGCTCGGCGACGAACTGCCCCTCGTTGAGGCTGCGCCATAGCTGCTGGTAGGCAGGCGAGTTGACATAGTTGGGGTCACAGAAAATACGGTGATGTTTGCCCACGATCTCTGCCAGCGAATAGTTCACCGTCCTCAAGAAGTTGTCGTTGGCAGCAACGATAGTACCGTCCAGCTCAAACTCGATGACCGCGGTCGAGCGGTACAGCGCCTTGATGAACTCGTCGTTTTCACGCGCCTTATCGATGCTCGCGGTTACCTCGGTGCCGTAGGCCGACATATGGGTAACGGCACCCGCTGCTGACTTGACCGGGCACCAGGCCGCTCTCATCCAGACCATCCTGCCGTCGGCGGTGATATAGCGATACTCGTCGCTGGCCCCGGTGCCAGTGCTCATGGCCTGCTGAAAGTCCTTGAAGCATGGCAACTCTTTGACATAGCTGGGCGCGATGCTAGCCAGCGATTGCCCAAGCAATTGCGACTGTTCACGCCCAACCCATCGAGCAAAGTTGCGATTGACCGCTGTGATGAGCAGGTTCCGATCAACCGTTATTTCCAACATCTCGTCAGTTCTCGCGGCCTGCGCGCGCTGCAGCGCGTCTATTTCGTCCTGCAGTCGCTGTAGCTGGTTTTTTAGCTTTGAGTTGAACATGGTGTTCTCGGTGGTTAGCGACGCGGCCGAAATGGCAGGGGGTTGTCGACGATCTTGCAGGTGCAGCCGTGAGATTAAACATCGTCCTTGTCAGGTCATCGGCACGCAGCAGTCCTTCTGCAGCCAGGTTTCAAGTTCTGCGGGCGGCATCGGCTTCGCGTAAAAATAGCCCTGGCCCTGCTCACAGCCCCAGCCACGCAACAAATGGTGGTGCAGGTCGGTCTCGATACCTTCGGCCACCACCGTCAGGCGCAGGTCGCGCAGCAAGCTGACCAGCCCGCGAATAATGTGCCATTCGTTGTTGCCCGGCTGCAGGTTGGCCAGCAGCGAGCGATCAAGCTTGACGCTGGTGGCCGGGATGATGCGCAGGTACACCCAGTTGCTGTAGCCGCTGCCGAAGTCATCGATGCCAATCGCCACCCCGAGTGTGCGAAAACGCTGAAGCTGTTGCTGCACCTGGTCGAAGTCAGTGACCAGAGCGCTTTCGGTAAACTCAAGCTCGATGCGCCGCGGGTCCACGCCGAACTCGCCGAGCGTACGGCTCAGGTACTCGAACAGGTGCCCATCGGCGAGATCCAGCGCGGAGATGTTCAGCGACACGGTCATCTGCAGCCCCTCCGCCCGCCACCTGCGCATTTGCTGACAGACATGCCAGATCACCCAACGGGTAATGCCGCGAATCGAAGCTGTGGTTTCAGCCAATGGGATGAATTCAGCCGGGCTGATTTCGCCCATGGTCGGATGCTTCCAGCGCAACAGCGCTTCTACTGCCACGCAGCGTTTGCTGTTGAGATCAACCCTTGGCTGATAGACCAGACGAAGTTGGTCGGCAGCTACCAGCGCCGGTTCCAGAGCGTTGAGCAAGGCCGTACTGCGGCGCTGGCTGGTATCGACCAGCGGGTCATAGACCAGCCAGCGTCGTTCGCTGCGGCGCGCCGCATCGGTCATGCTCGCCATCAAACGCAGGGTATCCAGCGATGCATCGGTGCCTCCACCCGGCTCGAGCACGCTCATGCCGACATCGGCGAACACCGGCACATTGCCGCTGTGCAACGGCCCACTCAGCGCAGCAACGATAGCGCCAAGCCTGGCCGGCAATGAGGCCATGTCATTGCATTCGATCAGGGTCAGAAAACCTAGCGTGCTCGGGCGGTACAGGCGCGACCCCGGCGGCAGGGCTGCCAGCAAGGCCTCTTTCACGGCCAGCATGAAGCTTGCGAAAAACTCGATGCCCAGTGCCTTCACCAGGCGGTCCATGCCGGCTGCTGAAATGGGCTCGATGAACACTGCGACCTGGCCAGCGACGCTGGCGCAGCCGGCGAAGTCGGCTTCGAAACGGCGCCGGTTGGGCAAGCCGGTCATACTGTCGTAGAAATGTTGCTCATGGATCGACTGCAACCGCGAGACAACAATCTGCGCCGCGCTGCGCAACAGCGCCTGGTCGCGCTCGGACAACGACGGACGTGCCGCCTGGTCGATGATGCACAGCCGCCCCAGGCTCAGCCCTGGCTTGATCACCAGCGGTGCGCCAGCGTAGTAGCGAATGTAGGGGTCACCCTGCACCAGCGGGTTATCGATAGTGCGCGCATCGGTCAAGGCGTCGCAGATTTCCAGCACAGTATCCTGCTCAAGTTCAAGGGCACAGAACGACATCTCTCTGGGCGTGCGCTCGGCGACCATGCCTACCCGCGCTTTGAACACCTGATAGTTGCGGTCGATGATGCTGACCAGCGCGGTAGGCACCTCAAAATGGCCACAGAGCATCGCCACGACACTGTTCAGCACCGGGTCCGAGCCACTGACCAGGTCGGACGTCAGTCGATCGACCTCGGCCAGACGCAACCGCTCATCGTGCATAATTGTCGAATTACCCACCGTAACTCCTGTAGCACTATCCAAAAGACTCACCTATGAGGCACATTGCCAGCTTAGTCAGCCCGAGCGCGCCAGGACAATCAAACCTCGCACCGGCCGACCGTAAAAAAAACTATTGGACGACCAGGCGTAACTAGCCTATCAGTCCGGGAAAACGCCTAAAGCAGTCCTTTAGCGCTATACACGCCCTGTTACCTGCATGCCTGGCTACCACTGTTCGGAGTGTTTTTTGACCCGTTTGCCTAGATTGACCGCCGCTGCCCTGCTGCGCCTGGAGCGCAAGCAGCTCTCGCCTGCACTGCGCTACCTGGGCACCGTAGTGGTGGTCGTGGCGTGCGCTTACGCGCGAGCGCAACTGCCCGCTACAGCCTTGCCCTACCTGTTCTTCATTCCGGGGCTGATGTTCATCGGCTTCTGGTTTGGCGCGGGGCCAGCGGTACTGGGATGCATCATGGCAGTGCTGACGGCACAATATTGCTTCATCGGGCCGGTCGGCTTTGGCGCCGACTGGACCGACTGGATCAACAGCCTGAGTTTTGGCCTGGTCACGCTGGGAATGGCAGTGGTGTGCGCGCTGTTTCGGCGCAGCATCAGAGCACTGGACCGGCTCAATCAAAACCTTGAGGACGAAGTCGAGCGGCGTACCGATGAGCGCGATGACATCTGGAAACTGTCCCCCGACCTGATCTGCACCTTGTCGGCACAGGGTGAAGTGCTGGCGATGAACCCGGCCTGGCAGGCCGAGACCGGCTGGACCGAGCAGCAGCTCAAAGATGGCGCGTTCTACAGCTATATTTCGCCTGCGCAATTATCCGACGCCGTGCGCAACCTGCATGATCGACAGATTGCCGAGCTCGACACGCAAAGCGTACGCAGCAACGGCCAGCCTCTGCTGCTCAACTGGCGTATCACCGGCCGCCAGGGTCGGTTTTTTGCCGTGGCCCGCGATGTCACACTGTACCGCGAGCGCCAGCTGGCCTTCGATCAAGTCCGTTCGCAGCTGCAGCAGAGTCAGAAAATGGAGTCGCTGGGGCAATTGACCGGAGGCTTAGCCCATGACTTCAACAACCTGTTGACGATCATCAGCGGCAGCCAGGACATGATCGAACAACGCATCGCCCAAGGCCGCCTGTCAGGGATCGAGCGCTATGTCACCCTCGCCCGAAACGCCACGCTACGAGCCAGTTCACTGACCCATCGGCTGCTGGCGTATGCCAGAAAACAGCCTTTGGTTGCTGCAAGCGTCGATCCGGCGGTGTTGATAAAGAACATGGAAGAGTTGATTGCGCGCACGCTGACGCCGCTGATCAACATCGAACTGCTTGCCCCTGGCGCACCCACGCTGTGCCACTGTGATGCCCACCAACTCGAGAACGCCCTGCTCAACCTGTGCATCAACGCGCGTGACGCAATGCCTCAAGGCGGCAGGCTGCGAATCGAGGTCAGTACGCTGGCGCTGACCGACCCGGGCGCTCTGCATGTGCAAGCGGGTGACTATGTACGGATCTGCGTGGCGGACACCGGCATGGGCATGCCGGCGAGCATCGTCGAGCGCGCGCTGGAGCCGTTTTTCACCACCAAACCGCTGGGCTCCGGGACCGGGCTTGGGCTGTCGATGGTCGAGGACTTCGCACGCCAGGCCGGCGGGGCTGTTCGTATTGAGTCAGAGCTGGGCAAAGGCACCGCGGTGTGCCTGTTCCTGCCGGTTCACGAAGGCAGCGCCCCTGTAGCGAAAGACCTGCAGGCAACTCTGCAGCCAGCGGCAGCCAGCAGCAGTCGCGGTACGGCGATGGTCATCGACGATGAAGTTGCCATTCGTGAGCTGGTAGGTGAAGCCCTGCACGAGGCTGGTTTTGAAGTGGCTGAAATGCCCAGCGCTGATCAGGTCGTGCAGCGTATCGCCGAGTTGCCTGATCTGAAGCTGATCGTTACTGACCTGATCTTGCCCGGTGGCAGCAGCGGACACAAAATCGCCGAAGCCGCCTGGGCAGTACGGCCAACACTCAAGGTGCTGTTCATCTCAGGTTGCGTAGATACCGCGAACGGCAGCCCTGAGCGGCAGGAGCAGTCGCGGTTGCTGGCCAAACCGTTCACCATCGAGCAGCTCAGGGCCAGCGTTGAGCATTTGCTCAACTCACCGGCTGGCGCTTAGCCTGTTTGCAGCTGTCGAGCCACTCGCTGTACGTCAGCTCCCAGATCTCGGTCTGCATCGGCCCGCTCACATAATCCCCATCGTGCCTGGCTACCAGGCGCATGCCCTCGTGTAGCGAAACCTTGCGAGAGGCGTGGTTGACGACCGCTTTGGGCACTTGGCGTTTGCTCCAGGGCACAGCCGATGCCGGCAGGCATGATTGTCTGCGCAGTGGTCGCCTGTGTCGAGCGCTCGACGCCTGGCTTTGCATGGAGCATGCCTGCACCAATCGCGCTCACCCGTGACAACATAGCGCATCAAGACACTTTTACAGGCCCAGCCAGATGCGGCTTAATGCGCGCCTACTTTTCTGGTAACGCCGATGCGGTCACGCCTGCACCCTTACCTCTTGCTACTCGCCTGTTGCGCAGTGTTGTTCAACCTGCTGGCGATGCCGCTCGAGCGTGCCCTGCGTGAGCCCGCCCTGGATGAATCGCTGATCTTCGGCAGCTTCTGCAGCCTGCATGGCGGGCAGAATTTGCCCAGGTCGGTGCTGGCGCAACTCAAGCTGGAGTTGCCAGACTTCTCCGGGCACGGCGAGATCAAGCCCCAGGCCGGTGATTGCTGCTGTGGCCATACCGGCCAAGCGGCGCTGCCAGGCGCCTACTTCAAACACCTGTTGCCACGCTTCTGGTCAGACGCCCTGTTGCTCGGCCAGCGGCCGGAGTTGCCGCTGCCGCGCCAGCAGTGGCCGAACCTCACCCCACGCGCCCCGCCGCTGACCTGAATCGTCGCCAAGCAAATGATCGTGCGCGCGAACTGCGCAGCACGGTCGTCTCCGACTTTTCTGTCAGGAACCTTTATTCATGCCTGCGTACCTTCGTACTGCACGTAGCGTCGTGCCCGTGCTTGCCATTACCTGTGCCGCCACGCTCTGCCCACTGTCCCAAGCCATTGCTCAGGCTGTGCCTACCGACAATTCCACCCTGACTCTCGGCGCCGTTACCGTCTCCGGCACCAGTAGCGGGCCGCTGGCGACCAGCAGTGTGCTCAGTTCAGTAGATATTCTTGGCGGCGACATTCTCGAGAAAATGCCCGTTGCCTACAGCTGGGAGCTGTTCAACCGTGCACCGGGCGTGATGCTCACCGGCTTCAACCAAGGCACCACCTCGGGCAAGTTGTCGTTTCGCGGCTTCAATGGGGAAGGCGAAGTCAACGCCGTAAAGCTGCTGATCGACGGCATCCCGAGCAATACCAATGACGGCAACATGCCCTTCATCGACTCGGTATTCCCGCTGGACATCGACAGCGTCGAGGTCGTGCGCGGTACCAGCGATCCGCGCTATGGCCTCAACAACATCGCCGGCAACGTCAATATCAACACTCGCAGCGGCGGCAACTACAACAAGGCGCGCCTGCGCTACGGCAGCTTCAATACCCGCGAAGTGCAACTGGCCAAGGGCATCGAAACCAGCAACTGGACGCAGAACTACTTCTTCGCCCGCCAGCAGGTCGACGGCTACCGCGAGCATGCAGATACCGAGCGCTACAGCTTCAGCGGCAAGTGGTTCTATACCCCCGACGACGGCAGCTACCGTCTCGGCCTTAGCGCCCGCCATTACGAAGCCGACGCACAGGAAGCGGGTTACTTGAGCGAAGCCGATGCCCGCCAGCACCCGCGCTTGAGCAACGACTTCAACGCCAGCGACAAAGGCACCCGGCGCATGAACCAGCTCAGCGTGCACTTCGACACCGACCTGGCCGAGACCCTCGCCTGGTCGGCCAAGACCTACCTGAATACTTTCGATGATCGGCGCTGGACCCAGTACTGGCGCACCAGCGCGCAGCAAGAGCGTGATGCCTATGAAACCCAGTACGGCGCCCTCACCTCGCTGACCTGGCGACCAGAAGTGGACTGGCTGCACAGCTTTGCCCTGGAAGGCGGCAGCGACGTGCAGAAGCAGAACAACCGCAGCGAGCGCTATCGCACCGTCCAGCGCGTACGCCAAGCACAGACCCGCGACCAGGACTTCGATTTCAACACGGTCGGCGCTTACGTGCAGGCCGAGATCGAACCGTTCGAGTCGCTGAAGATCGTGCCGGCCTATCGCGTCGACAAGATCAGCGGCGACTTCACCAACCAACTCACCGGGCAAACCTCCGACATCAACGACTACGGGCTGATCAAGCAACCCAAGCTCAGTGTGGTCTATTCGCCCTGGAAGTACGCCAGCCTTTACGCCAACTGGGGCCGCACGTTCCAGGTCGGCAGCGGCGCTGCGGCCTACAAGGTGCCGCCGCGCAATGAAGACCTGCAACCGTCGATCAACGAAGGCGGGGAAACCGGCATGAAGTTCACCCCCGCCAGCTGGGTTGATGGCCGCGTCGCCTACTGGCGCCAGGACGCCACCGGCGAAGTCAGCCGCCGCCTCAACGACCCCAGCGGGGAGTCCGACAACGTTGGTGAAACCCGCCGCTGGGGTTACGACCTGCAGGTCAACCTGCACCCGGACGAACGCACCGAAGTGTGGGCTTCGTATTCATGGCAATACTCGAAAATCCTCGAGCCGAGTAGCGCCTTGCCACAGAGTAAAGGCAAGGAAATTGACCATGTTCCGCATCATTTGTGGAATACCGGTATCAGTTACCAGGCGACGCAAGCGTTGCAGTTGACTGCGTGGATGAATGGGCAGACCAACTACTATCTTGAGCGGGAAAACACTCAAGGTACGTATGGCGGTTATGTGTTGATGAATATCGGCGCGACTTACACGTTCACCGAGACGTTGAGCGTTGACCTGCAGCTCAAGAACCTCACCGACCGTTATTACGAATATGCCTGGTATGACCCGGATGGGGCTAAAGACTCACTGCACTCGCCTGGTGATGGGCGAGCGTCGTATGCGGGGTTGACGGTCGACTTCTAGGAAAGAAATTGGAACTGACGGGAGTGGCCTGCAAAGGCAGCTTCCGAACTTCGGTCCTTGATGACGCATGCGCTCTCAGGTTCTGCAATTTTTAATTGACGTTAGCTATGTGTAACTGCCGCCCTACTGCCTGTAGTGCCTACGACTTAAACTCAGCTAGCAAAAAACGGAAACATTCAAAAGTTTCATCTTCGGAAATATCCTACAAGACTTTAGGAAGCAAAAAATTCCCAGCAAAACAATTCCTCGTTAATGTTCAGCCCCAGCTTTCACGCTCGTGGCCATGACGAATCAACCAGCTCTGTGCACTAAAGCGGCGCAGCTATCTGGTAGACGAGGAAACATCAATATGCCCAGTCAATCCGATCTACGTTTCAGCTTTCAGCCGCTCGCGGGCAAAGCGACCTTCGAAGTCATGTCGTTCATTCTCGAAGAAGCAGTCAGCAGCCCTTTCCGCTTGAGTCTTGAGCTGATCAGTCATCAAGATGAGCTCGACTTCAAACAACTGCTTGATCAGCCTGTCCTGTTCACCCTGTGGCGCGGCGAGCATCCGTTACGCTACGTACACGGGTTGGTCAGCAGCTTCAGCCAGGGTGAAACCGGGTTCTACCGCACTCGTTACCGCGCAGTGGTCGAGCCCCAATTGGCCCGAGCCGGCCTGCGCTCGAACTGGCGCATCTTCCAACATAAAAGCGTCGTACAGATCCTCGAAGTCATGCTTGAACGACAGGGCATCACGCAGTACCAGTTGGGCACCAGTTTCGAGCATCAGGTTCGCGAGTTTTGCGTCCAGGCAGGCGAGACCGACCTGGACTTCATCGCTCGCCTGGCAGCTGAAGAAGGCTTCGTCTACCGCTTTGAACACACCCCGCAGCACCACCGCTTGCTGATCACCGATCGCCTGCTGGCGTTGGGCTTGATCAGCGCCGGTGCGATCAAGCAAGAGGAGAACGACCGCGCGCCTCGGGAAGATGAACCTGAAGACCCCATTGGGGTGCTCTACCACTCACTTAGCGGAGGTGATCAAGCACAACCTTGCCTGCGCCGTTTTGAATATAGCGAGCAGATCCGCAGCAACCGGCAGGTACAGCGCGACTATACCTTCACCAACCCTCGCTACCGCCAGGAACACTTCGCCACGCCTTACGACGCCGTAGCCAATGCCACGGTCTACCAGCGCTTCGACTACCCGGGACGCTACAAGCGTGATATCGCCGGCAAGCCCTTTACCGAAACCCGCGCCAACGCACTGCGCCACGATGCGCGATTGGCTCACGTCGCTGGCGATGACGCGCGCCTGCAACCCGGCTTGAGCTTCAATCTGATCGAGCACCCCCGGGCAAGTCTTAATGTGCATTGGCGCGTCATCAGTGCGCGGCACGAGGGCACCCAGTTCACCAGTTTCGAAGAAGAAAGTGCTGGCGCCGAGCGAGGCACTGAATACAAACAGGCAGCAGTGCTTGTTCCGGGACGAGTCGAATGGCGCCCGGAGTCTTTGCCCAGGCCACGTGTCGACGGCCCGCACATGGCCACCGTGGTCGGCCCTGCAGGTGAAGAGATCTACTGCGACGAATGGGGCCGAGTCAAGGTCAGCTTTCCCTGGGATCGCGAGAGCCGTGATAACGAATTCAGCTCCTGCTGGGTGCGCGTGTCACAAGGCTGGGCCGGTGGTAGCTGGGGCTCGATGGCGATCCCGCGGATCGGCCAGGACGTTATCATCCAGTACGTCAACGGCGATCCTGACCAGCCGATGATCACCGGCCGCACGTACTGCGGTAATCAGCTGCCGCCCTATGACCTGCCAGAACACAAGACGCGCATGACCATCAAGAGTCAGACCCACAAGGGTCGGGGCTTCAATGAACTGCGCTTCGAGGACGAGCTAGACCGCCAGGAGGTTTTCATTCATGCCGAGCGCGATCAGAACAACGTCGTCAAGCACGATGAAACCACTTCGGTCGGCAACGATCGCAGCGAACGGATCGGGCGCGATGAAACCCTGTCGGTCGGCCAGGACCGTCGCGAGTACATTGCCCGCAACGAAAGCCTGACCATCGGCCAGGACCGCCAGCACGAGATCGGCAACAACGACAGCCTAAGCATTGGTCACAGCCAAACTGTGGTCATCGGCCAGGACCGGATCGAGTCCGTCGGCAATCACCGTCAGGACACCATCAAAGCCAATCACCTGGTCAACATTGGGGGCCACCACCAACAGGTCGTCAGTGGCCACAGCACCCTGCAAACCGGCGAGGCGATCCGCCACACCACCAGAACCTATGAAATTCAGGTCACCGAGAGTCTGACCATAACCAGCCCTGCCGGCCAGCTGCGGGTAGATGGCGCAGGCATCACCCTGAATGGCGTCGGCTTGACCTTCAAAGGGCCGATCGCCCAGCAGCCGCAGGGTAGCCAGCACACCACCTCAGCCAACGGGGTAGCCGAGCCTGGCGAGCCAATTTGCCTAAGTTGCTTGCTCAAGGCCATCGCCGATGGCCACAACCTGGTCCGAATGGAGGGTGCTTACTGATGCAAATGCCACCAGACAAAGAATTTGTTGAACAACTGCGCATTTCCAGTCGCTACCGCCTAAGCGGCATCATCGAGATGGCCAGACTCACACCGGCCGCCCGCGAAAAACTGATGCGGATGTATGGCGATTGCGGCTGGCCGCTGTTGCAGCAAGCTCAGTTCAGTAATCTGCGTGACCGCGGCCCATGGCTGTTCGGTGCAAGAGCCGACTACGGCGTCACCTTTCAACACAGCTTTATGGACAACGTGGCCAGGGTCGCGTCGATAGCAGTCTGCGGCTGGATCGTCAGCGCCCTGCAGCCCGCGCAACTGCTCACCCATCTAAGCCAGGCCAATATAGCCGTTGCTGCAGATGGTCATCGCTACCTGTTGCGTTGGCATACTGCTACCGCGCTGCGCACGCTGGACAAACGCCGCGACCTGCCGGGTGTCAGCGAATGGCTGGCGCCGATTCAGCGCTGGTGGTTCGCAGAGCCCACCCCTACCGGTACGGTATGGCCGTCGATTGCCGGCGCTGATCGCCCATCTTCTGCCGCCACGCCACCCCTCGTTCTCGACCAAGCCTTCTGCCTGGCCCTGGCCGGCGACCCACTGAGCTATCAGATCGCCGAAATGACGAAGAAGCAGTACACCTGTCCCAAGCTGAGCAACGAGTGCCACGGCACACGCCTGGGCCTGATCCAGCACTTCCTGGCAGAAGCCCGCAGGCAGGGCCTGAGCCGCGACGATGACTTGATCGTCTATGTCCTGTTGATCGCCCGCTACGGTGCTGCCATCAGCGAACTGCAAGACTGGGCTGACGCGGTGGCACAGACCCGCGATGAACACTCCTCGCTCCACGACAATATTCAGGCTCGCCTGTAGATAGCCAAACTGAGGCCTCCCCTTGAACTCACTCGTCGAAACACTCGCGTTATGCCAACGAATCAACTCGGGCTACAAGCCAGCTCTGTCCAACAGCCCGGTCGCCAACTGCACCCGACGCTTCGAACTGCTGCCATTACGCTATGCCGCAATTGGTGGCAACCCGGCTCAGCGCGCGCTATTGCCGCAACTACCCGGCCATCTGAGCCCTTTTCAGGACGTCGGCGAGCTACAGCACTCCACCTATGCCATACGCCCGCTGCGCGAAGGTTTTTTCTACCTGCTGTTCAAACGCCGCAGCGCATCAGCCCATGAGTGGCACAGCCAGTACCGCGTTGCCGCCAACGGTTCGCTGCAGTACATCAGCGCCGATGCGCCGTGGGCTGCGCCGATGGCGAGCAACCTGGAAGAGATGATCCGCAGTTTCGGCTGGACCATCACCCTGCACGATCTGGATGATATCGAGGAGCTACGCCCGCTATACAGTCCATCACCGCTGACGCCGCGCATGCTCGACAACTACCGGCTGCTTGAGACCGAGTACCGCAACAACTTGCCTGCGATTGACATCGCCCAACTCATTCAGCCAGCTGAGGCGCCCCACCAAGCCCATGTGATCAAACACGATCAGCTGGACTGGGTGGTTGACTTCAAGGCTGCGGGTCAGCCCGAGCTCCAGGCACTGCTGGATTTGCAGCCCTTCAACTACAACCAGATCGTTTCGCGGCATGCCTCTCACCAAGCCCTGGCGCCAGCGGTCAACCAGGTCAAGCCGCGCGGCGCTGCGATCGTCATCGCCGATGCCATTGGCATTACTCAAGAGCTCAACGCCTGGCGCAACGCGGCAGTTGACGAAGTGAAAAGCAACTGGCTGCAGCGCACCGTCGAACCGGGGGTAGACAATGAGCGCCGGCTGCTGGTGGCGCAGTCATTTCTGGAGGTGGCCAAGCTCTACCCACAGATGATGGCCGAGAACATCGTTCAGACCAAGCTCATGGCCAAGGAAGCGCACCTAAGCTCCATGGCCTTGGTTGAGCACCATACCTCTGCAAATCCGGTTAGCCCGGAAGAGCACCACCAACGCATGGAACCTCAGATGCGGCGGTATGAACAAGAGCTGCGCGCCGAGGTACAAGGGCGTCTGGACAACGGCGAGTTCGAGAACAAATTCAATGAAAAGTATGGCCCCTTGGTGGATGGCAAGGCCATGCGCAGCCAGGTTCAGCGTTTTGAGGAGGTGATGCAACACGCGCAACAGATAGCAGAAGAGCGCAGCCTTGATCATTGCCTCTGGGTGCAAGATGATCGCCTTTTGCAGGCCCTTGATAGTTACGACACCCAGGATCTGATCAGCGGCCTGGCATTTGCCGAGCAGACCGGCCAGTGCGTGATCGGTATGGAACTAAGCGATCTGGGCAGCAGAGTGCTCGACCGATGCTGGCACGGTAGATGGCTGCACCCCAGCAACCTGATCATGCGCGCCCTCTGCTACAACCAGGACGACATCCGCGAAGAACTTGCCGCACTGCTTGAAGCCGCCAAAGCTGCTCCCGCAACGCAATCGTCCCTTGAAGTGCCCGAAGCCGTCACCAAACAAGCACTTGCTGCCGCCAGCGCCTTTGACCGCGTCAACACACTCTACGAGCAACTGCAAAGCCAAAGCGCCGCCGCCAGCATCGGCCTGTACGCATGGTTTGTTCTCCTCGGCCGCCAAGTACTGCGTACTGCGGCACCCAACAGCGTCGACCGCGCACTGCACCATGGCCTGCGCCTGACCCTGTTTGCTTCGGTTCACCAAACAGCGGTTGAAGTTCGTCTTGGCGATGCAGCACGCAGCGGTCACGCAGTGAACCCGCAACGCAGCGGCGGCCAGGTTGCGCGTTATCTGGATCAGGCATGGGCAGAGGGCTTGGTACAGGCCAACCGCAGCGACTTCTACAAAGTCCGCGCGTCCGCGGTAATTTGCCTGTTGGAAGGGATGCTGATGGCGAACAAGGCACAGCAACTGCCAGACAGCAGCACTCGGGTTAAAGCAGAGATGCTGGCAATGGCTATGACAACCGCCGCGGCCGGGTTTGAAATAGGTGCCAGTTATGTGGATCAGGTGCTGGCGAAGTATGGCGGCAGTAGTGTGACTGGAAGGGGTGCGGCAGTGACGCTGGGGCGCTTGAAGCTTTGGGGTGCGAGTTTAGCTGGTATGGGCGGATTGATGATCTCGTGGTGGGATTTTGTAGACATGCGAACACACCATCAGGAGGCACTTGGGGCATCGTCGACTGAGATAGAAGCCCGCGCGAGGATATTGGTGACGGCATATGCTACGCGGGGAGCGGCCACGGTTACGCTTTCTTTTGCAGAGCTGGGCACTGCCATCGCTATAGCCCGCCCACTTTTTGATTACCTTTCCCGCAACAGCACAAGCAAATTCGTTCGTTACCTAGCTAGTGGGATGAGCGGATTGGCATCTAAACTTGGCTCCCAAGCCACACGTCTCTTTCTCGTCCGTATGATTCTGGGTGGATTCTGGATTGGGTTCTTTGTAACGGTCATCATTATCATTTTCGATGATGATGCTCTCGAGAAGTGGTGCAAGCGCTCAATTTACCGAAAAATATCTACCTCCTTGACTGTCTATGATGAGACCAAGGAGCTGACAGAACTCTTTGAAGCGCTTCAAGGAGTTGTTTAATGTACCTAATCGAGTGGACCTGGTGGAAAGCGCTCCAAAAATCAGCAATTAACGACACAGACCTTTGTATTACTTCGCCCCACCCAGGCAACAATCACCGACCGTATCAAAGCGACTTGGACGATTTGCATTTTGAATCAGTCAGCGAGCGTCCTATACCACCACACCCCATGTACACATACAATGCATTCCACATGGATATACGCTGTGGGGGATCAGAAGAAAAACGAGGAATAATAACTATCATGACGCTGGCCGGCATATTACCTGTCATCTACGCGACGACCGCTTCAGCCGCTACCTTCGCGTACATGGACATTGTAAAACCTCACACATCTTCAACTATTTCAGTCCTTCTAACTTTCGTAATGACAGCATTCAGCGGGATTGTAAACTACATCTACTTTAGGTATGGGTTTCAAGTAACTCGACTTGAATCTTTTACTACTCGAAACTTGCTGATACGTTTCAACCGGGCAACACAGCAAGTCCACTTGCATCGCCCCAAGAGCTGCGGAGGCATCGTCACATTCCCTTGGCGGACAACGGGTAGTAGCGCAATTGATCCGCGGGACGATCACACCAGCCTAGGGATGCGGCAAGTCTTGCATTGGCAACCCGCACTCACGGGCCTGCCACATCTGGAAATAGCCATGATCGGCAAACAAGGCCACGGTGGCAGCGAACTGCGTGATCAATGGGAATTCATTCGTAGGTACATGGAAGAAGGCCCGGAGTCCCTCCCCCGCCCTCGCCTGAGCACCCAGCTGCCTTCCCCCATCCAGGCATTCAGTGCACAGTTTGAAGGCCTGGGTCGGTTCTTCCGTAACAGCAGCTGGTTGTTCAAAGTCATCCTGCTTTTAATCTGGCCAGCCTTCCTCATCTTAGGCACCGCGCACTGGGTCAGCCTGATGCTGTGCTGGCGCCCCCGCTGGCCCAAGGTTATCCGCGAAGCAGGGCGTCCCGGCAAACCAGTGCCTCCTCTCACGACCCTGGCTGACTACCCACCCAAGGTGCAGGAAAGGCTCCTGGCCAACGCCGACCGCTGGAAACTCAAACCCGGCAAGCGCCCGCAAGAGAAACCCCACACCCCAGGTAAACGCAAGCCCAAAGCCGTAGCAGAATGACGTTTGCTAACTCGATAGCTACGCTATTGCACCAACAACCGATACCCCACCCCAGGCTCAGTCACGATAAACCGTGGCGCAGTAGGGTCATCGCCCAGCTTCTGCCGCACATGCGCAACCACGATCCGCAGGTAGTGCGTATCGTCGACGTGGGTCGGCCCCCAGATATCCTTGAGCAGTTGCTGCTGGGTGATCACTCGCCCGGGCTGCCCGGCCAGTTGCGCCAACAGTGCGTACTCCTTGCGGGTCAGCGCTATTTCGCTGCCATCAAGGGTCACGCGGCGGTAGGCGAAGTCCACCAGCAGCGGCCCGAAGCTGGCACTGGCCTGGGCGGCGCTACCCTGTGGCCCGTGGCGCAACAGGGCGCGAATGCGGGCGAGAAACTCCTGAATGCCGAACGGTTTGGTGACGTAGTCGTTGGCGCCGCCATCCAGGGCATCTACCTTTTGCAGCTCGCTGGCACGCACCGACAGCACCATCACCGGCACCGAGCTCCACTCGCGCAATTCGCGCAGCACCTGCTGGCCGTCCATGTCTGGCAGGCCGAGGTCGAGCACGATCAGGTCGGGTTTGGCCAAGGCCGCCTGGGCCAGGCCTTCGCCGCCGGTGGCGGCTTCGATGACCTTGTAGCCTTGCGAGCTCAGACTGATGCGCAAGAACTTGCGAATCTGCGGTTCGTCGTCAATGACCAGCAAGGTGGCGGTTTGGCTCATGAGTCCTGGCTTTCGGCGGTGGGCTGTGGGGGCAATGGCAAGCATAGAGTGATGCAGGTGCCGTGGCCATCGATGCCGTCAGCCACCTGGATGCTGCCGCCGTGGGCGCCGATCATGCCCTGGCAGATGGCCAGGCCGAGGCCGGTGCCCTGCCCGCCGCGGTCGCCGCGGGCGGCGGTGTAGAACATGTCGAAGATCTTTTCGCGTTCAGCTTCGGGGATGCCGGGGCCTTGATCGCTGACGGCCAGGCACAGTTGCTCATCACGCACGTCGACCTGCAGTTGCAGGCGGCCATCTGGGGGTGAAAAGCGCGCGGCGTTTTCCAGCACGTTGACCAGCGCCTGTTCGATCAAGGCGGCATGCACGAACAGCAGCGGCAGCTCGCTCGGCACCTCGGTGCTGACCCGCAGCGGCGCCAGCACCACGCGCAGGCGCTGCAGGGCGCTGGCGACGATATCGGCCGGGGCCACCCAGTCACGCGCAAGCTTGAGACTGCCGTGACCGAGGCGGGTCATGTCGAGCAGATTCTGGATGTAGCGGTCGAGGCGCTCGGCTTCATCGCGGGTGCCTTCGAGCAATTCGCGGCGGTCGTCGGGCGGGATAGCATCGCCAAGCGCAAGCAGGCTATCGATGCCGCCGCGCATAGCGGTCAGCGGTGTGCGCAGGTCGTGTGACACCGAGGCCAGCAAGGCGCTGCGCAGCTGTTCGGTTTCGCCGTGCAGCCGCGCAGCTTCGAGTTGTTCGCCGAGGCGCGCACGGGCCAGGGCTTGCGCCAGCGGTTGGGCCAGCGCCATCAGCAGGCGTCGGCGCTGGGCTGTGAGGGCCGTGCTGTCACCTGGACGTACGCCGAGCAGGGCCAGCGGTTGCTCATCGACCAACAGCGGCCACCACCACCAGCGACCATTGGGCAAGGTGTCGCTGCCGTGGCCAGCGGCCTGGCCGTACTGCCAGGCCCAGTCAGCGGCAGCGCGCTCGGTGTCGCTCAAGCCGGGCATCTGGCCGTTGGCAGCTTGCAGCAGACCTTCGCTACCTCGCTCGAGCAGGCATACGTGCAGATCCTGCCAGCCGTCGAGGTGCTGGCTGGCGGCGCTGAATACTGCCTGGCGGTCGGTGGCGACGGTGAGCTTGCGTGACAGGTCGAGCAGTTGACTGGTCTGCGCCTGGGTCTCGCGCAAGGCCTGCAACTGGCGCCGCTGGCGCGCGGCGAGGTTGCCGGTGAGCGCGGCCATCAGCAGGAAGAACACCAGCGTCAGCACATCCTCTTCGCGTTGGATGCTCAGAGAGAAGTTGGGCGGGATGAACAGAAAGTCATAGCTGACAAACGACAGCACCGCGCACGCCAGCGCCGGACCGAGGCTGCTGCGCACCGCCACCAGCAGCACGGCGGCGAGAAATACCAGCGAGATATTCGGCAGCGCCAGCACGCTGGAGACCGCCCAGGCCAGGCCTGCGGCAAGCGCAGTGGCGAGCAGCGCCAGCAGATAGTGCCGCCAGATCCACACCCGCTTCGCCGCCGTGCGCGGTGCGGGTGGCTGCGCCTCGCGGTCGAGCACGTTGATTTCCAGGCCGTGGTTTTCGCGCAGCAGCCGCGCAGCGACACCGGCGCCGAACAGACGCCGGCGCAGACGATCACGCGACTGCCCCACCAGCACCAGGCTGGCACGGCGCTCGGCGGCATGCTGGAGCAAGGTCCTCGCGACTTCGCCGGCGCGCAACAGCACTACCTCGCCGCCCAGCCGCTCAGCCAGTTGCTGCGCGCTTTGCAGACGCTGGCGGGCGCTTTCGTCGCGCAGCTTGCCGTTGTCGACATGCACCAGGCTCCACGGCAAATGCCGGCGCTGGGCCACGCGGCAGGCGTGGCGGACCAGCCGCTCGGCTTGCTGATCGCCGTCGACGCCGACCAGCAAGCGACCACGCAGGGCCGGCGCTTCCTGGCCAAGCTGGCGGTAGCCGTGGGCCAGGTCGGCATCCACCTGCGCCGCAGCGGTGTGCATGGCCAGCTCCCGCAGGGCACTGAGGTTGGTCTGCGAGAAGAACGCATCGATGGCGGCGCGGGCCTGCTCGGGCACGTAGACCTTACCTTCGCGCAGGCGCTGCAGCAGTTCGCGCGGGGGCAGGTCGATCAGCACCAGTTCGAAGGCCTCCTGCAGCACCCAGTCGGGCAGGGTTTCGCGGACCTGCACACCGGTGATGTCGCGAACCTTGTCGTTGAGGCTTTCCAGATGCTGCACGTTGACCGTGGTGTAGACATCGATGCCGGCCGCGAGCAGCTCCTGCACATCCTGCCAGCGCTTGGCATGGCGGCTGTTGGGGGCGTTGCTGTGGGCCAGTTCGTCGACCAGAGCCAGCTCGGGACTGGCGCGCAGCAAGCCGTCGAGGTCCATTTCCTCAAGAGTGACGCCCCGGTATTGGCTGCGCAGCAGCGGCTGCTGGAGCAAGCCGCCGAGCAGCGCCTCGGTCTCGGCCCGGCCGTGGGTTTCGACCACCCCGGCCACCACCTGCACCCCTTGGCGCTGCTGGGCGTGGGCGGCCTGGAGCATGGCGAAGGTCTTGCCCACGCCGGGCGCTGCACCGAGAAATACCTTGAGCCGGCCACGCCCGGCGCGCGGCAGGTTGGCCAACAGCGCGTCGGCGCGGGCAGAGTCACTCATGTTTCATCCTTCACAATTGCGGTGATCAGCACAGCGGGTCAATTGCTCCAGCGCCTGATTCAGCGCCAGCACGTTGACCACCGGTGGGCCGATCAATGGCTGCAGGGTGGCCTCTTCGATCAGCCCTTGCAAGCGCTCTACCGGCAGTTTGCGCGCCGCCGCCACTCGGGGGATCTGATACGCCAGCGCTTGCGGCGACAGGTGCGGGTCGAGACCGCTGGCCGAGGTGGTCAGCAGGGCTTGCGGTACCGGCCCCAACTCGGCGCGATACAGCGTGCCTGCGTCTGCCTTGACCCGCTCGGCCAGAGCCGGATTGCTCGGCGCCAGATTGCTCGCGCCACTGGCCACGGTGGCATACGCCGCCGCAGACGGACGTGGGTGGAACCAGCCATCGCCAGTGAACGGTTGGGCGATCAGCGCCGAGCCGCGCACCTGGCCGTGCTCGTCGTGTACCAGGCTGCCGTTGGCCTGCGTGGGGAAGGCCACTTGCGCAACCGCCGTCACCGCCAGCGGATAAAGCGCGCCGGTGATCACTGTCATCAATACAACCAGGCTCAGGGCCGGGCGAAGGTAAGTAGTCATAACGGCCTCCTCAGACCAGGTGCAGGGCATTGAGCAGCATGTCGATCAGCTTGATCCCGGCAAACGGCACGATCAGGCCGCCGACACCGTAGATCAGCAAATTGCGCCGTAGCAGATGTGCGGCACTCGCTGCCTGCACCCTCACCCCACGCAGTGCCAAGGGGATCAGCGCGACAATGATCAGCGCGTTGAACACGATCGCCGAGAGGATCGCGCTCTGCGGGCTGGCCAGCTGCATCAGGTTGAGCACGCCCAGTTGCGGGTAGATCGCGGCAAACAGCGCCGGCAGGATGGCGAAGTACTTGGCCACGTCGTTGGCAATCGAGAAGGTGGTCAACGCACCGCGGGTGACCAGCAGCTCCTTGCCGACCTGGACCACATCGAGCAGCTTGGTCGGGTCGCTGTCGAGGTCGACCATGTTGGCCGCCTCACGCGCGGCCTGGGTGCCGTCGTTCATGGCCATGCCGACATCGGCCTGGGCCAGCGCCGGCGCATCGTTGGCGCCGTCGCCGCACATGGCGACCAATCGGCCGTCGTTTTGCTCTTGGCGAATGCGCGCCAGCTTCTTCTCCGGGGTGGCTTCGGCCAGTACATCATCGACGCCGGCTTCGGCGGCGATGGCAGCAGCGGTCAGCGGGTTATCGCCGGTCACCATCACCGTGCGGATGCCAAGCTTGCGCAGTTCGGCGAAGCGCTCGCGGATGCCTGGCTTGACCACGTCCTTGAGGTGGATCACGCCGAGCAGGCGCTGGTCTACACACACCAGCAGCGGCGTGCCGCCACTCTGGGCAATGCGCTCGACTTCCTTGGCCAGCGCCGATGGCATCTGCAAGCGCTCGATACCGATAAAGCCCAGCACCGCATCGACGGCGCCCTTGCGGTAGCGGCGCTGCTCGAAGTCGACGCCCGACAGCCGTGTCTCGGCGCTGAACGCCACCGGGCTGAACTGATCGGCGGCCGGCTCGTTGAAGTCGTGCAACTGGCGCAGGTATTCGACAATCGACTTGCCCTCGGCGGTGTCGTCGGCAAGCGACGCCAGCAAGGCGCCCTCGCCCAACTCCCTGGCCGTCACCGCTGGCGCTGTGTGCAGCGCGCTGCAGCGACGGTTGCCGAAAGTGATGGTGCCGGTCTTGTCGAGCATCAGCGTATGCACGTCGCCGGCCGCCTCCACTGCTCGCCCGGAGCGGGCAATCACGTTGAGCCGCACCAGTCGGTCCATGCCGGCGATGCCGATAGCCGAAAGCAGGCCACCAATGGTGGTCGGGATCAGCGTCACCAGCAGCGCGGCGAGGAAGATCAACGGCAGGCTGCCGCCGGCAAAGCGGGCGAAGGGCTGCAAGGTCACCACTACGATCAAGAAGATCAGGGTCAGGCCGATCAGCAGGATGTCGAGGGCAATCTCGTTCGGGGTCTTCTGTCGCTTGGCCCCTTCGACCAGGGCGATCATGCGGTCCAGGGTCGATTCGCCCGGGTTGCTGGTGATGCTGATGAGCAGCCAGTCGGAGACCAGCCGGGTGTTGCCGGTGACGGCGGAGCGGTCCCCACCGGACTCGCGGATGACCGGCGCCGATTCGCCAGTGATGGCCGCCTCATTGACCGCCGCGATGCCTTCGAGCACCTCGCCGTCGCCGGGAATCAGCTCACCGGCCACCACCTTGACCACATCGTCTTTGCGTAGCGCGCTGGCGGCAACCGTTTCGAAGCTGCCATCGGCACGCCGGCGCTGCGCATTCAAGCCTTGGCTGCCGGCCTTGAGGCTGTCGGCGCGTGCCTTGCCGCGGCCCTCGGCCAGCGCTTCGGCAAAGTTGGCGAACAGCACGGTGAACCACAGCCACAGCGCGATCTGGATCGCCACCGCAGTGCTGACACCGCTCTCTGGCGCAAAACACAGCAGCGTAGTCAGCAGCGCCGTCAGCGCCACCACCAGCATCACCGGGGAACGCTTGAGCTGACGCGGGTCGAGCTTGACCAGCGCCTGTATCAGGGCGGGCCGCCACAATGCGGCGAAGCGGGTCTGATCAGTGCCAGGGCGTGGCGCCTGGACTTGAGCAATAGGCATGTTCATGTTGATTCCTCAGAAACCCAGGCTCAGTTGTTCAGCAATCGGCCCCAGGGCCAGGCTTGGCAGGAAGGTCAGGCCGCCCATCAGCAGGATGATCACCAGCAGCAAACCGGTGAACAGCGGGCCGTGGGTGGGGAAGCTGTTCTGCCCCTGCGGTGCGCGGTTCTTCGCCGCCAGGCTGCCGGCCAGGGCCAGCACCGGCAGGATGTAGCCCAAGCGGCCAATGAGCATGGCCAGGGCGATCATGACGTTGTGGTACACCGTGTTGGCGCCAAAGCCGGCGAAGGCCGAGCCGTTGTTGGCGGTGCCAGAGGTGTAGGCGTAGAGCAGTTGGCTGAAGCCGTGCGCGCCGGGGTTGCTGACCGCACCGGCAGGGCCTGGCAGGCTGGCCGCGAGGGCGCCGAGCACCAGCACGCCAAGCGGCATCACCAGCAAGGTCGCCACCAGCAGTTGGACTTCCCGCGCTTGCAGCTTCTTGCCCAGATATTCAGGCGTGCGACCGATCATCAGCCCCGCCAGAAACACTGCAATCAAGACGAACAGGAGCATGCCGTAGAGGCCCGCACCAACGCCGCCGAAGATCACCTCGCCGACCATCATGTTGAGCATCGCGACCATCCCGGTCAGCGGGTTGAGGCTGTCGTGCATGGCGTTTACCGAGCCGTTGGAAGCGGCGGTAGTAGTGATTGTCCAGAGCACCGAGCCGGTGGTGCCGAAGCGGCTTTCCTTGCCCTCCATCGGTGCCGATTGCTGCACCTGCTCACTGATCAGCGCTGGATTGGGCTGGTACTCGGCACACAGCGCAGTAGCCCCGCCGATCAGAAACAACGCCAGCATGCAGGCGAGAATCGCCCGGCTCTGGCGCAGGTCCTTGACGTAGTGGCCGAAGGTGAACACCAGCGCCACCGGGATCAGGATGATCGACGCCAGCTCGAACAGGTTGCTCCAGGCCGTGGGGTTTTCGAATGGATGGGCCGAGTTGACACCAAAGAAGCCGCCGCCATTGGTGCCCAGTTGCTTGATTGCGATCTGGCTTGCGGCCGGCCCGAGCGGGATAGTCTGGTCAGCGCCTTGCAGGGTCACGGCATGGGCGTAATCGGCAAAGGTCTGTGGCACGCCCTGCCACACCAGCAACAGCGCCAGCAGCAGGCACAGCGGCAACAGGCCGTAGAGGGTGGCGCGGGTCAGGTCGACCCAGAAGTTGCCGACCGTTGTGGCCGAACGCCGGGCAATCCCGCGGCACAGCGCGACCAGCACGGCCAGGCCGGTCGCGGCGCTGACGAAGTTCTGCACGGTCAGGCCGAGCATCTGGCTCAGGTAACTCAGCGACGCTTCGCCACTGTAGGCCTGCCAGTTGGTGTTGGTGACAAAGCTCACCGCCGTGTTCAATGCCAACGACCAGTCCTGGCCCGGCAACCGTTGCGGATTGAGTGGTAGGTAACCCTGCAGCATCAACACGGCGAACAGCAGGACAAACCCGGCCAGGTTGAACGTCAGCAGGGCCAGCGCGTACTGCTTCCAGTTGTGCTCCTGCTCGGCCTGGACGCCCGCCAGCCGGTAGCAGCCGCGCTCCAGCGGGCCGAGCGCCGGCGACAGCCAGGTGCGCTGGCCTTCCATGACCTTGTAGTAGAAGCGCCCGAGCCAGGGCGCGGGTAGCAGCACGATGGCGAAAAACGCCAGCAGCAAGGCGAAGTCATAACTGTGCATGGCCGCTCCCTAGCTGTGGTCGGCGCGCAACAGCGCGACCAGCAGGTAAACCGCCAACGCCACTGCCAAGAGCAGTGACACGCCTTCAAGCATGTACATGAGCCAATCTCCCCGGAATGCGGCGTGGGCCGCTTTGCGAGGATTGTCCTGGGGATGGCCGTAAAGGAACGAGAGCGAGCGCTGGTTCAGCGCATAAAGAAAGCGTAAAGCCTGCTAGGGCTGCACGCTCGGCTGAGTGCTGCGGCTCCAGTCCAGCAACAGGCTGTAGGCCACGGCGAGCAGGGTCGGGCCGATGAACAGGCCGATGAAGCCAAACGCGATCAGGCCGCCGAATACCCCAAGCAGCACGATCACCAGCGGCAGATTGCCGCCACGGCTGATCAGGTACGGTTTGAGCACGTTGTCCACGCCGCTGATGACGAAGGTGCCCCAGATACCGAGAAACACTGCCATGCCGTAGTGCCCCTGCCACACCAGCCACGCGGTGGCGGGCAGCCAGGCCAGCGGCGGCCCCATCGGAATCAGGCTGAGCATGAAGGTCACCAGACCGAGCACAATCGCCCCCGGCACGCCAGCGATGAGGAAACCGATCATCGCCAGCAGGCCTTGCGCCGCCGCCGTGCCGATCACGCCGTTGACTACGCGCTGCACGGTGCCGGCGACCAGTTCCAGGTAGTACTCGGCGCGCTCGCCGATCAGCCGCTGCAGCAGGCGCAGGACAAATGCCGCCAGCCGCGGGCCGTCGCGGTAGAAGAAGAATACAAAGACCAGGCTCAACGACAGCTCGAGCACGCCGCCGCCAATTTGCGCGCTGCGCGCCAGCAGCCAGTTGCCGACCTGGCCGAAGTAAGGTTTGGCCGATGCCAGCAGCGCCGCGCCCTGCTGGTCAAGGGAGTTCCACCAGGTCAGCAGGCGCTCACCGACCAGCGGAATGCTGCCCAGCCAGGCCGGTGCCTCGGGCAGACCATCGACCTGCACATCGCGGATAAACGCCGTGGCATCGCGAATATGGTCAGCCAAGTTGAAGCCGAGCCACACCAGTGGCAGCGCCACGATCAGAATCCACAGGGTGGTCAGCACCGCCGCAGCCAGGGTTTCACGTCCGCCCAGCCAACGGGTGAGCAAGCGCATCAGCGGCCAGCTGGCAAACGCCAGGATTGCCCCCCACAGCAGCGCCGAGATGAACGGCGCCATTACCCACAAGCCGGCGCCCAGCAGCGCCAACAGCAGAATCTGTACTAGCAGGCGATCATTGTTGGCCACAGGTGCACTCACTTAACGAATCAATTCCAGATGCAACCCCTCGGTCTCGGCAGTGCCGACCTCCAGCCGTGCAGCGCGTACGCCCATCTTGACCAACTGCTCGCGCCAATCTTCAGCCTGCTTGCCACTCAGGCTGACCCGCAAAGTGCTGTCCAGATTCAGGCTGCGACCGAGCAGGGTCACCCAGGCCGGCAACGGTGCCGTCAGGTCAGGATAGTCAAGCTTGCCGGTGTCGCGCAGCTCACGCATGACCGTGGCCGAGGTCGGCAGCAGCTCGCCCAGCGGCGACTCGGCAACAAATTCCTCGACATGCAGGTAAACCCGCTTGTTACCCGCAGTGACGCTGTACAAGGCAACCAACGTATCGGCTTCTTCGGCCGCGCGGCGCAGCAGGATAAACGCCTGCTGCTCATCGCCGCCGTTGAGCCTGGCGTTCTTGAACACCTCATTGGCCCACAGGCTGGCTTCGCCGCAGTCGCGTTTTTCACACCAGAACAGCGGATAACCGCCCTCCTCCTGCAGTGCTTCGCGGGCGCTGGTAAAGGCTTCGCGTGCGGTGCGCTCGGCGGGCAACTGGTAGGTCACCGAGCTGACCTGGCCGCGGCTCTCGACCTTGTCGTCAACCCGCAGACGGCCGCTGATCTTGCGCAACGGGCCAAGTGGATAAACCCGCTCCTGCTCCAGCGCCGGGCGCTGATCGACTATCTTGGCGTCCAGCGGTACCGGCAGGCTGCCGGCCCACAACAGCGGGCTGGCAAGGCCCAGACAGCCGGCAACGAGAATTCGAATACTCATCGGCCTCCCTTGCCGCTGGCGGCGTGGGTGGCGAGGGGGTAAATGTCAGGCATGTCCATGGTTGTCTCCCTGTTCAGCCTGCCAAGCCTCGGCACTTGTCCGGAGCAAGTCAAGAAAACCCGCAGAAGCGATTGATACAGTCTGCGACAAGGGTCGCGCCCTGCTCGTCGTTCAGGTGCAAGTGATGACCGCCAGGCAGGCGCACCTGCTCGAAGGGTAGCTGCTCCAGCAGCGCCGTGTGCCGCGCGAGCATGCCATCCGCCGCAACCACCAGGCAGGTCGGGCATTCGATGTGCTGAACAAAGGCCATGGCCTGCGCCTCACTCAGGCGCGCTGGCGACGGCAGGGTTAGACGACTGTCGCTGCGCCAGCTGTAGCCGCCCGGCACCGGCATCAGGCCGCGTTGGGCGAGCAGCTCGGCGGCTTCGCGGCTGACCGCGACCATACCCTTCATACGCGCCTCGATGCCTTGTTCGAGGCTCGGATAGATCGACTTGCGTTTGCTGTCCAGGCGTAACTGCGCCTGCAGGGCCATGCCCAGCCGCTGCGCAGCATCCTGCTCGGCGCCGGTAGGCGGCAGCACGCCGTCGATCAGCAGCAAGCGACTGATACGCTCTGGCAGCGCTCCGGCCAGCTGCACCGAAATGATTGCGCCCAACGAATGGCCAAGCAGGCCAAAGCGCTGCCAGCCGAGCTGCTCGGCAACCCGCACGACATCGTGGGCATAATCGGCCAGCGCATAGCTGGCACCCGCCGGGCGATGGTCCGAATAACCATGGCCAGCCAGATCCAGCGCAACGATACGCAACCCGCGCAGCAGCGGCGCCAGCCGGGCGAAGCTGTTGGCATTGTCCAGCCAGCCGTGCAGCGCGATCACTGGCTCGCCATCCTGCGGGCCAAACAGATGTGCCGCCAATTCGATGTGGCCCAGATTGAGCCGGATTTCCTCGACCTGCGCGCTCATGGCTGCCCCCAACGA
The DNA here is from genome assembly GCF_014268785.2 of Pseudomonas shirazensis. Taxonomy (GTDB): domain Bacteria; phylum Pseudomonadota; class Gammaproteobacteria; order Pseudomonadales; family Pseudomonadaceae; genus Aquipseudomonas; species Aquipseudomonas shirazensis. Next base: position 307,835 of record NZ_JABWRD020000001.1, on the reverse strand, counting down.
TCAAACAGTCCTTTGATCAAGCTGGCGGTATCAGCGGGGCGCTCCAGCGGGAACATATGCCCGCCCGGCACGCTGTGGTATTCGCCCAGCGGCATGCTGCGCACGGCAAAGGCGTGATGGCGGCGGATCACCCGGCTGCGATCGCCGCGAACCATGGCCAGCGGCACCTGCAGTTGGCGCGCCGGTGCCGGGCTCAAGTGCGGGATACTGCGATAGATGCTGATCTCGGTGGCAGGATCGAAGCGCAGGCGCAGCCCCCCGTCAGCGGCTTCCAGACCATGCTCCAGATAGGCCTCGAGGCAGTCTGGGTCAAAATGACGGAACAGCGTCTTGCCAGTGAAGTAGCCCCGCGCACTGTCCCGATCAGCAAACACAGCGCGGCGGTTCAGAGTACGCCCAGCCGGGGTAATGCGGTCGATGAAGCCAAAGCGTTTGGCCGTGCGCAGCAGCCACTGATCGGCGCGGGTCAACACTGGCGAATCGAGCATGACCACGCCGCGGTAATACTGCGGGCAGCGCAGCGCCGCGTGCAGGTGCAATAGCCCGCCCAAAGAATGGCCAACACCCCACACCGGCCCTGGCTGCCGAGCCAGGTGGTGGAGCAGTTCATCGACCAGGTTGAGCCAGTTGTCATCGACCGGGAAGCGCGGGTCGTGGCCGTGCTGGAGCAGATGCTGAACCTGATAGTCCGGCGCGAGCGCAGCAAACAGTTTGCCGTAGGTGGCCGAGGGGAAGCCATTGGCATGGGCGAAGAAGATTTGCTGCGACATGGCCGCCTGCTCTCACGAAAAGATTGCCCATTGTCGGCAAGCGCAGCGGCGGCGGCAACGTCCGGATAGGTCATCGCCAAGGGCGTTCAGGTCATCGCCGGTTCAATCGAAGCTGGCCATCGACCGGCGCAGGCACGCCTGCATGTAGGCCAATTGATACTCGAGTGCCTCGCGAGCCTGGGCCTTGTCCGCTTCTTCGAGCTTGGAGCGGCGCAGCGCAAGGCAGCAGGTCTGCAGCAGATGCGCCATACGAATGCTCGCCTGGCGCAGTTGCTCAAGCTCATATTGGCCTTCGCACTTGCCCAGCAGGCGATTGAAGCTGGCATCCGCGCAATCCTGCAGCAAACGGTGCTCGGCAAAGTCCGGTACGCCATGCTCGTTCAGTTTGTCCAGCACCCGCTGTGGGCTCACCGAGCTCACCAATTCAAGACGTCGACTACTCATCCACTACTCCCTGTTACACGGTTCGACTCTCACGCGATCAACGCTAGCAATCAGCCGAACGCCCAGGCAACTGGCAAAAATGCCAGTTGCCGCAGGCTAGCCGGAATGACTCAAGGCTTTCAGTGACATCAATCCAGGCAACGGCCAGTCCCCTTCCAGCTCGGCCAGGCTGGCGGTGCTCATGGCTGCCGGCTGTTGCAAATGGCCGTGTTCAAGCATGCCGACCAATGCGCCTACCAGCGGCTGGTGGCTGACCAGCAAGACGTGCTCAAAGCCCAATTGTTCAAGCTCGGCGATGGCTTCACGCACGCTGCTTTCTGGGGTTAGCCAGGCCACCGTACGCAGCGGCTGAGCAAAATCGAGGGTTTCCTGCACCAATGCAGCGGTTTGCTGAGCACGCACGTAAGGGCTCACCAGAATCGCTTGCAGTGGTTGCCCCAGCAGCCGCGCTGCGCTGTACAGGACCTGCTCGCGGCCGTGGCTGGTCAGGCGCCGTTCGGCATCGCTATTGGCGCGTGGCTCGGCTTCGCCGTGACGCAGGATCCACAGTTTCACAGCTTGGGCTCCTCATCACGCACCGGATGGGGCGCGGGGGCTACAACGTGTGGCGCCTCCCCCTCGGGTGCGCGCGGGGTTGGCCAATCGGAAAACGGCCACGGCTTGCGATCGCTGTGAAAGGTGCCAAAGCGGCCGATCTGCGCCAGAAACTGGCTCAGGCTGTCGCCAAAGTTCATCAGGCTGGCACTCGGCGCGCCGTATACCAGACGGTAGATCAGCTGCACCAGCACCAGGCCGGCCAGCAGCAATTCGGCCAACTGCCAGACCACCAGGAACACGAGCATCCACAGCACCCGCAGGATGATCGATTCGCGCTCCACGCGCTCGGGGGTATCGCTCATGTATTGCTCCTTGCTGTGCTCAGCGTTTAGTTGAAACCGCTGGTGGAAATGAAGTCGACGTCGGTTTTCGGTTCGGCGCGCATCAGGTGTTCGATGACCTGATTCAAGGTGCGCCCTTCGAACAGGATCGCATGCAGCCCGGCTACCAGTGGCATGTACACCTGGGCGTCATCGGCCTTGGCCTTGAGCACCTTGATGGTGTTCACGCCCTCGGCCACTTCGCCCAGCCGGCTCACCGCTTCTTCCAGCGACAAACCCTGGCCCAGCGCATAGCCGACCTGGTAGTTGCGGCTTTTCGGCGACGAGCATGTGACGATCAGGTCACCGACTCCGGCAAGGCCGAGGAAGGTCATCGGGTTGGCCCCCAGGCTGACGGCGAACCGAGTCATTTCGGCCAGCGCGCGGGTGATCAGCATGCTCTTGGTGTTTTCACCCATGCCCAGCGCCACGGCCATACCGGCAATGATCGCGTAGACGTTTTTCAGTGCGCCGCCCAGTTCGACACCGAAGCGGTCGGCACTGGCATAGACGCGGAAGGTGCGCCCGTGCAGTACCTCTTGCACGCTCAGGCACAGCGCTTCGTCTTCGCTGGCGACCACCGTGGCGGTCAGTGCGTGTTCGGCGATTTCGCGCGCAAGGTTGGGCCCGGAGAGCACCCCAATACGCGCCTCGGGGGCGATTTCTTCGAGAATCTGGCTCATCAGCTTGAAGCTCTGCGCCTCGATGCCCTTGGTCAGGCTCACCAGGCACTTGCCGCGCAGCAGCGCGGCATGCGGCGCCAGTACGCTGCGCAAGGCGCTGGATGGCAGCGCAACAAAAATCAATTGTGCAGCTTGCAGGGTGGCCAGCAGGTCATTGACCGGCTCGACGCCGTCCTGCAAGCGGATACCTTTGAGGTAGCGCGGGTTTTCGCGGTTGACGCGCATCGCTTGCGCCTGGTCCGGATCGCGCATCCACTGGCGCACAGGGTTGCCGTTTTCGGCCAGCAGGTTGGCCACGGCGGTGCCGAAGCTGCCGCCTCCAAGAACTGCAACAGGTTGCTGTTCAGTCATATCCAGTCCGTTAAAGCCAAAGTTGAGTGGCGACGGGCGCATTATACGGGCCAGATGCGGCATAACCAGAGGCACGCAGTGTCAGCCTGTTACCCGCTCGACGGCGTAGCCAGCATGGATGGGGCTGCTGGAAAAACCTCTGCGGTCGGTTAACATGCGCGTTTCCTGCTGAAACAAGGCTGTAACGTGTTGTCTGGCACGCCGCCCTTCCCTCGCCTGCTATTACTGACTGCCCTGCTTGGCGGGCCAGCTGTGGCCGACGACCTGTTTATTGACAACCAGGACCTGCCGCAAGTTCTCACTGCCACTCGACTTAAACAATCTGCAGCCGGCGTACCGGGCAGCATGACTGTGCTCGACAGCCAGTTGATCCGCGCCAGCGGCGCCCGCGACATCCCCGAGCTCTTGCGGCTGGTGCCGGGCATGATGATCGGCTACAGCGCCAGCAACCAGCCGACGGTCAACTACCATGGCAGCAACGTCAGCGAGGCGCGGCGCATGCAGGTGCTGATCGACGGCCGCTCGGTGTACCGCGCAGGCCTGGCCACCGTCGACTGGAGCGATATCCCGGTAGCACTTGAGGATATTGAGCGGATCGAGGTGTTTCGCGGGCCAAACACGGTCAGTTATGGCGCCAATGCCCTGATGGCGGTGGTCAACATCCTCACCCGAAGCCCTGCCGACAGCCAGGGCACGCGCCTCAAGCTGAGCCGCGGGGCGGATGGCGTCAACGACTTTTACGCCAGCCAGGGTTTGGGCTGGGAGGGCGGCGACCTGCGTCTGTCAATGTCCGGACAGGAGGATGACGGCTTCGATCACGACCAGTCGGGCACTGACTACCGCGACAGCCGCCGGCTCAACCGGATCAACCTGAGCGTGCTGCAGCAATTGGCGAGCAACCAAACGCTGGAGTGGCAACTGGCGGCCAAGGAAGGCAGCAATCAGCGCCCCTACACCTATCAGCCGGTGTTTCCCTACGTCACCGCCCGTGGCAACAACGCAGACGTCAAGGCCAAGGACTACGCTGGCTCGCTGCGCTGGAACATTGATTTCAATGACCAGCACAGTCTCTATGTACAGGGCTCGGCGCAGCACTTCGACCGCCAGCAAGTGTGGCGTGCCTGCGATGCGGCATTGTCGTTCAGCCCAGCCCTGACTCGACTGTGGCAGCTCGACTCGAACTACGCCGAACAGGTCGCCCGCAACATCGTCAACCCGCCGGCCAACAACAATCCTGCGCTGCAGGCACTGCGCGATCAGGTCAAGACCCAATGGGACAGCCAGGGCGGCAGCCAGGTCGTGTGCGGTGATGTCGACCAAAGCACCCGGGAAACCCGCTACGACCTGGAAATCCAGGACACCCTGAGCCTGACCGACAACCTGCGCCTGCTCAGCGGCGCCAACTTTCGCTATGACCAGGCTGACTCGCAGACCTATTTCAATGGCACCCTGAGCGACCAGACCTGGCGCCTGTTCGGCCAGCTGGAATGGCGCGCCGACAAGCACTGGATCATCCAGGGCGGAACCATGTTCGAGGACAGCCGCCTGTCCGGCAGCTCGCTGACGCCGCGCCTGGCGGTCAACTACCTGATCACCCCGCGTCATGGCCTGCGCGCGGTGTATTCCGAAGCAGTGCGCTCACCCGACATGTTCGAGAACAACGTCAACTGGAGCTATACGGTCAATAACCTCAGCCCCTATCAGCCTGGTCTGGGCAGGGGCGAGTACTTCGTCAAGACCCGCGGCCCGGGCGATCTCGATCAGGAGCGGATGCGCTCGCGTGAACTGGGCTACAACGGCAGCTTCAGCGAAATCGGTCTGAACCTTGACCTGAAGGTCTTCTACGACGAAATCAGCGGCATGATCAGCGAGCCGCTGCGCAACAACCAGTACATCGCCAGTAACAGCAACAAGGCCCGCTTCAGCGGCAGTGAGCTGCAACTCGACTGGCGCCTTGGCCAGCGTGACCGGCTGCGCCTGACCTACGCTTATGTCGACGCCTGGGCCAGCAACCGCAACGACAGCGAAGCCAGTGCGCGCAATAGCGGCTCTGCAGGCTGGTTGCGCGACTGGGGCGATGGCTGGTCGAGTGCGCTGTTCTACTACGGCGATGACGCGCTTAACCAGTATCGCTATGAGCGGGTTGACCTGCGCCTGGCCAAGCGCTTGCGCATTCGGCGCAGCAACCTTGAGCTGGCCGCACTGTGGCAGCAGCGTCTGGACGATGAACCGATCACCCTCGCGCAGAACCGCTACGACAGTCGTCAGCGCCTGAGCGTCAGCGCGGAGCTGGAGTTCTGATGGCGCGCCTGCTCGGCCTGCTGCTGATCTGCCTGTGGCCACTGGCGACACTGTCGGCCAATGAGGTGCTGGTAGTCGGCGCCAGCGACCAGGCTGGAATGCGCAGCTTCGCCCAGGCACTGCAAGTTCGCCGTGGCAATGATCAGGTGCGTTTCCAACCCGTCTCAAGCTTGCCACCACCCAGCCAACTGTCGCGTGACCTGCGCCTGATCTTGCTCGACCGCGCCGCGCTGCAATGGCGCATGAGCGAATCCGCCGGGCCGCGCGCATTGCTCATGCGGGTCAGCCGCGTCGAGGCCGAACAACTGCTGGGGGCAGATCGCCCGGGCTACCTGAGCCTGCTCTGGAACGATCCGCCGCTGGCCCGGCAGTTGCGCCTGACCCGCTTGCTGATGCCGCAGGCACGGCGAATCGGCGTGCTCTATGGCCAGCACAGCCACTTTTTGCTCAATGAGTTGCGCCAGGCCGCACGGCCACTGGGGCTTGAGATCGTTGCCCAGCACTGGCCAGACCTGCGCGACAGCCGCCCGCTACAGCAAGTGCTGGCTGACAGCGACGTACTGCTCGGCCTGGATGACCCTGATCTGTATAACGCCAAGACCGCGAAAAACGTCTTGCTCAGTAGCTACGGCCGGCAAATGGCGCTGATCGGCCCCAACGCCGGCTTTGTCCGTGCCGGCGCCTTGGCCAGCACCTACAGCGACCAGGACGACTGGCTGGCAGTGCTCGATCAATTGCTCGATCAGCCGCCAGCTCGCTGGCCACGCAGCTTGTATCCCGCCCATTACGGCGTCAGCGGCAACCAACAGGTGGCGCGCGCGCTGGGCCTCGAACCGATCGACCCGCAGGCCGCTGCACTGGCCCTGGCCGCAGGAGAGTCCACCCCATGAGCAAACGCCTGAGCTGGGATATCCATACCCGCACCCAGATCATCAGCCTGGGGCCGGCCCTGCTGCTGACGCTGCTGCTGATCAGCTTCTTCACCTTCGTGCGCATTCAGGATTTGCGTCAGGAGCTCAATCACACCGGGCAACTGATCGCCAATCAGCTGGCCCCGGCTTCCGAATACGGGGTTATCTCAGGCAACAATGAAGTGCTCGACAGCCTGATGCGCGCCACTTTGAGCATCCCCCATGTGCGCTTCCTCGAGGTTCAGGACGGCCGCAACAATATTCTGGTGTACGTCGAGCAGGCCGATGAGAGCGCCAACCGCGCACAGCGGGTCGAGGTGTTCCAGGCGCCGATCCGTCTGCAGCAGATTCGCCTGGACAGTGACTTCCTGCCACCCACCAACACCACCTTGCCGGGCATCACCGATGATTACCTGGGCCGGGTCATCGTCGGCATGTCGGACGATGCCTTCAACCAGCGCCAGCAGGAGATTGTGATCAAGGCCGGCATCCTCGCCCTGTTTGCCCTGCTCTTCACGTTCCTGGTGGCGCGGCGCCTGGCACGCAGCCTGGCCGAGCCGATCAGCGATATGGGGCTTGCCGTCAAGGCGATTCAGCAAGGCACCTTCAATACCCCGGTGCCGGTGGTCGATGACAATGAACTGGGCAACCTGGCACGGCACATCAACAACCTCGCCAGCGCCCTTGAGCAGGCCAGCCAGGAGCAGCGTCAGGCAATCGCGCAACTGACCCAGGCGCGCGAGGAAGCCGAACAGGCCAACCGCGCCAAGTCGGACTTTCTAGCGATGATGAGCCACGAGTTGCGCACACCGATGAACGGCGTGCTTGGCATGCTGCAGTTACTGGAAACCACCCAGATGACCGTCGAGCAGGCCGAGTACACCTCTGTCGCCAGTGAATCGACCGGGCATCTGCTCAAAGTCATCAATGACATCCTCGATTTCTCGCGTATCGAGCGCACCGAGCTTGAGCTGGAACACATCGAATTCAGCCTTGGCGAACTGATCAGCAGCAGTGTGCAAGCCTTCCAACACAGCGCCCAGCAGCGTGGCCTGGGCTTGCACCTGCAGTTGCCCGCTGGCGCCGAGCACATGCGCGTCTATGGCGACCCGACGCGGATTCGCCAAATCCTGCTCAACCTGATTGGCAATGCATTGAAATTTACCGAGCAAGGCAGGGTCGAAATCGAGCCGCGCTGGCAATTGGCCGATACGGGTGGGCTATGGTTCACCTGCGCGGTTCGCGACACCGGCATCGGCATCGACGACCAGCATATGGAAAGCATGTTCGTTGCCTTCCAGCAGGCCGACAGTTCGATCTCGCGCCGCTACGGCGGCACCGGGTTGGGGTTGGCCATCGCGCGAAGCCTGGCAGAGCGCATGGGCGGCCGCCTGCACGCACAGAGCCGCGCGGGGCGGGGCTCGACGTTCACCCTGGAAATACCGCTGACGCTTGCGGCCGCCAGCCACCCGGCCAGACAGCCGTGACTGGCGATAAATGTTAAAGTGCGGCAGTCTTAATGCTGGACAGGCGCGCCGCTGGGCCTGAAAATACCGGTTTCAGTGAACACCTGTACTCATTTACCAGGATCACTGTGACTTTCACCACAACGCAATAGTCTATCTGTAGGCTGCCGCCTTGAGCCCGTTGGTGCTCAGGGATGGCCGGGAAGATTCATCCCCTGCCGCATGGGGATTATTGAGGAGCTCGCATGACCAAACAAAACGCCTTTACTCGGGAAGACCTGCTGCGCTGCAGTCGCGGTGAGCTGTTCGGCCCAGGTAACGCGCAACTGCCCGCCCCCAACATGTTGATGGTTGATCGCATCACGCATATCAGCGAGGAAGGCGGCAAGTTCGGCAAAGGTGAATTGGTCGCTGAGCTGGATATCACTCCAGACCTGTGGTTCTTTGCCTGTCACTTCGAAGGTGATCCGGTCATGCCGGGCTGCCTGGGCCTCGATGCCATGTGGCAGCTGGTCGGCTTCTTCCTCGGCTGGCAGGGCTTGCCGGGTCGCGGTCGCGCACTGGGCTCTGGCGAAGTGAAATTCTTCGGCCAGGTGTTGCCTACTGCGAAGAAAGTCACCTACAACATTCATATCAAGCGCGTCCTGAAAGGCAAGCTGAACATGGCCATCGCCGATGGCTCGGTCAGTGTCGACGGCCGCGAGATCTACACGGCCGAAGCCCTCCGGGTCGGCGTGTTCACCTCCACTGACAATTTCTAAGGGTTATTCGCATGCGCCGCGTCGTTATCACTGGTCTGGGCATCGTATCTTGCCTGGGCAATGACAAAGAGACCGTCACCGAAAACCTGCGCAAGAGCCGTCCGGGCATTCGTTTCAACCCGGAATACAAGGAAATGGGGCTGCGCAGCCAGGTTTCCGGTTCCATCGACCTGAACCTCGAAGAACTGATCGACCGCAAGGTGTTCCGCTTCGTCGGCCACGCTGCTGCCTACGCCTACCTGGCAATGCAGGACGCGATCAAGGATTCGGGGCTGAGCGAAGAGCAGGTTTCCAACCCACGCACCGGCCTGGTAGCAGGCTCCGGCGGCGCATCGACCCTGAACCAGATGGAAGCGCTGGACACCCTGCGCGAGAAAGGCGTCAAGCGCGTCGGTCCGTACCGGGTTACCCGCACCATGGGCAGCACCGTTTCCGCGTGCCTGGCCACGCCGTTCAAGATCAAGGGTATCAACTACTCGATCTCGTCGGCCTGCGCTACCAGCGCACACTGCATCGGTACCGCTCTGGAGCAGATCCAGTGGGGCAAGCAGGACATTGTCTTTGCCGGTGGCGGTGAAGAAGAGCACTGGAGCCAGTCGTTCCTGTTCGATGCCATGGGCGCCCTGTCGACCAAGCGCAACGAAACGCCTGAGCTGGCTTCGCGCGCCTACGACGCCGACCGTGACGGTTTCGTCATCGCTGGCGGCGGCGGCATGGTCGTGGTCGAAGAGCTGGAACACGCCCTCGCCCGCGGTGCCAAGATCTACGCTGAAATCGTCGGCTACGGTGCAACTTCCGACGGTTACGACATGGTCGCTCCAAGCGGCGAAGGCGCGATCCGCTGCATGCAGCAGGCGCTGTCGACCGTTGATACACCAATCGACTACCTCAACACTCACGGCACCTCGACTCCGGTCGGCGACGTTGCCGAGATGAAAGGTGTTCGTGAAGTGTTCAAGGACAAGGCACCAAAGATCAGCTCGACCAAGAGCCTGTCCGGCCACTCGCTGGGCGCCGCTGGCGTGCACGAGGCGATCTACTGCCTGCTGATGATGGAAAACAACTTCATCGCCGGCTCCGCCAACATCGATGAGCTGGACCCGGAAGTTGCTGACCTGCCGATCCAGCGTGAAACCATCGAAAACGCGAAGATCGACACCGTCATGAGCAACAGCTTCGGCTTCGGCGGCACCAACGCCACCCTGGTGCTCAAGCGCTGGGAAGGCAAGTAAGGCCTGACTGCTGCACTGAAAACGCCCCGACTGGTTCGGGGCGTTTTTGTTTTCGGCGTTTGCGTTGCCTGGCGCGGCTCAGTGCCCCTTGGGCAGCACCGCCAGGAAGTTGTCCCGCGCCACCTTGTGCGCCACCTCTTCGCTCAAAGCATCCAGAAATGGATCGAAGCCATGCAGCTCCTTGCCCAGGCTGTCGAACCGACCAACCACATCCGAACCCAACATGAACCGGTCAGGGTACTGCTCGACCAACTCGACCCAGGCCTTGCGCGGCTTGCCTGCCTCGTCGAGCAGATACGGCTCGAGCACACTCCAGGACAAGTCGATGTACAGGTTCGGATAGTCCTTCAACAATCGCGTTACTACCGGCAAGAGGAAGTCCATCTGCGTCTGATGGCGATGAATCTCCATGCTGGTACCGGCATGCGCCCAGATGAATCGTGTGTGCGGATGGTTGCGCAGGGGCTCTTCCAGCTCGGCCAGGTACAGTGGGTTGCGCTCGCGCTTGGAGGTGATGTTGGAGTGGATCAGCACGGGCAGGTCACGTTCTGCGGCCAGGTGATAAATCCGTGTCATGGCCTCGTTGTTGGCCCTCGGCGTATCGCCGCTGGTCAGCGCAGTAAGGTCGTCATGGCGGGTGAACACCTCGCCGATGCCCTGCCACATTCCCGGATACAGCTCGAGCATACGCTCGATGTGGCTGGCTGCATTCTTGTCGACCGGATTGAAGCCGGTCAGGAATGGATGGAAGCGCTTGCGCTGTTCGGCCGGCAGCTTTTCCAATGCGGCCGCCACATAGACGTCAGTGGCGCTGTACCAGTAGGCATCGGCATCATCACCGGCGTAGTAGCGCGGGCGCTTGGGTTCGTCCTCGTGCCACTTCTTCGCCACTGACACCCCGGAAATCATCGACTGATCGATACCGGCCTTGTCCATCGCCGCAAGCAGGGTCGGCATGCCCTCGGATTCCTGGAAAAAGTCGACGTAATGCAGATGGGCATCGCTGTAGCGGTAGTCGCGCGCCTGCGCCGCGTGGCACAGCAGGCCCGAGACCAGCACCGCAGCCAGTGCTCTGGCGATCATGGCAGTTTCCTTGAGCTGATTCGAACAGAGTAGACCCGCGCCTGACGGCCACGGTTCAGCAATGGCTGGCAAATCGCTATGCTTGCAGCCTCAGCCCTGTACCTGGAGCCTTGCATGAGCCGCCCATTGATCATCCGCCCACGCGCCGAAACCATCGCGGGCCAGCCCATTCTGCGGCTGCTACCCTCAGCGCAGTGCCGCAGCGTCGGCCCGTTCGTGTTCTTCGACCACATGCTCGCAACCGACTACGCTGCGGGCAGTGGCATGGATATCCACCAACATCCACACATCGGTCTGGCCACCCTGACCTACCTCTTCGAAGGCGAACTGCTGCACAAGGACAGCATTGGCTCTGATCAACGTGTGCGGCCTGGCGAGGTCAGCTGGATGAGCGCCGGTCGTGGCGTGGCCCACGTCGAGCGCACGCCGGCCGAGCTGGTCGCAAGCGGCTCACGCCTGCATGGGCTGCAGGTGTGGCTGGCGGCGCCGCGGGAACACGAGCAGGCACTGCCCAACTACAGCCATCACTGCGCAGCGAGCTTGCCGGTCAGCGACACCCTGGGAGTGCGTATCTGTCTGATTGCCGGTCGAGGCTTTTGCCTTGAGTCGCCGGTACCGGTGCTCTCCCCTACCCTGTACGCGCACATCGGCATGCAACCGGCAACTAGCCTGCTGATCCCCACTGAACATACCCAGCGTGCGCTGTATCTAATGGAGGGCGAGGTGTTGCTCGATGAAGAGCCGGTCGAGCCGCACAGCTTGCTGGTGCTGCCAGAAGGCGAGGAACTGACGCTGTACGCGCAAGGTGAATGCCAACTGGCACTGATCGGCGGCGCGCCGCTGGATGGGCCGCGGCGGATGAACTGGAACTTTGTTGCCAGCGACCCGGCACTGATCGAACAGGCACGGGCCAACTGGGCAGCCGGGCAATGGCCAGTGGTAGCCGGAGAAACCCAGCGGATCGAGTTACCCCGCTAGCTGAGCAGGATCCGGTTTGAACACTTCTTCGAGCAGATTGTGCATGGCCTTGAACGCGCGCTGTGAGGTGCGCCAGTCAAATTGCATCTTGCCCGGTACGTTTGCCGCCGGGTCGGTGAACGAATGCACCGCACCGCCGTAGCTGACCAGTTGCCAATCGACCTTGGCCGCGTTCATTTCCTGCTCGAAGGCAGGTAGCTGCTCGCGGGGTACCAGTGGATCGCTGGCGCCGTGCAGCACCAGTACCGAACCTTTGATGTTGCCGGCATCGGCGCTATCAGGTGTGTCGAGGGTGCCGTGGAAGGAGACAGTGGCTTTTAGATCAGCGCCACTGCGGGCCAGCTCCAGTGCACAGCAACCACCAAAACAGAAGCCGAACGCCGCCACCTTGCCCGGCGCCAGCTGCGCCTTGGACTGCCCCAGCAACTGAGCCAGGGCGGCATGCATGCGCTTGCGCAGCTCAGCACGATCGTTTTTCAGCGGCATCATGGCGGCGCCCGCTTCATCTGCATTGGTCGGCCGCACCAACTGCCCATAGAGGTCGGCGATCAGCACCACATAGCCCTTCTCGGCGACTTCCCTGGCAATGCGCTCGGCACCTTCGCCGATGCCCATCCAGTTCGGCGCCATCAGCAGAGCAGGTTTTGCTTCTGCGCCTGGGGCGTATACCAAGCGGCTCTCGTAAGCCTTGCCGGCGTGGTGATAGACCAACGATTCGACGATTGCTTTGCTCATCAAGCTTCTCCTTGTCCTGGTACAAAAGACCGTAATAAAAAAGCCCGCCGAAGCGGGCTTATTCAGCGCTTATCTCAAGCAGACAGCTCGACCAGCAGCTTGTTCAGGCGACGCACATACGCCGCAGGGTCCTTGAGGCTGTCGCCAGCGGCCAAGGCAGCCTGATCGAAGAGGATGTGCGAAAGCTCGCCGAAACGATCCTCGCTCTGCTCGTGATCGAGTTTCTCGATCAGCGGATGAGCCGGGTTGAATTCGAAGATAGGCTTCGAGTCCGGCACTTTCTGCCCGCTGGCCTCGAGGATCTGACGCATCTGCAGGCCCAGGTCCTGCTCACCGATGGCCAGAATGGCTGGCGAGTCGGTCAGGCGATGGGAGACACGCACTTCAGCAACACTGTCACCCAGCGCAGCTTTCAGACGCTCGACCAGACCTTCTTTTTCCTTGGCGACTTCTTCCTGGGCTTTCTTGTCTTCTTCCGAATCCAGCTTGCCCAGGTCAAGGTCACCGCGGGCAACATCGACAAAGCTCTTGCCGTCGAAGTCGCTCAGGTAGCTCATCAGCCACTCGTCGATACGATCGGTCAGCAGCAGCACTTCGATGCCTTTCTTGCGGAAGACCTCAAGGTGCGGGCTGTTCTTGACCTGCGCGTAGGTTTCGCCGGTGAGGTAGTAGATTTTGTCCTGGCCTTCTTTGGCACGAGCCAGGTAGTCAGCCAGCGACACACTTTGCTCGCCGCTGTCGTCGTGGGTTGAAGCAAAGCGCAGCAGGCCGGCGATCTTCTCTTTGTTGGCGAAATCTTCTGCCGGGCCTTCCTTGAGGACCTGGCCGAAGTTCTTCCAGAAGCCCTTGTATTGCTCGGGTTCGTTCTTCGCCAGCTTCTCGAGCATGTCGAGCACACGCTTGGTCAGCGCGGTTTTCATCGAGTCGATGATCGGGTCTTTCTGCAGGATCTCGCGCGAAACGTTCAGCGACAGGTCATTGGAGTCAACCACGCCCTTGATGAAACGCAGGTACAACGGCAGGAACGACTCGGCCTGGTCCATGATGAACACACGCTGCACGTACAGCTTCAGGCCACGCGGCGCTTCGCGCTGGTACAGGTCGAACGGCGCGCGGGCCGGGACGTACAGCAGCGAGTTGTATTCGAGCTTGCCTTCGACCTTGTTGTGGCTCCAGGCCAGCGGGTTTTCGAAGTCATGGCCGATGTGCTTGTAGAACTCCTGGTATTCCTCGTCCTTGACCTCGGTACGCGAACGGGTCCACAGGGCGCTGGCGCGGTTGACGGTTTCCCATTCCTGCGCAGGTGCGGCTTCGCCTTCAGCGGCTTCGGCCTGTTCTTTAGGCAGCTGGATTGGCAGGGCAATGTGGTCGGAGTACTTCTTCACGACGTTGCGCAGGCGCCAGCCGTCAGCAAACTCCTGTTCTTCCTTCTTCAGGTGCAGAACGATGCGCGTGCCGCGTTGTGGCTTGTCGATGGTGGCAACTTCGAATTCGCCCTCGCCTTTCGACGACCAGTGCACGCCTTCAGCGGCTGGCTGGCCCGCACGACGGCTGTAGACGTCGACCTGGTCGGCAACAATGAACGCCGAATAGAAGCCCACGCCGAACTGACCGATCAGGTGCGAGTCCTTTTTCTGGTCGCCGCTGAGGTTTTTCATGAAATCGGCAGTGCCGGACTTGGCAATGGTGCCCAGGTGCGCAATGACATCTTCACGGCTCATGCCGATGCCGTTGTCTTCCAGGGTCACGGTGCCGGCCTCGGCATCGAAGCTGACGCGGATTTTCAGGTCGGCGTCGCCTTCGAGCAGCTCCGGCTTGGCCAGGGCTTCGAAACGCAGCTTGTCAGCGGCGTCGGAGGCGTTGGAAATCAGCTCGCGAAGGAAAATTTCCTTGTTCGAGTACAGCGAGTGGATCATGAGGTGCAGCAGTTGCTTTACCTCGGTCTGGAAGCCCAGGGTTTCTTTTTGTGTCTCCACACTCATGGTCTTCAAAACTCCGATCTGATGGCAATGGTCGCCTGGCAGGCCGCGGTGGCCGGCGTTTACGGCGGGATGTCCAACAGATGGGGGCATGGCGGACTATTTCAAGGGCTTTTCCGGTTCGATCTTGAAATGAGCACGGGCCATGGCGATCGGCAGGTTGCGATCGTCCTGCCAGGCACTGATCGCGACATTGGTCACCCGCCGCCCTTGGCGCCAGAGCTGGCAATTGGCATAGGTGTCGCGCACATAGCCGGCACGCAGGTAGTCGATGGAGAAATCGATGATTTTCGGAATACTCGCGCTTTCGCTATAGACCAGCAGATAGAGCGCCGCCGAGAGCTCCATGAAACCTGCGATGACACCACCATGAATGGCCGGCAACAGCGGATTACCGACATTGTCGGCACTGGCTGGCAAGCGGAACAACAGCTGCTCGCCCTGGCGCTCGCACTCGATACCGATGAGCCCTGCATAAGGAATCAATGCCAGCAGTGGTGCGTAATCACCCACCGCGTGGGCCTGATTAAGGCGCTGGCGAACGTCTGCCGGAATCATCAGCCCTGCCCTCCATCAAGCTTGCCAGCAAAGCGGATACCACCCCTGGCCTGCTGCCCCAGGCGCATGAAAGTCCCCACCACCTGGCAGATAGGCTGCTCGGGGTCATCCTGATACGCCATGCCACGGGTAAAAATCACATCGCGGGTGACACGATAACAATGCGCGTGGCCGTAGATATCCTTGCCGGCCTCGGCGGAGTGCATATAGTCGATGCGCAGGTCCAAGGTCGGGCACACTTCGAACTGCGCCAACGAACACAAAGTAGCCATGCCGCAGGTGGTGTCCATCAACGTGGTCAGCGCGCCGCCATGGACTGCACCGGTCTGTGGATTGCCAACCAGCAGCGGCGACCAAGGCAGCACCAGGGTCATGCCGCCGGCATCAGCTTGATGTACGCGCATGTTCAATAACTGGCAATGCCGGAGTGCCGACAGAAAGCGTTCAGCCATAGCCATCAGAGACGAATCGATCACCGTTAAGCCCTCGTCGGCGTGACAGCACAAGCGCGTTGAAAATTCCAGAGTGGACGCGCACTTATATATCTGTAATCTCTGTGGAACTAATTTCGTGCACTTGAACTCGAAGGTTCAAGCAAGTTATTCCACCCAAGGAGAGACACCCCATGCGTAAACCTTTTGCTTTTGCTCTGATGCTGGCTGCTGCCATGGGCCTGGCTGCTTGCGACAAGGCAAGCGAAAACAAGGCTCAAGATGCACAGGAACACGCCGAGCAAGCCCAGGATAAAGCGGGCGAAGCTCAGGATAAGATGAATGAAGCTGCCAAGGAAAACGCCGAAGCTGCCAAAGACCAGGCTGAAGCGCAGCAAAAAGCAGCTGAAGAAGCTGCTGACAAAGGCGAACCGGCCCCGACTGCACCAGTCAAGCCGTAATCGCAGCACACAAAAAAACCCGACATTGTCGGGTTTTTTTATGCCTGAAGTTTAACGATTAACCGTTTCAGTCAACACCGCGGTCGGCTCTTTCGGCGCGTCACTAGGGACACTTTCAGTCGGCGTGAACACCATCACTTCCAATACATCGGAGTGGAACTCGCGGCGATAAAGAATCAGCACTACGCCCAAGCTGACGACCATGAACAGCCACGGGTTGATGAACCAGGTCAACATGGCCATGCCGAAGTAATAGGCGCGCAAGCCCAAGTTGAACTGGTTGGCCGCAAGTGACAGCACCCGTGCTGCCCGCGCGGCAAATGCCTTGCGCTCAAGCTCGTTGACCAGGCGCTCGCCGATCATCGGCGCCGAGCCCACCAGCACCGCTGCAAAGTTGTACTGGCGCATGCACCAGCTGAAGGTGAAGAAGGCGTAGACGAACACCGCCGCCAGGCCCAACAGCTTCACTTCCGACATGCCCTGCGAAGCCACCTGCACATACGGCAGGTCGGCCAGCAGCGATACGGCGCGGTCCGACGCCCCCAGCACCGTGAGGATACCGGCAAGGATGATCAACGTGCTGGAAGCGAAGAACGATGCATTGCGCTCAAGGTTGCCGATCACACTGGCATCGGCAATGCGGTTGTCGCGCAGCAGCATGCGCCGCATCCAGTCTTCCCGATAGAGGTGCAGAACGCTGGCCAGGCAGGCCGTATCGCGGCCCTTCCAGATTGCGTAGCGGGTGTAACCACCCCAGCACAGGGCAAACCAGCAGACTGCCAACAAGTTGCTCAGGTTGCTTTGGATAAAGCTCATGCAGGTTCTCGACCGTTCAGGTGCACAAAAGGATATCGGTTTCGACGCCCGAATGTGGCAAAAGACACGCACCGCGTCACAAAACCTGGAGCCGGCCATAAAAAACCCCGGATCCTCACGGACCCGGGGTTTTTTATGACCAGCCTGGGCGAGCGCAGCAGCGGCTTGTGGCCAGCGCTTGCAGCGGGCTGTCAGTACCTCACGCCAGCGCCTCGCGCGGCTTGCCCAGCATCCAGTCGCAAAGCACCGCCACGCCGAGGGTCAGCGCCGAAGGTACCAACCACGCCAGGCCTTGATCGCTCAGCGGCAGATGCGCCAGGACATCCGGCAGGATATGGGCAAGCGGCGTGCCTTTGATCGCGTCGACAATGCCGAACAGCAACGACACGGCCATCACCGGGCCCATGATACGCACCGGCGAGTTCCAGATGCCTTTGCAGAAGCTCAGCGCCACCAGCACGATGCACGGTGGGTAAATGGCCGTCAGCAACGGGATCGAGAACATGATCAGCTTGGTCAGGCCAAGGTTGGAAACCACCAGCGAGAAACCGGCCAGGATCACCACCAGCGTGCGGTACGACAGCGGCAGAATCTGGCTGAAGTACTCGGCGCAGGCGCAGGTCAGGCCAACCGCAGTCACCAGGCAGGCCAACGCGATCAACACCGCCAGGAAGCCGCTACCGAGTGAGCCAAAGGTATATTGCACGTAGGCATGCAGCACGGCCGCGCCGTTGGTAGCATCAGCGGCGATGTCATGGCTGCCGGCACCGAGGCGGAACAGGCTGATGTACACCAGTGCCAGCCCTAACCCGGCGATCAGACCGGCGATGATTGCATAGCGGGTGATCAGCTTTGGCGACTCGACGCCACGTGAGCGGATCGCGTTGACGATGACGATACCGAAGACCAGCGCCCCGAGGGTGTCCATGGTCAGGTAGCCATTGATGAAACCCTGCGAGAACGGCGCGGCAACGTAAGCCGGCTGTGCTTCGCCGATGGTCCCGGCAGGCAGCGCAAACGCAGCGATACCCAGGGCCGCCAGGGCGAGGATCTTCAGCGGTGCAAGGAAGCGGCCCACTGTATCGAGCAGCTTGCCGGGGTACATGGACACTGCCAGCACGATGATGAAGTACACCAGGCTGTAGATGAACAATGCCAGCGGGCTTTCACCGGTCAACGGGGCTACGCCCACTTCGAACGACACCGTCGCCGTGCGCGGGGTGGCGAACAGCGGGCCAACCGACAGGTAGCAGACCGCCGCCAGCAGGCCACCGAAGAACTTGCCGATCGGGCTGCTCAACGCGTCCATGCCGCCGCCGACCTTGGCCAGGGCAACCACGGTGATGACCGGCAGGCCTACTGCAGTGACGAGGAAGCCCAAGGCTGCCATCCACACGTGCGGGCCTGACTGCAAGCCAACGATCGGCGGGAAGATGATGTTGCCGGCGCCGACGAACAGCGCAAACGTCATAAAGCCAAGCGCCAGAATATCCTGGCCTTTGAGAACTTTCATTTAAGGAAATACCACACTACTGAAATCGGGATTTAGAGAGGGATTTCCCCTTGGATGAGGGAAATATGGGACCGTCCGGGTGGGACAGACCTTTTTGACATACCCGCACCCTTTTGGGGCGCCGACACGAAAGTGGGCGACAGTGTAACCAAGTTGCACCCCGACTGCACGGCTGGCTGACGAGGTGTCTCGCCAATGCAATTGGCTGTCGCGGTTATGAACGACAGCCCCGGTGGGCTGACTTGCAGTGCTGCTGAAACGACAAAGGCCACCCGAAGGTGGCCTCTGTGCGCGTGGGGGGTCTAGCGTATTACTTCTTGGCTTCCCAGCCAGTCAGCTCGGCCAGGGCCTTGCCGATGTCGGCCAGCGAACGCACGGTTTTAACACCTGCGTCCTGCAGCGCTGCAAACTTCTCGTCAGCAGTGCCTTTGCCGCCAGAGATGATTGCACCAGCGTGACCCATACGCTTGCCCGCAGGAGCGGTAACACCAGCGATGTAGGAAACGACCGGCTTGGTCACGTTGGCTTTGATGTAGGCAGCGGCTTCTTCTTCAGCCGAACCGCCGATCTCGCCGATCATGACGATCGCTTCGGTCTGCGGGTCTTCCTGGAACAGCTTCAGGATGTCGATGAAGTTCGAGCCTGGGATCGGGTCACCGCCGATGCCGACGCAGGTCGACTGGCCGAAGCCGGCGTCGGTGGTCTGCTTGACAGCTTCGTAGGTCAGGGTGCCGGAACGCGACACGATACCGACCTTGCCTGGCAAGTGAATGTGACCTGGCATGATGCCGATCTTGCACTCGCCCGGAGTGATCACGCCTGGGCAGTTAGGGCCGATCAGGGTAACACCCAGTTCGTCGCACTTGACCTTGGCATCCAGCATGTCCAGGGTAGGAATGCCTTCGGTGATGCAGACGATCAGCTTGATGCCGCCCAGGGCTGCTTCAAGGATCGAGTCCTTGCAGAAAGGAGCTGGAACGTAGATGACCGAAGCGTCAGCGCCGGTAGCTTCTACAGCTTCTTTCACAGTGTTGAACACTGGCAGGCCCAGGTGAGTGGTGCCGCCCTTGCCCGGAGTCACGCCGCCAACCATCTTGGTGCCGTAGGCGATGGCTTGTTCGGAGTGGAAAGTACCCTGCGAGCCGGTGAAGCCCTGGCAGATAACTTTGGTGTCTTTATTGATCAGGACGCTCATTACTTGCCCTCCGCAGCTTTGACAACTTGTTGAGCAGCGTCGGTCAGGCTGGTTGCAGCAATGATGTTCAAACCGCTTTCTGCCAGTACTTTAGCGCCGAGCTCGGCATTGTTGCCTTCCAGACGGACGACAACCGGTACCTTGACGCCGACTTCTTTCACAGCGCCGATGATGCCTTCGGCAATCATGTCGCAGCGAACGATGCCGCCGAAGATGTTGACCAGTACGGCCGCGACATTGCTGTCGGACAGGATGATCTTGAAAGCTTCGGTCACGCGCTCTTTGGTAGCACCACCACCTACGTCGAGGAAGTTGGCTGGCTTGCCGCCGTGCAGGTTGACGATGTCCATGGTACCCATGGCCAGGCCAGCACCGTTGACCATGCAACCGATGTTGCCTTCCAGCGCTACGTAGTTCAGCTCGAAGCTGGCAGCGTGGGCTTCACGAGGATCGTCCTGGGACGGGTCGTGGAAGGTCTTCAGCTTAGGCTGACGGTACATTGCGTTGGCATCGATGTTGATTTTGGCATCGAGGCAATGCAGGTCGCCGTCGGCCTTGATGACCAGCGGGTTGACTTCCAGCAGGGCCAGGTCGTGTTCTTTGAACAGCTTGGCCAGGCCTACGAAAATCTTGGCGAACTGTGCAACTTGCTTGCCTTCCAGACCCAGCTGGAACGCCAGTTCACGACCCTGGAATGGCTGAGCGCCAACCAGTGGATCGATAGTAGCCTTGATGATCTTCTCAGGAGTTTCGTGAGCGACTTTCTCGATGTCCACGCCACCTTCGGTGGAAGCCATGAACACGATACGACGGCTCGAACGATCGACTACAGCGCCCAGATACAGCTCTTTGGCGATGTCAGTGCAGGACTCGACCAGGATCTTGGTCACTGGCTGACCGTTGGCGTCAGTCTGGTAAGTCACCAGACGCTTGCCCAACCACTGTGCAGCGAACGCCTTGGCGTCTTCTTTGCTGCGAACCAGCTTGACGCCGCCCGCTTTACCGCGACCACCTGCGTGAACCTGGGCTTTTACAACCCACTCGGAACCGCCGATCTTGTCGCAGGCTTCTGCTGCTGCTTCAGGGGTGTCGACTGCGAAACCCTTGGAAACTGGCAGGCCGTATTCAGCGAACAGCTGCTTACCCTGATACTCGTGAAGATTCATGCTTTATACCGTCTTCGTTAGGTACTGCGCTTCGGCGCTGCGCCAACAATGGCGCCGCACCACCTGTGACCGTTAAACCTTCGGGTGGTCCCGAAGGTCCGGTCCGGCGGACGTTCCGCGGTGAGTCATGCACGCAGGACTCACGACGGGCGACCCGCCGTGGTTTCTTATAATTAACGCTTCTTGCGGTTGGCGACGTGAATGGCACCGCCATTCACAGCCAGAGCGGCTTCATGCAGCGCTTCGGACAGGGTCGGATGGCTGAACACCATCATGCCGATGTCTTCTGCGCTGGTGCCGAATTCCATTGCGATTGCGCCCTGCTGAACCAGTTCGGCAGCCGATGGGCCAATCACGTGTACACCCAGAACGCGGTCGGTCTTGGCATCGGCGATGACCTTGACGAAACCACCGGTGTCGTTGGCAGCCATCGCACGGCCGCTGGCCGCGAACGGGAAAGTGCCCACGTTAACCTCTACGCCTTCCGCCTTCAAGGCTTGTTCGGTCTTACCGACCCAAGCGATTTCCGGGTGGGTGTAGATAACCGATGGGATCAGGTCGTAGTTCATCTGAGCCTTGTGGCCCTTGATACGCTCGACAACCATGATGCCCTCTTCCGAGGCCTTGTGCGCCAGCATCATGCCACGCACCACGTCACCGATGGCGTACACGCCCGGCACGCTGGTTGCGCAGTAGTCATCGACGAAGATGTAGCCGCGCTCGTCGATGTCGACGCCGCTGTCAGCAGACAGCAGTTCAGTGGTCACTGGACGACGGCCGACCGCAACGATCAGCTTGTCGAAGGTGATCTTCTGCTCGCCGTTGGCATCGGTGTAAGTCACTTCGACTTCGTTGCCGTTGACTTGCGAGCCGGTCACGCGAGCGCCCAGCTTGATGTCCAGGCCTTGCTTGGTCAGGGTCTTCTGGGCTTCCTTGGCAACTGCAGTATCGGCAGCCATGAGGAAGGTATCCAGAGCTTCCAGGACAGTTACCTGAGCACCCAGACGCGACCATACCGAACCCAGTTCCAGGCCGATCACGCCAGCGCCGATCACGCCCAGACGCTGCGGAACGGTCTGGAATTCCAGGGCACCGGTGGAGTCGACGATGACGTTCTGGTCGACCGGAGCCGGCGGAATGTCGATCGGACGCGAGCCGGAGGCCAGGATCACGTTTTCGGCTTCGATGATTTCGGTAGTGCCGTCAGCCTTGGTGACTTCGACTTTCTTGCCAGCCAGCAGTTTGCCGTGGCCCTGGATCGAAGTAACACCGTTGGCCTTGAACAGGGTGGCAACACCGCTGGTCAGGTTCTTCACGATGCCAGCCTTGCGGCCAACCATTGCTGCAACGTCCATCTTCACTTCGCCAGTGGAGATGCCGTGAACGTTGAAGCTCTCTTTGGCTTCCTTGTATTTCCAGGAGCTGTCCAGCAGCGCCTTGGAAGGAATGCAACCGACGTTCAGGCAGGTACCGCCCAAGGCCAGTTTGCCTTCGGCGTCGGTGTACTTCTCGATGCAGGCGGTGCTCAAGCCAAGCTGAGCGGCCTTGATCGCGGCAACATAGCCACCAGGGCCTGCACCAATCACTACCACGTCGAATTTCTGGGTCATAAAAGATTCCTTTTCAGCTACAAGCTGCAAGCCTCAAGCGGCAAGCGACGGGCTCGCACGGGAGCCGGCCGGTTGCCGCTTGCAGCTGCGTGTTAGATGTCCAGCAGCAGACGAGCCGGGTCTTCCAGCAGGTTCTTGATGGTGACCAGGAAGGTTACTGCTTCCTTGCCATCGATCAGACGGTGATCGTAGGACAGCGCCAGGTACATCATCGGGCGAATGGCAACCTGGCCATTGACCGCCATCGGACGCTGGATGATGTTGTGCATGCCCAGAATAGCCGCCTGCGGCGGGTTGACGATCGGGGTCGACATCATCGAGCCGAATGTACCACCGTTGGTGATGGTGAAGGTACCGCCGGTCATGTCTTCGATGCCCAGCTTGCCGTCACGGGCCTTCTTGCCGAAGGTGGCGATGCCGTTCTCGATTTCTGCCAGGCTCATCTGCTCGGCGTTGCGCAGTACTGGAACCACCAGGCCACGGTCGCTGGAGACGGCAACGCCGACGTCAGCAAAGCCGTGGTAGACGATGTCGGTGCCGTCGATCGAGGCGTTGACTGCCGGGTAGCGCTTGAGCGCCTCGGTAGCGGCCTTGACGAAGAACGACATGAAGCCCAGACGTACGCCGTTGTGGGACTTCTCGAACAGGTCCTTGTACTTCGAACGCAGGGCCATGACTTCGGTCATGTCGACTTCGTTGAAGGTGGTCAGCATCGCCATGTTCGACTGGGCTTCGACCAGACGCTCGGCGATCTTGGCGCGCAGACGGGTCATCGGCACACGCTTCTCGGTACGGTCGCCAGTGGCGGTCAGTACTGGAGCGGCAGCAGCAGCGGCTGGCTTGGCAGCAGGAGCCGCGGCAGGCGCGGACTTCTTGTTGGCAACGGCAGCAACCACGTCTTCCTTGGTGATACGACCGCCTTTGCCAGTGCCGGCAACGGTAGCCAGATCGATACCGCCTTCTTCAGCCAGCTTGCGCGCGGCCGGTGCAGCGATCGGGTCGTCTTCGCCAGCGTCGGCAGCAGCGGCCGGGGCAGCGCCGCCAGCAGCAGGCGCGGCAGCAGCAGATGCAGCGGCAGCAGTGCCGCCTTCAACGATCGAACCCAGCAGTTCGTCGGAGAGAACGGTGTCGCCCTCGCCCTTGACGATCGGGCCGAGTACGCCGTCGGCAGTGGCGAGCACTTCGAGGACGACTTTGTCGGTTTCGATGTCAACGATCAGCTCGTCACGCTTGACGGCGTCGCCCGGCTGTTTGTGCCAGGTGGCAACGGTGCCGTCGGCAACCGATTCCGGGAAGGTTGGGGCTTTGATCTCGATAGCCATTAGCAGTATTTCCTTAAATTCGGTTTCAGGTGCGCGAAAGCATTAAACAGTGAAGGCGTCTTGCAGCAGTTTTTCCTGCTGTTCGGCGTGCTTCGATGCGTAACCACAGGCTGGCGCGGCAGAAGCGTCGCGGCCGGCGTATTCCAGGACCAGTGCCTTGTTGTGGCGGCCCAGGATACGGCGCATGTGGTGCTGGCTGCTGTACCAGGCGCCTTGGTTCATTGGCTCTTCCTGGCACCAGACGGCGGCCTTGAGGTTGCTGTACGGCGCCAGGATTTCGACCAGGTCGTCTTCCGGGAACGGATACAGCTGCTCGATACGCACGATGGCGATATCTTCGCGGCCTTCGGCACGGCGTTTTTCCAGCAGGTCGTAGTAGACCTTGCCACTGCACAGGATCAGGCGCTCGACCTTGGCCGGATCGAGGGTATCGATTTCCGGGATCACGGTCTGGAACGAGCCTTCTGCCAGGTCTTCCAAGGTCGACACGGCCAGCTTGTGGCGCAGCAGCGACTTCGGCGTCAGGACCACCAGCGGCTTGCGCAGCGGGCGGATCACCTGGCGACGCAGCAGGTGGTAGATCTGTGCCGGGGTGGTCGGTACGCACACCTGGATGTTGTGCTCGGCGCACAGCTGCAGGTAACGCTCCAGACGAGCCGAGGAGTGCTCAGGACCCTGGCCTTCGTAGCCGTGCGGCAGCAGCATGGTCAGACCGCACAGACGGCCCCACTTGTGCTCGCCACTGGTGATGAACTGGTCAATCACCACTTGCGCACCGTTGGCGAAGTCGCCGAACTGGGCTTCCCAGATCACCAGCGCGTTTGGCTGAGTGGTCGAGTAACCGTATTCGAACGCCAGAACTGCTTCCTCGGACAGGAACGAATCGTACAGGTCGAAACGTGGCTGGCCCGGGTACAGGTTCTGCAGCGGGATATAGGTGCTGGCGTCCTTCTGGTTGTGCAACACCGCGTGGCGGTGCGAGAAGGTGCCGCGGCCGATATCCTGACCGGTCATGCGGATCGGGTGACCTTCGAAGGCCAACGTGGCGTACGCCATGGTTTCGGCATAGCCCCAGTTGATCGGCAAGCCACCGGCCTGCATCTTCTGGCGATCTTCGTAGATCTTCGACACCTGACGCTGCACGACGAAACCTTCCGGCATCTCCAGCAGTTTGGCCGACAGGTCCTGCAAGGTCTTGAGGTCGAAACGGGTGTCGTGACGCGCGGTCCAGGCATGGCCCAGGTATGGACGCCAATCAACGAACAGCTCGCGGTTCGGCTCCTTGACCAGGCTCTTGACCACATGCAGACCGTTGTCCAGCGCGTTGCGGTATTCGTCGATCTTGGCCTGAGCACGCTCGGCATCGACACGACCGGCCTGGATCAGCGACTCGGCGTACAGCTCACGGGTGGTGCGCTGTTTGCTGATCTGCTGATACATCAGTGGCTGGGTGCCGTTAGGCTCGTCCGCTTCGTTGTGGCCGCGGCGACGGTAGCAGACCAGGTCAACCACCACGTCACGCTTGAACTGCATGCGGTAATCGATGGCCAGCTGGGTCACGAACAGCACAGCTTCCGGGTCATCACCGTTGACGTGCAGGATCGGCGCCTGAATCATCTTGGCGACGTCGGTGCAGTACTCGGTGGAACGCGAGTCGAGCGGGTTGCTGATGGTGAAACCAACCTGGTTGTTGATCACGATGTGCACGGTACCGCCGGTCTTGAAACCGCGGGTCTGCGACATCTGGAAGGTTTCCAGTACGACACCCTGGCCAGCGAACGCAGCATCACCGTGAATCGAGATCGGCAGTACCTTGTCGCCAACGCTGTCGTTGCGACGGTCCTGACGGGCGCGCACCGAACCCTCCACCACTGGCGAGACGATTTCCAGGTGGGACGGGTTGAACGCCATGGCCAGGTGAACTTCACCACCCGGGGTCATCACGTTCGACGAGAAGCCCTGGTGATATTTAACATCACCCGAGCCCAGCTCGTTCATCTTCTTGCCTTCGAACTCGTCGAACAGCTCGCGCGGGTTCTTGCCGAAGGTATTGACCAGCACGTTCAGACGGCCACGGTGGGCCATGCCGATCACGACTTCCTTGGTGCCGTAGGAGCCCGAGCGCTGGATCATTTCGTCCAGCATCGGGATCAGGCTCTCGCCGCCTTCCAGACCGAAGCGCTTGGTACCTGGGTACTTGGTGCCCAGATACTTCTCGAGGCCTTCACCTGCGGTGACACGCTCAAGCAGATGCGCCTGCACATCAGCGGAAAACTCCGGACGCCCACGCACGCTTTCGAGACGCTGCTGGAACCAGCTACGCTGCTCGGAATCGACGATATGGGTGAACTCGGCGCCGATGGTGCGACAATATGTCTTCTCCAGCGCATCGTGAATTTCGCGTAGGCTCGCTTCCTCTTTGCCGATGAACAGGTCGCCGGCACGGAAGGTCGTATCAAGATCGGCATTGGTCAAGCCGTAGTGATTGATCGACAGGTCTACGGGCGCAGGGCGCTGCCACAACCCCAACGGGTCGAGCTTGGCAGCCTGATGGCCGCGCATACGATAGGCCTGGATCAGTCGCAGAACTTCAACCTGCTTCTTCTCGTGTTCACTGCTCACGCTCCCGGCGGAAACCGGTTGAGCGCGGCGCTGGTTCTTTGCCAGCAGTACGAAATGGTCGCGGATTGTCGAGTGCGATACATCGGTAGCGGTGCTGCCGTCGGCGGGCAACTTCTGGAAGTAGGTGCGCCACTCTTCTGGCACAGCGTTAGGGTCGTGCAGGTAGAGTTCGTAGAGCTCTTCCACATATGCAGCGTTACCACCTGAAAGGTGGGCGCTTTCCCACATGCGCTGCATCACGCTTTCTTGCATGCTTGGTCACCCTCGTTCGGGGACGAATCGGCAAGTACCTCAATACGCATGAGAAAGCCCGAGAACAGCGACCAATCACGCCACCGAGGATCCTGCAGATTTTCCGGGTACCAGCCCGGAAGCCCCTGCTGGTCTCAAATCTTCATAGGTAATGGGCGTGGGCCTTATCGACCCCTGCCCGGGTTTCACCTCCGCGCGGGCTCACCACCCGCGCTTCAGTGTCTTGCACTTGCAACAGCCGTGTATCAGGTGCCGCTTTGCAGCAGCATGTTACGTACGTGACCGATTGCCTTGGTCGGATTCAGACCTTTAGGGCAAACGTTTACGCAGTTCATGATCCCGCGGCAGCGGAATACGCTGAACGGGTCATCCAGGGACGCCAGGCGCTCCTGAGTTTTCGTGTCGCGGCTGTCGGCCAGGAAGCGATAGGCCTGCAGCAGTGCAGCTGGACCGAGGAACTTGTCCGGGTTCCACCAGAACGACGGGCAGGAAGTCGAGCAGCAAGCGCACAGGATGCACTCGTACAGACCGTCCAGCTTCTCGCGCTCTTCTGGCGATTGCAGGCGTTCGATAGCCGGAGCTGGCGAATCGTTCTGCAGGAATGGCTTCACCTTCTCGTACTGCTTGTAGAAGATGCTCATATCGACGACCAGGTCACGGATAACTGGCAGGCCCGGCAGCGGACGCACGACCAATTTGTTACCTTTTACTACGGCAGACAGCGGCGTGATGCACGCCAGACCGTTCTTGCCGTTGATGTTCATGCCGTCGGAACCACAGACGCCTTCACGGCAGGAGCGACGATAGGAGAAACCTTCGTCCTGCTCCTTGATCAGTGCCAGCACGTCCAGCACCATCAGGTCCTTGCCTCCGGTGTCGACTTCGAAAATCTGAGTTTTCGGCGCCGAGTCGGTGTCCGGGTTATAGCGATATACTTCGACTTTCAACATAGCGGCCACCCCTTAGTAAGTCCGGATTTTTGGCTCAAACGCCGGTACGGTCTTCGGTGCGAAGTTGACTGCGCGCTTGGCAACCCGCTTCTCACCTGGGAAGAACAGGGTGTGGCACAGCCAGTTTTCGTCGTCACGATCTTCGAAGTCTTCACGGGCGTGAGCGCCGCGCGACTCTTTACGCACTTCTGCGGCGATCGCAGTAGCTTCGGCAACTTCCAGCAGGTTCTGCAGCTCCAGCGCTTCGATCCGCGCGGTGTTGAAGGCCTGGGACTTGTCGTTGATCTTGACGTTGGCAATACGCTCGCGCAGCTGAGCCAGCTGCTCGATGCCCTTCTGCATGTATTCGCCGGTGCGGAACACGCCGAAGTAGTTCTGCATGCAGCTTTGCAGCTCGCGACGCAGGGTAGCCACGTCTTCGCCATCGGTGCGCTGATTGAGCTTGTTCAAGCGGCTCAGGGCGACTTCGATGTCGGTGTCGCTGGCGTCGGTGTAGGTGATGCCGTCGGATAGTGCTTTTTCCAGGTGCAGACCAGCAGCACGGCCGAACACCACCAGGTCGAGCAGCGAGTTGCCGCCCAGGCGGTTGGCGCCGTGAACCGATACGCA
Organism: Pseudomonas shirazensis; assembly: GCF_014268785.2. Taxonomy (GTDB): domain Bacteria; phylum Pseudomonadota; class Gammaproteobacteria; order Pseudomonadales; family Pseudomonadaceae; genus Aquipseudomonas; species Aquipseudomonas shirazensis. The sequence continues at coordinate 279,719 of NZ_JABWRD020000001.1, read as the reverse complement.
AGCCACTTCACCCACGGCGAACAAGCCTGGGATGATCTGGTCGACGCCGTCGGCGTCCTGGGTCATGGCCTGACCATGAATGTTGGTGGCAACGCCGCCCATCATGTAGTGGCAGGTTGGTACGACCGGCACCGGCGCGACCACCGGGTCGACGTGGGCGAAGGTCTTGGACAGCTCGCAGATACCTGGCAGACGGCTGTGCAACACTTCTTCGCCGAGGTGGTCGAGCTTGAGCATCACGTGGTCGCCATTCGGACCACAGCCGTTTCCGGCGATGATTTCCTTGACCATCGAGCGGGCCACAACGTCACGACCGGCAAGGTCCTTGGCGTTAGGCGCATAGCGCTCCATGAAACGCTCGCCGTGCTTGTTGATCAGGTAACCGCCTTCACCGCGGCAACCTTCGGTGACCAGCACACCAGCGCCGGCGATGCCGGTCGGGTGGAACTGCCACATTTCGATGTCTTGTACCGGAACGCCTGCACGCAGGGCCATGCCGATACCATCACCGGTGTTGATCAGGGCGTTGGTGGTCGATGCGTAGATACGGCCCGCACCGCCAGTCGCCAGTACAGTGGCCTTGGCCTTGATGTACAGGGTTTCGCCGGTTTCGATGCAGATCGCGATCACTCCAACGAATGCGCCGTCCTGGTTTTTCACCAGATCGACTGCGTAGTACTCGTTGAGGAAGGTGGTGCCGGCTTTCAGGTTGCCCTGGTACAGAGTGTGCAGCAGCGCGTGACCGGTACGGTCGGAAGCTGCGCAGGTGCGCGCCGCCTGACCGCCCTTACCGAAGTCCTTGGACTGGCCACCGAACGGACGCTGGTAGATACGGCCAGTTTCGGTACGCGAGAACGGCAGACCCATGTGGTCCAGCTCGAACACCGCAGCCGGGCCTTCCTGACACATGTATTCGATAGCGTCCTGGTCACCAATGTAGTCCGACCCCTTGACGGTGTCGTACATGTGCCAGCGCCAATCATCGTTCGGGTCAGCCGAGGCGATTGCGCAGGTGATGCCGCCCTGGGCGGATACAGTGTGCGAACGGGTCGGGAAGACCTTGGTGATCACGGCAGTCTTGTGACCGCCCTGGGCCAGCTGCAGCGCAGCGCGCATGCCGGCACCACCACCACCAACAATGATGGCGTCGAATGAAATCGTTGGAATCATAGCCATGAATCAGATACCCCAGAGAATCTGCACACCCCAGACGAAGTAAGCGAACATCGCAACGCCGCATACCGCCTGGAACAGGAAACGAATCGCAGTCGCCGACTTGCCCAGCGCCATTGGCGTCAGGTAGTCAGTGGCGATGGTCCACATGCCGACCCAGGCGTGAGCGCCAAGGGCCACCAGGGCCAACAGACTGAAAATTCGCATCGCATTGTTGGAGAACAGAGCGTGCCACTGGGCAAACTCGATGCCCGGGTGGGCGACGAGGTAGCCGATCAGGAAGATGAAGTAAGCCGCGAGAACGACCGCAGATACGCGCTGCGCCATCCAGTCATAGAGGCCCGAACGCGAGAGGTTCGTGACGTTAGTTACCATATCCAAACTCCTGCCAGCACGATCACCACTACGGAAACAGCGATGATGATTTTCGAGCCCAGTCTTCCGCCTTCCAGTGTCTCACCGACGCCCATGTCCATGATCAAATGGCGCACACCGGCAACCAGGTGATACAGCAAGGCAGAGAGGAGACCCCACGCCACGAGCTTGGCCAGCGGACTGGTCAAGCACGCCTTCACCTCGCCGAAACCTTCCTCCGAACCCAGGGATTTGCTCAATGCGTAAAGCATGATCGCCAAGCCCAGGAAGAGAATGATGCCGGAGACACGGTGCAGGAATGACGTAATACCGGTAATGGGGAGTTTGATGGTCCTTAGGTCTAGGTTTACAGGTCGTTGGCTTTTCACGGCTTTTTTCACACTGAAGAGCCCCAAGCTAACAGGGCAAAGTTGTTGGTAAGTGTACTGGTCAGGTACCCACCACCCAGGGAACGGCGACCCCCAGCAATCGGGCTTGCAAGCCCTTGGCGGTCGGCTGCCGAGTATAGACAGTTAGGCTGCTTATGACAACGTGATGGGCTAGCCCAAATAGCGCATTGCCTTTAACGTACAAAAGGCGTAAACGGGCGCCAATTTCTTGAAAAATCAGGCCTTAGGGGGTGATTCAACCCACCTTTAGGCAAATTGACATCTGAATTTATCCCTCTATAGTGGTGCGGGCCCTGCGTGGGGGGTCTGTCTGATGATTTCAAGCATTAATAGGAGGCCACATGGCTGACAAAAAAGCGCAGTTGGTCATCGAGGGCGCAGCCCCCGTCGAGCTGCCCATTTTAACCGGCACCGTTGGTCCCGATGTAATCGACGTCCGCGGGTTGGGGGCTTCTGGTCACTTCACCTTCGACCCAGGTTTCATGGCGACTGCCTCGTGCGAGTCGAAGATCACCTACATTGACGGCGACAAGGGTATCCTGCTGCACCGCGGCTACCCGATCGAGCAGCTCGCCGAGCAATCGGACTACCTCGAAACCTGCTACCTGCTGCTCAACGGCGAACTGCCGAATGCCGAGCAGAAGGCGCAGTTCGTCAGCACCGTCAAGAACCACACCATGGTTCACGAGCAGCTGAAGTCGTTCTTCAACGGTTTCCGCCGCGACGCTCACCCAATGGCGGTGATGTGCGGTGTGGTCGGCGCCCTCTCGGCGTTCTACCACGACTCCCTGGATATCAATAACCCGCAACACCGCGAAATTTCCGCGGTGCGCCTGGTCGCGAAAATGCCGACCCTGGCAGCGATGGTTTACAAGTACTCCATGGGCCAGCCGATGATGTACCCGCGCAACGACCTGTCGTACGCGGAAAACTTCCTGCACATGATGTTCAACACCCCGTGCGAGATCAAACCGATCAGCCCGGTGCTGGCCAAGGCGATGGACCGGATCTTCATCCTCCATGCCGACCACGAGCAGAACGCTTCGACCTCCACCGTACGTCTGGCCGGCTCGTCGGGTGCCAACCCGTTCGCCTGTATCGCAGCCGGCATCGCCGCACTGTGGGGCCCGGCACACGGCGGCGCCAACGAAGCCGTACTGACCATGCTCGATGAAATCGGCGATGTTTCCAACATCGACACTTTCATCGCCAAGGCCAAGGACAAGAACGATCCGTTCAAGTTGATGGGCTTCGGTCACCGCGTCTACAAGAACCGTGACCCGCGCGCCACCGTGATGAAGCAGACCTGCGACGAAGTCCTGCGCGAGCTGGGCATCAAGGACGACCCGCAACTGCAACTGGCCATGCGCCTTGAAGAGATCGCTCTGACCGATCCGTACTTCATCGAGCGCTCGCTGTATCCGAACGTCGACTTCTACTCGGGGATCATCCTCAAGGCGATCGGCATTCCGACCAGCATGTTCACCGTGATCTTTGCCCTGGCACGTACTGTCGGCTGGATCTCGCACTGGAAAGAAATGCTCTCCAGCCCGTACAAGATTGGCCGCCCACGCCAGCTGTACACCGGTGAGCCGCAGCGCGATATCGTCAACCTGACGGATCGCAAGTAAGCATCGCTGGTTAAATGCTGAATGCGTAAAAAAGGCTGCCCTCGGGCAGCCTTTTTGCATTTGCCGATCAGGGCTTCTCGGCCCGCTCGCGCAGCGCCTGCAGGGTATTGAATGGTGCATCCACGACGAATTTGTTGGCGAGCCAGGACGGCACGCTGCCACCTGGCTCGGTGTGCACCTGATAGATCACTTCAGTGCTGTCACCCTTGGGCACCAGCTTCCAGAAGCCTTCGACCTTGGCCACCCGCACAAAACCCTTTTCTGCCGGCAGATAATCGGGCTTTTCTTCAAGCGTGCGCAGCAGGCTGCCGTCCGCTTGCTGAGTGGTGGTAACCAGCATCACCGAGTCACGCGGGGTTACCAGCGGCGGCGTATTGAAGCGGCTGTAGGTCCAGGTTTGATCACCCTCATGCTTGAGCAGCTTCTGCGACTCGCACTCATGGATCCAGGCACAGGCCCCGGCGACGTCTTCCTGCAGCGCCTTGACCTTGGCCAGCGGTGCCTTGATCACCGTCACGCCGCGGTAGGCCTTGTACTGCGACCCTGCCACCTCGCTGAGCGACACGGTGATGCCGTCCTTGTCCTTGGCCACCTGCCAGTTTTCTGCCCAGGCGGCCGGAGCCAGCAACACACCCATGCCGCACAGCAGTGCAATACGCTTGAACGATCTCATCATGCTTATCCTTGTTGTCGAAGATACCGTGTCACGCCGCCGTCATCTGCTCCAGCCAGCCAAGAAGCCTGATTGCCTCGTCACTGTCACTGCCACACACCTCGACATCGGCCTTGAAGCCACCACACACTGCGGGGCGCTCCGGCCTGCCGAAAAGCTCACAGAGATTGCTCGGCGTCAGGTGCAGACAGCGCTCACCGGCCGGCTTGCCATGTGGCATGCGCGGCATGGGCGAGCTGATCGAAGGGGCGATGCAGCACGCACCGCAACCCTCTCGGCATTTCATCAATTCTAGACTCCTGGAACAAAACGGGACGAACGTCCCTGATAGTAACGACTCAAACATTCGTTTGAAATTGCTGGCAAGATGAAATCTGCCGTGACCCGGCAGTCAGTTGCAGTTACTGGCGGAATTGAAAATCGATGGCAGCGCCTTCGACTTCACGCCGGCTGTCATTGCGTAACTGCAGCTGCATCTCGTTGTTGATCAAGCGCCCGTTGAGCTGAAATGGGCTGTCATCCGCCGGCGGGTTCTCCGGGAACATCGACGGCAGCAGAGGCTTGCGCCGTTGCGACGACAAGGTATTCACCTCCGGCTCAAGCTTGTCGACCAGGTGCGTAGGCAAGCTGAGGTCGAGCTTGGCGTTGGGTACCGGTTTGGCCACAGCCTTGCTGACTGCCTTGCGTTTGCTTCTCGCCACAGGCTTGGCCTTGGCCTTCTTGCGCACCGCAGCCTTTGCCGGGCGCGTGCTCGCCTTGCCAGCGGTGACCTTGCTGGCCGCCTTGGCCGGGGCAGCGACTGGCGCTGTGGAGGCAGCCTGCAGCGCACCGCTGAAGAAACACAGCGGAACCAGGCAAAACAACAGGGCAAAACAGCGAAGCGCTTTCATGAACTCCATAAACACCGCTGAATGACAGGACTATGCTGGCGGTTCAGCCTGAATCTGGCAAGACTAGAACATTGAACTGGCCGAGTCTTTGCACAATTGATGGGCCAGCAGGCCAAGGGTGATCACGGCGCGCTCGGCTTCCTTGTTCCAGGGGATACCGCAGTTGAGCCGAATACAGTGGTTGAACTGCTCGGTATTACTGAAGATCAATCCTGGCGCGATACTGATGCCCTGCTCCAGCGCGCGCACATGCAGATCCTGGGTGTTGACCCGCCCAGGCAGACTCACCCAAAGGATGAAACCGCCGGTTGGCCGGGTCATTTGCGTGCCCTCAGGGAAGTGCTGCTGCACCGCTAACTGATACGCACTGAGGTTCTTGCGGTATTCCTGGCGGATAAAGCGCAGGTGGCGGTCATAGCCGCCGTTTTCCAGGTACGCCGACACCGCCATCTGAGTCACACTGCAAGCCGAGTGCGTGGTGAAGGTCTGCAAGCGCTGGATCTCGGCCTGATAACGGCCGGCAATCATCCAGCCCACCCGTACGCCGGGAGATAAGGTCTTGGAAAAGCTCGAACAGTAGATCACCCGATCCAGCCGGTCGTAGGCCTTGAGTGCCTTGGTGCGGCCCTGTTCGAACATCAGCTCGCCGTAGATATCATCCTCGACGATCTGGATGTCAAAGTCCGATGCCAGCCGCAGCAGCTGCTTCTGGCGCTCTTCCGGGATGGTGCCGCCAAGCGGGTTGCTCAATCGCGCAGTCAGTACCAGCGCCTTGATCGACCACTGATTGGCCGCCAGCTGCAATGCCTCAAGGCTGATGCCGTTGGCAGGGTCGCTGGGAATCTCGATGACTTTCAGCCCAAGCAGATCTGCCAGTTGCAGCAGGCCGTAATAGGTCGGCGACTCGGCTGCGATCAGGTCCCCCGGCCGGGTCAGCACGCGCAGCGACATCTGCAGCGCATCGACACAGCCATGGGTCACGATGATCTCACGCGGGTCGACCAACACACCGGCATCGCGCATGCGAATGGCTATCTGTCGACGCAGTGGCTCGAAGCCCGGGCTGAACATGTAACTGAACGCGCGCGGGCTATGAAAACGGGTGACCTTGGCCAATTGCTGGTGTAGCGCTCGTACCGGCAGATAGTCGACATGTGGCACGGCAGCGCCGAACGGGAACACGCCATCCCGACGCGCCTCGGTCAGTACCTGCTGGATGATGGTCGCGCGGGTAACCAGGCCAGGCCGCTCGACGCGGGCGATGTCTGGCGTCTGCGCAGTCAGCGCTGGCGTCTGGTGCACATAGTAACCGGACTGCGGCCGTGCGCGGATCAGCCCCTGGTCTTCCAGGTTGGCATAGGCCTGAAGCACGGTTGCGTGGCTGACATTGAGCTGCGCGCTCATCTTGCGCACCGACGGTACTCGCTCACCGGGCTGGTAGACACCGCGACGGATGTCCTCAGCCAGTTGCTGGGCGATGCGCTGGTACAGCAGCAGGTTGGTCATGACGGATTCTCGAAGCGCGGACGGGTCGTTGTTTTTATGCGACTCACTGACAGGCAGAATACCGGAACAGTTACAAAGTGTACGGGGACAGATTGCAGAATAGTCGACATTACAGTTACGTGACCAGCACCCTTTCAGGGTTTATCCACGCCAGCTCACGGGGCCATGCAAAGGCCCCGCGAGCAGCGCCCGTCAGCGTGGCGCGGCGAGTTTGCCCTTGTCGTCCGAGAAGACGATCTCGACTCGGCGGTTCTGCGCCCTGCCCCGCTCCGAAGCATTGACGTCGATCGGGTACTGGTCGCCGTAACCCTCGACCTGAATACGCTTCTCGTCGATACCCAGATCGACCAGCATATCGGCCACGGCCTGTGCACGATCACGCGACAGTTTGAGGTTGTCTTCCGGCGTACCAGTACTGTCGGTGTAACCCTCGATGCGGATCACACGGCGCGGATTGAGCTGGAGAAACTGCACCAGCTTGAGCACGGTGCGACTTGCCGAATTCTTCAGATCAGCCCGACCGGTGTCGAACAGCACATCGCCAAGGGTCATCACCAGGCCGCGCTCGCTCTGCTCGGAGGCCAGCGCGCTGATCTGCGCTTCGACCCACTTGCCTTGCTGCTGCACACTGGCCAGCTTGGCCTCACGTAGCGCCAACTGCAGGCGCTGACGCTCCAGATCAAGCTTGGCGATGCGCTCCTGATTCAACGACAGCTTGGCGTGCTCGGCAGCGATCTCGCTGTAGCGCTGACTCAGATAAGCGTAGTGGCGCACATCGGCACCGGTGCCGATGTAGCTGGACAAGCGCTCGGCCTTGGCCAGCGACTCGCCGGCGCGAATCACGTCGCGTGGCGCACTGCGCAGCACGTTGGAGTCATCCTTGACCTTCTGGAACGCCGCGCTGGCGTCCTCCAGGGCCGACTCGCTGCGCTGGCTGGCACAGCCCTGCAGACCGACCAGCGCCAGCAATGCCAGCGCCGCGATTGGCGTAGTGCGATTCATGGCTGCGCCTCCAATTGCTTGCGCAAGCGCTTGACGCGCGATTGCAGCACGGTCAACTGCTCTTCGCTCTTGACCGTCAATACCTGTGCCTCGGCCAGGCGCGCATCCAGTTCGGCCTGCTCGGCGCGCATGCGTGCGTCGCGATTGTCCTGGCTGAGCAGATTGGCTTTCGCGCGAGTCAGTTTTTCGTCTGCCAGCTTCAGCGCTTCGACCTGATCGGTGGCACCGACGGCCTTGGCCTGCTCCAGCGCCTGCTCGGACAGCCGCAGTTGTTCAGTGGGCGCCGGATCATTGGCACAGCCAGCCAGGCTGGTGATGGCCAGGGCCAGCATCAAGGGTTGGATTCTCAACACGGTCTTCCTACTGTTTGGGGGCATCCTGGGGCACCAACATCTGCGCCTTCCAGCGTTCGACGTTACGTTGCAGCACCGTTTCGGATGCACCAGAGATCGGCAATTCTGTCAGTTTTTTTGCCAGTTGTCCGCGCAACCAGGCGTCATTGCAGGCCGAGTTGTGCGACACCGCCAGGTACAGCCCGGGGCGATCCACCGGCAGGCCACGGGCGATCAGGTCATTGGCCATGCCCAGGCCCTGGACCATGGCCATGCCCGAGTAGCGCCCGGCCAGCACATAATCAACCTGACCGAGCACCAGCTTCTGGAACGCCTGAGTCAGGTTCTGCGCCGGCACCAGCTTGAGCTGCGCCTTGGCAAAGGCCTCGAAGGCCGGGGTCAGCCGCGCCCGCTCGGACAAAGTGCCCTGGTAGCGAGCCAGGTCAGCCGGCCCGTCGAACACCACGGCGCCGTCATGCCGGGTCCAGACCAGGTATTCATTAAGCTGCAGCGCAGGGTGGATGTAATCCAGGGCATCCAGTTGGGTTACCTGCATGGGCGTATCGAGCAACAGGTCCATACGCCCGCTGCGCACCTCTTCCAGCGCTTGATCGCGGCGGCCGGCGTGCAGCACTTCAAGCTTCAGGCCAAGCTCGGTCGCCACCTGGCGCAGCAGGTCGACGTTGGCCCCGATCAGGTGCCGCGGGTCTTGCGGGTCCTGCCATGAATAAGGCGGCGCATCCGGGCTGCCGGTGGCGACCAGGCGCTCGCACTTGCCGGCCGCCATGACCGCAGGCGACATCAGCGCGGCCAGGCAGACCAGCGCCCTGCCCGTTCTGCGAAAATTCATCCACCACTCCTTATGAAAAAAGCCCGGCCCTCATGTCGAGGGCCGGGCTTCTTTATAAGTGAAGCAGGCGGATCAGACCAGCTTTTCCAGCTCCGGAACTGCTTCGAACAGGTCCGCGACCAGGCCGTAATCAGCCACCTGGAAGATCGGCGCTTCTTCATCCTTGTTGATCGCAACGATCACTTTGGAGTCTTTCATACCGGCCAGGTGCTGGATCGCGCCGGAAATACCGACGGCGATGTACAACTGCGGCGCGACGATCTTGCCGGTCTGACCGACCTGCATATCGTTCGGCACAAAGCCTGCGTCGACCGCAGCGCGGGAAGCACCAACGGCGGCGCCGAGCTTGTCGGCCAGGGTGTACAGGTGCTTGAAGTTGTCACCGTTACCCATGCCGCGGCCGCCGGAAACGACGATCTTGGCAGCAGTCAGCTCGGGACGGTCCGACTTGGCCAGCTCTTCGCCAACGAACGCCGACTTGCCGGCATCGTGGGCAGCGCTGACGGCTTCGACAGTGGCCGAACCCCCTTCGGCAGCAACCGGATCGAAGCCGGTGGTACGCACGGTGATGACCTTGACTGCCGCGCTCGATTGCACGGTGGCAATGGCGTTACCGGCATAGATCGGGCGCTTGAAGGTGTCGGCAGACTCGACCGCGATGATCTCGGAGATCTGGTCGACGTCCAGCAGTGCAGCAACCCGCGGCAGGATGTTCTTGCCGTTGGTGGTGGCCGGAGCCAGCACGTGGCTGTAACCCTTGCCCAGCTCGGCCAGCAACGGCGCGACGTTTTCCGGCAGCAGGTGGGCATAGGCGGCGTTGTCGGCTACCAGCACCTTGGCCACGCCAGCGATCTTGGCAGCGGCTTCGGCGACAGCACCAACGTTGGCGCCAGCGACCAGTACGTGGATTTCACCACCAATCTTGGCGGCAGCAGCAACGGTATTGAGGGTGGCCGGGGCAACAGCACCGTTCTCGTGTTCAGCGATAACCAGGATAGTCATTTAGATTACCTTCGCCTCGTTCTTCAATTTCTCGACCAGTTCAGCCACCGACTTGACCTTGATACCCGCGCTGCGTGCAGCCGGCGCTTCGACTTTTACGGTCTTCACAGTGGAGGCGGTAGAAACGCCCAGCGCGTCCGGAGTAACAGTCTCCAGCGGCTTCTTCTTGGCCTTCATGATGTTCGGCAGCGACGCATAGCGCGGCTCGTTCAGGCGCAGGTCGGTAGTGACGATCGCCGGCAGGTTCAGCGATACAGTCTGCAGGCCGCCATCGATTTCACGGGTGACGTTGAGCTTGTCACCGGCCACCTCGACCTTGGAGGCGAAGGTGCCCTGGGCGTAGCCAGTCAGCGCCGCGAGCATCTGCCCGGTCTGATTGTTGTCGCTGTCGATCGCCTGTTTGCCGAGGATCACCAGTTGCGGCTGCTCCTTGTCGACCAGCGCCTTGAGCGCCTTGGCCACGGCCAGCGAGTTCAGTTCATCACTGGTCTCGACCAGGATGGCACGGTCAGCGCCGAGGGCCAGCGCGGTGCGCAGTTGCTCCTGGGCAGCGGTCGGGCCGACTGCAACGGCGATGATCTCGGTCGCAATGCCCTTTTCTTTCAGGCGTACGGCTTCTTCCACCGCGATTTCGCAGAAGGGGTTCATGGACATCTTGACGTTTGCAAGGTCGACGCCGGAGTTGTCCGCTTTGACGCGAACCTTGACGTTGTAGTCGACCACTCGTTTGACAGCTACAAGAACCTTCATGGATTCCTCGTTACTCTCCGGTGAAAAGAAACTCGCCTGGGGGCAAAGGCCCGGCGATTGCGCGTGGGTACAAGGGCACCTCTAAAAACGTATCGGCCAGAGGATTATTCACTGTGACTGATAAGTCCTGTAGCGACTGCCGAGGCAGAACCTGCGGGTCATTTTCTGTGGTGGCGTGTAAACTCCACTACATGACGGCTTTCAGCCCGAAAACCCTGCTCTACACCTGGTCTTTAGGGGTGCTCCTGCGCCCATCGATCAGCCTACGGCGAGCGTAAAACCGCTCGTATCTTGACCGTAACACCCAGTCTGGTCAATACGGCAAATCGGCCAGCCTCCAGCCGCCTCCCTGTGATTTTACTGGTCTGCGGCAAATTCAAACAAACGTTTGTATTGGACCGTTGGAGTGGTGTAGATATAATGCGCGGCATGACCCAGCGGTGTAGTCCGTGTTCGGTAAAGCTACAGCCTAGATAGCTACCGGTGACTGCCCGTCCCCCGACAAGAAACAGCGATGAGCCTTGAGTAGGAGAGAACCAGTGGAACGCGAATACATGGAATTCGACGTGGTCATTGTCGGCGCCGGGCCGGCAGGCCTGTCCGCCGCCTGCCGTCTGAAGCAGAAGGCCGCCGAAGCCGGTAGCGAGATCAGCGTCTGCGTGGTCGAGAAAGGCTCCGAAGTCGGCGCTCACATCCTCTCTGGCGCGGTGTTCGAACCGCGCGCGCTGGACGAGCTGTTCCCTGACTGGAAAGCGCTCGGCGCCCCGCTCAACACCGCGGTCAAACGCGACGACATCTATGTCCTCAAAGATGCTGGCAGCTCGACCAAGGTGCCTGACCTGTTCGTGCCCAAGACCATGCACAACCAGGGCAATTACATCATCTCGCTGGGCAACCTGTGCCGCTGGCTGGCCCAGCAGGCGGAAAACCTCGGCGTCGAGGTGTATCCAGGCTTTGCCGCTCAGGAAGCGCTGATCGATGACAACGGCGTAGTCCGCGGCATCCTCACCGGCGACCTCGGCGTCGACCGCGAAGGCAAGCCGAAAGATGGCCTCTACACCCCAGGCATGGAACTGCGTGCCAAGTACACCCTGTTCGCCGAAGGCTGCCGCGGGCACATCGGCAAGCAGCTGATCAAACGCTTCAATCTCGACAGCGAGTCGGATGTGCAGCACTACGGCATCGGCATCAAAGAGATCTGGGAGATCGACCCGAGCAAGCACGAGCAAGGCCTGGTGGTGCATACCGCGGGCTGGCCGCTGGATGTGGTCAGCAACGAGAACACCGGTGGCTCGTTCCTCTATCACCTGGAGAACAATCAAGTGGTGGTTGGCCTTATCGTCGACCTGTCCTACTCCAACCCGTACCTGTCGCCGTTCGATGAGTTCCAGCGTCTCAAGCATCACCCGGTTATCAGCCAGTACCTTGAAGGCGGCAAGCGCATCAGCTACGGCGCCCGCGCCCTGGCCAAAGGCGGTATCAACTCACTGCCAAAAATGGTCTTCAATGGCGGCGCACTGATTGGCTGCGACCTGGGCACCATGAACGTGGCCAAGATCAAGGGCAGCCATACGGCCATGAAGTCAGGCATGCTCGCCGCGGATGCGGTGGCTGCTGCGTTGCTGGCCGGGAGTGAAGGCGGTGATGTGCTCAATAGCTACGTCGATGGCTTCAAGGCCAGCTGGCTGCATGATGAGTTGTTTGCCAGCCGTAACTTTGGCCCGGCGATGCACAAGTTCGGGCCGCTGTTTGGTGCTGCCTTCAACTATGTCGACCAGAACTGGTTTGCCGGCAAGCTGCCGTTCACCCTGCGTGATACCAAGCCTGATTATGCGTGCCTGAAACTGGCGGCAGACTCGAAGAAGATCGATTATCCGAAGCCGGATGGCAAGTTGAGCTTTGACAAGCTGAGTTCGGTGTTTCTCTCCAGTACCAACCATGAAGAGGAGCAGCCTTGCCACTTGAAGCTGGCTGATCCGAGTGTACCGATTACCAGTAACCTGCCGTTGTATGACGAGCCGGCGCAGCGATATTGCCCGGCTGGGGTGTATGAGGTGGTTACGCAGGAAGATGGCGCCAAGCGGTTCCAGATCAATGCGCAGAACTGTGTGCATTGCAAGACGTGTGATATCAAGGATCCGGCGCAGAATATTACCTGGGTTACGCCTGAGGGCGCGGGTGGGCCTAACTATCCTAATATGTGATTGTTTGAGGTTGGTTTGAGGCTGGGGGCTGGGACTTGCCCATGTAATGCATGGGTAGGTCCGGGCCAGAACTGGGCCAGAACTGTCTATAAATCAAATAGATAAGCTCAAAAGACCCGCGAACAACCCGAAGACAGCCAGGCCAAACTAAGCAGCCCCCTCGCGACACAAAGCCGCGCCCGAAGCAGAACTATCACCTGCAAACACCAACGACTCCCGCCCCTGAAAATACAGCGCAATCACCACCCCAACCACCCCCATCACCAAACAGAAACCTACACAAACCCAAGGACTCCAAGGCATCAAGGCGATCAAAGCCAAAGGCGTAGTACTTGCCCACAATGCATATGCCACGTTATAGGTAAAGGAAATCCCGGAAACCCGAATCTGCGCCGGAAACAACCCGACCATCACCGAAGGCACCACCCCCACCACCCCACAGCAAAGCCCCGCCAGAGCATAGGCCGGCCAGATCACCGCCCACTGCCCCACCAGACTCGCATACAGCGCCGCAATCCCCACCGGCAGCGCCAGGCTATAGATCAGCAACGCCCGCCACGCCCCGATCCGGTCAACCAACAAGCCTGCCAGCACACAGCCAATATTCAAAAACACGATACCGACACTACTCAGGGCAAAGGTATGCCCAGCACTGATACCAAACCGCTGCTGCATCACCGTCGGCGTGATCACCACCAACACCACCACCGCCGAAGTCAGCACACAGGTCAGCAGCGCCGCCGGCACCAACGCCCGCCGATGCTCGCGCAACACCTGGCGCAACGGAAACGCCACCGGCTGCTCACGCCGCTCACGCAGCGCCAGAAACACCGGCGTCTCACTCAACCAACGGCGCAGCCAAACCCCAATCACGCCGAACGCCCCGCCAAGCAAGAACGGGTAGCGCCAGGCGTAATCAAGGATCTCCTGCGGGGTAAACAGCTGCGCCAGCAAAGTAGCCGTAAGCGCGCCGAGCAAATAACCAAAGGTCAGTCCAGCCTGCAAAAAGCCCAATGCGTAGCCACGTCGGCCATCCGGCGCATGCTCGGCAACGAAGGTCCAGGCGCTGGGCACTTCACCGCCCACTGCCGCGCCCTGCAGAATCCGCAGCGCCAATAGGATCAATGGCGCGGCGTAGCCGATGTCGGCGTAGGTCGGCATCACCCCGATCAGCAGGCACGGCAGCGCCATCATCAGGATGCTCAGGCTGAACACCCGCTTGCGGCCCAGATGGTCGGCAAAATGCGCCATCAAAATACCGCCCAACGGCCGCGCCAGGTAACCAGTCACAAAAATCCCGAAGCTCTGCAACAAACGCAGCCACTCAGGCATTTCCGGCGGGAAAAACAGCTGGCTGAGGGTCAGGGCAAAGAACACGAAGATGATGAAATCGTAGATTTCCAACGCGCCGCCCAGCGCCGCCAGACCCAGGGTCCGGTGGTCAGCGCGGGTAAACCGCGGCGCAGGCGCGCTATCGATGGCAGTCATGGCAGAGTCCGCAGATCGGCAAAGGGCGAGAGGATAACAAACCCTGCGGCCATCAGGCGCATCCAGGCTTAGCGGTTGAACACGGTCTGGGCGAAGTTGCGCCGCAGTCTTGGATAGCCCGAGCCTGGGGAAAGCCCGGGCGGCAGCGGCAACTGACCGACCACCATCGGCAGGTCGATGATTGCCATAAATGACTCCAACGCCTCGCTGTCAGGCACTTTCGGCAGGCTGATGCTCACCGCCTTGCGCTCGGTCTGCGGCACCGCCGGCACTTTCAGGCGCTGCGAGTGGTACAGCAGGGCATGCTGAATCTGCGAACTGACCCGACAGAAACGCGCCAGATCAACACCGGCGTGGCTAGCCAGCTCGATGTTGCCAATCAACAGATTGAACGGCTGCAGCGCGCTCTGCACCAGGCGCTGCAAGTCTTCGAAGTTTTCCACCGGGGCGATCCGGTAATACCCCATGGCATTGAGCATCTTCTCCAGCTGCAAACGCTGGGAGGGGTGCTCGTCGGCGATGAGGATGCGCAAGGATTTATGAGGCATCGATCGAACCTGGGCAGAGGTAAGGGCACACGCTCCATGACCATACTGCGCCAGTTCAGGCATGCCCGGTGACTACCAGGCGGGGTCTTTACTGATACTCGTCGCTAAAACGCGAGAAATCAAGGTGCCAGCACGGGGATTTTCACTGGCCGCCGTTCACGATTCCCACTGGCGCATGCGCACGCGGCAGTGCTTCATGGCATTGACGATGTGCTTTTCCACAAGACTGCGGGAAATACCCAGACGCTCGGCAATCTGCGGATGCGACAGACCGTCGATCTTGCGCAGTAGAAAACACTCGCGACACGGCGCGCTGAGTTCATCCAGTGCGCGCTGCATCAGCGCCAGGCGCTGGCCAAGCTGCATGCTCTGCGACGGCGCCGGGCTGTGCCAGCGCTCATCGCTGTCGAGCACATCGAGCGATTCGGTCTGGCGGATCAGGTGGCGGCGGTGGCGGTCAATCACCAGGTTGAGCGCAGTGCGATAAAGGAACGCGCGGGGATGCTCGATCTGCTGCGTATCGGTACGCTCCAGCACCCGCAGATAAGCGTCGTGAGCCACGTCTTCGGCGGCCTGGCGATTGCCCAGACGCGCGCTAAGAAAGCTCACCAACTCGCGATAATAATGTTCCACAACGGCACCTGGCGTCTCCCTGCTTGGCAATATGCACTGCATTGACGCGGGACTGAGTGATATCAGAGTGCGATCTTACAAATTATAATTATTCTCAGCAACAAGCACTCGATCACCTTTTCCGGCTAAATCCGGATACAGCGCTTTCGTCTATCTGGCACCTCCGTGCGCGCCCTGATTGGCAGCGTGTGGCCAACCTCTCTGGCTGGAAGTCCGCATGAGTCGCTCAACCACCACCCGCCACCGTGTTTTGCTCGGTGGCCTCGGCCTGCTGGCGCTGGGCAGCGTACTGGCATGGGCCAGCTTGCCCTTGGCTGGCGCGCCAGTCAGCACCGTCGCGGTTACCCGCGCCGACATCGAAAGCAGCGTCACCGCGCTGGGTACCTTGCAGCCACGCCGCTACGTCGACGTGGGGGCGCAGGCGTCGGGGCAGATCCGCAAGCTGCACGTCGAGGTCGGCGACCCGATCCGCCAGGGTCAGCTGCTGGTCGAAATCGACCCCTCGACGCAACAGGCCAGGCTCGATGCCGGGCGTTATTCGATCGACAACCTCAAGGCGCAACTGGCTGAGCAACGCGCGCAATTCCAGCTAGCCCAGCAACAACAGCAGCGCCAACGTGCACTGGCTGCCGCCGGCGCCACCCGTGCCGAAGACCTGCAAAGCGCTGACGCCCAGCTCAAAGTCACCCAGGCGCGCATCGACATGTACCAGGCGCAGATTCGCCAGGCCCAGGCCAGCTTGCGCAGTGATGAAGCCGAGCTTGGCTACACGCGCATCTTTGCCCCCATGGACGGTACGGTGGTGGCGCTGGACGCGCGCGAGGGCCAGACCCTCAACGCCCAACAGCAGACCCCGCTGATCCTGCGCATCGCCAAGCTGTCGCCGATGACCGTCTGGGCGCAGGTCTCGGAAGCCGACATCGGCAAGGTCAAGCCGGGCATGAGCGCTTACTTCACCACCCTCGCCGGCGGCAAGCGCCGCTGGACCAGCCAGGTAAGGCAGATCCTGCCGATCCCGCCCAAGCCGTTGGATCAGACCAGCCAGGGTGGCGGCAGCCCGGCCAGCGCCAGCGCCGGTACCACCGGCAGCCAGGTGGTGCAGTACACGGTACTGCTGGATGTCGACAATCCCGACGGCGCGCTGATGGCCGAGATGACCACCCAGGTGTTCTTCGTCGCCGGCCAGGCCAGCCAGGTCCTGACCGCGCCATTGGCCGCCTTCGACGAAGGCAAGGCCGAGGGCCTGCGCCTGGCGCAGGTGGTCAAGCGCGACGGCAAGATCGAGCAGCGCGAGGTCCGCACTGGCCTCAGTGATCGACTGCGCGTGCAGATCCTCGACGGCCTCGCCGAAGGCGAGCAACTGGTCATCGGCGCACCCAGCGCCAGCGGAGGTTGAATGTCTGTGCCTCTTATCGAACTGAACGGCATCTGCAAAGTCTACGGCGGCATCGACAGCCCTGAAGTGCAGGTTTTACGCGGGGTCAGCCTGAGCATTCATCCGGGTGAATTCGTCGCCATCGTCGGCACCTCCGGTTCCGGCAAATCAACCTTGATGAACATCCTCGGCTGCCTCGACCGGCCCTCCTCCGGCAGCTACCACTTCGCTGGCAAGAACGTTGCCGAACTGGACAGCGATGAGCTGGCCTGGCTGCGCCGCGAAGCATTCGGTTTCGTCTTCCAGGGCTACCACCTGATCCCGTCTGGCTCAGCCCAGGAAAACGTCGAGATGCCGGCCATCTACGCCGGGACCGCGGCCGCCGAGCGCCATGCCCGCGCCGCCGCCCTGCTCGACCGCCTGGGCCTGGCCAGCCGCACCGGCAACCGTCCGCATCAGTTGTCGGGCGGCCAGCAGCAGCGAGTATCGATTGCCCGTGCCCTGATGAACGGCGGCCATATCATCCTGGCCGACGAGCCGACCGGTGCGCTGGACAGCCACAGCGGCGCCGAGGTGATGAACCTGCTCGACGAACTGGCCAGCCAGGGCCACGTGATCATCCTGATCACCCACGACCGCGAAGTCGCGGCCAGGGCGGCGCGGGTGATCGAGATTCGTGACGGGCAGATCGTCAGCGACTCGGCGGCTGGCCAGCCGCCTGTGGTCATACAAGGGCTGCAGGCCGATGACCTGCGCCAGCGTCTGAATCAGGGCGCCGTCGAGCGCGGCGCCTGGAAAGGCGAGCTGGTCGAAGCCTTGCAAGCCGCCTGGCGGGTGATGTGGATCAACCGCTTTCGCACCGCACTGACCTTGCTTGGCATCGTCATCGGCGTCGCCTCGGTGGTGGTCATGCTCGCTGTAGGCGAAGGCAGCAAGCGCCAGGTCATGGCGCAGATGGCCGCGTTTGGCTCGAACATCCTCTACCTTAGCGGGCGCCACGCCACCCTGCGCGAACCGGGCGGCATCGTCAGCCTCGATGACGTTGCCGCGGTCGCGCAACTGCCGCAGGTCGAGCGGATCATGCCGGTCATTGGCGGCGAACTGATGGTCCGTCATGGCAACAACAATCAGCAGTTCTATGTCGGCGGCAACAATATCCAGTTCCCGCACATTCTCAACTGGCCGGTGGTGGCCGGCAGCTTCTTCACCGAGGCCGACGAGCGCTCCGGCGCCGCTGTGGCGGTGATCGGGCAGAAGGTCCGCGACAAGCTGCTCGCCCCGGGCAGCGATCCGATCGGCCAGTACCTGCTGATCGGCAATGTGCCGTTTCAGGTAATCGGCATGCTCGCGGCCAAAGGTGCCAGTTCCGGCGATCAGGACAGCGACGAGCGCATCGTGGTGCCCTACACCGCAGCGGCGATCCGCCTGTTCGGCAGCCACGATCCTGAATACGTGATCATCGCCGCCGCCGATTCGGCCAGGGTCAGCGCCACCGAAGCGGCCATCGAGCGTTTGATGCGCCAGCGCCACCAGGGCAAGGCGGATTTCGAACTGACCAACGACGCGGCGCTGATTCAGGCCGAAGCACGCACGCAGAACAGCCTGTCGCTGATGCTCGGCGCCATCGCCGCGATCTCGCTGCTGGTCGGCGGCATCGGCGTGATGAACATCATGCTCATGACCGTGCGCGAGCGCACCCGCGAGATCGGCATTCGCATGGCCACCGGCGCCCGTCAGCGCGACATCCTCCGCCAGTTCCTCAGCGAGGCGGTGATGCTGTCGATGGTCGGCGGCGTGACCGGCATTGTCCTCGCCCTGGCGATTGGCGGCGGCCTGCTGCTGGCCGACATCGCCGTAGCCTTCGCCCTGCCGGCCATTCTTGGCGCCTTTGCCTGCGCCGTGGTGACGGGCGTGGTGTTCGGCTTCATGCCGGCGCGCAAAGCCGCCCGCCTCGATCCGGTCAAAGCCCTTACCAGCGAATAATCCATGACCTTGCCCAGCTGCATCAGCCTGTTATCCCTGAGCCTTGCCCTCGCCGCCTGCAGCACCGCGCCCGCCCCCGAGGCCAACCTTCCGGCACCGTCGGCCTGGCAGGGCGGCAGTGAGGTCAATAACCACCCGCTGCCAAATGCCCGCTGGTGGCAGGCGTTTGCCAGCAGCGAGCTGGACGGTCTGGTCGAGCGCGCCCGGCTCAACAGCCACGACCTTGCCGGCGCTGCCGCACGGGTACGCCAGGCGCAGGCACGAGCGGTGATTGCCGGCGCGCCGTTACTGCCGGACCTGCAATACGGCCTCGACGCCAGCCGCCAGCGGCTGCTGCGTGGCGAGGGTAACGACCAGCTCGACGCCAGCAGCAGCGAGCGCACCAGCACCGCCTTCGATGCACGCTTGAGCGCCAGCTACGAGGTGGACTTCTGGGGCGGTGTGCGCGCCGCTCGCGACAGCGCCCTGCGCGAGGTCGACGCCAGCCGCTTTGATCGGCACACCGTCGAGCTGACCCTGACCAGCGCCGTTGCCGACAGCTACCTGCGCGGCCTGACCCTGCAAGAGCAACTGCGCATCGCCCGCCTCAACCTGGCCAACGCGCGCGATGTGCTCGGCGTGGTCGAGGCGCGTCAGGGTGCGGGGTCTGCCACCCGCCTGGAGCTTGCCCAGCAGCGCAGTCTGGTCGCCGCACAGGAACGGCAAGTGCCGTTGCTCGAACAACAGTGGCAAGACAACCGGGTGACGCTGGCCACACTGCTCGGCGAACCGGTGCAGAACCTGCCGCAGACCAGCGCCAGCATCAGCGCCGTGCGCTGGCCACAGATCGGCAGTGGTGTGCCCAGCGACCTGCTCGGCCGCCGTCCGGACATCGCCGCCGCCGAAGCACGTCTGGCCGCCGCCAGTGCCAATATTCAAGTCGCCCGCGCTGCACTGTTGCCGCGGCTGACCCTGGGCGCCGAACTGGGCAGTGGCGCGCGCACCTTCGCCGACATCCTCGACAGCCCCTACTACACCCTGACAGCCGGGCTGATCGGGCCAATCTTCAATAACGGCCGCCTCAGTGCGGCCCGCGACCTGGCCACGGCCGAGCAGGAAGAACTGCTGGAGAACTACCGCAGCAGCATCGTTGCCGGCTTTGCCGATGTGGAAAAGGCGCTCAACGCGATCAGCGGGATAGACCGTCAGCGCCAATGGCAGGATGAGGAACTCACCCAGGCCAGGCTGGCTTTCGATATCGCCCAACGCCGCTACAGCGCCGGCGCCGAAACCCTGCTCAGCGTGCTCGAAACCCAGCGCACGCTGTACCTGGCCCAGGATCAGCAGGCGCAACTGCGTCTGGCCCGCCTGCAAGGAAGCGTAGCGCTGTACAAAGCCCTGGGGGGTGGCTGGCAGGTCGAGCAGTAGGCGAGCGCCCGGGGCCGCGGCCCCAGGCCGGCTTCAGACGATATTCTTCAGCGACAAGTGCCGCGCATACCAAGGCCGCTGCGGCACCTTGCGCACCAACCCGGCGAGCGTGTCGTCTTCACCAAAAGTGATGCGCAGAGCCAGCTTCATGGTCTCTACGTCCATTTCCACCGACTTGCCCAGGCGCAGGCCGGGCGTGCTGCTGCAACCGTGGGTGTCCGGCCCCAGCCACGGATCGCCGACCTCGACGAAGCGTCCAGGCGCAAACCACTTCACCCCGCTCACCTCAAGCCGGCGCACCTGGCCCGGGTGCAGCCGCTCATGGGCCTGATACCAGTCCTCGATGCGCTCGTCGATCCAGCCATGAAAGCCCCAGAACACCGGGTTGACGTGGGATGAAAATGGATCGCCAAGAAAGTCGTTGTCGGCACCGAACCAGCGCGCAGCAAAGTCGCTCGGATCGCGGGCAAACGGTACCGGAGCGCCGTTGCTTGGGTCGCGCGGGACCGAGGCCCAGCACATGTGCAGCCAGTCGTGCAGGGTCATTTCCATTTCCGAACCAAGCTCGCCCAGGCTGAGCCTGGCCAGGTACTGCGGGTCCTGATACTGCGACTCCCACACCTGGAAGTTGCTGCAGAACGTTTCGCTGGCCTTGATCGCTGCCACCCACTGGCCATACGGCTCGTCACCCGGCGCCTGCCAGCTGGGCGGCACACAGCAGCCGTCGTGGTTTTCGTGGTAGCGGGCGAAGCCCTGACGGTCGAACTCGACGTTGGGCTGCGGCAGCGGAAACTGCTGCCAGGCGGGCAAGTCCTGCAACTGCCGCGCTGCCGCGAGCATGTGCCGGTGCATGAACAGAAAGTCGATACCCGAGCCATTGCGGTGCTTGCGCGGGCCGCGGGCATCGCGCTCCTGCTCACGTGGGCCGGGTTGCCAACCGAGCCCACGCAGGGCGTTGCGCTTGTCTTCGGGGAGCTTGTGCCACTGGTCGCGGGTGGCGTGCCAGAGCTGATGGAACAAGCGATGTTCGGGGCTGATCACCCAGGCCTGCATCGCCGCGTTGTACTTCAGGCGCTCACGCGCTTCGGGGAAACTGCGTTTGATCGCAACGAAGCGGCTGTCCGGCACCGGCAGGGTCAGCGAGCGGTCGACCCGTTGCAAGCGGCCACTGAGGCTGGCGTTGCCGGCATTGCCGAACTCGCCCCAGACCTCATCCAGGCTGGCGATGCACTCGTAGCTGGGGCCGCCGCGCAGGCTGATCAAACGCCAGCGCACCTGCCGCGAATTGGCCCCGACCAGGTCCCCGAGAATGCGGTAGGCAGCCACACCGTCAGCGCGCAACTGCTCGCCAGTATCGACAAAACCACGCAGGCCACGGCCCTTGGTGGCGACGTCGATAAACGCCTGCACGCCCGTGAGTGGCAAGCCCTCCAGTCCGCCATCAACGCCCTCGAAGCGCAGGTCCCAAACACCGCGCATCTGCTCGGCGAGCACCTGGCCGGTGAAATCGGCAGGCTCCACCGTCGCTTCGCCGGGGGTAACGATGTCGTCGGCCGGGTCGTGGGTCAGCTCCCTGTGCGCGTAGTAAGCCGCCGTGCCAGTGGCCCCCGCCAGCGCCAGGCCAGCGATGAAGCCGCGTCGAGAAATGGTCATTGCGCCTCTGATCAAATGCGATGGTGCTGCAGGTGGTGTCCAAGCTAGAACGGATAACCACAGGTTGAATTTAACGCTCGGCCAGGCGCCGGCGAGCGGGCGACAGGCGCCCGCCCGCCGCAGCTGTCAGAAGCCTTCCAGCTCGGCCATCAGGTCGCTCAAGCGGTCGACCTTGTCGTCATCCAGCACACTGCCCTGCAGCCCTTCGACATACAGCGCCAGCTCCTCCACCGTGCTGCACTCGAACATTGCCCGCAGCGGCACGTTCAGCTGCAGCTGCTTCTGCACCCGCGAGGCGATCTGAGTGGCCAGCAGCGAGTGGCCGCCAAGCTCGAAGAAGTTGTCGCGCACGCCTACCCGCTCGCTGCCGAGCACATCGGCCCAGATCGCGGCCAGTGTCACTTCCAGCTCGCTGCGCGGCGCCAGGTAGTCCTGGCTGTGCTGAGCACCTATATCGATGGCTGGCAGCGCTTTGCGATCGAGCTTGCCGTTGGCGTTGTGCGGCAGGCTGTCGAACCAGCCCCAGTGCAACGGCACCATGTACTCCGGCAGGTCGCTGCGCAGGCGCTGTTTGACCTGTTCAAGCAAGGCTGCATCGGCAGTCACGCCGTGATGCGCCACCAGATAGCCGACCAGATGCTTGCCGTTGACGCCTTCCTGCACACCGACAGCGGCGTCGCGGATCTCGCCTTGCTCATGCAGGCGCGCTTCGATCTCGCCCAGCTCGATCCGATAACCGCGGACCTTCACCTGATGATCGATGCGGCCGACGTATTCGAGCACGCCGTCTACCCGGCGCCGGGCCAGATCACCCGTGCGGTACAAGCGCTCTCCCGGCGCGCCGTATGGATGCGGGATGAACGCCAGTGCCGTGCGCACCGGGTCGCCGACATAGCCGCGGCCCACCCCGGTGCCGGCCACGCACAACTCGCCCACTGCACCCAGCGGCACCAGGGTCTGTTCTTCACCCAGCAGGTACAGCCGGTTGTTGTCGGTCGGCGTACCGATCGGCAGGTAGCTGCCTTCGGTCGACGCTGCATCGACGCGGAAGAACGCCACGTCATCCGAGCACTCGGCCGGCCCATAAGCGTTGACCAGGCCAATCGCCGGGTAGCGTTGCAGCCATTGCGCGGCCAGCTCGGGCGGCATCGCCTCGCCGGTTGGCAGCATCCAGCGCAGCCGGTCCAGGCGCTGCTCGGGGTTGGCGAGCATGCCCTGAATCAGCGACGGCACGCTTTCCAGCACGCTGATCCCGCTCGCCTGCACATGGCTGAGCAAGCCTTGCGGGTCATGCGCGATGGCGTTCGGCACGATCTCCACGCGGGCACCGAACAACGGCGCGGCGAGGAACTGCCAGACCGAAATATCAAAACTTTGCGACGCGGTCTGGGCGATCACGTCGTGCTCGTCCAGCCCCAGGTACGGCACCTTGCTCAACTGGTTGTTGAGCATGCCACGCTGCTCGACCATCACCCCCTTGGGCAAACCGGTGGAGCCGGAGGTGTAGATCACATAGGCGAGGTTGTCCGGGCCGCTGTAGACGCCTGGGTTATGGCTAGCCACGGCGCTGGCCTGAATTTCTTCCCACACCAGCAAGGTTGGCCGTACGGCACCGGCCAGCTCATCCAGCAGTTGCCGCGCCTGTTCGGCGTGGGCGGCGGTGCACACCAGCAGCGGCGTGCGGCTCAGCTCGACGATGCGTTGCAGGCGCGCCGCTGGCAAGCCGGGGTCGAGCGGCAGATAGCCCGCGCCGGCCTTGAAGCTACCGACGATCATGCCCAGCAGCGGCAAGCCACGCTCGGCCAGCAGGGCTACGGGTTGATCGATGGCGACGCCCGCTGCGAACAGCGCGTGGCCCATGCGGTTGGCGGCCAGGTTGAGCCCGGCGTAGTCATAACTGGCCTCCAGGCAGCGCGCCACGACCCGCTGCGGATGCGCGGCGACGCGTGCTTCAAACAGCTCGACATAGCTCTGCTCAAGGCTATAGGCGTGCTCGCTGCGGTTGCAGTCTTCGAGCAGGAAGCGATGTTCTTCAGCGCCGAGCAACGCCAGCGCGCTGACCTCGCCGTCAAAGCCCTCAACCAGCGCCAGCAGCAAGCGCTTGAACTCGGCCAGCAAACGCTCGACCGTGGCGTGATCGAAATAGCGCTGGTCAAACGACAGGTGCAGGCCTAGGTCATCACCGGGGTAGCACACTGCGGTCAGCGGGAAGTTGGTGTGGGTCCGGCCCGAGTCAGAGCTGGCATTGAGGTGCTGGGCGTGGTCGAGCACGGCGGTTTCCACTGGCGCATTCTCGAACACGAACAGGCTGTCGAACAGCGCCTGGCCCTTAGGCAGCTCGCTGCGCTCCTGAATCGCCACCAACGGCAGGTACTCGTATTCACGCAGCTCCATGTTGCGCTCGAGCAGGCCCTGCAGCCACTTCCGCACACTTTGCTGCTGCCCCGGCGCCGGCAATTGCACACGCAGGGCCACGCTGTTGATGAACAGGCCAACCGTGCGCTGCATCTGCGGCATACTCACCGGCCGCCCAGCCACGGTAACGCCGAAGACCACGTCGCGCTCGCCGCTGTAGCGCGCCAGCACCAGTGCCCAGGCCGCCTGGGCGAAGGTATTGATGGTCAACTGGTGGGCCTGGGCCAACTCGCGCAGGCGGGCGCCCTGCTCGACCTGAAGGCGGGTATAGCAGTCGCCGACGATCATGCCGTCACCGGCGTGGTCGTGGCGCAGCGGTCGATCGCTGGGCAGCGCCGTGGCACGCTCGAATCCGGCCAGGTTGGCTTGCCACCACTGGCGCGCTTCATCGAGATTCTGACGTTGCAGCCAGCCGATGTAATCGCGATAGCGCGGCGGCACTGGCAGTTGCGCCTGGCGGCCCTCACCGAGCGCCTGATAGATCTCGAAGAAGTCGTTCATCAGCAACGAGCGGCACCAGGCATCGATCAGGATGTGGTGATTGCTCATCATGAACCAGTAACGCTCGTCGGCCACGCGCACCAGGCGCAGGTGGAACGGCGCCTGGCTGAGCAATTCGAAGCCCGCTTCGCGTTCCTGCTTATGCAGCGCTTGCAGACGTTGCTCCTGGGACTCGTCATCCAGCTCGCGCCAGTCCTGATAGTCGACCGCGGTGTTGCCCGGCTTATGGATGATCTGCAGCATCGCTTCGCCGGCGCTCCAGCTGAACGAGGCACGCAGGGCTTCGTGGCGGGCGACTACCGCCTGCCAGGCCTGGGCAAAGCGCTGCGGCTCGAGCGCGCTGTTGATGCGGTAGCGGTCCTGCATGTAGTAGATGCCGGTGCCTGGCTCGAGCAGGGTATGCAGGAGCATGCCCTCCTGCATCGGCGTCATCGGGTAGACGTCGTCGATTTGCGCAGCGGGTACGGGCAGGCTGTCGATCTGCTCCTGGCTCAGGTGCGCGAGGGGGAAGTCCGACGGGGTGAAGCTGCCGTTGCCATCGGCCAGGCAATGGGCAACCAGCGCCAGCAGTTCGCGGCGATAGTCTTCGGCCAGCGCGGCGATGGTGGCGTGCTCGTAGCGCTCGCTGCTGAAGGTCCAGCGCAGTTGCAGGGCACCGCCGTAAACCTGGCCATCGACGCTGAGCCAGTTGGGCAGCGCTGCGTCGAGGTCGTGAGCCAGGCCCGCCGGCGCATCCAGCGGCTGGAACAGCGCATGCGCATCGAACTGCTGGTCGAACTGGCCGAGGTAGTTGAAGGTGATCCGCGCCTGCGGCAGCGCTGCCATGCTTTCGCGGCTGGCGGCGTCAGCGAGGTAACGCAGTACGCCGTAACCGATGCCCTTGTGCGGCACCTGGCGCAGTTGCTCCTTGATGCGTTTGATCGAGCTTGCCTGGGCCTGATCGTGGTCGCCTGGCTCGATGGCCAAGGCCAGTGGATAGGCATTGGTAAACCAGCCGACGCTGCGGGTCAGGTCGAGGTCTTCGAACAAGCCTTCGCGGCCGTGGCCTTCCAGTTGCACCAGCACTTCGCGGTCACCGCTCCAGCGGCACAGGGTGCGCGCCAGGGCGGTCAGCAGCAGGTCGTTGACCTGGGTGTGATAGGCCGCCGGCGCCTGCTGCAGCAGCTGGCGGGTTTGTTCGACCTCAAGGTTGATGCTCAGGGTCTGTGCATGTCGGTTGAGGTTGCCGCCCTGAGGATGATCGCAGGGCAGCTCACGGCGCACGCCAGCCAGTTGCGTCTGCCACCAGCCAAGCTCATCGCGCAGCGAGTCGCTGCCGGCATAGGTGACCAGACGCGCTGCCCAGTCGCCCATGGCATGGGTCTTGGGCGCGAGATTGGCGCCGCGGTACAGCGCCTGCAAGTCCTCGAGCAGCACCCGCCAGGACACGCCATCGACCACCAGGTGATGGATAACGACCAGCAAACGCTGCTGGCCTTGCCCATCACTGACCAGCAAGGCGCGCAGCAGCGGCCCTTGCTGCAGGTCGAGGCTGCGTTGCACATCGGTATACAGCGCCTGGCAGCCGTCCAGATCGGCGACCGTCGCCGTCCACAGCAGTTGCTCGCTGGTCGGCTGTTGATACTCGCCGTGCCAGCGACCGTTCACCTGACTGAAGCGCAGCCGCAAGCTGTCGTGCTGGACCAGCAACGCGGCCAGCGCCTGTTCCAGGCTCGCCGCCAGCAATGGCTCACGGACCTGCAACAGCACGGCCTGGTTCCAATGCTGCGGCTCGACCACTTCACTGTCGAAGAACCACTGCTGGATCGGCGTCAACGCGCTGCTGCCGACCCGCGCGCCCTGCTCGATCACGCTCGGCGCATCGCTGTGCCTGACCACCGCGGCGAGTGCCTGGATGGTCTGGTGTTGGAACAGGTCGCGCGGGGTGAACTGCAGACCCAGCTGGCGGGCCCGGCTGACCACCTGGATCGACAGAATCGAATCGCCGCCCAGCTCGAAGAAGTTGTCCTGCACGCCAACTCGGGTGACGTTGAGCACCTCCCGCCAGACCTGCGCCAGTTGCTCCTCGAGCGCATTCGCCGGGGCTTGATAATGCAGCTGCACCAGCTCCAGATCCGGCACTGGCAAGGCGCGGCGGTCGAGCTTGCCGTTGCCCATCAGCGGCAGCTGGGCGAGCAGCACCAGGTGTGCGGGGACCATATAGTCCGGCAGGTGCCGGCGGGCATGAGCCTTCAGCGCTTCGCGCAGATCGGCCTGGGTGACCGCGTCGGCGTTGGCCTGAGCGCAGACCAGATAACCGACCAGTTGCTTGCCGCCGGGCAGATCCAGCGCCAGCACCACGGCTTCGTCAATGTCGGCATGAGCTTGCAGGCGGCTTTCGATTTCACCCAGTTCAATCCGGAAGCCACGGATCTTCACTTGCTGGTCGGCACGGCCAACGTATTCGACCAAGCCATCAGCGCGCAGGCGCACGCGGTCGCCGGTGCGGTACAGGCGGCCGCCGTCGCGGCTGAACGGGTCGGCGACAAAACGCTCGGCGGTCAAACCGGGGCGGTCGTGATAACCCTGAGCCAGGCCGGCGCCGCCGATGTACAGTTCGCCGATGCCGCCCTGGGGCAACAGCGCCAGATCGTCATTCAGCACGTACGCGCTGCGAGCGCCGATCACTTGGCCGATCGGCACGCTGCCAGCGTCGGCCGGCAGCGTCGTCGGCGCCAGACACGCGAGCGGCATGACCACGGTTTCGGTCGGCCCATAGGCGTTGAACAGCTGCTGCGGAACAAACGCCTGGCGGATCCGCTGCAGGTGCTCGCCGGTCAGCGCTTCACCGCCGGTGATTACCAGACGCACTGGCAATTGCTCGGCGCTGCTGGCCAGGTATTGAGCCAGCTGGCTGCCGTAGCTTGGGGTAAAGCCAAGAATGTTCACCTGCTGCTCGCGCACCAGCTGGCAGATTTCCTCGGCGCCCCACTGCCCTTGCCCGCGCAAGACCACCCGCGCACCGCACAACAGCGGCGCCAGCAAGCGCTCACTGGCAGCATCGAAGTTGATCGAATAGAAGTGCAGCTCGCAGTCGTCGCTGCGCATGCCGAACGCGCTGATCACGGCCTGGCAATGCATGGCGATTTCGCCGTGGCTGACCACCACGCCCTTGGGCTGGCCGGTCGAGCCGGAGGTGTAGATCAGGTAGGCCTGATGTTGCGCCAGGCTGAGGTTGGTCAGCGCAGCATCACTGTAATCAGCCAAGGCTGCGGCATCATCCTCAAGGCACCAACGGCCGACAGTGGCCGGCAGCTCGCCGAGCCGCTCGAACAAATCGCGCTGGCCGAGCAGCAGGCCGATGCGGCTGTCTTCGATCATGTACTGCAGGCGTTGCAGCGGGTATTCCGGGTCGAGCGGCACATAGGCACCGCCGGCCTTGAGGATTGCCAACAGGCCAACGACCATTTCCAGCGAGCGCTCAAGTGCCAGGCCAACCCGCACTTGCGGGCCGACGCCACGCTCGCGCAGCACCCGCGCCAGGCGATTGGCCTGCTGGTCGAGGGCGGCATAGCTGAGGTGTTCACCGGCAAAGGTCAGCGCCAGCGCATCCGGGCTGCGCTGGGCTTGCACGCTGAACAGACCGTGCAGGGTGTCTTGCAGCTCGCCAGCAGGCTCGCCCTGCAATTGGTCAAGCAGCGCCTGTTGTTCGCCCGCGGCCAACATCGGCAGCTCGCACAGACGCTGCTGCGGGTCGGCGATCAGCCCAGCCAGCAGTTGTTGCCAGTGCTCGGCCATACGGGCGATGCGCGGTTCATCGAACAGGTCGCGGCTGTAGGTCAGGCAGCAGCCGAGGCGGCCGTCCAGGTCGGTAACTTCCAGGTACAGGTCGAACTTGGTCGCACTGGCGTCGTTGAGCAGGTAGTCGACTTGCATCCCGGCCAGCTCGCGGCTTTGCTGGAAGGCCCAGCGCTGCACGTTGCACATCACCTGGAACAGCGGGTTGTAGGCACTGCTGCGCGCCGGTTGCAAGGCTTCGACCAGTTGCTCGAACGGCAGGTCCTGATGTGACTGGCCGGCCACGATGGTGTCACGCAGTTGCTCGAGCAGGTCGCCTGCACGCATCTGCCCGTCCAGCTCGCAGCGCAGCACTTGGGTGTTGAGGAAGGCGCCAATAAGGCCTTCGCTTTCCGGGCGAATCCGGTTGGCCACCGGCGCACCGATGCGCAGGTCGCGCTGGCCGCTGTAGCGGTGCAGCAAGGCCGCCAGAGTGGCGGTCATGGTCATGAACAGGGTCAGGCCGCGCTCACCATTGAACGCATGCACCCGCGCCGCCAGTGCCGGGTCGAGGTCAAAGCGGTACAGCCCGCCCTGATGGCTCTGCACCGGCGGCCGTGGGCGGTCGCTGGGCAGTTCCAGCAGCGGCTGTTCATCGCCCAGCCGGGCCTGCCAGTAGGCCAGCTGGCGCTGGCCTTCGCCGCCTTCCAGCCATTGCCGCTGCCACACGCTGTAGTCCAGGTACTGCACTGGTAAAGGCGCCAGCGGCGACTCGCGATCATCGACAAAGGCTTCGTACAGCTCACCCAGTTCGCGGGCAAAGATGTCCATCGCCCAGCCTTCGGTGACGATATGGTGCAAGGTCAGGACAAAGTAGTGCTCGCGCTCGCCGGCCTTGACCAGGCAGGCGCGCAGCAGCGCACCGCGCTCCAGATCGAACGGCTGGTGCGCCTGTTGATCGGCCAGCGCTTGCAGGCGCTGTTGGCGCTGCTCGGCAGCCACCGCGCTGAAGTCATGCCACTGCACCTGCAATGGGCTGTGCTCGGCGACGCACTGGTACGGCACGCCGTCGATGTTCGGGAAGGTGGTGCGCAGGGTTTCGTGACGGGCAATCAACGCATGCAGGGCGCGCTCGAAGGCGTCCACGTGCAAGGTGCCGCGCAGGCGCGCCAGGCCGCCGACGTTGTAGGCAGGGCTGTCCGGCTCCATCTGCCAGAGGAACCACATGCGCTGCTGCGAATACGACAGCGGCACCGCCTGGCGCCGGTCGACCCGCGCAATAGCGCCTTGCTGGTTATGCTCGCCGCGCTCGCGCAGCCCGGCAATCTCGACACAGAATGCGCCCAGCTCGGTGGCATCGAACAAGGTCTTCAACGGCAGCTCGACGTCCAACGCCTGGCGTGTGCGCGAGACGATCTGGGTGGCCAGCAGCGAGTGGCCACCGAGGGCGAAGAAGTCATCCTGCAAGCCCACCTGCGGCACGCCGAGCACTTCGCGCCAGATTGCCGCGATCTGCTGTTGCAGCGCAGTGTGCGGCTCGACGTGCTGGCGTTGCTGCCAGACCGGCTCCGGCAGCGCCTTGCGCTCGATCTTGCCGCTCGGGCCGATGGGCATCTGAGCAAGGTGGATCAATTGCGCCGGGACCATATAGGCCGGCAGGCGCTCGCTCAGTGCGGCCAGCAGCGCGTAGCTCTGCTCCTTACCGGTGTAATAGCCGAGCAACTGCGCACCAACCGCGTCCTGATGAATCAGCACCACCGCCTGAGAGACGCCCCGCTGAGCCAGCAGGCAGGCCTGCACTTCTTCGGGTTCAACCCGAAAGCCACGGACCTTGACCTGCTGATCGAGCCGGCCCAGATATTCCAGCGCCGCATGCTCGGGCAACCAACGGACGCGGTCGCCGCTGCGGTACAGGCGCGCGCCGTTGCCATCGGCCTGCGGCACGAAGCGCTCGGCGGTCAGCCCTGGTCGGCCCAGGTAACCCCGAGCCAGGCCGACGCCACCCAGGCACAGCTCGCCCGGCACACCTGGCGGGCTCAGCTCGAGCTCGTCATCGAGCACCTGGCAGAGCACGTTGGCCAGCGGCCTGCCAATCGGTGAACGCTCGCCATCGCTGGGCTGGCAATGCCAATGGGTTACGTTGATTGCGGTTTCGGTCGGGCCATAGCGGTTGTGTAGGTGCACCTGCGGCAGTACCTGCAGAACCCGATCACGCAGGCTGGCCGACAACGCCTCGCCACCGGAGAACAGCCGGCGCAGGCTCGTGCAGCTCCCAGCCTGCGGCTCCTCGACAAACACCTGCAGCAACGGCGGGACGAAGTGCAGCGTGGTCACGCCAAATTGCTGCACCAGTTCGGCAATGCGCTGCGGATCACGGTGCTCGCCGGGGCCGGCGAGGACCAACGGGCAACCGGTGAGCAGTGGCCAGAAGCACTCCCAGACCGACACGTCAAAACTGATCGGTGCCTTCTGCAGCAGCACATCGCTGGCCTCCAGCGAATAGCTGGCCTGCATCCACTGCAGGCGCTCGGCCAATGCCCCATGGGTATTGCCGACGCCTTTGGGCTGGCCGGTGGAGCCTGAGGTGTAGATTACGTAGGCGAGGTTGTCGCCTTCCAGATGCAGCCCCGGCGCATGGCTTGGCCAGCTGTCCAGGTGCAACTGGTCAAGGGCGATCACGCTGACCTCGGCACGCTGCGGCAGCTGTGCCAGACAGTCGCTGTGGCTGAGCAACAGGCTCGCGCCGCAGTCGGCGAGCATGAATGCCAGCCGCTCGGCAGGGTAATCGACGTCCAGCGGCACATAGGCGCCACCGGCCTTGAGGATCGCCAGCAAGCCGACCAACAACTGCGGCGAGCGCTGCAGGGCAATCGCCACACAGGTATCGGGGCCGACACCTTTGTCGCGCAGGTAGTGCGCCAGGCGGTTGGCTTGCTGGTGCAGGCTGGCGTAATCGAGGCTGCCGCCGTCCCAGAGCAGAGCCGGCTGTTGCGGGGTCAGGCGCGCCTGTTCGTTGAGCTGCTCGACCAGCAAGCGCTGCGCCGCCGGCGCTGCGCACTGGCCCCACTGCAGCAATTGCGTGCGCGAGGCGGCATCAAGCAACTGCACATCGCCAAGCGCCAGCTGCGGCTGCGCGCTGACCTGTTCGAGCAAGGCCAGCAGGTGCTGCGACATACGCCGCACGGTGGCCGCGTCGAACAGCTCGGCGGCATAGTCGAAGGCCAGGCTGAGGCGGCCCTGCTGGTCTTCTTCGCTGTGCAGTTGCAGGTCGAACTTGGCTTCACGGCTGTGCCATGGCAACTCTTCGGCGAGCAAACCAGGCAGGCGGCGCAGCGCCGACAGGTCGCGTTGCTGATGGTTGAACATGACCTGGAACAGGCCCTGCTCACGAGCCTGCGGCAGTGCTTCAAGCAGTTGCTCGAACGGCAGGTCCTGATGCGCCTGCGCCTCGATCGTGGCCTGACGCACCTGGGCCAGCAACTGGCTGAACGGCTGGCGGCCATCGAGCTGCGCACGCAGCACCTGGGTATTGATGAAGAAGCCAACCATGCCCTGAGTTTCCAGGCGTGGGCGGTTGGCATTGGGCACGCCAACGCGGATGTCGGTCTGCCCGCTGTAGCGGTGCAGCAGGCCCTGCCAGGCGGCCAGCAGGACCATGAACAGGCTGGCCTGTTGCTGCTCGGCAAGCTGCTTGAGCGCGGTGGTGAGCTGGGCCGGGACTTTTACGCTGAGGCGCTCGGCGCGCAGTGTGCGCTGGCTTGAACGCGGCTGATCGGTGGCCAGATCGAGCACCGGCAGATCATCACCCAATTGCGCTTGCCAGTATTCGAGTTGTGCCGCGGCCGCGCCCTCGGCCAGCCACTGGCGCTGCCAGATGCCGTAGTCGGCGTAGCCCAACGGCAGCGCTGGCAGGCTGACGTGCTGGCCCTGGCAGCGGGCCGCGTACAGGCGAGCGAACTCATCCAGCAGAATGTTCAGCGACCAGCCGTCAGCGACGATGTGGTGCAGCGTCAGCCACAGCTGGTGCTGCTCATCATCCAGCCGCGCCAGAGTAGCGCGCAGCAGCGGCCCATTGCCCAGATCGAACGGCTGCTGCGCCTCGGCTTCGCGGCGGGCCGCAACCTGCGCGGGGTCCAGCCCATGCAGGTCAAGCTGAGCGAGTTCCAGTTGCAGCTCAGGCAGCACCCGTTGCAGGGCCTGGCCGTCGACTTCGCTGAACACCGTACGCAGCGATTCATGCCGGCTGACCAGCGCTTGCAGGCTGTGCTGCAGCGCGGCAACGTCGAGTTCGCCGCGCAGGTGCAGCCCGGCCGGGATGTTGTAGGCTGCCGACTGCGGTTGCAGCTGCCACAGTAGCCACAGGCGGTTTTGCGCCAGCGACTGCGCCAGTGGCTGAGCGCGGCCGCGCACGTCGATCTGAGTGCGCTGCTGACCGCCGTCAGCCAGCAGTGCAGCTACCGCTGCGCTGTAGTCAGCCAGCAGCGGGGCGTCGAACAGGGTGCGCAGGCTCAGCTCGATGCCAAGCTCGTCTGCCAATTGCGCGGTCGCCTGCGTGGCGGCAATCGAGTTGCCACCCAGCAGCAGGAAGTGGTCATCGGCCGCCACCGCTTCGACCTTGAGCAGGTCACACCAGATGGCAGCGATGCGCGCTTGCAGAGGCTCTGTCACAGGAGCCACCGACGCCACGCTGCTGATCGCAGGGAAGCGCGCGTAGCAATCAAGGCTGCCGTCATCCATGCGCTGGCGACAGGCCGCGCGTTGCAGCTTGCCGCTGGAAGTCTTCGGTAGCGCGCCGGGGTTGAGCAGCAGCACTGCTGCCGGTGCCTGCCGACAGGCATCGGCGATCACCTGGCGCAGGGTCTTGATCAGCGCCTCGGAAGCGGTCGACTTCTGCACATTGCGGCTCACTTCGACAGCGACACCGATGCCCTCCTCGCCGTTGTCGTCGACGACGAATACCGCCACCCGCCCCTTGCGCAGCCCTTCGACTTCGCGCTCGAGGGTCTGCTCAAGGTCCTGCGGGTAGAGGTTTTGCCCACGTACGATGAGCATGTCTTTCAGGCGCCCAGTGACGAATACCTCGCCGTCGCGGATAAAGCCCAGGTCGCCAGTGCGCAGCCAGGTCTGGCCGTTCATCTCGACGAAGGTGCGTGCCGTCGCTTGCGGGTTGCGCCAATAGCCACGGGCGATGCTCGGGCCGGCGGCCCAGATTTCCCCGACCTGGTTATCCGCCAGCAGCTGTTGCTGCTGTGGCTCGACGATGCACACGGCGTGCTCGGGTTGCGGATAGCCGCAGCTCATCAACACACTACCCTCGCCGCTTTCGATACGGTGCTGGGCCAGCGCCTGGGCATCGACCTGCAGAGCAGCAATGCCTTGCGCGCGACGGCTGCCGCTGACGAACAAGGTGGCTTCGGCCAGGCCGTAACTGGCGAAGTAGCTGCTGCGCTCGAAGCCGCATGGCTGAAACTTGCTGGCAAAGGTTTCCAGGCTGTCCTGACGGATCGGCTCGGAACCCGAATACGCCACCCGCCAGCGGCTCAGGTCGAGCCCGGCCAAGGCCGCTTCGCTAACCCGTTCACTGCACAGGCGGTAGGCAAAATCCGGCCCGCCGCTGATGGTGCCGCCGTACTCGCTGATCGCCTGCAGCCAGCGCAGCGGCCGGGCCAGGAAGTACCCCGGCGACATCAGCACACACGGCACACCACTGAAGATCGGCTGTAGCAAGCCGCCGATCAAGCCCATGTCGTGGTACAGCGGCAGCCAGCTGACGATGACGTCGTCGGGGTTCAGGTCGATGCCAAAGCCCTGGCGAATCAGTTGCTCGTTGGCGATCAGGTTGGCATGGCTGACCTGCACGCCCTTGGGCAATGCGGTAGAGCCTGAGGTGTACTGCAAGAAGGCGATGTCATCGCCCGCCAACTGCGGCTCGCGCCACTGCGCCGCCAGCGCCGGGTCGAGCTGGTCGACCGCCAGCAACTGCGGCGCGCCGTCAGCAGCGAGCGCGTCAAGTTCCTGCAGGCTGTCGCGCAGTGCTTCCACGGTCAGCAGCAAGCGCGGCTGGGCATCGTCGATGATCGACAACAGGCGCTGTTGATGATGGCGCTTGGCAGACTCTGGCGGATAGGCCGGCACGGCAATCACACCCGCATACAGGCAGCCGAAGAACGCCGCGACGTAATCGGCACCGCTGGGGAACAACAGCACCGCCCGATCACCGAACTCGGCCCGCGCCTGCAGTGCTGCGGCGATGGTCCGCGCCCGCGCATCCAGCGCCTGATAGGTCAGTACTGCCTGCTCGCGCGGGTCATCGGCCAGAAAGCGCAAGGCGATCCGCTCGGGGGTCTGCTTGGCGCGTTGCGCCAGGGCCTGGACCAGCGAGTGCGGGAGTTCGAAGGCGTCCGTCATGGGTGTTCCTGCCAGTGTCTGGGTAAGTCGGGCCTGGGCGTTGCCTCGCTGAATGCGGGCGGCGTAGGCGGCCTTGGGTACACAGGGGAACGGATGGGCAGGACAAATAATTAACAGTGCGGGCAGCGAGGGGGATGACTTTGCGAGGGCAGGCTTAGATCAAACACGAATAGATACTCATTAACTTTCGTATTTGACAACCATTATCATTCCGCCTAATTTGTCGCTCGTCGCAGGAAGCGTCCTACCCAAAAGCGCTCCTATTCCTACAAGAGCTAAGGTGATTTCCATGGCGGAACAACTATCCACAAGTAAGTGCGATTCACCCTTACTCCAGGCGTTCGTCGACAATCGCAGCATTCTCCTCAAAATCGCCGCGCGCATCACTGGCTGCCGCTCGCGTGCCGAGGATGTTGTTCAGGACGCCTTCTTCCGGCTCAACGCCGCACCGCAGATCACCTCCTCGATCAAAGCTCAACTCAGTTATCTGTTCCAGATCGTGCGCAACCTGGCCATCGATCACTATCGCAAGCAGGCGATGGAGCTGAGGTATTCGGGCACCGAAGAGGAAGGCATGAACGTGGTGATCGTCAATGCATCGCCCGAGCACACCCACATCAATCTGGCTGCGCTTGAACATATCGCCGATGCACTGAATGAACTGCCCCAGCGCACCCGTTATGCCTTCGAGATGTACCGGCTGCACGGCGTCCCGCAGAAAGACATCGCCAAGGAACTTGGCGTCTCGCCGACGCTGGTCAACTTCATGATTCGCGACGCCCTGATCCATTGCCGCAAAAGCGCCCAGCCCCACACTTGAGGGCTACTGCGGGCTGATCGTCTGGATCTGATAGGGCTGGAAAATCCGCGTCAATTCACCGTTGCTGCGCAGCTGTTGCAACAGCGCGGCAAATGCCTGCGGGCTGATCGGTGCATTCGGGCGCAGCAGTGCGTAATGATGATAAAGCTGATCGACCCGTTCCGAGCCCATCAACTGCTCGCGGCTGGCAGGGTTGCGCGCAAGAAAATCATTGAAATACGACCGCGTTACCAGAGCAATGTCGGCGCGGCCTCGCTGGACCATGAACAGGTTGCTGTCATGCGAGTAGGTCAAGGTCGCATGGTAGTTCGCACTTAGCTGCTGCGGGTCGGCGTTGAAGTCGGCGAAGGCGTAATGATAGCCGTGGTATACAGCCAGACGCTTGCCATGCAGCTCATCGAAGTAGTTCTGGTCCCTTCCCGGCTGGCGCCGCGCGACAAAAATTTCGGCATCTTCCAGGCCCATGTCGACGGCCTGGTGGGCGACCTGTTGCCAGCCCCACTGAGGGTTCTCGAAAATCGCCATGTCGGTGCGCGCTTGCTCCAGGTCGGCAAAGCGCCGCGGAATCGAGGTGGGCACCAGAACGAAGTGGTAGTCCTTTTGCAGCGTGTTGAGCGCCTGTGTCAGTTGCGGCAGCAGGCCACTGTCGGCGCCCCGCTCCGGACGGACGGTGTAAGGCGGAAAATGCGCCGCACCGACGCGCACCTCGATGCCTGCCTCGGGTTCGGCCCAGGCAGGCGCGACGTGCACCAGCAGAGCAACCAGCAACAGCGACGAGAAGGCCTTGAGCCTGGGCAGTGGAATCAACACAGACACTTGCAGACACACCAAACCTTGATGCGCCTAAGCTAGGCGTTTTCTGCAAGCGGCACAACCAGCACATATGCCAAAGTGCCATAGGGTGCCTGTTTGGCCGAGTTTGGCTACTCTCTAGCGAGTCTTGCAAGGGAGCCTGCCATGGCCCATTGGTTAGTGATCGACCTGGAGGCCACCACCGACGACGGTGGCTGGCCGCTCACAGAGATGGAAATCATTGAAATCGGCGCCAGCCTGGTGACGCGGCAAGGCCATGAGGTCGACCAGTTCCAGTGCTTCGTCAAACCAAAAAAACGCCCGCAGTTGACTCCGTTCTGCCGCCAGCTGACCCACATCAGCCAGGCGGACGTCGACGCCGCCGCATGTTTTCGTGAGGCCTGGGCTGGGTTCGAGGGTTGGCTGAGTACGCATGCCGACGAATTGCAAGCCTGGGTCAGCTGGGGCGACTATGACCGACGCCAGCTGCTGCAGGAGTGGCACGACTATAAAGTGCGCAGCGTGCTCCAGGACACCGCCCACATCAACCTCAAGCAGCGCTTCGCCAAGGCCCGCCACCTGCAGCGCCCGGCCGGGCTCAACAGCGCGCTGCAACTGGCCGGCCTGCAGTTCAGCGGCCAGCAGCACCGCGCCCTCGAAGATGCGCGCAACACCGCGCGTTTGCTGCCGCTGAGCCTGCCGGGCGAGAGCCCCTGAAAGCAGATGACGACTCGCTGGGGCTTGGGCATACTGGCCAGCCCCTTTTTCATCCCCCTTTACAGGAGTCGCCCCCATGTTCAAGGTCAACGAGTACTTTGATGGCACCGTCAAGTCGATCGCTTTCGAAGGTACTGAAGGCCCGGCCACCGTCGGCGTCATGGCCCCGGGCGAATACGAGTTCGGCACCGCCAAGCGCGAAATCATGCACGTGGTTTCCGGCGCCCTGACCGTCAAGCTGCCGGGCAGCGACAACTGGCAGGAATTCACCGCTGGCAGCCAGTTCAATGTGCCTGCCGACAGCAAATTCCAGCTCAAGGTCGCGGTCGCAACCGCTTACCTGTGCGAATACCGCGACTGATCCAACGGTCGCATTGGCTCAGCAGGCGCGGCGCCTGCTGAGTTGCTGCTCAGCGCTGGATGAAGCTGGCAACCCGTTCTGCGGTGGTTTGCAGGTGCTGTTCATGGGTGAATCCCGACGCTTTCAGCGGCTTGAGGTCATGATCCGCCGCCGCCAGCCAGCACAGTTCGATGGCTGACGACAGCTGGTATTCCGCGACCGTGTCCCGGTTGCCCAGGGCATCGCGCTCGCCCTGCACAATCAAGGTCGGTGTCTGCAGTTCAGCCAAGTGCGCGACCCGCGGCTTTTCCGGCTTGCCCGCTGCGTAGAACGGATATCCCAGGCACACCAGTGCATCTACCTGCAGTTCATCGGCCAGCAAACTGGCCATGCGCCCGCCCATTGACTTGCCGCCAATCGCCAGCAGCCCTGTGACCAATGGTCGCACCTGTTGATACACCTCGCGCCAGCATTCAAGCAAAACCTTCTGCGGGTTAGGTGGCCGCCTGCCGCCTGTTGCGCGCCGTTCGGCCATGTACGGGAACTCGAAGCGCAGCAGCGCCAGCCCTTGCCCTGTCAGCCTTTGCGCCATGTCGTTCATGAACCCGCTGTCCATCGGTGCGCCAGCACCGTGGGCCAGGATCAAACACCCCACATAGCCCTGCTCGCCACCGGCTTGCGGCAGATCGCAGCGCAAGCCTGAAACATTTGTCACTTGCGCCCATTGATCCCCGTCAATACCGGCATTTTGCCCATCTCTCATTCTTGCCTCGCTGTTTAGTCTGCCTATAACCGTGGATGGGAACCCATACATGAACACAACACCCAGAACCGCCTACAACTACAAGGTGGTCCGCCAATTCGCCATTATGACGGTGGTGTGGGGAATCGTCGGGATGGGGCTCGGCGTTTTCATCGCTGCCCAACTCGCCTGGCCTGCCCTCAACTTCGACCTGCCGTGGACCAGCTTCGGCCGCCTGCGGCCGCTGCACACCAACGCAGTGATCTTCGCCTTCGGCGGCTGCGCGCTGTTTGCCACCTCGTATTACTCGGTGCAGCGCACCTGCCAGACCACCCTGTTCGCGCCGCGCCTGGCGGCATTCTCGTTCTGGGGCTGGCAACTGGTGATCGTGCTCGCCGCGATCAGCCTGCCGCTGGGCTACACCAGCTCCAAGGAATACGCCGAGCTGGAATGGCCGATCGACATCCTGATCACCATTGTCTGGGTGGCCTACGCGATCGTGTTCTTCGGTACGCTGATCAAGCGCACCACCAAGCACATCTATGTGGGTAACTGGTTCTTCGGTGCGTTTATCCTCACCGTGGCGCTGCTGCACATCGTCAACAACCTGGAAATCCCGGTCAGCCTGACCAAGTCCTACTCGGTGTATGCCGGCGCAACCGACGCCATGGTGCAGTGGTGGTACGGCCACAACGCGGTGGGCTTCTTCCTGACCGCAGGCTTCCTCGGCATGATGTACTACTACGTACCCAAGCAGGCCGAACGCCCGGTGTATTCCTACCGGCTGTCGATCGTGCACTTCTGGGCACTGATCACCCTGTACATCTGGGCCGGCCCGCACCACCTGCACTACACCGCTCTGCCTGACTGGGCGCAGTCGCTGGGCATGGTCATGTCGCTGATTCTGCTCGCGCCAAGCTGGGGCGGCATGATCAACGGCATGATGACCCTGTCGGGCGCCTGGCACAAACTGCGCAGCGACCCGATTCTGCGCTTCCTGGTGGTGTCGCTGGCGTTCTACGGCATGTCGACCTTCGAAGGGCCGATGATGGCGATCAAGACCGTCAACGCCTTGTCGCACTACACCGACTGGACTATCGGCCACGTCCATGCCGGCGCGCTTGGTTGGGTTGCGATGATTTCCATCGGTGCGCTGTACCACACCATCCCGAAAATCTGGGGCAAAGAGCGCATGTACAGCATTGGTTTGATCAATGCGCACTTCTGGCTGGCGACCATCGGCACCGTGTTGTACATCGCCTCGATGTGGGTCAACGGCATCGCCCAGGGCCTGATGTGGCGCGCGGTCAACGCCGACGGCACCCTCACCTACTCTTTCGTCGAAACCCTGGTGGCCAGCCATCCAGGCTTCATCGTGCGCTTCGTCGGTGGTGCGATCTTCCTCAGCGGTATGTTCCTGATGGCCTGGAACACCTGGCGCACGGTGCGCGCACCGGATGCAGCCGCCGCCCCTGCGAACGCCCAGTTGGCCTGAGGAGAGTTGCCTGATGAAACATGAAGTCATCGAGAAAAACGTCGGCCTGCTGGCAGTGTTGATGGTGTTGGCCGTCAGTATCGGCGGCCTGACCCAGATCGTCCCGCTGTTCTTCCAGGACGTCACCAACAAGCCGGTCGAGGGTATGAAGCCGTACACCGCACTGCAACTGGAAGGCCGCGACATCTACATTCGAGAAGGCTGCGTCGGTTGTCACTCGCAGATGATCCGGCCGTTCCGCGCCGAGACCGAGCGCTACGGGCACTACTCGGTCGCCGGCGAGAGCGTCTGGGACCACCCGTTCCTGTGGGGCTCCAAGCGCACCGGGCCGGACCTGGCCCGGGTCGGCGGACGCTACTCGGACGACTGGCACCGCGCGCATCTGTACAACCCGCGCAACGTTGTCCCCGAGTCGAAGATGCCGTCGTACCCATGGCTGGTCGCCGACCAGGTCGACAACAGCCACACCGAGACCAAGATGCGCGCCCTGCGCACCCTCGGCGTGCCTTACACCGACGCGGATATCGCCGGTGCCCGTGACGCCGTCAAGGGCCATACCGAGATGGACGCGCTGGTCGCCTACCTGCAGGTGCTCGGCACTGCGATCAAGAACAAGAGGTAAGCAATGGAACTGTCAATTGACATCGGCATGATCCGCGGCCTCGGCACCCTGGTGGTGATGATCGCCTTCATCGGCCTGAGCCTGTGGGTGTTCAACCGTCGCCGTGACCGTGATTTCGCTGAAGCGCGCCTGCTGCCCTTCGACGATGACCGCCTGCCCCCTGCCGGGCAGGAGCCTGCAATGAGGAGTAACGGGCAATGACCACCTTCTGGAGTACGTACATCAGCGTACTGACCATCGGCAGCCTGATCGGCCTGACGTGGCTGCTGCTCAGCACCCGCAAGGGCCAGAGCAAGGACACCACCGACCAGACCATGGGCCACAGCTTTGATGGCATCGAGGAGTACGACAACCCGCTACCCAAGTGGTGGTTCTGGCTGTTCGTCGGCACCCTCGCCTTCGGCGTCGGCTACCTGATCCTGTACCCAGGCCTGGGCAACTGGAAGGGCATCCTGCCGGGCTATGAGAATGGCTGGACCCAGGTCGATGAATGGCAGCGCGAGATGGACAAGGCCGACGCCCGCTTCGGGCCGATCTTCGCCAAGTTTGCCGCCATGCCGGTGGAAGAAGTGGCCAAGGACCCGCAAGCATTGAAAATGGGCGGCCGCCTGTTTGCCTCGAACTGCTCGGTGTGCCACGGCTCGGACGCCAAAGGTGCCTACGGCTTCCCCAACCTGACCGACAGCGACTGGCGCTGGGGCGGCGACCCGGAAACCATCAAGGCCTCGATCATGAACGGCCGCCACGGCGTCATGCCGGGCTGGGCGGAGGTGATCGGTGAGCAGGGCGTGGCGGATGTGGCGGCGTTCGTGCTGACCAACATGGACGGC
Organism: Pseudomonas shirazensis; assembly: GCF_014268785.2. Classification (GTDB taxonomy): domain Bacteria; phylum Pseudomonadota; class Gammaproteobacteria; order Pseudomonadales; family Pseudomonadaceae; genus Aquipseudomonas; species Aquipseudomonas shirazensis. The sequence continues at coordinate 238,417 of NZ_JABWRD020000001.1, read as the reverse complement.
CGCAAGCTGCCTGAAGGGGTCAAGGCAGATCCAGCCAAAGGCCAGCAGATCTTCGCCAGCAACTGCGTTGCCTGCCACGGACCGGAAGGCAAAGGCACGCCAGTGATGGGCGCACCTGACCTGTCCCATCCACAGGCGTTCATCTATGGTTCCAGCTTCGCCCAGTTGCAGCAGACCATTCGCTACGGCCGCCAGGGCCAGATGCCAGCCCAGGCTGACATTCAGGGCCACGACAAGGTCCACCTGCTGGCTGCCTACGTGTACAGCCTGTCGCAACCGCAACCGGCCCAGACCGTGACCGCCAAGTAATACCCTCGGGGCCGTTTCACGGCCCCGGCTTTCCCCGCTTCTCCCCTCCGCCCACCTCGCTTGCACCCCCTCCGAACACAACTAAGCTAGATGCCAAGGCGGCAACGCCCTACTCGCACGTCCCATAGCGCCTGACGCCGGGCCGACTTTGGGCGGTTCAAGCTACGGCTTTGGGAGGGTATCCGACCTACCCAGACAGGCCCGAAAAAGCCTGACCGATCGATCAGAAAAAGTCGAGAAACGGTACACATAACAAATATTTATTTGTGTACAATCATCCAGGCCCAAGCGCTGCGGGACGGCAGCATGCAGGGTGTGGACACGGGTCGGCGCGAGGAGCCTTGCGTTGCCATACCCCCAGGGGTTACCGATACTGGCGCCGATTTTCAACCAACAAGAATATTCAAACCGTGGAACCTTAGAATGAGCACAGCAATCAGTCCGACTGCTTATAACTATAAGGTCGTCCGCCAGTTCGCCATCATGACGGTGGTCTGGGGGATCCTTGGCATGGGCCTCGGCGTCTTCATCGCCTCGCAACTGGTCTGGCCGCAACTGAACCTCGACCTGCCCTGGACCAGCTTCGGCCGCCTGCGCCCGCTGCACACCAATCTGGTGATCTTCGCCTTCGGTGGCTGTGCGCTGTTTGGCACCTCGTATTACGTGGTGCAGCGCACCTGCCAGACGCGGTTGATTTCCGACAGCCTGGCGGCGTTCACCTTCTGGGGCTGGCAGGCGGTCATCGTCAGCGCTTTGATCACCCTGCCATTGGGTTACACCACCACCAAGGAATACGCAGAGCTTGAATGGCCGATCGCGATTCTGCTGGCGATCGTCTGGGTCACCTACGGCGTGGTGTTTTTCGGCACCATCGTCAAGCGCAAGACCAAGCACATCTATGTCGGCAACTGGTTCTACGGCGCCTTCATCGTCGTCACCGCGATGTTGCACATTGTCAACCACATCTCGCTGCCGGTGAGCCTGTTCAAGTCGTACTCGGCCTACGCCGGTGCGACCGACGCGATGATCCAGTGGTGGTACGGGCACAACGCGGTGGGCTTCTTCCTGACCACGGGCTTTCTCGGCATGATGTATTACTTCGTGCCCAAGCAGGCCGAGCGGCCGATCTACTCGTACCGCTTGTCGATCGTGCACTTCTGGGCGCTGATCACCCTGTACATCTGGGCCGGCCCGCACCACTTGCACTACACCGCCCTGCCCGACTGGGCGCAGTCGCTGGGCATGGTCATGTCGATCATCCTCCTGGCGCCGAGCTGGGGCGGCATGATCAACGGCATGATGACGCTGTCCGGGGCCTGGCACAAACTGCGCACCGACCCGATCCTGCGCTTCCTCGTGGTGTCGCTGGCGTTCTACGGCATGTCGACCTTCGAAGGGCCGATGATGGCGATCAAGACGGTCAACTCGCTGTCGCACTACACCGACTGGACCATCGGCCACGTACACGCCGGTGCGCTCGGCTGGGTGGCGATGATCTCGATCGGCGCCATCTACCACATGATTCCCAAGCTCTACGGCCGGGCGCAGATGCACAGCGTCGGCCTGATCAACGCGCACTTCTGGCTGGCCACTATCGGCACCGTGCTGTACATCGCCTCGATGTGGGTCAACGGCATTACCCAGGGCCTGATGTGGCGTGCGATCAACGATGACGGCACCCTCACCTATTCGTTCGTCGAGGCGCTGCAGGCCAGCCACCCGGGCTATATCGTCCGCGCAGTGGGCGGTGCGTTCTTCGCCTCGGGGATGTTGCTGATGGCCTACAACGTGCTGCGCACAGTACGTGCAGCGGATGCCACAGAAGCTGAAGCCGCCGCCAAGATCGTCGTTGTGGGAGCGCACTGATGAAGCATGAAGCAGTAGAGAAGAACATCGGCCTGTTGGCCTTCTTCATGGTCATTGCCGTCAGCATCGGTGGCCTGACCCAGATCGTCCCGCTGTTTTTCCAGGACGTCACCAACAAGCCGGTCGAAGGCATGAAGCCGCGCACCGCGCTGGAGCTGGAAGGCCGCGATATCTATATCCGCGAAGGCTGCGTCGGCTGCCACTCGCAGATGATCCGGCCATTCCGCGCCGAAACCGAACGCTACGGGCACTACTCGGTGGCCGGCGAAAGTGTCTGGGACCACCCGTTCCTGTGGGGCTCCAAGCGCACCGGGCCGGACCTGGCCAGGGTCGGCGGGCGTTACTCGGATGACTGGCACCGCGCGCACCTGTACAACCCGCGCAACGTCGTACCCGAGTCGAAGATGCCGTCCTACCCGTGGCTGGTCGAGCACAAGCTCGATGGCAAGGACACCGCGAAAAAGCTCGAAGTGCTGCGCACCCTGGGCGTGCCGTACACCGATGCCGACATCGCCGGCGCTGCCGACGCGGTCAGGGGCAAGACCGAGATGGACGCGCTGGTGGCGTACCTGCAAGGCCTTGGCACCATCATCAAAAGCAAACGGTGACGCTGATGGATATCGGAATGATCCGTGGCCTGGGCACCGTGGTGGTACTGGTGGCGTTCGTCGGCCTCGCCCTGTGGGTGTTCAGCCCACGGCGCAAGCGCGACTTCGACGAGGCCACGCAACTGCCTTTTGCCGATGACCCCGAAGCCAGCCAGCACGTCGAGCAAGCGCAAGCAAAAGCGTCTAGGAGCAAACAACAATGACTACCTTCTGGAGCCTGTACGTCAGCGTGCTGACGTTGGGCACGATCTTCGCCCTCACCTGGCTGCTGCTGTCGACCCGCAAGGGCCAACGCGAGGACATCACCGACGAGACCGTCGGCCACGCCTTCGACGGCATCGAGGAATACGACAACCCGCTGCCCAAATGGTGGTTCTGGCTGTTTGTCGGCACCATCATCTTTGCCCTTGGTTACCTGGTGCTGTACCCAGGCCTGGGCAACTGGAAAGGCATCCTGCCAGGCTACAGCTACCTCGATAACGACAAGCAGACCGAGTTCAGCAACGGTGAGGCGGGCTGGACCGGCGTGCACGAGTGGGAAAAGGAAATGGCCAAGGCCAATGCCCGCTTTGGGCCGATCTTTGCCAAGTTTGCCGCGATGCCGATCGAAGAAGTCGCCAAGGACCCGCAGGCGCTGAAAATGGGTGGCCGGTTGTTCGCCTCCAACTGTTCAGTGTGCCACGGTTCCGACGCAAAGGGCGCCTATGGCTTCCCTAACCTGACCGACAGCGACTGGCGCTGGGGTGGCGAGCCGGAGACGATCAAGGCCTCGATCATGAACGGCCGCCACGGCGTGATGCCGGCCTGGGCCGAGGTGCTCGGCGAGCAAGGTGTGGCTGATGTGGCCGCCTTTGTTCTGACCAACCTGGACGGGCGCAAGCTGCCCGAGGGCATCAAGGCAGACCCTGCCAACGGCCAGAAACTGTTCGCCACCAACTGTGTCGCCTGCCACGGGTCCGAGGCCAAGGGTACGCCGGCCATGGGCGCACCTGATCTGACCCATCCGCAGGGGTTCATCTACGGCTCAAGCTTCGCCCAGTTGCAGCAGACCATCCGCTACGGCCGTCAGGGCCAGATGCCGGCCCAGGCCGAGTTGCAAGGCAATGACAAGGTGCACCTGCTGGCCGCCTATGTGTACAGCCTGTCGCAGCAGGAAGCCGCCGAGCCTGCCAAGCCGTAATCCAGCCAGGTCAGCCGAGGCGTTTGCACCTCGGCTGACCTGGATCAATTGACAATCGCACCTACACCATTTCACAAGCAAACCCAACGCGACATAACGTCGCAGTACGGTCCGACCTCGCCAGCACAGGCGTATCATAGGCCGCAGAGCGTCAGCACCAGGCGCACGACCGCGACTGGCATGCACTGGCCGCGGCACTTCTCCACTGCCGTGGGACTTGATGATGAGCAAGCACATTCCGGTACATGACGTGACCCCGCCTGCCAACAAGGGAAAGGATTCCGTCGACCTCTATGCCTCCCGTGCCAAGATCTACACCCGCGCCTTCACCGGCGTGTTCCGCAGGCTGCGCATGGTCGGCGGCGCGCTGCTGTTCCTGCTCTACTTCGGCACCGTGTGGCTGAACTGGGGCGGCCACCAGGCTGTCTGGTGGAACCTGCCTGAGCGCAAGTTCTACATCTTCGGCACCACCATCTGGCCGCAGGATTTCATTCTGCTGTCGGGCATCCTGATCGTCGCCGCTTTTGGCCTGTTTTTCATCACCGTATTCGCCGGGCGCATCTGGTGCGGCTACACGTGCCCGCAGAGCGTGTGGACCTGGGTGTTCATGTGGTGCGAGAAAATCACCGAGGGTGACCGCAACCAGCGCATGAAGCTCGACAAGGCGCCAATGAGCGCCAACAAGCTCGCTCGCAAGACCGCCAAGCACAGCCTGTGGCTGCTGATTGGTTTCGTCACCGGGGTGACTTTTGTCGGTTACTTCTCGCCGATCCGCGAACTGCTCGTGGAATTCTTCACCGGCGAAGCCGATGGCTGGGCCTACTTCTGGGTCGGCTTCTTCACCCTGGCCACCTACGGCAATGCCGGTTGGTTGCGTGAACAGGTGTGCATCTACATGTGCCCGTATGCGCGCTTCCAGAGCGTGATGTTCGACAAGGACACCCTGATCGTCTCGTATGACCCGCGCCGCGGCGAACTACGCGGCCCGCGCAAGAAAGACGCCGACTACAAGGCGCAAGGCCTGGGCGACTGCATCGACTGCACCATGTGCGTGCAGGTGTGTCCGACCGGCATCGACATCCGTGACGGCCTGCAGGTCGAGTGCATCGGCTGCGCTGCCTGCATCGACGCCTGCGACACCATCATGGACAAGATGAACTACCCACGCGGCCTGGTCAGCTACACCACCGAACACAACCTGTCCGGGCAGAAGACGCACATGGCGCGGCCGCGCCTGATCGGTTATGCAGTAGTCCTGCTGGTGATGATCGGCGCCCTGGCCACGGCCTTTGCCACCCGCTCGCTGGTGGGGTTCGATGTCAGCAAGGACCGCGTGCTGTACCGCGAAAACGCCCAGGGGCAGATCGAGAACGTGTACAGCCTCAAAGTCATGAACAAGGACCAGCGCGATCACGTCTACGTGCTCGAGGCCAGCGGCCTGCCAGACCTGCAACTGCAAGGCCGGCGCGAGATCCGCGTCGAGGCCGGTGATATCGTCAGCCTGCCGGTGCAGCTGTCGGTGGCCCCCGAGCAGTTGCCGTCGACCACCAACGAAGTCATCTTCACCCTCAAGGACGCCGACGACAATGGCACCCAGGTTGAAGCCAAGAGCCGTTTCATCGGCCCGCAAATTCGCTAAGGAACCCGCTCCATGCCTGCTACTGCCGCCAGCCCCTGGTACAAGCACCTCTGGCCCTGGATCCTCATCGGCATCCTCACCACCTCGGTGTGCCTGAGCCTGACCATGGTCAGCATTGCCGTGCGCAACCCGGACAATCTGGTCAACGACAACTACTACGAGGCCGGCAAAGGCATCAACCGCTCGCTCGACCGCGAACTGCTGGCGCAGACTCTCAACCTCAAGGCCAGCGTGTTCCTCGATGAGCTGACCGGCGAGGTCGAGCTGCGTCTGAGCGGCAACAGCGACCCGCAGACGTTGGAACTCAACCTGATCTCGCCGACCCAGCCGGACAAGGACCGCAAGGTCCAGTTGGCGCGCAGCGAAGCAGGCCGCTATGTTGGCCAACTGGACGACAAGGTCGAGGGCCGGCGCTTTGTCGAGCTGCTGGGCAGCCAAGATGGCCACATCTGGCGCTTGTTCGAGGAAGAGAAAGTCGAGCACGGCGTAACCCTCCAGCTCGGCGATGAAGCCATCCAGGGCGCCGAGCACCTGTAGGAGCGGCCTTGTGTCGCGAAAGGCCAGCGAAGCTGGCCCGGCAATTGTGGCCGCGGCATGAATCCTGGGGCCGCTTCGCGACCCTTTCGCGACACAAGGCCGCTCCTACGGGGATGCGTGCAACTTTGCGGTTTTAGTAAGGCCATGATGTGATGACTCAGCCCAACCCGTGCTACCACTGCGCCCTGCCGGTCCCTGCCGGCAGCCGCTTCAACGCCAAGGTGTTGGGCGAGCTGCGCGCATTCTGCTGCCCCGGTTGCCAAGCCGTTGCCGAATCCATCGTTGCTGGCGGCCTTGAGCACTACTACCAGCACCGCAGCGAAACCAGCGCCAATCCAGAGGCCCTGCCCCAGCAGTTGCAGGACGAACTGGCGCTGTACGACCGCAACGATGTTCAGCAAGGCTTCGTCCGCCATGACCATGGCCAGGCCGAAGCGGTGCTGATGATCGAAGGCATCAGTTGCGCCGCTTGCGGCTGGCTGATCGAGAAACACCTGCGCAATGTGCCAGGCGTGGCCGACGCCCGCCTGAACCTGTCCAACCACCGCCTGCTGCTGAGCTGGGACGACCTGCAACTGCCGCTGTCGAAGTTGATGGCCGAGCTGCGCCAGATCGGCTACGCCGCCCACCCCTATCAGCCCGACCAGGCCGCCGAGCAGCTTGCGCGGGAGAACCGCAGCGCCCTGCGCCGCCTCGGTGTGGCTGGGCTGTTGTGGTTCCAGGCGATGATGGCGACCATGGCCACCTGGCCTGAATTCAACATCGACCTCAGCCCCGAGTTGCACACCATTCTGCGTTGGGTTGCGCTGTTTCTGACCACGCCGATCGTGTTCTACAGCTGTGCGCCGTTTTTCAAAGGCGCCGCGCGCGACCTGCGCACCCGCCACCTGACCATGGATGTGTCGGTGTCGCTGGCCATCGCCCTGGCCTACTGCGCCGGAATCTGGACGGCGATCACCGGCAGCGGCGAGCTGTACTTCGACACGGTCGGCATGTTTGCCCTGTTTCTGCTGACTGGTCGTTACCTTGAACGCCGCGCCCGCGAGCGCACGGCGGCGGCCACTGCGCAACTGGTCAACCTGCTGCCGGCCTCGTGCTTGCGCCTGGACAGCGAGGGGCGCAGCGAGCGCATTCTGCTGGCCGAACTCAACTGCGGCGACCGGGTGCAGGTGCTGCCCGGCGCGGTGATCCCGGCGGACGGACGGATTGTCGAGGGCCGTTCGAGCATCGACGAGTCATTGCTCACCGGCGAGTACCTGCCGCTGGCGCGCAGCCCGGGCGATCACGTCACCGGCGGCACCTTGAACATCGAAAGCACGCTGACCGTCGAGGTCCAAGCGCTGGGCCAGGCCACGCGCTTGTCCGCCATCGTCAGGCTGCTGGAACGCGCCCAGTCCGAAAAGCCGCGCCTGGCGCAGATCGCCGACCGCGCCTCGCAGTGGTTCTTGTTATTCACGCTGTTGGCCGCAGTCGCCATCGGCCTGCTCTGGTGGCAACTAGACCCGAGCCGGGCATTCTGGATCGTGCTGGCGATGCTCGTCGCCACCTGCCCCTGCGCCCTGTCGCTGGCCACCCCGACCGCGCTGACCACCGCCACCGGCACCCTGCACAAGCTTGGCCTGCTGGTAACACGCGGGCATGTGCTGGAAGGCCTCAACCAGATCGACACGGTGATCTTCGACAAGACCGGCACGCTCACCGAAGGCCGCCTGACCCTGCGCAGCATCCGCCCCTTGGGCACGCTGGGCAGCGACCAGTGCCTGGCCCTCGCCGCCGCGCTGGAAAACCGCTCGGAGCACCCGATCGCGCGCGCCTTCGGCCGCAGCACGCGGCCCGCCGAAGAAGTGCAGAACGTGCCCGGGCTGGGCCTGGAAGGCCAACTCGACGCCCAGCACATGCGCATCGGCCAGGCCAGTTTCGTCTGTGCCCTGAGCGGCAGCGAGCCACCGCCGCTGCCCGAGCCGCGTGGCCAGTGGCTGCTGCTCGGCGATACCCACGGGCCGTTGGCCTGGTTTGGCCTGGACGACCGCCTGCGCGATGACGCCCAGGCTTTGCTCGACGCCTGCAAGGCGCGCGGCTGGCAGACCTTGCTGCTGTCTGGCGACAGCTCGCCAATGGTCGCCGAGGTGGCCGCACAACTGGGCATCGATCAGGCGGTTGGCGGCCTGCGCCCCGACGACAAGCTGGCCCGCCTGCGCGCCTTGCAGGCCGCAGGGTGCAAGGTGTTGATGCTCGGTGATGGGGTCAATGACGTGCCCGTGCTGGCTGCAGCGGACATCAGCATTGCCATGGGCTCGGCCACTGACCTGGCAAAAACCAGCGCCGATGCGGTGCTGTTGTCCAACCGCCTGCAAGCGCTGGCCCAGGCGCTGCTGCTGGCACGCCGCACGCGGCGGATAATCGTCGAGAACCTGGCCTGGGCAACCTTGTACAATGGCCTGATGTTGCCGTTCGCGGCGCTGGGCTGGATCACCCCCGTGTGGGCCGCCATCGGCATGTCGGTCAGCTCGCTGGTGGTGGTGCTCAATGCCCTGCGCCTGACCCGCCTGCCCGACCTCGCGCCCGCCAGCACGGCCCGCGTCGAGGCGGTTGCCGGCGCGACCATCCTTCACTGAGCGAGACCGCCATGCCTGCGCTGTACATCATGATTCCCGCAGCCCTGCTGATCGTTGGCGTGGCCATCTACATCTTCTTCTGGGCCGTCGACAGCGGCCAGTACGACGACCTCGACAGCCCGGCGCACAGCATCCTCTTCGATGACCAGGACCCAGGCCATCAAGCGGCGGTCAAGCACGACACCAAGCCCGCAGATGAGGACACCCCGCCCCGTGTTTGAACTGCTGCCCCTGCTAGGCTCGGCCCTGGTGCTCGGCCTGCTTGGCGGCGGCCACTGCCTGGGCATGTGCGGCGGCCTGATGGGCGCGCTGACTCTGGCCATTCCGGCAGAACAACGCGGCCGCCGGCTGCGCTTGTTGCTGGCCTACAACCTCGGCCGCGTACTCAGCTATGCCAGCGCCGGCCTGCTGCTGGGCATGGCCGGCTGGGCCGTGGCCAGCAGCCCGGCAGCGCAGGTGTTGCGGGCGATCGCGGCGTTGCTGTTGATCGCCATGGGCCTGTACCTGGCCGGTTGGTGGAGCGGGCTGACCCGCATCGAAGCACTGGGCCGTGGCCTGTGGCGGCATATTCAACCGCTGGCAACACGCTTGTTGCCGGTGTCGAGTTTGCCGCGGGCGCTGCTGCTCGGTGCACTGTGGGGCTGGCTGCCGTGCGGGCTGGTCTACAGCACCCTGTTGTGGGCGGCGAGCCAGGGCAATGCCGGCTACAGCGCGGCGCTGATGCTGGCATTCGGCCTCGGCACCTGGCCGGTATTGCTCGCCACCGGGCTGGCCGCCGAGCGGGTCAATCGGCTGCTGCGCAAACGCAGTGTGCGCGTGGCCGGTGGCCTGCTGGTGATCGTGTTTGGCCTGTGGACCCTGCCCGGCCCGCACCAGCACTGGCTGATGGGCCACTGAGCGCGCCTCGCGAGGCGCGTTGATACAAATCAAAACAGATTCCTACAGACGCCCATAGACTTCGGACACTGCTGCTCCTATCCGGGGACTATTCCACATGCTCGACGAACTTCGTTGGGACGCCGACCTTATCCGCCGTTACGACCTGGCCGGCCCTCGCTACACCTCCTACCCAACCGCTCTGCAACTGCACAGCGAAGTGGGTTCGTTCGACCTGCTACATGCCCTGCGCGAGAGCCGCCGCGCGGTACGGCCGCTGTCGCTGTATGTGCACGTGCCGTTCTGCGCCAACATCTGCTACTACTGCGCATGCAACAAGGTCATCACCAAGGACCGCGCCCGCGCCCTGCCCTACCTGCAGCGCCTGCAACAGGAAATTCAGCTGATCGCCTGTCATCTGGAACCTAACCAACGTGTGGAACAGCTGCACTTTGGTGGCGGCACGCCGACCTTCCTCAGCCATGTCGAATTGCGTCAGCTGATGGCGAGCCTGCGCGAGCACTTCAACCTGCTCGACGACGACTCCGGCGACTACGGCATCGAGCTTGACCCGCGTGAAGCCGACTGGTCGACCATGGGCCTGCTGCGCGAACTGGGCTTCAACCGGGTCAGCCTCGGTGTGCAAGACCTCGACCCAGTGGTGCAGCGTGCGGTCAACCGCCTGCAGAGCCTGGAGCAGACCCGCGCCCTGATCGAGGCGGCGCGTACCTTGCAGTTCCGCTCGGTCAACCTGGATTTGATCTACGGCCTGCCCAAGCAGACCCCGGAGGGCTTCGCCCGCACCGTCGACGAAGTGATCCGGCTGCAGCCTGACCGCCTTTCGGTGTTCAACTACGCGCACCTGCCAGAGCGCTTCATGCCCCAGCGGCGCATCGACAGCAACGACCTGCCGGCCCCGGCAGCCAAGCTGGAAATGCTCCACGCCACCATCGAGCAACTGACCGCAGCGGGTTACCGCTACATCGGCATGGACCACTTTGCCCTGCCCGACGACGAGCTGGCCATCGCCCAGGAAGAAGGCACCCTGCAGCGCAACTTCCAGGGCTACACCACCCACGGTCATTGCGACCTGATCGGCCTCGGGGTGTCGGCCATCAGCCAGATCGGCGATCTGTACTGCCAGAACAGCAGCGACCTGAACACCTACAAGGAGCTCCTCTCCAACGCACAACTGGCAACCCAGCGCGGGCTGCTATGCAACCAGGATGATCGCCTGCGCCGGGCGGTGATCCAGCAATTGATCTGCCATTTCGAACTGGACTTCGAACAGATAGAACGCACCTTCACGATCGATTTTCGTGGTTACTTCAATGAGCTATGGCCGCAACTGCAGGCGATGCACAGCGACGGTCTGATCCGTCTCGACAGCAAGGGCATCAAGGTCCTGCCGGCCGGGCGCCTGTTGGTCCGCTCGGTATGCATGGTGTTCGATGCCTACCTGGCGCAACACAATCGCCAGCGTTTCTCGCGGGTGATCTGACGCGACCAAGCAGCGCATGGACTTCCCTGTGGGGCAGGCACATCATTGGCTGAGGACGGGCTGCGCGACACCACGCTGCAGCCCCGCCAGCCTGCACAAAAAAGTGCAGGCTGGCCCTCAAGCCATGCCGTCGGTTATCCTTACGGCTTATGTGTGATTTCCCACAAGGATCGATTGAAATGTCCGAGCCAGTAAAACTGCGCACACACAACCAGGCCCACTGCAAGGATTGCAGCCTGGCCCCGTTGTGCCTGCCATTGTCCCTTAACCTTGAGGACATGGATGCGCTGGATGAAATCGTCAAACGCGGCCGCCCGCTGAAAAAGGGAGAATTCCTGTTCCGCCAGGGCGACGATTTTGGCTCGGTCTATGCAGTTCGCTCCGGTGCACTGAAGACCTTCAGCCTGAGCGACAGCGGCGAGGAGCAGATCACCGGCTTCCACCTGCCCAGCGAGCTGGTCGGCCTGTCGGGCATGGACACCGAGGCCTACCCGGTATCGGCCCAGGCCCAGGAAACCACCTCGGTATGCGAGATCCCCTTCGAGCGCCTCGACGAACTGTCGGTGCAACTGCCGCAGTTGCGCCGTCAGCTGATGCGGGTGATGAGTCGGGAGATTCGCGACGACCAGCAAATGATGCTGCTGCTGTCGAAAAAAACCGCTGACGAGCGCATCGCCACCTTCCTGGTCAACCTGTCGGCGCGCTTCCGCGCACGCGGTTATTCGGCCAACCAGTTCCGTCTGAGCATGTCGCGCAACGAGATCGGCAACTACCTGGGCCTGGCTGTGGAAACCGTGTCGCGGGTGTTCACGCGCTTCCAGCAAAACGGCCTGATCACGGCCGAGGGCAAGGAAGTGCATATCCTCGACCCGATCCAGCTGTGCGCACTGGCCGGCGGCGCAATCGACGCCTGAGCCAGTTGACGGGGTATACTTGCGGCCAGATTTCTCAGGATACCCCTCATGTACAGCGACACTTTCGACCTCAAAGCCCTGATCCGCCCGGTAGTGGACTTTCCCAAGCCGGGTGTGATCTTCCGTGACATCACCCCGTTGTTCCAGTCGCCGCGCGGCCTGCGCTATGTGGCCGACCGGTTCATCGAGCGCTATGTCGAGGCCGAATTCAGCCATATCGGTGCCATGGATGCGCGCGGTTTTCTGATCGGGTCGATCATTGCCCACCAGTTGAACAAGCCGCTGATCCTGTTCCGCAAACAGGGCAAGCTACCGGCGCATGTGCTGTCCGAGGGCTATCAGACCGAGTACGGCGAGGCGTTTCTTGAAGTGCACGCCGACAGCCTGTGTGAAGGCGACTCGGTGCTGATCTTCGATGACCTGATTGCCACCGGCGGCACCTTGCTGGCAGCAGCCAACCTGGTCCGTCGCACCGGCGCGCAAGTATTCGAAGCGGCGGCGATCATCGACCTGCCGGAGCTGGAAGGCTCGCAACGGCTGCAGGACGCAGGCGTGCCGACCTTCTGCCTGACCGAGTTTTCCCTGAGCGAATACTAGGGGCCTGCCTGATCTGCGCTGGCCGCTGGCGGCCAGCGCATCTCCCCGCGTAGGTCAGCCTGTGTAAATCAACGCCCGCCTGGCGAGACGATGATCTTCACATTCTGCTCCTTGTTGTTGACCAACTCCTCAAAGCCCAGCTCGACGATCTGCTCCAGGCCGATGCGCCCGGTCACCAGTGGCTGAATGTTCAGGCGGCCATCGTTGATGAAGGCGATCACATCGGCAAACTCGCCGTTGTAGGCCAAGGCACCCAGCACCTGTTTCTCGGTCGAGACCAGATCGAAGAAGTTGAACAGGCTCGGCTCCTCGAAAATCCCCACCAGTACGCACTTGCCCGCTTTGCGAATCGCATCGATGGCCAGCTTGGCGGTGTTCTTGTTGCCGATGCATTCGAAGCTGACATCCGCACCCAGCCCGCCGGTGAGCGCGCGGATTTCAGCCAGCGCGTCGCACTGGCTCGGGTCGAGCACTGCACTGGCGCCGACCTCAAGGGCCTTGGCCTTGCGCGCCGAGGACATCTCCAGGGCGATCACCTGAGCCGCACCTGCGGCCTTGGCGCACATGATGGTGCACAGGCCGATGGTGCCAGCCCCGACTACCACCACGTTCTGCCCAAGCAGGCTGCCGGCCTTTTTCACCGCATGCATGCCCACCGCCAGCGGCTCGATCAGCGCGCCGGCTTCGCGCGGGAAGCCTTCGGGCAGGCGGTAGAGCAGATTGGCCGGGACGTTGACTCGCTCGGCGAACGCACCGTTGTTCATCAGCCCGGTAAAGGCCAGTTTTTCACAGATGTTGTACAAGCCATGGGTGCAGTAATAGCAGGTGCCGCAGTGCTGGCAGGCATCGGCCGCAACCGAATCGCCAACGGCGTAGCCGCTGACGCCCTCGCCGAGCTTGGCGATCTCGCCGCAGAATTCGTGGCCTAGAATGCACTGGCCCTGAATACCAGTCAGCGGGTGCGGTGCTTCGACCGGGATAAATACCGGCCCGGCCACGTACTCGTGCAGGTCCGAGCCGCAGATGCCGCACCAATCGACCTTGATCTGCACCCAGCCCGGCGGTGGGTCTGCCGGCAGCGGTACCTGTTCGACGCGAATGTCATTGCGCCCATGCCAGACGGCGGCGCGCATATGGGAGTGGCTGAGGTCGTTCATTGTTGTTTTCTCCAGGCTCACGGGATCAGTGCTTGCGGACAAAGTCCTGCAGCAGCTGGTTGATCTGCTCGGCAGCTTCCATCTGCACCATATGGCCAACCCCTGGCAGCACCACCGCTTCGGCCTCTACGCCTTGGGCATGGCTGGCCGGGATGATCGCGTCTTCGCTGCCCCACAGCACCAGGGTCGGCTGTTGGGCGATCACGCCGCGCAGGTCATGGCGTTGCTGGTCGCCATCGGCAATCGCTGCGGCCAACAAACGCAGGGCAGCGTCGACGCCTTCGAGGCGCTTGAACTTGAGCATGTCCTCGAGCATCTGCCGGGTGACCATGCCTTGGTCGGCAAACAGTTGGCTCATGGCTGGTTTCAAGCCATTGCGATTGGCCGCTTCGACAAAACCGCGCAGGTAGTCGCCATTGATCTCCCGGCCCAGACCAACGCTGGCGATCAAGCTCAGGCTGGCCACCCGCTGCGGCGCCAGGCGGGCCAGGTTCAAGCACACCGCACCGCCCATGGAATGCCCGGCCAGGTGCGCGCGGGTGATATCGAGGTGGTCGAGCAAGGCCAACACGGCGCCGCTGAGTTCGTCCAGGTCACCATGCTCAAGGGTCTTTGCCGACTCGCCGTGACCGGGCAGGTCCAGCGCGATCACCCGCCGTTCGGCGGCCAGGGCCGGGTGGTTGAACAGCCAGTTGTTGAGGTCGCCGCCAAAGCCGTGCACCAGTACCAGCGGTGTACCGCCCTCGCCCAGTTCGAACCAGCGCAGCAGGCGCCCGCCGACCTCGGCTTTCTGCGGTGCCGGGCCTTGCGCCTGCTCACTGGCAGCGCTGGCGACGAACTCGGCCTGGAAGCGCTCGACCACAGCGTCGATCTCGGCCTCATCCGCCTCGCCATCGACCAGCACGGCGAGCAATGCGCCGACTGCCAGGGTTTCGTCCGGCTGGGCGACCTGGCGGCGCAATACGCCGCTGAACGGCGCCTCGACGCTGCTGCTGATCTTGTCGGTCTCGACATCCAGCACTTCGTCGCCCTTGTTGATCTGCTCGCCTTCCTGCTTGAGCCAGGCGTCGACTCGGCCTTCGGTCATCGACAGGCCCCACTTGGGCATGGTCAGGGTATGGATCTGGCTCATGCAGCACTCCTTGAGGCGTCCATGACTTTGCGCACGGCGGCTTCGATCTTCGCCGCATCGGGGATGTACAGGTCTTCGAGGGCATCGGAGAACGGCACCGGCGTATGCGGCGCGGTAACCATCTCGATCGGGCCCTTGAGCGCGGCAAAGGCCTTTTGCGCGACCAAGGCACTGATGTCGGTGGCCAGCGAGCAACGCGGGTTGGCTTCGTCGATCACCACCAGCCGGCCGGTTTTCTCCACGCTCTCAAGGATGCTGTCCTCGTCCAGCGGGCTGGTGGTACGCAGGTCGAGCACCTCGCAATCGATGCCCTGGCGGGCCAGGTTGTTGGCAGCTTCCATGGCCAGATGGACCATGCGCCCGTAGGTCACCAGGGTGATGTCGTCGCCGTCGCGCAGGTAATTGGCCTCGCCGAAAGGCACGGTGTAGAGCTCTTCGGGTACTTCGCCCTGCATGCTGTAGAGCAGCTTGTGCTCGCAGAAGATCACCGGGTCGTTGTCACGGATGGCCTGGATCAGCAGGCCCTTGGCGTCATACGGCGACGACGGGCAGACCACCTTCAGGCCCGGGATATGCGTCCACAGCGAGGTGAGCATCTGCGAATGCTGGGCCGCTGCGCGCAGGCCTGCGCCGACCATGGTGCGCATCACCAGCGGTGTCACCGCCTTGCCGCCGAACATGTAGCGAAACTTCGCCGCCTGGTTGAGGATCTGGTCCAGGCAGCAGCCGGCAAAGTCGACGAACATCAGTTCGCAGACTGGGCGCAGGCCTTGGGTGGCAGCACCGACAGCGGCACCGACGTAACCGATTTCAGACAGCGGCGCATCCAGCACCCGCCCCGGAAACTGATGATAAAGGCCCTTGGTCACGCCAAGCACGCCACCCCAGGCGTCCTGCTCACCCGGCGCACCGGCGCCGCCGGCGACGTCTTCGCCAATGATGAACACAGTGCTGTCGCGGCGCATTTCCTGGGCCAGGGCCTCGTTGATGGCCTGCTGGTAACTGATCTTTCTTGCCATGGTGATTGTCCTGTCGTTGTTATTGTCGGGGCTCACGGGTAGCTGACGTAAACGTCGCTGAGCAGATCGGCGGGCTGTGGTTTGGGATCGGCCTTGGCGCGGCGTACGGCGTCCTCGATCAGGCCGTCGACGCGGCCATCGATGGCGTCCAGTTGCGCGGCGCTGAGCAGGCCGGCACGGGTGGTCTTGTTGCGAAACTGCAGTAGGCAGTCGCGGGTTTCGCGCAGGTTCTTGACCTCGTCGGGGGCGCGGTAGGTTTGTGCGTCGCCCTCGAAGTGGCCGTAGTAGCGGGTCAGCTTGACCTCGATCAGCGACGGCCCCTGGCCACTGCGCGCACGCTCGACGGCGGCGCCTGCGGCTTCGTGCACGGCAAAGAAGTCGTAGCCGTCGATCGTCACCCCGGGCATGCCGAAGCCGGCGGCGCGGTCGGCAATATGGTCGCAGGCAACCGACCATTTCGACGCGGTGGCTTCGGCGTAGCCGTTGTTCTCGGCGACGAAGATGCACGCCAGGTTCATCACCGAGGCCATGTTCATGGCTTCGAACACCGCGCCTTCGTTGGAGGCGCCGTCGCCGAAGAACACCACCGAGACGTCATCGCGGCCCTTGAGCTTGGCTGCCAGCGCCGAGCCGGCCACCAGCGGCGCGCCGGCACCGACGATGCCGTTGGCGCCGAGCATGCCCTTGGACAGGTCGGCGATGTGCATGGAGCCGCCCTTGCCGCCGCAGACGCCGGTCTTCTTGCCGTAGATCTCGGCCATCATCCCGTACACATCGACGCCCTTGGCGATGCAGTGGCCATGGCCGCGGTGGTTGGAGGCGATGCAATCGGAATCACGCAGGTGCGCCATGACCCCGGCCGCCGAGGCTTCTTCGCCGGCGTACAGGTGGACGAAACCGGGGATCTCGCCGGTGGCAAACTCGACATGCAGGCGCTCTTCGAAGGCGCGGATGGTGCGCATGACTTCATAGGCATGCAGCAACTGCTCGGAGCTGAGTTGGGTGGACATCTTGTTGTTCTCCAGGGTTGTCTCAACGCAGGGTTGCAGGGGTGTGCCGCTGGTCGCGGGGGACGACCAGCAGATGGTGGCGGGCGGCATGCGCCAGCACCGCCTCGACATCGACCGAAAGTGGGCCGTGCAGGTCGAGGGTGATGGTTGGGGTGTCTTGCTCGGCAAACTCGATTTCACGCTCGCCATCCAGCGCCAGGGTGCCGCTGCGCAGGCTCAGTGGATACGCCACGCCCGGCTGCAGCGGGCCACTGGCGGTCACCCCACAGCCTTGCAACAAGCCGGGCGCGAGCGGCGCCAGCAAGACCTGTGTGGCGCTGGCATCGAGGCGCACCCAGGCGCCCTGCTCGGCCTGACGTGAAACCGGGCACCACAGCCCGCAGATGGCCGACAGGCCGATGGCGTGTGGCTCGGCAAAGCAGGCGAACACTTCTGCCAGGTCTTCGCTGCGGCTCAAGGCGCGGGCGCCGACAAAGCGTTGAGGTGAAACCGCGACCTCGACCAACGCCCATTCGCACAGCTGCTGTTGCGGCACCCGCACCAGCAGCCGCTTGTTGCGGCGCAGGCCGATGGCTGCGGGGATCTGCCCGCTGGCCAGCAGGCCACCGGCGAGACCCGCGCTGGTCGCTTCGCGCAGTTCGGGGAAGGCGTTGTTGGTGCCGGTCGACAAGGTCAGCAACGGCGTATCGCCGGCTTCGGCGGCGACCGCCTTGTGCGTGCCGTCGCCGCCCAGCACAGCGATCATCGCCACGCCCTGCTCGACCATCTGGCGAGCCGCGAGGCGGGTGTCGGCGACGGTTTGCGTCAAGGACAGATCGAGCATTTGCAACGCCGGCCAGCGCTGCTCACGGGCCATCGGGCCAGTGCTGGCCTTGAGCACCGCGGCGGCGATGCCGGTCATATCGGTTGGCAGCAGCACCTTGGCAATGCCGGTGGCGCCAAATGCGGCGAGCAGGCGCTGGATCGCCGAGGCTTTGTCGGTGCTGGAATACAAACCGGCATTGGCCGTCAGGCGGCGCAGGTCGCGACCGGAGGCAGGGTTGGCAATGATCCCGATGATCGGGCCGGGCTGGCGCATGGCGCACCTCGTTTTATTGTTTGAGGAGAGCCAGAGCAAGGCCGGTGCCAGCTTTTGATCTGAACGCTGCAAGCCCTGTGGCAGAGCGGTTTCAGCTAGTGCCCAGTGCACGTTGGCGGCTTGCCGGCGAGACGCCGGGTGCCGCGCCAGCAGCGCTGACCGCGAGACGCTGAGACGCCGCGTCTCAGCCGCGCCGCCAATCAAGCAGCGCTTGTCGCAGTGGTCGCGCGCGTGCTTAATGGCTCGATAAAGACAAGAACGAGAGACCCGGAGGCCCGAATGCTCGCCGCGAACTCCAGAGCCCATGTTGACTGCGTCAGCCGCGTGCTGAAGAACGCCGAACGCCAGCCACAGGTGCCGGTACCCGCACTGATCCTCGACTCGTGGCGGCGCTCGATGGAGCTGCATCACCTCGACCCTGGCTCGCAGCAGGGTCCACGCATCCTTTCGCAAAACCTGCTAAACGAATGCCGCGAGCGCGCCGAGCTGTTTCTGCGCATCGCCAGCGACGCCGTGGCACGCCTGCACGCCCAGGTGCGCGGCGCCGACTACTGCGTGCTGCTGACCGACGGCCAGGGCCGCACCATCGACTACCGGGTCGACAGCAGCATCCGCACTGACTGCCGCAAGGCCGGCCTGTATCTGGGCACCTGCTGGTCGGAAGTGGAAGAAGGCACCTGCGGCGTGGCGGCAGTGTTGACCAGCAAGGCACCGGTGACCGTGCACAAGCGCGATCACTATCGCGCCGCATTCATCGGCCTGACCTGTACCGCAGCGCCGGTGTTCGACCCGCTGGGTGAACTGCTGGGGGTGGTCGACGTGTCCGCGCTGAAGTCGCCGGATGATCGGCGCAGCCAACACCTGATTCGCCAGCTGGTTGAGCAGACCGCTCGCGAGATCGAAAACGCCTTCTTCATGCACAGCAGCCAGGGCCACTGGGTGATGCGCGCCCACGGCACCCCCGGTTATGTCGAAAGCCAGCCCGATTACCTGCTCGCCTGGGATGGCGAAGGCCGCCTGCAAGCGCTCAACAGCCTCGCCCGCGAGCATCTGCTGGCGCGCAATGGGCGCCTGCCGCAGCACATCGGCGAGCTGTTCGACCTTGAGCAACTGCGCCGCGCCAGCGAGGCCAGCGCCCAGCGCCTGCCGGGCTTTGCCTTGTACGGGCGAGTCAGCGCGCCACAACGGCGCAGCACGCCATCAGTGCCCACGCCGCAAGCGCAAGACGCGCGGATCAGCCAGCACCTGCGCCTGGCCACGCGGGTCAAGGACTGCAATCTGGCGGTGCTGGTGCAAGGTGAAACCGGGGTCGGCAAGGAAGTCTTCGCGCGCCAGCTGCACCAGCTCAGCCAGCGCGCAGCAGGGCCGTTTGTCACGCTCAATTGCGCGGCGATCCCGGAGTCGCTGATCGAGAGCGAGTTGTTTGGCTACGTCGCCGGGGCGTTTACCGGCGCATCGAGCAAAGGTATGCAGGGCCTGCTCCAGCAGGCCGATGGTGGCACGCTGTTTCTCGACGAGATCGGCGACATGCCGCTAAGCCTGCAAACCCGGCTGCTGCGGGTGCTGGCCGAGGGCGAGGTGGCGCCGCTGGGTGCCGCCCGGCGCGAGCGCGTCGATATTCAGGTGATTTGCGCCACTCACCGTGACCTGGCAATGATGGTCAGCGACGGGCGCTTTCGCGAGGACCTGTACTTCCGCCTGGCGAACGCCCGCTTCGAACTGCCGCCGCTACGCGAGCGCGACGACCGCCTGAGCCTGATCCACCGCCTGCTGGCCGAGGAGGCGCAGGCCTGCGGGGTTGAGGTGCTGCTCACCGATGCGGCGCTGGAAGCGCTGTTGAGCTACCGCTGGCCGGGCAACCTCAGGCAGCTGCGCCAGGTGCTGCGCTATGCCTGCGCGGTGTGTGATGGGGGCCAGTTGCGCCTGGATGATCTACCGCAAGAGCTGCGCGGCGCCGCTCAGGACGCGCCGGCGCTGACCAGCGTCTCCAGCCCGGCCCGGCAGATGATTCTCGATGCGCTGATTCGTCATCGCTGGAAACCGGCGGATGCGGCTCAGGCGCTGGGCATTTCTCGGGCAACCTTGTACCGGCGCGTGCACGAGCACCGGATTGAAATGCCGCGGATGAAGTAACCGCTGGGGGCAGTCAGTTACAGCGCAATCGGCCGGCGCCCGGCAAAGGCATGGGCCAGGGTGCCGCCATCGACCAGCTCCAGCTCGCCACCGAGCGGCACGCCATGGGCGATACGCGAGGCAACCAGGCCCTTCTCGTGCAACAACTGGGCGATGTAGTGCGCGGTCGCTTCACCTTCCACGGTCGGGTTGGTGGCGAGGATCACTTCGGTGAAGCTGTCCTGTTCGGCGATGCGCGCCATCAGCTGCGGGATGCCGATAGCCTCAGGCCCGAGGCCATCGAGCGGCGACAGGTGCCCCTTGAGTACGAAGTAGCGACCGCGGAAACCGGTCTGCTCCACGGCATACACATCCATCGGCCCCTCGACCACACACAGCTGGGTGTCGTCGCGGCGCACATCGGCGCACTGCGGGCACAGCTCCTGTTCGGTCAAGGTTCGGCACTGGCGGCAGTGGCCGACCCCTTCCATCGCCTGGGTCAGGCTCTGCGCCAGGCGCAGGCCGCCGCTGCGGTCACGTTCGAGCAACTGCAGGGCCATGCGCTGGGCGGTTTTCTGGCCGACACCGGGCAGGATGCGCAGCGAGTCGATCAGTTGGCGGATCAGTGGGCTGAAGCTCATCGGAGAGGCCTGACAATACAAATTAAGAGGCGGTTTATACCGGCCACGGCAGGCAGCGTCAAATCAGCTACAGCCGATACCGACAAGGCCTACCTGTGTTGTGGTTGACCCCCGACCGCGCCTGCGGGTTCGGTCGGCTGCGGTTACTGGCCAGGGTTTAACCAGCGCAAAAAAAAACGCCCGATCAACGGGCGTTTTGTCCTACAGGAAAGCCAATGCCTTAGAACGGCATCTTGAAGCCCGGCGGCAGTTGCATGCCAGCGGTCATGCCGCCCATCTTATCTTGGCTGTTCTGCTCGACCTTGCGCACGGCGTCGTTGACGGCGGCAGCGATCAGGTCTTCGAGGACTTCCTTGTCTTCCTGCATCAGGCTATCGTCGAGGCTGATGCGCTTGACGTCATGACGGCCGGTCATGACCACGCTGACCAGGCCGGCGCCGGACTGACCAGTGACTTCGGCGCTGGCCAGCTCTTCCTGCATCTTGGCCATTTTTTCCTGCATTTGCTGAGCCTGCTTCATCAGGCCTGCCATGCCACCTTTCATCATGGGGGTATACCTCGATTGGTTCATATGATGCGGCCTGGCGCAGTGCCGGCCGCATGGATATCGGTTTATTGCCCCTGGCTGACCAGAGGCTCTACGGGCTCAATAGTATCCTGCCGCACGGTCGCGCCAAACTGGCGGATCATCTGCTGGATGAGCGGATCCTGCTCGATCGACACTTCGGCATCGTGCTGACGCTCGGAACGCTTGCGCGCTGCGGCCTGGGCTGGGGTCTCCTGCTCCGGGCGGATCAGCTCGATGCTCAGTTGCAGGGTGCGCCCGAGGTGCTGGTTGAGCGCGTCGTTCAAGCGCCGCTGCTGGGTCGAGTTGAACAGCGCGCCCTGCGCCGGGTCAAGGTGCAGCAGCCAATTGTCGCCGTCGACGGCAATCAACGTACAGTTTGCGGCGATGTTGCCTGTCATCCCCGATACAGGCAACTGTGGGCATAATTCCAACCATTGCAGGGCCAGCCCGGTCGCCGGCTTGGAGGCTGGCAGCGGCTCGGGCGGCGGCGCCTGCCGGTCTTCCTGGACGTGCTCGGCGAGTTCGTCCAGGTAGCTGAAACCAACCGGGTCGGCTTCGCCTGCGTAATAGTCCTCGTCCAGCGGCGGCTCGTCGTCGCGGTCCATACCGACGCCATCGTAGGCAGCCGGGTCGAACGGCGGCGCATCGTCATGTGACGGCGCGTGCTGTGCTTCGGGTTGCGGCTCGGGCTTGGCTGGCGGCTCAGGCGCAAGTGGCTTCGGCGGAGCGACAGGCGCTGCCTGCTCTTCCCATGGCAGGTCGATGGCTTGCTCTGCAACTGGCGCTGGCGCAGCAGGTTCTGGCTCTGGCTCTGGCTCTGGCTCTGGCTCCGCAACAGGCTCCGCGACTACTGGTTCGGCAACCGCTGGGGCCACCGGCGCAGCCGGGGCCGGCACCTCTGCAACCGCGCTGACGGGCGCTGCCGCTGCCACCGCTTTTGCTGAATCAGCTGTGGCCTGGCTGATCCCCACTGGCTTTAGCTGCGGTCTCGGCGCGTCATCGTTGTCCGCCGGGCGGAACGCCAACATGCGCAGCAGGACCATTTCGAAACCGCCGCGCGGGTCTGGTGCCAGCGGCAAGTCGCGCCGGCCAATCAACCCCATCTGATAGTAGAACTGCACGTCCTCGGCAGGCAGCGCCGACGCCAGCGCCAGGACTCGATCACGGTCGCCCTGACCATTGTCGACCGCCTCGGGCAGCGCCTGGGCGATGGCCACGCGGTGCAGCACGTTGAGCATCTCGGCGAGCACGCCGGACCAGTCCGGGCCTTGCTCGGCCAAATCGCGCACTGCCTCCAGCAGCGCTCGCGCATCGCCTTCGAGCAACGCCTGCAATACGCCATACACCTGGCCGTGGTCAAGGGTGCCGAGCATCGCCCGCACATCGGCGGCCAGTACCTTGCCTTCGCCAAAAGCGATGGCCTGATCGGTCAGGCTCATGGCATCGCGCATCGAGCCATCGGCAGCGCGGCCGAGCAGCCACAGCGCGTCATCCTCGAACGGCACGTTCTCGGCAGTCAGCACGTGGTTAAGGTGCTCTACCACCCGCTCCGGGCTCATGTTCTTCAACGAGAACTGCAAGCAGCGCGAGAGGATGGTGGCCGGCAGCTTTTGCGGGTCGGTGGTGGCGAGGATGAACTTGACGTAGGGCGGCGGCTCTTCCAGCGTCTTCAGCAAGGCGTTGAACGAGTGCGTTGAGAGCATGTGCACTTCGTCGATCAGGTAGACCTTGAAGCGGCCACGGCTCGGTGCGTACTGCACGTTGTCGAGCAGCTCGCGGGTGTCTTCGACCTTGGTCCGGCTGGCGGCGTCGATCTCGATCAGGTCGACGAAGCGCCCCTCGTCGATCTCCCGGCACACCGAGCAGGTGCCACAGGGCGTCGAGGTGATGCCGGTTTCGCAGTTCAGGCACTTGGCGATGATCCGCGCGATGGTGGTCTTGCCGACCCCGCGGGTACCGGTAAACAGGTAGGCGTGATGCAGCCGCTGGTTGTCCAGCGCATTGATCAATGCCTTGAGCACATGGGTCTGCCCGACCATTTCGCGGAACGAGCGCGGACGCCACTTACGTGCAAGAACCTGATAACTCATCAAAAACCATCGCAAACTGAACCAGCGGAAGATCGCTAATGCTAGCGGAGCGAGGCCGAAATTGCACCCGGCCAATCTCGTCTACGCTA
The DNA here is from genome assembly GCF_014268785.2 of Pseudomonas shirazensis. GTDB lineage: Bacteria > Pseudomonadota > Gammaproteobacteria > Pseudomonadales > Pseudomonadaceae > Aquipseudomonas > Aquipseudomonas shirazensis. The sequence goes on along the minus strand of NZ_JABWRD020000001.1, from coordinate 214,879 downwards.
AGCCATGCACGGTTCGACGCAGATCAAGGAGGAATACACATGCGCCGACTACTGGCCAGCCTGCTGTTATGCGCCACGCCCAGCTGGGCCGAGCAACCGGTGCTGCGCTTCGCCATTGCCGAGAGCTGGAGCATGCCGCTGATCAGGATCAAGCACGGTCAGCCGGTCGAAGGCATTCTTTATGACTTGATGCAATCTGCCGCGCGCGAAGCCGGCGTGCGGCCTGAGTACCACGTGTTGGCCCGCCTGCGCATGCAGCAAGCCATGGAGGACGGCGATATCGACGTGCGCTGCCACCTCGCAACCAACTGGTTGATCGAGCGCCCGGGCGAGTACATCTGGAGCGTGCCGCTGATGGTCCAGCGCGATCTGCTGGTGAGCCGCGCCGGCCTGCTCGACCCCGTGGATGCCTCGCGCCTGCCTGCTCAAGCCATTGGTACGGTCCTCGGCTATAGCTACCCTACCCTGCAACCCCTGTTCAGCCGAGGACAATTGCACCGCGAAGACAGCCGTAGCCAACAACTGGCCCTGCAGAAATTACAGGCCGGGCGCTACCAGTACGCAGTGAGCAATGAGTTATCGCTGCAGTGGTTCAACCGCCAACTGCCAGCCGAAGCGCAATTGCAGAGCCGCGCGCTGCTGGAAGAGCAAAACCTCGGTTGCGTGGTCCGCAGCGACCCGTCGCGCCCGACCCAGGCGCTGCTCAGGGCGCTGGTGCGGATCAAGCAGTCTGGTGAGATGGAACGCATTGTCCACCACTACGCCGCGCCCACTTCGCCAGCGCCGATGGTGAGCGGCTCACACCAGTGAAAGCAGCAACGCCGTGGCGTACAAGCCGCTGCCGAACACCAGGTGCGTGGCCACACTGCGCAGGCTGTTGCGCAGCGGCGCTGGCGTCTTGCTGGCAAACCAGCCCGCCCCCATTGCCGGCTGTAGAATGCACAGCGGCGCCACAACGGTACACAGCCCAAAGGTCAGCGCTGGCAGCAGCGTCGGCGCGTGCAGCCAATCGGCCCCTTGCAGTGCCAGCAACGCGGCGGCGAAGAACAGGCCAATCGCGTAATGCAACGCCCAGCCCAACACCCGCTCGTGCCTGATCGGCTCCGCCTTGGCGATAGCTGCATGGTGCACCCTGCCCCGCAGCAGGTGCCCCGCCCAGCGCCCGAGCATGGCGTAGTTAAGCGTTGTCACCCCCAGGCGGCGCAGCACCATCGCCCACACATCCATCACCAACGTGGCGCCGATGCCGACCACCAGCGTGGAAATCAATAAAACCGTAACGCCCATGAATACACCCTCGCAGATTGACGAAAAACCCCAATGCCGCGCAGCATAGAAGTTGAAGTCAACTTCAAGTCAAGGGAGCAATCATGGACATCGCCGATGTCGCCAAGCGCACCGGAGTACCCGCCTCGACCCTACGCTACTACGCCAAGACTGGCTTGCTCGAGTCACTTAGCAGCCCCGGCCAACGTCGCCAGTTTTCCGCAGACGTAGCCGATCGCCTGGCCTTGATCGCGCTTGGGCAGGCAGCAGGGTTTTCATTGAGTGAAGTGCGGGCGATGCTGGTAGACCTGCAGGTCGATCGCGACATGCTCAGGGCCAAGGCGAACGAAATCGATGCACAGGTCAAACGCTTGCAGGCCATGAGTAAAGGGCTGCGGCATGCGGCGGCTTGCCCGGAGGAAGATCATCTGGCGTGCTCGACGTTTCAGCGCTTGATGAAGGCTGCGGCGGCAGGGGTGCGTGTACGCGAGCGTGGCTCGAATAACTGAGGGTGTAGGATTTGGCAGCGAAAGGAGATGCTGAAGCAGGCGCGTCGAAAGATTTTCCGACCCCTGAAATGGAGGCAGCCCCACCAGCCACACCCCGGCACTCAATGTCCCCGCCTTGGCTGCTTCCTTCCGGATCTGACCAGGTCAACGGGTAATCAATGCGGAGGGACCGGTAGGGCCACCATAACGCGACTTGCCATGTGACAAGCCGCGCCATTGTACCGCTCTGGGACGAAGTTACAACCTCTGCATCAAGAAAAAATCATCATTTCTCAATGACTTGTCCCGCGAGGCGGTCAGATGTCGATGCCGTGGCCGGCCAAAAAGCCGACAAAGGCGTCTTCATCGAGCACCTTGACCCCGAGTTCGCTGGCTTTGGCCAGCTTCGAGCCGGCGCCGGGGCCGGCGACGACGCAGTGAGTCTTGCCAGAGACCGAACCGGCGACCTTGGCGCCGAGCTGTTCGAGCTTGTCCTTGGCGATGTCGCGGCTCATGCGCTCGAGGCTGCCGGTAAGCACCCAGGTCTGCCCGGCCAGGGGAAGGCCTTCGACCACGCGCTTCTCGCTGGCCCAGTGCATGCCGAACTTCAGCAGCTGCGCTTCGATAGCGCGTGCCAGCTGTTGGTTGGCCTCGACCTTGAAGAACTCGCGCACGGCTTCGGCTTGCTTGGCCGCAAGGGCCTGACGCAGGTCGATGCCGTCGGCCTGGATGATCTGCTCGAGGCTGCCGAGCTTGGCCACCAGCTTCTCGGCGCCAGTCGGGCCGACCGAAGCGATGTCGAGCTTGGCGATCAGCCCGGCGAGGGTAGTGCTGGCGGCGAATTCGGGGGCCAGCTCGCCCTCCTCTTGCAACTGCATGCCGCTGTCGAGCAACTGCTGGATGACGTCGCGGTTGTGCTGGTCTTCAAAGAAGTTATGGATCTCGTGGGCGACTTCCAGGCCGATATCGGGCAGGTAGGTGAGCACCTGCGGCAGCGCCTCCTGCACCCGCGCCAGGCTGCCCAGCGAGCGCGCCAGGACCTTGGCGGTCTCTTCGCCGACATCGGGGATGCCGAGGGCGTAGATGAAGCGCGCCAGGTTTGGTCGCTTGCTGTTGTTGATGGCCTCGAGCAGTTTGTTGCTGGAAACCTCGGCAAAGCCTTCGAGGTCGACGATCTGCTCGAAAGTCAGCTTGTACAGGTCAGCCGGCGAGCGGATCAGCCCCTCATCGACCAACTGCTCGACGCTTTTTTCGCCTAGACCATCGATGTCCATGGCGCGGCGCGAGACGTAGTGGATGATCGCCTGCTTCAGCTGCGCGGCGCAGGCCAGGCGGCCAACGCAGCGGTAGACCGCACCTTCGCTGGTGGTCTCTTTGCCTTTGCTGCGCTTGATCAACTGGGTACGCTCGACCTGCGAGCCGCACACCGGGCATTCACTCGGCACCGGCACCGGACGAGCGTCAGCTGGGCGGCGCTCGAGCACCACCTGCATGACTTGCGGGATGACGTCGCCAGCGCGACGGATGATCACCGTGTCGCCGATATGCACGCCGAGCCGGGCGACTTCGTCCATGTTGTGCAGGGTGGCATTGGATACGGTGACGCCGGCGACCTTGACCGGTTTCAGGCGCGCGACAGGCGTGACTGCGCCGGTACGACCGACCTGAAACTCGACGTCGAGCACTTCGGTCAGCTCTTCCATGGCGGGGAATTTATGGGCGATCGCCCAGCGCGGCTCGCGTGCGCGAAAGCCCAGCTCGCGCTGCGCGGCCAGGCTGTTGACCTTGAACACCACGCCATCGATCTCGTAGGCCAGCTCGTTGCGGCGAGCGCCGATGTCCTGGTAGTAGGCCAGACATTCTTCAATACCAGCGGCGTGCTTGAGCTCGCGGCTGATCGGCATGCCCCAGGTCTTGAGCTTCTCGAGGGTGTCGATGTGGCTGTCGGCGATGCTTTCGGAGGTTTGCCCAACGCCATAGCAGCAGAATTCCAGCGGGCGGCTGGCGGTGATCTTCGAGTCCAGCTGGCGCAGGCTGCCGGCGGCGGCGTTGCGCGGGTTGGCGAAGGTCTTGCCGCCAATGGCAGCCTGGCTGGCGTTGAGGCGGTCGAAGCCGGCCTTGCTCATGAACACTTCACCGCGCACTTCGAGCACCGCCGGCCAGCCACTGCCCTGCAGCTTGAGTGGGATGTTGCGTACGGTGCGCACGTTGCTGCTGATGTCTTCGCCAGTGGTCCCGTCGCCACGGGTGGCACCTTGCACCAACTGGCCATCGCGGTACAGCAGGCTGACCGCAAGGCCGTCGAGCTTGGGCTCGCAGCTGTAGTCAACGGCGTCAGGCTGATCGAGGCCGTCGACCACGCGGCGATCGAATTCACGCAGGTCAGCTTCTTCGAAGGCGTTGCCCAGACTGAGCATGGGCACTTCATGGCGGATCTGGCTGAAAGCCGCCAGGGCACTGCCGCCGACGCGCTGGGTTGGCGAGTCAGGGGTGACCAGATGCGGGTGTTCGGCTTCGAGGGCTTTGAGTTCGTTGAACAGGCGGTCGTATTCGGCGTCGGGGATGCTCGGTTCGTCGAGTACGTAATAGCGGTAGTTGTGCTGGTCGAGTTCGGCGCGCAGCTGATGGATGCGGGTTTCGGCGGTCATGAGGGTGTTCTCTTGCTGGGCACAAGAGCGGCTTCGGGTGAGTTTGGCGGATAGGGGGCCGCTATGCGGCCCTTTCGCGACACAAGGCCGCTCCTACAGGGACCGCACATGCCTGAAGAGCGGTGGGGACCGGCCTTGCGCGGTCCCTGTAGGAGCGGCCTTGTGTCGCGAAAGGGCTGCGCCGCAGCCCCAATCCAGGCACCGCCGCGCCCACCTGCCCCACTCAGCACCAGAGCTGCTCTAGCGCATAAATCACTGCGGGCAGAATCACTATCGACCCTGCCCGCACGGTTAAATCAACGCTTCTGAGTCAGCGCGCGACGCTCGAACTCAACGATTCGCTGGCGATAATGCTCGATGGTCTGCGCCGTCAACACGCTACGCTGGTCATCCTTGAGTTCGCCATCGAGCTCATGGGCCAGCTTGCGCGCAGCAGCAACCATTACGTCGAACGCCTGCTTGGGATGGCGTGGGCCTGGCAAGCCGAGGAAGAAGCTCACCGCACGGGTGCTGAAATGGTCGATGTCATCCAGGTCAAACACCCCTGGCTTGACCGCGTTGGCCATCGAGAACAGCACTTCGCCGTGACCGGCCATGCTCTCGTGACGGTGGAAGATGTCCATTTCGCCAAAGCGCAGACCGCTCTCGAGAATGTTCTGCAACAGTGCCGGGCCGCGGAAGCCGGTTTCGTCACGGGAGATCACGCTGATCACCAGCACTTCTTCAGCCGGTGGCAGCTCCTTGACGCTGCTGCTGGACGAGCTTGAGGAGAAACCGCTGGTGCGGTTGTTGTCGGTCTCGTAGGCGTTGTCCGGCTCGGCGAACAGGTCGGGCTCACGCGGCTCGGCTGCCAGGCTCAGATCGCCTTGCTGCGGCTCGCTGTTGCGCTTGCCGCGCTTGGCGGCCTTGACCGGTTTGGCTTCGCGCTCGCGCTCACGCCCTGCGCTCATCGACGGCAGGTCGGTTTCGTCCAGCTCGGGCTCTTTGTGCTGGCCTTCCAGCACGCGTGCCGGGCCGAGCACTTCCGCGCCGCCTTCTTCGTCCGCAACATTGGAGTAGCTGCGGTCGAGACGGAATTTCAACTTGCCTTTGCCACCACGCATGCGACGCCAGCCGTCGAAAAGAATACCGGCGATGACAATGATGCCGATGACGATCAGCCACTCGCGCAGACCGATTTCCATTTAATCCCGTGCCTCTATAAAAAATATGCTTGAAAACAAAGGGTTCAAAGCCCTTTAACACGTGGCGCCAACTCTATGTTCTGACAGGCGTTTTACCCACGCAGAATACACGTGACGGTAAAGCTAGCACGACCAAAGGCAACTTTACACCGTCTGTCACACATGACAGGCGTTTTAGCTGCTGAAAACGCCTCAACGTCGCTTATCAGGCGTCTACCATGGCCATTGCCGCCTCTACATCAACTGCAACAAGACGTGAACAGCCTGGCTCGTGCATCGTCACCCCCATCAGCTGATCGGCCATCTCCATGGCGATCTTGTTGTGGGTGATGTAGATGAACTGCACGGTCTCGCTCATTTCCTTGACCAACCGGGCGTACCGCCCGACGTTGGCATCGTCCAGCGGCGCATCGACTTCGTCGAGCATGCAGAACGGTGCCGGGTTGAGTTTGAAGATAGCGAACACCAGCGCCAACGCAGTCAGTGCTTTCTCGCCACCCGACAACAAATGGATGGTGCTGTTTTTCTTGCCCGGCGGGCGCGCCATGATTGTCACCCCAGTATCGAGTAAATCTTCGCCCGTCAGTTCCAAGTAAGCGCTGCCACCGCCGAAAACTTTTGGAAAAAGTGCCTGCAAACCGGCATTTATCTGATCAAAGGTATCCTTGAAGCGGGTGCGGGTTTCCTTGTCGATCTTGCGGATGACGTTTTCCAGGGTCTCGAGCGCTTCGACCAGATCGGCGTCCTGCGCATCCAGATAGCGTTTGCGCTCGGACTGTTGCTCGTACTCTTCGATGGCTGCCAGGTTGATCGCACCCAGGCGCTGAATGCGCCCTTCGATTTGTTCGAGCTGCTGTTCGGTGGTCGCTTCGCTGGCCTCGGGATCGAGCGTGGCAAGCACGCCTTGCAGGTCAAAACCGTCGGCCAGCAGTTGTTCCTGCAAAGTGCTGCGACGCAGGTTGAGGCCTTGCGATTCAAGCCGTGACTGCTCCAGCTGACCACGCAGCAAAAGCGACTGCTGCTCAGCCTGGGTGCGGCGTTTTTCGGCGTCGCGCAGTTCGCGGTCGGCGTCGTCCATGTGCAGCCGGGCCAGGCGCATTTCTTCATCGACGCTCATGCGCCGTTCGAGCAGCTCTTCTAGTTTTAGGCGCAGCTCTTCCTGCGGCGCTTCGCCCTCTTCCAGATTCAGGCTCAACTGCTCCTGGCGCTCGCTCAGGCGCTCGGCTTGCTGCTCCAGCCGCTCCAGCGCCTGCCGGGTGGAACCGTGCTGGGCACGCAGCGAGCCCAGGCGCACGGCCAACTGGTGAGCGTGGTCCTTGTGCTGGCGGGCTTCCTGGCGGATGCGGTCGAGGCCTTCGCGCAAGGTGTCGCGGCGGGCCAGCAATTGTTCGCGCTGCTCGGTGTCCTCGGCCATCAGGTCAAGGGCCTCTTGCAGGATCAGCCGCGCCTCGCCGAGCTGTTCGTGCTCGATGGCGCGCTGCTCACCCAGCTCGCTTAATTCTTCTTCAAGGCGGCGGCGACGCAGCTCAAGCTGCTCGGCGCGGGCGCGACCGGCAGACAAACGCGCCTTGAGCTCACCGTGCTGACGGTTTTCGTCCTGGCTACGGCGGCGCAGTTGTTCGCGCTGCTCTTCAAGGCCACGCTGTTGCTCACGCTGGCTATGCAGGCGCTCCTCGAACTGGTCCAACTGCTCCTGTTGCTGCAGTTGCTGCTCGGCCAGCTGCTCGATCTCCTGCGCGCGGGCAAGCACGCCGCCTTGCGCTTCGCTGCCGCGGCTTACGCGCAGGCAATGCCGGCCCACCCAGTAGCCATCGCGACTGACCAGGCTTTCGCCAGCCAGCAGACTTGCGCGCTGGTTCAGCGCCTGCTCAAGGGTCTCGACCGGACGCACCTGGCCCAGCCAAGGGCTGAGGTCGGTGCGCCCTTCGACCTTGTCGAGCAAGCTGCCGGGCACCCGAGCGCCCTCGCCGGCCGCCAGCAACAGGCGCAAATCACCTTGTTCCAGTGCGGCGAAGTCCAGCTGGTTGAAGTCGTCGACCAGCACTGCCTGCAAGTCGGCACCCAGCACCGTCTCGACGGCAAGCTCCCAACCTGCCTCGACGCGCAAACCCTCGGCCAGGCGCGGACGCTGTTGCAAACCTTGCTCGCGCAGCCACTCGCCAGCACCGGCAGACGGCTCCAGGGCGGCTTGCTGCAACGCCTCCAGCGACGCCAGCCGGCCGCCCAGACGCTGTTGCTCGCCCTGCAACTGCTGATGGCTCTGGTTGAGCTGCTGCAGTTGCTCACGCACAGCTTCGAGGCGCTCGAGCACGTCCTGCTCGCTGAGCTGCAGTTCTTCCAGCAGCAGCTCACTGCTGGCGACCTGCTCGGTCAACTCGAGCATGGCTGCGTCCTGCGGGTCGGCGCTGAGCTGATCGCGTTCGTCAGCCAGCTTGCGCTGGCGTTCAGCCAAGCGCTCGAGGCTGGTTTCCAGCTGCTGCAAGCGCGATTGCTGGACTTCGGCCTGGCGCCGCGGCTCGGCTGAGCGGGTATTGAAACTGTCCCACTGCTCCTGCCAGCCGTGCATGCCCAGCTCGGCTTCTTCGAGCACGGCAGCCGCTTCTTCAGCTGCCGCGAGGGTCATCTCCTGCTCAGGCCCAAGCTGCTCCAGTTCTTCGCCGAGGGTCGCCAGCAGGGTGCGGTCATGGCCCAGGTGCGACTCGGTTTCCAGCCGTGTGCGCTCGGCTTCCTTGAGATCATCCTGCAACTGGCGCAGGCGCTGCTGGCCGTGCTGAATGCTCTGCTCGACCCGGGCAATGTCACCGGCCACCGAATAGAAGCGGCCCTGGACCTGGTTGAAGCGTTCGGACAACTCATGGTGGCCGTCGCGCAGGCGCTCGATGCTGGCATCGGCATTGCGTTGCTCGGCCACCAGCGCCTCGAAGGCTACTTCCTGATCGCCGATGACGGCGCCGCGTTGCTGCACCTTCTGGTCCAGCTCACGCCAGCGCAGGGCCGACAAGCGCGCCTTGAGCAGACGCTCTTCAGCTTTGTACTCGCGATACTTTTCTGCGGCCTGGGCCTGGCGGTGCAAACGCTCGAGCTGGCGCCCGAGCTCATCGCGCAGGTCGGTCAGGCGGGCGAGGTTTTCCTGGGTGCGGCGAATTCGGGTTTCGGTCTCGCGGCGGCGTTCCTTGTACTTGGAGATGCCGGCGGCTTCTTCGATGAAGTTGCGTAGCTCCTCTGGCTTGGCCTCGATCAGCTTGGAGATCATGCCCTGCTCGATGATCGAGTAGCTGCGCGGGCCCAGCCCGGTTCCGAGGAAGATATCGGTAATGTCGCGGCGACGGCATTTGGTGCCGTTGAGGTAGTAGGTATTCTGGGCGTCGCGGGTCACTTTGCGCCGGATCGAGATCTCGGCGTAGGCGGCGTACTCGCCGACCAGGGTATTGTCGCTGTTGTCGAACACCAGCTCGATACTGGCCTGGCTGACCGGCTTGCGACTGGTCGAGCCATTGAAGATGACGTCGGTCATCGACTCGCCGCGCAGGTTTTTAGCCGAACTTTCGCCCATCACCCAGCGCACCGCGTCGATGATGTTGGACTTGCCACAGCCATTGGGCCCGACCACGGCGGCCATGTTGCTGGGGAAGTTGACCGTGGTCGGGTCGACGAACGACTTGAACCCGGCCAGGCGAATGCACTTCAAGCGCATCGATCAGGCCCGCGCCAACGCAGCCAGCACCAGCTCGCAGCTGCGCTGGCAGTATGCAACCAGCACTTCGCGAATACGTGCAATGTCGCGCGCGACCACCGCCTGCAGCAGGCGATCGAACAGGTCGAGGTAGTCGAGCATATTGGCCTGGCGCTGATCCAGCGCGAGGTAATAGGCGCGGCTCATGGCGGGCTGCAGGTTCTCGACGGTTTCCTGCAGGTACGGGTTGTCGGCGAACGGATACGCAGCGCGCATCACCGCGAAGCTTTCGGCGACGAAGGTCTTGATGTCAGTGGCGGCGTAGGCCTGTTGCAAGCGCTGCTGAATGCCCAGAAACGGCATCAGGTCCGCATCAGTGCGCCATTTCTGGGCAACGGCGTTGCCGAGCAGTATGTAGAACTCGCCCATCAATGCGCACAGGCTGCGCACACTGCGTTCGTCAAGACGCGTCACGTGGGCGCCCCGCCGCGGCAGGATCGCCACCAGATGGCGACGTTCAAGGATCAACAGCGCCTCGCGCACCGAGCCGCGGCTGACGTTCAGGGCCTGAGTGACCTTTTGCTCCTGGATCCGCTCACCCGGGGCAAGCTCGCCGCGGATGATCCGCTCGGCCAGATGGTGGGCAATCTGCTCGGAGAGACTGTCCGGCGCCTTGAACGTCATGGTTTTCCTTCAAAATCATTGAACTGGGCACAAGCGGCGGATTGTAGCGCACTTGCCTGGCAGTCGCGCAGAGGGGCGCTGCGCTTTATTCGTTGGCAAGCCGGACCGGCGATCAGGCGCGATCTATGCTTTGTAAAAGGCACACTGTTCGGTGCGGACTCACTATGCGCGATTTCTTGACCTTTGAGTCAGAAAATCATTGACCCGGCGATCAAGCCTGCTTAGAGTCCGCCGGAACAACAATAAAACCATTGCGAGGCCTCCCCCGTGATCCAGTTTCTCGTAAACCAGGAGCTGCGTAATGAGCACGCCCTGGACCCGAACATGACCGTGCTGCAGTACCTGCGCGAACACCTTGGCAAATCCGGCACCAAGGAAGGCTGCGCCAGTGGCGACTGCGGCGCCTGTACAGTGGTGGTCGGCGAGCTCGAAGAAGACGGCCAGAGCCTGCGCTACCGCAGCCTCAACTCGTGCCTGACCTTCGTTTCGTCGTTGCACGGCAAACAATTGATCAGCGTCGAAGGCCTCAAGCATCAGGGCGAACTGCACAGTGTGCAAAAAGCCATGGCCGACTGCCACGGCTCGCAATGCGGCTTCTGCACTCCAGGCTTTGTCATGTCGCTGTTTGCCTTGCAGAAGAACAGCAACGGCGCCGACACCCAGCAGGCCCAGGAAGCCCTCGCCGGCAACCTATGCCGTTGCACCGGCTACCGGCCGATCCTCGCCGCTGCCGAACAGAGCTGCGCCACACCGTGCCGCGATCAGTTCGATGCGCAGCAGGCGCAGACCATCGCCCGCCTCAAGGCCATCGCCCCGTCCGAAACCGGCGAACTGAACAGCGGCGACAAGCGCTGCCTGGTGCCGCTGACCGTAGCCGACCTGGCCGACCTGTACAGCTCGCACCCAGAAGCGCGCCTGCTTGCCGGCGGCACCGACCTGGCGCTGGAAGTGACCCAGTTCCACAAGACCTTGCCGGTAATGATCTATGTCGGCAACGTCGCCGAACTCAAGCGCATCGACAAGACCGCCACTCATCTGGAGATCGGCGCAGCTACGCCGTTGACCGACTGCTACGGCGCGCTCAGCGACGAGTACCCCGATTTCGGCGCCCTGCTGCACCGCTTTGCCTCGTTGCAAATCCGCAACCAAGGCACCCTCGGCGGCAACATCGGCAATGCCTCGCCCATCGGTGACTCGCCGCCGCTGCTGATTGCCCTGGATGCCCAGGTGGTACTGCGCCAGGGCCAGCGCCAGCGCGTGCTGCCACTGGAAGACTACTTCATCGACTACCGCATCACGGCCCGCCAGGACAGCGAGTTCATCGAGAAGATCATCGTGCCGCGGGCCAGCAATGACTGGACGTTCCGCGCCTACAAGGTCTCCAAGCGCCTGGACGACGACATCTCGGCAGTTTGTGCAGCGTTCAACCTGAGCATCGAAAACGGTGTGGTCAGCGGCGTGCGCATTGCCTTTGGCGGCATGGCCGCGATTCCCAAACGCGCCCGCGCCTGTGAAGCCGCGCTGCGCGGCAAGCCGTGGAACCAGGCCACCCTTGAACGTGCCTGCCAGGCGCTGGGCGAAGACTTCAGCCCGCTCTCGGACTTCCGCGCGAGCAAGGAATACCGCCTGCTGACCGCACAGAACCTGCTGCGCAAGTACTTCATCGAACTGCAATCGCCGCACATCGAAACCCGGGTGACCGACTATGTCTAATCATCATGCCGTCAAGAGCCAGGCCGAGATGGCCGAACTGTTCCGCCAGGACCTGACCACCGGCGTCGGCCGCAGCGTCAAGCACGACAGCGCCGACAAACACGTCAGCGGCGAAGCGGTGTATATCGATGACCGCCTCGAATTCCCCAATCAGTTGCATGTGTATGCGCGCACAGCTGACCGCGCCCACGCGCGCATCCTGAGTATCGATACCGCGCCATGCTACGCCTTTGAAGGCGTGCGCATCGCCATCACCCATGAAGACATCCCCGGCCTCAAGGACATCGGCCCGGTGGTCGCCGGCGACCCGTTGCTGGCGATCGACAAGGTCGAGTTCTTCGGCCAACCGGTGCTGGCGGTAGCTGCCCGCGACCTGGAAACCGCTCGCCGTGCGGCGATGGCGGCGATCATTGAATACGAAGACCTCGAGCCGGTGCTGGATGTTGTGCAAGCGCTGCGCGACAAGCACTTCGTACTTGACAGCCATACCCATCAGCGCGGTGATTCGGTTGCCGCCCTGGCCAGCGCCCCGCACCGCTTGCAAGGCACCTTGCATATCGGTGGCCAGGAGCACTTCTACCTGGAAACGCAAATCTCCTCGGTGATGCCGACCGAAGACGGCGGCATGATCGTGTACTGCTCGACGCAGAACCCGACCGAAGTGCAAAAATTGGTCGCCGAAGTGCTCGATGTGCCGATGAACAAGATCGTCCTCGACATGCGCCGCATGGGTGGCGGTTTCGGCGGCAAGGAAACCCAGGCCGCCAGCCCGGCCTGCCTGTGCGCGGTGATCGCGCGGCTGACCGGCCAGCCGACCAAGATGCGCCTGCCACGGGTCGAAGACATGACCATGACCGGCAAGCGCCACCCGTTCTACGTCGAGTACGACGTCGGCTTCGATGACGACGGCCGCCTGCACGGCATCCAGTTCGACCTCGCCGGCAACTGCGGCTACTCGCCTGACCTGTCCGGCTCGATTGTCGACCGCGCCATGTTCCACTCGGACAACGCCTATTACCTTGGCGACGCCACCGTCAACGGCCACCGCTGCAAGACCAACACCGCCTCCAACACCGCTTACCGAGGTTTCGGCGGGCCGCAGGGCATGGTCGCCATCGAGCAGGTGATGGACCACATTGCCCGTCAGCTCGGCCGTGACCCGCTGGATGTGCGCAAGGCTAACTACTACGGCAAGACCGAACGCAACGTCACCCATTACTACCAGACCGTCGAACACAACCTGATCGAGGAAATGACCGCCGAACTGGAGGCCAGCAGCGACTACGCCGAGCGGCGCAAGTCGATCCGCCACTTCAACGAGCACAGCCCGGTATTGAAAAAAGGTCTGGCGCTGACCCCGGTCAAGTTCGGCATCTCGTTCACTGCCACCTTCCTCAACCAGGCCGGTGCGCTGATCCACATCTACACCGACGGTAGCATCCACCTCAACCATGGCGGCACCGAGATGGGCCAGGGGTTGAACACCAAGGTTGCGCAGGTGGTTGCGCAGGTGTTCCAGGTCGAGATCGACCGCATTCAGATCACGGCGACCAATACCGACAAGGTCCCCAACACCTCACCGACCGCTGCATCCAGTGGCGCCGACCTGAACGGCAAGGCGGCGCAGAACGCGGCGGAAATCCTCAAGAAGCGCCTGGTCGAGTTCGCCGCCCGGCACTGGAATGTCACTGAGGAAGACGTTGAATTCCGCAACGGCCATGTGCGCGTGCGTGAGGAACTGATCAGCTTCGAGACGCTGGTGCAGCAGGCCTATTTTGCCCAGGTGTCGCTTTCGACTACCGGCTTCTACCGCACGCCGAAGATCTTCTACGACCGCTCGCAGGCGCGCGGCCGGCCGTTCTACTACTTCGCCTTTGGCGCAGCCTGCGTCGAGGTCATCGTCGACACCCTGACCGGCGAGTACAAGATGCTGCGTGCCGATATCCTGCACGACGTCGGCGACTCGCTGAACCCGGCCATCGACATCGGTCAGGTCGAAGGCGGCTTCATTCAGGGCATGGGCTGGCTGACCACCGAAGAGCTGGTGTGGAACGCCAAGGGCAAGCTGGTTACCAACGGCCCGGCCAGCTACAAGATCCCGGCAGTGGCCGACATGCCGCTGGACCTGCGGGTCAAGCTGGTCGAGAACCGCAAGAACCCGGAAGACACCGTGTTCCATTCCAAGGCCGTCGGCGAGCCGCCGTTCATGCTCGGCATCGCTGCCTGGTGCGCGATCAAGGACGCCGTCGCCAGCATCGCCGACTACCGCGCGCAGCCCAACATCGACGCGCCGGCCACGCCTGAGCGGGTCCTGTGGGGCTGCGAGCAGATGCGCCAGACCCTGGCCGTGCAGCAGCCTGCTGAACAGCACGTGGAACCTGTCACATCGTGACCGCAGGCAGCCGTGCGCAGCGCTGTACTGCGCGCGGCTGAGTTGAAGCCAACTGAGGTTTTGTATCATGCACCAATGGATCAACGCCCTCGCCGACCTGCAAGCTCGCGGTGAACCCTGCGTGCTGGTGACCATCATCGAAGAGCGCGGCTCGACCCCGCGCAATGCCGGCTCGAAGATGGTCGTCAGCGCCCGCCAGCTGTTCGACACCATCGGCGGTGGCCACCTTGAGTACAAGGCTCTGCACATCGCCCGGCAGATGCTCGACGAGCAGCGCAGCACCCCGCATCTGGAGCGCTTCAGCCTCGGCGCGAGCCTTGGCCAATGCTGCGGCGGCGTTACCGTGCTGCTGTTCGAGCCAATGGCGGCGGTGCAGGCCGAGATCGCCGTGTTCGGTGCGGGCCACGTCGGCCGGGCTCTGGTACCCTTGCTGGCTGCCCTGCCCTGCCGGGTGCGCTGGATCGACTCGCGCGAGCAAGAATTCCCGGAGCTGATCCCCAGCGGCGTGAGCCGCATCATCAGCGAGGAGCCGGTCGACGAAGTGGCTGCGCTGCCGCCAGGCAGTTACTGCATCGTCATGACCCACAACCACCAGCTCGATCTGGAGCTGACCGCGGCGATCCTCAAGCGCAACGACTTCACCTGGTTCGGCCTCATCGGCTCGAAGACCAAACGGGCCAAGTTCGAGCATCGCCTGCGTGATCGCGGCTATGACGATGCGGTGGTAGCACGCATGCGCTGCCCGATGGGCCTGGCCGAGGTCAAAGGCAAATTGCCGATCGAGATCGCCGTGTCGATTGCCGGCGAAATCATCGCCACCTACAACGCCTGTTTTGGCCAGCACGATGCTGCGGTCAATGCCGGCCCCATTGCTCAGTTGCTGCCGCCGTCGCGCCGCAGCCACGCCAATTGACGAGAGTGTTATGAGCGCAACCCGCAAAGCTTACCGATCCGCCATTCTGCACAGCGTTGGCGACCCCGCCGAAGTCGGCCTGGAGGCATCCTGCGAGTACTACCCGGACGGCCTGCTGGTGGTCGACGAAGGCCGCATCAGCGCCCTCGGTCACGCCAGCGATCTGCTGCCGACGCTGGATGCCAACATCGACGTGGTGCATTACCAGGATGCCCTGATCACTCCGGGCTTTATCGACACCCATATCCATTTCCCGCAGACCGGCATGATCGGCTCCTATGGCGAGCAGTTGCTGGACTGGCTGAACACCTACACCTTCCCCTGCGAAAAGCAGTTTGCCGACAAGGCGCATGCCGACAAGGTCGCGAAGATCTTCCTGCAGGAGCTGCTGCGCAACGGCACCACCACCGCGCTGGCGTTCGGCAGTGTGCATCCGGAGTCGGTCAACGCGCTGTTCGAAGAGGCCGAGCGGCTGGACCTGCGCCTGATCGCCGGCAAGGTGATGATGGACCGCAACGCGCCGGATTATCTGACCGACACTGCGGAGTCGTCCTACACCGAGAGCAAGGCGCTGATTCAGCGCTGGCATGGCAAGGGCCGGCTGCACTATGCGGTGACGCCGCGCTTTGCCCCGACCAGCACGCCCGAGCAATTGGCGATGGCCGGCCAGTTACTGAAGGAGCATCCGGGGGTGTACATGCATACGCACCTGTCCGAGAACCTGCAGGAGATCGACTGGGTCAAGGGCTTGTTCCCGGAGCAGAAGGGTTATCTGGACGTCTACGATCACTTCGAATTGCTGGGTGAGCGGTCGGTGTTTGCCCATGGCGTGCATCTGTGTGATGAAGAGTGTCAGCGGCTTTCGGAGACGGGCTCGGCGGTGGCGTTCTGCCCGACCTCGAACCTGTTCCTGGGCAGTGGCTTGTTTAACTTGCCGCAAGCTGAGAAGTTCAAGGTCAACGTCGGGCTGGGCACGGATGTTGGCGCGGGGACCAGTTTTTCGTTACTGCATACGTTGAACGAGGCTTACAAGGTGATGCAGTTGCAGGGCGCGCGGTTGCATCCGTTCAAGTCGTTGTACCTGGCAACGCTGGGTGGGGCTCGGGCTTTGCACCTGGAGGATCGGGTGGGGAGTTTGCGTCCGGGTAATGATGCGGACTTTGTGGTGTTGGACTTCAAGGCTACGCCGTTGCTTGAGTATCGTCTGGAGCAGTCGGGTGGGATTGAGGAGACGCTGTTTGTGCTGACGACGCTTGGGGATGATCGGACGGTGCTGGAGACTTATGCAGCTGGGCGGTGTGTGCATCAGCGGTAGCGGCTTGTGCACGAGATGGGTTGTGGGCTTATCTATTTGATTTGTTGGACGTTCTGGCCCCTTCCCGCCCTTACGGCGAGTCCCTTTTGGTCGTGGCCAAAAGGAACCAAAAGCCGTCGTTCCCACATACGGCCCCTGCGCTGCGGGGCTCCCTCACTCCGGCAATGCTCCCGGGAGGACCGCGCTGTACGGGCCATCCTGGCCCGCAGCGCTTGCCGGCCATCCATGGCCGGCACCTCCCTTCGCAATGCCTGCGTTCGGCCTTCTGAGGTCGCTGGTAGATCAAGAGCACGCCTCGCTGCGCTGGCGCAGGGCGGATGGGTGTGGCTGCATGATTTTCGTCTGGATTGAGATTGCTGGGGCTGCTGCGCAGCCCTTTCGCGACACAAGGCCGCTCCAACAGTTGACCGCGTATTATCGACAAACGCGGTCAGTGTAGGAGCGCCTCGTGTCGCGAAAGGGCCGCACAGCGGCCCCGGCAATCCAACATCGAACCACAATCGCGAAACCCACACTGCCCCCGCTATGCGCCAGCGCAGCGAGGCGTGCTCTTGATCTTGATCTTGATCTTGATCCACCGGCGACTCAGGAGGCCGAGCGCAGGTCTTGCGAAGGGAGGTGACGGCCATGGATGGCCGGCAAGCGCTGCGGCCCAGGATGGGCCGTACAGCGCGGTCCTCCCGGGAGCAAGGCCGGAGCGAGGGAACCCCGCAGCGCAGCGAAGGGGCCGTATGTGGAGCCAAGCATTTTTTTGGTTACTTTTTTGGGGCGTTTGCCAAAAAAGTGATTCGCCGTAAAGGCGAAAGGGGCCCGATCACCCACCACAAGAAATGGATAAACCCCCAACCCAGCCTACGCCGCAATCAACCCTTGGCCGAAGAAACCCGAGCAGGCTTCTTCTGCAACAAATGCGAAAACACCGCATGCAAATCGTCCGAAGCACTCTCCTCATCGAGGTTCAGCTTACTGTCGATATGATCCATATGATGCATCATCAAGCTAACCGCCTGCCCCGCATCCCGCGCCTCGATCGCATCGATCAGCTGCATATGCTCATCATACGAACAGTGCGACCGGTTCCCGCTCTCATATTGCGCAATGATCAAAGATGTCTGCGACACCAAGCTACGCTGGAAACTCACCAAAGGAGCATTGCCAGCAGCCTCAGCCAGCTTCAGGTGAAACTCCCCGGAAAGCCGAATCCCAGCCCCCCGATCACCCCGCGAGAAGCTGTCACGCTCCTCGCGCACCATCTGCCGCAACTCGTTCAACTGCTCAGCCGTAGCATGCTGCACCGCCAACTCAGTGATCGCCCGCTCAACCATCCGTCGCGAAAAGAACACCTGCCGCGCCTCTTCAACTGTCGGACTGGCAACCACGGCACCGCGATTAGGCCGCAGCAACACCACGCTCTCGTGGGCCAGACGCGACAAGGCGCGACGAATGATGGTGCGGCTGACGCCAAAGATCTCGCCCAGCGCTTCCTCGCTCAACTTGGTGCCCGGCGCCAGCCGCTGCTCGAGGATCGCCTCGAAAATATGCGCGTAGACGATGTCGTCCTGGGTACCACTGCGCCCGGCCTTGCCGGTGCGTACAGGTTTCTTGAGAGGCTGCAGCTGTTCGTTCATGGGCACTCGAGCATGGGAATCCGCCAATCGGACCTTGACTGTACTGCCTGTCAGAGGGTGGCTGGCAAGCCCTGGTTGGAAATAAGAAGAAAGGTACTGGCCCATTGTACACAGGCTGACGCGTTTCTGCAGGTGGCCATTTCGGCATATAGCCACTATTTACAAGATTGTACCCAGGAAAGATAAAACATTATTTGCATTATTTGTACACAAACGCATAATCCAGCGAGCAACTTCTTGACCCATGAGTCAACAAACAGGTCAGACGTCTGCCTCACCCTCGCGGAATCACCAAGTGCGTAGCGCAGGACACTGGTTCCGAACAACAAGAAAGACTTGAGGAGTACTCGCAGTGGACACCCGCAAATCCGACGCCCCTACGCTGGATCTCACTCCACCGCTCGAAACGAGCTGGCTGGAACGGATTTTCAAACTCAAGCGACATGGCACCACCGTCAAGACCGAAATGATCGCTGGGGTGACCACCTTCATCACCATGGCCTACATCATCTTCGTCAACCCCAACATCATGGCCGACGCCGGCATTGATCATGGCGCCGCGTTCGTCGCGACCTGCATCGCCGCCGCACTGGGCTGCCTGTTGATGGGCCTGTACGCCAACTGGCCAGTAGGCCTGGCCCCGGGCATGGGCCTCAACGCCTTCTTTACCTACACCGTGGTCGGCACCATGGGTTACACCTGGGAGGCGGCGCTGGGTGCCGTGTTCGTCTCCGGGGTGCTATTCATGTTCCTGACCTTGTCGCGCGTGCGCGAGTGGCTGCTCAACAGCATCCCGGTCAGCCTGCGCCATGCCATGGGCGCCGGCGTCGGGCTATTTCTCGGACTGATCGGCTTGAAGACTGCAGGTATTGTGGTCGACAGCCCCGCCACCTTGATCAAGCTCGGTTCGCTGCATGAACCAGGGCCGCTGCTGGCCGCCGTGTGCTTTCTGATGATCGCCGTGCTCAGCTACCACCGCGTTTTCGGCGCGATCCTCATCGCCATCATCAGCGTCACCCTTGCTGGCTGGGGTCTGGGCCTGGTGCAGTACGGCGGCGTGTTCTCGCTGCCGCCGAGCCTGGCGCCAACCTGGCTGGCCATGGACATTGCCGGGGTGTTCAACGTCAGCATGATCAGTGTGGTGCTGGCCTTCCTGTTTGTGCACATGTTCGACACCGCTGGCACTCTGATGGGCGTCGCCCAACGCGCCGGGCTAGTGTCGGCGGACGGCAAGATCGAGAACCTTTCGCGTGCATTGAAGGCCGACAGCGCCTCGAGCGTATTCGGCGCCGCCGTCGGCGTACCGCCGGTGACCAGCTACGTCGAAAGTGCCGCCGGGGTGGCTGCAGGCGGCCGTACCGGTCTGACGGCGGTGGTGGTTGGCCTGCTGTTTGTGGCGGCGATGTTCTTCGCACCGCTGGCCGGGATGATTCCAGCCTATGCCACCGCGGGCGCGCTGATCTATGTCGCGATGCTGATGATGGGCAGCATGGCCCACATCAACTGGGATGAAGCCACCGACAGCATCCCCGCGATCGTCACTGTCATCATGATGCCGCTGACCTTCTCGGTCGCCGACGGCATCGCCCTGGGCTTCATCAGCTACGTGGTGCTCAAGGCGGGTACCGGCAAATACAAGGAAATCTCTGCCAGCTTGTGGGTGCTGTGCGTGATCTTCATCGCCAAGTTCGTCTTCCTGTAAAGCTCCCCACCCCGCCGGCGTCTGGCATTTGCCGCGCCGGTAGTGACGGCGTTTGCTCGCACAGGCTCTCACTGGGGCCTGTCGGGACGGTCGCATCCCGTCAAGTCGCAGGCCCGCTGCAAATCCCACGCCTCAGCGAGAACTTTCCTACAGCCCTGTAGGCTTCGTCTGCTATCCAACCGCTTCTGCAGAAATTCATGATTCCGAGCCATTTCTCGGATCTGCAGGAAGCGCGTCCCATGCCACATTTAACTGTTCTGCCTCTCCGTCTTCCGTTCGCGGCAACGCCAGCACAAAGTAGCGTGCGCTCATGAGCGAGCCTCCAGTCAGTTGCGCAACCTCAGGTCCCACCTGCAGCGGCCGCGTGCCCATCCTGCCGGTGCGTTACGCCATCGTCCCGCGGCCCGCCGATGCGCCAGCATGTCGCTATGCGGAGTCCAGTCTCAACCTCGAACAAGGCTTTGCCCCGCTGCAGCACTCCGCCTACACCCTACGTGCTCTGCGCCCGGGCTATGTGTATGTGTTCATGAAGGGGACGAAACGCGAAAAGCTGGTCATCCACGAATACGACGGCGACGGCCACTATCAGGAACTGCGCTATTGCGGCCTTGATTGCTACAACCGACGTAAACGCTATATGGGCAGCCGTACCCTCGGCTGGGTCTGGGCCGACACCAGCGCCGAGGCCGGCAAAGAAGTCTGGATCGCTTACAGCCCGCACCTGTGGACCAAAGCCATGACCGCCCGAATTTGCCAGTCTGAGGCTCTGCGCGGGCGGCATATGCGTTTGCTGGATACTGCTGAGCTGGTCGCCGGCAGCAAGCAGCCCTCGACCCAGCAGCATGTATTGCCGGTCAGCGCGCTGAAGGACTGGGTTGAAGACTTCAAGCCCGAAGACCGACGCATGTCTTTGACCTGGAGCAGCCACCCGATAAAGGAAACTTTGCCGATGGGCTCGCTGGCCGCGATGCTCCGCCAGTACCCGTATACCCAGCCGAAGATCCCGGCGGTGGTTGCGCTCAATGACGCAGAAGGCATGGCGCTGGACCTGAGCCTGTCGGTTTCGGCCTATCAGCACCAGATGCGCGATCTGATCCCGTCCGAGCAACTGTATCCCCATGAGCCTGAGCCGAGTTCCGAGCAGGCCTGCGTGCCCAAGTGCTTTCGTCTGGACGCGGAGCGGCTGAGCCCACAAAGCCGCGACTTCCACCACCGCAACCTGGTGGCGATGCTGCTCGACAAGACACTGGTCAGCATGTATCCGGCCCGGCCTCGACGTTCGATAGATGAAGCAGCGCGCCAGCTGAGCATATCAAAAGGCCGCCCATGGCCGCCTGCCGCCGAGGCACGTTACCGAGCACTAACCCACGAGAACTACTCGGAGCACGGCGCACGGCTCGGTTTGCGGATTGATACGGACAAATACCTTAGATTCCTTGCCGAACGCGATGAGCTGGAAAAGCGTATTGACGTGCTGCGCAAACAAGCCCTGCAAGCCAGTAACGACCATGACATCTGGCTGGCTACAGCCGAAAACCAGCATATCGATGAACCCACCAGCCTTGCTGCAGCGCTGGCTAGCTATGACCGTGATGACTGCACCTCCGCCCGCGGATTGGAGATGTCCCTCGCTCTACTGATCAACCCCATGAGCCAACCTGCGCTAGGCACAGAAGACGAGGATCGCCGTTTCAAGCGCTTGGAGCAGTGGTTCGACCAGCATGAAAGCCTGCTATACGTGGCACTGGCACCGTTCAATCCACTTAAAGATAAGGCTGACGCAATAGGGAGCTTGCTCGGGACTAGCGACAGCGTCATCCAAGGACTCGCCGGGCGCTTCCCTGCAACAGCCGGCATTACTGACCTTACTGCCCAGTCCGTCACCACAATCGTTCTCAAGCGGATGAGGGGTCAGACCCGCTGGGACGCCAGCCATACCTTGCGTCAGCAAGTGTTACTGGCAGCATCAGAAGCAAATGCCGAGAAGGCTCTGGGTCTACTAGCCGCGCGGTACAGCATCACCGATCAGCTCGTGCGCGACAATCCTTTCAGTCAAGAGGTGGAACGTTACCTGAGGACCGCCATGGCTCAGGTTGAAGAGATAAAAACGCTGCGCATTACTGGCACTCGCACGGTGACTTTGGAAATAACTGAAATCTCTCGGGCCAAACCCAGCTTACTGGGCCTGCTCGCTTCAACAGCAGGAGCAGCAGCTAACTCAGGCATGCTCTGGTTCAACTTGATAAGCCTGAGGACCGCTTACAACAACTTACTAGACAATGATGGACTTGAATACATAACAGGGCTCGCTTCATCTATATTTGGCGTGATGGGCGCAACGGCCGCGACCTTAGTAAGTGCGCGAGCGGCACAGAAGGCACTAGTACTGAGACTAAACCCCTCAGCCCCAGGTATTGCATTTGGTAACAGTCTCGTGAGATTCCTCGACAGCAAGCTGTTCGCGCGCTTAACAGGCTACCCAGCTATGATCTTGGGGCTGCACTCAGACTTCGCAAAAGCTTATCGCCAAAAACAGAATGGCGATTTAATGGCTGGCGCTTACACTGCTGCGGGCGGAATCTCGTTCGCAGCAGGCTCTTTCCTAGTACTGGAGGGTAGCTTTGCAGTAGCAGGACTGATCAGCGTAGTACCGTTCGCAGGTTGGGCGGCTGCAGCCATAGTATTGCTAGGCGCTGGTGCTATTGCCGGAGGAATGTACCTATATGCGAGGTCCAGCGAGCGACTCCACAACCCCATAGAGCTATGGGCAGTTCGCAGTATATTTGGCAGTCGCTCGAACGATGGGGAGTCTAGGCTGGACATCCATTTAGACCATGATAAAAAACTACCTAACTACCATAATCTAAGCAAAGAAATTCAAGCTTGGTACTCCACGTTCTATGCGCCGATCATGCTTTCTTCAACCGAGGCACATGAGATGGGTCTGAACGGTTTGGCCAGCACATGGAGCGCTAACGATTTCTGGAGCCCACCTAACTGGACAGATATTATCTACAACGAGACAAGCAAAATAGCCCCTACCGTGGAATTCACCATACTCCTACGCGAGTTTATAATTGGGCAAAGCGAATGGGCAGCGGATCTTCTCGAATACACCGACAGCGACCATACGGTCACTACAATCACTCCAACGTGCTACACCACCCGGCAAGGCCTGGTCTTACATTTTAAAAAAGAAGTACAAGATAAGACATACGCCGTACTCAAAATTAGCTTTAAGCCTAAGCAAGGACTGGACGGCCAAACTAGCTCAACTGCAAAGTTCCGACTGGGAAAATAAAGCAATGTCAATAATGTGGCTATTCAACGCCAAAACATCGACCCATACTACTCCAAAAATATCAGGACAGTTTTTAAGCATATCTAATTACATCTTGGTCTTGCGAAACCCATGGATATCTGATTCTATATTTATGGGAAAGCTATATGCTGCGGCAATCATCACAACCATGCTCTTTACATACCCTTACCTCCACGAACCTGACGCCAATTACGACCTAGAAGGCGCGTATCTATTTGCAGGCCTACTGTTATTTGCACCTTTCATATTCGTTCCGTTTTTAGCTTATCGCGTATTTTTAATAAAAAACCTCTCGAACGTCTACTTTAATCGAGTTACAAAAAAAATATACT
Source organism: Pseudomonas shirazensis (assembly GCF_014268785.2). Lineage (GTDB taxonomy): Bacteria > Pseudomonadota > Gammaproteobacteria > Pseudomonadales > Pseudomonadaceae > Aquipseudomonas > Aquipseudomonas shirazensis. Next base: position 191,619 of record NZ_JABWRD020000001.1, on the reverse strand, counting down.
GCAGGAAACTGCAAACCACACACACACTTGACTGGAGCAACACTGAAGGCGGCTTATTCAAACGTACAGAGTTCAGTGGCTCATCATTTACAACAAGCTATGGCTTGGCATTTTCACGGGGCAGCCAAGATGGTACAGCCCATAAAAAAGTTTGTCTTTGGATCGACAGCAATGAACCCAATGACTCCAGCGCCAAACATGTTGCTGAAGTGTGGGAGTACCTTCGTCATTTTATGGAACACGGCCCTTACAAGCTTCCTCTTTGTACCGAATCTAACTGGTGGCACAGACCAATTCAAGAGGTTGCTCTACCACCCGCAAAAGCATGGAGCCATTATGTTCCTTGGCGCACCGGCGAAGCTGGTGAAATGCAAGGCAAGAGAAACTGGCAACTACCGTTCTGGGCGATCCTGCTCCCGTACAACATGACCGTCGCCATCTGCTGGTATTACCTTTGCAAATTGTTCAAAATCCGCGAAGCCCCTGCCCCCGCTGAAGCTTTAGTTAAAACTCTCGGGCAAACTCAAGAAGAAAACCAATAGCACCCGATTGCATTGCGCGACCAAGCAAACCACCCGATCATAACCGGAAGCAACAGCCGCAAAAGCCCGCCGCCCTGAGATTGGACCAAAAGGCCTAGGAAGATTTTCGAGCAATCAGCTAGCTCTCCATATAGATCGAGCAAATGAAACGCGAGACTGAAATAGATATAAACCATTAATTAAATCAAGACACGACCGAGGATTTGAGCTTAACCACCAAACTCACACTGGAGAATTAATACATGTCAATCACTTGGCTATTCACAACAAAAGACCAGCACAGGGAGGAACCTAAATTTGCGAGCCAGGTTTCAAACATCTCTTCCAATGTACTTACTCTGCGCAACCCTTGGGTGACTGACTCCGTATTCATGGGCAAACTCTACACAGCAATGATAATAGGAATGGCCGCACTGGTATATCCGTGGACACTGGATCCTGAAAACTCATTCGAAGGTGCCTGCGACCTCATGACCATGTATCTACTCACCCCTTTCACCTTCGCACCCTTTTTAATTTATCGAATCATCTACATAAAGAAATTATCCAACATTTACCTCAACCGACTGACGAAAGCAATTTACTACAAACGATTTAGTACGCTCATTACCTTTGACTGGAATGAAGTCAATGGGGGGTTGTTCAAGCGCATTGAATTCGCTGGATCTGCGTTTAGCACTAACTACGCACTGATAATTGCCCCCCACCGTAAAGATGGTAGCCTCCATAAAAAAGACGGCCTATGGATCGATAGTAACGAACCAACAGAGCCTGACGTCAAATATGTTGCACAGGTTTGGGAATACCTGCGTCATTTTATGGACCACGGTACTGCGAAATTGCCACCCTCGGGCGAACCCAATTGGCTATATACACCGCTATACGAAATCTGTCTAACGCCATCACAAGCATGGCGACACTACGCTCCGTGGCGTACAGGTGAGGCCGGTGAGATGCAGGGGAAGAAAACTTGGATGCTACCCTTTTGGGCCATTCTATTTCCTTACAACCTCTCAGTAGCAGTTAGCTGGTACGTGATCTGACGCATGTTCAACGTTAAGGCAGCGCCACCACCCGCCGAGGCATTTTACGTACCCAGCGATTTACCTGAAAGAAAGCTCAGATGAAACATGTCGTACTTGCCGAAAATCGTCACAACCCCATGACAAAAGCCTTACACCCCCGCAATGAGCGCGCGCCAGGCCACGTATTAAAGCTCTACATCCTAGGACAACAAACATGTCGGTCATTTGGCTGTTTACAACCAAACACCCCATCACAGAACCACCCAGAATCGCAGATCAAACGATCATCCTTTCCGCTGAAGTACTGGTTCTCCGCAACCCCTGGGTTACCGACTCCGTATTCATGGGAAAATTATACACTGCCATGATTGTGGCGATGGCGATTCTTGTTTACCCAAAAATCTTGGGCCTAGACTTCTCATTCGAAGGAGAATACGACCTATTAGCCATGCTCCTACTTTCACCCTTTATTTTTGCGCCCTTTCTAGCCTATCGAATTTGGTACATAAAAGGACTATCAGCCTTCTATCTAAACCGCACTACCAAAAAAATCTATTACCAACGCTTAAGAAGACTGGTAATTTTTGATTGGGAAAATGTTCACGGCGGATTGTTCAAGCGCATCGAATATGGCGGTGCTTCTTTTAGCAATTGCTACGCACTGGCATTTGCTCCACGGCGTGAAGACGGTAGCCTCCATCAAAAAGATTGTCTATGGATCGATAGTAACGAACCAACGGAAGCGGACATCAAGCATGTCGCGCAGGCTTGGGAATATTTGCGCTGCTTCATGGATCACGGCCCGGACAAGCTACCGCCACCCGGCGAACCTAATTGGCTCTATATCCCTCTGCATGAGATTTGCCTCACACCATTACAAGCATGGCGGCATTACGCGCCTTGGCGCAGTGGCGAAAGGGGTGAAATGCGGGGAAGAAAACTTGGATGCTTCCGTTCTGGGCGATTCTCTTCCCCTACAACCTCTCTTTAGCAATTTGCTGGTACGTGGTCTGCCGCTTATTCAATGTCAAGGGGGCGCCACCGCCTGCCGAGGCATTAGAAGTGCCTGCAGATGACTTATCTGAAAGGAAGCGTAAATGAAACAATCTTACCCCTTGACCATCGTCACATAGGAAAACATCATTGTAGACGACCAATCGCCCTGACCACGCCGCGTAACCAACTAAATCACCCGCTCAGAATCAAAAACCCCAGACGAAAAAAAGCCCGCCAGTGTGAGAGCGGGCCAAAGACCTACGAAGATTCTTCTAGCGACCAACTAGCTTCCGCGATAGGTCGAGTAGCTGTAGGGCGAGATCAACAGGGGCACGTGATAATGCTCTTGTTGCTCATCAACCCCGAAGCGCAGCACTACAACATCCAGGAACGCCGCGTCTGGCAACGCCACGCCCCGAGCTCGGTAATAATCTCCAGCACTGAACTGCAACTGGTACACGCCGGTACGGTAGTCGTCGCCCTGCAGCAGCGGCGCATCGACGCGGCCGTCGCTGTTGGTCAGTGCGCTGTTCACCAGTTCCAGCTGCTGGCCTTCGACACGGTACAACTCAACCTTGATCGAGCTGCCCGGGCAGCCATGCGCGGCATCCAGTACGTGAGTGGTCAAACGTCCCATGTGCTTGTCGCCTCTTGTTCAAATCGTGGGCAGAAAATACTCGACGGCACCAGATCAGTGCCCGCCGTGAGTGGGAATGAAGCCATTAAGACACTTTGACTTCAGATTGTACACAATTTTTTAAGCTCTCCCGTGACAGCCCCCGCGCCGCCGAAAAAAAACCGCGACACAGCAGCGGATAAAGGCCTAACCTGCGTACAAGGAGCGTTAGCTGACCAGATGGGCAGGTTTCTTGCAACCGGTTCTCAAGCGACAAAAGGGCAGAAATGCGGAAAAACAGGCTTACAAAAGATTTCAGAAGTTGTATACAATCAGCCCATCCGGTGAGTGCGACAACCCGACGCGGGTCCACCCATCACCTGCACAACGTACAAGAAGGAAGACTGCAGTGAGCGCTGACTATCCTCGCGACCTGATCGGCTACGGCAACAACCCACCTCACCCGCAATGGCCGGGCAACGCCCGCATTGCGCTGTCTTTCGTGCTCAACTACGAAGAAGGCGGCGAGCGCAACATTCTGCACGGGGACAAGGAGTCCGAAGCCTTCCTGTCCGAGATGGTTGCCGCCCAGCCGCTGCAGGGCCAGCGCAACATGAGCATGGAGTCGTTGTACGAGTATGGTAGCCGTGCCGGGGTATGGCGCCTGCTCAAGCTGTTCAAGGATACCGGCGTACCGCTGACCATCTTCGCCGTGGCCATGGCCGCGCAGCGCCACCCGGATGTGATCCGCGCCATGGCCGAAGCTGGCCATGAGATCTGCAGCCACGGCTACCGCTGGATCGACTACCAGAACATGGACGAGGCGCAGGAGCGCGAGCACATGCTCGAAGCCATCCGCATCCTCACCGAGCTGACCGGCGAGCGCCCACTGGGCTGGTACACCGGTCGTACCGGCGCCAACACGCGTCGGCTGGTGATGGAAGAAGGCGGTTTCCTCTACGACAGCGACACCTACGACGACGATCTGCCCTACTGGGAGCCGAACAACCCGACCGGCAAGCCGCATCTGGTGATCCCGTACACCCTCGACACCAACGACATGCGCTTCACCCAGGTGCAGGGCTTCAACTGTGGCGAGCAGTTCTTCCAGTACCTCAAGGACGCCTTTGATGTGCTCTACGAAGAAGGCGCCGAAGCGCCGAAGATGCTCTCGATCGGCCTGCACTGCCGGTTGGTCGGTCGCCCGGCGCGGCTGGCAGCGCTGAAGCGCTTCGTCGAATACGCCAAGAGCCATGACCAGGTCTGGTTTGCCCGTCGCGTGGACATCGCCCGCCACTGGCACACCACCCACCCGTACCAGAACGAGAACGCCTGATGACCGCCTTCAAGACCCTGACCCCTTCGACCCTGAGCCGTGACGCGTTCGTCAGCGCCTTTGCCGACATCTACGAGCACTCGCCGTGGGTGGCCGAGAAGGCCTATGACCTCGGTCAACTGGCCGAGCTGGACCAGATCGAAGCCCTACATCAGCGCATGAGCGACATCCTGCTCAGCGCCAGCCACGCCGACCAGTTGGCCTTGATCAACGCTCACCCGGACCTCGCCGGCAAAGCCGCCGTCCAGGGCGAGCTGACCGAATCGAGTACCAATGAACAGGCCGGCGCCGGTATCCACCAGTGCACCGCCGAAGAGTTCGCCCGCTTCACCGAACTCAACGATGCCTACAAGGCCAAGTTCCAGTTCCCGTTCATCATGGCGGTCAAGGGCAGTAACCGACACCAGATTCTGGCGGCGTTCGGAACCCGGATTCACAACGATGCCGATACCGAATTCAAAGAGGCGCTGGCGCAGATCAACCTGATCGCGCTGTTCCGCCTGCTGCAGCTGTAAGGCTTGCCACAACGTCTGGCCCGAGTCCGCCACGCGAGCGTACCCAGGGCCTTACCGGCAAGCGCAAGACCACATTAGCCAGTCATAGAAGAAGAGATAACAAGCATGCGCACACTAGTGATCGAGCCCCTGAGCAAAGAAGCCTTCGCCCCCTTTGGTGACGTGATCGAAACCGACGGCAGCGACCACTTCATGATCAACAACGGCTCGACCATGCGCTTCCACAAGCTCGCCACGGTTGAAACCGCCGAGCCTGAGGACAACGCCATCATCAGCATCTTCCGCGCCGACGCGCTGGAAATGCCGTTGACCGTGCGTATGCTCGAACGCCATCCGCTGGGCAGCCAGGCTTTCATTCCGCTGCTCGGCAATCCGTTTCTGATCGTGGTCGCGCCAGTTGGCGATGCACCTGTATCAGGTTTGGTCCGTGCCTTCCGCAGCAACGGCAGGCAGGGCGTCAATTACCATCGCGGCGTTTGGCACCACCCGGTGCTGACGATCGAAAAGCGGGATGATTTCCTGGTGGTTGATCGCAGTGGTTCAGGCAACAACTGCGATGAGCATTACTTCACCGAGGAACAGATGTTGATCCTCAATCCCCACCAATAAGAAAAGGTCGGTCATCCACGGCCTGCATGAAATACTCGGTGTCGCGATAAACCTGCTGCCCTCGCAGCCTGCTTATCGCGCGCAAGGTCGCGTGCAGCGTTCAAGCTGGTGATCGGCAAGAGGTACATACTGTGGAAGCACACCTTCACGAATGGCTGAACCTGAGCATTCGCTGGGTTCACATGATCACAGGCGTTGCCTGGATCGGTGCATCGTTCTACTTCGTCTGGCTGGAGAACCACCTTAACCGCAGCAACCCGCGCGATGGGTTGTCGGGTGATCTCTGGGCCATCCACGGTGGTGGTATCTACCACCTGGAGAAGTACAAGCTGGCGCCGCCGAAAATGCCCGAGAACCTGCACTGGTTCAAATGGGAAGCCTACTTCACCTGGATGTCCGGGATCGCCCTGCTGTGCGTGGTGTTCTACTGGAACCCGACCCTGTACCTGCTCGCCCCAGGCAGTTCGCTGAGCGGCGCCGAAGGCGTGGCCATCGGTATCGGTTCGTTGGTAGCCGGCTGGTTCATCTACGACATTCTCTGTGACTCACCATTGGGCAAGCGCCCTGCCCTGCTCGGCGGCGTGCTGTTCGTGCTGATCATCGCCGCATGCTGGGGCTTCAGCCTGGTGTTCAGCGGCCGTGGTGCATACCTGCACACCGGTGCGATCATCGGCACCATCATGGTCGGTAACGTGTTCCGCATCATCATGCCGGCCCAGCGCCAGCTGGTCGCGGCGATCGAAGCCAACCAGACGCCCGACCCGCTGCTGCCGGCCAAAGGCCTGCTGCGCTCGCGGCACAACAACTACTTCACCCTGCCGGTGCTGTTCATCATGATCAGCAACCACTTCCCGAGCACCTACGGCAGCCAGTACAACTGGTTGATCCTGGCCGGGATCGCAGTGGCTGCGGTATTGATCCGTCACTACTTCAACACCCGCCACGACAGCAACAAGTACGCCTGGACCTTGCCCGTCGGCGCTCTGGCGATGATCTGCCTGGCCTATGTCACAGGCCCTAAACCTTTGCCAACTACTCCTGAGCAGGCTGCGGCGAAGATCGAGTATCAACCGCTGCCAGCCACGGCCGTAGGCGGCAAGACCGCTGCCGAACAGCGTGCTGCCGATGCGGCCAAGGCGGCTGAAGCACCGGCCGCTGCTGCACAGGCTCCGGCCCAGGCCGCAGCCCAGTCTGGTGAAACCTTCGACACGATTCACAACGTGATCCAGGAACGCTGCACCGTGTGCCATTCGTCCAAGCCGACCAGCCCACTGTTCAGCACGGCGCCAGGCGGCGTGGTGTTCGATACCCCGCAGCAGATCCAGGCCCAGGCCGCGCGCATTCAGGCGCAAGCGGTTGCCAGCCAGATCATGCCGTTGGGCAACATCACCCAGATGACCGTTGAAGAACGCAAACTGGTCGGTGACTGGATCGCCAAGGGTGCTCCCGTCAACTGACCCCACGCATCGCCAGGCTTGCTGCTGCACCGGGATCACTCCCTGTGCAGGGCACGCCTGCGCCATGCGCACTACGCAACAAGCAAGCATCGAGCGCAAACCCGTAGCGTGAACCCATGGCTTTTACCCAAAGCCTGGCGCTGCAGGTTGACCGCTTGGATCCGAGAATAAAAACAAAACTCGAGGTGCTGCATGTCAGAGTCATCCAAGGCGTACATCCCTGTTGCGCCGCCACGACAGCCCCTGCCCCTGTTTCAGCTGATCCTGGTGGGTCTGCAACACGTGCTGCTGATGTACGGCGGTGCGATCGCCGTGCCGCTGATCATCGGCCAGGCCGCTGGCCTGTCGCGTGAAGAAGTCGCCTTCCTGATCAACGCTGACCTGCTGGTCGCAGGCGTTGCCACAATTATCCAATCGTTCGGTATCGGCCCGGTCGGCATTCGCATGCCGGTGATGATGGGCGCAAGCTTTGCCGCAGTCGGCAGCATGGTGGCCATGGCCGGCATGCCCGGCGTGGGCCTGCAGGGCATCTTTGGTGCGACCATCGCCGCCGGTTTCTTCGGCATGCTGATCGCACCGTTCATGTCCAAGGTGGTGCGCTTCTTCCCGCCGCTGGTCACCGGCACGGTGATTACTTCGATCGGCTTGTCGTTGTTCCCGGTGGCGGTCAACTGGGCCGGTGGTGGCCAGCAGGCGGAGACCTTCGGCGCGCCGATCTACTTGATGGTGGCCGGCCTGGTGCTGGCCGTGATCCTGCTGATCAACCGCTTCATGCGTGGCTTCTGGGTCAACGTGTCGGTGCTGGTTGGGATGGGCCTGGGCTACATCGTCGCCGGCTCGATCGGCATGGTCGACCTGTCCGGGCTGGGCGCTGCGCCATGGCTGCAAGTGGTCACGCCGCTGCACTTCGGCATGCCGACCTTCAGCCTTGCGCCGATCCTGTCGATGTGCCTGGTAGTAGTGATCATCTTCGTCGAGTCCACCGGCATGTTCCTCGCCCTGGGCAAGGTGACTGATCGCGAAGTAACCCCGGGCATGTTGCGCCGGGGTCTGTTGTGCGATGCCGGTGCGTCGTTCATCGCCGGTTTCTTCAATACTTTCACCCACTCCTCGTTCGCCCAGAACATCGGCCTGGTGCAGATGACCGGCGTGCGTTGCCGCTACGTCACGGTAATGGCCGGGGCCATGCTGATCGGCCTCAGCCTGCTACCCAAGGCGGCGTACCTGATCGCCTCGATTCCACCGGCCGTGCTTGGCGGTGCGTCGATTGCCATGTTCGGCATGGTTACCGCCACCGGGATCAAGATCCTCCAGGAAGCAGACATCTCCGATCGGCGCAACCAGTTGCTGGTTGCGGTGAGTGTCGGCTTTGGCCTGATCCCGGTGGTCAAGCCGGAGTTCTTCGCGCAGATGCCGCAGTGGATGGAACCGATCACCCATAGCGGGATTGCCATGGCCACGGTCTGTGCCCTGGTGCTCAACGTGCTGTTCAACATCCTCGGTGGTGCTGACCGGGCGGCGCACAACGACGCCTGTCACCAACATTGAGTCGACGGGGTGGCCAGGCTGGCTACCCCGTTGATTTCAACGCTCTCACGCTCACGCAGTACCGCTACACCGTCGGCCCGCCGGAATGGGCCGCTCGGGGCGCCCTTGCGCCGAAAAAACCCCAAAAAAAAACAATAAGTCCGGGAATCACGACATGAAGCGCATTACCTCGTCCCTCTTGCTCGGCAGCAGCCTGCTGGCGACTGTCCCCGTCCACGCCGGCGAATGGCTGCAGTGGCACGGCGAAAGCCTGACCTACCTGTACGGCAAGGATTTCAAGGTCAACCCGAATATCCAGCAGACGGTGACCTTCGAGCACGCCAACAAATGGAAGTACGGCGACACCTTCCTGTTCGTCGACAAGATCTTCTACAACGGCAAGGCCGATGCCAGCAAAGGCGCCAACACCTACTACGGCGAGTTCAGCCCACGCCTGTCGCTGGGCAAGATCACCGGCCAGAGCTTTGCCTTCGGCCCGGTCAAGGACGTGTTGCTGGCCATGACCTACGAGCGTGGCGAGGGCGACAACGAAGCCTACCTGATCGGCCCTGGCTTTGACTTGGCGGTACCCGGCTTCAACTACTTCACCCTCAATTTCTATCTGCGCAACACCGAGGGCAGCCGCCCCGGTGACAATGTCTGGCAGATAACCCCGGCCTGGTCCTACACCATCCCGGTAGGCCGCTCGGATGTACTCATCGATGGCTACATCGACTGGGTGGTCGACAATGACCAGACCCGCCGCGGCACCTACCACGCCAACCTGCACGTCAACCCACAGGTCAAATACGACCTCGGCAAAGCCCTCAACTACGGTGCCAAGCAGCTGTATGTCGGCTTTGAGTACAGCTACTGGAAGGACAAGTACGGCATCGACAGCCGCGGCAATCTGGACAGCAACCAGAGCGTGGCCAGTGCGCTGGTCAAGGTGCATTTCTGAGAAGCTGACCGAACGCCCAACTTTGGTTCCACGTGCTCCAGGACGGAGCACTTGAGGCGCAGCGCGCAAGTGAGTAATCTGCGCGCCCCCTCGCTCAGGGCAGAATGATTTCTGCCCGCGTTTACTGACCGCTCAGTCAATGAATTCGGGTGGTTGGTCTGCGTGTTGCCAGCCGTACAGGACCGTTTTCAGCCGTTCAGCAAGACGTCGAGCAGGAAGATTGCGACCAACGATAAAAGTTGGCGCAGCTCTTGCCAAACAGCTGTGGTCAATCGAAAAAAGCTGACTCAAAAGACAAAAACAGCGCCACCACCGAGCGCTGACAACAGATCCGAATCAAGGGAGCGACACACGCGATGCGTACCATCAACAGCCTGATCCTCGCCGGCAGCCTGCTGGCCTCCGGGGCCACCTTCGCCGGTGACCTGCTGCAGTGGCAAAGCAACAGCCTGACCTACCTGTGGGGCAAGAACTTCAAGGTCAACCCGGAAATCCAGCAGACCTTCACTTTCGAGCACGCTGACGGCTGGAAGTACGGCGACAACTTCGTGTTTGTCGACAAGATTTTCTACCAGGGTAAAAAGGACGCCGGCAACGGCCCCAACACTTACTACGGTGAGATCAGCCCGCGCCTGTCGTTGGGCAAGATACTCGACCAGAAGATCGCCTTCGGCCCGGTCAAGGACGTGCTGCTGGCGATGACCTACGAGTTTGGTGAAGGCGACAGCGAGTCGTACCTGATCGGCCCTGGCTTCGATCTGGATATCCCAGGCTTCGATTACTTCCAGCTGAACTTCTACCAGCGCACCACCGACGGCAGCCGCGCCGGCGACAACGTCTGGCAGATCACCCCGGTGTGGGCGTACACCATACCGGTCGGCTCTTCGGATGTGTTGATCGACGGCTTCATGGACTGGGTAGTCGACAACGACCAGAACCGTCGTGGCACCTACCACGCCAACCTGCACTTCAACCCACAGATCAAATACGACCTGGGCAAGGCAATGCATCTGGGCGAGAAGCAGTTGTACGTGGGTATCGAGTACGACTACTGGAAGAACAAATACGGGATCAAGGATTCCGACGGTTTCACCACCGACCAGAACACCGCCAGCCTGCTGGTCAAGGTGCACTTCTGATCTGATCAGGCGCGCCGTATGAGTCCGCTCCAGTCAGGATGAACCCTGCTGGAGCGGTACCAGTTCGATCAGTTGCTCGCCAGTTTGCGTACCCGCGATACCCCGCCGACGACCACCGCAGCGACAAAGCCGGTGATCGCGCCAACCACACCGTACAGGCCCAATTTCGCCACCGCGCCCCAGCCCGCGCTCGCGCTAACCAGGGCCTCGATCAGGTGTTCAAGCGGCTGGATACCCTCGGCAACGAAGGTGCCGCCGACCAGAAACATCGCCAGCGTGCCGATCCACGACAAGGCCTTCATCAGGAACGGCGCCGCAGCCACCAGGCCGCGCCCGAATTTCTTGACGAATGTGCCCCACGCGCCCTGAGCTTTCGACTTCGCCAGCGCAAAGCCTGCGTCATCCATGCGTACGATGCCGGCGACCAGGCCATATACGCCGACCGTCATCGCCAGCGCGATCACCACCAAAGTGATGATCTGCTGATACAGAGGCGCATCGGCAACCACGTTGAGGGTGATGACGATGATTTCGGCACTGAGGATGAAGTCGGTCTTGATCGCGCCCTTGATCTTGCGCTGCTCGTACTCGGCCAGCGCTTGCGGGGTTTTCGGCACAGGCTTGTGTTCAGCGTCCGCTGCTTCATCGCCTCCACGCGAAAGCTTGTCCTTGATTGCCTCATAGCCCTCATAGCACAGGTAGATCCCGCCCAGCATCAACAGCCACTTGATCGCGGCCGGCAACAACGCGCTGAGGATCAATGCGCACGGCACCAGGATCGCCTTGTTCTTCAACGAGCCCTTGAATACCGCCCATACCACCGGCAGTTCACGATCGGCCTTCATGCCGGTGACCTGCTCGGCGTTCACCGCCAGGTCATCGCTGAGCACACTCGCCGACTTCTTCGCCGCGACCTTGCTCATCAGCGCAATGTCATCGAGCAACGCCGCGATATCATCCAACAAAGCAAAAAAACTGCTGCCAGCCATTCCATTGATTCCTAAAGGTGTCCGCAGCCACCCAGGCCTGAGCCCGCGCGACTGCGATAAAGACGTGATTGCCGACAAGTTGGCATAGAGACCCTAGCCACGCTGAACAGTTCTGGCTGAGCGACCCAGCGCTACAGCAGCGGTGTCGTAGCCAACACCACCAGCGGCATCGCCAGCGCCGCCAACAGCGTCTGCCCGGCGATGATCGCCGCCATCAGTGGCGCATCACCGCCCAACTGCCTGGCCATGATGTAGGCGGACGACGCGGTGGGTAAGGTCTGGAACAGCACCGCCGCCAGCGCCGCCTCGCCTTCAAGGCCGAACAAGCGGCAGATCAACACCGTCACCAAGGGCATTGCTACGAACTTGATCACTGACGAAGTGCCGATCGGCTTGAGCCAGCCGCGCACACTGCGCAGGTGCAGCGCCGCCCCGATGCACAGCAGCCCCAACGGCAGCGACGCCTGCCCCAGCGCCTGCAGTGCCGGAGCCAGGCCCGGCGGGATACCAAGCCCACTGACCCGCACCAGCATGCCCAGCGCACAGGCCAGCAGCAGCGGGTTGAGCGCCAGCTGCTTGAGCACGCTGGCCAAGGTCGGGCGGCTGCCCGCGCCATATCGGGCAAACACCAGCACGCAGAGGATATTCACCGTGGGCACGATCGCAGCATTGGCGATGGCAGCCAAGGCGATGCCATGGGCGCCGAAAATCCCCGCCGCAGCGGTCACCCCGACATAATTGTTGAAGCGCACTCCGCCCTGGAACAGCGAGGTAAATGCCGGGTCATCGACCGGGAACAACTGCCGCGCCAAGACCATCACCGCAGCCACGGCCACGGTCGACACCACCAGCACGCTGACCATCGCCTGCACCGGCAGGTCGCCCAGCTGTGCGGTTGCCAGGCTATGGAAGAACAGTGCAGGCAGCAGCACGTAATAACCCAGCTTCTCGGCATACGGCCAGAACGCGTCGCCGACGAAGTTCGCGTGGCGCAACCACAACCCAAGCATGATCAGCAAGGCAATCGGCAGCAAGGCGAGAATGAGCGCGCTGGTCATTGGCCAGCCGCCGGCAAAATTGACAACGTTCGCCGCAACACAGAAACCTCCTCCATAACAACAGCCCGGGACTATAAACTGAATAAGCAACAACGCGCGGCGATTTATTATGCCGAGGATACAAAACAGTAGATGCCCTTGCCTCCATTACTCGGGCCACGGCAGAACTGATCAACTGGTCAAGTTAATAAAGGTGGCGCGCAGCACGCGATTCATCAATCCCTGGCAAACGTTTGCTACCATGCGCGCGACCCCGCACTTGAGCGGCGTGCTTGTCATCTGCACCGGCCATGATGCGCAGTAACCGCGAGTGGCGTGGTCTATGATTATTAGTGCGCGCAGTAATGCAACTCCATCAGTGGACCTGGCCAACGTGAAGAACACATCAATTCAAGCGAGCAGGCGTTGGATGGCTCGCAAGTTCCCTGACACGTCGCAGTGGCCACGCATCCAATTGCTCCTTCGCTTCAGCGGCGTCGCCTGCATTTTGCACGGCACGTTATGGGGCGTTTATTACGCGACCCATACCATGTTGGTGCTGGCAGTGTTGCTGTTCACGGTGGTGCTGTCTGGCCTGGCCTGCCTGTACCTGGCCACTCAGCCGACACAGCGCGCGCTGCCGGCCTTGGCCCATTGCCTGCTGATCGCTACCGTGATTGCCAGCCTGGCCGACTCCGCGACGGCCGATACATCACGCACGGCCAACCTGTTTCTGATCCCTATCGGCGTGGCCGCCTTTCTGCTGTTTCGCAACAGTGGCATCTACCTGCGCTGGGTGTTTCCGTGCCTATGTTTCGCAGGCCTGGTGTTCTTCGCCAACAGCCCCTTGACCTTTACCCGGCTGGAATTGCTGCCATCAGACATCAGCCAGTTCGGGCATGCTCTGAACAGCATCACCGCCATGGCCCTGACCCTGGGCGTGCTGGCGATATTCCGCGACGAGCAGAAATTCAAGGTCGAACTGCACAGTGCGCTGGCACGGGCACTGGCCCGCCGCGAGCTGTGCACTTACCTGCAGCCACAAGTCTGCGCGCAAGGGCGGGTGATCGGCGCTGAGGCCCTGCTGCGCTGGGATCGCCCCGGACACGGCATTCAGTCGCCCGCCGAATTCATTCCCGTTGCAGAGCAAAGCGGCCTGATCCACGACATCGGCCTGATGGTGCTGGAACAAGCCTGTCGCCAGCTCAGGGAGTGGTCCGAGCACAGCGATGCACAGCACTGGAAGTTGTCGGTAAACGTCAGTCCGCTACAACTGACCTCGTCAACCTTTGTTGAAGAAGTTCGAGAGATAGTTCACAGATTTAATATTCCTGCCAATCGACTTCGTCTGGAAATAACCGAGTCGGTATTTGCCAGTGATCTGGTGGCAACCGTGATGAAAATGGAAGATCTGCGCAGCGACGGCATATCGTGGTCACTGGATGACTTCGGCACGGGGTTTTCTTCATTGGCCCTGCTGCGCGAACTGCCGCTGGATGAGTTGAAAATCGATCGCTCATTTATCGCCGGCATCGAGAGTGACAAGGGCAAATATGAACTGATCAGAAAGATCATTGAAATTGCCGAGATACTGAACATATCGACGGTTGCCGAAGGCGTTGAGACCGAAGCCCAGTTCGATTGCCTGCAAGCGATGGGCTGCGCTGCCTTCCAGGGTTTTTACTTCGGCCGGCCGATGATCGCGGCGCAGTTCATCGGCAAATACGCGGCCAGCTAAGCGCAAACCGCGGCATGCCTTACTGGCCCGATCCACCTTGGGCAGGCGCAGTGCCCAGTGAAAGCAGCCGGCTGATGCGGCTGGTTGCAAGCTTCATGTGATCAACCAATGCCGCTACATCGCAATCCTGCTTGCGGTACTGCGCAATAGTGGCCGAGAGCGACCCTGCCACCTGGCCGTCGACAAAGAACGGCACGCCGATACCAAAGGCGCCGAGGACTCGCTCGCCGTCCCCCTGCGACCAGCCGCGTTCGCGAATGGCGAGCAAATCCGCCTGCAGCGCAGAATGCGAGACGATGGTGGCCTCGGTGAATCTGTTCAGGGTCAGGCCGTCAGCGAACTCGGGGGCCAGGTGCGCCAATACAGCCTTGCCCGCAGCACCGGCATACAGCGGTACTTCGACACCGGTTTCGAGTTTGTACTGGATGGGCTTCCAACCCTGAGCCACTTCGATGAGCATCATCGTCATCCCGCGCAGCCGTCTCGCCTCGCTGGCCGAGCAGGTGAAGCTGCAGGACGGTTACGAGAACAGCTTCCGTGACAAGGTGCGGGCAAGCGTGCGCTGAGCGCCGGTCGGGTGGCAGCCTAGACACTGCTGCCCGACATTTCTCCTCTGCAATGCGTATCACCCCGGTCGGCCCAGACCCGCTCCCTTGCCACTTGCGCAAACAGCCTGCCTTGAGCCTCGCTCCGGGCCGGTGCTACCATGCCCGATCCCTCCTAGAGGCGCCCTTTCCGAGGAAGATCCCTGCAATGAGCACCATTCGCGAGCGCAACAAGGAACTGATCCTGCGCGCGGCCAGCGAGGAATTCGCCGACAAGGGCTTCGCCGCCACCAAAACCAGCGACATTGCGGCCAAGGCGGGTTTGCCCAAGCCGAACGTCTACTACTACTTCAAATCCAAGGACAACCTCTACCGCGAGGTGCTCGAGAGCATCATCGCGCCGATCATGCAGGCATCGACGCCGTTCAATGCCGACGGTGATCCGAAAGAAGTGCTGAGTGCCTACATCCGCTCGAAGATCCGCATCTCGCGTGATCTACCCCATGCCTCGAAGGTGTTCGCCAGCGAGATCATGCACGGCGCGCCGCACCTTTCGCCGAGTCAGGTCGAGCAGCTGAACGAGCAGGCCCGGCACAATATCGAGTGCATCCAGTGCTGGATCGAGCGCAAACAGATCGCCCCGGTCGATGCCCATCACCTGATGTTCAGCATCTGGGCGGCGACCCAGACCTACGCCGACTTCGATTGGCAGATCGCCGCCGTCACCGGCAAGGCCAAGCTCGCCGACAGTGATTACGAGGCCGCTGCGCAAACGATCATTCGGCTGGTGCTCAAGGGCTGTGAGCCAGAGCTGGCCTGAGCTGAACAGAAAGGGCCGCAGCGCGGCCCTGTGTGCAGTGATCAGGCCGCGACACCGGCATCTGCAGTCAGGCCCGCCGCTTCGATGGCGCTGATTGCGCACTGCTCATCGATATCCGAAGTATCGCCGCTGATCCCCACCGCACCCAGCACCCTGCCCTGCTGATCACGAATCAGCACACCCCCTGGCGCCGGCACCACCGGCTGCTCGCCCAAACCATTCAATGCGGCAAAAAACGCCGGCCGCTGCTGCGCATCCAGCGCCAGCAGACGCGAGCCCTTGCCCAGGGCAATTGCACCCCAGGCCTTGCCGGTCGCTACCTGCGGGCGCAGCAGGCTGGCGCCGTCTTCACGCTGCAAGGCGAGCAGATGCCCGCCGGCATCCAGCACCGCCACGGTCAGCGGCGCAGCGTTGATCTTGCGGCCTGCGGCCAGCGCAGCGTTCACCAGGCTGACAGCGACTTTGAGGGTCAAAGTGGTCATGGAAAGGTCCTCTTCTTGTTGTGAGAAGCCCTGAGGGCAGTTGAAATCCAATGGCACAAATAGAACACAACTGGGATGATCTTTGTATACAATATTTTAAGACGATCGTGCACGATCAGACGAAACGCCGTTTTCACGGGCATTCCGACCGAAGCGTTTGCTGCCGACGAAAATGGATTGACCTAGGCCACCGAGCGTGAATACACTCTGGCCAAGAGCAAGTTGTATACAATTACAAAATCGATGAGGCACAACCCATGAGCAAAATGAGAGCAATCGATGCAGCCGTTCTGGTCATGCGCCGGGAAGGTGTAGATACCGCATTCGGCATCCCAGGGGCCGCTATCAACCCGCTGTACTCGGCCCTGAAGAAAGTCGGTGGCATCGATCACGTCCTCGCTCGCCACGTCGAAGGTGCCTCGCACATGGCCGAGGGTTACACCCGCGCCAACCCGGGCAACATCGGCGTGTGCATCGGCACTTCCGGCCCAGCCGGTACCGACATGGTCACTGGTCTGTACAGCGCCGCCGCCGACTCCATCCCGATCCTGTGCATTACCGGCCAGGCCCCGCGTGCCCGCCTGCACAAAGAAGACTTCCAGGCCGTCGACATCACCAGCATCGTCAAGCCGGTGACCAAGTGGGCAACCACCGTGCTCGAGCCAGGCCAGGTCCCTTACGCATTCCAGAAGGCTTTCTTTGAAATGCGCAGCGGCCGTCCAGGCCCGGTACTGATCGACCTGCCGTTCGACGTGCAGATGGCCGAGATCGAATTCGACATCGACGCCTACGAGCCACTGCAGATCAACAAGCCAGGCGCCACCCGCGTGCAAGCGGAAAAAGCCCTGGCCATGCTCAATGACGCCGAGCGCCCATTGCTGGTGGCCGGTGGCGGCATCATCAATGCCGACGCCAGCGACAAGCTGGTCGAGTTCGCCGAACTGACCGGCGTGCCGGTCATCCCGACCCTGATGGGCTGGGGCACCATCCCGGACGATCACCCGCTGATGGTGGGCATGGTCGGCCTGCAGACCTCGCACCGCTACGGCAACGCAACCCTGCTCAAATCGGACATGGTGTTCGGTATCGGTAACCGCTGGGCCAACCGCCACACCGGGTCTGTCGATGTCTACACCGAAGGCCGCAGCTTCGTTCACGTCGACATCGAACCGACCCAGATCGGCCGCGTGTTCACCCCGGACCTGGGTATCGTTTCCGATGCTGGCAAGGCGCTGGATATGTTCCTGGAAGTGGCCCGTGAGTGGAAAGCCGCCGGCAAGCTCAAGGACCGCAGTGCCTGGTTGGAAGACTGCCAGCAGCGCAAGGCCAGCCTGCATCGCAAGACCCACTTCGACAACGTGCCGGTCAAGCCGCAGCGCGTCTATGAAGAGATGAACAAGGTATTTGGCAAGGACACCTGCTACATCAGCACCATCGGTCTGTCGCAGATCGCTGGCGCGCAGCTCCTGCACGTGTACAAGCCGCGTCACTGGATCAACTGCGGCCAGGCCGGCCCGCTCGGCTGGACCATCCCGGCGGCCCTCGGTGTGGTCAAGGCCGACCCGCAACGCAAGGTCGTCGCGCTTTCTGGTGACTACGACTTCCAGTTCATGATCGAAGAGCTGGCCGTTGGCGCGCAGTTCAATCTGCCCTACGTCCACGTGCTGGTGAACAACGCCTACCTCGGCCTGATCCGTCAGTCTCAGCGTGGCTTCGAGATGGACTACTGTGTACAACTGGCGTTCGAGAACATCAACTCGACCGAAGCCGGCAGCTACGGTGTCGATCACGTTGCAGTCGTCGAAGGTTTGGGTTGCAAGGCCCTGCGCGTATTCGAGCCAGGCGAAATCGCCCCTGCCCTGCTCAAGGCGCAGAAGATGGCCGAAGAGTTCCGCGTACCGGTCGTGGTTGAAATCATTCTCGAGCGCGTCACCAACATTTCCATGGGCACCGAAATCAACGCGGTCAACGAGTTCGAAGACCTCGCGCTGGTGGGCAACGACGCGCCTACCGCTATTTCGCTGCTCGACTGATTGCCTGACGCCCCCGCGCCGGTTGTGCCGGGGGCTTTCATTTGCAAGGAGATCACCATGCCTCGCTTCGCTGCCAACCTGTCCATGCTGTTTACCGAGCAGGACTTTCTGGCCCGCTTCAAGGCCGCCGCAGACGCTGGCTTCAGCGGTGTCGAATACCTCTTCCCGTACGATTTCAGCGCCGCTGAAATCAAGGCGCAATTGGACGCCAATGGCCTGACCCAGGTGTTGTTCAACCTTCCTGCGGGCGATTGGTCGACAGGTGAGCGCGGGATTGCCTGCCACCCCGACCGCGTCGAAGAATTCCGCGCCGGTGTCGACAAGGCCATCGCCTACGCCAAGGTGCTGGGTAATACCCAGATCAACTGCCTGGCGGGCATTCGCCCACAGGGTCTGGAATGCGCCACCGTGCGCAAGACCTTTGTCGACAACCTCAAGTTCGCAGCTGACAAGCTGCAGGCCGCCGGGATCCGCCTGGTCATGGAAATGATCAACACACGCGACATCCCTGGTTTCTACCTGAACACCACGCAGCAGGCGCTGGACATTCAGACCGAGGTCGCCAGCGCCAACCTGTTCCTGCAGTACGACATCTACCACATGCAGATCATGGAAGGTGACCTGGCCCGCACCATCGAAGCCAACCTGCCGCGGATCAACCACATCCAGCTGGCCGACAACCCTGGCCGCAACGAACCCGGCACCGGTGAGATCAACTACCGCTTCCTGTTCGAGCACCTGGACCGCATCGGCTACAAGGGCTGGGTCGGCGCCGAGTACAAGCCGCTGACCACCACTGAAGCGGGCCTGGGCTGGCTGAAGACGCACAACGCGATCTGATCCGGCTGCGCCTGGTTCATCGAGATTCGACAATTACAAAAGAGGGTATCTCTCATGGCTAAAATCGGTTTTATCGGCACTGGCATCATGGGCAAGCCCATGGCCCAAAACCTGCAAAAAGCAGGTCACAGCCTGTTCGTTTCGACCCATCACGACGCAGCACCGGCTGACCTGATCGCCGCTGGCGCCGTGGCCCTGGCCAATCCAAAGGAAGTGGCTCAGGAAGCTGAATTCATCATCGTCATGGTCCCGGATACCCCGCAGGTCGAAGCTGTCCTGTTCGGTGAAAACGGCGTTGCCGAAGGTGTTGGCCCGAACAAGATCGTCATCGACATGAGCTCGATCTCGCCAACCGCGACCAAAGCCTTTGCCGAGAAAATCAAGGCCACTGGCGCGGCCTACCTGGACGCCCCGGTGTCCGGCGGCGAAGTGGGCGCCAAGGCGGCCACGCTGAGCATCATGGTCGGTGGCTGCCCGAAAGCCTTCGAGCGCACCCTGCCGCTGTTCGAATTGATGGGCAAGAACATCACCCGCGTCGGCGGTAACGGTGACGGCCAGACCGCCAAGGTCGCCAACCAGATCATCGTCGCGCTGAACATCCAGGCAGTTGGCGAGGCGCTGCTGTTCGCTGCCAAGAACGGCGCGGACCCAGCCAAGGTGCGTGAAGCACTCATGGGCGGTTTCGCTTCGTCGAAGATTCTTGAAGTGCATGCCGAGCGCATGATCAAAGGAACCTTCGATCCAGGCTTCCGCATCAACCTGCACCAGAAGGACCTGAACCTGGCCCTGCAAGGCGCCAAGGAGCTGGGCATCAACCTGCCGAACACTTCCAACGCGCAGCAAGTGTTCAGCACTTGCGTAGCACTGGGTGGCGGCAACTGGGACCACTCGGCATTGATCAAGGGCCTGGAGCACATGGCCAATTTCTCTATTCGCGACGAGAAGTGATCTGAATTGATTTGAATCCGGGGGTTTGCGACGCAGCCCCCAGGGGTCTCTGACCCGCAACCGAGCAACACCCGCCCCTGGTTCAGCCTGCACGGAGGTCGTTCCGGGGGCGTTTTTTATTACGCATAACAACAAGAATTTTGGGAGCCTGCCATGTCGGTCGATCCGCAACAATTTCTGCGCGAACTGTTCGAGACAGCCATCGCCGCCGCCCACCCAAGCCAGGTCCTCGAAGCCTACCTGCCCGCCGACCGTAGTGGCCGGGTCATCGTCATCGGCGCCGGCAAAGCCGCCGCAGCCATGGCCGAAGTGGTCGAAAAAACCTGGCAAGGTGAAGTCTCCGGGCTGGTCGTGACCCGCTATGGGCACGGCGCCAGCTGCCAGAAAATCGAAGTGGTCGAAGCTGCCCATCCTGTTCCCGATGCCGCCGGCCTGGCCGTGGCCAAGCGCGTGCTGGAGCTGGTCAGCAACCTCACTGAAAGCGACCGGGTGATCTGCCTGCTGTCTGGCGGCGGCTCTGCCCTGCTCGCCTTGCCAGCCGCAGGCCTGTCCCTGGCCGACAAGCAACAGATCAACAAGGCCCTGCTCAAGTCGGGCGCGACCATCGGCGAGATGAACTGCGTGCGCAAGCACCTCTCGGCGATCAAGGGCGGCCGCCTGGCCAAAGCCTGCTGGCCGGCCACGCTGTACACCTATGCCATCTCCGATGTGCCCGGCGACCTCGCCACGGTAATCGCCTCAGGCCCGACGGTGGCCGATCCGAGCACCTCGGCGCAAGCGCTGGCGATCCTCAAACGCTACAACATCGAAGCGCCGCAAGCGGTCATCGACTGGCTCAACAACCCGGCTTCGGAAACCGTCAAAGCCGACGACCCGGCCCTGGCCCGCAGCCACTTCCAATTGATCGCCAGGCCCCAGCAGTCGCTGGAGGCGGCAGCCGTGAAAGCCCGCCAGGCCGGCTTCAGCCCGCTGATCCTCGGTGACCTTGAAGGCGAGTCGCGCGAGGTGGCCAAGGTGCATGCCGGCATCGCTCGACAAATCGTCCAGCACGGCCAGCCGCTGAAGGCGCCCTGCGTGATTCTCTCCGGCGGTGAAACCACCGTGACCGTGCGCGGCAATGGCCGTGGCGGGCGCAATGCGGAATTTTTGCTCAGCCTCACCGAAAACCTCAAAGGTCTGCCGGGCGTGTATGCCCTGGCCGGCGACACCGACGGCATCGATGGCTCGGAAGACAATGCCGGCGCGAGCATGGCCCCGGCCAGCTATGCCCGCGCCGCTGCCCTGGGGCTTTCGGCCAGCGATGAGCTGGACAACAACAATGGCTACGGCTACTTCGCCGCGCTCGACGCCCTGATCGTAACCGAGCCGACCCGTACCAACGTCAACGACTTCCGCGCCATTCTGATTCTCGAGACTGCCCAATCATGACGCCTGATAAAAAAGTCAAAATCCTCGCCACCCTCGGCCCTGCCATCAACGGCATCGACGATGTACGCCAGCTGGTCGAAGCCGGGGTGAATATCTTTCGCCTCAACTTCAGCCACGGCGAGCACGCCGACCACGCCCTGCGCTATCAGTGGATCCGCGAAGTCGAGCAACAGCTGAACTACCCGCTGGGCATCCTTATGGACCTGCAAGGACCCAAGCTGCGCGTCGGTCGCTTTGCCGAAGGCAAGATCCAGCTGCAGCGTGGCCAGGCCCTGCGCCTGGACCTGGACAGCACCCCGGGCGACAGCCACCGGGTCAACCTGCCGCACCCGGAAATCATCGCTGCATTGCAGCCAGGCATGGACTTGCTGCTCGACGACGGCAAACTGCGCCTGCGCGTGACTGCCAAGCATGACGACGCCATCGATACCCAAGTGCTGGCCGGCGGTGAGCTGTCCGACCGCAAGGGTGTCAACGTGCCGCAGGCGGTGCTCGAGTTGAGCCCGCTGACCGAGAAAGACCGCCGCGACCTAGCCTTCGGTCTGGAGCTTGGGGTGGACTGGGTGGCGCTGTCGTTCGTGCAGCGCCCTGAGGACATCATCGAAGCGCGCGAGCTGATCGGCGACCGCGCTTACCTCATGGCCAAGATCGAGAAGCCGTCGGCGGTCGACCAGCTGCAGGCCATCGCCGAACTGTCCGACGCAATCATGGTTGCGCGTGGCGATCTGGGCGTGGAAGTCCCCGCCGAGAGCGTGCCGCAGATCCAGAAGCACATCATCAACACCTGTCGCCAGCTCGGCCGCCCGGTGGTGGTGGCAACGCAGATGCTCGAGTCGATGCGCTTCTCGCCTGCGCCAACCCGCGCCGAAGTCACCGACGTCGCCAACGCGGTCGCCGAAGGCGCCGATGCGGTGATGCTGTCGGCCGAAACCGCCTCCGGTGACTACCCACTGGAAGCCGTGCAGATGATGAGCAAGATCATCCGCCAGGTCGAAAACGGTCCGGATTACCAGGCACAGCTCGACGTTGGCCGGCCAAAAGCCGAGGCCACCACCTCGGATGCGATCAGCTGCGCAATCCGCCGTATCAGCGGCATTCTGCCGGTGGCGGTGCTGGTCAACTACAGCGAGTCCGGCGCCTCGACCCTGCGCGCCGCCCGCGAACGGCCACGGGCACCGATCCTCAACCTGACGCCAAATCTGGTGACGGCGCGCCGCCTGAGCGTGACCTGGGGCGTGCATTCGGTGGTCAACGACCGCCTGCGCCAGGTCGACGAAATCTGCTCGACCGCGCTGGAAATTGCCCAGGCGCAAGGCATGGCCAGCATCGGCGATACGCTGCTGATCACCGCCGGTGTGCCGTTTGGCAAGCCGGGCACGACCAACACGCTGCGCATCGAGACTTTGATCTAGGACCGTATTGGGCTGCTTTGCAGCCTTCGTGGCGGTCCGGCGTCCCGGCAAGCCCGCTCCCACACAAAACCCTGTGGGAGCGGGTTCACCCGCGAAGGCCGCAGAGCGGCCCAAAAGACCAACCGCGGAACCGAGGCCCAAAGAGGCCCACCGCCAACTTCAACCTACTGACTGCCCATGTACACACAAAATTTCGTCACCCCGTGCCCCGATTGGGCCACGGCGCTTCTCAACGGCTTCAGCCAGGTGCTGCTGCAGCGTAGCCCGCTGTGCGGCCTGTGTTGTTTGCTCGCCATCCTCCTGACCGCTCCGCAGTTGGTCGGTGGTGCCCTGCTGGGCGCGCTGGGAGGGTTGCTCACGGCGCAGCGGCGCGGCTACGACCGGGCTGATCGCCAGGCCGGCCTGTACAGCTACAACGGCGTGCTGATCGGCATCCTGTTCAGCGCAGTGTTGCCATGGTCAGTGATTCTGCCGCCGCTGATCATCGCCGCCAGTGGCCTGTCGAGCATCCTCGTCCATCAATGGCGCAAACACGGCGCCTGCCTGCTGCCGGCCTATACCGCACCGTTCGTGCTGCTCGGCTGGGCCGCGCTATTGGCAGCGCAACCGTCTGCCGCCGGCACAGCGGTCAGTGCCGAGCCTCTGCAGGCACTGGCGCGTGGCCTGGGCCAGGTGTTTCTGCTGGAGCAGCCGCTGGCGGGGCTGCTGATTGCCATCGGTTTGTTCCTTTCCAATCGCAGCGCTGCACTCTGGGCCTTGTTCGGCTCAGGCCTCGGCGCCTGCGTTGCGCTGCTCATGGGCGATGTCCACAGCGCCGGGATGGGCTTGCTCGGTTTCAATGCCGCGCTGGCGGCACTGGCCTTTTGCGGCCAGCGCGAACGGCCGTGGCTGCCGCTGCTGGCGATCATCCTGGCCATCGCCTTGCAACCGCTGTTCAACCTGCTGCCGGTGGCCGCCTTGACCGCGCCGTTTGTGGCCGCCTGCTGGTTGCTGCACCTGAGCAGCCGCCTGCCGCGCGGGCTGGCGGGCGGTAAACCACGTCGCTTGCACAGCTGAGGGGCAAGCCCTAGGCTCTGCCCATTGCATAATGGAACGCGCCCCATGAACTCCCCGGCGAGCCTGCGCGAGCGGCTCTACATTCTGGTTTTTCAATCCGACACCACCGCTGGCAGACGCTTCGACAAGGCCCTGCTGCTGATCATTCTGGCCAGCCTGGTGGTGGTGATCCTCGACAGTATCGATGAGGTTCACCAGAACTATTCAGGCCTGCTCGCCGCCATCGAGTGGGGCTTTACGGCGATCTTTCTCGCTGAATACCTGACCCGCCTGTACTGCTCGCCCAAGCCGCTGCGCTATGCCTTCAGCTTCTACGGCCTGGTCGATCTGCTGGCCATCGTGCCGGGCATCATCGCCTTGTATTACAGCGACGCTCAGTACCTGCTGATCATCCGCGTGATCCGCATGCTGCGGATTTTCCGCGTGCTCAAGTTGAGCCCGTACCTCAAGCAGGCCAACTACCTGATGAGCGCGCTGCGCGGCAGCAAGCAGAAGATCATCGTGTTTCTGGTCAGCGTATCGACTCTCGTGACCGTGTTCGGCACCTTGATGTACGTGGTCGAAGGGCCCGAGCATGGCTTCACCAGCATCCCCAAAGGCATCTACTGGGCGATCGTCACCCTGACCACCGTGGGCTTTGGCGATATCGTGCCGAAGACGCCGCTAGGCCAGGTGCTATCGTCACTGGTGATGATCACCGGTTATTCGATCATCGCCGTGCCCACCGGGATTTTCACTGCCGAACTGGCCAATGCCATGCGTGGCGAACAGTTGCGGCATGACTGCCCAAACTGCCACAAGGGCACGCATGGCCACGACGCGGCATTCTGCTCGCGCTGTGGTCACGCACTGTTCGGCAAGCGCGACTGATCCTGCGCCAGCGCCTCGCGTGTCAGCGCCAGCAGCAGGTCGCTGCGTGCTGCCTGGCGCTCGGCGTGGACTACCCCGACCCTGGCCAGGTACTCGGCCTCGGGTACCGATTCGGCGCTCTCCAGCACTGCTTGCATGCGCTCGTGAAATGGCGCATCGGCCACCTCCAGGCGTGATGCCTGCGTGCGTTGCAGATGCTCCTGCCAGAATTCGCGCTGAGCCAGCGAGACCGCAATCTGCTCATCTGTCTCGTTTGCCTGCACCCGCGCTCGCGCCGCCTCGACGCGTTCAGGCCCCACTCCGGCCACTGCGCTAAACAGCATACCCCCAGGTTGGGCGGGCAGATCAAGTGCATCACGCAATGCCACGCGATAGGCCAGGCCAACTTCGATCTCATCCGGATCGGCGCCTGCGGCGCGGCGAGCTTGAATGTCTTCCACAACGATGCGATCGACCTCATCCAACCGCCAGAGTTGTCGGCCCAGGTGGAGCAAGGCGCCCTGTTGATCGCCACTCCCGGCCTCGATACGCGCACGCCAGACCAGCATGCTCAGTTCCAGGTTGCTGAAGCACAACGCCACGCTGTCCTGGCAAGTGAGGTGCTGGTTGACCTGGTGAAACATCATCTCTCGCAGGCTGGCGTGCTCCTGCATGGTCTGCAGCATGATGAACACCCGCTCCGCCAGTGCTGCGCCGTTCTGCCTGAACTCTGCGGTGTCCAGCAAGCGGCCCAGCATCCGGAAGAAGTCGTCGCCACCGGGCTCCATCTCCAGCGCCTCCCAGCACGCCGACAATTCGTCACGTGCCAGCACGTTGGCACTGTCCAGCCAGCGCTGACGCAAGAAAGTGGTCCCCGGTTGTGCTTCCATGTCCAGGTGTGGCATCGACGTTTGCAGGCCCGCAAGGTCGCGATCGTTCAACGGGTTGCCCCAGAGCATGAGCATGCGCCGGCTCCATACCGGTGCCCGATAATAGCTTGCAGGCAATGTGGCGATACGATTGTCGCGCAAGTCGGCTTGCAGCAGGTCGGGGCAACGCAGTACCCCGGGCGGCAACTCCGTCTGGCCGGTATTGCGCAAATACAGCCGTCTCAGCCGAGGCATTGCGTGCAGAGAAAAACCGCGGCCCAATGGGTTGAACGACAGGTTGAGGTACTCCAGGGATTCGCAATGGGCCAGGATGCCCGCCTGTTCAGGGTCGAGCACGATGCGGTTGTTGAACAGGTCCAGCTCGTTCAGGCTGGGCATCTGCGCGATCGCCGCCGGCACTCGGCTCAGGCGATTGCCACTGAGCTCAAGGATGCGAAGCTCTGGAAAAGCGCTCAGGAATGCCACAGGAATATCCTCTAGCTGCATCCCCAGCAACGCCAGTTCAAAAATATGAGAAAACCTGACTTGGGTGGGCAGCTCAGGCAATTGGCCGGGCATGGCAGCGAACATGGCTAAGCGGAAACTCTGCGGCGCCTGGATATCGTTCACCCCCGCAGTGATCCGCCGCTGCCAGCAGTCGATCAGGCAACGCCGGAAATAACGGCGCTCTTCTCGCAGGCCCCGTGATGTTGCCTGACGCTCCCACTGCTGCAGCCGTTCGCGCAACGCCGCAAGCTCGTTGCCCAGCCGGGTGATTTCCCCATGGACATCGCTGCCTGAGGTGCGCAGGCCCTCAATCCAGGCCAGTATCTGCCCGTCGGAAAAGCCTGGATACAAATTGCGCACTGAGGCAAACAACCCTTGTGGAGACCTTCCACGCCGCCCGCTCAGCGGGTAGCCCAGACGACCATCGAGCTGGCGCTGAGGCAGGCGAAACCAGCCGCGCGAGGGTTGTTCACCCAACAGCTGAATAACCTCAGCGCGACGCGCTACGGCCTGGCGGCTGAGCAGTACACGCAAGTTATGGGCGAATGGCTCCCCGACCCCCAACGTATCGCGCAGATGGTCGTCATAGGCAGAGGCCATGACCTCGAACAGCTCGCCAGCCAGGCCCAGCGGCTGGCCTGCACCATCCAGGCGGCGAAACTGGCCATCTTCATGGCGGATCGCACATTCAGGGCCGCGTTCCCCGGTAACCAGCAAGGGAGCACCGGCATCGCCATCGAACAAGGCCCAGCGCACGCCACCGCCCGCTGGCAAGTGCCTGAGCATGGAAAGCGCCACCCGAGCAAGGTCCAGCTGCTGCTCCACCTCAAGGTAGAACGCTTCGAACACCCTGACCTGACGAATCCGCCGGACATGCACCTGCGCCGCCTCAGCAAGCCTCAATGCCACACGCCCGTTGTCGACCAGTCGCTGGCGGTCTGCCAAGGGAGCAGTACGCCACAAAGCGCGTGCCGCAGATTCATGCAGGCTTGGAAAGACTCGACGCAATACTGCGGTTTCTGCACTCGATGGAGGCTGGGTAGCCGCGTAGGCCTGCTGGAAGAGCAACCGACGGCGAGCGGCGGCGAGCTCGGCCAACGCCTGATCGGCCAGCCCCTGGCCACCAGGCAATGCGCGTGCTTGCTCCAAGAGTGCAGCATCATCGAACGGCTGCCCGGCGCGCAAACGCTCGATCAGCACACTGATACGTCGGTCCAGTAAAAAGCGTTCGGCGCTGTCGAGCAGCACAGCGTCGGGTGCCCGGCCCTCGACATGCAGAGCGCGCAGGTAATCGGCCTGCAGATTGTGAACCACCAGAATCTGCTCGATCTGCTCGTCACCCAACTCATGCAGGCGTCCACCAAGCCGGCGAAACAGTCGGTAGGTGTCGTCCCACTGTGCCGGCTGCTCGAACCACAGGCGCCACGCCCCAGCACCGTTGTGGCTCAGCTGCGGGCCATACCCGCCACGCGGTCGTAGCTGCCACTCACCCTGTGCGCCATGCTGCAGCACGGGATAGCAGTGGCCGTCCATTTCGACCCAGGCGCGGCCATCGAGCCGATGCACGCCCTCTTCATCCACTTGCGCCTGCAGGGGTGGCATGCTGCGGTAATCGGCCAATACCGGACGGCACAGCCGGGTACTACCGTCTTCCAGTTGCTCAGGCAGCAAGCTGTCCACCATCTGCGACCGCCGCCAGGTACGCAGTGCCACACCCACACCGACGGCAGTGGCGCCCATCACGGCAAGGTCGGTAGCGACATGGGTCAAGTGATCGAGCGCCGCGCTGGTGTCGCCTTCATGCCAGGCCTCGACGCCATGGAACACTTCCTTGAGCAAGCCCCATGCAGTAAATGCCAGCAAACCTGAGCCAATCACCGGAATGAACAGGCCAGCCAGGTTCAGCAGCGCCCAGCCCTCTGCGGCCAGACGTTGGTCGTGCGCCTGCTGCACGGCCCGGTCGATGTTAGCGACAGGGGCGGCGATCATCGCCGCGTCATCCTTGATCTGCGCGATACGCGCCGCGCCCAGGGTTTCGAACAATGGCAGGCGTACGGCCTGCATGTGCTCACTGAGGTCGTAGTTGGCCCAATCCGCCAGATCAGCGTAAGCCGGGATGATCACAGAGAAAAATGCCTGGCTGTCCCGGCGCCGCACGAAGCGGCTGAAGAACCGCTGGTAGTCACGGGTACGTAACCGCCGCCCCAGGTCATTGGCCAGGTGCCGCAGACTGCTGGCCACACACCACGGCCCATGGGGATCATCCGGCACGTACGCCAGCAAACGCCGGGTGGTGTTGCGAACCCAGCCCTCATCGATGACATCCAGCAGCACTATCTGCTCCAGATTACAGCCCAACAGGCTCAGTTGCCTGGCCACCACCGGATCGCCTTGCAGCCGCGGCGGCGCGCCGTCGCGGCATAACCCCCCAATCATCTGCAGTTCGTCGTCGTCGAGTACCCCTCCCTGCCTGGCCCTATAGGCCTCCACCAGCATCTGCTGGCGCTGGGCGTTACCCAACAGCATCGCGACGCTTGCACCCTGAGCCGTCGGCGCCAGCAGCACGCTGTTCAGGTGAGCCTGATATTGACCGCCCAGGTCGAGGCTGCGACAAAGCTTGGCAAACGCCACGGCCGACGGCGGCTTGACAGCGCCACTACGCGCACTGGTCAACCGGTTACCCCGCGGCTGGCCGCCCTCCTCGGCTTGATCTTTAGTGAAATTGCGCAGCGCCGCTTCCAGCAGCGGCATGTCGTCATACACCAGTTCGGTAAGGTGCACGCCCACAGGCTGTGCGTTGATCACCGGTTCACGGTGGCCGGCAATGAAGGACCAGAGATGCACATTGAAAGGCTCGCCATCGGGCCCTTCCAATGCCTGCTCCAGACGGCCTTTCGCAAAGCTGTCGATACCTTCCAGGCGTGCAAGCACTGCACTGAGTTGCTGGCGCAAGACCAGGCTCTGACGCAACGCCTCACTCAGGTCCGGCAAGTGTTCGGCGCGGGCTGCTCGCAGCCACTGTGGCAGACGTGCGGCAATCAGTTGATCCTGGAAGGCTTGTTCCAGGGCAAGTCCATCGGGCTGCTGGTCGGTTTGGTAAGTCATGGCTCGCTCCTCCTTCGGGAGGCGTGAGCTTAGGTATGGCACGGGGGTGAAAGTGGTTAGATAGCTAACACCCGCCTGGAAGCACGCATAAGTAAAGAGCCATTCGGTCTTTAATCGCCGCGAAGCGAACGGCTATAGTGCGTGGCACACTGCCAACCCTCTGAACCATAACAAGGAATGCTTCGTGAAAAAGCTATTCACCGCCTCGCTACTGGCTGCCGGCCTGGCGCTGGGCAACTTGGCCCACGCCGCCCCGACCCTGTTGAATGTGTCCTACGACGTGATGCGTGACTTCTACAAAGACTACAACGCCGCCTTCCAGAAGCACTGGGAAGCCGAGCACAAAGAGAAGATCAACCTGCAGATGTCCTTCGGCGGTTCGAGCAAGCAAGCGCGCTCGGTGATTGATGGCCTGCCGGCTGACGTCATCACCATGAACATGGCGACCGACATCAATGCCCTGGTCGACAATGGCAAGCTGGTCCCGGACAACTGGGTCACGCGCCTGCCGAACAACAGCGCGCCGTTCACCTCGGCCACCGTGTTCATCGTGCGCAAAGGCAACCCGAAAGCGCTGAAAGACTGGCCTGACCTGCTCAAGGACGGCGTCCAGGTGATCGTGCCCAACCCCAAGACCTCCGGTAACGGCCGTTACACCTACCTCTCGGCCTGGGGCTACGTGCTGAAAAACGGCGGCGACGAAAACAAGGCCAAGGACTTTGTCGGCAAGCTGTTCAAGCAGGCGCCAGTGCTCGACACCGGTGGCAGGGCGGCTACTACCACGTTCATGACCAACCAGATCGGCGACGTGCTGGTCACCTTCGAAAACGAAGCTGAGATGATCGCCCGCGAATTCGGTCGCGATCAGTTCGAAGTGGTCTACCCAAGCGTATCGGCCGAAGCCGAGCCGCCGGTCACCGTGGTTGACAAGGTGGTCGACAAGAAGGGCACCCGCGCCGCCGCCGAAGAATACCTGAAGTACCTGTGGTCGCCACAAGGCCAGGAAATCGCTGCCAACAACTACCTGCGCCCGCGTGATCCAACGATACTGGCCAAGTACACCGACCGCTTCCCGAAAGTCGACTTCCTCTCGGTAGAGAAGACCTTTGGTGACTGGCGCACAGTGCAGAAGACCCACTTCAACGACGGTGGCGTGTTCGACCGGATCTACACCGGCCAGTGATCGACTGACCCTTGCCAGAGCAGTCCGGGCCAAGCCATGGCCCGGATTGCTTCGAACTTCCCTCGCCTTCGGCAATCAGTTCCTTGAGTAACCCCCACGCCCGCCACGGCCCAAGGAGTACTCCAGTGCTGCGCTTGCTAACCCCGCTACTTCTCAGCCTTTTGCTGAGCACCTCACTCTACGCCGCTGACCCCGCGCCTGCAGAAGCTCCCGCCGAAGAACCTGCTCCGGTGTTGCAGGGTGGCTTGCTGGGTGCCCTGGCCGATGGCCTCGACAGTGCAGCCAAAGACCTCGACCTCGATGCCCATGTGCTGGACACCTGGCGCCTGCGCACCGACCGCGCCAGCAAAGAGGTGGAGCGCCTGGTCGACCGCCACTCGGGTCACGACGGCCTGCAACTGATCGGCGATTTTGTCCTGCTGACGGTAGCCTGGGCCGCCAGTTTCTTGCTGCTCAGCTTGCTCGGCCGCTGGCTCGCCGCCCGCTGCGCGCGCACCGCGCTGCTGCAACGGCGCAAGCGCCTGCGTGGCTTGCTGGGGTACTTGCTGCCCTATACCTTGCCGGCCCTCGCGAGCTTGCCGCTGACGCTGTATGCCAGCCGCTTTCTCGACCCGTCGATTGCCCGCGCACTGGGCCTGAGCCTGGCCTACGCGACCAGCAGCGGCCTGTTCTCGACTTCGATCATCCTGTGCCTGATCACCCTGTTCGATGCAGGCCACAAACGCCCTGCCGTCGCCGTGATCAGGCAGATGGCACCGCGTGCGTTATTCATGATCGGCTTTCTCGCCGCCTGGAGCGACGCGCTGACCAGCCCGCAGATCGCTCGCCAGGTCGGCGGCAATATCACCGCCAGCATCGCCGTGATCACCGGCCTGTTCGCCACCTTCATCTTCGCCAGCCTGGTCCTGCGGTTGCGCCGGCCGGTGGGTCACCTGATCCGCAACCGCGACCTGCACGACCGCCTGCATCACCGTGCGGTGCAGGAGACGCTGCGGATCTTCTCCAAGCTGTGGTATCTGCCGATCCTGATGATGATTCTGGTCTCGGCGATCAACCTGATCGGTGCCGGTGAAGAGAGCCAGAAAGCCCTGCAGAATGCCCTGCTGACCACCGTGCTGCTGGTGGCCACGCTGTTCCTCAGCACCCTGCTGCAACACCTGCTGGCGTCACGCAAGGTTGATACGCAGCAGAAGATCCGCCCCTACAAGGAGCTGCTACGCAGCCTCGCCCATGCGCTGTTGCGCATCGCCATGGCGATTACCTTTATCGAGCTGCTCGGGCGCATCTGGGGTTTCTCGGTGATCGACTTCGCCCTGAGCAACCGCCTCGGCCAGGCCATCAGTAACTCGATTTCAAGTATCGGCCTGATCCTGCTGGTGACCTGGCTGCTATGGGTGGTGCTCGACACCGCCATTCAAGAGGCGCTGAAGCCACCCGTCGGCAAGCGCAGCTCGCGCCAGCCCAGCACTCGCGTGCGCACCATCCTGCCGATGCTGCGTAATGCGGTGAAAGTGATCCTGGTAGTGATCTGCACCATCACCACCATGGCCAACCTGGGCATCAACGTTGCGCCGCTGCTGGCCGGTGCCGGGGTAATTGGCCTGGCCATCGGCTTTGGTTCGCAGCAGTTGGTGCAGGATGTGATCACCGGGCTGTTCATCCTGATCGAAGACACCATTTCGATCGGTGACTGGGTGGTGCTCGACTCCGGCCACGCCGGCACGGTCGAGAGCCTGACCATCCGCACCCTGCGCCTGCGCGACGGCAAGGGCTTCGTCCACTCGGTGCCGTTTGGCCAGATCAAGGCGGTTACCAACCAGTCGCGGCAGTTTGCCTATGCGTTCTTCTCGGTGCAGTTTACCTACGACAGTGACGTCGATCAGTCGCTGGCGTTGATTCACGAAGTGGGCAAGTCGATCAGCGAAGACCCACTGCTGCGGATCAACCTGCAAGGCCCGCTGCAGGTGTTCGGCGTCGACCGCATGGACCTTAACGGGTTTGTTCTGACCGCGCAGTTCCGGACCATTTCCGGTGGCCAGTATGCGGTCAGCCGGGCCTTCAACGAACGCCTGAAAAAGCGCGTCGATCAAACCGACAACGTCGCTTTCGCTCAGGTCTACCCGATGCCCGCCCAGGCCCGCGCATTGCCTGCCTGAACCCTGCCAAGCACTGTCGCCCTCGCTGTCGAGGGCGGCAGCTCATACTTGGCGGAACACCAGCGCCTTCAAGCCACCCTCAGGATCAGCATCGGGAAACTCCGGTGGATTCTGCAGACGCTCGATGAACTGCAAGCCCGGCGCCTGTTCAGCCATGCCCTGGATCAGGAAGTCCGAGCCAATCGCCGGGTCGTTGACACACGCCAGCACCGTGCCGCCTGCGCTGAGCAACTCGGGCAAGCGGCGCAGGATTTTCGCGTAGTCCTGGGTCAGCACAAAGCTGCCGCGCTGGAACGTCGGCGGGTCGATGATGATCAGGTCATACGGCCCGTACTTGCGCACCTTGCCCCATGACTTGAACAGTTCATGGCCCAGAAACGCCACCTGACCCACATCATGGCCATTGAGCCGATGGTTCTCGCGTCCACGCGACAGTGCCGACTTGGCCATGTCCAGATTGACCACCTGAGCAGCGCCGTTGGCGATTGCCGCCACCGAGAAACCGCAGGTATAGGCGAACAGATTGAGTACCCGCTTGCCAGCGGCGTGCTCACGCACCCAGCGCCGGCCATAGCGCATGTCCAGAAACAGACCGTTGTTCTGGCGCACGCCCAGATCGAGCAGGTAGGTCAGGCCGTCTTCGACCACCTCACGCTGCTGCACCGGCTCGCCGAGCAACCACTGGCCGGGGCTGTCGGGCAGGTAACGGTGCTGAATCAAAATCGCCTCGCCGTTCCACAACGGGCGCTCGGCCAGTGCCCGCAGCATCGCCTCGAGCTCAGCCAGCTGGCCCTCGGGTGGCTCGCGGAACAACGCCACCAGCAACACGCCCTGCAGCCAGTCGACCGTGATCTGCTCAAGCCCTGCCCAGCAGCGGCCACGGCCATGGAACAGGCGCCGGGTTTCCAACGGAGCAGGGTCGAGAGCGGTGAGCAGGTGCTGCTCGAGGGTATCAATCACGGAGGTCATGGGCGCGTCGCTGAGGATCAAAAGAGGGCATTCTACCCGCTTCAACTGCGCTCAGTCGCATGGGCTTGGCGCCGCTTTGACCGGGGCGCGAAACCACCAGCCTTGTTGCATGCCGGCAGCGGCCAGCAGAATCAACGCCACCCCCAGCCACTGCAACGGCGCCAGCCGATGGCCAAAGGCGAACCAGTCGACCAGGATCGCCGCAATCGGGTAGATGAACGACAGCGCGCCGGTCAATGCAGTCGGCAGACGCTGGATCGCGCTGTACAGCAGCACATACATCAGCCCGGTATGGACGATGCCCAAGGTCAGCAAACTGGCCAGCGCCGGCAGTTCAGTGGGCAACCCACCAAGCTTGACCCACGGCGCCAACAGGACGATGCCGGTGCTGACCTGGATCAGCGCGATCAAGTGCGGCGGCGTACCGCTCAGGCGTTTGATGATCAACGCCGCAATCGCATACAACAACGCCGCCCCAAGGGCCAGGGCAATCCCCAGCAGATAGTCGCTGCCACTGCTCTGGCCGTTACCATGGGCACTGACGATGGCCAGCATGCCGACGAACGCCAGCCCCAGCCAGCTCAGTTTGGCCAGGGTAATCTTCTCGCCGAGAAACACCGCCGCCAGGCCGACCAACAGAAACGGCTGCACGTTGTATACCGCAGTACCGATGGCAATCGACGCCCGCGAATACGAGGCGAACAGCAGCACCCAGTTACCGACGATGGCCACCCCGCTGACAATCGCCAGCAACACGGCGCCGCGGCTGATCACGCCGGACTTGAGCAGGCCCAGGCTCGCGCAGATCCCCAGTAACGCCCCCGCGCCGAACACACAGCGCCAGAACACCACCTCCAGCACCGGTTGCCCGGACACCAGCACGAACCAGCCAATCGTCCCGGAAATAAGCATGGCAACGATCATTTCCAGCGAACCACGGCGTATTGAACTGTCCATCGGCCACCTCCATTGATGATGTCAACAGTATGACGAGGGCTGGCTGGCGCCTTCCAGCGGATAACCAAGGCAAAAATCGCCGTTCACCTTTACGATCAAGGCAAATCAGACGCTTTACCTAACGAGGTGCTTATGACCGATGCCATCGACCAACTGCTGATCACCGCCCTGATGGAGGATTCGCGCCGCTCGCTCAAGGCGCTGGCGCAGATCAGCGGGCTTTCAGCACCCAGCGTCAGCGAGCGGCTGCGCCGGCTGGAAGAGCGCGGCGTGTTGCGCGGTTACACCGTCGAGATCGACCCGCGCTGTTTCGGCTATCAGTTGCAGGCGATTGTGCGCATCCGCCCGCTGCCCGGCCAACTGCAGGAAGTCGAGCGCCAGATCATCGCGATTGCCGAGTTCACCGAGTGCGACAAGGTGACCGGCGAGGACTGCTTTATCGCCCGCCTGTATGTGCGCTCGATGGAGCAGCTGGACAGCTTGCTCGACCGCATCAATGTCCTGGCCGAAACCAACACCGCGATCATCAAGAAGAGCCCGGTGAAACGCCGCCTGCCGCCGATGGCCGAGTGAGCGGCTTTCCTACAGACCGGCACGGCCAGATTGTGCTGCTTATTTTTTGTACACAGGATTGTCACCTAAGGTGCCATTTTTGTGTGCACTTCTGGGAAGCACAGCACCAAGACGTTACACGCGCAGCGCTAGATAATTTGACCATTTGATCAGCAAAGGAAGTGGGTAAAAAATTTAACTTGTTCAATCGGTCAATTTATAAACACATTAATTCAGTAAGTTAGAGAGTTAGATAGAGAGTTCACGGAACAGCCAAATGTGAACTTGCACACCCGATGGCATGGAACTGGCTTTGCTGTGCTTGTGTTTTGTATACAACTTAAACAAAACCTAAATACACAACAACGCGCAGCGCCTGCCCCAAGCAGGCCGCAGCCTCCAGAACCCAGTGATGCCCAGGTTCAGCCGTGACAAGACGAGACCGTGCACCCTCGCCCTTCACTGCAACCTGCGCATCAGGAGCCGCCGGAATGAGTAGCAGCCTCGACCTTGCCCCTGAACTATCCGTCGCCAGCACAGCCCAGCCATCAACCTTGACCGGCGCATCGCCGGCCCTCGAACTCAGCCCGCGCCTGCACAACCGCGACCTTGCGCCGACCCGTCTCGAGGGGAGACGCTGGGGCGGTTACAGCATCTTCGCGCTGTGGACCAACGATGTGCACAACATCGCCAACTACTCGTTTGCCATGGGCCTGTTCGCGCTCGGCCTGGGTGGCTGGCAGATTCTCCTGTCGCTGGCGATCGGCGCAGTGCTGGTGTACTTCTTCATGAACCTGTCTGGCTATATGGGGCACAAGACCGGCGTGCCCTTCCCGGTCATCAGCCGCATCGCCTTCGGTATCCATGGCGCGCAGATGCCGGCGTTGATTCGCGCAGTGATCGCCATCGCCTGGTTCGGTATCCAGACCTATCTCGCCTCGGTGGTACTGCGGGTATTGCTCACCGCCATCTGGCCGCAGGTGGCCGCATACGATCAAGACAGCATCCTTGGCCTGTCGAGCCTGGGCTGGGTGTGCTTCGTCGCGATCTGGCTGGTGCAGCTGGTGATCCTTGCCTACGGCATGGAAATGGTGCGCCGCTATGAAGGCTTCGCCGGCCCAGTGATTCTGCTGACAGTCGCGAGCCTGGCCGGTTGGATGTACTTCCAGGCCGACACGCGCATCGCCTGGTCGGTGGCCGAGCCGCTGACCGGATACGAAATGTGGCGCAATATCTTTGCCGGTGGCGCCTTGTGGCTGGCGATCTACGGCACCCTGGTTTTGAACTTCTGCGACTTCGCCCGCTCCTCGCCGTGCCGCAAGACCATCCGCGTCGGCAACTTCTGGGGCCTGCCGGTGAACATTCTGGTGTTCGCGGTGATCACCGTGGTGCTCAGCGGTGCGCAGTTCAAGATCAACGGCCACATCATCGACAGCCCCACCCAGATCGTTGCGACCATCCCTAATACGCTGTTCCTGGTACTCGGTTGCCTGGCGTTCCTGATCGTCACCGTCGCGGTGAATATCATG
Organism: Pseudomonas shirazensis; assembly: GCF_014268785.2. Taxonomy (GTDB): domain Bacteria; phylum Pseudomonadota; class Gammaproteobacteria; order Pseudomonadales; family Pseudomonadaceae; genus Aquipseudomonas; species Aquipseudomonas shirazensis. The sequence goes on along the minus strand of NZ_JABWRD020000001.1, from coordinate 154,892 downwards.
GCCAACTTCGTCGCCCCGGCATTTGTCCTGAGCAACCTCGCCCCGCGCCACCTGAACTTCCGCCGCGCCGGCCTGATCAGCGCCACGCTGGCGGTACTGATCCTGCCGTGGAACCTCTACAACAGCCCACTGGTGATCGTCTACTTCCTGTCCGGCCTGGGCGCGCTGCTCGGCCCGCTGTACGGGGTGATCATGGCCGACTACTGGTTGCTGCGCAAAGGCCAGATCAACGTGCCTGAGCTGTACAGCGAGAACCCGGCTGGCGCCTATCACTACACCCGCGGTATCAACTGGCGGGCGATGGCGGCCTTCGCACCGGCGGCGCTGCTGGCCATCATCCTTGCGCTGGTACCCAACTTCCACGGCGTGGCGCCGTTCTCCTGGCTGATCGGTGCCGGTATCGCGGCTGCGCTGTACCTGCTGATTGCTCCGCGCAATCGCCAATACCACGACGTCAGCGGCGAGTGCATCGCCGTCGACCACAGCAGCCATTGATCAAGGAAGAATCTGCATGCGCATTCTTATCGTCAACGTCAACACTACCGCAGCCATCACCGAGGCTATTGCCGAGCAGGCCCGCAGCGTCGCCGCGCCAGGCACCGAGATCGTCGGCCTGACGCCGTACTTTGGCGCCGAGTCGGTGGAGGGCAATTTCGAAAGTTATCTGGCGGCCATCGCCGTGATGGACCGCGTGCTGGCTTACGACCAGCCCTATGATGCGGTGATCCAGGCAGGCTACGGCGAGCATGGCCGCGAGGGGCTGCAGGAGTTGCTCGATGTGCCGGTAGTAGACATTACCGACGCCGCCGCCAGCACCGCCATGTACCTCGGCCACGCCTACTCGGTGGTAACCACCCTGGACCGCACCGTACCGCTGATCGAAGATCGCCTGAAACTCTCCGGGCTGTATGACCGCTGCGCCTCGGTGCGCGCCAGCGGCCTGGCGGTGCTGGAGCTTGAAGAGAACCCGCAACGGGCGGTGGACGCCATCGTCGAACAGGCCGAGCGCGCTGTGCGCGAAGACAAAGCCGAGGTGATCTGCCTCGGTTGCGGCGGCATGGCCGGCCTCGACGAGCAGATTCGCCAGCGCACCGGGGTGCCGGTGGTGGATGGTGTCAGCGCCGCGGTAACCATTGCCGAGTCGCTGGTGCGGCTTGGCCTGAGTACCTCCAAGGTACGCACCTACGCTACGCCGCGGGTGAAAAAGGTCGTCGGCTGGCCAATGCGCCTGGGCCGCTGATCATCCCTGCCCGGCTCAGGTCGGGCAGGCCTTGTTGCCACCATCCAGACCCTGACGCACGTTACGGCTGAGCATGCTCGCCTTGCCGTCGTGCCAGGTCAGGGTAATCACATACAGACTGTCGAAATCCTCGTTGTTCCAGTCCTCGGTGATGACTCGCTCGTCACCGAGGGCCTTGCCGGCCACGGCATTGATCAGATCAGGCAGGTAGCCGTGCGACCAGGCGGTGTATACGGTGGCGTTGCGGTACTTGTCGGTCAGCAACTCGTCGGCCAACTCGTCGTAGTCATTGGCGCCGAAGTCGATATTGACCGGCAGACCCAGACGAATGGCACTGGGGCTGATGGTCATCAGCGGGCGAATGTAGCTGTAGCGCTGGTCCTGGCTACCCTCTTCGACGTGCCGCGAGGGGTTGGCAGCGAAGACATAATCGGCATCGCCGAAACGCTCCGGCAGCACACTGGCCAACTCGATGGCCCGATTCAGACCCTGGCAATTCAGCTGGCCAAGACCTTCGCCAGGCTTCTCTGCGTGGCGCAGAAATACCAGAGTCTGGGTGCCATCGACTGGCTCTTCATGGTTGTGCACCACGGCATAGGTCAGGGGCACCAGGACTGCCGCAAACGCAGTGGCGAGGTAGAGACGGCGGCGTCGCAAGGACTGCAGCAACTTCATGGCGATGGACTCATCCGGCAAAAGAAGGAAGGCGTCCGTGCCTGCATTTCGTGATCATCTACACAGGCTGGCGAGCCAGCCGTGCATACGGGATCATCTTGACCTAGAAATGTGAACGAAATTCATTCGCCGGGGCAAACTTGCCGGGTGAAGTTGTTACAGTTTCAGTCGTCGCGGGTCAGCACTTCGAGCAATTCGATCTCGAAAGTCAGGTCGGAATTGACCGGAATCGCGCCGACGCTGCGCTCGCCGTAGGCCAGGTGCGCCGGCACCTGCAGCTTGCGCTTGCCGCCGACACGCATGCCCATCAAACCCTGATCCCAACCCTTGATCACACGGCCGCTGCCGATCACGCACTGGAACGGCTTACCGCGCGACCAGGACGAATCAAACTCGCTGCCATCGGCCAGCCAGCCGGTGTACTGGGTGGTGATCAATGCGCCCTTGACCACAGCCTTGCCGTCGCCTTCGAGCAGGTCGGTGATCTGTAATTCGTTGTTCATGAAGCTCCTTGGGATAGCTGCCGCTGCACTCAGATGAACACGCTGCCCTTGAGGTACAGCGCGCCGTGGCCGCTGATGATAACCCGGCCGTTGCCCAGCACCTCACAGTGCAACTGGCCTTTGCGCGCACCGCCCTGCTCGCAGCGCAGGCTGCTTTGGTCCAGACGCTGCGCCCAGTACGGTGCCAGCGAAGTGTGCGCCGACCCGGTCACCGGATCTTCGTTGACGCCCACCCGAGGGCCGAACCAGCGGGTAACGAAGTCAAAACCGCGGCCCGGCGCAGTCACCGCAATACCGCGCACATCGAAGGCTGCCAACGCGGCGAAGTCCGGGCGCAGGGTCTCGATCAACGACACGTCGTCAATCGCCACCAGGTAGTCATCGCTGCGGTACACCTCACGCGCGCTGTCCAGACCGAGCGCCTCCAGCAAGCCTGGCGGGGTCGTTACCGGCTGCGGCTGCTTGGCCGGAAAGTCCATTTCCAGCATGCCGTCAGTGCCACGGCTGACCCGCAGCTCGCCGCTGCGGGTACTGAAGCGCAGCACCTCAGTCTGCTCGCCAAGTTGCTCGAACAACACCCAGGCCGAGGCCAGGGTGGCGTGCCCGCACAGGTCGACTTCCACCGCCGGGGTAAACCACCGCAGCTGGTAGCCGGCGCCTTGCTTGACGAAGTAGGCAGTCTCGGAAAGGTTGTTCTCTTCGGCGATGCGCTGCAGTGTGGCATCGTCCAGCCACTGCTCCAGCGGGATCACGGCTGCCGCGTTACCGCCGAAAGGTTTGCTGGAAAAAGCGTCTACCTGAAAGATCTCGAGTTGCATGCAATAAGCTCCACTGTCCATGACTGGCTTGGTAGAAAATTCAGCCGCGAACGGGGGTCAGCACCGATTCGCCAGCAAAAAACGCCTGCAAATTGCGCAGCACCAGGGTCACCGTATCGCGTGCGGCCTCGGGCGACTGCCCGGCCACATGCGGGGTCAGCACGGTGTTGCCGAGTGCCTTGAGGGCGTCGGGTACGTTGGGTTCGTCGTCGAATACATCGAGTGCCGCGCCAGCGATACAGCCCTGCTCCAGCGCCTCGAGCAAGGCGGCGCTGTCGACCACACTAGCGCGGGCGATATTGATCAGGTAGCCCTCTGCACCGAGTGCTTTGAGCACATCGGCGTCGACCAGATGCTGGGTCGCAGCGCCGCCGGGTGTAGCAATCACCAGGACGTCGACCGCATCGGCCAGACGCAGCGGGCTGTCGTACCAGGTGTAGGCAAGTTCTTTACGCGGTGTACGGCTGTGGTAGCTGACGGGCATGTCGAAGCCCAGCGACGCGCGCTTGGCAATCGCCTGGCCAACAGCACCGAGGCCGATGATGCCCAGGCGCTTGCCCGACACCGACGGGCTGATCACCCGGTTCCATTCACCGCGGCGAGTGCTTGCGTCAGCGTTGGGGATGTTGCGCAACAAGGCCAGCAGCAGGGCCAGGCAGTGATCGGCGACTGCTGCAGCGTTGGCGCCGGCGCCGTTGGTGACGGTAATGGCACGAGCTGCAGCGGCGGTCAGATCGACCTGTTCATAGCCGGCACCGATCACACAGATGATCTGCAAGTTCGGCAGCGCCTGAATCTCGCTGGCAGTCAGACCAAGTGGGCCGCGGGTGAGCACCGCGTCGATTTCATCGGCATGCTGAGCGATGGCCGCAGCGCGCAGCTGCGCATTCGGCGCACGAATCAGTCGATAGCCCGCCTGCTCCAGCAGCGGCAGGTAATCGTCGACGGTTTCAACCAGTACCAGGACTGTTTTGCTCATGCACCCTCCGGCTCTATGCGAGGAGGGATTATGCGGGGTCAGGGGCAAGTACAGTCAATCGAAGAATTGCCCTTCAACTGTACTGTACCGGCCCTGGTAGAGAGGTGCTGCAGATGCTTATTGCGCGAAGGCGCGACCCAGGCCACCCGGCACACCGCTGCTGTCGGTTTCCTGCCATGGACCTTCTGGGCTCAGCGACCAGCTCCAGCCGCCGTCATAGCGGTAATAGGTGCGCTGACGGTAGAAGGTGTTGGGTTTTTTCTCCAGCACATACACGCCCATTTTCGGGTCCCAATGGCTGGCACCACCTGGCGGTGGGGCGAAGCTGGCCGAAGTGCGCGGCATGGCCTTCGGCGCTGCGGTTGGCTTGCTCGGTTGCGTACCCGGCTTGCTACCCGGCAATGGCGTGACCGCCGGCCCTTGGCGCGGCGGCACGCCTTCGACCGGTGGCAGCGGCTGCTGGACCGGCTCGCGCACCGTACACGCAGACAGACCCAGGGCCAGGGTGATCAGGGTCAAGCGGACGGCATGCTTCATGGTGGGCTCTCTTATTGGTCAGGGCTGTCGATTGTCAGGTGCAGAGTGCCCGGCGTGCGATTGCTCATCGGCGCGCTCTGGCCGATCCATTCGCCTTGAGTCGGCTGGCCTGCGCGGGACACCCGTGCAACCAGTTGGACTTCGGCAAAATCGGACAGTTTCATCTGCTCCACCATGGCATCAGCGTCTGACAGTTCAACTTCGATCGGCAGCTGGCCCACCGTCACCCGCTTGGCCGCCAACGGCATCGGCGGGCCGCTTTTGGCGCGGGCGAAGATGAACACCGTGTCGCTCGGCTGAACCTTGCCCTGCAGCGCTGTGGCCAGCTCGACCCGTACCTGCAAGCGCGCGGGCGATACAGCTGGTGCGGCCGCTTTGCCTGGCGCGCCGCTGAGCTTGTCGGCGGCGCGATCGATACCGCCCTGCAACGCGGCGCGCGAGGCATCACCCTCAGGCAATTGCGCCAGCAGGCGCTGCCAGTAGTCGATGGCCTCCTGATAGCGTTCGCCTTCGAACGCGGCGATGCCGCGCAGGCCGAGGCTGGTGACTTCCTTGGGGTCAGCCTTGAGCGCTTCGTCGGTAAGCTCCTGCAGCTGTGCGCTCCATTGTTTGTCGGCAGCAAAGTACAGCGCCTGGGCCCACTGCCCGAGCAGCTCTGGCTGGCGACCAGCGAGGGCAACGGCACGCTCGAAGATCTTCGCTGCGTCAGCCGGGCGCTGGTCGGCCATGTATGCGCGACCGAGGAAGTACAAACCTTCAGCTGAATCCGGCTGGGCCTGCACGGCGCGCTCGAGGCGGCTGGTCATCTCGTCCATGGTCTTTGGCGCCTGAGCAAACTCACGGGTCAGCTCGACCTTGTCCGCAGCACCAAAATGCAGATACAGCCCCACCGCCATCACCGGCACCAGCAACGCTGCCAACAGCGGTACCGCCCGCCCCAGATGAGCTTGGCGCGGTTCGCCGGCGCCTTCGGTATCGGCCAGCAGTTCCCGCGCGGCTTCATCACGGCCGCTGGCCAGTTGCTCGGCATCGAGTACGCCGGCAGCCTGCTGCGCGCTCAATTCGGCGACACGTTCCTGATACAGCGCCACATTCAGGGCGGTACGGTCTTGTTCCTGCTGGCGGCCACGGCCACGCAGGATCGGGATCAGCAGAAAGCCGAGGGCGGCGAGCAACAACAGGCCCGCGCCAAGCCAGAATTCAGTCATGGGTAGCTTCTTTATCCAACAGTTTGGCGAGACGTTCGCGTTCTTCCACCGACAGCTGCGCGCTGCCGCTTGCCAGCGGCTGCCGGCGCCGGCGGACAATCACCGCCAGCATGACAAAGCCCCCCGCCAGCAGAATTGCCGGGCCGAACCAGAGCAGCCAGGTGCGCCCGCTCAAGGCCGGTTTGTAACGGACGAAGTCGCCATAGCGATCAACCATGAAGGCAACGATCTGCTGATTGCTCTGGCCTTCGCCGAGCATGCGGAAGATCTCCCGACGCAGGTCGGCGGCAATCGGCGCATTGGAGTCAGCGATGTCCTGGTTCTGGCACTTGGGGCAGCGCAGCTCCTTGGTCAGTTGCTGATAGCGCTCGCGCTCGGCGTCGTCACGAAACTGATAGGTGTCGATCGCGGCCTTTGCCACGCTCACCAGGCTCAGGCCGAGCACGGCTGCTGCCAACCAGCGCTTCATGGCTTGGCCTCATCGACCAGGCCCTGGTACAGCGGCGCCAGCTGCTCGCGCCAGACCGTGGCATCGACAATACCGACGTGCTTGTAGCGGATGATGCCCTTGGCATCGATCAGAAAGGTCTCCGGCGCACCATACACACCAAGGTCCAGACCCAGAGTGCCCTGCTCGTCGCGGATATCCAGCTGATACGGATTGTGGAACTCGGCGAGCCACTTCAACGCCGCAGCGTTATCGTCCTTGTAGTTGACGCCATGGATGACCACGCCCTGCTCGGCCAGCTTGTTCAGGTAAGGATGCTCAACCTTGCACGACGGGCACCAGGTGGCCCACACGTTGACCAGCGCCGGCCGGCCGAGCAGATCGGCCTGGGTCAGGCTGCGGTCGCCTTGGGTGGAGGCCAGCGAGAAGGCCGGGAATGGCTTGCCTATCATCGCCGACGGCAGCTCATCGGGCTTAAGGAACAAGCCCTTGTAGAGAAACACTGCCATCAGCAGAAACACCGCCAACGGCAGGACCATCATCCAACGCTTCATGCAGTTGCTCCAGTCGCGCCGAGGGCTTCACGCACGCGGCTCTTGACCTTGACCCGGTAACGCCGGTCGAAGGCTGCCAGTAGCCCGCCCAGGCCGGTCAGCAGACCGCCCAGCCAGATCCAGCGAACATACGGTTTGATGTGCACGCGCACGGCCCAGGCGCCGTTTTCCAGCGGCTCGCCGAGGGCCACGTAGAGGTCACGGGTGAAACCGGCATCGATCCCGGCCTCGGTCATCATCGACTGCTGCACGGTGTACAGACGCTTCTCGGGGTGCAGCACGCTGACCTCGCGACCGTCCTTGGAAACCCGCACGGTGCCACGGTCGGAGATGAAGTTTGGCCCTTCGAAGTGCTTGGCGCCTTCGAACAGGAAGTGATAGCCGCCAAGCTCGACCGTCTCGCCCGGTGCCATGCGCAGGTCGCGCTCGGCGCTGTTGTTGCTCGACAGCACCACGCCCAGGGCGCACACAGCCAGGCCCAGATGCGCGACCTGCATGCCCCAATAGCTGCGGGACAGGCCGCGCACGCCCTTGCCCAGGCCTTTGTGGCGGGTCTTGTCGAAGATGTCGCGCAGGCCGGCGAGCACTACCCACGCCGCCAGGGCAAAGGTCGCCAGCGCCGGCCAGTCGAAGTCATCGGCAATCAGCCCGGCAATCGGCGCCAGAATTGCGCTGCCAATCAATACCGGTGTGAGCATGCCAGCCAGCCATTTGCCCGGCGTGTCCTTCCAGCGCACCAGCACGCCGATCCCGAGCACCACCATCAGCAATGCCATCAACGGCAGGAACAGCGCATCGAAATACGGCGGGCCGACCGACAGTTTGGCCCCGGTCAGGGAATCGAGCACCAGCGGGTACAGCGTACCCAGCAGAATCATCGATGCAGCCACCACCAGCACCAGGTTGTTGGCCAGCAGCAAGGTCTCCCGCGACCACAGGGCAAAGCCGACCTGGCTTTTCACCACCGGCGCGCGCAGGGCGAACAGGGTCAGCGAGCCCCCCACCACGAACAGCAGGAAGATCAGGATGAATACACCGCGCTCCGGGTCGGCGGCAAAGGCATGCACCGAGGTCAGCACGCCGGAGCGCACCAGGAAGGTGCCGAGCAGGCTCAACGAGAATGCGGCGATCGCCAGCAATACCGTCCAGCTCTTGAATACGCCGCGTTTTTCCGTGACGGCCAGCGAGTGGATCAGGGCGGTGCCCACCAGCCAGGGCATGAACGAGGCGTTTTCGACCGGGTCCCAGAACCACCAGCCACCCCAGCCAAGTTCGTAGTACGCCCACCACGAGCCCAGGGTGATACCAACCCCGAGGAAGGCCCAGGCGACGATGGTCCATGGCCGCGACCAGCGCGCCCAGGCGGCATCCAGGCGGCCACCGAGCAAGGCAGCGATAGCGAAGGCGAAAGCCACCGAGAAGCCGACGTAGCCCATGTACAGCATCGGCGGATGGACGATCAGGCCAAAGTCCTGCAGCAGCGGGTTGAGGTCACGGCCGTTGCCCGGCACCTGCGGCAACAGGCGCTGGAACGGGTTGGAGGTGACGATCAGGAAGGACAAGAAGCCCACGCTGATCATGCCCATCACCGCCAGTACGCGGGCGAGCATGACTTGTGGCAACTGGCGCGAGAACACCGACACGGCGAAGGTCCAGCCGCCCAGAATCAATGCCCACAGCAGCAACGAGCCTTCATGCGCGCCCCACACTGCGCTGAATTTGTAGTACCACGGCAACGCGGTATTGGAGTTGCTGGCAACGTACGCTACCGAGAAATTGTCGGTCATGAACGCATGGGTGAGGCAGCCGAACGCAAACACCAGAAAAGCGAACTGTCCCCAGGCCGCAGGTCGCGCCAGACTCATCCACAGACTGTCGCCGCGCCAGGCGCCGAGCAGCGGCACGCTTGCCTGAACCACGGCGAAACAGATCGCCAGGATCATCGCCAACTGACCCAGTTCGGGCACTACCAGGGCAGCATTCATGGCTTCTGCTCCGCGCCGCTGGCCGCCTGGCCGCTTTCCTTGAGTGCTTTGGTCACCTCAGGCGGCATGTACTTTTCATCGTGCTTGGCCAGCACTTCATCCGCCACGACCACGCCATCGGCATTGAGCTTGCCCAAGGCAACGATGCCCTGCCCTTCGCGGAACAGGTCCGGCAGGATGCCGCGATAGGTGATCGGCACCGACTTGTTGAAATCGGTGACCACGAACCGTACGTCGAGCGAGTCAGCCGAGCGCTGCACAGATCCCTTCTCGACCATGCCACCGGCGCGAATGCGCGTGTCCAGCGGCGCTTCGCCGGTGGCGATCTGGGTCGGGGTGTAGAACAGGTTGATGTTCTGCTGCAGGGCACTCAGGGCAAAGCCTACGGCGACGCCGACCCCGACCAGCAAGGCACCGATGAGCAACAGGCGTTTCTTGCGCTGCGGATTCACTGATTGTTCTCCCGGCGCAGACGACGCGCCTCTTCTTGCAGATAACGACGGCGGGCCAACAGCGGTGCGGCGACATTGAGCGCCAGCACTGCCAGGCAGATGCCGTAGGCCGACCATACGTACAAGCCGTGGTGGCCCATGGCGAGAAACTCGCTGAACGAGGCAAAACTCACGATGCTGCCCTCCGCCCCAGGCTGTTCAGCACTTCTTCACGAACCCAGCTGGCGCGGGCTTCGCGCTTGAGCACTTCAAGACGCATGCGCAACAGCAGCACAGCGCCGAAGAAGCAGTAGAAGCCAAGCCCGGTGAGCAGCAGCGGCAGCCACATCTCTGCGGGCATCGCCGGCTTTTCGGTGAGGGTGAAAGTCGCGCCCTGGTGCAGGGTGTTCCACCACTCCACCGAGTACTTGATGATCGGGATGTTGATCACGCCCACGATCGCCAGCACCGCACAGGCTTTGGCCGAGCTGTCACGATTACTGATCGCCTGGCCCAGCGCAATGATGCCGAAGTACAGAAAAAGCAGGATCAGCATCGACGTTAGGCGCGCATCCCAGACCCACCAGCTACCCCAGGTCGGCTTGCCCCAGATGGCCCCGGTGACCAGCGCTACGGCGGTCATCCAGGCGCCAATGGGAGCCGCGCACTGCAGAGCGACATCGGCGATCTTCATTTTCCACACCAGCCCGACCACACCGGCCACCGCCAGCAGCACATAGCAGGACTGCGCGAGCATGGCCGCCGGCACATGGATATAGATGATGCGGAAGCTGTTGCCCTGCTGATAGTCCTGCGGCGCAAAGGCCAGGCCCCAGACCATGCCGACTGTCAGCAACAGCACGGCGGCCACTGTCAGCCAGGGCAGCATGCGCCCGCTGATGGCGTAGAACCATTTGGGCGAGCCGAGCTTGTGGAACCACGTCCAGCTTATTTTCATCAGGTACATCCGGTCTTGGCTGGGCCTTGAGCATTCTGCCGTAGGCCCAGATCTCGTTATTCGCCGACGCTGATCTTCAGGCCGGCCGCTATCGCAAAGGGTGCCAGGGTCACAGCCAGGGCAGTCAGGCTGGCCAGCCACAACAGGTGGCCAGTGGCGGGCATATTTTGCAACGCCGCTTGCAAGGCGCCACTGCCCAGGATCAATACTGGGATATACAACGGCAAAATCAGTAGCGCCAGTAACAAACCACCGCGCTTGAGGCCCACGGTCAGCGCGGCGCCCACTGCACCGAGCAGGCTCAGCACCGGCGTGCCCAGCAGCAGCGAGGCCAGCAGCACCGGCAGGCAGCTCGCCGGCAGGCCCAGCATCAGCGCCAGCAGCGGCGCCAACAATACCAGCGCCAGCCCGGAAAAGATCCAATGCGCCAGCACCTTGGCCAGCACCAGCAGCGCCAGCGGATGCGGCGACAGCACCCATTGCTCGAGCGAGCCGTCCTCAAAATCGCTGCGAAACAAGCCGTCCAGCGACAGCAGTACCGCAAGCAGCGCGGCTACCCAGACCAGGCCAGGCGACAAGGTTTGCAACAATTGCGTCTCGGGGCCGACGGCAAGGGGGAACAACGCCACCACAATGGCGAAAAACACCAAAGGGTTGGCCAGCTCGGCCGGGCGGCGGAACAGCAGGCGCGCTTCGCGGCGCAACAACAGGACGAATACACTCATGCGGCCCACTGCCCCACATTCAGTTCACGGTAGCCGGCAGGCTTGAGCGTGAGGCTGTGGTGCGTGGTCAGCACCACTGTGCCGCCCGCCTCGCAGTGCGCCGCCAGGTGCGCTTCCAGCTGAGCCACGCCCTGTTTGTCGAGGGCGGTGAACGGCTCATCGAGAATCCACAGTGGCGGCCCGGCCAGGTACAGCCGGGCCAGCGCCACCCGCCGCTGCTGGCCGGCAGACAGGGTGTGGCAGGGCACATCTTCAAAACCTCGCAGGCCGACTGCGGCCAGGGCCTGCCAGATCGCCTCGACACTGGCCGGCTGATGCAGCGCGCAGAGCCAGGCGAGGTTCTCTTCGGCCGTGAGCAAATCCTTGATACCCGCCGCATGACCGATCCACAGCAGGATGCTGGCCAGTGCCTGCGGCTGCTCGGCCAATGGCTGGCCATTGAGCTGGATCTGCCCGGCGGTGGGCTGCATCAGCCCGGCCAACAGCCGCAGCAGGCTGGTCTTGCCGCTGCCGTTGGGGCCGCTGATCTGCAGCATGTCGCCTGGGCCCAGCTGAAAATCCAGGTGTTCAAACAGCAGGCGCCAGTCGCGCTCGCACGCCAGGCCGGTGGCTCGAAGGTCAAGGGTCACGGTACCGCCTTATTCTGTGTGGAGCCTGAGTCTCAAGTCGCCCCCTGGCCTGCCGTTATACTGACAGTGGTGGGCGACGTGGCAGGCATTATTACACGCGCCGCCGCGCTGCCAAGAGGGCTGCTTTGACAGGTTGTATACAATCATGACTGAAATCAATAGTCTCGGCGCACAAAGCGCAATCGCCCCGCAGGTAGCCAAGGCTGCCATGACCGGCGAACTGCTGCGCCTGCTGCAACCGCAGCCCGGGCTGATCGCGCCCGGCGAGACTGCCAAGGCCGAGGTCATGTCGCTGCGCCAGCTTGGCGTCGACTTTCAGTTGCTGCTGCGCCTGACTGCCGCCAACGGTACTCAGACCCAGGTCCAGACCACCGCCAGCCAACCATTGGCGCCGGGCAGCCAGCTGCTGCTGAGCCAGGCCGACAGCAATCGCCTGGCAGTCATGGTGCAGCAGGCCAACGCCAACAATGTCACCACCCTCACCCGCCTCGACACCAGCCAGGTGCCGATCGGTACTCTGCTGCAGGGCAAGGTCCTGAGCAACCAGGCATTGCCTGTCAACCCCGGTGAAACTGCCAGTTTTCGCGCGTTGGTCAGCCTGCTCAACAGCAGCCAGGCCGGCGCCACCCTGAGTATCGACAGCCCGCGCCCGTTGCCGGTGGGCAGCCTGCTCAGCGCTTTGGTGCAGGGCGACCAGTCACTGCGCTTCGTGCCGTTGAGCGGGCGTCAGGATCAGTTGCTGATCAGCCAGCAACTGGCCAACCAGCAGGCTCGGCAAGCTTCGCTGCCCGGTGTGCTCAGCGCATTGCAGCAGCTCGCCAGCGATCCCGACACGGGCAGCCAACTGCGCGCCAGCGCCGAGCGCCTGCTGGCCAGCCTGCCGGATGCGCGCCAGCTCAGCGATCCCAAAGGCGTGGCGCAGGCATTGAGCAACAGTGGTGGTTTTCTTGAGGCGAAGCTGTTGGCCGGTTTGCCTGCGGGTATCGCCCCAGACCTCAAAGCGCAGTTGATCAGGCTGGTTGCGCAGGCGCTGCCGAACGCCACCAGCCCCATGAGCAACCCCACCGTTGCAGCCAATGCCTTGGCGCAGGTGATGCCCGGCTTCGCCCGCAGTGCACTGGGCATGCTTGACCGGGTCAGCCCCCGACCGCAACCAGGCAGTTTCCCACTACCGTCACGGTTGCTGCAGAGCCTGGAGCAGGAAGGCGATCTGGAGCAACTGCTGCGTCTGGCTGCGGCTGCCGTGTCGCGCTTGCAGAGCCACGCCCTGAGCAGCCTGCAACAGACCGGTGTGAGCGAAAACGGTAACCTGCAGACCACCTGGCAGGCCGAAATCCCGATCCGCCACGGCCAGGAGTTCATCCCTTTGCAAGCCAAGCTGCAGCGCGAAGAAACCCCGCAGCAGCAGGCTGACGGCCAGCGCGAGCAACGCGATCCGCTCGAGTCGTTGTGGCGCATCGAACTGGCCTTCGACCTGCCGCCGCTCGGCCCGTTGCAGGTGCAGGCGCAGCTCAGTCAGGGCCGCTTGTCCGGGCAATTGTGGGCGGAGCTTGCGCAGACCGCGCAATTGATCGACAGCCAACTGGGCAGCTTGCGCACACGCCTGCTTGACCGTGGCCTCGAAGTCGGTGACCTGCAATGCCATGCCGGCACGCCGCCACAAGGTCCGAAAACACGTGTCGAACAACGCTGGGTGGATGAGACCGCATGAGTGACAAGCAATCACGTCAGGCCATTGCCCTCAGCTATGACGGTCAACAGGCACCGACACTGAGCGCAAAAGGTGAAGATGAGCTAGCTGAGGCGATCCTGACCATTGCCCGCGAGCACGAAGTGCCCATCTACGAGAATGCCGAGCTAGTGCGCCTGCTGGCCCGCCTGGAGCTGGGTGATCAGATTCCCGAGGCGCTGTACCTGACCATTGCCGAAATCATTGCGTTTGCCTGGCAGTTGCGCGGCAAGGTCCCGGTCGGGTTTGCCGAGGCTGATGCGACGCCGCGCGACATCACGCCCGCCAGCGTCCTGCTGGCGCCCCCGCAGTCTTGATTGACAACAGTTGCCTGGCACGTGCTGCGTGGCAGGGCCCAGATTGCTGGCCCCCGCCACGCAACTTCAGTTACCGCGATGCAATTTGCGCATCAGCTCCGCCTCGGCTTGGGTCAGGCCACAGGTCTGGGTCAGCTCGCTGACACTGGCGCCCATGCCAACCAGCTTGGCCGCCTGGGAAAAGGTCACATCGTTGGGATCACGCTGCTCCAGTTGCTGCAGCTTGTCCGGCAGCGGCGCAACCACTGCACGCAACTCATGGATTGCCTCGCCCATGCGCACGGTGCCGTTCTGATAGTCGTCCACCCGCTTGGCCAGCTCCTTGATGCGTTGATCACGCACGGCATCGCCCTGGGCCTGCTGCGTTGCCAGCTCTTGCTGGTGCTTGCGGTATTTGAGGAAAAACCACAGGCTCAGCGCCCAAAGCAGCGCCAGGAAAACGACAGCAGCTTCGAAAATCAACTCAGATGTTCTCCAGCTCGGACCATTCTTCTTCGGTCATCATCTTGTCCAGCTCGACCAGGATCAACAGCTCGCCATTCTTGTTGCACACGCCCTGGATGAACTTGGCCGACTCTTCGTTACCCACGTTCGGCGCGGTTTCGATTTCCGACTGCCGCAGGTAAACCACTTCGGCAACGCTGTCGACCAGAATGCCGACCACTTGCTTGTCGGCTTCGATGATCACCACACGAGTATTGTCGGTGACCTCGGTCGGCACCAGGCCAAAGCGCTGGCGGGTGTCGATCACGGTGACGACGTTGCCGCGCAGGTTGATGATGCCCAGCACATAGCTCGGCGCACCCGGCACTGGCGCGATCTCGGTGTAACGCAGAACTTCCTGCACCTGCATGACGTTGATGCCGTAGGACTCGTTGTCCAGACGGAAGGTAACCCACTGCAGAATCGGATCTTCAGAACCCTGTGCGGACGACTTTTTCATTCCCCTACCCTCAAATGCCGCCAGCGGCGGTGTGCTCGGTGCGGCCGTGGCCGCGAATTATTGGTGTTTGGCGTGCATCTGCTTGACGGCGCCGCTGGCGATCAACTCGGCCAGTTCAGCGACGTCGAGCAACGCACACATGTGTTCGATGACCGTGCCGGCCAGCCAGGGCCGCTGCCCGCGCTGACTACGCCACTTGATCTCGTTGGGATCCAGGCGCAACGAGCGGCTGACCTGATGCACCGCCAGCCCCCATTCGTAGCCCTGCACTGAAATCACGTACTGCAAGCCCTCACGGAAGTCGTCGCGATAGCGATCGGGCATCACCCAACGCGCCGTATCGAGCACCTTGAGGTTGCCTGCCTGGCAGGTAAGGATGCCCAGGAACCAGTCCGGCTGACCGAACAATGGGGTCAGCTCCTGCCCGGCCAGGGTGTAAATCGAACCCAGGCACACCAGCGGCACCGCGAGGGTCAGCCCGGCTACATCGAACAACAGGCATTCGAACGGCTCCGCAGCCCAGGCCGGACGACCATCGCTGGTCGCAGGCGGCGTCGGCACATTGGCTGCCGGCAAGTGCACTTCGACCAACGGCGCGACCGGCTCAGGCGCTTCGACCTCGGTCAGCAACGGAATGCTCGCCTCAGCCACCACCGTAGTCTCGACAACGCTGAGCAGCGGTTCTGGCGCTGCCACAGCGGGTGCCAGCACGGTCGGCAGCAGCTTGGCCTGCGGCTCGGCAAACGGCCTGGCGCCAGCTACGTCGACAACAGCAGCCTTGCGCTGGGCATCACGTGCCTGCTCTTCGCGCACGGCGGCTTCGAAGTCGCTGCTTGGCGCCTCCTCGACCACTACTGCTGGCAGGTCAAGGTCGAGGGGCTCGGTAGCCTCCTGCAACAGGCCATCGAGGTAACTCTGCAAGGCCAGTTGCGGTTTGCTGGCAAGCTGTTGCGCGTGTTTCATCAGGCCACCTGCAATGCGGGTTTGTAGGTGAGCATATGTTTGAGCAAGGCCCGATAGGCCACAACGCCGCGGCTCTTGCCATCGAACTGCGATGGCGTGACCCCGGCCCGGCTGGCATCGCGCAGACGCGTGTCGACCGGGATATAGCCCTGCCAGACGCTGTCGGCATAGGTATCACGCAGCACCTTGAGGGTGCCCAGTGATGCCTGGGTGCGACGGTCGAACAGGGTCGGCACGATCTGATACGGCAGCGCCTGCTTGCGCGAGCGGTTGATCATCGCCAAGGTGCCGACCATGCGCTCAAGGCCTTTGACGGCGAGGAACTCGGTCTGCACCGGGATCACCAACTGCTGGCTGGCCGCCAACGCGTTAACCATCAGCACGCCGAGCAACGGCGGGCTGTCGATCAGGGCAAAGTCGAAATCCTGCCACAGCTGCGCCAGACTCTTGGCGATCACCAGGCCCAGGCCACTCTGGCCCGGCGACTGCCGCTCGAGCACCGCCAGCGCTGTGCTCGACGGCAGCAACGAGATACGTTCGTGGCTGGTCGGCAGCAGCAGCTGCCCCGGCAAGCCCTCGGGCACCGTGCCCTTGTGCAGGAACAGGTCGTAGCAGCTGTGCTCCAGCGCATCCGGGTTATGCCCGAAATAGCTGGTCATAGAGCCGTGCGGGTCGAGATCGACAACGACCACGCGCTTGCCCGCATCGGCCAGCAAGCCGGCCAGGGCTATGGTTGTGGTGGTCTTGCCGACGCCACCTTTTTGATTGGCTACTGCCCAGACTCTCATGGTGCGCTGCTTCCTCCCGGTATGGCCGCCTGCCCTCCCGGGAACGGTGTGAAATTCTGTGACGGGGATTTGACGGGGCTAGCCCCCTCCCGCCGCTACTGCGCTTGGCGGTGCACTTTGTGTGCCAGCCCGGCGCATCGCCGCATCCGGGGTCGCATTGGCGCTGCCGGTTGCGGTCAGGCTGCGGCGTACTTCCAGGTTGCGCGAAATCACCAGCACGACCCGTCGATTGCGCGCACGGCCCTCGGCCGTATCGTTGCTGGCGACCGGTTGATACTCGCCATAGCCGACCGAGGCCATGCGCCCGGGATTGACGCCGTTCATGGCCAACAGGCGGACGATACTGGCCGCACGCGAGGCCGACAGTTCCCAGTTGGTCGGGTACTGCGCAGTGCGGATCGGCAGGTTGTCGGTAAAGCCCTCGACGTGCACCGGGTTGGCGAACGGCTTGAGGATATTCGCCACCTTCTCGATGATCGCGAATGCAGCGTCGCTGGGCATGGCATCGCCACTGCCAAACAACAGCGCCGAATTGAGCTCAACCTCGACCCACAGTTCGTTGCCGCGCACGGTCATCTGGTTGGAGCTGATCAAATCGCCGAAAGCGCTGCGCACATCATCGCTGATGGTCTGCAGCGGGTCGGCGCTGGTCTGGCCGAGGCCCGCGTCGGTCTGCTCGCTGTCTTTGATCAACGGCTCGGCTGGCTTGATGCTGAGCGGCTGTTCTTCGCCGATCGGGATGGCCCGCATGGCCCGCTCAGGGTCATTGAACACGCCGAGCAAGGCCTGCGAGACGACCTTGTACTTGCCCTCGTTGATCGAAGAGATCGAATACATGACCACGAAAAAGGCAAACAGGAGTGTAATGAAGTCGGCGTACGACACCAGCCAGCGCTCGTGATTCTCGGGTTCTTCGGTATGGCGACGGCGACGCATGGCTTACTCCATGAAGCCTTGCAGCTTCAGCTCGATCGAGCGTGGGTTTTCGCCTTCGGCGATAGACAGCAGGCCTTCGAGCAGCATCTCGCGGTAGCGTGACTGACGCATGACGATGGCTTTGAGCTTGTTGGCGACCGGCAGCAGGATCAGGTTGGCACTGGCCACGCCATAGATGGTAGCGACAAACGCCACGGCGATGCCGTTGCCCAGTTGGGACGGGTCGGCCAGGTTGCCCATGACATGGATTAGGCCCATCACCGCACCGATGATGCCGATGGTCGGCGCATAGCCGCCCATGCTTTCGAACACTTTTGCCGCCTGGATATCGCGGCTTTCCTGGGTCAGGAAATCCACCTCGAGGATGCTCCGGATAGCCTCCGGCTCGGCGCCGTCGACCAGCAGTTGCAAGCCCTTGCGCGCATACGGATCAGGCTCGCCGTCAGCCACGCCTTCCAGGCCGAGCAGGCCCTCCTTGCGTGCGGTCAGGCTCCAATTGACTACCCGATCGATACCACCGGCCAGGTCGACCCGCGGCGGGAAGATGATCCAGCGAGCGATCTGCAGCGCACGCTTGAACGACGGCAGCGGTGCCTGCAGCATGGCCGCGCCGAGGGTGCCGCCGAGCACGATCAACGCAGCTGGCGCGTTGAGCAGCGCACCGACATGCCCGCCCTCGAGGAAGTTGCCGCCGACAATGGCGACGAAAGCGAGGATCAGGCCGATCAGGCTGAGTACGTCCATCAGACGCAGGCCTCGACCAGGTGCTTGCCGATATCGTCAAGGCTGTACACCGCGTCGGCCAGGTTGGCCTTGACGATGGCCATGGGCATGCCATAGATCACGCAGCTGGCTTCGTCCTGCGCCCACACCGTGCTACCGCTCTGCTTGAGCAGGCGCGCACCTTCACGGCCATCCGCGCCCATGCCGGTAAGTACTACCGACAGGACCTTGTCACCGTAGGACTTGGCCGCCGAGCCGAAGGTGATATCCACACATGGCTTGTAGTTGAGGCGCTCATCGCCCGGCAGGATTTTCACCATGCCGCGTCCATCGACCATCATCTGCTTGCCGCCAGGCGCTAGCAGCGCCAGACCTGGGCGCAGCATGTCGCCGTCTTCGGCTTCCTTGACGTTGATCCGGCAGAGCTTGTCGAGGCGTTCGGCAAAGGCCTTGGTGAACGCCGCGGGCATGTGCTGGATCAACACGATCGGTGCCGGGAAGTTGGCGGGCAGTTGCGTCAGGACACGCTGCAGCGCAACCGGGCCACCGGTCGAGGTGCCGATCGCAACCAGCTTGTAGGGCTTGCGCTTGGGCGCCGGCGAATGCGCCGCAGCAGTCGCTGCCGGGCTACGCACGGGAGCAGGCGTCGGAGTGCGCGGTGCGGGTGTGTGGCCAAGGCTGCTGGCCGGTGCAGGGCTGCTCGCAGCTGGCGCGGGCGCCGGTGCGGCATAGCTGCTCAGGCGGCGGTTGCTGCGCGAGATGGTATGTACCTTCTCGCAGAGCATCTGTTTAACCTTTTCTGGGTTACGCGAAATGTCTTCGAAGTTTTTCGGCAGGTAGTCGACCGCCCCGGCATCCAGCGCGTCGAGGGTTACCCGGGCGCCTTCATGGGTCAGCGACGAGAACATCAACACCGGCGTCGGGCAGCGCTGCATGATGTGCCGCACCGCGGTGATGCCGTCCATCATGGGCATTTCATAGTCCATGGTGATGACATCGGGCTTGAGCGACAGCGCCTGGTCGATTGCTTCCTTGCCATTGGTCGCGGTACCCACAACCTGGATCGTCGGGTCGGACGAGAGAATTTCCGAAACGCGCCGGCGGAAGAAACCGGAATCATCCACCACCAGGACCTTGACTGCCATAAACACTCCATTAGATGCCGCAACCGCGAGGCTGCGCCACCGAAAATCAATAACGCTTGGCGGCGTAACGCTTGAGCATGCTCGGGACGTCGAGGATCAACGCAATCCGGCCATCGCCAGTGATCGTCGCGCCAGACATGCCCGGTGTGCCCTGCAGCATCTTGCCCAACGGCTTGATCACCACCTCTTCCTGGCCGACCAGCTGGTCGACCACAAAGCCGATGCGCTGGGTGCCGACCGAGAGGATCACCACATGGCCCTCGTGCTGCTCTTCATGCACCTGGCCCTGGACCAGCCAGCGCTTGAGGTAGAACAGCGGCAGCGCCTTGTCGCGGACGATGACCACTTCCTGGCCGTCGACGACATTGGTGCGCGACAGGTCGAGGTGGAAGATCTCGTTGACGTTGACCAGCGGGAAGGCAAACGCCTGGTTGGCCAGCATCACCATCAGGGTCGGCATGATCGCCAGGGTCAGCGGCACCTTGATGACGATCTTCGAACCCTGGCCCTTGGCCGAGTAGATGTTGATCGAGCCGTTGAGCTGGGAAATCTTGGTTTTCACCACGTCCATGCCGACGCCGCGGCCGGACACGTCGGAAATCTCGGTCTTGGTAGAGAAGCCCGGGGCAAAGATCAGGTTGTAGCAGTCCGATTCGCTCAGGCGCTCGGCGGCGTCCTTGTCCATCAGGCCTTTTTCCACGGCCTTGGCACGCAGCACGTTGGGGTCCATGCCTTTGCCGTCGTCCGAGATCGACAGCAGGATATGGTCGCCTTCCTGTTCGGCCGACAGCACCACCTTGCCGGTGCGAGCCTTGCCTGAGGCGTCGCGCTCGTCGGGCATTTCGATGCCGTGGTCGACCGCGTTGCGCACCAAGTGGACCAACGGGTCGGCCAGGGCCTCGACGAGGTTCTTGTCGAGGTCGGTTTCTTCGCCGACCAGCTCCAGGTTGATTTCCTTCTTGAGCTGGCGGGCAAGGTCGCGAACCAGCCGCGGGAACCGCCCGAAGACTTTCTTGATCGGCTGCATGCGGGTCTTCATCACCGCAGTCTGCAGGTCTGCGGTGACCACATCGAGGTTGGACACAGCCTTGGACATGGCTTCGTCGCCGCTGTTCAGGCCCAGGCGCACCAGCCGGTTACGCACCAGCACCAGCTCGCCAACCATATTCATGATCTCGTCCAGCCGCGCGGTATCGACGCGTACAGTCGTCTCGGCTTCGCTGGCGTGCTTCTCTGCGGGTGCGGCCGGCGCTGGCGCACGCGCCGGGGCAGCAGGCGCAGGCTTGGCAGCTGCCGGTGCTGGCGCAGCAGGCTTGGGCGCAGCTTTCACCTCAGCCTTGGCTGCTACCGGAGCAACGGCCACAGCAGCCGCTTCGGCGGCATCGGTCGAGAACTTACCTTTGCCGTGCAGCTCATCGAGCAGCGCTTCGAACTCGTGCTCGCTGATTTCGTCGCCGCTGGCAGCCGGCGCGGGGCTGGCTGCTGCCGCGGCAACCGCAGCAGTCGGCAGCGCATCTGCAGCAAAGGTACCCTTGCCATGCAACTGGTCGAGCAATGCTTCGAATTCGTCATCGGTAATCTCGTCACCGGCCGGCGCTGGCGCGACAGCCTCGGGAGCGACCGTGGCCGCCTCGACCGAGAACTGGCCCTTGCCGTGCAGTTGATCGAGCAGAGATTCGAATTCGGCGTCGGTGATTTCATCCGACTCGGCGCTGGCCGCGCCGTGCTGCGGCTGTTCGGCAGCCTCGGCCTCGGCCTTGACCGCATCGAGCGAGTCGAGCAGTTGTTCGAACTCGGTGTCGGTGATGTCTTCCTCGACCACCGCTGGCTCAGGCTCGACCACCGCAGCAGGCGCGGGCGCCGCACCCGGCTCGGCCAGACGCGACAGCGCTGCCAGCAACTCGCGGGAAGCCGGGGTCACCTCGGTGCGTTCGCGCACCTGGCCGAACATGCTGTTGACCGAATCCAGCGCTTCCAGAACCACGTCCATCAGCTCGGCGTCGACCCTGCGCTCACCTTTGCGCAGGATGTCGAAGACGTTCTCGGCAATGTGGCAGCACTCCACCAGCTCATTGAGCTGGAGGAAGCCGGCGCCCCCTTTTACAGTGTGAAAACCGCGGAAAATCGCATTGAGCAGGTCGGCATCATCCGGTCGGCTTTCCAGCTCGACCAATTGCTCGGACAACAACTCAAGAATTTCCCCGGCTTCTACCAGGAAATCCTGAAGGATTTCTTCATCGGCGCCGAAGCTCATTAAACGTGCTCCCTAAAAACCAAGGCTGGACAGCAGATCGTCGACATCGTCCTGACCGGACACAACGTCTTCACGCTTATCGGCATGAATCTGCGGACCTTCACCCCGAGTCGGATGTTTTTCTTGATCTTTTTCAGCGCGCAACTGATCGTGGTCATGTTCGATACCAGCAAAGCGGTCGACCTGACTGGCCATCAGCACGAGCTTGAGCAGATTGCTTTCAACTTCGGTGACCAACGCGGTGACGCGTTTGATCACCTGGCCGGTCAGGTCCTGATAGTCCTGAGCCAGCAAGATATCGTTGAGGTGCCCGGACACCTTGCGGTTGCCCTCGGCACTGTGCGTCAGGAAACTGTCGACCCGTTTGACCAGATCGCGAAACTCCGGCGCGGCTACTTCACGGCGCATGAAGCGCTGCCAGTCAGTGCTCAGCGCCTGGGCCTCACCGGCGAGGTCGTTGAGTACCGGGGTGCTCGCTTCGACCAGGTCCATGGTGCGGTTGGCGGCGCCCTCGGTCAGTTTGACCACGTAGGACAAACGCTCGGTGGCATCGGTGATCTGCGAGACTTCCTCGGCCTGCGGCATTGCCGGGTCGATCTGGAAACTGACGATCGCACTGTGCAGCTCGCGGGTCAGTTTGCCGACTTCCTGGTAAAGGCCACGGTCGCGTGTCTGGTTGAGCTGATGAATCAGCTGCACCGCATCGCCGAACCGGCCGCGCTCAAGGCTCTCGACCAGTTCCTGAGCGTGCTTCTTCAGGGTGTTTTCAAACTCACCCAAAGAGTTGTTGTTAGAGTCCATGGCGCCCCCTGGCGTGATTTAGCTATTCACGCGTTCGAAGATCTTTTCGATCTTCTCTTTGAGCACCTGGGCGGTGAACGGCTTGACCACGTAACCATTGACGCCGGCCTGGGCCGCTTCGATGATCTGATCACGCTTGGCTTCGGCAGTTACCATCAGCACCGGCAGCGTCTTCAGACGTTCATCGGCACGCACTTTGCGCAGCAGGTCGATGCCGGACATGCCGGGCATGTTCCAGTCGGTGACGAGGAAGTCAAAGTGGCCGCTTTCGAGCATCGGCATGGCGGTCAGGCCATCGTCGGCTTCCTGGGTATTGGTGAAGCCCAGATCACGCAAGAGGTTCTTGATGATCCGCCGCATCGTCGAAAAGTCGTCAACGATGAGGATTTTCATGTCTTTGTTCAATTAGACCTCCAAGCAGTCTTAAACGCGCTCGGCCCCGAGCGCGCATTCAATCAATTCGGTACACCGTCAAAACGACTGCAGCGACCCCGGTTTCAACGCGCTCGCCATTCACCCAGCCGGCTGCGCAGACGTGCCGCGCATTGGCTGTGCAACTGGCTGACACGCGACTCGCTGACCCCCAGCACCTCACCGATTTCTTTGAGGTTGAGTTCTTCGTCGTAGTACAGCGCCAGCACCAACCGCTCGCGTTCCGGCAGGTTGGCGATCGCATCGGTCAACGCCGACTGGAAGCGTTCTTCTTCCAGATCACGCGACGGTTCGACCTGCGCACTGGCGCCATCCTCGTGCAGACCTTCATGTTCGCCGTCCTGCAACAGGTCGTCGAAACTGAACAGTCGGCTGCCCAGGGTATCGTTCAGAATCCCGTAATAATCATCGAGACCTAATTGGAGTTCGGCAGCAACCTCGTGATCTTTAGCGTCGCGACCGGTTCTTGCTTCAACAGCGCGCATCGCGTCGCTGACCATACGGGTATTGCGGTGCACCGAACGCGGCGCCCAGTCACCCTTGCGGACCTCGTCGAGCATGGCGCCACGGATGCGGATACCGGCGTAGGTTTCAAAGCTGGCACCCTTGCTGGCATCGTATTTGTTGGACACTTCGAGCAGGCCGATCATGCCGGCCTGGATCAGATCCTCGACCTGCACGTTGGCCGGCAAGCGCGCCAGCAGGTGGTAAGCGATGCGCTTGACCAGCGGCGCGTAACGCTCGACCAACTCGTACTGGGCGTCCTTGGAAGCCTTGCTGTACATCTGAAAACCGCTTGCACTCATAGCACTGGTCCCGCACTGGTGGGCTGCACCAGGCGCTCGACGAAGAACTCCAGATGCCCACGAGGGTTGGCAGGCAGCGGCCAGCTATCGACCTTCTGCGCGATGGCCTTGAACGCCAGCGCACACTTGGAGCGAGGGAAGGCTTCGTAGACTGCACGCTGCTTCTGCACCGCCTTGCGCACGCATTCGTCGTACGGCACGGCGCCGACGTATTGTAGGGCGACGTCAAGGAAGCGGTCTGTGACCTTGGTCAACTTGGCGAACAGGTTGCGCCCTTCCTGCGGGCTCTGGGCCATGTTGGCAAGGACGCGGAAACGGTTCATGCCATAGTCGCGATTGAGCAGTTTGATCAGCGCGTAGGCGTCGGTGATCGAGGTCGGCTCGTCGCACACCACCAGCAGCACTTCCTGCGCGGCGCGGACAAAGCTCACTACCGAATCGCCGATACCGGCAGCGGTGTCGATGACCAGCACGTCGAGGTTGTCGCCAATCTCGCTGAAGGCCTGGATCAGCCCGGCGTGTTGCGCCGGCTGCAGATGGACCATGCTCTGGGTGCCCGAGGCGGCCGGCACGATGCGTACCCCGCCAGGCCCCTGCAAGAGCACGTCGCGCAACTCGCAGCGGCCTTCGATGACGTCGGCCAGGGTGTGCTTGGGCGTCAGCCCCAGCAGCACGTCGACGTTGGCCAGACCCAGATCGGCGTCCAGCAACATGACCCGGCGGCCGAGTTCGGCCAACGCCAGGGACAGGTTGACTGAAACGTTGGTCTTGCCGACGCCACCTTTGCCACCGGTCACGGCGATAACCTGTACGGGATGCATGCTACCCATATTTGTTCTTTACCTTGTCGCGCTTGAACCGAGGCCACATGGAGGGCTGTGATTGAAGCCCTTGCTGTAGGTACTTTGCATTGTGTTCATCCTCAACCCACGCGTTTGCCGGAGTTGTGGTACAGATCAGCGAACATATCGGCCATGGCCTCTTCGCTGGGGTCTTCCTGCATTTGCACGCTGACGGCGCGGCTGACCAGTTGGTGCTTGCGCGGCAGGTGCAGGTCGTCAGGAATACGCGGGCCGTCGGTAAGATAGGCCACGGGCAGTTCATGACTGATCGCCAGGCTCAGTACTTCACCGAGACAAGCGGTTTCATCAAGCTTGGTCAGGATGCAGCCAGCCAGGCCACAGCGCTTGTAGCTGTGATAAGCGGCGGTCAGCACCTGTTTCTGGCTGGTGGTTGCCAGGACCAGATAATTCTTCGAAGCGATACCGCGCCCGGCGAGCGTCTCCAGCTGCATGCGCAGGGCCGGATCACTGGCCTGCAGGCCGGCGGTATCGATCAGCACCACACGCTTGCGCAGCAGCGGCTCCAGGGCCTGGGCGAGGGACTCGCCCGGGTCGACGTAGGTCACCGACACGTTGAGGATGCGGCCCAGGGTCTTGAGTTGCTCCTGAGCGCCGATACGGAAGCTGTCCATGCTCACCAGCGCCAGGTTCTGCGCGCCGTACTTGAGCACATAACGCGCTGCCAGCTTGGCCAGGGTGGTGGTCTTGCCCATGCCGGCCGGGCCAACCATGGCAATTACCCCGCCCTCCTCGATCGGTTCGATCTCGGGTACATCGATCATTCGCGCCAGGTGCGCGAGGATCATCCGCCAGGCTTGCCGCGGCTCGTCGATTTCGCCGGTCAGGTCGAGCAGTTCACGGGCCAGCGCACCGGTCAGGCCAACACGCTGCAGGCGCCGCCAGAGGTTGGCCTGCAGCGGTTTGCTGCCCTGCAACTGGCTCCAGGCAAGCGAGCCGAGCTGTACTTCGAGCAGTTCACGCAGGCCGGACAGCTCCGAGCGCATGGCATCGAACAGGCGCGGATCAACCGGCGCCACTGCCGGCGCAGCCGGGGCGGCGGGCTGTTCGACGTGCGGCTCGACCAATGGCTCGGAAGCGGTCAGCGAGAGGCCGGCAAACAACTGACGGTTGCCGTCATCGGCATCGCTGCGGCTGCTCAGTTCGGCCTGGGCGGTAGCGATGCGCGACTGGGTCTTGCGCAGCTCGTCTTCAAGCTCAGGGTTGGGCACCCGCGGCGCCAGCGCCGACAGCTTGTAGTCCAGTGCAGCGGTCAGCTCAACGCCGCCGGCAATGCGCCGGTTACCGATGATAGCGGCATCGGAGCCAAGCTCATCGCGGACCAGCTTCATGGCCTGACGCATATCTGCGGCGAAAAAACGCTTAACTTGCATACTCCACTACCTCAGCCGTTCGGGCCCACGGTGGCAACGATGGTGACTTGCTTGTTGTCAGGTATTTCCTGATACGCCAAAACATGCAAATTCGGTACAGCCAGACGGCCGAAGCGCGACAGCATCGCCCGGATCGGCCCGGCTACCAGAAGGATAGCTGGCTGACCTTGCATCTCCTGACGCTGGGCCGCTTCGATAAGCGAACGCTGTAGCTTTTCGGCCATGCTCGGCTCAAGAAGAACACCATCTTCCTGACCTTGCCCGGCCCTTTGCAGACTATTGAGCAAAATCTGTTCCAACCTTGGCTCCAAGGTGATAACAGGCAGCTCGGACTCAACGCCGACAATGCTTTGCACGATGGCGCGACACAATCCGACGCGAACTGCGGCGACCAGCGCGGCATTATCTTGACTCTTGCCAGCGTTGTTGGCGATAGCTTCGGCAATGCTGCGGATATCGCGCACCGGCACTTGCTCGGAGAGCAGAGCTTGCAGGACCTTGAGCAGCCCCGACAAGGAAATGACACCTGGTACCAATTCTTCAGCCAACTTAGGCGAGGCCTTGGCCAGCACCTGCAACAGTTGTTGGACTTCCTCGTGACCGATCAGTTCGTGGCAGTGCTTTTGCAGAATCTGGTTCAAGTGGGTCGCCACTACAGTGCTGGCATCGACCACGGTGTAGCCCAGCGACTGCGCCTGCGCGCGCTGGCCGATGTCGATCCAAACCGCCTCCAGGCCGAACGCCGGGTCACGCGCGGCGATACCATTGAGGGTACCGAACACCTGGCCTGGGTTGATTGCAAGCTCGCGGTCCGGGTAGATCTCGGCTTCCGCGAGGATTACCCCCATCAGGGTCAGGCGATAGGCACTTGGCTGCAGATCGAGGTTGTCGCGGATGTGAACGGTCGGCATGAGGAAGCCCAGATCCTGCGAGAGCTTCTTGCGCACGCCCTTGATCCGCGCCAGCAACTGGCCGCCCTGGTTGCGGTCGACCAGCGGGATCAGCCGGTAGCCTACTTCCAGGCCGATCATGTCAATCGGAGTGACGTCGTCCCAGCCCAGCTCCTTGGTGTCCATTGCGCGCTGTGGCGACGGCAGCAGATCCTGCTGGCGCTGCACTTCTTCCAGCGCCTTGACCGCCTTGACCTGCTGTTTGCGCCAGACCAGATAGGCGCCACCGGCGGCCATTACACCGAGACTGAGGAAGGCCACATGCGGCATCCCCGGGACCAGGCCCATGACGATCATGATGCCGGCCGACACGGCCAAGGCTTTGGGCGAGTCGAACATCTGCCGGTTGATCAGCTTGCCCATGTCCTCGGAGCCCGAGGCGCGCGTCACCATGATTGCGGCGGCGGTGGACAACAGCAAGGATGGCAGCTGCGCCACCAAACCGTCACCAATGGTCAGCAACGCGTAGACCTTACCGGCCTCCCCGCCCGACATGCCGTGCGAGAGGATACCGATCAGCACGCCGCCGATGAGGTTGATGAACAGGATCAGCAGGCCGGCAATGGCGTCACCGCGAACGAACTTGCTGGCACCGTCCATAGAGCCGTAGAACTCGGCTTCCTGGGCGACTTCGGCGCGGCGCGCCTTGGCCTGGCCCTGATCGATCAGGCCGGCGTTGAGGTCGGCGTCGATCGCCATCTGTTTGCCGGGCATGGCATCGAGGGTGAAGCGCGCGCTGACTTCTGAGATACGCCCGGCACCCTTGGTCACCACCACGAAGTTGATGATCATGAGGATGGCGAACACCACGGCACCGACCACGTAGTTGCCGCCGATCACCACCTCACCAAAGGCCTGGATGACCTTGCCCGCCGAGCCATGGCCCTCGTGGCCGTGCAGCAGCACCACCCGCGTCGAGGCGACGTTGAGCGCCAGGCGCAACAGCGTCGCTACCAGCAGAATGGTCGGGAACGCGGCGAAGTCCAGCGGCCGCAGGGCATAGACGCAGACCAGCAGCACCACCAGCGACAGGGCGATGTTGAAGGTGAAGAACACGTCGAGCAGGAACGGCGGGATCGGCAACATCATCATTGCCAACATCACCAACAGCAACAACGGCACACCCAGGTTGCCCCGACCGAGTCCGCTCAGGTTGCTGCGCGCGTTGCTGATTAACTGACTGCGATCCACCGCGATTCCTCTTCAAGCAAAACTTTGACGCCTGTAGAGCGCCTGCGCTGCCTTTGCAAGAAGCTGTCCAACTTTGCCATCCGATGCCTGCGATCAGCTGTCGCGGCGCAGATCGTCCGGGATTGGCAGGTCTTTGTTGAGCGGATCAGGCCGTTTGCCCTTGCCGGCGCGGGCCGGGCAAAATCTGAACTGTGCTTGCCTGTGAGCTCTACGGTCTCAGCTCAGTCCTGCTATATAGTGAAGCACCTACACAAGTCATCTCGCTACCTAGATGTGCCTCTAAACCACCGATCAAAAAGTCCAAATCAACGGCGTGTATAAAGACAAGGGCATCCTTCTGAATTCTGGCAGCTCGCTAGCGTCTGTGCTACCTTCGCCAGCGATACTGCTACCTTGCTCGGCTGGGGATTATTTTGGCAAGTTCTCTTGATAGCTTCATCATTTCGGACAAGCACCGTTATAAAACTGCGATGGATTTTGTTGTGGAATCTCTGAGAGCGGGCATACTTTCAGGCGCCATTGCTGAAGGTACCCCTCTACGCCAAGAAGAGCTCGCGTCGAAATTCGGCTTGAGCCGTATGCCGATAAGAGACGCAATAAGGCAACTAGAAGCAGAGGGGCTGGTTTCTTATGAGGCCCATAAAGGGGCGTCGGTTGCCATCATGACGATTGAAGACATCGTTGAAATTTATGATATGCGAATAATGGCCGAATGCGCTGCTCTTGATTTCGGTTTCAGCGACATCACTGGCGATGATGTCGCAAAAATGTCTGAATTGCTGTCCGAAATGGACGATATTACGGACGCTCATCAGCTGAGCGAACTTAATGAGCGGTTTCATCACCTCCTTTATTCAAAAGCGCGACGCCCAAGATTGCTTGCATTGATAAAGACGCTGCACGACTCTGTGGATCGCCATCTTCGTTTTTTGCTGACCAATCTTGATTACAATAATAAATCGCAGCAGGATCACAAGGATATCTTGAGCGCTTGCTCTAGAGGTGATCGTGAGGCAGCAAAAAAATGCCTGGCCTCTCATCTGTCCGAAGGACGAGATTCGATCGTTACATTTCTTGAAAAGCGCCGCCAGCCAGACCTGTCATAGAGCCCTCTCCATCTGCTGGCAAGCAGGCATTTCTTAAGAGAATCTCGACCAACTGACTCATCGGATGGCCGGAATACTCCAGCACCCTCGGATACATGCTGGCGCTCGTGAAACCAGGCAGGGTATTAACCTCATTGAGGATCACCTCTCCTTCATCCGTCAAGAAAAAGTCCACTCTTGCCAAGCCTCTCAAATCGAGACACTCGAAGGCTTGCTTGGAATATTCCTGAATGCGCGCAGCGATGGCCAGAGGCAACACGGCAGGAACGCGGAGCTCAGCACCACTACGACGGTCATATTTCGCTTCATAATCGTAGTAGGCTTGCCCTTCATTTTTAATGATTTCACCCAGTGATGAGACGAATAATCCATCGCCTCTCTCCAGCACGCCGCATTCTATTTCTCTGCCCACTATCTCGGCCTCTGCCAACACCTTTCGATCATGTTGCACAGCCAAGGCATAGGCCTCGGCATACCCCGCAGCGTCAGTCACCCGAGATATGCCAATGGAAGAACCCGAGTTGGCAGGCTTGATGAAAAGTGTCGTGCTACCCAGGCGCTCAACCAGGCGCCCCCAAGGATGTAGTGACCGCATCGACACCCATGGCGCTACGCGGATGCCGCAGGCCTGGAGCAGTCTTTTTGCTATGTCTTTGTCCATCGACACGGCGGAGCCCAGCACCCCGGACCCCACACAAGGAATGCCGCACATTGCTGCCAATCCTTGGATCGTTCCATCTTCTCCCCAACGGCCATGCAGTGCGGGGAAAAGTATGTCGATATTGATCTCATCCACAACGCCCCTGCTGCCTAGAAAAATTGAGCAAGACCCAGGACGCAGCGAGACAACCGGAGCCGACGGCTCCCAGTTTTCTGGAAAAAGGTGGGGTCGACCTAGATAACGCCAGATGCCCTGCTCATCTATCCCTATGCAGTGGACCTCCTTGCCCAACTCCACGAGCGCGGCATGAATTGTAGCTGCCGACCTGAGCGAAACCGAGCGCTCCGTACTCCTCCCTCCAAAAATCAGCGCGATTACATTTTGTTTCATTTTCTTGGCTCCTAGACTGGCATCCTTGGCTACTGTATCCAATATCCAATAAAAAGAAAACGGCATCTTGCCGGCCAAAGGGAACGTAGTCCATGCCATTGCAGAGCTCTGAGCTAGACCCAGCAGTCAGGGGTAGCCGCAAATCAACAAGCGGAAATTTTTCTCGACAAATCCGAGCCATTGCCATATCCGCGCCCGAATGCATCAGCGGCACGAAGTCCGGGAGAGCGCTGAACAGCAGTGATCCTGTAAGCCTATTCAACGCTTGCCGGTGTGCTGCGGATCTGGCCAGAGGACGAGAGAGTGGCTGGGCGATGAGTAATTGGGCTACAGATAGAAGAAACTTAGGTTCTGTACGAAAAGAGATGTCGCAAACACCGCATGGAACAAGCCAGCGAGACCATAGCGGCATAGCTTTTCGCGAGCTTGTCGAAGCGCGTCACGATGCGTCGGTTCTCTTTCAGCCAGCCAAACATGCGCTCGATGATGTTGCGCTGTCGGTACTTGGGCCGATCAAACAGCCTTGGTAAGCCAGGCTTGGGTTTGCGCTTCATCGAGCGCAGCGGGATGACGGGTTGCATTCGATATCGGTCGCAATAACGGCGTAGCGCTTCGGCATCGTAGCCCTTGTCGGCAAGCAACCATTTACAGCGTTTACGCG
The DNA here is from genome assembly GCF_014268785.2 of Pseudomonas shirazensis. GTDB lineage: Bacteria > Pseudomonadota > Gammaproteobacteria > Pseudomonadales > Pseudomonadaceae > Aquipseudomonas > Aquipseudomonas shirazensis. The sequence goes on along the minus strand of NZ_JABWRD020000001.1, from coordinate 124,173 downwards.
GGCGGCCACGTTGGCTCGATGGAATGCTGACCTCGTCCAACAGGGTTGGGCGTAGCTGATGTCACTGACTTGACCGCCAGAGAGGAGGAAGCGCAACGGTGTCCCGTTGGCGTCGCAGAGCATGTGGATTTTGGTTGTCAGGCCACCGCGACTGCGGCCTAGAGCGTGATCGGCAGGCTCGTCAGGCCCCCTTTTTTCCCGGCGCCTGATGAGGCTCGGGTTGCGCGTACAGCAGTTGAGTCGATCATCCAGGTCTGTAGATCAATCAAACCTTGCTCATTCAACCTCAGGTGCAAGCGTATGAGCATCTGATCAAACGTGCCTTGGTTTCGCCAAACCCGAAACCGTTGATACACCGTTGACCATGGGCCAAAGCGCTCCAGCATATCTCGCCACGCAGCACCTGAGCAGAGCACCCAGAGCACGCCATCGAGCATCAGTCGGTCGCTCAGGCGGGGCCGCCCCCGGCCATGGGTTTCGGTGAAGAGATCAGCAACCACAGCCCAAGCCTCATCCGAGAGTTCGTAACGCTTTGCCATCACAGGATTCCTTTCCGTAGATGGTTGGAAACCTTACAAAAAATCAGCTTCCGAGGGACGCCGATTGGGTTTCTCGGGATTTCGTACAGAACCTAGGGACTCTTGGCTTCGATTAACTTTCCGCCCCCCCCCACATCTGCACCTTATTCCCGGCGCAGATCATCCGGGATTGGCAGGTCTTTGTTCAACGGATCAGGCCGTTTGCCCTTGCCGGCGCGGTGCTGGCGGACCTGGAAGACGAACGCCAGCACTTGGGCTACCGCCAGGTACAGGCCGGCAGGGATTTCCTGCTCAATCTCGGTGGAGTAGTAGATCGCCCGCGCCAGCTCCGGCGACTCGAGAATCTGCACGTTGTGCGCGGCGCCGATCTCGCGGATCTTGAGGGCGATGAAGTCGCTACCTTTGGCCAGCAGCAAAGGCGCAGCTCCGCCCTTCTCTGGGTCGTACTGTAGGGCAACGGCATAGTGGGTCGGGTTGGTGATGATCACGTCGGCATCAGGGATCGCCGCCATCATGCGCCGCTGCGAGACCTCGCGCTGCAATTGCCGGATGCGCTGCTTGACCTCGGGTTTACCCTCGGAGTCCTTGTGCTCATCGCGCACTTCCTGCTTGGTCATCTTGAGCTTTTTCTGCGTCTGCCAGAGCTGGAACGGCACGTCCGCCGCAGCGATCAGCAGCAGTCCCGCCGAGACCCACACCGCGCTCCAGCCGACCACTACCGCACTGTGGATGATCGCTTGCTCCAGCGACTCGTTGGCAATGGACAAAAGCGCTACACGGTCATTGAGCAGCACCATCCAGCCCACAAACAGGATCAGTACAAACTTGGCCATCGCTTTGAGCAGTTCGGTCAGCGCGTTCAGCGAGAACATCCGCTTGATCCCGGCCAGAGGATTCATCCGGCTGAATTTGGGTTGCAGCAGGCTGCCGGAGAAGATGAAGCCACCCAGAATGATCGGCGCCACAAAGGCAATCACGAACAGCATGATCAACAATGGCTGCGCCGCCCACAGCGCCTTCTGGCCTGATGCCAGCAGAAAAAGACCCATCGAGCGCTCGTCGATCAACACCTCGCGCGACAGCGAGAAATTGATTCGCATCAAGTCCATCAGGGTGTCAGCCAGATGACCGCCGAACACCAATAAGCCACCGGCGCCGGCCAAGGTCACCGCCACCGTATTGAGTTCTTTGGAACGGGCAATCTCACCTTTCTTGCGCGAGTCACGCTTGCGCTTGTCGGTGGGGTCTTCCGTCTTGTCCTGGCCGCTCTCGCTTTCTGCCATGCTCAGCGCGCCCGGGCCAGATCACGCAACCACTGCAGCGCTTCGCTGGCCAGTGCCTGGTAATGCGAGAGGATGTCGGCCAGGCCGACCCAGAACAGGCCAAGGCCGAGCACCAGGGTCAGCGGAAAACCGATCGAAAAGATGTTCAACTGCGGCGCCGCACGGGTCATTACGCCAAACGATACGTTGACCACCAGCAGCGCGGTGACCACCGGCAGAATCAACAGCACCCCAGCGCCAAATACCCAACTCAGGCGCCCGGCTATTTCCCAGAAGTGCTGGACCACCAGGGCATTGCCGACCGGCAAGGTGGTAAAGCTTTCGCTGAGCACCTCGAACACCACCAAGTGGCCGTTCATAAGCAGAAACAGGATGCTCACCAGCATGGTCATGAACTGGCTGACCACCGCCACGTTGACGCCGTTGACCGGGTCGACCATAGAGGCGAATGCCATACCCATCTGGATCGCGACAATTTGCCCGGCGATGACAAACGCCTGGAACAGCATCTGCAACGAGAAACCGAACAGCGCGCCCACCAGGATCTGCTCACCGCATAGCATCAGCCCGCGCAGGCTCAGCGGGTCGAACTCCGGCATTGGCGGCAGCCCCGGCACGATGGCCACGGTAATCGCCAGCGCGGCATACAGGCGCACCCGCGCCGGCAGCATCTTGGTGCCGAAAATGGGCATGGTCATCAGCACCGCAGTGACGCGGAACAAGGGCAGCATGAAGGTCGCTACCCAAGTGCCGATCTGCGCGTCGGTAAGCTCCAGCATCGCCGGCTAACCGATCAACTGCGGGATGCTGGTGTACAGACCAAGCATGTATTCCATGAACTTGGTCACCAGCCAAGGCCCGACCACGATCAGCGTCACCAGCATCACCAGCAGGCGCGGCAGAAAGCTCAGGGTCTGTTCGTTGATCTGGGTAGCGGCCTGGAACATCGCCACCACCAGGCCGACCAGCAGGCTCGGCACTACCAGCACGGCGACCATCAGGGCGGTCAGCCAGAGCGCATCACGGAACAGGTCAACGGCAACTTCAGGGGTCATGCCACGCTCTCCTTGACGGTGTCAGAGGCCACCGAAACTACCGGCCAGGGTGCCCATGATCAGTGCCCAGCCATCGACCAGCACAAACAGCATGATCTTGAACGGCAGCGAGATGATCAGCGGCGACAGCATCATCATACCCATCGCCATCAGCACGCTGGCGACCACCATGTCGATGATCAGAAACGGGATGAAGATCATGAAACCGATCTGGAACGCGGTCTTCAGCTCCGAGGTGACGAACGCCGGTACCAGAATGGTCAGCGGTGCCTGCTCGGGGCTGGCAATGTCGGTGCGCTTGGACAGGCGCACGAACATGTCCAGGTCGCTCTGCCGGGTCTGCGCCAGCATGAAGTCCTTGAGCGGCCCCTGGGCCTTGTCGATGGCCTGCTGAGCCGTCATCTGCTCGCTCAGGTACGGCTGCAGGGCGTCCTTGTTCACCTTGTCGAACACCGGCGCCATGATGAACAGGGTCAGGAACAAGGCCATGCCGGTGAGCACCTGGTTGGATGGCGTCTGCTGCAGGCCAAGGGCCTGGCGCAGGATCGAAAAGACGATGATGATGCGGGTGAAGCTGGTCATGAGAATGACGAACGCTGGAATGAAACTCAGCGCAGTCATGATCATCAGGATCTGCAGGCTGACCGAATACTCCTGCTGGCCGTCGGCGCCACTGGACAAGGTAATGGCGGGGATCGACAGCGGGTCGGCGGCCAGGGCCAGCGGCGCGGCCAGCAGCAGCGCCAGGGTCAACAGCATGCGCACGGCGCCGGTCATCACTTGGTGTCCTTCTGATCCTTGCCCATCAGCTCCAACAGCCGCTGGGCGAACTCTGGGGTCGCCGGGCGGGCACTGGCAGGCACCTCGACCGGCTCGGCCAGCACATGCAAAGCTTTGATGCTGCCTGGGCTGTGCCCGAGCAGGATCTGTTCCTTGCCGACCTGCACCAGCAACAGCCGGTCGCGCGGGCCGATGGTGCGACTGCCGATGATCTCGATCACCTGGCCACCGCGCGGCGCGGCGCCCTGCATGCGCCGCAGCAGCCAGGCCAGCGCGAAGATCAGGCCGACCACCAGCAACAAACCAAAGACCATCTGCGCCAGTTGCCCGCCCAGACCACCTGGCGGCGTCGCGGCGGTAACCGGGGCAGCAGCAGGCGCTTGCGAGGCAACCACCACTTCGCTGACCAGCAGCGTGGCGACAGCGGCCACAGCGCGTATCACCGGCTTCACTCAGCGCAGCTTCTTGATGCGTTCGCTAGGGCTGATCACGTCGGTCAGGCGGATGCCGAACTTCTCGTTGACCACAACCACTTCGCCATGGGCGATCAGGGTGCCGTTGACCAGCACATCCAGCGGCTCACCGGCGAGGCGGTCGAGCTCGATCACCGAACCCTGGTTGAGCTGCAGCAGGTTGCGGATGTTGATGTCGGTGCTGCCGACTTCCATCGAAATGCTCACCGGGATGTCGAGGATCACATCCAGGTTCGGCCCTTCGAGGCTGACGTTTTCATTGGGCTTGGGCGAGCTGGCGAACTCTTCCATCGGCAGACGCCCGGCTCCGCCACTGTCGGCGGCCAGCAGTGCATCGATGTCGGACTGGCCGGCATCACCGGTTTCTTCCAGCGCAGCGGCCCATTCATCGGCCAGGGCCTGGTCCTCGGCAGAGGTGATTTCGTTTTCGTTAGCCATAATGTCCTCGACAAGCATTCAATTCGGGGTTGCGACCGGCACGCCGTCAGCGGCGCTCGATCGGATCGATGATCTGCAGGGCCAGATTGCCCTTGTGCGAGCCCAGCCGCGCCTTGAACGACGGCACGCCGTTGGCCCGCAGCACAAGGTGCTCGGGCAGCTCAACCGGGATCACATCGCCCGGCTGCATGTGCAGGATGTCGCGCAGTTTCAGCTGGCGGCGGGCAACCGTGGCGGTGACCGGCACGCTGACATCGAGCACGTCCTCGCGCAGGGCCTTGACCCAGCGCTCGTCCTGATCGTCGAGGTCGGACTGGAAGCCCGCGTCGAGCATCTCGCGCACCGGCTCGATCATCGAGTAGGGCATGGTCACGTGCAGGTCGCCGCCGCCGCCATCGAGCTCGATGTGGAAGGTCGACACCACTACCGCTTCACTGGGGCCAACGATGTTGGCCATGGCCGGGTTGACCTCGGAGTTTATGTACTCGAAGTTGACCGGCATGATCGCCTGCCAGGCTTCCTTGAGGTCAACGAAGCACTGATCCAGAACCATGCGCACCACGCGCAGCTCGGTCGGGGTGAACTCGCGCCCCTCGATCTTGGCGTGACGCCCGTCACCGCCAAAGAAGTTGTCGACCAGCTTGAATACCAGCTTGGCGTCGAGAATGAACAACGAGGTGCCGCGCAACGGCTTGATCTTGACCAGGTTGAGGCTGGTGGGCACGTACAGCGAATGGATGTACTCGCCGAACTTCATCACCTGCACACCACCGACCGCCACATCGGCGGAGCGGCGCAGCAGGTTGAACATGCTGATCCGGGTGTAGCGGGCAAAACGCTCGTTGATCATTTCCAGGGTCGGCATGCGCCCGCGCACGATCCGATCCTGACTGGTCAGGTCGTAGCTCTTGATGCTGCCGGGGTCGGCAGCACTTTCGGTCTGTACCAGGCCATCGTCGACGCCATGCAGCAGCGCGTCGATCTCATCCTGGGACAGCAGGTCCTGTACGGCCATTACGGACTCCTACTGCAACACGAAGTTGGTGAACAGCAACTGGTCGATGACCGGTTTGCCGACTTCTTTTTGCGCCACTTCCTGGACCACCGCAGTGGCCTTCTGGCGCAGCATCTCCTGGCCCACCGAACTGCTGGCCAGGGTGTCGAAGCCTTGTCCCGAGAACATCATCACCAGGTTGTTGCGGATCACCGGCATGTGCACCTTGAGTGCGTCGATGTCAGCCTGGTTACGGCCCTGCAGGGTGATGCTGACCTGCATGTAGCGCTGGCGGCCATTCTGGTTGAAATTGACCACAAAGGCCGGCGCCAGCGGCTCGTAGATCGCTGCCGGCTTGACGTTGGCCAGGGCCGGGTCGGTGGCTGGCGCCGCTTCGCTCTTGTGCATGATGAACCAGGTAGCGCCCACCGACAGGCCAACCGCCAGCAGCAGTGCCACTACCAACAGCAGGATCAACTTGAGTTTGCCTTTTGCGGCGGGGTCTTTCACTGCTTCGCTCTTCGCCATGCCAATAATCCGTCGTCCATCAGGGGTTCGTAGGTGGATGACGTGGCTTGAGCAAGTGTTATGCCAGATATTGCAACGTAGACAAAACGCCAGGCCCGCCCGTCGTCACCCAACAGAGTGACGGCGGACTGGCTCGGCGTTCGGGATCAGCAAAGGCTGGGTCAGGCGTAGTAATCGACTGCGCTGTCGCCGATCACCACTTGCTGCTCGGCCGTGCGTGAAGCCTCGCTCAGCTCGCCTTGTTCACCTTGCTCAGCCGCAGCGGCGGCGCCGCGCCGTGCCGCCACACCGGACAGCTGCGATGCCTCTTGCTGCGCCTGCTGTTGCTGACCGCGGGACTGATCGGCAACGTTGACGTCAGGCTGGGCCAGGCCCTGCTGCGCGAACAACTCACGCAAACGGTGCAGCTGGCTGTCGAGGCTGTCACGCACGCCGGCGTGACCGCTGACGAAGGTAATCTGCGCGGCTTGGTCGGTGGCAATATTGACGCGGATGTCCAACCGACCCAGCTCGGCCGGCTCAAGCTGGATATCCGCCGACTTGAGGTTCTGGCTCGACAGGTACATGACCCGGTTGACCAGGCCTTCGGTCCAGGCGCCCTGGTTCATTGCCAACGGCTGTTGCAGCGGACTGGGGTTGACCGGCACGGCGTTGGCGGTCTTGGCGGTGGCGGCCTGGGTCAGCGTGGCCAGGCGGTCAGCGAAGTTGTCGACGCGGGTATCACTGCTGGCGCTCTTGATGTCTTTCAGGCCGTCCTCGATCAGGCTGCCGAAGGCTTTGTGGCCTGACTCGGACTTGTCGCCTTCGTGCTCACCTTTCTCGACTACGTTCGCCAAGGTATTGACGGCAGCCTGGTTGCCGTCTGCCGGTGCCTTGCCAGTTTCTGACTGATTGGCCGCATGCGCCGAGGTCGTGCCTTTGGCCTGAGCACTGTGCTCAAGTGCAAAGCGCAGGCTTGGCAGGCCTGCCAAGGCGTCAGTTTCGGGGTCGAACGCAGCCTCGGCCGGCTCGCCGGTTTGCGGCGCTGCAGTTGCCGGCACACCCGCCTGCAAGACGGGAGCAATCGCCTGCGCCTGAGCCTGGATCAGTTGGGCACCGGCTGGGGCGTCGGTGACCTGGCCAGCAACCAGGCTGGCATCCACAGAAGCCTTGTTATCGCCGTCAGTGCTGGCGTCGGCCTGCTGCACCGGGTCGCTGCCTGGCAAGTTATTGCCGTCAGCGGCAACCTCAGGCTTGTCGGCGGTCTCGGCCTTGCCGGCCGAGGCGGCGTCGGGCTTGTCCTTCGGCTTGGCCGGGGCTACCTTGTCGTCACGTTGGCCGACACTGTCACGGGCCTGCTTTGCCATCACTTGATCAAAGCCTTTATCCTGCGCAACAGCGGCCACTGGTGGCTTATCGGCGCCTACCCGGGTCTGCTTGATGGGGGCGCTGGCTTGGATCAGTGGGTTGGGTGCGACAGGCATCGAGGGTCTCCGCGCCGGCTTGCGGCAAAATCGTCTGCACAGAGACAGGCAAGACTCGCGCCAGTTTTGCTCAACTGCCGGAAACGCGCTCACATTCGAGTAGGTAGAAGCACTTCACCTGGCGGTATTCGGAGTCGATACGGTTGACCAGGTCTTCAACACCATAGGCCGGTGACTGCTTGACCCGCTCTTCGAGCTGCTGGCAAAGGGCGGCCAAACCGACCGCACCCATGTTGCTGCTGCTGCCCTTGAAGCTGTGCGCGGCCATGCCCAACTCACTGGCATTTCTCGCGCCATGCAATTGGCTCAGGCGCCGCTCGGAGTCTTCCAGAAAAATCTCCAACAGTTGCTGATAGCCACCCTCCATGATTTCCTGCAAGTCACGCAGGACCCGCTGATCGATGTGCATGTCCATCATCCGTTCACTCCCTGTTGAGGCGGCTGGGCCTGGCAGCGTGCTCACCAGAGCACCTCTACCTTGGCGCATCGACCGCCCTCGATCCATTGTGCATCCTGACTCAGGCGCCGCACCAGCTGTATTCCGCGCCCACTGAAGGCATCCTGGCGTGGCAGCCGTGCCAGCACCTGCTCGACATCGAAGCCGACACCGCTGTCACGGATTTCAATGATCAGACGCCCTCCTCGCTCCCAGGGTTCAACCTTGAGATCTATCCGAATGTAACCGTCGACCTGCTGCGCAAGTCGCTCACCGCGCAACCGGTAAAACTCCGCAAACCCTGCCGCATCGCCCTTTAGCGCTGAATCAAGGCCGAGCACGCCGTGTTCCAGGGCATTGCTATAGAGCTCGGCAAAGACGCTGTGCAACTGTCCGGCAAGCGGTCGCAGGCCATGGATTTCCTGTAGCAGTTGCAGCAGTTGCGGAACTGGGTTGACCCACCGCAACGTCTCGCCGCGCAGCTCAAAGCCTAACGACCAATCGAGCGGGCTGCTGCGCCCCCTGTCGGCATGACCGGCATTGGCGGGTAAATCCGCGGCTGGCTCGAGCATGCGGATATCACACAGGCTGACATCATCCCGAGCGCGTCCACCAAACGCCTGCAAGGCTTGCAGCAGCTCCTCGAACAACAGTGCGGGGGGGCGGTTCAGGGCGATCACCTGCTGCAGGCGCTCAACCCCAAACAGTTGCCCGCCGGCGTTGCTGGTCTCGATTACACCATCGGACAGCAGCAACAGCCGCTCACCTGGCGCCAGCGGCATCACCTGGGTACGGTCATCGAAGCGTTCCGGGGCCAGTACACCCAGCGGTAGCTGGGTAGACGGCAAGCTCGCCAGCAATTCGCCGCTGGCCGCCAGATGATAGCCATCGGGCATCCCGCCACCCCAGAACTCCACGGTGCCGCGCTGGTAGCTGATGTTCAGCAGCAACGCACAGCAAAACATGTCTACCGGCAGGATGCGCTTGAGTTTGGCGTTCATTTCGCGCAGCGTCTGCGCCAGACCATAGCCCTTGCCGGTCATGCCATAAAACGCCTCTGCCAGCGGCATGGCGCCGACCGCTGCGGGCAGGCCATGGCCGGTAAAGTCACCCAGCAGAACATGCAGGTCACCCGACGGCGTGTATGCCGCCAGCAGCAGGTCGCCATTGAACAGCGCAAAAGGCGACTGCAAATAGCGGATATTCGGCGCCTGCAGGCAGCCGGTATGGGCCACCTTGTCGAATACCGCCTTGGCCACACGCTGCTCGTTGAGCAGATGCTGGTGGTGCAGGGCTATTTCGTCGCGCTGCTCGAGGACCTTGGCCTGCAACCTGTGCAGGCGCTCCATGGCGCCGATCTTCGCCGCCAGAATCACCGCACTGTAGGGTTTGGCGATGAAGTCGTCACCCCCGGCTTCAAGACAGCGCACCAGCGCCTGCTCCTCGCTCAGTGACGTGAGAAAGATGATCGGCACCAGGGTCTCGCCGGCCAGCGCCTTGATCTGCCGCGCGGCCTCGAAGCCATCCATCACCGGCATCAAAGCGTCGAGCAGCACCAGTTGCGGCCGGTGCTGGCGAAACAGCGCCACCGCCTCGGCGCCGTTTTCGGCCGTCAACACCTGATGACCCTGGCGGCGTACGATCTGCGCCAGCAACAGGCGATCGGCAGCGCCATCCTCGGCAATCAGCACGTGCAAGGTGGCTTCAGCCGGCATGAGCGCGGTCAACTGATGTCGAACAGTTTTTCGAAGTTGGAGATCGCCAGGATCTTGCGCACATCGGCTGTGGCGTGCACCACGCGCACGTCGGAGTCGTCACCGCCAACATGGTCGCGCAACAGCAACAGCATGCCCAGCGCAGAACTGTCCAGGTAGGTTGCCTCACTCAGGTCGACCACGACCTGCTCGGGCCGGCCGTTCTGCCGCTCGTAAGCATCGCGAAACGCCTGATGCTTGGCGAAATCGAAACGGCCCTTGATCGCAATCGTCAGCTTCTTGCCGTCGGGGGAAAGCGTAGGTTCCACTGCCATGCTAGCGATTCCTTCGATGATGGCGGATGCAGCTTCAGAAGGTTTAGAAGACGCGCCGACAAGTTGCAAGCGACAGCGCCAACAAACTCGACAATGCCCTAGTAAGCGCTGGATCGCGGCAGGCGCTGGGACAGCTCGTCCAGCAGCTTCTGCTCGCGCTTGTCTTCGAGCCGGCGCGCCTCGTCCATGTAGCGCTGCACCAGCTTGCGCAAGCCCTCAACCCGGGCGTAAGCCTGCTGCCAGGTGCCACGGGCATTGTTGAGGTTGCTCTGGTGCCAGGCCAGGCTCTGCCGCTGCTGGGTCATGGCCGTTTCCAGCTGGGCCAGAAAGCGCTGATAGTTGAGCAGCCAGCTGCCGTTGACGCCCTGCCCACCGCGGTTGATCCACTGCAGCTGGTAGTCTTCGCGAAAGCGCTCGAGTTCGGCCAGCTTGGCCTGGGCTTGGGCTACCTGCTGCTGGAAGTGACCAAGGCGCTGGACCGCTTTGCGCTCAGCCTCTTCGGCAATGTTCACCACCGGCGCCAGGCGCGCGGCACGGCTTGGCGTGCTCATGCCTTAGCCACCGCCTGTGGGCGTGGCAAACACGCCGGCCAACTGCTCACGGCTCTGCGTGCCGCTGACGTTTTCGTCCAGGCCCTGACGCAGGAAGCCGACCAGGCGCGCCTGCAAGGCAATCGCCAGGTCGGTCTCGGGATCGCCGCCTGCAACATAAGCGCCCACGCTGATCAAGTCGCGGCTCTGCGACAGGCGCGACCACAACTGCTTGAATTTCTGCGCTTGGCGCAAGTGATCGGCGTCTACTACCTGCGGCATGACCCGGCTAATCGAGGCTTCGATGTCGATCGCAGGGTAATGACCTTCTTCAGCCAACCGCCGCGACAGCACAAAGTGGCCGTCGAGCACACCCCGCGCCGCATCGGCGATCGGGTCTTGCTGGTCATCACCTTCGGACAGCACGGTATAGAACGCCGTGATCGAGCCACCGCCGGCCTCGCCATTACCGGCGCGCTCGACCAGCTTGGGCAGCTTGGCGAAGACCGACGGCGGGTAGCCGCGGGTCGCTGGCGGCTCACCGATGGCCAGGGCGATTTCGCGCTGGGCCTGGGCAAACCGGGTCAGCGAGTCCATCAGCAACAGGACATTCTTGCCCTTGTCGCGAAAGTATTCCGCGATGCGCGTGCAGTACATCGCAGCGCGCAGGCGCATCAGCGGCGCATCGTCGGCCGGCGAGGCGACTACGACCGAACGCTTCAGACCCTCCTCACCAAGGATATGTTCGATGAACTCCTTGACCTCCCGCCCCCGCTCGCCGATCAGGCCGACCACGATGATTTCGGCTTCGGTGAAGCGCGTCATCATGCCCAGCAATACCGACTTACCGACGCCGGTACCAGCGAACAGACCCAGGCGCTGGCCGCGGCCGACGGTAAGCAGACCGTTGATGCTACGGATGCCGACATCCAGTGGCTGGCTGATCGGGTCACGGTTCAGCGGGTTGATGATCGGCCCGTCGATCGGCACCCAATCTTCGGCCTTCATCCCACCTTTGCCATCCAGCGCCCGGCCAGCGCCATCGAGCACCCGGCCAAGCATGCTCATGCCCATCGGCAGGCGCCCGCTGTCATCCAGCGGCACCACCCGCGCGCCCGGCGCGATCCCGGCAATGCTGCCAACCGGCATGAGGAACACCTTGGTCCCGGCAAAGCCCATCACCTCGGCCTCGACCTGCACCGGGTGGTAGCTGTCGTCGTTGATCACCAGGCAGCGACTGCCGACTGCGCCGCGCAGGCCTTCGGCCTCAAGCGTAAGGCCGACCATGCGCAACAGGCGACCCTCGACCACCGGCTGCTCAGGCAGGCTGATCGCCTCGGCGTAGCCGCCCAGGCGCTTGCCGAAGCTGGTGCGGTCAAGGCGCATCGGTGCTGCCCAAGTCCAGGCTGATATCGGCAGGCGCCGGATGCAGCGCCTGATCGTGCAACTGGTCGAACAGCTGCGCTACGGCCTTCTCGATGCGGGTTTCCATGCTGGCGTCGATGCGGCTGTGGGCGGTTTCGATACGGCACCCGCCGGGCAACAACGCTTCGTCTTCAAGGATTTTCCAACTCTCTTCGTGGCGTTCGCGCAGGGCCTTGGCCAGTTCGAAGTCCTGCGGATTGAGGTGGATGCGAATATTGTCGGCGCCCATCGGCAGCAGCTTCAGCGCGCTGCGCAGCACCTGGGTGATCTGGCTCGAATCAGTGCGTAGCTCACGGCCGATGACCTGCCGCGTCATGTGCGCCACCAGGTGCACCAGCGAGCGCTCGATCTGGGTGTCCTGCTCGGCAATCGGCTCCAGCAGATGCGCCATCAACTGCTCAAGCTCACCCAGCTTGGCGGCTAGGGCTTCTTCGGCTTCCTGGCGGACCTTGAGCTGGGTGCTATGAAAACCCTCGCGCTCACCAGTGGCAAAGCCTTCGTTGTAGGCTTCCTGGCGAATCGCTTCGAGCTCTTCGAGTGTCAGCGGCTGGACCTCGTCGAGGGGCACCTCTTCGATTTCCGGCTCGATGACTTCAGGCTCAGGCTCCGGTGCTGGCACAGGCGCCGGGTCAAAGCTGGGCAGCGCCCAGACATCGACGCCTTCTAGGTCGCGGGCACGGATCAGGTCGCTGGGGTGTTCGGTGGTGGACATGCTGTGGGGCTCTCAAAAACCATGTTCGGCCAACGTACGCCCGGCTCGCGCGCGCGTCGGTGGAAAAATCCAGCGTGCCAGCGCTGGCGCCTGAGGTCGAACCTTTCAGCGCCAGCCTGAACAAGGCTTAGATCATTTCTTCGGCGCCCTTGCCGCCCAGCACGATCTCGCCGGCATCGGCCATACGCCGCGCGATGGTGAGGATTTCCTTCTGCGCGGTCTCGACGTCGCTGACCCGCACCGGACCCTTGGCTTCGAGGTCGTCACGCAGCAGCTCGGAAGCACGTTTGGACATGTTCTTGAAGATCTTGTCCTTGACCCGCTCGTCGGCGCCCTTGAGCGACACCACCAGCACGTCCGAGGCCACTTCGCGCAACAGCGCCTGAATGCCACGGTCGTCGACGTCGGCAAGGTTGTTGAAGACGAACATCAAGTCTTCGATCTGTTCGGACAGGTCGCCATCGATCTCGCGGATCGAATCCATCAGCTGACCTTCGACCGAACTGTCGAGGAAGTTCATGATATCGGCAGCCCGCTTGATACCACCCAGGGTGGTCCGCGCGGCATTGGAGTTGCCGGAGAACTGCTTCTCGAGGATCTGGTTGAGCTCCTTGAGCGCGGCTGGCTGTACGGTGTTCAACGACGATACGCGCAGGATGATGTCCAGGCGCACCTTGTGGTCGAAATTACCCAGCACCTCACCGGCCTGGTCAGGGTCCAGGTAGGCCACCACGATGGCCTGGATCTGCGGGTGCTCGAAGCGGATCACGTCAGCCACGGCGCGTGGCTCCATCCACTTCAGGCTGTCCAGGCCGCTGGTGTTGCCACCGAGCAGAATGCGGTCGATCAGGCCGTTGGCCTTGTCCTCGCCAAGGGCTTGGTTGAGCATCTTGCGGATGTAGCCGTCGGAGCCGACGCCAAGGCTGGTCTGCTCGCCGACGATTTCGACGAACTCGCTCATCACCTGCTGGACCTGGTCGCGGTGGATGTTGCCCACCTGCGCCATGGCCACGCCGACTCGCTGCACTTCCTTGGGGCCCATATGGCGCAGGACCTGCGCGGCATCGGTTTCGCCCAGCGACAGCAGCAGGATCGCGGCCTTGTCGGTGCGGCTCAGTTTGGCGGTAACGGCTCGGTTATCACTCATCGGCGTTGATCCACTCTTTCACGACCTGAGCGACACGGCCCGGGTCTTCGGCCACCAGGCCTTTGATTGCGTTCAACTGCGCCTCATATCCCTCACTCGGGCTTGGCAACAGAATGCTTTGCGGGCCACCCAGGCTGACACGGTCGTTGGCCAGATCGCCATCCAGACCAATCATCCCACCCAGCTCCATGTCGCCGTCGGCAGCAGACTGCTTGCCACCGCCGGTGATGTTGTTGAGCACCGGACGCAATACGCCGAACACCAACACCAGAATGAACAGCACACCCATCATCTGCTTCATGATGTCCCAGAACCAGGGCTGCGAGTAGAACGGGATATCGGCGATTTCCAGGCTGCGATCAGCGGCGAACGGCACGTTGATCACGGTCACGCTGTCGCCACGGCTGGCATCGAAGCCCACCGCGTCCTGGACCAGGCGGGTGAAGCGCGCCAGATCTTCGGCGCCCCACGGTGCACGGGTGGTTTCGCCAGTCGCTGCGTCGAGTTTGGCCTGATCGTCCACCACCACTGCCACCGACAGGCGGCTGAGGCGGCCCTGTTGTTGACGGGTATGGCTGATCGAGCGGTCCAGCTCGAAGTTCTTGGTCGACTGCTTGCGCTTGTCGGCCGGGTACGGTGCGAGCATAGGCTGGCCGGTGGCCGGGTCCATGATCTGCGCGCCATTGGCATCCAGCAATGGCTGGCCAGGCTGAATGGCACCCGCTGGGGTTGCCGCGGCGGTGGCGTTTTGCGGTGCGGCAGCGGCAGCTGGCGGCTGGTTGCTCAGAGCACCCGGCACGCCTTGCGGCCCCTGGCTGCTGGTGCGCTGCTCGTCGACCGACTGTTCGCTGCGCAGGGCTGGCTGATCAGGGTTGAACTGCTCGGAGGTCGACTCGACTGCACTGAAGTCGACATCGGCCGACACTTCAGCCTTGTAGCGGTCATTGCCCAGCACTGGCTGCAGAATGTTGTGCACGCGCTGGGTGAGCATGCCTTCCATGCGTCGGCTGTAATCGAACTGCTTGCCGGCCATGGTCAGCGAAGAGTCCTGCAGTTGATCGGAGAGCAGGTTGCCTTTCTGGTCGACCACGGTGACCTGGGTCTTGTCCAGTTCCGGCACGCTGGTCGCCACCAGATTGACGATCGCCATCACCTGGCCCGGCTCCAGCGCACGGCCCGGATACAGTTCAACCAGTACCGACGCACTTGGCTTGCGCTCGTCGCGCACGAATACCGAGCTTTTCGGGATCGCCAGATGGACGCGGGCGGCCTTGACGTTGTTCAGGCTCGACACGGTGCGTGCCAGCTCGCCTTCCAGGCTGCGCCGGTAGCGCGTCGCCTCCATGAACTGGCTGGTGCCCAGACCCTGCTCTTTGTCGAGCATCTCGAAGCCGACGTTGCCGTCGCTTGGCGCCACGCCAGCGGCTGCCAGTTTCAGGCGCGCACGGGAGAGGTCGTCGGCCTTGACCAGCAGAGCGCCGGAGTTGGGCTCCACGTTGTAGGGGATGTCGGCGGCGCCAAGCACTTCCATGACCTGCTTGGTGTCCATGCCGGCCAGGCTGCCATACAGCGGCCGGTAGTCCGGCTGCTGCGACCAGAGCACCACGGCAAAGCCGATAGCCACACTGGCAGCCAGCCCGACCAACAGGCCGACCTGACGCAGGGCGGGCATCCGCGAGATGTTTTCCAGGAACGACATGCCGAACAGCGGCGGCTTGGCCACTGGCGGCCCGCTCTTGGCGGGGGCGTTATCGACGACTGCTTCGGCCATGAGTCAATTAGTCCTCAAACCGGCATCTGCATGATGTCCTGGTACGCCTGAACCAGCTTGTTGCGCACCTGGGTCAACGCCTGGAATGACACCGAGGCTTTTTGCGAAGCAACCATCACGTCGGTCAGGTCCACGCCGCTCTTGCCAATTTCGAACGCGTTGGCGAGCTGGCTCGAGGCCTGCTGGGTTTCATGGACCTTGCCAATGGCCTGGCCGAGCATGTCGGCAAAACTGCTCTGCCCTGGCGCCAGCTCAGGCGCAGCTGCCACTTTGGGCAGGGACATGGCATCGGCCTGCATGGACCGCATGTCCAACATCAGACGATTGAATTCAATACCTTGGCTCATGAACTTCTCTCTCCGGCGGCCGCATTTTTTTGACACTCATGCAGCGGATAGGCTGGTGCTAGCAAGAGCGATGCCAGCCATCCTGTAAGCGGGTTAATTAAGGTGAATCAGCCGAACAGGCTGGCCTCGACATCAAGGCCGGCATCGCGCATCTGCGCCAGCTTGTAGCGCAGGGTGCGTGGGCTGATGCCCAGCCGATCGGCCGCTTCCTTGCGCCGCCCGCGCTCGGCGCGCAGGGTGTCGATGATCATCTGGAATTCGTGCCGGCGCAGGTCGTCGCCCAACACCCCGGAATCAGCAGGCAAATCGCTAGTGACTGCCTGCGCAGGCGCGACCAGCGCTGCCGGTGCAGACAAGGCAATGACCCCACCCAGACAAAAATCCGCCGCCTCGATCAAGCCGCCCTGCTGCAGAATCAGCGCCCGCTGCAGGGCATTGTCGAGTTCGCGCACATTGCCCGGCCACGGATGGTTCTGCAGGCAGTGGCGCGCCTCGGCAGACAACCGGACCGGCGCGTGCTTCATCTTCGCCACATGGCGCGCCAGCAGGCGCTCGGCCAGCGGCAGAATATCGCCGCTGCGCTCGCGCAGCGGGCACCAGGCCAAGGGGAACACCGACAATCGATAGAACAGGTCTTCACGGAAGCGCCCCGCCGCTACTTCAGCACCCAGGTCGCGGTTGGTAGTAGCCAGCACGCGAATATCCAGCGCGATCGGCTTGCGTCCACCCACCCGCTCCACTTCGCGCTCCTGCAACACCCGCAGCAGCTTGGCCTGCAAGCCCAGCGGCATTTCGGAAATCTCGTCAAGGAGCAAGGTACCGCCATCGGCCTGCTCGAATTTGCCTGGCTGAGCGGCAATGGCGCCGGTGAAGGCACCCTTCTCGTGGCCGAACAAGGTTGCCTCGAGCATGTTGTCCGGGATTGCTGCGCAGTTGATCGCCACAAACGGCTGCGCCGCTCGCGAGGACCGGCGATGGATGTACTGCGCCAAGACCTCCTTGCCGGTACCCGATTCGCCGGAAATCAACACCGTCGAATCACTCTGGGCGACTCTCGCAGCCAGCTCCAGCAAGCGCTGGCTGGCCGGCTCGCATGCCACCGGGCCGTCTTCATCGGCACCGCCGACGCGACCGCCAGCATGACGCGCCACCAGACTTAACAGCGCCTGCGGCTCGAACGGCTTGACCAGGTAATCCACCGCGCCTTGGCGCATGGCCTGGACTGCACGCTCAACCGCAGCATGGGCGGTCATCAGCAGCACCGGCAATTGCGGATGGCTGCTGCGCAATTGCAGCAGCAACTGATGGCCGTCCATGCCAGGCATGTTGACGTCACTCACCACCAGACTGAACGCTTCACCGGCCACAGCGGCCAACGCCTCTTCGGCACTGCCCACCGCCCGGTAGGCAAAACCGCCGATCTCGAGGGTATCGCCAAGCGCTTCACGCAGCACCCGGTCATCCTCGACCAGCAGCACCTTGATCCCCATCAGCGCGCCTCCCCAGGCAACTCGCCCAGCAGCGGCAGGATCACCTGCACGCAGGTGCCCCGACCTACTCGCGAGCGCATGCGTACTTCGCCCTGATGTGCGCGCACCACCGCCTGAACCACGGCCAGGCCGAGTCCGGTACCGGTAGTCTTGGTGGTCAGAAACGGCTCACCGAGGCGCGCCAGCAGCGCCGGCGCGATGCCGCAGCCGGCATCACTGACGCACAGGTGCAGCGCATGCCCACGGCGGAACAAATGAATTTTTACCCGCGCCGGCAGCGTGCTTGCCTGCAGGGCGTTTTCCAGCAAATTGAGCAGTGCCCCGACCAGGGTGTCGCGATTGCACAGCAACTCACCCAGGTGGGTGTCGCACTGCCAACGCACCGCGTGGCCCTGCACATGCACCTGCGCGGCTTGTTGCAACGCTTGGAACAAACCCTTGGGGCTGACCCGATCAGCCAGCGGCAACTCACCGCGGGCGAACACCAGCATGTCGCGCACCTGATGCTCAAGCTCGTGCAGGCGCTCCTTGAGGTTTCCAGCAAAGCGCTGACGGGTTTCGCTGGGCAACTGTTGCTGCGGATCCGCCAGGTGGCTGGCATAGAGCATGGCCGCCGACAGCGGCGTGCGGATCTGATGCGCCAGCGAGGCAACCATGCGCCCGAGCGAGGACAAGCGCTCATGCCGGGCGAGTTGATCCTGCAGGCGACGGGTTTCGGTCAGGTCAGTCAACAGGACCAACTGGCCAGGCTCGGCATCCAGCGAGCGGGTGGCGATAGACACACGGCGGCCATCGCGCAGGGACACTTCATGGCCGTCGTCCTTGCGTGGGGCGAAACTGCGGGCAATGATCTGGCGCCACAATTCGCCGAGCAATGGCTCGCCCAGCAACTCGCAGGCCGCAGGATTCGCCTCGCGCACCCTGCCGTGCTCATCAATCACCACCACCCCGCCAGGCAACAGGTCGAGCAGGTTCTGCAGGCGATTGGCCAGGCGTTCCTTTTCGTCCAGTTCAGCCATGCGCTGTGCACTGACTACAGCAAGCTCGCCCTTGAGCTCGCGCACCCGCGCCTCGAGCATGCCGTAGGATTGATTCAGTTGGCTGGAAACCTGATTGAACAACGCGAATGCGTGCTCAAGGCCCTGTCGGCTTTCCTGCTCGACCGGGATGCGACCCTGCGGATCAGCGGCTCGGGAAATCGGGGCGGCGTGGGGCATGGTGCTCTCTCGCGTGGCTGACCGTCATAAAAACGGTGTGTTGCCTGCGATATAGCAATAGCCGTGCCGGAGATAGGGTTAACGGAGTGGAGGGCTTATCAGGGCTGCGCTGCAGCCCTATGCAAGGGGAACGGCAGGCGTCAATCCTCTGCCTGTTCCTCGCCGTCGCGACGGCTCATGCCGTATTTGCGCATTTTCTCCACCAGCGTCGTACGGCGAATCCGCAAGCGCTCGGCGGCCCGCGCAACGATGCCATTGGCGTCGTCCAGCGCCTGCTGGATCAAACCTTGCTCGAGGCTACCGAGGTAGTCCTTGAGGTCGAGGCCTTCGGGCGGCAGCATCGCGTGATTGGAGAAATTCGGCGTATGGCCGTTGATCGCAACACGCTCTTCCAGGTCGCTGCGCATGCTGTCGACCAACTGCTCGTCTTCATCGTCGACGTAGCGGAATTTCTTCGGCAGCTCGGACACCCCGATCACACCGTAGGGATGCATGATCGCCATGCGCTCGACCAGGTTGGCCAGCTCGCGAACGTTGCCAGGCCAGCCATGGCGGCACAGCGACATGATCGAGGCCGAATTGAACCGAATCGACCCACGCTTCTCGTGCTCCATGCGCGAGATCAGCTCGTTCATCAGCAGCGGGATGTCTTCAACTCGCTCACGCAGCGGCGCCATCTCGATCGGGAACACGTTCAGGCGATAGTACAAGTCTTCGCGGAAGGTGCCCTCTTCGATCATGACCTCAAGGTTCTTGTGCGTAGCGGCAATGATGCGCACATCGATGCTCTGGGTTTTGTTGCTACCCACACGCTCGAAGGTACGCTCCTGCAACACACGCAGCAGCTTGACCTGCATCGGCAGCGGCATGTCGCCAATCTCGTCGAGGAACAGCGTGCCGCCGTTGGCCAGCTCGAAGCGCCCAGCGCGACTGGTGATCGCACCGGTGAACGCGCCCTTTTCGTGACCAAACAGTTCGCTTTCGAGCAACTCGGCCGGGATCGCGCCACAGTTGACCGGCACGAACGGTGCTTCACGGCGCTTGGAATGATAGTGCAGGTTACGCGCGACCACTTCCTTGCCAGTGCCCGACTCGCCGAGGATCAGCACGCTGGCGTCGGTGTCGGCCACCTGCTGCATCATCTGCCGCACGTGCTGAATGGCGCGACTGGTGCCAACCAGGCTGCGGAACAGGTTCGGTTCGCGCTGACGGCCACGCTCGCGGGCATGGTCGTACATTTCGCGATAGACCTGGGCGCGGTGCAGGGAGTCGAGCAGCTGGCTGTAGCTGGCAGGCATTTCCAGGTTGGACAACACCCGGCGGCGCAGGTCCTCAGGGAACTCCGCAGCAGAAACATCGCCAAGCAGCAACATCGGAAGGAACTCATCCCAGCCTGCCACTGTCTTAAGCAGCCCTTGCACACTGGAAGGCGCGTTGACCGCACCGATAAGTACGCACAGCACCTCACGACTGGAGGCCAGCGACTCTACCGCTTGCTGCCAGTCCTGGCTTGAGCAAGACAGGTTGTCTTCGCCGAGAAAGTTCAGAACCACTGCCAGATCGCGGCGGCGGGCGCTGTCGTCATCGATCAGGAGAATCTTGGTTTCACGCCACATGCAATAGCAACTTCCCTAGTCATATCGGCGCCCTGAGGGCGTGCTCGACATCATTCCGACTGAATGGTCAGTGTTCGGACGTCTGAAATTCGAATACAGCCACTAGTAAAGTCAAAAAAAAACGCACAGTCAAATTTATGGCGCTCAGTTTTTGCATCTCATCAGTGTCAGCTGAACAGATGGTATACCTTAGCGGCATTTTTCGCCTGACGGATTTGCGTCATCTCGTCGACTAAAGTTTGACGTTCCCCACTTGCAACATCAATCAGATGCCGATAGACCTCGAGCAGCTGCTCAAGGCTGGCACGTACCTGGCTTTCATTGTGCGATGCTTCGGACAACACGTCATCGACGCACAGGCGGCACTCGAGATCGAGTTCGCTCACTGCATCCCAGTCGCGGCCGGCGAGCGCTGCCAGCAGCGCCTCTCGGGTCTGTTCGATACGCTCGATCACCATGCTCATGCCACGCTCCTTGGATCAGCCTTCCGGCTGTTGGTCGGCGATCGCATCCCAGCCTTCCTTGACCGTGATCAACAGGCGGGCGACTTCGTCGATGATCGCGGTGTCGGTCTTCAGGTTGGCCTCGACCAGACGCCGGCTCATGTAGGTGTACAGGTTGTCCAGTTCGGCCAGGCTGTCGGCGTGATTTTCCAGGTCGAGACCTTCACGCAGGCCGCCAATGATGTCGATGGCTTTGCTGAGGAGGATGCCTTGCTGGGCGATATCTTTGCGCGCGATAGCACCCTTGGCTTGCGCCAGGCGGTCCAGCCCGCCCTGCATGAGCATCTGCACCAGACGATGCGGGCTCGCCTCGGACGTCTGCGCCACACCGTTGACTTTCTGGTACTGCCGAAGGGCCAGCATCGGATTCATGGATCTGCCTCGTTACCGCGAAAAAGGTTGCGTATACCCTGTATATCGCCGCCACGTCAAAAAACTTTAGCCGCGAAAAAAAACCCGGTGCGTCTTGGCAACGCTACCGGGCTTGTTTCAGCTGCTCATGTTCAGGACTTTCTGGCCTGCGCATTGATGGCTTCGAAGATCGAGGTAATCTGGTTGGCCTGAGCCTTCATCTTGCCCAGAGCGGTGTCCAGCGCTACGTACTTCTTGGTCAGCGATGTGGTCAGCGCCTCGGTACGACGATCCAGGGCAGCCTGCTGATCGGCAAGGTTCTTGGCGACCTTGTCGAGGTTGTTCTTGCGTGTCACCAGGCTGCCATCGACCGCGTTATACGGATCAATGACTTTGGTCATGCGCTCGAAAATACCATTGGTGCCACTGAACAGCTGCTGTATCTCGCTGCCAAGTTTCTTGTCATTCATGGCACTGTCGAACTTGCTGCTGGTGAACTCCAGCGTGCCGTCTTTCTGCGTGTTGATGCCAAGCTGACTCAAGGTGGTCAGCCGGTCACCTGCGCCAACTTCGGCCAGAACACCGCGCACATCGGCCAGCAGCGACCGGGTCGTCGGATCGTTACTCAGCGGGCCGAGCGTTACGCTGCCATCAGCATTGGTGGTGGCTTTGGTCAGCGCAGCAACCGTTTTCTGCAGGGTGTTGTATGCGTCGACGAAACTCTGCACCGACGTTTTCAAGCCGTCGGTGTTGGATGCCACGGTGACCTTGGTCGGCGACCCAGCGAGGCTGGCGCCGGTCAATTCGAGCGATAGCCCGCTCACTGCAGTGGTGACGGTATTGGAAGCGCTCTTGACCTCCAGGCCGTCCACCAGCATGACCGCATCCTCAGCTAGCGCAGTGATATAGCCAGCGCCTTCGGTCTTCATCGATTTGGTGCCGTCGATCTCCAGATCAGGGATACCGCTGACCTTGATATCGGTATTGGCGCCCGTGGTAGTGGAACCCAGCACCAAACGAGCACCATCTTCACCGGTGATGATGTTGGCAGAGATGCCGCTGGCGCTCAGCTCCTTGTTGATCTGGTCGCGCACAGTCTGCAGGGTCGCATCATCGCCAACAGTGATCTTGTAGCTCTTGCCACCTTGCTCGATGACCAGCTCGCCCGGATCAATGCTTTTACTCGGACCTTCAAGGAACGCCTGGCTGGCGACCTTGGAACTGGTGGCGAGGTTTTTCACTTCGATGCTGTAAGAGCCCGCCACAGCCGTGTTGCTGGCTTTGGCCTTGACCACGCTCTCGCTTGCCGACGTTGCCGCGTAGGCATTGAACGACGGCGCATTCTTGTCGTTGAGCTTGCCCATCGACGTAGTGAAAGCAGTGAGGGCACTACGCAGCGCGCCAACCCCGGAAATGTACGCAGCATTGTTGCTGGTCTGCCGGGTGATCTGAGCCTTCTTGGCGGCAGTATCGGAATCGACCAGCACTTTTACGATTTCAGTGATGTTGATTCCAGAGCCGAGGCCCAAGGAGGAAACGATCGAGCTTGCCATGGTGGTGCTCCTCTCTGCTTGTGCGGTCACCCAAGGTTACAGGGCAGCCACGATTCATTATTGCTGAATTCGCCGCCAATCATACCTTGGCGTCGAATAGAAGACTGTTGACATCACTCAAGCTGCTGGCGATCCGCAACGCCTCTTCCGAGGGTAGCTGACGAATGAGCTCGCCAGTTTCGCTGGCGATGACCTTGACCACGATCTTGCCGGAATCCTCATCGGTGGAGAACTCCAGATTACGTCGAGACGTGCTCAGGAATTTTTCTATTTCCGATACCGCATTGCGAACCTGCTCGGCATCGATCACGGCCGGCGGTTGTTTCGTTTCACTGACACGATCAGTATCTGCCGAGCGCAACAGAGGCGCATCTGCTACTGGCTTGTCGGCGACCACCTCGACCGGACGCACGGCCGGGTAAGACTGGTTCAGCTTGACGCTCATGTCCATGTCTGCCACCTCGCAACGAAAAAAGCGGAGAAGCGCAGCATCCTGCGCTCCTCCGCCAACGACCAATCAACTATTACTGAAGCAGCTTCAGTACAGCGGATGGCAGCTGGTTGGCCTGAGCCAGAACCGAAGTGGAAGCTTGCTGCAGAGTCTGCTGCTTGGTCAGCTGGGCAGTTTCAGCGGCGAAGTCGGTGTCTTGTACGCGACCACGAGCAGCTTCGGCGTTTTCGTTGATGTTTTGCAGGTTGTTGATGGTGCTGGTCAGACGGTTCTGCACGGCACCCAGGTCAGCACGAGTGGTGTTGATGGCGTTCAGGGCGTCATCGATCGCGCTCATGGCGGCGGTGAAGGTGGCCTCGGCCGCGGAGCTGTCTGCACCGGTGATGTTCTGGCCGGTCAGACCGCTCAGTGCACCAGTGGTGTTCAGCGCGTCGCTCAGGTTGATGGTGATCTGGTTGTCAGTACCGGTGTTGGAACCGACCTGGAAGGTCATCTCGCCAGCGTCGCCGTTCAGCAGGTTCTTGCCGTTCAGCTGGGTGCTGTTGGCGATACGGTCGATTTCTTTCAGCATCGACTGGAACTCTTTGTCCAGTGCGGCACGGTCGTCTTCGCTGTTGTTGTCGTTTCGCGACTGAACAGCCAGTTCACGCATACGCTGCAGAATGTTGGTCTGCTCTTGCATCGCGCCTTCAGCAGTCTGGGCGATCGAGATAGCGTCGTTGGCGTTTTTGATCGCCATGGTCTGACCTTTGATCTGCGAGGTCATGCGGGTAGCGATCTGCAGGCCGGCAGCGTCGTCTTTGGCGCTGTTGATTTTCAGGCCGGAAGACAGACGGGACATCGAGGTGCTGAGTGCGTCGGTAGCACGGTTCAGGTTCTTCTGAACGCCCAGGGAGGTAGTGTTGGTGTTAACGGTCAAAGCCATGACGAATTCCTCGTTAATTGGGTACTACGGCTTCCGGCCTTGGCAATTCGCCGGGTGGGGGCACAGAGAACCTTCGTAATAGTTATCGTCGTCAGCGGGCGTTGCTTTAGCGGATTTTCGAAAAAAATTGGTGGCATCCTGCCAGCCCAGAGAATTCGCGGACTTGACGCCATGATTCAGGCGCGCATTTAAAGACCGCAGGGCAAAAATATCCCCCTGACGCAAGCTTGCCTGCACACCAACAAAAACGCCGCCCGGGATATGGCGGCGTTCTATGCATACAGCGGCAGTGCTCAGTCACATCGTTCGATGATCGCCGAGCCCCATGACAAACCTACGCCGAAGCCGCTCAACGCGACGCGCTGGTGACGTGAGCCAAATACGTGTTTTTCCAGTAGCAAGGGAATGCTCGACGACACAGTGTTACCCGTCTCGACCATGTCCTTGACGAACCTGGCCTTGTGTTGCCCTTCCTGGAAGCGCAGCGATACCGCATCGACGATCGCCGCGCTACCCTGGTGCAGGCAGAACAGGTCAATGTCATCAGCCTGCAATTGGCTGGCATCGAGCAACTGCTGCAGGTGAGCGGGGATCTTCACCAAGGCAAAGTTGTAGACCTGGCGGCCGTTCATGTAGAACTTGCCTTCAGTGGTGCGCAGGTGCTCAGCGCCACTGCCGTCGCTGCCGAACAGCGACTTGCCGAGCTTCCAGCTGGCGTCCTCACCCATCCAGGTGGCGGTTGCAGCATCGCCGAACAACATGGTGGTGTTACGGTCTTCAGGGTCGACGATCTTCGAGTAAGGATCGGCGGTGATCAGCAAGCCATTCTTCAGGCCCGCGGCTTCCATGAAGCCCTTCATGGCATACAGACCGTAGACATATCCAGAGCAGCCAAGAGAAATGTCGAACGCCGCGATATGGGTGGGCAGGCCCAGCTTGTGCTGGACGATCGCAGCGGTATGCGGCAGCCCTTCGGCGTCACCGTTCTGGGTAACGACGATCAACACATCAATTGCCGCCGGGTCCAGCGCTGGATTATTTGCAAACAAGGCTTTGGCAGCCTCGACAGCCAGATCGGATGTTTCCTGGCCAGCGTCCTTGCGCGGCAAGAACGTCGAACCGATCTTGCCGAAGATGAAATCCTGGTCTTTGCCAAATTTCGCACCCTGGGCGTAGTTGTCCACCCCTTCGGTGGGCACGTAGCTGGCAATGCTTTTAATGCCAATCATATGGCTTCCCAATTCAATAACAGCGAAACACCCACTGCATGCACAACGACAAAAAGCCAGGCGATACGGTGACTACCGATCCCTGACCCGTTTTGCAGGCGCTATGCAGCGGCTCCCGGTTTCCGACAATATACAGTGAAGATGCGCGTTCTGACTCTCAAGTCACGCTCTTTTTGTCGAATACGCGTTCGCTGCGGACTGCCCGGTCAGACAATCGCCGAGCACCTCGACGAGCCGATCCTGGCCCGCTCGCGGCAGCCCCCACCAGAGTGGCAGACGCAACAGCCGCTCAGCACTGCTGTCGGTGACTTGCATCGAGCCGTGCACGCGTCCGTAGCGTTGTCCCGCAGGGGACGAGTGCAGCGGCACATAGTGAAACACGGCATAGATCTCGTGCTGCCTGAGCGCATCGATCACAGCCTGGCGATCAATCCCGGGCGCGAGCAGTACATAGTACATATGGGCGTTGTGCTGAACGTCGAGGGGGATGATCGGCCGACGCAGCAAGCCTTGCTGCTCGAGCGGCTCCAGGGCGCCATGGTAGTAATCCCAGCTGGCCAGGCGGTTGTCGGTGATCGCTTGCGCTTCCTCGAGCTGAGCCCAGAGAAACGCTGCAATCAACTCCCCAGGCAAGAACGACGAGCCGACCTCCTGCCAGGTGTACTTGTCTACCTCGCCGCGGAAGAAGCGACTGCGGTCAGTGCCCTTCTCGCGGATGATCTCGGCGCGCAGCACCTGCTTCGGGGTATTGACCAACAGCGCTCCGCCTTCACCGGAAATGACGTTCTTGGTCTCATGGAAGCTGAATGCACCCAGATCACCAATGCTGCCCAGCGCCCTGCCTTTGTAGCTGGACATCACACCTTGGGCGGCGTCCTCGACCACGGCCAGGCCATGCTTGCGGGCAATGGCCATGATGCTGTCCATTTCGCAGGCCACTCCAGCGTAGTGCACCGGCACGATCGCCCTGGTTCGCGGGGTGATGGCGGCTTCGATCAGGCGCTCGTCGAGATTGAGCGTATCGGCACGGATATCGACGAATACCGGCACAGCGCCACGCAGCACGAACGCGTTCGCAGTCGAGACGAAGGTGTAGGAAGGCATGATGACTTCATCGCCCGGCTGGATATCCAGCAACAGCGCCGTCATTTCCAGCGCGGCGGTACAGGAGTGGGTCAGCAGGGCCTTGGCGCTGCGGGTGTGGGCTTCCAGCCACTGGTGGCAGCGCTTGGTATACGGGCCATCGCCAGCCAGCATGTTGCCGAACTTGGCCTCGGCAATGTAGTACAGCTCTTTGCCCGTCATGTGCGGGCGATTGAAGAACATCTTTTCTGTGTTCATTGCTGATTTTCCGCAGTCGCCACCCGAAGCCATGGGTCGCTGGTTAGCCATTCAGAGCCCCGGAACGGTGCTGATCCTGCCACCTATCTGAGTGCCCTTCTCAAGGTTCTGGTAAAAGTATGGGGTGAATCCGGCAGCGGCCATCGCCCGCTGCGTCCTGCCGATGTCATAGGCGACGCGGTGCAGTACAAACGTCTCACCGTCCCAGGTGGCGAAACCCGCGCGCGGGTCTCCGTCACGCGGCTGGCCAACCGAACCCGGATTGCAATAGACCTTGCCTTGGCCTTGCCAGAGAAACTGCACATGGGTGTGCCCTGAGGCGAAGCGACAGCCCGGCAGCGCATCGAAATAGCCTTGCGAGGGACGCAGATATTCATCCAACGGATCATTCCAGCCGCCATGCACCATGTGGATGTCCTGCTCCACGGCATGCGTGGCCAGGCGTTTCAACCAGTCAAGGTTACTCGCGCTGATAACACCCGCCTGATAGTCCAGGCACGCATTGGCACTGTTCGAGCGGGGGCAGCGCTCTTGATTGGCCAGGTACCAGTCGTGGTTACCCATCACCGAAAGCACCTGGCGCTCGCGCAGTGCATCGCAGCACGCATTGACCTCGCTGTAGTAGCCAGCGGTGTCGCCCAGGCAGATGATCCGCGACACGCCAAGTGCATCAAGCCGGTCAAGCACCGTACACAGTGCGCTGTAGTTGCCGTGGACGTCAGAAATGATGCCGATCATAGACAACGAGATCCTCTATGTAGCGGACCGCGAAGCCCTGCCTGAGTGTCGGCTGCTGGGCAATCCTACCGTCCAGATAATAGTCCAGGCACATCGCCGCCTCGTTGTAGCCAAAGGCAGTACGGATCGAGCTGGTCGAAGAAATCCGCGGATTGATCTCGAGCAAGCGCCAGCCGCCCTGGTCATCGCGGCGAAACTGCAGATTGGTCGGACCCACCGGTTTGAACGCACGGCACAATCGGGCGACGGTGCCGTCCAGGCTATCGGCCTGATAGACCCACGCCTTGGCGGTCGAACCGTCGGAGGCCAGACTGCGCTGGAAGGCAATGCTCGCACCGGCATTGCCCAGGCCGTCGCCGAACACCGCCACGGTGTACTCCTGAGCTGCAGTGCCAATGATCGGCTGCGCCATCATCACCTCACCGACAAGCGGCGCATAAGGCGTGAAGTCCTGCTCCTGGTGGACCCATACCAGCCCTTTGGAGGCATAACCCTTGCGCGGCTTGAGCAGAAACGGCAGACCCAGAGCCTGCTTCAGCGAATGGAAATCACCAGCGATCAGGCTTGGGATGCGGCAGCGCTCGCCAAGCGCCAGCAGGGCCTGATCCATGGCCCACTTGTCGCGCGACAAGTCGATCAGAGCCTGGGTATTGAGCGCCACCTGAGTACTCGTCTTCGCCAGCAGCGCACGGTGGTCGCAAAGCCAGTGGACATCCTGCTCGATGCCCGGAATCAGCAAGTCGACCTGGTACCTGAGCACTACCTGCTGTAGCCAGTGGCCGTAGTTGGCATCGGCAGTCAGCGGCGCCTGTTCGAACACATCGCACCATGCCCGGCCGACCGCATCGTCATAGATATCGGTGCCGACCAGGCGCACTGCGGGGTCGGCCGCACGCAGCGATTTTAGCAGGCCATAGCCCATGATGGCGCCCACGCCGGTGACCATTACCGTTCTCATCCGTGCATCCCTCGCTGTGCCCGCATCAATTCGAAGCCGCGCCGGATATCCACCTTGGGCGCGTAGCCAATCCGTTCGAACAGCGCGTGCGCGCAGGCGAACATTGGCAGATCGGGGATATCGGCCCGATCCGGCAGAAACTGCACATCAACCGGCTGACCGAAAGCCTCGAACGCCGCTCGAGCAATCTGCGACAGGCGCGGGTCTTCTGGATGGCCACAGTTGTGCAAGCCCTCGACCCGCTGCTCGGCGACCCGTGCGCAGATCTCGGCGAGATCATCGACGTGCAGGTAGTTGCGACGAGGGTCGTTGCTGCCGTACAGCTTGACCGTGTTGCCGGCGGCTGCACTGTCGGCAATGGCGTACAGCAGCGGTTGATGGATTCGACACTGGGCCTGACTGTCATAGACCTGGCTGATACGCAGAATCGTCAGGGCCATGCCCCGTGACTGGCAGTACAGGCTGACGACTTCTTCGGCGTGCCGTTTGGACAGCGCGTAGATACCGTAATACGGGTCTTGCGCTTGATGCGCGGCCCAGCGCGATGACAACAGAATGAAGTGCCGTGCGCCACACTGTTCGGCCAGGCGACAGGCTGCCAGCGCACCGACGCTGTTGACCTGCTCGGCACGCACCAGATCTTCAGGCTCTGTGCCACCGAAATCGGCTGCGGCGTGCACCACTACATCGAACGGTTGCCCGCAGACCGGCCTATCCAACCGACTCAGGTCAAACACAATGTCAGCCTCGCGGCGCCCCGCCAACTGGACCGGACCGTGGCGTGTCAGCGCTTGGGCGATTGCTTTGCCGAGGGTCGAAGTGCTGCCGATCACCAGGCTTTTCATAGGTCGACGACAGTCGCTTCGAGCATCAGCGCGCAGCTGAGCTCCGGGTAATCGATGGCCACGGTGCACATGGCAGTGGTAATGCTTTCGCTGAGTTCGAGTGATTTCATCTGCGAGGTCATGAACGGCTTGAGAAACAGGCCTTCCTTGCGCACAACCTGCAAACCCGCCTGCTCGAGCTCTTGCGTCAGTGTGTCCAATGAGTAGGCGCGCAGATGCCCCAGTTCATGATCGCCCTGCCCCAGCACCATCATGTCATCAAGCAGCCCAGCGGCATGGCCGAAGCGCCGGTGCAGCGATTGTGCATTGGGCACCAGAACAAAACAGCGGCCATTGGGCTTGAGGTACTGGCGGAAGTGGCGCAGCACTACCTGCGGGTCTTCGACATGCTCAAGGACAAAGCCCATGACGATAAGGTCAAAACGCTGATCGGTTTCGAAGGTTTCAAAATAGCCTTCGACGATGTGCGCCGGGCTGTCCGGGTATTGCGCCTGGAACTGGGCAATTACCGAAGGCGAACCATCGATCACAGTGTGCGAGTTGAAATAGCGAGAGAATCGATTGGTTGAGAAACCATGCCCGATACCCAGTTCCAGCAAGCTGAGCTCAGGGCCGCAAAGCTCCATGATCCGCCGCGGGTACCAGTTCAGCATGATGTTGTTGTCGTAGGCGTAGCCGAAACTGTCGCTGTAAGCGCCAATGAAAGTATCGAGTGTGTTGTTCATCTATGCCGTTTCTCCTGCATGGATCGGAGCGATGTCCGCCATGATCGTTGTCATGTGGCTGACGCCGCTCAATCTGGCAACCAGGCACGCCGCCATGCTTGCAGTCGGTCGCCTTCGAGTAGCCAGTCGTTACGTATCTGGGCCTGCAGGGCAGCGCCCAACTGGGCTGACGCCTGTTGATCGTCCAGGTGCAGTCTGATTGCCCGGACCCAATCTGCCGCTTCATTGCTTACGCGCGTCAACGGCAACACCTCGCCACCGACAAACCCTGCAACCCGGCTGCAGATCACCGGCTGGCCACAGGCTGCATGCTGCAGAATGCGCAGATCGCCCGAGCAGGCGTTGGCAAAAGATTCACGCATGGGCACCAGTGCCAGATCCAGATCCAGCTCTGCCAAAGCCTGGCCCAGACGGCTGTCGTCGACCTGCGGATGCCAGGCTGTCAGCCAGCCACGCAAGGCGGCTGGGCAATCGCCCAGCACGACCCATTCGACCGCCCCTGCCAACGCCGGTATGACCTCGGCAAGCAAGTCCGCGTCTTTGTCGCCCAGCCAGCCCACACGCGGCTTGCTGCCCTTGCCGCGGCCGCCTTGCAGGCGCCCCCAGCTACTCGGCAACGCGCTTTCCAGCAGGCGCACATCTTCATGCTCAGCCTGCAACAGCTGCGCCAGCGCCGGAGTGCTTACCAACACCCGATCGGCCTGGCTGATGCCATGCTGCAGCCGCTGCTGCAGCTCGGCGGCAGAGAATCCACCGGGCAAGGACATCTCCGGCAGATAGCCGTCCAGATCGTAAACTTTGAAAACCGCCGAAAACGCCCGCAGGCGCCGCAGCGCAAGCAGACCGGCGTCATCGCAGGGGCGCTGGACAATTACGCTGGTCGGTTCGAAACGCTCGATTTCGACCGGCGACAGCATCCCGGCAGTCACCGCGCCATCGAGCTCGCCGCAGTCGCGCAAGGCCATGAACGGCAACAGCAAGCGCGCCCTGCCCAGGGGCTGCGGACCTGCCGCGCAGGCCAGCACTGTTGGCAGGATGTGCTGTACCGGCCGCCAGCTCAACGCGTTGGTTTCCAGGCTGAAGCTTTTTCCGGCAGTTAGCGACAGATTGCGGTTATAGGCTGGATCGCGTGCCAGCGCGGGCAACCAGCGGGCATACAGCGCATCTTCCTGATCAGCGCTGGGCGCCGGCACTGGCTCGGCATCGAGCAGCAGCCGCGCATGCGGTGTCCAGACATTCAGGTAGCCGGAACGTTGCAGCTTCAGACACAGATCGACTGCGGTCCAGCAGGAGAGCAAAGGAGCGGCATCAAAGCCGCCCATTTCAATGAATAGCGCCCGGCGTAGCATCAGGCATTCACCGCCCAGCGCTGAGTAATTCTGGTCCAGGCAAAGGCGGTCCATGTAGCCGGGGGCCTGGGCGGATACGCCCGCAAATGCCGGCCCGACCGAGCCCGACAGGCCGAGTACCAAACCTCCCTGAGCAATGCTGCCGTCGCGGTTGAGCAACTTGCTGCCCACCGCGCCGACTTCCGGGCGCTGCGCGTGATTGAGCAGCGCCTGCAGCCAGCCTGGCTCGAGCAGGACGCTACAGGCACTGAGCCAGAGCAGATACTCGCCGCGAGCTTCCTGCGCCGCCGCGTTGCACATGGCCGCAGGCGCCTGACCGGGGGCAAATCGCAGCACCTCGAAACGGCCCGCACCTATCTGCTCGAGCTGGTCGAGCCAGGCCTGGCGAGCAGGGTCGTCTGTGCCCGGCTCGATCAACAGCACCTGGTAATCGCTGTAGGACGTCTGTGTCAGCAGGCTGTCGAGGCAGCGTTGAAACTGCTGCAGTTGCCCCTCCAGGTAAATCACGATACTGACCAGTGCCGGAGACTGCAGTCCATATTCAATGCGATAGCCACCGTGCGACTGCGCCAACACCCGCGCGTCGACATAACCGCGCGCCTGCAAATGAGCGCCGATCACCACCTGTTCGTCGCTGCACGGCACCTGGCCGGGCACCTGCGCTATGAGCAGCGTTTGACTGGCGTGGGCGACACAGCCCAGGCCGTGTTCGCTGAGCAGGCGCAGCTGCAACTCAAGTTCGAACGCACGCCCGGCAGCGCAGCTGAATCCCTGCTGTAGGGCTTCACGCCGGTATAGCCAGTGCCTTGCCAGCTCTGCTGGGCGCGACAGCAACAGGTCGAGATTGAGATCGGGGCGCAAGCAGAGTTCGACGGCGCCATCATCGCCACGCGACGCCTCGTCTGCGTATACCGCCAGACAGTCGCTGGCGGCTTCAGCCAAGCCTACTGCGGTCAGCAGCAGGCCGCTGTGGATGAATGTCGTGCCCGCCTCGACCAGCATCAGCCAGGGGCTCTGGCTACCGCTCAACCACGCATTGATAGCAGCCAGCGGCTGCTGTGGATCCGTCGCCAGCCATTCGATATTGCTCTGCTTGGGCTGGCCCCTGCCC
This sequence comes from Pseudomonas shirazensis, assembly GCF_014268785.2. Lineage (GTDB taxonomy): Bacteria > Pseudomonadota > Gammaproteobacteria > Pseudomonadales > Pseudomonadaceae > Aquipseudomonas > Aquipseudomonas shirazensis. The sequence goes on along the minus strand of NZ_JABWRD020000001.1, from coordinate 91,821 downwards.
AGAACGACGATCTGCAGCTGCTGATAGCGGCTGTGAACCAGACTGTCCACGGTGGCAGCCAAAGCCACCTGATCGCCTCGGTCAATCACCAGCACGGCAATGCGCGGCGCCCCCAGTTGCTCCAGACGCTGCTTGATGGCCTGCAGTTGCGCGGGCTGAGGGCGGCGCTGGCGGATCCAGTCGAGGATGCCCAGCAGATTACCTGCAGCTTCAAGGCGCGCGGCACGCTGGGTTTTGTCGATGAACACGTCAAGCTGCTGCCAGAACGGTGCGGTGCGCTCGACGTAGCGCGGCAAGGCAGCACCAAGGCTTGCCCTGGCGCGCTGCAGCGCATCCGTTTCATCACTCATGGCAAAACCGATGCAGCCAAAGAAGCTGTTGTCGAGGAACTCACGGTCGATGCCGACCCCCGCCATGAAGATGACCGGGCATCCGCAGAGTACGGCGATCACGCAGGTCATCGACCATTCGTAGGTGTAGAGCACCTCGGCCTTGCGCAACACCTCGGCCAACTCGGACAGGCTCAAGGGGTTGGCGATACTGAGCAGGCGAACCTGCTCCGGCAACTGGGTGTAGTCGATGCGCTCGAGTGGATAGCGGTTGTGATACAGGTAGCTGCCTTCACGCACCACTGCGGGGGCACCGCCTGCAAACAATTCGATATCGATGGTAGGCAGGCAAAGCAGGTCGCCATCCGGAAAACCCTGCGCTTCGGCAAGCCGCGCCGCGTAGTAGAACATCAGGTCGTCGGGACTTGCCTGCATGTCCTTGCCGGTGATGAACTTCTCGAAGTTAAGCATGAACCGCGCAACCACGGCTGCCAGCAACGGATTGCCCGAGACCACTTCTGGATACACCGCAATCGGCACCTTGCCTTGTGCCCGGTGCCGTTCACGCACGCCCGCATCGAGCGCTGGCGTCTTCAGCTCAGGGTTCACCGCGCCGCTGGCGTGGATATACGCCTCGCGACCACTAAGGTTGAGCACGTGACACAAGTAGTGCATCGAGACGATGCCTGACGATGTCTCGCGATACCCAGGCGCCATGATGTAGTAGGGATGCTCTGGCTTGGCATACATCAAACGCAGTCGCGCGAGCGCTGCGTCGTAAGGTTGAGCGCCTGGTTGCGCGGTATTGGACATCAGAAACTCCAGGATCAGTTCAGGCCGGACGGCGCTGCAGGAACGCTGCAGCATCACTGCCGGTGTTGAACAGCAGATCGATCACGCTTACGCCGTGCAGAAACTCGCCATGCAACTGCGGGTAAACCGGATAGCCGTCATAGTTCATGTAATCCAGCCCCAGCCCTGCTGCAGCGAATGCCGCTTGGTCCAGATAGCAACTGGCCGCAGGCCCGGACAGGTAATCGCTGGCGCCGAGTGCCTGGCACAGGTGGATCAGGCGCTCGTTCTTGCCGTCAGCTCGCCCCAGATCTTCCGAGCGGTACAACCGCGTGGATATCCCCAGCAGCGGACACAAAGCGCTGATCAAGTGCTGGTTGATCTGCGACAGGAGGCTGAGCTCGGCCGCTTGCTCGTAGATCGCCCGTACCTTGCCTTCCATCTCGGCGAAACACGGCGCGCGACGGTAGCTCATGGCAATGGTTTTCCAATGCTGCTCGGCCCAGCCTGGATCGCTGACTTCGACTTCGTTGATCAACTGCTCGAAACGGCCTTTGTTCTTGACCGGCACCGTCAACCAGTGTTCGCCTTGCGCGGTCTTGATCTTGTTGCGGTTGCGCCAGTCGCGCCGGGTGTACTGCACATCGTCGTAAAAGACGAAGGCATCAACGCTGGCGATCAGGTCAAAATAGCCCTTCCATGGAATGTAATTCGACTGCAGCACAGCGACTTTCTTGTGCATCCCCGATCCCATCGCGCAGCGCGCCTACATCAGGCCTGCGACCTGTCAATAAATTGCCACCGGCATAAAAAAGCCGGGTCCATGACCCGGCTTTTGCAATTCCCGCGCCAGCTATTACAGCTGCGCGAGCCACGCTTGCTGCGAGTGTGGGAGGCAGGCGTGGCCGAACTGCGCCTCGCCATGGAAGGCCCCAGGCCAGCGCTCGGCCAGCGCTGCTGCAGGATCTGCAACCACGCTGTCGGCAGTGCTGAGCAGCAACTGCGAACGTGGTGTCCACACCACCATCAGGCCGGCTTCCTTGGCAGCCAGGCACAGATTGATATCGGCCCCGCCCAGTCCTTGCAGACCACCACATTGGTCGAACACATCCTTGCGCACCATCAGGCAATCCGCCGAGACCGCCGCACAGCTGCGCACCGATGAGGCCCAGCTGTTGCTGGCTGCCTGGAGCATCGACAGGCCCCGCCATGGCGAGTACACCTGTGGCCCGGCGAGCAGCTCGTAGCCGGCATGCGCCAGGCTGCCGTCAGCAGCTTCAAGCAGGCGGGCACCGACCACCCCTACCTCAGGGCGCTGGGCTTCGTTGAGCAAGCCTTCAATCCAGGCCGGGGTCACAACATGACAGCGCGTGGACAACAACAGCAGGTAGTCGCCGCGCGCCTGGCTGGCCGCCAGGTTCAGCAGATCACTGCGCGACGCACCAGGCGCCGCGCTGACCAGACGTACACGCCCGCCCAATGCCCGTGCAGCCGCCTCGCTGGCAAATGCCTGATCGGCACCCGCGACGATGATTTCGTAGCGCGGGTAACGGGTACGCTGCAGTACCGAGGTCAGGGACGCCTGCAGTTGCGCCAGGTTGCCCTCGAACGCCAGCAGAATGCTCACCAGCGGTGTGCTGCTGTGACGGAAATCAATCACCAGCCCAGACGCGCCCTGATCGTTGACGTGGCTGCGATAGCCCAATTGCGTCAGGTGGCGATTGACGACTGCTACTGCGTCGCGCTTGGACGCCGGCGACGCTTGGCGCCCAATCACAAGGAACTCGTCCATGTGCGCCAGGCTGGCCACCCCCTGGCTTTCGACCAGGCGCAGCAACACGTCAAGCTCAGCCGCGTTGGGATGGGCTTCGCTGTAGCCACCCAGATCGAGCAAGGCCTGACGGCGCAGCAACCAGTGCCGCGCCATCAGCCCAGGCTGGCTACGCAGCAGGTCGAGGTTGGCACCCGGCCGCGTGACACTATGCAGCCGACCCTCGTCGTCACGCTGGACTTCATTGGCAGCGATCGCCTGGCAGGCAGGCGCTTCGCTCAGTTCAACCTGCAGCCGGAGCAAACCGCCCGGGAGCAATACGTCGCCAGCCTCGAGCAGCAGCAACCATTCGCTTGGCAGTTGCGCCACAGCTTGATTGAGATGCTTGACCCAGTTGCTATCACTGACCTGGATGAAATGCAGAGTGTCGCGCGGCGTGGTGATGGTCGGCGGTTTCCCGGCTTTGAGCACCAATAGTTTGAAGTTGCGCAGGCCGCTGGCCAGCAGGCTGTCAAAGGTCGCTTGCAAGGCAAGGTCGTCGTTTTCCAGGTCAAGCACGACATAAGCGAGCTGCGCAGGGGCGTGCTGGTGCAGGTGCGCCAGCACGCGCTTATGAGCGCTCGCGTCCGGGGTGGCTGCAGCAATTGCGGCAAGCACGTGCCCCGACGGCGTGACCTGCAATTGCTGCAGATTATCCACAGCAGGCACTTGCTCCAGCCGTGCCAGCCAGTCCACCAGCTCATGCCGGCGTTGCGCATCTGCCTCGGCAGAGAGGCTCGCCAGCAGCTCACGGCACACATCAGCGTTGAACATGCCCATGGCGAAGGCTTGCCAGTAGCGGTACTGCAAACTCTCGGCAGTGTCGTTGGGGTGTTGCACCAGCAGATCGCGCTGACGTACCCATACCCCTTCAAGGGCCTGCTGGTGCTGCTGGCCAGTCGGCCAGGCGTGATTGAGAAACTCAAGCTCGGTCAGTTGGGCAAACAGGGCGCCATTGTAGTAAGGCAGTTGCACGTCCTGGCGCGGCTCAAAGTCGCGCTGCGGATCGTCGATCACGCTGGTCCACTTTGAAGTGAAAATCAACGGCGCCGCGATCAGGTCGTAACTGTTGCGAACAAACTGGTTGAGCAGGACGAAGCCGTCATCACCGGCACACAAGCCATCGCGCGCCTCGTCCCATTCACGCAGGGCGCGGACAGTCTGGGTCAGGCGCTCCTCGCGGGCGGAACAGGCCGCGTCACCGGCTTGCCACTCGGCGAGCACGTCGGTCTGTTCAAGCTGGACAACTTCACCCTGAGCCAGCAGCGCCAAGGACAACGCCACGCGCATGCCAGCGAAATCCAACTCGCTCGGCGCTGCTGCCACTGCGGCTTGCAGGATCGCCACGCGCTGCACTGCGCGCCAGGCCTGCTGCCCGGCCTTGGCATACTGCGTCAGCCGCGCAACAGCGTCAGGCGCTTGCAGCGGCGCAAACGCCGAACCAACCTTATGATATGCAACCTCACTGCTGGCGGCTGCGTAAGCCAACACATAACCTTGTGCAGCCACGGCCTGAGGCTGCGCGTGCAAACACGCTGCTGCCTGATCAAGCGCGGTGGGCAAGACAAAATCGGTGTCCAGCGCCAAGCTGACGAAAGGCGTCTGCACTTGCTTGAGCAACATGCTCAGATGATCAAGCCAGACCCCGGCGGCGCTCATTTCGGAAAGCGGCTCGAGGGCCATGCAAGGTACGCCAGCCTGAGCATAGTAATGCAGTGCGCGGGCACGGCTGCCTGACTGATCGTGTCCCAGCAGGACAACGGTCACATCACTGCGCGAGCCAATTGCGGTTTTGATCATAAAGCACCTGTTCAGTGGTCATTGCAGCGCGGGGCCAGGCCCGGCGCCAGGGTTCAGTCTGCCAGCCAGGCATTGGCCCAATGCTGCAAATGGTGCGGCATCAGCATGTAGTCGTGGAGCACGGCTTCGCGCAAGGCATCACCCTGGCGATAGCTGGCCTGCGGGTCGGCGAGGTGCATACGGATCGCATCCAGCCATTGTTCCGTACTGTTGTCTTTCACCCGCGTGCAGGGCAGATAGCCGGCATAGGCCCGCGAATCGGTACAGATTACCGGGAAGCCGCACGCGCCATATTCGAGCAGGCGCAGGTTGCTCTTGCAGTCATTGAAGAGGTTCTGCTCGAGCGGCGCCAGCGCCAGATCGAGATTGAGACTGGCCAGCTTGCGCGGGTACTCGGCCAGCGACACGGCGCGGTGAAACTCCTTGACATAGGGGCGTAGCGGCTCTGGGCACATACCAAAGAAGACCCAGTCGACCTCGCCAACCAAGGCTTTGATGACGTCCAGCAGTAATTCCAGATCGCCGCGGTGGCTGGTACCACCGGCCCATCCGACGCGCGGGCGAGCACTGGTCTGGCGGCGACTGGCGAGGCCCTTCCACATCGGTGCAGACAACATGTTCGGCACCACGCGGATGTCCTGGTGCATGCTCGACAGGGCGTCAGCCAGGGGCTCGGTGGACACTACCACGCGGTCGCACAAGCCAATGCCCTGCGCTACCAGCTCACGGATGTTGCTTGGCAGATTGCGCGCGTGGTCGTTCTTCTTGGGTGGCTCGACGATGTAGTCGTCCAGCTCGTAAACTCGTCTGGCATTGGAAAATCGCTTGAAGCGGGCCATTTCGTGCAGGTTTGTCGGGGTGTAGCGACACTGCAGGATCATCACATCCGGCTGCTCTCGCTGCAGCTCTATCAACCCCGGCGTCATGTAGTTGATACGCCCCTGAATCCAGCCGGCGCGCTCCAGCTCGGTGAATGGCTGGATGACCCGGTAGTGGCCGATGGCCGTGGTATTGGTCGGCAGCGCCAGCACCGAGGGCATGACCCTGGCAATGAACGGATCCCAGCCAGTGCGCAGACCAGGCTCAAGATTGAAATTACCCAGCTTCAAGCTCAGGTTAGGGTTGTAGGCTGGGTCCAGCGCCACCGACGCCAGCCAGCGGTCGTAGCAGGCTTGCGTGTCGGCCAGTTGCACTTGATCAGGCGTTGCCGATGCGGCCGCGCGCGACAGCTTGGCCACTCGGGAAAAAGGCGTCCAAACCACCAGATAGCCTGCGTCGCGAGCGCGCAGGCAGAGGTCAAGGTCGAACTGCGATGCCTGCAGGTGGGCAGTATCGAGCCCCTGCAACTGCGCAAACAGCTCACGCCGCACCAACAGACAATCCAGGCTCACCGCACTCCAGCTCTGCACCAGGCGCTGGCGGTTCAGGTAGCCATCTGCGTTCAGGTTGTTGCTGGCGAAGGGGCTGCCGGCGGCAGCACCGCCCAGGCCAAGTACCAGGCCAGCGGACACTACCTTGCCATCGCCCGCGCACAGCATCGGCCCCACCACACCCACTTCCGGGCGCTGGGCTTGCTCCATGAGCGCGCTCAGCCACTGCCCGTCAAACAGCGCGCAACCGCTCTCAAGCAGCAGCAGGTAATCACCTCGCGCGTGCTGGCTGGCTTGATTGAGCACTGCGGCCCTGCCCTGCGCCTGCACCTCGACCACCTGCAGCTGATCCGCGCCGACGCTACGCATGGCCTGCAGCCAATCGCGGACGTCGGCAGGCTCGTCACCAGTAGCCACTACCAACACTTCGAAGTAAGCGTACCGGGTGTGTTCAAACAGCGATTCGACACACTGCCTGAGCGCCTGCAGGTCGTGTCCTGCGCTGATCAGCACCGACACGCTCGCTGGCGATTCATGCAGGTAATTGACGCGACAGATCAGGCTGCCCGGCTGGCCCTGCACCTGCGCCTTGACGCCAAGGCGACGCAGATGAGCCTCGACCACGCGGGCTGCCTGCTGCTGCGCATCCGCCTCGGCCAACCATTCGGCATAGCCAGACTGACACTGCACCAGCACCTGTGGGACATGCTCTACGACGTGCAGGCCCTTGGCCTCGACCATGCGCCAGAGCAGGTCATGGGCCGCCATGCCGGAAAACTCAGTATCGAAGCCGCCCAAAGCGCGCAGCGCAGTTACGTTGAACGCGAGCATCCGCCCTACATAAGGCAGGCTACGCATCAGATCGAGGTTGAAATCCGGCTTGAAGATCGGCCGACCCGGCTCAAGGTTGTCGAAGCCGTCTTCATCGGTATACAGGCACAGGCTGTCGGTGCGCAGGGCCATGCGCTCGGCGAGAATCACCAATGCGTGAGCATGGACCCGGTCGCCGGCGCGCAACAGCCATACCCAGTCGGCGGGTTGCTCAGCGGCGCTCAGCCACTGATTGAGCTCGGCCAGACCGGTGCCGTGGACGACCTGGTAGCGGACTCCAGGTGCATTCACGCCGGCCAGCTCAGCCGGGCCCTGCACCAGAATCTGCGCGCCTGGATAAGACTGTACAGCCAGGCTATCGAGGGTTTCCTGCAATGCCGCCTCATCACCCTGCTGGCAAACGATGACCGGCACGATGCGTGGCTGGTTGGGCCATTGCTCGATGCGCTTGGGCAACAGTTGCAGTTGCCCCGGCGACAGGTTGCGGCAGGCCAACCACTGCGCATAAAGCTCGGCAAAGCTCAGTGCCTGACTGCCGACCTGCTGCTGGAAGTTGGCGATTTGGCCGGAATAGAAACGGCGGATATCAAACTCTTCCCAGCGCTGATCCGGCTCGCCATTGAACGCTGCCAGTGGCAGGTAACGGACCCAGCCATTGGCGGGCGGCAGGTCGCCAGTACGTGCAGCAAGCATCTGTTGCAGCCACTGGGTTTCGACCTTGAACGCTTCGATAACGCCAACATTGTGGCTGAGCCTGGCCGCGTGAACCCGCTCGACACTGAGCACCTGCTCCAGGCTGGCCAGATGGCCCCGGCGCAGCACACATGCATACAAGGCAAGGTCAAGGCGCGCGGTAAAGCCCTGGCCGTCGAGCACCAGATGGCTTAGGTATTCTTCGACCTGGGCGCGGCGGAAAAGCGCGTGGCTGATCCCACCGAACAGGTTCGGCGCATTGTCGGCAATGCTCGCCAACAGGTCTGTGCCGATCAGCACGGCACTCTGCGGGGCAATGACGCTGTTGAGCGAGCGTGAAGGCAGCAGGATGTCATCAGCCGAGCACACCAGGCGCTGGCAGATGACCATACTGACCTGCGCCAACTCCTGCAGAACCTTGGCCTGGCGACTGATGCAGCTGTCGAGCAGCATGTCGTCATCGCAAAGAAACTTGATCAGCTCACCCGAAGCCTGTGCCAGACACGCCTGCAGATTGCGGGCAAAGCCCAGTCGCACCGGGTTGCGCAGGTAACGCAGCGGCACCGCGCTGTCTTTGCCAAGCTCGGCGCAGATGGTCTCGATCTGCTGATCGCCACTGTCGTCGCAAACGACGATCTCAAGATTGGGGTAATCCTGGGCGATGGCACTGGCCAGCGTGGCGCGGAAGAATTCAGCATTGAAGGCGGGGATGGCAATGCTGACGACGGGCTGATCACTCACGATGACGACCTTGACAAGGTTTACGGTTCACTGTGACAGCCAGCATGGCGAATCCAGTGTGTGGCACGCTGCAGGGCCCTCACGGGACCCTGCATGGATGGCGATGCCGGCCTGGAACAATCAGATGTAGTTGACCAGCGACAACCCGGCGACCTTGGCAAAGGCCTGCAGCGACGCCTGCAGCATGTTGGTCTGGCGCTGCAGACGCAGCATCACTTCGGCCGGATCGCTTTCGCGAATCGAGGTCTGGGTCTTGCTGTTCTCGGTGCTCAGCGCTTCGTTGGTTTCTGCCTGCACATCCAGTGCCTGGCCACGGCCGCCGATCGCACTGACAGACGAGCTGACCTGGTTGATCGCGCTGCCAATGTTGCCGATGGCTGCATCCAGCGAAGCCTTGAAGTTCTGCTTGGCGACCGGGTCCGAATCGATCGGCGTGCGCAGTGCCGTGCGCAACTGGGCGAGGGTGTCGAGCACATTCTGGGTCTGGTGAGTATCAGCCTTGACCGAGAACGAATCGCCTGCATCCGGGGCGGTCGACAGCGTGAACGTCACCCCGGCCGCAGTAGCGGTATACGGGTCAGCGGCGGTGCCGGTGCCGCTCAATGTACCGCTGCTGACCGGGCGACTGTCAGCGCTCAACGGCGCGGCGTAAAGGTCGAACTGGGTCGGGTCGGTTTCAGAAATCTTGAGGATTGCGCCGCCAGCGGGGAATGCCGCCTTGTACAGGGCTTCATCGCTGATGCTTGCGCCGGTGACCTGGCTGCCGGACGGGCCATTGCCGGCACTACGGGTGCCGCTGATGCTGTCTGGCTTGGCGCCGAGAGTAAACGAGTGGCCTTGCAGCGCGGCATCATAGTCGGCTTCGTCACCAGGCTTGAAGCTGATATCAAGGCGCAGGTCAACACCGCGGAAGTTGATCGAGGTATTGGTGCCCTTGGGGTCGAACTTACCGCCCTGGGACGCTTCGTTGGTCACGTCATCGCCATTGGCGGCCGTGATCTTGAACTGAGTGCTGCTGGTGAACTCGATGGTGTACGGCTCGCCGCTGCGGAAGCGGTCGTTGAATACCGAGCTGCCCGCGACCTGACCATTGGACATGTTGATGCGCGAGTCTGCCGCGGCAGGCGAGGTCAACTTGGCTTCGGTGCGGCTGGTATTGAGCGCCTGCTCGAAGGCATCGTAACCGGTCTCGTTGGCGGCCAGGCTAAGCATGTCACCCACCTGCAGCTGCAGGCTGGTCTGGTCACCTTTGTAGCTGTAGGTGCCGTCAGCGTTCTTCACATAAGGCTGGGTATCGCCTTTGGAGCCGGAGAACAGGTACTTGCCGTTCTCGTCCTTGCTGTTCATGAGCGAGAACAGTTGCTCTTCCAGCGAGCCGAGTTCATCAGCGTTGGCCTTGCGATCGGAGTCGGTAAAACCGGCGTTGCCCGAGCTGATGGCCAGTTCGTTGACCCGCTGCAGAATATTGCCAATGGCATTCAACGTGCTCTCGCTGGTGCCGAGCGCGTTACGCACGTTGGTGATGTTGCCGCTGTACTGCTTGAGCATGTTCTGTTGCTGCTCAAGCTGCAGGAGACGCGCGGCGCCTACCGGATCGTCGGCCGCGGTACGGATGCGCAGGTTGTCGCTGGCTTCCTGCTGGCTCTTCACCGTGTTGGCAAGGTTGCGCTGATAGTTGGCGCTGGTGGTGTTGTAGAACTGCGAAGTGGAAATGCGCACGGTCTACGGCTCCTTAAAGGCTGTTGATCAAGGTGGCGAAGGTTTCCTGGGCCGCCTTGATGATCTGCGACGACGCGGTGTAGTACTGCTGGAACTTGATCAGGTTGCCGGTTTCTTCATCGACCGAGACCCCCGACAAGGAATTGCGGCTGTCCAGCGCAGAGTTCTGCAACGCACCGGTGGCGTCGCTGTCCATCTTCGCCTGGCCGGCCTTGCCGCCTACGTTGGAGACCAGCTTGGCATAGGCGTCGCTGATGCTGATGCCCTTGCCATTGGCCCCTACGTCCACGGTGGACCTGGTTTGCAGGTCGATAACCGATTGGGCATTGCGGTTATCCGCCGAGCCTGAACCGGTCAGCGCCACACTGAAGCTGTCGCTGGTCTTCGGCGCGCCGTTGACGTTCATCTCGAAGGTGAAGTTGCCGCCCAAGGCGTTGCCATTGGCATCGGTCAGCGGGACCGACAACTGCAGCTTGTTGTCCTGGCCGGGGATGATCGTGCCGGTGCCGATCGAGTCACCCTTAGCGTTGTACAGGGTGTAGCTCTGCGGCGAGGCGCCATCGTCGCCGAACACCAGTTTGACCGGGGTGGAATACTTGAGGCCGGTCTGCAGCTTGTTCAGCTCGGTTGCGTCGTAGATGTCCAACTTGGTGGTAAGGGTTGGCTGGGTGATCACGCCAGTGCCCTTGTTGCCCGAACCGCTGGTAGCGGTCAGCGGCGAGGCCATGGCCAGGCGCTTGGGGTCGGTCAGCACCGACTCGATGGTGGCCGCAGCATTGCGCGTAGGAGTGATCTTGAAGCTGTCACCGGCAGCATAGGTGCCGCCATTGCCCGACAGGCTGAAGCCATCGAACACCGGCGCCGGGTCGTCGTCGAGGTTATGCGTGCCCATGTCGGTGCCTTCCGGCAACTTGCGCACGGTGTACTCTTTCAGGTTCGCCGGGTTGTTGAAGGTAACCTGATAGTCGCTGGTGCCAAGCTTGCCGCTGTCGGCAATGGTCACGTTGATATTGCCGGTGCCGGCATTGCCCTGCTTGGCTATGCTGCGCTCGCTGATGGCCTTGGCGCTGTTGATGTCGCCGAACAGGCTGGCACCGAAGTTGCCCTCTTTGTCGATACCTTGGGCCAATTGGCTGTTGATTGCATCAGCCACCACCAGTGCCACGCGACCGAGCTCGTTGAGCGCCGGGTCGAGGGTTTCCTTGCGGTAGCGGATCAGGCCGCCAAGTTCACCACCGCTGGTGCTGTTGGTGATGTCCATCTTGGTCGAGCCGCGATTGAGGATCAGGCTCATGCGGGTCGGGTCGGTCGCGCTCGGCTCGACGCCAAGGGTCTGGGTGGTATTGCCCAATACCAGCGCCTGGCCGTTCTTCAGATAGATGTCGTAGTTGCCGTTTTTCTGCTCGACCACATCGGCACCGATCAGCGACGTCAGCTGGCGAACCGCGCCGTCACGCTGATCAAGCAGATCGTTGGGCTGGCCAGTGACCACGCCGACCTTGGAGATCTGCGTATTCAGATCAGCAATGGTCTTGGTCAGGTTGTTCACCTGGGTCGCCAGCGAAGCCATATTGCTGTTGGTATTGCTGTTCTGCTGATTAAGCTGGGCCGACAGCGTGTTGAAGCGCTTGGCCAAGGTCTGCGCGCTGGTCAGCAGCAACTGGCGCGAGGCATCTTCGGTCGGTTTGGCCGAGGCATCCTGCATCGCGCTGAAAAAACTCTGCAGCGCGGCGGTGATACCGGTATCGGCGCTGGACAGGGCGTTGTCCAGTGGGGTGATCTGGCTGAGGTAGGTGTTGGCATCGCTGGACAGTGAAGTGGTGGTGCGCAACTGGTTTTCGAGGAACGCGTTGTACACCCGTCGCACATCGGCCAGAGTGGTGCCGGTACCGATGAAGACCTGACCAGTTTGCTGGCCGCCCTTGGTCTTCTGCACGTTCTGCTGGCGCGAATAGCTCTCGACATCGGCATTGGCGATGTTGTTACCCAGGGTGTACAACCCTGACTGTGCGGCTCCAAGCCCTGACATGCCAATATTGAGCAAACTCGCCATGGTTCTCTACCCTTAACGTTGCGTGGTGGTACCGAGCATTGCGTAGCTCTCGTACGACTTCATCTGTTTAGCAATCTGCGAGATCTTGCTGGCGTAGTTCGGGTCGGTTGCGTACCCCGCCTTCTGCAGCTCTCGCACAAACTGTTCTGGGTTATCGGCCGACTTGACCGCATCTTGATAGCGCGCATTGTTCTGCAGCAGGCTGACCAGGTCGTGGAAGCTGTCCTGGTAGGAGTCGTAGGAACGGAACGCGGCGGTCTCCTTGACGAAGGCGCCATCGCGGAACTCGCTGGTGATCGCCCGCGCTTCACCGCCCTGCCAACTGCCAGTGGCCTTGATGCCGAACAGGTTGTGGCTGCTGCTGCCATCGGTGTTGCGCATAACCGACTTGCCCCAACCGGTTTCCAGTGCGGCCTGAGCCACCAGGTAGCGCGGGTCGATGCCGATGCGCTTGGCCGCTTGTTGAGCCATTGGCAGCATGGTCGAGACGAATTCGTCACTGTTGCCGAAGGCCCTTTTCGGCGCCAACGGTGGCTGGGCCATGGCCCGACCGAGGATGCGCGTACCGCCATCGGCGGCAGCAAACGCTTGCGCTGGCTCCCAGTCGCCCTTGACCACGCCATTGACCAGCTGCCCGTCACGCGCCGGCAGCGCCGCACCATTGCCGGCCAGTGCCGGGTTACCGGCGGACGGCACAATCCCGGCCAGCAGCCGATCGGTCAGCTTGCCAGGCAGCGACAAGCGCCGCGAATTGAGCGCAGCCACGTCATTGCGCGCAGCACTGCTGGTATCGCCGTGTACCGGAGTCGCCACCTTGTTCCCCCACAGCGCCGGGCCAGCGCCTTCGCCGCGCAGGAACGGGTTAGGCGTCGCCACTGGATTTTTCTGCTTGGACAACTGCCGCACCAGCACATCCTGCAAGCCGATGCCGCCACCTTCGCGGGACATGCTCACGGACAGCTGCTGATCGTACATGTCGCGGTACTGCTTGACCGTTTCGGTGTTCAGCTCGTTGTCTTCAGCGAGCACGTCACTGGCCTTGCGCGAAGCCTTGAGCATCTCGCTGATGAACAGCGACTCGAACTCTTGGGCGACCTTGCGCACGTTCGCTTCGCTGTCACGATCACCGTGCTTGAGCGAGGTCAGGCGGTTGAGGTCGGTGTAGGCACCGCTGTCGGCTTGGCTGGAAACCAGACTCTTGGAATTCATCTAAAGCGTCCTCAAATCACGATCAGGTCGGCTTGCAGAGCACCGGCCTGTTTCAGCGCTTCAAGGATGGCCATCAAGTCACTGGGCGCTGCCCCGACCTGGTTGACCGCTCGGACGATCTCATCCAGCGTAGTGCCCGGGCCGAACTTGAACATCGGTTTGGCTTCCTGCTCGGCGTTCACGCGCGAGCGTGGCACCACAGCCGTCTGGCCATTGGAGAACGGCCCCGGCTGGCTGACGATCGGGTCTTCGGTAATGGTCACGGTGAGGCTGCCGTGGGTAACCGCAGCCGGCGAAACCTTGACGTTCTGGCCGATGACGATGGTGCCGGTACGCGAGTTGATGATGACCTTGGCCACGGCCTGGCCCGGATCGATCTCGAGGTTCTCCAGGATCGACAGGTAGTCGACGCGCTGGCTTGGGTCCATCGGCGCGGTGACCCGCACCGAACCGCCATCGAGGGCCTGGGCAACACCTGGGCCGAGCAGCTCGTTGACCTTGTCGACGATGCGCTTCGCGGTGGTGAAGTCAGGGCGATTGAGGTTCAGGGTGAGGCTGTTGCCCTGGTTGAAACCACTCGGCACGGCCCGCTCGACACTGGCACCGCCAGGGATGCGCCCAGCCGAGGGCACGTTGACGGTGATCTTCGAGCCATCGCGGCCTTCGGCGTCAAAACCGCCGACCACAAGGTTGCCCTGGGCGATGGCGTAGACGTTGCCGTCGATACCCTTGAGCGGGGTCATCAGCAGGCTGCCACCGCGCAGGCTCTTGGAGTTACCGATCGACGACACGGTGATATCCACCACCTGCCCCGGCTTGGCGAACGCCGGCAGATCAGCATGGATCGACACCGCGGCGACGTTCTTCAGCTGCACGTTACCCGAGCCTGGCGGCACCTTGATGCCGAACTGCGAGAGCATGTTGTTGAAGGTCTGCAGGGTGAACGGGGTCTGCGTGGTCTGGTCGCCGGTGCCGTTCAAGCCGACCACCAGGCCATAACCGATCAACTGGTTGGTGCGCACGCCGGAGATACTGGCGATGTCCTTGAGGCGCTCGGCGTGGGCACTGAACGCACAGGATACAAGCACGGTGGCGGCAATCAGCTGCCTGAAATTAAGCATGGGCATCCGTACTCAGAAAGGCCAAAGCGGGCTGAGGAAGAAGCGGTCCAGCCAACCGGGCTGGCTGGCATCGGCAAACGAGCCGGTACCCGAATAGGTGATGCGCGCATCGGCGACGCGGGTCGACGGCACGGTGTTGTCGGTGGCAATGTCATCGGCGCGCACCAGCCCGGCAATCCGCACCAGCTCGTCGCCGGTGTTGAGCGTCATCCACTTCTCGCCACGCACGGCGATGATGCCGTTGGGCAGGACTTCCGCGACGGTCACCGTGACCGAACCGGTCAAGGTGTTGCCCTGGGCCGCCTTGCTGTCACCTTTGGTGGCGCGGCTACCGCTGTAGCCGGCCTCGAGCGACAGGTCACCACTGCCCAACGGGTTATTGGTGTTAGGGATGGCGCCGAACAACGAGGTCAAACCGAGGTTGGCCTTGCTGTCCTTGCCCACCTGCGAGTTGGCACTCTTGCTCGCCGAAGTACGCTCGTTGAGGGTGATCGTGATGATGTCACCCACCCGGAACGCCTTGCGGTCGCCATACAGGTTCTGTTCGAAACCGGCCTGGTAAATCGAGCCGTTGTTGGCCGACGCCGGCAATGGGGTGCGCGGCAACACCGGCGCGTAGTACGGGTCGTTGGGCTTGGGCGTCGGCGCGACGCAACCGGCCAACAACACCGCCCCACCCAGGGCGAATACGGACAACAGACGACTCATGACGCTTCCCTCACGGTAGAACTGGCGCTGCAACAGCGACCTAAGGTTTACAGCTGCTGGGTGACGAACCCGAGCATCTTGTCGGCGGTCGAGATGACTTTGGAGTTCATCTCGTAGGCACGCTGGGTGGTGATCATGTTGACCAGCTCTTCCACGGTGCTGACGTTGGAGTTTTCCAAGGTCTGTTGCAAGGTGGTGCCAAAGCCGTTCAGGCCAGGCGTACCGACCTGCGGTGCGCCGCTGGCGGCGGTTTCAAGGAACAGGTTGTTGCCCATTGCCTGCAGGCCTGCCGGGTTGATGAAGTCAGCCGTCTGCAGGTTGCCGATGATCTGCGCCGCCGGGTTGCCGGCGGTGGTGATCGACACGGTACCGTCCTGGCCCACGGTGAAGGTCTGGGCGTCGTTGGGTACGACAATCGCAGGCTCCAGGGCAAAGCCATTGGCGGTCACGACCTGGCCATCGGAGTTCAGGTGGAAGGTACCGTCACGGGTGTAGGACACGGTGCCATCAGGCTGCAAGACCTGGAAGAAGCCGCGACCGTTCACAGCCAGGTCGAGCGGGTTCTCGGTGGTTTGCAGGCTGCCGGTCTGGAAGTTCTTCTGGGTGCCGACGATGCGCACACCGGTACCGACCTGCAGACCC
Source organism: Pseudomonas shirazensis (assembly GCF_014268785.2). Taxonomy (GTDB): domain Bacteria; phylum Pseudomonadota; class Gammaproteobacteria; order Pseudomonadales; family Pseudomonadaceae; genus Aquipseudomonas; species Aquipseudomonas shirazensis. The sequence goes on along the minus strand of NZ_JABWRD020000001.1, from coordinate 76,003 downwards.
GAAGGCAGCTCGCTGTCCTGGGTCGACTGGGCGCCAGGCTGGCGTTTGATCTGATACAGCAGGTCCTGAAATTCGGCGCGATCACGCTTGAAGCCGGTGGTCGAAACGTTGGCCAGGTTGTTGGAAATGACCGTCAGGTTGGTGTCCTGGGCGGACAAACCAGTCTTGGCGACCCAAAGTGCCGGAAGCATAGTGTTCTCCTCGCGCGCCTGTTTTTCGGCACCCGTTCAAAATTGATTAGCTGATTTGCAAAACCCGAGCCATGGCTTCATCGCCTTCCTTGGCCGTGTTCATCATCTTCACGTGCAGTTCGAACTGGCGCGACAAGGCCAGCACCGAGGTCATTTCTTCGACGGCATTGACGTTGCTCGACTCGAGGAAGCCCGAGACTACCTTGACGTTGATGTCGGCATCCGCCGGCTGGCCGCTGGCGGTATGGATCATGCCGTCGATGCCTTTGGTCAGGCCCTTGATATCCGGGTTGACCAGCTTGATCCGGTCGACCTCGGCCATCACCCGCGGATCTTCACCCATAGCGCGAATGCTGATAGTGCCGTCTTCGCCGATCTCGACCTTCTGCTCCGGCGGCACGGCAATCGGGCCGCCATTGCCTATCACCGGCATGCCGTTGCCAGCGCGCAGTACGCCCAAGGCATCGATATTGAGGCTGCCGGTGCGTACATAGGCTTCGCTGCCATCAGGGGCCTGCACGGCGATGAAGCCATTGCCGGCCACAGCAACATCCAGCTCACGGCCGGTCTCGACCAGCGCACCGCCAGTGAAGTCGGTGGCCGGACGCTCGGACAGAGCAAACGCCCGCGACGGAAAGCTGTCGCCAAACACCGGAATCGAGCGCGCCTGCTCCAGGTCACGCTGGAAGCCATTGGTTGAAACGTTCGCCAGGTTGTTGGCATGGGCCTTTTGCGCCAGCGCGTTCTGGCTGGCGCCGGTCATGGCCACGTAAAGCATCTTGTCCACAGTCTTCCTCCGCTGCACTGGCGATTGCTTGCCGCTCGCCGCTGCTATACAGGCAATAAAGCAAGTTCCGAACCAACTTTGGCAAAGCATGAAAAAGCCCGTGTTTACGGGCTCTTGGGCGATAAAGGGGAAATACCCACGCCGGATATCCGGCGCTTGCTTGCCGCCGCCGGCAACAGGCTACAACTCGCGGCAACCGGCATTGTTGAACGGGCCGGCAAAACGCTTCCAGCCATCGCCCGGCGACCACTGTGAACAGACCAGCCGGCCGTCCACCTGGCTCTCCCAACGCCACCACGGCGCGGTGCCGGCCTGCGCCTGCAGCAGATACAACACTGCAGCGCCGGCGATGATCAGCTTGTTCATGTCCCCCCCCCTGAAAACGACAAGCCCCTTACAGTGAAGGGGCCCGTCTACCACTGGACTTCAGTACTTCATCAAGCCATCTGGATGATGGTCTGCATGATGGTGCTTTCAGTCGAGATGGTCTTGGCGTTGGCCTGGTAGTTGCTCTGCGCCTTGATCAGCTCGACCAGCTCCTGGGTCAGGTTGACGTTGGAGGCTTCCAGCGAGTTGGACTCGACGCCGCCCAGGGTGCCGGTCTTCGGCGAATCGATGCCCGGAATGCCTGACGAGAAGGTCTCGGTCCAACGGGTACCACCAATCTGCTGCAGGCCTTGCTCGTTGGCGAAGCTGGCCAGCGCCACCTGGCCGATCGCACGCGACTGCTGGTTGCTGAAGCTGGCGAACATGACGCCGGTGGAGTCGATGCTCAGGCTCGACAGGGTACCGGTGGCGTAGCCATCCTGGGACTGCGACGTGCGCGCGGTCTCGTTGTTGTACGAGCTGGTACTGTTCATCGACAGACGCATGCCATCGGCATTGCCTGCCGAGCCATTGGAGCCCCAGTTACCGGCAGCGTCTTTCTCGGCCGGGATCCAGCCCTTCATGGTGAAGGTGTTATTGGTCACGCTCCACTCACCACCAGCAGGCAGGCCTGCCTGATCGGCGGCCATGGAAGCAACACTGCCATCTTCGTTGAAGCTGACAGTACCGACCAGCGGTGCGGTGCTGGTTGGGTCCATCGGGTTACGGCCATCGATCAAGGTGTACATGGTCCATTCGTTCTTGTCGGTCTTGCGATAGAACTGCTCCATGGTGTGCTCGTTGCCCTGACTGTCGTAAACCTTGGTCGGGAACGACTTGGTGTACGAGGTTTCGTCAGACGGGTCGAAGACGATGTCACCCGGGCCAGGCGGGGAAGCCGGCAGCGGGATCGAGGTGGCCGAGGAGTTGAGGTTGATGCCCTGATCGATCAGGGTGGTGGCCTTTGGCGCCAGCGCCGAGGTGTCGATCCTCAGGTCGGTGAGGATGCCCTTCTGGATCTTGCCGTTGGAGTCAGCGGCATAGCCCTGCAGACGCAGACCATCGGAGGTCACCACGAAGTTGTCTTTGTTGTTCTGGAACGCACCGGCACGGGTGTACACCTGACTGCCATTGTCCGAGAGCACGAAGAAGCCCTGACCCTGGATACCCATGTCGAGCACGTTGCCGGTGTTGTTGACGTCACCCTGGCTGAACTGCTGCGAGACCGCCGCCAGACGCACACCGTTGCCGATCTGGTTCTTGCCCACACCGAGGCGGTTGGCGCCGGCGTAGACGTCGGCAAATTCCGCACGGGAAGACTTGAAGCCGGTGGTGTTGACGTTGGCAATGTTGTTGCCGGTAACGTCGAGTTGCTTGTTGGCTGCGTACAGACCGCTAAGGCCGATATTGAAAGACATGCTGTTGCTCCTTGTGCCGTTCTGGCCTTAGATACCGATGGTTTGGACGTCGGAGAGAGAGACCTTGCCGACGCCGGCAAGGTTGAGCACCATTTCGCCGCTGGCGCTGAAACTGACGCTGGTGACCTTGGCCGGCAACAGCGTATTCATCTGTACCGACTTGCCCTCGAAGGTGGTGCTGGCAGTGAAGGTGTAAGTACCTGGATCGACCTTGACGCCCTTGTCGTTGGTGCCATCCCAGATGAAGTCGGCGTAACCGGCTTTCTGCTCACCCAGCTCGATGGTCTTGACGGTGTTGCCGTCCTTGTCCTTGACCGTGATCTTGGCTTCGCTGATGGCCTGCGGCACAACGATCTGGCCGTTGAAGCTATCGGCGGTGTCGACCACGGCCTTGTCGTTCTGCACGATCACCGAACGACCGACCAGCGACGACGCCTGCAGCGCCTGCGACGAGCCGAGCGAACTGGTAATGCTGTTGACCGACTCGTTCAGCGAGGTGATGCCTTCAAGGCTGCTGAACTGCGCCAGCTGAGCGACGAACTCACCGTTCTCCTGCGGATCGAGCGGGTTCTGGTGCTGCATCTGGGTAACCAGCAGTTGCAGAAACGCGTCCTTGCCCAGCGAATCGGTGCCGGTCTTGGAGGCGGTGTCGGTGGCCGTTTTCTTGGTGCCGGTACTGACACCAGAAGCCGTGATCACGTCATTGAGGTTGGTACTGTTGATAGCCATGGTCCGGATTCCTTATCACTGACCCAGGGTCAGTACCTTCTGCATCATGGTCTTGGCAGTGTTCATCAGCTCAGCATTGGTCTGGAACGAACGGTTCGCCGAGATCATGTCAGCCATTTCTTCGACCACGTTGACGTTCGGGTAGTAGACGTAGCCGTCCTTGTTGGCCGCCGGGTGATTAGGCTGGTAGCGGGCTTCCAGATTGCTCTGGTCTTCGATGATGCCCGTCACCTGCACGCCCTGCCCCGCTTCACCCTGGTCCTCGAACAACGACTGCCCCATGCCGGCCTGAGCCTGCTGGAAGGTGGTGGCGAACACGGGGTGACGTGCGCGGTAGGTCTGATCGATGCTCGACGAGACCGTCTCGGCGTTGGCAATGTTCGAAGCGACGGTGTTGAGGCGGGTGTTCTGCGCGCTCATGCCGCTACCGGCGATATTGAAAACGTTGGAAAGGGACATGGTTACTCTCCGCGCAGGGCCGATACCAGCCCTTTGAATTTACTGTTGAGCAAAGTGAAGCTGGCCTGGAAACCGATCGCGTTTTCGGTGTAGTTGGCCTGCTCGACCTGAGCGTCGACGGTGTTCTGGTCGACCGACGGCTGTGTCGGCGTGCGGTACTTGAGGGCGTCGTCGCCCATGGCCAGACCTTGCGCATCGATGTGGCGGGTGTTGGTGCGGTCGAGCGCGAAGCGGCCGTTTTGCTGCTTGTCGCTCTCGGCAGCGAGCACCGACGAAAAGTCCATGTCACGCGCCTTGTAGTTGGGCGTGTCGGCGTTGGTGATGTTGTTGGCCAGGACTTCTGCGCGCTGGGCGCGGAAACCCAAGGCTTTTTCATGGATGCCAAGCGCTTTGTCGAAACTGATGCTCATGGATGCAAACCTTCGCCGGTGGGCCGGAGTGACGTTGGCGAAGTTATAGCAAGGCTTGTGCCAAAGAGCTGGAAGGCACGGAATCAGGGCGTTCAGCCTTGCTTGGGAGCATATGGATGCCAGAAAAGCGGCAAAGTGCTTCCGCTTAATGGGGGGCGGGCGGCAATAGTTAGGCGGCAAAAGCGGCAAATCAAAAAATTGACGCCAACGAAAATATCAATTGGCCACTATTTTAGGATAGGATTCGCGCCGCGCAAACATGCGGCCCCTCAGGCCGTAGTCGCCTGACTTACTGCCTAGAGCCATGCATGGATGCGCACCGTTTGCTCCCCCGTTTTTCAAGGACAGAACCGTGGCTCCCGTTATCTTCCGCAAGACCCTGCTGGCCCTGGCCATCACCGCCAGCGCCCTCCCCGCCTTTGCCGTACCGCTCGCCAACCAGGTGGTCAACCTGACCAACGCCGGCTTCAAGAGCGAGCACCAGACTCACTACGGCAATCTCGAATTCACCGGCAGCTACACCGGCGGCAGCGATGAAGACGCCATTGAACTGAACGGCTCGACGATTACCGGCGACCTGATCCTCAACAGCACCATCGACAGCAGCGGCGACTTTGCCGGCGGCGTGGACATGGACAGCTGGGAAGATGGCCTGAGCTGGGCACGCAACGACATCGCCGGCGACGTCATCAACAAAGGCAGCATCAGCGCCACCGGCGGCGGCGCCAACGCGCTCATGATCGATCCAGCGCGGATCGGCGGCAGCCTGATCAACCAGGGTTTGCTGTCGGCCATCGGCGAGCCACTGACCGACGGCGGCGGCACCGATGTCGCTCGCGCGCTGGACTTCTCCGGCACCTCGCTGATCGAAGGCGACCTGATCAACGCCGACAGCGGCCGTATCGTGGCCAGCGGCGAAAGCGCCCGCGGGATCAACCTCGAAGGCGGCACCATCAATGGCAAGGTGATCAACTACGGCAGCATCGTCGTCAGCGGCGAAGGCGCCACTGCCATCGACGCCACCACCAGCAACCGCGGCGACATGGTCGACCTGGCCGGCATCGAAAACCACGGCACCATCATCGCCACCGGCAACGACGCCAACGGCATCATGCTCGACGGCGCCAGCCTGAGCACCGCCGATGGCGTACACCTGCTCAACACCGGCACCATCATTGCCGAAGACGCGGCAATCACCATCGGCAACGTCGACTTCGACGGCCCGGGCCTGCAACCTCAGTACCAGTTGCACGGCGATCTGAACATCTTCAACAGCGGCACCATCATCTCTCAGGATGAAGCGATCGATGCCTCCGAAGCCAACCGCCCGGTCGAGTTGATCCTGCGCAAAGGCAGCGTGATCGTCGGCAACCTGATCGACCTGTCGAACATCGAAGTCGAGGCCGACACCTCCTTCACGGGCACCGACAGTTCCGCTGACGGCTCCAACATTCGCCTCAAGGACAACGGCTGGATCGACGTCGGTTCGGTTTCAGGCGGCAACTCGGCGACCCTGGCACTGCAGTCGGCGCACACCACCATCGACGGCAACCTATATGTTGCTGGCAACTCGGCACTGGGCCTGACCCTGGGCGCCGACACCAACCCTGCTCGCGCCGTCGTCAGCGTCAGCGGCACCGCTGAATTCGGCGAAGGTGCGCAACTGAAACTGACTGCACGCGGTAGTGACTTCAGCGCCAACGGCAGCCGTTTCAAGCTGATAGAGGCCGGCGAGCTGCAAGGTGCTCCGCTGGTCACCAGCACCTCGGCACTGCTCGATGTCGACACCAGCGCTGTCGAAGGCAACACGGTCGTGGCGGTGGTCACCACCAAGAATCAGCAAGGCATCGACCACGTGCTGGATCTGAATGGCGGCACCATCAACCACAAACGCGCGCTCGGCGCCCTGGCCAAGGACGGCGTCCTCGCCAAGCTTGCCGCCAATGACCCCCTGCTGCGCGCTGCGGCCAACGCCGACAGCAAGCAGCTGGCCAAGATTGCCGAACAGCTGACCCCGGAAACCAACGGCGGTGCTACCCAGGCAGCGACCACCAGCCAAAGCCTGGTCAACGGCGTGACCACCAGCCGCACCAGCGGCCTGCGCGGCGCTTCGTCGGGCGACACGCTCCAGCAGACCGGCGTGTGGATTCAGTCGCTGTACAGCGATGCGAGCCAAGGCCAGCGCGACGGCATTGCCGGCTACAACGCCTACAGCCGCGGCATCGCGGTAGGTGCTGATGGCAAGCTCAACGACCAGCTGACCCTGGGCCTGGCGTACAGCTTCATCAATACCGACGTCAACGGCAAAAGCGGCAACCAGACCGAAGTCGACAGCCACGCATTCACCCTGTACGGCGGCTTTGAGCAGGGTAACTACTTCGTTGACGCCAGCCTGACTTACGGCTTCAACGACAACGAAGGCAAGCGCGACATCGCCGGCACCCGCGCCAAGGCTGACTACGACAGCGACCTGCTGGGCCTGAATCTGGTTGGAGGTTATACCTACCGGATCAACCCACAGTTGCTGATCGAGCCGCGCCTGGCAGCGCGTTACAGCCGAGTGGAAATCGATGGTTACCGTGAGAAAGGTTCTTCTGCTGCGCTGAAGATCGAAGATCAGCGTTATGAAGCGATCGAGCTGGGGGCTGGGGTTCGGGTTGCCGGAAGCGTTGGCCTGGGCGCCGGGACGCTGGAACCGCAGTTCAAGTTGATGGGCTATCACGACTTCGCGGCCGACCAGGCCAGCAGTACGTCTACCTTCCTGCTGGGCAATACGCCGTTCGTGACGAACGGAGCTGATGCGGTGCGCAACAGTTACGAAGCGGGCGTGGGGGCTGATTACAAGTTGGGCGCTGTGACGGTGGGTCTGAATTATGACTACATCGGCAAGTCCGGATTTGATGCCGATGTGTTCTCGGCCAAGGTACGGTATGACTTCTGAGTTGACCTTGTGAGGGGTTGATTGGTTGTTGTTCTGGAAGAGGCTGGCGTCGATTGACGCTGGCCTTTTTTATTGGCTGTGTGGTGATGGCGCTGAAGCTGGGGCCGCTGCGGGCGCCCCGCTCTTGATCTGCGCCAGCGCAGCGAGGCGTGCTCTTGATCTTGATCTGCTGGTGATCTTGATCCACCGGCGACTCAGGAGCCCGAGCGCAGGTCTTGCGCAGGGAGGTGACGGCCATGGATGGCCGGCGATCCGGCAAGGCCGCCCCAACAGTCAGCGCAACGGAACAGGGGCCATATCACTTGGCCTGATAAATAATCCCGGGACTGCACTGGACCATCTGATAATGATCAGGCAACCCATTGAGCGCCTCCGAAGCCCCCAGGAACAAATACCCCCCAGGCTTCAACGTGGCATGGATGCGCAGCAAGATGTCGCGCTTCACCTGCGCCGAGAAATAAATCAGCACGTTCCGGCAGAACACCACATCGAACTTGCCCAGGCTCGCATAGCTGTCGAGCAGGTTGAACGAACGAAACTCGACCCGACTGCGGATCGGCGCCTTGATCGCCCAGCGCCCCGGCGCCTTCACATCGAAGTAGCGCTGCAGACGCTCCTGCGACAAACCACGGGCGATCGACAGACTGTCGTACTCGCCGCTTTTGCAGTTGGTCAGCATGGTCCCCGACAAATCGGTCGCGACGATCTGCGCGCCCATTTTCAGTTGGCCAAGATTGCCCCGCTCGAACTCATCGATCGACATCGACAGAGAATAAGGCTCCTGCCCCGACGAACAGGCCGCCGACCAGATGCGCAGGCGCTGTCCCGGATTGCCCTTGATGAACTCCGGGATGACCTTGTTCTTCAACACCTCGAACGGATAGGTATCGCGAAACCACAAAGTCTCGTTGGTGGTCATCGCATCGACTACCTGCTCACGCAGACCGCTGCGCGGCTGGGTCTGGATACGCTGCACCAGCTCACCAAGCGACTTGATCCCCTGCTGCTCCATCAGCTTGTTCAAACGGCTGGAGACCAGGTACTGCTTATTTTCGCCCAGCAGGATGCCACAGGCTTTTTCCAGGAAGACCCGGAACTGTTCGAAATCCAAATTACCCGTAGACAATGCAACCGCCTCTTTTCAATCGCTAAGGCCGGGGCGTACCCCGACCGGTTTAATGCGTAGCCTTGATCCGGTCAACAACCCGCTGAGCCAGATCGTCCGGCCGGAACTTGGCCAGGAAATCATCGGCCCCGACCTTCTTGACCATGGCCTGGTTGAACACCCCAGACAACGAAGTATGCAGGACGATGTGCAATTGTTGCATGCGCGGATCACTACGAATTGCCGCAGTCAGGGTATAGCCGTCCATTTCCGGCATCTCGATGTCGGAAATCATCATCAGGAATTCCTCTTCCGGACGCTTGCCGTCATCGACCAGCTTGCGCAGGTAATCCAGCGCCTGACGGCCATCATTCAGGGCGATCACCTCGACCCCGACCGTCTGCAGGCAACGGCTGACCTGTTTGCGCGCTACCGACGAGTCATCCACCGTCAACACGCGCAGCGACACCGCTTTGCTGTGCACCTCCTGGTCGACCACGCCGACAGACACCGACTCGGACGATGGCGCAACTTCTGCCAGCACCTTCTCCACGTCGATGATCTCGACCATGCGATTGTCGACCCGGGTCACTGCCGTCAGATAATGGTCGCGGCCAGTACCCTTGGGTGGCGGATGAATCTCCTCCCAGTTCATGTTGACGATGCGCTCGACCGAATGCACCAAAAAGCCCTGCGTCTTGGTGTTGTACTCGGTGATGATCACGAAACTGTTGCGGATGTCTTCCTGCAGGCCGGGCAAGCCGGTTGCCATCGACAGATCAAGAATCGGAATGGTCGCACCGCGAATATTGGCTACGCCGCGCACCACCGGGTGCGACTTGGGCAACACGGTCAATGCCGGGCACTGCAGCACCTCACGGACCTTGAACACGTTGATCCCGTACAACTGAGCGCCATTGAGGCGAAACAGCAAAAGTTCCAGACGATTCTGCCCAACCAGCTGCGTGCGCTGGTTGACCGAATCCATAACACCAGCCATGCCAGACTCCTTAACGTTTCTGCCTTCTTATTAAAGTCGGCACGGGCTTTGCTTTTTTGAGCGTCATGTACATGAAAACGACATTTTCCCGACGATTGACCCGCTTGCTGGCCTCTAGCCTGGCTGCGCTGTGCCTGCTGGCACCTGCCGCTCGGGCGCTGGCCGACGCGGTAACCTTGCCTGAACAGCTTATCGGTGTCACTCAAGGGTTTCTTGAATTCACCGTCGAAGATTATCTGGCCACCAGCCAGACCACCGGGCGTTACGAAATCCAGATCAACAACCTGGACCCGCGCCTGCGCATGCCATTGTGCAGCCAGCCGCTGGACGCGTCGCTGGAAAGCCCGGCGCAGCCGCTCGGACGTGTGACGGTACGCGTGCGCTGTGACAGCGCGGCGCCGTGGACGGTGTTTGTACCGGCCCAGGTCAGGCTGTTTCGCGAAGTGGTGGTCATGGCCCGCCCGCTCAAGCGCGAAAGCGTGGTAAGCGAGGACGACGTGACCCTGCGCGAGCGCGACGTCGGCACCCTCAGCCAGGGTTTTCTCGGCAGTCTGGACCAGGCTGTGGGCATGAAACTGATGCGACCGGTGGTGCTCGACCAGGTGATCACCCCGCAGCACCTTGAACAGGCAGAGCTGATCCGCAAGGGCGATCAAGTGGTGATCGTGGCCCGCAGCGGCACCCTCAGCGTACGCATGCCCGGCGAAGCACTGAGCAAGGGCGGCTTCAGCGAACAGATCAGAGTGCGCAACCTCAACTCCAAGCGGGTGGTCAAGGCGCGGGTTACCGGCCCCGGCCAGGTCGAAGTAGCGATGTAACAGTGCTGGCGGTAAGGAACCGCATTACCTAAACTGTGTCAGAAATCGGGTAGCGAAGGCTTGCTGACAGGCAGCTTCGTATTCGTGCCTAAAGTTTTCTTCGGCTTGGCCGAAAACAAGGCAAGCGTCTTAATACCCAGAGGTTTCTGATCATGGTCATCGACTTCAGTCGTTTGAACAATTCGCCATCAGTTGGCGGCGTACGCGGTGGCACCGCGGCCGGCAGCACCGAAAAAAGCGGTGAAGCCAGCGAAACACCAGCGCGCTCCAGCGTCAGCGGAGAAGCGGTACATTTCAGCCAAGAGGCTCAGCAGTTGCAGAAGATCAGCGACAAGCTGCGCGACCAGCCCGTAGTCAACAGCGCCCGCGTGGCTGAGTTGAAACAAGCGATCGCCGACGGCAGCTACCAGGTCGATGCCGGTCGAGTCGCCAGTAAACTGCTTGATTTCGAAGCTCAGCGCTAAGCCTTCGGCGCGCTGACTTCAAGGACGCTACAAGCCAAAGAGCCAGCCATGCACGACACAACCCTGCTGCAACTGATCGAAGACGACATCGCGCCCACCCAGGAACTGCTCGAGCTGCTACAGAACGAGGCAGTCGCCCTGCATGGCCGTGAAATCGAAGTGCTCGAGACCATTCTCGCCCGCAAGCAGTCTTTGATCGTGCTGCTCGAGCAGCAGGGCCAGCGCCGCAATCACCTGCTCACCAGCCTCGGCCTCACGGCGGATCGCGCCGGTGTGCAGGCAGTTGCCGACCTCTCGCCCAACGGCGAGCTGATCATGCAGCAGCTCGGTGTGCTGACCCAGCTGATGGATACCTGCCAACAGGTCAACGAGACCAACGGGCGGATCATCCAGGTCCAGCAAAACGCCACATCCAATCAAATCCGCATCCTCATGGGCGGCGACTCTCCGTCGCTGTATGACAGCCGTGGCGCAACCTCGCCAATGGTCAAACCGCGGGCGCTTAGCCAAGTGTGATTTTTCTGACATTGCACGGTACTACTGGCAAAATGCCGTTAATTGCGTGTGTCGTTTTTGCCTGGAGATTTATAACCCGTGTTCAATGAATCCGATGCTCCCCAGCCGCCAAAGGTGCTCAATACCCCTTTGGAAATTGTCGCCAACTTGCGTCAACTGCTGGATAGCCACGATCCGCTGATCATCACCTTCCACGAGCGTAGCCAGCGGTTCCAGAGCTATGTAGTGGATGTTGACCGTGACAGCAACAGCGTGGCACTGGATGAAATGATCCCGCGCGACGGGGAAAAATTCATAGAGAACGGCGAACCGTTCCGCGTTGAAGGCTTCCATGACGGCGTGCGTATCGCCTGGGATTGCAACTCGCCATTGACCATCACCGAGGTCGATGGCCACCGCAGCTACCGCGGCCCCCTGCCGGAAGAAGTCGTCTACCACCAGCGCCGCAACGCGTTCCGCGCCGCGCTGAAACTCTCCCAGTTGGTCGATGTGACGCTTGATGGTACCCATATCAAGGGCAATGGCGCACTGCGCGGCAAGCTGCTGGACATCTCCGCCACCGGCTGCAAGATGCGTTTTGAAGGCGACGTAGAAGAGCGTCTGCAATTGGGCCAGGTTTACGAGCGATTCAAGGCGGGCAACCCGTTGGGGCTGGTGGACGTGATGGTCGAGCTGCGTCATCTGCACTTCGAAGAACGCATCAATACCACCTTCGCTGGCGTACGCTTCCACAACCTGAGTGGCCAGGCGCAGCGCAAGATCGAAAGTTTTGTCTACCAGCTGCAGCGTGAAGCGCGGCGATTCGATAAAGACGATTACTGAGATTCCGGGCCCGCTATGCGGGCCCAGCCCTTACAGCTCGGAAGGCCTGCCCTCAGGACCGACCTGATCCTCCTCGGTATCCTCCGCCGCCACTGGCGTCTGCATCACATCCTGCACAGTCTGCTCATCCACCCGCGGGTCGAGCGCCGCCGATAATGGCGAGCCAGCAGCCGGCATCGCGACGTGTCCTAGCGGCGCATCCTCCACCTGGTGCAAACCGGTAACCGCCTTCGGTCGAATCCGCCACACCAGCACCAGCGCGAAGAACAGGAAGAATGCATAGAGCATCTGCGGCCCGAGCAGCTTCATCAGCACGCCTGCCGCCAACGGCCCGATACAGGCGCCCACGCCGTAGGTAACCAGCAACATCGCGGTCAACGACACCCGCCGCTCGCTCTCGACATGGTCATTGGAAAAAGCCACCGCCAGCGGATACAGGCAGAATTGCAACAACGAGATGACAAAGCCGACCGCAAACAGCACTTCCAACGGCACACTGGGCAGGATCGCCAGCGGCAACGCCGCCAGCGCCAGGCCGCCCGCCGCGCTGCGGATCAGCACTGCGCGATCATAACGGTCGGACAACCAGCCCAGCGGCCACTGCACCAACAACCCGGCAAAGATGCAGCAACCCATGAACAAACCGATCTGCTCTGTGCTCAGGCCTTGATTGGAGGCGTACAGCGGCGCCAAACCATAGAACGAGCCGACGATCAGACCCGCGCCAAGCACGGTACTCAGCGACTGCGGCACACGCTTGATGAAGAACTTCGGCTCCATCGGTGCCGGATGCAACGGCGCCGGGTGAATGCGCCGGGTCATCGCCACGGGCACCAGGCACAGGGCGAAGCACATGGCGACCAGCATCAGCAGCTCAGGGCCAAGTTCAGGGTGCACAACCAGAATCAACTGACCCAGCACCAGGCCCAAATACGAAGCGATCATGTAGCCGCTGAATACGGCACCGCGTTGCTTGGCATCGGCCTGCTCATTGAGCCAGCTCTCGATGACCATGTACTGACACATCATGCCCAGACCGACGATGACCCGCAGCCCGACCCACACCGGCAACAGGTCGGTCAGGCCATGGCCCAGCACCGCCGCGCCGACGATACCGGCGCAGGTCGCGTAGGCGCGGATATGCCCAACCCGGGCAATCAGTCGGTGGCCGATCTTGCCGCCCAGCGCCAGACCAAAGTAGTTGGCCGCCATCAAGGCACCTACCCACAGACTGTCAACGTTGTCAGCCGCCAGGCGCAGCGCCAGGTAAGTACTGAGCAGACCGGAGCCGATCAGCATCATCAGCGCAGCAAAGTACAGTGAACGAAAAGACTTCCAGATCTGGCGCATGCGTCCCTGAGGGGCTCCCGATTCAGGTGGAGGGTATGCTGGCAAGCATAAGGGCAAACAGGCCGGGCTGCAGGCCGCAGTCAGCAAAAATGTCTAGCTTCGATGAGTGGGTCACGGCAGAGTTCCTACACACCCTCGTACATCGTCCATCTCATTCACGCAAGGTCATGCCATTGGCTGGCAGCGGCAACGCCGTTTTGTAACGTACTTGCTTGAGGGCGAAGCTGGAGCGGATGTTGGCTACCCCCGGCAAGCGGGTCAGGTAGTCGAGAAACCGCTCCAGCGCCTGAATACTCGGCAACAACACCCTGAGCAGGTAATCCGGGTCGCCGGTCATCAGGTAACACTCCATCACCTCGGGCCGCTCGGCGATCTCTTCCTCGAAGCGATGCAGCGACTGCTCGACCTGCTTTTCCAGGCTGACATGGATGAACACATTGACGTCCAGCCCCAGCGCCTCAGGCGACAGCAAGGTCACTTGCTGGCGAATTACGCCCAGCTCCTCCATCGCCTTGACGCGATTGAAGCACGGCGTCGGTGACAGGTTGACCGAGCGGGCCAGCTCGGCGTTGGTGATGCGGGCGTTTTCCTGCAGGCTGTTGAGAATGCCGATATCGGTGCGATCGAGTTTGCGCATGAGACAAAATCACCAGTTTTTTGTGTTTATGCGGAATGTTTATCTGGGCCTGACGGCAAAGGCAATCAACAAGAGAGAAATATTCTCCTGCGCTCCCACTACCATGTAATCAGCACTGACCTGCTGGTCACGAGCCGGCATTCAGCGGCGACCGCTTCAAAGCTCACAAAAACAATATTCGAGCGAGCGTAAACAGCATGAACGAGTACGCCCCCCTGCGTTTGCATGTGCCCGAGCCTACCGGCCGGCCAGGCTACCAGACTGATTTCTCCTACCTGCGTCTGAACGATGCAGGCCAGGTTCGCAAGCCCCCTATCGATGTCGAGCCTGCGGAAACCGCAGACCTGTCCAACAGCCTGGTGCGCGTGCTCGATGAGCACGGCAACGCGGTTGGCCCATGGGCTGCGGACATCGACCCGCAGATCCTGCGTCAGGGTATGCGCGCCATGCTCAAGACGCGTATCTTCGACAGCCGCATGGTGGTTGCCCAGCGCCAGAAGAAGATGTCTTTCTACATGCAAAGCCTTGGCGAAGAGGCCATTGGCAGCGCTCAGGCGTTGGCGCTGAACCGCAGCGACATGTGCTTCCCGACCTACCGCCAGCAAAGCATCCTGATGGCCCGCGACGTGTCGCTGGTCGACATGATATGCCAACTGCTGTCCAACGAGCGCGATCCGCTCAAGGGCCGTCAGCTGCCGATCATGTACTCGGTGCGCGAAGCCGGCTTCTTCACCATCAGCGGCAACCTCGCCACCCAGTTCGTCCAGGCCGTCGGCTGGGCGATGGCCTCGGCGATCAAGGGCGATACCAAGATCGCCTCGGCCTGGATCGGCGACGGCGCTACTGCCGAGTCGGACTTCCACACTGCCCTGACCTTTGCCCATGTCTACCGCGCGCCGGTGATTCTCAACGTGGTCAACAACCAGTGGGCGATCTCGACCTTCCAGGCAATCGCCGGCGGTGAGTCGACCACCTTTGCCGGCCGTGGCGTTGGCTGCGGTATCGCCTCGCTGCGCGTCGACGGCAACGACTTCGTTGCGGTGTATGCCGCCTCGCGCTGGGCCGCTGAACGCGCCCGCCGTGGCCTTGGCCCAACCCTGATCGAATGGGTCACCTACCGCGCCGGCCCGCACTCGACCTCGGACGACCCTTCCAAGTACCGCCCTGCCGATGACTGGAGCCACTTCCCGCTGGGCGACCCGATCGCCCGCCTCAAGCAGCATATGATTCACATCGGCCAGTGGTCCGAAGAAGAACATCAGGCAGTAACTGCCGAGTTCGAAGCCGAAGTGATCAAGGCACAGAAGCAAGCAGAGCAGTACGGCACCATGAGCAATGGCCAGATCCCCAGTGCCGCCTCGATGTTCGAGGACGTGTACAAGGAAATGCCTGAGCACCTGCGCCGTCAGCGCCAAGAGCTGGGGGTCTGAACATGAACGATCACAACAACAGCATCGACCTGGAAACCGCCATGTCCACCACGACCATGACCATGATCCAGGCCTTGCGCTCGGCCATGGATGTGATGCTTGAGCGCGATGACAATGTGGTCATCTATGGCCAGGATGTCGGCTATTTCGGCGGTGTGTTCCGCTGCACTGAAGGTCTGCAGACCAAGTATGGCAAGTCGCGGGTATTCGATGCGCCGATTTCCGAAAGCGGCATCGTCGGTACTGCTGTCGGCATGGGTGCCTATGGCCTGCGCCCGGTGGTGGAAATCCAGTTCGCCGACTACTTCTACCCGGCCTCCGATCAGATCGTCTCGGAGATGGCCCGCCTGCGCTATCGCTCGGCCGGTGAGTTCATTTCGCCGCTGACCCTGCGCATGCCTTGCGGCGGCGGCATCTATGGCGGGCAAACCCACAGCCAGAGCCCTGAGGCGATGTTCACCCAGGTCTGCGGGCTGCGCACGGTCATGCCGTCCAACCCGTATGACGCCAAGGGCCTGTTGATT
This sequence comes from Pseudomonas shirazensis, assembly GCF_014268785.2. Classification (GTDB taxonomy): domain Bacteria; phylum Pseudomonadota; class Gammaproteobacteria; order Pseudomonadales; family Pseudomonadaceae; genus Aquipseudomonas; species Aquipseudomonas shirazensis. Next base: position 60,036 of record NZ_JABWRD020000001.1, on the reverse strand, counting down.
GCCTCGATCGAATGCGACGACCCGGTGATCTTCCTCGAGCCCAAGCGCCTGTACAACGGCCCGTTCGACGGCCACCACGACCGCCCGGTGACGCCATGGGCCAAGCATGCCCAGAGCGCGGTGCCGGACGGCTACTACAAAGTGCCGCTGGACAAGGCTGCGATCGTGCGGCCTGGCAACGACGTGACCGTGCTGACCTACGGCACCACCGTCTATGTCGCGCAAGTGGCTGCCGAAGAGACCGGCGTCGACGCCGAAGTCATCGATCTGCGCAGCCTGTGGCCGCTGGACCTGGACGCCATTGTCGATTCGGTGAAAAAAACCGGCCGCTGCGTGATCGTGCACGAAGCCACACGCACCTGCGGTTTTGGTGCCGAGTTGGTCGCGCTGGTGCAAGAGCATTGCTTCCATCACCTCGAAGCGCCGATCGAGCGCGTCACCGGCTGGGACACGCCCTACCCGCACGCACAGGAATGGGCGTACTTCCCAGGCCCTTCGCGGGTTGGCGCGGCACTGAAAAAGGTCATGGAGGTCTGAATGGGCACGCACGTCATCAAGATGCCGGACATCGGCGAAGGCATCGCGCAGGTCGAGTTGGTTGAGTGGTTCGTCAAGGTCGGCGATGTGATTACCGAAGATCAGGTAGTGGCCGATGTCATGACCGACAAGGCCACGGTGGAAATCCCCTCGCCGGTCAGCGGCACGGTAATGGCCCTCGGCGGCCAGCCGGGTGAGGTAATGGCGGTCGGCAGCGAGCTGATCCGCATCGAAGTCGAAGGCAGTGGCAACCATGTTGATGCGCCTGACAGCAAACCGGCTGCAGTAGCTACGGCACCTGCCGTCAGCACTGCACACACTGAAGCGCCAGCGCCAGTAGCTCCCCCGGCCAGCGTCACCAGCCAGCCTGCGGCGAGCAAGCCCAGCGCTGAAATCGTGCCGCGCCAGGCCAACGAAAAACCACTGGCCTCCCCTGCCGTGCGCAAGCGCGCGCTGGATGCCGGTATCGAATTACGTTATGTGCACGGCAGTGGCCCGGCCGGGCGTATTCAGCACGAAGACCTCGACAACTTCATGAGCAAACCACAGTCCGCTGCCGGGCAAGCGCCAAGTGGTTATAGCCGGCGCACCGACAGCGAACAGGTCCCGGTGATCGGTCTGCGCCGCAAGATCGCCCAGCGCATGCAGGATGCCAAGCGCCGTGTTGCCCACTTCAGCTACGTTGAAGAAATCGACGTGACCGCGCTGGAGGCCCTGCGCCAACAGCTCAATCGCAAGTACGGCGAAAGCCGCGGCAAACTCACCCTGCTGCCGTTGCTGGTGCGGGCAATGGTCGTCGCCCTGCGCGACTTCCCGCAGATCAACGCCACCTATGACGACGAAGCCCAGGTCATCACCCGTCATGGTGCGGTGCATGTCGGCATTGCCACCCAGGGCGACAACGGCCTGATGGTCCCGGTACTGCGTCACGCCGAGGCCGGCAGCCTGTGGAGCAATGCCAGCGAAATCACCCGCCTGGCCCACGCGGCGCGCAACAACAAGGCCAGCCGCGACGAGCTGTCCGGCTCGACCATCACCCTGACCAGCCTTGGCGCCCTGGGCGGCATTGTCAGCACGCCCGTGGTCAACACCCCGGAGGTAGCGATCGTCGGCGTCAACCGCATGGTCGAACGGCCGGTGGTGGTCGACGGCCAGATCGTCGTGCGCAAGATGATGAACCTGTCCAGCTCGTTCGATCACCGCGTGGTCGATGGCATGGACGCCGCCTTGTTCATCCAGGCCGTGCGCGGCTTGCTTGAGCAACCCGCCTGCCTGTTCGTGGAGTGAGCATGACTCAGACCCTCAACACCACCCTACTGATCATCGGTGGCGGCCCTGGCGGCTATATCGCAGCGATCCGTGCCGGCCAGCTGGGCATCCCGACCGTATTGATCGAAGGTCAGGCGCTCGGCGGCACCTGCCTGAATGTTGGCTGCATCCCGTCCAAGGCGCTGATCCATGTAGCCGAGCAGTTTCACCAGACCTGCCGGCATAGCGAACACGCCGCCCTGGGCATCAGCGTGGCCACACCGCAGCTGGACATCAGCCGCAGCGTGGCCTGGAAAGACGGCATTGTCGATCGTTTGACCAGTGGTGTCGCGGCCTTGCTGAAAAAGCACGGCGTAACCGTGATCCATGGCTGGGCGAAGATCGTCGATGGCAAAAGCGTCGAGGTCGATGGGCAGTTGATCCGTTGTGATCATCTGCTGCTGGCCACCGGCTCCAGCAGCGTCGAACTGCCGATGCTGCCGCTGGGCGGCGCGGTGATCTCGTCCACTGAAGCACTCGCGCCCAAGGCACTGCCCCAGCACCTGGTGGTCGTCGGCGGCGGCTACATCGGCCTGGAGCTGGGTATCGCCTATCGCAAGCTTGGGGTACAGGTCAGCGTGGTCGAGGCGCGTGAGCGGATCTTGCCGACTTACGATGCCGAATTGACTGCACCGGTTGCCGAGTCATTGAAAAAGCTCGGCGTCGCCACATACCTGGGCCACAGCGTCGAAGGCTATGAGGGCGGCTCCTTGCAGGCGCGCACTGCCGACGGCCAACAACTGCTGCTGGAGGCCGATCAGGTGCTGGTCGCCGTCGGTCGCCGGCCACGCACGCAAGGCTTCAATCTGGAAAGTCTGGGGCTGAGTATGAACGGTGCTGCCGTGGCCATTGATGAGCGCTGCCAGACCAGCATGCGCAACGTCTGGGCCATCGGCGATGTGGCGGGTGAGCCAATGCTGGCGCACCGCGCCATGGCCCAGGGCGAAATGGTCGCCGAGCTGATCGCCGGCCACGCACGGCGCTTTGCGCCCACCGCGATTGCCGCAGTGTGCTTTACCGATCCAGAGTTGGTGGTGGTTGGGCATACGCCGGAGCAGGCCAGCCAGCAAGGTCTGGATTGCATCGTTGCGCAGTTCCCGTTCGCGGCCAATGGTCGGGCCATGACGCTCGAGTCAAAGACCGGCTTCGTGCGCGTGGTAGCGCGGCGCGACAACCATCTGATCGTGGGTTGGCAGGCAGTGGGCGTGGCAGTTTCAGAACTGTCGACGGCGTTTGCTCAGTCGCTGGAGATGGGCGCGCGGCTGGAGGACATAGCCGGCACCATCCATGCCCACCCGACCCTGGGTGAGGCGGTGCAGGAAGCCGCGTTGCGCGCTTTGGGGCACGCACTGCATATCTAACGGCAGGACCGGCGTGCACCGCGCTCTGCGCTGCACGCTTGGGTCTGATCAGAGTTTGAAGCGGACCCGGATGGTGCTTTTGCCTTCCAGCCGATCAATCGAAATGGCGCTGTCGCCGTAACCCGAGTAACTCTTGACCAGGCGCATGCCCAGTCCCGTGCCACTGGGTTTGGGAAAGGTCTCCGGGAAGCCGTCACCCTGGTCGGTCACCGTGATCAAGGCATGATCCTCAGCCTTGTGCAGGCTGACCTCGATTTTTCCCTTGCCGTACTTGAGCGCATTGGTGATCAGCTCGGACACCACCATCCCCAGCGGCGCCATTCTTTCTTGCGCCAGCACAAACGACGTAGCCTCCAACGAGATCTTGCGATCACCCAACGCACTGCCCAGATCACCCAACAGCGCACCCAGATACTCAACCACATCGAGTTCCTGGCTTTCTGTCGCCTGGTACAAGCGCTCGTGCACGCTGGCAATCGTCACCACGCGCCCAGCGGCAGTCTCCAGCTGGAGCTTGACCGCCTCGTCCGCGGCCAGGTTGGCTTGCAACATAAGCAAGGTGTTGACCAGGTGCAGGCTGTTCTTGACCCGGTGGTGAATCTCTTCAAGGAACAGATCACTTTCGTCGAGCTTGGAGTTCTGCGCGGCGATCAGTGAGAGCAGCCTGGCCTCATGGTGGTGGCGCTCGGTGATGTCGCGGGACACGGCAATCAGCTTGCTGATCTCGCCGTCCGGGCTGACGATCGGCGCCACGGTGACATCCCACCAACGGGGCTCGTTGCTGGCGGTCGGGCAGAACGCCTCGAAGCGGGCGGATTCGCCGCTGCTGACCTTCTCGATAACGCCCAGCACAAGGTCCTTGGACTCTTCTGGCCACAGCTGCGGCCAAGGCTTGCCTTTGACCTCGGCCAGATCGCCGACCTGCATCAGGCACATGCCGGCGTCATTCATGAACTCGATTTCGCCATCGGTCGACAACACCTTCACGCAGTCTGGGCTGGCGTTGAGCATGCTCTCCGAATACGGGTCGGGCAGCGCCTCGGCGTTACCAGCCGCCAACCGCTCGACTGCCATCGACAGCACGTTGGCGATGCCTTCGAGAAAGACGATATCGCTCTCGATGAAGTCATCACCGTCGGTGCTGTCGGCTTCAAGTACGCCGAACGGCGTCATCGCACCACGAATCGGCACGTTGATGGCACGCTCGATACCGTATTTCTTCAGCATCTCGGGGGTGCGAAAACGGTGCTCCTGACCAAGATGATTGGACAGCACCGGGCGGTAGGTGGCGATGGCATAACCCGCCGGACTGGCGACATCACCACCCAGCGTCGCGTGGCCGATATCGGCTTCGTCCCAGCCAACCCCGTGCGACAGCAGCAAGTCTTCACTGTCGGGCAGCGGCGTCAGCACCTTGGCAAAGCGCGTCTGCATGCCTTCGGCAACCACGACGCAAGCCTTGGTTAGCAACAGATCCAGGTCACTCGCCTTGAGCGAGGCGACGCCAAACTCGACCACCAACTCATGCTGGCGATGAAGCCGCGCATGGGACCTCTGCAATGCCGCACGAATGGTCTCGTCGGCAGGAGATTGCTGCATCGTGATGTCTTCCACAGAGTAGTGAATAAGCCTGCCCAGCGCAGTAATCCCGATCGTTTGGGATCAAGTTGGGCGTTGCAGCATGGAAATGGTCGAGAATTTTCCGAGAATCTAGCATGAAAGTGCCAGGTCCGGCGGGAAATGTCAGGGGGAGCTGACGGTGCTGCGTGGACGCCTGCAGCGCAAGATATGGTGTCCCAGGGCCGGTTCGAACGGCCAACCTTCCCCTTAGGAGGGGGATGCTCTATCCAATTGAGCTACTGGGACCAGTGCCACCGGCGAGCGCCGATTAGCGTGACGGCGAGCATGTTAACCAGCGCCAGACCGTTTGTCATGCCCGATTCGGGCTTTTGCCACGTAAGACTTGTCATAGCGGTCAGGCTTGAAGCAGACCTTCGGCCCGCAGCAAGGCAAACAGGCTGGTGACCGATTGCTCCAGCGCCTGCGAGTTGTCCAGCACATGCACGTTGTCGGCGTCGGTCACCTGCAGTTCGGCGCTGCGCTGCAAACGCTGCTCGATGGCTTGCGGGGTCTCTCGGCCTCGCGCCAGCAAACGCTGACGCAAGACGGTCGGGTTTACCTCGAGGCGGATTGCCAACAGGTCCGGGTAACGTCGCCGCGCTTGGGCCAGGTACGCCCGCGAACCGTTGACCAGAACATGCTTGCCGGCTTGCAGCCACTGATCAATCTGCGCCGGAATGCCATATGCCAGAGCATTTGCCTGCCAATACATGGCAAAATGCCCATCTGCGCGCATCTGCTCGAATTGCTCAGGGCTGACACCCTGCGCGGCCTCGCCCTGTGCTTCGGGCGAGCGGGTAATGACGCGGCGAGCAACCATGATGCCGTGCTCGGTCAATTTCGCGCGAGACGCGTCGATCAGGGAATCTTTTCCTGATCCAGAGGGTCCAACGAGGAATATCAGCCTACCTACTGTCGGTGGACTGCCGCTTGCGTCATATTGCATAGCCACTATGCTCACTGTTAGGGACCGAGCGCATTCCAGGTGTTTTCCCTGCCCTTTTCCGACTGTTACCAGATTTTGACGGCAAAGGTCTGACGTTCAGTAGATCCGAAAAACGCTGAATTTTTCAAACCAGTGCTCATTTTTGATAATTGGTACTGGCAAAAAGCCTTTATGCGGATCACTATTTGTCACAGAATTGACGCCAAGGAAACGGCAGATTTGAGGCAAGATGAACGCCAAAAATACACGACGGTTGAACATTTTGCCGTCGCGACGGTCAGATTTCCACCGCGCGGCATTTGACAACCGCTTCCCCTGAACCAGTAAACCGGTCAATTTATATGCGCCCATTGAAACAGGCTATTTATTCAAGCCGCACCGCTGACAAGTTTGTCGTTCGTCTGCCAGACGGGATGCGTGAGCGCATTGCCGAGGTAGCCCGCAACCATCACCGCAGCATGAACTCCGAGATCATTGCCCGCCTGGAGCAAAGCCTTATCCAGGAAGGCGCATTGGGCGACGAGCTGAGCATGCGCCTGGACAGCCCTGAGCTGAGCTTGCACGAGCGCGAGCTGCTGCAACGCTTCCGCCAGCTCTCCCACCGCCAACAAAACGCTCTGGTGGCCTTGATCGCCCACGATGTGGAAATGGCCGCCGACGCGTCCTGATCAAACCGCCAGAAACAACAAAGCCAGCGCAAGCTGGCTTTGTTGTTTCTGGCTGCCGGCGCTCCTCATCAAGCGCCGGCAGTAGGTTACATCAGGAATATCGTGGCGAGGCCAAGGAAGATGAAGAAGCCGCCACTGTCCGTCACTGCCGTGATCATCACACTGGCACCCATCGCCGGGTCACGCCCGAGGCGGACCAGGGTCATCGGGATCAACACCCCCATCAGCGCCGCCAACAGCAGGTTCAGGGTCATTGCCCCGGTCATTACCAGGCCCAGCGACCAGCTGCCGTAGAGCAGATACGCCACCACGCCGATCACACCACCCCAGACCAGGCCGTTGATCAATGACACCGCCAGCTCCTTGCGCATCAATCGCGAGGTGTTGCCCGGGCTGACCTGGTCCAGCGCCATGGCGCGGACGATCATGGTGATGGTCTGGTTGCCCGAGTTGCCGCCGATACCGGCAACGATCGGCATCAATGCCGCCAATGCCACCAGCTTCTCGATCGAGCCCTCGAACAGGCCAATCACGCGTGAGGCGAGGAACGCGGTAATCAGGTTGATCGCCAGCCATGCCCAACGGTTGCGCAGCGAGCGCCAGACCGAGGCAAAAATGTCTTCTTCTTCGCGCAGACCGGCCATGTTAAGGACTTCGCTTTCGCTTTCCTCACGGATCAGGTCGACCATCTCGTCGATGGTCAGACGGCCGATCAGGCGATCGCTCTTGTCGACTACAGGGGCAGATACCAGGTCGTAACGTTCGAACGCCTGCGCGGCGTCGTAGGCGTCGTCGTCAGGGTGGAAACTGACCGGGTCGGTAGCCATGACCTCAGCCACCTGCTTGTCCGGATCATTGACCAGCAGGCGCTTGATCGGCAACACGCCCTTGAGCATGCCATCGGAGTCGACCACAAACAGCTTGTCGGTGTGGCCTGGCAACTCCTTGAGCCGGCGCAGGTAACGCAGTACCACTTCCAGGCTGACGTCTTCGCGGATGGTGACCATCTCGAAGTCCATCAGTGCACCGACCTGATCCTCGTCGTAGCTCAGCGCCGAGCGGACCCGCTCGCGTTGCTGGGCGTCGAGGGTCTCCATCAGCTCGTGGACAACGTCACGCGGCAGCTCAGGAGCCAGGTCAGCGAGTTCGTCGGCGTCCATTTCCTTGGCAGCGGCCAGCAGCTCGTGATCGTCCATGTCGGCGATCAGGGTCTGGCGGACGGCGTCGGATACTTCCAGGAGGATGTCGCCGTCACGATCGGAGCGCACCAACTGCCAGACCGTCAGGCGGTCGTCGAGCGGCAGTGCTTCGAGAATGTAGGCGATGTCGGCAGGGTGCAGGTCATCGAGCTTGCGCTGCAGCTCGACCAGGTTCTGGCGGTGGACGAGGCTCTCCACCAGGGTATTGTGCTGCCCCTCCTGACGGTGGGTCAGGTCTTCAACGACACGCTGACGCTGCAGCAGGTCAATCACCTGGGCCAGGCGATCCTGCAGGCTGTCTTGGCTTTTCTTTACTTCGACTTCGGTCATAGGCGAACTCCACTCCCAGCAGCGGAGCACGCCGGGGAGATCAATCGATCAGATCTATTTTGGCAAATCGGATTAAGGGGTAACTACTGGGTAAGTCCATGGTGGTATTCCACAAGCCCCGGCGGGGCTGACGGGCGCAATCATACACTGCAAGAGCTGTCGGATTGCTTAAATTTTTGGTCAGAACAATCGTTTACGCGATTATCTTATGACAACGCGCAAAGCCTTCAGTGCGACGGTGGGCGCCAGACAAAAAGCACATAGGTGCAGGGCCTGTCGCATGAGCGCCCTACTCGCACAGTCTAGTCCGGCTTACTGACAATTCAGTGAATTGCAGACAACAAAAAGCCCGCTATAAAAGCGGGCTTCTTGATGAAGATGGTGGACTCAGCAGGATTCGAACCTGCGACCGCTCGGTTCGTAGCCGAGTACTCTATCCAGCTGAGCTATGAGTCCAAGTTGGTATTTTTAGACCAGGTTACCACTGGTTGAAACAAGGTGCCTGTGCAAGCACAACCACCGTGCTATATGGTGGACTCAGCAGGATTCGAACCTGCGACCGCTCGGTTCGTAGCCGAGTACTCTATCCAGCTGAGCTATGAGTCCAAGTTGGTAGTTTTAGACCAGATTACCACTGGTTGAACAATCCGGCTCTGCGAGCAAAACCTTCATGTTGTATGGTGGACTCAGCAGGATTCGAACCTGCGACCGCTCGGTTCGTAGCCGAGTACTCTATCCAGCTGAGCTATGAGTCCATGTCTTGCCGCGCATTATAGATCGCTTTACCGATTTGCCAAGTACTTTTTCGTTTAATTTCAACGACTTAGCGATCTTGGCCAGTTGAAGCGCCCTAAGCGAATAATGGCGGTGAAGGGGGGATTCGAACCCCCGATACCCTTATGAGGTATACTCCCTTAGCAGGGGAGCGCCTTCGGCCACTCGGCCACCTCACCGCAACACGGGGCGTACTATAACCAGAGCCCTCCCCGTTTGCAAACCCTTTTTTAAAAAAAATCTGATAAAAATTAAAGGGTTGGTTCTTCGTCCTTCTCTTTCTTGATTCGCAGGTAGATTTCTTCGCGGTGAACCGCGACTTCCTTGGGCGCGCTAACGCCAATTCGTACTTGGTTGCCTTTGACACCCAAGACCGTAACGGTGATCTCACCGTCACCAATGATCAGGCTCTCGGCGCACCGACGAGTCAGAATCAACATAGCTTTCTCCTTACGCAGTTCAATCAGGGACAACAGTCTGAGGTAGCGCACTGGCTGCGGGACGCACAGTCAGCGTGTTTGGCTGCCAGAGAGGACAGGACAGGGCCCACCCGGCGGCCGGAAACGCGAAGGGCGCGGCAAGCCGCGCCCTCCTCCTGGCTACGCGTTACTCGCCTTGGCGGGCAGGCGCATCCAGCTCAAAGGCGGTGTGCAGGGCGCGCACGGCCAGTTCGAGGTACTTCTCTTCAATGACCACCGAAACCTTGATCTCGGACGTGGAGATCATCTGGATGTTGATGGTCTCCTTGGCCAGCGCTTCGAACATGCGGCTGGCAACGCCGGCGTGCGAGCGCATGCCGACGCCGACGATCGATACCTTGGCAATCTTGGTATCGCCGATCACTTCACGGGCGCCGATCTCGCGCGCAGTGTTTTCCAACACCTTGTGCGCCGCTTCGTACTCGTTGCGGTGCACGGTGAAGGTGAAATCGGTGGTGTTATCGTGGGCAACGTTCTGCACGATCATGTCGACTTCGATGTTCGAAGCGCTGATCGGGCCGAGGATCTTGAAGGCAACGCCTGGGGTATCCGGCACGCCACGAATGGTCAGCTTGGCTTCATCACGGTTGAAGGCGATACCGGAAATGATCGGCTGTTCCATGGATTCCTCTTCATCAATGGTAATGAGGGTACCTGGACCCTCCTTGAAACTGTGCAGCACGCGCAACGGAACGTTGTACTTGCCAGCGAATTCGACAGAGCGGATCTGCAGCACCTTGGAACCGAGGCTGGCCATTTCCAGCATCTCTTCGAAGGTGATCTTCTCCAGACGGCGCGCCTGCGGTACCACCCGCGGGTCGGTGGTGTAGACACCATCGACGTCGGTGTAGATCTGGCACTCGTCAGCCTTCAGCGCGGCCGCCAGGGCCACACCAGTGGTGTCCGAACCGCCACGACCGAGGGTGGTGATGCTGCCGTTCTCGTCGACGCCCTGGAAGCCCGCCACGACAACCACACGGCCGGCCTTGAGGTCGGCACGAATCTTCTGGTCGTCGATCTGCAGGATGCGCGCCTTGTTGTGCGCGCTGTCGGTGAGAATGCGCACCTGGTTGCCGGTGTAGGACACCGCCGGCACGCCACGCTTGATCAAGGCCATGGCCAGCAGGGCAATGGTCACCTGCTCGCCAGTCGACACGATCACATCCAGCTCACGCGGAACTGGCTTGTCGCTAATCTGCTTGGCCAGGTCCAGCAAGCGGTTGGTCTCCCCGCTCATGGCCGACAGGACCACGACCAGGTCATCGCCTGCCTCGCGGAATTTCTTGACCTTGTCGGCAACCTGCTCGATCCGCTCGATGGATCCGACAGAGGTGCCGCCAAATTTCTGTACGATCAACGCCATTTCAAAGCTGCCTCTGCCCGTGATGGGCACCCAATAAACAATCCAACCTGAAACGGCCCGCTATCACTAGCGGGCCGTTTCATCTCAAAGCCGCTGTTCGGCGAACGGCACAGCCAGGGCCAGGGCACTGTCCAGTGCAGCGACGTCGACGCCGCCACCTTGGGCCATGTCCGGACGACCACCGCCTTTACCGCCAACCGCCGCAGCGGCCTGCTTCATCAGATCGCCGGCCTTGAGTTGGCCGGAGAGGTCTTTGGTCACGCCAGCCACCAGCACGACCTTGCCCTCATGCTCACTACCCAGCAGGATCACTGCGTGGCCGAGCTTGTTCTTCAGTTGATCGACCAGCGCCAGCAGAGCCTTGCCATCCTGCCCGTCAAGGCGAGCGGCGAGAACCTTGGCGCCTTTGACCTCAACGGCTGCGTTGGAGAGATCGTCTCCGGCAGCGCTGGCGGCCTTGGCCTGCAGCTGTTCAAGCTGTTTTTCCAGCTGACGGTTGCGCTCGAGCACCGCCGCCAGCTTGTCGATCAGGTTGTCACGGTTACCCTTGACCAATTGCGCAGCTTCCTTGACCTGCTCTTCAGCAGCGTTCAGGTAAGCCAGTGCTGCAGCCCCGGTGATCGCTTCGATACGGCGCACGCCAGAAGCCACGCCGCCTTCGCTGATGATCTTGAACAGGCTGATGTCGCCGGTGCGCTTGGCATGAATACCACCGCACAGCTCCACCGAAAAATCACCACCCATGCTCAACACGCGCACGCTGTCGCCGTATTTTTCGCCGAACAACGCCATTGCACCTTTGCGCTTGGCGGTTTCGATGTCGGTCTCTTCGGTTTGCACCTCGGAGTTCTTGCGCACTTCGCGGTTGACGATGTCTTCCAGCGCCTTGAGCTGCTCTGGCTTGACCGCCTCGAAGTGGCTGAAGTCAAAGCGCAGACGCTGGCTGTCGACCAGCGAGCCTTTCTGTTGGACGTGATCGCCGAGCACCTGGCGCAGCGCCGCGTGCAGCAGGTGAGTCGCGGAGTGGTTCAGCGAGGTAGCGTGCTGCACTTCGGCATCCACCTGCGCTTCAACCTCGGCGCCTACGCGCAGCGCGCCAGTGGCGACTACACCGTGGTGCAGGAATGCACCGGCAGTCTTGGTAGTATCACGCACATCGAAGCGCACGTCGGCGGCCTGCAGGTAGCCGGCATCACCGATCTGGCCGCCGGACTCGGCGTAGAACGGCGTGCGGTCAAGCACCACCACGCCTTCATCGCCTTCATGCAAATGCTCGACGGCCTGGCCGTCCTTGTACAGTGCGACGACCGTGGCCTGGGCCGTGGTTGCCTGGTAGCCGAGGAACTCGGTGGCAACATCGACCTTGACCAAGCTGTTGTAGTCCATGCCGAAGGCGCTGGCAGAGCGGGCGCGCTCGCGCTGGGCTTCCATCTCGCGCTCGAAACCGGCTTCGTCGATGGTCAGCTCACGCTCACGGGCGATGTCGGCGGTCAGGTCCATCGGGAAGCCATAGGTGTCATACAGCTTGAACACCACGTCACCTGGGACGGTAGTGCCCTGCAGCTGGGCCAGGTCCTGCTCGAGGATGCGCAGGCCCTGCTCGAGGGTCTTGGCGAACTGCTCTTCTTCGCTCTTGAGGACGCGCTCGATGTGCGCCTGCTGGCTGCTCAGCTCAGGGAAAGCCTGGCCCATCTCGGCGACCAGGGCGGCGACGATCTGGTAGAAGAAGCTGCCCTTGGCACCGAGCTTGTTGCCGTGACGGCAAGCACGGCGAATGATCCGGCGCAGCACATAGCCACGGCCTTCGTTGGACGGCAGCACGCCATCGGCGATGAGGAAGCCGCACGAACGAATATGGTCGGCGACGACTTTCAGCGAAGGCTGGCCGTCGTTGCTGCAACCGATAGCCTGGGCTGCGGCTACCAGCAGATTCTGGAACAGGTCGATCTCGTAGTTCGAGTGCACATGCTGCATCACCGCACTGATCCGCTCCAGGCCCATGCCGGTGTCCACCGACGGCGCTGGCAGCGGGTGCAGGACGCCATCGGCGGTGCGGTTGAACTGCATGAAGACGTTGTTCCAGATCTCGATGTAGCGGTCGCCGTCTTCTTCTGGCGAGCCGGGTGGGCCGCCCCAGATATCCGCGCCGTGGTCAAAGAAGATCTCGGTGCACGGGCCGCATGGGCCGGTGTCGCCCATGGTCCAGAAGTTGTCCGACGCATAAGGCGCGCCTTTGTTGTCGCCAATGCGCACCATGCGCTCGGCCGGCACGCCGATTTCCTTGGTCCAGATGTCGTAGGCTTCGTCATCGCTGGCGTAGACCGTGACCCAGAGTTTTTCCTGGGGCAGGTTCAGCCACTGCGGCGAAGTCAGGAAGGTCCAGGCGTAGGTGATCGCGTCACGCTTGAAATAGTCGCCGAAGCTGAAGTTGCCCAGCATTTCGAAGAAGGTGTGGTGACGCGCGGTGTAGCCGACGTTTTCCAGGTCGTTGTGCTTGCCGCCGGCGCGGACGCACTTCTGGCTGCTGGCGGCGCGGGTGTAGGCGCGCTTTTCCTGGCCGAGGAAGCAGTCCTTGAACTGGTTCATGCCGGCATTGGTGAACAGCAGGGTCGGGTCGTTGCCCGGGATCAGGGAGCTGGAGGCAACACGGGTGTGGCCCTGCTCCTCGAAGAAGCGAAGGAAGGCTTCACGGATTTCTGCGCTTTTCATAGGTTCTTCCACGGAAACGGCGGCCGTTAAGGCAAACACGTCGAAACGACGGCAAAGGGCCGCATTATATCGGTCCTGCAAGCTGGATGCAGTGTGTTTATGCGCCCTGAAAGGTCGTTTGCGGGCAATTTCAGGTCAGCACAGCTAAAAACTTGAAGGGGATGCTAAGGCGAGGGTTTGGCCGCTGGCAAGCCAATTACCGCTGGGGTAGGGAAAAACAGCCAGGATGCGCCGCTCGAGGCTGGCCACGCAGCGCGCAGCCAGCGCCAAATGGTACGGATCAGCTCAGGCGCTGGCCTGAATCGGGCACGATCAGAATGCCCGCACGCAGGCCGTTGCGCACCTTGGGGTTGGGGAAGATGATGCGCGCGCCCTCCTCCTCGACGATCCAGCGGGTTTCAGCCAGATCTTCGGCCAGCAGGTAACCCTTGCTCAGCTCGGAGAAATTTTCGATGTCATCCGGCAGGTGCAGGTGGAAGTGGTCGCTGTGCTTGATGATTTCGCGGGCCACGCTGAACAATTGCAAGCCGTCGAAACTGTCGTCGACCGCCGGCTCCTTGCCTTCGATGATCTGCACCAGGCGCTTGTGCAAACGGTCAAGGTTGACCTCTTCGTTCTGCCCGAACGGGCGTGCCTTGCCCAGTTCCAAGGTAAACGCCTCGGCTTCGAGCTGTTCGTAGGTGAAGGCACTGAAGGTGATCGAGGTCTTGCTCTGCAGCAACACCGCCTGCATCCCGGCCTGGCTCAGGCGTGCCAACTCGCGGCGCGAATGCTGGCGGCCGTCCTTGTACGGGTACAGGGCAAACTGCTCGATCTTCGAGCCGCGGATCGCGGTGTGCAGGTCGTAGTGCAGGCGATTGCGCCCGGCCACGCTGAAGAACGTGCGGGCGTACTGCTCCAGCTCGGCAGCACGCAGCGCTTCGAAACCGCTCGACGATTCGTGCCGACCGTTGAACAAGCGGTTCAGGTCCTGCTCAAGGTAACGCTGGCCTGCACGCATCGCCATTGGGCTGCCAAACAGGAACAGGATCCGCGCCTGCGGCACGATCTCGCCCCTGGCGATGTCCTGCAGCAATTGATCGAGCAACTCGATCGGCGCGGTCTCGTTACCGTGAATACCCGCCGACAGCAGCAGATGCAAGGTGCCGTCGTCCACCTTCGGCGGCGTCACTTCCAGCGCGCCCTCCCCCAGCCAACGCAGGCGCAGGCCTGCTGATGTCGATTGAGTCTTCTCGCCCGGCTCACGGCCGCCAAGCGTCAGGTCAAGCAGTTTGCCGAGGGCGAGCATAGGCACATCCTTAGTGGTGGTGACCGCAATCCGGGCCGTGCACGTGGCCATCCTCATCGTCGTCGCCCAGCTCAGCCGGCTCCATCTCCAGCTGCAGGCTGACCAGGTTGGTGGCCATCGGGCGCAGCAGCAGGTTGGCGAACTCGGCATCGCCTTCAGCGACGTCCACACCGATCAGCAGCTGGCCGCGGCCGTCCTGCTGAATCCAGACTTCCTTGCCCTGCCAGAGCACGGCAAAGCGCGTGCAGGAGGTTTCCAGTTGGGTGCCATCATCGTCTTCCAGGATCAGGCGCAGGGCGTCAGACATTACGTAATTCTCTCTTCAAGGTTGGCGTTGGAACGGATAGACCGAACCCAGCTTGAGCAGTTGGGTCAGGTCATCCAGGGCCGTACGGCATTCGGTGAGCAGTTGCGGGTCGGCCAGGTCGCTGTCGCTCATGCGATCGCGATAGTGCCGATCGACCCACTGGATCAGGCTGTCGTACAGCGGCGCCGACATGATAACCCCTGGATTGACCGCCGCCAGCTCGGATTCTTTCAAGGCCACGCGCAGACGCAGGCACGCCGGGCCGCCGCCGTTCTGCATGCTCTGCTTGAGATCGAACACCTTGACCTCCTTGACCGGGCCACCCCGGCTGGTCAACTGGCTCAGGTAGTCCCAGACGCGCGGGTTGTTGCGGCACTCTTCCGGCACCACCAGCAGCATCGAGCCGTCTTCGCGTGACAGCAGTTGGCTGTTGAACAGGTAGGAACGCACCGCGTCCTCCACTGCCACCGCCGCCCGTGGCACGCAGATGCTCTGGAACTTGCCGCCCTTGCCGGCCAGTTTAGCCTGCAGCTGGGCAAGTACCGCATCGGTCTCGAGGAAGGCATCCTCGTGGTAGAACAGCACTTCGCCGTTACCTACCGAAATCACGTCGTTATGGAACACGCCCTGGTCGATCACCGCTGGATTCTGTTGAGCGTAGACCACCCCATCAGCACTGAGGCCGTGCAAGCGAGCGACGGCCTGCGAAGCTTCCAGGGTCTGGCGTGCCGGGTACTTCTGCGGCGCCGGGTAGCGGCTGTCGAAGGCACTGCGGCCGTAGACAAAAAACTCTACGCCGGGCTCGCCATAGCTGCGACAGAAGCGCGTGTGGTTGGCCGCGCCTTCGTCACCAAACTGGGCCACCGCCGGTAGCGCCTGGTGGTGGGCGAATACCTGCTCATCGGCGAACATCGCCGCCAGCACGCGGCTGGTGGTCGGATGCTCGATGCTGCGGTGGTACTTGCAGTTGAGGTTGGCGGCGGTGAAATGCACGCGACCATCGGCAGTGTCGGCGCTCGGGCTGACCGTGGCCGCGTTGGCCACCCACATGCTCGAGGCCGAGCAGCTGGCGACCAGCAACGGCAGGGCCTCCTGGGCGGCGCGACGGATCACCTCGGCGTCACTGCCGCTGAAGCCGAGCCGGCGCAAGGCAGCAACGTCCGGGCGCTCCTGCGGGGCGAGTACGCCCTGCTTGAAGCCCATGTCGCTCAGCGCCTTCATCTTGGCCAGGCCCTGACGCGCCGCTTCCCGCGGGTTGGAGCACTGCTGGCTGTTGCTCTGCGAGGCCACGTTGCCGTACGACAGGCCGCCGTAGTTATGGGTCGGCCCTACCAGGCCATCAAAATTCACTTCATAGGATTTCATCGGCAAGGCTCCGAGACCATTTGTTATAGGGTGACGCCCGGCGTCAATGTCGCCGGCAAGGCGAGACTGGCGGTCTCCAGCGATGCCACGGGGTAAGCGCAGTAGTCGGCCGCGTAGTAAGCGCTGGCGCGGTGGTTGCCGCTGGCGCCGACGCCACCGAATGGCGCACTGCTGGCGGCCCCGGTGAGCTGTTTGTTCCAGTTGACGATACCGGCGCGGCTACGCAGCCAGAAGTGCTGGTAGCGCGCATGCGAGTCAGACAACAAACCGGCGGCCAGGCCGTATTGGGTGGCGTTGGCCTGGTCGATCGCGCTGTCGAAGTCGGCGTAGCGAATGACCTGCAGCAATGGCCCGAAGAACTCTTCATCAGGACGCTCTGCAACGCCTGTGACATCGAGGATGCCAGGGGTCAGCAGCGCTGCACCTGCTTGCGGCTGGGTCATCGCCAACAGCGCCAGCGCACCCTTGCCGATCAGCGCTTGTTGAGCATCAAGCAGGGCCTGGGCCGCCGCCAGGGAAATCACCGAGCCCATGAACGGCGCGGGTTGCTGGTCATAGGCGCCAACCGTGATGCTGTGGCAGACCTCGACCAGCCGCGCCAGCAGGCTGTCACCCCAGACGCCCTCCGGCACCAGCAAGCGACGCGCACAGGTGCAGCGTTGGCCGGCAGAAATGAACGCCGACTGAATGATGGTATAGACGGCCGCGTCGAGGTCCTTGACCTGATCGACCACCAACGGATTGTTGCCACCCATTTCCAGCGCCAGAATCTTCTCCGGGCGCCCGGCAAATTGCTGGTGCAACAGGTTGCCGGTGCGGCTGGAGCCGGTGAAGAACAAACCGTCGATACCAGCATCGGCAGCCAGCGCCACGCCAGTCTCGCGGGCGCCCTGAACCAGATTGAGCACACCCGCAGGCAAACCCGCCGCGATCCAGCATTTGACCGTCAGCTCGGCCACTTTCGGGGTCAGCTCACTGGGCTTGAACACCACGCAGTTACCGGCCAGCAGCGCCGGCACAATATGCCCGTTGGGCAAATGGCCAGGGAAGTTATACGGGCCAAACACCGCCACCACGCCATGGGGCTTGTGCCGCAGCACGGCAGTCGCATCGCCAAGCGGGCCGCTTTTTTCACCGGTGCGTTCACGATAGCTCTGCACCGAGATCGCCACCTTGTTGACCATGCTGGTGACTTCGGTTGCCGACTCCCACAACGGTTTACCGGTTTCTTCACCGATGCAGCGGGCCAGTTCGTCAGCGTTGGCCTTGAGCTGTTCGGCGAAGGCTTCCAGCACCGCGATGCGTGCCTCCAGGCTGAGCAGCGCCCAGGCCGGGAACGCGTCGCGGGCCGCGCTTACTGCGGCGGCAACCTGGCCAGCAGCAGCGCCCTGCCCCGCCCAGACGAGCGCCTGAGTGACCGGGTTCAGCGACTGCAGCGCCTCTCCCTGGCCAGCCTGCCATTGCCCTGCGATGTAATGGGTCGTCATCACTGCGCCTCCCGATTGGCGGACAAGGTGACTGCGCGCACGTGGTCACCCACGCCCAGGCGCAGGCGTTTCGCCGTCAGCGCGTCGACCACCAGCGTGCCGGCCGCCAGCCGCGCTGGCGCTGCGGTGATGCGGCAGTCTTCGCGTTTGCGGTTGTGGATCAGGTACGGCGTGGCGTCATCGCCTGGAGTGCCTACTGCCAGCACCAGATTCTGGCTTTCGCGCACGGCACGGATCTTCGCCGTGTCGCATTCGATTGCCGGGCCTGCATCGAAGATGTCGACGTAGCCCTGGTAGTTGAAGCCTTCGCGCTCGAGCATGGCCAGCGCCGGCTCGGTGTCGGTGTGTACCCGGCCGACCACACTGCGCGCAGCCTCGGAAAGGAAGCACGTGTACAGCGGGAACTTGGGCATCAATTCGGCGATGAAGGCCTTGTTGCCCACGCCGGTCAGGTAGTCAGCCTGGCTGAACTCCATCTTGAAGAAGTGCCGGCCCAGCGACTCCCAGAACGGCGAGCGGCCTGCGGCGTCGGAGATCCCGCGCATCTCGGCGATGACCTTCTTGCCGAACAGCTCAGGGAACTCGGCGATGAACAGCATGCGCGCCTTCGACAGCAGGCGGCCGTTGAGGCCGTTGCGGTGATCACTGCGCAGGAACAACGAACACAGCTCGGAGTTGCCGGTGAGGTCGTTGGCCAGGAACAGGGTCGGGATCTCGCGGTAGATATTCAGCTCCTGCGAAGCGCTGACGGTCAGGCCGACCCGGTAGTTGTACCAGGGCTCACGCAGGCCGACGGCACCGGCGATGGCACTGATGCCGACCACCAGGCCTTCGTCGTTTTCAAGCACGAACAGGTAATCGGTGTCGGCCCGCCCGGCTTCACCGGTGAAGCTCTTTTCAGCCCAGCGCACGCGCTGAGCCAGCCGCTCTTCGTTGGCCGGCAGGGTAGTCAGGCCAGTGGTACCGGCGCTGCGCGCCATTTCGATGAGCGCGGGTAAATCGCTGCTGCGTACAGGACGAACGATCATGCTATCTCCTTGAGCGGCGGTCTGTGCCGGCCGCAAGACGGGTGCGGGTCGCGAGCGCTGGCGCTAGGGCCAGGCCGGTCAAACAGCGACCAGGCGCACGCTGGCACCTTCACCGACGCCCAGGGCATCGGCCGCTTCACTACTCAGGCTGACCGGCTTGCCCGGCACCCAGTCCAGCTCCAGCAACACGGCGCGGTAGTCCTGCAACTGGCCATTGCAGACCAGGTACGAGCGGCCACCCTTGACTGTGGCCTCGTCGAGCTTGACCGGGACTACTCGGCTCTGGCTGATCGAGCGGATCCCCGAGGCACGTGCGTGCAGGGTCGGGCCACCGTCGAAGATGTCGATGTAATGCTCGGTCTCGAAGCCTTCACGCATGAGGATGTCGAAGGTGATCTGCGCCCGCGGATGCACCTGCCCCATCGCCTCCTGAGCGTTGTCCGGCAGCAGCGGTACATAGATCGGATAATGCGGCATCAGCTCGGCGAGGAAGGTCCGGCTCTTCAGCCCGCACAGGCGCTCGGCGTCGGAATAGTTCAGGTCGAAGAAGTTACGCCCGATCGAATCCCAGAACGGCGACTCACCCTGCTCGTCGCTGTAGCCGACGATCTCGGTAACCACCGAGTCGGCAAAGCGCTCCGGGTGGGCGGCCATGAACAGCAGGCGGCCGCGCGAATTGAGCTCGGCAAAGCCGCTGGCCACCAGCTCCGGCAGCACGTAGAAACTGGTAAGCAGGCTGTTGCCGGTGAGGTCGTGGCACAGCGACAGGACGTGGATCTTGTTGTGAATCTTCAGCTCGCGCGATGCATGCACAAAGGTCTCGTTACGAAAGCTGTAGAACGGCTCCGAGTAGCCCGCCGAGGCGACGATGGCCGAGCAGCCGGCCAGCTTGCCGGTGCTGGTGTCTTCGAGCACGAAGAAGTAGCTCTCTTCGCCATTGAAGCTGACCTCGGCGGCAAATGAGGTTTCCGACGCGGCAATCTTGTCGCCCAGACGCGCAGCGTCATCAGGCAGCGAAGTGACACCAACCGGGCTGTCCGCAGCCATGCGCTGCACTTCATTCAGGTCAGCCATTTGCGCGGGGCGCATTACCAGCATGGTGTCACTCCTTTCGGGAATACGGGCCGCACAGCGTGGTGCGGCAAAACGGCGGGTGCCCGTCTGAGACAAGGCACCCGCGCTGGAATTCTGCTGTCGCCGCTGGCACTGCTGACAGCGGCGACAGAATCGCTGTATGTCAGCCTTGCAGCAGCTTGGCTACCGCGCGTTCGAAGCGGTCCAGGCCTTCGTCGATATCGGCATCCTCGATGACCAGGCTTGGTGCAAAACGCACTACATCCGGGCCAGCCTGCAACACCATAAGGCCTTCTTTCTCGGCGGCGTTGAGCACGTCCTTGGCCTTGCCTTTCCAGACATCGGTCAACACGCAGCCGATCAGCAGGCCGACACCGCGGACGAGGCTGAACAGCTCGATCTTCTCCAGGCGTGCCTTGAAGCGCTCGTGCTTGGCAGTGACAGCGGCCAGGGTCTGCGGGGTGTTGATCACATCCAGTACTGCACAGGCCACGGCGCAGCCCAGCGGGTTGCCGCCGTAGGTAGTGCCATGAGTACCGGCGACCAGATGCTTGGCAATGTCGTCGGTGGTCAGCATGGCGCCGATCGGGAAGCCGCCGCCCAGGCTCTTGGCGCTGGAGAGGATGTCCGGGATCACGCCGTAATGCTGGTAGGCATACAGGTGGCCGGTACGGCCAACCCCGGTCTGCACTTCGTCGAAGATCAGCAGCGCGTTGTGCTCGTCACACAGCTTGCGCGCACCTTCCAGGTAAGCCAGGTCAGCCGGCACTACGCCGCTCTCGCCCTGGATCGGCTCGATCACCACCGCGCAGGTCTTGTCGGAGATCTGTGCCTTGAGCGCTTCAAGATCGTTGTACGGCACATGGCTGATGCCGGTGATCTTCGGGCCGAAGCCGTCGGAGTACTTCGGCTGGCCACCGACGCTGACGGTAAACAGAGTGCGACCGTGGAAGCTGTTCACGGTGGAGATGATTTCATGCTTGTCCGGGCCGAAGCGATCATGGGCAACCCGACGGGCCAGCTTGAACGCAGCCTCGTTGGCCTCGGCGCCGGAGTTGCAGAAAAACGCCTTGTCGGCAAAGGTCGCGTCGACCAGCTTGTGCGCCAGACGCAACGCCGGCTCGTTGGTGAACACGTTGGATACGTGCCAGAGGGTATTGGCCTGCTCGGTCAGTGCCTTGACCAGCGCCGGATGGCAATGACCCAGGGCGTTTACCGCGATGCCGCCGGCAAAGTCGATCAGTTCGCGACCCGCCTGGTCCCAGACTCGAGAGCCCTCGCCTCGCACCGGAATGAACGCCGCCGGGGCGTAGTTGGGAACCATGACCTGGTCGAAATCGGCACGTTGCACCGGGGCTTGCTCAACGGACATCTGAGTCTCCTGAAGAGAAACGCTGGCCTGGGATTGGCGAGCGATGGGGGGATTGTAAGGACTGATCAGCGCCTGTCCTTGCGGCCAAGCGACAACTTGTTACAGCGCCAAACCGTGTTTCAAAGAGGTTTTCGGCAATGCGACAAACACTGTCGCAATCGCGCAGTGTAAAGGAGCAAGGAACTGTCGGGGAGAGGTGGCGGGTAATTGAGAGAACAGTTGTTCACATGACTACTAGGGCCGTGCAACGGCCCCAATATGCTACTTGTCGACCGAAGGCGCCGAACTAAGCTCGAACGGGCTGTTATTGCGCCGCTGGTTACGGTCTTCACGCGGCGTCGCGCCGAAGAAGTTGCGGTAGGCGCTGGAAAAATGCGGCCCCGACGAGAACCCGCATGACAGGCCGATCTGGATGATCGACTTGCTGGTCTGCATCAACATCTGCCGCGCCTTGTTCAAGCGCAGCTCAAGATAATACTGGCTCGGCACGCGATTGAGGTACTGCTTGAAGATCCGCTCCAGCTGGCGCCGCGAGACGCACACATGCTGGGCGATCTCATCGGTGGTGAGCGGCTCTTCGATGTTGGCTTCCATCAACAGCACAGCCTGGGTCAGCTTGGGATGGCTCGAGCCAAGGCGGTTCTGCAGCGGGATACGCTGCCGCTCGCCGCCCTCACGAATACGCTCGACCACCAGTTCTTCGGACACCGCACCCGCAAGCTCGGCGCCATGGTCACGGGCCAGCACGGCCAGCAACAGGTCGACTACGGCCATGCCGCCACAGGCCGTCAGGCGATCACGGTCCCAGTCGAACAGATGGCTGGTGGCAATCACCTTGGGGAAGCGTTCGGCAAAATCATCCTGCCAGCGCCAGTGCACCGCGGCGCGATAGCCATCGAGCAGGCCGAGCTGCGCCAGCGGGTATACACCTGCCGACAGCCCGGCAATCACGCAACCGCTGCGAGCCAGCTGCTTGAGCCCGGACGACAGCGCGGCCGTGACCGCCTGCGGCGGCTCGTCAGCCAGCACGAAGAGCTTCTGGAAACCTTCGAGCCGACCATTCCAGGCCTCGCCCGGCAACTGCCAGCCCTGCCGCTCGCCAGGTTCAGCCTGGAGAAACACCAGATCGTAGATAACTTCCGGATGTACCCGCTGGGCCACCAGCAGTGCTTCTTCGGCCAGGGCCAAGGTCAGCGGCCGGGTGTTGGGCCAGATGAGAAAGCCGATACGCTGGGTGGTCATAGGGCGTGGTCCGAAACCTGAGAAGAGGTGGCGTCAGTTGCGCCGGGGATGGCTGCGCTCGCTGCGCAGCATGCCCTATTCTGGTGCAAAGGTGCAGCGTTACTTCAAGCTGCCCGAGAGAAACTGCTGGAGCCGTTCCGACTGCGGATTGACCAACACCTCACGCGGATTGCCACGCTCCTCGACGATGCCTTTATGCAGGAACACCAGCTGATTGGAGACCTCGCGGGCAAAGCCCATTTCGTGGGTCACCACGACCATGGTGCGGCCCTCCTGGGCCAACGACTGCATGACCTTGAGCACATCACCGACCAGCTCCGGGTCGAGTGCCGAGGTCGGTTCGTCGAACAGCATCACCTCCGGCTCCATGGCCAGCGCACGGGCAATCGCCACACGTTGCTGCTCACCACCGGACATATGCCCAGGGTAAGCGTCCTTGCGGTGCGAGACGCCGACCTTGGCCAGGTAATGCTCGGCTTTCTCCAGGGCTTCTTTCTTGTTCATGCCGAGCACATGCACCGGCGCTTCGATGATGTTCTCGAGCGCGGTCATGTGCGCCCACAGATTGAAATGCTGAAACACCATCGACAGGCGCGAACGCATCCGCTGCAACTGGCGCGGATCGGCTGCCTTGAGCGCGCCTTCCTTGCCGGCAACCAGCTTGAGTTCTTCGTTGTTGAGCAGAATCTTGCCCGCATGCGGTTGCTCGAGCAGGTTGATGCAACGCAGGAAGGTCGACTTGCCCGAACCGCTGGAGCCGATGATGCTGATCACATCGCCGGCCTTGGCCGCCAGGGACACGCCCTTGAGCACTTCATGGCTGCCATAGCGCTTGTGCAGGTCTTGGACTTCGAGTTTGTACATGCTGTCGGTTCTCACAGAGCGGTCAGTGCTTGCGCGGCGCCAGGTAGCCCAGCCAGCGGCGTTCGGCCATCTTGAACAGGCGCACCAGAATGAAGGTCAGGCACAGGTAGAACACACCCGCGGTGATGTAGGCCTCGAAAGGCAGGTAGTACTGGGCATTGACGGTACGCGCCGCGCCGGTGATGTCGATCAGGGTCACGATCGAGGCCAGGCTGGTGGTCTGCAGCATCATGATCACTTCGTTGCTGTACTGCGGCAGCGCGCGGCGCATGGCCGACGGCAGCAGGATACGGCGGTACATCTTGTAGCGCGACATGCCCATCGCCTTGGCAGCTTCGATCTCGCCGTGGGGCGTGGCCTTGAGGCTGCCGGCGATGATTTCAGCGGTGTAGGCGCTGGTATTGACAGCAAACGCCAGGCACGCGCAGAAAGTCGCGCTGGACAGCCACGGCCAGAAGATACTCTCGCGCACTGCCTCGAACTGAGCCAGGCCGTAGTAGATCAAGAACAGCTGCACCAGCATTGGCGTGCCACGAATGACATAGGTGTAGAGCCAGGCCGGCACATTCACCAGCGGCTGCTTGGACACCCGCATCAGCCCCAGCGGTACCGCTGCCAGCAAACCGAACAGCAGCGAGAACGCCAGCAATTTCAGGGTCGTCAGCAAGCCGCCCAGGTACAGCGGCATGGCTTCCCAGATGACGTTGTAGTCAAAGATCATAGTTCTGCCGCCTTGACGCCTACCGAGTAGCGCCGTTCAAGGTATTTCAACGCCAGCAGCGAAACACTGGTGAGCACCAGGTACAGCGCAGCCACCGCCAGGAAGAAAGTGAAGGGTTCGCGGGTGGCATCAGCCGCCTGCTTGGCCTTGAACATCATGTCTTGCAGACCGACCACCGAGATCAACGCGGTCGCCTTGGTCAATACCAGCCAGTTGTTGGTGAAGCCCGGAATGGCCAGGCGGATCATCTGCGGCACCATCACCCGGAAGAACACCTGGCGGCTGCTCATGCCGTACGCCACACCGGCTTCGGCCTGCCCTTTGGGGATACCCAGGAACGCGCCGCGGAAGGTTTCCGACAGGTACGCGCCAAAGATGAACCCCAGCGTACCGATACCGGCAGCCAGCGGGTTGAGGTCGATGTAGTCGTCATAGCCCAGCAGCGGCGCCAACCGATTGAGCAAGTCCTGGCCGCCGTAGAAAATCAGCAGGATCAACACCAGATCCGGGATGCCGCGGATGACCGTGGCATACATATCGCCGAGCCAGGCCAGCCAGCGCACCGGCGACAGGCGCAGCGCCACGCCGATCAGACCGAGCACGATGGCCAGGGCCATCGACGACAGGGCGAGCTGTAGCGTCAGCCACGCCCCATCGAGGATGACTGCCCCGTAGCCTTTCAACATGATTGGGATTCCTCAGACCTAGGGAATGAAAAATGGTGCAAACCTCAGAGCCTCTGCTGTTTGCACCATTGCACAGTTGCGGTCCGACGTCTTACTTGGCCTCAGGCCCGTAGATGTCGAAATTGAAGTACTTGTCCTGGATCTTCTTGTACTCGCCGTTGGCGCGAATCGCGGCAATGGCAGCGTTGATCCGATCAAGGTTGGCCTTGTCCCCCTTGCGCACGGCGATACCAATGCCGTCGCCGAAGTACTTGGCGTCGGTGAAGGCCGGACCTACAAAGGCAAAGCCCTTGCCGGCGTCGGTCTTGAGGAAGCCGTCTTCGAGCAGAGTGGCGTCGGCGACAGTGCCATCGAGACGACCGGCAGCGACATCCAGGTAGATTTCGTTCTGGGTACCGTAAGGCACGACAGTTGCGCCTTGCGGGGCCAGTACTTCATTGGCGAAGCGGTTGTGGATCGAGCCGCGCTGCACGCCGATCTTCTTGCCCTTGAGCTCCGCCAGCGAGTCGCTGACGGTGGTGCCGTCTTTCATCACCAGACGTGCCGGGGTCAGGTAGTAGCGATTGGTGAAGTCGACCGACTTCTTACGATCGTCGGTGATCGACATCGACGACAGGATCGCGTCGATCTTGCGCACCTTGAGTGCCGGGATCAGGCCGTCGAACTCTTGCTCGACCCAGGTGCACTTGACCTTCATCTCGGTGCACAGGGCATTGCCGATGTCGTAGTCAAAGCCGGCAATGCTGCCGTCAGGCTGCTTGAAGGCAAATGGAGGGTAAGCGGCCTCGATACCGATTTTCAGCGGTTTTTCATCGGCGTGCGATACCAGGGAAAACACGGACAGCGCCAGGGCGCCAAGCAGTGCAAGCTTCTTCATCAGGTAACTCCATCGGTACGGGGCAATACAAGGCAGGGGGGTAACAGCTGCCCGAATGCGAATGGGTACAACGCAAGCCGCGAGAGGTATCGACTAGGGCCGCAGACCACGAGCGAGTGAGTGGCATTCTAACGACAGCCCGTTAGTCGATATTTCTTCAAAGCGACAACTAGTTATAGAAGCGCATGAAACAGTAGCGGGCGACATTGACAGCCCTTACGATTTATGCAAGAGCAAAAAGGAAACAACCTGTTAACTAAGCAATAAGTGCGCCCATTATTGGCAAAGCCTTGTAATACGGCAAGTGCAGCGTGTCATCGGTTTTGCTGACAGCCATGGCAGCCCTGTTTTGGGGCTCGAGTGGGTAGTCACGCCCCGCCTTGGTGCGGAGGCGGTGACAGAATCGGTTACCGATGAATGTCGAAGTAACAGAATGCAAAAACCCCGCCGAAGCGGGGCCTTGAGGATTGAGGGCTGCTGCGCGCGCCCTCCGATCCGATTGATCAAGCCGAAGCTAGGTTCATCGACTTGTGCGTATCGATCAAATGCTGCACCACACCAGGGTCGGCCAAGGTCGAAATATCACCCAAGGCATCGTACTCAGCCGTGGCGATCTTGCGCAGGATCCGCCGCATGATCTTGCCCGAGCGGGTCTTCGGCAGCCCTGGCGCCCACTGGATAACATCCGGCGAAGCAATCGGGCCGATCTCCTTGCGCACCCAGTTTTTCAGCTCAAGGCGCAACTGCTCGCTAGGCTCGGTACCGGAATTGAGGGTGACATAGACGTAGATTCCCTGCCCTTTGATGTCGTGCGGCACACCCACCACCGCCGCCTCGGCGACCTTGGGATGAGCGACCATCGCGCTTTCGATCTCGGCGGTACCCATGCGGTGGCCGGAAACGTTGAGTACGTCATCCACACGACCGGTGATCCAGTAGTAGCCATCTTCATCGCGACGGGCGCCGTCACCGGTGAAGTACATGCCGCGGAAGGTCTTGAAGTAGGTGTCGACAAAGCGGTCATGATCGCCATACAGCGAGCGCGACTGGCCTGGCCACGAATCGAGAATTACCAGGTTACCCTCGGCCGCACCATCGATCAGGTTGCCGAGGTTGTCGACCAGCGCCGGCACCACACCGAAGAACGGCCGCGTCGCCGAGCCCGGCTTGAGGCCAGTCGCACCTGGCAGCGGGCTGATGAGGATGCCGCCGGTTTCGGTCTGCCACCAGGTGTCGACGATCGGGCAACGGCCTTTGCCTACGGCCTGGTGGTACCAGTTCCAGGCTTCCGGGTTGATCGGCTCGCCGACCGAGCCGAGCAGGCGCAGGCTTGAGCCATCGGCGCCTTCGACTGCAGCCTGCCCCTCAGCCATCATTGCGCGGATCGCGGTGGGTGCGGTGTAGAGGATATTGACCTTGTGCTTGTCGATGATCTTCGACACACGAGTGATGTCCGGATAGTTCGGCACACCCTCGAACAACACGGTGGTAGCGCCGTTGGCCAGCGGGCCGTAGACGATGTAGCTGTGGCCGGTGACCCAGCCGACGTCGGCGGTGCACCAGTAGACTTCGCCCGGGCGGTAGTCGAATACCCGCTCATGGGTCAGCGCGGCGTAAACCATGTAGCCGCCGGTGGTGTGCAAGACGCCCTTTGGCTTGCCGGTGGAACCTGAGGTGTAGAGGATGAACAGCGCTTCTTCGGCGCCCATTTCTTTCGGTGCGCAATGGCTCGAAGCAACCTTCATCAGGTCTTCGTACCAGATATCGCGATGCTGGTGCCAGGCGATGTCGCCACCGGTGCGCTTGCAGACGATGATCTTCTGCACGCTGCTGGTCTCCGGGTTGGTCAGCGCCAGGTCGACGTTGCCCTTGAGCGGGGTACGGCGACCGCCACGCAGGCCCTCGTCGGCAGTGATGACGATCTTCGACTTGCAGTCGATGATCCGCCCCGCAAGTGCTTCTGGCGAGAAGCCACCGAACACCACCGAATGGATCGCACCGATGCGGGCACAGGCCAGCATGGCGACCACAGCTTCGGGGATCATCGGCATGTAGATGGTCACCACGTCACCGCGGTGCACGTCCTGGCCACGCAAGGCGTTGGCGAATTTGCAGACCTGCTCGTGCAGTTCGCGGTAGGTGATGTTGCGGCTCTCGGAAGGGTCGTCGCCCTCCCAGATGATTGCTACCTGATCGCCACGCTCTTCAAGGTGACGGTCCAGGCAGTTGTAGGAAACGTTGAGGGTGCCATCGGCGAACCATTTGATATCGACATGATGGTCGTCGAACGAGGTTTGCTTGACCTTGGTGAACGGCTTGATCCAGTCCAGCCGCTGAGCCTGCTCGCGCCAGAAACCATCGGGGTTGATCACCGATTGCTGGTACATGGCCTTGTAGGTGGCCTCGTCGGTCAGGGTGGTCGCCGCAACCTCGGGACGAACGGGATACAGTGGAGCCGCACTCATCTGTGATACCTCGGTGTAATAGTTGTTTTTGTATGGAACCGTTTTTAACTGTAACAGAGTGCTCAGGGCCATTCGACGTTGGTAGTAGCGCCCCCCTCCTTTACCCACTGCTCCCTCAGCGATGGCTCTAGATCAGCCATGCCAGCACTTCGCCAGTCTGGTCACAGCACAGCGGCGCGGGATTGTTACAGAATCTGCCAACAGTCTTTATCAAAACCCGCTCTGTTTCAGCCGTACACCGCGGCCTAAAATTCATCTTGCCAACAACGGCAAGGCGATTAACTTCCGACAGTTCCCCCCACCCGGCAGGTGTTAATCCCAAGATAATTAAAACCCTTGATTATCGTTTTACGCGCAGCGTCACACGCGCTGCGTGCACCCTCTCGCCCCTGTATAGGTAAATCGAACATGAAAGCGTTACTGGTATTGGCACTTGGCACTCTTTGCAGCACCGCGGCACTGGCCGACGACCTTGCAAACAACGCCAAGCAGATCCCGGTTGAACAGTACAACTACTCGCAGCACCTGGACATCGCCCGCGTTATCTCGATGAGCGCGGTGCCCAATGTCTGCGAAGTGGTACCAGCCCGCATGACCTATGAAGACTCGCAGGGCCAACAGCACATTCTTGAATACCGAGTGATGGGCAACGGCTGCTCGAACGGTTAAGCAGCATGAAACAGGGGCCCGCAAGGCCCCTTTCGCTTAATCCGCACTATTGATCCGCTGATTTACCTAGCGCATATTCTCGCAACTTATTGGCGATGGTCGTATGTGAAACGCCCAAGCGTTTACCCAACGCACGGCTACTTGGAAACTCCGCCAACAATGACTCCAACACCGCCCTTTCAAAACGCCCGACAATATCAGCAAGTTGCCCCTCCAGGGAAAACTCGCCCAACGGTTGGCGCACACCATAATCCGGCAAACGGATATGCTCACTTTTAACCACACCGCCCTCACACAATGAAACGGCTTGAAACAGTACGTTCTCAAGTTGGCGCACATTGCCCGGCCAATGATAGTGCGCGAGTTTATCCATGGCCGCCGACACCAACTTGGGTAGTGGGCAGCCAATCTGCCGACTGGCTTGATCCAGAAAATGCTCGACCAAGCCGTCCAGCCCATCCATGCATTCACGCAGCGGCGGAATGTGCAGCGAGAGCACGTTCAAGCGGTGGTACAGGTCTTGGCGGAACTCACCCCGCGCGCACAACTCGGACAAGTCCACCTGGGTCGCGCAGATGACCCGTACATCCAGGTATACCTCTTCATCACTGCCGACCCGACGAAAGCAGCCGTCCTGCAAAAAGCGCAGCAGCTTGACCTGCAGACGCGGGCTCATCTCGGCCACGCCATCGAGAAACAGGGTGCCGCCTGCGGTCAGCTCGAGCAGACCGAGCTTGCCCTCGGCGCGGGCGCCTTCGAATGCACCCGGGCCGTAGCCAAACAGCTCGGTCTCGGCCATCGACTCCGGCAAGCCGGCACAGTTGAGCGCCATCAACGGCGCCTGACCGCGCGGGCTGGCCAAGTGACAGGCGCGCGCCAGCAGCTCCTTGCCCGTGCCGGTTTCACCTTCAATCAACAGCGGCGCATCCAGAGGCGCCATGCGCCGCGCCTCGCGCACTACCGCCGCCATTACTTTCGAGCTTTGGAAGATACTGTCAAAGCCTCGCAGCTCCTGCTTGCGCACATTGTAGATACGCTCGCCGATGCGGTCGGCGCGGTGCAGGGTCAACACAGCACCGGCCAGCGCTTCGCTTTCATCGTGCTCGGACTGCAGCGGGGCGATATCTGCCAGAAACACATCGCCCTTGAGCTTGACCCGCAGGCCGTTGATCCGCGACTGGTTGGCGCGGACCAGCTCAGGCAGGTCAAAGTCCTCGACATAGCGCGCCAGCGGCAAGCCCGGCACCTCGTCCACACGCACGCCCAGCAGCTGCGCGGCGGCGCGGTTGGCGGCGACGATGCTGCCGCCCATGTCCACCGACAGCACCGGAAACTCGAGCGCGCCCAGCAGTGCGTTGAGCTCCATGTGCCGGCGCTCACTGGGCATCAGGCCGACCCGCTTGACTCCGAATACGCCAGTGATGGCTTCGAACTTGGGCCGTAACGCCTGAAACTGCAGGTTCACCAGGTTCGGGCAATGTAGATAGATCGCATTGCCATGATCGCCGCCCACCTCTCCCCGCAGCACGTTGATGCCGTACTCCACCAGCAGGTTGAGTATGTCTCGCAGGATGCCGATGCGGTTCTGGCAATGCACTTTGATACGCATGTAGAGGTCTCGAAGCTGCCGATTTTTAACCGGCATGCAGAAAAAGTCGTAAAGATAAGCTGACAAAAATAGCGCTTTGCTACCGCGCATGGCCGTGATTTTCCGGGAAAACAGGTATTTTGTAAAATTAACGTTACGAAACTGCAGGCAGAAGAGGGTTAACGTGCGCGTTAACCCGATGCAAAACCTTCGGCAACGGGATATTCCTAAGGGCAGTCGCAATCAAAACAATAAAGCCCTCACCAGGAGAGCCACATGAAACAGGCGCACTACGTGGCCCGCGAGCCCGATGCGAACGGTTTTATCGACTACCCGCAAGACGAGCACGCAGTCTGGAATACCTTGATTACCCGCCAGTTAAAGGTAATCGAAGGCCGTGCGTGCCAGGAGTACTTGGACGGCATCGAGCAGCTCAAGCTGCCCCATGAGCGCATTCCCCAGTTGGGCGAGATCAACAAAGTGCTTGGCGCCACCACGGGCTGGCAGGTTGCACGCGTGCCGGCATTGATCCCGTTCCAGACCTTTTTCGAACTGCTTGCCAGCAAGCGCTTCCCGGTGGCTACCTTCATCCGCACCCGTGAAGAACTGGACTACCTGCAAGAGCCGGATATCTTTCATGAAATCTTCGGCCACTGCCCGCTGCTGACCAACCCATGGTTCGCCGAATTCACCCACACCTATGGCAAGCTGGGCTTGGCTGCCACCAAGGAAGAGCGGGTGTACCTGGCCCGGCTGTACTGGATGACCATCGAATTTGGCTTGATGGATACCGCGCAAGGCCAACGTATCTACGGCGGCGGCATCCTCTCCTCACCCAAGGAGACCGTCTACAGTCTGTCCAGCGAGCCTGAGCATCAGGCTTTCGACCCGATCGAGGCGATGCGCACGCCTTATCGCATCGATATCCTGCAGCCGGTGTACTTCGTCCTGCCCAACCTCAAGCGCCTGTTCGACCTGGCCCATGAAGACATCATGGGAATGGTCCACCAAGGCATGCAGCTGGGCCTGCACGCACCCAAGTTTCCACCCAAGGTTGCTGCCTGAAGCCACCTTGACGATAACAACTCGAATTGGAACCACACCATGAATGCCTTGAACCAAGCCCACTGCGAAGCCTGCCGCGCCGACGCCCCGCAGGTCAGCGAAGCCGAACTGCCCGAGCTGATCCGGCAGATTCCCGACTGGAACATCGAAGTGCGTGACGGCCATATGGAGCTGGAACGGGTATTCCTGTTCAAGAACTTCAAGCACGCCCTAGCCTTTACCAATGCCGTTGGCGAAATCGCCGAAGCCGAAGGCCACCACCCTGGCCTGATGACCGAATGGGGCAAAGTCACTGTGACCTGGTGGAGCCATTCGATCAAAGGTCTGCACCGCAATGACTTCATCATGTGCGCCCGCACCGATGAAGTAGCCAAGAACGCCGAAGGCCGCAAGTAACCTGCCTGGCAGCGCCCGCAGAGGCCGTAGACTCTGCGGGCGCTTGCCGTTTCAGCTGCATCCCCGCCCACGTGCTCTGTCCGATATCCGCCCGCTAGCCGACAGCTGATCGGCAAAAAGTTCAAACTGTCATGTCGACTGCTGTATCCTGCCCAAGCTTTTTCAAAGCCACACACGCGCCTGGCGCAGCCTTTTCAACTCACACTTGCGAGGACGACGAGATGCATGAGATCCCGAATCATCCCTTCCCAAGCCTGAACCCCGAAGAGCACACCGTTGCCGCCCACTCTGAACCGACGCCAGCCGTCGAGCAGAATGGCGACGATACATCCAGCGCTGATCAGGAATAACCGCGCACGGCAGTGTGAAAACGGCTGAACACGGGAAACCCCACTTCATCACGTTTTCACACCGTCCAGAGTGCCGCTGGCAAGCCCAGCCTCATCAGCCAGACCTGCCGCGCCCTCCTGCGGTCACCTCTCCATGACTCCCCCCACCTAGCTGAAATTCAGCGCAGGACAAACTGCAGCACGACTTCGAGCGGATGGCGCAACTGCTTGTCAGCCAGGCGTTTGACCTGACTGCGGCAGGAATAGCCAGTCGCCAGGGGCTCGCCCTGTTTATCCAGCCTGGTCGCCCACGACTGCTCGAAGATAGTCCGTGAGGTCTGCTGGTTGCGCGCCTCATGCCCATAAGTGCCAGACATGCCACAGCAGCCGGTGGCCTCTGTGACCAATGTCAGGCCCATACGGGCGAAGACCTGCTCCCATTGCCGAGTGCTGGCCGGTACGTTGGTTTTCTCGGTACAGTGCGCCATCAGACGGAAGCTGGCGCCATTGGCTGACACTTGCTCAGGCAGCACATCAATCAGCCACTCCTGCGGCAACAGCACTTTCGGGCAGTCCTGCAGCCCCTCGACCTTCTGGTATTCCTGGCGATACACCAGGGTCATGGCCGGGTCCAGCCCCACCAATGGCACGCCACAGTCGGCCAGCGCCTTGAGCTGGCTGCCGTTGCGGATCGCCGCCTTGGCGAACGCACCGAGGAAGCCCTGCACGTGCAGCGGCTTGCCGTTGGCGCTGTAGGGCGCGAGGAAAACACGGTGGCCGAGGCGATGGGCAAGCTCGATGAATGACGCCAGCAGCGGCGTTTCGAAGTAGCGGGTGAAGGCATCCTGCACCAGCACGATGCTGCGCTCGCGCTGGGCGGGGGTCAGTTCGCGCAGGGTCGGCACAGTGGCCATCTGCACACGGCAACGGTTCAGCGTCGACTGGAAGTTGAAGCGGCTGATCAATGGGCTGTCGACCATGCCGACTTTGTCGGCCAGCAACTTGCTGACCCACTTCGAGCCCATCACCGCGTTGTACAGGCCCGGCGCGTGGGCCAGGTACGGGATGCTGAATTCCAGCGAGCCAATCAAGTAATCGCGCAGTGGCCGCTGATAACGGCCGTGGTACAGCTCAAGGAAGCGTGAGCGGAAGTCCGGCACGTTGACCTTGATCGGGCACTGCCCTGCGCAGGACTTGCACGCCAGGCAACCGGCCATGGCGTCGTACACCTCGTGGGAAAAGTCGACCTCCCCCTGCTGCTGTGCACGGTTGTTGCGCAGCCGCGTCGGCAAGCCCTTGAGCCAGGAGACCTTGCTGCGCGCTGCGGCCAGCACGTCGATATCCGCCGCCCCTTGCAGGCGCAGCCACTCGCGCATCAACGAGGCGCGGCCCTTGGGCGAATGCTGGCGCTCGCGGGTGGCCTTCCAGGACGGGCACATGGCGTCGTTGGGGTCGTAGTTGTAGCAAGCGCCGTTGCCGTTGCAGTGCACCGCGCTGCCAAAGCTCTGCCAGACGCGCTCGTCGATGGTCCGGTCGAGGTCGCCACGCAGGGTCACGCCATCGACCTTGGTCAGGCCTTCGGCGCTGTCCGGCGGCGTGCAGATCTTGCCTGGGTTGAGCTGGTTGTGCGGATCGAACGCGCCCTTCAGGCGCTGCAAGGCTGGGTACAGCGCGCCAAAGTACTCCGGCACGTATTCCGAACGCAGGCCCTTGCCATGCTCGCCCCAGAGCAGCCCACCGTAGCGCTTGGTCAACGCTGCCACTGCATCCGAGATCGGCTTGACCAGTGCGGCCTGGGCCGGGTCTTTCATGTCCAGTGCCGGGCGCACGTGCAGCACGCCGGCATCGACATGGCCGAACATGCCATAGGCCAGGCCATAGCTGTCGAGCAGCGCGCGAAACTCTGCAATGTAGTCAGCCAACTGCTCAGGCGGCACGGCGGTGTCTTCGACAAACGGCTGCGGGCGTACTTCGCCCTCGACATTGCCCAGCAGGCCGACCGAGCGCTTGCGCATGGTGTACACGCGGGTGACTGCCTCGGCGCCCTCGGCCAGGGTGTGACCGAGCCGTTCTACACCTCTGTCAGTCTGCAGATGGCCGATGAAAGCTTGCACCCGGGCATTCACCTCGGCAGGGTCATCACCGCAGAACTCGATCAGGTTGATGCCCAGGGTTGGCCGCTCGGCATCCGCCGGGAAGTACTCGGCGACGCTGTGCCAGACGATATCCTGCATCGCCAGCAGCAGCACCTTGGAATCGACCGTTTCAATCGACAGCGGCTTGTGCGCCATCAGCGCATTGGCATCGCGCAGAGCATCCATGAAGCTGCTGTAGCGCACGTTGACCAGCACTGCGTATTTAGGGATCGGCAGTACGTTGAGCTTGGCTTCGACCACATAGCCCAGCGAACCCTCGGCGCCGCACAGCACGCTGTTGAGGTTGAAGCGGCCCTGCGCGTCGCGCAGGTGCGCCAGGTCGTAGCCGGTCAGGCAACGATTGAGCTTGGGGAAGATGGTCTCGATCAGCTCGGCCTGGGTTTCATGAATGTCGCGAGCAATGCGATACACCTCACCGGCCCGGCCGGGTGCGGCACAGGCCTGCTCCAGCGCAGCGTCATCGATCGGCAGGCTGTGCAGACGTTCGCCGCCGAGCAGCACGCTGTACAGTTCGAGGACGTGGTCGCGGGTCTTGCCGTAGGTGCAACTGCCCTGGCCGCTGGCATCGGTGTTGATCATGCCACCAACGGTGGCGCGGTTTGAGGTAGACAGCTCGGGGGCGAAGAACAACCCGTGCGGTTTGAGCGCAGCATTGAGCTGGTCTTTGACCACACCCGCCTGGACCCGCACCCAACGCTCTTCGACGTTGATCTCGAGGATGTTGTTCATGTGCCGCGACAGGTCGACGATGATGCCATCGGTCAGCGACTGGCCATTGGTACCAGTGCCGCCGCCGCGCGGGGTCAGCTTGATGCCGGCAAAGCGCGGCTCGCTCATCAGTTTCGCGACCTTGGCCACGTCATCTGCGTGCAAGGGGAACACCGCCGCCTGCGGCAGGCGCTGGTAGATCGAGTTGTCGGTCGCGAGCACGGTACGGGTGGCGTAGTCGGCGCTGATCTGGCCGGCGAAGCCACTGCCACGCAGGGCTTGGAGGAATTCTGGGTAATTAGCGGCAGGCGCGCTGGTGTGCAACTGGGCGATCATCGTTGGATGGCCTCTTGATATGGGCTGATTCACGGTAAACCTGTCATTGCGGCATGCATCGCGCAGACACTGATGACGAATAGGTCAATGTTCCTGTAGTTTGCCGCTGGGGGCAAACGGATTTTCCTGCCGCTATTGATGAGTTTTATGAATGAATTACCGCCACCTTACGCCATCGATGTCACTGCTGCTGGCCTTCGAGGCAGCGGCCCGGCATGAGAGCTACACCCGCGCCGCCGCCGAACTGTCGCTAACCCAGAGCGCGGTCAGCCGTCAGGTCCAGGCGCTGGAGCAGCAACTGGGCCTGACCCTGTTTCGCCGCGAGGGCCGTCAGGTGCAGCTCACCGACGTCGGTCGGCTGTACCAGGGCGAGCTCAGCGAGGCGCTCGGGCGCATCCGCAGTGCGACCTTGCAGGCCCTGGCCTACCAGTCCGGCGTGGGCACGCTGCGGCTGGCCACCCTGCCCACCTTCGGCTCGAAATGGCTGCTGCCACGCCTGCATGAGTTTTACGCGGCGCACCCGGGCATGCTGGTGCATATTCATTCGCGCATCGAAGCGATCAATTTCGACACCAGCGAGATCGACGCCGCCATCGGCGTGGCCAGCAATGACTTGCCTGGGCTGATCTGCCATCGCCTGCATGCCGAGCAACTGCTGGTAATCTTGCCGCCGGACGCAGCCCGCGATGGCCAGCAGTGGGACCCAACGCGGATCAGCCAGGAAGTACTGCTGAACGTGGCCAACAACCCTCATGCATGGGGCGAATGGTTCTCCCATCAGGAGCTGCCACACCGATCGATGCGCCTGGGGCCGAGCTTCGAGCTGACCTCGCACCTGATCCAGGCGGTGCGCGCTGGCATCGGCATTGGCCTGGTGCCGCGGATTCTGGTCGATGAAGAATTGGCCAAGGGCGAGCTGTACAGCCCGGGCGCAGCCTTTGCCAGCCAGCGCAGCTACTACCTGATCTATCCGCCGCGCAACGAAGCGTTGCCCTCGCTGCGGGCATTCCGTAGCTGGTTGCTGGCGCAGATCTGAACCGCAGCCAATAAAAAACCCGATGCCAGTGATCTGACATCGGGTTTCGGGTAAAGCCCGTGACCGTTTACTTGGCCACGCTCTCTACAGCTGCCTCGGCAGGACCGGCACGTTTGCCGCCCTTGAGGACATAGGCCAGGTACATCACCAGCAGCCATACCGGGATGGCGTAGACCGACACCTGGATACCCGGGATCATCAGCATGGTGCCGAGGATCAGCACGACAAAAGCCATCACCAGGTAGTTGCCGTAGGGGTACCACAACGCCTTGAACAGCGGTTTCTGGCCAGTACGGTCAAGGTGCTGGCGGAACTTGAGGTGCGAGAAGCTGATCATCGCCCAGTTGATCACCAGCGCGGCCACTACCAGCGACATCAGCAGCTCGAGCGCATGCTGCGGCATGAAGTAGTTGAGCAGCACCGCTACCAGGGTGACCGCTGCCGAAGCCAGAATCGAACGAACCGGCACGCCGCGCTTGTCGATCTTGGCCAGGCCCGCTGGCGCATCGCCCTGCTCGGCCATGCCGTAGAGCATGCGCGCATTGCAGTAGGTGCCGCTGTTGTACACCGACAGCGCCGCGGTCAATACCACGAAGTTGAGCAGGTGCGCAGCAACGTCGCTACCCAGCAGCGAGAACACCTGCACGAACGGGCTGCTGCCGTAGCTGCCGCCGGCGGCTTCGATGCTGGCGACCAGGGTATTCCAAGGCGTCAGCGAGAGCAGGATCACCAGTGCACCGATATAGAAGATCAGGATGCGGTAGATGACCTGGTTGATAGCCTTGGGGATGACGGTTTTCGGCTTGTCAGCCTCGGCCGCCGTGAAACCGAGCATCTCCAGGCCGCCGAACGAGAACATGATGATCGCCAGCGCCATCACCAGCCCCGTGACGCCATTGGGGAAGAACCCGCCATGCACCCACAGGTTGGTGACCGACGCTTCCGGGCCGCCACTGCCCGAAGTGAGCATGTAGGCGCCCAGGCCGATCATGCCGACAATGGCCACGACCTTGATGATCGCGAACCAGAATTCGGTCTCGCCGAACACCTTCACGTTCATCAAATTGATGGCGTTGATCAGCAGGAAAAACGCCGCCGCAGTGACCCAGGTAGGGATCTCGGGCCACCAGTAATGGACATACTTGCCCACTGCCGACAGCTCCGACATGCCCACCAGGATGTACAGCACCCAGCAGTTCCAGCCCGACAGGAAGCCGGCAAAACCGCCCCAGTACTTGTGCGCAAAGTGGCTGAAGGAGCCTGCCACAGGCTCCTCGACAATCATCTCGCCGAGCTGGCGCATGATCATGAAGGCAATGAAGCCGCAGATGGCGTAGCCGAGGATCATCGACGGGCCGGCAGACGCCATCACTCCGGCTGAGCCGAGGAACAGGCCGGTACCAATTGCGCCGCCGAGGGCGATCAACTGGATGTGGCGGTTTTTCAGGCCCCGCTTGAGCTCGCCTGACTGCTTGATTTGTCCACTCATGAACGAAGTCACCTGCTTGTTTTTATCTGTGACGGAATCGGACCCACCGCACTCGTGGCGCAGCGGAATGGGCAAGGTGGTTACCTTGGATTTTTTCTGGATTCACCGGACGCGACGGGCAACATGGCCCAGGATCGGTCAGCCGGGAGTCAGCAGAAATGCGCGGTACGCAAGGGGGTCACAGGTAAAACGCGGCGCATTGTATACCCTCGCAAGCGCGCAGGCGTCAACGCGATGCGTCATTTCCTGTAGGAAAAGCGCACCGATCCGGTGGGAAGAGCCAGTTGTGGCGAACTGATCGGCGTACATTGCGCCTCCATTTGTTGTTTTATTAGCCGGGCTCTTTGGCCGGGCTGTGCACAGGGCATGGGGCTATATCAGCGTGTTGCGGAGCACTGGGCAAGGGGCTGGTTGGGTGCAGGGAGGGCCGTGGGGCGGGGGTTTGGCAAGTTTGCGTTACGCGGTGAGCGTTTGCTTGAGGAATCGGGCGATTCCGTAAGGATTTCTTTACGAGGCGGATGGAAAAGTTGCCAGGCATTGCGCTTGGGTTCGCCATCGAAACAACTGGGGCCGCAAAGCGGCCCCAGATCACACGCTATCAGCCCCGCGGCTTGCCGCGACCACCGCCAGCAGGCTTGCCGCCGGTTGGGCGACCGCCACTAGTGCGGGCACCATCAGGCTTGTTGGTGCGCTTGCGTACATCGCTCGGACGCTCGGCTACCGCACTGGCGGCCGGGGCACGGCTGCCCTTGCGCGCAGCCGCGCTGTCTTCACGCGGCGCACGGGCCGGGCGCTCGGCCTGGCCTTCCTGCGCCGGGCGCAGATTGCGTACGCGTTCGCCACGGCCCAGCGGACGGCTGGACTTGCGCTGCATACGTTCCATCTTGTCCTTGGCCTTGAGGTTCAAGGTCGGCAGCGCAACCGGCTGCAGGCCCACTTCAGCGGCAAGGATGTCGATTTCGTACTGGCTCATTTCGCGCCAGCGACCCATTGGCAGGTCGGAGTTGAGGAACACCGGACCGAAGCGCACACGCTTCAGACGGCTGACGATAACCCCTTGCGACTCCCACAGGCGACGTACTTCGCGGTTACGGCCTTCCATCACCACGCAGTGGTACCAATGGTTGAAGCCTTCGCCACCCGGCGCTTTCTGGATGTCGGTGAACTTCGCCGGGCCATCTTCAAGCACTACACCAGCCTTAAGGCGGTCGAGCATTTCGTCATCGACTTCGCCGCGCACACGTACCGCGTATTCGCGGTCCATCTCGTAGGATGGGTGCATCAGGCGGTTGGCCAGTTCGCCGTCAGTGGTGAACAGCAGCAGGCCGGTGGTGTTGATGTCGAGACGACCGATGTTGATCCAGCGGCCCTCTTTCGGGCGTGGCAGGCGATCGAACACGGTTGGACGGCCTTCCGGGTCGTCACGGGTGCAGATCTCGCCATCTGGCTTGTTGTACATGATCACCCGGCGGGTGGCCTCGGAGGCCTCCACGCGCTTGATCAGCTTGCCATCGACCGAGATCGCGTCATGCATGTCGACACGCTGACCAAGGGTCGCGGCAACGCCGTTGACCTTGATTCGGCCCTGGCTGATCCAGGCCTCGACATCCCGACGCGAGCCCACGCCGATGCGGGCGAGAACTTTTTGCAGTTTTTCGCCGGATGGAGGAATAGGTTGGGTATCGAGCAGCTCTTTGTCACTCATCTGGGCACCTCCCGGTGTAAGAATGAAATGCGGTATCTGGCCACGAATGGGCCAGAGGGGCGCGCACTATACGCGGTTCATCAGCCAAGCGCACTGCAGAGTAGCGCCTTTTACGCAGGCAGCCAGGCTTTGCGCCGAACGGTCAACTCAGTTCGGCGTCATCTTCGGGCAACGGATCAGGCTGCGCCTCGGGCAGGTCTTCAAAATCAATTTTCAGACCTTCTTCCATCGCATCCAGCTCGACCAGCAGGCTGCGGAAGCTGGTCTCGGTCGGCGGCTCGCCCACCTCTTGCTCGCCCAGGCTGGCATCAGCCAACGCCTGCAGATGCGCCGGCACCGGGGCGTCGTCCGGGTCAAGCAGGGGCTCGGGCTCCATCTCGCGAAGCTCGGCCAGGGCTGGCAACTGGTCAAGGCTCTTCAGGTTGAAGTGATCGAGAAACGCCTTGGTAGTGGCAAACATCGCTGGGCGCCCCGGCACTTCACGGTAGCCGACGATGCGGATCCACTCGCGCTCCATCAGCGTCTTGACGATGTTGGTGTTGACCGCCACACCACGCACGTCTTCGATCTCGCCGCGAGTGATGGGCTGGCGATAAGCGATCAGCGCCATGGTTTCGAGCAGGGCCCGCGAGTAACGCTGCGGCCGTTCTTCCCACAGCCGGCCTACCCAAGGCGCAAAGTTCTCGCGGATCTGCAGGCGATAGCCACTGGCGACCTCTTTGAGCTCAAAGGCGCGGCCATTGCAGGACTTGGCCAGCAGTTCGAGGGCCTTCTTGAAGACAACCGGTGCCGGACGCTCGGTTTCATCGAGCAGCTCGTACAGCCGTTCAAGCGATTGCGGCTTGCCCGAGGCCAGCAGAAAAGCCTCGATCAGCGACGCCAGGTCGCGCGGTTCATTCAGGTTCATTGGAGTTGGGTCGGCTTGTTTCAGTCGGTCCGCGCACGGACATGGATCGGGGCGAAGGGCTCATTCTGCACCAGTTCGATCAGCGATTCCTTAACCAGCTCCAGAATCGCCATGAAGGTGACCACCACGCCGAGCTTGCCCTCTTCGACGGTGAACAACTCGACAAAGGGCACAAACGCGCCGCCCTTGAGGCGCTCGAGCACCTCACTCATGCGCTCACGGGTAGAGAGTGTCTCGCGGCTGATCTGGTGGCTCTCGAATAGGTCATTGCGGCGCATGACTTCAGCCATCGACAGCAGAATCTCTTCCAGGCTGACATCGGGCAGCAATTTGCGCACCTGCGCCTGCGGTGCGTCCAGCCTGGGAATGATCACGTCGCGGCCAACCCGGGCCAGGGTGTCGATGCCCTCGGCTGCGGCCTTGAAGCGCTCGTACTCCTGCAAACGGCGGATCAGCTCAGCCCGCGGGTCGCCCTCCTCCTCTTCAATCTCGCTGGAGCGCGGCAGCAACATGCGCGACTTGATCTCGGCCAGCATCGCAGCCATCAGCAGGTACTCTGCGGCCAGTTCGAGGCGCACCGACTTCATCAGCTCGACGTAGGTCATGTACTGGCGGGTGATTTCCGCGACGGGAATATCAAGGATGTCGATGTTCTGCTTGCGAATCAGGTACAGCAGCAGATCGAGAGGGCCTTCAAATGCCTCAAGAATCACTTCAAGCGCATGCGGCGGGATGTACAGGTCCAGCGGCAGCTCGGTAACCGCCTCGCCATATACCAGCGCCAGCTGCAGTTGCTGCGGTACTGAAAGGTCGCTGGCCGCTGCCTCGGGCTGCGCCAGTTGATTCACGCATCCACCAGGAACGGCGTCGGATCGCCACAGCCAACCCGGATCACTTCAGGCTCATCGCCACTGAGGTTGATCACCGTCGACCCTTCGACGTTGCCAAAGCCGCCGTCGATGATCAGGTCGACGTGATGTTCCAGCGCCTGGCGGATCTCGTAGGGGTCATTCATCGGCTCTTCGTCGCCGGGCATGATCAGGCTGACGCTCATCAATGGCTCGCCCAGCTCGGCCAGCAACGCCAGCACGATCGGATTGGACGGCACGCGCAGGCCGATGGTACGGCGCTTTTCATGCAGCAGCAGGCGCGGCACTTCGCGCGTGGCATTGAGGATGAAGGTATACGGCCCCGGTACATGTGCCTTGAGCAGGCGGAACGTGGAGGTGTCGATCTTGGCAAACAAGCCCATTTGCGACAGGTCGCAGCACAGCAGGGTGAAGTTGTGGTTCTTGTCGAGCTGGCGCAAACGGCGCACCCGTTCGATGGCGCTCTTGTCGCCGATCTGGCAACCCATGGCATAGGCGGAGTCGGTCGGATAAACCACCACCCCACCCTTGCGAATAATCTCCACTGCCTGTTTGATCAGGCGCGGCTGCGGGTTCTCCGCATGAATCTGGAAAAATTGGCTCACTAAATCGTCCTGTTCAAACCGCCATAGGCTGCTCATGCTT
Source organism: Pseudomonas shirazensis (assembly GCF_014268785.2). GTDB lineage: Bacteria > Pseudomonadota > Gammaproteobacteria > Pseudomonadales > Pseudomonadaceae > Aquipseudomonas > Aquipseudomonas shirazensis. The sequence goes on along the minus strand of NZ_JABWRD020000001.1, from coordinate 18,068 downwards.
GAATCGACGCCACAGAGGTGGCAGGTCCTCAGGCAATGGCCGATAGGCACCGATCTCGCCCCAGGTGCCGGGGCCGTGGAAATCACTGCCAGCGCTTGCCAGCAGGCCGAACTCACGGGTAAGGATGGACATGGTGCCCACCTGCTCAGCCGGCATCATGCCGTTGACCACTTCAAGTGCCTGCCCGCCTGCTTGAATATAGTCGGCAATCAGCCGTCTACGCTTGCTGCGGGTCAGTTCGTAGTGCATCGGATGCGCCAGGCTTACCCAAGCGTTGGACTGGCGCAGGGTCGCGACAGTTTCCTCGAGTGTAGGCCAATGCAGCTTCACATCGCCCAGCTTGCCGGCACCGAGCCATTTGCGAAACGCTTCGCCGCGGTCCTTGACGTGTCCGGCACGCACCAGGTAATCGGCAAAGTGCGGCCGCGCCGGAGCATTGCCGCTGTCGCCGAGTTCCTGCTGCACGGCGCGAGCACCTTCGAGGGTGTTGGGCATACCCTTGGCAGCCAGGCGTCGGTCGATTTCTTCGGCGCGCAGCCAGCGACCACGGTGCAAGGCTTCGATTGCGCTCAGCAACGGCGGCGCATCGAGAGGAAAATCGTAACCCAATATGTGGATGGTCGCGCCGCCCCAGGTGCACGACAACTCGATGCCGCTGACCCAGTGCATACCCCGCTCAATGCAGGCCTGGCGGGCCTCGGGCAGGCCTTCGATGGTGTCGTGATCGGTCAAGGCGAAGGTCTGCACGCCGTGCTCGTGAGCGCGAGCGACCAGAATCGAAGGCGCCAGAGCGCCGTCGGAGGCCGTGCTGTGACAGTGCAGATCAACATTCATGGAGGAGCGCTTTCGCTGGAATCGATGTTTGATATTATGCCGTCACATCCCGCTTCTGGCTGCCATTGTGAAACAATTCGTCGATTTCATTCCGTTGCTGCTGTTTTTCATCGTCTACAAGCTCGACCCGCGCCCACTCGAAGTGGCCGGTCACAGCTTCGAATTCGGCGGTATCTACAGCGCCACTGCGGTGTTGATCGCAAGCTCGCTGGTGGTCTACGGCGCGCTGCTGATCCGCCAGCGCAAGCTGGAAAAAGGCCAATGGCTGACCCTGCTCGCATGCCTGCTGTTCGGCGGCCTGACCCTGGCTTTCCACAGCGAAACATTCCTTAAATGGAAAGCCCCGGTGGTCAACTGGTTGTTTGCCTTGGCTTTTGCCGGCAGCTACTTCATCGGTGATCGGGTGCTGATCAAACGCATCATGGGCCACGCCCTGACCCTGCCGGATGCGATCTGGGCACGGCTGAACCTGGCGTGGATCTGCTTCTTCCTGATCTGCGGTGCGGCCAACCTGTTCGTGGCCTTTACCTTCCAGGACTTCTGGGTCGACTTCAAAGTGTTCGGCAGCCTCGGCATGACCGTGATCTTCCTGGTCGCCCAAGGCGTTTACCTGTCGCGCCACCTGCACGACAGCGACTCAACTACCCCCAAGACCGAGGATTGACATGCTCTACGCCATCATCTCCAGCGACGTCGCCAACTCTCTGGACAAACGCCTGGCCGCGCGCCCTGCGCATATCGAGCGCCTGCAGCAGCTGCAAGGCGAAGGCCGCGTGGTCCTGGCTGGGCCGCACCCGGCCATCGACAGCAATGACCCGGGCGTTGCCGGCTTTACCGGTAGCCTGATCGTCGCCGAGTTCGACAGCCTGGCTGCAGCGCAAGACTGGGCCGATGCCGACCCGTACGTGGCTGCAGGCGTATATGAGAAGGTGGTGATCAAGCCGTTCAAACAGGTCATGCCATAATCCGCTGCACCTGTCGGCCCTGCCTGCAGGGCCGGCATCCAATCGCTCTCATCTAATCCGACGAGCGGCCGATACCCCCTCAGTCAACACCCCGAACCGACAAATGCGCTGCGTAATTGGCGCAGACGTTGCACTGTTCTCGGTAGTCTGCGGTATCTTTGCCACTGGCGGACACAGAAGACGCCGTCAATGGTTGAATTGAGTGAGTCATGAGCGAGCTGTTACTGATTGATGATGACCAAGAGCTCTGCGAGCTGCTTTGCAGCTGGCTGACCCAGGAAGGTTTTGTAGTGCGGGCTTGCCATGATGGCCGCAGTGCGCGTCAGGCGCTGGCCGAATGCGCGCCGGCGGCCGTGGTGCTGGACGTGATGCTGCCTGATGGCAGCGGCCTTGAGCTGCTCAAGCAGCTGCGCAGCGAGCACGCCGAACTGCCGGTGCTGATGCTCTCGGCACGTGGCGAGCCATTGGACCGGATCCTCGGCCTGGAACTGGGCGCCGACGATTACCTGGCCAAACCCTGCGACCCCCGCGAGCTGACCGCCCGCCTGCGCGCCGTATTGCGCCGCAGCCACCCGGCAGCGCCGAGCAGCCAGGTCGAAATCGGCGACCTGGCGTTCAGCCCGGCCCGTGGCGTGGTCAGCGTCGAAGGTCGCGAGATGACCTTGACCTTGTCCGAGAGCCGCATCCTCGAGGCGCTGCTGCGCCAGCCTGGCGAGCCGCTGGACAAACAGGAGCTGGCCCAGATCAGCCTTGGCCGTAAACTGACGCTGTATGACCGCAGCCTGGACATGCACGTCAGCAACCTGCGCCGTAAAGTTGGGCCCCACCCCGACGGCCGCCCGCGCATCGTCGCCCTGCGCAGCCGTGGCTATTACTACAGCCTCTGAGCCCAGCAGCAGACACAGGCAAGCCGCGCCACGCGGTTTGCCTTTCGCTCTAGAGAGCCGCAACGCCCTGCAACCTCTTTACCTTGCCTTTACCTTGACCTGACTGCGCCTGACCTTGATCTCCCTAAACTGGGCTCATCCGGTAACAACCGGCCCATGAGAGGAGAAACACCATGCGCAAGACCCTGATCGCTCTGATGTTCGCCGCTGCCCTGCCAACCGTAGCCATGGCCATGCCAGACGGCGGTCCACGTCACGACGGCCCGCATCACCGCGGCAATGCGCCTTACGCCCAGCTCGACCTGACTCCGGAGCAACGCCAGCAGATCGGCAAGCTCAAGGGCGACGGCATGAAAGCCCAGCGCGAGATTACCAAGCGCTACCTGGACAAACTGCCGGCGGCCGATAAAAAAGCCATGCAGGACGAGCTCAAGGCCCGTCACGACAAGACCGACAGCGAGATCCGCGGCCTGCTCAAGCCCGAGCAACAGAAGATGTTCGACGCGCAGCAGAAAGAACGCGCTGCACGCAAGGCTGAATGGAAGGAATTCCAGGCCTGGAAAGCTGAAAAAGCCGGCAAGGCTCAGTAAGCTGTAACCCACTGCCCGGCCCGCTCAGAAGCGGGCCGGGCTTTTCTCGTTTGTGGAGGTCTCGTCTTGCGTTCATTGTTCTGGCGCATCCTGGCCAGTTTCTGGCTAGCCATCGCCCTGGTCGCAGGGTTGTCGATCCTGCTTGGCCATATGCTCAACCAGGACAACTGGATCCTCAGCCGTCACCCAGGCCTGAATACCCTGGCCAGCGGCTGGGCACAGCACTATGAACAAGACGGCGTGGCCTCGGCCCAGCGCTTTCTGGAACGGCGCAAGCAGCGCTACAAGGTCGATGTGCAAGTACTCAACGACGCCGGCGATGCGGTGGTGCCGGGCACCTTCCCGCGCCGTGCGGCTGATTTTGAAGCGCGCCAGCACAATGACCAGCGGCGCTTGCCGTGGCGCCGATTGACCGAGGAATACACCAGCCCCAGCAGCGGCGAGACCTACCTGCTGATCTACCGCATCCCGCACCCGGAGCTGGATGCCTGGCACCGCGAAAGCCTGCTCTGGCCACTCAGCGCGCTCGGCATCGCCCTGGTGGTGCTGACCTTGTTCAGCCTGTTGGTGACGCTGTCGATTACCCGCCCGCTGAGCCGCCTGCGCGGCGCCGTGCATGACCTTGGCCAGACCAGCTACCAGCAGAACAGCCTGGCCCAACTGGCGGCCCGGCGTGACGAGTTCGGCGTACTGGCGACCGACTTCAACAAGATGGGCGCGCGCCTGCAGAGTTTGATCGGCAGCCAGCGCCAGTTGCTGCGCGACGTCTCGCACGAGCTGCGCTCACCGCTGGCGCGCCTGCGTATCGCCCTGGCGCTGGCCGAACGCGCGGAACCCGAGCAGCGCCAAGCTCTGTGGCCGCGCCTGACCCGCGAATGCGACCGGCTGGAAGACCTGATCAGCGAGATTCTGGCCCTGGCCCGAGTCGATGCCGAGCAGGCGTTGGTTGAGCCGATCGACGTCAACGCTCTGCTGGGCAGTGTGCGCAAGGACGCGCAGCTGAGTGCGCCGGAGCAGGAGATTCGCTTGGAAGCCGCGCCCGGGCTGACCTTGCAGGGCTGGCCGACGCTGGTCGAGCGCGCCGTGGATAACCTGGTGCGCAACGCATTGCGCTTCAATCCCAGCGGCAAACCGATCGAGATCAGCGCCAGGCTTGAGCAGCAGAGGGTGCTGATAACTGTGCGTGATCATGGTCCAGGGGTTGCGCCGGAGTATCTTGCTCAACTCGGCGAGCCGTTCTTCCGTGCACCGGGACAGGACTCCGCCGGTCATGGGCTTGGTCTGGCGATAGCCCGGCGTGCAGCCGAACGGCATGGTGGCAGCCTGATCCTGAGCAACCATGCCCAAGGAGGCTTCGTTGCTCGTCTGGAGTTGCCGATCACGGCCGTTGTTGGCAGTTGATCGAGCGCTCCTTTACACAGAAAGCGACGGGGCGCAGGGCGCCCCTTGCACAACTCAGCCCCAGGCGCGGACGAAGTCGGCCGTGTCCAGCACAGGCGCGGTGCGTGGCTCGTTGAGCGGCGTTCCGAGGTACAAGTAGCCAATCAACTCCTCGGTCGGCTCAAGCCCCAGGCCTTGGTGAACATGGGCGTCGAAAGCCATCTCGCCGGTACGCCAGACAGCGCCGATACCTTGTGCATGGGCGGCGATGAGGATGCCGTGTGCAGCGCAACCGGCGGCCAGCCGCTGCTCGGACTTGGGCACCTTGAAGTGATCCTGCAGACGCGCGATGACCACGATCAGCAGCGGCGCGCGCAGCGGCATGGCGCGCGCCTTGTCCAGTGCAGCCTGGCTGGCGTCGCCTTTGTTGGCCAGCGCTTCGGCAAACAGCTCACCGAGCTTTGCCAGCCCCTCGCCCTCGATAGTCAGAAAGCGCCATGGGCGCAGCTGGCCGTGGTCCGGCGCGCGCAACGCCGCCTGGAACAACCCCTCGCGTTGCGCCGCATTGGGCGCCGGCTCGGTCAGGCGTGGCACGGATACACGGTTGAGCAATGCGTCGAGAGCCTCCATCGGCTACCCTCCTGGCAGATAGAAAGTGCTGCCATTCTGCACTATCGACGCCTGCCATGGCAGCACCGCTGCATCTGCCAAGGGCGTTTACTTAACCAGCCCCACAGGTAGAATGGCGCCCTTTCCGATTCGAGTCAGAGCAGATCACATGGCGTTGCCGACCTTAAGAATCATTGGTTTCATCATCGGCATCTTCCTGATCACCCTGGCGGTCAGCATGGTCGTGCCGATGGCCACCCTGCTGGTGTTCGAGCGCACCGGCGACATGCCGTCGTTTCTCTGGTCGAGCCTGATCACCTTCATCGCCGGCCTGGCGCTGATCATCCCCGGCCGCCCCGAGCACGTGCACCTGCGCCCACGGGACATGTACCTGCTCACCGTGAGCAGTTGGCTGATCGTCTGCGTGTTCGCGGCCTTGCCGTTCCTGTTGACTCAGCACATCAGCTATACCAACGCCTTTTTCGAGAGCATGTCGGGGATTACCGCCACCGGTGCGACGGTGTTGAGCGGGCTGGACACCATGTCTCCTGGCATTCTCATGTGGCGCTCGATGCTGCACTGGCTGGGTGGTATCGGCTTTATCGCCATGGCGGTGGCGATCTTGCCGTTGCTGCGCATTGGTGGCATGCGCCTGTTCCAGACCGAGTCTTCGGACCGCTCGGAGAAGGTCATGCCGCGCTCGCATATGGTCGCCAAGTCGATCGTGCTGGTGTACGTCGGCATTACCTTCCTCGGCAGCCTGGCGTTCTGGTGGGCGGGCATGAGCCTGTTCGATGCGATCAACCACGCCATGTCGGCGATCTCCACCGGCGGTTTTTCCACGTCGGATCTGTCGCTGGCCAAGTGGGACATCCCGGCCGTGCACTGGGTCGCGGTGGTGGTGATGATCTTCGGCAGCCTGCCGTTCACGCTGTATGTGGCGACGCTGCGCGGCAATCGCAGAGCGCTGTTCAAGGATCAACAGGTGCAGGGCTTGCTGGGCCTGCTGGTGATCACCTGGCTGGTACTTGGCACCTGGTACTGGGCAACCACCGAACTGCACTGGCTGGATGCCCTGCGCCACGTCGCGCTGAACGTCACCTCGATCGTTACCACCACCGGTTTCGCCTTGGGCGACTACAGCCTGTGGGGCAACTTCTCGCTGATGCTGTTTTTCTATCTGGGCTTTATCGGTGGCTGCTCCGGCTCGACGGCCGGCGGGATCAAGATTTTCCGCTTTCAGGTCGCCTACATCCTGCTCAAGGCCAGCCTCAATCAGTTGATCCACCCGCGCGCGGTGATCAAGCAGAAGTACAACGGCCATCGCCTGGATGAGGAGATCGTCCGCTCGATTCTGACTTTCTCGTTCTTCTTCGCCATCACCATCTGCGTAATCGCCCTGCTGCTGTCGCTGCTGGGGGTGGACTGGATGACAGCGCTGACCGGCGCCGCGGGCACAGTGTCCGGCGTAGGCCCGGGCCTGGGCGAAGTGATTGGCCCAGCGGGCAACTACGCCACTTTACCGGATGCCGCCAAGTGGATCCTGGCCGGCGGCATGCTGCTCGGCCGACTGGAAATCATCACCGTGCTGGTTCTATGTATGCCGGCGTTCTGGCGTCACTGACCGCCTCGGCGCCCAGCCGCGAGCGGTATTCGCTGGGGGTGGCGTCGAACCAACGGCGAAATGCCCGGTAGAAATTGCTCGGGTCGGAAAAGCCCAGCAAGTAGGCGGTTTCGAGCAGGGTCATGCCTGATTGGGCCAGGTACTGCTCGGCCAACTCGCGACGGGTGTCGTCAAGCAGCGTCTGGAAACTGGTGCCCTCCTCCTGCAAACGCCGCTGCAGGGTGCGCTGAGACATATGCAGCGCCTGCGCCACGGTTTCGCGCTTGGGCTCGCCCTGGGGCAGGATCCGGCACAACACCTGACGCACCCGATGGGTGACGCGGCTTTCCGAGAAGCGTGCCAGATATTCGCCGGCAAAGCGGTCATGCAACACCGCCATGGCTTCATTGGCAGTGGGCAGCGGCGCTTCCATATCAGCCCGCTCGAACAGCAGCGCGTCTTGTGCAGCGCCAAATACCAGCGGCGAGTGAAAGGCCACCTTGTAAGGCTCGATGTCGTCAGGCTGTGGCCCTTGGATAAGCACGCGCCGCGGCTGGATCGGTCGCCCGCTCAACCATTTGCTCAACGCCAGCGCGCACGCCAGCGAGGCTTCGGCACTATGGCGGGTTGGCGGCAGGTGGTCGCCGTGCACGGTCAGCACCAGCGAGTACCCCTCAGGCCCGAGGCGAAAGCTCAGGTCCGAGCTTTCGGCGATGATCCGCTGGTAGCGCACCAGCCGCTCGAAGCCCTCGGCCAGGGTACGGCTGGACATCAGCGCATAACCGACCACATGAAACGATGCCGGGCGCACCACCCGCGCCATGTTCAAGCCGATCGCCTGGTTACCCGACAGCTCGACCGCCAGTTGCCACAGGCGGGTCATCGAATCCTGCGGGAAGCGCGCGTCCGGGTCATCCAGCGCAGCGAAGTCCAGGCCGAGTTCCTTGAACATGGCCCGGCAGTCGAGGCCTTCCAGCTCGAGGGCCTTGACGATGCCGGATGCCCAGCTGGCGGATGTGGTTCTTTCACTCATAACCGGCTTCTTGTGCTGACCGCTCCTGCGGTGAATGCCAAGGATACTCAATTGGCGCTTATTGTCACTGGCTCGCTTTGCCTATGACTCTAGACTCTAATCAGGCTCCACGCCGTGTACCCACGCCATAAGCAGTTGCTCAGGGAGCGAAATAATGGACCGCACAGCGCAGTTTCGCAGTTTTGCCGAGTTCTACCCCTTCTACCTCGGCGAGCACAGCAACCCCACCTGCCGGCGGCTGCACTTCGTCGGCACCAGCCTGGTGATAGCACTGCTCGCCTACACCATTGCCAGTGGCAAATGGTTGTTGCTGTTGTTGATCCCGGTTGCCGGCTATGGCTTTGCCTGGATCGGGCATTTTGTCTTCGAGAAGAATCGCCCGGCGACGTTCGATCATCCGTGGTATAGCCTGATCGGCGACTTCGCGATGTTCCGTGACATCCTGCTGGGCAAGGTCAGCTTGTAAGGCGCCAGGGCTGGGTACCCGGTGATGCGCGGCACGGAGATGGGCAAATTTGCCACAGACAGCGCCCCCGCCTGCGCTTAAACTGGCTCGCACCTGGCATCAGCCACCGCTGCGCCACGCCTCGTACCTATCGCCAGCGGTCCGCACAGAGGACTCCCATGACACCCCGCACCGCCCTCGGCGCTCTGCACATCGGCGCGCTGCTGTTTGGTCTGACCGGTGTCTTCGGCAAGCTCGCTGTCTCGGCCAGCCCGGCCATCATTGTTTTTGGCCGTGCCGCCTTCGCAGTACTGGCGCTGGGTCTGTTTGCCCAGTTCATGCGTCAGACCTGGCAACCACTCAAAGGCGCTGATATGCGCCGTCTGCTGCTTGGCGGCGTGTTGCTGGCCGGCCATTGGGTGAGTTTTTTCATCGCGGTCAAGGTTGCCGGCGTGGCCATCGCCACCCTGGGCTTTGCCAGCTTCCCGGCGTTCACGGTGATCCTTGAAGGGCTGTTGTTTCGCGAGCGTATCCGTCGCAATGAGCTGATGCTGGTCGTGCTGGTGAGCATCGGCCTGATCCTCGTCACGCCCGCCTTTGACCTGGCCAGCGAGGCCACCAGTGGCCTGCTCTGGGCATTGCTGTCGGGGTTGCTGTTCTCGCTGCTGTCGCTCACCAACCGCGCAGGCGGGGCGCGCTTGCCGGCGGCGCAGGCAGCGCTCTGGCAGAATCTGGTGGTAGCGCTGTGCCTGCTGCCGTTCGCAGCGCCGGGCCTGGCCGACGTTCGCGCTGTCGACTGGCTCTGGATCGGCCTGCTTGGGGTGTTCTGTACCGGCATTGCGCACAGCCTGTTCGTCGCTGCGCTGGCGGTGATCAAGGCGCGCACCGCCGCCGTGGTGTTCGGCATGGAGCCGGTCTATGGCATCGCCGTGGCCTGGGCGCTATTCGCCGAGCGGCCTTCGCTGACCATGCTCGCCGGCGGCGCCTTGATCGTGCTGGCGATCATCCTCTCCAGCCGCCTGGCCAGCGAGCCGGCCAGCGCCGCCAAGCCTGCAACCCAGAACAGCTGATCAGCGATCGTTGTGGCCGAGGTCGCGCTGCGGGTCGATTTGATCGCGTACGCGCTGCTTGAGCTGCTTGGCCTCAGGGAAGCCGCCATCCGCCTTGCGCTCCCAGATCTGCACACCGTTGCAGGTGACCCGGAACACGCCACCGGTGCCTGGCTCCAGCGCGACTCGGGCCAGATCGTCGGCAAAGGTACTGAGCAACTCCTGCGCCAGCCAGGCGGCGCGCAGCAGCCATTGGCACTGAGTGCAATAATTGATGACTATTTCGGGCTTGCTCGCAGACATGATCAACTATCTCCAGAGTGGGGGCCGCTTATACTAGCGGCCTTTCCCTCTGCTTGAGACTGGACGATGCACCGCTTGCTGTTGTGCCTGATGCTGCTGCTTACCTGTTTGCCGATCACAGCAGCCGAAAACACCCGACCCAAGGTCGGCCTGGTGCTGTCTGGCGGCGCAGCCAGGGGCCTGGCGCACATCGGCGTGCTCAAGGCGCTGGAAGAGCAAGGCGTGCGCGTCGATGCCATTGCCGGCACCAGCATGGGGGCGGTCATTGGCGGCCTGTATGCCTCGGGCTACAGCGTCGAAGAGCTGGAAAAACTCGCCACCACACTCGACTGGCAGCAGGCGCTGTCCGATGCGCCACCGCGCAAGGACGTGCCGTTCCGGCGCAAGCAGGATGATCGCGATTTTCTGGTCAAGCAGAAGCTGAGCTTTCGCGACGATGGCAGCCTGGGCCTGCCGCTGGGGGTGATCCAGGGTCAGAACCTCGCCCTGCTGCTGGAAAGCAAATTGGCCCACACCGCTGATACCCGCGACTTCGACAAACTGCCGATCCCCTTCCGCGCCGTTGCAACCGATATCGCCAGTGGCGAAAAAGTGGTGTTCCGCCGTGGCCACCTGCCGCAGGTGATCCGCGCCAGCATGTCGATCCCGGCGGTGTTCGCCCCAGTCGAGATGGATGGGCGCTTGCTGGTCGACGGCGGCATGGTCGACAACATCCCGCTGGATGTCGCCCGCGAGATGGGCGTCGATCTGGCCATTGTGGTCGACATCGGTACTCCGTTGCGCGACCGCAAGCAACTGAACACGGTAGTGGATGTGCTCAACCAGTCGATCACCCTGATGACCCGGCGAAACTCCGAAGAGCAACTGGCCAACCTGCACCGCGATGACATCCTGATTCAGCCGCCCTTGGCGGCATTCGGCGTCACTGACTTCGGCCGCACCGCCGAGATGATCGAGTCCGGCTACCGCGCCACCCGTGCTCTTGATGCCCGGCTGGCTACACTGCGCCAGGCTGAGGGCGATGCTCAGCTTGCCATCGCCCGCTCGCCGCGCCAGCGCACCCCGGTGATTACCGCAATCAAAGTCGAGAATGATTCGAAGGTCAGCGACGACGTGATCCGCTACTACGTTCGCCAGCCGATTGGCGAGCCACTGGAGCTGGAGCGTCTGCAGACCGACATGGGTACCCTGTATGGCCTGGATTACTTTGACGGTGTGCAGTACCGCGTGGTGCACAGGGGCGACAACAACACCCTGGTGATCAAGGCCAGCGGCAAACGCGGCGGTACCGACTACCTACGCCTGGGCCTCAACCTGTCGGACGACATGCGCGGCGACAGCGCCTTCAACCTCGGCGCCAGCTACCGCATCAATGGCATCAATCGGCTGGGCGGTGAATGGCTGACGCGTGCGCAGATCGGCGATCAGCAAGAGCTGTACAGCGAGTTCTATCAGCCGCTGGACATCGGTTCGCGGTATTTCGTCGCGCCGTATCTGGATCTGGGTTCGCAGAACATCGAAGCGACACTGGAAAATGACCCGGTCGCCGAATACCGCCTGCAAAGGTATGGTTTCGGCATCAACCTCGGCCGCCAGATCGGTACCTATGGCGAGGTGCGTGCAGGCGTGGGCAAGGCCTGGGGCAAAGCCGACGTTCGCATTGGTGATCAGGACCTGCCCTCGGTCAGCTTCAACGAAGGTTTCTACGAGCTCAAGTACTCGTTCGATACGCTGGACAACGTGTACTTCCCGCACAGTGGCGAAGACATCAGCCTGACCCTGCGCAACTACGACAAGTCGCTGGATTCGGACAGCAACTATCGCCAGTGGGAGCTGAACGTGGACAAGGCACTCAGCAGCGGCGCCGATACGCTGGTGCTTGGCGGGCGCTACGGACGCACGCTGAACGACGCCGACGTGGTCACTTCGAGCTTCGTGCTCGGTGGCGCCCGGCAGCTGTCGGGCTTCCGTCAGGACTCGGTGTCGGGGCAGAACGTCAGCCTGATGCGGATGGTCTATTACCGGCGCCTGACGCCACGCGCCTACCTGCCGCTGGACTTCCCGCTGTACATCGGCGGCTCGCTCGAACGCGGCCGGGCCTGGAACAACGACAATGACTTCGACAGTGGCTACATCAACGCCGCGAGCATATTTTTAGGGTTGGAGACGCCGCTAGGGCCGTTGAACCTCAGTTATGGGGCCAACAGCGAGCAGCAGAAAGCGGTATATCTCAATCTGGGCCACACGTTCTGATTGAACGCGGCCAGGGCAGCCTCTGCATGGCAGCCCTGGCGTCGCCTCAGGATTTTTCCAGGTTACCGAGAATCTTCGCGTGGACCCGCATGCAGATATCCAGGTCAGCCTCGTCTACCCCGCTGAACAGTTCGGTACGCAGCTGGTTGGCGATGGTTTCGATTTGCTCAATTAGCGGCTTGGCGGGTGGGCAAAGCAGAATCTTTTTGGCACGACGATCTTCCAGCACCGCCTGGCGGCGCACCAGACCCTGGGTTTCCAGGCTATCGAGCAGGCGCGCCAGCGTTGGGCCTTCAACGCCCACGCTCTGCGCCAGTTCACGCTGGGTCGGAGCTTCGGCGAAGCGAGCGAGGTGCAACAGCACCAACCAGCGAGCCTGAGACAGATTCAGCCCGGCCAGTCGGCGATCCAGTTCAGCGCGCCAGCCCCGGGACATCTGGGCCAGTTGCATGCCAAAGCGGTGTTGATTGTCGGTAAGCGGCATAAACAACTCGATGGATAGAACTAATTATTAGCCAGCTAATCATGGCCTTGCGCTCCAGGCAAGGCTGGACGCCACGGAAATGTCCGATAATCATCAAAAAATATGACAAGGATCAGCCAGATGCCGCGCCCAGCGGCATCGCGCCTGGTTACAGCTCAAACTCTGCCGCCAGCGCAGCGCGGATGCAATACAGCACACCCTCCGGCACGCGCTGGGCGAATTGCGCTGCGATCGCCGCCACCGGCGGTAGCTCGCCCTCGCCATCAAGGAAGGCATCCTGCACTTCCATCATCAGGTCTTCGGGCAAGTCCAGCGCCTGGTCCAGGCTCAGTTCCTGACGGCCGAGCGCCTCGGCCAACAGGCTGTAGACATTCTTTTCGCTGCAGTTGAGCTGGCCGGCAATCTGCATCGGCGTCATGCCCGCCCGCGCCAGGCTTACCAGTTCGTGGCGCAGGTCAAGCACCACCTTGGGCGCCTGCGTGCTCTCGCCGCCGTTGAGCACCTCGAGAAACGCCTGGCCATAGCGCTCCAGTTTGCGCGCGCCGACACCACTGACCTGGCCCATGTCGGCAAGGCTTGCAGGCTGACTGCGAAGCATTTCCAGCAAGGTCGAATCGGGGAAGATGACGTAAGGCGGTACGCTGTGCTCTTCAGCCAGCTTGCGCCGCAGGGTGCGCAAGGCTTCCCACATCTCGCGCTCTTCGCCACGCACCAACTGGCTGGCCGGGCTGCCACCGCTGGAGCTCTTGGTGCTGGTCTGTGGTTTGAGGTCGCGACGCAGCTGCAGGTTGACCTCGCCACGCAGCAATGGCCGGCAGCTGTCGGACAGGCGCAGGCCGCCGTAGCCTTCGAGGTCGATATCGACCAGGCCACGTGCGACCAGCTGGCGGAACAGCGAGCGCCACTCATGTTCACTCAGGGACTTGCCGACGCCGTAGACCGAGAGCTTCTCGTGACCAAAGCTGCGGATCTTCTCGTTGTCCTTGCCCAGCAGCACATCGACCAGATGACCAACGCCGTAGCGCTGACCGGTTCGAAACACCGCCGACAGGGCCTGACGCGCAGGCTCGGTTGCGTCCCAGGTCTGCACCTGGTCTACGCAGTTGTCACAGTGACCGCAGGGCTGTTCGAGGACTTCGTCGAAGTAGGCCAGCAGCGACTGTCGGCGGCAGCGGGTTTCTTCACACAGGGCCAGCATGGCGTCGAGTTTGTGCTGCTCGACCCGCTTGTGACGCTCGTCACCTTCGGAGTTCTGCAACATCTGCTTGAGCATGACCATGTCTTGCAGGCCGTAGGCCATCCAGGCGTCGGCGGGCAAGCCGTCACGACCGGCACGACCGGTCTCCTGGTAATACGCCTCGAGCGACTTGGGCAAGTCGAGGTGGGCAACGAAGCGCACGTTGGGTTTGTCGATGCCCATGCCAAATGCAATGGTCGCAACCATGATCAGGCCTTCCTCGTTGAGGAAGCGGCGCTGGTTGCTGGCACGGGTGTCGGCGGCCAGGCCGGCATGGTAGGACAGTGCCGGAAAGCCCTGTTCGCAGAGAAACGCTGCAGTCTCGTCAACCTTTTTGCGTGACAGGCAGTAGACAATCCCGGCGTTGCCGCGGCGCTCGCCAAGAAACGCCATCAGCTGTTTGCGCGGCGCTTCCTTGGGCACGATGCGGTAAAAGATATTCGGTCGGTCGAAGCTCGACAGAAAGCGCTCGGCGCCCTGCAGGTGCAGACGCTGGACGATCTCTTCGCGGGTGCGCATGTCGGCGGTGGCGGTCAGGGCGATGCGTGGCACATGCGGAAACTGTTCGGCCAGCTGGCCCAATTGCAGGTACTCAGGCCGGAAGTCATGGCCCCACTGCGACACGCAGTGCGCTTCGTCGATGGCGAACAGCGATACGTCGAGGCCCTGCAGGAACTCGAGCATGCGTGGTTGCACCAAGCGCTCAGGCGCGAGGTAGAGCATCTTCACCTCGCCGCGGCGCAAGCGCCCGGCCAGCTCGCGTTGCTGCTCTGCACTCAGGGTCGAATTGAGGGCTGCCGCGGCCACGCCGAGTTCGTCGAGGGTGGCAACCTGATCGTCCATCAAGGCGATCAGTGGCGATACCACCACAGTCAAGCCGGGCCGCAACAAGCCAGGGACCTGGAAGCACAGCGACTTGCCGCCGCCGGTAGGCATCAGTACCAAGGCATCGCCGCCATTGGCCACACATTCGATGATCGCTGCCTGGCGCCCCCGGAAACTGTCGTAGCCGAAGATGTCCTTGAGGACGCGCTGAGCCTGTTCGAGCATTGCAAACTCCGAAATCGCCGTATCATTCCCGAACACAGGCTGGACGATAAACTCGTCCGGCACACGCGCGAATGCGTAAGCAGCTTTTGCCAAGGGCCGCACAAACACTGTGCCCGGCTGAAAACCGCGGATTATACCCCAGCGACGAGTGCTAAAGGACGCTACGGTGACAGACGTTCCCTTTGCCCCGTGATCGCAGCAAGGTGCTAGAATTCGTTATCGTTTATTCTTCAAGGTAGCCCCGTAATGTCCTTCGCCGAGCAACTGACCCGCCTGCAAGTCTTCCTCGATGCCGACGAGCTGCACGAAGAAGCGCTGGATTACGTCGCCGCCCACGGCTACCTGACCGCGCTTTCGATCACTTCCGAGGTCGTTCCTGACCGCGAATGGATCGACGCGCTGTTTGCCGAAGAGCCCAAGTACAGCAGCGACGCCCAGCGCGTCGAAATCGAAGCCACGTTGGTCGCCCTCAAAGCCCACATCAGCCGTCAGCTGGCCAGTGACGAAGAGTTCGAGCTGCCGTGCGACCTCGACCTGGGTGAAGACCCGGACGACTCCGATCTGCGCGGCTGGTGCATCGGCTTCATGGAAGGCGTGTTCCTGCGTGAAGAAGCCTGGTTCGAGAACGCCGAAGAAGAAGTCAGCGAAATGCTGCTGCCGATCATGGTCGGTTCGGGTCTGTTCGATGAGCAGCCAGAGTTTGAAGACATCGCCAAGGACGCCAACCTGCAGGACGACATGATCGTGCAGATTCCGGAAGCCCTGACCGCGCTGTACCTGCTGCTACACGCTCCGGAAGAAAAGCCAGCCCTGCTCAAGCCGCGCCATCACTGACAGCAGTCATGCGCTACCTGTTGCTGGCCGTTGGCTGGCTCAGCGTTGCGCTGGGGGTATTGGGGATTTTCCTGCCGGTATTGCCGACCACCCCCTTTCTGCTGCTGGCGGCCGCCTGCTTCGCCCGCAGCTCGCCGCGCTTCCACGCCTGGCTGGTGAATCACCCGCAGCTGGGGCCGTGGATTCGCGACTACCTCGGTGGTGAGGGGATCCCGCTCAAGGGCAAGGTCTACGCCATTGGCCTGATGTGGGCCAGTATCGGTTTGTCCTGCTATCTGGTGCCGTTGTTCTGGGCGCGGCTATTCATGCTCACCAGCGCGGTGCTGGTGAGCCTGTACATCCTCAAGCAGAAGACCCTGCGCCGCAGTTGACCCAGCCCTTGGGCAGCGCCAGGCGGGCACTGCCCTACCCTACCTAGCCTTAGACGGTATCCACCTTCAACGAGTGATCGTTGAGCATGCCGTTGATGATGGTTGCGGTGTCATGCCCGGATGCAATCAGACCACCCGCCCCCGCCGTTACGCCATAGTGCTGGGCAAGGTCGACGCCGGCCAGGTCGATGGTCTGACTCGGCGCCGCACCGGCCACGCTGCTGACTTCGATGGTCGACACCACCGTACCTCCCGCTGCGCTGACCTTGAAGTGCAGGAAGTCATCCAGTGAAGCCGCCGCGCCACCATCGCCCTGAAGCAATTGCGACAGGTCAAGATGATCAGCGCCTGGCGTGAAGTCAGTCACAGTGTCGTGGCCGGTGTCACCCTTCTGCCAGACGAAGGTGTCGTTGCCGCCGCCCCCGGTCAGCAGGTCATCACCCCGACCGCCAATCAGCACGTTGTCATTGGCGCTGCCAATCAAAGTGTCGTGGTAGTCCGAGCCGATCAGGTTGTCGATCCTGACCAGGGTGTCCAGCCCACCGCCGCCGGTATCCTGCTGGCCCACCAGATTGAGGTCGACCACTACGCCTGCCTTGGCTGTGGCATAGCTGACGGTATCCATACCGTGGCCGCCTTCGAGCAGGTCATTGCCTGGGTTGCTTGCCAGCACCGCCTCGCCTTTGCCCTCCTCCACCGCCAACAACGTATCGGCGGTCAGCGCGCTGCCAGTGCTGTCTGCGTGGTAGACGATGTCTGCAGTGCCAGTTGCCGGGTCACTGCCAACTGCCTGGCCGACAGGGTGTCTCTGGCCTTGGACATTGCTCGAATCGATCAGCAGGCTGAGCTTGAAGCTGTCCTGCGCCGGGGCAGTGCTGTCGGTAGGGCTGGTCAGCTGGATGCTGTACAGGCCATCGTGGCTGGCGGTGAAGCTGCCGCCGTCCGCCACAGGGTGATAGCTGCCAGCTGCGCCCTTCCATTCCATGAGCAAGTTGCCCGGCGCGCGATCGTGGTCGAGGGTGAGCGTCTCACCCTTGCGCAGGGCCACCGTGTACACGTCCTGCTCGCCGGCGTGGCTGTTGCCCATCTGCGCCATATAGCCGGCTACCACCAGTGCGGAAGTCATGGCGCCGCTGTTGACAGCGAACGCGCTGCGAGCAAGCTCCTTGAGCGAGCCGGTGGCTTTGTGTTCGTCAACGTCGAACCGGATCGGCACCGCTTTGTCAGTGGCCGCCGAGCGAGCGCCAACAGCTCCATCAGCGCAGCCCGCCTGGCTGGCGTCCTGGACGTTGAAGGTCACCGTCGTAGTGCTTTCATCACCGTCGGCGTCACGGATGGTGTAGACGAAGGTGTCGGTAGCTCCAGCCGGTGACACGCTGTTGGGGTTGGCGTGATAAACGCCATTACCGTTGGCATCCAGCGTTGCGTAGCCATAGGCGCCTTGCACTTCTGTGCCGATTTGGCCCACAGCAGAAGTCGAGGTGTCGCTGCCGGCGCGGATCCCGATCACATACTGGCCAGCGGCAGAGACGTCGGCGCCGATCACGTCATTCCACAGCAGGTTGCCCGTCACGCTGCTGCCTTCGACCACATTGGCGAAGTCACAGTGGGCTTGGGGCACGTCATCGACAATGCTGACGACGATGTTGCTGGTGGTGGTGTTGCCGAGCGAGTCCTTGACCTGATAGGTGAAGGTTTCGGTGACGATAGTGGGGCCATCGTCCTGCTGCAGCGAAATGCTGGCAGGCGAAGTCAGGGTGTAGGTGTA
The DNA here is from genome assembly GCF_014268785.2 of Pseudomonas shirazensis. GTDB lineage: Bacteria > Pseudomonadota > Gammaproteobacteria > Pseudomonadales > Pseudomonadaceae > Aquipseudomonas > Aquipseudomonas shirazensis. The sequence goes on along the minus strand of NZ_JABWRD020000001.1, from coordinate 373 downwards.
AGAGCCATCGCCGTTGACCTGGATCTGGCCGAAATGGCCCTCGGCATTGCCGACCAGGCTGTAGGTGAGGATGCCTACGCCGCCGCTCACGGCGCCAACCAAGGTGCCGCTGGCTGTTTCAGCGGCCGATCCCGGCTGGCTGCCGAGCACAGTGCCCGGAGCCAGGTCGTGGCAGTCCTTGTTCAGGTCCAGAGCGTTTTCGTAGACGGTGACGTCGTGATCCGGTGTCGCCACCATCTGGCAGTTGAGCACGTTGATACTGACCGTCGCGGTGCTCTGGTCACCGTCGGCATCACGGATGGTGTAGACGAAGGTATCCGTGGCGCCCTCTGGGGCATTGCTGTTCGGGTACGAGTGGTAAACCCCGTTCCCC